>NZ_CP008953.1:0-2400000 GCF_000732925.1 Amycolatopsis japonica
GTGTCCGATCACCAGCACAATCTTGGCGTCATCTGGGAACAGGTCGTGCGCGAGCTGTCGGATGGCACCCTCTCCCCGCAGCAGCGCGCCTGGATGCGGGTGACCCGGCCGATCGGCCTCCTCGACGGCACCGCGCTCCTCGCCGCCCCCAGTGACTTCGCCAAGGAAGCGATCGAACGCGCCCTGCGCGGAGCGATCACCGAAGCCCTTTCGCGCCGGCTCGGCCGCGCGGTCTCGCTCGCGGTGAAGGTCGACAGCACCGAACCCCACACTTCGATGCCCCCGCCCTCGCCCGGCCCTCGCTACGAACCGACGTCACCCAGCCGGGTGGAAAACGGGTCCGGCCCGGTGTCGGGTACTCCTCCGCTGCCCGAGGGTGACGGCATGCTGTCCCCGACCAGGCCCCGGCCCGAGCCTCCGAAGCCGAGGCCGCCGAGGCAGCAGCCGGTGGACAACAGCCTCAACGATGGCGATGACAGCGATGAAGAAGTCGACGAAGAGGGCGAGGCCCTCGCCGCCGTGACCGAGATCTGGCCGACGTTCTCCGGTCAGCCGATCGCGGGCCAGCCCTACACCGCGCCGGCGCAGCCGCAGACGTCGAAGACGAAGCTCAACGAGAAGTACACGTTCGACACCTTCGTCATCGGTGCCTCGAACCGTTTCGCGCACGCGGCCGCGGTCGCCGTCGCCGAAGCGCCGGCGCGCGCGTACAACCCGTTGTTCATCTGGGGAGAGTCCGGACTCGGGAAGACCCACCTGCTGCACGCCGTCGGGCACTACGCCCAGCGGCTGTTCCCCGGCATGCGCGTGCGGTACGTGTCGACCGAAGAGTTCACCAACGACTTCATCAACTCGCTGCGAGACGACCGCAAGGTCGCGTTCCAGCGCCGCTACCGCGACATCGACATCCTGCTCGTCGACGACATCCAGTTCCTGGAAGGGAAAGAAGGTACGCAGGAAGAGTTCTTCCACACCTTCAACACCCTCCACAACGCGAACAAGCAGATCGTCGTCTCCTCCGACCGCCCGCCGAAGCGCCTCGAAACGCTGGAAGACCGGCTGCGCACGCGGTTCGAGTGGGGTCTCATCACCGACATCCAGCCGCCGGAACTCGAAACGCGTATCGCGATCCTTCGCAAGAAGGCGGCGCAAGACCGGCTCGCGGTTCCCGGTGAGGTCCTGGAGTTCATCGCTTCGCGCGTCGAAGCGAACATCCGGGAACTCGAAGGCGCGCTCATCCGCGTCACCGCCTTCGCGTCGCTGAACCAGCAGCCGGTCGACGTGGCCCTCGCCGAAATCGTGCTCCGGGACCTCATCCCGGATTCGCACGCGCCGGAGATCACCGCGCCGACCATCATGGGTGTCACGTCCGAGTTCTTCGACGTGACGCTCGACGACCTCTGCGGCCCTGGCAAGACGAAGGCGCTCGCCACCGCACGCCAGATCGCGATGTACCTCTGCCGCGAGCTGACCGACATGTCGCTCCCGAAGATCGGGCAGACCTTCGGCGGCCGCGACCACACCACCGTCATGCACGCGGACAAGAAGATCCGCAAGGAGATGGCCGAACGACGGCGCATCTACGACCAGGTCCAGGAGCTGACCTCCAGGATCAAGCAGCGCGCCCGGCAGTAATCCTCCAGTACACAACGCTTTCAGGGGCTCTCACCGTCCAGGTGGGAGCCCCTTCTTCGTGTCCACATAGGCCCGAACCGCGTGTAGAGCTGCGAAGCACGGGTACACGAGCAGAAGCGGCGAAGGGCGCGAAGGAGGCGAAGCGCGCTTGAGTCGCCTTCGCGTTTTTCCTTGTGTACAAAGGAATCCACATGCTGTGGGCAGCTTGTGCACAACTCCGGCGGTCGGCGGACCAGCGGCGACGGGATTTCCGTCCACATCGCACTCACAGGCGATCCACAGCATTTCCACACCAAGATCCACACGCTGTCCCCAGGTTGCCCACATCTTGTGCACAAGGGTGATGCAGGCTGCACGGATCACTCTCCCGAGCGATTCCGGTCACGAACGGCGCCCACAACCCTGGGTACAAACCGCCCCACAACTGGGGATAACCGTGGGGACAACTGTGGATGACTGTGGACAGATCGAGCGCCGCCCGAATCCATCCACGGACGCACCGAGCTGTCCACCGTCCGTACACACCCTGAGTCCACAGGCTCAGAGGCGGCCGGACCTGCGCGAACGAGCCTTGTCCACACAATCCACAACGCCTATTACTACTGCTGTCTTTTCTTCTTCTCTAGAAGAGAACAAAACAAAAACAGGCGAAGGACGAATCTGGGGACAGCCGGTGAGCCGTGTCGTCTTGTCGACAAAAGCAAGGGGAGGCCGAGGTGACGTGGACCCCGGGGACGGCCTAACGTGGGTCCCTGCACCTGGTCTGCGTGTCGACGTGCGTTCGCGTCCTCGCACGGACCGAACACACCTGCGAGGCACCTGGCCATCGCGCTCTCCGGCCGAGGTGACCCGTTGAGCTTTCGAGCCGTCAGGGGCTCGGCTGTCGAAAGGAAGCGCGCATGAAGATCCGCGTCGAGCGTGACGGGCTGGCCGACGCCGTCGCGTGGGTGGCGAGAAGCCTCCCGTCGCGGCCTCCGGTCCCGGTTCTGGGCGGTGTCCTGCTCGATGCTGGATCCGACGGGACGAGTGACGCCCTCACCGTCTCCGGATTCGACTACGAGGTCTCCGCCACGGTCGGCGTCCCGGCCACCATCGCCGACGGCGGCCGTCTGCTGGTCTCCGGCCGTCTGCTGGCCGACATCACCAAGTCGCTGCCCGCGCAGCCGGTCGAGATCTCCGTCGACGGCGCCCGCGCGACCATCACCTGCGGCTCCGCGCGCTTCTCCCTGCCGACCATGCCGGTCGAGGACTACCCGCAGCTCCCGTCCCAGCCCGCCTTCGCCGGCGAACTCACCGGTGACGCGTTCGGCCAGGCCGTCACCCAGGTCGTCGTCGCCGCGGGCAAGGACGACACCCTCCCGATGCTGACCGGGATGCGCCTGGAGATCTCCGGCTCCTCGCTGACCCTGGTCGCCACCGACCGCTTCCGGCTCGCGATGCGCGAGTTCACCTGGGAGCCGGCCGAGGGTCTGTCCGACGCCGCCGTGCTCGTCCCGGCGCGCACGCTCGCCGAGGCCGCGAAGACGCTCGGCGCCAGCGGCGCCAAGATCCGGCTCGCGCTCGCCAGCGGCGAAGGCCTGCTCGGTCTCTCCGGTTCCGGTCGCTACACCACGACCCGCCTCCTCGACGCGGAGTTCCCGCCGTACCGGCAGCTGCTGCCCGCGCAGCACACGTCGCGCGCGGTCATCGAGGTCTCCGCGCTCGCCGAGTCCATCAAGCGTGTTTCGCTCGTCGCCGAGCGTGGCACCCAGGTGCGGCTGGAGTTCAACGACGGTTCGCTGCGGCTCTCCGCCGGTGGCGACGACGAGGGTTCGGCCGAGGAAGAGCTTCAGGTCGACTACGAGGGTGAGCCGGTGACCATCGCGTTCAACCCGGGTTACCTCGTCGACGGGCTCGGCGCGCTGAACGCGAACCGGGCGGAACTGACGTTCACCACCCCGAACCGGCCGGCGCTGATCAAGCCCGCCGACGAGGAGGGCAACGTCGTCCCCGGCTACCTGTACCTCCTGATGCCGGTTCGCCTCCCGGGCTGACCGGCCTCCACTTCTGTTCGCACCAAAGGGGATCTTCATGGCTCAGCTGGGACTCATCGGCCTCGGCAAAATGGGGTTCAACATGCGTGAGCGGCTGCGCGCGGCCGGTCACGAGGTGGTCGGCTACGACCGCAACCCCGACGTCACCGACTCCACCTCACTCGAGGACATGGTGTCCAAACTGGACGGTCCCAGGATCGTCTGGATCATGGTGCCCGCCGGCGAACCGACGCGGCAGACCGTCGCGGAGCTCGGCAACCTGCTGTCCGAGGGCGACCTCGTGATCGACGGCGGCAACTCGAAGTACACCGACGACCGGATCAACGCGGACCTGCTCGCCGCGAAGAAGATCGGTTACCTCGACTGCGGGGTTTCCGGTGGCGTGTGGGGCAAGGACAACGGCTACGGCCTGATGGTCGGCGGCGCGGCTTCGGACGTCGAGAAGGCCATGCCGATCTTCGACGCGCTTCGTCCCGAGGGTCCGCGTGACGAGGGCTTCTCGCACGCCGGCGCCGTCGGCTCGGGTCACTACGCGAAGATGATCCACAACGGCATCGAGTACGGCATGATGCAGGCCTTCGCCGAAGGCTTCGAGCTGCTCGAAGCCGCGAAGGTCGTCGAGAACGTGCCCGCGGTGATCAAGGGCTGGCAGCGGGGGACCGTCGTCCGCTCGTGGCTGCTCGACCTGCTGGTCCGCGCGCTCGACGAGGACCCGGAGCTGGACGACCTCGAGGGCTACGTCGAGGATTCCGGCGAAGGCCGGTGGACTCTCGAAGAGGCGATCAACAACGCGGTCCCGGCGCCGGTCATCTCGGCCGCGCTGTTCGCCCGGTTCGCCTCGCGCCAGGAGGACTCCGCCGCGATGCGGGCCGTCGCCGCGCTGCGCAACCAGTTCGGCGGGCACTCGGTCAAGAAGGCCGGCGACTAGGCAAGCGGGTTGTACTTAAGACATCTGCAGGTCACCGACTTCCGGTCCTGGCCACAAGCCGATCTCGCGCTCGAACCCGGCCCGACCGTCCTCGTCGGACAGAACGGCCGCGGCAAGACGAACCTCCTCGAGGCGATCGGCTACATCGCGACCCTGGGCTCGCACCGCGTCGCGACCGACGCGCCGTTGGTGCGGCACGGGTGCGAACGCGCGCTGATCAGGGTCGCGGTGGTCAACGAGGACCGCGAGCTGACGGTCGAGCTGGAGATCACGCCCGGCAAGGCGAACCGCGCGCGGGTCAACCGCGGCGCGGTCGGCAAGCCCCGCGACGTACTCGGGATCCTGCGCACGGTGCTGTTCTCCCCGGAGGATCTGGCACTGGTGCGCGGGGATCCCGGGGAGCGCCGTCGGTTCATGGACGAACTCCTCGTGCTGCGCGCTCCCCGGTACGCCGGGGTCCGCGCCGATTACGAGAAGGTGCTGAAGCAGCGGAACGCCTTGCTGAAGACAGCCGGCAAGCGGCGTACGGGGCGCGAAGACCCGTACGCGTTGTCGACGCTCGACGTCTGGGACGACCACTTGTCGGTGGCGGGGGCCGCGTTGCTGGCGGCCCGGCTCAACCTGATCGCCGACCTCGCGCCGTACGCGGCCTCCGCGTACATGGGGGTCGCGCCCGATTCGAGACCGGCGAAGATCGCGTACAAGTCGAGCCTGGGCGAAGCGATGCCAGAGGGCTACGGCACTCCGGACGGTCCTCGCGCCGACCAAGCGGTCCTCAAAGAAGTGCTGGTCGAAGCGCTGAAACGGTCGCGGAACCTGGAGCTCGAACGCGGGGTGAGCATGGTCGGCCCGCACCGGGACGAGCTCGATCTCATCCTCGGCGAAGCGCCGGCGAAGGGCTACGCGAGCCATGGGGAGTCCTGGTCGTTCGCCCTCGCGTTGCGTCTGGGAAGCTACGAGCTCCTGCGTGGCGAGGCCGGGGAACCGGTGCTTCTGCTGGATGATGTGTTCGCCGAGCTGGACCGGCGTCGCCGGGCCCGGCTGGCGGAGGTGGCGGCAGGCGCCGAGCAGGTGCTGGTGACCGCCGCCGTGGACGAGGACGTGCCCGCCGAACTGGCCGGACATCGCTTCCTCGTGGCGGATGGTGAGATCAACCGAGGGTGATCCCGCGAAGTGGACACCCCGGGTGATCGGCGCCACAGCAGTTGCCCACCGATCTGGGGACAAACCTGTGGACAGTGTGGATAACACCGTGAACGCGTTATCGCCCCGCGTGACCAAGGGGCCTGATAAGCGGCTTGACACCCCTCACGCGGGTGGTAACCCGAGTGAGGGAGCCTTGTTCGATACGCGGAGTGATCGCCCCTCGGTATCGAACGGCTCAACCGATACCGAAAGCAAAGAACCGACTACGGGTCGTGATCTTGCTCGGGCGGCTCTCGACGCCGCGAAGGCCAAAGCGAAGGCCCGCGGGGTTGAACCGGGCGTGCGCCGCGGCCGTATCACCGGAGGGGGAGCCGGTTCGGTCGGCCAAAGCCCGCGACGTCGTCGCTGGTCAGGGCCGGGTGCCGACGCACGCGACCCGCAACCGCTCGGCAGGCTCGCCTCCCGGATCGCCGTCGACCGCGGCTGGAACACGCGGCTGGCGAACGGTCAGGTCTTCGGCCACTGGGCCCGCCTGGTGGGTGAAGAGGTCGCTGAACACGCTCAGCCAGTGGCCTTGAAGGACGGCGAGCTGACCGTCCGCGCGAGTTCGACGGCGTGGGCGACGCAGCTTCGCCTGCTTCAGGGGCAGCTGCTGGCGAAGATCGCCAAGGGCGTCGGGAACGGCGTGGTGAAGAAGATGCGGATCCAAGGGCCGACGGCGCCCAGCTGGCGGAAAGGGCCGCGGCACGTCCCGGGACGTGGCCCGCGTGACACGTACGGCTGACCCGAGTTGCGCTTCGCCGCGACAGTGCCCATTAAAGCGCCGAGAACGCCTTCAGAGTGCTTCGCGAACGTCAAGACTCTTCTTCGAACGAATTAGCGCGCCTGTGAGCAAATCAGGGGTGTCCTTGCCGCATGTCTGCGGACGCGGCCAAGTACACTGGGGATGAGCGAGCGTCCGCTCGGGCGAGACGAGGAGAATCAACGCCTGTGACCGAGAACAAGAGCGAGTACAACGCGTCGTCGATCACGGTGCTCGAAGGCCTCGAAGCCGTCCGCAAGCGTCCCGGTATGTACATCGGTTCCACCGGTGAACGCGGCCTCCACCACCTCGTCCAGGAGGTGGTCGACAACTCCGTCGACGAGGCGATGGCCGGCTACGCGACCAAGGTCGAGGTTACCTTGCTGGCCGACGGTGGCGTGCGCGTCGTCGACGACGGCCGCGGCATCCCGGTCGACATGCACCCCAAGGAGATGAAGCCGACCCTCGAGGTCGTGCTCACCGTGCTCCACGCGGGCGGCAAGTTCGACAGCGATTCCTACGCCGTCTCCGGTGGTCTGCACGGCGTCGGCGTCTCGGTGGTGAACGCGCTCTCGACCAAGCTCGTCGCCGAGGTCAAGTACGGCGGCCGCAGCTGGCGTCAGGAGTACACCGACCAGATCCCCGGCGAGCTGCAGGACCTGGGCCCGGCGACCGAGACCGGCACCACCATCACGTTCTGGGCCGACGGCGACATCTTCGAGACCACGACGTACAACTTCGAGACGATCTCCCGGCGTCTCCAGGAGATGGCCTTCCTCAACAAGGGCCTGACCCTTTCGCTGCGCGACGAGCGCGTCGCCGACGAAGAGACCGAAACGGACGCTTCCGGCCAGGCGGCGCGGGTCAAGGAGAAGACCTACTGCTACCCGGGCGGTCTCGAAGACTTCGTCAAGCACATCAACGGCAGCAAGGACCCGATCCACGCGTCCGTGATCTCCTTCGAGGCCAAGGGAACCGGCCTCGAGGTCGAGGTCGCCATGCAGTGGAACAACGGCTTCACGCCGTCGGTGTACACCTTCGCCAACACGATCAACACGCACGAGGGCGGCACGCACGAAGAGGGTTTCCGCGCCGCGCTCACCCGCGTCGTCAACGCGTACGCGCGCGAGAAGAAGCTGCTCAAGGAGAAGGACGCCAACCTCTCCGGTGACGACGTGCGCGAGGGACTCGCCGCGATCGTCTCGATCAAGCTCTCCGAGCCGCAGTTCGAAGGCCAGACCAAGACCAAGCTGGGCAACAGCGAGGCCAAGACGTTCGTGCAGCAGACCTCGAACGAATGGCTGGCCGACTGGTTCGAGCGCAACCCCACCGAGGCGAAGACGATCATCAACAAGTCGATCTCCTCGGCGCAGGCGCGGATGGCCGCCCGCAAGGCGCGGGACCTGGTCCGCCGCAAGGGCGCGCTGGAGATCGGCGGGCTGCCCGGCAAGCTCAAGGACTGCCGCTCGACCAACCCGTCGGAATGCGAGCTCTACATCGTCGAGGGTGACTCGGCGGGCGGTTCGGCCAAGGAAGGCCGCGACTCGATGTACCAGGCGATCCTGCCGATCCGAGGCAAGATCATCAACGTCGAGAAGGCCCGTATCGACCGCGTCCTCAAGAACACCGAGGTCCAGTCGCTGATCACCGCGCTCGGCACCGGTATCCACGAAGAGTTCGACATCGAGAAGCTGCGCTACCACAAGATCGTGCTGATGGCCGACGCCGACGTGGACGGCCAGCACATCACCACGCTGCTGCTCACCTTCCTGTTCCGGTTCATGCCCCCGCTGATCGAGCACGGGCACGTGTTCCTCTCCCGCCCGCCGCTGTACAAGATCAAGTGGCCGCGGCAGGAGCCGGAGTACGCCTACTCCGACCGGGAACGCGACGCGGTCATCCAGGCGGGTGTCGAGGCCGGCCGGAAGCTGCCGAAGGACGACGCGATCCAGCGCTACAAGGGTCTCGGCGAGATGAACGCCGAAGAGCTGTGGGAGACCACGATGGACCCGGCGAACCGGCTGCTCGGCCAGGTCACCCTGGACGACGCCGCGCAGGCCGACGACCTGTTCTCCGTCCTGATGGGCGAGGACGTCGAAGCGCGCCGTTCCTTCATCACGCGTAACGCCAAGGACGTGCGCTTCCTGGACGTGTAGGCGTCCCCGTTCCTCTTTGTCCCCTTAGGACTGCTCCCACGAGAAGGACCTCATGACGGAAACCTTGCCGCCTGCTCCGGACCACGACCGGATCGAACCGGTCGACATCCAGCAGGAGATGCAGCGCTCCTACATCGACTACGCGATGAGCGTCATCGTGTCGCGGGCGCTGCCGGACGTGCGGGACGGCCTCAAGCCGGTGCACCGCCGCGTGCTGTACTCGATGTTCGACTCCGGCTTCCGCCCCGACCGCGGGTACAACAAATGCTCCCGCGTCGTCGGCGACGTGATGGGCAACTACCACCCGCACGGTGACTCCGCGATCTACGACGCGCTGGTGCGGCTCGCCCAGCCGTGGTCGCTGCGGTACCCGCTGATCGACGGCCAGGGCAACTTCGGTTCGTCGGGCAACGACCCCGCCGCCGCCATGCGGTACACCGAGTCCCGGCTGGCGCATCTCGCGATGCACATGCTGCAGGACATCGAAGAAGAGACCGTCGACTTCTCCGACAACTACGACGGCCGCACCCAGGAGCCCGACGTCCTGCCGTCGCGGTTCCCGAACCTGCTGGTCAACGGTGGTTCCGGGATCGCGGTCGGGATGGCGACGAACATCCCGCCGCACAACCTGCGCGAGGTCGCCGACGGCGTCAAATGGGCGCTGGAGAACTTCGAAGCCAGCGACGACGAGCTGCTCGCCGCGCTGCTGGTCCGGATCAAGGGCCCGGACTTCCCGACCAAGGCGATGATCCTCGGCAACTCCGGGATCGAGGACGCCTACCGCACCGGCCGCGGCTCCGTGCGCATGCGCGCGGTCGTCGAGGTCGAGGAAGACGCCAAGGGCCGCACGATCCTCGTCGTGTCCGAGCTGCCGTACCAGGTCAACCCGGACAACCTGGTGGAGAACATCGCGAACCTGGTCCGCGACGGCAAGCTCACCGGTATCTCCGACATCGCCGACGAGTCCAACAGCCGCAGCGGGATGCGGATCGTCGTCACCATCAAACGTGACGCGGTCGCCAAGGTCGTGCTGAACAACCTGTACAAGCACACCCAGCTGCAGCAGAACTTCGGTGTCAACATGCTGGCACTGGTCGACGGCGTGCCCCGCACGCTGCGCCTGGACCAGATGATCCGGCACTACGTGAAGCACCAGATCGACGTCATCGTCCGCCGGACCCGGTTCCGGTTGCGCAAGGCCGAGGAACGCGCCCACATCCTGCGCGGTCTGGTCAAGGCGCTGGACATGCTCGACGAGGTCATCGCCCTCATCCGGCGCTCGCCCTCGGCCGAAGAGGCCCGGCCCGCCCTGATGAGCCTGCTCGACGTCGACGAGATCCAGGCGACCGCGATCCTCGACATGCAGCTCCGCCGCCTCGCGGCACTGGAGCGGCAGCGGATCATCGACACCCTGGCCGAGATCGAACTCGAGATCGCCGACCTCAAGGACATCCTCGAGAAGCCCGAGCGGCAGCGCACGATCATCGCCGAGGAACTCCAGGAGATCGTCGACAAGTACGGCGACGACCGGCGCACCAAGATCATCCCGTTCGACGGCGAGGTTTCGGTCGAAGACCTCATCGCCGTCGAGGACGTGGTCGTCACGATCACCCGCACGGGTTACGCCAAGCGAACGAAAACAGATCTGTACCGTTCGCAGAAACGCGGCGGCAAGGGCGTCCAGGGCGCGACCCTCAAACAGGACGACATCGTCCAGCACTTCTTCGTCTGCTCGACGCACGACTGGATCCTGTTCTTCACGAACAAGGGCCGCGTGTACCGGGCGAAGGCGTACGACCTGCCCGAGGCCAACCGTAACGCGCGCGGCCAGCACGTCGCCAACCTGCTCGCGTTCCAGCCCGACGAGCAGATCGCCCAGGTCATCGAGATCCCGAACTACGAGGTCGCCCCGTACCTCGTGCTCGCGACCCGCCGCGGCCTGGTGAAGAAGACCAAGCTCACCGACTTCGACTCCAACCGCGCCGGCGGCCTCATCGCCGTCAACCTGCGCGAAGGCGACGAACTGGTCGGCGCGGTCCTCGCGGCCGCCGAGGACGACCTGCTCCTCGTGTCCGCGGAAGGCCAGTCGATCCGCTTCCACGCCACCGACGAAGCCC
Source organism: Amycolatopsis japonica (assembly GCF_000732925.1). NCBI lineage: Bacteria > Bacillati > Actinomycetota > Actinomycetes > Pseudonocardiales > Pseudonocardiaceae > Amycolatopsis > Amycolatopsis japonica. Next base: position 10,818 of record NZ_CP008953.1, read on the forward strand.
TGCGCCCGATGGGCCGCGCGACGTCCGGTGTGCTCGGCATGCGGTTCAACGACGGCGACGAGCTGCTCGGCATCAACGTCGTCCAGCCCGACAAGTTCCTCCTCGTCGCCACCGGCGGCGGCTACGCCAAGCGCACGCCGACCGAGGACTACCCGGTGCAGGGCCGCGGCGGCAAGGGTGTGCTCACCATTCAGTACGACCAGAAACGTGGCAGGCTGGTGGGAGCGGTCATCGTCGACGCCGAAGACGAGCTCTACGCGATCACCTCCAGCGGCGGGGTGATCCGGACTTCGGCCGGACAGGTGCGCAAGGCCGGCAGGCAGACGAAGGGAGTGCGGCTGATGAATCTCGACGAAGGAACCACTCTTCTCGCGGTCGCACGCAACGCGGACGAGCCCTCAGACGTCGCCACTGCAGGTAGTGCTGAAGGAGAAGAAACCCCGGCGTCGGAGCAGGAATAGACGACGCCCCACGTACTGGGTAAGGACTGACACCTCGTGACACCATCCGAGAAGCCCGAAGCAGGCGGCGCGCAGGCGGGTTCTTCGAGCCCACCCTGGCAGCGTGACAGCGGCGCCGGGGAACCCGAAGGCTCCAGCGAGCAGACGGTCTCGGTGTCTTCGGTCGCCACCGAAGACGTGGCCCACTCGGAACCGAAGCGGGACGCGACAACCGTGACCGACTATCACGGGGTAAGCGGCACAGCCGCGAAGAGGCTCTTCGGCGACAGCGGAGAGGGCGAGCCCGCCCCCTCCGCCATCCCGTCGGCCTCCCGCACCCGTGCCGCCCCCACCGCGCTCCGCCGCCCCGGCCGCGGACCGCGTCGCGCCAGCCTGCAGATCAAACGCTTCGACCCCTGGTCGGTGCTGAAACTGTCCCTCGTCCTCGGCGTCGCGCTGTTCTTCGTGTGGCTCGTCGCCGTCGGCGTCCTCTACACCGTCCTCGACGGCATGGGCGTCTGGGACAAACTCAACGGGACCTACTCGTCGCTCGTCGGCGGAGAAGGGGCCGACGCGCCGGCCGACCCGTTGATCAGCGCCGGCCGCGTCTTCGGGATCGCGGCCATCCTCGGCGCCATCAACATCGTGCTGATCTCGGCGCTGGCCACCGTCAGCGCCTTCATCTACAACGTCTCCGCCGACCTCGCCGGAGGCCTGGAAGTGACCCTTTCCGAACGAGAGTGACCCGGTTGCAGGGCGTCGAAAGACGTCCTGTAATCTTCTCCTCGTTCGGGCCCATAGCTCAGGCGGTTAGAGCGCTTCGCTGATAACGAAGAGGTCCCAGGTTCAAGTCCTGGTGGGCCCACCCGGTTGGCCCGGTCGTGTTTGTGGAAATCACAAACCGCGACCGGGCGTTTGTCATTTCTGGGGGTCGAACCCCCAGACCCCCGCCAGGGAGGGCTTCGCCCCCCTGGACCCCCCAGCGTTGGGGCGCGTGGTCGTTGTGGCCGCGGTGGCCCATTGCCGTGGGGGACGGTTCCACGTGGAACGTGGTGCAGTAGCATCGGTGGGTAAGCGGAGCAACTCGGCGGAAAGAGGGGGCTTCTGATGAAGAAGCTGTTGGCACTCGCGGTCATCGCGGGCGGCGTGCTGTTCGTGATCAAGCGCAACAAGGCCGCCAAGGCCGAGGCCGACCTCTGGCGTGAGGCCACCGCTCCCACCGAGCGTCCGCTGGGATCCGCCTCCACCAACGGAAGCGCTCCGGCCAAGGCCGCGGACGCGTCCCGCAACAACTGATTTCGGCGCAGGCGGTTATCATGATCGCCTGCGATCCGGGGCTGTAGCTCAATTGGTAGAGCACTGCCTTTGCAAGGCAGGGGTCAGGGGTTCGATTCCCCTCAGCTCCACTCCGAAAACCGAGAAGGCCACCCGTACCGCGGGTGGCCTTCTCGTTTCCACCAGAATGCGCGCATGGGTGTTCTCTTCGACTACTTCGCCGCGCCGGACAACGACGCCGCGGCCGCCACGATCGACCTCGTCGGAGGGCCGTCCGAGGCGTCCTTGCCGACCGTCCAGCTCAAGGGTGTGGACCCGTTCGTGCAGCTGGGCACGCTGGAATCCTTGCTGACCGGGGTCGACTACGACACCGTCATCGGCCGCTCCATCGAACCTGTCGCCATGGCCGATGACGGTGCGCTCCTGGTCGTCGCGCTGACCGAAGAGCTGGCTACCACGCTGTCCGACGCCGACGAGGCTCGCCTGCGCGAGGTGGCCGAACCCTGGTCCCGCACCGAGGAGTTCGGCGGCGAGGCCGACCCCGCCGACTTGGCCGACGTGCTGACCGGCCTCGCGGAACTCGCCCGCGACGCCAAGACCCGGGGTGATCACCTCTACTGCTGGGTCTGCGTCTGAGTGGTGACGTTCGTCACCGTACGCGGATGACGAAGTCGCGCGCCCAGCCAAGTCAACGCTGCTTACATGGGGGTGGAATCCGGACAGCGAGGTGAACATGGTCAGTTTCGAAACCGACCTCGACGATCTCAGGTTGTCGAGCAAGGAACTGCAGAATGCCGCGGACATCGTCAGCACCGCACACACCGGTGTGCGGGGCCAGGACGTGCCGGCTCCCGACCCGGTCACGGGTGGCTTCATGCCCGGCCTTTTCGCGCCGGACACCGCGTTCGGGAAGACGCTGGGCATGCGCGGGGTTTCGGCGGCGTACGAGGAACACCGCCAGGCCGTCGAGAAGATGCTCGGGAAGCTGCTCCGCAGCACGCAGGACGCCTCACAGGCGCTGGCGAGGGTCGCCGAACTTTACGAAGCCGTGGACGAGGACAACAAGCAGCGAGTGAACCGCGCGGCGTACGGGAACCAGGGGTAGCGGCGTGGACGGGTATTTCAACGCTTTGGACGCGGAGACCAACTCCGGCTTCGGCGACAACAGCAAACTCCTCGAAGGAATCACCCACGACCTCCAAGCGGGCGCCGAGAAGGCCTTCACGGCCGTCGACCTCCTTTTCCAGCCGTGGATGTTCGGCAGCGACGCGGATTTCAGCGGTGGGCGCAAGGAACAGATCCGCGACTTCTTCCTCGAATTCTCCGACGCGCAGCTCGTCGGCGAGAACAGTCTGCAGCCCATGATCGAGGCCTACGAAGGTCTCTGGAACGCTTTCCAGGACACGAAAGCGCCGCTCGACCGGTCCTTGGTCCTGCTTCTCAAGTGGCGCGGTGAAGGCGCCGAGACCGCCAAGAGCTACATCCAGGGTCTCGTGAACACCTATTCCCGCGTGGGTACCAAACTCACCGTGCTGGAAGCCGACATCGTGGCCGCGCGGGACGCCATCGCGACCGCACGGGCCGACCTGAGCACTCTCGCCGCCTCCTTTCTGACCGCGGCGGAAAAATACCGGGACGACAAGGAACGGCAGGACGAATCCGCCTTGGTGAAGGCGTTGGCCGCGACCTTCGCCGCCGCTGTCACCGCTCTGCTCGTGGCGGCCGCGCCACCGGCAGGACTCACCGCGGCGACGTTCTTCACCACGGCGAACGGTGTGCAGGTCGCCGGTGCGGCGGCCGGTGCCGGGCTCTCGACCCTGGTCTCCGAGAACGCCGCGATCGTCGGGGACAGCCCCGAAATGATCTACAACAGCTTCCACGACGGTGTGGTCAACATCCGTGAAGCCATGTTCCGCGCGTCGGAATCCCTGATCTCGAAGATCAACACCGAGATCAACAACCTGCCGATCATCCCCGAACCGCCGGACGTCAGCCCCGGCGAGACCTTCGATCCCGGCAACTTCGAAACCGAAAACACCGACAAGGGAACGGAAAAACGGGTCCGGGACAAGAACGTCGACATCTCGAACGACGGCAAGTTCCAGGAACCGCCGATGGAACTTTCCCCGCTGCCGACCGACTGATGGAGGATCGTGGCTGACGAACCGGCGGCCAAGAAGCCGCCAGCCGACCGGCAAGCAATGCTCGAGGCACTGGCCGCCCTCTCGGTCGACGCGTCCTCACCGGACGGTGCCGTTTCCGTTTCGGTCAACACCGACGGCGTGATGACGCGGCTCAGAGTGGGCGAAGCCGCGTCGCGGATGTCGCCCGCCGAGATCGCGGACACCGTGATGCGGACCTATCAGGAAGCGCAGCAAGGATCCGCGAAACGCAGCGCGGAGCTGATGGCGCCGATCGGCAACGCCGGGTACATCACGGACAGGCTCCGCTGGCGGCTCGGGTTCACTCCTTCCTTCCAACAGGAAGGGGAAACCGTCGCGCCGTCGGTCCCGGTTTCCCGCCGTCCGCCCGCGAGCACTGAGAACGTGGTGCTCAAGGACCGGTCGGAGGAACCGGCCGGGCTCGCACCGGACGAGCAGCCCGAATCCGACGACCAGTACTACGAGCAAGGCCTGCGGTACCGGCCTTCCTGGTAGCGCGGGCTTGCCCTCAAGCGTGCTTCAGCGTGCACGCTGCCGGTATGAAACGTGAAGGCGCCGTGCTCGCGTTGGCCTGCGCAGGATCCTTCGTGGTCATCCTCGACGCGACGATCGTTTCCGTCGCCCTGCCCTCGATCCGGTTCGGCCTCGGCTTCTCGGCAGGCACGCTGACGTGGGTGGTGAACGCGTACACACTCGCGTTCGCCGGGTTCCTGTTGCTGGGCGGACGGTTGTGCGACGAATTCGGGGTCCGGCGGATCTTCGTGCTCGGGATGAGCCTGTTCACCGTCGCGCGGCTCGCCGCCGGGCTCGCCGGTTCCCCGGGAACACTGCTCGTCGCCCGCACGGTGCAAGGGTTCGGCGGCGCGCTGCTGATGCCGGTCACGTTGTCCCTGCTGACGACGACGTTCACCGAACCCGCCCGTCGTGCGCGGGCCTTGGGCACCTGGAGCGCGGTGGGCGCGGCCGGAGCCGCGGCGGGGCCGGTGATCGGCGGCTTGCTGACGCAGTGGGCGGGCTGGCGCTGGGTGTTCTTCGTCAGTGTCCCGATCGGAGTGGTGGCCGTTCTCGTCGCAGGAACGGTGTTGCCGCTTCGGGATCGAAGCCGTCCTCGCGGCAGGCTGGACGTGCTCGGCGCGGTGTTGTCGGCGACGGGACTCGTCGGTGTGGTCTACGCGGTGATGCGTTCGTCGTCCGACGGCTGGGGAAGCGGGTCCGTGCTGCTCCCGCTGTCCGGCGGGCTCGTCCTGCTCGCCGTTTTCCTGGTGCACCAGCACCGGTGGGCGGACGAACCGCTGGTCGCGCTCGGAATCTTCCGGCTGCGTTCGGTCAGCAGCGGGAACGTGGTGATCTTCTTGCTGGGACTGGGTTTCCTCGCCAGCCCGATCCTGCTTTCGTTGTACCTGCAGGATGTCCACGGATACTCGCCGATGCGGGCGGGATTGGCCTACCTGCCGATGGGGGTGGCGATGTTCGCCGGCGCGCGGACGGCGGGCGGGTTGTCGGTGCGGATCGGGCCCCGGCGTGCGGCGGCGCTGTACTGCGCGCTCGGCGCGGTGGGTTTCGCCGCGATCGCGGCCTTGGCCGGCGCGCACGCTTCCTACGTCGTTTCCGTGCTGGTGCCCGGAATGGTCTTCGGCTTCGGGACGGCGGCGGCCTTCACCCCGATCACCATGGCCGCCACGAGCGGCGTCCCGGAACGTCAGAACGGCCTGGCCGCCGGTCTGCTGAACACGGTCCGGCAGACCAGCGGCGCGCTCGGGCTCGCCGCGTTGACCGCGCTCGCGGCGGCCGTGACCGCGAGTTCGCCGTCCGGCCTGCCGAAGGGCGAGGCGCTGGTGCACGGTTACACCGCCGCGTTCCTCGCCTCCGCCGCCTGTCTCGCGGCCGCCGCGGTGGTCGCGGCGGTGACGATGCCCGGGCTCAGCTCGCCGCCGCGTGCGCGGGCAGATCGACCCGGTCGCGGAACCAGGGGCAGTCCTCAAGGTTCCCGTCACGGCGGCAGGTGAGCAGTTCGACCAGGTAGTCGTGCGCGGTGTCGAGCCGCGCGCGCTCCCGTTCGATCTCGGCGAGCCGTCCCGTCACCACGTCCCGCCAGCGGTGCTGTTCGGCGAGCAGCTCGGTGATCCTGGCCAGACCCAGCCCGCCGATCCGCCGCCAGTGCTTGATCAGCGCGATGCGGTACAGCTGATCGTCGTCGTAATACCGCTGTCCCGAGCGGCGGAAGGCGGTGATGAGCCCGCGGCGCTCCCAGTAGTGCAGGGTCGAGATCGCCAGCCCGAAATGATCGGCGGCTTCGCGAACCGGCGTCAAGGAATCCATGTGATCAGTCTAGGTTAGGTCACCCTAACTTTCGAGTCTGTCCGTCAGACGCGCAGCAGCCGCTCGTCGAGTTTCGCCAGATGGTCGCGGCCGAACTCGCCGTTCTCCAGGTCGCGCCACAGCACCGGCGGCAGATCCTGTGCCACCTCGGGCGAACGTGAAGCGGCGGCCAGCGCGATCGTCGCGACGGTGTCGACGTCGCCGGTGAGCGCGACGGCGGAGTGCAGCATCCGGGCGAGTCCTCCGCCGCCGGTCAACACGGTCAGCGCCGCGCGCACGCTCATCCAGCCTTGCGGCCCGACCTTGCCCGACCACGGCAGCGCCCAGCCGCCGTGCCCCACATCCTCGGGAAGGATCCCTTCGATCCACCTCGCGATCTCGGAAAGCGGTCCCACCCGATGGTGGCAATAGTGCACGGCCAGCGCGGCCGCCTGCGCCGCGGCGATCCCGGCCGGGGTGTCGTGCGTGATCCTGGCCTGCAGTTTCGCGTGATAGAGCACGTCGTCGACGGTCGGCAGGACCCCGATCGGCCCGGCGCGCATGGCGGCGCCGCTCTTGTCGCTCTGCGGCCGGAGCCGTCGCAGCAGCTCTTCGCCGTCGCGGACCTCGCTGAGCAGCTGATGGAAACGCGGCGCGTAGCCGTCGTGCGGATCGCGGTGATACGCCCGCACGAACTGCTCGGCGAGCAGCAGCGGCGTCCATCGCAGCCCGGAGACGAGCACCTCGGCGATCGCGATCGTCATCTGCGTGTCGTCGGTGTAGCGACCGGCCGGGGCACCGGGCAGCCCGTGATGCGGCACGTAACCGGTCAGGTTGTTGTGCTCCGCGACGAAGCCCGGGTACGCGTGCTCGAAGGAGCCCCCGTACGCGTCGCCGATTGCCAGCTCGACCAGCATCCGTCCATCGTGCCAGGCTGCGAGGTGTCACCAAGTGCCCATACCGTGGAACTCATGGCGACCGACAAGCTGCGCGCGTGGTGGGCACATCGGCAGGGTCTCGACGGATCGCTGCTCGGGTCATCGGCGGCCGAGGTACTGGAACGGACCGGCTGGATGCGCTCGGTCGGCGGTTCGGCGCCCTATCTCGGGCTGTTCGCCAGAGCCCGTCTGGATCGCGAGACGGTGGACGCGGACGTCGCCCGGCTGGCCATCCACGAGCTGCCTTCGGCGCGCGGCTGCACTTACGTCCTGCCGTCGGCGGATTTCGAACTCGGCCTGACCGTCGGGGCCGCGGCACCGGCGGGTGAACTCGTGGCCGCGGAGAAGTACCTCGGCGTCACACAGGCCGAGATCGAGCAGCTGTGCGTCACCGTCGCCGATCTGCTCGACGCTTCGGACGAACCGCTCGGTCCGGCCGCGATCAAGGACGCCGCCGGGTCCGCGGTGCGCGATCTGGGGGAGGCGGGCCGCAAACGCGGCACCACCACGACGTTGCCGCTCGCGCTCGGCCTGCTCCAGGCGCGCGGCGACATCCGCCGGGTCCCGGTCAACGGCCGGCTGGATCAGCAGCGCTACGGCTATGTCCGGTGGACGCCGTCCCCGCGTGGCGGACTGTCCGATATGGACACCGCGCGGACCGAACTGGCCCGGCGGTACTTCTCGTGGGCGGCTCCGGCGTCGCTCAGGCATTTCCGCTGGTTCTCCGGTTTCACCGCGGCGAGCGCGAAGAAGATCGCGGAACAGCTGGAACTCGTGCCGCTCGACGGCACCGATCTGGTGATGCCCAAGGAACTCGCGGACGAGTTCGCCGCGTTCACCGTGCCGTCGGAGCCGTCGTACGCGCTGCTCGCGGGGATCGACGGCATCCATCTTCTGCACCGCGAGATGTCACGGCTGCTCGCGGACGCCGACGTCGAACGCCCGGTGCCCGGCGGACGGCCGGGGGAGACGCTGGGCGGACAGGCGGATCCGCCGAGTCACGTGATCGTCGACAGGGGCCGCATCGCCGGCTTGTGGGAGTTCGACACCGAAGCCGGAAAGATCGTCCACAAGTTCTTCGGCGAAGAGGACGCCGCGTTGCGCGAGACGATCGCGAAGACCGAAGAATTCGTCCGTGACCAACTCGGCGACGCCCGGAGCTTCAGCTTGGATTCGCCGAAGAGCCGGGCGTCGCGAGTGGCCGATCTCAGGCCTTCGCCTCGTTGATGAGGATGTCGACGGCCTTGTCGTTGCGCGCGGTCTGCTCCGGGATCACCGAAGCGGGCGGGTAGAAGCCGTCGATCCCGCCGTCCTTCGGGTACATCTCGAAGGTGTAGCTGAGGATCTTGTGCTTGCCCCACGCCCAGTCGTTGATGTCGCCGTCGGTGACGTACAGATCGCTGGACTGCTCGGGCGTGTAGCCGTTGGTGCCCGCCATCTGCTTGCCGACGTCGGCGAAGCGCTTCGCTTCCTCCTCGTTCAGACCGGTGTCGGTCTCGGCCTTCGTGTAGCCGTAAGGCCAGAGCACCAGCTCCGAGAAGGTGTGGAAGTCGATGTGCGTCTTGATCTGCTGCGCGCCACCGACCACGCGGGAGTCGATGAACGCCGCGACCGCCTTGGTCTCGGACTCGGAGAACGCCGACGGACCGTGGTAGTCCTCGGCGGACGGGCTGTTGCTCGACCCGCCGCAGCAGTTCCACTTGTAGTCCCAGTTGCGGTTCGGGTCGGTGCCGACCGCGCTGCTGCCGGGAACGGGCTTCCGCGTCTTGCGCCAGCCCTGGTACTCGCCGCCGGTGATGTCGTACTCGGAGCCGTCCGGGTTGACGTTCGGGATCACGTAGATCTCGTGCTCGTCGACCATCTTCTTGATGGCCGGATCGCTCGCGTACCCGCTGGTGAACCGCTGCACGATCCGCAGGCACATCTCGGTGGTGAGGTGTTCGCGCGCGTGCTGGTTGCAGGTGAACAGGACCTCGGGCTCGTTCTCGTCCGTGCCCGCGTTGTCGCTGATCTTCAGCAGGTTCAGCTCACGGCCTTCGTAGGACTTGCCGACACTCGACAGGGTCGCGATGTCGCTGTGGTCCTTCGCGGCCTTCTGCAGCTCCGCGGTTGTTTCGGCGTAGGTGTGGTACGCCTCGTCGCCCGGCGGGAAGTCGCCCGCGACGGCCGCGGTGCCCGCCCGACCGCTGCGCTGTTTCAGCATGCTGTCGAAGTCGCCGAGCGACTTCAGTCCGAAGCCGTTCGCACGCAGGGCGGCGGCCTGTCCCGGAGTGGCGACGATGGTCAGCGCGCCGCCGCGCGAGCCCGCGACGTCGACGCCGGTGCGGGCGACCTCGGTGCGTTTGTCGGGGGTGGACGCGCCCTCCACCGAATACAGCCCTCTCGCCGGGTCGCCGGTCTGGGCGCTCGCGACGGGCGTCGTGACGGCCAGCAGGGCGAGCCCTGTGGCGGCCAAGGCGCCCCCGATGCGACGGCGTGTGGACATTTCGCCTCCGAACGATCTGGGGACAAGGTGGGTTCACCGTCGCCGAAGTGAATCGTCCACGACAACCCGACGATCGTCGTTCCCAGTTACCGTTTACGGCCAGAGGCGTTCTTTGTGCCAGGTCCCGTCCGCGCGCCGGTAGCGGAGCCGCCGGTGCCGCCGGTCGTGGCTCGCCTGCCAGAACTCCACTTCGGACGGCGTCACCAGATAGCGGGTCCAGGTTTCCGGTGCCACGCCAGGATTCTCCTCGACCCACCGCTCCGCTTCCGCGGCCGCACGGTCGAGATCGGCCGGGTCGTCGAGCACCTGGGACTGCCTGCCGATGAACGCCTCCACCCGGGAAGCCGGCGGCCGGGCGGTGAAGTCGGCCGCGGACACCTCGGGATCGGCGACGGCGACCGGGCCGCGCAGACGGACCTGACGGCCGCGTCCCGGCCAGAAGAAGGTCAGCGCGGCGAACGGATTCTTCGCCAGCTGAACCCCTTTCGGGCTTTCGGAGCTCGTCGCGACCGCCCAGGTGTCGCCGTCGACGTCCTTGAGGATCACGACGCGCGCGTCCGGCATCCTGTCGGCGTCCACTGTGGACAGAGTGACGGCGTGCGGCGCCAGGACGTGTTCCCCCGCCTCATTGAGCCATTCCAGGAAAAGCTCGCGCGGGGTCGCGGGTGTGGCCTCGGTGTCGAACTCCGGGAGTTCTTCGGGGAACGAAGGCCAGCCGCGCAACGTGCGATCCATCAGTACCCCGGCGGGCGCTGCGGCGGGTAACCGGGCGCGGGCGGTGGATAGTGCGGCGGATGCTGGCCCGGCGGCGGACCCTGCGCGGGCGGCGGCCCGACCGGGTACTGCGGCGGTGGCGGCTGCTGGGGCTGCCAGCCGGGTGGCGGCTGCTGTCCTGGTGGAGGCATGGGCGGCCCTGGTGGCATCGGCGGCTGCTGGCCCTGCGACTGCGCCCACTGCACCTGCTGATAGACCTCGGCGGGCTGCGGGAAACAGAACGTCAGCTTCGCGTTGACCGAACCCTGTACCGCGGCGCCCCACAGCTTCCCGCCGACGAACGCGTACATCTGCGCCGCCGAAACGTCGACGGCCACCATGCGGGTCTCGCCGCCGAACTGGTTGCCGGATTTCGCCGACGCGGCCTGCGCGGCGTCCGGGTACACCCGGTCGCCGATCAGCCCGGCGATGACCACCGAAGCGGCCGTCCAGCCGACCGTGCCCATCACGTTCGCGCGCGCGTGCTGCGTCGCCAGCCCGGTGAAGTCGTACAGCGCGGGCGCGGTCACCTCCGGGATCGCCGCGGCGACCACGCAGTAGTTCATCGTCGACATCATCACGGACTCGGTGAACAGGCCCACGACGGCGGCGCTCGGGCCGATCTGGACCGTGTTCAGCCTGCCCCCGCTGCGCTGGATGCGCTCTGCCACCGCACCCAGGTACTGCTCCTTGCTGAGCACTGACGCCTCCCGAAGACTCCTCGCGCACGGCCATCGTCGCACGAACGGCGATCTGCTTCACTGGACGCCACTATGCGACGTCTTCTGATCTTGCCGCTCGTCGTGCCGCTGCTGGCGGCCTGCGGGCCGACGGAACAGCCGCCGCCCGCGGCGAGTTCGCCCGCGCCGTCGAACACCCCGGCGCCCAGCATCCCGCCCGCCCCGGAACCCACCGGCAAGGGCCCGTGCCCGTACCTCGGCAACGAGTTCGTCTCGGACGCCAACGGGCAGAAGGTCTCCAAGGTCAAGACCTCGGCCGACCAGCCGCATCCGACGTGTTTCTTCTACGCGCTCAGCGGGAAACTGCAGCTCACCGTGCGCGTGTACGTCGGGGAACCCGCCGTGGCGAAGGCGCTGGTGGATCAGGCGGCGCCCATCGACACCTCCAACCCCGCCGACGAACCGGCGGGCTGGAAGGGCGGCTACCAACCCTCCGGCGAAGGCGCCGTTTACGCCGTCGCGAAGGGTGGGAACGCGGTAGTCGTGACCACCAACCAGAAGCAGAGCATCAAGGCACGTACGGTGGCGAAGGAGGCTATCGGTGAGCTGAAGCTCTAGGTAGTGGTATCCACACGTCAGAGTGAAGTTGATCTTGTACTACCCTGTGCCGCACGCGCGAGGTTTCGCGGGACCAGCGCGGGCGCCAGATCCGGCGGAGGCCGCCTTGCGGTGTGGCTCGGCGGCACAAAAGATCATTTCTCCCCATAAGACAAAAGGACAGGTTTCGTGGCTGACACCCTCAAGGAAATCTTGCTCGACTCCAGCCGTCGCCCGGCGGTCGTGAGCGACTTCGAAGGCCTCGTCGACGCCGAGGTCTCGGACAAGGGCGGCGTTTCGGGTGCCGTCGTGAAGACCGGCTTCGCCGCCGTCAAGAAGATCAAGCCGGGCATCATCCCCGCCGCCGTCGACACCCTGCTCGACGACTTCACCGGTGCGCTCGAGCCGTTCTACGGTGACTACAAGGCCAAGGGCGGCAACGACTTCGGCGCCTACCTGGTCGGCCGTAGCGACGAGGCCTCGGACGCGCTCCTGTCGGTCACCGACTCGCGCGCCGAGAAGAGCAGCCGCGACAGCATCAAGAAGGTGTACTCGAAGCTGCGCCCGAACGGTAAGAAGAACGTCGAGGAGGCCCTGCCCCGCCTCGGCCAGCTGATCGACAAGCACGCTGCGTCTGTCTGATCGCGCTGACGTAAAGCGCGCCGAAGGGGCGCCCGGTCCGCTTTCAACATCCTGTTGGGAGTGGAGGGCGCCCCTTCATCGCGTTTACGATGTCGCGCCGAATACCCGGAGCAGACTCGTGTGCAAGGCGTCCGCCGCCTCGTCGGCGGACATCCGGCCGGAGTCGACCTCCTCGCCGGAGGCGTGGCCGAGTTTCACGGTGACCGCCACCAGCCAGCCCGTCGGCAGCCGATCGTCGAACTCGCCCGTCTCCTTGCCCCGCCGGATGACGCGTTCGAGCCGCTCGGCGACCGGTGAGTGGCGCCGCTGATCGTCGTCCGGGCTCGCGGGCAGGGAAGTGATCTTCCGGAGCAGGGCCGGGTACCGCCCGGACGTGCGGCGGCCGGCTTCGATCAGCCGCACCAGCGCCTCGGCGGCCGGGCCGTCGTCGAGGGCCGCGGCGTCCATCGCGGCGACGGCCTCCTCGGTGATGCGGTCGAGTACCGCGGCCAGCAGTTCCCCTCGTGAAGGGAAATGGGCGTAGACCGTCTGACGGGTCACGCCCGCGGTGGTGGCGATGGTTTCGACGCCGGCGTCGGGATCGGCGCCGAGGGTCCGGAGCGCCGCGTCCAGGATCGAAGCCCTGCTGCGCTGTGCGTCGGAGCGCCGGTTCCGCGCCGAGGGTCGAGACATCTCTTACACCTTGTCAGAATTGATGGGTCGTGGATATCTTACAGCCTGTAAGAGATGTTTCGTGAGGCTGGGAGCGACCATGGCGCCTTTCCACGGCACGGACCCGAAGAAGTTCATCGCGGAGTTCCACCTGTCGTTCCACGACGACCTGGTGAACAGCGACGAGGACGCGGGAGTGATCGTCGACCGCTATCACACGCCGGACATCGTGCAGATCGCCGACGGCCACCGGATGGATCGGGACAACCTCATCGCGCACGCCCACCCGGTCCGCAAGAACCGGCCCACCGCGCGATGGGAGGTGCACGAAGCGGTGGCGGGCGGGGACCGGATCGCCGCCCGGAGCACCTTGTACGTGACGAACCGCAAGAGGGACCTCACGATCGAGGTGTACTTCTTCGGCGAGTTCACCCCCGACGGCCGGATGCGCCGGGGGCACACGCTCACCCGCACCGTCCCCGTCGCCAAGACGTGAAAGGGCCGCCCGGGACCGGAGAAGCGGTCCTGGGCGGCCCTTCGCGACAAGCAGAAAAGGGTGAGGCGTCAGTTCTTCTTGTCGGCGGAGCCCGCGTTCGAAGCCTGGTGCCCGTTCTTCGGAGCCGCGGGCTTGGCCGGAGCCGGACCGGAAGCGGCGGGCTTCGCCGGAGCGGCGGGCTTCGCCGGCTGTGCCGGTTTCGGAGCGGCCGCGGCCGGAGCGGCGGGCTTGGCGGGAGGAGCGGGCGGAGCCTTCGGCGGCGCGGGCGCGACCGGCGGCTCCTGCTTGGAACGCAGGGCGTAGGCGGCACCGGCGCCGACGACGGCGATACCGATCACCCACGGCCAGCGACGACGCTTGCGCGTCCCCTTGGCAGCGGTCTTCGCCTCGACGAGCGCGGCCTTGAAGTCCTTCTTCGCCGCCTTGAAGTCCTTCTTGCCCCGGCGCTTGGACTCACCGGCGGACTTCGCGGCCTGGATGGCGGCCTTGCGTGCCTTGCGGCCCGGCTTCCGCATCTCGGAAAGCCTGGCCAGCGCCTCCTTGCGAGCCGCCTTCGAGCTCCGCTTGAGCTCCTTGCGGGTCAGTTCCGTCTTCTTCGCGAGCTTCTTGCGCGCGCGACGGCTGGTCTTAGCGATCTCACCGGCGCTCTCGGAGAGCTTCTGCTCGGCTACCTCTACGGCGTGGGCGGTGGCTTCCTTACCCGCCTCGACAGCACGTTTGCGCAGGCCGAGCGCGCCGGCCTTCGCCGACTCGCTCACCGAATCTGCGGCCCGGGTCATGGCCTTCACCTCATCAATCGTTTTGATTCTGCTTCGTTGCTTGTAACCTATCGTGCCCCTTTTCCCCAGATCTTGCCGCAGATGGCACGATGAAGCTCGTGACTGAAAGCAAGGGATCCCTCATTGGTGGCGCGCTGAAGGCCACTCTGCACACCAACCAGGGTGACATCAACCTGAACCTGTTCCCCGACCACGCGCCGAAGACGGTCGCGAACTTCGTCGGGCTCGCCGAGGGCAGCAAGGAGTACACCCAGCCCAACGCGCAGGGAACGAACTCGGGCCCGTTCTACGACGGGTCGATCTTCCACCGCGTCATCGACGGCTTCATGCTGCAGGGCGGCGACCCGACCGGCACCGGCCGCGGCGGCCCCGGCTACAAGTTCGGCGACGAGTTCCACCCGGAGCTCCAGTTCTCCAAGCCGTACCTGCTGGCCATGGCCAACGCCGGACCCGGCACCAACGGGTCGCAGTTCTTCATCACCGTCGCGCCGACGACGCACCTGAACTTCAAGCACACCATCTTCGGCGAGGTCGCGGACCAGGCTTCCCGCGACGTCGTCGACGCGATCGGCCGCACGGCGACCGGTCCGGCCGACCGTCCGCTGCAGGACATCGTCATCGAGAAGGTCAGCATCAGCCGCTGATCGCAGAGCCTGTTACCGGGGATTTCGGTAGGTTGGTGGCATCGTGAGCCAACCACCGAATCCCCAGTACCAGCAGGCCGCCATGCCCGGCTGCTGGTGGCACCCGAACCGGCCGACCGGGCTGAGCTGTGCACGCTGCGAGCGTCCGGCCTGCCCGGATTGCCTGCGCGAAGCCGCCGTGGGCTTCCAGTGCACGGACTGCGTCCAGGCCGGTCGTCAGCAGGATCGCGCCCAGCAGAAGCAGTACCGCGACGCCGGCTACGGCTCGCGCACCCTCGCGGGCGCCCAGCCCGCCCGGACGGCTGTCGTGACGCCGGTCCTCCTGGCGCTGAACGTCATCGTCTTCCTCATCACGGTCGTCCAGTCCGGCAGCATCGCGAACAACAACTTCTCCGAGCTGTTCCAGTACGGCCAGCTGTGGAATCCCGCGACGCTGGCCGGCGACGAATGGTGGCGGATCCTCACTTCGGGCTTCCTCCAGTACGGCCTGCTGCACATCGCGAGCAACGCGTTCTCACTGTGGTTCGTGGGGCGCCCGCTGGAGACGGCGCTCGGCCGCGTCCCGTTCACGGTGCTCTACTTCGTCTCCCTGCTCGGCGGCTCGGCCGCGAACCTGGTCTTCAGCGACCTGGACGCCGTCCCCGTGGTCGGCGCGTCCGGCGCCATCTTCGGGCTCATCGGCGCGTACACGGTCATCGTCATCAAGCTGCGGCTCAACCCGACGTGGCTGCTGGTGATCCTGGGCCTGAACGTCTTCATCACCTTCCAGGTGCCCGGCATCTCGATCCTCGGGCACGCCGGCGGGTTCGTGGCGGGCCTCCTGGCCACCTTCGCGCTGCTGTACGCGCCGGACAAGAACCGGCTGAAATGGCAGCTCGGCGGGATCGCGATCGTCGTGGTGGCGATGATCGGGCTCGTCGTCTGGAAGGACTCGCAGACGATTTCCGCGACGTGTGAGCTCGCGACCAGCCGGGGCGTGCCCTCCTACGCCTGCTACCCGGAGTAGCCGCACTTCCTCCGAGTGGGTCATCCGAAAACCCGATCGAGAAGCGGTCGGGCTGGGTACCTTCGAGTTGATCATGTGCATCGTCAACTTGGGGGTTGAGATGAAGATCCGGAAAGCAGCAGCTCTCGCCGCCGTCGCCGTGCTGGCGTCGGTATCGGCACCCGCGGTCGCGCAGGCCGGGCAAGCCGCCGAGACCTGCCAGACCTACACCAAACGCTATTTCCTCGGCTCGGGCAGCACCATCACGCTCCGTGTCGCCTACGTCGATTCGGCGTTGAAAATCTGCTTCGGCGATCCCGGCGTGACGTCCTCGGCGGCCACGCAGACCGTCGGCACGACGGGGCCGGGCGCGGCCACCGGCTGGGAGATCACGGCGGGTCCGGCGGTGGTGGAGGACCAGCGGCCCCGGCACGTCAAAGCGAAGTTCAGCGGGTCGCTGCGGAACTGCGTCGTCAAGATCAACCCGATCTGCTCGCCGGCTTCGCCGTACGAGATCTTCGGGGAGTACGCGCCGCCCGCGGTCGGCCCGGCCGTCCCGGGCTGGTCACACGGCCCGAACGGCGACGTCCACTACTACGACAACGCCTGACCCTTGAGGGCGGTGAGGACGTCCAGTACGTCGCGGGGGTCCTCACCGAGGTCGATCCGGCCGAACACCAGCAGGTGATCGCCGGATTCGACCTCCAGGGTCAGGCTGTCCCGGCCGAGCCGTCGCGTGGTGCGAAGCCGGAGCCGGGCTTCGGTCCAGGAGTAGCGGTGCGCACCGCCCACGGTCCTGGCCAGGAGTCCGCCGGGGCCTGCCGCCAGCCGGGGGCGGAGCAGCGTGCCGTGCAACGCGAGCGCGCCGACGGACAGCATCGCGACCCCGGTCAGGACGGTGCCACCGACGTCGCCGCCGATGGCCAGCCACAGCACGCCTGCCAGCAGCAACAGGGTGAGTACCCAGGCCACTACCACAACGTTCCGCTGCGGCGCCCACGAGGTGGGGTAGTTATCCACAGGGGTTATCCACACTGGGGATGAGTCACACCGGTGTAATTCGGCGTCAAGCCGCCATCCGGGGTAATGCTCACCGCCACCGCATCGTCATGAGCAACCCGGCGATCATCAGCACGAAACCGATGGCGAAGTTCGTGTTGCCCAGATCCGCCATGAAGGGGATCTTGTCGCCCGCGATGTAGTTGACGACCAGCCACAACAGGCCGACCAGCATGAGGCCGAACATCACGATCTTGTAGAACAGGTTCGACGGGCCCGCGGCCTTGACCTTCACCGGCGTGCGGCGATCGGTCGGCGGGGTGTACGCCGTCTTCTTGCGGACCTTGGACTTCGGCATCGTGTTCCTCGCGTACTGTTCGGCTTCCCTGGTGGCGATGACCCGCTTTCGGGTGCGCAACCAGCGCCACGTGCACACGTTAACGTAAACGAGCGCCGCTGGGCACCGTCCGGGACCGGTCGATTTCCCGCACTGTGACAATGGTGTCACAGACGGTTCGGCAGTGGCTTGGTTCGAGACTGAGGAGCTTTGCGTGGCTGAGCGGGAAGAGCCGGGCGGGGACCGTCGGCGGTACTCCGAACGACCACCCGGCGGAGGCCGTCCGGCCCCCCGGCGTAGGCCGGAGGACTCAATCCCGCCGCGTCGCGGCCAGGGAGAAGCGCCGACACCGCGTCGGAGGCCTCAGGACGGCAGGGCGTACGAAGGTCCTCCGCCGCGCCGCCGGAGCGACGCGCCCCCGCCGCGCCGTCGCCCCATGCCGCCGCCGGGGTCGACCGAAGAGACCGTCATCTTCGAACCGGTCGGCGGTGGCACCGCGACCGAGGAACGTCCGCCGCCGCGCGAGCTGGGCAAGGGCGGCGTCGCGATCCGGACCGTGGGCGAGCTCCTCATCACCGCCGGCCTGGTGGTGCTGCTGTTCATGGTCTACGAGGTCTACGTGACCGACCTGTTCTCCGCGGGCAAACAGTCCGAGGCCAGTTCCGAGCTGGACGGCGAGTGGGGCAAGGACCGGCAGCTGCATCCGGAACTGGTCGACGGGAAGGCGTTCGCCAGGATCCACATCCCGGTGTTCGGCGCCGACTTCAACTTCACGATCCAGGAAGGCACCACCGAGGCCGCGCTCGAAGTCGGCCCCGGCCACTACAAGGGCACCGCGCTGCCGGGCGAACCGGGCAACTTCGCCGTCGCCGGCCACCGCGTCGGCAAGGGCGCGCCGTTCAACGACCTGGACAACCTCAGCTCCTGCGACCAGATCGTCATCGAGACGCAGACCGACTTCTACATCTACAAGGTGCTGCCGTACAAGGACGAGGTCGAAGGCTGGGCGGAGGGCAAGGGCGCGCAGCCGAAGTGCAAGAACGTCGGGACGCTGCGCAACCCGAACGCCGCCGACGGCGGGCCCTACGGCGAGACCAACGGCCGCCGTATCGTGTTCCCGACCAAGGGCGACACGGTGAACCCGGTGCCGTACAAGGATCCGGAGATCCTCCCGAAGGCCGAGCAGGTCTCGCTGCTCACGCTGACGACGTGTCACCCGCAGTTCTCGGCGAAGGAACGGCTCATCATCCACGCGGTGCTGGCCCAGCAGGTGCCGAAGAACCAGGTCGGCTCCTACGCCGAACTCCTGCCCAAGATCTCGGAGGCGCGCTGATGTACGGCTGGATCTGGCGCAAGCTGCCGGGCCCCTTCGCGGTGAAACTGGCGACGGCGGTCGTGCTGGCGCTCGGGATCGTGGCGCTGCTGATGTTCGTCGTCTTCCCGTGGCTGGAACCGCGCCTCTGGTTCAACGAAGTGAGCGTCCAGTAGCCGCGCGGTTCGGCGTCTTCCTCGTCTCCGGCCGGTTTCCCGGCCAGGAGGACGCCGAGGTGCTGCGCCGGTCGGTCGACGCCGCCATCGCCGCGGAGCGGGCCGGATTCGACGACGTGTGGTTCGCCGAGCACCACTTCATGCCGTACGGCGTCTGCCCGTCCGCGATCACCCTCGCCGCGCACGTGCTCGGCCGTACCGAGCGGATCGCCGTCGGCACCGCGGTGAGCGTGCTGTCCGTCGCGCACCCGGTGGCGCTCGCCGAACAGTGGTCGCTGCTCGACGCCGTTTCCGGCGGACGGCTGCGGATCGGCGTCGGCCGCGGCGGGCCGTGGCAGGACCTCGAGGTGTTCGGCACCGGTGCTTCCCGCTACGAAACGGGATTCGGGGAGAGCCTCGACCTGATGCTCGCGGCGATGACGGCGAAGACGGTCTCGGCCGACAGCGATCACTTCAAGTTCCGCGAAGTGCCGATGGTGCCGCGGCCGGAACGCGCCCCGCGGCTGGTCGTGGCCTGCGGGGACGCCGGCTCGCGGGCGGTGCGGCTCGCCGCCGATCGTGGGCTGCCGATGCTGCTCGGGCTGCACACCGACGACGACGGCAAAATCGAAACCCTTGCCGCGTACGGGGATTCCGCCGCCGAGCACGTGTCGACGGTGATGTGCCAGGTCGGGGACGACGCGCTGGACATCGTGCGGTCCGCGTTGCCGGGTTCCCTGAAAGAGGGCTTCGCCGGGCACGTCTACCTCGACGGCAAACGGGGCCTGGACAAGGATCCGGTGGCCTATACCGACCGGCTGTGCGAGATGCACCCGATCGGCGGCGTGGAGTACTGCGTCGACAGGCTGGGAACGAGCATCCGGCGTACCGGGGTCTCCCACGTGATCATGATGGTGGAAGCGTCCGGTACGCCGGAGGGAACACTCGAGAACATCGCGCGGATCGGGGAAGAAGTGCTACCCGCGCTGCGTCGCGGCTAGCAGTCGCGCAGTTCCGGGCTCTGGTTCAGCAGCTGGCCGCGGACGGAGACGAACGCGCGGTAGCGGTCACTGTCCACTTGGGACTTCTTGAACACGGCGACGCGGTGGCAGTTCTGGAACGCGAGCTTCACGCCGAAGTGTCGTTCCAGGCCGCCGCGGATGGCGTCCGAGGCCAGCGCCCGCAGCAGCTGACCGCGTTCGGCCTCGCTCGGCGGCGGCGTCTCGTTGTCGGCGAACCCGTCGGCCGCGCCCTCGGCCTCCGCGATGACACCGGTGATCACGGTCCAGGCGTAGGGCAGGGACTCCCGGACACAGGCGACGAATTCGGCGTCGGAGACCTCCCCGCGCTCGGCCTTCTCCAGCAGCGCGGGCGATACATCCAGAGACATCGAACCTCCGAGAGAGACACGGTGAACGTGGGCCATCTACCTGACTACTCACCCGCGGCCCGAGCCACAAGAGAAAACGATCATCATCACCACTTTGGCGGAAGCCGTCGTCACTCCCAGCGAAAGAGCTTCGCCGCCAAGACACAACTGCCCACCGCGAAAGCCGCCAGTACGGCGAGTTGCAGCGGTTGCGCCCCGGCGCCGGTCCACGCGTCTTCGAGGGCTTTGACGCCCGGCGGGATGTACGCGCCGATGTCGCGGATGGCCTCCGGGAGCAGGGGACGCGGCAGGTAGACGCCGCCGAGGAACATGATCGGGAGGTAGGCGATCAACGCGATCCCGCTCGCGGCGCGGCTGGTCTTGGCGACCGAGGCGGCGATCAGGCCGAGCCCGAAGATCGCGGTCGTGCCGAGGAAGAACGTCAACAGGAAGCCGAGCGGGTGACGCGGAGTGGGGACGTCGAAGACGACGCCCGCCGTCAGGAGAAGGATGCCGACTCCGCCGATGGTCACGGTGACGTTGATGATCAGCTGCGCCACGAGCAGCTGCGCCGGGTGCACCGGTGTGGTGGCGAAGCGGCGGAGGATGCCCTGTTCGCGGTAAGTCGCGATGATCCCGGGGATCGCCTGCAGGCCCATCATGGCGATGGTGAGTACCACCATCGACGGCACCCAGGCGTCGAGGAAGCGCATGCCCGTCGGTGTCTCGCTGTCCGCGCGAATGGCGGGAATGGCGCCGAGGATGGCCGTGATGGCCGTCGGCAGGACGAGCCCGCCGATGACGAAGCCGGGCGTGCGGAGGGCGAGTTTCGTTTCGGTGAGGGTGATCTTGGCGAGCGTGTTCATTCGTCGTCTCCTTGCTCAGTCACGGCCGGTCAGGGTCACGAAGGCTTCGTCCAAAGTGGATTTACCGGCGCGGTCACGGAGTTCGTCCGGGGTGCCGGTGGCGACCACGCGCCCGGCGTCGAAGATCGCGAGGCGATCGCAAAGGCGTTCGGCCTCGTCCATGAAATGCGTGACGAGCAGGACGGTGACGCCGGTATCGCGCACGGCCTCGACGAGCTTCCAGGTGTCGCGGCGGGCGTGCGGGTCCAGTCCGGTGGTCAGTTCGTCGAGGACGGCGACCTCGGGGCGGCCGACCAGCGCGAGCGCGATCGAGACGCGCTGCTTCTGACCACCGGAAAGCTTGCCGAAGTACTTGTCCCGCTGCCCGGTGAGACCGAGCTTCGCGAGCAGGTCGCCGGTGTCGGCGGGGTTCGCGTAGAAGGAGGCGTAGAGGTCGAGCGCCTCGTGGACCTTGATCTTGTCCGGCAGGCGGCTCTCCTGGAGTTGCGAGCCGAGGCGCTGCCGCAGAGCGGCGTGGTCCTTGCCCGGGTCGAGGCCGAGGACCGACATGGCGCCGGAGTCCGGCGTGCGCAGTCCCTGGAGGCATTCGACCGTGGTGGTCTTGCCGGCGCCGTTGGTCCCGAGGATCCCGAAGATCTCGCCTTGTTCCACGTGGAACGAAACGTCGTCGACCGCGACGTGCTCCCCGTACGTCTTGCGGAGGTTGGTGACTTCGATGATTGGCATGCGAAAAACGTTATGGCGCAACGGACTTGGTCAGAATGGCGCTGAACCCACAGTTGGGGTGGGGCTGGACCCACCCCGATCGGGGGCCTGCGGTCACTGTGCTGGGCAGGGGCGGTGGGGAAGACTTCGTCGCATGATCCGCACCTATCTCACCTCCGTGCGCCGGGGCTTCGTGCTCGCGGGCTTGGCGCTGGTGAGCTGGCTGGACCTGCTGCTCGAACTGGTGGGTTTCTGCCTGCTCTGCGTCGGCCTGGTCTTCGCCTACACACTCGCGCTCGAAGGGACGCGTCCGCGTGCCGCGCTCACCCGGCGCCTGGCCGGACGCTGGTGCGGGGTCGAGGTCGGGTCGCCCTATCGGCCGGCGCCGCCCGAACCGGAACGTGAGCGCGACGGCTGGTACCGCGACGGGAACAGCCTGTTCAAGCGGTCGTGGTTCATCAAATGGACCAAACGGTTCGAGTGGATCTCCGACGATCCGGCGACCGGACGCGATCTCGGCTGGCAGCTGTGGAATCCGTTGGCCGGTCTGGTGCTCGTGCCCGCGGTCCTGCTGGCCGGGCCGCGCGCGCTTCGCCTGTACGGGAAGTGGACGCGCTGGTGGCTTGGGCCTCGTCCGGCTCGCACCGGCGACGGCTGGATCAAGACGAGGCTGAAAGCGCTCGGTTTCCAGTTGGGGCTGTTCGCGCTTTCCGTCGCGCAGCTGGGTATGGCGATCCCGACGCTGCTCGTCCTGATCTGGCCGGCGCCGCTGTTCCCGGCGATGGTCGTCGCCGGTCGTTCGGTGACCGACACCCTGCGCCGCGAGGCCAAGAACTGGACCGGCGTGCGGATCGGTCGGCCGTATCTGCCGGAGCCGCCGTTCCCCGTGCCGCGGGCGGACGGGATGTATCGGTACGGACGACAGCTGTACGACACGCCATGGTGGCCGGCCCGGCGCGCGCGTTTGCGCTGGGCGATATCCGACCGCGCGACCTGGCGCGACCTGGCGGCCGCGGTGGTCAACTCCGTGGTCCTGCTGTTGATGGTGGTGCCGACGGCGGCGCTGGTGTTCGGCGGTCTCTGGGGTGTGGTGGCGCTCTGGGTCTGGCGTCCGTTCGGGCAAGCGCTCGCGCTGACCCCGGTGGCCCTTGCGGCCTCCGCAGCCGGGCTGGTCCTGACACCCTGGCTCGCCCGTCTGGGAGCACGTTTCGCGAAGCTGCTTCTCGGTCCGACAGAGGCTTCGCGGCTGGGGCAGCGTGTCGAGCGGTTGAAGCAGACGCGGACCGACGCGTCGGTCGCGCAGGCCGCCGAGCTGCGGCGTATCGAGCGGGACCTGCACGACGGCGTCCAGTCGCGGCTGGTCGCGATGGGTATGAAGCTGGGCGCGGTCGAAGCGCTGATCGACAGCGACCCGGCCGCGGCGAAACGGCTGGCCGCCGAGCTACGGCAGACGTCGTCCGAGACGCTGACCGAGCTGCGGTTGCTGGTGCGGGGGATTCACCCGCCGGTGTTGTCGGAGCGCGGGCTCGGTGACGCGGTGCGGGCGATGGCGCTCGACAGTCCGCTGCGGGCTTCGGTGAACGGCACCCTGCCCCGGCTGGAGCAGCCCGCGGAGGCGTGCGCGTACTTCGCGGTCAGTGAGTTGCTGGGCAACGCCGCGAAGCACGGTGAGGCGCGGCGAGTATCGATCGAACTGGGTTACGACGACGGTCTGTTGCGGATCGAAGTGACCGACGACGGCAAGGGCGGCGCGAACGCGGCCAGGGGAAGCGGGATTCGCGGGATCGAACGCAGACTGGGCGCCTTCGACGGTACTTTTGCTCTGACCAGCCCGCTCGGCGGGCCGACGAAGGCGATCATGGAGATCCCGTGCCAGCTCGACCCCGATGCGTCGTCGCCGAGGACCAGTACCTCCTCCGAGACGGCTTGACGCATTTGCTGACCGCGCACGGTTTCGACGTCGTCGAGGCGGTGGGCACCGGTCCGGAACTGGAGCGGGCGCTGCGCACGCACCGGCCCGACGTTTCGGTCGTCGACGTCCGGATGCCGCCGACGCTCACCGACGAGGGACTTCAGGTGTCGCTTGCCGTGCGGCGCGACATCCCAGGGCTGCCGATTCTCGTTCTGTCGCAACATGTCGAGCAGCTCTACGCACGGGAACTCCTGGCCGATGGAGCCGGTGCGATCGGATATCTGTTGAAGGACAGGGTCTTCAACGCGGACCAGTTCATCGACGCGGTGCGCCGGGTGGCAGGCGGCGGCACCGCGATGGATCCCGAAGTGATCGCGAAACTGGTGGCGGGCAACGCATCCGATCCCCTCGCCGCGCTGACCCCGCGCGAACGCGAGGTGCTCGGCTTGATGGCCGAAGGCTGTTCCAACGCCGCCATCGCCGGACGGCTGCACTTCAGCGAAGGGGCGGTGGGGAAGCACACCGCGAACATCTTCGCGAAACTCGGCATCGTCGCCTCGGACGACACGAACCGCCGCGTTCTCGCGGTCCTCGCTTACCTGGGAACGCCGTGAAGGCCTCCTTCCCTACCTTGAATCCGGGCTGCGCGCGCAGCGCGTCCGTTGAGGGCGGCGGCGGGGGCATGGATGGAGTAGGGAAGGAGGCCTTCACGGAACGGGTTCAGCCTCGCGAGATGCGGGTCATTTCGTCGCGCTCCACGACCTTGACGCGCTCTCGGCCGTGCGGGACACCCAGCGACTTCTCGTGGGCGTCGAGCTTGCCCCAGCCTTCCCAGGTGGTGAAGGGAACGCCGCGTTCGGTCAGGAAGCCGAGGATCGCGTCGGGGTCCTCGACGGCCGGGGCCGTGAGGCTGTCGGCGTCGGCCAGCAGGCTCGCGATGGTTTCGGCCGCGTCGCCCTTGGTGTGGCCGATGAGGCCGACCGGCCCGCGCTTGATCCAGCCGGTCACGTAGACGCCCGGCACCTGCTCCTCGTCGATGTCCAGCACCCGGCCCGCCGTGTTCGGCACGGTCCCGGTGGTGTGGTCGAACGGGATCTCCGGCAGATGCGACGACAGGTAGCCCACCGCGCGGTAGACGGCCTGGACGTCCCAGTCGTGGAACTCGCCGGTGCCGCGCACGTTGCCGTCACCGGTCAGTTCGGTGCGCTCGGTCCGCAGGCCGGTCACCTTGCCGTCTTCGCCGACGATCTCGCACGGCGAGTGCAGGAAGTGCAGGTGCAGCCGCTTCGGCCGGTCGCCCTGGTCGCGGATCGCCCACTCCTGCAGCGTCTTCACGACCATGTCGATCTGCTTCGACGCCCGCAGCGCGGCGATGCTGCCCTCGTCGAACTCGATGTCCTCGGGGTTGACGATGACCTCGACGTTCGGCGAGTGGTCCAGCTCGCGCAGCTCCAGCGGCGTGAACTTCGCCTGCGCCGGGCCGCGGCGGCCGAACACGTGCACGTCGGTGACCGGGCTGGCCTTCAGCCCCTGGTAGACGTTGTCCGGGATGTCGGTGCTGAGCAGCTCGTCGGCGGTCTTCGCGAGGATCCGCGCCACGTCGAGCGCCACGTTGCCGACACCCAGGACCGCGACCGAGGTCGCGTTCAGCGGCCAGGTGCGCGGCACGTCCGGGTGCCCGTCGTACCAGGAGACGAAGTCGGCGGCGCCGTAGCTTCCGTCGAGGTCGATCCCGGGGATGTCGAGCGCGCGGTCGGCCATGGCGCCGGTCGAGAAGATCACGGCGTCGTAGAACTGGCGCAGGTCGTCGAGCTTCAGGTCGGTCCCGTAGTCGACGTTGCCGAGCAGCCGGATGTTCGGCTTGTCGAGCACCTTGTGCAGGGCGGTGACGATGCCCTTGATCCGGGGGTGGTCGGGCGCGACGCCGTACCGGATCAGCCCGAACGGCGCCGGCATGCGCTCGAACAGGTCGATCGTCACGTCGGCGTCGGACTTGTCGAGGATGTCGGCGGCGTAGATGCCGGCCGGACCGGCACCCACGATGGCTACACGAAGAGAACGGCTCACTCCTACCACGGTAAGTTAGGCAGCCCTAACAATCATTGTGATCTGGCGTACGGTCCACCTGGTGGGAGCCGCTAAGCTGGCTTCATGCGCGTGCTCGTCGTCGACAACTACGACAGTTTTGTCTACAACCTGGTCCAGTATCTGGCCCAGCTCGGCGCCGACTGCACCGTCTGGCGTAACGACGTGGTGGAGCTCGACAAGCTCGGCGAGTTCGACGCGGTCCTCGTGTCTCCCGGCCCCGGAACCCCGGAACGCGCTGGTCAGAGCATGGACGTCATCCGCAAATGCGCCGAGGATCGCATCCCGATGCTCGGCGTCTGCCTCGGCCACCAGGCCCTCGGCGTGGTCTTCGGCGCCACTGTCGACCGCGCCCCGGAACTGCTGCACGGCAAGACCAGTCAAGTCCACCATTCGGGCGACGGAGTGCTCGCCGGGCTCCCCGCGGAATTCACCGCCACGCGGTACCACTCGCTGACCGTTTTGCCGGAAACCATCGACGAGGCCGTGTTCGAGATCACAGGTCGCACCGAGTCCGGTGTCGTGATGGGCATGCGGCACCGCGAGCTGCCGCTCGAAGGCGTCCAGTTCCACCCCGAGTCCGTGCTCACCCAGGGCGGTCACCGGATGCTGGCGAACTGGATGGCCTCCGCAGGCCACCCGGTCCCCGACGTCACGGTCAACGAACTCGAACAGGCGACTCGCGCGCTGCAGAAGGCCGCTGCTGCGTGACCTCGCTGATCCGGCTCGAAGGAGTCGGGAAGCGCTACGGCCGCGGTGAACCCGTGCTCGCCGACGTCGACCTCGACGTTCCGGCGGGCCGTGTGCTCGGTGTCCTCGGTTCGAACGGCTCGGGGAAGTCGACGCTGCTCAGGATTCTCGCGGCACTTGCCCGGGAGACCTCGGGAACCGTCGTGGGCGATCCGCGCGTCGGCTACCTGCCGGACCGCTTCCCGGCGGGACAGCGGATGAGCGCCAGGGCGTACCTGCGGCATATGGCCCGCATCGACGGCCATGTCGACTTGTCGGCGATCGACCCCCTGCTGGACAGGCTGGCGCTGGTCGGCGGCCCGGACGCGCCCTTGCGGACGCTGTCGAAGGGCAACGCCCAGAAGGTCGGACTCGCCCAGGCGGTCCTCGCCGAGCCGGAGCTGCTGATCCTCGACGAGCCCTGGTCCGGTCTCGACGTCGAAGCCCACACCGTGCTCGGCGAACTCGTCGCCGCGACCAAGGAACGGGGTGCGAGCGTGGTCTTCACCGACCACCGCGCCTCGGTCGTGCACGCCCACGCCGACGACGTCTACCGGATCGACGACGGACTCCTGACCCGTGTCGAAGCGGTGGCGAAAACCGAGAGCGCGACAAGGATCGTCCTGCACGGCCCCAGTGTCGACTGGTCTTCCGAACCCGGAGTGAGCCACGTCGTGGCCGAGGACGGGAAGGTCGTCCTGACGGTCGAAGCCGGGCACGCCGACGCGGTCCTGCTGCGCGCGCTCAACCGGGGCTTTTCGGTCCGGGAGGTGGCGCCGTGCTCGCCATGACCCGCTATTACCTCGCGCTGCTCGGCCACTCCCAGCGCTATCTGCCCGCGATCCTCGCCTACATCGCGGTCAACACCGTGCTCTACACGGATCCGAAGTCGCCGCTGCTGCCGCAGTACGGGATCAGCGCTGGTTCGCTCCTCGTGGTCTCGTGCTGGCTGACCATCGCGATGCTCGACGTCGAAGACCCGGTCCAGCG
The DNA here is from genome assembly GCF_000732925.1 of Amycolatopsis japonica. NCBI lineage: Bacteria > Bacillati > Actinomycetota > Actinomycetes > Pseudonocardiales > Pseudonocardiaceae > Amycolatopsis > Amycolatopsis japonica. Next base: position 38,102 of record NZ_CP008953.1, read on the forward strand.
GCTGGTGACCTTCAGCCACGCACGACGTTGGCGATCGGTCCTCGGCGGCGCCACGCTGGCCGTCTTCGGCTGCGCGGTCGTGCTGATCCTCGTGACGGTGCTGTGGTCGGGCCTCCGGACCGGCGGCTTCACGATCGGCACCTTCGCGCTGGGCGCCTCGGCGCACGCGTTGTGCGCGCTGTTCGGGATCGCGATCGGCCTGCCCTGTTCACGACTGCTGGTCCCGCGTGTCGGCTGGTCCGTCCTGGCCGCGATCTTCGCCCTCGCCGCGGTGCTCCTGGTGAAGTGGCTGCCGCTGGCCAATCCGCTGCTGCGCGCCTTGACCTCGCAACAACCTCTGACCGGCCCGTTCGTCGTGGCCGTCGTGGCCGCGGTCTCTGCTTTGCTGCTGAGCGCCACGGCCGTCGGGTATCTGCTCCGGCGTAACGCCTGATGCCGCGGCTCATCGTGCTCAACGGCCCGCCCGCCTGCGGGAAGTCGACCATCGCCCGGTTGTACGCCGACGACCATCCGCTGACGTTGAACCTCGACATCGACCGGCTTCGCGGCCAGCTCGGCGCCTGGCGCGAGAACGCCGCGAAGGCCGGAACTCTCGCCCGCGACCTCGCCGTGAGCGCCGCGCGTACCCATCTGCTCGCGGGCCACGACGTGATCGTCCCGCAGTTCCTCGGCCGCGCCGATCTCCTCGAACGCCTCGAAACCCTCGCCGGCGAAACGGCCGCGGAGTTCCACGAGATCGTCCTCCTCGACACCAAGGACAACGTGCTCCGGCGATTCGCCGAACGCACGCGCGCGGCTGCGGAGCCCGAACACGTCGAGGCGCACGAGATGCTGGGCGGGCCCGAACGGCTGGCGGAGATGTACGACCGGCTCGTGGCGCTCATCGCCACGCGACCGAAGGCGGTCGTGGTGCGGACCAGCGCCGGGCGGATTCAGCAGGCATACCAAGGACTGCTCGAAAAGCTGACATGAAAGGGCCCCGCACGAAACCGTGCGGGGCCCTGCTCACGTCATCGCTGGATCACGGAGGCGGGAAGAGCCGCGAGCTCGACGTCGTCGACGTCTCGTCGCCTTCCACGATGAACAGCGTGATCGGCGCGTTCTTCGCGACCTTCGCACCGGCCTGCGGGTTGGTCTTGCTGACCTTGCCCGCCTGATCCCGGTCACCGTTCTTGTCGGCCTGCGTGTCCAGGTTTCCGGTCCAACCCAGCTGCTGCAGCTGCCGCGTCGCCTGGTCCTCGGTCATGCCCTTCAGGTTCGGCATGTCGAAGGTCTCCTGGTTGCCGTTCGACACGGACAGCTTGACCACACCGCCGACGGCCAGCTTGCCGCCGTTCGGGGTCTGGTCGATCACCGTGCCCTTGGGCTGGTCGGAGTCCACGTTGGTGACCTGCGGGGTGAACCCGGCCGCCTTCAACCCGGCTTCGGCCTCGGCCTGGGTCTTGCCCTTGTAGTTCGGGACCGTCTTCAGTTCCTTGGACTTGCCGACCGTGATGTCGACCTTCGAACCCTGGTCCACCTCGGCCTGCGCGCTCGGATTCTGCGACATGACCTTGCCGGCCTGGTTCGTGTCTTCGGTCTCGTCCTCAGTGGTCGCGCCGAGCTTCAGACCGGCTTCGGTCAGCGCCGCCGTCGCTTCGGTGACGGTCTTGCCCTTGAGGTCCGGGGTCTTGACCTTGCCCGGCTTCGCGCCGACGGTCAGCGTGATCTTGTCCGTGGTCGGTGCCACCTGGCCCTGGTTCGGGCTGATCGCGATGACCTTGTCGATGTCGTTCTCGTCGCAGGCGGGCAGCCCGTTGACGGCCTCGCCGGTGCAGGGCACCTTCTTGGTCGGCTCGAACGAGTTGAACCCAGCGCCCCGCAGCGTGTCCTTCGCCGAAGCCTCGGACTGACCCACGACCGTCGGGATCGCCTTGCTCTCCGCGCCGGTGCTGTTGAACGCGTTCGACAGCCACATGATCAGCAGCACGATGGCGGCCAGCGAGACCACGAGACCGGCGATGAGCCAGGCCCGGCGCTTCTTCTTCGCGGCCGGGTCCTCGTCGTCTTCCTCGTACTGGTCGTAGCGCGGCGGCACCCGGCGGTCGGAGTCCATGACCTGGGTGCGCTCGTCCTCCGACATCACCATCGGCGCGGCCGGCCGCTGACCGGACAGCGTGCGGACCAGGTCCGAACGCATTTCCGCGGACGACTGGTACCGGTTCGCCGGGCCCTTCGCGAGCGCCTTGAGCACGACGGCGTCGAGCTCGGGCGCCACGGCCGGGTTCACCGACGACGGCGGGTTCGGGTCTTCCCGGACGTGCTGGTACGCCACCGCCACGGGCGAGTCGCCGGTGAAGGGCGGCTCGCCGGTGATGAGTTCGTACAGCACGCAGCCGGCGGCGTAGACGTCGGAACGCGCGTCGACGGACTCACCGCGGGCCTGCTCCGGCGAGAGGTACTGCGCCGTGCCGATCACCGCGGCGGTCTGCGTCATCGCGGACTGCCCGTCGTGCATGGCGCGCGCGATACCGAAGTCCATCACCTTGACGGCGCCGTTCTTCGTGATCATCACGTTCGCCGGTTTGACGTCGCGGTGCACGATGCCGTGCCGGTGCGAGAAGTCCAGTGCCGCGCAGACGTCGGCCATGACCTCCATGGCCCGCTTCTGCGACATCGGGCCTTCGGTCTTCACGATGTCGCGCAGAGTCCGTCCTTCGACGTACTCCATCACGATGTAGGGCAGCGGGCCGAACTCGGTGTTCGTCTCGCCGGTGTCGTAGACGGCGACGATCGCCGGGTGGTTCAGTGCCGCCGCGTTCTGTGCCTCGCGACGGAAACGTTCTTGGAACTGGGGATCCCGCGCCAGGTCGGCACGCAGGATCTTGATCGCCACCTCCCGGCCCAGGCGCACGTCGTGGCCGTGGTGGACCTCGGACATGCCTCCGTAGCCGAGCGTCTCGCCCAGCTCGTAGCGGTTGCTGAGCAGTCTTGGTGTGCTCATCTCTGCGTGCCGTTCCATTCCGTCCAAGGTTTGCTGCTCATCATTCCTGGATTCGCCTGTCCGGCCGGCTCCTCGGTGCCGCCCTCCGTCGGAACCGCGGGGTACGCGGATGTCGGCGGAGGACCTTCGGACTTCTTACCCGGAGCCGGCGCGTGTTCACTCGTTTCCACGCCGCCCGACTGCGGTCCGTTGCCCGAACCGACCAGTCTCACGATGAGGAAGGCTCCTGCCACCAGTACTGCGATCAGGATCACCGCGAGCAGCAGCCACCAGCCCCATTGTGGCCGTCTGCCGGGCAGACGGCGGACCGCCATCGGCGGCGGGCCGGTGACCGGGTGCATCGCCGGATGCGACGCCGGTCCCACCGCCGCCATCGGGTTCGGCGGGGAGTGCGGGCCGGGCGGCACCTGCTGCGGCAGCACGGGCTGGCCGGCCGAGTAGGCCACGTTCACCAGTCCGGACGGCGTCGGCAGGGGAAGCCCGGCGCGGACCGCGGCGACGGCGGCGGCGAACTCGCCGCCGCTGTTGTACCGCTGTCTCGGATCCTTGATCAGGGTCGCTTCGATCACCGCGCGGGCGCCCGGCGGCACGTCCGGCGGCAGCGGTGGCGGGAGGTCGCGGATGTGCATCATCGCGACCGTCACCGCGTTCTCCGAAAGGAACGGCCGGTGCCCGGTGAGGCATTCGTAGCCGCACACGGCCAGCGAGTAGACGTCGCTCGCCGGTTCGGCGTTGTGCCCGAGCGCCTGCTCGGGAGCGATGTAGTGGGCGGTGCCCATGACCATGCCGGACCTGGTCACCGGGGCGGCGTCGGCGGCCTTCGCGACACCGAAGTCGGTGATCTTCACCTGCCCGGCCGGGGTCACCATGATGTTGCCCGGTTTGACGTCGCGGTGCACGAGACCGGTTTCGTGCGCGGCCTGCAGCGCGTTACCGGCCTGCTCCAGGATGTCGAGGGTGCGCTCGGCGTTCAGCCGTCCTTCGCGGGTGATGATCGCGGCCAGCGGATCGCCTTCGACCAGCTCCATCACCAGATACGCGATCGACAGTTCGTCCGCGACCGTCTCGCCGTAGTCGTGCACCGCGGCGATGCCGGGGTGGTTCAGCGACGCGGTCATCCGCGCCTCGGTCCGGAACCGGTGCAGGAACTCGGCGTCGCCGGACAGCTCCGCCTTGAGGATCTTGACCGCGACCGTCCGGTCCAGCCGCGTGTCACTGGCCTGCCAGACCTCGCCCATCCCGCCGACGGCGATCCGGTTCGTCAGCTTGTACCGGTCGGCCAGCAGCTGACCCGAGGACAGCATCCGCTATCCACCCCCGAGCATGGCGTTGACGGCGGCGCGGCCGATCTCCGCGGCCACGGTGCCACCGGTCGCTTCGAGCCCGCGGTTACCCCCGGACTCGACGATCACCGAGACGGCGATCTTCGGGTCCATCGCCGGCGCGAACCCGGTGTACCAGGCGTGCGGCGGGGTGTTCTTCGGGTCGTTGCCGTGCTCGGCGGTGCCGGTCTTGGAGGCGATCTGGATGTCGCCTCGTTTGCCGGCGCCCTTCGTGTTCTCCTCCGACGCCAGCATCATGTCGCGCAGGATCGCGGCGTTCGCGCTGGACATCGCGGCGTCGCCGGTCAGCTCGGTCGGCTTGTAGTCCTCGATGGTCGACAGGTTCGGCGCCAGCAGCGACTGCACCAGCTGCGGTTTCATCGCCATCCCGTTGTTGGCGATGGTCGCCGAAAGCAGGGCGTCCTGGATCGGGGTCAGCCGCACGTCGCGCTGCCCGATGGCGCTCTGGAACAGCGCCGCCTTCGACTCGAGGGGCCCGAGGGAGGAGGCGGCGACCCGCATCGGCACGGCCAGGTCCTCGCCGACACCGAAGTTCTTCGCCGTCGCGTTCAGCTTGTCCTTGCCGAGTTCTCCGGCGAGTTCGGCGAACGGCACGTTGCACGAGTACCGCAGCGCTTCCTTCAGCGTGCTGCCCTTGCAGGCCGCGCCGCCGTAGTTCTCCAGCGTCGTCTGCGTGCCGGGGAGCTTCACGTTGGGCGCGGTGTTGACCGGCATGTCCGCCGTCTTGCCGTTCTCGAGCGCGGCCGCGGTCACCAGCAGCTTGGCCGTCGAACCCGGCGGGTAGGTCTCCGAGATCGCGCGGTTCAGCATCGGCTTCTTCGGGTCGTCGCGCCACTGGCCCCAGGCCGCGATCTGCTCCTTGCCGACGTGCGAGGCGAGCTTGTTCGGGTCGTACGAGGGCGTCGAGACCATGGCCAGGATGCGCCCGGTCTTCGGCTCGATGGCGACCACCGAGCCGGTGTAACCCTTCTGCGTCATCAGGTCGTACGCGGCCTTCTGCACGGCCGGGTTGATCGTCAGCCGCACGTTCCCGCCGCGCGGGTCGCGGCCGGTGACCATGTCCGACAGGCGCCGCACGAACAGCCGCGGGTCGGAACCGTTGAGCACGTCGTCCTCGGACCGCTCCAGGCCGCCCGAGCCGTAGTTGATCGAGTAGTAGCCGGTGACCGGCGCGTACATCGGGCCGTCGGCGTAGGTCCGGATGAACTTGTACTTGTCGTTCGACGGGTCGACCTTCGCGAGCGCGGCGCCGTCGGGCGTCACGATCAGCCCGCGCTGCCGCGAGTACTCCTCGTAGAGCACCCGGAGGTTGCGCGAGTCGGTGCGGTAGTCGTCGGCCTTGACCACCTGGATGTAGGTGGCGTTGGCCAGCAGGAGCACCACCATGACGAGCATGGCGACGCCCACCTTGCGGAGCGGGGTGTTCACGAAGCGCTCCCCTCACCGTTCACGGACGGCCGCTGGACCATCACCGTGTGCGCTTCGGCGAGCGGCGCCTGCGGCTGCTGCGGCTTCGGCCGCACCGCGGGTTTGCGGGCGGCGTCGGAGATTCGGAGCAGGAGGGCCACCAGGATGTAGTTCGCGAGCAGTGAAGAACCACCGCGGGAGAGGAACGGGGCGGTGATCCCGGTGTTCGGGATCAGGTTCGTGACGCCGCCGACGACCACGAAGATCTGCATGACCAGGGCGAACGAGAGGCCGCCGCCGAGGAGTTTGCCGAAGGTGTCGCGGACCGCGAGGGCGCTGCGCATCCCGCGCATCGCCAGGATCAGGTACAGCATCAGCATCGCGGCGAGGCCGACGAAGCCCAGTTCCTCGCCGATCGCGGTGGTGATGAAGTCCGTCTTGGCCTCGGGGACCATATCCGGCCGTCCGGCGCCGAGGCCGGTGCCGCCGACCCCGCCGGTGCCGAGCCCGAACAGCCCCTGCGCGACCTGGTAGCCGCCGCCCGCGTCGTCGTAGGTGGCGAGCGGGTCGATCCAGTTGCGGACGCGCTGCTGGACGTGCGTGAACAGGTTGTAGGCGATGATCGCGCCGGCGGCGAAGAAACCGACGCCCAGCACGACCCAGATGACCCGTTCGGTCGCGACGTACAGCATCACCAGCGTGACGCCGAAGAACAGCAGCGACGTCCCGAGGTCCTTCTCGAACACCAGCACGCCGAGGCAGGCGGCCGCCGCGATCAGGATCGGGCCGAGATCACGGGCACGCGGCAGCTCGACGCCGACGATCTTCTTGCCCGCGACCATGAACAGGTCCCGTTTCGTCACCAGGAACGAAGCGAAGAAGATCATCAGCAGGATCTTCGCGAACTCGCCGGGCTGGATCGAGAAGAACGGCAGCTTGATCCAGACCTTCGCGCCGTTGACCTCGGAAAGGCTCGACGGCAGCACCGCGGGCAGCGCGAGCGCCACGATGCCGACCAGACCACAGGTGTAGCCGTAGCGGGTCAGCGTGCGGTGATCGCTGATCACGACCAGCACCACCACGAACAGCACCAGCGAGATCGCCGTGAACAGCACCTGCTTGGTGACGTCCGGCGTGTACTCCTTGCCCTGCTGCACCGCGCGTTCCGCGAGCGCCAGGTCGATCCGGTGGATCATCACCAGGCCGAGCCCGTTCAGGAGCGCGACGCACGGCAGGATCACCGGGTCCGCGTACGGCGCCCAGCGGCGGACCGCCAGATGCGCCGCCGTCAGCACCCCGAGGTACGACAGCCCCAGCCAGATGATCGAGCTGGTGAGCTCCTGCTCCTGGTTCGCCTCGACCAGCACGAGCGCGACGGTGACGATGAACGTCGCGAACGCCAGGAGGACGAGTTCGGTCCCGCGCCGTTTGGGCAGCTCGCGCGGAGGGTTCGTGGCGAACTGGGCCGAAGCCGGATCGGCGATCGGCGTGCTCATCAGTTACCGCCCCCTGGTGCTGCCGTGGCCGGCGTCGAGCAGTCCCTCCCCGCTGGCTGGTTCGCCGAACTCGGCGAGGCGGGGGTAGAAGGGGCTGCCGCCGACGACGACACCGGAGGCGGTGACGAAGCGGAAGGCGGCGTGGAAGTCGAGCTGGTGTTCGGCTTGCAGTCGGCCAGCTGCTTGTGCGGCCGCAGGAAGTCGTCGATGTACTTGCGGGCGTCGTCGAGGTTGTCCTTCTTGACGCCGTTCTTCACCGCGATCCGCGCGTCTTCCTGCAACGCGGGCACCAGCAGCTTGTCGGTGCACAGCCCGCCCGGCGGGCACGAGCCCTGCTCGTAGGCGTGCAGGTCGATGCCGAGGATGCTGCCGGGGACGCCGCGGTAGATCACGACCTCCTCGCCGGGACCCTCGCCGACGTAGTACTGGCTCAGCACGAAATACCGCGTGGCGATCGCCGCCGCGGCCAGCACGATCAGGACGACCACCGCTCCCGCCAGCCAGCGAAATCGCCTCCGGCGCTTGACCTTGGGGTCCTCCTGTTGGGGCTGGACCTCCGGCCGCGGCTGCGGCGCGGGCTGGGTCAGCGCACGGGCGCGGGCGGCGGGGGAGTCCCCCTGGTGGAACTCGTCGCTGCCGTCCCCGGCGGCGCCGCCCACGATGGGCGCGTCCTCACCGAAGTCGACGTCGACGACGTCGGCGATGATCACCGTGACGTTGTCCGTGCCGCCGCCCTTGAGCGCCAGCTCGATCATCCGGTCCGCGCAGGCCTGCGGATCCGGGATCTGGATCGCCTCGGACAGCGTCTCGTCGCTGACCATGCCGGACAGGCCGTCCGAGCAGATCAGGTACCGGTCGCCGGCGCGGGCCTCGCGCACGGTGAGGCTCGGCTCGACCTCGTGGCCGGTGAGCGCCTTCAGCAGCAGCGACCGCTGCGGGTGCACCGCGGCCTCTTCCGGCGTGATCCGGCCCTGTTCGAGAAGTTCGTTGACGAAGCTGTCGTCCCGCGTGATCTGCGAGAACTGACCGCCGCGCATCAGGTACGCCCGGGAGTCGCCGACGTGCACGACACCCATCCGCGAACCGGCGAACAGCACGGCGGTCAGGGTCGTGCCCATCCCGTCGAGGTCCGGGTCCTGCTGGACGAGCTCGGCGATGGCGGCGTTGCCGTTCTGGACGGCCTCTCTCAGCTGAGCGAGGAGATCGTCGCTGGGATCGTCGTCGTCGAGGGGGGCGAGGGAGGCGATGACGACCTTGCTGGCCACCTCACCCGCTGCGTGCCCACCCATGCCGTCGGCGAGGGCGAGCAGGCGGGGACCTGCGTACACGGAGTCCTGGTTGCTGGAACGCACCAGGCCCCGGTCGCTGCGAGCCGCGTAGCGGAGGACGAGAGTCATGGGCGAAGCTCGATCACCGTTTTGCCGATCCGGATGGGGACTCCGAGCGGGACCCGGAGGGGTGCCGTGACCTTAGCCCGGTCGAGGTACGTCCCGTTCGTCGAACCCAGATCTTCCACGTACCAATCCTCCCCGCGCAGGGCGATCCGGGCGTGCCGGGTCGACGCGTAGTCGTCGTCCAGCACCAGAGTCGAGTCGTCGGCGCGGCCGATCAGGATCGGCCTGCCGTCCAAGGCGATCCTGGTTCCCGCCAGCGCACCATGGGTCACGAGCAGCTGCTGCGGCGACTTCCCGCCGCGCGGCTTCTTGTTTTCCTTCTTCTTGCGGCCGAACGTCGGGACGGCCACTCGCAGCCCGGAGGCCGCGTACAGATCCGAACGGACGACACGCAACGCGGCGAACACGAAGAGCCAGAGCAGCACGAGAAAGCCCACCCTGGTGAGTTGAACGACCAGCTCTGGCACTTGTTGTGTCCGCTCCCGTTTCTCCTGTACGCCGCGGAGAGCCCGTGCCGTCCGGGATGGTCGGCTCCGAACGGCCTTGCTCTCCGCGTACGACCCGCGGTGCCGATCCACCACAGGTCCCGCACCGCAATTCTGCGATACCCCCTCCGGACGCCGCCGGTCAGCCCTGCGTACGGAACACGAGAGACGAGTGGCCCACGCGGATCACGTCGCCGTCGGCCAGCTGCCACGTCTGCACCGGGGTGCCGTTGACGGTCGTGCCGTTCGTCGAACCGATGTCCGCGAGCGTCGCGCTCTGGCCGTCCCAGGTGATCTCCAGGTGACGGCGCGAGACCCCGGTGTCCGGGAGCCGGAAGTCGGCGTCCTGGCCGCGGCCCACGACGTTCCCACCCTGCTTGAGCGAGTACGAACGGTTCGAGCCGTCGTCGAGCTGGAGGCTCGCGGTGAGCTGACGCCCGGCCGCCGGCTGGCCGCCGTAGCCGCCACCCTGCGCGTACGGGTCCGCGGCGGGCTGGCCGTACTGCTGCTGGCCACCGCCGTACTGGTCGTAGCCGCCGCCCTGCTGCTGGCCGCCGTACTGGTCGTACCCGGGCTGCTGGGCGGCGCCGCCGCCGTAGCCCTGGTCGTAGCCGCCTTGCTGCTGGCCGCCGTACTGGTCGTAGCCGGGCTGCTGGGCGCCGCCGTAACCCTGGTCGTACCCGGGCTGCTGCTGGCCGCCGTACTGGTCATAGCCGGGCTGCTGGGCGGCGCCGCCGCCGTAGCCCTGGTCGTAGCCGCCTTGCTGCTGGCCGCCGTACTGGTCGTAGCCGGGCTGCTGGGCGCCGCCGTAACCCTGGTCGTAGCCGCCCTGCTGCTGGCCGCCATAACCCTGGTCGTACCCGGGCTGCTGCTGGCCAGCCTGCTGTCCGTAGCCGTACTGGCCCTGCTGCTGGCCGTACGGGTCACCCTGGTCGTATTGGCCGTAGCCGGGGGGCTGGCTCATTGCTGGGTCTCCTGCGTTGCTGGGTCGTGCCGACCGTGACGAACCTTCGGCGCCGTGGGGCTTGACGTCGGGATCGACGGACGAACGGGTCTTGAACTGTCCAGTATGCAGCGCCTCGTTGCGCTCGAGCGAAACTACGACGTCACCATAGGTGTCCCATCCGTGCTCGGCGAGGTGTTCCTTGACCGCCTCCGCCAACACCGAGGTGACCCGACGCTCGTCTCCGGCCATGCGCTCGTGATCAGCCTGCCCCAACGACACGATGTAGTGATTGGGAGCGAGCTGTCGACCACCGGCCAGCTCACGAACGTTCTCCTCGCTCTCGCGCTCAAGCGCCACCGCCACTTCCTGCGTGACGACGTTGCCACCGAACATGCGCGCGAAGGTATTGCCCACAAGGTTCTCGAGCCGTCTGTCAAACCGTTCGACGCGGCCCACCGGGCAACCCTCCTCACACGTGTGCTTCCCCGTCGATCCTATCCGGGTACGGCCAGTCGGACACGGCCCCCGGTGAAACCCGTGAAATCCGCCTGCTACGCTTTGCGAGCTGTCAGAGAACGAAGCACTCGGGCGAGTGGCGGAATGGCAGACGCGCACGGTTCAGGTCCGTGTGTCCGAAAGGACGTGAGGGTTCAACTCCCTCCTCGCCCACTCTTAGTCAGAGGCCCCTTCGCTAGCGCGACGGGGCCTCTTTCGCGTTCGTCGTCGCTCGTCAGTCCCCGGGGGGCCGAGCCCCCGGACCCCCGCGGTGCGGTCGGCGGCGGTTGGCGGGGTGGTTGGGGTGGGGGCGAAGGGGACTTTCACCTCATTAGATGCAGCGAAAGGGCCCTTCACCTCATCGCACGAGGTGAAGGGCCCTTTCGGCTCGTCGGGTGTGGGTCAGTTCACGCCGATGAGGTCGACGACGAAGATCAAGGTCTCGTTCGGCTTGATGACGCCGCCGGCGCCGCGTTCGCCGTAGGCCAGATGCGGCGGGATGACCAGCTTGCGGCGGCCGCCGACCTTCATCCCGGCCACGCCCTGGTCCCAGCCGGGGATGACCTGACCGGCGCCGAGGCCGAAGCGCAGCGGTTCGCCGCGGTCCCACGAGGCGTCGAACTGGTCGCCGGTCGAGTGCGAGACGCCGACGTAGTGCACCGAGACGGTGTCGCCGGCCTTCGCCTCCTGGCCCTCGCCGACGGTGATGTCGGACTTCTCCAGGTCGGACGGCGCGGGGCCCTCCGGGCGGTCGATCTGGGGCTTCTGCAAAGACATGCCCATAAGCTACCTCCGCAGGTCCCGGGCCCGCAGGGCGAGTATTCCGCCGAACGGTGGCAAGAACGCGAATAGTCTTCACAAATTTGGATACTCGTGGGTAGTGTGCGCCTCGTCACTCTCCGACGACGGAGGTCTTTCATGCGACGAGGCATACGGGTCTTGACGACGCTGGCGGGGTTGACGCTGGTGGCGGGCACCGTTCCGGCACTGCAGGCGAACGCCGCGGAGGCGCCACGGAACTCGGTGGTGGCGGCCGCGCTCGACGACTACTGCGGCGGCCAGTGCGGTGACATCCTCCCGCCCGGCACCAAGGGGAACGCCACCCTCGCCGAGATCCTGGCGCACAAGGCGTTCGGCACCCGGCCCGCGCATTCGGCCGATCAGCTCGGCAAGTACGCCTCGCTCGCCGACGGCTACAAGACACTGACGACGGACAAGATCAACCAGTTCTTCAACGACGCGTCGTTCGGTGTTCCGTCCGGCCAGGTCGAGAGCACGATCAAACCGCGTTCGGACGTGACGATCACCCGCGACAAGGGGATCGGCGTGCCCCGGATCGTCGGCACGACGCGGCCGGGCACGATGTACGGCGCCGGATACGCCGCCGCGCAGGACCGCCTGTGGCTGATGGACATCATGCGCCGCGTCGGCCGCGGCCAGCTGACCTCGTACGCCGGTGGCGCGCAGGGCAACCGCGAACTCGAGCAGAGCTTCTTCGCCTCGGCGCCGTACACCGAGCAGGAGCTGCAGAAGCAGATCGACAACGCCGCGGCCAGTGGCCCGCGCGGCGCGCAGGGCAAGGCCGACGCCGAGGCCTACGTGCAGGGTGTCAACAAGTACATCTCCGACGCGCACAGCGGCCGCTACTTCCCCGGCGAGTACGTGCTCACCGGGCACGTCGACGCGATCACGAACGCCGGGACCATCGAGCCGTTCAAGCTCACCGACCTCGTCGTCCTCGCCGCCGTCGTCGGGGCGCAGTTCGGCGCCGGCGGTGGCGGCGAGGTGCAGAACGCCATCGCGAAGATGGCGATGCAGGAGAAGTACGGACTCGAACAAGGCGACAAGGTTTGGAAGAGCCTGCGGTCCGAGGACGACCCCGAGACCGTCAAGACTCTCCACAATGGACAGACGTTCGACTACGGCAAGGCGCCGTCGAACCCGCAGGGCGCGGCGATGCCGGACAAGGGTTCGGTCACCGGGCAGCAGCTGGTCTTCGACCCGACCGGTTCCGCCGGGACGGCGACGCCCGCCAAGGTGGACGTCCCGGCGCCCGAGGACCAGAAGGCCGTCCGCGGCATCTTCGACGACGGCGTCCTGCCGGGAAACCTGCTGTCGGAAAAGCACGGCATGTCCAACGCGCTGGTGGTGTCCGGCGCCAAGACCGCGAGCGGTCACCCGGTCGCCGTCTTCGGCCCTCAGGCCGGCTACTTCGCGCCGCAATTGCTGATGCTGCAGGAACTCCAGGGCCCTGGCATCAGTGCGCGCGGTGCCTCGTTCGCGGGCATCAGCATGTACGTGCTGCTCGGCCGCGGCAAGGACTACTCGTGGAGCGCGACCTCGGCGTCGCAGGACATCACCGACACCTACGCCGTCGAACTGTGCGAGCAGAACGGCTCCGCGCCGACGAAGAACTCCAACTTCTACCGGTTCCGCGGTCAGTGCCTGCCGTTCGAGATCGTCGAGCGCAAGAACGCGTGGAAGCCCACGATCGCCGACGGGACGGCCGAAGGTTCGTACACGCTGCGCAGCTTCCGCACCAAGTACGGGCCGGTGACGAGCCGGGCGCTGGTCGGCGGCAAACCGGTGGCGTACGCGTCGCTGCGGTCGACGTTCCAGCATGAGATCGACACGATCATCGGCTTCCAGAAGTTCAACGACCCGGACGCGATCAAATCCGCGCAGGACTTCCAGGCCGCGGCGGCCGACGTCAACCAGACCTACAACTGGTTCTACGCCGACTCGCGTGACGTCGCGTACTTCAACTCCGGCTCGAACCCCGTCCGCAATCCGAACGTCGACCCGGCCATGCCGGTGAAGGCGGACGCCGGATTCGACTGGCAGGGTTGGAACCCCGACGGCAACCTCGCGAACTACACGCCGTCTTCGCAGCACCCGCAGTCGATCAACCAGGACTACTACATCAGCTGGAACAACGCGCAGACCAACGGTTACGCGGCCAGCGGCGCGGACAAGAGTTCCGTGCACCGCGGCGATCTGATCGACGCGCGGGTGAAGAAGCTGGTCTCCAGCGGCACCAAGGTGACGCGGGTGAACCTCACGCAGGCCATGGAGGAGGCGGCGCTGGCCGATCTCCGCGCGGAGAAGGTGCTGCCGGAACTGTTCAAGGTGATCGACAAGGCACCGGTGACCGGCCCGGCCGCGGACGCGGTGGCGAAGCTCAAGACCTGGCTCGCCGCGGGCGGTCTGCGCTCGGAGACTTCGCCGGGCAGCAAGGCCTACGCCAACGCCGACGCGATCCGCATCATGGACGCCTGGTGGCCGCTGCTGGTGAACGCCCAGTTCAAACCCGGTATGGGTGACGCCGCCTACGGCGCCATGGTCGGCGTGCTGAAGATCAACGAATCGCCTTCCGGCTGGCAGAACGAGGTTCCCGGCAAGCACGTCGGCCAGGGGCACGCCGGTTCGTCGTACCAGTCCGGCTGGTGGGGCTACGTGCACAAGGACATCCGCTCGGTACTCGGGCAGAACGTGGCCGGCCCGCTCGCCGTGAAGTACTGCGGCGGCGGCGATGTCAACGCGTGCCGTCAGGTGCTGCTCGACTCGCTGACGCAGGCGGCCGCGCAGCCCGCGAACACCGTCTATCCCGGTGACGGCGACTGCGCCGCGGGCGACCAGTGGTGCGCCGACACGATCATCCACCGCGCGCTCGGCGGTATCACGCAGGACAAGATGAGCACGCAGAACCGGCCGACCTTCCAGCAGGTCGTGGAGTTCCCGGCGAAACGTGGCGACAACATCGCCAACCTCGCCACCGGCCGATCGGTGAGCGCGAGCAGCCACGAGACCGGCTGGTACGACTCGCCGCCGTCCAACGCGATAGACGTCGACCTGTCGACGCGCTGGGCCAGCGATTGGAGCGACAACCAGTCGATCACCGTGGATCTCGGTTCGGTGCAGCGCGTGTCCCGCGTCGTCCCGCAGTGGGAAGCTGCGTACGGGAAGGCGTACAAGGTGCAGGTCTCGTCCGACGGCATGAACTGGCGGGACGCGGCGTCCATAGTGGACGGAAACGGCGGAACGGACAACGTCGCCTTCGAGGCGGTGGACGGGCGCTACGTCCGGATGGCCGGTGTCCAGCGCGGGACGAAGTACGGCTACTCCCTCTACGAATTCGAGGTGTACGCCCACTAGCTCGTGGTGTCTGATGGGCCCCTGCTCGGACGTGAGGAAGGGGCCCATCATGCACGAGATCGAGCGACTCGTTCGTCGACTCGACGCGGATGGCGGCGGCGAGGCCGAAGACGCGCAGGCGGAGCTGACCCGTCTCGGCCGTGAGACCGACGTGATCGCGCCGCTTTTGCGAGCCCTGCCGACGCTGAACGGTTTCGGGCAGCTTTGCGCCATCGAGATCCTTCAAGAACTCGGCGACGCCCGCGCCGGGCAACCGCTGATCGAGCTGCTGACCAGCGAGCACGACACGGTCCGCGAGTGGTCCGCCCGCGCCTTGGCCCGGCTACGCGTCATCGACGCGGTACCCGCGCTCCGGCGCGCCTTTCAAGCGTGCAAGGACCGCGGCGACCCTCCTGACTGGTCGGCGCCGGGCAGCATTCGATTCGCTTTGACCGAGCTCGGTGCCCGGCATCCTGTCGTCCCGTCGCTGACCGCGAGCCTCCGTTTCACCACGGCCTACGGGCACGAGGCATGGCCCTCGGAACGACTGAGCCACGTCATCGACGACCTCGCCGCCCATGATCAGGTGACGCTCGACTTCCAGCTCTGGCGAGTCGAACGCGACGGCGGGATGTACTGGACAGAGGTCCAGTGGGGGGACGCAGACCTCGACTATTCCCACCCTTGGGCCGCTCTCGTCCAGCAAGCCCGCCGCCGGGCCGCGACCGCCGCCACGCGAGCCGCCCTCGGCGCGAACGTCGTCGCCACGATCGACTGGATCGACCGAAGCGACCTCTGAACCACGAGTGACCGGGCCGAGCGAGGGCACGGTTTACGGTGGCGGGGTGGACACGAACGACTGGTCACCCCGCACCCTCGCCGTCGCCGCCGGACGCCCGGAAGGGCCCGGCGAGCCGCTGAACGTGCCGATCGTCGCGGCGAGCACCTTCGACGCCGGCGCCGACCGCGCGTATTCGCGCCAGGACGGCACCCCGACCTGGGAGGCCCTCGAAGCCGCGATCGGCGCGCTCGAAGGCGGGCACGCCACGGCCTTCGCGTCCGGGATCGCGACGCTCAGCGCGGTCGTCGACACCCTGCCGGTCGGGGCGAAGGTCTGTGTCCCGACGTTCTCCTACGCGGGGTCGCGCGGGCTGCTCGCGCACGCGCACGGCACGGGCCGTCTGGTGGTGACCGAGATCGAGCCGGAGGACACGGCCGCCTGGGTCGCCGCCGCGGACGCGGACCTGCTCTGGCTCGAATCGCCGACCAACCCGACGCTCGACGTCATCGACATCGAGACGATCGCCGCCGCCGCGAACGGCCTGGTCGCGGTGGACAACACGTTCGCCACCCCGCTCGGTCAACGGCCGCTGGAGCTCGGCGCCGACATCGTCGTGCACAGCGCTACGAAACTCATCGGCGGCCACAGCGACCTTCTCCTCGGCCTCACCATCGCGGCCGACGAAAGCGTCGCGAAAGGTCTGCGCGACGCGCGCACGAGGCTGGGGGCGACGCCGGGAGCGCTCGAAGCGTGGCTGGCCCTGCGCGGGCTGCGCACCCTGCCGGTGCGGCTGGCCGAGCAGACCCGCACGGCGAAGCTGCTGGCGGCGCGGCTGCTCGACCACCCCGCGATCACCCGGGTGCGTTATCCCGGCTCCGGCACGATGATCGCGTTCGAACTCCCGGACGCCGAGACCGCGGACAAGGTCATCGGGTCGCTGCGGCTGATCCGCGCCGCCACCAGCCTCGGCGGGGTGGAGAGCCTGGTCGAGCGGCGGGCCTGGATGGCGGGCGACGCCCACGTGCCCGCGGGGCTCGTCCGGTTCAGCGTCGGGCTCGAAGATCCGGAGGATCTCTGGACGGATCTGGCCTCCGCGCTCGGCTAGCTTGGGCACGTGATTCCTGGTGTTCTGATCGTGACCTTCAAGTTGCCCGGCACCGGGATTCGCTCATGAACGGTCGGTATTTCACCGCGCACGACGGGCGGGAAAGAAGTACTTCCGCATAGCGACTTTCGGGCCGTCCGGGTGTTAACATTCCCTCGTCGCCGCGAGTTTTTCCCTTGGCTGAGCGACTTTCGGGCCCTTGTATCGGCCGAGACCACTCCCGCGTTACCCGTTTTCACGGTGGCTTTTGTCACCGTCTATTCGCTACGTCCGGCCGCGGTTTTCGGCCAGGATCGCGCTATCACCCATACGTGGGAATCTTCCCTGGGTGGTCGCATGGTGGGGGTCACCGTGCGTTGCGATGCTTTTCCACTGGGAGATCACTTTGAAGAAGACGTTGGGCCGCCTCGCGGGTGCGGTGCTGGCCGGCGCCGTCATCTCGCTGGCCGTGACGCCGGTCGCGATGGCGCAGACCGAAACGACGACCACGCCTCCCGCGCCGACGAGCGAGACGCCCACCACGGCGCCCTCGCCCTCGTGGTCCGGCGGCCAGGTCAGCAACCCGCCCTCGTGGTCGGGCGGCAAGGTCACGACGGCCCCGCCGTCCTCCTCCGAGACCGGCACGCCGACCTCGACCAGCGGCACGCCCACCTCCGGCAAGCCGTCGACCTCCACGTCGGAGAAGCCGACCACCACCACTCCGCCGAAGCCGGAGCTGAACGTCGGCGCCGGCTACGTCGAGGGCAACGAGGGCGCGCTGGCGATCCTGTGCGGTTCGGAGCCCGCGGACGTCACCGCGCCGGACTTCACCATCGTCGACTCGTTCCAGGACGGTGGCGACGCCTACCTGTGGATCTACATCGTCGAGGCCAAGCCCGGTTTCAAGGGCACGTCGAGCACCTTCACCTGGACCTGCGACGGCAAGCCGGGCAAGGGTGACATCGAGATCGAGACGGTCGGCGGCGGCTCGACCGCGCCGGGCACCAAGCCGGAGCAGCCGAAGAAGCAGGTCAAGCTGAAGCCGAAGGGCGGCATCGAGACCGGTTTCGGCGCCACCGCGGCCTGATCCGATGAAGCTCCTGACGCAGGGCGGCCGCGTGGTCGCGGCCGCCCTTGTGCTTTCCCTCGCGCTGACGGGATGCGGCACCGACGAACCCGCCGCGCCCGCCGCGGCGCCGTCGGAATCGGCTCCGCCGGTGGTCAAGCCGTACAACGGGACCCGTCCGACGAACGTGAAGATCCCCAAGATCGGCGCGGAGTCGAGTCTGGTCACCGTCGCGGTCGGCAAGGACGGCAAGATGTCCGTCCCGTCGGCGAAGAACCCGATGCAGGCCGCGTGGTACCGGCTTTCGCCGGTGCCCGGCGACGTCGGCCCGTCGATCCTGCTCGGCCACGTCGACGGCAACAAGCAGCCGGGCATCTTCTACAAGCTCAAGGACGTCAACCCGGGTGACGAGGTGCTCGTCGAGCGCAGCGACGGCAAGAACCTGAAGTTCGTGGTCGAGAAGAAGGACCAGGTGCCCAAGGACCAGTTCCCCGAGGAAGCGGTCTACGGCAACACGGACAAGCCGCAGCTGCGGCTGATCACCTGTGGCGGTGTCTTCGACAAGGAAGAGCACAGCTACCAGGACAACATCATCGTTTACGCGAACCTGGTCGCCTGACGAGCGCCATGAAAGGTCCTTTCCTTGCGAAATTTGCGAGGAAAGGACCTTTCCTTGCATTCGGGGACGCGCTCAGCCCACCCCGGCGGCAGGGAACGGGAACCCGCCCGGAGCCGTCGCCTCGGTGTCGACCCACTTCCGCATCCCCGCGTCACAGGCCGCGTAGCCCCAGTTGATCAACCGCTCCTGCAGCACTTCCGGCAGTTTCGTCAGGCGCGTCGGGGTTTCCGCCAGCACGTGGGTGCGCTCGGCGGGCGCCGCGAGCGAATCTTCGAGCTGGAAGTTCGCGAGATCGACGTAAGACCCCCAGTAGGCGCCGGTGAAATCCTTCTCCACATAGGACTTCAGCAACGCGCCGCGCCGCAGTTCGCGCACCTGGTTGTCGATCACGTCGAGGACGCGCAGCAGTTGCCGTCCCCAGTCGCGTTTGACGTTGCGCGTGACCTTCATCCGCTTGCCCGCGTCGCTCACCAGCACCGTCGCGTGGCCCTCGACCGGGTCCAGGCCGAGGTTGTCGTAGACACCGGCGTCGCTCAGCACGATCTTGCGTTTCCGCTCGGCGGAATGCGGATCCTGGATCACCACGGGCGAGAGCATCGGCGGGAACGCCGAAGACGCGGCCACCGCGGTCGCGAGCGGGATGTTCCCGTGCGGGCCGTTCTGCCGGAAGAACCACCACAGCGCGCCGTCCTGGAGGTTCGTCGCGGTGAAGACGAACTGCGGCCCCGTCGGGTCGATGTCCTTCAGGCAGCAGTCGCCGAACAGGTGTTTCGCGTACACCCGCGCGAGCTCCTCGCCGGCACTCCGCCAGGGCACGGCCATGGCGAGCAGGGTGACCGGGATGTCGAGCCGTTTGCGGGCCAGGTTCCGGATCGGCGCGACGACCTTGTCGGAGAAGTTGTCCGCGACACCGTTCTCGAACTTCAGGTCCGCCCAAGCGTGCGCGAGCACGCCTGCCGCGATCGAGCCGCCCGAAACGCTGGAGAACGTCGAGATCTTCGACAGCCAGCCGAGTTCGTTGAGCCGCCACAGGGCCCCGGTGTGGAACAACATCGCGCGGTAGCCGCCGCCGGACAACGCGAGACCGACGCCTTGCCGGGTGGTCGAAGCTTTGTTGGTATCCCCCACCTGAGTGAGTGTAGGGGTGGTCAGGCGAGTAGTGGCTGCAAGAGACGTCGTTGCTCTTCGGGGACGTACTCGGCGTAGTTGTCGTAGAGCGCTTGCTTCGCCAGCCGCGAAGCGCGTTCGCCGTCGGAATCCCGGATCGCGCCGAGCACTTCTTCGTGATGCGTCAGCCAGCTGCGCATCAACGCCGTCCGGTCGTCGGCGTGCTCCAGTTTGTCCTCGATGAGTTCCAGTACGACGCCGCGGACGACCTCCCCGCTGATCACCAGCAGCGGATTCCCCGTCGCGCGGGCGATGGCCTCGTGGAACGCGACGTCCGCATGGGAGAACTCCGCGAATCCCTCCGAGACGCCCGCGCGCATCGCCTCCAGCGCGGCGTCCAGTTCGGCGAGATGGTCCTCCGTCCTGAGCTGCGCGGCGAGCAGATGTGCGGAACCGTCGAGCACCATGCGGAACTGCAGGAGTTCGGACAACCCGAGATGGTCGGCCCGCGCGAGCCGGTGCATCGACCGGTGCAACGCGGCGGGGGAGGCGGCCAGAACCTCGGGCCCGCGCGGATCGCCTGGCCGCGAGCGGATCATTTCCGCTGCTTGCAGTACACGCAGCGCCTCGCGCACGGTCGAGCGGCCGACGTCGAACTGGACCATCAGCTCGCGTTCGCTCGGCAACCGGTCGCCCGGTTTGATCCGGCCGCTGAACACGGCTTCCTCGATCTGTTCGACGACACGCTGGTACGCGCGGACAGGGGCGACCGGCTCGAATTCCATCTTGACCCTGCCGTCTCGTCTGGTTTACTGGTCAGACCAGTCTACCGGTCAGGGGGCAGGATGAAAGCCCGGATTCACGCGGCAGTGGTGGCGTTGCTGCTGGTGGCGTCCGGCTGCTCCGCCGGCTCGAGTGCCACCGTGGCCAAGGATCCAGGCACGCTCGCCATCGGTTACACCGCCGAACCCGCGAACTTCGACTTCACCCGTACGGACGGCGCCGCCATCCCGCAGGCCTTGCTCTACAACGTCTACGAGGGCCTGGTGAAGCTCGACGCGAACGCGAAGATCGTGCCGCTGCTGGCCGAATCGTGGACGATTTCGGAAGACCGCAAGACCTACGACTTCAAGCTTCGGAAGAACGCGAAGTTCAGCAACGGGGCGCCGTTCACCGCCGAGGACGTCAAGTTCTCGCTGATGCGCGTGAAGACGGACTGGACCGTGTCGATCAAGTCCACAATGGACGTCGTCGACCGGGTCGACGTGGTGGCGCCGGATCACGCGCGGGTCGTGCTCACGAAACCCAGCAACGGCTGGCTGTTCAGCCTCACCAGCCGCCTCGGTGCGATGTTCAGCCCGACCGGGGTCGCGGATCTGGCGAACAAACCGGTCGGCACCGGGCCGTACACGGTGTCCTCGCGACGTCGTGGCGACTCCATCGTCCTCAAGCAGAATCCCGCGTACTGGGGCACGAAACCGGCCTACTCCACCGTGGTCCTCAAGTACATCAAGGATCCGACGGCGCTCAACAACGCCTTGCTCAGCAACGGGATCGACGTCATCTCCGCGATCACCGTGCCGGATTCGATCCCGCAGTTCCAGAGCGACGACCGGTTCACCGTCGTCGAAGGCACGACCAACAGCGAGGTCACGCTCGCGTTCAACAACGCGCGCCCGCCGCTGAACGACGTCCGGGTGCGAAAAGCTTTGTCGTACGCGATCGACCGGAAAGCGTTGCTGGACACGGCGTGGGCCGGTCGCGGCACGCTCATCGGCAGTATGGTTCCGCCGACCGACCCTTGGTACGAAGACCTGTCGAACGCGTATCCGTTCGATCCCGCCAAGGCGAAAGCTCTGCTCGCGGAAGCGGGACAACCGAATCCTTCATTACGGCTGCGGATCCCGAATCTGCCGTACGCGGTTTCGGCCGCGCAGGTGGTGTCGTCGCAACTGGCGGACGTCGGGGTCACGGTGACGATCGAGCCGCTGGACTTCCCGTCGGTGTGGCTCAAGCAGGTCTTCACCGACCACGACTACGACCTGTCGATCATCCAGCACGTCGAGGCGCGCGACATCGTCACCTTCGGCAGGCCGAAGTACTACTGGGGTTACGACGGCAAGCTCGTCCAGCAGAACCTGGCGAAGGCCGACGCCGGAACGCCTCAGGAGCAGATCGACGCGATGAGGCAGGTCGCGCGGAGGCTGTCCGAAGACGCCGCCGCGGACTGGCTCTTCCTGTTCCCCAACGTGATCGTGGCGAAGAACAAGGTGACCGGGTTCGTCCGCAACCAGGTCAGCGAGTCCTTCGATCTCACGGGATTGGCGCCGCGATGACGGTCAAGATCGTGCGCCGGGTGGCGATCCTGGTGGCCAGTGTGCTGGTCGCGTCCATCGTGGTGTTCCTGTTCATGGCCGTGCTGCCGGGCGATCCGGCGCAGGTCGCGCTCGGCGTCAACGCGACCCCGGAACTGGTCGCGAAGACCCGCGCCGAATTCGGCATCGACAGGCCGCTCGTGACGCAGTACTTCGACTGGATCGGCGGTGTCCTGCAAGGCGACTTCGGCCGCTCGTACGTTACGCGCGAGGAGATCGGCCCGGCGCTGACCGACCGCCTCGGCGTCACGTTGTGGCTGGTCGGGGCCGGAATGCTGGTGGCGTTGCTGATCGCCGTCCCGGCCGGGACGTTCGCCGCGGTACGGCACCGGAAGGCGGACGGCACGGCGGTTTCCGGGCTGTCGCAGATCGGCGTCGCGATCCCCGCGTTCCTCGCCGGCATCATCCTGGTGCAGATCTTCGCGGTGCAGTTGCGCTGGCTGCCCTCCGGCGGCTGGACACCACCGGTGCAGGACCCCGGCGAATTCCTCCGCGGTCTCGTCCTGCCCGCGTTGTCCTTGGGGCTGGTGCAAGGCGCGGTGCTCACCCGCTACGTCCGGTCGGCCGTGCTCGACACGCTCGGCCAGGACTACCTGCGCACGGCGCGCTCCAAGGGGCTGCGGCCGTTCCAAGCCTTGTTCCGCCACGGTCTGCGCAACGCCGCCGTGCCGGTGGTGACGGTGCTCGGGCTGCAGCTTTCGACGCTGCTGATCGGCGCAGTCGTCGTCGAGCGCGTGTTCGTCCTGCCGGGGCTGGGCAGCATGCTGCTCGACTCGGTGGCGTCGCGGGATCTGTTGTCCGTGCAGGGGATCGTGCTGGTCCTGGTGGTCGGCGTACTGCTGGTGAACTTCGTGGTCGACGTCCTGTACACGGTGCTCGACCCGAGATTGCGGGGTTCCTGATGCGTAACCGCAGTCTCGTCGTCGGCGGTGTCCTGGTCGCGCTGATCGTGCTCGCCGCGCTGCTTTCGTTCGTGTGGACGCCGTTCGACCCGGTGAAGGTCGACGCGGCCAACCGGCTGCACGATTTCAGCGGCTCGAATCCGCTCGGTACCGACAGTTTCGGCCGCGACGTGCTCAGCCAGATCATGGTCGGCGCGCGGACGACGCTGTACGTCGGCGTGGTCGCGGTCGGGATCGCCGCGGTGATCGGGACGCCGCTCGGGATCCTCGCCGGGATGTCGTCGCGGTGGCTCGGCGAATTCGTCATGCGGGTCAACGATCTCGTGCTCGCGTTCCCCGCGTTGCTACTGGCGATCATGTTCGGCGCGGTGTTCGGGGCGGACACTTTGACCGCCATGGTGGCGATCGGTATCGCGACCATCCCGTCGTTCGCGCGGATCGCGCGTTCGGGCACGCTGCAGGTGATGAGCAGCGAGTTCGTGCTGGCCGCGCGGTCGGCGGGCCGGTCGCGGCTGAACATCGCGGCGCGGCATGTGCTGCCGAACATCTCCGGGCTGCTGATCGTGCAGGCGTCGGTGTCGTTCGCGATCGCCGTGCTCGCGGAAGCGGCGTTGTCGTTCCTCGGCTTCGGCACGCGGCCGCCGACCCCGTCGTGGGGCCGCATGCTGCAGGAATCCCAGGTGTTCCTGACCCTGCATCCGCGGCTCGCGCTCGTGCCCGGTGTCGCGATCGCCATCGCCGTCCTCGGGTTCAACCTGCTCGGTGACGGCCTGCGCGATCGTCTCGATCCCCGATTGGCGGCGCGGCTATGACCCTCGAAGTCCATGGTCTCGGCATTTCCGGGCTGGTCCGCGACGTCTCGTTCGGCATCGCTCGCGGTGAGCGGGTCGGGCTGATCGGCGAGTCCGGTTCCGGGAAGTCGTTGACGGCGTTGTCGATCATGGGGCTGCTGCCCGAAGAGCTCGCCGCCTCCGGATCGGTGAAACTCGACGGCCGCGAGCTGCTCGGCGCGCCGGAGAAGGAGCTGTCGCGGTTGCGCGGCAACGAGATGTCGATGGTGTTCCAGGAGCCGATGACCGCGTTGAACCCGGCGATGCGGGTCGGCGCGCAGGTGGCCGAGCCGATGCGGATCCATCGCAAGGGCGGGAGGGATCCCGAGGCTTTGCTGGCGTCCGTCGGACTGCCCGGGGTCGCTCGTGCCTACCCGCATCAACTGTCCGGCGGGCAGCGGCAACGCGTCGTCCTCGCGATCGCGCTGGCCAACGACCCGAAGCTGCTCATCTGCGACGAGCCGACGACCGCGCTGGACGTCACCGTGCAGGCGCAGATCCTGGAACTGATCCTCGACGGGGTTCGGGAGCGGGAGAGCGCGCTGCTGTTC
Organism: Amycolatopsis japonica; assembly: GCF_000732925.1. NCBI lineage: Bacteria > Bacillati > Actinomycetota > Actinomycetes > Pseudonocardiales > Pseudonocardiaceae > Amycolatopsis > Amycolatopsis japonica. Next base: position 62,100 of record NZ_CP008953.1, read on the forward strand.
ATCACGCACGACCTCGCCGTCGTGGCGTCGGTGTGCGAGCGGGTGCTGGTGATGCTGGACGGCGAGATCGTCGAAGCCGGTACCACCCGCGACGTCCTCACCGCGCCACAGCACGAGTACACGAAGAAGCTGTTGGCCGCTTCGGATCTGGAGGCGAGCCGATGATGATCTCAGTGCGGGATCTCGAACGTCGGTACACCAGGCGTGATGTCCACGCTTTGCGCGGAGTGTCGTTCGACGTCGAGGCCGGTCAACGCTTCGGGATCGTCGGCGAATCCGGTTCGGGAAAGTCCACTTTGGTCAGATTGCTGGCCGCGCTCGACAAGCCGACGGCGGGCAGCGTCTCGTTCCAGGGCAAGCGCGTGGACACCCTGCCGGAACGCAAACTCGGCTTCCTGCGGTCGGAACTGCAGATCGTCTTCCAAGATCCGATGGGTTCGCTCGATCCGCGGATGCGGGTCCGCGACATCATCTCCGAACCATTGGGCCGGAGGGATCCCGCGCGGGTCTCGGAGCTGCTGAAGGCCGTCGGGCTGCCTTCGGATGCGGCGGGACGGTATCCGCACCAGTTCTCCGGCGGGCAACGTCAGCGCATCTCGATCGCGCGGGCGCTCGCGCCGAATCCGAGCGTCCTCATCGCGGACGAGCCGGTGAGCGCGCTCGACGTCTCGGTGCGCAAGCAGATCCTCGACCTGCTCGCGTCGCTGGTCGAGCTGTATTCGCTGACGCTGATCTTCGTCTCGCACGATCTCGGCGTGGTGCGGCACGTCTGCGACCGGGTCGCGGTGATGCGGCGCGGGGAGATCGTCGAGATCGGCGACGTCGACCAGGTCTACGACGCGCCGGAACACGAGTACACCAGGGAACTGCTGGCGGCCGCGCCGAATCTGCGGGCCGAACTGGCTCGGTTGAGGGGAGGGGACGATGGCTGAATACCCGGAGGGACTGCCGATCGGTGACGGTTGGGTGTCCACTGTGGACAATTTTCCGGTGAACTTCCCGTTCGACGGGAGTGAGATCGGCCGGGCACCGGTCGGGACGCCGGAGCTGGCCACGCGGGCGATCGACGAGGCGGTCGCGGTGTTCAAGCAGGTCGCGGCCCTGCCGTCGCGGACCCGGCGTTCACTTCTCAGCGACGTCGCCGCCGCTTTGGCGGCCCGGCGCTCCGACTTCGAGCAGCTTCTGGTGCTGGAGACCGGAAAACCGCTGGTCGATTGCCGCGTCGAGGTCGCCCGCACGATCGTCACCTGGCAGGCCGCCGCCGAGGAGGTCTCGCGGCTGCATGGCGAGACCGTTCCGCTCGACCTGCTGCCGTCCGGTGACGGGCTGGTCGGGTTCTGGAAACGCAAGCCGATCGGCGTGGTGGTCGGCATCGCCGGGTTCAACTATCCGCTGCTCCTGGCGTCGCACAAGATCGCGCCCGCCATCGCCGCGGGCTGCCCGGTGGTGGTGAAACCCGCGCCGCAGACGCCGCTGGCGACGTTGTGGCTCGTGCATCTGGTGCGCTCGCTGACCGACCTGCGCGAGATGGTCCAGCTGGTCACCGGCGACGCGGCCGTCGGCTCGGCGCTGGTCACGGATCGGCGGGTCGGCGCGGTGTCGTTCACCGGATCCGCGCTGGTCGGGCACCGGATCGCGCGCGACGCCGCGCCCACGAAGACGTTGCTGGAGCTGGGTTCCAACGCGGCACTGGTGGTCGCGGAGGACGCGGACCTCGACGCGGCCGCGGACGCCGTGCTGCGTGGCGGGTTCTACGCGTCCGGGCAGGCCTGCATTTCGGTGCAGCGAGTGCTGGTCGTGGACGCCGTCGCCGAGGAATTCACCGAACGGGTGCTGGCGCGGCTCGGCGAGGTCGTCACCGGTGATCCCCGCGACGAGAAGACGCGGGTTTCGGCGCTGATCGACCCAGGCTCGACGCGGCGCGTTCAGGAGTGGGTCGACAAAGCGACTTCGGCCGGTGCGCGGCTGGTCGGAGGCGGTGTCGACGGCACGGTGATCCGGCCGACCGTGCTGCTCGACGTGCCCGACGGCCTCGAATGCTGGGACGAGGAGATCTTCGGTCCCGTGGTCTGCATCCGCACTGTGTCCTCTGTGGACGAAGCGTTCGATGCGGTCAACGCGTCGCGCTACGGGCTGCACGCCTCGGTGTTCAGCACGTCGTTGAAGACGGCGTTCCGCGCGCTCGACGAGCTCGAAGTCGGCGGCGTGGTGGTCAACGAGGTGCCCGGGTTCCGGTCCGACACCATGCCGTACGGCGGCGTGAAGGACTCCGGGATCGGGCGGGAAGGGCCGCGGTTCGCGGTCGAAGAACTGACCGTGACGAGAATGGCGGTGCTGCGCCCGTGACGTACGAAAACCTGTTCCGGCTCGACGGGAAGCGGGCCGTCGTCCTCGGCGGCGGTAGCGGGATCGGCCGCGAATCCGCGAAAGCACTGGCCGCGCACGGCGCCGAGGTGATCGTCGCGGACCGCGATGTCGCCGCGGCCAAGGAAACCGGCGTGGGCGAGGCGTACGAGGTCGACCTGCTCTCGGAGGGCGCGGCGGCGCGGGCGGCGGAGGAGCTCGGCGAGATCGACGTCGTCGTGCTGACCGCCGCGACCAACGTGCGCAAACGGCTGCTGGAGTACACGCGCGAGGAATTCGACCGGGTGATCGCGCTGAACCTCGGCGCGACCTTCGAGGTCGTCCGCGCGTTCGGCGCCGGGATGGTCGAGCGCGGGCGGGGGAGCATCGTCGGGTTCTCGTCGATCCGCGGCACCACCGTCGAACCAGGCCAAGGCCCGTACGCGGCGACGAAAGCCGGGCTGGTGCAGCTGTTCCGCACGGCCGCGGCGGAGTTCGGCCCGGCGGGGGTGCGGGTGAACGCGATCGCGCCCGGCGTCGTCGAAACCCCGCTGACCGCGCAGATCAAGGCGAATCCGGCCTGGTACGACGCGTACGCGACCAAGGGCGCGCTCGGCCGATGGGCGCGCCCGGACGAACTCGCGGGCGCCGTCGTGTACCTGGCGTCGGACGCGTCGTCGTTCGTCACCGGCTCCGTGCTGGCGGTGGACGGCGGCTGGACCGCGGTCGACGGCCGCTTCGAACCGCCCGCGACGTAAGGAGCCCTGCCGTGCCGGAGTTGCCCGATCTGACCGCCGTCGAACTGGTCGCCCAGTACCGCGCTGGGACGCTGTCGCCGGTCGAGGTCACCGAAGCGGTCCTCGCCCGCGTCGAGGCGCGCGAGCCTGAACTGCACGCGCTCTACGCGTACGACCCGAGCGGAGCACGCGAAGACGCGAAGGCGTCCGAAAGCCGTTGGCACGCGGGCGAACCACTCGGCCCGATCGACGGCGTTCCGTTGACGCTCAAGGAGAACATCGCGACGCGCGGCACCCCGGTCCCGCTCGGCACGGCCGCCACGTCGCTGACGCCCGCGCCCGAAGACGCCCCGGCGAGCGCTCGCGTGCGCGAGTCCGGTGGCGTTCTGCTGGGCAAGACGACCATGCCGGACTACGGGATGCTGACCTCCGGGCTGTCGAGCTTCCACACCGCGTCGCGAAATCCGTGGGACACCACGCGCACGCCCGGCGGCTCCAGCGCCGGTGCGGGTTCGGCGGCCGCCGCGGGCTACGGCCCGCTGCACGTCGGCACCGACATCGGCGGCTCGATCCGGCTGCCCGCCGGCTGGTGCGGTCTGGTCGGGCTGAAGCCGAGCTTCGGCCGGGTGCCGGTGGATCCGCCGTTCCTCGGCCGCGTCGCCGGGCCGATGACGCGGACCGTGGCGGACACCGCGCTGCTGATGAGCGTTCTGTCCGGTGTGGATGGTCGCGATCACCTCTCGCTGCCGGCGTCCTCTGTGGACTGGGCTTCGCTTTCGGCCGAGGTCAAGGGCCTGCGGATCGGGCTGCACCTCGACCCCGGCGTCGGGCTTCCCGTGCTGCCGGAGACGATCGCCGCCGTCACCGAAGCCGCCCGTGTCTTCGAGGCGGCCGGTGCCGTCGTCGAGCCGGTTTCGCCGTTCTTGCGCCGGGAGATGCTCGACGGGCTCGACACCTTCTGGCGCGTCCGGGCCTGGTCGGACATGTCGGCCCTGCCCGAAGACCGCCGCGCGAAGGTGCTGCCGTACATCGCCGACTGGGCCGCCGGCGGCGCCGACGTCAGCGGTGTCGACGCCTACCGCGGCTTCGCGCAGATCGACGCCATCGCCGTCGCGACCCTGCGCGCGACCGAGCGGTTCGACGTCGTCCTGTCCCCGACCTGCCCGGTCTCGGCCCCGCCCGCCGACTGGCCCTCGCCGACCAACGACCCGCGCCGCCCGTTCGAGCACATCGCGTTCACCGTGCCGTACAACATGTCCGGCCAGCCCGCCGTCTCGATCAACTGCGGCTACACGAGCGACGACCAGCCCATCGGCCTGCAAATCAGCGGCCGCCGCTTCGCGGACCTCGACGTCCTTCGCGCCGCTGCCGCCTACGAAACCCTTCGCCCCACTCCGCGCCCCTGGCCTTAACTAGTTCAGCCGGGTATCGAGATGAGTTAGCCAGGAGTCCAAGTGGGGACACTGTGAGCGGAGTCCGTCTATGCCCAGGTCCGCTATGGCCAGCGGCCCGTCGTTCGTCTTCGAGTAGCCCTTGCAGTAGCGAGCGAGGCGTTTCGAGGGGGAGGTGTCGATGCCGTCGTTCACCAACTCAGGACCGCCCGCGCCGTGTACGTCTTTCTGGAGCCGTTCCGCAAGGCCGGTGCCCGAGAACAGCCAGCCAATCTGCTCGGCGGCGGCGAAAACCCACGTCTCCAGTTCGTGCAGGACCAGGTGGGGAACGAACCGCGTATCGGAAATCGCCGTAGCCAAAGACTTCTCGACGTGTTCGACCCGCTCGTACGGGGAGGCTGAAGGCCTGTTCCTCATGCCGGGGCCATCAGCAGGAAAGCCGTAGTAGTCGAACAAGATGGTGAGTGTGTGGATGTCGCTGTTCCGCAGCAGAAGCCTGATCTCACGTTCCAGCTTGGCCCAGTTGCTCACGCCGCCCTGACTGGCAGGTCCTGTGGCGGGCCTCTTGGTCGTCACGATCGACTTCGTGATCGTCCAACCTCGGTCCTGCAGATACGGTTCCAGGACGTTGTTGACCACTGTTTCCTCGGTCTGTCCTTCCAGTAGCAGGTGCAGATGTCGATAATCGGGCGTCATCTGCGATTGCTTTCCTCTCGGACGGGACGTCCGCCGAGCAGGTTCTTCTCCCAGAGGTCGCCAAGTGAGTAGTCGGCGAGCCAGCCTTCCAAAGTGGAGAGATCCGGACGGGTGAAGTCGGAGGCACCCGCCTTGCGCTCGACCACTATCAGGTCGCCGACCTCGAACTGATTCATGAGCGTCACGGACTGGGTGGCGATGAGCACCTGGCTTCGCCGTGACGCTTGGCGCAGTAGATCGGCGAGCTGAATGATCGCGTAGGGATGGAGTCCGAGTTCGGGTTCGTCCAGCACAACAAGGCCCGGCAGTTCTGGCTGTAGCAGAAGTGTCGCCAGACAGAGGAAGCGCAGCGTCCCGTCCGACATCTGGTTGGCGGAGAAGACGGCATCCGAGTCTTTCTGTCGCCAACGTAAGAGGATCAGATCATTCGTGTCCGGCTTCAGGAAGAAATCTCGGAAGAACGGTGCCACGAGTTGAACCGCGCCGACTATCCGGCGATAGGCGGAAAGCTCGGCGGGGTCTTTGCTTCTCTGTAGGCGGTAGAGGTAGGCGGCAAGATTGCCGGCGTCTTTCCTGAGGTTTACGTCATCCGCGGTGGGGACGAGGCGTTTGACCGGTGCGTCGGCACTGGTGTCGTGGAAGTGATAGACCTTGCAGCCCTGGAGAAGGTCGACAAAGCGGGAGGCGATCCCTTCCGGGTTCCGGCTGACCTCGTCAGGTAGCCGTGTTTCGCGATGTCCCTTCCCGATCGACTCGGCGGAAGGTTGGCTACTCGCCGTTGGACCAGCGCGCATGATCTCTGTCTCGAAGACCAGTTCATCACGGGTAGCCGGGACCAGAGTGGCCTCGTAGGAGCTGGATTCGGCTTGCAGCTCGAGGTGTATCCGGGATGGCGAGCCGCCGACGTTGAGCAGCGCTGAAGCCCCGCCGTTGAGCCCGACGAACAACCCCAGCTCACTCTCGACGATGCGGCCGAGCAGCTCGAGTGCGTGGACGAAGTTGCTCTTGCCCGCGCCGTTCGCGCCGATGAGCACGTTCATCGCGCCCAGTTCGACGCGCGCCGAACGGATCGAGGTAAAACCTTCGATCTGGATCGACGTCAGCCGCTGTTGGGTCATAGGTACAGCTTAGGCAATCGTCTGGAAAAGATGACGATTCGCCGGTTCGTGCAAGTCGCGGCAGGGCCTGCTTCGCCTACCAGCCGCGGAAAGATCAAAGCCCCGGTGACATGACCAGCAGGTCAGGGGCCATCCGGGGCTATCGTCGACCAGCTTAGCGCGAGCTGAAGGACGCTTTCCCCACATACGACGCGGCTAAAGGGCCCTTCGCCGCGTCTCATGCGGGTATGGCGCCCTTCAGCCGCCGATCGCCTCGGCCAGCGCCAAGATCCGCCGCGCGTTCTCCACGTGCAGGTTCTCGATCATCCGCCCGTCCACGGTCACGACGCCCTGCCCGGCCGCCTGCGCCTCCTCGAACGCCGCGATGATCTTGCGCGACCGCGTGATCTCCTCCTCGGACGGCGCGAAGATCCGGTTGCACGGCTCAAGCTGAGCCGGGTGGATCAGCGTCTTGCCGTCGAAGCCGAACTGACGTCCCTGCACGCATTCCGCCTCGAAGCCTTCGAGGTCCTTCACGTCGTTGTAGACGCCGTCGAGGATGGCCTTGCCGGTCGCGCGCGCGGCCAGCAGCGCGAGGGAGAGCCCGCCCAGCAGCGGCGCGCGGCCGGGGACGAACTCGGCGTGCAGTTCCTTCGCCAGGTCGTTCGTGCCCATGACGAGCACGGTCAGCCGCTCGGACGCCGCGGCGATCTCCTCCGCGTGCAGCATCGCGACCGGGGTTTCGACCATCGCCCAGATCTTCGTGTGGTCCGGCGCGCCGCCGAGTTCCAGCGCGCGCTCGATGTTGTGCACTTCGGCGGCGGAGTTCACCTTCGGCACCACGATCGCGGCCGGGCCCGCCTGCGCGGCGGCGCGGAGGTCGGCGTCGTGCCATTCGGTGTCGAGGCCGTTGACGCGGATGGTCACCTCGCGCGAGCCGTATTCCTTCGACGAAGCCGCGGCGCAAACGCGTTCACGTGCGGCTTCCTTCGCGTCGGGCGCGACGGCGTCTTCGAGATCGAGGATGAGCCCGTCCGCGTCCAGCGTCTTGGCCTTTTCCAGCGCTCTTTCGTTCGCGCCGGGCATGTAGAGGACGGAACGCCGGGGGTTCATCAGGAAGCCTCCTTCGTGGCCGCGTCGTACGCGGCGGCGAGTTCAGGATCGTCGGCGGCGAGGGCGTCCGCGAGTTCGGCGACCACCCGGCACTGCTTCACCGAGGCGTCGTCCTGCATCTTGCCGTCGATCATCACCGCACCGGTGCCATCACCCATCTCGGCGATCACACGCCGCGCCCAGGCAACGTCCTCGGGCGAAGGCGAGAACACCTTCTTGGCGATGTCGATCTGCACCGGGTGCAGGCTCCAGGCGCCCACACAGCCGAGCAGGAACGCGTTGCGGAACTGGTCCTCACAGGCCACGACGTCGCGGATGTCGCCGAACGGCCCGTAGTACGGCAGGATCCCGTTCGCCGCGCAGGCGTCGACCATCCGCGCGACGGTGTAGTGCCACAGATCCTGCTGATACGTCGTGCGTCCCTCGTTCAGGTCCTCGCCGGTCGGGTCGGTGCGCACGAGGTAACCGGGGTGCCCGCCACCCACCCGGGTGGTCTTCATCCGGCGGCTCGCGGCGAGGTCGGCCGGGCCGAGCGAGATGCCCTGCATCCGGGGGCTCGCGCCGGCGATCTCCTCGACGTTCGCGACGCCGCTGGCGGTCTCCAGGATCGCGTGCACCAGCAGCGGTTTCGTCAGCCCGGCCCGCGCTTCGAGCTGCGCCAGCAGCCGGTCGACGTAGTGGATGTCCTGCGCGCCTTCGACCTTCGGCACCATGATCACGTCGAGTTTGTCGCCGATCTCGGTGACCAGCGTGATCAGGTCGTCGAGCACCCACGGCGAGTCGAGGCTGTTGACGCGCGTCCACAGCTGCGTCTTGCCGAAGTCGGTCGACTTCGCGATGGCGACGAGCCCGTTCCGCGCGGCCTCCTTGCGGTCGGCGCGCACGGCGTCTTCGAGGTTGCCGAGCAGGACGTCGACCTTCTTGGCGATGTCCGGGACCTTGGCGGCCATCTTCTCGTTGCTGGGATCGAAGAAGTGGATCATCCGCGAAGGAGGTACGGGGATCTGGCGGAGCGGTTCCGGCGCCCCCACCGCGAGCGGGGCGAAGAAATCCTTCGGCGAACGCATCGTTCCTCCATCGCTACGGGCTAAGTGACCGACGGGTAACCCTAAACCCGGAAGGCGGGGAACCGCTGCGGCGCAGCTCACCTCCAAGGGGACACGATCGGGAATCGCGGAGGAATCTGTGGACGACTGGGCCTTGCCGGGTTTCACCGAGCTGGGGTCGCTGGGCGAAGGTGGATTCGGACGGGTCGTGCTGGCCCGCCACGACGAATCCGCGCAGGTCGTGGCCATCAAATACCTGTACGCGAGGTTCGCCGCCGACCCCCAACACCTGGCCGAGTTCCGCCATGAGGCGCAGATCCTGAGCCGCGTTTCGGGGCCGCACATCGCCCGTCTGCACCAGTTCGTGGAGACCCCGCAAGGCGCCGCGATCATCATGGAAGCCGTTCACGGAATCTCCCTGAAAGAGATCCTCGGCCGCCAGGAGAAGCTCGAACCCGAAGCCGCGCTGGCCATCCTCAAGGGCTCGCTGCTCGGTCTCGCCGGCGCGCACGCCGCGGGCACCGTCCACCGCGACTACAAACCGGCCAACGTCCTGGTCACCCGCGAGGGGCAGAGCAAACTCGTCGACTTCGGCATCGCCGTGCTCGCCGGGCAGACCGGGGTCGCCGCGGGCACCCCCGCGTACATGGCGCCCGAGCAGTGGGCGGGCGGCGTCGCCACCCCCGCGACCGACGTCTATGCCGCGACCTGCGTGTTCTTCCAGTGCGTCGTCGGCCACCGGCCGTACGAGGCTGAGCAGACCGAAGTGCTCCGCACGCTGCACGAGTACGCCCCGATCCCGTTCGGCGAAGTGCCCGAACCGGTCCGCGACCTCATCGCGCGCGGCATGGCGAAGGATGTCGCCCACCGGCCGTCGGGCGCGGCCGAATTCGTCGCGGAGCTGGAGGCGTCCGCCAGGAAGGCGTACGGCGAGGACTGGGAGCGCAACGGCTGGCACTGGCTCGCCAAAGGCGCCGGTGTCCTGGTCGCCCTGTCCCCGTTGGCCCTGCTCGGCGCGGGAACCGCGGCCGCGCCGGTCCTCGCGGGCGGCGGGGTCGCGGCCACCGCCGGCGGCGGGATCGCGCTCGGCCTCAAGATCACCGCCGCGGTCGCCGCCGCCACCGCGGTCGCCGTCGGGACGGTCGTGGTGGTCAACACGAACAGCGACGACGAAGCGCCGCCACGGACGACGACCGTCGCCGCGATGAAGGTCGACCTCCTCACCCGCACCGAGAAGCTCGACGGCTTCGACTTCAACGGGAAGTACGTCCGCATCAGCGGGTTGAAGGACAAGGCGGTCGAGGAGCGGGTCAACAAGGCGCTGATGGCGCCGATCGACGGCTGGCTCAAGAGCGTCTGGCCGCCGGGCAGCCCGCCGGAGAAGGAACCCGACGGCGACATCCCGCATATGTCCACCACCGCCGAGGTCCTGCGCCAGGACGACACGCTGATCTCGGTCGTCTACGAACGCTCGGTCGAAACGGTCCAGCTCGGGAACCACGGCGCCTACGCCGTCCGGACCCTTGTGATCGACCTGGCCGACGGCGACGTGATCCCGACCGCGGGCCTGTTCGCCGACGTCGACGGCAACGCCCAACGGATGCGGATGGTCGAGGACCGGATGTACGCCTCGGCCAAGCCTGGCGAGTGTCTCGCCACGCCGCCGTCGGCGCTTGAGCACCTCCCCGCGGGCGCGATGTCGGACCGGTACACCCAGGACGGGGCGATCGTGCAGGCGGCGCCCGCGGCGAACGGGATGGAGTTCCGCGTCGCCGCCTTCGCGCTCGGGTACCCGATGGTCTGCAATCCGACCACCGTCACCGTGCCCTACGACCGGCTGCGTGACCTGCTGAGTCCCGCGGTCGCGCACCTGCTCGGCGGCACGCAGGGCGAAAAGACCAAAGAGGACAACGTCGGCGCCTTCACCATCACCACGCCGGAAAACTGGCGACTGCTCTCCGGCGAACCCATCGAGCGCTACCTGGTGACCGCCGACCAGTGCACGCAGCCGTTCCATTGCGCGGGCGTGGTCTTCAGCGACAACTCGCGGGTCGATCCGGCCACGCCGGCGTATGAACCAGGCAAGCCCTACAACCGATCCACCGGCCCGCGTCCATGTCACTCGCTCGGGGCACCAGGGGAGACGCAGGGGTCACCTGTCCTCCAGACGAAGGAGCTTCGTTCGATCGGGACGAAGAAGGCGGCCTACGAAGAGTGGCGACTCACGTGTTCCGGCGGCGGTAGCGTCACTCAGCGGGTCTGGTTCCTGCCGAAAACGCAGCTCGTGATCGTGGACGAGTGGAACACTCCAGGCCTCGACAAGATTTTGGAAGAGGCCCGATGGCAGTGAACATTCAAGACGTGAGCGACGAGTGGAGACTGCCCGGCTTCACGGAGCTGGAGCAGCTGGGCACCGGCACCTTCGGCCGCGTGGTGCTCGCGCGCCAGGACAACACGGGCCACGTCGTCGCGATCAAGTACCTCTTCTCCCGCTTCGCCGCCGAGCCCGCCTATCTCGACGCGTTCCGCCAGGAAGCCCTGGCGCTGCACCGGGTGACGAGCCCGCACGTCGTGAAGCTGTACGAGTTCTTCGAGACGCCGCAGGGCGCGGCGATCGTCATGGAGGCGATCAACGGCGTCTCCCTGCGTTCCGTTCTCCAGGCCGAAGGCGCTCTCGAACCGGAAGCCGCTCTCGCGGTCCTGAAGGGATCGCTGCTCGGGCTGGCCGCGGCGCACTCCGCGAACGTCGTCCACCGGGACTACAAACCGGCCAACGTCCTCGTCGCCGACACCGGCGAGAGCAAACTGGTCGACTTCGGCACGGCCGTCCTGGCGGGTGAACGCGGCCCGTCCGTCGGAACTCCCGCGTACATGGCGCCCGAGCAGTGGTCCGGCGGGCAGGCCACCCCCGCGACCGACGTCTACGCCGCGACCTGCGTGTTCTTCCAGTGCGTCGCCGGGCACCGGCCGTACGAGGCCGAGCAGACCGAAGTGCTGCGCACCCTGCACGAACACGCACCCATCCCGTTCGGCGAAGTCCCCCAGCCGGTGCACGAGATCGTCGCGCTGGGGATGGCGAAGGACCCGTCGAAACGACCGGTCGACGCGCTCATGTTCGTCAGTGAACTGGAACGCGTCGCCCGCGCGGGATACGGCGACGAATGGGAACGCAAGGGCTGGTCGCGGCTGGCGAAGGCGGCAGGCGTGCTCGTCGCGGCGACGCCGTTGGTCCTGCTCAGCGCCGGTACGGCGGCCGCGCCCGGTGTCGCCGCCGCCGGAACGGGTGCGGCGGCAGCGTCGACCGGCGGGATCGCGGTCGGGCTGAAGATCACCGCCGGGGTGGTCGCGGCGACGGCCGCCGTGGTCGGTTCGGTGGTCGTCTTCTCCGACGCGAGCACCCCGTCACCGCCACCGCCGACCACGCAGGCCGTCGCGCTCAAGGTCGCCATGAAGACCGAGTCCGGGACGGTGCCCGGCACGACCCTCGCCTACACCGGCGACCACCCGGTGGTGACCGGTTCGCCCGATCAAGCCTGGCTCAAGCGGGTCAACGACGCGCTGATGGCGCCGATCGACGCCTGGAACCGCAAAACCGGCCCCGGCGCCGCCAAGCTGGAGCCGGAACGCGGTCCGTACACGCTGACCACCAAGGCCGACATCCGCTCGCAGAACGAGCGGTACCTCTCCGTCCGCTACACCAGCGACCTCGTGAACAAACCGCATCCGACCTGGGGGCACGGCCGCGCGACGGTGACGATCGACCTCAAGGAGGGCAAGGCGCTCACGCCGGCCGAACTGTTCGCCCCCGGGAAGTTCACCGACGAGGGCCTCCGGGAACTGACCGAGGTCCTCTGGCCCGACAAGGAGCAGTGCGGCCCTCCGAGCACCATTTTCCCGTACCGGCCGCTCCGGGCGGCCGACCTCACCGGAGACCCGAAGGTCTGGCTCGCGTTCGCGCCGACCGCCCTCGAGGTCACGGCCAACATGACCGACCTGGGCTTCACCACCGCCTGCAGCGTCCAAGACCTCACACTGCCCTACGACAAAGTCGCCGGACTGTTGAACCCCGCCCTTGTCGACGGCGTGACCAGCGGAAAGGTGGTCAAAGGCACGTCGTCCGCCCCGCCGGCGCAGGGCGTCACGGACGTCTCGGCCGGAGCGCTCACCCTGCATCTGCCGCAAGGCTGGTCCGAGGTCTCGCAGGGGCTGGAGAAGGTGCTCGTCGCGCCGGGCTGCCCGGATCCCAAGAAGTACTTCAACTGCAAGTACGTCCTCGTCACGGATAACACCCAGCGCTCCGCCGAGCAGCCGCCGTACCGGCCGGGGGAGTTCTACCGGCGCAGCGCGGGCGGCCGGGCCTGCAACGCCGCCGGGCGCAAGGACCTCCGCCAAGAGGGTGACGCCGCGCGGACGGCTTCCGCCACCGCACCGGTCGGCGGGGCGACGGCGACCTACGAGGAGTGGACGATCCAGTGTGTTCCTCGTGGACAGACGGGCGGCAGCGGCGAGACGCAAGTGACGCAGCGGATCTGGTTCCTTGCGGACAGGCAAATCGTGGTGATGGACGAGTGGCGGACACCGGGCGTCGAAGAACTCCTTCGTACCGCGACGATCTCCTGACCTGACCTGCGAAAGTCCAAAGTGGAATGAGTATTCATTGGGCCGAATGGCCTAACGTCTCGTTTCGTTCCCCGTGACCGTTCGGAGACACCGGGTAACACCACTTACCTCCCTCTCACTCGGTTGGCGGCACGGTCGGACTGAAGTCGAATGACCGCCTACCGACCGGTCACCGATGACAAAGTGCCGCCGATCGCAGCCACTCCCGTTGTCCGGCGCCGCCGCCTCCCCGCCCTGTTAGACAGGTCATGTGCCGCTTCCACCGAGGTGGCACGGGGATGACGAGCCCTAGGGAAACCAGGTTCGAAGGAGGCGGAACGTGGCGGCTACACCGAACATGGAGAGCTCGACGGTCGCCGGTGGCGCGAAGCGCAGCCGGTCACTGCCGAGCCGGGTGGTGCCGCCGATCGAACTGCCCGCGAGCGTCGGGGAGCTTTCGCGCAAGGCGGCGGCCCTGCTCGGCTGGAACGGCATCGTCTTGCCGGAGACCACCGTGCTCGGCCGCAAGATCTGCGTGGTCGCCCGGCTCCGTACCGACGTGCACGCGGAGCGCATCGCGATGGGCATGGGTCCCGTCGTCGATCGCGCCACCGTCGACACCTGGACATGGCCAGAGCTGGCCGCGACCGCACCCGCGCCGGCCGCCGAGATCATCGGCGTCCTCGCGGTCGCCCGGCACTGGCGCACCGCGATGGCCTCCGCGGTTCCGTTCGCACGTTACGGCGAGGCCGCGATGGTTCTCCCATCGCCTGCCGTACTGACGGAAGACTACGTCGGCAACTGCCTCCCGCGTGCCCGCGCCTACGGGCTCGGCATCGTCACCGCCGACCCCAACGCGGTGGCCGACCTCGACCTCGAGGGCCACGGCGAGCGCATGATCCTCGACGAGGACCCGGTCTCGCGCCTGGTCAACGAGATCGTCTACGAGCAGCTGCTCCGCGAAACCGAGCTCCCTGCCGAAGTGGACTGAACGCGCTAACGTCGGGTCCATGCGAGTCGTCATTGCGGGTGGACACGGACAGATCGCGCTGAAGCTGGAGAAGCTGCTCTCCGCGCGCGGTGATCAGGCGGTGGGGATCGTGCGCAATCCCGATCACGTCGCCGATCTCGAAGCCGCCGGTGCCGAAGCGGTCGTCCTCGATCTGGAAAAGTCCGATGTGGACGCCGTCGCCAAGGTGCTCGACGGCGCCGACGCCGCCATCTTCGCGGCGGGCGCCGGGCCGGGCAGCGGGACCGCTCGTAAGGACACTGTGGACAGAGCGGCCGCCGAACTCTTCGCGGCCGCCTCGGAGCGGGCGGGCGTCCGGCGGCATATCCAGGTCGGCTCCATGGGGGCGGACAAAGGGGAGACCGCGGACGTCCCGGACGATTTCCGGATCTATCTCAAGGCCAAGAAAGCGGCCGAAGACGACCTGCGCGCCCGCGATCTCGATTGGACGATCCTGCGGCCGGGGCAGCTCACCAACGACGAAGGCACCGGCGAGATCCTGATCGCCGAGTCCACCGGCCGCGGGCCCATTCCCCGGCAGGACGTCGCCGCGATCCTCGTCGCTCTGCTCGACAGCCCGTCGACGGCGGGACGCGTCCTCGAAGCGATCTCGGGTGATACTGCTATCTCTCAGGCCTTTTCCGCACTGTGAAACTTTAGTGTGTGGACGTAATCCGTCTTTTGACTGAACGGAGAAGGTCCTTGCGCGAGGACATCGCGGTCTTCAGTGGCAGCGCCCATCCCGAGCTCGCCGAAGAGATCTGCGCCCATCTCGGTGTTCCCCTGCATCCGGTGAAGGTGCAGCGGTTCGCCAACGACTGTCTCGAAGTCCAGCTCGAGGCGAACTGCCGTGAGCGCGACGTCTTCCTGATCCAGCCTTTGGTGCGGCCGGTGCAGGAACATCTCGTCGAACTGCTGCTGATGCTGGACGCGGCGCGGGGCGCTTCGGCGAAGCGGATCACCGTCGTCATGCCGCACTATTCGTACGCCCGGTCGGACAAGAAGGACGCGCCGCGGATCTCGATCGGCGGCCGTCTCGTCGCCGACCTGATGGCGACCGCCGGCGCCGATCGCGTCCTCGCGATGACGCTGCACTCGCCGCAGGTGCACGGGTTCTTCAGCGTTCCGGTCGATCACCTGCACGCGTTGCAGGAACTGGCGAAGCACTTCCGCCAGTACGACCTGTCCGCGACCACCGTGGTCTCGCCGGATCTCGGCAACGCCAAGGAGGCCGCGCATTTCGCCCGGCTGCTCGGCGTTCAGGTCGCGGCGGGCGCGAAGCAGCGCTTCGCCGACGACAGGGTCGAGATCAGCTCGGTGATCGGTGAGATCACCGGCCGCGACGTGATCGTCCTCGACGACGAGATCGCCAAGGGCAGCACGGTGATCGAACTGCTCAACAAGCTCCGGGAACTGAAGCCGCGCTCGATCCGCGTCGCCTGCACGCACGGCCTCTTCTCCAGCGGCGCGCTCGAGCGGATCGGCAGCCAGCCCGACGTGCTGGAGGTCGTCTGCACGAACACGGTGCCCATCCCGCCGGAGGAGCAGAGCCCGAAACTGCGGGTCCTGTCGATCGCGCCCGCGCTGGCGGAGGCGATGCGCCGGATCCACAACGGAGAGTCGGTCAGCGCGCTGTTTGAAACGGCCTAAACGGTGCCGAGGACCCGGTCGAGGTACGTGTTCGTGAAGATCCCGGCCGGGTCCACCTCCTTGCGGACCCGCAGGAAGTCGTCGAAGCGCGGGTAGCGCGAGCGCAGTGTCGCGGCGTCGAGGTCGTGCATCTTGCCCCAGTGCGGGCGCCCGCCGACCTCGCCGACGATCGACGCGAACCCGGCGAAGTACTCCCGGTAGGGCATGCCGACGAACTGGTGGATCGCGATGTAGGCCGAGTCGCGGCCGTTGGCGGTCGAAAGCCAGATGTCGTCCGCCGCGGCGACGCGCACCTCGACCGGGAACGCGACCGGGTTCTCCAGCTTCGGGACGAACGCGCGGAGTTCGGAGAAGACGTCGTGCAGTGCTTCGCGGGGGATCGCGAACTCCGACTCGACGAACCGCACGCCGCGATGGGTCACGAAGACGCGATGCGACGTGTCGCTGTACTCGCGGGCGGAGAGGATGTTCGAGGCGAACCGGCCGAGCGGCTGCACGAGTTTCGGCACCGCGCGGCCGAGACGGCACAGGCCGCCGAACGCGACGTTCTCCGTGACCTCGTAGTCGACGAACTCCTTCAGCCTGCTCAGCGGCCGGTGTTCGCTGCCCGCCGGAAGCCGGTTGTTGCGCTTGACCAGGGCGTTCTTGCCGTAGGGGAACCAGTAGAACTCGAAGTGGTCGTTCTCGTCGGCGAACTGGTCGAAGCCTTCGAGGACCTGTTCGAGCGGTTCCGGCCGCTCCTGGGCGGAGAGCAGGAACGACGGTTCACACTGCAGGGTGACCGTGCTGATGACGCCGAGCGCGCCCAGCCCGACCCGTGCCGCGGCGAAGAGGTCGGGGCGTTCGTCCGCCGAACAGGTGACCACGGTGCCGTCGGCGAGCACGAGTTCGAGCGCGGCGATCTGGGTGGCGATGCCGCCGAGCCGGGCGCCGGTGCCGTGGGTGCCGGTGGAGATCGCGCCGGCGACGGTCTGCGCGTCGATGTCGCCGAGGTTGGTCATCGCCAGGCCCAGCGCGTCGAGTTCGGCGTTGAGCTGCTTGAGCGTGGTCCCCGAACGGACCGTGACCAGGCCTTTCGCGACGTCTGCGGAGGCGATCCCCGTCCAGCCGGTCAGGTCCATGGCGTCCGAGTTCGCGGCGGCGATCGCGGTGAACGAGTGGCCGCTGCCGAGCGGGCGCAGGCGTCGTCCGTCCGCGGCGGACCGGCTGATCGCTTCGGCGATCGCGTCCGTATCACGCGGCCGATGCACGCGCAGCGGCGACGCCGTCGCGGTGCCGGCCCAGTTGCTCCACCGTGTCATGCGCCCACCTATTCCGAGAGGCTGTGAGTGCCGAAACAGTAAGTGAATAGTATTCGCGTTTCAAGCCCTTCTGTCGTACCTTAGTTCGGGTGACCAGTGCGACGGTGTACGACTTGGCGACGAAGGACCTGGATCCTCCGTTCGCGATTGTCGACTTGGATGCGTTCGACGCGAACGGCGCCGACCTGCTGCGGCGGGCGGCCGGGAAGCCGATCCGCGTGGTCAGCAAATCCGTACGCTGCCGGTACCTGCTCGAACGTGTTCTCGCGCGGCCCGGCTTCGAAGGTCTCATGTGCTACTCGCTCGCCGAAGCCGTCTGGCATGTCGAGCAGGGGACGTCCGACGACATCGTGGTGGCGTACCCGACCGCCGACCATGGCGCGCTGCGGCGGTTGGCGGCGAACGACCGGGCGCGGGCGGCGATCTCGATCATGGCCGACTCGCCCGAACATCTCGACCTGGTCGATGCCGCGCTGGGGCAGGGGCATCCCGAAATCCGGGTCTGCCTGGAACTCGACGCTTCGTGGCGGCCGCTGCCCGGAGTGCACATCGGCACCAGGCGCTCGCCGGTGTTCAGCCCGCGGCAAGCTGCGGATCTGGCACGGACCATCTTGTCCCGCAAGGGTTTCCGGCTCGTCGGGATGATGGCGTACGAAGGTCAGATCGCCGGGCTCGGCGACGCGGCCGGCAGCGGGGCCAAGAACTCCGTCATCGGCTGGATGCAGCGAAAGTCCATTGTGGAAATCGCGAAGCGCCGTGCGGCCGCGGTCCGCGCCGTCCGGGCGCTGGCGGATCTGGAGTTCGTCAACGGCGGCGGCAGCGGCAGCGTCGAATCGACCGGCGCCGAAGCGGCCGTCACCGAAATCGCGGCGGGCTCCGGCCTGATCGGGCCGACCCTTTTCGACGGCTACGCGCACTTCTCGCCGCGCCCGGCCGCGATGTTCGCGCTGCCCGTCGTCCGGCGCCCCGCCCCGAAGGTCGCGACGCTCTTCTCCGGCGGCTACATCGCTTCGGGCCCCGCGGAGTCTTCGCGGCTCCCGAAGCCCTACCTGCCCGAAGGCCTTTCGCTACTCGGCTTCGAAGGCGCCGGCGAAGTCCAAACCCCCGTCTCCGGCGAAGCGGCCCGCCACCTCCGCCTCGGCGACCGCGTCTGGCTGCGCCACGCGAAGGCCGGCGAACTCGCCGAACGCTTCACGCACTACCACGTCGTCGTCGGCGACCGCGTCGACCGGACCGTCCCCACCTACCGAGGCGAATCCCAAAACTTCGGCTGATCCGCGCAACCCCACCCCCCACCCGTCCCTGGGGGGCGCGCCCCGCACCAGCGTATCGGGAGGGGGCGACGGGGGACGGGGTTCGGTGGAGTGAGGGGCGAGGTTGTCCACAACTGTGGGTGGGTGTGGACAACTTGTGTGGACAACCGGGTAATGCCAGGTCAGCGGGTATGAGGGCGTGGTTGCTGGGGGTCGTGTGACTGGTGGGGCGACGGGTTCGGGCGCCGGTGGACACGAATGGAGCAAGGTGTCCTGAAGGCCTCCTTTGAGACAGTCAACGTCTCAAAGGGGGCCTTCGGGGCGTCCGGGCAGTCTCACCGGGAGTCCACAGTGGACAGACGTGGGCTGAAAGCGTCCTTCACCGCATCGCATGCGGCGAAAGCGTCCTTCAGCCCCCCTAACCGCCCGAAGAGAGCCTCAGGCTTCCCCGAACTTGCTCGCCAAGTAGCCCTTCACCACCGACTTGGCCTCCGCCACGATCCGTTCGTCCCCTCGCGGGTCCCGGCGGAAAGCCAGCTTCAGCAGCGCGTCGGCGGTCTCGTTCGCGATCGTCAGCGCGAACCGGATGTCGTCCGGCGGCGACTGGATCCGCGCGGAGAGCACGTCGGTGAGCGCGTCGACGATGACCGCGTTGTTGTCGCGCGTCTCGTCGAGGAGCTGCCGGTCCACGACGTCACCGAAGTGCACCTTCGAGAAGCCGGGGACCTCGCGGTGCATCGCCAAGTAGATGTCGAGGATCGAGTCCACGACGTCCCACCAGTGCTCGGGTGCGAGCTCGTTCAGGGTTTCCGACACCGAGGCGACGAACCGCTCGAGGTTCCGCTGCGTCAGCGCCTGCACCACGGCCCGCTTGTCGGGGAAGAACTGGTACAGCGAACCGACGGCCACCCCGGCGCGCTTCGCGATCAGCGTGGTCGTCAACGCGTCGTAGCCGAGTTCGTCGATCAGCTGGGCGCTGGCGTCGAGCATCTGCTCCACCCGCTTGGCGCTGCGCTGCTGAACGGGCTGCCGCCGGAGCGGAGTCGTCTCCGCTTGCGGTTTCGCGGCCTGGATGTCGGACACTCGGGCTCCTCCTTCGCTGATCTGCGACTTTATCGTGCCGACAGGGTTCCCCCCGGTCGAGTGAAGGCATAGTATCTGAGAACTTTTCATGTTCGGCCGAGTCTGAAGAGGAAAGGTGTGCCGCCGGTGGAGAATCCGACCTTCCCGTCCGAATTCCTGTGGGGTGTATCGACCTCCGCCTTCCAGATCGAGGGGGCGACCGGTGAAGGCGGCCGGGGACAGTCCATTTGGGACACGTTCACCGAAACGGAGGGAAAGATCGCGCGGGCTGAGCACGCCAAGGTAGCGGCCGATCACTTCCACCGCTACTCCGAGGACATCGCGCTGATGGCCGAACTCGGCGTCGGCGCCTACCGCATGTCCTTCGCCTGGCCCCGTATCCAGCCCGACGGCGACGGCAAGCCCAACGCCGAAGGCCTTGCGTTCTATGACGAATTGCTGGACGAGGTCTGCGCCGCCGGTATCGCGCCGACCGGGACGCTCTTCCATTGGGACCTCCCACAGGCGCTCGAAGACAAGGGTGGCTGGCTCTCCCGTGATACCGCCGAACGGTTCGGGGAGTACGCCGCCATCGTGGGCGAGAGGTTCTCCGATCGGGTGAAAATGTGGATCCCGCTCAACGAGCCCATGGTCATGTCGATCTTCGGCTACGCGATCGGTGAGTACGCGCCCGGCAAGACCCTCCTGCTCGACGCCCTGCCCACCGCGCACTACCAGAATCTCGCGCACGGTCTCGCGGTCCAAGCGCTGCGCGCGGCCGGTGCCCGGAGCGTCGGTACGGCCAACAATCATTCGCCGATCTGGCCAGCCACCGATTCGCCGGAGGACAAGGCCGCGGGCGAATGGATCGACGCCCTCATCAATCGCACTTACGCGGATCCGGTGCTGCTCGGCCGATATCCCGAACAAGTCGTCGCGCATCTCCCGGCGGGTTTCGCCGACGATCTGCCGACCATCGCGCAGCCCCTCGACTTCTACGGGGTGAATTACTACGAGCCGCAGGGCGTCGCCGCGCCCGGCGAAGGCAATCCGCTGCCCTTCGAGCTTCGCGCGATCGAGGGATATCCCATGACCACCAACGATTCGCCGATCGTCCCGCACGGGCTGCGCGATCTGCTCGTCGGCTTCCACGAGCGCTACCGCGAGCACCTTCCGCCCGTCTACATCACCGAAAACGGCTGCAGCTTCGACGACGTCGTCGCCGAAGACGGCCACGTCCACGACCAGGAACGCATCGACTTCCTCGACAGCCACCTGGTCGCCGTGCGCGAAGCGATGGACGCCGGCGTCGACGTCCGCGGGTACTTCGTCTGGTCGCTGATGGACAACTTCGAATGGTCGAAGGGCTACCAGCCACGCTTCGGTCTGGTGCACATCGATTACGAGACACAGAAGCGCACGCCGAAGGACTCCTTCGGCTGGTACCGGAAACTGATCCGCCATGAGTGAGGTCCGGGATCTGCCCGAGGCGCTCGCCGAGCCGGTCGCCAGGGTCCGCGTGGGGTGGATGAGCCTGCTGTTCTTCGCGAACATCGCGCTCTGGCTGGGCGTTTACGCGCCCATCCAGGTTCTCCTGCCCAAACAGGCAGAACTGCTGGACGCCGCCAACAAGGAAGCCGTGTTCAGCCTGGTCACCGGCATCGGCGCGGTCGTCGCGCTGATCGCCAACCCGGCCGTCGGCCTGCTGTCCGACCGGACCTGTTCCGCTCGCGGCCGTCGTCATCCGTGGACGGCGGCCGGTGCCGCGGTCGCCGCCGCCGGACTGCTCGTCCTCGCGTTCGCGCCGAACGTCGCGGTCATGGTGCTCGGCTGGTGCCTGGTCCAAGCCGGACTGAACGGGATGCTCGCGATGCTGGTGTCGGCCATCGCCGATCGTGTTCCCGTACCCCAGCGCGCTCAGGTCGGCGGCCTGGTCGGCATCGCCCAGATGCTCGGGACCGTGCTCGGCGCGGTGGTGGTCGTGGTGATGCTCGACCTCGCCGGGCTCCCGCTGGGCTACGCGGTCTGCGCGGCCGTCGTGCTGGCGGGCGCGGCGGCGTTCGTCCTGCGCACGCCGGACGCGCGGCTGCCGGTCGCGTTCCGGCCGTCCGCCAGGACCCGGGACGTGCTCGCGAATCTGTGGATCTCCCCGCGCAGGCATCCGGACTTCGCCTGGGCGTGGGGCTGTCACTTCATGATCAACCTCGGCAACGCCTTCGGGACGCTGTACCTGTTGTTCTTCCTCAAGGACGCGGTGCACTACGAAGATCCGGACACCGGACTGCTGATCATGATGGGCCTCTACGGCGCGGCGCTCGTCGTCGGCGCGCTCATCGCCGGGCACTTCTCGGACAAGACGGGACGCCGGAAGCCGTACGTCCTCGCGGCTTCGGCGGTGATGGCCGTCGCCGCCCTGCTGCTGGTGGTCTGGCAGAACTGGACGGCCGCGCTCGCGGCGTCACCGTTGCTGGGAGTCGGTTTC
Organism: Amycolatopsis japonica; assembly: GCF_000732925.1. Lineage (NCBI taxonomy): Bacteria > Bacillati > Actinomycetota > Actinomycetes > Pseudonocardiales > Pseudonocardiaceae > Amycolatopsis > Amycolatopsis japonica. The sequence goes on from NZ_CP008953.1 coordinate 83,879, forward strand.
GGCGCGTACATGGCCGTCGCGCTGGCGATGCTCACGCAGGTGCTGCCCACCGCGCAGGATCGGGCGAAGGATCTCGGCGTCATCAACATCGCGAACTCGCTGCCGCAGGTGGTGGCGCCGATGCTGACCGCGCCGATTTTGGCCTACCTGGGCGGATATCCGAGCCTCTTCGCGGCTTCGGCGCTGTCCACCGTCATCGCCGCGGTGCTGGTCACGCGGGTGAAGGGCGTCAGCTAGGACTCTTGGAGACCGCGGACCGGTGCCGGTCGGGGGAGGGGAGTGCAACGGCACCGGCCCGCGGGGTTCGGGGGATGACAGCGCGCTCCGGGGCAGGTATCGCGCTGCGTTTGTGATCATCAACCTAGCGACCGATTACTGCCTTCGCTAGGTGTTCTGCCGATAATTTTCGATTAATCGCGGTGGGGACCGGAGTGATTACCGAGAGCGGTTCGTCGCGTTCGGGGGTACGCGCGAACCGCCGCCGGCGAAGGCGAGATCGTGGCGTGGTTGCCGAGGGGGCTGCTCGGACCGCCGTTCACTCGCCGGTCTTTCAAGCTGTGATGGGACGACGCGGGTTGACCAGCGCGTGCCTGCCGGTGGTTTCGGCCGGGCTCACCCCGCGGTTCTGCCCCGGGACGCGGCGGCGGCTTTCGCGCCGGTGGTCCTGGGTGGCCGCGATCTGCTGGGGGGCGAGGCCGCCGGCGACCAGGTGCTCGTGCGCGACCTGCCATACCGAGCAGGGGGCCTTGCACTTGTGCCAGCGGGTCGAGCAGGTGGGGCAGTCCCCGCGCTCGTCGGGCTCGTGCGCCTGAAGCATCGCGCGCCAGCCTTCGGCGAGCCGAGGGAGCTCCGAGCGGGCGACCGAGACGAGCGACTGCGCGTCGGCCCGGTTCGCGAGATCGGAGAGCATGTCGAGGCGTTCCCAAACCGCGTTGCGGAGGACTTGCCCTAGGACCTGATCCACGGAGAACTCACCGTTACCTTTCCGCCATTTTGGCGGCTTCGTTGAGCGCTGCCCTGAGCTGTCCGAGCTGGCCGGACGTCAGGCGCGCGGTCTCTCCTGGCGGCGAGACGAGAACCACCTGGTTGTCTTCGACGAACACGGTGACGGCGCGTTCACGGCTGATGAGATCGCCGCACTGCACCCGCCAGACCAGCTGTCCGCCTTCGTAACGGCGCACACTCGCGGTACGGGGGTCGACCGGGGCGGAAGGGGAGACCGGACGGTTCGCGCCGGGGGCGACGGCGACCGTCTGCTGACCGGCGGGGCCGGCCGCACGCAGGTGGCGCGTGGCCATACCGGGCCGTCCCGCGGTGATGGAGCCTGTTGCGATCGAGTCCACGAACTCCACTGGCTCTTCTCCGCTCTCTCGTTCCACGTCGTCTTCGTATCCGCGTGTCCGCACCTGTAGGGGGTTCGGAGACTTGGTAGCTCTCCGTGATCGCGGCCGGTGGCCGGTCGGTCACGGAGATCTGACAACTACAGTGATGTGAAACCGAGTGCGATAGAAGGTCGAACCGCCGTCATAGCGGTGACCGGACGGGGTTTCACGGTAAGCGGTCAAACGACTTCTGCCGGGCCGATCACGACGGGCGATCCGGTGTTTCGCACGGTTGAATAGGTGTGCCTACGCTGTTTCTCGACCCCAACGGAACTGTGAGGGGGCGCAATGGACGCCAGTATCGGTGGCGGCGCTGTCGCCGGCTCGGACGCTGCAAGCGGTTCGGGTCGCCAGAGTCACCCCGTGCCACCGGATGCCTGGGAGCAGCCGGAGATGCGAGCCGCACTGGCCACACGGGAGATCTCGTCCGTGTACCGGCTGTTGCGCAAGCACGGTGTTTCGCAGCGTCAGATCGCCGCGATGACCGGCCAGTCGCAGTCCGAGGTGTCCGAGATCCTCAAAGGTCGCCAGGTGATGGCGTACGACGTGCTCACCCGCATCGCTGACGGCCTTGGTGTCCCCAGGGGATACATGGGTCTCGCCTATGACGAGGCGACAGCGATAAAGGTCGTCGGTGCTGCCGACGGCCAGCAGGCGGAGGAGGACGAGTCCGTGAAGCGACGGAGGTTCCTCGCACACGCCGCCCAGGTCACGATGGGTGCGGCGGTGTTCGGCCCGGAATCGGGTACGTGGTCGGCGGGCCCGGCGAAGACGCCCGCCCCCGGGCGGATCGGCATGACCGACGTGCGCCAGGTGGAAGCCGCGACCAGAGCCCTCCGTTCCCTCGACTACCAGTACGGCGGCGGTTTCTGCCGCGACGCCGTGGTCGCCCAGCTGTCCTGGGGACAGCAGATGCTCGAGTCCAGCGGCACCGAGCCGGTCAAGAACCGCCTGTACGTCGCCCTCGCCGACCTGCACAGCCTGGCGGGCTGGACCTCCTTCGACACCGGCCTCATGGATTCCGCGCGCGGACATTTCGCGAACGCGCTGGACCTGGCCAAACAGGGCGACAACCACCCGCTGGTCGCGAACGTCCTCTACCGGATGGGCCGCGTCTACCTGCACCAGGACGCCCCGAACGACGCGCTGAAACTGTTCCAGCTCGGCCAGATCGCCGCCCAGGAATCGGGCTCCGAGCTGGCGGTCGCCGTGCTCTGCGCCAACGAGGCCTGGGCCTACGCGATGATGGGCAACGAGGAGCAGGCCGTGAAGCTGCTCGGCCGGAGCAAGGACGAGTTCGCCCGCGCCAACCTGGCCGAGGCCGAATCCTGGGTCAAGTTCTTCACCGAGACCGACGTCTACGCCATGATCGGCACCGTGCACACCGTGCTCGCGGCGAAGAACGCCGAGCACACCAAGTACGCGATCCCGGCGCTGACCAAGGCCGTCGAGTCCTACACCGACGACATGGCCCGCAGCAAGACGTTCATGCTCAGCGCCCTGGCCACGAACCACCTGCTCGAAGGCGATCTCGACCACGGCGCCAAGGTGGGCTCGAAGGCCGTCGACTGTGCCGAGGGCATCAAGTCGGAGCGGGTGAAGGACCGGATGCGGCCACTGCAGGTCGAGGCGGAGCGCCGCCGGAACAACGCGGACGCCCGTGACCTCGCCGACCGCCTCAACTCCTTCTACGCCGCCTGAGCCGACCGGTCCGGGCGGCCGGTTCACGCCCGGCATCCTGCGCGACGCCCTCGGGCGGACGTGCGATCTGCTGGGCGTGGACCCCGAAGGCGCCCGCCTGCTGAGGTTCACCAACAACGCCGTCTACGAGCTGGCGAGCGCGCCGTTCGTCGTCAGGATCGTCGGCTCCACCCGCCTGCGGCATCGCGTCGGCACCGTCGTGCGGGTCGCGCGGCACTTCGAACGGCACGCGGTGCCTGCCATCCGCCTCGTTCCCGGCCTCGACCAGCCGCTGCCGGTCGGCGAACATCTCGTGACGGTCTGGTGGAAGGTGCCCGAGACCGGACGGAAGGCGAAGTCGGCCGATCTCGCCGCGCTGCTGCGCCAGGTCCACGCGCTCCCGCCGCCCGAGGGGCTCGCCGAATGGGCGCCGTTCGCCGCGGTCCGCGCCCGGGTTTCGGACGCGGAGGAGCTGGACGAGGGCGACCGGCGGTTCCTGCTCGAACGCTGCGCCGAGGTCGAAGCCGCGCTCGCGGACCTGGACTTCCCCCTGCCCAGGGGCCTGGTCCACGGGGACGCGCACACCGGGAACGTGATCCCCGGGCCGGACGGGCCGGTGCTGTGCGATTTCGATTCGTCCTGTGTCGGGCCGCCGGAATGGGATCTGACGCCGCTCGCCGTCGGCCATGAACGGTTCGGTGATCCACCGGCCCGCTATCGCGTGTTCGCGCAGCGGTACGGATTCGACGTGACGACGTGGTCCGGCTTCTCCGTACTGCGCGCGATCCGTGAACTGAAGCTCACGACGAGTGTTCTCCCCATTCTTCGCAGTCATCCCAGCGTGCGGGATGAGCTGCGAAAACGATTGAACGATCTTCGGAACGGACGCACCGGCGCACGCTGGAACCGCTATCGCTGACTCACCCGGGAAAGGCATCTGCACGTGCATTCGCCGACGGCGAATGACCGTTCGTCGCTTGTCCGAATTCGTCGATCAAACGGTGACGAATTCGCCCGGGCTAATCACTTCTCCCGGCCCAATGCTCCCCCAAATGTGCAACTTGCAGCTACGCTGAGTCATTCGGGTCGGCGCGTTCACTCGGTCGCTGAGTACCGATCGGTGCCGTGGGGTCACAGCTGTTCGAGCCGCGTGCGCAGAGCGTCAGCCTCCGGGCGGCCGAGGCCGACCAGGATGGGCAACGCCCGGTCGTAGTGCCGCCTCGCCTCGTCGGTGTTCCCTTCCGCCTCGGCGACCTCGCCGAACGCGGACAGGGCCCTGGCCACCTCGAACCTCGACCCGCTGGCCTCCATCGTGGCCAGCGACGCTTCGAGTTCGGTCCGGGCGGACGCGAGATCCCCGGTCGCGGTGAGGGCGCGGCCGAGATCGGTCCGGGCGCGGGCCACGTTGTAGGGGTCGGCGGCCAGCACTTCGCGAGCGCGGGTGAGGTGCTCGATCGCCGGTTCCGGCCGTCCGGCCTTGAGCTGGGTCGAACCGAGGTTGATCAGCGCGAGGCCGACGTCGTGCGTGCGGCTCTGGCTCTCGCTCAGGCGATGGTCTTCGGTGAACCACCGCACCGCGTCGTCGAGCCTGCCCTGTGCCAGCGCGACCAGGCCGAGGCCTTCCACCGACCGGATCTCGACGACCTCGTTGCCGGCCTTCCGCGCCGCTTCGCGTCCGGCCTCGTAGTGCGAGACGGCTTCGTCGTACCGGCCGGTGCCGCGGCAGGCGGCGCCCGCGCGGTTGTGCATCAACGCCTCCGCCGACGCGTCGCCCCACGCCCGTGCGCAGCGCACACCGGCCTGGCTCACCTCCAGGAAGTCCGGATAGTGCTTGCGCAGCAAGAAGAGCGGCCACATCGCGGCGGCGAGCTGCCAGCCCAGTTCGGGCAGCTGCCAGGTTTCGGCGGTCTTGACGGCGGCGATGAGGTTCTCGCGTTCCAGTTCGAGCCAGGCGAGCTCCTCGTCGGAGGACGCGAACGACATCGGCGACGGTGGCCGGTACTCGTAGCGGTACGGGATCGGGTCCTGGTCGGGGACCGTCATGGCGGTGGTCTTCGACGCGGTGAAGAGGTACCACTCGAGCATGCGGCGCACCGCGATGTCGCGGTCGTACTCGTTGCCCGCCGTCTTCTCCTTGGCGTGCAGCCGCGCGAGATCGTGGAAGGTGTACCGGTCGTCGCCGCGGTCGATCAGCAGTCCGACGTCGACGAGCTGGTCCAGCAGGTCTTCGGCGACCTCCTCGCGGACGGCGATCGACGCGGCGGCCACACCGACGCCGAAATCGGGGCCGGGGTGCAGCCCGAGCGCCGCGTACAGCGCGGCCGCGTCCGAGGGGAGCTCGTCGTAGGAGAGGTTGAAGCTGGCTTCCACCGATTGCGCCTCTTTCGTCGACAGCGTGGCCAGTCGACGATATTCCTTCCCCAGTTCGGTGGCGATCTTCTCCAGCGACATCTTCGGCCGTCCGGCCAGCTTGGCGCTGACCGTGGTGAGGGCGATCGGCAGGCCGCCGCACAGCTCGGCGATGTCCCGCGCCCGCGCGGCTTCGGCGCCGACCCGCTCCGCGCCGACCGCGCGGCCCAGCAGTTCGGCGCTGTGCGCGGAACCGAAGGGCGCCAGCTCGACCAGCCGCGCGCGATGTTCGGTCTGGAGCCTGCCCAGACGGCGTCGCGAAGTCACGATCACGAGGCTTCCCACGCCGGCAGGCAGCAGCGGAAGCACCTGTTCGGTCGACCCGGCGTTGTCGAGCAGCACGAGCAACGGCCGTTCGGCGGTCGTCGTGCGGTACAGCGCGGTGAGCTCCTCGACGTCCGACGGCAGCCCCTCCGGCGGAACACCCAGCGCGCGAAGGAACCGGCCGAGCGCTTCGCTCACCGAAAGCGGACCGTTGGTGCTGAACCCGCCGAGATCCGCCCAAAGGTGTCCGTCGGGGAAGCGGTCTCCGAGCTGCCTGCCCCACGCGGTGGCCAGCGCGGTCTTGCCGATCCCGCCCTGGCCGCTGATCAGCTGCACGGCCGGCCCGTCGGTGTCGTGCTGGGCGAGGAGGTTCTCCAGCAGCTTGAGTTCGGCGGCGCGGTTGGTGAAATGCGCGGGTGCGGGCGGGAGCTGACGCGGGCCCGAACTCACCTGCCGGGTGAGCCTGACCGCCGATCGCTGCCGCGGTACCTGTGGCGTGCTGACTTCACTTTCACCCGGCAACGGGCCGCCCATCGACCATCCCCTCTTCGGGTTAACCCCAGCGAACGCGTAGAGCATTCCGGTGGAGCCCCGCGGAGGACAGCGAAACCGGCCAAATGCGGCCGGATGGAGCAAGGTGTGTAACAGCTTCCGAAAAGTCGCGCTGGTGATGTCGAGAACGGACCGGCGGCCGCGTCCCCGGGGCGATCGCGGCCGGAGTGGCCGCGCCTGCCGGGAGGACAAGTCATGCGCAAGCTCATCGTTCAGCAGTGGGTCACGGTCGACGGCATCGTCGCGGAGGAGGACGGCGGCCTGAGCTTCGTCTCGGGAGAGCCCTTCTCCGAGAAGACCGAGCCGGCGTTCAAGGCGAGCGTGATGGGACTCGTCGATTCGGTCGACACGATGATCCTGGGTGCGAACACCTACGCCATGGCCAAGGACTACTGGCCGTACGCCGAAGAGCAGGGTGAATACGGCGAGAAGGTCAACGGTCTCACCAAATTCGTCGCCTCGTCCGAACTGGAGGACGCCCCTTGGGGCGGCTTCCCCGCCGCGACCGTGACGCGCGACGCGGCCGCCACCGTCCGCGAACTCAAGGCACAGAGCGGCAAGGACCTGTGGCTGTGGGGGAGCCTGACGCTCATGCGGTCGCTGCTGGACGGCGGTCTCGTCGACGAGTTCCGCCTGATGGTCAGCCCGGTGTCGCGCGGCAAGGGGACGCGCCTGTTCGAGGACCGGCGGGACCTGAAGCCGATCGAGGCCACCGCGTTCGAGAACGGCGTGGTGATCCTGCGGTACGCGGTGAAGGCCTAAGTCGTCGGGACGACCGGGGCTCGCGTGAGGACGACGGCGAAGCCGAACGCGAGCCCCATCACCGTCAGTTCCAGCGTCGCCCACGCGGCCAGTGCGGTGCGGTTGTGCCGCACGATCTGCGGCATCAGCTTCCAGCGCGTGTACGCGCCGAGGCTCGCGATCACGCCGGTGCACAACAGCTTCAACAGCACCAGCTGCCCGTACGGCGTGGTGAAGACGCCTTCCCAGAAACCGAGCGACGGGTTGAGCGAGATCTCGATCAGCCCGTTGAACAGGCCGGTCGCCGCGCCCAGGATCAGGCACAGCGTCGCCAGTTTGGAGAACCGCGGCAGCGCGTGCGCCAGCAGCGTCCGGTTCCCGACGAGCAGCACCGCCATCGCGCCGAGCCCGCCGGTCCAGGCGACGGCGCTCATCACGTGCAGTTCCATCGAGATCATCGTGTAGTCGTGGTAGTTCCAGTTCGACGCGTGCCCGGTGACCGGCAGCGGCAGCAGCGCGAACAGCCCCAGCCCGACGCGGACCTCGGCGGGCACCTTCTCGCCGTGTTTCAGCGCGAGGATCCCGAGCCCGGCGTGCAGCAGGGCAAGGACCGCGACGATCAGCAGCGCCTTCCCGGCGCCGACGTCGGCGATGTAGCTCCCGACGTCCGACATCGACAGCGTGCTGGAGCCCGGCCGGTATTCGGCGGTCTGCAGGATCAGCGCGACGAGCGCGGTGGTCGCCCAGACCAGCGCGGCCGCGACGCTCGCGGGCCGCGCGATCCGCATGATCGGCTCGGAGAGCTTCGGCCGGTCGTAGCCGACCAGTACCGAAAGCAGCGCCAGCCCGATCGTCGCGACGGCCGAGATGTCCAGCAGGACCCGCACGATCGGGATCGAGACCGAGACCACCTCGCTGACCTGCGCGACCCCGGGCACCGGGGCGGTCGCCGTCAGCGCGACACCGATCAGGGCGCCGACGATCCCCGCCGTCACCACACAGAACAGGACGGCGACGCGGGCTCGCGAGGTGGTCTCGGCCTGGGTCATGAGCCGCTCTTCTCCTTGTCACCGGCGCCGGTGCGCAGTGCGACGGTCAGTCCGACGGCGAGCAGCACGACGGCGCCCGCGATCCACACCCAGATCGGCACGCCGGACGAGCCTTCGCCGCCGGTCGCCGGGGCGGTCTCGGCCTGGCCCGCGTTGCTGCGCGCGGCGTCGGCGCTCGCCGGGGTCCCGGTGCCCGCGGCGGTGAGGGTGAACGGCACCTCACCGGTCACGGCGTGCCCGTCCGCGGACAGGATCCGGTAGCCGATCTTGTACTCGCCAGCCGGGCCGAGCGGCCGCAGCGGCACGGTCACGACGCTGTCGCGGACCTCGACCTGGCCCTCGGCCCACTGGCCGCCGCCCGGCCCGACGACCGCGATCTGGTTGACGTTCGCGTTCTGGACGTACTGGTCGAACGTGAGCGTGATCTTCGCGGGCCCGGCGGCGAGCGACGCGCCCTTCGCCGGGTCGGAGGAGATCAGGACGTTGTGCGCCAGCGCCGGGGTGGCGGTGGCGAGCCACGCCACCCCGGTGATCGCCAGCGCGACGATCGCTTTACGCATTCACTTTCCTTCGGTGTCGCTCTTGCCGGAGACGGCGGTGGCGCGGCGGGCGCGCAGGGTGGCACCGGCGCCGACGCCGAGGCCGAGCGCGCCGACGACCAGGCCGGCGCCGCCGAGCCAGCGGGCGGTGTTGTCGGACGACGAAGAAGCCGCGTGCGACTCCTCGGACGCCTTCGCGTCGGTGCCGTGGCCGCCACCGTGCCCGTCAGCGGTCTTCTCGGCGAGCTTCACCGTCGGCGCCGGGTGCTCCGGCTCCTCGCCGGAGGCCGGGGTCGGCTGGTTCCACTCGACGACCTTGCCGTTCTCGTAGGTCTGGGTGGCCGGGAACTCGATCGCGTCGACGTTGGTCGGGAACTGGCCCGCGCTGATCTGGAACTCCTGGAACTCGGTCGATCCGGCGGCGATCTTGGTGCCGGGTTCGGCGGTCCAGGAGACCTTGGAGACGGCTTCGGTGATCTGCGTGCCGGACGCGGTGGTCACCGGGGCGGGCAGCTTGGACTTGACGACCTCGGCCTTCCAGCCGGGAACCGGCTTGGCCCGCACCGAGCTGAGCGCGTACTCGGGTTTGACGGTGATCTCGACCTTGACCGTGCCGGCGTCCTTCTCCTCGTTGGGAACGCGGAAGAAGATCGCGCCGTAACCGCCCTTCGACGGCTGGGGGCCGTAGACGTTGGCGGTGACGTGGGCCGAGGCGACCCCGGCGGACAGCAGGCCGGCGATACCGACGGTGGCGGCCAGGAAACCGGCGCGCTTGAAGACGTGCTTGGACACGAAAACTCCTGAACGTGACTGGGACGGCGGGCTCGGGGCCTCGCCGGATTGACGGGGGATGTCGTGGGTTCAGGAGAACAGCGGCGGGCCACGCCTGCCGTGGACACGGCGGAGGTCCACCCGCACGAGGTGACCGGGGCCAGCCGGACGGGCGAGCACCGGCGACGCCATCGCGGCGGGGACCGGGAGCGCGTTGAGGATGAAGGGAACCAGCGCGCGCAGGCAGGCGAGGACGCCGAGCAGCAGTCCGTCGGCCTTGGCCAGCAGCACCGCGGTGATCAGCGTGGCGACGACGTGCGCGACGGTCATCGCGAGCCCGCCCGAAACCGGGGCCGGTTCGTCGTGCACCAGTTCGTGCGTGCTCAGCGAACTGAGCACGAGGTGCATCACGACCTGACCGGCGCCGAGATCGACGATGGTGGCCAGCGGCCCGCGCGCCTTCGCGGCGAGCGCGGCGGCGTTCCAGCCGATCAGCACGGTGAGCAACACCGTCATCGCCGTATCGGGGAGGTCGCCGTCCCCGATCATGTGAGCGGTCACGGCCAGCGCCGCGGAGCTCACTCCGAGCAAGGCACCACGCACCACGCGTAACGCGCTTCGGTGATGGTCGCCTTTACTCACGGGTGAAGAGTATTCGACGTACGTCCGGGTGGTCGATCTCCTCCCGGCTGCTGAGCAGTGGGAAAGACACCGTCTGCGTTTGCCCGATCGGACCGGATCGGGCAGGTTGGCGGGATAAAAGGCGGTAAACAGGGGTTTGACCGCGCGGCTTTTGGGTAGTCAGGCTCCCGATACAGCTACTCCGAATGGGTGAGGAGGCTCACCCAGAGGCGGCGGGAGAACCAGCACGCGATGAACCTCTTCGAGTACATCTCGGATCGGTGGGACAGACTCGCCCTCCAAGGGCTCCTCCATGTCAGCGCGGTCGTGCAGTGCACGATCCTGGCCGCCGTCCTCGGCGTGGTGATCGGCGTCGCCGTCTACCGCAGCCCGATCGGCTCGGCCGTGGCCACGGCGCTGGCGAGCACGATCCTCACCGTTCCCTCCTTCGCCCTCCTGGGGCTGCTCATCCCGGTGTTCGGCCTCGGCGCGAACACCACGGTCATCGCGCTCGTGCTCTACGCGCTGCTGCCGATCGTGCGGAACACCATCGTCGGGCTGAGCGGCGTCGATCCGGCGGTCAGCGACGCGGCGCGCGGTATCGGCATGAGCCGGTTCGGCGTGCTGACCAGGGTGGAGCTGCGGCTCGCCTGGCCCGCGATCCTCGCCGGCATGCGGGTCGCGACGCAGATGCTCATGGGCATCGCGGTCATCGCGGCCTACGCGAAGGGCCCCGGCCTCGGCTCGGAGGTCTTCTCCGGCCTCACCAACGCGGGGAGCACGAACTCCCTCAACCAGGCACTGACCGGGACGCTCGGCGTGGTCGTCCTCGCACTGGTCCTCGACGCCGTTTACGTCCTGATCAACCGTTTGACCGTCTCTAGGGGTGTCCGTGGCTGAGTCCGAAACCGTATCCGGCGTCGAGATCGAGCTGGAGAACGTCACGAAGCGCTACCCCGGCACCCGGGAGCCCGCGGTCGACGACTTCTCGATGGTGGTGCCCGCGGGCAAGATCGTGGTCTTCGTCGGCCCGTCCGGCTGCGGCAAGACCACGACCATGCGCATGATCAACCGGCTGATCGAGCCGACGTCGGGCCGGATCACCATCGGCGGCGACGACGCGCTGAAGCTCGACGTCGACACCCTGCGCCGCCGCATCGGCTACGCGATCCAGCAGGCCGGGCTCTTCCCGCATTTCACCGTCGCGCAGAACATCGCCGTGGTGCCGGGGCTGCTCGGCTGGGACAAGAAGAAGGTCGACGACCGGGTCGAGGAGATGATGGACCTGGTCGGGCTGGACCCGGCCGATTTCCGCGACCGGTTCCCGCGTCAGCTGTCCGGCGGGCAGCAGCAGCGGGTCGGCGTCGCGCGGGCGCTCGCGGCGGATCCGCCGGTGCTGCTGATGGACGAGCCGTTCGGCGCGGTCGACCCGATCACCCGCGGCAACCTGCAGGACGAACTGCTGCGGCTGCAGACCGAGCTGAAGAAGACGATCGTCTTCGTCACCCACGACTTCGACGAGGCCGTGAAGCTCGGCGACAAGATCGCGGTGCTGGGCAACCAGTCCCGGATCCTGCAGTACGACACCCCGGACGCGATCCTCGCGAACCCGGCCGACGACACGGTCGCCGGTTTCGTCGGCGCCGGTGCCTCGCTGAAGCAGCTGACGCTGCTGCGGGTCCGCGACGTCGAGCTGAAGCAGGACGCGCTCACGGCGACGGTGAGCGAATCGCCGTCCGAGGTGCGCGAGAAGCTGACACAGCAGCGCAAGCATTTCGTGCTGGTGCTCGACCAGCGGCGTCGTCCGATGCGGTGGGTGCACGTCCGCGAGCTGACCGCGGCGTCGTCGCTGTCCACCGCGGGCAAACCGCTGCGTGACTCGGTCAGCCTCCAGTCGACACTGCAGGACGCGCTCGAAGCCATGCTCGCCGAGGGCGGCAGCGTCCCGGTGACCGGCGCCCGTGGCGAATACGCCGGGACGATCGAGCTCGACACCGTCATCGCGACGATCCAGCAGCTGCGCGAGGAGCACTCCGACGACAACCCGGCGGAAGGTGTGACCGCATGACGGCCGTCGATACCGGGTTCTCCACCGAGTCCTCGTCGAGAAGCGCCGAACGGGTCCGGCTGTTCGCCCAGCCCGCGGCGGTGCTGCTGATCGTCGCCGGGGTGCTGATCTGGGTGTTCAGCAGTGAGCTGACCGCGACGGAGAAGGAGACCCTCAACGCCGCCGGGCTGTTCGCCGCGCTGCGCGACCACCTGGCGATGACCGTCGTGGTCACCGCGATCGTGGTCGCCGTCGCGGTACCGCTCGGCGTGCTCGTGACGCGGCCGTGGGCGAAATGGGCGGCGCCGGTCTTCCTGGCGGTCGCGAACATCGGCCAGGCCGCGCCCGCGCTGGGTGTGCTGGTGCTGTGGTTCATCGTCACCGGCGCCACCGGCGGGCTGTGGGTCGCCGCGCTTCCGCTGGCGTTCTACTCGCTGCTTCCGGTGCTGCGGAACACGATGGTCGGCCTGCAGCAGGTCGATCCGTCGCTGATCGACGCCGGCCGCGGGATCGGCATGTCGGCCTCCGGGGTGCTGTGGCGGGTCGAATTCCCGCTGGCCATCCCGCTGATCCTGGCCGGCCTGCGGACCTCGCTGGTGCTGGCCGTCGGCACGGCGACCTTCGGCATGTTCGTCAACGCCGGTGGGTTCGGCCTGCTGATCGACACCGGCTACAAGCTCAACCTGACGAAGGTGCTGATCACCGGCTCGGTGCTCGCCGTCGCGCTGGCGCTGCTGGTGGACTGGCTCGGCGCGGTGGCGGAACAGTTCTTCGGACCGAAGGGACTGCGCTGACAATGCGACTCAAAGCGATCCTCGGCGCGGTCCTGTTGTGCGGAACGCTTTCCGCGTGCGGGCTCGAGGTCAACACCGCGCTGCCGTACAAGATCGAACCCGGTTCCATCCAGCCCGTCGAGTCGCTCAAGGGCGTCAAGGTGACGGTGGGCTCGAAGGACTTCACCGAGAACATCATCCTGGGCTACATGGCCGAGATGGCGCTTTCCGCGGCGGGCGCGGACGTCGTCGACCTGACCGACATCAAGGGCTCGAACTCGTCGCGGCAGGCGCTGCTCGCCGGCCAGACCGACGTCACCTGGGAGTACACCGGCACCGGCTGGATCAACTACCAGGGCAACGAACTCCCCGTCCCCGGCGGGGAAAAGGCCCAGTACGAAGCCACGAAGGCGGCCGACGAGGCGAAGTTCGGCGTCACCTGGCTGAATTACTCGCCGCTCAACGACCAGTACGCCTTCGCGGTCACCGAGGCCTACGGTGCGGCGAACAACCTGAAGACGACGTCGGACCTGGCGGAGTTCCTGAAGCGGAAACCGGACCAGAACGTGTTCTGCCTGGAAACCGAATTCACCAGCCGCCAGGACGGTTTCCCGGCCGCCGTGCGGGCGTACGGGTTCCAGAATCCGGTGATCAAGAACTTCGGCATCGGGACGATCTACTCGGCCGTGGCGAGCGGGACCTGCCCGATCGGCGAGATCTTCACGACCGACGGCCGGATCGCCGGGCTGAACCTTCGCGTCCTCGAAGACGACAAGAAGGCGTTCCCGCAGTACAACGCCGTGCCGACGTTGCGGACGGAATTCCTGAACCAGCACCCGGAGATCCGCGGGCCGCTGGAAGCCGTCGCCGCCGCCCTCGACAACGAGCAGATGATCGAGCTGTGCAAGCAGGTCGACGTCGACGGTCGTGACCAGGGCGAGGTCGCCTACGAATGGATGAAGAAGAAGGGTTTCATCAAGTAACCGATGCCATGAAAGGTCCTTTCCTTGCGAAATTTGCAAGGAAAGGACCTTTCATGGCGTTCGAGAGCGGCTTCAGATCCCCAGCCGGTGCAGCAGCTTCCCCTCGAGCTGGTCCAGCTCCCCGGCCACGGCCCGGTGCGCCGCCTTCCGCCGCGCGGCGGGCATCCGCTCCGAAGCGCGAACGGTTGCCGAAAGCTGCTCCAGCGTCCCCTGGGTGTCCTTCGCGAAGGCCGCGTCGGCGTCTGTCGCCTTCGCGGACCTCTTCAGCTCCGCGAGCCCCTGCGTCAGCCCCGCGATCCGCGCGTGCAGCGCGGCACCGCGTCCGCTGAACTCGCCGAGCTGGTCGACGGCGACGCCGAGCTTCTTCGCTTGATAACGGTCGTATAGCTCTCGTGCGGCGCCCGCCGCTCGAACGGCGTACGGCGCGATCACCGGCAGTACGGCCGGTCCGACCACTTTGGCCACCGCGACGGCGTTCTTCGCCTTCTTCGGGGTAAACCTGCCTTCGCCCTCGATGGCTTTGGCCTTGCGCGCCATGGCACCTCCCACGCTGTGTCACTGACGAACTTACTGGTCCCCGATGTGGCGGGCATGTCGGCTTGCCGGTGGCCTTCTAGAGTGTTGTCCGTGAGTAACGAGGTGCTACTGGACGCGGGAGCGGTGAGCCGCTGCCGGCGTCGCGTGCACCTGGAACACGATCCGGCGATGCGCGAGGTCCCGCTCGCCCCGCCCGACCCCGCCGCACAGCAGCGGATCGCCGACGCGTCAGCGCATCGCGACGCGATCGTGCGGCGGCTCATGGACGCCACCGGACCCGATGCGACCTGGGTCAAGATCCCTCGCGACCTCCCTGCCGCCGAGCGCGTGCAGCTCACCGAAGAGGCCTTCGCCGCCGAAGCGCGCTACATCTGGGGCGCGCTGCTCCCGGTGGATCGCGCCGGTCATCGGCGTGGCGGCTCCGAACTCCTGGTCCACACCGGCGACGGCTACGTGCCGGTGCTGGTCGTGCGGCACCGCATCACCGATCGCGGTGCGGGCGCGCCGACCACCGCGATGACCGACCTCGATCCGGCGAACCGGGTGCCCGACGCGGCGCGAAAGGTCCGCTCGCAGCCACGGGACCAGATGCGGCTCGCGCACCTCTATCGGATGCTCGAAGCGCTCGGAAAGCACGAAGGACACCGCGCGGTCGGGGGCGTCATCGGGCTCGACGCGGACGTCGTCGTCTGGCACGACCTGTCCGCGGCCACCTGGCCTGGCGGCCGAAGCGCGCTGACGGAGTACCAGAGCCGCTTCGCCGACAGGCTCGCCATCGCGACCGCCGCCGCCGAAGGGGACGAGCCGCTCGCCGAGCCTTCCCGCGTCCTCGAATGCCGGCGCTGCCCCTGGTGGCCGACGTGCGAGGTCGTGCTCACCGAAACCCGCGACGTCAGCCTGGTCGTCCGCGGCGAGGACGCGATGGAACTGCGCCGCGCCGGGGTGTCCACAGTGGACAAGCTGGCCGCGCTGGATCCGGCCGACGAGCCCCCGCCGATGAACTGGACCGGCGGCACCTTCGCCGACTCGATCATCCTGGCGCGCGCCTGGCTCGCCGATCTCACGATGGTGCGCAAGGTCGACCGCGTCGAGGTCTCGCGCGGCGACGTCGAGGTCGACGTCGACATGGAGAGCTTCGGTGATTCCGGCGCGTACCTGTGGGGTTCGCTGCTGACCGGCGCCGACATCGGGATGGAGCAGGGCTATCGGGCGTTCGCGACCTGGGAGCCGCTGCCGACCGCCGACGAGGCCCGGTCGTTCGCGGAGTTCTGGGCCTGGTTCACCGAAGTCCGCGAGCGCACGCTCGCCGCGGGCCTGACCTTCCGCGCCTACTGCTACAACGCGCTCGCCGAGAACCGCTGGCTCTTCGGCTCCGCGAGCCGGTTCGGCGACTACCCCGGCGTCCCCAAGAAGGCCGAGATCGCGTCCTTTGTGGACTCCGAAGAATGGATCGACCTCTTCCGCAGCGTCACCGACCAGTTCCTGTGTTCGCACGGCAAGGGACTCAAGGTCATCGCCCCGGTCGCCGGGTTCGCGTGGCGCGATCCGGAAGCGGGCGGCGAGGCGTCGATGCGGTGGTACCGCGACGCCGTCGGCATGGACGGCGGCGTCCCCGACGACGTCCAGCGGGAGCGCCTGCTGCGCTACAACGAGGACGACGTCCTGGCCACGCACGCGCTGCGGAACTGGATGACCGACCACGCGCAGACGTCCGTGCCGTACATGAACGACCTCTGATCCCGGCTCCCGCCGAGCTTGCGATCACTCGCGGCCCTGTGGATACTCGTTGACGAGTACTCGTCCACGAGGAGGCGCGGTGAAGCGGCGCAAGGTCGGGAATCTGCTGGCGCTGGCGATCCTGTCCACGCTGAACGAGCGCCCCATGCATCCGTACGAAATGGCCTCGGTCCTGAAGAGCCGCGGCAAGGACCGCGACATGGGGATCAAATGGGGTTCCTTCTACACGGTCGTCGGCAACCTGCGGAAACACGGTCTCATCGAGGCCGCGGAGAGCGGTCGCGACGGCGCCCGCCCCGAACGAACGGTGTACCGGATCACCGACGCCGGCCGTGACGAAATGCTCGACTGGCTGCGCGAGCTCCTGGCCGGGCTCGCCCCGGAGGAGCCGAAGTTCGTCGCCGGGCTGTCGGTGATGGGATGGCTCGGTCCGGACGAGGTGGTCGCCCTGTTCCGCACCAGGCTGGCGGCGCTGGAGGAGGACATCGCCTCGACGCGAGCGGAGCTGACGCGGCTCCTCGAAGAGATCCCGCGGCTGGTGCTGCTCGAAACCGAGTACCACCTGGCGATCCGGGTCGCCGAGGCCGAATGGGTCCGCTCGATCCTCGGGGAACTGACTTCCGGCTCGATGCCGGGGCTCGCGCAGTGGCGGGCCATGCTGGCGGAAAGGGGGAGTACCCGCAGCTGAAAGAGCCCCGGCGAGGTGTTGCAGCACCCCGCCGGGGCGACGATCCCGCAACCGGAACCCGGCCACGAGACGGCACTTCGAGGATAACCGGGCTCCGGGTGGACAACCTGGAGAGACATGTCGAACATCAAGGACAGGAAACGGTTCAAGATCTTGCCGGAGATGGGCGGCGCGCTGGCGCGGAACTACGCCCGGCAGCGCGGCACCGGACCGCAGATCGAACAATGGCGGCAGCAGGCGCGCGAACTCACCGCGGACCTGCCGGAAGGCGCGAAGATCCTCGAGGTCGCCTTCGGCCCCGGCTACTTCGCCGTCGAACTCGCGCGGCTCGGGTTCTCCGTCACCGGCCTCGACGTCGCGCCGACGTTCGTCGAGATCGCGAGCGAATACGCGCGAACTGAAGGAGTCGAGGTCTCGTTCCGCGAGGGCGATGTCGCGGCGATGCCGTTCGACGACGAGTCGTTCGATTTGGTCGTCTGTCAGGCGGCGTTCAAGAACTTCGTGTGGCCGGTGAAGGCGCTCGACGAGATGCACCGCGTGCTGCGCCCGGGCGGGACGGCCGTGGTGCAGGACATGAACCGCGACTCGACCGATGGCGACATCGTGCGCGAGGTGGAGAGCATGAAGCTCGGGAAGCTGGCGGCACTCGGTGTGCGGCAGGCGCTCACCGGGCTGCGGCGGCGGGCGTACACGCCGGTCGATTTCGGCGGGCTGGTCGCCGAAACCGCGTTCCGGACGGGTGAGATCACGACGTCGGGCATCACGCTGGACGTCCGCCTCCGCCGCCCCTGAGATGCAATGAAAGGTCCTTTCCTTGCAAATTTCGCAAGGAAAGGACCTTTCCTCTCACGCGGGGGCAGGCTCAGCGAGGGGCCATGCGCAGCGAGCCGTCCATCCGGATGACCTCGCCGTTCAGGTAGTCGTGGTCGATCAGCGACAGCGCGAGCTGCGCGTACTCGTCCGGCCGCGCGAGCCGCTTCGGGAACGGCACGCCCTCGGCCAGCGAAGCGCGGAACTCCTCGCTCACCGTCGCCAGCATCGGGGTGTCGACGATGCCCGGCGCGATGGTCAGCACGCGGATCCCGTGCGACGCGAGGTCGCGCGCGGCGGGCAGGGTCATTCCGACGATGCCGCCCTTGGACGACGAGTACGCGACCTGCCCGATCTGGCCGTCGAAGGCGGCGACCGACGCGGTGTTGATGATGACGCCGCGCGCGTTGTCGGCCAGTGGCTCGGTCTTGGCGATGGCCTCGGAGGCCAGCGTCAGCACGTTGAAGGAGCCGATCAGGTTGATCTGGACGACCTTCGCGTAGAGGGCGAGGTCGTGCGGGCCCTTCTTCGAAAGGATCCGCGCGGACGGCCCGATCCCGGCGCAGTTCACCACGGTCCGCAGCGGCACCCCGGACTCGGCCGCGGTCGCGACGGCGGCGCGTACCTGCTCCGGGTCGGTCACGTCCGCCTCGACGTAGGTGATGCCCTCGATCTGCTCGGCGTTGGCGATGGCGCCGGCGAGGTCCAGCGCGAAGACCCGCGCGCCCTTCGCGGCGAGCGCCTTCGCGGTCGCGCCGCCGAGCCCGGACGCGCCACCCGTGACGAGCGCCGCGGTATCGGTGATCTGCATGTTCTCCCTTTCGTCGGCAACCGTTCATAGGTTAACGCTCGTTCGCATCGGGCCCAGGTGGGATGGCTCACTCCGGTGCGAAGCATGTCGTGAGGAGTATTCGGGCCTGAAGCATTCCGTTCGCTCGCAGGTCAACTCCGGCTGTCACCTTCAGCAGCATGAGCGCTGCTCGGATCGTGGTGGTGGGGACCGGTTACGTCGGATTGACCACGGGGGCCTGCCTGGCCGGCCTGGGGCATCGAGTCACTTGCGTCGATGTCGACCAGGCGAAGGTCGCAAGGCTTTCCGCCGGACGGGTGGACATCCTGGAGCCGGGATTGTCCGAGCTGGTGTCGAGGGGGCTGACCAGCGGGAGACTCGAGTTCGTGGTCGGGGCGCGCGACGCCGTTCGCGACGCCGAGGCCGTTTTCCTTTGTGTGCCAACGCCGATGGGTGCGGGTGGCTCGGCGGACCTGCGGGCGGTCGAAGCCGTGACCGCCGAGATCGGAGACGTCATCCCGCCGGGGTGCGCGCTGATCACCAAATCGACCGTTCCGGTGGGGACGTCGAAGCGCATCCAGGCGATGCTCGGCCGCACGGACGTCCCGGTGGTGTCGAACCCCGAGTTCCTGCGTGAGGGCACAGCGGTCGAGGATTTCCTCGGCCCCGACCGGATCGTCGTCGGCTCGGACGACGCCGCGGCCGCCCGCTGGGTCGGCGATCTCTACGCCGACCTCGCCGCCCCGGTCGTCGTCGCCGACGCGGCCAGCGCGGAACTGGTGAAGTACGCGGCGAACTGCTTCCTCGCGATGAAACTGTCCTATGTGAACTCGATCGCCGAACTGTGCGAACGCCTCGGCGCCGACATCGACCTGGTCACCGAGGGCATGGGCTACGACCGGCGTATCGGCCGCTCGTTCCTTAAACCCGGACCCGGCTGGGGCGGCTCGTGCCTGCCGAAGGACACCAGCGCGCTGGTGAAGGTCGCCGAGTCGGTGCAGTACGACTTCACGCTGCTCACCTCGGCGATCGAGGAGAACATCGCGCAGCGGGACCGGATCGTCGCGAAGATCGCCGGCGCCGTCGGCGGCACGCTGGCCGGTTCGCGGATCGGCGTCCTCGGGCTGGCGTTCAAAGCAGGGACGAACGACCTGCGCGATTCGCCCGCCCTCGCGGTCGCGTCCGTGCTGGGCGCGCTCGGCGCGGAACTGACCGCCTACGACCCCGCCGTCGGCGGGCATATCGACGGCATGACCGTGGTCGACGACCCGTACCAGGTCGCGAAGGCGGCCGACGCCGTCGTCGTGCTGACGGAATGGGACGAGTTCAAACGGCTCGACTGGACCTACATGGCCGAGCAGATGGACGGCGATTCGGTCGTCGACACCCGCAATCTCCTCGACCCGCACCAGATCCTGGACGCGGGCCTGTCGTGGCAGGGGGTCGGGCGGCCGCGGGCGGCGCTGCGGCGGAAGGTCGCCGTTTCATGACACCAGCGAAACGAGCTTGAGCAGCCCGTCCACGACCTCCTCGGCCGTCGGACCGTTCTCCGGATCGAGCATGTGCTGCAGCATCACGCCCGAATTCAGGGCCGTGGCGACCGCGCCGATCCGGCGTTCGTCCGCCTCGGTGAGGGTGTCCTCGTCGATCCCGAGGATGCCCGCCGCCATTCCCCGGCGGCCCTCGCGCTGCGCGGCGGCGAGCTGTTTCCGCAGCTCAGGGTGATGTTCGGACTGCACGAACGCCTCGATCGAGGCGATCCACAGCTGGCGGTTGCGCCCGTACGAGTCGATCATCGCGCGCCAGGAAGCCGCGTACTGCTCGGACGGTGACGCGTCGGGGTCGACGGCACCCCGCATCTCGACCTGGATCTCCTTGCCCCAGTCGTCCATCGCCTGCGAGAACGCCGTGAGCAGCAGGGCTTCGCGCGATCCGAAGTGATAGCCGATCGCCGCGTGGCTGACTCCCGCCGCCGTCGCGATGTCCCGCACCGTCGTGCGTGACCAGCCCTTTTCCTTCAAACACTCGATGGCGCCCGCCATCAGGTCCTCGCGATTACCCATGCCCGCGATCCTAGACCACGCGGTTTATCCATTTGGCTTGACCAAGCGGCTTGACCAAGCGTGCAAATCTGCCGTACGGTCGCTCCCATCACCACGAACCCAGGGAGCAAGCCATGACGACCACCGTTCTGATCTCCGGCGCCGGTATCGCGGGTCCGGCCCTCGCCTTCTGGCTGCGGGAGCGCGGTTTCGCGCCGACCGTCGTCGAGCGGGCGCCCGCTCTGCGTGAAGGCGGCAGCGCGGTCGACTTCCGCGGCGAGCAGATGACGCTGCTCAAGCGCATGGGGATCCTCGAAGACATCCGCGCGAAGGAAACCGCGATGGGCGCGCAGCTCATCGTCGACACGCGGGGCAAGAAGGTCGCCCAGATGCCGTCGGTCTTCTTCAGCGGCGAAGTCGAGATCGAGCGCGGAGATCTGACACGCATCCTCTACGACCACACGAAGGACGACGTCGAGTACGTTTTCGGCGACTGGATCACCCGGCTGGACGAGGTCTCGGACGGTGTCGACGTCGGCTTCGCCCACGGCGAGTCACGCAGATTCGACCTGGTCGTCGGCGCGGACGGGCTGCACTCGGGCGTGCGGCGGCTGACGTTCGGCGGCGAAGAGCTGTTCCGCACCGACCTCGGCTTCCACACCGCGGGCTTCAGCGCGCCCAATCACCTCGACCTCGACCACCTCGGCCAGATCTGCAGCGTCCCCGGCCGGACGGTCATGGTCGCCAGCGGCCGCGATCGCTCGGCGCTCAATGTCAGTTTCGTCTTCGCGTCGGAGTCGCTGGAGGTGGAGCGACGCGACGTCGAGGCTCAGAAGAGGGTCCTCGCCGAGCGCTACGCCGACTTCGGTTGGGAAATCCCGACGCTGCTGGAAAGCCTTCAGGACGCGGACACGCTGTACTTCGATTCGCTCAGCCAGATCCACCTCGACAAGTGGTCGCGGGGCCGGGTCGTGCTGCTCGGCGACGCGGCCTGGTGCGCGGGGCCGGGCGGTTCGGGCACCGGGCTCGCGATGATGGGCGCGTACATCCTGGCGGGGGAACTCGCCTCGGCACACGGAGACCACGAGGTCGCTTTCGCGCGGTACGAAGAGAAATTGCGCGGTCCGGTGAAGATCTCGCAGAAGCAGGCGGCCGGTATCGGCACGTTCCTCGCGCCGAAGACGCGGTTCATGGTCGGTTACCGGAACTTCCTGTACCGGATCCTGGGTTCGCGGCCGATGACGAAGGTGTTCACGTGGATCACGTCGCGGGCGGCGAACGCGGCGACGCTGGAAAACTATGACGCTCCGGTGGCCGCGCGGGGATAGTTTCGGTGGGGTGAGGGAATTTCGGAGGGCCTGTCATGAGGCGGCCCGGTCGACCGGGGGCCGGGCGCTGGAATTCCAGCGCGCGGTTTATCCGCTCAACTTCGACCAGGCTCTCGTTGCTTATGACGATCGCGCCATCGTGGTGCTACGGCAGGAGTGGAACCTCCTCGCCGCCGCGGAACACCAGCCGACCGGGAACGAGTACTTCCTCAGCTTCGTGCCGTATGGGCGGCCGTCCTTCATCGACGAACCGGAGTTGCTGATGATCGTCTCGCAGATCCTTCCCGGCACCAAGGTGTTCAGCCGAGCTGATCTCGAGGGGCCGCTCGTCCTGGAGGAGTGGCCCTACATGTCCCCCTCCGACGTGAAGCACTGGAAGCCGGAGAACCTCGGCGAGGCCCTCTTCAACCACTGGGACTGAAAAAGTAGTTAGCAAAGCGTAGTATCACCGTCGTGTTCACGACCAGGCCGGAACTGGCCGGCACCCACGGCATGGTGGCATCGACGCACTGGCTGGCCTCGGCCACCGGGATGGCGGTGCTGGAAGACGGCGGCAACGCCTTCGACGCGGCGGTGGCCGCCGGATTCGTCCTGCAGATCGCCGAGCCGCATCTGTGCGGCCCGGCGGGGCAGGTCCCCGGCATCTTCGTCACCGCGACGGATCGGACGCCGAGAGTCCTCGCGGGTCAGGGCGTCTCGCCTGCGGCCGCGACGCCCGAATACTTCGCGGATCTGGGGCTCGATCTGATCCCCGGCAGCGGTTTGCTGCCCGCGACCGTCCCGGGCGCGTGGGACGGCTGGCTGCTGCTCCTGCGGGATCACGGCACGAAGTCGTTGCGCGATGTCCTCGGCTACGCGATCTCCTATGCGCGTAACGGGATTCCGCTGGTCAGCCGGGTCGGCGACACGATCCGCGCGGTCCAAGACCTCTTCATCGAGCATTGGCCGACGTCCGCGGCGCTCTGGATGCGGGATGGCAAGCCGGTCGAAGGCCTGCACCGCAATCCGGCGCTCGCGGACACGTGGGAGCGGCTGCTCGCCGAGGCCGAGTCGGCCGGCGGCCGCGAGGCACAGATCGACGCCGGACGCCGCGCGTGGTCGCAAGGCTTCGTCGCCGAAGCGATCGAGGCGTTCAGCCGCAAGGCTTTCCGTGACGACTCCGGCCGCGATCACGCCGGTCTCCTCACCGGCGAGGACATCGCGGGCTGGGAAGCGACGTACGAGGACGCGCTGCAGGTCGACTTCGGGGACTGGGGCCTGGTGAAGATGGGCGCCTGGACGCAAGGCCCGGCGTTGCTGCAGCAGGCTCGGCTGCTGGACGGTCTGCGTGACGAACTGTCCTATGTGGACGGAATCCCGACCGAACGCACGGTGCACTTGGCCGTCGAGGCGGCGAAGTTGGCTTTCGCGGACCGTGAGGCCTGGTACGGCGACTCGTCCGACGTGCCGATCGATCTGCTGATCTCCCGCGAGTACGCGGACGCCCGCCGGGCCTTGATCACCGACGAGGCGTCCGCCGAACTGCGGCCCGGCGGACCCTCGCCGCGGCTGCCCGCGATCCTCGAAAGGCTGCGCGGACTGGAATCCGGTTCCGGTGCGACGGGGGAGCCGACGGTCGGACCGCTGGGCGAGACTCGCGGCGACACCGTGCACATCGACGTCGTCGACGCGGCCGGGAACATGATCTCGGTGACGCCGTCGGGTGGCTGGCTGCAGTCGAGCCCGACGATCCCGGACCTCGGTTTCTGTCTCGACTCGCGTGCGCAGATGTTCTGGCTGGAACAGGGATTGCCGAATTCGCTGGCGCCACGCAAGCGGCCGCGGATCACGCTTTCGCCGTCGATGGGCCTGCGTGACGGCGAGCCGGTGCTCGCGTTCGGCACGCCCGGCGGCGACCAGCAGGACCAATGGCAGCTGTGTTTCTGGCTGGCGCACACGCTCGGCGGGCTGAACCTGCAGGAGTCGATCGACTCGCCGGCGTGGCACACCACCGCGTTCCCGAGTTCGTTCTATCCGCGTTCGTGGACGCCGCGGGAACTGGTGGTCGAGTCACGCCTCGGTCGGTCCACAATGGACGCCCTCGCCGAGCGCGGGCACGCCGTCGTCGACGCCGGGCCTTGGGCGCTCGGGCGGCTTTCGGCCGTGTCCCGGTCCGGCGGCGTGCTCCGTGCCGCCGCGAACGCACGCGGCATGCAGGGCTACGCGGCAGGCCGCTGACTCTTGCCGTGAAGGCCTCCTTCCCTATTTTCAGGGTAGGGAAGGAGGCCTTCACGGCAAGCGGTTGTCCACAATGGCTCCCACCTGTGGACAACCCGACTCACGTCCGCCTCCCAGACCCCATCGGCGATAGACTGGCTTCGGGGTCGCCCCCCTGGGAGTGGTGGGGGGTGGGGTGGTGACTTAAGAGCGCGGCTGTTCCCAGAGCCAGAATTCGATGCCCTGGTTGTCCACGCACTCGGCGCTCAGGCCGTACGGCTGCTGTTCGCTTTCGCCCGCCTGGCCGCCCTGGGCGCGGACACGGTCGAGGGCGGCGGCGAGGTCGTCGACGGCGTACATGACCTTCCAGCCCACCTGCCGCCCCGGCCCGCCCCAGAGCCCGCCCTGCAGGCCGGAACCTTCGACACCCCAACCGCCTTCGACCCGTCCGGGTGAGAACTGCCAGCCCAGAACGGCGCCGTAGAACGCCTTCGCGCGTTCGTCGTCCGGGACCTGGAAGGTGAAGTAGCCCGCTTCGCCGTGCCGGATCGGCGTAGCGCCGGAAGCCGGCCGAGGGGCCGCTTGCGCGACGAGCCACCGCTGGCCGTACGGGTCCTTGATCTCTCCGCTCAGTCCGTGGCCCTCGTCCGCGACGGGACGCCGCAGCTCTCCGCCCAGCTCCACAGCGCGCGCGGCCGAAGCATGCGCGTCCGCGACCTCGACCCGGATCAGCGGGCCACCGGCGGGCGCCACGACGATGCCCAGTTCGGGGAACTCCTCCGCGAACATCAGCACGCTGTCCCCGATGGCCAGTTCGGCGTGCCCGACGCGACCGTCCTCCATCACGATCGGGTCGGATCGACGTCGTGCCCCGAACACCTCGACGTAGAAGTCGAGGGCGGCGCGGGCGTCCGTGACCACGAGATATGGCGTCAAAGAGCGGACTTCGGCATCGGTGGTGGTGAGTGTTTCGGTCATCTCGGCTCCGTTCAGGACGGCGCGACGAAGGTTGTCGCGCAGTTCGGCGGCGAAGAGCGGGTCAGGCTCGACAGGCTGCGAGGGCGCGCGAAGCGCGTCGAATGGATCAGGCATCGCGACCCTCCTTCTCCTGGTAAGCACGCCGGAACGCGGCACGGGCCCGCACGAGCAACGCCTCCGTGGCGTGCACCGTGCGTTCGAGATGCTCGGCGACCTCCGGGACCGGGAGGCCGTCGACGTAGCGAAGCGTCAACGCGGCTTGGTGATGCGCCCCGAGCGACGCGAGCACCTCGCGTGCCAGCAGCGCGTCCAGCCGTTCGTCCCACGGATCGGTGTACTCCTCTTCGTGGACGAGCCGCAGCCCGCGTTCCTCGCGTTCCTTGCGCCGCCAGTGATCGGCGAGTTTGTGCCGGGCGACGCCGATCAGCCACCCGGTGCTCACCGGCGGTGCGAGCTCCTTGCGACAGGCCCTCACCGCGCCGAGGAACGTCTCCGACGTCAGTTCCTCGGCGAGGGTGCGATCACCGCACCGGGACAGCAGGTACCCGTAGACCTCCGGCAACGCCGTCTCGTACAGCGAAAGCAGCGCGAAGGCCGGGTCCCGATGCACCCGTGGTTCCGTCACATCCCCATCGTCGCTCGGGGAGCCACAACTCCGACGGGTGAAACCGAACTTTCTCAGAGCCGCGGGTCCGGCAGCCGCCGCGCCACCGTGATCACGCCGACCGTCAGCACCGCCTGGATGCCGATGACCAGCGCGAACGCGCCCTTCATCCCGAGTGGCCCGGCACCGGCGGACGCGAACAACGTCCCCAGTGTCGCGACGCCCAGCGCCATCGCGGCCTGCTGCGACGTCGTGAGCATCCCGCTGCCGACGCCGGCGATCTCCGGCGACACCTTCGACAACACGATCCGGAACACCGTCGTCATCGCCAGTCCCTGGCCGAGGCCGCACAGCAGCATCCCCGGCGCGAAATCGAGCACGCCCAGGTTCGGCCATTCCAGCAGCACGGTCCCGATCAGCACCAGCAGCCCGAGCAGTTGCACCGAGAGACCGGCGGCCACGACCCGCTGCCCGAACCGGGTCACCAGGCGGCTGCTGACCAGGCACATCGCGAAGAACGCGAGCGAAAGCGGCGCCGTCACCAGGCCGGAACCGAACGGCCCCAGGTGCAGGCCGTCCTGCAGCGTCACCGCGAACACGAACATGAACGCGCTGAATCCGATGAAGAACGGCACCCCGACCAGCAGGCCTTGGCGCACACTCGGCATCCGCATCACCGACGGCGGCAGCAGCGGGACACCGCCCCGGCGTTCCATCCGGCGCTCGACGTGGACGAATCCGGCCGCGGCGAACGGGAACACGACGAGCAACGCGATCGTCCACAGTGGCCAGTCCAGCACCGGTCCTTCCGCCAGCGGGAGCAGCAGCGACACCAGCGCGATCGCCAGGAAGACCGTGCCGGGGCGGTCGATGCCGATCGGGTTCCGCGAACGGCTCTCCGGGATCAGCCGCCGCGCGACCACCAGACCGACGATGCCGACGGGCACGTTGACCAGGAAGATCGGCCGCCAGCCGGTACCCCAGAGATCGGCGGCGACCAGCGCTCCGCCGAGGAACTGGCCCAGCACCATCGAAAGCCCTGCTGTCGCGCCGTAGAGACCGAGAGCCTTGGAGCGGCGTTCGCCGGTGGTCGCCGCCTGGATGATCGACAGCACCTGCGGCAGCATCAGCGCGGCGGCCGCCCCCTGCGCGGCCCGTGCCAGCACCAGCGTCAACGCCGTCGGCGCGATTCCGCAGAGCAGAGAGGTGAACGTGAACGCGGTCAGCCCGATCAGGAACAGCTTGCGGCGGCCGAAGGCGTCGCCGAGCCGTCCGCCGACGACGAGCAGGACGGCGTAGGCGATCCCGTAGGCCGCGACCACCAGTTCCAAGGTGGCCGACGACGTGCGGAGGTCCGAACCGATCGCGGGCAGGGCGATGTTGACGATGAAGAAGTCGATGAGCGGAAGTGCCGCCCCCAGCAGCACGGTGACCAGGCCCGCCGAAGTCAGGGCCGGGCCGGCGGTGACGCGCGCGGGCGTCGCCGGAACTTGCGTCGAAGTCATGAGTACCACGATCAGCCGATCGCGACCCTGGTACCAGGAGTGTGTTTATCCTGGTACCACCACTACCTGGTAACCGGCTTCGAGCTTTGCGAACCTGATGAGGTGACCATGACCGTCGATTCGCGAGTGGCCGAAGTGCGGCGGCACGAGCTGGCCGCGTTCCTGCGCAGCCGCCGCGAGCGCATCACGCCTGATCAAGTCGGCTTGCCGATCAGCGGCAGGCGCCGCACGCCGGGGCTGCGGCGCGAGGAGGTCGCGCAGCTGGCCGGGGTCGGGGTCACCTGGTACACGTGGCTCGAACAGGGCCGCGACATCAACGCGTCCGAGCAGGTGCTGGACGCGATCTCCCGCACCCTGCGGCTCGACCCGCACGAGCACACGCATCTGTTCACCCTCGCCGGCGCGCCGGAACCGCCGCTGGAGAAGGACTGCAAGCTCCTCAGCCAGAACATCCACCGGATGATGAACAAGCTGGAGCCGTTCCCGGTCTGCGTGCGCAACGCGCGGTGCGACATCCTCGCGTACAACCGCGCCTACGACTGGCTGATGGGCGGCCTCGACGACATCCCGTTCGAGGAGCGCAACACGCTCATCCAGTGCCTGACCAATCCCGAGTGGCGCCGCAGGCTCCCGGACTGGGAGCTCAACCTGCCCCGGGTGGTCGCCGGTTTCCGCGCCGCGATGGCCGAGCACCTCGCCGAACCGGCGTGGAAGAACCTGGTCAAACGCCTGCGGCAGGAGTCCGAGCTGTTCGAGCGGATGTGGAAGGAACACGACGTCTCCACCGAACGGATCGTGCTCAAGCGATACCTGCATCCGGACGTCGGCCTGCTGCGGTTCGAATTCTCGTACCTGTACCTCGGGCGGCGTTCCGAGATCTCCCTGGCGACGCTGACCCCGGCGGACGAAGAGACCGCGGCGAAACTGCCCAGCTCCTTCTGAAGGGGGAGGCGGACCAGGCTCGCGAGGGAGCCTTTCCGCGGCGTGAACGCCGACGCTGGATGCATGACCGTAGCGATGGCTCCACCCAAGATCTCCAGCGCTCGCCTGATCGTCTGCTACGCGGCGATCCTCGGCACGCTCCCGTACCTGACGTTGAAGGCGTCCTGGGTCACCGGAGGCAGCCTCGGCCTCCGAGATCCGTCCTTTGTGGACTCCGACCTGATGTTGCTGGCGAACCTGGCGACCGGCGGGATGGACGTCGTCGCGGTGGTACTGGCGCTGGCGTTCACCTACTCCTGGGGACGGCGGATCCCCGCGCCGCTCGTCCTGTTCCCGATCTGGATCGGCACCGGGCTGCTCGCGCCGATCGTGCTGGACCTCCCGGTGATCGTCGCCGACCTGTCGACCGCTCAACTGGCCGAAATGCCGCTGGAGAACTGGGTCTGGGCCGTCGTCTACGGCGGTTTCGCCTGGCAGGGGATCCTGCTGCTGACCGCGTTCGTGCTCTACGCCCGCGATCGCTGGTGGTTCGTCGTCACCGGCACCGTGAAGCCGGGGACCATCGGCGCGGCGGGTGTGCTCGGCGTCGCCGCCGCACTCGTCTGCGCGGCCTTTCACACGATCTGGGCGTTCGGCCCCGGCGGTATCGCCGCTCGTGGCCAGGACATCGTGATCGCCGTGCTCACGCTCCTCGCCGTTCTCGCGCTGGCGAACGTTTCGCGAGGGCGGTTCTGGCCGCGGCTGGTACTGGTGTGGACCGGCGCCGGCGCGATGGCGGGCACCGGGGCGTGGGGCCTGTTCGCCGCGCTCACCATGGGAGCCGCGGATCACGCGGCGGTGCTGGCCGTGCAGGTGGCCGGCGGGGTGCTGATGATGGTCTCGGTCCTGCGGCGGCTACCCGCCGTCGAGCAGACGACGTGATTCCTTGCTGAAGGCGGGCACCGTTCTCTCGAATCTTTCGAGGAACTCGCTCAAGGTCTCCGGCGGCCGTTCGAGGGCGTTGACCTGTTCGCGCAGGCAGCGAAGTGTGGCCGCCGGATACAGATCAAGTTGATCGAGCAGGAAGTCATCCGGATGCACGGCCTCGAGCTGGTGAGGTTCGAGAGCCGAGGCCGGGAAGTCCTTGAGATTCGCCGTCACGATCACGGCGGCGTTCGCGCGGACCGCGGCCGCGAGGACGTGCCTGTCCTTCGGGTGGTTGGTCATGGTCGGAATCAGCGGCTCGTAGCCGTGACCTAGTCGAGCACCTCGCCCGACCACAGAGCGCGATAAGTGCCGGCCTCCGCCAGCCGCAGCAACAGATCCGTCAACCGGATCGGAATGAGCACGCAAGCATCGAGGAAGGCGGGAAACGGCACGGCTAGCGAGTCTGGACGAACCCGTCGACGATGTCATCGCTGCCGTCCCGGCTCGCCGAAGCTGTCAGCTCATCGAGTATTCCTTGCCGTTCCGCACGGGAACGCGCCCGGTAGTCGAGCAAGTCGCTGAGAAGAACCCGCCGGTGACGTCCCGGTTTCTCGAACGGGATCTCACCGGATTCCAGAAGCTTGACCAGCGTCGGCCGGGAGACGTTGAGCATGTCAGCCGCCTGCTGGGTGGTCAGGACGGCGTTCAACGGCGCGACGTTGATGGCGAAGCCCTGGGACATCGCCTTCACGACGTCCCGAAGCACGTCGTAGACCTGCTCGGGAAGTGCCACCTCGCTGCCGTCCGGGCCCACCAATTTCGCCTGATGTGCGGGCGAGGTCGCGATCATGAACTCGTCGAGCCGCCGGAGCTCCCGGCGGGCGTCCGGTTCGGTGGCGGATGGCGGCAGAACGGTGTGCTGTTCGATCGTCGATGTCATGTCGCCTCCCTCGGGTACCACCAAGGTAATCGAAAAAACGAAAGACGCATCCTCGGTCGGCGGCTACCGCACGCGGCGTAGCCGGGAAGCCGCTTTTCAACGGACGCGACACGCCCCCGCCCCGGGTAGCTTTCGTCCTGTGCTGCTGAAGGAACGGTATCCGTGGAGTCCCTGGGTGGGCCGCGTGCTGCGCGTGGTGCTGCCGCTGGGGTTCGTCCTCGGCGCCACGAGCGGCGCCTCGCGCTGGCAGCCGGGCGCGCCGCAGCTGACCTCGACCGGGGTGCTGTGGCTGGTCGCCATCGCGGTGCCGCTGCTGATCGTGCACCGCTTCCCGATGACGATCTTCCTGCTCACGTCCGCGCTGACGCTCGGCTATTACACGTCCGGCAACCCGGGCGGTCCGGCGATCGTGCTGCCGACCATCGCGCTCTTCCTGCTCACCAAGATCCGCGGGCCGGTCGTCGCCGGGTCCACCGGCGGAGCGCTGCTGGCGGTGGCGGGGGTCGCGTTGTTCGTCCGGCACGGGTTCGCCGGCTTCGACCTGCGGACCGGGCTGGGCCTGGTCTGGGTGATCGCGGTCGTCGGGGTCGGGACGGCGGTGCGCAACGGGATGGCCGCCGCGCGGGCCCGCCGCGAACAGGCCGACGAGCATCGGCACCGGATGGCCGAGCAGGAGCGGCTCACCATCGCCCGCGAGGTGCACGACGTCGTCGCGCACAGCCTCGCGATGATCAACGTCCAGGCCGGGGTCGCCGCGCACGTCGCCGACAGACGTCCTGAGCAGGCGAAAGAGGCGTTGCTGAATATCAAGGAAGCGAGCGCTTCGGCGCTGAAGGACCTTCGCGCGACGTTGGCCGTGCTGCGGTCCGGGGAGGACAAGGCGCCCGCGCCGAGCCTCGCCCAGGCCGACGAGTTGTTCGAGCACGCCCGCGCCGCCGGGCTGGAGGTCCGCGTCGACGGCGAGCCGGGGGAGCTGCCCGCCCCGGTCGACGGCGCCGCGTACCGGATCCTGCAGGAATCGCTGACGAACGTGGTCCGCCACGCGAACCAGGCGCGGGGTGTCGACGTCAGGTTCGAGCGGAAAACCGGTGCGCTGACGCTGCTCGTCCGCGACGATGGCCGTGGCGCCGTCGAACCCGCGCCCGGGCACGGGCTGCGCGGGATGTCCGAACGGGCGGCCGCGCTGGGCGGCGCGCTCACGACGTCGGTGGTGAACGGCGGCTTCCAGGTCCGCGTGGACCTGCCCATCAAGGGGGAAGAATGACGATCCGGGTGGTTCTCGCCGACGACCAGGTGCTGGTCCGCGCAGGTTTCCGGGTGCTGCTGGAGACCGAAGACGGCTTCGAGGTCTGTGCCGAGGCGGGGGACGGCGAGCAGGCGGTCGCGGCCGCCGTCGAGCACCGGCCGGACATCGTCGTGATGGACGTCCGCATGCCGGGCATCGACGGGCTCGAAGCGACGCGGCGGATCACCGCGAATCCCGAACTGGCTGGGGTGAAGGTCCTGGTCCTGACCACTTTCGACGTCGACGAGTACGTCTACGAGGCGTTGCGCGCCGGTGCGAGCGGGTTCCTGCTGAAGGACACCGATCCGGTGGAGCTGCTGCGGGCGCTGAAGGTGGTGGCCGCGGGCGAGGCGCTGCTGGCGCCGACCGTGACCCGGCGACTGATCGCGGAGTTCGTCGACCGCCCGGAGAACCGCCGCATCGACGTGAGCGCCGTCCGCGAGATCACCGACCGCGAACGCGAGGTCCTCGGCCTGGTCGCCGGCGGCATGTCGAACGACGAGATCGCGGCGCATCTGGTGATCTCGACGGCCACCGCGCGTACGCACGTCAGCCGCATCATGACCAAGATCGGGGCGCGCGACCGGGCGCAGCTGGTGGTGCTCGCCTACGAATCGGGGCTGGTCAGCCCTCGCCGGGGTTGAGATTCCCCCAAAATGCTGAGATCGCCGAAAAACCTCCGCCGTGACGGGGAGTCGTCAAGCGCGGCCTGACGTCGACAGTCCGTTAATTCGCTACCCGACCGACTCGGCATACGCCCTGACTTAGGTCGTGCATCTGCACGTGCATAGACGTCACTCATGCCTCTTCTTCGTCTCCACCAGGAGTCCGGCCGGATTCCGATCGCCGGTTCGAAATCAGATGGATGTACGGCTAACCCTGATTTCCTGACGAATCCAGCGGTATCGCGCGGGATTCCGCTCTCGTGAGCGTGCACGGTGCGTGATTTTTCCGCCGTCCGACCGTCGGGATAACGGTTACTTTCCGTCGCGAAATCGCTCCCTGGACGGGTTCTGCTCGCTCCGTGTTGCTTTGTCGCAATGGCGCTGAGCATTAGTCTCCGGCTGAACGGCAGGGGGGATTTCACCTACCCGACGTGATTCTCACCCGGCCGGGCAAGAAATCGATTCACCTTTTTCTCTCACTGGGAGTCACCATTGACGGCAAAGACACCCGGCCCGCTTCCGGCGGTCGGCTGATGGGCGGGGACTTCCTGGCCGCGGTCACCGAACGGCAGCGCCGTCGGCTGCTCGACCTCGGCAAACACGTCGATCACGCGGCGGGCACGATCCTGCTCCACCAGGGCGACCCGGCGCCCCCGGTGCTGATCCCGCGCTCCGGCTACGTGAAGGCGCTGCGTGCGGCCCAGGGCGGTTCGCCGCCGATGATCGTGGACCTGCTCGGTGCCGGCGACGTGCTCGGCGTCGAGGACTGCCTGGCCGGACGGCCGAGCCACCTTTCGTACATCGCCACGAAACCGGTTCGCGTGCTGGAGATCCCGAGGATCGCGTTCCACGCCCTGCTCGACGACGATCCCGGGATGACGGCCCTGATCACCGCGGACCTGGCCGTCCGGCTGCGCCTGCGGAACGTCGCACTGGGGTTCGCGACGGCCAAGGTCCGGAGCAGGCTGACCGCGTTCCTGACCAGGATGCAGGCGCTCTACGGCATTCCCGGTGAGGACGGCGTCGTGATCGACGTGGGGCTGAACCACACGGACATCGCCTCGGCGATCGGCGCTTCACCCGCGTCGGTCAACGCCGAAATGGCGAAGCTGAAGAACGAAGGATTCTTGAGCACCGGATACAAGACGATCCACTTGAAGAAACGTTCGCGGATCGCGGTGGGGTGAACGGGGCTTCCCACGAGGAAAGCCCCGTCCATCTCCTTCATGCGCCGCGGGGTGCGCAAGATCGGGTCAACTGCGCCTCAGTTGAAGCGCGAGCCGTATGACGAACACGACGGCCAGCGCGGCGACCAGGGCGATTTCCCAGGCCATGGCTGCTCCTTATCGGCCGGCATCCGAACTCGTCAGATGCTCTGCCCATAAGGCGCATCAGCGGGGGAGGACGTTCACCGACACGGCCCAACTCACACTTTCGGACCAACGCCACGCCCACTACCCGTGCAATGAAAGGTCCTTTCCTCGCAAATTTTGCAAGGAAAGGACCTTTCATTGCACGCGGGGCAGCTACAGAGCGCCCACGGCCGCCCACACCCGATGCGGGTCGAGGTCCATCGGCCGCGAGTCCGGATCCGGGCGCAGCCGCCGCAGCAGGATCTGCTGCACCAGCGTCGTCGGCCGGGCCGACGCGGCCACCCGCCGCCAGAACAGGTGATCCTCGAGGCCTTCGAACAGGACCTCGGTGTTCCACCCGCCGAACTCGTCGACCAGCGACCGCCGGACCAGATAGCCGCTGCCGAGATACGGCAGCGTCCGCAGGCGCCGTTCCTCCGGCGGCAGGGCGCCGACCAGGCCGTCCACCGGATCCGCGACCGGGCAGTGCACGACGTCGGCGCCCTCCGAAACGGCCAGCAGCCGCTCCAGCAGGAACTCCGAAGCCCGCATCCCGCCGTCGAGCACCAGCAGCCACGACGCCGTCGAACGTTCCAGCAGCGAGTTCCGGGTGAGCCCGCGGCCGAGCGGGGCCTCGTGCAGCAGGACGTCGTACGGGCGCGGCCGCGGCCACGGGTGCACGCCGTCCTCGCCGACCAGCACCTTCCGCGGGGTCACGCTACCCGTGATCAGGTCGTTCGCGAGATCGTCCGGGTCGGCTTCGCCGGTCCGCCGCACGATCAGCACGTCGACGTCGGCGGTGCCTGCCATCGACGTCGCCGCAGGCTCCCAGGTTCGCGAGGCGACCCGCCGGGCCCCCGCCGCGCGCTGCGCGATCCGGGCCGACAGCGCCGTCCCGCTTGCCGAGGCAGGTCCGGCGGCGGACCGGTCGCCCGCGAACCGCGCGTCGAACGACGGGGTGTCGATCGCCAGCGCGTTTTCCGGATTCCGCAGGCTCGTCGCCCGCGCCCGCGCCGGGGCGATGTCCGCGGCGGGCGCCGAACCCAGCGAGGACGCCAGCTCGATCAGCCGCCGCGCGGACGCCGTCATGTCCAGCGACTTCACGAAGCCATAGGCGGCCGAACGCAGGTGCCGCTCCCGTTCCGGCTCGCCGGCGAGCGCGGCGACGACCGAGCCCAGCGACTCCGGCCGCGCCAGGACCAGGTGCTCGCCGGGGACCATCGGTTCGACGTCGACGGACGTCTCGCTGACCACCACGCAGCCGTTGGTCATCGCTTCGAGCGTGCGCACCCACTCCAGGGTCTGCTTCCGCTCGCGGTGCAGGTTCAGCAGGAACCGCGACCGCGCGAGATGCTCGAATTTCGCCTTGCCGGGCAGAAAGTCGACGCGGGCGGCGGTCATCGGCTCGTGCGGCGGGGTCAGCAGCCGCGTCCGCAGGCCGGCGAGGTCCCGCGCGTACGAGCCGAGCAGCATCGACCGACGCCGTTCGGCCGTGCCGAGGTAGGTGACGTCGAGGTCGCGCGGAGCGTCGAGGTCTCCGCCCCACAGATCCCACAGCGGGGTGTAGCCGAGCTGGAAATGCTCGACGGTGATCCCGCGCCGCCGCAGTTCGGCGGTCGAATCGGTGTTGATGTCGACGGCGCCGCCCAGGATGGACAGCAGTTCCGCGTTGCGCTCGAAGGTCGCCGTCCCGGGGTGCTCCACGCAGAACCCGATGGTGCGGCGGCACTGCGCGGCGGTCGGGAAGTCGGCGTCCGGGACGGTCACGAAGTACTCGTGGGGGACGACGACGTACACCGTGTCGCCGTCGGACTCGGGGTACGCGCCGATCGCGGTCCTCGCCTTGCCGCCCGCCGTGCGCACGGCGTCGGCGACCACCTCCAAGAGCTCCTCCATGAAGGCGGAACCGCCCTCGGCGGACACGAAGCAGAGTTCGGTCACGGCCGGTCCATCTTCTTTCGCACGACCCGCAGCGGAGCGGTCACCCGCCAGCTGACGGTGCGGCGTGTGGCGTCGAGTTCTCTTGCCATCTCGGCGGCGAGCCGTTCGGCGTTGAGCAGGCGCTGCCGGTCGACCGACGGTTCGCCGCCGGGCAGGACGTCCGCGTCGGCGACGCCCGCCGACACCACGAGTTCGGCGTCGAGCAGCGCGAGCCGGAGCTTGTCCCGCTCCTCGCGGCAGGTCTTCAGCTCCGCGCGCAGCGAGTCACGCTGCTGGTGGGCGAGCAGGACCTCGGCCTCCAGCGCCTGAAGCCGCGCTTTGGCGACGTCGAGCTCTTCCTGCTGCGAAGCCACTTTTTGATTCAACACGGCTTGGATGGCGGCGGACTCGCCTTCGTCCGGCGCGGAGGCGGTGGCCTCGCGCAGTTCGTGCTCGGTTTCGGCCAGCTTCGCCTTCAGCCGGTCTTGCTCGGCGGTGAAGACCTGCCGTTCGGCACGGAGCCGGGTCAGCTCCGCCTGGACACGGCCGGGAATGTCGGTGTCAGACATGAACGCCCCCACTCAGTTCGGTCAGGATTTCGGAGTACTCGCGCGCGTAGCCCGCCGGGTCGAGCCACGGCAGCAGCTTCTTGTGCGCGGCCTTGGCCATCTCGCGGCGGCGCGTGGCCGACGTGCCCAGCGCGCGCAGCAACGCCGCGGTCAGCGCGTCGACGTCGTTGGTCTCGAACAGCCAGCCCGTCTCGCCGTCGACGATCATCTCCCGCGCGCCGAACACGTCGGTCGCCGCGACCGGGACGCCACAGGACACGGCTTCGAGGATCGAGCGCGGCAGCGACTCGATGTCGGAGTTGTTCACGAAGATGTCGGCGGCCTGCAGCCAGCGCAGCGGATCCGGCTGGATCGGCACCAGGCTGACGGATCTCTCCAGGCCCGCGCGTTCGACCGATTCCTCCATCGCCAGCCCGTACGGCGACGGGTGCAGGCCGACGATGGACAGCTTCGCCTCGGGGTGGATCCTGTGGATCCGCTCCATCGCCGAGATCAGCGGCGCCTGCCCCTTGCGGGATTCCGCGATGCCGATGTTGACCAGCACGATGTCGTCCGGCGAGTAGCCGAGCATGTCGCGCGCCTGCTGCCGCGTCTCCGACCGCGTCCTGCCGCCGAACTTGTGCATCGGCGTGCCGTAGCGGACGGTCCGGCAGCGTTCCGGCTTGCTGTACGGCAGGAACATCTCGCGTGTGGCGTCCGCGACGAACAGCAGCTTGTCGACCTCGGCGAGGGTGCTTTCCCAGCGCTGCCAGACCGCGGCGGGCGGTTTCGCCGGGCCCCAGTTCTGGTAGGCGAACGCGGGCAGCGAGAAGCTCTCGTGGATGACCCACGCCGTCGGCATCCCGGCGCGCTTCGCCGCGTCGGCGCCGACGAAGCCGCCGAGAGTGTTGACGAGCGCGACGCCCGCTCCGGAGCACTTCGCGAAGCGCGCCAGCTCGGCGACATGCCCTTCGTACGCGGGCACCGTCTGGCTCCGGTAGTGCGTCGTGACGTGCACGGGGATGCCGAGTTCGCGGCAGTCCGCGCGCAGCGGGCCGTCGGTCTCGCTGACCAGGCTGACCTGCCAACCGTGGTCGGTCACCATCCGGCTCAGCAGTTCCTGCAGCCACAGCTGCCCGCCGCCGACGCTGAGGCTGTGCGTGAACACCAGCACGTGCTTCGGGTCGGTCGGGATGTTCACCCGCGCCATCGCGCGGGCGGTGTCCTCGGCCAGCTCGTCGGCGCGTTCGGCGTCGTCCAGATCCGCGGCAGGGTTGCGAAGCGTGAAGGTGCGCTTCGCCGATACGACCTCGCCGACGCCATCGGTGCGGTATCGGACGCGAAGCGACAGCGTCCGCTCTCCGCCGTACGGGAGGTCGACGGGCACCCGCGCCTCGAATCCGCTCACCGCGGCGTCGTCGAAACCGGGGAATTCCTCGGGAACGTCCTTGCACGGCAGACGGGTGCGCGCCCTGACCGTGCCGCCGCCTTCGACCATGATCTCGATCAAGCTGGGCGCCCGCCCTTGCAACAAGGCCCAACCCGTCACATGGACGACTCGCCCTTCGGCGACCTTGTCCTGCTTCGGAGTCTTGAGTTCGCCCAGCCAGAGCGGTTCTTCACCCGGCAGTGTTCCGACGTGGACGGTCGCCCGGTTCAGCACGCGCTCGTCCGGGCCGGCGACGACGATTTCCTGAGTGCCCGCGGGGACCGCGGAGGCCGGGACCGCACGCCAGCCGAAAGTGCCTTCGGGCGCGCCTGGGCACGACTCGGGGGACAGGTCCGCCTTGACGTCCGCGATGGTCACGGACATCTCGTCGATCCGGCTGATCCCGGTCGTCCAGCCCCGGAGCTCGAACAGATGCCCGACAGGCCGGTCCGGGGTCAGAATGCCGGCGGTATGCAGGCTCGTCATCGCTTCGCTACCTCGTCTTCGTTCGCCGCCACAGCGGCGCCGACCTTCGTGGAACGGTACTCGTGGACGGTCCGCGCCAGGCGTGTTCGCCAAATCCCGGCGATGGCCGCGCGTACCTCGTCGGTGCCGTGCGCGGCGCCGCACGAGCCGATCGTGGAGAAGGCCACTTCACGCTCCAGCGCACCGTCCACAAAGGAGGGATGGAGGCCGATCAGCACGCCGAGCCAGCCCGCCAGATCGCGCATCGAGCCGTCGTCCGCCGCCGCGGACCAGCCCGCGTCGGTGAGCTTGTCGGCCAGCACCAGCACCCCGCGCTCGATCACTTCGGGCACTCCGGCGCCCGCGTGCCGCCATTCGAGATCGATCGGGCGCAGCACCGCACCGTCGACGAGGACGTTGTGCGGCACCAGATCCCACAGCGCCTCGACCCCGCGAGCCGCCTCCGCGCGGACGAGATCCCGCCAGCCGGTGAGCAGCTCCGCGACCCGCTCCGGTTCGTCGAGCAGGACTTCGACCATCGTCGGGGCGTCGTAGACCTTGTCCGTGCACGGTCCGACCGAGATCCCGGCCACCGGCGAGGACGGCACCAGCGGCACGCGGCGGACTTCGGCACCTTCACCGGTGCGCACTACGTCGGCGCGCGTACACGCGAACGCGGCGCGCTCGGCGGTGTTGAAGTAGGTCGCGAGCCGGAAGGCCGGCCAGAGCGCGGCGGCGCCGGGGCCACAGAGCAGGGCGAGGCCGTTCGCGGGACCACCGGTGATCGCCGCGGACAGCCGGGGCAGTTCGGTGTCGATCCGCTCGCTCCGTACCGCGCGGGCGACCTCGTGACCGGGGGAACAGAGCAACTCACGCTGGACTTCGAGGCCAGCCGTCGCCAACGTCCCGGCGACAGCGCGCGAAGACGTCAGCACCACGACGGCGCCCATCGGCGACAACCGCTCGCGAACCGACTCCAACAGACCCCGTGTCGCGTACGGCTGCTGGACGACGACGAGGTCGTAGCCGTCGGACGGCGGCCGGTCGTGCACCGAGACCGTGCCGAGTTCGTGGGTGCGGAACCGCACCGCGGCGGCACGGACCGGGTCGGCCTCGACGGCGTGCACCGTCGCCGAGACCTCGCCCAGATACCTGGTGAGAGCACCGAAACCGGCGCCGACCTCCAGGACCTTCGCCGCCTTCGGCAGCACGAGCGCCCGGAGGACGTTCGCGGCGCCATGGTCGAGCTGGACCCTCTCGGCGGCGCCCTGACCGGCGAAGTGCAGCTCGTCGGACAGCGAACCGGTGTCCTCGGTCAGGGAGAGCAAGGTGGTGAGCAACCGTGCCGTCGCCGCGGACATGGATCAGCCGGTGACGGCGTAGTTTTCCAGCGTCTTCTTCATCGCGCGCTGGTACGTGCCACTCAACGCCTTCTCGCCCTCTTCGCCACCGAGCGGGTTCTGCAGGATGTCGACGCGGACGATGTTGTTTCCGCTGATCCAGGTGCCCCGATAGGTGCCCTTGTCGCCGTCGATCTTCTTCTGGAAGTTCAGCTTCGGAGGCATCCCCGGCAGCGGCTCGGTGATCTGCACGAACCCGTTGGTCGCCTGGTACTGGCGAAGCTGCTTGACCAGATCGGCCGCGGCGCCGGGGCTGGTCAGCGGGATGACCGTGACCGAGATCTTCGCCGGCTGCGGGCCGGTCTCG
This sequence comes from Amycolatopsis japonica, assembly GCF_000732925.1. NCBI lineage: Bacteria > Bacillati > Actinomycetota > Actinomycetes > Pseudonocardiales > Pseudonocardiaceae > Amycolatopsis > Amycolatopsis japonica. Next base: position 123,064 of record NZ_CP008953.1, read on the forward strand.
TCCGGCTCCTTCTGCGAGCCGCGGTACGCGACCTGCTTCACGCCGGCCGCGATGACCAGATCCGCCTCGCCCTTCTCCAGCCCGGCGATCTCGGCGAGCTGGGCCGCGGGGATCGCGCCGCTCTTCGAGTCCTCCTTACCGGCCTGCTCCGGGATCTTCTCGAACAGCAACTCTTCCGGCGTCTTCGGCTTGGTCGGTGACGGCGACGGCGGGGCGGGCTTCGTCGCGGCCGTCGGGTCCGGCGGGGTGTCACCGCCACCGGAGAAGGCGAAGTAACCGCCGACGCCCAGACCGCCGAGGACCAGGACGGCGACGATCACGATGATCGCGATCTTGCCGCCCTTGCCCTTGGGCTTGTCCTCGAACACCTCGGGGCCCTGCTTGACCCATTCCGTGCTGCCGACCGGCGAGATCGGCGGGAAGTCCGAGCCACCCCACGGCGGGCTGACGTCGTTGTCGTCGGTCCAGCCCTGCTGCTGCGGCTGTTGCTGCTGATAGCCCTGGTGCTGCTGCGGAAAGCCGCCCGCGGGCGAGGCCTGGCCCTGCTGGGGGAAACCACCCGGCGGCGACGCCACCGGCGGCACGACCTGGGTGCGGTTCGGGTCCGCCTGCTGTTGCTGCCAGTTCGGGACGACCTGGGTGCGTTCGCCCTCACCGCCCTGCGGCTGGTTCACCGGCGCGATGATCTGCGTCGAGTCGGCGCTGGGCTGGCCGGGCTGCTGCTGCGGCGCCTGCTGCTGTTGCGGAGCGGGCGGCTGTTGCTGCTGGAACGGCTGCTGCGGCTGCTGACCGGGCTGCTGGACCTGCTGCTGGGCGGGGTCGCCGTACGCGACCGCCGAAGACAGCACCTGGTCACGGCGGAGCCGGTAATCGTCGGCGGAGAGCCGCCCAGATGCGAGCTCTTCGTCCAGATTGCGCAGCTCTTCCTGCCAGGACACCACCGGCCCCCTTTTCCGAATTTCCGGCGGGAATGCTCCCGGCCGTCGCGATACCACCACTGCGGTGACCTCGCACATTCTGCACTGCCCGGAGTCGATACGCCCTCGCGGGTCGAATCGTGATCTCCCCGCGACCTGTGCTTCTCAGTTCGACGGCAGAACGGTGTCCAACGAGGTCAGCGTCTGCTCCAGCCGGGTGTCGAGCGCTTGCGGGTCGCCGCCGAGCGGCTGCGAGACCCAAGTCGTCACGGCCATCGTCCCGGAGACGTAACCGAAGCCGCTGAGCTGGCCGTTCTTGTTCGCGCCGACGAGGGCGAGCCGATCGCCGACGCGCTGCTCGCGCAGCCCGGCGTTGATCGAGTTCCCCCGGAAGTACTTGACGATCGCGGCCGCGTCCTTCGCGTCGTTCGCCGGGATCACCAGGACGAGGTAACTGTTCGTACCCTCGTTCGAACCCTTGTAGGTGATGGACGCGACGTTCTTGGAGGCGAGGAAGTCGCCCGCGGCCTTCGAGTAGAAGTTGAGCTCGACGCCCTTCGCGACCGACATCGTCGAGTTGTCCTTCGACGGTGTCCCCGGCAGCGCGGGCAGCCGGTCTTCCAACGGCGTCTGGGCACTGTCAGGTCGGCCCGACGGTGTGAGGTCGCCCGGCGGCTGGGCCATGCTCGGCTGCTCGGCGACGTTCGAGGACTGAGACGAGCCCAGCCACAGCGTCCCGCCGATGATCAACGCCAGCACGACCAGCACTCCGGCACCGATGAACAGCCAAGTCGGCTTGCGTTTCCCGACGACCGCGTAGTCCTCCGCGGGCGCGTAGTGACTCGGGCCGGGCTCGGGCGCCAGGGGCGGAAGCGGCCGGTTCAGTGCGGCGGTGGGCGATGGGTTCTTCGCGGGCGGCGCGGCACGCAGGTAGACCGTCGGATTGATGTCGGCGGGTGAAGGCGCGGTCGTCTTGTGGTCCGCGATCCGCGGGATGGCGGCCTTCTTCTCGGGCTCCCCGACGGTCGGCGGCGGCGTGTGGACCGGCTGCGTCCGTTGGTACGGCTGGGGCTGCTGGACCGTGACCGCGGACGGCTCGACCGGGCGCGCGGCGGGATTGGTGCTGTGCCACGTCCCGCCGGGGCGCCGCAGCGGCGAGGGCACAGGCGACGGCATCGTCCCACCGGAGGCCTCCGCCAAAAGCTCGTCGCGCTTCCTGCGGTGTTCGGCGTGCCCGATACGACCCGCGGCCAGCTCGACGTCCAGCTGTCGAAGCTCGTCTTGCCAGCTCATTTAGCCCCCTGCCGCCGGGTGTGGGCAGCCAGTGTTGCATGCACCCTTATGGGTGGTTGATGTGGTCTTTCCTCATTCTTGCGTCCACTCACGACCTGGTCCAGCACTGATCTCTCGGCAGCGCTCGCGGCTTTGCCGGAGCGCAAACGAATCGCTCGTAAGTGGATCTACCTGGACTTATAGCATCAAAGCTATGACATGGGGTACCGTGGAATTGGAGCCGGAGGTTCGTGACTGGCTGGAGAGTTTGTCCACGGCGCACTTCGCGACAGTGGCTTTCTACGTGGATTTGCTCGCGGAGCAGGGCCCGTTGCTCGGCGAGCCGTACACGCGACAGCTCGACGGCAAGTTGCGGGAGTTGCGGTTTCATCTGGATGGAGAAGCCGTGCGGATCACGTACTGGATCGCGTCCGGCCGGCGAATCGTGTTGCTGACCGAGTTCCGGAAAACGCGCATGCGTGAAGAGCGTGAGGTGCGACGGGCGCGCAAGGCGATGTGGCGATGCGTTGCCCGGGAGCACACGGTCGATGAGTGAGGAGAGGAGTGAGATCGATGGCTGATCGGACCGACTGGCGGAGGCTTCGCGAGCGGCGGATGGCGGAGCCCGGCGCCGCTGACGCGTACGAGGCCGCGAAGCTGGCTTATGTCCTGGGCATGACGGTGCGTGAAATGCGTGAGGCACGTGGCTGGTCTCAGACGATGCTCGCCACGAGGGCGGGGATGACGCAGTCCGCAGTCGCGCGGTTCGAGGCGGGCGGAACGGTCCCGACCATTCCGGTGCTGGAGCGACTGGCGCATGCGCTCGAAGCCGATCTCGATATTCGAATCACTCCGCGGCTCTCCCCGGTGTGATGCTCTTTCGGCTGGTCAGCCGCCGCCGACCGCCACTGGCGGTACGGTGGCGGACGTGGGTAGGACCGGGTGACGGAGATCGACGCGTGTCGTGGCGCGTTGCGCGAGCTGGCCATCGGCAGGCTCGCCGGACGTGACGTCCGCACCTCCCACTTGGTCGAGGCCGGGCTGGACGCGATCGTCGCCGGACTCGACACCCCGTCCCTCCCCTTGCTCGCCGGGCTCGAATCCACCGCCGAAGCCGCCGTCGACAAGGCGTTCGACCAGGTCGTCGACGAACTGGGCCTCGAACTGCCCGCCGATCCGACGGCCGCGCGCTGGCTGCTGATCCACGGCTGGCTCACCGCGATGGTCCAAGGACGCCTCTCGCCCGCGGCCGGCGGCGCCCTGGTCAGCGAAGTCGGCGAGCTGCTGGGGTCGCCCCAGGCGTTGCGCGGGATCACGCGCTGGTCGGCGATGCTCGAGCACTGGATCCCGACCGACCTGACCCCGAGGGACGTCTGCGAGGTGCCGATCCTCGAGGAGTCGGCCGAGTTGCTCGAAGGACCTTGGCCTCCTTCACCGCGTCACCCGTAAAGCCCCGTTTTCTGTCGTACATGTGTTCTAAAATGGTCGTTGTACAGCAGGAACAGCGGCGAAAGGCAGACACGGATGGCCTACATCACCCTGCCCACGTTCGTGGGGTACAGCACGAGCTCGGGTCCCTCGCGTTCCTCGTTCGTCCGGCGTTGGCGCCGTCAGTACGAGGACCCGGCCCGGGGCGGGTTCAACTTCTACCTCCGCGCCGCGAACGCGATCCGTGCCGGGCGGATCTCCGGGCGGGATCGCGAGGTACTGCGGGCACTGGTCGAGAACGCGGACGAGCGCACGCGGCCGCACTACACCGAGATCGCCAACGGCTGGCTGCGCTACGTCGGGCGGCGTGACCTGCGGCTGGTCGAGGTCGGCCGGTCACGATGGCGGCTCGGCTCGCTCGAGGTGGGTATCAATCCGCATCTCGGCCTGCGCAAGGGCGACGGCCCCGTCTACGTGACCTGGCTCTATTTCAAGGAGGAGCCGTTGAGCCGGGACGCGGCACAGATGGTGCTGTGGCTGCTCGAACAGACCATGGACGAGCTGCGGCCGGGCGGGCGTCCGCTGGTCGTCGACGTCCGGCGATCGAAGGAGTTCGCCTTGTCGCCGCGTGATCGCGACAAGGTGCGGCCGTGGGTGCGGAGTGAGGCATCGGCCTTCATGAGTCTTTGGGAGGCGGCCGCATGATCGATCGACGGCGAGCCCGCGTTCCGTGGGCTCGCCGTTCACGCACCGTCATTCTCATGGTTCCGGCGGCGGCGCAAGACACCTGATCAGGTGACAGTTTCACGGAGAATGCCCACGAGCTGGACAACTTGGTCCCCGAACACGAAGCTTTCCCAGTCTTAATCGGCCGAACCACCGAGGGTCGCTCGTGAACAACGCTTGGGAAGCCATCTCCAGGGTCGCAGATGAGCCCGCCTGGTACTGGGTCTACGACAAGCTCGCGTTCTGGCCGAGCACCTACGCGCACGCCTGGCCGGGTTTCCGCGAACCAGCCCCGTCCGTCGCGTGGGATCTCGCGCCCGGCGGCCTCGACCGCGCCTCGGCCGAATTCCGGGTCGGCCCGTACGCCGTCGAGCAGAACGACGTCGCCCGCGTCGCCCTCTCGGCGCTGAAGGACTGCGTCGCCGAGGACGAGTGGGTCTGGGTGCTGCACTGGCAGCACCAGTCGTACCGCTTCTACCCCCATCGGCACGCCGCGCTCGACCCGTGGCCGGTCCCGGTGTTCCCGCGCACGGACTATCACATGTTCCTGGCGAACGACTTCCGCTTCGGCACGCTCGGTCACCCCTGGGAACGGACCCTGTGCGTCTACGGCGAGAAGCTCGTGCCCGCCTTCGAAAAGCACGGCGACCGGGTTTTCAAGAACGCGCTGCGGCGTAACGGGGCACCGGCCGCGATGGCGGGCTGACCACCGTCCGGCGGACGGACCTGCCTAAACTCAGGCGGGTGTTCGAATACCACGGGTGGGTGACCATCCAAGCGAGCCCTTCCGGTGACGACGACGCCGCGCTGCTCGAGCGCATCGTCGAGCGGGTGCACCGTGCCGTCCGCGACTTCGACGACGGCGACCTGCTCGACCTCCGCTGGGCGGCCGGGGTGCCGGTGCTGCACCTGGGCGGCATGGACAAACACGGAACGGCGATCGCACCCGAGCTGGTGGACCTGTTCACCCGCGTCGGCGACCTCGCGCCCGGCTCCTACGGCCTCCTGCACGTCTGGGACGACCAGGATCCCGAGCACGACAACGAATTCAAGGTGTACCGGATGGCCCGCGGCCTGGTCACCGAGCGCGGCGACGAGCACCTGTCCCCGGTCGCGCCGACCGTGATGGACGGCTACGAGATCTGAGCGGTCCTCTTCGGCGGAAGGCTCGATCGACGAGAGATGGCCGGCTTCTCGTTCTCCAGCCCACATATGCACAAATCCGAATTACTACGGTCGTGTGACCCCACTCACCGAACCTGTAGCACTTAGTAATCGAAACGATCGACGCGCCCGAGAACCGACTCGCCAACGCGGGATACAAGGAACGTGAGGTTCCGGGGGCTCGGGCCCCCGGGAATTGTGGCGAGTACGCTGCGGCGCAGGCTTTACCTGCGCACGCGGTGCCCGCGTGCGAGCGGATGACGGGATTCGAACCCGCGACCCTCACCTTGGCAAGGTGATGCGCTACCAGCTGCGCTACATCCGCATGTCTTGCTCTGCTCCGGCACTCGTTTGAAGCAGTGGAACAACCATACACCGACCGTCTGTAGCGGTTTCGACCCACCCCTACAGGTGCTTCGGTGTCACACCTGGCGTACAAGGGGTGACGACGGCTGCATACCTCCGTATGGTGTCCCCATTCGACCGAATGGTGAGTCCTTCGGGGAGGAGGTGCCTGGCCGGATGACCGAGCAGGGCACGGTGCCGCTTCAGGCGGCCTCGGAATCCGACGAGCAGGCATTGCTCCAGCGTCTCCGTGATGGGGAGGACGCTGCCTTCGGGGAGCTTTTCGAACTTCACGCCGCCGCCGTGCGGCGGTTGGCCCGCAGTCTGGCCGCCGATCGGTCGGAGGCGGAGGACATCACCGCCGAGACCTTCTTCCGGGTGCTTCAGGCGTTGCGCCGGGGTGCCGGGCCGCGTGACTACGTCCGGGCCTATCTGCTGACGGTGGCTCGCCGCGTCTCGTGGGAGTGGCACGGCGCGCGTCGTGACGTGCCGGTGAGCGACGACGAGCTGACCTTCCGGGCCGGGGCGGGTGCGGACACGCATGCCCGGACGGCCGAGCATTCGCTGATCACGACCGCTTTCACGAGTTTGCCGGAGCGCTGGCGTTCGGTTTTGTGGCAGACCGAGGTCGAAGGCGAGCAGCCGTCGATGGTCGCGCCGCATTTCGGGTTGAGCGCGAACGCCACGGCGGCGTTGGCCCGCCGGGCGCGGCAGGGGCTGCGCGCGGCGTATCTGCAGGCGCATCTGTCGGTGAACCGCGGGCCCGATTCGTGCCGTGCGGTGGTGGAGAAGCTGGGCGGGTTCACCGCGGGCAGCGTGACCGGGGCCGAGGCTCGCCGGATCAAGACCCACCTGATCGCCTGCCAGTCCTGCCGGGCCACCCACGACGAGCTGCGTGACGTCTGTTCCTCGCTGCGGGCGCACGCCGGTGTGGTGGCGCTGCTGGTGCCGGCCGCCGCCGGGGCCCACGCGAGCGGGGCGTTGTCCGGGCTCGCCGCGTCGGTCAAGGGACTTCTGCTCGGCTCGAAGGTGAAGGTCGGCCTGGCGGTGGCGTCGACGGCCGCCGCCGGCGCCGTCGGGATCGTCGCCGGTCCGGCCGTGTTCGGCACCGACGTCACCCACACGGTGGGCCTGTCCGGGGGTGGTCTGCCGGAGCTGGCGCTGCTGCCGGCGCAGGTCGCGCCACCCGCCCATGACCAGCCGGTGGAGATCCCGCCGCAGCGGATCGCGCAGGACCAGCTGCAGGGCAAGGGCGCCCAGCCCGCCGTGACCGGACGAGGACCCGGAGCCGGAGCCGAGCTCGGGGTGTCCGACATGCCGAGCCTGCCGGGAGCAGGCACGCCTCGGAAGGAGCTGGGCGGCGGAGACGTCGTGCAGCCGCCGGGCGAACAGAATCCGACGCAGGAGGAGACCTCGCCGCGCAACGAGGTCCCGGATCCGGGCACGGGCTCCAACCAGACCACTTCGAAGCGGGACGACATCCCGCCGGAGGAATCGTTCAGGCCCACCGAGGAGTCGCTGAGCCCGACCACGACGACTTCGCGGGACTCGACCGAGCAGTCGACCACGCCCGAGTCGACGACTTACCCGGAAGGGTCCTCTTCGACGGAGACCGGGACTCCCGAAAGCACGACCGGGACCCCGTCCGGCGACACGTCGGAGGACGAGCCGAGCCCGGTCAAACCGACTTCCCACTATCCGGAACCGGGTGTCGACTACCCGACGTGCCCATAACGCCCGAGCGGGCATATCGCCTTCGAACTCTCGCGAATCCGGCTCCCGTCACGGTACGGTGGAGCTCGCTCACGACGAGCGAGCGGCCGCGCGGGAGGCGACTGAATGAACCGGCTGGTGCACGGCGAGGACGGCCGTGACTGGGTGGTCCGAGCCCAGATGGAATGGCGTGCTCCCGCGACAGCGGACGATTTCGAGCACGATGTGGCGGGCAGCTACGGCCCGGGTATCGCGATGATCGCGGTGACGGCGCTGCTCGCGATCGTGCTCATCATGTGGACTCCCGCCGACGTCATGATCCCGTCGTGGGTACCGCTGGCGCTCTTGCTGATCGCGCTGTTCTTCCCACTGCGGTGGATTCTGCGCCGTCCGTGGACCGTGGTCGCCGAGACCGAGGGCGATCTGGCCGGCGACCGGCCGTCGGAGCGCTGGGTGGGCACCATCCGCGGCATGTTCACCGTGCGCGGCGAGGTCTCGAAGATCACCAAGACCATCCAGAAGCACTCGCTGCCGGATTTCGACGGCCCGTTGCACCCGGTGGAGTAGTCGCGGCGGCCTGAACGCGCGAGACTGGGGCCATGCCCGAGTTACCCGAGGTCGAAGCGCTCGCCCACCACCTGCGTGAACACGCGGTGGGCAAGACGGTCTTCCGCGTCGACGTGTCGTCCCTCAGCGTGCTGAAGACGGCGACGCCGCCGTGGACCGAGCTGCACGGCCGTGAGGTCACCGGGGCCGGCCGGTTCGGCAAACATCTGGATCTCGTCGCCGGGGATCTGCATCTGGTCGTCCATCTGGCGAGGGCGGGCTGGCTGCGCTGGTCCGACGCGTTGTCGCCGGCGCCGCTCAAACCCGGCAAGGGGCCGATCTCGCTGCGCGTCCATCTCGACGCGGCCGCCGGGCCGGGCTTCGATCTCACGGAGGCCGGCACGAAGAAGGGCCTGGCGGTCTGGATCGTGCGCGATCCGGAGAAGGAGGTCGCGAGTATCGCGCGGCTCGGGCCGGACGCGCTTTCGCTGGACCGCACGCAGCTCGAGAAGTTGTTCACCGGGCGCACCGAACGGCTGAAGACGGCGCTGACCGATCAGTCGCTGATCGCCGGGATCGGCAACGCCTACTCCGACGAGATCATGCACATGGCGAAGCTTTCCCCTTACGCCACAACCGGAAAGCTGTCCGAGGCGGCGCTCGACGGGCTTTCGGAGGCGATCCGCGAGGTGCTGACCAGCGCCGTGACGCGTTCGGTCGGCCAGTCCGCGGCCCGGCTCAAGGGCGAGAAGCGGTCCGGCCTGCGGGTGCACGCGCGCACCGGGTTGCCGTGCCCGGTCTGCGGCGACACGATCCGCGAGATCTCGTTCGCGGACAAGTCGTTCCAGTACTGCCCGACCTGCCAGACCGGCGGGAAACCCCTCGCGGACCGGCGGATGTCGCGCCTGCTGAAGTGACCCGCCACCCTCGCGTTTCGTCCTCTGAATGCGGTCAGCAGAGAGCGGCCATCACCGCGGGCATCGGCGGCTTCGGCACCCGCTGCCCGCCGTGCACGTCCGCGGCGAGGTCGTACACGTTCAGTGCCAGCACGAGCTGCTTCGAGCCGTCCTCCGTGCTCATCGAGACGCTGTAGAACCCCGGGCCCGCGCCGGTGTTGCCCCAGACCGTCTTCGCGCCACCAGCGCAGGGCAGGTTGAGCGTCTCGACGCCGGCGCCGTACGCACCCAGCTCGCTGTACGGCACCAGCCGCTTGAGTTCGGCCTGTTGCGCGGGCGCCAAAAGCCGTCCCGCCAGCAACGCGCGATGGAACGTCGCGAGGTCGTCGACGGTCGACACCATCGCGCCCGCGGTCCAGTCGTACGACGGGCTGAACACGGTCATGTCCTTCCCGTCCATGTCGTACCCGTGCAGATGCGGACCTCGCAGGAACGGTGACCACAGCGGGAAGTACGTCCGGCCGAGTTCGAGCGGATCGAGGATCCGCCGCTGGATCTCCTCGCGGACGTCGTCGCGGGTGATCTTCTCGATCACCTTGCCCAGCAACAGATATCCGGTGTTCGAGTACTCCACGCCGCGGCCCGGCGGGAACAACGGCCGGTCGGCGAGCGACCGCCGGATCACCTCCGACGGCGTGATGATGTGCGCCCGGTTCCCCTGGACGAGGTACGGGTCGAAGAAGTGCGGATCCAGCGGGTCGTGCACGCCGGACGTGTGGTTCAGCAGCATGCGCACCGTGATCTTTTCCGGTTCGCAGCCCGGTCCGCGTACGACACCGGGCAGGCGCCGCTCGATCGGATCGTCGAGCGACAGCTTCCCCTCACCCGCCAGCTGCAGGACCACGGTGGCGACGAACGCCTTGGTGTTGCTGGCGATCCGGAACCGGTGGTGCGGCCCCGCGGCTTCGCGCGTGGCCTGATTCGCGTATCCGGCGCCGAAGCGCGAGACCGCCTCACCGTTCCGGACCTGGGCGACCGCTCCCGGGAAACCCCCTTCGCCGACGAGATCGCCGACAGCCGCGCGCACCGGGTCCCCGGCCGCGGCCGCCGTCCCGCTCCCCAGCAGGACCCCCGCCAGCACCCCCGCCGCGAGCTTCCCCGATCCGCGCATTGTGTTCCTCCCCCGGAAGCGATTGCCTGCGCACAGTCTTTCCCGCGCGACGGGGAGTGACCATGGGGACAACGCCCGGGTCTTGGGTAGGGTCGGCCCCACCCTCAGTTGTCACAACTCAACGGAAAGTGGGGAGCAGGCCTTGCACCCGGTTGGTCGAGCGCAGAGCATGGACGCCGTGTCCGGGCTCGAAATCGCGCAGATCATCCCTTGGGGTGTGGCGCTGTTGCTCGCGATCCTCGTCGTCGTCCTGCTGATCAAGCTGAGGCGTCCCGCGAGCATCGTGGAGAACGCGGTGCTGCAGGCCGTCCACCGGATGTCGAAGGCGACGCCGGATCTCCGCGAGGGGCTCGACGAGCAGGTCGCCGACAAGATCACCAGCCAGCTGCTGGAGATGCTCGACTGCGTCGCCGTCGGCATCACCGACAGCGAAGGCACGCTGCTGTCCTGGGACGGCGAGGCCAACGACCACTACGTCGACCTCGTCGACGCCATCGGCAACGCGATCCGCAAGCACCGCCGCGAGGTCGTCGCGCACGACAAGATGCCGTGCAACCACCGCGGCACCTGCCGGATGCGGACGGCGGTGATCGTGCCGCTGATCGTCGAGGGCGAGACCGAGGCCGCGCTGCTGGTCGTCGGGCGCACCCGAGGGCGGCTGGTGCAGATGGCCGACGCGGTCGCGCAGTTCGTCTGCACCCAGTTCGAGCTGGCGCGCCTGGACGAATCGAAGAACCAGCTGCAGCAGGCGGAGATCAAGGCGTTGCGCGCGCAGATCTCGCCGCACTTCGTCTACAACGCGCTCAACACCATCTCGTCGCTGATCCGGACGGATCCGGAGGAAGCGCGAGAGCTGCTTCAGGACTTCGCGGACTTCACGCGCTACTCGTTCCGGACGTCGGGCATGTTCACCTCGCTCGCCGAGGAACTGCGCAACATCGACCGGTACCTGACCATCGAGAACGCCCGTTTCGGCGGACGGCTCGAAGTGCGGATGAAGATCGCGCCCGAGGTGCTCTCGGTGGTCGTGCCGTTCCTGATCATCCAGCCACTGGTGGAGAACGCCGTCAAACACGGTCTCGCGTCGAAGCCGTCCGGCGGCTGCGTCACGGTGATCGCCGAGGACTACGGCGCCGAAGCGCTGATCAGCGTCGAAGACGACGGCATCGGCATGGAGCCCGCCAAACTGGCGGACCTGCGCAGCCAGCACCGCACGGGCGCGCACGTCGGCCTCGGCAACATCAACCAGCGGATGCAGCAGGTGTTCGGCCGCGACTACGCGCTCATGGTCGAAACGGCGCCCGGCGCCGGCATGAAGGTGACCCTGCGGGTGCCGAAGTTCATGCCCGGCGTGCGCCCGAACCTGCCGGACTTCTCCGCCGACAGCGCCACCGTCCCGCCTCAGGGCGGCCCGAACGAGGCCAGCGGGGTGAGCGGTTCGCGCAGCGGCGTGCTGCCGTCGTGAACGTCGGTAACCTGGCGGTATGAGCGTTGCGGACAAGCTGACCTCCCGTCTCCCGATGATCGGCGAACGGGGTGAGCGCAAGGACGTCGTCGCCGTGGTCAAGCTGCACGGGGTGATCACGCCGACCCCGTCACCCCTGGCCAGGGGGTCGATCAACCTCGCCGCCGTCGAATCGGCGCTGACCCGCGCGTTCGCCCACGAGCGGCTGAAGGCCGTCGCGCTGCAGATCAACTCCCCTGGCGGCGCGCCGACGCAGTCCGGTCTGGTCGCCGAGCGGATCCGCCAGCTCGCCGACGAGAAGAAGGTGCCCGTCCTGGCCTTCGCCGAGGACGTCGCCGCGTCCGGTGGTTACTGGCTGGCCTGCGCGGCCGACGAGATCTACGCGCACCGGACGTCGATGGTCGGCTCCATCGGCGTGATCAGCGGCGGGTTCGGGTTCACCGGACTGCTGGAGCGGTTCGGCATCGAGCGGCGGCTGCACACCGCGGGGGCGAACAAGTCCCGGCTCGACCCGTTCAGCCCGGAGAAGCCGGAAGACGTCGAGTGGCTGAAGAAGATGCACGGCCAGCTCCACGAACTGTTCGTCGACTGGGTCACCGAGCGCCGGGGCGACCGGCTTTCCGGCTCCGACGACCTCTTCAACGGCGACGTCTGGCTGGGTGCCCGCGCGGTCGAACTCGGCCTGATCGACGGCGTCGGCAGCCTCCGCCAGGTGATCACCGAGCGGTACCCGGACGCCGAGATCTCGGTCGCCGAACCGAAGAAGCCGCTGCTGGCGCGGCTCGGCATCGGCGCGCCCGCCGCGGCGAGCGCGTTGCTGGACGCCGTCCAGTCCAAGGCCGCCTGGAGCCGCTTCGGCCTCTGACCCGCGTGCAATGAAAGGTCCTTTCCTTGCGAAATTTGCGAGGAAAGGACCTTTCCTCGCGTTCGGGGGCGGCGGGGATTCACCCGAACGGTGGTAGGCGTAAGTGGTTCAGACCAGGTCTCATATCGGACATACCGCTTTGTTGTGAACGGCAACAAACCTCGACAGCGTTGACGAGGAGGTCCGATGTCCGTTAATCGTTCCCGAACGAGCCGCTGGAAGGTCGCACTGGCAGGCGCGGCCTTGCTCTTGGTGCCTCTGGCCCTGCCCGCGACCGCCGCCGTCCCGCCGCCCCCGGCCGGCTGGACCACTGTGTTCACCGACGACTTCACCGGCGCCGCGGGTTCGCTCCCGTCGAGCGCGAACTGGATCGTCGACACCGGCCACGCGTACCCCGGCGGCCCGGCGAACTGGGGCACCGGCGAGATCCAGAACTACACGGCGAACCCCGCCAACCTGGCCCAGGACGGTTCCGGGAACCTGCGGATCACGCCGTTGCGCGACGGCGCGGGCAACTGGACCTCGGCGCGGATCGAAACGCAGCGCACGAACTTCAAACCGCCCGCGGGTGGCGCGCTGCGGATCGAAGGCCGCATCCAGATGCCGAACGTCACCGGCGCCGCGGCACTCGGCTACTGGCCCGCGTTCTGGGCGCTGGGCTCGCCGTATCGCGGCAACTACTGGAACTGGCCCGCCGTCGGCGAGTTCGACATCATGGAGAACGTCAACGGGATCAACACGGTCTGGGGCGTGCTGCACTGCGGCGTCAACCCCGGCGGCCCCTGCAACGAGACCACCGGGCTGGTCGGCAGCCGCACGTGTCCCGGCGCGAGCTGTCAGAGCGCGTTCCACACCTACACCTTCGAATGGGACACGAGCGTCAGCCCCAACGTGTTCCGCTGGCTGGTGGACGGACAGCAGTTCCATTCGGTCGACCAGAACCAGGTCGACGCCACGACCTGGGCCAACATGACGAACCACGCGGGCTACTTCGTGCTGCTGAACGTCGCGATCGGCGGCGCGTTCCCGAACAACAACTCCGGCACCACGACACCGGGGCCGGGGATCGTGCCGGGGCATCCGATGCTCGTCGACTACGTCACCGTCCTGACCCGCGGCGGCGGCACCGAAAACCCGGGCGGCGGCAGTGCGTACGGCACGATCCAGGCGGAGTCGTACGGCCAGGCGGCGGGCATCGCCAAACAGGCCACATCGGATTCCGGTGGTGGTCAGAGCATCGGCCCGGCGGGCAATGGTGACTGGGCGTCGTATCCGAACGTCGACTTCGGGACGCAGACCGGCAGACAGTTCCAGGCGCGCGTCGCGTCCGGAGCGGCGAGCGGCGTGAGCGGGCTCGTCGAAGTCCGGCTCGACAGCCGGTCCAACCCGCCCGTCGGCAGCTTCGCCGTCGCGAACACCGGCGGCTGGCAGAGCTGGCGGACCATCCCGGCGAACATCAGTGGTGTCACCGGGAAACACGACGTCCACCTGACCTTCACCAGCGGCCAGCCTGCCGATTTCGTGAGCGTCAACTGGTTCACCTTCACTCCGTGAAGGGATAGATGTGGCACGGCGAGGCGGTTCGTGTCACCGGAAAAGATGACGGCACCGGCCACCCCGGGCGCGGGGGTGCCGGTGCCGTCCTTTCGTTCGACTTTCGTGAAGCGGGCTGGACAAGGAACCCTGCAATGGGCAGGATGCGTCTCACTGTGAGTGCTCACGATGACACCCGGAAGCTCATTGTCCTGGCGGTGGACGATGAGCCCAAAGGGCTAGACGAACTCGTCCACTGTCTCCGGAACAGCCCGCACGTCGCCCTGGTCTACCCGGCGATCGACGCTTCGGAGGCGCTGCGCCTGCTGTCCGCGGACGATCCGAGGCTGGCCGATCGCAAGGCCCGCGGTCTGCCGATCGTGGACGCGGTGTTCGCCGACATCGACATGCCCGGTCTGTCCGGGATGGAGATGTCCCGGGTGTTCGCCGCGCTGCGCCCGTCGCCCGCGCTGGTCTTCGTGACAGGACACGCGGAAGAGGCGGTCAACGCCTTCGACCTCGGCGCGCTCGACTACGTGCTCAAGCCGTACCAACAGGATCGTCTCGACCGCGCGATCACCCGCGTGATCGACAAACTCGCCGCCAACGCCGCGCCGCAGTTCGGCGCGGAAGGCGGTCTCGGGCAGGTCAAGAACGACGACGAGGTCATCCCCGTCGAACTGGCCGGCACCACCAAGCTCATCCCGCGGTCTTCGGTCCGCTGGGTCGAGGCGCAGGGCGACTACGCCCGGCTGTTCACCAACGACGGCAGCCATCTGGTCCGCATCCCGCTCGCCCAGCTCGAAGAACGCTGGGAGAAGGCGGGTTTCGTCCGCATCCACCGGTCGTTCCTGGTCTCGCTGCCGCTGATCACCGAACTGCGTATGGGCCAGGGTGGCTACCAGGTCGTGATCGGTAACGAGGAGAAGGTGCTGCCGGTGAGCCGCCGCCACACGCGCGCCCTCAAGGACAGGCTGGTCGGCGCCAACCGGTCGTCGTGACCGACGACTACTACCGCCGGGTCAACGGCGTCCGAGAGCCGGACCCGACGCTGGGCAAGCGCAGGAAACCGGCGCAACCCGAGGGCGCCGCCGTCGAGCCCGTGCCGGGCGCGCCGTCCGGTCCGAAGCACGAACAGGCCAAACCCGAACATCACGCGAAACCCAAGCGGCAGCGGGTGATCCTCGCCGATCCGCGGCAGGCCACCAGCACCCTGCGGGCCAGGGTCGAGCTCGAAGAACAGACCAGCTGGGGCAAGCTCCTGGTCAAGGATCTGGTGAAGATCCAGCTGCGGACGGCCTCCTGGCTGGCGCTGCTGGTGATGGTCACGCTGTGTTCGCTTCCGGTGCTCTTCTACCTGATCCCGTCCTTCGGACGAGTGGTCGTCGTGGGCATTCCGCTGCCCTGGTTGATCCTCGGCGTGGCCCCTTTCCCGTTCCTGTTCGGGATCGGCCTCTGGTACAACCGGCTCGCCGAACGTCATGAACGCGACTTCGTCGACATGATCGAGAACTGATTGCGGAGCTGCACATAGAGGAGGACCCATGATCGCGCGCCCTCTTGTGGCCGAAGGCCACGGAAACGCGGTGGCAGGGCGCCTTGATGCCTGCGTGACCGACCTGCTCTCGCCGCGCCCTGGCAGCGCGTTTCCGTCAGCGCGCGATTAAATGACACCGTGCAGCTGAACTCTTGGGCCATCGCCGGCATCGTGCTGGTGGCGGTCCTGACCTTTTATCTGGGACACCGCTCCTCGCGGTCTGCCGTCAGCACGCACGATTTCCTCGTCGCCCGCCGCACCGTGCGCTCCCGGCGCAACGCCGCCGCGATCTCCGGTGAGTACCTGTCCGCCGCGTCGTTCATGGGCGTCGCCGGCATCGTGCTCAAGGACGGCGCCGACGCGCTGTGGTTCCCGATCGGTTTCACCGCGGGCTATCTCGCGCTGATGCTGTTCGTCGCCGCGCCGCTGCGGCGGTCCGGCGCGTACACGTTGCCGGACTTCGTCGAGATGCGGCTGGGTTCGACGATGCTGCGCCGCGTCTCGACGGCGTTCGTCGTGTTCATCGGCATCCTCTACATGGTCCCGCAGTTGCAGGGCGCGGGCCTGACGCTGGCGACCATCCTGCCCGTGCCCGCGTGGGCGGGCGCGATCCTGGTGACCTGTGTGGTCGGGTTCAACGTGATCGCGGGCGGGATGCGCGCGATCACCGTCGTCCAGGCCTTCCAGTACTGGCTGAAACTGTTCGCCATCGCGGTCCCCACGTTCATCCTGTGCATCGTGTTCCTCGGCGCCGGACCGCCGGGCAGCGCGCGCCCGCTCGGGCAGCCCGCCCCGCCGACCTTCCCCGAGAACACCACGGTTTCGGTGCAGGCCGACGTCACGCTGAAGGTCACCTCGGTGACCGTGCTCGAGGCCTACGGCCAGGTGGAAGGCGCGCGCGCCAACGGTTTCGCGGTGTGGGCGCCGGAGGCCGCGCACAAGGTCGCCAAGGGCACGACGCTGAAGTTCACCGCGGGCACCCCGGTGCCGGTGGTCAGCGACGCGCCCACGTCCAATGGCGACTGGCTGCGGCCCGGTTCCGGCAGTCTCACCGATCTGCTGCAGGTCTATTCGCTGATCCTCGCGACGTTCCTCGGCACCATGGGCCTGCCGCACGTCCTGGTCCGCTTCTACACCAACCCCGACGGCAAGGCCGCGCGCCGCACGACGGTGCACGTCCTGCTGCTGCTCGGCCTGTTCTACCTGTTCCCGACGCTGCTGGGCGCACTGTCGCGGATGTACGTCCCGGAACTGCTGGTGACCGGGAAGACCGACGCCGCCGTCCTGCTGCTGCCGTCCGCGGTCCTGCCGGGACTCTGGGGGCAGATCCTGGGCGCGGTGACTGCGGCCGGCGCGTTCGCGGCGTTCCTGTCGAGCTCGTCCGGGCTGCTGGTGAGTGTCGCCGGGGTCGTGTCCACCGACGTCCTTCCCGGCCGCGTCCGCGATTTCCGGGTGGCGACGGCGATCGTGGCGCTGATCCCGTTCGCGCTGGCGGTGCTGCTGCCGTCGGAGGATCTGTCGCTTTCGGTCGGGATGTCGTTCGCGCTGGCCGCGTCGACGTTCAGCCCGCTGCTGCTGCTCGGGGTCTGGTGGCGCAAGCTCAGCTGGCCCGGCGCGCTGGCCGGGATGCTCGTCGGCGGCGGACTCGTGCTGTCCGCGCTGGTGGTCAACATCGTCAGCAAGTACACCGGCGGCTGGGCGCCGTGGTTCTCGAACCAGCCCGCGCTGATCACCGTCCCGGCCGCCTTCCTGACCACCTACGTGGTGAGCCGCGCGACCGGATACGGGCGGCCGGACGACGTCCACGGCGTGATGCTGCGGCTGCACGCGCCCGATCCGCTCGGCTTCATGCGGGACCGTGCGGTCGCCCGGTTCGGGCAGGCCGAAGAGAAGACGCGGACCACCGGAAAAGGCCGTCACCGGAAGTAAATCACTCTTTCGAGTCGCGACCCTCTACGCAGAGTCGTACCGTTCACTCAAATGGATTGCTCCTCTCGCGCCCTATGAGGGGCATGATCTTTCGTGACAACGAAGTCATGGAATGGTCGCGGCAGGTGGGAGGTCCGACATGAGCGAGACCGATCAAGACCTGGGTTCCGAACCGGAATCCGACTGGGAAAAGGTCCAGGCGAGTCCGGAATTCACCGAGCTGCGACGACGGCTGCGGGTATTCGTTTTCCCGGTGTCGGCCCTGTTCCTCCTCTGGTATCTGCTGTACGTGCTCCTCGCCGACTACGCGACCGAGTTCATGAGCACCAAACTCTTCGGCAACATCACCGTCGGTCTGGTCTTCGGCCTGCTGCAGTTCGTGTCCACCTTCGTGATCACCGGCCTTTATGTCCGGTACGCGAACCGGAAGCTCGATCCGCTCGCGGACAAGATCCGGCACGAGGTCGAAGGGACCGAACGGTGAATACGCTGGCAGCGGGCGTACAGGGCAGCAGCCCGGCGCTCAACATCACCATTTTCGCGATCTTCGTGGCGATCACGCTGGTGATCGTTTTCCGGGCGAGCCGGAATACGAAGACCGCGTCCGACTACTACGCCGCCGGCCGCGCGTTCACCGGCCCGCAGAACGGGATCGCGATCTCGGGCGACTATCTTTCCGCGGCGTCGTTCCTGGGTATCGCCGGTGCGATCGCGATCAACGGTTACGACGGTTTCCTCTACTCGATCGGATTCCTCGTCGCGTGGCTGGTGGCGTTGCTGCTGGTCGCGGAACTGCTGCGCAACACCGGCAAGTTCACCATGGGCGACGTGCTCGCGTTCCGGATGAAGCAGCGCCCGGTCCGCGCGGCGGCCGCGATCTCCACGCTCGCCGTCTCGTTCTTCTACCTGCTCGCGCAGATGGCGGGGGCGGGCGGTCTGGTGAACCTGCTGCTCGGTATCGAGGGGAACCTCGGCCAGGACCTGGTGATCGCCGTCGTCGGCGTGATCATGATCCTGTACGTGCTGATCGGCGGGATGAAGGGCACCACCTGGGTCCAGATCATCAAGGCCGTCCTGCTCATCGCGGGCGCGTTCGCGATGACGTTGTGGGTGCTCGGGAAGTACGGCTTCAACCTCTCCAGCCTGTTCCAGGCCGCCGTCGACAAGGGCGGCCGGACCGGGGAGGCGCTGCTCGGCCCGGGCAAGCAGTACGGCAAGACCGGCACGACGAAACTCGACTTCCTGTCCTTGGGCATCGCGCTGGTGCTCGGCACCGCGGGGCTGCCGCACGTGCTCATGCGCTTCTACACGGTGCCGACCGCGAAGGACGCTCGCCGTTCGGTGGTGTGGGCGATCGCGCTGATCGGCATCTTCTACCTGTTCACACTGGTGCTCGGCTACGGCGCGGGCGCGCTCGTCGGGCCCGACGTGATCGCGAAGGCGCCGGGCACGACCAACTCGGCGGCACCGCTGCTGGCACTCGAACTCGGCGGACCTGTCCTGCTCGGCTTCATCGCGGCGGTGGCGTTCGCGACGATCCTCGCCGTGGTCGCGGGACTGACGATCACCGCGTCCGCGTCGTTCGCGCACGACGTCTACGCCAACGTGATCAAGAAGGGGAAGACCGATCCCGACAGCGAGGTCCGCGTCGCGCGGATCACCGCGCTGGTGATCGGGGCGGTCGCGATCGTCGGCGGGATCCTCGCGAAGAACCAGAACGTGGCGTTCCTCGTGGCGCTCGCGTTCGCGGTGGCGGCTTCGGCGAACCTGCCGACCATCCTGTATTCGCTGTTCTGGAAGCGGTTCAACACCCAAGGCGCGTTGTGGAGCATCTACGGCGGCCTCGCGGTTTGTGTGCTGCTGATCGTGTTCTCGCCGGCGGTGTCGGGCAAACCCGTCGATCCGAAGACCGGCAAGAGTGCCTCGATGATCCAAGGCGTCGACTTCCACTGGTTCCCGCTGGACAACCCGGGCATCGTCTCGATCCCGGTCGCGTTCTTCCTCGGCTGGCTCGGCACCGTGCTGTCCAAGGACCACAATCAGAAGAAGTACGCCGAGATGGAGGTCCGCTCGCTCACCGGCGCCGGTGCGGAAAAAGCCGTCAAGCATTGAGTTGTTCTTCACGCGCGCGCAACGGGACGGGATGCGAGGATGGCAGGGTGGTGAGCCCTGCTGACATCCCGACCGTCGCCGTCCGTGATCTGCCGAAGGACGGTGTCGCGCTGCTCGACGTCCGCGAGGACGACGAGTGGGCCGCCGGGCACGCTCCCGGCGCCAAGCACATCCCGATGGGTGAACTGCCCGCGCGGGTCGGCGAACTCGACGACCTGCCCGACGACCAGCCGGTCTACGTGATCTGCCGCAGCGGCGGCCGGTCCGCGCGCGCCGCCGCGTGGCTCAACGCGAGCGGCTGGGACGCGGTGAACGTCGCCGGCGGGATGGGCTCCTGGAAGCAGGAGGGGCGCCCGATGGTCGGCGACCATCCCGGCGTCGAGCCCGAAGTGCTGTAACCGTGCAGCCAGGCCACTACCCACCGAGGGCGCCACTGTCGCCGATGCCGCCCGTGCGCCCCGCGCCGATGCGGCAGCCGGTGCGCCATCGCGTCCGCTGGGTCGCTTCGCCGCCGCCCGGCGCGCTGCCGCAGCGTCGCAAGCCCGTGGCCGAGCGCTACTCCGGCCCGCCGTCCTACCCGGTCCCGCCGAGGTGGGGCTTCCCGAATCTGGTCTGGCGCCGTCCGACAGCCGTTCCCGGGACGGCGTCGGGCGAGGTCACCGCGGGGGAGCGGCTGCGGGTGATCACGCGCAGCCTGCTGCCGGTGCTGTGGACCTTCGCCGCCCTCGCCGTCATCGCCTCGGCCGCGGAGATCTGGCGCTACGTCCTGCTGGTGCAGAGCCGCGACTCCGCGCTGTCGACGTCCGTCGTCTCGGTCTCCGACACCTTCGTGATCACGGCCGGCCTGCTCACGACGATCCTTTCGCTGCTGCCGGCCGGGCTCACCGTGTGGTGGCTGCTCGTCGCCAGGCACGCGGCCGCGGACGTCTCCGGCGAGGCGCCGCCCAGGCGGCAACGGCATGTGCTGGCGTTCGTGCTGGTGCCGGTGGTGAACCTGATCATGGTGCTGCCGGTCGTCGCGGAACTCGAACACGCCGTCCTGCGGCGGACGCGGGAAACCCGGCCGAAGCCGTCGCGGCTCGTGCTGGTCTGGTGGGGCGTCTGGGCACTCAACTGGGTGCTGCTCGCGCTGGTCATCGTCTGGCGGTTCCGTGACGGTGTCCAGGCGCTGGCCGACGGCGTCGTGCTGGTCGCGCTGACCGACCTGACCGCGGCCGGGCTGGCGGTGGTGACCGCGCTGCTCGTGAAGCGCATGTCCGGGCTGCTCGCTCCTGTCGAGGAGAAGCGCCTTCGGCTGCTTCGCGTGCTTAAGGTGGACGGGGTTCCGGAGCCGGAGCGGCGCGAACGTCCCGCTTCCTCCGTGCGCTGACGCAACTTTTTCACTAAACGTTGAATGCGGATTCGCGCACTCCGCTGACGAGGGATCAGTCTGTAACATGGCGGTATGAGCGAGCAGCGGAAGTGCGACCTGCCTGCCGGGGAGACCGGCCGGGTGCGGTCTGCTGCGAGCGGTCTTTACAAGTCGTCCGCCGCCAGGGCGAAGAAGGTGAAACAGCCTGTGACAGGGCGAGTTTCGCCTGGCGTGAAAACGGGGCTCACCGGGCATGGGATCCGTCGGCCTGAGCCGGCCCCGGACGAGCCGTCGAAGCCGTATTCCTTACCGTCCTTCTTGGGCATGTTCGATCTGCCAGCCGACGCGTCCGAGACGGTGAAGGCCGTGGTACGCGGCCGGGACGTCGCCTGAGTTCGCGACGGGAACAAGCGAAGATCGATGGCGCGTCCGATCGTGGTGGACGCTGGTCCGCTCATCGCCATGGCCAGCCGGAAAGATGATCACCATCATGCGGTGGTCGAGTGGCTCGCGACCGCGGCCACCCGTGATCTGCTGGTGCCGTCGCTCGTACTGACCGAGGTGTGTCACTACATCGAGAAGTATCTGGGTGGCGAAGCCGAGGCGGCGTTCATCGAAGGACTCATACGCTCGCCTCAGTTCGCGATCTATCACCCCATGGACGACGATTTCCGGCGGATGGCCGTGCTGATGCGCCAGTACTCGGATTGGCCGCTCGGCCTGGCGGACGCGGCCGTCGTGGCCACGGCCGAACGGCTGAAGACGGTCGAGGTGGCCACTGTGGATCGCCGGCACTTCGAGCACATCAAGCCGGTGCATGTTTCGCACTTCACGCTCTATCCCTGACCTGGGGAAAGAGAGCAAGGGACCTTTGCTACCACTCGCCAGCGCCGGGTGAGCTCCCCGCGCTGGTGGTCTCGGTGTGGGTGAAGGGGACTTTCACCGCATGCGACGCGGGTAAAGCGTCCTTCACCTCACGGCCCGCCCCAGGCGCGACGCGAACGTCCGGCGCAGGTCCCTAACCCGTGGTCACTCGGAGCGAGCGCAGCCCCCGGATCACGAACTCCGGCCGCCGCTCCGGGGTCTCGGCGAGCTCCAGCCCCGGCAGCTTCGAGGCAAGGGAGGACAGCGCGGCCGCGATCTCCACCCGCGCGAGCGGGGCGCCGACGCAGTAGTGGATGCCCATGCCGAAGCCGAGGTGCGCGTTCGGCGTGCGGCCGATGTCGAGTGCGTCCGGCCGGTCGAAGACCTTCGGGTCCCGCGCGGCGGCGCCGAGGAGCGCGCCGATCTTCTCGCCCTCGGCGACCCGGAACCCGGCGATCTCGACGTCAGTGGTCGCCGTCCGCTCGAAAAGCTGCAGCGGCGCGTCGAAGCGGATCAGCTCCTCGACGCACGGGTCCAGGAGCTCCGGCGAGGCCAGCAGCCGCTCCCACTGGTCGCGGTGGGTCAGCAGCGCGTTGACGCCGTTCCCGATGACGTTCACGGTCGCCTCGTGCCCGGCCATCAGGAGCAGGACCGCGGTCGCGACCAGTTCGTCCTCGGTGAGCTCACTGCGCAGAAGGTCGCTGACGATGTCTTCGCCGGGGGAGTTCGCGCGCTGCTTCGCGACGTCACGCAGGTAGTCGACGAACTCCGCGGCCGCGGCTTCGGCGGCGTCGCGCTTGTCCTCTGCGAGGCCGTACTCGTACATCTTGACGATGTGGTTCGACCAGGTGACCATGCTCGGTCCCTTGTCGACCGGGACGCCGAGCAGTTCCGCGATGACCGCGACCGGCAGCGGCTGCGCGAGGTGCGCCAGCAGGTCGGCCGAGCCGGTTTCGGCGATCTCGGCGGCGAGGCCGTCGACCATGCCGTCCGCGAGTTCGGCGACCATCGGCCGCAGCCGCTGGACGTGCCCGCGCCCGAACGCGCCCGCGATCACCCGCCGCAGCCGCGTGTGGGCAGGCGGCTCGTTCTCCAGCAGCGAGTTGCGGTGCAGGAGGTTGAACGACGCGAACCGCTCCACCGGCAGCGCGTCCTGCCAGATCCGGCCCAGCCCGCGATGCCGCAGGACGGCGGCCGACGCCGCGTGCGACACCGCCACGGCGATGCCGAGACCGTCGTGCCGGTGGACTTCGCCGCGTTCGCGGAGGTCGGCGAAGGACGGGTACGGATTCGCGAGGAAGGCCGGGTCGGCGAGGTCGAACACCCGCCGACTGTAACCCGGCCGGGCGCCGCGCCGGGGTGGCCGCCCCGGCGCGGCAGGGAGCTACAGATGCAGCCAAAGTCCCAGGTGCAGGTGCAGCCCGTGATGGTGATGCCCGTGGTGATGGCCGACGCACAGCAGCAGGCAATGTCGCGCCTGGTCGGCTCTGTCGGACTGCGGCGCGGCCGAAGCCGTGCCCACCGCGGGCCCGGCCAGCATCAGACCGAGTGCCACGGGAAACGCGGCCAACGCGGCCCGGCGCTTCGAGGTGCTCATCTGTGATCCCTTTCTCCGCACTACGGCACCGGATGGCGCCGTGATCGAGTATTCGGTGCGGTACGGGCAAAACGGCAGGCTGATCACCCGCGATTAGATCGTCCGGATGATGACAACCGTTTTCAGTCACGTTTGCGTGGTACCCGGATGGCCGCTGAAACCCGCCGATCCGGTCGATCCGGTGGCCCGCCGGGTGTCGTCCGCGCCGTCTTCGTCACCAACCCCGGGGGCCTTACGAGGCGTGCGCCTTCCCGCGATAGCGTTCCGAACCGAGCTTTGAGGAGGCTGACGTGGGCAAGGGTTCGCGCAAGAAGGGTCCCAAGACGACCTCGGACCGCAAGCCGAAGGTGCGCGACGTCTTCGTCGGCCAGCCCTTCGAGGGGCTCGCGGCGGAGACCGAGCTGATCGCGCTGCGCGAGTTCGTCCCGTCGGCGACGGCGGCGCTCACGCTGGGCTCCGGCGAGAAGGTCACCCTCGGCACGGTGCTGCCGATGGCGGCGGCCGCGTTCGTCCGGTCCGACGGCGAGCGCTACATCGGGATGCAGGTGCAGACCCGCTCCTCGGACATCAGCCGCGACCTCGGCCGCGCGCTTCAGTGGGTGCTGGAGGCCAAGGAGGGTGACGTGCTGTCCGTGCCGGACACCACGACGCCGCCCACCGCCGACGAGAAGGCCCGCCTGCAGGACCTGCTCGACACCGACGTCGAACTCGACGTCACGCTCTACAACGACTTCGCCTGGTGGCTGCCCGAGGACGCCGACGCGAGCGGAGACGTCGCGCTGTCCCTCGAGCGCGCGAACGCGGCGATCATGCCGACCGAACGCCTCGGCGCGGGCGCGTACTGGGTGCTCGCCGGGGAGAAGGCGCACCTGCGCTGGGTCCGCCCCGAGCCGGAGAACCTGCTGCTGCAAGCGCTTGCGCGGCTTTCCGCGGCCGGTGAACTGGGCCTTGGCGAGGGCTCCCGCTACGCCGGTTCGTTCCGCGCGCACGGGCTGCTCGTCCCGGTGTGGGACCTCGACCCCGAGGCCCACGCCCGCGAGTGGGCCGACGCGAAGGACCAGCTCGGCACCCGGCTCGAGGCGGCGCTGAAGTCCCTCGACACCGAGCCGCTCAACGCCGCCGAGCGCCGCTCGCGCGACGGCCTCATCGGCCGCCAGCTCACCATCCGCTGATCCCCTTCCCGCGCATTTCGTCCTCTGGATGCGGGCTCCGCATCCAGAGGACGAAATGCGCGAGGATGGGCGCGTGATCCTCCATATCTGCGCCAAGGACGAGTGGGCAGCGGTGCCCGAAGGCGGCGTCTACACCGCCGCGTCGCTCGAATCCGACGGCTTCATCCACTGCTCGGACCCCGGAACCGCGCATATCCCGGCCAACGCCGTGTTCCCCGGCCGCACCGATCTGGTGCTGCTGGAGATCGACCCGGCGCTCGTCGGCGCGCCCGTCGTCTGGGAGGACGGGGACCCGCCGCATCCGGCCGGTATCCAGTTCCCCCACGTGTACGGACCGATACCCCGTAACGCCGTGGTGGCCGTTCACGAATTCCCTGTTCAGGGGGACGGTTCGTTCAGAATTCCCGAGTCCGTGTCGAAACGTTGAGGCGGGCAACTCCTCGGCGGGGCGAGCGTCTCTCGAACTGGTTCGCGGCTGAAGACAACCTGTGGGGGCGGTCATGCGTTTCGGGAGAGGTGAGCCAGGCAGACCTGGCCAGGTGACCCCGGGAGGAGGCGATACGGTGACCGCTGCCGCGACGGTCATACCGGGGACGGACGTCTGGGGGGCCGGCGAGAGCCGGAACAGTGCCGTGTCGGGTGAGCTCACCGACTTCGGCGACTTCGTGCGGGCCAGCCTTCCGGGGCTGCTGAGGTACGGGCACGCCCTCACCGGGAATCCGCACGACGCCGCCGACCTGGTCCAGACCGTGCTGGAGAAGATCGGCTCCCGCTGGTCGTACGTCCAGCACAAGACCGGCGACCCGATGGCCTACATCCGCCGTTCGATGGCCAACGCGCATATCAGCCGCTGGCGCCGGACCAAACGCGAGAGCCTCGTCGCCGACCTGCCGGACGTCCAGCCGTACAGTCCGGCCGATCCGTTCGAGCACGAGCCGCTGTGGCAGGCGTTACGCGCGTTGCCGCCGAGGCAACGCGCGGTGATGGTCCTGCGTTACTACGAAGGGCTGTCCGAGGCGGAGATCGCGGATTCGCTCGGGGTCAGCCAGGGCACCGTCAAAAGCCAGGCGAGCAAGGCGATCGCGTCGCTGCGGACGAAGCTCGCGTTGTTCGAGCCCAAGGACGAAGGGAGGGAAGCGGGATGAACATGTCCGACGAGGACGTGAGGCAGCAGCTGCGCGAACTGTTTTCGGACGAGCGGCTGGGCGCGGGGTCCACGCTGAATCCCGAGGCGATCGTCGCGGGCGCCCGCCGTCGCCGTCGCCGCCGTCAGCTGATGCAGACGACGAGCGGGATGGCCGCCGCGGTGGTCCTGCTGGGCGGTGGGCTCACCGTCTTCACGATCCACGACAAGGACAATGGCGCGGCCTTCCCCGGTGGCGACCAGCTCACCATGGGCGCGGCGTCGTCGAGCCCGGCGCAGCCGGGGCCGGGGAGTTCGGCGCCGGCGGCTTCCGCGCCGGTGGAACAGCCGAACCCGACGACCGCGCCACCGCACTCGACCGCCTCGGACGGGCCGGTCAAACCGCCGAAGAGCACCGCCGCCACGAAGCCGCCTACGCAGCGCAAGGTGACCTCTGGTTCGTTGCTGACCTCCGCCGGCTTCGGCAAGCTCCGGCTCGGGATGAGCGAGTCCGAGGCGGAAGCCACCGCCGGTCCGCTGCGGGCGAAAGAGGTCCGGGGCACCTGCACCTACGGCCACGCGGACGAGGGGGCCGCCGTTCCGGTGTCGACGTCGGTGTCGCTGACCGAGGGCGACGGGATCACCGTCATCAACCCGACGGGCACGGTGCACACGCCGGAGGGGATCGGCGTCGGCTCGACCGAGGCGGACATCCTCGCCGCCTATCCCGGCAGTACCAAGGACGGCAGTTCCTACGTCGCGCCGGTGAGCGCGGTGAGCGCGTACCGGATCTCCGTGTCCGATGACGGGTCGGCCGTCAGCATCCTGCTGACCAGCATCAACCAGAACTGTCAGTTCAGCTGACGCACGAAGAAAACCCGGGCTTCTCCAAGGGGGAGAGCCCGGGTTTTCCTCGTGGTGGGAGCGTTGGTCAGAGCGCGCCGCCGGCGACCGGGGGCATCCCCGCGTCGGCGCCGCCGTCACCGACGGACTCGCGGTGCAGGTGGTTCTCCACCTCGAACAGGTTGCCGTCGGCACGTTTGACGATGTTGAGCAGCGTGGACATCTGGGAGATCTCCTCGACCTGCTCCTTGAGGAACCACTGCGTGAACTGCTCGCCGATGTAGTCCTCTTCGGCGCGCGCGGCCTTGGCCAGCTGCTGGATGTCGGTCGCGACGTCCTTCTCCTGCTGCAGCGCGAGCTCGATGAGCTCACGGACGTCGGAGAAGTCGTTGCGCACGTCGCCGGTGCCGGGGATCTCCACGTGGTGGTCGGTGTCCAGCATGTACTGGACCAGCGCCATCGCGTGGTTCCGCTCCTCGACGGACTGCTTGTAGAAGTGCTTCGCGAGCTGCGGCAGGTCCTCGGCGTCGAACCAGACCGCCAGCGCGATGTACTGCTGGGAGGCGTTGAACTCGTTGTGGATCTGCGCCTGCAGCAGTTCGTAGAACTTCGAGCGCGGTTGCTTCTTGGTGAGGGCCATGTGTTCGACGATACGTCATGTCCCTATTCGATTTCCACTTTTCTCTGGTGATGTCCCCCCTATTAGGTTACCATTACCGACAATAGGCCCGCCTCAATTAAGTAAGCCTTCCCTAATCAATCGAAATCAATTAGGGAAGGCTTACTTTATTTCTGTTTCAGATGCTTTCGCGCCGGATCGGGCACGACATGCAGCGCGGGCCGCCGCGGCCGGAGCCCAGCTCGGAGCCCGTGATGGCCAGGACCTCGATCCCGGCTTCCTCCAGGCGCGCGTTGGTTTCCACATTACGTTCGTACCCGATGACCACGCCGGGCGCGAGGGCGAGGGTGTTGTTCCCGTCGTCCCATTGCTCGCGTTCGGCGGTGACCGGATCGAGGCCGGTGTCGATGACGCGAAGCCGTTCGATTCCCATTGCTTCGGCGGCCGCGGTGAGGAATGGGGCCGGGCCTTCCACCTTCACGGAACCGTCGTCGGTCGGCCGCATCGTGAATGCGGTCAGCGAATCACGGGAAAGCGGATACATGACGACGGCGTCGGCCGCGACCATCGTGCAGACGGTGTCCAGATGCATGGTCGCGCGGGTCTGCTGGATCGGGACGGCGAGCACGGTGTGCGCGATCCCGTCGGCGAACACCGACCGGGCCAGCGACTCGGCACCCGCCGCGGTCGTCCGCTCGCCGACGCCGATGGCGAGGACGCCCGGCGAAAGCAGCATGACGTCGCCGCCCTCGATCGGCGCCGAATGCGCGCCGTACGCGCGGGCGGCATGGCGGAACCACGGGTGGTAGGCGTAGATGAGGTCCAGCACCGCGGTTTCGCGGACGCGCGCGGGCATGGTGAGCGAGGAGACCGCGACGCGGTCGCCGATCCACGCCGACGAGTCACGGGTGAACAGCAGGTTCGGCAGCGGATCGACGGCGAAGTCGTTCGGGTGGTTCATCAGCCGGACCAGGGAGGCGCCCTCGGCGGCGGGCAGTTCCTCGAAGGTCATCCCGGCCATCAGGACCTCGGCCAGCGTCGCCGGTGCCGCGCTCGAAAGGTGGGAGCGGAGCGAATCGGCCAGGTCGGGCCCGAGGCGCCGCTCGTCGACGGCCGCGTGCACGCCCGCCGCGTGGGCGCGGGTGTCCGAGAGCGCCGTGCGCAGCGCGTCGGCCAGCAGCAGCACCTCGACGCCGCGTCCGCGCAGGACCTCGGCGAACGCGTCGTGCTCCTCCTGCGCGCGGTCCACCCAGGGGATGGAATCGAACAGGAGCTGGTCGTTGTTGCGAGGCGTGAGCCTTTTGAGCTCGTTGCCGGGCCTGTGCAGCAGTACCGCACGCAGGGGGCCGACTTCGCTGTCAACTCGGGGTGGAGTCGTCTCGTCAATCACGGTTTCACAGTAGCTAGGGAAGCCAGGAAACTCGCCCTTTGAGCAGCGCGTATCCGACGAAGGAGACGAAATCCAGCGCGGTGTGCGCGGCGATCAGCGGCCACAGCCGGTTCGTCTTCTGCCACAGCCTGCCGAACACCAGGCCCATCACGACGTTGCCGACGAAACCGCCGAAACCCTGATACAGGTGATACGAACCGCGAAGCACCGAAGACGCGACCAGTGAGGTGTTCTCGCGCCAGCCGAGCTGCCGCAGCCGGGTCAGCAGATACGCGACGACGAGCACCTCTTCGGCGAACGCGTTCCCGAAGGCCGACAACGTCAGCGTGATCGGACGCCACCACGTCTCGCCCAAAGTGGACGGTTGCACCGACAGGCTGAACCCGAGGCCGTAGGAGAGGAAGTACAGCCCCAGTCCCGGAATCCCGATCACCGCGGCGAGCAGGAGCCCGTGGACGACGTCGCGGCCGGGACGCCGCCTGTCGAGCCCGATCTCCGCCAGCTTCATCCCGCCGCGCCACAACAGGTACAGCCCGAGCGCGCCCCAGCCGACGAGCTGGCAGGCACTCAGGAGCTGTTTGAGCAGGTCGACCAGGCTCAGGGTCGCCTGGGGGACGTTCAGCTGCGCCTGTTGCTGCGCGAGCGGCACCGGCTGCAGCAGCGAGTCCACAAGGGACAGCAGGCTGCGCAACCCGGACAGGCCGAGGGTGATGCCGAAGACGACGACCAGTTCGATGACGATCGCGCGGCGGCGCGCCGGATCTTCCACGAATTCCGGCAGCGCCGGGCGTTCGGGACGCAGCCAGCTCATCGGCCGCACGTTACCGTCGGGTCATGGCAAGGAGTATCGCGACCAACGAAACCGTCGACCGGGCCGCGCTCGTCGACTTCCTGTCCACCCGCCACCGCGCCATCCTGATGACCACCAAGGCCGACGGCGGACCCCAGCTTTCCCCGGTGACCTGCGGAGTCGACACGGAGGGGCGGCTGGTCATCTCGACGTATCCGAAGCGCGCGAAGGTCGTCAACATCCGTCGCGAGCCGAAGGTGTCCGCCTGCGTCCTTTCCGACGAGTGGAACGACCAGTGGGTCCAGCTGAACGGCACCGCCGAGGTGCTCGACCTCCCCGACTCGGTCGAGCCGCTGGTCGACTACTTCCGCGCGATCTCCGGTGAGCATCCCGACTGGGACGAATACCGCGAAGCGATGGTGAAGCAGGGCAAGAGCATCATTCGCGTCACCATCGATTCGTGGGGCCCGATCGCCAAGGGCGGCTTCCCGGCGGAACTCGCCTAACCCTGGGGAAAGTAAGGACAGCCGACCAGACGGCGGATCTCGCCGCTCAACTGCTGCGGCCCCTCGACCGGCCGCGAGAACGCCAGCCGGACGTCGTGGTCGCCGGAGTCGGCCTCGACGCGCAGCCGCAGCCCATAGCGGTCCAGCCCGAGCGGCCGGATCCAGCCACCGCGCAGCTCGGCGGGCACGTGCTTGGCGAGCTGCTCGACGACGTCGGCGTGGTCGGTCTCCAGATGCCTCAGCCATGCGGCCTCGTAGTCGTGGAAGGGATCCGGCGGCGCGGCGCTGAACATATGCGGCCGGAGCGAATGCGTGCCCTCGGCGTCCGCGAGCACCAGGGACGCCGGGGTCAGCCGCAGCAGTGTCAGGCCGTGCCCGACGTCCAGCAGCCGCTCGTCCGGCCGGGTTTCGGCGATGGAGACCGCGCGGGCCCGCGCCGACACCTCGGAAAGCGGTCGGAGCCAGCCCGTGATCCACAGCAGCCCGCGAATGGGTTCGCGCAGGTCGACCGGCGCCTGATCGGTCAGTTCGACCATCACCGCGAGCTCGCCGCGCTGTGCCTCGTGCGCGCGTTTCACCAGGTGGTGCTCGTCCGGCAGCAGGATGCTGACGCTGCCGCTCGGGTGCACGTGGTGCAGCTCGGGGATGACGCGGCCGCACTGTCCCGGCAGGTCGCGCTGCTCGGCGGTCGGCATCAGCGTCGCCGGCCCGTTGCGGGTGGCGATCGTCTTCGCGCGTTCCGCGGGGTTCGGCGCCGGCGGGCGGCGGATGGACGTCGGTGTGGTCACGGCTCACCTCCTAGTTAGGTGAGCCTAACCTGATCTGGCCGTCGAGTGGAAGTAGCCTGGATCACGTCTCACCGCGCACGTATACGTTGACCTGGTGGAAGACCACAGAATCCGGGTGCTCGAACCACCCGAAGGGATTCCGGCGAAGAACATGCCGGTCCTGACACCCCTTCTCGACCGTCTCACCCTGACCGCCGGAACGACGTCCTTCGCGTCCGGGTTGCTCGTGGTGCTCGGCGTCTTCCTGGCGGTGTCGGGCCGGTTCGGCATCGCCGCGCCCGCCTTCCTGCTCTGCTTCATGACACCGGTTTCGCTCTACTTCGGCTACCTCGTCCTTGCCGGATCGTCGCCGATGCGGAAGCTCACCGGCAAGCCGTTCCGCCTGGTGAGCGGGCTGGACGGGGTCGTCGTCGCCGGTTCCCGGGTGAGTGTCCCGCTCGACGGCCGGTGGCTCGTCTTCCGGCTGCCCGCCCCGCTGCGAGCGCAACTGGCGGCGCAACGGCGGCTGTGGGTGCTCGGCCCCTTCTTCGTGCTGCCCGGTGTCATCGGCCCCCGGCGCGGCGCGTTCCGGGACGCCCCCGTGCGGGGTTCGGCGCCGTTGGCGGCCGAGCCGGTCACGCCGGGACGGCTGGTCGCCCTGCAGGGACGGCTGCTGGGTTCGTACTACCTGCTGGGCGCCGGGATCACGCTGGTGGCGGCCGCCTTCTCGCTCTGGGTCGCCATCGACTATCCCGACCGCGACAGCCTCGTCGTGCCGAACACGCGGGTGCTGGCCGCGCTCTGCGTCCTCGCGACGATCGGGCTCGGTATCGCGGCCATCGTGGTCGCCCGGCCGTCACCCGAGCCGCGGTGGACCGAACTCGCCGTCGTGTCCGGGCCGGCGTCGGTCAACCTCTTCGGAATGGTCACTCTGAAAGGCCGGACGGTGCTGCCCGACGGTCGCGAGGTCACCGTCCAGGCGGGCGGTTCGGATCCGTCGCTGGCCGCGAACATCGCCGCCACCGGACGGCTGTGGGTGCTCGGCGTGCCGTCGGCGGGGAAGACGGCGAAGGCCGGTGTGCCGGGGTGCGCGGTTTTCGGGCCGGTCAGATTCGGGCGGTGACGTCAGCCGAGCGAGCGCCGCGTCGCCTCCTCGGTCTCCACGACACCCCGCCGGATCCCTTCCAGCTGCTCGCTCAACTCGCCGATCGTCGTGGTGTCGAGCAGTGCATCGCCGGTGGCGGCCGAGAGTTCGGCCGCCCTGGCGACCAGGCCGTCGAGGCCGAGCGCGCCGGATCGCAGCTGTGCCAGCAGTTTCCGCTGCGCGCTCGACAGTCGCGTGTGGACGTCCTCCTGTGCTTGCACCGATTCGAGCGACTGGTTCAGGTCGCCGCGGATGTCGTCGTCGGCGGTCTTCAATTCCTTGCGCAGCCGGGCTTTCTCGGCCGACACCGCGCCAAGGTCCACGCGCGCCAACGCCTTCCCGGTGGCGGACGTGCGAGCGGCCAGCCGCCGGAGGGTGTCGACGGTTTCCCGTACCACCGGCTCCATGGTGGTCACCCGATCCGCGAGCGGACCGGTGTCGAGCGAAGCGGAGATCGAGCGGAAGCCCTCGGCCGCCGCTTCCGCGCGCCGCACCCAGCCCGCCTCGGGGGAGCCGGGTTCGACATCGGGTAGCGGCCGTTCTTCGGGCTCCGGCAACGGTTTCGGGCGCGTGGCGGCGGCGACCCCGGCGCGGGCGGCGAGCACGGTCACGCCGACACCGAGCGCGGCGAGCGTCGGCAGCTGCACCGCCCAGGCGGCCCCCGCCGACGTCGCCGCGAGGAGCAGTCCCCACGGTTCGGCTAGCTCACGGACGAAGCGCATATCCGAGGATCTCAGAAATTCGAGATCACGGCGGTGAAGACCTGGTCGATCGAGTCCGGTTTGGACGAGTCGTACCCGACGCCCTGGGTGGTCTCGGCGATCTCCTTGAGCACGTTCAGATCCGCGTCCGAGCCGTAGGCGATGGTGAACAGCCGCACCGCCTCGCCACCGCCTTCGGTCCGCAGCTGACCGACCAGGTTCGGCAGATCGATCCCGCCCGGATCCTCGTTCCGGCCGTCGGTGAGCACGACGACCGCGTTGATCGCGTTCGGATCCAACCGCTGCTTCATGAACTCGTAGGCCGCCAGCGACGAGTCGTAGAGCCCCGTCCCGTTCTGCGGGGTCAGCCCGTTCAATCGCGTCGCCAGCTCCTGCCTGCCCGGCTCACCGCCGACCGGCGACACCGGCCGGAGCTCGACGTAGTCCTTGTCGCCGTCCAGTTTCGTCGAGAACATCCACAGCCCGACCTTGTCGGCGTCGCTGAACTGCGGCAACGACGCCACGGCGGCCTGCTTCGCGAGATCCATCTTGTTCTTCCCGGTCCCGCTGACGCCGTCGCCCATCGAACCGGAGACGTCGACGACCAGCAGCACGTTCGCCTTCTTCCGCAGGTCCTTCCACGACTTCAGCACCTCGGTCAGCACCGGCGGGCTCGGCGGGCGGATCAGGTTGAGCTTCGAGTCCGGTTCGGCGCCGTTCTCCTTCGTGGTCTGCGAGCCGGGTTTGCCGTCGAACGTGCGGAAGCCGATGTCGCTGAACTTCCGCTGCGCCTCGGCGCCGCGCAGATGCGCGAGGAAATCCGCCGCGACCTGCTTGTGGATGTCGTCGGCCCAGTTCAGCACGGTGAACGGGTGGTCGGAGTTGAGCGTGCCGTCGCTCGGGTAGATCCCGGCGAGGGGCACCTTCGGCGGCGCGTGCTGGCCGCGTTTCACCGGATCGTTCGTGGGATTGCCCTGGTTGTAGCCGACGAGCGAGTTCTCCTCGACCGTCACGGCCGAGATGTACGACATCGCGGCGCCGCGGTCGTCGGCCTTCTGCAGATTCGTCAGGAACGTCAGCGTGTTGTCGCCGTAGTGGACGATGGCCTGCTCGACGTTCTGCACGAACGTCCGCGCCTCGGGTTTCGCGAGCGCGTTCGCGGTGAGGTCCGAAGACGTGCCCGTCGCCGCGTAATAGGCGCCGATGGTGGCGTTCAGGCCGGAGGTCGAGATGTTCGGATTCGTCTTGCCCAGCCGGAACTTCCCCCATTCCGGATGGCCGTATTTCGCCCAGCCCTGCGGATCCGTGGCGAGCGCGGCGAGATCCTTCCAGCCGATGCCCTTGCCGGGCCAGCCGAGCGCTTCGGCCATCGGCTTCGGCATCGCGACGACCAGCGGCGCGTTCGCGACCGATTCCGGGTCGCCTTCGGGGACCAGCGCGGGGTGATCGGAGCCGGTGAGGTTCTGGCGCAGCAGGTTCACCCAGCCGGACGCGGCGGGTGTCCAGACGTCCGGCCGCGGGCCGTCCACCGCCTCGTTCCAGCCGCGGGCCAGCGCCTGCATCGCGGTGCCGGACGACTTCGACTGCACGAGCACGTCGACGCAGCGTCCGGCCACCGTGCGGCCGCTGTAGCCCTGGGCGATCTCGGCGACCACGCCGGCCTTTTCCGGCGACGACGACACCTGCAGCTTGACCGCGTCGCCCGTCGTGCACTTCGCTTCCACGGCCTCCTCGCCGGAGTCGCTCGTGAGCGCGCGCAGGCCGATGATGAGGCCGATGGCGACCACCGCCGCGGCCACGAACGCCAGGACCTTGCGGCCGCCGCGGGACTGCTGAGGATTCACGACCATGGAGAACCTCCGCCGGTGGGGACACCGATTATCCGGAGGTTTCGCCTTGCCAGGCTTGGCGTTGCCGAACCGTTGCGGCCATGGCGGTACTTATCCCGCCACCCGCCGCATTTAGTCCTCTAAATGCGTGGGCCCGCATTTAGAGGACTAAATGCGGGCCGTCAAGCGCCGGGGCCCCGGCCGGACCAGGTCCACGCGTAGCCGTGATCCTCCGATGCGTCGGCCGCCTCGCCGAGATCCAGCGGGGCGAAGGTGTCCACCATGACCGCGGTCTCGTCGAAGAACTGCGCCCCGATCGACGCCTCGGCCGCGCCGGGCTGCGGCCCGTGCGTGAAGCCGGACGGGTGCAGCGAAAGCGAGCCGACCTCGATCCCGGAGCCCTTGCGCGCCTCGTAGTTCCCACGGACGTAGAACATCAGCTCGTCCGAGTCGACGTTCGCGTGGTTGTACGGCACCGGGATCGACTCGGGGTGGTAGTCGACCTTGCGCGGGCAGAACGAGCAGACCACGAAGTTCGGGCCCTCGAACGTCTGGTGCACGGGCGGCGGCTGGTGCACGCGGCCGGTGATGGGCTCGAAGTCGTCGATGTTGAACACCCACGGGTACAGGCAGCCGTCCCAGCCGACGACGTCGAACGGGTGGGTCGCGTAGGTGTAGCGCGTCAGCCCGGCGCGGTGGCGCACGAGGACCTCGACGTCGGTGCCGTCGACGACCAGCGGCTCGGACGGCCCGCGGATGTCGCGCTCGCAGTACGGCGAGTGCTCCAGGAACTGACCCTTCGCCGACAGATACCGCTTCGGCGGGCCGATGTGGCCGCGTGCCTCGATGGTCAGCAGCTTGACCCCGTCGTCGCCGTGCGGCAGCACACGATAGGTGCACGACGTCGGGATGACGAGGTAGTCGCCGTCGCCGACCTCCAGCGAGCCGTAGATCGTCTCGACGGTCGCGCCACCGCCCTGGACGTAGAACAGCTCGTCGCCCGCCGCGTTGCGGTACAGCGGCGAAGGCTTGGTCGCGTGGACGAAGCCGATGGTGACGTCGGCGTTGCCGAACAGCCGCCGCCGGTCGGTGACCGCGTCGGCCTCGCCGAACTTGAGGTCGTGGGTCTTGAAGGCGCGGGGCTTGAGCGGGTGGTTCGGGGTGATCGGGCCGCGCTCGTCCTCGATCGCGACGGCGTCGACGATCGCCGTCGGCAGGCCGCGGTGATAGAGCAGCGCCGAGTCCGCCGAGAAGCCCTCGACACCCATCAGTTCCTCGGCGTACAGGCCCCCGTCGGGCTTGCGGAACGCGGTGTGGCGCTTGTGCGGGATCTCGCCTACCTGCCGGTAGTAAGGCATCGGAATCTCCCCGGAACGTGTCCGTTGTGCGAACGATTTTGTCCTGATGTCGTACGCTACTAGCGTGTCAGTCGTGTCAAGCGCTGTGGAACTCACGCCACCCGGCCCCCGAGGAATCCCTCCCCTGTTCGCGCGGCTCGTCGACGACTCGGCGTTGTTCCCGCCCGGTGAGGCGTCCATGCCCGAAGCGCTGCGTGCGCACTTCGCGTCGAGGGCCGGTGAACACTCCGGCGTACTCGGTGTGTTCCTGTGCCAGGCGTCGAGGCTGCCCGAGCTCATCACCGAACTCATCAAGATCAAACCCAAGGAGCCGCTGCCGCTGTCGCTGATCATCGACACCGGCCTCGGCGGGGTCCCGAAGGCGATCTCGATCGTCGAATCGCGCAGCGAGATCCTCAGCCTGCGCATGGTGGAGATGCCGGCGCCGTCGGACGTCGACGAGGTCTGGCTGGAGCGCGTCTCCGAGTTCGTGCCCGAGGACGTCATCCGTGTGGTCGAGCCGCGGCGCGGCGTCGGCTGGCTGGACGGCGTGCGGAAGGTGATCGAGCACGGCAGCTGGCCGAAGATCCGCTGCGGCGGCAAGGCGGGCGAGAATTTCCCCAGCGTCGACGAGGTCGCCGACTTCCTCGCCGTGGTCAGCGGCTCGACCGGGGCGTCGTTCAAGGCGACGAACAGCCTGCACCGCGCCGTCCGGCACACCGAGGAGTCGAGCGGCTTCACCCACCACGGGTTCCTGAACCTGATCGTGGCGTCCGCGCGCTGCCTCTCCGGCGGCGACGTGCGCGCCGCCCTCGAATCGACCGACGGCGCCGCGCTGGCCGCCGAGGCCAAGGGGATGTCGGAGCCCGCCGCGAAGGCGGTTCGCGGGCTCTTCGCGTCCTACGCGGCGGCCTCGTTCGACGAGCCGGTCGCCGACCTCGGGGAACTCGGGCTCTTGTGACTCGTGAAGGGTCGCTGACCCTGGACAGAGGCCTCGCACTGCTGCAAGCGGTCGCGGACGCCGGTGGCGAGGCGGCGACGATCTCCGAACTCGCCGTCGCCATCGGCGCGAGCCGGGCCGCCGTCTACCGGCTGCTCGTCCCGCTGTCCGAACGCGGTCTGGTGTGGCGTGACGGCAACAAGGTGCGGTTGGGTGTCGGCCTGCTCCGGCTCGCCGGGCAGGTCCTCCCGCAGCTGCGCGAGGCCGCGCGGCCGGTGCTGCGCGAGCTGGCGGAGAAGGTCGGCGCGACGGCGCATCTGTCGGTCGCGCAGGGGGATCAGGCGCAGGCCGTCGCGGTCGTCGAACCGTCGTGGACGAGCTTCCACGTCGCCTACCGCGTCGGCACCCGGCATCCGCTGTCCGCCGGCGCGGCGGGCAAGGCGATGACGCTGCGTCCTGGCGGCGGCGAAGGCTGGGTCACCTCGTCGGGTGAGCTGGAGGCGGGCGCCTCCGGGGTCGCCGCGCCCGTGCGCGGAGTGCCCGGCTTGAAGGCCAGCGTCGGTGTCGTGTCCCTCGAGCCGCTCGATGCCTCCGTGGTGGGGCCCGCGGTCGTGGCGGCCGCCGTCCGGCTGGCCGAGGTGCTGAAGCAGCCCGAATAGCGTTTCAGCGGTGGCTGAGCAGCGGGCGGACCATCGTCGCCAGCAGCGTGAGGTCGACCGCGAACAGCAGCCGCTCGAACAGGCCGAGCGTGACCTCCTGGTGCGACGGGCCGGTGAGCATCGTCCAGACGAAGCCGCCGAGCACGATCACCACCGCGGCGAAGCTGGCCACCGAAAGCCGCCGGATCGTCGTGCGGCGCGGCTCCCACGGGCAGCGCGCGCGGCCCGGGCGGGTCAGCACCCAGGCGGCGGCCGGCAGCGCGAGGAAGGCCGCCAGCGCGGCGTAGTTGTGGATCTGGCCCGCCAGCGACCGGGCCTGGCCCTCGAGGTCGACAGGCACGAGCGCGAGGACGAACAGTCCGGTGCACCAGACACCGAGCAGGACGAGAACGGACTCGTAGCCCTTGCGGTGCGCCTTCGCGATCCCGCCGAGCAGCGCGAGCGAACCGAACCCCAGCGCCAGGCACATCGCGCCGAACAAGGGAGCCGCCGTCGAACCGGGCGAGAGGTAGCCGTAGACGTACTCCGACAACGTCTGCCAGATCGGGCTGACCTGGCTGGAGAGCCTGAGGTGCAGGTCGATCGAGATGGCGACGGCGACAGCCATGCCGAAGACCGCGAGCCTGCCGTGCACAGGGGAGACGGCGAGTGTCTTCGGCGAGGTCACGACCGGTTTCTCCAGGCACGTCGGGGCGGGTGTTCACCTTTTCGTTCCCGAAAGGTTACCCGGCGAACCTGTGAAAACCCCGTGCGCCTCAGAAGGCGAGCTGGGCCAGCGCGAACAGCGAGAAACCGGCGAAGACGAAGCCCGCGACGCGCTGGATGAGCTTCGGGCGGATCCGGCTACGGACCTTCGCGCCGATGAAGACGGCCAGACCGGCGACGGCGACCAGCGCGCAGAAGGAGCCGAGGCCGACCGCGAACGGGTTGCCGAAGCGGGCCGTGAGGCTGGCTGTCGCGAGCTGGGACGCGTCGCCCCACTCGGCGGCGAAGAGCACGCCGAACGACGTCAGCGCGGAGCGGAGGAAGGTCGCGGGGCCGGGGCCGGAACGCGAGGCGTCCTCTCCGCCGTCCTTGGCGGGACTGAACCCTTCGCGAAGAAGCATGTACGCGCCGACACCGAACATCGCGGCGACGATCGTGGTCACCAGCGCCTCCGGCAGCAATGTGAGCACACTGCCGAACGTGGCCGCGATCGCGGATTGCACGGCGAATGCGGCGGTGACGCCGACGAATACCGGCCACGCGCGGAAACGAGTGGTGAGAACCAAAGTGGCGACGAGGGTCTTGTCCGGCAGCTCCACGGCCAGTACCAGGCCGAACGCGCTGATCAGCGCCAGCATCGAGCTAGACATGATGGTTCTTCACCCCTTTCACTGCAACGATAAAGGGGCGATTCAGAGAAAGGCAAGCTGATGGCTTTTCCGAATCGGTCGGCATGCGCGGGCGAATTGTATTCCTCGGCCGGGCGGAATTGGGTTTTCGGCAAACCGAATTCTTTTTTCAGGCTTCGCTGGTAGCGTCGCCGGGCATGGACGAGAGAGCGCGGATCGACGACGTGTGCAGGCGCCTGCAGGACCACTACGTGTTCCCCGACGTCGCCGAGAAGCTGACGGTGTTGCTACGGGCGAGGCTGAGTGACGGCGCGTACGCGGGGCTCGACGATCAGGCGTTCGCCGTCGCGGTCACCGGAGACCTGCAGTCGGTCAACGGGGACAAACATCTGCGGCTGCGGCACCATGTCGACCCGCTGCCCGAAGTGGAGGGGGAGTCGTACGATCCCGAGGAATTCCGCCGTGAGGCGGAGTTGAACTGCCACGGCATCGCGTCGGCGCGGCGGCTGGCCGGGAACGTCGGCTACCTGGAGACCAAGCTGTTCTACGAGCCGGATATCGCGGGCGAGGCGCTCGCCGCGGCGATGACGCTGCTCGCGACCACCGACGCGCTGCTCATCGACGTCCGGGAGAACCGGGGCGGCGACCCGTCCACGGTCGCGCTGCTGATCAGCTACCTGGTCGGCGAGCCCGTCCACTTCAACAGCATCTATCTGCGCGACGGCGACGTGACGAATCAGCTCTGGACGCAGCCGTACGTGCCGGGTCGCAAGTTCGGCCCGGAGAAGCCGGTGTGGGTGCTGACCGGGCCGACGACGTTCTCCGGTGCGGAGGACCTGAGCTACTCGCTGCAGCAACTGGGGCGGGCGAAGACGGTGGGCGCGGTCACCGGCGGCGGCGCGAATCCGCGGAAGCAGTTCACTGTGGACACCCATCTGGATGTCACCGTCCCGGGTGGACGGGCCGTGAACCCGGTCACGGGGACCAACTGGGAAGGCGTCGGCGTCCAGCCCGACATCGCCGTCGATGTCGAGGCCGCTTTCGACACGGCGTACGCGTTGGCGCTGGCCCACGTGCTGACACTGGGGGACACGGGCTTGCGGCGGCAGGTCGCCGATGAGGCGCGTCTCACGCTCGCGAGCCTCGGCTGACCAGGGCGCGGGACCTACGTCCCGGCGAGATCGGGACCACTTGAACTGGCGGGCTCATCGGGCGTTGAGCAGGCTTGAGGCGTGGAGGTTCTCGATCTCGCTCGGTGGCAGTTCGGCATAACCACCGTCTATCACTTCCTGATGGTCCCGCTGACCATCGGGCTTTCGGTCCTGGTCGCCGGGATGCAGACGGCGTGGGTCCGCACGGGTGACGTGCGCTATCTGAAGATGACCAAGTTCTGGGGGAAGCTCCTGCTGGTCAACTTCGCGATGGGCGTGGTCACCGGCATCGTGCAGGAGTTCCAGTTCGGGATGAACTGGAGCGCGTACTCGCGGTTCGTCGGCGACGTGTTCGGCGCGCCGCTGGCGATGGAAGGGCTCGTCGCGTTCTTCGTCGAGTCGACCTTCCTGGGGCTGTGGATCTTCGGCTGGGACAAACTGCCGAAGAAGGTCCACCTGGCGTGCGCGTGGGCGTATTCGCTGGCGACCGTGGCGTCCGCGTACTTCATCCTGGCGGCGAACTCGTGGATGCAGCATCCGGTCGGGGTCGAGTTCGTCGACGGGAAGCCGACGATGAACTCGATCTGGGCGGTGCTGACGAACAACACCGCGCTGGCCGCGATCCCGCACACGCTCGCGGGTGCGTTCTCGGTGGCGGCGGCGTTCCTGGTCGGTGTGGCCGGCTGGCAGCTGTGGCGCAAGCGTTCGGAGGACGACGAGCACCGCGCGGTGTGGCGTTCGTCGTTGCGTCTCGGCGGCTGGACCGGTGTGGTGGCGTTCGCGGTGCTGGCGATCACCGGCGACGTGCAGGGCAAGCTGATGTTCGAGCAGCAGCCGATGAAGATGGCCTCGGCGGAAGCGTTGTGCCATACGGAGAAACCGGCGAGCTTCTCGATCATCGCGATCGGCGACGTGCGGAACGCCAACTGCGAGGACGTCAAGACGTTCACCGTGCCCGCGCTGCTCTCGTTCCTGGCGCACAACGACTTCACGACCGAGGTCAAGGGCGTGGAGAACCTGATCACCGAGTACCAGGCGAAGTACGGCACGAACTACCCGGACGACCCGCAGCTCGGCTCGCTCGCGGGCAAGCCGATCGACTACGTGCCCAGCCTGCCGGTGACCTACTGGGGCTTCCGCGCGATGATCGGCTTCGGCGCGATCTCGGCCGGGATCGGGGTGCTCGCGCTGTGGCTGACCCGGCGCGGACGGATCCCCGGGCAACGCTGGTTCCCGTGGCTCGTGCTCGGCGGGATCGCGACGCCGTTCATCGGCAACAGCGCCGGGTGGATCTTCACCGAGATGGGCCGTCAGCCGTTCGTGGTGGTGCCGAATCCGACCGGTGTCGACGGGGTGTGGATGTTCACCGCGCAGGCGGTCTCGAAGTTGTCCACAGGCGAGGTGTGGACTTCGCTGATCGCTCTGACGACCGTCTACGCGGCGCTCGGCGTCGTCGAGGTCTACCTGATGCGCAAGTACGTCCGCGGCGGCGTCGACGCCGTCATGCCACCCAAGAAACCGACCTCGACCAGCAAGAACAGCGACTCGGAAGGCGGTGACGGCGATGACGACGCGCTGGCCTTCGCCTACTGATCGCCTCTTACCCTCACGTACCCAGCCCCCCGCCCTTCCCGGGGGACGGCCCCGCACCCAGCGTATCGGGGGTATCGCTCGGGCGGGTTACCCACAGCCGATCTGTGGACAACTTGCGCGGTTGTGGATAACTCAGGGCGATCAGGGGACGGGGAGCGTCGCGAAAGCCACTTTCGCGACGCTGGATGTCCCGAAAGTGGCTTTCGAGACATGCCGCGCGGCGTCCACAGGGCACGCGACCCGGCAGCGAGGTGAAGGGGTCCTTCACCGCGTCGCATGCGGGCAAAGCGTCCTTCAGCCCCCGGAAGCCAGGAAAGTGAGCACCCGATGACCCTCGAAACGATCTGGTTCTGCGTCATCGCCCTGTTCTGGCTCGGCTACCTCTTCCTCGAAGGTTTCGACTTCGGCGTCGGCATGCTCATGCCGGTCCTCGCGAAGGACAACACCGAGCGCCGCGTCATGGTCAACACGATCGGCCCGGTCTGGGACGGCAACGAGGTCTGGCTGATCGTCGCCGGCGGCGCGATGTTCGCCGCGTTCCCCGGCTGGTACGCGTCGCTGTTCTCGGCCGCGTACCTCCCGCTCCTGGTGGTCCTGCTCGCCCTCATCGGCCGCGGCGTCGCGTTCGAGTACCGCGGCAAGGTCGACTCCGACCGCTGGCGCCGGAATTGGGACCGCGTCATCGGCATCGGCTCGTGGATCCCGCCGTTCGGCGTCGGTCTGCTGCTCGCCACCACCGTCCTCGGTCTCCCGCTCGACGCCGACGGCAACCGGGTCGGCGGCCCGTTCGCCGCGCTCAGCCTCGAAACGCTGCTCGGCGCGATCGCGGTCGTCGGGTTCTCGCTGGTCCACGGCGCCGCGTTCCTCGCCCTCAAAACCGAAGGCGACCTCCGGCACCGCGCGCGGAACCTCGCCACCCGCCTGCTCCCGGTCGCCCTCCTGCCGCTGCTCGCGTTCCTCATCGTCGTGCAACTGCGCTCGGGCGACCTGTGGACACTGCTCCTCATCGGTCTCGCCGTCGTCGCGGCCGTCGTCGCGTGGTTCCGGATCCGCATGGGCCGCGAAGGCCAGGCGTTCGCCGCGCTCGGCGGGGTCATCGGGGCCTCGGCGGTCGCGATCTTCGTCGCGCTGTACCCGAACGTCCTGCCGTCCACTTTGGACGCCGCCAACACGCTGACGATCGCGGGTGAGGCATCGAGCCCGTACACCCTGACCGTGATGACCTGGGTCGCGCTGTTCGGCGCCCCGGCCGTCCTGATCTACCAGGGCTGGACGTACTGGGTGTTCCGCAAGCGCATCGGCACCCGGCACATCCCACCGGTGCACGCACCATGACCGAACTTCCCGGCCGCGACACCCTTTCCGCCACGGAGTCCACAATGGACCCAGCGCGACCGGGGAAGGGTCCGCTCGGCGCGCTGGCTCCGCTTTCGAGTGCGGCGCGCCGGGCGTTGATCCTCAGTGGAATCCTCTCTTTCTTCAACGCGCTTTTGCTGGTGGGACAAGCGTTCCTGCTGGCCGACGTCCTCTCCGCGGTCGTCCGCGGAACACCGGGGGACCGCACCGTCCAGCTGGCCGTGCTGCTCGCGCTCGTCGCAGGGCGCGCGTCGACCGGCTGGGCGGTGCGGATCGTTTCCGTTCGCGCGGCCGCCCGCGCGAAGGAGGAGTTGCGCGCGAAAGCCCTCGACCACGCCTTGAAACTCGGCCCGGAATGGATCGCGCGCCGCGGCCACGGCGAGCTGACGTCGTTGACCACCAAGGGACTCGACGCGCTCGACGCCTACTTCACCCAATACCTTCCGGCCCTGGTGACCGCCGCGATCGTGCCGCTCGCCGCCGGTGTCGCGATCCTGTTCGCCGACTGGCCGTCGGCCCTGCTCGTCGTGATCACCGTGCCGCTGGTGCCGTTGTTCGCCATCCTGATCGGCAAGCACACCGCCGAACGGGTCGCCGAAGCCGCCGACGCCGAACAACGGTTGTCCGGGCATCTGCTGGAACTCGTTCGCGCACTGCCGATCCTCAGCGCGTTCCGCCGCGCCGGGGCGCAGGCCGAGACGGTCCGGAAGATCTCCGAACGTCATCGCCGCACCACGCTCAAGACGTTGAAGGTCGCGTTCGCGTCGGCGTTCGCGCTCGAACTGATCGCGACGCTCTCGGTCGCGCTGGTCGCGGTCGTCATCGGTGTCCGGCTGGTCTCCGGCGAACTGTCGCTGGCCATCGGGCTCGGCGTGCTGATCCTGGTGCCGGAGTGCTACCAGCCGCTGCGCGCGGTCGGTGC
Source organism: Amycolatopsis japonica (assembly GCF_000732925.1). Lineage (NCBI taxonomy): Bacteria > Bacillati > Actinomycetota > Actinomycetes > Pseudonocardiales > Pseudonocardiaceae > Amycolatopsis > Amycolatopsis japonica. The sequence continues at coordinate 166,671 of NZ_CP008953.1, forward strand.
CGCCTTCCACGCCAGCGAGGACGGCGTCGAGGCCGTGCGCCGGGTCGCGGACGTACTCGCGGAACCCTTGCCGCCCAACGGTTCCGAGACGCCGCCCAAGGGTGAGGTTCACGTCGGCAGTCTGCGTGTCGCCAGGCGCGGCGGATTCGCCCCTGACGGCGAGACGTTCATCGCCCGGCCCGGCGAGATCATCTGGCTGCGCGCGCCCAGTGGCGGCGGCAAGTCGACGACGCTCGCCACGCTGCTCGGTTTCGTGCAGGCCCACGACGGGACGATCACCGTCGGCGGCACCGACCTCGCCGACGCCGATCTGACGAGATGGCGTGAAAGCGTCGCCTGGGTGCCGCAGTCGCCGGTGTTCGGCGGAGGCACGGTCCTCGACGAAGTCGGCGCGGAGGACATCCTTGGCGAACTCGGGCTCACGGGGCTCGCCGACCGGCCGGTTGCGAAGCTGTCGCAGGGACAACGCCAGCGTGTCGCGGTGGCGCGGGCCCTGGTGCGGGTCCGGTCGGGCGCGTGGCTGCTGCTGCTCGACGAACCCACCGCGCACCTCGACGAGGTCAACGCCGCGCGTGTCATGGCCGCCGTCCGCAGGGCCGTCGACGGCGGTGCGGCTGCGATCATCGCCGCCCACGAACGCGGCTCCGGTGTCGACATGTCGACCATGGCGGGCGGCGAAATCGGAACCATTGAGGAAACCCGGCAAGCCCGGCCGCTGCCTTGGCGTGAACTGCTGCACCCCAGGTTCTTCGGTGGCGCGTTGCTCGGTGCCGCCGCACTGCTCGCCGGGGTCGCGCTGACCGCGCTTTCGGGCTGGTTGATCGCCAAGGCGTCGCAACAGCCGCCGATCCTGACTCTGACGGTGATGATCGTCGGCGTGCGAACGTTCGGCCTCGGCCGCGCGGGGCTGCGTTACCTCGAACGGCTGGTCACGCACGACGCCGCGTTCCGGATCGCCGGAAGCCTGCGCGTCCGGCTGTGGGAATCGCTGGTGCGGCTCGGTCCGGCTCGGGCGCTTCGGGCGGGTGAAGAGCAGCGTCGGCTGGTCGGCGACACCGACACCGTGCGTGACCTGCTCCCGCGCGTGATCACTCCGCTGATCGTGGTCGCGTTGGTGGCCGTCGGCGCGGTCGCGGTCCAGACCGCCGTGCTGCCCGAAGCCGGGCTCGCGCTGGCGGCGGCCGTGCTGGTGAGCGCGTTCGCGCCGCTGCTCGCGCTCCGGGCGGAACGCCGCGCGACCAGTGCGCTGGCCGCCGGACGGCGTTCGGTGTCGGCGCAGGTGCTGAGCCTGTTCGAGGCCGCCGCCGAATTGATCGCGTACGGGGCAGACAAAGAGCGTCGTCGACGGATCGCCACGACCGACGCCGCCCTGACCGCCGAAGCGCGCAGACAGGCCTTCGGCGCGGGCGCGGCCGATGCCCTGATCATCCTGGCGACTGGGACCGCCACCGTCGTGAGCACCGGGTTCGCCGTGAGCGCCGTCGCCGCCGGCGCGCTGAACCCGGTGCTCGCGCCGGTGGTCGCCCTGGTGCCGCTGGCACTGGCGGAGGTCTTCTCCCTTCTTCCGCCCGCCGCGCAGCACTGGGACACCCTGCGCCAGGCCCGTCTGCGCCTCGCCGAGTGTCAGGAAAGGGGCGTTCAAGACGAAAAACGTCAGGAACGACCCTTTCCTGACACCGGCGGGGTGCGGATCCGGAACGCCGACCTCGGCTGGCCCGGCACCGAGCACCCGGTCCTCACCGGCGTCGACCTCGACATCGCGCCCGGCACGCACGTCGCCGTCGTCGGCCCGAGCGGCGCCGGGAAGTCGACGCTCGTCGCTGCCTTGCTCGGTTTTCTCCAGCCGAGCAAGGGTGACGTCGCCGCTCCCGAGAACGTCGCCTGGGCGCCGCAGGAACCGATGCTCGTCTCGACCACGGTCGCCGAGAACCTGCGCCTCGCCAAACCGACGGCGTCCGAGGCCGACCTGCGGAAAGCGTTGTACGAAGCCGTTCTCGAAGACGTCGAGCTCACCACGATGCTGGACAGCGCCGGTGCCGGCCTTTCGGGCGGGCAGGCGCAGCGGGTCGCGCTGGCGCGGGCCGTACTCGGCGCCGAGCAGGCCGATCTCGTCCTGCTCGACGAGCCCACCGCCCATCTCGACGAGCCGACCGCGCGCACCGTCCGCGAACGGCTCGGCGAGGCGCTCGCCGGGAAAACCGTCGTCCACGTCACGCATCACGCCGCCGAAGCCGAAGAAGCGGACGTGATCCTGGAGGTCCGAGAGGGCCGCGTCACAGCGCGCGCGTTGGCCGGAGCCGACTAATGTCGATAGCGCTCATGGATCCCACGCTTGCCGCGCGCGCACTGTCCGCCGCCACCGAGATCACAGGCACCGCCCTGTCCGGCGACGACCCGGGTGACGTGCTGGAGACCGTGGTCGCCCGCGCCGTCGAACTGGCCGAGGCCGACCTCGGTCTCGTCATGGTGCGCGCGGACGACGGCCAGGTGGTCGCGGAGGCCGCGCACGGGGCCACCACTCAAGGCCTGCGAGGGCTGGCCTTTTCCGCGGATTCCGCGGCGGGCCAGGTCGCGCGCGGCGGGGAGCCGGTGGTCAGCGAGGACTTCACCGTCGATCCCCGCACGGCGCCGTTCGTGCCGCCGGAGCTCCAGGGCTTCGGGCCTTTCGCCGCTTCGGCGTTCGGCGCGGGCGGGCGCGTCCTCGGCGCGCTCACCGTGTACCGCCGCCACGGCGGGGAACCGTTCTCCGCCAGCACGGTCGAGGTACTCACCGCGTTCGCCGCGCAGGCCGGCGTGGTGCTCGCGCTCGCGGAGGGCGCCAACGCCCGGCACCGCGTGACCCTCTACCAGGAGCGCGAACGTATCGCGCGCGAACTGCACGACGTCATCGTGCAGCGTCTCTACGGCGCCGGGATGCAGCTCGACCGCGTTCGCAAGAACATGCGGAAACGCTTCGCGCAGGCCGACGGCGCGCGGCTGTCCGAGGCGATCGACCAGCTCGACCAGACCATCGAAGAGATCCGCGGCACCGTGCGCGCCCTGCGCAGCCCGGAACCCGCGAACGAGACCGTCACCGCGACCGACCTCGCCGAGTCCGCGCGAGGCGAAGTGCGCATCGCGGGCGAGCTGCTCGGCTACCCGCCGACCCTCGAACTGTCGGGAGAGCTCGCCGACATCCCCGCCGAACAGGCGGACCACATCCGCGCGGCCCTGCGCGAGGCACTGTCCAATGTGGTCAGACACTCCGGGGCGAGCGAGACCCGCGTGACCCTCAGCCGCGACGCGGAAGGCGTCAAACTCCGTGTGCGGGACAACGGATCCGGTGTCCCGCAGGGGGTCGCCAAACGCGGTCTGCGTCATCTCGCCGAACGCGCGACGACGTCGGGCGGGCGCTTTTCGATCAATTCTTCCCCGAGTTTGGGGACATTGGTCGCTTTCGACGTTCCGCTCGATCAAACCGTGTGAAATTAACGGCTCGCTTTTCCGATTAATCCGTAACGGGTGGGGTCCGCACACGACTCTATGTGCATCGAACGCGCCCCGAGCGCGGATTCCCAGCGAAAGGACTCGTCATGTCCTCGGTTCGTCGCGCCCTCGGCACGGCCGCCATCCTTGCCGGATTCTCCTTGTTCGGCCCCGCTTCCGTCGCTTTCGCGCTGGCCGAAGCGCCCGCGATCGCCGATCTGGACTGCGGTGATTTCAAGTATCAGGAAGACGCGCAGGCCGTGCTCGACAAAGATCGCTCCGATCCGCATCGCCTGGACGAAGACGGCGACGGAATCGCTTGCGAAAAGCTTCCCAAACGGGGAACTCCGCCGATCGTGACGAGCACGCCGACCCTTCCGTCGATCACCACGGAAACGCGGGCGCCGCAGTTCAAGGACAAGGATTGCGCCGATTTCCCCTCGCAAGCCGCCGCGCAGGCCGAGCTCAAGAAGAACCCGCGAGACCCGCACAAACTCGACGCCGACCACGACGGGTACGCCTGCGAATCCCGGTTCGGCGAACCCGCGAAATCCGGCCAGGTGAAGGTCAAACCCGTCGGTGGCGTCGCGACCGGTGGCGGGGAGGCCGTCGAAAGCAACGGCGGGTTCCTGGAGGTCGCCGCGGTCGCGCTGACCGGCACCGCCTTGCTGACCGTGTCGGTCGCGGGCGCGTCCCTGGTCCTTCGGCGGCGTGCGGAGCGATGATCCGGCCTTCCTGGCGCCGGTGGCCGTTCCCGCTGGTCGTCGGCACGCTCCTCGGGGTGGTGCTCGCGGCCGCGCTGACCGCGTGCGCCGTCCCTCCCTCGGGCAAGGTCGCCTCGCCCGCGTCGCCGCCGACGATGTCCGCGGCGGCGCCTTCGGCCACGGTGATCCCGCCGGTCTCGCCGCTCGCGCCCGCGAAACCGGCGAGGCTCGAGATCCCGGCGATCGGCGTCCGCACCGGCGAGATCGTCGACCTCGGCCTGGCCGGTGACGGCACCCTGCAGGTGCCGCACGACGCGATCACCACCGGCTGGTTCACCGGTGGCCCGGCGCCGGGCGAGGTCGGCCCCGCTGTCCTCGCCGGGCACGTCGACTACAAGAAGGTCCCCGGCGTTTTCGTCCGGCTCAAGGAGCTGAAGGCCGGCGACGAGGCACTCGTGCATCGCGAGGACGGGATCAGCGCGGTGTTCACCGTGTACGCGGTCGAGCGGCATCCGAAGGCGTCCTTCCCCACGGAGAAGGTCTACGGCGACACGACCGGGCCGGAACTGCGGCTGATCACCTGCGGCGGGGATTTCGACTCCTCGACCGGCAACTATCTCGACAACGTCGTCGCCTTCGCGAAACTGACGCGCGTTTAGATTCTCCGGATGCGCACTGTCTACGTCGTCACGCATCCGGAGGCCACGCACCACGTCGATCACCTGGTGGGCGGGTGGTACGACTCAGAGCTCACTCTTGAGGGCGAACGCGCGGCCGTCGCCGTTGCCGAGTCGCTGCGCGCGAAGGTGCCGGACAAGGTGGAGCTCTACGCCTCGGATCTGCGCCGCACCGCGCGCACCGCGGAACTGATCGGCGAACGGCTCGGCGTGACCCCGGTCCTGGACCGGCGGCTGCGCGAGAAGTCGTACGGGGAAGCCGGCGGCAAACCGCAGGCGTGGCTGGACAGCCGGTTCGTCCCGCCGCCCGCCGTCGGCGAGCGGCTGGGACACGACGAAGGAATCCTCGGCGCCGAAACGAAAGGCGCGATGGCGGCGAGGGTCTACGCGGCCATGGAGTCGATCCTGGAGAGCCCGTGCGAGCACCAGATCGTCGTCACGCACGGTGGCGCGCTCACCTTCGTGATCGCCGCGTGGATCCGGATGCCGCTTGAATCTGCCGGGTACGTGGACTTCCGCGGTTCACCCGGCAGCGTCACCGTGCTGCGTGAGGACGACTACTTCCACAACCGGCAGGTCGTCACCCTCGCCGGGAAATGACAGGATCTCCCCGGACAGTCGAAGACCATGTGGGGAGATGACATGCCGAGGTTCCTGCGAGCCATGGCCCTTGCCGCCGCCGTGGCGGTCGTACCGGTGGCCTTGCCCGGCACGGCGACCGCCTCGACCGCGTCACGTTGTCCGCAGCTGCGGTTGGCCGACCATTGGTACGGCGACAACGCGGCGAAGATCCAGCAGGTCATCTGCGGTAAGAAGCACGGCGAGCGGCCGGTCGCCGTGTTCGATTGGGACAACACGGTCATCAAGAACGACATCTCCGACCAGACCGTCTTCTGGATGATCCGGCACGACAAGGTCCTCCAGCCGCGCGACCAGGACTGGCGCACGACCAGCCGCTACATGACCGACGCCGGCGCGAACGCGCTGAGCAAGGCGTGCGGTACCGCCACCCCGGCCGGGAAACCGCTTCCCACCAGCAAGAACATCGCCTGCGCCGACGAGCTGCTCTCGGTGCGGAAGAGCGCGAAGACGACCACCGGCGAAGAGGTCTTCGCGGGGAACAACCGGCGGTACATGGAGGCGGCCTACGCCTGGGTCGCGCAGATCAACGCAGGGTACCGTCCGGACGAGGTCCGCGCGATCGCCCGGCAGGCCAGGGCCGCGGCGCTGCTGGCGCCGATCGGGGCGACCCAGAAGGTCGGTTCGAGCACGCAGGTCGCGTGGATCCGGTACTACCCGGAGATCAAGGACCTGATCTCGACGCTCACCAAGGCGGGCTTCTCGACCTGGGTCGTTTCCGCCTCACCCAAGGAATTCGCGGACGTCTGGGGTTCCGCCGTCGGCATCCCGCCGAGCCGCACGCTGGGGATCTACTCGCAGACCACGAACGGCCGGATCAACGGACACCTCGAAGGCTGTGGCGGGCACGCCGACGGCGCCGACGAGATCATGACCTACATCGACGGCAAGCGTTGCTACATCAACGAACGCATCCTCGGGATCCGCGGTGCGAAGGCGATGGAACCGGCTCCGGCGGACAAGCGGCAGGCGCTCGCAGGCGGCGACGCGACCACCGACGTCACCATGCTGCGCGACGCCACCGGAGTCCGCGTCACGCTCAACCGCAACAAGGACGAGCTGATGTGCCGCGCCTACGACAACGCGGACGGGAAATGGGCGGTGAACCCGATGTTCATCGAGCCCTTCCCGGCACTGAGCCGCACCTATCCGTGCTCGACGACGGCGTACGAAAACGCCGACGGCACACACGGTCCGGTGCTGCGCGACGACGGCACGGTCATCCCGGATCAGCGGGACACCGTGCACCCCTGAGCGGGTTCACGATGCGTGACGCTCGGTCGCCCCGCTGCTACCGTGGCGTTCTTGGCTGAGTGAGGGGGAGGCCGTGGTTGACCTGTTGCAGGTCGTCGTGGACGAAGCCGCGAAGGCGGCCGCGACCTCGGCGGTGGGCGCCGTGTCCACGGCCGGGCGGAACGTGGTGTCCCTGCTCAAGGAACGGCTCGGGACCGGTGATTCCGGAAAGGACGCGCTGAGTTCCCGTGCCCTCGCCGCCGCCCGCGCGGACAAGGAATGGGCGGACCGCCTGATCGAAGCGGTGTCGGAACTCCATTCCGAAAACGCGTCGACGGCCACGGCCGGTATCGAGAACTTCCGCAACCACTTGGCCATACTCGCCGACCCGCCCCGGACGGGGCTGAAACTGATCGTCGGCCCCGGCGGTTCGGGTAAGACCGAACTCGCCCGCCAGATCGCCGACCGGGTCCAAGCGGACTTCCCGTCGGGCCGGGTCGAAGTGTCGCTCGCCCGGTATCGCGACGGCGACGAATTCGACGCCGCGGCCGTGAAGCGGTACGTGCTCGAGGAATTCGGGATCCCCCGCGGCGAGATCCCGGTCGACGACGAACAACTGGACCGGCAGTTCCTGTCGGTGCTGGTCACCAGGTCGTTCGTGCTGATCCTGGACGACGTCGAGCTGGCGGCCGAACTGGCCTTGTTCACCCGCTTCCGCACCAGCCTCGTGCTGGCGACGGCTTCGCGGTACGGCCGCGAGCTGAAGGCGTGCGATCCCCAAGCCATCGAGCTCCGAGGGCTCGACCAAGAGGGTGCGCGCCAGCTGCTCACCGACTTCTGCGGCAAGGTCCGGCCATCGGGGGAACCGGTCGAGAGCGATCTGCTGATCGGGCTCTGCGACCGGATGCCGCTCGCACTCCGCGAGGTCGGCGTCACCCTGGCCGGTCGCGCCGGGGAGACCAGGCCGGTCGCCGCGCTGCTCGACGAGTACCGCGCGACCGGCGTCGTCGACGCCGAAGGCGTCATCCAGGACTCCCTGCGGCGGACGTTCGCTCGGCTGTCGGACGCCGCCGTCGAGGCCTGTGCTCTGCTGGCAGAGCATCCCGGCGGGTTCTTCACCAGGGCCACCGCGGCGGCGATGACCGGCGACCCGAAGGTCCTCGACGAACTGATCGCCGCGCAGCTGACCCATCAGTTCGGTGACTGGTATTCGCTGACAATCCTGGTGGGGCAGTACGCGCGCGGGCTGACGGCGGATCGGAACGCGGGCTTCGACCGTCTGCTCGCCCATGTCCGGGACACCGCGGTCGCGGCGGATTTCCGCGAGAACCCCCAGCGACTGCGCACCTACGTCGTTCCCTCGAAGCGGACTTGGGACCTGCCGGTCGATCACATCGATTGGCTGGAGTGGCATCGCACGCTGATCGGCGAACTGGTGAAGCTCGCTTGGCTGCGCCATCGCCACAAGGAAGCCTTGCAGCTGGCCGGAGCCTTCGAAGCGCTCGTGAACAAACGGGGCTACTGGCGCGAATTCGTCGAGATCAGCGACTGGGCGGTGAAAGCCGTCGAAGCCGATAAGGACGCGAAGCCCGGTCAGCTGCCGCGGGCACTGATGATGCGGGGCAAGGCCCGCTTCCTGGCTCGCTGGTTCCCCGCCGCGCGCGAGGATCTCGACAGGGCGGCCGAAATCCTCGCCGGTCCGGCGGTCGGCATCGCGGAACGCCGATGGCACACGCTGCGGGCGTCGCTGGCGGAGTTCCGGGGACGGTTCCACGAAGAGCACGCGGATCTGCTCGTCCATCGTCGGGCCGGGAAAGCGGAGATCGATCGGGAACTCGGGGAGGCCGCGCGGCAGCTCCGGCTCGCGTGCGCGATCAGCACCGAGCTCGAGGACGGTCCTGCGCTCGCCATCCATCCCAGAATGCTCGCCAACGTCCTGATCAAGCTCGGCGAACCGAACGAGGCGATCGCCGTCCTCGGCACGATGAGCGCCGAAGGACGCAACCGGGCACGGGTGGAAATGGTCTATGCCAACGCTTATCTGGCGCTCGGCGAACTCTCCGAGGCGCGAGCGCGGTTCGCGTCCGCCTGGAATCAGCTGACGTCCCAGCGGGCCACGCAATACGCCTGGGAGCTCAGGGAACTGCAGGCGCGCCTGATGACCGCCGAGCGCGATCCCGGCGCGATCGACGTATGGGGGCGGCTCGCCTACGACGCCACCCAGATCGGTCACCCGCGAGCCGACCGGTACTTCACCGCACTCGAATCGTCACCGCCCGATCGCCGACGCTGAGCGGTTCGGCGGGCGGCAACCGGTCCAGATAAACCAGCGACGCGCCGATCAGCGGATCGATCGTGCGGTCGGTCAAGGTCAGTTCCCGCCGGACACCGTCACGCGTTCGGACCAGGCACGTGCTCCGGCCGACGGTCGCCGCGGCCACGGCGGCGTCCGGCCACTGGCGGAGGATCTCCTCGGACCACCGGGGAAAGTGGTCGACGTCCTGATCGTCCAGCCTGCGGTAAACGATCCTCGCGGTGGACAGCTGCCGCAGCGTCGCCCGGGTTTCGTGCGCCACCAGGTGTTTGTCCGCGAGGTCGTGCCGACGGCCGGTGCTCGGGAACCGCACGATCTTCGTCGCCGCCCCGGCTTCCTCGGTGCCGACGACGAAGGTGGCGACTTCCCGCGGTTCGACGTCGGGCACGTCGTGGGGCGGGAAGGAGGCTTCGGTCGCGGGCTCGGAAAGCTTCATCAACCGGTACAGCCGTGGCCGCAGCAGTTCGGCGGACAGGTCCGCGGCACCGACGGCCTGTTTCACCACGGCCGCGTGGTCGCCGGGGCTGTGCCGCCGGATCGCGAGATCGATCCGAGGCCCCAGTGCCTCGTCCGGATCGAGCCGCGCGGTTCGTTCGGCGAGCGCCGCGATGGGGGAGCCGGGAACCACGGTCTCACCGCCGTCACCGATCAGGAGCAGGGGCCGGTCGACCGCGGCGGCGTACAGCGCCAGCGAACCGAAGTCCGAGATGACACACGAAGCGGCGGTGAGCGCGGCCTGCCAGCCGGCTTCGGGCGGAAGCACCTGGAGGCCCGCTTGGCGTGCCTCGGAGAGCCACGCGTCGACCTGCCAAGGGCTGTGGGCCGAGGTGATTCCCGGATGGAGCACGGCGCAGCAGCGATAGCCGTCGTACTCGAGCTCGGAGACCAGCCGCAGCGGGAGATCGGGCACCGTCCCCAGTAGTGAACCGGGACCCCAAGTGGAGGCGATGACCACCAGGGTGTGGCCGTGCGCCCCGAACGCGGCGCGGTACGCGGGGGCGCGATGGATGCCCGCGCGCAGGCGGTCATGGCACGGGTCGCCGACCATCACCGCGCGTGCCGCCGCTTCGGGACCGGCTTCCCGCAGGTGGGCGCGCTGCTCGGGATGGGAGAGCGCGACCATGGCGGGGACGACCCGGCCGTCGCGGACGAGCCGGTCCGGATTCATCCCGGCGACCGTCCGGCTCCGCGGGTAGTACTTCTGGTAGCCGATTCCATGGGGCACCAGGACGATCGGCGCGTCGAAGAGATGGAGATCGTCGTTCTCGCTCGCCGCGATAACCAGGTCGAAGCGGCTTTGGAGGGCTTGCCGCCACGGAACGACGGAGGCGCGGAGCGTGCCGAGGAATTCAGGAACGCCGGCGCCGAAGATCGCGGTGCTGTCCGCGTCGTAGGTGAAGACCAGCTGGAGCCGTCGATCGCTCTCGATCAGCGACAGGATGTCCAGCAACCTCGTCAGCGTCGTGACCGTGCGGACGACGACCAGGATCTTGCGTTCGACACCGATGGTGAGCCACTGGTCGAACTCGGGATCGACCGGGACCTTCGCCCAAAACGACGGGGGGGGGTACCTTTTTCGCGCACTACCTGTCCCGGCGCGCGATCCATGCCGCGGCCTGCGTGCGGCGCTGCATGCCCAGCTTCGCGAGCACGGACGTCACGTAGTTCTTCACCGTCTTTTCGGCGAGGAACAGGCGCTCGGCGATCTCGCGGTTGGACATGCCCTGCCCGATCAGGTCCAGCACCTCGCGCTCGCGTTCGGTGAGGGAGCCGAGTTCGTCCTCGGGCGGATGCCGCAGCTTGTCGAGCACCCGCGCCGTCGACAGCGGGTCGAGCAGCGACCGGCCCGCCGCGACCTCGCGGACCGCGTTGACGACGTCCTGGCCGCGGACCTGTTTCAGCAGGTACCCGGCCGCGCCCGCCATGATCGCGCCGACCATGGCCTCCTCGTCGTCGAACGCGGTCAGCATCAGGCACTGCGGCGGGTTCGGCTTCGAGCGCAGCTCACGGCAGAGCGCGATGCCGTCGCCGTCGCCGAGCCGCACGTCGACCACGGCGACGTCCGGCTCGACGTGCATCGCCACGGCGAGGGCCTCGTCGACCCCGCTCGCTTCGGCGACGACCTCGATGTCGGGCTCGTCGGTGAGCAGGTCACGCAGACCGCGCCGCACCACCTCGTGGTCGTCGATGAGCAGCACCTGGATCGGCATACCCCCACGTTACTTCGTCGCCTTGGCGACGGGAGACGCGAGGAACCGGGTGTCCGGTACGAGGCCGCCCATCCATTCCTCGGCGAAGTCCTCGACGATCACCGGATCGGGTTCGTTCCCGTACCGCTCGATATGCCAGGCGGCGAACGGGCGAGCCATTTCGGCCGGGTCCGCGTCGTCGAAGAAGGTCCGGTATGGCGGAAGCGGCGTCTTCCGTTTCTTCAGTGTCGCCTCGAGATCCTCGCGCCGGCGCTGGAAGCGGTACCAGTCGTCCAGCACGGTTCGTGATTCATCGCCGTTCACCAGGAAACCGCAGCCGACCAGGCCGGTCAGCCGCTCGGTGTCGGTCACCATCCGCGGCTCGGCGTCGCCGTGCTTCTTCCGCCACGCTTCGGCGGCTTGCTCGACGTCGTCGTAGACCCCGCCGCCCGCCGGCTCGCAGAGACCCGACATGTCGACGTCGAACAGGTATACGCCGGGATGGCCGTAGGCCGCGATCACGGCGAGGCGGGTGCCGTAGACGTCTCGCATCTCCCAGACGTCACCGGTCGCTTCGATGTTCGCCAGTGAGCGCGGCCATTCCGAAAGGCCCGTGGACGCCGCGTTGACGCGGGTGATCGAAGAGCGCAGCACCGGCACCACGCCGGGTGCCGAGATCGCGAGCAGGCCGTGAAGGAACCGCCACAGTGCTTCAGACGGTTCCGTCCTGGCCAGCACGGATACCTCGCCGACGAGGCGGCGAAGAACAGGTCGAAGTCGAGGCCGTCGTTCTCCTCGTCGAGGACACGTTTCAGCTCGGCCCCGAGCAGTTCACCGGTCGCCTGCTCGGCGATTTCGGCTTCTTGCTCTTCTTGTTCTTCTTCTTGGGCTTCCGGCCACGTGATACGGGCATACCCGCACGTTACTTCGGGGCCGCCCAGTAAATCGCCTTGGCCACCTGCGAGTACAAGCCCTTCGGGTGATCGCGGAACAACGGTTCGGTGCCGAACAGCACGGCCCGCCCGCCGAGCCCGGTGGTCCCGGACACGACGGCCGCCTGACCGGCAGCCTGCAGCGGCCCGCCCGTCCCGTCGTCCCGGGTCCGCCAATGCCCCGCGACCAGGGGATTCCCGCTAGCGTAGCGCTGCTCGACGGTAACCGAGGAGCCGAGATCGGTGAACCAGAACGGCCCGTAGACGAACGAGTCCGGCAGCGCGCCGGTACCCACCGGGCCGGTCCCGTTGACGACCGAGACGACGCCGTTCCCGTCTTCCCAGCCCGCCACCGGACGTGCTTCGAGAAGTCCCACGTCCGTGTTGAACCGCGCGCCCGTGGCACCGCGGGTGACCACGCCGCCGCGCGCGAGGAAGGCGCGCAAACCGTCCTTCGCCGCCGGAGTGAGGTCGGTGTACCGCAGTCCGGAAGAGACGAACAGCAGGTCCACCCGTGACCAGTCGAAGCCCGCGTTGAGCACCGCCGCCGACACCGGCCGCACGTCGAAGCCCATGTCCCGCAGCGCTTTCAGCTCGTCCGCCCCGACGGCGGCCGCGATCGTCTTGCGGCTCAACGGGGTCGCCGTCCCGCGTGCCTCGGTGAATCGGACGCCGTAGCGGTCCGCCACCTCCGCGGCGGCGGGGCGTGCCGACGCCGGAACGACGATCGTGCCGTCGTCCGTGCGGCCGAGGGCGAGGCCTCGGTTCAGCAGGTCGTTGACCGCGCTGACGTCCTTGGCGTCGACCAGCTTCAGCGCGAGATCCCGGCCAGGCGCGGCGTCGACGCCACCGGTCGGCGACGCCGCGACGACGTCGTGCGTACGGACGTCGAGCCTGCCCTGCTTCACGATGTCGACCGAGGCGCCCCAGAGCAGGCGATGGCTCCAGCCGGAGATGTCGTACATGACCGGCACCTTTGCCGAGATGTCGCTGCCCTGCTCCAGCATCACGTTCGCCAGCCCGCGTTTCGGCTGGTGCATGTCGACCACGTACGAACCGGCCGGATAGCGGCGTCCCGCCAGCGAGAACGGGCGATCGGCTTGGCGCACCCGGACGTCGTTGGCCACCAGATGGTCGACCAGCCGGGAAGCGGCGACGGCCGAACGCTGGTCGGCTCCGGCTGGGATGACGTACGCGCGCGGGAACTCCGTGCGGTAGCGGTCTTCCGGCCCGAAGCCGGGCACGAATCCGTCGGGGATCTCGCGCTGCGCTTCACCGGCCGTGCCGCGGCGGAACATCTCGATCTGGTTCGCGATGAGCTCGCCGCGGTTGCGGTCGACGTAGTTCAGGGTGCTGCCGATGGTGGCCTCGACGACCTCGGTGTTGATCACCGCGCGCCGCTGGAGCTCCGGCACCGGCTGCGTTTCGTAGTCCGCGTTGTTCACCCGCATCGGGATTTCGATCGTGAAGGACACCGCGCCGTGGTACATCGCGTACTGGGCCGTGTAGATCGGCGCCCAGCCGTCCCAGCTGCCGGGGTCGTAGTCGCGGAACGGGATCTCGGGCTTCGCCGTCTCGGGGCGCCCGATCGCCTTGACCGCCTGCTCCATGCCGAGCCCGTTGGCGTAGCCGTGCTTGATGTAGAGGTCGAAGTCGTAGTTCTGGCCGTGCGGCGGCGTGGTGGGCTCGATGAGCGTGTTCGCGACGTAGCCGTGTTCGTCCAGCATCATCAGCGGCTGCTTGCCGATCGCGATCCCGCGCATGGCCCGCACTTCGGGCTGCGACGCGGTGACGAAGTCGCGGTTGGGGTCGAAGCCCTGCGACGTCTGCCGCGTGCCGGCGACGCGGCCGTCCGGATTGGCCGTGACGTTGAAGTAGAAGCGGTTCCGCTTCAGCAGTTCGACGGTCTTGGGGTCGTTCGACGTCGCCAACTTCTCGATGACGCGGAGCGCGCCGTCGGTGCCTTCCCATTCGTTGCCGTGGATGTTGTTGTTGATCCACACCGGCGCCTTGTAGCCGTGGCGCAGGAACGGGTCGCGCGCGGCCCGCGCCGGGTCGTTCTCGATCAGCGACCGCCAAGCGTCCTGCCGTCGCGTCTCGGACCGGCTCTCCGGCGCGGTCAGCGTCACCAGGTAGAGGTCGCGGCCGAGCCCGGACTGCCCGGCGATCTCGACCGAGATCCGGTCACTGCGCGCCTGCAACGCGTTCAGCTTCGGCGCGATCGCGTGATACGGCGCGAGCCCGAGTTTGATCGACTTGTCGGCCGTGTTCTCCGGATACACCCGCAGCTTCGTCTTGCGCGGATACCCCGAATGGTCACCCGCGACGTTCTCGCCCGCCGCGGCCCGCGCGACGCTCATCGGCTGGTCGGTCGCGGCCACCTCGTTGCGCTCCGGCCCGTTGCCGGGGTCGCGATGCGGCGACGTCGGCGGTGGCGCCGCGTACGCCGGCGCGGCGACCGCGCTCAGTGACAGCATCAGGGCCAGGAACACGGTGCGAGCCGAACGCGACAAGGGCCACCTCCAGGGACGTCGGCACAGTGTTTCCGGTCGGCCGAACGGCCCACAAGACCCGAAAGGCGGCTAATCGGGCGCGGGGAACTACTTCTTCGGCTCGCAGGCGACGCCGTCGCCGTCCCGGTCGAGTTTGCGGTTGTAGCCGGGCTGGCCCGCGTACAACGGCGCCGCTCCGGCCGCCCGCACGGCGTCGCAGTTCGCGTAGGACACCGTCTTGGGCGGATCCGGTTCGGCCGCCGCCGGCGGCGGGGTCGACTTCTTCGTGGTGGGCTCGGCCCGGGTGATCGGCGGGGCGACCGGCTGCTGCGGTGGCGTGACGGAGGTGGGCGGGGTGTCGATCTTGCCGAAGCAGGGCGGCCCCCAGAGCCCGTTCCCCGCCGTCCGCGCGGTGTCTTCGGCGGCCTGCAGCGCGGTGCCGATGGTCTTCTCGACCGCCCTGCTCGCGAATTTCGCGTAGCCCGCTTTGAGCGCGGTGGTGGCGTAGTCGCCACCGTTCACCATGCTCACCGATGCCAGCGCGACACCGGCCTCATCGGATACCGATCGAATGATGACCTCTTGGTCGGCCAGTGTGTTCTTTGCCCACGTGAGGGTTTCCTCGGCGAAGCATCCGTTCGTATTCGGAGGGGTCGTCAAACCGAGGATCCTGACGATTTTTTCGCCGTCGGGACCGGTCACCTTGACCGTGCCGGCGTCCACGATTTCGGCGACCCGGTAGGTGCTCGGAGCGGTGGACGAGGACGTCGGCGGGGTCGACGTCGCCTGGTCGGCACTTTTGGCCGCGACGGGCTGCTCTTGTTGTGGTTGTGGGGTTTTCCCGAAGACTGCGCCGAGAACGAAAAGTACCGAAAAGGCGGCGAGGACGATCATCATCCAGCGGGGCATCCGCTTGTCGCGGGAGGGACCGGTGTGCATGGGCGTCCTCGGGATTCTTGCTTCGGGTGAGCTTCGCCGGTTTTTGTCGTTCCCCCGGCGAATGGTGTTACATGCTCGGCTTTTCCGTCACGAAGCGGCCACGAACGGGTCACCGTCGGCATTCGGGCGTTACGCGAACGGTGACGTCACGATCCACCGGTAGACGCTTCGAGAAAAGGAAACGAAATGGCGGAGACAGTCGAAAATCTGGCGTTGACTCCAGACGGCCGGTTCGCCGTGGGGACGACCGAATTCACCGCCATCGACTTCGAGACCACCGGCCTGCACCCCGGACACGTGGTCGAGGTCGCGGCCGTGCGCATCCGGGCGGACGGCACGGTCCTGCGTGAGTTTTCGACGCTGGTCAATCCGGGCCCTGGCGTGGATCCCGGCCCCGCCCACGTGCACCGGATCACCCGCCGCGAGCTCGACGGCGCTCCCTATCTCGGCGAGGTACTGGGCGACTTCCTCGATGTCTGCCAGGGCAGTGTCCTGGTCGGACACAACCTGCCCTTCGAGGCGCGCTTCCTCGACGGGGAGTCCGGCAGGTTGGGCGCGCGGATCCCGGCGATGCCGGGCGTGTGCACGCTGGCCGCGGCCCGGCGCGCGCTGCGGTTGCCGAACTATCGCCTGGCCACGGTGGCCGAGGCGGTCGGCGTCGGCGAGTTCGCGGCGCACACGGCGCTCGCCGACGCCTACGTGTGCGCCCGGCTGGTGACGACGCTGGTGACCACACACGGCCTCAGGTTCACGGAACGGCCGGTGTTCCCGGAACTGCCGCGATTCGCGCCCGCCACGCGCCTGTCGCCTCGTCGTGTGGTGGTGCCGAGCGGTGGCACCTGGATGGCGGACTTCGTCGACCGGGTACCCGAGGCCGCGTTCGGAGCGACCGGTTCGCTGCAGGACGCCTACGTCGAACTGCTCGGGAACGCCTTGGCGGACCGTCATATCTCGGACGCCGAGGCGAGGGCACTCGGCGCGGCGGCCTCGGCGGCGGGGATGTCGGACACCGATCTGCACCGCGTGCACACCGGCTTCGTCAAAGCCATGCGCGAGCTCGCCGAAAGCGACGGCGTCATCACCGCGGAGGAAGAGCGGGATCTGCGCGCCGTCGCGGCGGCCTTGCGGGTGCCCGAAACGCTGCACGGGCTCCGGGCCACCGGGGCCGCATCCGGCGTGCGTCGCCGCGTCCTCGTTCTCGGCGACGGGCTGGCGGAGGATGATCTGCGCGCCGCAGTGCTCGACGCGGGCCTTCAGCTCGCGAAGAAGCTCACCGCGTCGGTGACCCATCTGGCCGTGGGCTCCGGAGTCCCCCCTGCCGAGCCACGGATCGCCAGGGCGGGTGAACTCGGCGCGAAGGTGCTCAGAGTCGCCGAGGCGCGTGAAGTGCTGGGTCTCGTTCCGCGGCCGGCGCCCGTGTCCGCCCCGATCCCCGTGCCGCCGCCCGCCCCGATTCCGGCTCCCGTGGCTCCGGCGCACCGGCCGGTCTACGCCGCTGAACAGCGGACGGCAGCCTTCGTGCCTTATCCGCAGCCACCTGTTCCGCACGGGCCCATACCGCCGGTGCCGTCCCCGCCGTCGGTCGCGCTGTGGGGAGGCAGGGTCCTCATGGGGTTCGGGATGCTGCTCATGTTCATCACGGTGCTCGCGTTGTTCGGCGGCGCGGGGCTCGCCGCGGGCGTTTTCGTGGGCGTGCTGGGTGTCGGTGGCCTGCTCGGCGGCTGGCAGATCGCCGTCAGGGCTTGACGTCGGGCGCCGGGAACCGGTGCTCGTTCCGATCGATCTTGGCGTTGGCCGCCTCGATCAGGTCCACCCCGAGGCTGTTCGCCAGCTGGAGGAGGTACAGCGTGACGTCGGCGATCTCGTCGACGACGTTGTGCGCCAGCTCAGGGTCGGAGCGCCACTTCGCCGATTCCTCCGGGGTGAGCCACTGGAACAGCGAAGTCAGCTCGCCGACTTCGCCGGACAGCGCCATGACCAGGTTCTTCGGGGTGTGGAACGGTTCCCAGGCCCGTGCCGCGGCGAAGTCGCGGAGGCGCTGGTTGAGGTCGTCGAGAGTCACGTGCCGTGCCTACCAGATCGTCACGGTGCGCTAACGGCCGTATGGCGGACGAGCGTTGACGTGCAATTTGCAACTTGCCTAGCGTCGCTGGGCGTCGGGGAACCGATCCGGAAGGAAAGCCTTGACGTACCAGCGAAGCCTTCGCTCTCGCATGCTCTCCATCGCGTTCGTGCCGAGCGCGGCGTTGGTGCTCGTCGCGTTGTTCATCGGCGGATTCCTCGTCCAGCAGGCCATTCAGGACCGTGACGACGCCGAGGGCGGGGCGGTCGTCATGGCCGAGGCGAGCCGGGGGATCGCGTCGTTGCAGCGGGAGCGGGCGGTCGCGCTGCGGGCGCCGGGCAGTCGTTCCGCCACGTACACCGCGTATGCCGATCGCATCGACACCTCGCTTTCCTCGTTGCGCGAGATCGCGCGGGCCGCCCCGGACGCCGAAGTCGGCTATCAGCAGACGATCGCCGTCGAACTGCTCACCGCCGTCGAAGGCATGGACCGCAGCGATTCCCTCGCGGTCGCCGGGATCGACGACGAGGGGCGGCGCGACTACGCCGCGGCCGTGGGCGCCTACCGGTCCAGGCTCGACGCCGTCGCCGGAAAGCTGACGGAAAGTAGCCGTCGGACTTACCGCGATCTCGTCGGGAGTGTGGACTGGAGCCGGTTCGGCGCCGTCGAAACCGCCTTGAGCGCGGCCACGCCGCCGCCCGTCGGCCAAGATGCCTGGCGCGCGGCCGCCGGTGTCGTCGGCCGGACCCTCGGCGATCTCGCCGCGCGCCAGATCGAGTACTCGGCGCAGCTCGCGGTCGACGGCGGACGCCGGGTGCTGAGCGGCGCGCTCGCCGCCGCCGCGGCGATTTCGCTGCTCGCGGTGGTGGTGATGGCGATCGTCATGCAGCTCGCCAGCCGGCTTCCCATCCCGATCATCCGCTGCCCTTCGCGGCTCGACGCGGCCCCGCTGACCTGGTCACACCTGGTGAGCGATTACGCCGAAAAGAGCACGCTGTTGGCCCACACGAGTCGGCGAAGCGGTCGGGCAGACTTGTCCGGGTGAGTTCCCCGACGGATCTGCGCCCCTACCTGCGTACTTTGGACGCGGAAACGCTGGCGGACCTGCTGCACGCCCAGGCCGAGCGTGACCCTGAGTTACGGCAGGCCCTGGAGAACCGTTTCGCCACCCAGGGGAGTGACGTCGCCGAGGCGCACCGCCTCCTCGATACCGCCGTGCTGGCGAACAACGTCGAGTACGCCGCGAAGGTCGGCTCCGTCCTCGACACGCTTCAGCGGCTTCTCGACGCCGGAAGCCGGGCCGATCTCGCACCGCTCGCCCGCCGGACCGTGGACGACATCAGCGAGATGCTGGAGCAGATCGACGACACCTCGGGTGAGGTCGCGGACCGGCTGGACCGGGCCGTCGAGCTGTACGCGCGGGCCTGCGTGGCCCGTCCGCCGGATCCCGAGAGCCTGGCCGCCTGGATCCTCGAAGTCGAGTTCGACGGGCCCGGCTGGCCCGCCATCGAGCTGGCCGACTTCGCCTCCGCCTTGGGGGAAAAGGGAATCGCGCGGATCCAGTCCACTGTGGACGCGGTGCTGGCGGAGCAGCCGTCCGGTGCGAAACGCGAGACGGCCGAGCGGTTGCGCGAGGAGCTGGCGGAGGTGTCCGGCGACGTCGACGCGCTCGTCGCGATCCTCGCCGCCAAACCGCCGCGGGTGGACGTCAGCCTCAAGATCGTGCGTGTCCTGCGCGCGGCGGGGCGGCACAGCGAGGCCATCGCGCACGCGGCGCGGGCGCTCACACACGACAAGAAGGAAGAGCCGCCACCGCCGGAAGCTGAGCCGGTTCCCTTGTCGCGCAAGGAGTTCGACGAGAATCCCACGGCCGCCACCTACCTCGCCCTGCGTGCGGAGTCGCTGGAAGCGGGGCGCTGGGTCGCGCAGCGGAAGACCGCGCTGGCCCGTCTGCGCGAACTCGCCGCCGGGAGCACCCAAGCCGCGGATGAACTCGTCCGCGCGTTGCTCGGCGAGGATCGGGCGGACGAGGCTTGGCGGGCGGCGGTGCGGTTCGAGGCCTCTTTGCCGATGCGCGTCGAACTCGCGGACGCGCGTTCCGTCGCCCATCCGGCCGAAACCATTCCCGTGTATCGGGACCATGTCGAAGAATTGATCACGCGGAAGGATCCGAACTCCTACCGCGAGGCGGCCCGGCAACTGCGCAAACTGCGCACGGTG
The DNA here is from genome assembly GCF_000732925.1 of Amycolatopsis japonica. NCBI lineage: Bacteria > Bacillati > Actinomycetota > Actinomycetes > Pseudonocardiales > Pseudonocardiaceae > Amycolatopsis > Amycolatopsis japonica. The sequence goes on from NZ_CP008953.1 coordinate 186,537, forward strand.
CACAAAAAGGCCGGTATGGCTGAAGAATTCAGCTCGTACCTCGGCACATTGGTGGAAATACACAAACGCAAGACCCGGCTGATCGCCGAGGTCAAGGCGGCGAGAATCGCGATTCCGAAACCGGTCGGCGCGTAACCGCGCCCGGCGACCGTCGTTATTCGAGTGAACCGAGGAAACCCGGCGAAGAAGGTCGAAGTCGCGGTGGTCCTGTAACCGGTTTCCGCCCGCGTCCTCCCCGCGGACGGGACCCGTGTTCCGCGCCCGGGACCACCGCGACGAGCCCGATCGGGTCCGCGTGAAAACATGTCGCCATGAGTCCGGTCAGCCGTGCCCGCAAGAAGGCAGCCCAGCCCTCCACTCCGAGTGTGACGGGCCTCTTCAAGGACGTCCTCCGGGACTTCTCGACCCTTGGCGCCGAACCCGAGGTGCTCGACGTCGAGCTGCTGACCTCCGAGGTGCTCGGCCAGTGGTGGGAGATCGAGGTCGAGGAGGACGAGACGCCGCTGGGCCTGGAGCTCATCGCGTTCGCCGAGCGGAAGATCACCCCCGCCGCGGCCGCGCTGCTCGCCGGATTGCGGGTCTTCGCCGAGACCGAGGAAGAGCGCGAGGCCGCCGCCGCGGCGCTGAACACCGTGCTGGGCCGCGGGATCCCGGAACCGGACTGGATGGGAGACCTCGCCGCGGTGACCGTGGGGGACTGCTGGCGGACCGGCGACGTCTTCGGTGACGAGTCTTCCCTGCTCTGCGTCTTCACCCGCGGCGGTGTCGAGCACGGCCTGCTCGCGCTGGTCGACTTCACCGAGGGCGGCCGGATCCGCGACGTCGTCGTGGTCGACAAGCCGCAGGACGTGCTGGCCGAGATGCGCCAGCAGGCCGCCGACGACCCTGAGCTGGTGACGCTGGAGCGGGTCCTGCCCGAGCGCGCCCACCAACTGCTCGCGGACGGCCTCGCCGCGACGGACGTCGTCGAAGAACCCGACGTCAGCGAGGATTACGCGCGGTTCCACGCGCTCGCGCTGGCCTGGATCCGGGCGATGCCCGCGCCGGAACCGTCGCCCGAGATCTCCGAATGGCCCGAGCAGGTCCGCGAAGAGGTCGTCGCCGACTTCATCGGCTCCGGGCTCGTGGAGGACACGGACGCGACGCGGTTCTACGCGCGCCTGCTGGTCGACTACGGCTGCGAGACCGAGCCGGGCAGCCCGCTGCGGGTCGGGCCCGAGAAGCTCGCCCGGTTCCTCGAGTCGCTGCTGGACGGCGAGTTCGAGATCGACGAGGCCTACGAAGACGCGCTGGAGCCCGCCCTGCTCGGCTGGGTCACTTGGGCCGCCGACCGCGCCGGGCTCCCCGAGGCCGCGCGGGTGGCGCTGCTGGAGAGCGCGACCGAGTTCCTGGAGGAGTTCGCACAGGACGAGGACTCGGCGCTGGACGTCTACTTCGACGGCTCGGAAGGGATCGAGGACCCGGCGGAACTCGCGGACGCCCTGGCGCGCCGCATGTTCGCCGTCCCGACGGTCTACGCGGAGATCGGCGACGAGGAGCTGGAACTGGAGCCCGCCGACCCCGAGCAGCGCCGCCTGCTGGTGATCGGCGAGCACCCCGAGTACCACGAGGCGCTGGCCGAGGAGACCTTCGACGGCGAGCCGAGGATGCGGCTCGCGCTCAAGACCACGATCGTCGACCAGCTCTGGGACGACGAGCCCGCCGAGGTCTGGCAGGCCGTGCTGCGGCTGAGCGAGACGGGACAGGAACGCGAGGAGATCTTCGATCGCCTCATCGACGCGCTGTCCGCCCAGCTCGCCGAAGCGGGCGAACACGAGATGGACTACGACGTCGACGACTACCGGAAGGCGCTCGGCGAACTCTGAGCGCGGGAGGCTCAGCCGAGCGGAGCCGCTGGGGTGCCCTTGGACTCGGTGACTTGCGGCTTCTTCCGGCGCCGGTCCCCGCGGGCGTCGTCGAAGTCGACGACGAAGGCGCCGGCGGCCATGGCCACCAGGAGTGCGAGTCCGAGAATCGAGCCGACCCAGGTCAGGATGATCGAGAACATCGTGAGCCTCCTCCCTGCTCAAGGTCTGTTCGAGACCTCTTGTTCCCCTGACACAAGGGTCGCTGTGGGGGCCTGTAGCCGGTATCGGCCAACCGGTTACACGTACTGAGCGTGGATCGGCCGATCGGCCGAGGAAAGCCGCCCGGTGACAGCGGTGTGCGACCGGCGGGCCCCAGCGGCTCGCAGGTGGTGCGAAGGCTCCTGCTTGTGAGGGAACGGCGGGGAGTGGGAAACCCGCGATCGTCCGGTTACGCGGTGTGCTCGCTCAGAGCTTGCGCAGCCGGACCCGGTTGATCGTGTGGTCGGCGTCCTTGCGGAGCACGAGGGTCGCCCGCGGCCGGGTCGGCTTGATGTTCTCCATCAGGTTCGGCTCGTTGATCGTGTGCCACAGATGGCGCGCCTCGGCACGGGCCTCGTCGTCCGGGAGGCCGGCGAAGTGGTGGAAGTGCGACGCGGGATCCGCGAAGGCGGTGTGCCGCAGCTTGAGGAAGCGCTCGATGTACCAGCGTTCGATGTCGCTCGTCGGCGCGTCCACGTAGATCGAGAAGTCGAACAGATCGGACACGGTCAGCCGGGGGCCGGGCTGGAGGACGTTCAACCCTTCGAGGATCAGGATGTCGGGCTGCTGAACGACCTGTTCCTCGTCGGGAAGGATGTCGTAGGCGAGGTGCGAGTACACCGGCGCGCTGACCCGCTCGGCCCCGGACTTCACCTCGGTGACGAACCGCAGCAGCGCCCGCCGGTCGTAGCTTTCCGGGAAACCCTTGCGGTGCATGATCCCGCGCCGGACGAGCTCCGCACGCGGGTAGAGGAACCCGTCGGTGGTGACCAGGTCGACCCGGGGGTGATCCGGCCAGCGGGCGAGCAGTGTGCGCAGGATGCGCGCGGTGGTCGACTTGCCGACGGCGACGCTCCCGGCGATGCCGATGATGTACGGCACCTTGGTGCCCCGGCTGTCTTCACCGAGGAAGGTGGTGGTGGCTTCGTACAACCGCTGCCGGGCGGCGACCTGGAGATTGATCAGCCGGGAGAGCGGGAGGTAGACCTCGGCGACCTCGGCCAGATCGACCTGTTCACCGAGACCGCGCAGCCGCAGCAGTTCCGCGGCGGTCAGCGGCAGGGGAGTCGACCTGCGCAACTCTCGCCACTGCTCACGGTGCAGCTCGACGTAGGGACTGAGCTCACGGACCCGCGGCATCGCACACTCCTCGCCCGTCGCCTGCGCTGGCGCCGTACAAAACCGTGTTGACGAGTTCTCGGCGGGTGAACGTGCCTCGAACCGGATGAAGCCGCTTTAACGGTAGGGCTTACGGCTCGTGAACGCGCTGCGATGTGATGTAGCCCGCTTCGGGGCGTTACCGTCCGTTACGGGAACGGCCGGGCGTGAAGACCTCGTCCCAGGCCGCGGCGACCTGCCGGGCGCAGGACGCGGGGGCGACCCCGCCGACGCCGGTACCGAGTCCCGGCATCGCGATCGTGTGCACGAGATCACGGACGCGGCCCTGGTCGAGGCTGGCGTCGCGCCACTGCTGGAACACCGCACGGGCGGCGAGGTACGGGTGCACGGTGTCGCGCGGGAGGCGTTCGCCGGGTTCCCGCATGGTCGGCGCGCTGATCAGCCAGGCGGGCTCCGCCTCGCCGGTCGGCACGATCACCGCTTCACCGATCGGCAGCTCGCCGCCGTGGTAGGCGAGGACGGCGCTGCGGACGTTCTGCTCGACGCCGGGATACGCGCGGGCGTAGACGGCGTCGATGCCGCCACGCATCCAGCCGTAGGAGTTCGCGGGGCTGACGACGGCCTGCGCGACGACGTCGAGCACGGATCCGCGGTGCACGAAGACCCGGCCGTCCACGGTGTCCGCGACGGTCGTCCAGGCTTGGGCGAGCAGGTCATCGACGGCGCACAGCACCAGCTCCGGAGTGGGATGGTCCGGCACGGGAGCGAAAGACGAGCCGACATCCTCGTGGCCGGTGTGCGTGCCCGGTTCGGCGGTCACGCCCTAAGCATGGCAAAAAAAGCCACCTGGCGTAACCGGCGCGCATACCGGCTGTCCGAGTGAAAGTCGCCACCCGCGCCGTGCGTAATCTGGCGGGGTGTCACGGATCGCCTATTTCGGCCCCCAGGGAACGTTCACCGAACAGGCCGCGCGCCGGCTCACCTCCGGTGAGGAGCTGATCCCCGCCGAGACCATCCCGGCGGCACTGGCCGCGGTGCGCTCGGGCGCGGCCGACGCCGCCTGCGTCCCGATCGAGAACTCGGTGGAGGGCGCGGTCACCGCCACCCTCGACAGCCTGAGCGAGGCCGAGCCGCTGGTCGCGGTGGCGGAGGTGCTGCTGCCCGTCCACTTCAGCGTGCTGACCAGGCCGGGTACGACCGAGATCCGCACCGTGGCGAGCCACCCGCACGCGCTCGCGCAGGTCCGGCACTGGGTCGAGGCGAACCTGCCCGGCGCGCATCCGGTCGCGACGTCGTCGACGGCGGCGGCCGCGGTCGCGGTGGCCGAGGGCGAGTTCGACGCGGCCGTCACCGCGCCGGTCGCGGTCGAGCACTATCCGCTGGAGGTGCGGGCCACCGAGGTCGCCGACGTCCGCGACGCCAAGACCCGGTTCCTGCTGGTCCGCGCTCCCGGTGAACTGCCGGAGCCGACCGGGGCCGACCGCACGTCGATCGTCGCCGCCGCCACGAACCGGACCGGTGCCCTGGCGGAACTGCTCACCGAGCTGGCGGTTCGCGGGATCAACCTGACCAAATTGGACGCGCGTCCGACCAGGAACAACTTCGGCGAGTACCGCTTCTTCATCGACTTCGAGGGACACGTGGCCGAGCCCCGGATCGGCGACGCGCTGGCCGCGTTGCGCCGCCGGTGCCGCAACCTCCGGTTCCTCGGCTCCCACCCGCGCGCGGACGACGGCAAGACCGAGATCGAACTGGACGCCGCCAACGAGGACTTCACCGACGCGATCGACTGGGTCGCCTCGGTACGGAAGGGAGCACAGGCGTGAAACTCCTCCTCGTCCGCCACGGCCAGACCGAGGGCAACGTGCGCGGCGCGCTCGACACCGCGCTGCCGGGACCGCCGCTCACCGACCTGGGCCGCGAGCAGGCACAGGACCTCACGACGAGGCTGGACGGCGAGCCGATCGTCGCGGTCTACGCCTCGCAGGCGGTCCGCGCCCAGCAGACCGCCGCGCCGCTGGCCGCCAAACTCGGCCTCGACGTCCAGGTCCTCGACGGTGTGCACGAGGTCGCCGCGGGCGACCTCGAAGGCAAGACGGACAAGGACTCGATCACCACCTACATGAGCGTCGTGCGCCGATGGACGCTCGGCGAACTCGACCCGCCGATCCCTGGCGGCGAGACCGGCGCGCAGGTCCGCGCCCGGCTGCTCGACGCGGTCGCCCGGCTGCGCGCCAAGCACGAGCAGGCCGACCCCGACGGCACGGTGGTGCTGGTGAGCCACGGTGGCGCGATCCGGCTGGGCGGCGAATGGCTCGCCGGGAACGTGACCGCCGAGATCGCCAACCAGGGCCTGATCCCGAACACCGGCGTCGTCGAGCTCGCCGGGACCGCCGACGGGTGGACGTGCCTCACCTGGGCGGAAACCCCCGTCGAACCCTGAGCGGGGACGTTTGCCTCACGACCACCCGTCGCGTGGGGAAGGCGCCCTTCACCGCGTCTCATGTGGGTATGGCTCCTTTCAGCCCGTTTGCCTCCGCCCCCGCCGGGGAACACAGCACACAAGATCGATTAACACCTTGTGGGGAATTAACCGGTGGGGCGCAACCTCGTCGGCGGACGACACGTCTACTGGACGGTGGGTCACCCGGATACAGGGAGGCGAATGGCCATGGTTCGTTCGAAGTTGATCTCCATCGGCGGTCTCGTCGCGGGTACCGCCGGACTGCTCCTGTTCAGCGCGTGCGGTTCGGGGACCGCGCCCGTCGCACAGAACACGTCCGCGTCACCGTCGAGTTCGGTGCCGGACACCTCGGCGGCGCCCAGCGCGACTTCCTCGGCTTCGGCGCCGGCTCCGCAGCCCGCCCAGCCGCCCGCGCAGGCGTCGAAGAACGACGGGCTCTGCAAGGCGGGCGACGTCAAACTGTCCATCAAGGACAGCGACGCCGCCGCGGGCACGGTGTACCGGAAGCTCGTCATCACCAACGCGAGCGGGCACTCGTGCACGATCCAGGGCTTCCCTGGCATCTCCTACGTGACGGGCGCCGACGGTCACCAGGTTGGTGAAGCCGCGTACCGCGACGGCGCCAAGGGCGACCCGGTCCAGCTGGCCAACGGCGAGAGCGCGATCGCGGACGTCGGTTTCGCGAACGTCCGCAACTACCCCGAGGAAGTCTGCAAGCCGGTCGAGACCAGGGGCCTGCGGGTGTACTTGCCGCAGGAGACCGCGTCGAACTTCCTGGCGGTGCAGGGGCTCGGCTGCACCGGGAAGATCTCGGGCAACCAGCTGACGGTGAAGACCGTCCACAAGGGCTAGAGCTGGGTGCAGAGCTGTTCGGCCTGCACGAGGTGCCGCTGCCCCGAGATCTGGTTGAAGTGCAGGCTGAACACCATCCTGCTGACGCCGTCGATGTGCTCGGCCAGCGGCCGGTAGGTGTCGTTGGCGGCGGCCGCCGCGGCGGAGAGTTCGCGCGCGGCCGTCATGCGGTGCAGGACCTCGGGCGCCAGGACCGCCACGGTCTGGTCGCCGGGCGCGGAGTCGGTGGTGTCGGGGATCGTGCCGACCCTGGCCAGCGCCGAGCATGCCGCCTGCGCGTCTTCGAGTGCCCCCGCGTTGACGCCCGAGAGCGCCCAGAGCATGCCGATCACGCCGCCACCGATCACGAAACCGGCGACCGCGGTGAGCACCTGCGGGCGTCTGGAAGGTTCTGTCGTCCCCACGCCGGCCTCCGGCACCAGTGTCTGCTGCATCGCGGACCTCCCCGTCACCCGTGGCGGTGATGGGCTATTTCAGCACCAAAGACCTTGGTTTTCACCGGTCTTGGTGGAGAACCCGCTCCTCCGTGGCCGATTCGTCATCGAAGGCGCCGGGCCGTAACGAGACGAACGCGAAACCGGCTACGCCGAACAGCAGAAGCCCGGACGTGAGGAACGTCCGGGCCGCGGAACCGAGGGCGTGGGTGAGGACGCCGCCGAGGAGGGCGCCGATCGGGATCGCTCCCCAGACGACGGTCCGCCACACGCCCAGCACCCGGCCGAGCAGGTCGCCGGGGACGAGGGTGTGCCGTGCCGTCCCGAGCACGATGTTCACCGCGACGACGGCCGCCGCGAACAGGCCGAACAGTGCCGCCCCGGCCACCGGCGAACTCGTCAGGCCCATGCCGGTGAACGCCGCGCCGCAGCAGGCCGTGCCCCCGAGGAGCACCGCGCGACGGCTGGACACCTTCACCAGCCGCGGGGCGACGGCCGCGCCGAGCAGGCCGCCGATGCCGCCAACGAACGCGAAGAGCCCGAAGGCCGCTTCGCTGAGATGCAGGTACTCGATCGCGTACAGCACTAGCTGTGCCTGCGCGAGTTCGCTGACCAGGCTGATCGCCCCGGCGAGGACGACCAGGCGCAGCACCAGCCTGCTCCGCTTCAGCCAGCGGAAACCCTCCGCCAGTTCGGTGCGGAGGTCGGTGGTGGCGCGCTCGGCGGAGCGCGGACGGTAACTCCCGGCGAGGCCGATCAACACGACCGCCGCGATCGCGAAGCCCACCGAGTTGAGCAGGAACGGGAAGGTCGCGAAGAGCGCGAAGGTGGCGCTGCCGACCGGGCCGCCGAGGAAGGTCTGGCCGACGATCTCGCAGGCCTGGAGCTTGCTGTTCGCGCCGTCGAGCGAACCTTCGCCGACGACCGCCGGGATGAGCACGTTCGCGGCGCTGTCGGCGACCACCTCCGCGAAGCCGATGAGCAGGGCGGCGGCGTAGACCATCCAGATCGTCACCCCGCCCGCGGCGACGAGCGCGGCCGTCCCGCCGACGACCACCGCGCGGGCGCTGTTCGCGAGGATCATCGCCCGCCGCCGGTCGACGCGGTCCAGCAGCGCGCCCGCCGGGAGCGCGAACAGCAGCCACGGCAGGAACTGGGTCGCCGAAAGCCCGGCGATGAGCAGCGGATCCCGGGTCAGGGTGACCGCGAGCAGCGGGAACGCGACCTTGCCGATGCCGTCGCCGAGGTTCGACGCCGCGCTGGACGCGAGCAGCCAGCGCAACCGCCGGTCGCTCCTCCTCCGCACCGTCGACTCGGCCATGCACCGCCTCCCCAGGCATTCGCCGGCGAAGGCCGGCGACAACGTGTCGAAAAGTTTAGCGGGGCTGTCGCCCAAAGTGGCGGGGTTGTTACACGCAGTTAAGAATCCGGAGAACCCTTGGTGCTCCACGCACAAAAATCACCGACCATGCCACCGGCGGCGCGGAATCCGTCGCGAGGAGAGCAAGGGACCTTTGCTATCACCCGCGCGGCGGCTCAGCCCCAGCCGAGTTCGTGCAACCGCTCGTCGTCGATACCGAAATGGTGCCCGACCTCGTGCACCACCGTGATCAGCACCTCCTCGACGACGTCCTCCTCGGTGTCGCACATCTGCAACAACGGGCGCCGGTAGATCGAGATCCGGTCGGGCAACACCCCTCCGTACTCGTGGGTCCGCTCGGTCAGCGCGACCCCGTGATACAGCCCGAGGATCGTGGGCGACTCCTCGTTGAACTCCTCCACGAGCACCACGACGTTGTCCATGGCGTCCGCGAATTCGGGCGGGAGCTCGTCCAGCGCCTCCGAGACCAGCTCCTCGAAACGCTGCTGGGTCATCTCGACGGGCACGCGATCACCCTCCGGTCTTCGGGGGCGAGGAGGACGACGGCGGCGGGGCCTCGCCGTTGCCGACCTTGACGCTCCCGGTGACCGGCGCCAGCCCCTTGTTGTCCGGCAGGACCGCGGCGACCTTGCAGTTCACCAGCGTGGACCCGGCGTCCCAGCTCTCCTGCTCGCGGACGTCCCAGCTGAGGATGAGCTTCTTCGCCGCCAGATCCGCGTTGCCGGTGTACTCCTGCGAGGCCGTCGAGCATTCGGTGTCGAGCCAGGTGTTCTGCTGCTCCTGCGAGGGGTAGCCGTCCTTGAACTTCGTCTTGAGGTCGAGCGTCGCGATGATCTCGTACGAATGGGCCTGCGCGCAGTCGATCGGGTCGCCGAAGCTGTTGTTGAGCAGCGCGAGACAGGTGCCCGGCTCCCACACCGCCGACTGGTCCTGCTCCTTCGCGGGCCCCTTGGTCGGCTGCAGCTTGCCGCCCTGGCCCGCCCATTGCAGACCGCACCGCAGCTGCCGGTCGCCGTCGGCCCACTGCGCGGGCGTCGGCCGGAGCAGGTTCATGCTCAGCTTGCCGTAGGGATCGAGGTTGCGGCCGAGGTACGGCTTGACGTCGATCGTGCAACGCGAGCGGGAGATCTCCTGCCACTGCTCCAGGTTCGGGCTCGGCACCCCCGGCGGGTACTGCGCGCCGATGTCGACGATGCTGGTGACCTCGAACAGATGGGACTCCGCGCACGGCACGCGCCGCGCGTCGGTGGCGTCCGGATTGTTCCAGGTCAGACAGGTGCCAGGGGGAGATTGGAACGCCTCGGCCGCGGCGGGCGACAGTTTGGGGGCGCCGCCGCCCGCACCGCCCTCCGGGCCCACGTTCCACGAAAACGCCACACTCAGCGAAAGCGCGATGATCGCGCCCGCGAACACACCGGCCATGACGAGCCGGGTGCGCAGGGTGCTCAGCGCGTTTCGCGGATCACGGAACCGCTCGGCCTGTTGAGACATCCACTCCATGATGCCCGCGCCGCACGTAAGGTGCGCGTACCGGGTGGTTAGTGTTGGACACGAGTTCGGGCCGGCGGGCGATTACGGAGCTTCGATGACGCAGGATGACAACCAGGGGGCACAAGCGCCTCAGGAGCCGCCCAAGCGCGGCACCATGCGCTTTCAGGACAGCAGCACGCAGGCGCGGCAGCCGTCGCTGGCCGAGCAGCGGGCACGCCAGCAGGCGCTGGCGGAACAGCAGCGCCAGGAGGCGATGGCGGCGGAGGCCGCTCGCGTCGCCGAGAAGAAGTCTTCGACCAAAAAGAAGCTCCTGATCGGCACGGGCGTGACCGTCGGACTGGTCGGGCTGGTCGCGACGTTCTACACCGTCGCGAAGCCGAAGAACGTCACGGCGGTCTGCGCGGCCAAAGACACCGAGATCATCAGCGACGACAACAACTGCGACGAGCGGTACGTGACGTCGCACGGCGGCTACCACTCCGGTGGCTTCTTCTTCATCCCGATCGGCGGCGGGCGGTACGACAGCTACCGCTACAACTACGGCGGTACGGGGACCATCGGGCAGCGAGTGTCCGGCGGCTCGTACACCGCGCCGTCGAACGCGAACGTCAGCACGAAGTCGGGCAAGTCCGTCCAGCGCGGCGGGTTCGGCATCAGCGGCAAGAGCGGCTCCGGCGGCAGCGGCAAGAGCGGGGGCTCGTAGGTGTACCGGGATTCCAAGCCGCCCCGGCGGGATTGGCAGAACATCGTCGAAGAGCAGGGGCTGGTCTTCGGCACGCCCGCGCGCGACGGCTCCGGCAAGTCCCGGCCGTACTGGGACGAGTCGGTCCACTACGTCTTCGACATGGACGAGATCCTGTCGGTCGAGGCGGACGTCGAACTGCTGCACTCGATGTGCCTCGAAGCGGTCGACAACGTGATCACCACCGAGCAGTACCACCGCTTCGGCATCCCGGAGTGGGTCTGGCCGCATATCGCGGAGTCGTGGAAGCGGCAGGATCCGCACGTCTACGGCCGGTTCGACCTGCGCTACGACGGCAAGAGCCCGGCGAAGCTGCTGGAGTACAACGCCGACACCCCGACCTCGCTGCTCGAGGCCGCGGTGCTGCAGTGGCACTGGAAGACCGCGGTCTTCCCGGAGAACGACCAGTGGAACTCGATCCACGAGAAGCTCGTCGAGCGCTGGGGCGAACTCGCCGACAAGCTGCCCTCGAACGAACTGCACTTCACCTGGTCCTCGGCCGATCCGTCCGGTGAGGACCACGTCACCACGGCGTACCTGCAGGAGACCGCGGCCGAGGCCGGGCTCGACACCGTCGGCCTGTCGATCGAGGAGATCGGCTGGGACCCGGTGCTCAAGCGGTTCGTCGACCTCGAAGAGGCGCAGATGGCGACCGTGGTGAAGCTCTACCCGTGGGAATGGGTGGTCGACGAGGAGTTCGGCCGCTTCGCCGTGGAGACCATGCCGCGCACGCTGTGGGTCGAGCCGCTGTGGAAGATGATCCTCTCCAACAAGACGCTGCTCGCGATCCTGTGGGAGAACTACCCAGGGCATCCGAACCTGCTGCCCGCCTTCGCCGACGACCCCGGTCTGCTGACCGAGTACGTCCGCAAGCCGAAACTCGGCCGCGAGGGCGCGAACGTGCAGATCGTCGCCACCGGCTACGAGACGCAGACCGACGGGGTCTACGGCGCGGAAGGGTACGTCTACCAGGCGTTCGACCCGCTCCCGGAGTTCCAGGGTTACCGGCCCGCGCTCGGCGCGTGGATCGTCGGGGACCAGGCCGCCGGTCTCGGTATCCGCGAGACCGCGGGACTCGTCACGGACGACGGTGCGGCGTTCGTCCCGCACCGCATCGTCGAGTCGTGATAGAAGCAACCGCACAAACCTGACATTTCCTGACTTCTGGAGAACCCCTGTGACCACCACCCTTGCGCTGTCCGACACGTTCGGCTCCGACCTCGTGCGAGGGATCGGCGCGATCCTGCTGTACGGCGTCGTCGGCCTGCTGATGATGTTCGCCGGGTTCTGGGCGATCGACTGGACCACGCCCGGCAAGCTGTCCCAGCTGGTCACCCGCGGCCTGCCGAACGCGGTCATCGTCACCGCGTCGGGCCTGCTGTCGATGGCGTTCATCATCGTCGTGGCGATCGCGAACTCCGCCAGCGACCTGACCGAGGGCCTCATCACCTCGCTGGTCTACGGCCTGCTCGGCATCATCGTGCAGGTGGCCGCCGTCCGGCTGCTGGAGTGGGCGACCCGGATCGACATCCGCTCGACCATCGAAAGCGAGAAGTTCGCCCCGGCCAGCGTCGTCGTGGCCTCCGCGCACCTGGCCCTCGGCCTGATCGTGGCCGTTGCCATCTCGTGACTTTCTGACGTACTGAAAACGGCATAGGCGCACGATTCCCACTAACGTGGGAGTCGTGCGCCTTTTAAGGACACCGGACGACCGGTTCTCGGACCTGCCCGATTTCGACTTCGAACCGCGCTACGCGGAGCTCGTCGACCTTCACGGCGGCGTGATCAGAGTGGGATACGTGGAGGCCGGACCCGAGGACGGACCGCCCGTTCTCCTGCTTCACGGCGAGCCGACCTGGTCCTACCTCTATCGCAAGGTCATCCCGGTGCTCGCCGACGCCGGGCTGCGCGCCATCGCGCCCGACCTGGTCGGCTTCGGCCGCTCCGACAAACCCGGCGACATGGTCGACCACACCTACCAGCGGCACGTCGAGTGGATGCGCGCGTTCGCCTTCGACGTCCTCGACCTGACCGACGTCACCCTGGTCGGCCAGGACTGGGGCGGCCTGATCGGCCTGCGGCTGGTCGCGGAGAACCCCGACCGTTTCGCCAGGATCGTCGCGGCCAACACCGGCCTCCCGACCGGCGACACCGACATGCCCGAGCTCTGGCACAAGTTCCGCGACGCCATGGAGAACGCCCAGGTCATCGACGTCGGGCGGTTCGTCCAGTCGGGTTGCCAGACCAAGCTGTCCGAGGAGGTCCGCGCCGCCTACGACGCGCCCTTCCCGAACGAGATGTACAAGGCCGCGCCGCGCGCGATGCCGTCCCTGGTGCCGATCACCCCGGACGATCCGGCGTCGGCGGCCAACCGGGCCGCACTGAAGGTGCTGTCCGAACTGGACAAGCCGTTCCTGGTCTCGTTCTCCGACGGGGACCCGATCACCGCGCCGTGGGGCCTCGAACTGCGGGGCTCGATGCGCGGCGCCCGCGAACTGGAGCATCCGACGATCACCGGCGCCGGGCACTTCCTGCAGGAGGACGCCGGCGGGCGGCTGGGCGAGGTCATCGCCCGTTTCGCCCGCTCCTGAACGCCAGGAAAGGACCGTTCCTTGCAAATTTTGCAAGGAACGGTCCTTTCCTGGCGTTCGTCAGGAGATGGCGGCCAGCGCGTCCACGATGATCCCGAGGCCCTCCGCGGCCTCTTCGGCGGTCAGCGTCATCGGCGGCGCGATCCGCAGCACGTTGCCGTGCAGCCCGCCCTTGCCGATCAGCAGCCCGCGCGCCTTGGTCTCCTCCATCATCCGCGCCGCGGCGCCCTGGTTCGGGGTCATGCCGCCCGGCTCGACCAGCTCGACGCCGATCATCAGGCCCTTGCCGCGCACGTCGCCGATCAGCGGATTCCCGGCCGCGCGCAGGCCGTCGAGCAGTTCGTTGCCGCGGGCGAGCGCGTTGGCCTGCAGATCGTGGTCGGCGATGTGGTCGAGCACCGCGGCCGCGCCCGCCATCGCGACCGGGTTGCCGCCGAAGGTCGAGATCGAGTTCGCGGTCAGGCAGTCGACGAGGTCGCCGCGCGCCACGAGGCCGCCGATGGCGAGGCCGTTGCCGAGCCCCTTCGCGAAGGTCATCGCGTCCGGGACGACGTCGTGCGCCTGGATCCCCCAATAGTGTTCCCCGGTCCGTCCCCAGCCGGTCTGGACCTCGTCGGAGATGAACAGGATCCCGTACTGGTCGAGAACCTCCTTCATCGCCTTGAACAGGCCGTCCGGCGGTGAGCTGAAGCCGCCTACGCCCTGGATCGGCTCGGCGATCATGCAGGCGACGTCGCCCGAAGTACCCGTCTCCAGGACGTCCACGAGGTCCGCGACGCACGCGTCGATGTACTCGGTGTCCGAAAGCTCGCGGAACGGGCTGCGGTACCGGTAGCCGCCGTGCACGTAGCTCACCTTCACCGGGCTGAGCGACGACGCCGACCAGCCGCGGTTGCCCGTGATGCCGACCGTCGCGAACGACCGCCCGTGGTACGAGTTCCGCATCGCCAGCACCTGGTTGCTGCGCCGGTACTGGGTGGCGAGCATGAGCGCGGTGTCGTTGGCCTCGGTCCCGGAGTTGGTGAAGAACACCTTCGCGTCGGGGATGCCGGAGAGTTTCGCGATGCGCTCGGCCAGCTCGACCTGCGAGCGGATCAGATACAGCGTCGACGTGTGCAGGATGCCGGTGTCGAGCTGCTTGCGCACGGCGTCGCTGATCGCCGAGACGTCGTAACCCATGGAGTTCGTCAGGATGCCCGCGAAGAAGTCCAGGTAGGTGCGCCCGGTCGAGTCGATGACCCGGCGGTCCTGCGCGTGCACGATCTCGATCGGCTCGTCGTAGTAGAGCGCCAGCCACGACGGCAGTACCGCCTTGTGCCGCGCCAGCAGGTCCGCATCGGTCATCGGGTTTCTCCGTCCGCAGCAGGGAGATCTCAGTATGGGGAGCGGCCGAAACGGGCGGCAACGATCAGACTGTCGGGTTATCCGCCCGGACCCGCACATTTTGTTCGACCAGCACGGACTACCCTCAGCACTCGTGATTGACCCCAGGACTCTGCGCGATGAACCGGACGTCGTGCGCGCATCGCAGCGCGCCCGTGGCGAGGACGAAGGAGTGGTCGACAAGCTGCTCTCCCTCGACTCCCGCCGCCGGTCCTCCATCGCCGCCGCCGACAAGCTGCGCGCCGAGCAGAAGTCGCTGGGCAAGCTCATCCCGAAGGCACAGGGCGACGAGCGGGCCGAGCTCCTCGCCAAGGCGAAGGAGCTCGCCGCCCAGGTCAAGACGGCCGAGGTCGAGCAGACCGAGGCGTCGGAGGAGTTCGAGCAGCTGCACCGCCTGGTGCCGAACCTCGTCCACCCCGACGCGCCCGAAGGCGGCGAGGACGACTACGTCGTGCTCAAGCACGTCGGCGAGCCGAAGAAGTTCGACTTCGAGCCGAAGGACCACCTCGAACTCTGCGAGGGTCTCGGCGCGCTCGACATGGAGCGCGGCGCGAAGGTGTCGGGCTCGCGGTTCTACTTCCTCACCGGCGTCGGTGCCCAGCTCCAGCTCGGCCTGCTGAACATGGCGATCGCGCAGGCGACCGCGAACGGCTTCACCCCGATGATCACGCCGACCCTCGTGCGGCCGGAGATCATGGCGGGCACCGGGTTCCTCGGCGCGCACTCGTCGGAGGTCTACCGGCTGCGCGACGACGACCTGTACCTCGTCGGCACCTCCGAGGTCCCGCTCGCCGGCTACCACGCCGACGAGATCCTCGACCTCGGCAAGGGCGCGAAGCGGTACGCGGGCTGGTCTTCCTGCTACCGCCGCGAGGCCGGTTCGTACGGCAAGGACACCCGCGGCATCATCCGCGTGCACCAGTTCGACAAGGTCGAGATGTTCGTCTACACGCGTCCCGAGGACGCCGAGGCCGAGCACGCGCGCCTGCTGGACTGGGAAGAGCAGATGCTCGCCAAGATCGAGGTCCCGTACCGGGTGATCGACACCGCCACCGGCGACCTCGGCACGTCGGCGTACCGGAAGTTCGACTGCGAGGCGTGGGTGCCGTCGCAGGAGACCTACCGCGAGCTGACCTCGACGTCGAACTGCACGACGTTCCAGGCCCGCCGCCTCGGCATCCGCTACCGCGACGACGACGGCCGCCCGCAGACCGTCGCCACGCTGAACGGCACGCTCGCCACCACCAGGTGGATCGTCGCGATCCTGGAGAACCACCAGCTCGAAGACGGTTCGGTCCGGGTGCCGGAGGCGCTTCGTCCCTTCCTCGGCGGAACCGAGGTGCTCACGCCGACATCGAAGTAGGGTCCGCACCGAGGAGGGACCCCGATGAACCGCCGTCGCACACCGATCACCGCGTTGTTCGCGGCGGTCCTCCTGCTCGGCGGATGTTCCGAGACGATCTCGGGTACGGCGTCGCCGGTGCCCGGCCAGGGGCCGGTGCTCACCAAGGCGGCGCCGTGCTCGTTGCTCACCCCCGAACACGCCGACGCGCTGGCGCTCAAGCTGCCGGGCGTCGAGACCAAGGGCAACCAGGCACAGAAGCTCCCGCCGATGTGCCTGCTGTCCGAACGCGACGATTCGCCGCGCGGGGTGTCCCTTTCGATCACGCAGAGCGTCGACATCCCGCTGAACGACTTCTACGCCGGTGCCCAGCCGGGTGAGAAGTACGGCATCGGCGGCTTCACCTGGACGCGCTATGCGTCCCCGCTCGGCCCGACGGCCTGCTCGCTGAGCACGGAACTCGGGCCGTCCTCGTTCGTCGAAATCGGCAGCGAGACCCAGACGGGCGCGCCCGAGTCGACGGCCTGCGATCTCGCGCTCGCCGCGGCCCCCGCGATCGCGTCGAGGCTGCCCGGCGGCCAGCCGAACCCGAAGATCGTCGCGCCGCCGGGGCAGAAGAAACCCGAGCCTTCCGGGCCGTTGCTGCAAGTCGACCCGTGCACGCTGCTGAAGCCCGACGAAGCCGCGAAGCTGGCCATCGCCCAGGGCGCCCCGGTCGATCCGGCCAACCTGGCCAATCCCGAGGACAAGGGCTGCGAGTGGAAGGACTCCGACGGCGACAAGGGGCAGCGTCCGCTGAACGTGACGTTCTTCCCGTCGACGGCCGTCGCCGACGTCGCCGGGCTGCAGGGCACCCCCGAGGAGACCGACCTCGCCGGTCGCAAGTGGACGGTCCGCTCCGACGCCGCCACGAAGTACTGCACGGCCGCGCTGCCGATCACCGCGACGTCCACCGTGAAGGTGTCCAGCGGCCACTGGGACGACGAGACGAAAGCCTGTGACCTGCTGCGGGCCGCGCTGCCGACGGTGAGCGCCGCGCTGCCCGCCGGTTCGTGAACGGCGGCCGCGCACAAGTAGTGTGCGAGCCGATGAGGAGGGGACGCATGCGGTTTCGGAACTCGCTCGCGATCGGGCTGGCGGTGCTGACGCTCGGCGGCTGCACGTCGACGATCGCCGGTACGGCTGCGCCGGTGCCCGGACAGGGACCGGTGATCACGAAGGCCGAGCCGTGCACACTGCTCTCGGAGGAGCACGCGAACGCGCTGGGAGTCACCTATCCCGGAGCGGAGCGCCCCGCCAAACCCGAACAGAAGGTGCCCGCGGTCTGCCGGTTCCGCGAGCTGGAGGGCGTGCGCAAGGCGTCGAGCCTCGAGGTCGCGTTGAGCAAGGACCTGTCCGTGAACGAGTACATGAACGGCGCCCAGTCCGGCGAGAAGTTCGGCATCGGCGGCTTCACCTGGACGCGGTACGCCACCATCCTCGGGCCGACCTACTGCTCGCTGAGCACGGAGCTCACGCCGGACTCGTTCGTGGAGATCTCCAGCGAGAGCCCCGACCACACCGAGGGCAACGCGTGCGACCTCGCCAAGGCGGCGGCCCCGGCCGTGGCGTCGAAGCTGCCGGGCGGGGAGCAGAACCCGCAGATCACCGCCCCGCCGGGGCAGAAGCCCGCCGAGCCGGGCGGTCCGCTCGTGAGCACCGACCCGTGCGCCATGCTCAAGCCCGAGCAGACCGCCCAGCTGCGGCTCGCCCCCACCGGCGAACCGATGAAGTCCACCTCGGATCCGAACCAGGTCGGCTGCGAATGGGCCGATACCGACGGCGAAAAGGGCGAAAAGGCGCTCGACCTCTGGTTCTACCCGGCGACGGCGATGGACGAGACTCCGACGCTGATCTCGCAGGGCGAACCGCAGGACTTCGAGTCGGGCGGTCGCAAGTGGAAGATCTACACCGAGTCGGGCAGCAAACTGTGCGCGGCGGGTATCGCGATCACCGCGACGTCGACGGTGGCGATCATCGCGGGCAACCTCGACGACCCCGCGAAGGCGTGCGAAGTGATCAAGGCCGCGGTTCCGCTGCTGAACACGAACCTGCCGCCGTCGTCCTAGGACACGGCCTGGCCGGTCACCTCGTCGGCGATGTGCTTCGCGATCTCCAGCGCGCTGGTCGCCGCCGGTGAGGGTGCGTTGAGGACGTGCACCTGGTTCCGCGCGGTCTCGATCAGGAAGTCGTCGACGAGGGCGCCGTCCGGGCGCAGCGCCTGTGCCCGGACCCCGGAGCCGTGCCGCACGATGTCGTCCTCGGTGACGGCGGGCACGAGCCGCGCGAGGCTTTCGGCGAAGCGGCGGCGGGAGAACGACCGGCGGACCTCGTCGAGCCCGGTCGGGTACGCGTACTTGCGCGCGAGCCGCCAGACACCGGGGAAACGGGCGACCTCGGCGAGGTCTTTCGCCGACACGTCGCGCCAGGTGTAGCCCTCACGCCGCAGCGCGAGCACGGCGTTGGGGCCGGCGTGCACGCTGCCGTCGAGCATGCGGGTCAGGTGCACGCCGAGGAACGGCAGCGACGCGTCGGGGACCGGGTAGATCAGGCCCCGCACCAGATGGCGGCGTTCGGGCTTCAGTTCGTAGTACTCGCCGCGGAACGGCACGATCCGCGCGCTCGGGGTGAGCCCGGCGAGCCGGGCGACCCGGTCCGCGTGCAGGCCCGCGCAGTTGACGAGGGCGTCCGCGTGGATCACGTCGTCGCCGGTCGCCACCTCGACGCCGCCGGTGCGGCCGGGCCGGATCCCCAGCGCGGGCGTGCCGAGCCGCAGGTCGGCGTCGGACTCGTCGAGCAGCCGCACCAGCGCGGCGCAGACGCCCGCGAAGTCGATGATGCCGGTGGACTCCACGCGCAACGCGGCGACGCACGAGACCTCGGGCTCGTACTCGCGGGCCTCGCTCGGGGTGATCAGCTTGGCCGGGACCCCGTTGGCCTCCGCGCGTTCGGCGAGCACCTTGAGCGCCGGAAGCTCCGCTTCGGAGGTGGCGACGACGAGTTTGCCGCACACCTCGACCGGCACCCCGTACTGCCGGGCGAAGTCCACAATGGACCGATTGCCCGCGGTGGACATCCTGGCCTTGAAGGAACCCGGCTTGTAGTAGAGCCCGGCGTGCACGACGTTGGAGTTGTGCCCGGTCTGGTGGGCCGCCCAGTGCTCCTCCTTCTCGAGCACCGTGACGTCCAGACCCCGTTTGGTCAGTTCCCAGGCTGTGGCGAGACCGACGATCCCGCCCCCGATGACTACGACTGTGCGCACGATCGACCAGGTTACCCGGAGCGCTACCTGACAGCTGTCAGGTTAGGTGGTAGCTTACCTGACCGATGTCAGGTAAGCGGTTGAGCAGGGAAGAACGCCGGGAGCGCATCCTGGCCGCGGCGGCGCGGGTGTTCGCCGCGTCCGGGTACGACGCGGCGGGGATGCGCGAGGTCGCGACGGCCGCGGGGATCAGCACGCCCGTGCTCTACGACCATTTCCCTTCCAAGGCGGCGCTGTACGCCGGCCTGCTGGAGTCCGAAGTGGACAGTCTGCTGGCCGGCTGGGCCGACCTGCCGCCGTCGGACACCGCCGAGGGGCTGCTGCGCGCCAGGGTGGCGGCGATCTTCGCCTGGATGGAGACGAACGAACGCGGCTGGCGGATGATCTTCGCCGAGACGCCGTCCGACGAGGGCGTCGCCGAGGTGCACCGGCGCGGCCAGGCCAGGTCGACCGCGCGACTGACCGAGGTGTTCGGCCAGGTCCCCGGCCTGGCGCTGACCGCGGACCTGCCGCGCGACCGCGCGAACGAAGCGCTCGCCGAAGCGGCGAAGAGCGCGCTGAACGCCATCGCCACCTGGTGGTGGGACAACCGCGACATCCCGCGGGAGCAAGTCGTCGCGCTCACGACGGATCTGTTGTGGCGCGGACTGGGGAATCTGATCCAGGAGGACCGATGAGCATCGAAACCACCGAGCGGTATCGCCGCGCCCTCGAGACCCGGGACGTGGACCTGGCGCTGAGCGCCTTCGCGCCGGACGTCGTGGTGCACTCACCGCTGACGAGCCGGGTCCGGTTCACCGGGCACGCGGAACTCGGGCCGCTGCTGGAAGTCGCGTACACGCATCTGCGCGATGTCCGGTTCCACACCGACACCGGCGACGGCGAGACGCGCGTCGTCGTCTACACCGCGCGCATCGGCGACGAGGAGATCGAAGAGGCGGCGGTGCTGAAAATCGGCGAAGACGGGCTGATCACCGAAGTGACGCTGTTCGTGCGGCCGCTGCCCGGGCTCGTCGCGCTGATGGACGCCTTCGGCCCGGACATCGCGCGCCGCAACGGCCGCACCTTCGCGGCCCGGCTGCTCGCGGTGGCCGCGAAACCTCTGCTGGCCATGGTGCGGTCGGGCGACCGGCGCGCCGTCCCGCTCGCTGGCCCGAGGGGCTGAAGGGAGCTTTCCCCGCATCTCATGCGAGGAAAGCGCCCTTCACCGCGTCTTATGCGGTGAAGGGCCCCTTCAGCCCACCGGGGCAGCGACCGGAGCAGCCTCCTCTTCGGGGTCTTCGAGGACCTTCGGCACCCCGCGCAACGTGAACAGGACGCTCACCGCCAGCACCGCCATCAACCCCGCCGAGCACAGCATCGTCACCTGCAGCCCGTCGACGAACGCCAGTTTCGCGTTGGCCAGGACCAAAGCTCCCTGGTCCGGCGGCAGCTGAGCCGCGAACTGGACGGCCCCGCCGAGGGTGTCCGAGATCGCCTCCGGCGGTACGCCCGGCGGGATGACGAGTTCGCTCCGGTACAGCGCGCCGAGCGCACTGCCGAGGACGGCGATCCCCAGCGCCCCACCGAGTTCGGTCGCCGTCTCGGAGATCGCCGACGCCGCGCCCGCCCTGGCCTTCGGCACGACGCCCAGCACCGTGTCCGTCGCGACGGTGAGGATCAGCGCCAGCCCCACGCCGAAGACGATCATCGCGGCCAGCAGATCCGTGTACACGATCGTCACGCCGATCCCCGAGTACAACGCGAACCCGATCGCCGACAGCGCGCAACCCAGCCCGATGGTGATCGCGCGCCCGAAGAGCTTGATCCCCATGGGCGCGAGCACCCCGCCGACGATCGCGCCGCCCATCCCTGGCAGCCCGGCGAGCCCGGACTTCAGCGGTGACCAGCCCGCCACCAGCTGCAGGTACTGCGCGAACATCAGCGAGACCGCGAGCTGCGCGAACATCGCCAGGATCGTGGTGCCGACGGTCGCCGAGAACGCCCGCCGCGCGAACAGCTTCAGATCCATCAGCGGTTCGGCCAGCCGCGGTTGCCGCAGGACGAACGCCAGCAGGCAGCCGAGCCCGAGCACCGCGGCGACCGCGACGTCCCAATGCCCCCAGCCCTTGTACGCGACTTCCTTGATCGTGTAGACGATCCCGACCATGCCGGCGATCGACAGCAGCACGCTGACGACGTCGATCCGGCCAGGGGCGGGGTTCTTCGATTCGGGCAGGATCAACGCGCCCGCGATCACCATGACCACCACCACGGGCACGTTGACCAGGAACACCGAACCCCACCAGAAATGGTCGAGCAGGAACCCGCCGACGAGCGGCCCCATGCCGAACCCGAGGATCGTCAGCCCGCTCGAAACCCCGATCACGGCCGCGCGTTCCTTGCCGGTGAACACGTTCCGCACGATCGAGAGGGTCGACGGCATCAGCGTCGCGGCGGCGACCCCGAGCAGCGCGCGGGCGGCGATCAGGAGTTCCGCCGTCGGCGCGTACGCCGTGATCACCGAAGCGACCCCGAACAGCGACGCCCCGATCAGCAGCAGCTTCTTCCGGCCGACGCGGTCGCCGATGTTCCCCATCGTGATCAGCAGCCCGGCGAGTGCGAAGCCGTACGCGTCGGCGATCCACAGCAGCTCCGTCGTCGACGGGTGCATCTGCTCCGAAAGCGACGGCAGCACCAGATGCAGCACGGTCAGGTCGATCGCGATCAGCAGCTGCGCCAGCACGCAGACCGCGACGGTGCCGATCTTGCGGCCCTTGCCGATGGTCACCGCGACACCCCGAAGGTGAGTTCCGGCGAGTGCCGCGCGGTGCCGTTCTCGCCGTCACCCAGGTAGAACCGGGTGCTGAGGGTGCGGGCCGCCGGGTCGAGGACGCTGCGCCACAACGTCCGCCACGGTGCGCCGGGCTCGACCGCGAACGACACCGTGTCGAGCGCGGCGCGCGGCCCGGAGCCGGCTTCCTTGGTGACGGTGCGCAGCCGCTCGTAGGTGCGCATGGTCTCCGGCGTGTCCTCCGGCAGCGAGTCGACGTCCGGGTGCAGGTGCAGCAGGTGGTTCGTGACGCACAGCGGCCCGTCGGCGACCTCGACGAAGTACTCGATGTCGTTCGCCCCGCGCTCGTAGACGAAACCGCGGCCCGAGGCGTCGGCGACGATGTAGTGACAGGGCGCGCCGTGCGCGTACTGCTTGGCGAGCATCAGCGCTTCTTTGGCCTGGTCGAGGTTTTCGGCGGTGTCCAGCAGATACCGGCACACCTGCATGACCGAGAGACCCGCCTGCGGGCCCGGATCGTGTTCCAGCGGCGCGGCCGTTTCGACGTCGGCCATCAGCAGCGCGACGACCAGCCCGGCCTCGTTGACCCCCTCGGTCGCACCGTCCATTGTGGACATGGTGAGCGCGGTCGAGGCGATGCCGTCGTCGGGGATCGTCGTCAGGACATAGGGGCGTGACGCCATCGGCACGGTCCCGTCGTCCACTGGCTCCTCCCCGGCCAGCGCCGCACCCAGCTGGGTCCAGCTCATGGTGAAGAAGTCGTAGTTCCGGCCGAGCGCGCTCCCCGTCCACAGCGCCGAGCACCCCGACCCGGCGGGCAACGCGCTCGCGTCGTCCAAGGAGACCGCCGCGTCGGCCGGGAGCCCGTAGGCCTCGGCGAACCCGGCCAGGCGTCCGGCGTACTCGGGCCAGTTCCGCGCGAACCAGGTGCGCCGCGCCCTGGCCGCGATGGGGTCGATCGCCGACGGCGACCAGTCCGAGCGCGCCTTCACTTCGGCACCGAGCGCCCGGCCGATCTCGGCCTGGGAGCCGCGCAACGTCAGATGCCGCACGGCGAGGAAGTCTTCGGGAGATCCAGCTGCGTAAGTCATGTCCGGAGGGTCTCCGCGACCGCTGACCGTCCGCGCACCGAACGCTGTCAGCGCTTGTCAGTGCTTGACAGTGTTTGTCATCGGAATGTCATGTGCCCCGCGCGAAAGTGATCTCACCAAGGCAACGACAAGCGAGGGAAACCATGCTCAGCAACAAGGTGTACATCATCGGCGGGGCCGTCATCAGCGTCCTCTTCGTCGCGCTCGCGATGGTCGAGTTCTCCACCGGCTACCCGGAGGACGGCCTGCAGGACCTGCTCTACGCCGTCGTGAGCGCCGGTGCCGGCGCCCTGCTGTACGTCCTCGACCGCCGCCAGCGTGAGCGTCGCGCGGCCGCCGAAGCTCAGCGTGATGCCCGATGAGGAACATCGACGGCGGCTTCCTCGCCGCACCGGACCAGGCCTCGCTCCAACGCCGCGAACAGGACGTGCGCAAGGGAAAGCTCGCGCTGATGCTGGCCGTCGTGGGCGGCTTTGTCGCATTGATCGCCGGGTACAACGTCTTCGCGGACTTCTCGCCGGTTTCGCTGGTGGTGACGATGCTCGGGCTGGCCGCCGCGGTCGGGGGCGGTGTGCTCACCAAACACCTGACGCGCAACGTGCGGTTCCGGGTGCACAAGCCGAACGCGGGCCTGGTCGGCGCCGCGAAACTGACCGGGCTCCTGGTGGCCTTCTTCGGGATCGCCGCCCTGCTCGGTTCGATCGAGGCGCCCGGTGCGCTGCGCGTCGTCCTGATCGCCGGCGGCGTCGGCACCATCGCCTACGTGAAGTCGCTGCACGACCAGCAGTGGGTGCTCTTCGAACTGGACGCGGTAGGCGTCCGGATCGAGCGGACCGTCGTGCCATGGCGTGACGTCGCCCGGCTCACCATCGATCCGGTCGGCCCCGGGATGACCCGGCTCGGCGCCGTCCCGGTCAACGCGGCACCGCTGTACGTCGCGGTCCAGGACAGCGAACTCGACCAGCGTCACCTCGCCGATGCCATCGGCCGCTTCGCGCCGCAGGGGATCCAGCTGGCCGGCGGTCAGAGTTTCCCGGTCAATTGAGCGGCGCCGCGCACACCGAGCCCTCGGCGATAGGCCCGGTCGAAATCGTCGCCGAGCCGCTCCCGCACGGTCGTCCTGAGCAGGGCGGCGTCCAGATCGACGGCGAACGAGGTGCCCCGGATGGTCACCGCCGCCCCGATCAGGACCGCCGCCCGCTCGGCGTCGCCGCGCAGCAGCGCGACCCCGGCGAGGCCTTCGACGGCGCAGGCCATGGTGGTGCTGTCGTGCCAGCGGTCCGCCGACACCAGCGCCAGCCGGTGCAGCTCCTCGGCCCCGTCGACGTCGCCCTCGGCGGCCAGCACCCAGCCGAGGGAGATCTTCGCGCCGGCACGCACTCCTTCGGCCGCGAACGAACCACCGGAACACTCCGCGAGCGCGCGTTCGCTCAACGCGCGGGCCGCCGCCAGATCGCCCTCGTGCCGGGCGAGGAACGACAGCCCGACATATCCGGCCGCCCGGCTTTCGGGCATCCCGGCCCGGCGCGCGATCTCGATGGCGAGTTCGAAATCCGCCCGCGCGCCCGCCGCGTCACCGTGAAGCAGTTTGCTGCCGCCGCGACGGCACAGCAGGTCCGCGTTGTCGTCGGAGGCGCCGAGCTCCCGCATCAGCCGCAGGGCCTCGTTCATCGTTTCGAGGGCTTCGGCCTGCCGGTTCGTCCAGATCAGGACCTGTGACAGGTGATCGAGGGCCATGGAAAGGCCCCAGCGTTCCCCGATCGAGCGGAACGCCTTTGCCCCCTCGCGCAGGAATTCCTCCGCCGTTTCGAGATCGCCCTGCATCAGCGCGCGGAGGCCGTAGCCGGTCGGCGAGAGGGCGAGACTCCAGTCGTCGCTGTTCGCCAGCAGCACCCGGCTGCGTTCGAGCAGCGCGTCGTCGTCACCGGGCGGGCCGGTCACGACACCCATCAACAGCAGCAGCGCCGGGTTCCGGGGTGCCTTGACGAGGCTCGACATGAGGCCTTCCACCAGCGGCAGGTGCCGGTCGAGCGCCTCATGGCCCCGCAATCCCGCGGCGGCGGTGAGCACGCAGAGCTGGTGCTCCTCTTCGAGACCGTCCGGCGCCCGTTCGCCGAGGCGTTTGACCACTTCCAAGCAGAGCGTCGAGCCCTCGAACCGGCGACCGCGCATCCACCAGTACGTCACCATCGAAGCCGAAAGCCGGAGCGCGACGCGCACGTCGGATTCCGCGCCCCAGCGCAACGCGGCGAGGAGATCGTCATAGGCGGCGTCGAGGCGGTCGAGCCAGCGCAGCTGGTCGCCGGTGCGCAGCATCGGATCCGCTTCCTCGGCGAGGGCGAGGAAATGCTCGGCGTGCGCGCGCCGCATCCGGTCGGCTTCGCCCGCTTCGGTGAGCTTCCCGGCGAAGAAGGCCCGGATCGTTTCGAGCATCCGGTACCGGTCGCCGCCGCGTTCGACGAGTGATCTGTCCACAAGGGACGAAAGCAGCTCCGCGGTGTCCGGCACGCCGCAGACCGCTTCGGCGTCGGCCAGCGTCGTCCCACCCGCGAAGACCGTCAGCCGCCTGCCCAGCAGACGCTCGTCCTCGTCGAGCAGATCCCAGCTCCACTCGACGACACCGCGCAGGGTGCGATGCCTGGTCTCGGCGGTCCGGCTGCCTCGCGACAGCAAGCCGAACCGGTCGTCCAACCGGGCCGCGATCTCACCGATCGGCAGCGTCCGCACGCGTGCGGCGGCGAGTTCGATGGCCAGCGGCAACCCGTCGAGCGCGGCGCAGATCCGCTGGACGTCGCCCGCGGTGGTGTCGTCGACGGCGAATCCCGGATCACCCGCCCGCGCGCGGTCGGCGAACAGCCGGACGGCGGCGAACTCCAGCGACCGGGCGGGTGGCGTGCCCGGCGGCGGCACGGCGAGCCGCGGCACGGGGGAGACGATCTCGCCGGTGATGCCCAGCGGTTCGCGGCTGGTGGCGAGCACCCGCAGCGCCGCGGCGGCGCCGAGCAGCCGGGCGACCAGTTTCGCGGCGGCCTCGACCAGATGCTCGCAGTTGTCGAGCACCAGCAGTACCGCCCGATCGGCCAGCGCGGCGATCAGGCGCTCCAGCGGCGCGGTCTCCACCGGCGCGGTGACCGCCCCGAGCGCGACCGTCCGCAGGCCGAGGGCGGTCAGCACGGCGTGCGCGACGTCGGCGTCCTCGGTGTACGGCGCGAGTTCGACGAAGACCGCCGGAAGGTCCATCGCGGCCGCGGTCTCGATGGCCAGCCGGGTCTTGCCCGTCCCGCCGGGGCCGGTCAGCGTCACCAGGCGCGAACGGTCCAGCTGGTCGAGCACGTGCCGAAGGTCGCCTTCGCGGCCGATGAAGCTGGTGAGCTGCGCGGGAAGCGGCGCGGTTGTGGTCTTGACGGGCGGCGTCTCACCCCGCAGCACGGCCAGATGCGCGGCGGCGAGGTCGGGTCCGGGGTCCGCGCCGAGCTCGTCGGCCAGGACCCGGCGGGCGTCCTCGAACGCGGTGAGCGCGTCGGCCTGACGGCCCGCGGCGTGCAGGGCGCGGATCAGCAGCGCGCGTGGCCGTTCCCGCAGTGGCTGCTCGTCGATGACCTCGCGAAGCTCGGCGAGGACGTCTTCGTGTCTCCCGAGCTTGAGTTCGGCCTCGACGCGGTCTTCGATCGCGGACGTCTTCAGCTCGTTCAGCCTCGTGACCTGCGGATCACGGAACGGCGCGTCGGTGATGTCCGCGAACGCCGGACCGCGCCAGAGACCGAGAGCGTCACGAAGCAGCTCGGCCGCCTTCGCGGCGTCTCCCGCAGTGAGAGCGCGCCGTCCTTCGGCGGCGAGCCGCTCGAACCGGTGGACGTCGACGTCGTCGCGGTCCACGACGAGGCGGTAACCCGCCGGGCTGAACTCGACGGGCGCGAGCTCCTTCAGCGCACCACGCAGCCGCGAGACCTGCGACTGCAGCGCGTTCGCCACTCCATCGGGTGGCTGCTCGCCGTAGAGACCGTCGATGAGCCGTTCCGCGGGGACGACGCGGCCCGCCTCCAGCGCGAGCAACGCGAACAGCGTCCGGACCCTCGGGCCGCCGACCGGGACGGTGGTGCCGTCCTCGCGGCGCACCTCCGTCGCCCCCAGAACGCCGAATCGCATGAGCTCAAGAGTAGGACGTCGTTTACCTGGGCGGATCCAGCCCGCCCGAGATCCGCCGAATGGCGTCTATACACTTCGCCGGGTCCCCACGCAATGGGAGAGGTATGTCTGAGCACGAACCTGTGGTCCTCGGTCAGCCGACCGTCGGCGACGAAGAGCTCGCCGCGGTGGCGGAGGTGTTCCGGTCCGGCTGGCTGGCCGGTGCCGGTCCCGCCTGCCGCCGTTTCGAGGAACGCTTCGCGAAGACCGTCGGCACCGCGCACGCCCTGACCACCAGCAACTGTGGCTCGGCACTCTTCCTCGGGCTGCGTGTGCTCGGCGTGAAGCCGGGCGACGAGGTCATCGTCGGCGACTACACGTTCCCCGCCACCGGCCACGCCGTGCTCCAGGCGGGCGCGACCCCGGTGTTCGCGGACATCCGCCCGGACGTGTGGAGCGCCGATCCGGCGTCGATCGAAGCGCTGATCACCCCGCGCACGGTCGGCATCCTCGCCGTCGACGTGGCCGGGCAGCCCGGTGACTTCGACGAGTACCGCGCCATCGCCGACAAGCACGGCCTGTGGCTCTTCGAGGACGCCGCCTGCGCCGCGGGCGCGACGTACAAGACCCGCCCGGCCGGCAGCCTCGCCGACCTCGCCGCGTTCTCCTTCCACGGCCGCAAAGGCATCACCGCGGGCGAAGGCGGCGCGCTGGTCTCGGACCGCGAAGACCTCATCGCGCACGCGCGCAAGCTGCACACCTACGGCATCGAGCCCGCCATCACCCGCGAGGGTTCCGGCGCGCTGCCGATCCCGGAGTTCCACGAGCTGGGTTACAACTTCCGGCTCTCGGACGTGCAGGCCGCGATCATGAACGTCCAGCTCGACCGCCTCCCGGACCTGCTCGCGGCCCGCCGTTCGGTGGCCAAGCGCTACCACGAGGCGTTCGAGAACCTGCCCGGCATCGACGTCCCGGTGGAACTGCCGGACCGCGAACACCCGTGGCAGGCCTACATCCTCACCGTGGCCCCGGAGATCGACCGCGACGCGCTCGCGCTGCGGATCCGCGAGCAAGGCGTGCAGTGCAACTTCGGCACCTACGCCTCGCACCTCCAACCCATCTACGGCAAGAAGCAGACCTTGCCGGTATCGGCGGACCTCTTCGCCCGTCATCTCGCCATCCCGATGCACGCCAACCTCACCGATGCCCAGGTCGACCGGGTCATCGGGACCGTCAGCGCCGCACTGCCGAGCTAGGAGAGAAATGCCCGACAAGAAGGTCCTCTTCACCGGGGGCGGCGGTTTCATCGCCGCGCACGTCATCCCGATGCTGATCGAAGGCGGCTACACCGTCCGCGTCTTCGACAACATGACGCGCGGCGACCGCGCCAGGATCAACGAGTTCGTCGCCACCGGCAAGGTCGAACTGGTCGAGAAGGACGTGCGCTACGGCGGCGCCGTGCGTGAGGCCATGCGCGGCTGCACGCACGTCATCCACTTCGCCACCGTGTCGATCAACAAGTCGGTCGCGGACCCGCACGAGTCCATCGACATCAACATGGTCGGCAACCACAACGTCTTCGCCGCTGCGGCGGACGAGGGCGTCGAGCGGGTCGTGTTCGCCTCGACCGCGTCCGTCTACGGCGACCCGAAGCGGCTGCCGATGCACGAGGACGACGAGCTCAAGCCGCTCACGCCGTACTGCATCTCGAAGCGCGCGGGCGAGGACATGCTCGGCTTCTACGAGCGCACCAAGGGCCTGTCCTGGAACGCGCTGCGGTTCTTCAACGTGTACGGCCCCGGCCAGAAGATCGAGGCCTACTACACGTCGGTGATCAACCACTTCATCCAGCGCCTGCGCGCGGGTCAGCCGCCGATCATCGACGGCCGCGGCGACCAATCGATGGACTTCGTGCACGTCACCGACCTGGCCCGCGCCGTCG
Source organism: Amycolatopsis japonica (assembly GCF_000732925.1). NCBI lineage: Bacteria > Bacillati > Actinomycetota > Actinomycetes > Pseudonocardiales > Pseudonocardiaceae > Amycolatopsis > Amycolatopsis japonica. The sequence goes on from NZ_CP008953.1 coordinate 215,673, forward strand.
TCGCGGCGCTGGAATCGGAGAAGGCGAACGTGCCGATCAACATCGGCACCGGTATCGACACCTCCATCGCGACGCTGGCGAAGATCCTCATCGACGCCGTCGGTGTGAACGTCGAGCCGCTGTTCAACGAGCGCGACGTGCTGGTCTCGCGGCGTGCCGCCGACATCACCCGTGCCCGCGAGATCCTCGGCTGGGAGCCGAAGATCTCGGTGGAAGAAGGCATGTACGAACTGGTGAAGGCTTCGGAGTGAGTGCCGGGCCAGGGGAGAGCCGCCCCATGCGTATCGCCGTGGTGAACAACTTCTTCCCGCCGAGGGTGGGCGGAAGCGCGCACATGGCGGCTTCCCTGGCCGAGCAGTACGCGGCGCGCGGGCACGAGGTGCTCGCGATCACCGCCGCGTACGCCGACGCCCCGGCCGACGAGACGAAGGACGGCTACCGCGTCGTCCGCCTGCCCGCGGTGAAGATGCCGCAGCTGGGCCTGTCGATCGACTTCGACATGAGCTTCGCCTCGCTGCGGCCGGGGAACTGGCGACGGCTGCGGAAGCTGCTGGACGAGTTCAAGCCCGACGCGATCCACCTGCACGGGCAGTTCTTCGACCTGTCGTGGCTGGCCGGACGGTACGCGCGGCGGCACAAGCTGCCGATGCTGCTGACCATCCACACGCTGCTGATCAGCGACAACAAGCTGTACGGCGGCGTCTTCCGGTTCCTGGACACCGTGCTGGTGAACCCGATCCTGCGCTACCTCAAGCCGCGGTACGTCATCCTCGACAAGCTCGGCGTCGACTACTGCGTCGAGCGCTACGGCACGAGCGACGCGAACTCGGACTACTTCCCGATCGCCGTCGACACCGGGAACTTCGAGAAGCCTTTGACGAAGGATGTCCGGGCGGAGCATGGACTCGGCGACGGTCCGGTGATCGTCTCGCTCGGGCACGTGATCCCGCTGCGCAATCGGCTGCCGCTGGTCGAAGCACTTCCGTCCATTTTGGACAAACACCCCGGCGTGAAGGTGGTCGTCGTCGGCCGCGTGTATCACGACGTCTTCCTCAAGCGAGCGGAAGAACTCGGGGTCGCGGACGCCATCATCGTCACCGGCGCCGTGCCGAAGGCGGACGTGCCCGCGTACTTCGCCGCCGCCGACATCGTCACGCACGACCTCAACGGCGGCTGCGGCACCGCGTCGCTGGAGGCGATGCTCTCGGGTACCGCGACCATCGCTTCGGTCACCGAGGACAACTACCCGGGCATCGAACTGCGCAACGGCGAGAACATCCTGCTGGTGCGCCCGGACGACAGCGAGGCGGTGGCGAACACCGTCATCGAACTGCTCGACGACCCGGAGAAGCGGGCTTTGGTGGCACAGCGGGAAAGCGCGATGGTGCGGGCCAACTTCGGCCTCGACGTCGTCGCCGAAGAACACCTGCGTACCTTCGAGAAACTGGTGACCGAGGCCGATGTTCTTCGATGACGAGCGCAGCAACCGGCTGCGCCCGCAGATCCTGACCGAACTCGTTTCGCAGTACATGAACGACGCCGAGCGCGCTCGTTTCTACGGGCTGCCGGAGTCGACCCGGGTCCGCGAACGCGTGAAGATCATCAGCCCGGAGAACCTGAAGATCGGCGAACACTGCTGGATCGGCGAAGGCGCGGCGCTCGACGCGAGCGGCGGGCTGGAGATCGGCGAGCACACCAGCATCGGCCTCAACACGCTGATCTTCACGCATTCCAGCTGGCTCGCGAACATGACGCTGCAGAACCACTCGGGCAGCGACCTCATCGAACGCAAACCCGTGAAGATCGGCAAAGGCTGCTTCATCGGCGGCCTCGTGGTGATCATGGCCGGCGTCACGATCGGCGATTTCGCCACCGTGCAGCCGAATTCCGTGGTCGCCAAGGACGTCCCGCCGCGCAGCCTGGTGGCGGGCAACCCGGCGCGCGTCTTCCAGAAGTACGACGACGAGTACATCCAGTCCGAAGTGGAGCGTGTGCGCGCCGAAAACGCGCGGCGGCGGGCGCTGGCCGAGGAACGCGGGGACGCCGCTGGTTCTTGGGGCGCCCCGGCAGGCGATTTCACGGAGTAGCTCCGGGGCCGCCGTCACGTGATCAGGCACGTGACTCGCGTGATTGGATGCCGCACTCGGTGTTCCGCCTCTGATCACGCGAGTTCCGGCTTCGATCACGCGAGTGCGGTCTTACGACCCACTGCACCGGCTGCCCGCTGGCGCTTCGACGATTGTGCGCGTTCGACCGGACGGCGCGTGTGGCGTGGGGCGAAGGCTCCCTTCGCCGCATGAGACGCGACGAAGGGAGCCTTCAGCCCAGGCTGGTTGTTGCTCGCCGAGGAGCCGTTGACCATTCGCGTGCCGGACGTACTCGTCACGAGCTCGACCGAGCTGAACGTCCGCCGAGCCTCGCCGTCGGACGTGCGGTTGGTCATCGAGGTGCTCTCCGAGGGAACCGTCCGCACCGACCGGGTCACCAAGTTCTCCGAATACGCCGAAGTCGGCATCGAGCACTACTGGATCGTCGACCTCGAAGAACCGGCGAGCATGACCACGTACCGCCTGATCGACGGCGAGTACGAGAACTTCGGCGAGCACACCGGCAAGGTGAGCCTCGACTTCGACGGCACTCCGCTCACGCTCGACCTCGACGCGCTGACCACCCGCCACGCGCAGCGCCCCTAGATGTCATGAACGACCCTTTCCTGACGAAAAACGTCAGGAAAGGGTCGTTCATGACATTCGACAAGGCTGCAGCGCCCCTGATCACGAGCCGGAACCAACGCCCTTCCCGGCCCGACTACTAGGCTCGGCGGGGGAGTTCCCCGGTGAGAAGGGTGTCTGATGAGGTTCAAGCGGTTCGGTGCGTCGTTGCTGGTCACCGGGTTGGCCCTGCTGGGCACCGCGTCCCCGGCGCTGGCCCATTCGGAACTGAAGAGCAGTGACCCGGCGAGGGGCGCTTCGCTGGCGACGCCTCCGACGCAGATCAAGCTGACCTTCTCGGGCCCGGTCACCCTCGCCGACCAGAACCCGATCCAGATCACCGGCCCCGAGAACGCGTCGTGGACGGTCGGCCGCGCGGAGGTCGCCGGAACGGTCGTCACGGCGCCGGTCCAGGCCGTCGGCCCCGCGGGCGAGTACACGCTCCGCTACAAGGTCACCTTCGAGGACACGCACGCCACGAGCGGCTCGGTGAAGTTCAACCTCAGCGCGCCGGCACCGAGCCCGACGAGCCAGGCCCCGACGAGCAGCCAGGCTCCGGCCAGCAGCGCTGCCCCGGCACCGCAGGCCGGCGAGACCACTCCCGAAGACCTCGTGCCCACTTGGGTGTGGATCGTCCTCGCGGTGGCCGTGGTCGTGGCGGGGATCGTAGTCGCGCTCCGGTTCACTCGCCGGAAGGACTGAAGCAACCTTTCAGGTGGTCAACCGTCGAACGGAGATGAGGACCAGGGTGGCTCGCGGCGATGACGAGTTCGTCGAGTTCGTGCGGAACTCGGCGACCCGTCTCCAGCATGCGGCCTTCCTGCTCACCAGCGACCGTCATCAAGCCGAGGACGCCACCCAGACGGCGCTCGCCAAGACGTACGCGGCCTGGTCGCGGGTACGCCGCAAGGACGCCTACGCGTACGCGCGGCAGGTGCTCGTCAACCACGTCATCGACGGCTGGCGGCGCCCGATCCGCGAGAACGCCACGGAGGACATCCCCGAGCAGCCGAGCGGCATGGACGTCGCCGGTGCCGTTGTCCAGCGGAAATGGCTGCTTGACGCGTTGCGTACGCTCACAGACCGGGAGAGAGCCGTCGTGGTGCTCAGGCACTTCTTCGACTTGAAGGAATCCGACGTGGCGGGCGAATTGGGTGTCTCGGTCGGCACCGTGAAGAGCACCAATTCCCGCGCCCTGACCAAACTGCGGATCACCGCGGAGGACGGAACGGAACTGATCGGGGGGCTGGGACGATGACCGACCTCGAGACGCTGCGATCGGCTTTGCGGGAACCGCCCGCCGAAGGGTTCGCCGAACCCGACCTCGGCGCGATCATGACCAAGGGCAGGCGTATCCGCCGTCGCCGCCGTCTCGCGACCGGCGCGGGCGGGGTCGCCGCCGCCGTGGTGACAGTGCTGGTCATCGTCGGCGCGGTCGCGCTGCGGGAGCCCGCTCAGCAGCCGCTTCCACCCGCCGCGAGCGCGCCCGTCGCGTCCGCCCCCGCTCCGGCACCGGTGAGCCCGTCGATCACGGCGGCACCCTCGGACGCTCCGTTCGGAGAGGTGATCCCGCTCGGGTACAAGGGCGAAGGTGGCCGTGAGCTGGTGATCTACGCGTCCGAGATCGACGAGCCGTCGATGCCGGACGTCCGGTTCGGCCTGCAGGTCGCGTACCGGACCGGCGCGGGCGAGTACGAGGCGCTCCTGGCCGCCAACGAATTCAAGGGATCGGACCGGTCGTTCGGCTTCCACGCCGTGGACGGCGGCGACGTGATCCGGGGGACGTTCGTGCCGGTGTTCGGCTACTTCTCCGGTCCGGCGGTGCGGGTCACCAGCACCGTCCGCGGGAAACCGGTCGAGGCCAAGGTGATCCCGTGGAGTGAGGACCCGTCGGTCGTCATCTTCTGGTTCAGCCCCGGCCAGGTGGAGTCGCCGTACGTGCTGACCCCGCTCGTCGCGTACGACGCGAAAGGCCAGCGGCTCACGAAGTGAGCGACTCAGGGCGCTGTCGCCGGATTTCGGCGAAATAGGCGTTGACCGAGGGCCGGTACAACCCGACGAGTCCGAGCACCGTTCCCGTGAGGGCGAACGCGTCGATCACGACGAGCACGATCCCCGGGACCGGCAGTCGCCAGCCCTCGCCCGCCGCGGTCGCGTCCAGGATGGTCACCGCCGCGTGGACCACGGTGATCAGCAACATGAGACTCACGAGGGCCGCCGAGCAGGTGAGGAGCACGCGCGCCCAGCTCCGGCCCGAGCGTGTCAGCAGGCACAGCGCCATCTGGACGACGCCGATCACGAGGATCCAGACGATGACCGGCGGGTCCGTGTCCTCCGAGCGGAGGCGGATGCCCTCCGCGGCTTCGGCGTCCGCGGTCAACGCGGCGTCGAGGAGCGAAAGCAGCCCTGACGTGATCATCCACGTCAGGGCCGCCAGCGCGAGTACGGTCGTCGCGCGCTTCAGGGTCTTGGGCACCAGCGCAAGATAGCGCCCCCGCCGCGAAAGGTCAGGCCGCGGCCTGCGTCAGCACCTGGTCGACGACGGCGTGCGACGGCAGGATCAGGTCCCGCTCGACGTCCACGTCGACCTTGCCTTCGAGCAGGTCGACGAACCGGTCCAGCTGCGTCGCGAGCGGCTCGCGCGCGGTGACCAGTTCCGGGATCTCGATGACGGTCTGCTGCCGGTAGCCGAGGCCGTCCTCGGTGACCGAGTCGTGCGAGACGTGCCGGTAGATGGTGACGTCGCGGCGGAGCAGGTCGATCTCGATCATGCGGTCCAGTTCGGACACCCACAGCGAACGGACCTTGCGCTGGCCGAGCCGGGACGCCGAAACCGTGGCGAGCCCGGACTCGAACGACAGCACCGTCTCGATGGTGTCCTCGGCGCCTTCGACGGAGCTCGGGTGGAAGTAGCCGGCACCGGAGGCGACCCGCTGCGGGGTCGCGCCGCCGAAGAACTGGATCGCCAGGTCGACGTCGTGCACCAGGAGGTCCCACGCGACACCGGTCTTGATCCGCGGCGCGTACGGGCCGTGGCGGCGGGCCATCAGGTGGATCGGCTCGTTGACCAGCGCCCGCGCGGTCATCACGGCCGGGTTGTAGCGCTCCAGGAGCCCGCACATCAGCGGGATGCCCTTCTTCGCCGAGAGCCCGACGATCTCCTGGGAGAACTCGAGGCTGTTGCACACCGGCTTCTCGACCAGCATCGGCTTGCCCTGGCCCAGGATCTCCTGCGCCAGCTCGTAATGCGCCTCGGTGGCCGAAGCGAGCACGACGGCGTCCACATCGGACAGCGAGCCGATTTCGGGCGTCCACTGGGTTTCGTAGCGATCGGCGACCTTGCGGCCCGCCTCTTCGCGCGGGTCGATCACGCGGACGAGGTCCACGCGCTCGTTCGCGGCGAGGACACGGGCGTGCAGCGAGCCCATGTTCCCGGTGCCGATGAGGGCGATCTTGTGGGTGGTCATGCGCCGAGTACCTCGCGAACCGTTTCGATGATGGTGTCCAGGTCGGACTCGGAAAGGTGCGGGTGCACCGGCAGGGAAAGCGCCTGCGCGGCGACGGAAGCGGCCACCGGGAAGTCCTCGACCTTCGCGTCGGGGATCAGCGGGTTGTTCCGGTAGCAGTCGTAGTCGAAGACGATCTTCGGGTAGTAGATCCCGTTGCCGATGCCCCGCTCGGTGAGCGCGGCGGCGAGCTCGTCACGCGAGAGGAAGGCGTGCGGGCCGACCAGCACGGTGTACTGGTGCCACACGTGTTCGCGGCCCGGCAGGACCTGCGGGATGTCGAGACCCGGGGTGCCGGCGAGGCCTTCGGAAAGGCGCTTCGCGTTGGCCTGGCGGGCGGCGGTGAGCTGGTCCAGCTTCTCCAGCTGCGGGATGCCGACGGCGGCGTGCAGGTCGGTCATCCGGTAGTTGTGCCCGGCGACCTCGTACTGGTACCGGGCGCGCATGCCCTGGTTGCGCAGCACCCGCAGGCTGTCGGCCAGCTTGTCGTCGTCCGTGGTGATCACGCCGCCCTCGGCGGTGGTCACGTTCTTGGTGGCGTACAAGGAGAAGCAGCCGATCCCGAAGGAACCCGACGGCTTGCCCTGGAACGACGCGCCGACGGCCTGCGCGGAGTCCTCGATGATCTTGAGGCCGTGCTCGGCGGCCAGCGGCGCGAGCTTGCCCATGTCGGCCGTCTGCCCGTAGAGGTGCACGGGCATGAGGACCTTGGTGCGGTCGGTGATCGCGGCGGCGACGGCGTCCGGGTCGATCGCGAAGTCGTCGCGCCGGATGTCGGCGAAGCGGACGGTCGCGCCGGCTTCCAGGATCGCGTTCAGCGTCGCCACGAAGGTGAACGGCGAGGTGACGACCTCGTCGCCCGGCTTGAGGTCGAGCGCCTGGATGGCGGCGACCAGCGCGGTGGTGCCGTTGTTGACGGCGATCGCGTGCTTCGTGCCGGAAACGCTCGCGAACGCGTCCTCGAAGCGCTTGACCATCGGTCCCTGTGCGATGGCGCCGGATCGCAGCACCTCGACGACGAGGTCCTCCGCGTCACGGACGTCGACCACGGTAATGGGGATCATCTGCAAGTCTCTCTCGACTGGGCGTTCTGGTGCGTCCGGTACAGTGAGCCGCCGGTTCTGCGCCCGGCCGCCCCCTCTGGCGCGGGCCACACGTTACCGGGACCGCCGAAGCGCCCATTACCCCAGGCTGCCTCCAGCCACAACGAACGGATCTTCACGTGGTGAACCGCATCCACCCGACAGCAGTCATCGGCGAGGGTGTCGAGCTCGGCGACGACAACGTCATCGGACCGTTCACGGTCGTCGTGGGCCCCACCCGGATCGGGGACGGCAACTGGATCGGCCCGCACGTGACCATCGGGACCCCCGGCGAGGACCGCGGCCGCGAACACCCCGCCGCCTGGGAAAGCGCGCCGAACGGTGATCCCGATCACGACGGCCACGGTGTCGTCATCGGCAGCCGGAACCGGATCCGCGAGTACGTCAGCGTCCACCAGGGCACTTGGCGCACCACCACCATCGGCGACGGCGGCTATTTCCTCCGCGGCTCGCATATCGCCCACGACTGCCTCGTCGAGGACGCCGTCACGGTCGCGTCGAACGTCATCACCGGCGGCCACTGCCACATCTGGTCCGGGGCGAACCTGGGCATGGGCGCGATCCTGCACCAGCGGGTCGTCATCGGCCCCGGCGCGATGGTCGGGATGAGCTCCGCGGTCCGCAAGGAGGTGGGCGCGTTCACCATCGCCGTGGGCAACCCCGCGCGGGTGACCGGCGTCAACACGGTGGGCCTGTCCCGCCGCGGCCTGGACGAGGCCGCCATCGAGGCGCTGGGACCGTGGCTGAAGGGTAAGGCCGGTCTCCCTGAGGACGGGCTGGCCGACCGGCTGCCCGGCGACCTCTCTACCTTGGTGAAGGCGTGGGACGCCCGTCCACGCGACGATCATTAGGAGTACGGACATGGCGGAAGTCGCCGGCAAGCTGCGTGAGGTCTTCGTCGAGGCGCTGGACCTCGACGGCGAGGTCGATGTCGAGAACCTGAAGTACCGCGACATCGAGGCCTGGGACTCGGTCGGTCACATGGCGCTGGTCGCGGCCATCGAGGACGAGTTCGATGTGGAATTCGACACCGACCAGGTGATCGACATGTCCAGCTTCAAGGTCGCCGTCGACATGGTGACCGACCTCCAGAACAAGTGATGCTGGAAGGCAAGGTCGCCCTGGTCACCGGGGGTACCCGGGGTATCGGGCTGGCCACCGCGCGGGCGCTCGCCGAGGCGGGCGCCACCGTCGTGCTGACCGGCCGCGACGAGGCGAAGGCCAAGGAAGCGGCGGCCGCGGCGGGGGCCGCGAGCGGGCTCGCCCTGGACGTGACCGATGCCAAGGCCGTGTCGACGCTGGTCCGCGGGGTGGCCAAGGAACACGGCAAGCTCGACATCGTGGTCGCCAACGCCGGGATCATGGAGGACGCGCTCCTCGGCATGATCCGCGAGGAACTGGTCGACACCACGCTGAGCACGAACGTCGCCGGCACGCTGCACACCGTCCAGGCCGCGGCCAGGGCGATGATGCGCAAGAAGACCGGGGCGATCGTGGTGCTCGCTTCGATCGTCGGCGAGTACGGAAGCGCCGGTCAGACGGTGTACGCGGCCTCGAAGGCGGCGGTGGCGAACATCGCGCGTTCGGCCGCGAAGGAACTCGGCCGGTCCGGCATCCGGGTCAACGCGGTGGCGCCCGGCGTCATCGACACCGACCTGACCTCCGGCCTGACCGAGGACGCCAAGGCCGAGAACATCGGCAAGACCCCGCTGGGGCGCCTCGGGACGCCCGAGGACGTGGCGAACGCGATCCGGTTCCTCGTCAGTGATGACGCTTCGTTCATCACCGGGCAGGTGCTGGGCATCGATGGAGGATTAGTTCTGTAATGACCCTTCTGGGTGTGGGTGCGCGACTGATCGACGTCACGAGCGGCAGGACGCTCGAGGGCGAGGAACTCGACACCGAGGTCACCCGCGTGGGTGCCGCGTTGTCGCTGCTGCCGCCGGGCGCGCTGTTCGCGCGGATGTCGGTGGACCTCTCCAGCGTCCTGAACTACCTCGGCGCTTTCGAGGCGGGCCGCGCGATCGCGCTGATCGACCCGGCGCTGGACGCCGACGTCCTGGCGGGGCTCATCGAGCGTTTCCGCCCGGCCGCCGTGCTGTCCGCACCGGACGCGTCCGCCCCCGAGGGGTACGGCGTCTCCGACGGCCACTGGGTCCGGGAATCCGCCGAAGGTGTCGAGCCGCATCCGCATCTCGCGGTCCTGTTGCCGACCAGTGGTTCCACCGGGAATCCGAAGCTGGTCCGGCTCTCCCGCGGCGCGGTGTACGCCAACGCCGACGCGATCGCCGAGGTGCTCGGTATCGACCGCCACGAGATCGCGCCGACCAGCCTCCCGCTGCACTACAGCTACGGCCTGTCCGTGCTGAACTCGCATCTCGTCCGCGGCGCGACCGTGGTCATCGAGCCCTCCGGCGTGCTGGGGCGCGGGTTCTGGGACGCGGTCAACGAACACAAGGTCACCTCGCTCGCCGGGGTTCCGTACCACTACGAGATGTTGCGGCGCCTCAAGTTCGACCCGGCGAAGTACCCGACGCTGCGCACGCTGACCCAGGCGGGCGGCAAGCTCCGCGACGATCTCGTCGCCCAGTTCAACGACAAGATCCGCGAGGTCGGCGGCCGGATGTTCGTGATGTACGGGCAGACCGAGGCCGCGCCGCGGATGACCACCGTCCCCGCGGAACGGCTCGCGGAGAAGCTCGGTTCGGCCGGGCCCGCGCTGCCCGGCGGTTCGTTCGCCATCCGGCGTGAGGACGGTTCCGAGACCACGCATCCGAAGATCGTCGGCGAGGTCGTCTACCGCGGGCCCAACGTGATGATGGGCTACGCCGAGGACGAGGCCGGGCTGGCCGCGGGCGACGAATACGGCGGCGTGCTGGCCACCGGCGACCTCGGCTACCTCGACGAGGACGGGTTCCTCTACATCACCGGACGCCTCAAGCGGATCGGCAAGGTCTTCGGCAACCGCGTCAGCCTGGATGATCTCGAGCACGCCGTGCGTTCGGCTTCGGTGGGGATCGACGTCGTGGCCGCCGTCCCGGCCGGGGACAAGGTCGTCCTGTTCGCCGAGTTGCCTGAGGGCGACGGAGCCAAGGCCATCTGCAAGGACGCCGCCAAGGCGCTGTCCGAGCGGCTGCACCTGCACACGAGCGGTTTCGACGTCCGCCCCATCGACACCGTGCCGTTGCTCGCCAGCGGCAAGATCGACTACCGGTCGCTGGAGGCCCAGGTATGAGCGTCTTTACGTTGTCCCAGGCGGAGCGCGAGAAGTCGTTGCTTCCGCAGCTCGCCGAACTGACCGCGCACCACCGTGAAAACTCCGAAGGCTACGAGCGCATCCTGTCGTCGCTCGGTATCGCGCGGGACGCGTCGTTCGCGTCCATCGCGGATCTGCCGTGGCTGCCGGTGCGGATGTTCAAGACGCACGACCTGCGCAGCATCCCCGAGTCCGAGATCTTCAAGACGCTGACCTCCTCGGGCACCACCGGCGCGGGCGCGTCCCGGATCTACCTGGACAAGGACGCCGCCGGCGCGCAGACCAAGCAGCTCGGCGCCACCCTTCAGGAGGTCCTCGGCGGCGAGCGCCTGCCGATGCTGATGGTCGACACCATCGGCATCATCAAGAACCGCCGCTCGTTCTCCGCGCGCGGCGCGGGCGTGCTGGGCATGGCGAACTTCGGCCGCAAGCACACCTACGTGCTCGACGAGAACGATCAGCCGGACGTCGAGGCGGTCAAGACGTTCCTGGCGACCTACGGCGACAAGCCGTTCCTGATCTTCGGCTTCACCTTCATGGTGTGGCAGTACCTCTACGAGGTCGCCTGCGAGCACGAGCTGGATCTCTCCAACGGGATCCTGATCCACTCCGGCGGCTGGAAGAAGCTGATCGACCGCGCGGTGGACAACACCGAGTTCCGCCGTCGCTTCAAAGAGGACACCGGGCTCACCCGGATCCACAACTACTACGGGATGATCGAGCAGATCGGCACCGTGTTCCTCGAAGGACCGTCCGGGAACTCGTTGTACTGCCCCGATTTCGCCGATGTGGTGATCCGGAACCCGGAGACCTGGGAAGAGCAGCCGGTCGGCGAGCCCGGGGTGATCGAGGTCGTCAGCACGCTGCCGCGTTCGTACCCCGGCCACGTCCTGCTCACCGAAGACCTCGGTGTCTACAACGGGATCGACGACGGCGACTGGCCGGGCAAGCACTTCTCGGTCATGGGCAGGCTGCCCAAGGCCGAGGCCCGCGGTTGCTCGGACACCTTCCAGGGAGCGGCGGCATGAGTCTCAACCAGCGTTTTCCGCTCGGCGACGCGATCGAGGTCGACAAGCTGGTCGAGGAGCTGCGGGCCGAACCCGTCGGCGGACGGCTCCGCGTCGGCGACCCGCGTGTCGTCGAGTTCCTGACGAAGTTCGCGCGCAAGCTGCTCGCACCCGCGACGGCCCGCCGCTTCCCGGAGCTGGCGTCTCTCGGTTTCTTCCTGCGCAAGGGAGAAATCGCCAAGGCACTGTCCACTTTGGAGACTTCCGGCGACGCGCTGCGCTTCCCGCGCGGGCTGGTCTTCCACGTGCCGCCCGCCAACGTCGACACGATCTTCGTGTACTCGTGGGCGCTTTCGGCGCTGGCGGGCAACCACAACGTCGTCCGCGTCTCCTCGCGTTCGGCCGGTGCCGCCGAGACCGTGTTGGAGGCGCTGAACGCCGCACTGTCCGAAGTGGACGCCGACACTGCCGCCGCGATCACCGCGACGCAGCGCATGGTCACCTACGACCGCAGCGACGCGATCAGCGGCGCACTGTCGGTCGCCGCGGATCTGCGGGTGATCTGGGGCGGCGACGCCTCGGTCGCCGCGCTGCGCAAGTACCCGCTCGCGCCGCACGCCCGCGACCTGACCTTTCCGGACCGGTCGTCGTTCGCGGTCGCGTCGGTCCGCGGCTGGCAGAACGCCTCCGAGGCCGAGCGCCGCGGTGCCGCCGAGGGCTTCTACAACGACTCGTACTGGTTCGACCAGGCCGCCTGCTCGTCACCGCGCGCGGTGTTCTGGGTCGGTGAGGAAGACGGCGCCCGCGAAGCCGGGCAGGAGTTCCGGAAGCTGCTCGCCGAGGTGCTGGCGACGAAACAGCACGTCACCGAGCCCGCCATGGCCGTGCAGAAGCGGGTTTCGGCGTACGGCGCGGCCGTCGACGGGCTCGTCAGCGGCATCGAGTTCCAGGGCAACGGCATCGCGACACTGGAGCTGGCCGACCCCGCCGTCCTGCCGCGCGAATGGCTCGGCGCGGGCACTTTCGCCAACGCGCGGGTCGACACGCTTTCCGACCTCGTCCCGATCGTGCTCCGCAAAGATCAAACCGTCGGTCAATTCGGCTTCACCAAAGAAGAATTGACGGAATTCGTGACGGAATTGGCGGGCCGCGGCGTGGACCGGGTCGTTCCCTTCGGTTCGGCCCTGACGTTCTCCGCGATTTGGGACGGCTACGATCTGCTGACCGAGTTCAGCCGCTTGGTGACCGTACAGGCCTGACCTGCGGTGACGAGGTAGCAGCAGAGGAGGTTCAGTGACGACGGTCGAAACGCCCGAAGAGGACACTTCGGTTGCGGTAAAACAACCGAAATCCACGAAGGCGAAGATCCTCGACGTCGTCCGCTGGGTCGCCATCCTGCTGGTCGTCGGTTTCGCGGCGAAGACACTTGTCACCAATTGGGGTGAATTCTGGCGGACCTTGTCCGAGGTCGCGTGGGAATCCTCCACGTTGAGCCTGCTCGCGCTCATCGCCGCGATCATGGTGTCGACCTACGGCTGGCAGGTCATGGTCGACGACCTCGGCAAGCCGATCGGCTACGCCCGCGGCGCGCAGATCTGCCTCGTCGGCTCGCTCGGCAAGTACGTGCCGGGTTCGGTGTGGGCGTACCTGCTGCAGATGGAGCTGGGCCGCAAGGCCGGGCTCGCCAGGGCCCGGATCTTCACCGGCTCGCTGATCCAGCTCGGCGTCGGCGTGGTGTCCGCGCTGGTCGTCTCGCTGCTCGCGGCCCCCGCGGTGTTCAGCAACAGCCCGCGGGCGATGTGGCTGTTCGTGCTCATCCCCGTCGGGCTCGCGATGCTGCACCCGCGCGTGCTCACCTGGGGCACCTCGCTGGTGCTGCGGATCCTGCGCCGCCCGCCGCTGGACCACCGGCTGAGCTGGTCGGTCGTCGGGAAGGTCTTCGGCTCGTCGACGGCCGCCTGGGCGCTGCAGGGTGTGCACCTGTGGCTGCTGGCGAACTCCGTCGGCACGCCGGGCTTCAGCGGTTTCGTGCTGTGCGTCGGCGCGATGGCGGTCGCGATGACCGTCGGGACGTTCGCGTTCATCCTGCCCAGCGGGGTCGGTGTCCGCGAGGTCGCGCAGGTCGCCGTGCTGACCGCCTCGGGTCTCACCGTCGTCCAGGCGACGGCCTTCGCCATCGCGTCGCGGGTGATGTTCACCGTCGCCGACCTGATCACCGCCGGCGGCGCCGCCCTCTCGGCCCGCCTCGTCACCCGCCCCCGCAATTAGTCGACTAATTGCGGGGGTTCAGGCGGTAGATCACCGCGTCGGGGTTCCGGTACACCTCGGTCACGAAGTTCAGCCCGTCCAGATCGCGCAGGCCCGCCTGGCGCGGCGCGCCAGGCGGGTAGCCGTACTGCCCGAGGATCACCCACCGCACGTTCAGCCGCGCCACCGCCGCCCGCACCTGGGCGTTGGACGGGTACTCGCGGAAGTGCCACTCCAGCAGCCGCGCGTCCGACGGCGACAGCGTCTCGTCGAAATGCCCGGAAGTCGTGCGGACGCCGGAGAGCGCGTAGGTCCACACCGTCCCGTCCAGCCGGTCGTTCAGCGCGCGCTCGCCGGGCTTCGCGAACTCGGCGAGCTTCTCCATCGCGACGACCTCGTCCGGGCTCACTGGCAGTTTGTGCTGGTCGATGCCAGGGGTGTTCGCGTAACCGGGCGCGACCTTCGCCGCGTTGGACGGCGCGTAGAAACCGTTGCTGAGAAAGGCGAACGCGCCGAACACCACCACCGCGACGGCGAACGCGGGCACCTTTCGGTGCGCGACGTTGTCCCGCAGCCACGCCTGCGTCTCGGCGAGGCCGTGCGCCGCGATGATCGACAGCGGGATCGCCGCCATCGACATGAACCGGTACGGGTCGTTCCACCACGGCCGGGACAGCGCCAGCACGAGCGGCTGCTCGGACGACGTCACCGCGATGTAGGCGAGCCCGGTGATCAGCGCCGTGACCCCGATCCAGCGCAGCGCGCCCGCGCGCGAGAAGAAGATGAAGCCCAGCAACAACGCCACGGAAAGCCAGATCTGCGGATACGGCTCGTGGTGCTGGAAGCCGAGCAGCGCGCCGAGCGCGGTCGTCGCCCGCCATTCGACCGGCCAGCTGCGGTAGGGCACCTCGCCGCTCGCGAGCCCGATCGCGCCGAACAGCTGCAGCCACGCCACGAGGATCGCGACGACCCCGACGATCGCCAGCGCGCGCAGATCCCGCCCGATCCGCCGCCACCGTTCCCCGGGCGCGAGCCAGCGCTGCAGCAGGAGCGGACCGGCGAACAGGATCGCACCGAACAACGCCGACGAGTGCACGCACAGCAGTCCGACGGCGCCCGCCAGCAGCACGAATCCGGTGTCGGGTGCGGGACGGTCGAGGTACCGCTTCACCGCGACGGCGGCCAGCGGCGTCAGCGCGAGGCCGAGCAGGAACGGGAGCAAAGGTCCCCTGCTCATCGATTCGTACAGGCCCATCACCGGCGCGATCGAGACGAGGGCGACGGCGCCCGCGAACACCGCGCGTCCCCGGAACACGCGCACCATCGTGACCAGCGACAACGCCAGCAACGCGGGCAGCAGTGCGGTGTTCACGTCCAGGGCCAGCGGGATGGTCGCCGGGCTCAGCAGATACACCACGGACGCGAGCAGGTGGTACGCGTTGGGGTAGAACACCGGCGCCGCGTCGCCGTACCAGTTCACCTCGCCGGTGCCGAACAGGCTGCCGTCCCCGGTTTCGGCGATCTGCCGGACGCCGTTCGCGTGATACACCGCGTCGAACCCCTGCGGGATGGCGTCCAGCCTGCCCATCCCGCGTACCACCGCGTACATCCCGACGGCGGCCGCGAGCAGCAGGCACGCCCCGACGGCGAGGTGCCCGGAGCGTCCCCACAGTGGTTCTTCCGGCGCGGGCGGCCACCGGCGCAGCGTGAGCCGCCGCAGTCCGAACGCGACACCGGCGAACAACGCCGTCGCGACCGCGTACGTCACGGGGTTGAACGGCAGCCCGAGCGCGGCTGCCCACGGTCCCGCGAGCCCGCCGATGGCGTAACTCAGCAACGGCGTCATCCCCGCGAGCACCCAGCCGCGCAGGCCGGCGGCGAGACCGGTGAGCAGACCCGGAAGGCCGATGACGAGCAGCGCGACGACCACCGTGAGGACGTCGGCCGACAGGGAGGTGTGGGTGGGCACGGGCTACCTCGGATGGGGAATCCGCACAGAACCCCCGAGGTGCGGAACGGAATGGGAAGCCAGATTAACCACCGGGGACCGATACCCGAAGGAGTCACATCCCGACGGGGAAAACCTCGCGACTCCGTTTACTCGGTGCACACGTCGCTCGCCCATTCGTGTCAATTGACTGCGCCGAAAGAAACACCTTGGCGCGGTGATCGATACTTGACCGTAGTCTTTCGTCAGGGGAGTGGCACGGCCCGGGAGGGTGGGATCAGGTGGTGGTCGCGCTTGTCGTCGCCTGGTCCGCGGTCGCGATCTTCGTGCTGGTGGCCTGGCCCAAGATCGGCGCGGACAAGGGCTGGCGCGCCGCCGCGCTGATGCTGACCCTCGGTTTCTCGCTGGTGCACCAGCTGGTGTTTTCGACCATCGCGGAAGACGCCTACATCACCTTCCGATACGCCCAGAACATCGCCGACGGCAATGGGCCGGTGTTCAACACCGGTGAGCGGATCGAGGGGTACACGAATTTCCTCTGGATGATCGTGATCGCGTTGCCGAAAGCCGCTTTCGGGGCCGATATCGAGACCTCCGCGGTCGTACTCGGCATTCTCGCCACGCTCGGCGCCGTCCTGCTCGCGTACGTGACCGTGAACCGGGTGGTCGCGCGGGCCGCGGGTGAGCCGCGGCCCGCCTACGGGGTGGCCGCCGCGGTGCTCGTCGCCGGAGCCGGGGGCCTCGCCGCATACGGCGGCTCCGGTACCGAGACGCCCTTGTTCGTGCTGCTCCTGTTCGGCGTCTTCGCCGCGCTCGCGGCCCGGCGGCCGGTGGTCGCGGGGGTGCTCGTGGCCTTCGCGATGATGACGCGTCCGGCGGGGATCCTGCTCGCGGTGCTGGTGGGCTGCTGGCTCGTCGTCGCCGCCCTGCGCCGCCGGTACACCTGGTGGTCGCCGGTGGGCTGGCTGCTCGGCGGGCTCGTGTTCGCCGCGCCCTGGACGGCCTGGCGGGTGACCTACTACGACCATGTCCTGCCGACCTCGGTCGTGATCCCCTTCGACCTTGGCATCCAGTCCCGGATCGACCGCGGTTGGCAGTACCTGTCGGGGTTCTCCGTGGTCCACCAAGGATTTCTGCTGCTCGGCCTGATCTCGGTGGTGGCGCTGTCGCTGCGCCGCACCGGCCGGACCCCGCACGAGGCCGAAGCCCGGTCGCTGACCTGGCTGATGCTCGGCACCGCCGTCGCACTCACCGGGTTCGTGGTCTTCTTCGGCGGCGACGCCGCGCCGGCCTGGCGTTTGCTGGCGCCGATCCCGCCGCTGCTGTCGGTGGCGGCGGTGTCGGTCTACGGCGTGCTGATGGTGGCCGCGAAGCCGAGCCCGCGGCCTCGGCCGCCGATCCGACTGCTGATGCCCGCCGCCGCGGTGACGTTGTCCGGGCTCGCGGTGCTGGTGTCGGTGTTCAGTCCGGAGATGCTGGGCCGGGTGCGTGCCTGGCACGACCACGGCGCGCAGATGGAGGAGATCGGCCGCTGGCTCGACGCCTACCTGCCGCCCGGTTCGGTCGTGAGCACGTCGGCGCCCGGCGTGCTGTCGTATCACGCCGGGACGCAGCTGCAGATCGTCGGCGTCCGCGGTCAGACGGAGGAGGTGGGTGAGGCCGTCGTCTCCCGGCGCCATCCGACGATCGCCGTCATCACCGACAGCGGCTATGCGGCGAAGCAGTCCTGCGTGATCGACCCGGCGTACGCGGCGAGGTACCGCGTCGCGACCTTCGCGCGTGAAGGAAGCTCGTCGTGGATCACCGTGTTCCTGCGGGCGGACGTCGAGCGGGTGGTCAGGGCGGCCCTCGACCGCTCACCCGATTTCCGCCACGTACCGTGCCCTGCGTGAGTGTCGTTTCCCCCAGCAGACCGGCAGCGCTCGAAGCATCGTCGCGCCTGTTCGGCGTCGGCGTGTTCGCCGCCGCGCTCACCGTGCTGCTGGTGCGTTTCCTCGTGCCGAGGCCGGTCGCGATGGCCGACAACGGCGACGGTTTCCGTGTGCTGTGCGGCGCGGGCATCCCGTGGAAGGGCAAGCCGGAGGGCTTCGTCCACCTCGCCTACACCGTTCCGGCAGGCGAATGCGACGCCACCTATCTCCTGACCCAGAGCTGGTTCGCGCGGATCGCGCGGTCGATCGGCGGAGTGCTCGGCCTCGAATCGACGCTCAGCCTGGTGGTTCTCGGCGTGCTCACCAGCGTCCTCGCCGCCGCGGCGGTAGCGCTGATCGTCGTCGGGCTGCCGTACTCGCGCCGCGTCCGCGGCTTCGCGGCCGTCGGGCTGCTGCTCGTCGTCGCGGACTCCGCGTTCTTCGGCTACTTCGCGTCCGTGCTCGGCGAAGGCGCCGCGTTCCTCGGTCTCCTGCTCGCCGTCGGCGGTCTCCTGGTGTCCGCGAGGCCGGGCTGGTGGCGCTACGCGGGCTTGGCCGTGCTGCTCTTCGGTGGCGTGATCGCGGTCAACGCCAAGGTCCAGACGCTGATGATCCTGCCGTTGCTCGCGCTCGCCGCGCTGCTCGTCCGCCCGGCGGGCGTCCACGGCCTGAAGCGCTGGCTCCCCGTGGTGTTCGTCATCGGCGCGCTCGCCGGGGGAACGGCCTACGCGCAGCAAACCGTCGAGCCCGCGAAACTGCCCGACGGCTCGCTCGCCGCGCGGCCGGGCGACGATTCGCGGGAGATCAACATGTTCAACACGATCTTCTTGACCATTGTGGACGGTCGGCACGACACCGAAGCCGACCTCGCCGCCTTGGGACTGCCCGCCTCGTTCGGCCAGTACGCGGGCAACGGCTGGTGGCATCCGAAGCCCGCGACACTGGATCCCGAGTACCCGAAGTACCGCGAGCAGATCAGCAGGCGCAACGTCGTCGAGTACTTCGCGACGCATCCCTTCCGCACGGTCGAGATCCTGGATCGCGCGGCGGGCGATCTGCTCACCGCGCGGCCGCCCTACCTCGGCAGCTTCGACCAGTCGGCCGGCTTCGCCCCCGAAGCGCAGGAATATCGCTTCCCCATCGTCTCGACCGCGACGAAACTGCTGGCGCCACTGGGTTTCTTCGCCCTGCTGCCGATATGGGCCCTGATCGCGTGGCGTGGCTGGAAGACCCGGCGCACCGCGCTGGGTGTCGTGCTGGGCTTCCTGCTCGCCGTGGCCGCCGGGCAGTTCGTGCTGGCGGCGCTGGGCGACGGGCTGGAGAACGTCAAACACCAGGTGATCGCGCTGTACTGCACGCTGCTCGGCGTCGTCCTGGCGGTGGTGACCTTCGCGCGTCAGGAGCGCTCGGAGTGATGTGACCTACGCGACCGTAGGTTGGTTACCCTACGGTAGCGTAACCTGAACGAATGGCTGAGCTCGTTTACCCGCCCGTCATCATGGCGGCGAAGTTGATGTTCCGGGTGCTGGACAACCGCATCCGGGTGGAGGGGACCGAGCACATCCCGTCGACGGGCGGGGCGGTCATCGCCTGCAACCACGTGAGCTATCTCGACTTCATCTTCTGCGGGCTCGGCGCGCAGCCGGCGAAACGCCTGGTCCGGTTCATGGCGAAGAAGGAGATCTTCGGCAACCGCGTCGCCGGACCGCTCATGCGCGGCATGCACCACATCTCCGTCGACCGCGGCGCCGGTCTCGCCTCGTACCGGGAAGCCGTCGAGCGCCTGAAGGCCGGGGAGGTCGTCGGCGTGTTCCCCGAAGCCACGATCAGCCGGTCGTTCACCGTGAAGGACATCAAATCCGGCGCCGTCCGGATGGCCGCCGAGGCGGGCGTCCCGGTCGTGCCGATGGCGCTGTGGGGCACGCAGCGGTTGTGGACCAAGGGCCGCCCGAAGGACCTCACCAAACGCCACGTCCCGATCTCGATCCTCGTCGGCGAGCCGATGCACCCGAAGGCCGACGAAGACGCCGAAGTCCTTTCGAAGGACCTTCGCGTGCGGATGTCGGCGCTCGTGGACCGCGTCCAGGCCGGCTACCCGGAGAAGCCCGCCTCCGACGACGAGCGCTGGTGGCTGCCCGCGCACCTCGGCGGCACCGCGCCGACGCCGGAAGAGGCCGCGAAACTCGACCGCGAAGGCCGCTAGCCCCCGGTCCGTGAAGGCCTCCTTGAGGGACCCAGAGTCCCTCAAGGAGGCCTTCACGGACTTGCCGGTCGCCTCAGAACCAGCGCTCCAGCACCTGCGCGACGCCGTCCTCGGAGTTCGGCCCCGTCACCTCGTCGGCGACGTCGAACACGTAGCGGTGCCCGTTGGCCATCGCGACGCCGTGGCCGGCCCAGCCGAGCATCTCGACGTCGTTGGGCATGTCCCCGAACGCGATCACCCGCTCGGCTGGCACGTCCAGCCGCTCGCAGACCTCGGCCAGCCCGGTCGCCTTCGTGATGCCGTGCGCGGCGACTTCGATCAGGCCGGTGTCGGTCGAGTAGGTGATGTCGACGGAGCCGTCGAGCACCTCACGCGCCGCCCGCGCCATCTCGTCGGAGCTCATCCCGCGCCTGCTGATCAGCAGCTTGATCGCCGGATGCCCGAGCACCTCGGCCCGCGGCGCCTCCGCGCCCTCGTGGTTGCCCCACGGATTGTGGTAGTCGGGCTCGATCACGAAGCTGCGGACGCGCGGGTCCTGCGCGGACTCGCCGACCCGTTCCGCGGCGAACCGGCAGCCGGGCAGGGCGTGATCAAGCGCACTCACGGTGTCGTGCAGCAGTGCCGGTTCGAGCAGGCCGTGGACCGCCACGATCCGGTCCGTCCCGATCTCGTAGAGCACCGCGCCGTTCGCGCAGACCGCGTAGCCGGTGAGGCCCAGCGGGTTCGCGATCGGGGCGATCCAGCGCGGCGGACGGCCGCTGGCCAGCACGAAGGGGACCCCGTCCTCGGTGACCCGCCGGACGATGTCGATCGTGCGTTCGGACAGGACCTCCAAAGGGGCGAGCAGGGTGCCGTCGACGTCGGAGGCGATCAAGAGGGGCTTTTCCACCGGCACATTGTCCCCGAAGATCCGCCCATCGGGCGAAGTGTCGGTCTGGACCAGTACCTTCCCGGTGTGCGCGTAGGCATCGTGATCCTTCCGGAAGATCGTTGGTGGGCGGCCGAGCCGAAATGGCGGGCCGCCGAGGAATACGGCTTCGACCACGCTTGGACGTACGACCACCTCGGCTGGCGGACTCTCGTCGACGGCCCGTGGTTCAGTGCGATGCCAACGTTGACGGCGGCCGCGATGGTGACGTCGCGGATCAGACTGGGCACCTTCGTGGCATCGCCGGTCGCCCGGCATCCCGTGCCGTTCACCCGCGAGCTGACCACCCTCGACGACATCTCCGACGGCCGCTTCATCCTCGGCGTCGGCGCGGGCGTCCCGAACACCAACTACGACGCCACCGTGCTCGACGGTCCCGAACTGTCGGTCAAGCAGCGCACGGACCGTTTCGCCGAGTTCGTCGAAGCGCTCGACGGGCTCTTGATGACCGACGGCTTCGACTTCGAGGGCGAGTACTACCGGGCCAAGGGCGCACGGAACCTGCCGGGCTGCGTGCAGCGGCCGCGGCTGCCGTTCCTCGTGGCCGCGAACGGCCCCCGCACGATGACGCTCGCCGCGCGGTTCGGCGCGGGCTGGGCCACCACCGGCGTCAAGGCGGACACCCAGGACGAGTGGTGGAAGGGCGTCGCGGAGCTCGTGAAGACCTTCGACGAGCGGCTCGACGCCGTTGGCCGGGACAAGGCGAGCGTGCAGCGGTTCCTGAGCCTCGACGCGGCGCCGGTCTTCTCGCTCGAGAGCGTGGGCGCGTTCACCGACGCCGCCGGGCGGGCCGGTGAACTCGGGTTCACCGACATCGTCACGCATTGGCCGAGGTCCGGCGACTACTACGTCGGCCGCGAGTCGACGCTCGAAGAGGTCGTGAGCGACGTACTCCCGGTACTCCAGGGGAGAAGCTCTTAGGCCGATCGGGTGACGTTGGCGAGCCGGGTAAACCGGTTCCGCCCAGTAGTCGTCTGAAGAACAAGTACAGCGAGTGGGTGTGGCCGACGACGGCTACCCCTCATGGGTCACCCCGGGGGTGAATGGGGGACGAAAGGCTCGCGTGGTCGCGGCAGGGGCAGTCCGTGACCACGCGAGCCTTTTATCTGTGGACCCGCCCGATGCGAGGAAAGGTCCTTTCCTCGCAAATTTTGCAAGGAAAGGACCTTTCATTGCACGCGCCGGCCGCGCGAAGCAGCCGTCAGCGCGTCAACGTGTAGATCGAAGCGCCCGCGTTGGAGAAGTCCTTCCGCAGGAAGTTCAGCCCGTCCAGATCCCGCAGCCCCGGCGCCGGCGGCTCGCCGATCTTGATCGGGGTGCTCCCGATCAGCACGTGCTTGATGTTCAGTCGCTTCACCGCGGCCTGCACCTCGGGGTCGGTGTCGTAGTCGCGGAAGTGCAGCGCGAGGTACTTCGCGTCCGGCGGCGGCACACCCGGGTCGTAGTGCCCGGCGACCGGGTGGATACCGGTGATCGCGTACAGCCACGCCGTCCCGTCGAAGCGCTCGTTGAGCACCTTCTCGTCCGGACCGATGTTCATCTTGGTCAGCTCGTTCATCGCGGCCAGTTCGTCGGCGCTGACCGGCGGCGTGACCTCGCCCTCGGGCCCGTTGTAGTACAGGAACGACACCGCGTGCGCGTTCGACTCGGTGTAGAAACCCTTGGTCAGCACGGCCGACGCGGCCACGACGAACACGGCGGTGGCCAGCCCCAGCCTGGCGGGCAGCGCGGGACGGCTCTTCACCCAGGACCGGCCGCTCGCCCACTTGGCGAACCAGCGCTGCAGCTCCGCCATCCCGTGCCCGGCGAGCAGACACAGCGGGATCGCGGCGAGCGCCATCAGCCGGTACCGGTCGTTCCACCAGGGCCGCGACAGCGAGATCACCCACGGTTCGGCGCCGTACGAGGCGACCAGCACGAACAGCGCCGAGAAGCCGATCGCCGAAAGCCCCACCCAGCGCATCCGCCCGAGCCGGAACAGGCTCAGCGCGCCGATCGCCAGCAGCACCGTCAGCCACACCTGCGGCGCGCTCAGCACCTGCCGGAAGGTCACCAGCAGCCCCAGCGACTTCAGCACCGGCAGGTCGGAGCCCCACGCGTAATAAGGGTATGAACCCGAAGTGAATTTCAGGGCGCCGAGGATGTGCGGCGCCGCGAGCAGCGCGCTCCCCACCATCACCGGCACCATCTTGACGACGTCGCCGCCGATGACCCGCCAGCCGCCGCGGCCCTCGGGCACGCCGTCGAGCGGCTTGTGCCGCAGCGCGCGGTACCAGCGCTGCACCACCAGCGGGAAGGCGAACAGCAGCGCGCCGAACAGGGCCGACGAATGCGCCGCCAGCAGGCCGACCGCGGTCAGCGCGAGCACGTAGCCGGTGTCGAGGCCGGGCCGCGCGAGGAAGCGGGCCAGCGCGACCACGGCCAGCGGCGTCAGCACGATCCCCAGCGCGAACGGCAGCAGCCCGCTCGACACCGACTCGTACGCGCCGGTGGTGGCCGCGGCGGCCACCAGCGCCGTGCAGCCCGCGAACACCGCGCGCCCGCCGAGCTGGCGGATCAGGGCGACCATCGACAGCGCGAAGATCCCGGCGACCGGCATGGTGATGGCGTTCAGCGTGACCGGGATCGTCGTGCCCGAGATCGAGTACACGAGCGAGCCGACCAGGTGATACGCGTTCGGGTAGAACGAGCCGTCCGGGTACCAGTTGATGGTGCCCATCCCGGTCAGCGAGCCGTCGCCGGTCTCGGCGATGTAGCGGATGCCGTTCGCGTGGAACACGGTGTCCCAGCGCTGGAACACCGCCGTCGTGCCGCCGCGGGCCGAGAGCACCACGAGGATCGAGATGCCGACGGCCAGCGCGACGCAGGCCGCGACGGCGTAGTGCGCGCGCGGGTGCCACTTCGTCGGCGGCTCGTCGGCGCCCGGCTTGATCCAGCCGCGTGCCTGGCCCAGCTTCCGAAGGCCGAAGCCCAGTCCGGCGAGCACGGCCGTGACGGCCGCCACGGTCAGGGGGTTGTACGACACGCCCGCGAGTGCCAGCCACGGACCGGCCAGTCCGGTTACCGTGTAGGACAGCAGCGGGGCCAGCCCCGCCAGGGCCCAGCCGCGCAGGCCGGCGGCGCGGCCGACGAGCCCGCCGGGGACCGCGAGGACGGCCAGGTAGGTGAGGGTCGCACCGAAGTACGACCAGAAGGTGTCCGGAGTAGGCACTGCTTCCTAAAATGTGTCTGTCGAAGGTGAAAACCGGTGCTCGCTGCAGGGCACGGAGTCGACGTGCGTACCCTCGACGCCCGTGAGCGCGCACACGAACCCCGACAAGATTACTGAAGCCGATTTCACCGGCTACGACCTCATCGTGGTCGGCTCCGGATTCTTCGGGCTGACCGTCGCCGAACGGGCCGCGGCCGAGCTCGGCAAGAAGGTCCTCGTGCTGGAGCGGCGTCACCACATCGGTGGCAACGCCTACTCCGAGGCCGAGCCCGAGACCGGGATCGAGGTGCACCGCTACGGTGCGCACCTGTTCCACACCTCCAACAAGCGTGTGTGGGAGTACGTCAACCGCTTCACCGACTTCACGAACTACCAGCACCGGGTGTTCGGCAAGTACCAGGGTCAGGTGTACCCGCTGCCGATGAACCTGGCGCTGATCAACCAGTTCTTCGGCAAGTCGCACACGCCGGACGAGGCCCGCGAGCTGATCGCCAAGCAGGCGTCGGAGTTCGAGACCGCGAACGCGCAGAACCTCGAGGAAAAGGCCATCTCGCTGATCGGCCGCCCGCTCTACGAGGCGTTCATCCGCGGCTACACGGCCAAGCAGTGGGAGAACGACCCGAAGAACCTCGGCGCCGACATCATCACCCGGCTCCCGGTCCGCTACACCTTCGACAACCGCTACTTCAACGACACCTACGAGGGTCTGCCGGTCAACGGCTACACCGCGTGGCTCGAGAAGATGGCGGAGCACGAGAACATCGAGGTGCGGCTGAACGTCGACTACTTCGACGTCCGAAAGCACATCCCCGCCGGTACCCCGACCGTCTACACCGGGCCGCTGGACCGCTACTTCGACTACTCCGCGGGCCGCTTCACCTGGCGCACGGTGGACTTCGAATCCGAGGTCGTCGAGACGGGTGACTTCCAGGGAGCTTCGGTCGTCAACTACAACGACGAAGAGGTGCCCTACACCCGGATCATCGAGTTCCGGCACTTCCACCCGGAGCGCAAGCACTACCCGAACGACAAGACGGTGGTGTTCCGCGAGTACTCCCGCTTCGCCGGCGAGGCCGACGAGCCGTACTACCCGATCAACACGCCGGAGAACCGCGAGAAGCTCGAGGCCTACCGCGAGCTGGCGAAGGCCGAGGCCAAGGACAAGAACGTGCTGTTCGGCGGCCGTCTCGGTACCTACAAGTACCTCGACATGCACATGGCCATCGGTTCGGCGCTGTCCGCGTTCGACAACAAGATCGCGCCGCATCTGACCGATGGCGCGCCTCTCGACGGGTCCCTCGATGCTTGAGAAGGGCGCACCCACGGGTGAGGTAGCCGTCCTGGCGAAGGCTCAGGGCGTCCTCAAGAGCGACGTCACGGTGAAGGCGGCACGCGGTCTTTCGCACTTCGGCGAGCACAGCGCGGGCTGGTTCGCGCTGGGGCTCGTCGGGGCCGCGGTCGACAAGAAGCGCCGCAAGGACTGGCTGGTCGCGGCGGCGGGCGTCGTCGGCGCGCACGCCGCGTCCATCGCGGTGAAACGCGTGGTCAGGCGGCCGCGACCGGACCACCCGAGCGTCGAGGTCCTGGTCTCCACGCCGAGCAAGCTGAGCTTCCCGTCCTCGCACGCGACCTCGACTACGGCGGCGGCGGTGCTCTACTCCGGATTGACCGGGCGTAACCTGGTCCCGGCCCTGGTACCGCCGATGCTGGCCTCCCGGCTCGTGCTCGGCGTCCACTACCCGACCGACGTTCTGGCCGGAGCGGCCCTTGGGGGCGTAGTCGGCGGCTTGATACGTAGGAAGCTGAAGCGACGATGAGTGAAACGACCGAGAAGGCCGATTCCAAGCCTGACGACGTAGAACCCGTGGCCGAGGCCGCCGAGTCGAAGAAGGTCGCCGGCGGTCTCGTCGGCGGCATCATCAAAACGGCACGCCCGCGCCAGTGGGTGAAGAACGTGCTGGTGTTCGCCGCACCGTTCTTCGCCTTTTCGAAGTCGACGGACCGGACCGGCCTGCTGATCGCCGCGCTGATCGCCTTCGCGGCGTTCTCGCTGGTGGCCTCCTCGGTCTATCTCATCAACGACGCGATCGACGTCGAGGCGGACCGTGCGCACCCGACCAAGCGGAACCGGCCGATCGCGGCCGGGATCGTGCCGGTGCCGGTGGCGTTCGTCGCGGCGGCCGTGTTCTTCGCCGCCGGTCTCGGCATCTCGTTCTTCGCCAGCTGGCAGCTCGCGGTCGTGCTGGCGGTCTACGAGGCCGTCCAGCTGGGCTACTGCTTCGGGCTCAAGCACCAGCCGGTGGTCGATCTGGCCATCGTCGGCTCGGGCTTCCTGATGCGGTCGATCGCCGGCGGTGTGGCCGCGGGTATCGCGCTTTCGCAGTGGTTCCTGCTGGTCACCGCGTTCGGCTCGCTGTTCATGGTGGCGGGCAAGCGCTACGCCGAGATCATGCTCTTCGAGCGCACCGGGGCGAAGATCCGGTCCTCGCTCAAGAAGTACTCGGCGAGCTACCTGCGGTTCGTCTGGGCGACGTCCGCGGCGATCCTGATCATGTCCTACTGCCTGTGGGCGTTCGAGATCCGCCAGGTCGAGCACGACTCGGTCTGGGCGGTCGTCTCGATGGTCCCGTTCGTGGTGGCCGTCCTGCGCTACGCCGTCGACGTCGACGGCGGCAACGCGGGCGAGCCGGAGGAGATCGCGCTCAAGGACCGCGTGCTCCAGGTGCTCGGCGCGAGCTGGGTGGTCACGCTGTTCCTGTCGTTCTATCTCTGATTCGACAGCTCACACACAGCGCATCCATAGGAAGCGCACGCATCCTCGGTGATGGGGGCGGGCACACAGCCCGCCCCCATCAGCCTGAGGAGCGAAAGATGACTGACCAGCAGCGGCCGTCCGAAGACGAGGACAAGACGGTCGAGCAGCCCGCCGCCGAGAAACCCGCCGAGACCCCGGCCGCCGCGCCCGCGGGCCCGCCGCCGGGCTGGGTTCCGGCGCAGCAGGCTCCGCCCGCGAAGGGCGGTTTCCGCCGCTTCGCCGGGCACCGCGCGACGCAGCTGGTCGCGGTCGGCGTACTCGGCTTCGTCCTCGGTGGCGGCATCATCGGCACCGCCATCGGACTGGCCTCCCGCGACGGCGACCGGCCCGGTTTCTCCCGTGAACACCGTGGCCCCGGCGGCCATGGCATGGATCGCGACTTCCGTGACGGCCCCGGCTGGCGTGACCAGCGCCACGGCGGGTAGATAACGGAATCATCACGGCACCGTGTACGGTGTTCGTGATGCGAAGCGCCTCCGCTGATCTGCCCCAGGCTTCCGGTGCGCTGCCGGGAGCCGCCGTCCTTACCCGACCCTGGGTGCTCCCGGCCGGGGCGGCGGTGGCGTCGGCCCTGGTGTTCGTGCTGGTCAGCGGGCATTTGATCGACGACACGTACATCACGCTCTCGTATGCGAAGAACCTCGCCTTCCACGGCCACTGGGGCCTGATCGAAGAAGGCACCGCCAACACCGCGACGTCGCCGCTGAACGTCCTCGTGCTGGCGCTCGTCACCTTCATCGTGCGAGACGCCGTGTTCGCCGCCGGGATCGTCTACGTCGCGAGCCAGGTGGCGCTCGTCCTCGGCCTCCGCCGTATCGGCGCCGCGACCGGGCTCTCGCGTTGGTTCGCCCCGCTCGCGCTGGGCCTGCTGCTGGTGAACCCGCTGCTGCTGTCGTCGGTCGGCCTCGAAGTCGCCATGGGCGCGACGGCCGTCGTCTGGACGATGGTGTTCCTGCACGAACGGCGGCCAGCCGCCGCGGGCGCGATGATCGGCCTGATCGCGCTGATCCGGATCGATCTGCTGCTGATCGCGTTCGTGCTGTTCCTCGGGCGCCGCGAATTCTGGGTGGGCATCTGGCGGATGACGTTCGCCGCGCTCGCGGTGATGCTGCCGTGGTTCGGGTTCAGCTGGCTGGTGCTGGGTTCGGCGGTGCCGGACACCCTGGTCATCAAGATCATGCAGCGGTCGTGGGGACCGTTCAGCTTCACCAACGGCCCGCTGCTGTATTGGCGCAATTTCCCGGTGGCGGCGACACTTTCCTTCCTGCCGCTCGTGATCGGCGCGCTCGCCGGTCTACTGTGGACGTTCCACTTCCGGCGCGGCTCGGAGCGGGCGAAGCGTTTGCTGCCGTTCGCGACCCTCGCCATCGCCGGCGCGGCGCATTATCTGGCCTATTGCTGGCTGAACGTCCCGCCGTACCACTGGTACTACGCGCCCAGCATCGTCGGCGCGACGGTCTTCCTCGCCGCCGCGGCTTGCGCGGTACCCGGCCGGGCCCGGCTCGGGACGGGGATCCTCGCGGGCGCGTTCCTGCTGACGAGCGCCGTCGCCTACGCCGCTCCCGAACTGCCGCGCCGGTTCGCGCCGATCACCAGCAATCACGCCGCGTCGGACGAATACCGCGCGATCGGCTCGCAACTGGGCGAACTGACGAAGGGGCGCAAGGTGGAGAGCGCGGGGGAGGTCGGCGCGCTCGCGTACTCGTGCGATTGCGACATCGTCGACCAGTTCTCCGACCGCGGCTCCGTCGATCCGGCGATCATCGAGACGAAGAACCGCAGCAGTGAGCTGGGGAAGGCGCTGCTGGCGGCGAACTTCCGGTTCTTCGACCACAGCGTCCCGCCCGCGACACCGGATCTGGTGCTGGCCACCACCAGCAAGGCCCCGCCCGCGAACGCCCTGGCGACCTGGACCATCCACTCGCCGTGGATGGGCACGCAAAGCCTGTACCTCCTCCCGGCCCGCTGACGGGAGCGGGTCCGGGGTCGGCCTTAGATCGGCAGCTTCCGGAAGATCGGCCGGGGGATGTGCCGCAGGGCCGACATGACCAGCCGGAACGGCGCGGGCGACCACACCAGTTCCTTGCCGGCGCGCGAGGCGGCGACGGCGGTCTCGGCGACCTGCTCGACGTCCACCGTCAGCGGGGCGTCCTTGAGGCCTTCGGTCATCTTGGTCCGGACCTGGCCGGACCGGACGACGGTGATCTGCACGCCGAACTCCGCCAGCGCCTCGCCGAGGCCCAGGTAGAAGCCGTCGAAACCGGCCTTGGAGGAGCCGTAGACGAAGTTCGACCGGCGGACCCGCTCACCGGCGACCGAGGACAGCGCGATGACCTTGCCGTGCCCCTGCGTCTTGAGCTTGTTCGACAGCGCGACCCCGACCGACACCGCGGCCGTGTAGTTCACGGTCGCCGCCTCGACGGCCTTCGCGTGGTCCTGCCACAGCTCTTCCTGGTCGCCGAGCAGGCCGAACGCCACGACGGTGACGTCGATGTCGCCACCCTCGAAGGCCTTGTCGATCACGGCGGGGTGGGTGTCCAGTGCCTTGGCGTCGAAATCGACGGTGGACACTTCGGCGCCCTTGTCCTTCAGGCGCTGAGCGGCCGCGTCGAGCCGCGGCGACTGGCGGCCGGCCAGCACGACCCGGAGGGGCCGCTCCGACAGGTACTTCTCCGCGATCGCGAGCGCGATGTCGGAGGTGCCGCCGAGCAGCAGCAGGGACTGGGGGTTGCCCACAGCGTCGATCACAGTTCCAACCTTCGGGACATGTCAGAGGCGAAAACGCCTTCGGGGTCTACGGAAGCGCGGACCTTGCGCCATTCCTCGAGCCGCGGGTACATCTTCGCGAAGTTCTCCGCGGAGGTGCGCGAGTCCTTCGCGGTGTACAGACGGCCGCCGAGGCCGAGCACGTCCTCGTCGAGTTCCTGGCAGAACCGGCTCAGCCCGTCCTTGATCGGGAAGTCGAGGCAGACCATCCAGCCGGGGTGCGGGAACGACAGCGGCGCCGGGTTGCCCTCGCCCATCTGCTTGAACACGTTGAGGAACGACACGTGCCCGGAGTCCGCGACCTTCTGGATGATCCGGCGCAGCGGCTCGTGCGCGTTCAGCGGCGTGCTGAACTGGTACTGCAGGAAGCCGTTGGTGCCGTACGCCCGGTTCCACTCGCCGAACAGGTCGAGCGGGTGGTAGAAGGCGGTCAGGCTCTGGATCACGTCGCGCGCGTTCTTGGCGGTCTTGCGGTAGTACAGCTCGCCGACCATGGAGAACGACAGCTTGTTCATCAGCCCGTTCGGGAAGATGTCCGGCAGGGTCGCCAGGGTGCCCGGGTTGAACTTGAGCGGGTCGGCCTGCAGCTTGGGCGGCAGTTCGTCCAGTTTGGCGAGCGAGCCGCGCTGGAAGGCGGCGCGGCCGAGCTTCGTGCCCCTGGAGATCGAGTCGAACCAGCCGGAGGAGTACGTGTAGTTGTCCTCGGAGCCGTCGGTGACCAGCGCCAGCGTCTCGTCGAGGTTCGCGGTGCGCTGGATGTCGGCCTTGAAGTAGGCCGTCTCCGTCTTCGTCATCCGGATCTTGGCGCGGACGATGATCCCGGTCAGGCCGATGCCCGCCACGGTCGCCCAGAACAGCTCCGCGTCGGGGCCGTCCGGCGTGATCGTGCGCACCTGCCCATCGGCGGTGACCAGGTCCATCGACACCACGTGGTTGCCGAAGCTGCCCGCCGAGTGGTGGTTCTTGCCGTGGATGTCGTTGGCGATCGCGCCGCCGATGGTCACCTGGCGCGTACCCGGCAGCACCGGGACCCACAGGCCGTAGGGGAGGCCCTCGCGCATCAGCTTGTCGAGGCTGACCCCGGCGTCGAGGTCGACGATGCCCGAATCCGGGTCGATCGAGTGGATGCGGTCCAGCGCGGTCATGTCCACGACCAGGCCGCCCGCGTTCTGCGCCGGGTCGCCGTACGAGCGGCCGAGACCACGCGCGATGACCCCGCGTTCCCCGGCCCGCGTCACCGCGCGGGCGATGGCTTCCACGTCGGGGGTGCTCAGGACGTTCGCGATACTCGGCGACGTCCTTGCCCAGCCCATGAGCGACTGCCGCTGTGTCTTGGGTGCTTGGGTCACGCCGACCAGGGTAACCACGCCGAACACTGCCCGGAACGTGACCCTGAAGTGCTCGCTTCTACACTTTGCGCATCAGCCCCAGCAGTTTATGAGGTAGAGCAGTGGTGGCGACCGACCCGAAAGCCGGCGTGACGGCAGCAGCGCCGTCCTCCCCTGGGCTGCTCGGGCAGCTCATCCGCTTCGGCCTCATCGGCGGTTTCTGCGCCCTGGTCGATTTCGGCGTCTACCAGGGGCTTCGTGCCCTCGGAATGGACGTGACGCCGTGGGTGGACATCGCCCGCGCGCTCAGCTTCATCGTGGGCACCACGACCGCCTTCTTCCTGAACCGCAAGTTCACCTTCGCCGGTGGACGTCAGGAGGGCGCGCGTCAGATCGGTGGCTTCGTGCTCTTGTACGCCGTGACGTTCCTCGTGGCCGTCGGCGTCAACCGCACGATGCTGCACGTCCTGCCGGAGTCGGCCTGGAAGGCCACCTTCGGTTGGGTCGTCTCGCAGGCAACCGCGACCGTGATCAACTTCGTCATGCTCAAGTGGGTCGTCTTCCGTGAGCCCCGCGCCACCGCCACCAGCACAGAGGAGAACTGAGGATTCATGCCCGGTAAAGCCGCCGTCACCGGAGAGGCCCCGAGCGCCATGGTGAGCACTGTCGACGACACCCGCTTCGCGGAACGCACCCCGCAGGGCCGTCTCACCGCGCAGCGCGGGCTCTACGCCGGCCCGGCCCCCATCGTCAGCAAGGACCTCTACGCCGAACTCGAATGGGGTACCGCCGTGCGCGAGCGCGGGGGCATCTCCATCGAGCCCGCGTCGAAGGTGTCCGGCAACACGTACTTCGGCCGGTTCCCCGCCAGCTACTGGCAGCGCTGGACCGACGTGACCGAGGTCCAGGTCGAGGCCGTCGTCACCGGTGACGGCCAGCTGTCCGTCGGTGCCTCCGACATCGAGGGCGACTCGCGGGTCGTCGCCGCCGAGGTCGTCGCGGGTGCGAAGCAGCAGAAGGTGACGCTCACCGCGAAGCTCGACAAGTTCTACGACGGCGGCGCGCTCTGGCTCGACATCGAGACCGAGGGCGGCCAGTCGCTGCGTGTCGAGAAGGTCCGCTGGACGGTCGAAGCGCCGGAGAAGATCCGCCCGACCGCGGTGACCATCTGCACGATGAACCGCGCCGACGACTGCCTGTCGAACCTGCAGGCGCTCGCCGCCGACGTCTCCTCGCTGGAGACGCTCGACGCGATCTACGTCGCCGACCAGGGCACCGACCTCGTCGAGTCGCGCGACGGCTTCGAGCAGGTCGCCAAGGACCTCGGCGACAAGCTGCACTACATCAAGCAGCCGAACCTCGGCGGTGCCGGCGGGTTCACCCGCGGCCTCTACGAGGTCGCCGGGCACACCGAGACCGAGCACGCGAACGTCCTGTTCATGGACGACGACGTGCTGCTGGAGCCGGATCTGGTGATCCGGATGACCGCGTTCTCCAACCGCACGGTCAACCCGGTCATCGTCGGCGGGCAGATGCTGAACCTGCTGCACCCGAACCAGCTGCACGTCGGCGCCGAATACGCCCGGCTGAACACGCTGGAGCCCGGCCAGCCGGTGACGCACTCGCTCTCGACCGCCGACCTGCTCGGCGTCGACGAGGAGACCCTCAAACCGAACCGCCAGGAACGCCGCCTCGACGCCGGGTACAACGGCTGGTGGTCGTGCCTGATCCCGTACGAGGTCGTCAAGGCCACGGGCTACCCGCTGCCGTTCTTCTTCCAGTGGGACGACGCGGAGTACAGCTACCGCGCCCGCGCGCACGGCTTCCCCACGGTCACCCTTCCGGGCGCCGGCGTCTGGCACGCCGACTTCCACTGGAAGGACTGGGACGAGTGGCACCGCTACTTCAACCTGCGGAACTCGATCATCACCGCCGCGCTGCACTCGCCGTTCAACCTGAACCTGCTCTCGCGCGTGCTCATCGCGCAGCTGGTCCGGTACCTGCTCGGCATGCAGTACGGCCTGTCCGCCACGCTGATCAAGGCCGTCGAGGACTTCCTCGAGGGGCCGGAGGTCCTGCGTGACGGCGGCGTCGCCGCGATGAAGGAGATCCGCCGGATCCGCGACGAGTACCCCGAGACCAAACGGCACAAGGCCACCGACGTCCCGGGTATCGCGTCGAACGACATCGGCATCATCAACAGCGCGCCGCGGCCCAGCATGCAGCGTCTGGTGCTGATCAAGCGGATCCTCGACCGGGTGCTCGGCCGCAGCCGTCACTCGCTCGGCGCGATCCCGATCGACGAGGCCCACTGGTGGCACGTCGCGACCTTCGACACCGCCGTCGTCACCGACGCTTCGCAGGAAGGCGTGCGGGTCCGCTCGTACGACCGCGCGAAGATGTTCGACCTGGCGCGCCGGGGCGCGAAGGTGATCCAGCGGCTCCGCAAGGAAGGCGCGGCGGTGCAGGAGCAGTACAAGCGCTCCATGCCCGAGCTGACCTCGCGGGACAACTGGAAGCGGCTTTACGAGCTGTAAGCACGCTTCGCTTCACTCGCGTGCTAGGAAAGGCTCTTTCCTTGCAAATTTTGCAAGGAAAGAGCCTTTCCTTGCGTTCGGGGACGGGCGACAAGAGGTCAAGTAAGGGTAGCCTTACTTGTATGACGGATCTGGTCACCCGAGCCCAAGCCCTCGCCGATGATCTCCTCTTCCCCGCGGCCACCGAAGTCGACCTCAAGGGCGAAGTGCCCTCAAGCCACTTCGACGCTCTCGCCGCCGAAGGCTTCTACGGTCTCGCGGCGCCCAAGGAAGCCGGCGGTCCGGGCGTCGACCTCCCGACGATCGTCCAGGTCCTGGAGACCCTGGCGGGCGGCTGCCTCAGCACGATGTTCACCTGGATCCAGCACCACGGCCTGGTCGCGGCGCTCACGACGGCGGGCAACGCGGAACTGCGCGACCGCTATCTCCCGCGGCTGGTCAGCGGGGAGCTCAAGGCGGGCGCCGCGTTCGCCGCGGTGATCCCGACCCCGCCCAGGTTGCGCGCGGAACGCGTCGAGGGCGGCTACCTGCTCGACGGCGAGGCCCCGTTCGTCAGCGGCTGGGGCGTCATCGACCTGCTCCAGCTCTGCGCCCGCGACGGCGACACCGTCGTGAGCGCGATCATCGACCCGGTGGCGGGGGAGCGGCTGGAGGCCCGGCCGCTCGACCTCGTCGCGGCGCAGGGCACGGCCACCGTGCACCTCGTCTTCACCCGCTACTTCCTGCCCGACGACCGCGTCTACGGGAAGATCCCGCACGCCGATTTCGTCGCGGGCAACACTTTCGCCTCCCGGCTCAACGGCTGCGCGCCCCTCGGCCTCGCCGCCCGTGCCGCGCGGCTCATCGAGGAACTCGGGAAGGCCGACGTCGCCGCCGGGATCCGGGCCGAGATCGACGCCGCCCGGCTGCGGCTCGACGCGGCACTCGCCGATCCGCCGTCGCTGCCCGCGGCCAGGGCGGCGGGCGCGGAGCTCGCCTTCCGGGCCGCGGGCGCGCTGGTCGCGGCCAACGGCAGCACGTCGGTACTCGCCGGACGACACCCCCAGCGGCTCGTCCGGGAAGCCACCTTCCTGCTGGTCGCCGCCAGCCGTCCGGAGATCAAAACGGGACTGCTGGAGCTCTTCTCCCGGAACTAGTGCAGCCCGAACACTCTCGTCTTGCGGTTCAGATCGTCGATGTAGGCGGCGGCGACGTGGGAGAAGTTGATCGCCACCTCGGAGTCGTCCCTCGTCTGGATCGTCTGCACCGAACCGGTGCGGACGAAATGCGAGAGATCCTTGGTCAGCCGTTCGGTTTCTTCCGTCGTGAGCGCGAAGAGCAGCGGCTCCCCGCCGGTGGCGAGATGGAGGACGAGCGCGGGTTTCTGGTCTGCCATGGATCCATGGCACCAGCCGTGATCACGGCCGGGCAAGCGGGTTCGCTGCGGGCGTATCGGGCGCGTGGACTACGTTCATCCCGACGGACAAGACACCCGCGGGGGGAAATGGCGATGCCGCATTCGTTCTCGTTGTCGCTGGCGGCGGTGGACATCCTGCTCGAACACGGCCGGTTCGGGCCGGCGCCCGTCCCGTTCGAGATCCCGCACATCGGCACGACGACCGATCAGCGCGCGATGGTGCGCGAGGCCGTCTTCCGTGACCTCGAAGGCCGTGGCCTGATGCGCGGCGGCAGGCTCGACGCCGACGTCGAACTCGCGATCGCGACCTTCGCCGACCCGCAGCTCGCCGTCTGGGCGGTCGCGCAGATGGACAAGGACAAGCAGCTGCTCGCGAGGGCGGCGACGAACGGGCAGTTCGCGGTCGTCGTGCGCCAGGACGAGAACCTGCTCGTGTTCGAGGAGACCAGGCCGACCGCGATCGTCGCGTCGATCGTCGACCTGCTGCCGCTCACCCCGGCAGGCCCCGGTCAGTCGGTCACCATCGCGAAGCCGGCGAGCGCGCCGAAGCGCCCTCGAAACGACGACACGTACGACCCCTTCGCCAAGGTCAGCGGGCCGCGGTCGCACGGGTCGAACCCGCAGCTGCGGCACGTGGAGCGGATCTTCGAGAAGCCGAAGACGCGAGTGGGCCAGTTCAGCGTGTTCATCCGCGGTGGCCAGGTCTTCCCGCCGCTGGCGTGGTTCGACACCGAAGCGGGCCGCTTCATGATGACTTCGCGCCAGGCGGCCGACGGGCAAAGCTGGCTGACCTACGCTCCCGCCGACAACGCGAGGATCGCTCAGCAGCTGTATGCCCAGCTCGAAGGGCAGTTCTGAACCACGGGGAACCGGGGTGACGCCCGTTTCGTCACAGTCACGGAGATCTTCGGCGATCGGTGAATCACCGTCGCGCTGAGTGCCCGGCTAGTAGACTGCCGGGCGATACGCACGGGCGAGCAGACGAGGCAGTGGGGCGGGCGATGGCTTTCGAAGCGGACGGCGGACAGGCGGCACCGGACTTCTCGATCGGCGCGGCCATGGGCGCGGCAGCCGGTTATGTGGCGGCGGGTGGCCTGAACGCGGCCGCGGTAGCCCAGGTGAGCGCGGAGACCCAGAAGCTGGTCTCGGCCGCCAAGAGCGGCGGCTTCAAGATCACCTCCGAAGGCGTCAAGCCGCTGCTCAAAGCGGTGCGCGACATGGGGACCGAGCTCACCAGGCTGGAGCGGCAGACGATCCGGCTCTCCGAAGCGCCGCAGCTCGGCGACCACCCGTACGGCAGGGCCGTCGCGGCCCACGACCAGAAGGGCGCCGCCCAGTCGGCCAATTCGGCGAGTGCCGTGCTCGGCAAGTTCAAGCAGGTCGTGCAGGACACCGAGGAAGCGCTGTTGCGCGCGTCGGGGCAGTACAAGAAGAAGGAAGACGAAACGGTCGAGGCGCTCGATCGGCTCAAGAACTGAGGCGGAATGAAGAAGCTGCTCCTCGTACCGCTGACCGCGGCCGCGTTCGTGCTCGCGGCCTGTTCCACCGAAAAGCCGGGCACGCCCTCCGCGGCGCCGTCGTCGCCGTCGCAAGGCGGCGAGTCCACCGCCCCGACGACGGCCACCGGTGGCGCCGACCCCGCGTCGATCGATCCGTGCTCGCTCCTCGGCGTGACCGATCTCGCGTCGTATGGCACCTTCAAGGCGCCGGTTCCCCAGAACGACGCCGGTGCCCGTGGCTGCGAGTTCACCAAGGAGGCCGAGACGGCGGCGGACGCCGTCTCGCTCGGCGTCGACATCCGTGACAAGCAGGGCATCGACAGCGTCTCCGACGGCGGGAACGGCAAGACCACCGGCAACGTCAACGGCCGCAAAGCGGTACTCGTCCCGAAACCGCCCTCCGGCTGCCTGATGGCGCTCGAAATCGGCGCCTCGGCCCGGGCCGACATCGTGGTCGTCGCCTCGGATCCGGAGAAGTCGTGCGGGATGGCGGAAAAGATCGCCGACATCGTCGAACCGAAACTTCCGAAGGGCTAGGGGGACCAGGATGACCACCAACAAGGCTCAGATGACCGAGCAGGAGTACGTCGCCGGTCTCTCGCCCCAAGCCCGGGACCAGTACTACCGGGACAAGGCGAGCGGCGAGGGCGACGACGGGCCGTTCGGCATCTTCCAGCGGTTGATCGCCCAGGGCAGGGCTCAGCAGCAGTCCGAAGACGTCGGCGACAAGACCGTCGACGAGCTGACCAAGAACAAGGACGTCAAGTACGTCGAGGGGCTCGAGCCGCCGAACGGCGACTACCTCGGCTACGACCACGAGAAGCTGGAACAGTTCGTCAACAGCAACCTGAACGTCGAGCAGGTCTCCGAGGTCTCGACCGCGTACCACGAGATCCACAAGGCCTTCGACACCTTCTCGAGGGCGATGGACCAGGCCGTCACCGCTTCGCAGGGCACCTGGGAAGGTGACGCGGCGGGCAACGCGCAGGGCTACTTCAAGAGCCTCAGCAAATGGTCCGAGGCGAACTCCCAGAACGCCAAGCTCGCCTCCGAGACGATCTACGACCAGGGCACCGCGGCCTCCACCGTGAAGAACACGATGCCCAAGCCGATCCCCTTCAGCTGGAAGGAAGAGGTCGGGGGGTGGATGACGTCGAACCCGTTCAACATGGGCGAGAACATCGACAAGTCCATCCAGAAGCAGAAGGACAGCCAGGAGGCCCACACCCAGGCGGCCTCCGCCATGAACAGCTACGACAAGTCCTTGTACGAGGCCGCGTCGAAGCAGCCGGTGTTCGCCGAGCCGCCGAAGTTCGGCGAGGGCGGCGGAGGCGGTATCGACGATCCGGGCAAGCCGCAGCCGTACCAGGTGCCGCCCGGTTCGAACACGCCCGGCTCCAACAACCCCGGCAACACCTACATCCCGCCCGGCAGCGGTGGCGGGGGTAGCGGCGGTGGTGGAGGCGGTGGCGGCGGCTACGGCTCCAACCTGCCCGGCCCGGGCAGCACCACGGGATCCGGCAGCCTTCCGTCGGGTACGACGCCGTCCGGCTTCCAGAACGGGCCGGCGCCGATCACCACGTCCGGCCCCAACAACAACACCGCGATGCCGATCAGCCCCATGCCGATGGCGCCGCCCATGATGGGTGGCGGCATGGGCGACTCGGACTACAACAGCCGAACCGGCCGCGGTGGCGGCGGAAGCGGGTTCGGCCCCGGCAGCGGCGGCGGTTCCACGCCCGGTTCGGGTTCCGCGTCCGGCGCGGCCCGCCCGGGTGGTATCGGTGCCGCCGAAGCGGCCGCCGGCCGCGGTATGGGCGGTCTCGGCGGCGGCGCGGCCGGTCGCGGCGGGCCGGGGATGGGCGGCGGCATGGGTGGCCGCGGCCAGCAGTCGGACGGGGACGAGGACACCGAGCACCAGCGTCCGACGTACCTCGTCGAGGGCGACCCCGACGAGGTCTTCGGGACCGACATGCGCACCGCGCCACCGGTCATCGGCGAGTAGACGTCTCCGAAAAGGCCCTTCCGCACGCCAGGCGTGCGGAAGGGCCTTTTTCGTATCCGGAGGTCAGCGTCCGAACTGCGCGACGTACGGGTCGCGGTCGTAGCGCAGGCTGGACCGGCCGACCGAATGCACCAGGTTCTGCCAGAACCGGTTCCCGGTCAGCGGTGCTCGCACGGAAGCCAGCATTTCCTGGATCTCGGGCCGCGCGAGGGAACGCCTCGCGGACGCGATCTCCTCCGCGGGAACCACGCCTTCGGTCGCCGCGGACAGCTCTTCCGGCGTGCCCCGGCCCGCGTCCGCGAGGGTCCAGGCGACCGAGAGCAGCTTGTCGTGCCCCATCGCCCCGCCTTCGATCGAGAGCGAGTGCGACGCCAGCGGGCTCGCCAAGCCGAGGTCGTCGACCACCTTGTAGTCGTAGGACAGCAGCATTCCGGGGAAGCCGAGTGCGCCGGGAGAGGAGACCACGGTCCGCTCCCGCGCCGGCACGACGAGCCATCGATGGTAACGCGACACCGCGACGACAGGCCCCTGCTCGCCTTCCATGGCCGTGGCCAGTTCCGGCAGATACCCGATGGCCTTGGCGGCGTCCTCGGCCAGGATCGGATGGGACTTGCCCGTGGTGTCGAGCCAGAAGACGCGGGAATCGGTGATGGCGTGGGCGCCGATCTTGTGCTCGACCGCCGAGGGCGCCCGCAGCCAGCCTCCGCTCACCACGGCCCACACACCGAGCACCAGCAGGGGCAGCGCGGTCCACTTGCTCAGCGGTACGGCGAGCACCGGGAGGAGAAGCAGCAGGAGCGACGGAAGCAGCATCCGGCCGTGCATGTAGTCACCGCCGACGCGCGTGACGTAGAAGAGCAGGCAAAGCGCGGCGACGACCGGCATCACGACCGCGATGGTCGTCGCACGCGTCAGCCTCCGAAGCACCAAGGCCGCGAGAACCACCAGCGTGAGCAGCGGGATCACCAGCAGATACGGGTCGAGCAGATCGGCGATGTAGAAGAATCCCCGGTCCCAGCGGGCCTTCGAGGCTTCTTTCGCCAGCGCGGTGTTCGGCGTGATCAGGCCGTAGTAGCCCATCCGGAACACTTGATAGCCGGCCGGCAGTGCGCCCGCGACGAGAATCCAGAGCAGGGCGCGTTTCCAGCCCGGCTTGGCGATGAGGAGCAAGGCGACGCCCCCCAGCGCCGTCACCACCGCGAATTCGGGGCGGACCAGCGGGCCGAGGCCGAGGATGAACACCGTCGCCCATGGTCGCGTGTCGGGCCGGGTGGCGTGGCGGACCAACAGCCACCACACGCCGGCGAGCCAGCAGGTGACGAGGCCGGTTTCGAGGCCCGATGTCGCGAAGTCCCAGAACGGGGAGAGGCCGAGAAGCAGGAGTGCTCCGGCGGGAATGATCGGTTTCGAGGGATGCAGGCGCCGCGCGCCGTCGAGGCCGAGCGCCAATCCGGCGACCGCGAAGAACAGTCCGAGAACGACGGCGGCCCATTCGAGCCGGACGCCGAGGAGGCCGGGAAGTGCGAGGAGGTACGTCCAAAGGGTGCTGGTGTTCGCTTCGACGCGTTCACCGGCGTTGAAGACCGGACCGTTGCCGTCCAAGAGGTTCTGCACGGTCCGAAGCACGATCAGTCCGTCGTCGCACACCCATCTTCGGTTCCAGGCGATGACCGCGAAGAGTGCCACGACCAGCCCGATGGTGACGAAATTCCCGTCGAACCGGCGGCTGGGTCTATGTCTGGATCTAGGTCTCGCCTCGGTGGTTTCCAGCGCGAGTACAGGTGCGTTCACGAGCTGAGCACGCCTGAGGCCGGGCACAGGTTGCCCGGCCACGGCCGGATATGCGCTCAGTAGCGGTAGAACTTCTCCTTGCGACCCTGGCGGACCAGCTTGAGCCACTGCAGGAAGGCCTTCGGGTCCCGCTTCACGCCGACGAAGTACAGGCCGAACCGCACCACTTCGAGCGCGCCGATCTTGCGCATACCCGGCTGGGACAGCAGATATCCACGGTTTCGGTAGGTGTAGTAGCGCTTGACCTCGTTCTCCGGATCCTGCGCGTGGAACCGGCCGCCCAGCATCGGCTTGAACTCGTCCGAGCCGTCCGGGTGCAGGTACGCGGTCTTGAGCGAGGTGCCGAACGGCAGCCCGGAACGCACCAGGCGCCGGTGCAGTTCGACCTCGTCACCGCGGAAGAACAGCCGCAGATCCGGCACGCCGACGACGTCCAAAGTGGACGCGCGGAACAACGCGCCGTTCATCAGCGAGGCGATCCCCGGCAGGAAGTCGACGCCCAGTTCCGACGACGAACGCTTCCAGGTCAGCCCGCGCCGCAACGGGAACGCGAGTTTGTCCGGAGCGTCGATGTTGGACACCACCGGGGAGATCTCGGCCAGGTCCCGCTTCTCGGCCTCCTCCAGCAGGATCGCGAGGACGTTCTCGTCGGCGGGGCGGCCGTCGTCGTCGGCCAGCCAGATCCAGTCCGCGCCAAGGGAAAGCGCGTGCAGCATGCCGAGCGCGAACCCGCCCGCACCGCCGAGGTTGCGGTGCGAAGGCAGGTACGTGAAGGGAAGCGGGTAGTCCTCGACGATGTCCCGCGCCGACTTGTCCGGCCCGTTGTCGACCACGACGAGGTGGTCGACCGGCCGGGTCTGCGCGGCGATCACCTTGAGCGAGTCCGCGAGCAGTTCCCGTCGATGGCGCGTGACGACCACGCCGACGACGGCGCCTTCGGGTAACTGCCGGGTCTCGCTGGTCATCCTTGGCCACCGTTCGTCGTCGCCACCGGTTCGGGTTCGATACCGAACCGCTCCAGCGTCTCCTTGCTCATGTTCTCGAACGGGTCGCGCCCCTTGTAGCCGGTGAGCACGTCGCGCAGCGAACCGCGCTGCTTGACGTGCCCCTCGTCCATCCAGATGGCGGAGTCGCAGAGCTCGAAGAGGAACTCGTCCGAGTGGCTGGCGAACACCAGGATCCCCGAGCGCTTGACCAGCGCCTTCAGTCGGTCCTTGGCCTTGTTGAGGAACGCCGCGTCGACCGCGCCGATACCCTCGTCGAGGATCAGGATCTCCGGGTCGATCGAGGTGACCACGCCCAGCGCCAGGCGCACCCGCATACCGGTCGAGTACGTCCGCAGCGGCATCTGCAGGTAGTCGCCGAGTTCGGTGAACTCCGCGATGTCGTCGACCCGGGCTTCCATCTGCTTCGCGGTCATCCCGAGGAACAGGCCGCGGATGATGATGTTCTCCAGTCCGGAGATCTCCGGGTCCATGCCGATGCCGAGGTCGAAGACCGGGGCGATCTTGCCGGTGATCCGCGCCGAACCACGGGTGGGTTCGTAGATGCCGGACAGCAGCCGCAGCAGCGTCGACTTCCCGGCGCCGTTGTGGCCGACGAGGCCGACCCGGTCGCCTTCTTTCAGCGACAGGGAGACGTCGTGGAGGGCCTCGATGATCGGCACCTTGGTCTCGGTGCCGATCTTGCCGCCGACCTTGCCCAGCACCTTTTTCTTCATGGAGCGGGTCTTCGCGTCGAAAATGGGGAAGTCGACGTAGGCGTTGTGCACATCAATGCTGACCATCTGTCACACCCAATAAGAGACGCGGGAACGGTAATTGCGCATCGCGACCAGCGCGAGGACCCAGCCGACGACGGTGATGCCGAGCACCACGTACCAGCTGTTGATGCTGACTTCTTGCCCGATCAGTGGTGCGCG
The DNA here is from genome assembly GCF_000732925.1 of Amycolatopsis japonica. Classification (NCBI taxonomy): domain Bacteria; kingdom Bacillati; phylum Actinomycetota; class Actinomycetes; order Pseudonocardiales; family Pseudonocardiaceae; genus Amycolatopsis; species Amycolatopsis japonica. The sequence goes on from NZ_CP008953.1 coordinate 257,761, forward strand.
CACGATCTGGATGAAGTGGAACAACGGGTTGCCGTGGACGAACGGCAGGGCCCACGAGGTCGCGGCCCGCGCGCCTCCCGCCAGCAGCTGGTCGATCGGCCAGACGATCGGCGTCATGTAGAAGAGCAGCTGGATGAGCGAGTTGATCACCTGCGGGATGTCGCGGTAGCGGGTCGAGATGATGCCCAGCAGCAGGGTGACCCAGCCGGCGTTCAAGGCGAGCAGGAAGAAACCGGGGATCGCGGTCAGCGAGTACCAGCCGATGCCGGGGTGGCAGATGCCGGAGAAGCCCTCGTTGCAGTTGCCGGTGTTCAGCGAGTACTGGTGATTGAGCGAAGTGAAGAAGATCGAGACCACGATGACGTAGACGATCAGGTTGTGCATCAGCATCAGGGTCTGACGCCACACCGTGCGCAGCACGTAGACCGAAAGCGGCGCCGGGAGCTGTTTGATCAGCCCCTCGTTGGAGATGAAGGTCTCCATGCCCTCGGACAGGCAGCCGCTGATGAAGCCCCAGATGATGAAGCCCGTGCTGATGTAGGGCAGGAACGTCGACGTCGGCATGCCGAACAACTGTGAGTACAGAAGCCCCAGGCCGAGTGCGATGACGCCCTGGCTGATGGTGATCCAGAACGGGCCGATCACCGAGCGGCGGTAGCGCTGCTTGATGTCCTGCCAGCCGAGGTGTCCCCACAGCTCTTTGGCGGCGAAACCGGTCTTGATGTCGGCGAACGCGCGCGAAAAGGTCTTGCTGTCCGAAATCGGCGGAACCGAGGTCGGAGCAGCACCGTCGGCGGCGTGAACCGTGCTGGTGGCATGCACGGGAACGAGGGTACCGATGGGGCCGATGATGCCTGGGGCGCCCCGTCCCGACCACGGAACGCTACCGTCGGATTCGCACCCGAACGCGGTGCGTGTGCTGGTACTTTCTGCCCTCATGACTGCTGCACTCGGCGACGCGAGCCTGATGGTCAATCTGCTCGCCGCATACGCCGACCGGCCGGAGCCCCGTTCGGTGGCCGTGGTCGGGAATCAGCCGCTTCCGCCGGACCCCCGGCGCGCGAAGGCCATCGACGCCTGTGACCTCGTGATCCGCGTCAACGGCTTCGTCGTCGACGAGCCGGGTGGCCCCGAAACGGTCGGCAGCCGGGTGCACGTCGTCGTGTTCAACCGCGCCGTCCGCGCCACCAAGCACGTCTTCCGTGACTACCGCAAACGGCTCTACCTGCTGGTCGAGCCGGGCCGGATGCACTGGGAGCCCGAAGACATCCCCGGCTGGTGGCCCGGTGACCTCGGTTACGTGCCGGTGCCGAACCGCGAGGTCGTCCTGCCGCTGTCCGACGCGCTCGGGCTGCCGAGCCGCGAAGAGGGCCTGTGGTCGACCACCGGGACGCTGGCCGCGTGGATCGCGCGCACGTCGTTCCCGCACGCCACGCTGGTCCTGTCCGGGTTCTCGTTCATCGACGACCCGGCCCAGACCCACTGGGAGCACGCCGCGGGCGACTCCTGCATCGTCGGACCCGAGCACCGCATCGCCGCCGAAGGCAGGCTGCTGGACTCGTGGACGAAAACCGGCGAAACCGAACTCCTGCGCTGAACTCCCAGCCAGCCCATCCCGAGAAGGAACACCCCATGGCAGTGCAGAAACTCCGCAGCGGCGTGATCGGCCGGATCGCCCGGCTCATCGACTTCCGGATCGACGAGCGGCTTCGCGACCTCAACGGGCGCGTCAACGACCTCGAACACGCCACCGCGGACCACCGCCGACGGCTCGACGGCGCCGAGAGCGGCCTCGAGCACGCTCGCGGCGACTTGCGCTGGACCCGTGCCGAGCTGGACCGCCTGATCCCGAGTGTCGCGGCCCAGGAGGCCCAGCTGGAGGATCTGCGCGAGTCGCTGTCGCTGCCGGTGCACGCGGACAAGCCCGAGCTGGCCGAGGCGCGCAGCCTGATCCAGGAGATCCAGCGCCAGCACGCCCAGATCCGCGTCCGGCTCGCCGGGATCGCCCGGTACGAGGACCGGCTGCGCCGGATCGAAGACCGCCAGCGCGAAACCATCGAGCAGACGCAGTAATCCGTGCTGGCTCGCGAGGCCACGGAGGCCGACGCCGGATTGCTGCTCGCTTGGCGGAACGATCCTCGTACCCGGCAGGCGTCCCGTTCGACCGCGGTGATCACGCTCGACGAGCATTCCGCGTGGCTGCGTGGGGTGCTGGCGTCGCCGGACAGGGTGCTGTACGTCGTCGAACTCGACGGGATCCCGGTCGGCACCGTCCGGTTCGACCGCGAGGACGAAGGGGTCTGGGAGGTCAGCATCACCCTCGCGCCGGAAAGCCGGGGCCGCGGCTTGTCGGCTTCGGTTCTGGCGGAGGGCGAGCGGGCCTTCACCACCGGTCACCGCGTGCGGGTGGTGACCGCGGCCGTGCACCGGGACAACGCGGCGTCGGCCGCGCTCTTCGACCGGGCCGGGTACGCCGAGACCGCGCCTGCCGTCGACGGTTTCCGGAAGCTGCGTAAGACTGTGTCCTGACCAGACCGTCGTCAGGGAGGCGTTTCGTCCATGTCAGCACAGGAAGTCCGGATCGGCGCGCACCGCATCGGGGCCGGGCATCCGCCGTTCGTCATCGCCGAAATGTCCGGTAACCACAACGGCGAGCTCGCCAGGGCGCTGGAGATCGTCGACGCGATCGCCGAAACCGGCGCGCAGGCGGTCAAACTGCAGACCTACCGGCCGGACACGATCACGATCGACGTCGACGCCCCCGCTTTCCGGGTGAGCGACTCGCATTCGCTGTGGGGCGGCGAGAACCTCTACAAGCTCTACGAGCGCGCCCACACGCCGTGGGAATGGCACGAGCCGCTGTTCGAACGCGCCCGCGCTCGCGGCCTGGAGATCTTCTCCAGCCCGTTCGACCCCACCGCCGTCGAACTGCTGGAGTCGCTGGACGCGCCCGCGTACAAGATCGCGTCGTCGGAGATCGTCGACCTGCCGCTGATCGAACTGTGCGCGAAAACCGGCAAGCCGCTGATCATCTCGACCGGGATGGCCAGCGTCGCCGAGATCGACGCGGCGGTCCGGACCGCGCGTGAGGCGGGCAATGACCGGCTGATCGTGCTCGGCTGCACCGCGAGCTACCCGGCGTCGCCCAGCGAGAGCAACCTGCGCGGCCTGCCCGTCCTGGCGGGCGTGACCGGGACGCTCGTCGGGCTGTCCGACCACACACCCGGCATCGGCGCCCCGCTCGCGGCCGTCGCGCTCGGTGCCGTCGCCATCGAGAAGCACGTGACGCTGGCCAGGAGCGACGGCGGCGTCGACTCGGAGTTCTCCCTGGAGCCCGCCGAACTGGCCGCGCTGGTCACCGAATCGCACCGTGCGTGGGAGGCGCTGGGCGCCGCCGTGATCGGGCCGCGCGAGAGCGAGAAGGAAGGACTGCGGCTGCGGCGTTCCCTTTACGTCGTCGAAGACGTGCGTGCCGGGGACACGGTGACGCGGGAGAACGTCCGCTCGATCCGGCCCGCCGGCGGGCTGGCCCCCGCCGAGATCGTGAACGTGCTCGGCCGCACCTTCTCGTCCGATGTCCCGAAGGGCACCGCGCTCACCTGGGGCCTGATCTAGCCGAAGAAGCCGTGGACCTCGTCGATGACGCGGTCCACGTCGGCGTCGGTCAACGCCGGGAACAGCGGCAGCGAAAGCTCCTGGCCGTAGTACAGCTCCGCGTTCGGGCACATCCCGCGCCGGTACCCGAGGTCCTCGAACACCGGGTGCCAGTAGGCGGGGATGTAGTTGACCTGCACGCCGATTCCCTTGGCGCGCAAGTGATCGAACAGCGCACGGCGACGTCCTTCGAGGACTCGCAGCGGGTACAGGTGCCACACCGGATCCGCGCCTTCGCGCACGGCAGGTGTCAGCACTCCGTCCAATGAGGACAGTGCGGCGGTGTAGCGCGCGTGGATCTCCGCGCGCCGCTTCTTGAACTCCGCGAGCCTGCGCAGCTGGCTGCTTCCCAAGGCGCACAACACATCCGGCAAGCGGTAGTTGAGGCCGAACTCGTGCACCTCCTGGTGCCAAGCGCCTTCGTCCGGATACCGCTGCGCCGCCTTGTCCCGCACCAGCCCGTGGTTGCGGAAACCGCGGGCGCGCGCCAGCAGTTCGTCCGAACCGGCGACCACCGCGCCGCCTTCGGCCGTGGTGAGGTTCTTGGTGGGGAAGAAGGAGAACGTCGTGAGGTCGGCGAGCGAGCCGACCGGCCTGCCCTGCCAGCTTCCGCCGACGGAATGCGCCGCGTCCTCCAGCAGCAGCGCGCCGTTGTCGTGCGCGATCCGACCGAGCTCGTCCAGCTCGGCCGGGTGGCCGGCGTAGTCCACGGCCGCGACGACCTTGGTGCGCGAGGTGACGGCAGCCGCAGCCGCCGCCGGGTCGAGGTTGCCCGTGTCCGCCTCGACGTCGGCGAACACGACGTTGCCGCCGAGCAACGCGGCCGTCGCGGCGGTGGCGACGAACGTCATCGGCGAGGTGACGACCTCGTCGTCAGGGCCGATCCCCGCTGCCGCGTACGCGACGTGCAACGCGGCCGTGCCCGACGTGACGGCCACCGCGGGCGTGCCACCGGTGTGCTCGGCGAGGTCGGATTCGAACCGCGTGACGGCGGGGCCGGTGGTCAGCCAGTCGCCGCGCAGCACCTCGGTGACGGCGGCGATGTCCTCGTCCGAAACGGACTGACGGCCGTAGGGCAGGAAGTCAGCCATACTGCTCGACCAGGTCGCGCAGCTCGTCCGCGTCGAGCCACAGGTCGTTGGTGTCCGAGCGGTAGGCGAAGTTCTCCGGCACGGCCTCGCCGCCGGTCGGCGGTTCGTAGCCCCAGCCCGCGATATGCGGCTGGACGACGTACCGGTCGCTCAGCCGCACGGTGCGGCGGGCGTCGTCGGGGGCGATCATCTCTTCGTGCAGCTTCTCGCCGGGGCGGATGCCGACCTCGTGCATCGGCGAACCGGGCGCGATCGCCTGCGCGAGATCGACCAGCCGCATGCTCGGGATACGCGGCACGTACAGCTCGCCGCCGTTCATCTGGTCGAACGAATCGATCACGAACTGCACGGCCTGCGGGAGCGTGATCCAGAACCGGGTCATCTCCTTGTGCGTGATCGGGAGCGACTCGCCCTTGGCCGCGAGCGCGCGGAAGAACGGGATCACACTGCCGCGCGAGCCCATCACGTTGCCGTAGCGGACCACGGAGAACCTGGTCGGATGCGTCGCGGCGTAGTGGTTCGCGCTGATGAACATCCGGTCGGCGCACAGCTTCGTGGCGCCGTAGAGGTTGATCGGGCTGGACGCCTTGTCCGTCGACAGCGCGACGACCTTCTTCACCCCGGTGTCGATCGCGGCCTCGATGACGTGCTGCGAGCCGACGACGTTGGTCTGCACGAATTCGAACGGGTTGTACTCACCCGTGTCGACCTGCTTGAGCGCGGCGGCGTGCACCACGTAGTCGACGCCGTGCATCGCGCGCTCGAGGCGGCGGCGGTCCCGGATGTCGCCGATGAACCAGCGCAGCCGCGGGTCGTTGTCGAACTGCTGGCGCGCTTCGTACTGCTTGAGCTCGTCGCGGGAGAGCACGACCAGCCGTCGCGGGTTCAGCTCGGCCAGGGCGTAGGTGATGAACGCCTTGCCGAACGAACCGGTCCCGCCGGTGAGCAGGATGCTGGAGCCATCCAGCTCGGACATCGTTGACCTCCGCGTTTCGGTGCTACTGCCGCACGACATCATGTCACCCATGGATCCAGACCCCGGGGCCCACGTGGTCAACGCCGTCATCCAGGCACGCGCGTCGTCCACCCGGCTACCTGGCAAGGTGCTCCGCCCCCTGGCGGGCCGGAGCGTCCTCGGCTGGGTCGTCCGTGCCGCCGCCGCTTCGCCGGGGATCGACGACGTCGTGGTCGCGACCTCGACGGAGGCCGACGACGACGCGGTGGCCGAGGAGGCCGCCCGGCACGGCGCCCTGGTCGCCAGAGGTCCGCTCGACGACGTCCTCGCGCGTTTCGCGGTCGCTATCGAGTCGTACCCGGCCGACGCGGTGGTGCGGCTCACGGCGGACTGCCCGCTGCTGGATCCCCACCTCATCGGCCAGCTCGTGGCGCAGTGGCGCGCGCAGCCGTCGCTGGACTACCTGAGCACCGTGCTGGTGCGCACCCTGCCGCGCGGTTTCGACGCCGAGCTCGTGCGCACCGGAGTGCTCGCCGAACAGATCGAGACGGCCCGGGGCGCCGACCGCGAGCACGTCACCTCAGGCGTCTACGCGAACCCGGAGCGGTACTCGTGCGCCGGGATCGTCGTCAGCCCGCCCGCCGACGACCTGCGCGTGACCTTGGACACCGTCGAGGACTGGTCGGTCATCGAAGGCATCGTCGCCGAACTGGGCGACCGCGTCGGCGACTGGCGCGAGGTGGTCGCGGTGCTGCGGTCCCGGCCTGAGCTGGCGAAGCTCAACGCGCACGTCGAGCAGAAGAAGGTGGCCAGGTGACCCGGCTGCTGCTTCGAGCCGACGCCTCGCCGTCGATCGGCGCGGGCCATGTCTCGCGCATGGTCGCCTATGCCGAGCGTGCCGTCGCGCGCGGCTGGGGGGTCGTGTTCGCGGGCCGGGTGGACAACGCCGAATGGCTGGCCGCGCGGTTCGCCGAGCTGTCCGTTCCGGTGGTGCCGACCGCGCCCTTCGAGGGCTTCGACGCGGTGGTCGTCGATCACTACGGTCTCGGCGAACTGCGTGAGGAGGTCAACGCCGCGGGCGCGCTGCTGGTGTCCATCGAGGACGACGTGTTCGGCAGGCGTGCGGCGGATCTCGTGGTCGACTGTGGGTTCGCTCCCGCGCCGCGGCCCGACGACTGCTCCGGCGAGTTGCTCAGGGGCGTCGCCTACTCGCCGATGCGGGACGTCGTCCGCCATGCGCGGGAGAAGCGTCATATCCGCGAGCAGACCGAGCGGCCGCACGTGACCGTGGTGCTCGGCGGAGGGACGGAATGGGCCGGAACGGTCAGCGCGCTCCTGCACGCCTTACGCGACACGGGACTGCCGTTCGTCGCCGACGTACTCGTACGTGGCGAACCCGTGGTGCCGGAGGCCTTGCCCGGCCAGGAATTCCGTGTCGCACCGCCCGGACCGGGGTTGCTGGATCTGCTGGTGGAGACGGATGTGGCGGTGAGCGCGGCCGGGGTCACGCTGCTGGAGCTGTGTTGTCTCGGCGTGCCGACCGGCGTCGTGAAGCTGGTCGGCAACCAGGAAGCCGGCTACCGGGGCGCGTTGGATCTCGGGTTGGCGGCGGGCCTCGGGAGTGCCACGGCATTGGACGACGATGTCGTCGAGACACTGCGGACCTTGCTGTTGGATAGGGAGGCTCGCCGTCGGTTCTCGGAGACGGCGGCGTCCGTCGTGGACGGCCACGGCGTCGACCGCGTGCTGGACCGAATCGAGCGTTCCCTGCCGCCGGGGGAGAAAGCGCCGACCAGCGTCGACCAGCACTGAGCGACACGATCCTGTTCCGCCGCGAGGACGGGTTTGACCCTTCGGTCGAGGACCGCGGTTGTCCTCGATCCTCCCTACCGTCGCCCCATGACCATCACGCCGTTCACGATCGACATCCCCCAGCGCGACCTCGACGACCTCGCCGCCCGCCTGGCGAACACCCGCTGGCCGGACGAGATCGACGGCGTCGGCTGGGGCCTCGGGACGCCGCTCGGCTACCTCCAGGAGCTCGCCGAATACTGGCGGCTCCGCTACGACTGGCGCACCCACGAGGAGCGGCTCAACGGTTTCCCCGGGTTCCTGACGAACATCGACGGCGCGAACGTCCATTTCCTGCACGCGCGGTCACCGGAGCCGGACGCGATCCCGCTGGTGCTCACGCACGGCTGGCCGGGGTCCATTGTGGAATTCCTCGACGTCATCGGGCCACTCTCGGACCCGCGCGCGTACGGCGGAGATCCGGGGGACGCGTTCCACGTCGTCGTGCCGTCGCTGCCGGGGTTCGGTTTCTCGGGGCCGACGACCGAGGCGAACTGGGGTTCGGACCGGACCGCGGACGCCTGGGTCGAGCTGCTGTCGCGCCTCGGGTACGAGCGGTTCGGGCTGCACGGCGGAGACTGGGGCGCGATCGTGTCGCGCGCGGTGGGCGTCCGGTGCCCGGAACGGGTGATCGGCGCGCATCTGACGATGTTGCCGCACGCGGTGCCCCGGAGCGAGGCCGATCTCGCGGGACTCACCGGCGAAGAACTCGCGCGGAGTGAGGCGGCGCTGGCGCGCGGGCGGGAGTTCCAGAGCGGCGAGCTGGGCTACGCGATGATCCAGGCGACCAAGCCGCAAACGCTTGCCTACGGGCTCACCGACTCGCCCGCCGGGCAGCTCGGCTGGCTGGTGGAGAAGTTCAAGTCCTATTCGGACTCGCGTGACGTCCCGGAGGACGCGATCGATCGCGACGATCTGCTCACCAGCGTGATGCTCTACTGGCTCACCGGCACGGCGAACTCGTCATCGCGGATCTACGCCACGCTGGGCCCGGCTTGGGGTACGCCACCGCCACAGTCCACAGTGCCCACTGGAGTGGCCGTGTTCCCGAAGGACACCGGCCTGCCGATCCGGCACCTCGCCGAGCGCACCGACAACGTCGTGCACTGGTCCACTCCGGACCGAGGGGGTCACTTCCCCGGACTGGAGGTGCCGGATCTGCTCATCGACGACCTGCGGACGTTCTTCCGCCCGCTGCGCTGACTCCGGCTGCAATGAAAGGTCCTTTCCTTGCAAAATTTGCGAGGAAAGGACCTTTCCTTGCGCGTGTCAGAGGTACTGGCCGGGCCCGTGCGACTCGCCGGCGGCACCGTGCCCACCCAAAGCGGCGCCGCCCGCGGACGGACCCGCCGGAAGCCCCCGCCGCATCTGTTCCAGCTGCACCCGCGCCGCCATCTGCTGCGCGAACAGCGCGGTCTGGATGCCGCTGAACAGCCCTTCCAGCCAGCCGACGAGCTGCGCCTGCGCGATCCGCAGTTCGGCATCGGACGGCGTCGAGTTCTCGGTGAACGGCCGCACGAGCCGCTCCAGCTCGTCCTGCAGCTCGGGCGCGAGCGCCTGCTCCAGCTCACGGATCGAGGTCTGGTGGATCTCGCGCACGCGGGTGCGGCTGGCGTCGTCCAGCGGCGCGGCGCGGACCTCCTCGAGCAGCTGTTTGATCATCGTGCCGATGCGCATCACCTTGGCGGGCTCTTCGACGAGGTCGCCGAGCGATTCCTCGTGCGCCTCCTCGCCGGAGTCGGAGCCGGGGGCGGCGATGCGTGCGGTGCCGACCGGCGTGCCGTCGGGACCGACGACCACCACATGGTGTTGGGAGTCTCCGCCGCCGTCACCGGGGGTGGTCGATTCGCGGGAAACTGGGTCGGTCATGTGCTCCATCCTGGCCTACGTCGGGCACGAAGCGCAGTGTGGTTTTTCGGCGCCGTCTCCGAGCGTAGCGGGAATCGTCGCGCCCCGTGGTCGGGCAGCCAACCCCGGGTAAAGCGCCAAACCGCACGTCCGTACGGTGTCCACATGGCGTTCGACGTCGCTCGTATCCGTGGGTTGTTTCCCGCGCTGGGTGACGGCTGGATTCACTTCGACGGCGCCGCCGGAATGCTCGTACCTGAACAGGTCGCTTCGGCCGTATCCACGGCCATGCGCGCTCCGGTGTCCGGGCCGGGTGGAGCGTTTCCGGCCTCCCAGCGCGCGGAAAGCATTGTCACGGCCGCTCGCCGGGCGGTCGCCGACCTGGTCGGCGCCGACCCGGCCGGAGTCGTGCTCGGACCCAACGCGCCCGATCTCATCCGCCGTCTCGTCGACGCGATGGCCGATCGCTGGACGATCGGCGACGAGGTCGTCGTCTCCCGGCTCGACGAAGAGGCCAACCTCGCGCCGTGGCGCCGCGCGGCGAAACGCGTCGGCGCGGTCGTGCGCTGGGGCGAGATCGACATCGAGACCTGCGAGCTGCCCGCCTGGCAGTACGAGAACCTCGTCTCCGCGCGCACCAAGGCCGTCGCGGTCACGCTGGCGTCCGGTTCGGTCGGCACCCGGCCCGACGTCCCGACGGTGATCGAGTTCGCCAAACGCGTCGGCGCGCTGGTCGTCGTCGACGCGACGTACGCGGCGCCGTTCGTGCCGCTGGACCTCAACGCGCTCGGCGCCGACGTGATGGTGGTTTCGGCGCAGGCCTGGGGCGGGCCGTCGGTGGGGGCGCTGGTCTTCCGCGACCCCGAACTGCTCGAACGCCTGCCGTCGGTCTCGCTCGACCCGGCCGCGCGCGGTCCGGCCCGGATGGAACTGGGGCCGCACGCGTACCCGTTGCTGGCCGGACTGATCGCGTCGATCGACTACCTGGCCGGTCTGGACGACGCCGCGCTGGGCTCCCGGCGCGAGAAACTGGTGACGTCGCTGGGCTCCGCGAAGTCGTACCACGCGGGACTTCTGGCGCAACTGTCCACAGAGCTGCGTTCGCTGCGGCACGTCATGGTCATCGGCGACGCCATGCGCAGGATCCCTGCGCTCGCGTTCGCCGTCGCGGGCAAGAAAGCGCCCGAGGTCGCCGAATACCTGGCGTCCCAGGGGCTCTGCGCCTTCGCCGACGACGGTACGAGCGGTGTCTTCGGCTCCCTCGGCGCCGCCGAAGTCGGCGGCGCCGTCCGCATCGGACTCGCGCATTACTCGAACGTCTTCGAGGTCAATCAGCTCGTCCGAGTGCTGGAAGAGATCCGCTAGGACTTCGCGGCGAGGAGAACCTTGCCGAAAACCGTGCCTTCTTCGAGCGCGCGGTGCGCGGACGCGGCTTCGGCCATCGGGACGACCTGACCGACGATCGGCTTCACCGAACCCTGCTCCACCAACGGCCACAGCCGCTCGCGGACGTCGGCGACGATCGCCGCCTTCTGCGCCAGCGGCCGCGAACGCAGGCCCGCCCCGAACACGCTCGCCCGTTTGCCCATCAGCTTGCCGATGTTCAGCTCGCCCTTGACGCCGCCCTGCATGCCGATGATCACCAGCCTGCCGTCCATGGCCAGCGCGTCGATGTTGCGGCCGAGGTACTTGGCGCCCATGTTGTCGAGGATGACGTTCGCGCCGCCGGTTTCGGCGCGCAGCACCTCGACGAAGTCCTGCTCCTTGTAGTTGATCGCGATGTCGGCGCCGAGCTGGCGGCAGCTCTCCAGCCGCTCATCCGAACCCGCGGTCACCGCGACCGTCGCGCCGAGCGCCTTGGCGACCTGGATCGCGTGCGTGCCGATCCCGCCCGCGCCGCCGTGGACGAGCAGGACGTCACCCTCGGACAAGCCGCCGTGCATCACCACATTCGCCCAAACCGTGCACGCGACTTCGGGCAGTCCGGCGGCCGCGAGCAATTCGACTTCGGCGGGAAGAGGAAGCAGTTGTCCGGCCGGGACGGCGACCTTTTCCCCGTAGCCACCACCGGCGAGCAAAGCACAAACTTCGTCGCCGATTCGCCATCCTTCGACGCCCTCGCCGATTTCGGCGATCGTGCCCGAACATTCGAGCCCGAGGATTTCGCTGGCACCCGGCGGAGGCGGATAGTTTCCCTGCCGTTGCAGCAGGTCAGCGCGGTTGACGGCGCTCGCGGCGACTTCGATGACGACTTCGCCTTCACCCGCCACGGGATCAGGGACCTCGGTCCATTCGAGAACATCGGGATCGCCGGGCTCACGGATGGTGATCGCGTACATACAAACGACCCTATCCCGGTGTCGTAAAGTCCGCCGAACGTCGGTTGACCTGTGGCGCAAACCACACAAAGGTGACGCTCATGTCATATTCGCGAAGAAGCATTGTTCCCTCGATCGTGGTGATGGCCACCGCCGCGCTCACGGTCGGAATGGCTCCCGCTGCGACGGCCACGACCGGAATCGACGGTCCCGCGCTGGCCAAGCAGCTCGTCAAGAAGGTCGACGTGAACAACGTCAACCGGCACCTGATCGCGCTGCAGCGGATCTCGGACGCGAACGGTGGCCGCCGCGCCGCCAGCACCGAAGGGCACAAGAAGTCCGCGGAGTACGTCGCCACGAAGCTGGAGCAGGCGGGCTTCACGGTGACGCGGCAGGAGTTCCCCTTCACCTACGCGGAAACCCTCGCGGAGAAGCTGACGGTCGCGGGCGCCGACGTCCCGATCATCATCATGTCCTACAGCCCGTCGACGCCCGCCGGCGGAATCACCGCCCCGCTCGCGGTGGTCCCGGTCGACGACACCAGTGGCTGCGAAGCGACCGACTACGCCGGCGGCGTCACCGGCAAGATCGCGCTGATCCAGCGCGGTGGCTGCTCCTTCGCGCAGAAGCAGGCGACGGCCGCGGCGGCGGGCGCCGTCGGCGCGATCGTCTACAACAACGTCCCGGGCCCGGTCAACGGCACCCTGGGCGACCCGGCCGCGGGCAAGATCCCGACCGGCGGCATCACCCAGGCCGACGGCCAGGCGCTCGCCGGCAAGGCCGGTGCCTCGGTCACCCTCGACCTGCGTGCCTTCCAGGAGGCGCGGACCAGCTACAACGTCCTCGCCGAGACCAAGACCGGTCGCAAGGACAACGTCGTGATGCTCGGCGCCCACCTCGACAGCGTCACCGAGGGCCCCGGCATCAACGACAACGGCACCGGCTCCGCCGCGCTGCTGGAGACCGCGCTGCAGTTGGGCAGCAAGCCCAAGGCCAACAACGCCGTCCGCTTCGGCTGGTGGAGCGCCGAGGAGTTCGGCCTCGTCGGCTCGACCTACTACGTCAACTCGCTGAGCTTCGAGCAGCAGCTCGACATCGCGCTCTACTACAACTACGACATGATCGGCTCGCCGAACGCGGCGTACTTCGCCTACGACGGTGACAACTCCGACGGTGTCGGCGCGGGTGCGGGCCCGTACGGTTCCGCGCAGCTCGAGAAGACCCTCGTGGACTACCTCCAGCTCGGCAAGGGCGTCCCGGTCGAGGGCACGGACTTCACCGGTCGCTCCGACTATGGCCAGTTCATCGCGGTCGGCATCCCGGCCGGCGGCCTGTTCACCGGTGCCGAAGGCGTGAAGACCGCGGCGCAGGCGGCCAAGTGGGGCGGCAGTGCCGACGTTCCTTACGACAAGTGCTACCACCAGGCGTGCGACAACCTCGGCAACGTCGACCGCGTCGCGCTCGAACGCAACTCCGACGCCGTCGCGTGGGCGCTGGGCGTGTACGCGACCAGCACCGCGGACATCAACGGCGTGTCGGGCAGTTCGGCCGCGAAGGCGAAGGCCCTTCGCGCGACCGAGCGGTCTCAGCAGCGGAGCATGACGGCTTCCGTCCAGGCCGACGACCACCACGTCGCCGCCTGATCTCTCACGAGACGCGCCCCCTGCAGTACGTGAAGGCCCCCTTCCTTGCGCTAGACGCAGTGAAGGGGGCCTTCACGTACTTGGGGAAGGTGTGGAGGTCGAGTGCTCAGCCCAGGCTCTTGGCCGCGAAGGTGTCGCACCGTGCCGGCTCGCCGGTCTGGAAGCCGGTGGTGAACCACTTCTTCCGCTGCGCCGAGGTGCCGTGGCTGAACTTCGACTCGTCGACCCGGCCCCCGCCGAGCTTCGACTGGATGTAGTCGTCACCGATCCGCGAAGCGGTGTCCAGCGCCGAGTCGACGTCCTCCTGGCTGATCTCGCTGATCAGCGGCCGCCCGGTTTCGGTCGGCGTGGTCGTCGCGTGGTTCGCCCAGACACCGGCGTAGCAGTCGGCCTGCAGTTCGAGCCGCACCGAACCGGACGTCGGCCCGCTCCCGGTGCCCTTTTTGGACACTCCGGTGAGGTTCTGCACGTGGTGGCCGTATTCGTGGGCCAGCACGTACGCCTCCGCGAACGGCCCGCCCTGTGCGCCGAACCTGGTGCGGAGTTCGTTGAAGAAGCCCAGATCGATGTAGACCTCGGAGTCGCCGGGGCAGTAGAACGGCCCGACGTCGGAAGTCGCGTTGCCGCAGGCCGTGTTCACGCCGCCGTTGAAGAAGTTCGTGACGGCCTTGCGGTAGGTCGACCCGGACCGCTGGAACTCCTGCCCCCAGTAGTCCTGGATCGAGTTGATGATGGCGACGATCGCGCAGTCGTGGTTCCGGTTCGCGTCCGCGCCGGTCTTGCACTCCTGGGACAGCGTGGTGTTGTCCACCTGCTGCCCGGAGCCCAGTCCACCGAGCCCGCTCGAGGACGGGTTCAGCCTCACACCGCCGAACTGGGAGATGAGGAAGTAGATGACCAGGCCGACCACACTGAGCCCGCCGCCGCCGAGTGCCACCCGGCCGCCGATCCCGCCGCCACCGCCACCGCCGCGCAGGTCCTCGACCTCGGAGGTGTCCAGGCCCGCGCCTTCGTCGAATCGCACGGGGGAAGCGTAGCCGGAAGACCCCGGATATGCCTGGGTGCGGCCGCGTGGAGCGGCCGCACCCAGGGCTACCGAGGTTGTCTTGTTCTGATCGCCGGTCGGCCGCGATCACCGGGCCGGCGTCCTGGCACTGCCGAGGCGGTCGAAGAGGCCGCTAACCCGAAACAGGCCGGAGTGACGCCGAATGCGCCAGAATTGTCGAGCGCATCCGAGATGCCCGCGCTCGTCGCTGTTCACAGTCGCGACCGACCCGGTCCTTTCCGTTCCGGTCGCGGGGACACAGCAGGCGGTCAACCGCGAGAATCACCCGCCATACCACCACCTGACCCTTCCCGGCTGGGAGCAGGTCCGGCGACCCTTCCACGGGTTCGCCCGGTACTTGCCCGACCATCCGCTGACAAGCAGAATGCGCCTTTTCGCGCCGAGTCTCAACCTTTTCGTAACCCTCCTTCGGGCGAATGTTCCGCCGGATTTTTCAGGGGCCGAAAAGTGACCGGTGGGTATGCGCCTTGTGCGATCAACGCTCTACTCTGCGTGGATGGCGGTGGAGCAGAAGGAAGTGCGCTGGCTTTCCGAGTCCGAGATGGTCGCCTGGCGCTCGTACATCGTCGCCACCATGCGGCTGCGACAGCGCCTCCATCGCGAGCTCTCCGAGCGCCACGACGTCACCCTCGCCGACTACGAGGTCTTGGTCTGCCTTTCGCTCCAGCCCGACCGGCGGATGCGGATGACGGAGCTGGCGAGCATGCTCGGCTCGACCAAGAGCAGGCTTTCGCACCAGATGGTCCGGCTGGAGGCGGACGGTCTCATCCGCCGCACCCGCGATCCGGCGGACAAACGCGGCGTCGTCGCCGAGATGACCGGGAGCGGCGCGGAACTGCTGGAAGGCGCGGCGCCGACGCATGTCGAGGGCGTCCGTGAGCATCTGATCGACCTGCTGAGCCCCGAGGAGCAACGGGTGCTGGGACAGGCTTTCGGACGCGTGCTGGAGCACCTGTCGGAGATCGACGGCCTGCCGCGGCTGCCGCCGATCACTTCCTGAGCCTGGCCGCCTGACGCGTCAGGTGGGCACGCTCGGCCAGGTCGGCCGCCTTGCCCGCGGCCTCGCCGTACAGCCGCGCCGCGGTCTCCAGGTCGCCGTCGCGCTCGTGGAGGTATGCCGCCACAGCCGCGTACCTCGGCAATGAATCGTCCAGTTCCGCGAGCGCGGCCAGGCCCGCGCGCGGTCCGTCCGCCTCGCCGACGGCGACCGCGCGGTTGAGCCGGACGACCGGGCTGCCGGTCAGCCGCGCGAGTTCGTCGTACCACTCGACGATCTGCACCCAGTCGGTCTCCGCCGCGGTGCGCGCGTCGGCGTGGAGCGCCGCGATGGCGGCCTGCGCCTGGAACTCGCCCAGCCTGTCGCGGGCCAGCGCGGCTTGCAGGATCTCGACGCCGTCGGCGATCAGACGCGTGTCCCATACGCCACGGTCCTGATCGGCGAGCGGCACCAGTTCGCCGTCGGCCGCCGTCCGCGCGGCGCGCCGGGCGTGGTGGAGCAGCATGAGGGCGAGCAGTCCGGCGACCTCGGGATGGTCGATCGAGGCGAAGAGCCGCCGGGTGAGCCGGATGGCTTCGGCGGCGAGGTCGACGTCGCCCGAGTAGCCCTCGTTGAACACGAGATACAGCACGCGGAGCACGGTGGAGACGTCGCCTGCCTGGTCGAAACGCACTCCTGAGACGGTGCGCTTGGCCCGGCTGATGCGCTGCGCCATGGTCGCTTCGGGCACCAGGTACGCCTGGGCGATCTGGCGCGTGGTGAGCCCGCCGACGGCGCGCAGGGTGAGCGCGACCGCCGAAGACGGCGTCAGCGACGGGTGGGCGCACAGGAAGTAGAGCTGCAGCGTGTCGTCCACCGCGGGAGCGGGCCCCGGGGCGGGCTCGTCGTCGACGAGGTCTTCGCGACGGCGGCGGGCGGCGTCGGACCGTGCCATACCGAGGAACTTGCGCCAGGCGACGGTGACGAGCCAGCCCTTGGGATCGTCCGGCCGGTCGCCGGGCCAGACGCGGACGGCCTCGATCAGCGCCTCCTGGACGGCGTCCTCGGCCGACGCGAAGTCGGCTCCGCGGCGGACGAGGATCCCGAGGACGTTCGGCGTGAGGCTCCGGAGCAGGGCCTCGTCCAGTTCGGTGGTCACTCCGTGACGACGAGCGGCTCGCCCTGCAACGGACGCAGTTCGAGCCATTCGTGGATCGGCTTCCCACCCGCTCCCGGGGCGGCCGACAGCTCACCCGCGAGTTCGAGCGCCCGCTCGTAGCTGTCGACGTCGATGATCATGAAACCGGCGATGAGGTCCTTGGTCTCGGCGAACGGGCCGTCGGTGACCGGCGGTTTGCCCTCTCCGTCGTAACGGACGAAGGTGCCTTCGGGCGCGAGAGCCTGCTCTCCGACGTACTCGCCGGTCTCCACGAGCCGGGTCGCGAAATCCCTCATGTAGTCGATGTGCGCCGTGATCTCCTCCGGCGCCCATTGCTCCATCGGGATGTCGTTCACCGCCGCCGGAGCGCCGCGGTAGTGCTTGAGCAGCAGGTACTTGGGCATGCCGGAAGGGTAGCGGCAGACTGCCGGTCCTTCTGCCTGGTCGGCTGAGACATCCGACCTCTAGCGTCTTTTTCGCGTTCCTCCATCGCGAAAGGAAGAGCCCTTGTCCAAGGCGAAACGGCGAACCGCCTGCCTGCTCGTGACCATCGGTCTCGGCTGTGGCCTGCTCACCGGAGAAGCGGTCGCCTCCGAGGTGGCCCCGGCCCCGCTCGCTCCAGCCGTCGCCCAAGCGCTGATCGCCGCGAACCCGGTGGTCTGCGAGGGCGACGGGGTTTCCGGCAAACGTGTCGAGCTGGTGTACGTCCGTGAGGCCGGCCAGCCCGACCGGTACGCGACCGTCGCGCCGTCCCTGCGCGCCTACGCGTCCGGGATCGACGATTCGTTCAACGACAGCGCCGCCGCGACCGGCGGCAGCAGGCATCTCCGCTACGTGACGACCGCGGGCGCGGGCTGCCAGGTCGCCGTCGCGAATCTCGTGGTGCCCGACGGCACGTATCTGTCCGGCGCCATCCGCGACCGCGCCATCCAGGCCGGTTTCTTCAACGCGGACCGCGACTACATGCTGTTCTCCGACAACCCGCACACCTGCGCGGGCACGTGGGGCGACAGCGACGACCAGCCCGGCCCGGCCAACGCCTTCAACAACGGCAGGCACTACACGGAGATCGCCGTCCCCTGCTGGGGCGTCAACGCCGCCGCCCACGAACTGGGCCACATGCTCGGCGCGGTTCTGCCGGGCGCCCCGCACTATCAGGGCGGCGGGCACTGCTCCCAGGAATGGGATCTGATGTGTTACGGCGACACGCAGTCCTTCGACTGCACGGAACGCGACTTCGACCGGCTGCTGGACTGCGGCAACGACGACTACTTCAGCACGAACCCCACGCCGGGCAGCTGGCTCGCGACGCATTGGAACGTCGCGAACAGCGCCTTCCTGATCAAGAAGGACACGCCCGACAACGACGACGGCCACGCCAGGGGCGGGAAGACCTACGTCATCACCGGTGCGAGTGGTAACGCCATCGACGTCGTGGGCTCGTCGACCGGCGGCCTCGTCAACCTCAGCCATCGGCCGCGGACCGACACCATGAGCCAGAAGTGGGTCCTGGGATACAACACCGGGCTTCAGCTGGTGAACGCCAACAGTCAGCTGTGCGCCGACAGCGCCCAGAGCGGGACGGCGCCGGGAACGCCGATCCTGCAGTACAACTGCAACGGCCAGAACGGTATGCGGTGGGCGTTCCAGCCGCTCGGCAACGGCAAGGTGGCGATCTTCAACTACCTGACCGGTTACGCGATCACCGACGGCGGCACGTACCCGGCGCCTCTGGTCCAGCAGCCCTACACCGGGGCGGCCAACCAGCAGTGGACGCTGAACCCCGTCGCCGATCCAGGCCCCCAGGCGGGCAAGAAGTACTACTTGACCGTCGCCACCAACGGAAACAGCGCGGCGGTCGTCGACGGCTCGTCGTCGGCGGGCGCGAAGATCACCCATGTGGCCAGGCAGAACGACAACGGCCAGAAGTGGCGGCTCACCGACGCGGGCGGCGGGTACTGGAAGATTTCCAACGAGCGGAGCGGTCAGTGCCTGCGGCCGGTCTCCGGCAGCACCGCGGAGGGCGCGCAGTTCGAGCAGACGCATTGCGGCTCCGCCACCGACCAGCAGTGGAAGCTGTTGCGGAGCGCCGACATGCGCTACGGACTGGTGAACCGGGCGAGCAAGCTGGCGGTGCGGCAGATCAACAACGGCACGGCTTCGCTGCTGGAGCAGCGGCCGTTCCTGGGCGGCCGTAGCGACGAGACGGTCTGGGCACTGGTACCCGCGTGACGCGAAGCGCCCCAGGTCGGTCGGCCTGGGGCGCTTTCGTTTCAAGACTGGCGGTAGCGGTGGGATTCGAACCCACGGAGGACAGAGCCCTCGCATGTTTTCAAGACATGTTCCTTCGGCCGCTCGGACACGCTACCGCTGTCGAGGGTATCCGACGGGGCTTTGCCTTAATGCTTCGGATCTAGTCGAAGCGCAGCTTTCCGTTGAGGGTGGTGGCGGGGGCATGGATGGACTAGTCGAAGTCCCAGTCGGTCAGGATGCCCACGAAGATGACGCCGATCAGGATCAGCACGATGACGGCGACGCCGATGTAGCCGATGATGATCGCCGCGAGCGCCATCCCCTGGCCGCCCGCTTCCCCGCGTTTGGCCTTGGAATGCGCGATATGCCCCATGATGACGCCGGCGATCGACGGCAGCCCGCTGCACGCGACGAGACTGGCGATCGACACGACCAGCGCCGCGATCGCGAGCCCTTGTTCCTGCGGCGGCGGCATCGCCGGGCCGTATCCGTAACCCGGTTGCTGGTACGGCTGCCCGTACGGAGGTTGCTGGCCGTAGGGCTGCTGCTGACCGTAGGGGTCTTGCGGGTATGTCACCCGCTAACCGTAACCGCCTGAGCTCAGGATGCCTGGCTCTTCGCGGCCTTCGCCGCGATTCGCGCCTGGACCTCGGGACGGCGCAACGGCGGCACCTTCGCCGGCGGCTGACGGCGCTCGGGCAGTTCGGCCAGCAGCCGCCGGGTGATGGCGGTGACCTCGGCGACGGCGGCCTCGAACGGCTCACGGGTGGCGTCGGAAAGGCTCTGCACCCCGGACACCTTGCGGACGTATTGGCGGGCGGCGGCCTCGATCTCGTCCGGCGTCGCCGCCGGTTCCAGGCCTCGTAGCGTGGTGATGTTCCGGCACATGCCCCGATCGTACGTCCGCCCACCGACGTTTCCGAGTGCTCCGATCACACAGTCGGTTAGAAGGTGCCGTGGTTCGTTGACGCCGAAAAACGCGTTTGGGCACCCTCGGCGGAGTGCCCCTCAGACCTCGCTCTCTTCGCCGTGCGCCCGTCGAGCCGACCCCCGAACCGGCCGAACCTTCCCCGATACCGGAACAGATCTGGCAGCGCGTCCCGATCGACGCCCTGATCGACCTGGTCACCGAGATCTTCACCGCGCACGACCTGCCCTGGTCGCGGGCCAGGATGGCCGCCGAGGCGTTGTGCCACGGCGATCTCACCGGAACGCCGGAATCCGGTGTCGCCGAACTGACCCGGCTGTATCTGCCGATGCTGACCAACGGGATGGTGCGGCCGAGGGCCGAACCGCTGATGATCGCCGACCGCGGCGCCGCCGCCCTGATCGACTACCGCCGCGCGCCGGGCCTGTGGGCCGTCGGCGACGCGATGGACCGGGCGGTGTCCCGGGCTGGCCGGTACGGCGTCGGGCTCATGTCGGTGCGCGGCGTCGGGCCGTTCGGCAGCGCCGGGCATCATGCCGCGAGGGCGTTGCCGCACACCATGATCGGACTCGTCATGGCGGCGGGCGGGGAGCGCGGGACGGCCGCGAACCCGCTCGGTATGGCCGCCCCCGCCGGTGCGTACCCCGAATTCGTCCTCGACTTGAACACGCTGGGAGACGTCGACGGCGCGGGCAGCGCCGCGATCGCCGGCTTCGCCCTGCTGGTGGAGATCTTCGCCGGGGTGCTGTCGGGCGTCGGCGACCACGACCACGACACCGGCCTGATGGTGATGGCCATCGCGCCGACGACGCTGCGCAGCGCAGACGGGTTCTACAAGGCGGCGAGCGCGTTGTTCGGCAGCCTGCTCGGCTGGGAGGGCGGCACCCCGGTCCGCTATCCGGGCTGGCGGGAGGCGCAGTACCTCGAACAGTGCCAGGCGCTGGGTGTCCCGCTGAACGAGCCGGTGCACCGCGAACTGGAAGAACTCGCGAAGGCGTTGCGCCTGGCGCCGCTGCAGGGGCGTTAGCCCAGGACGACGCGGCCGCCTTCGCCGCCGACCTCCACGACGTCGCCGTTCGTCAGCTGACGGCCGCGCCGGACCTCCACCTCGCCGTTGACCGTGACCTCTTCGGCGTCGAGGAGGTCTTTGGCGTGCGATCCGTCTTCGGCCAGGTTGGCCAGTTTGAGGAACTGGCCGAGGCGGATCGGTTCACCGGTGATCGGGACGTCGTGGATGCTCATGGGGAGATCATCCCCGTGTGTCCATTTTCCGGTACAAGGTGGCGACGTCGGTGTCGAAGTAGCTGCTGTAGGACGTGTCCGGATCGTCCCCGCCGTAGAGGTAGCCGCCGATCACACCGACGACGGTGCCGAGTCCGGTCTTCGGGTCGGGGTCGACCACCCACGGGCCGCCGCTGGTGCCGGTCGTGAAGCCGGGACACGCGACGCGCATCTGGTAGGTGTCGGCCTGGGCGCTGGTGCCGTGGCAGACGACCGGCGCCTCCCGTTCGTCGGGATACCCGGTCAGGGTGATCGGGTGGTCGAATCCGCCGCCGGTCAGCAGGGTGTTGGCGCCCGTGACGCTTTCGAGGGTCTTCGTGGTGCCCGCCTGGCGGGCGGTCGCGAACCCCACGTCGAGGTCCGGATCGGAGGAATCCGCCCAGCCGTCGGGCACCTGCGGATCGGAGACTTCCCAGTAGCCGTACGGCGCGACACCGTCGTGGTAGCCGGGTGCGAACGAGATCCCCGTCGCGTACTCGCCGCCTTCGCCGTCGTGCAGGCAATGCGCCGCCGTGAGCAGGAGGTCGCCGGGGGCGCTGTGGACGACGCTGGCCGTGCAGAAATGCGTTCCGTCCAGGAAGAGCGCGCCGATCGCGGGATTGGTCTCCGGTGCCGCGGGAGTGGCCGCCACCGTCGCGGGGACGGCGCCGTCTTCGGTCGCGGCGGGATCCGACGCGGCGGAACAACCGGACAGAACGACACAGAGCACGAGCAACAGGGCGCGGCGCATCGCCTTCCTTTCGCTCGTCCACGGCTGTCCGGGTACAGATCACCATAAGTGGGGTACGAACACAGCCCGAATCGATCAACGCACAGCAAGCTCACAGCCGTAGTATGTGTTACCTCCGGTAACAGTCGAGCGGGTTGGAGCGGGGTATGAAGTCGTTCACGGACAAGGTCGTGGTGATCACGGGCGCGGGCTCGGGGATCGGCAAGGCGCTCGCGATCGAGCTCGCCGGTCGGGGCGCCAGGCTGGCGCTCTCCGACGTCGACGCCGTCCGCGCGGCCGGCACCGTCGCGGAGTGCGAGAAGGCGGGCGCGACCGCGAAGGCGTACGAGCTCGACGTCGCCGACCGTGACGCCGTACTCGCGCACGCCGAGGAGGTCGCCGTCGATTTCGGCGGCGCCAACGTCGTGGTGAACAACGCCGGGGTCGCGCTCGGTGCCACGGTCGAGGAAATGACCTGGGACGACTACGACTGGCTGATGGGGATCAATCTCGGCGGCGTGGTCAACGGTACGAAAGCGTTTCTGCCGCAGGTGATCGCTTCGGGTGACGGGCACATCGTCAACCTTTCGAGTGTGTTCGGCTTCATCGGCGTGCCCACGCAGAGCGCATACAACGCCGCGAAATTCGCGGTGCGGGGGTTCACCGAGGCGCTGCGGCAGGAAATGCTGATCGCCCGGCATCCGGTCAAGGTCAGCTGCGTGCATCCCGGTGGCATCAAGACGAATATCGCCCGTGACGCGCGGGGTGGCGCCGAGCGGGACATCGACAAAGCCGCCGAGGGATTCGAAAAGATCGCGAGGACGACGCCGGAGAAGGCCGCGCAGACCATCGTCCGCGGTATCGAACGGGGGACGGCGCGGATCCTGATCGGTCCGGACGCGTACGCCATCGACGCGATTCCCCGCGTGCTCGGCTCCTTTTACCAGCGGCCGCTCGCGCTGTTGGGGCGCTTGGGAATGCGGAATCTCTGAGAAAGCGGAAGCCACTGAACGGAGTAACCCTCCGTGGTCCGGACGGCTCGGGATAACTCGATCGGGGTGCGTTACTTACGGCGGCGTCGGAAATGCACCACAATGCTCAAGTTCGTGATTCCCCTTCCGGAGGTCCCCATGCCGCGCGCCGCCCAGCGCCGTACGCCGACCGATGCCGCGCTCTCCGTCGAGACGGCGGAGTTGCTGGACCGGACCGGGATCATCGCGGCGAGCCTGCCGAAACGGCGGCGCAGCCCGGAGAACGAACCCGTGCCCGAGCCGATGCCGGTACGGCCCCCGGTCTGCGAACCGGTGGTGGACAAGGATCTCCGCCCCAAGGCCGTCGTCATCCATCGCCGTGCCCGGTCCTGGCTCGTCGGCGGGGCGGGGGTGGCGCTGCTCGCGATCGGCTGGTTCGCCGGCACCTTCAGCTACCAGCCTGCCGACGACACCGCCTTGCCCGAGCAGCCGTTGCCCGCCGTGGCGACCCAGCAGGCGGCGCCGCCGGTCGCGCAGCCCGCGCCGCAGGCCGCGCCGGTGACCGTTTACGTCCCGGTCACCGTGAAGCAGCAAGCGCCCGCGACGAAGAAGAAGCCCGTCAAGGAACGCGTCGTCGCCCTCCCGCCCGCCGAGACCCGGTCGCCGGAGCAGCCGCGCACCGACCTCGGCTCGCGCGACAAGGCCACGCAGGACATCCGGAGCATGATGGACCCCGTCGTGGCGAGTTCCCTCGCGATGCAGATGGCGCAGGGAATGGTGAGTTACGGCTACGGCCGCTGACCCGTCAGCGCGGCGGCCAGCGCCGAGCCCTCGCCGGGATCCCCGTGCACGAGTTCGGTGCGATGCACCACACGCGGCGAGGACAGGGAAAGCGCGCTCACGCCGGTGATGACGTCCGCCGGGAGCAGCGCCAGTCCCTGACCGGCGGCGACCAGGCCCAGCAGACCGCGGACGTCGGTCCCGGTGTAGCGCAGCCGACCGCGGAATCCGTCGGTCGAAGCGAACTTTCTCAAACGTTCCAACGGAATCGCCGTATCCGGCGCGTCGATCCACGCCGCGTCGGCGAGTTCGGCGAGCCGGACCGCCCGACCCGCCATCGGATGGCCGTCGGGCACCGCGACCGCGAGCGGGCGTTCGCCGACGACGGTGGTGGTGAGCGGGCCGAAGTCCGGCAGCGGGAGCGGATCGCTCGGCGCGGTCATCCCGTCGACGAGGCCGAGGTCGAGTGAGCCCGTCGCGACCTCCGTCAGGACGTCTTCGCGGCCCAGGACGCGCAATTCGGTGCCACGACGCGCGGCCGCGGCGACTTCGGCGGTGAGCGACAGCGGAGTGAGCCCGAGGATGACCCGTCCGTTGGGAGCCGCGGTGAGCCGGGCGAGGTCCGCGCGGGCGGCGTCGAGCCGGGTCAGCAGCGGCCCGGCGTGTTCGAGGAGCCGTTCCCCGGCGCGCGTCGGGGCGACCGGCCGCCGGGTGAGCAGCGCGGTGCCGAGGTCCTGTTCGAGCGCGGCGATGTGCTGGGAGATCGCGGATTGCGTGTAGCCGAGGTCGCGGGCCGCCCGCGAGAACGAGCCGCCGCGGGCCACCGTCACGAAGGTGCGGAGCAGATGAGTCTCCATGGTCATCAGTATCGCTTATGGAGACAGCAAGGATCATCGTTGGCGCTGAACTCGGTTCGCGGGTCAGGATGACCGCATGACACAGACAGCCCGGGTCGCCCTGGTCGGCGACCGATCGGACGGCGTCCGCTCCCATGTCCGCATCCCGATGCTCTTCGAGCGGCTCGCCGAACGCGACGGCCTCGAACTCGACGCCTATTGGATCCCGACGGACGCTGTCGGCGACCTCACCGGTTTCGACGCCGTCTGGCTGGTGCCCGGCAGTCCTTACCGGTCCGAATCCGGTGCGATCGAGACCGTGCGTGCCGCCCGCGAGAACGGCATCCCGTTCCTCGGTACCTGCGCCGGATTCCAGCACGCGCTGCTGGAATTCGCGCGGAACGTCTGTGGTCTCGGCGGAATCGGGCACGCGGAGAACGCGCCGGACGCGGAAGAGCGGTTGATCGTCCCGCTCGCGTGTTCGCTCGTCGGGCACGAAGGCGCGGTCCACGTCACGCCGGGCACCTTGGCGGCACGGGTTCTGGGGGCGGAGCGTTCCGTTGAGCG
The DNA here is from genome assembly GCF_000732925.1 of Amycolatopsis japonica. Classification (NCBI taxonomy): domain Bacteria; kingdom Bacillati; phylum Actinomycetota; class Actinomycetes; order Pseudonocardiales; family Pseudonocardiaceae; genus Amycolatopsis; species Amycolatopsis japonica. The sequence continues at coordinate 282,647 of NZ_CP008953.1, forward strand.
GTACCACTGTTCGTACGGTCTCGACGCCCGGCATCTGGACACCTTGGCGGCGGGCGGCGTGGTCTTCAGCGGATTCGACGGCGATGGCGACGCGCGGATCGCGGAACTGCCGGAGCACCCGTTCTTCCTGGCGACGCTGTTCCAGCCGGAACTCGCCGGCGACGGAACCCGGCCGCATCCGGTCGTCCGCGCCTTCGCTTCGGCCGCCACGGAGCACGCGAATCTGACCGTCCACAGTGGACACTGACGGTCGTCGTGGGCCGGATGGCCGCTGACACTGCGGAAGTGATCGACTACCGTGAGCCAAGGGGAGGGGCTCATGGAGAAGGGGGATTCCGCTCGGGGCACCGCGTTCAGGGCCGCTTTCGCGGTCGGCGAGTTCCGTGCGTTGTGGGCGGCCGAGGCGCTTTCGCAGGCCGGTGACCAGCTGGCCAGGGTCGCGTTGTCGGTGCTGGTCTGGGAAAGAACGGCGTCGGCCGGGCTGACCGGGCTCACCTACGGCCTGACGTATCTGCCGACGCTGATCGGCGGCACGCTGTTCGCCGGTCTGGCGGACCGGTATTCGCGGCGGACGGTGATGATCGTCTGCGACCTGGTGCGCGCGGCGATCGCGGCGCTGATGGCCGTCCCGGGGATACCGCTGCCGGTCCTGGCCGGACTGCTGGTGATCCTGACGATGGCGGGCGGTCCGTTCCGGGCGGCGCAGCTCGCGTTGCTCCCGGACGTCCTCGAAGGCGACCGGTACGTCGCCGGTCTCGCGGTCCGGACGATCACCATCCAAACGGCACAGCTGGCCGGATTCGGCGGTGGCGGACTGGTGATCGGGCTCGTGACGCCCTACTGGGGACTGGTGATCGACGCGGTGACCTTTGTGGTCTCGGCGCTGCTCGTGTCCGTCGGGGTGCGCCGCCGAGGGCCCGCCGCCACGGAATCTTCGGTGAAAAGCCGTGTGGCGCGGGCTTTCAGTGGCGAAGGCGCCAAGGAACTGTGGCAGGGCAAGGGAATCCGGGTGCTCTTCGGGTTGAAGATGCTCGCCGGGTTCGCCATCGCGCCGGAAGGGCTCGCGGCACCGCTCGCCGTCGGGCTCGGGGCGGGCAGTTTCGCGGTCGGACTTATTCTCGCGGCCGATCCGATCGGTTCGGTAATAGGTTCGTGGATCTTCACGAAATGGGTTCCGGCACGACGGAAAACGCGAATCGTCGGGATTCTCGCCATCGCATCCGTCGTTCCTTTGGTGTTCGTCTTCTTTCGCCCGTCATTACCCGTCTGCCTCGCGCTGATCGGGCTCAGCGGGGCCTTCGCGGCGCCGTACCACCTGCAGGCCGTCGCGTTGATGGCCCGCGCGGTGCCGGACGGCGTCCGGGCGCAGGTGATGGGCCTGACCTCGACGAGTTTGGTGACCGTGCAAGGAATCGGGATCATGCTCGCGGGCGGTCTCGCCCAGTTGACCGGTCCGTTCGTGGCCGTCGGGGTGGCCGCGACGGTGGCCGTCGCGTCGGCGGGACCGATGGCGATGGCGTGGAAACGGGCCATCGCCACCGGCCCCGATGTATGGCTCCCGGCCGGGAGCCGAACCGGCTGAATTGGTGGGATCAGTCCTCGCGACCGTTCATGATGGTCCTCCCTCCCACTGCTCCATCTGTGTGTTCCGGAAATGACTCGAGCCACCCTCAGTACTACCTCGGATACATTGAAATGTGTACGGAAGGGGGACCGGTGACGATGATTATGGGGGATGTCGAACTCGCCGGAGAAGGGGCCGGCACACGTCTGAGAGCCAGGGTCCGACGCTGGGAATTATGGTCCGGACCACGCGGTGTTCCCGCGGTTTTTCTTGTGGTGGAAGGCCTCGCGGCGGCAGTCGCCGTAATCGCCTTGCTCCGATCGAACTACGAGACTACGGAATTCGTCCGATTTGGATCACTGCTCGGCCTCGCTGTTCTGCAGGCCGAGCTTTCGCGTTCGGTGGAACGGTTGCGGCGCACGCTGTGCGACCGGCCGCATATCAACATGACTTCGGTGTGGACGTTCGCGGGGGTGCTCGTCCTGCCGTCCGGGCTCGCGCTCGCCCTCGGTCTGCTCATCTACCTGCATCTTTGGTTCCGGGTGTGGCGGGGGATGAGCCACCGCCCGGCCTACCGCGTCGTGTACTGCGCGGCGGCGATCGTGATCTCCTGCCTGGCCGCGGGGGCCATCGTCGCCGGCTGGAACGGACTGCCCGTCGGGTTCGCCGGCTCGCTCAAGATCGTCGAAGCGGCGGCAGTGTTCACCGTGGTCAACGCGTTCATCGTGGCGCTCTCGGTGTACCTGCACACCGGGGCGAGGTCGCTGCGGTCGCTGTTCGGCACCGGTGACGACAACCTGCTGGAGGTCACCACCCTGGTGCTCGGGACCTCGACCGCGCTGGGCATCGTGCACGCGCCCGCGCTCGTCCCGTTCGTGCTGCTCCCGGTGCTGGTGCTGCACCGCAGCGTGCTGGTGCGGCAACTGGAGATCGCGGCGAACATCGACGGCAAGACCGGCGTCCTGAACGCGCACGCGTGGCACGCGCTGAGCGAACGGGAGCTGTCGTCGGCGGCGAGGGCGAAGAGCAAACTCGGCGTGCTGATGCTCGATCTCGACCATTTCAAGCAGGTCAACGACGTCTACGGGCATCTCGCGGGCGACGTCGTGCTCAAGGTCGTCGCGAAGACGATCTCCGAGCACGTACGCGACTACGACTCCGTCGGCCGCTTCGGTGGCGAGGAGTTCGTCGTGCTGCTGCCCGGCGCGACGGAGACCGAGGTGCTCCCCGTGGCCGAGCGGGTCCGCCGGGCGGTGATGGCGATCGAGGTCGAGGTCGTGACCGCGTCGGGGCCCCGGGTCGTGCGAGGGCTTTCGGTGTCCATCGGCGCGGCGGTGTACCCGTCGGGCGGGACCGTCCTGGAGCGGCTGCTGCACGTCGCCGACTCCGCGCTCTACCAGGCGAAGAACAGTGGGCGGAACCGCGTCGTGTCCCTCGCGGCCGCCTGACCGCCTCGTGAGTGGTGAGGGCGGGCAGGGCACGTTGGTCGAAGGTCCGTGAAGGCCCCCTTGCCTACCCTCAAGGTAGGGAAGGAGGCCTTCACGGACTACGCGATCGCCACCGCAGCCCCAGCAACACCACCAGGCCCCGCAGTCGCAGCGGTGGCGCGTGAAGGCCCCCTTCACTGCGCTAGACGCAGTGAAGGAGGCCTTCACGTACTTCAGGGGCGAGCAAGGGTGCTACCAGGGCGAGTTCTCTTCGTCGTCCGGCGCTTCGTGACGCCGTTCCCGAGGGGCCTGCGGCGGAGGCGGAGCGTCGGTCGAGGCCGCCGGAGGTGCGGGCGGCGGCGGAGGCGGCTCTTCCTCCTCGATCTCGGGGAAGCGGCTGCGCAGGGTTCCGATCATCAGCGACCTGGTCTCCTGGTCCTCGTCGCCGAGTGATTCCTGCATGACCTCGGCGACCTGGCCCGCGATCCCGGCCTGCGCCTGGTGCATGGTCTGCAGGATCGCCCGCGACAGTTCCTCCAGCGGGTACGTCCTGGCCTTGTTCCCGAACTCGATGTCCGTCACGCCGCCGTCCGCCCCGACGGTGATCTTCACGGCGCCGTCGGAGCTGGACGCGGTCAGCCGGAGCTGCTCCGTCCGCTCCTGGGCGGCCGCGTACCGCTGGGCCTTCTCTTCCAGCCCGGCGGCCCATCGCTCCATTTTGCGCTGGGCCTCGTCCGGGTCCAGCATGAGTTCGCCGAGCTCGTTCGCGCCGGTCACTTCTTTCCTCCGATGTTCAAGGCGGAGAAGTCCGCTTTGAACGGTTCCGCGTTGGTCTTGTCACCGTCTACATAGGACTTGGCGGCGGTGCGGACGTTGTCGGCCGTCGCCTGAATCCCTTCCACGGCCGCCTTGATCGTCTCCGCCGCGCGTTCGCCCGCCGGGTTGACGATCGGCGGCAGGAACGCGCACAGCAGGCCGTACGCGTCCGCCGACATCGCCGAACCGGTCGCGGCGTGCGCGGTGTTCAGCCGGTCCACGAGCCCGTCGAGATGGCTCGCGTGCGCGGTCAGGTCGTCCGGGTCGACCTCGAACGAGGCCGTCACTTCCAGTCCTTGTTCTTCCAGTCGCCGATCACCGGCGGCGCCACGACCTCGTCGGCCGCGAAGAAGGACGGGTCGTCGGATTCGACGTAGTCGGCGACCTTGTGCTCCTTGTCGTCCTGGCCCTGACCCTTGCCGGCGCCGGGGGCCATCCCGCCCATCGGTCCCATGCCGCCGGGAGTACCGGGCTTGCCGCCGGACGCCGCCGCACGGGCCGCGGCCGCTTCGGCGTCCATCGCGCCCGCGCCGACGGCGCCGCCCATGCCGAGCGAGCCGGACGCCCGTCCGGCGCCACCGAGACCGCCGCCGCCCGCGCCACCCGCACCGGTGCCGCCGCCGCCGAAGCCACTGGTCCCGCCGGTGCCGCCACCGCCGGGGATGTTCGGCATGCCGAGTTTGGGCGCGTTGTACGGCGTGCCCTTGTACGAGTTGCCGTCGGGGAACGAGGGGCCGGTGAGCCGTTCGCCGATGCCGCCGGGTCGCGGAATGGGCGGGATGTTCGGCATGACCGGCCTCGGCCCGCCGCTGGTGGGCCCGTTGGGCCCGTTCGGGAGGGGGATGTTCGGGGGCGTGAACGGAAGACCGCCGCCGGGCCGCGGTCCGCCGCTCTCCGGGATCGGGATGTTCGGCGGGGTGAACGACGGCGGCGAAACGGACGGGGGCGTGTAGCCCGTCGTGCGCGTGCTGTCGTCGATCTTGGGCATGTTCGGGAGGTTGGGGCCCGACGACGCGGCGGGCTTGTAGGTCTCGCCGCCGGTCGGCCCGTTCGGGATGGTGGGCATGTTCAGGTTGCCGCCAGGGCCGCCGCTACCGGGACCGCCGCTACCAGGACCACCGCCGCCGGGGAAGCCGCCGGGACCTCCGCCCGGGCCACCACCGGGGCCGCCGCCCGGCCCGCCGGTCGGCGAGTTGAACGGCGACACACCGCCGGGACCACCGGTCCCGCCCTGCGGCGTCCCGTCCATCGAAGCGACAAGGCCGTCCGGGCGCGTCCGGTCCGAGGTCGCGCTGAACGGGCTGAGCTGCCCGTCGGCGCCTTCGGGCGACATCCGGTCGCGAAGCGTGCCGGCGGGCGAACCCGCGCCACCGCCGGCGGGAGTGCCCTGCATCTGCCTGGTCGCCGTCGCCAGCTTCGGCGGGGCGGGGAACGCCGGGGTGGCGATCGCCGAGCCGACCGTGGTGTCGAAGTCGGTCATCACCTTCGCGGCCTGGTCCCGCGCGTCCTGCTGCTTCTTGAAGGTGCCGAGATCCTTCCCGAGCTGCGCCATGTAGACGTACGGGTCGGTGATCTTCTGCAGGTTGGCGTTGGCCTCCTGCACGTTGAACGCCACCGGCGGGTTCGCCGCCATCTGCTTCTGCGTCTCGTTGAGCGTCTGCGAGTGGATCTGCTGCTGCCGTCCGGCCAGCGTCGCGCCGTTCGCGGTCGAGCCGAGCCATTTGCCGACACCGGCGAGGTGCTCGCGGGCCGCGTCGCCGCCCTCGCCCTCCCAGTTGGCCGTGCTCGCGCTGATCGCCTTCGCCAGGTTGCGCTGATGCGAGGCCAGGTCGTTGCCCGCCCGGACCCACTCTTCGGAGGTCTCGCCCACCGCGGCCGGATCCGCGTTGTCCAGGATCGCGGTCTGCATCTGCTCGTGGGTGGCGTTCGCCCAGACCGTGGACGGCGGCTCGCCGGGCTTGCGGATGTCCAGGTTCTTGTCGAGACCTTCGCGCGCCTTCTCCAGCTGTCCCTCGTACATCTTCTGCGTGAAGATGTCCTTGAAGCCGTTGAGCGCCTTGTCACCCCAGCCGAGGATGTTGAAGAGGAGGTCCGTCCCGGCCGAGGCCCCGGCCCGGATCTCGTCGCCGGAGGCGGCCTCGTTCGCCAGCGGTCCGACGTAGTAGTCGGACGACGAGTCGGCCGTCGGGTCGTAGTGCGGGTCGAGCTTGTCGTAGTCGGGCGAGTTCGGGTCGGAGACCTTCGCCGTCTTCTCCTCGGATTCGGTCACAGGTCTCTCCTTCAGATCTCGGTGTCGATCCGCTTCAGGTCACGCTGGTTCTGCGTGTCGCGTTCCCGGTAGTTCCGCTGGGCGAGCTCGATCGCCTCGATGTAAGTGGGGAACTCGGCGCGAGCGGCCTGGAGCTGGGTGAGCAGACCTTGCGCGTCCGTCGCGGTGCCGTGCATGTGCTCGGACACCCAGCGGGCGGTCGCGGTGGAGCTCATCGGCGGCGACTTCTGCAGCTTGGTCAGCGCGCTCCAGCGCTCTTCGAGGCTGTCGATCACACCCTGGAGTGAACGGATCATCTCCTGGCCGGTGGTCTCGTCGACGGCGAAGCCGCCCTGCTTGGCCATCTCCTTCAGCCGCGCGCTCGCGAACGCCACCTTGCGCGCCGCCATCATCGGCTGCAGTTCTTGTGCTTCCTCGGTCAACGGAGGGTCCTCTCGCCGGATTCAGGAAGGTCAGTAGATGTCCGCGATGGCGTCCCGGATCGCGTTCGCCACGCCCGATTGACTGGCCGGGTCGTAGTGCCCGATCACGGCGCCGGAGGCCTCGTCGGTCTCGGTCCGGATCAGGTACCGGCCGTCTTCGGTGTCGAGCCAGCTCAACGGCGTCGACCGGAGCCGTTCGCCGCGGCGGCCGATCCCGCTCACGATGATGTAGCCACCGCCGAGGCGGGTCCCGGACAGCACCTTCTCCAGGACCTCGACGTCGCTCTCGTCGTTGCGCGGCGCCGCGGTCTCCGGCCGGGCGCGGACGACGCCGGTGAACTGGAGGTTGCCGAACGCGTCGGTCTCTTCCTCGTCGAACTCGGCTTCGGCCTGGCGGCGCGCGGCCATCGCGGAGACGGCGCGCTCCTCCTTCTGCACGAGCGTGCGGCGGCCGGTCGACGCGGGGCGCATCCGCGGCAGGACCCCGGAGAGGACCTCGACCAGCTCTTCGTCGTCGAAGAGCGCGAACTGCAGGAGGTCTTCGCCGTGGGCCTGCGTGATGCCGAGCGCCTGCCTGCCGTCGGTGAGCGCGAGGACGGCGATGTCCTGGCCGATACCGTCGATACCGTTGATCGAAACGGTGATCCGGTGGTTCCCGAGCAGCGCGAACGCGGTGCGGACGGCCTGGTTCAGCTCGCCGTCGATCGACAGGCGGCGCCGTTCGAGATCGGTATAGACCTTCCGGATGATCGCGGAGTACCGCTCCGGGTCGATCGAAGTGTTCTGGACGCGCAAGGGAAACAAGCGGGCATCGACGCCAAGCGCCCGCCCGACCACTGTCGCCTCGACCGTCCCCAGCGCGAAATCGGCTCGCTCAGCCATGCTTCTGCGCTACTCCCTCACGGGGTCGGGCCCCGACTTTGTTAATGGCCAAAACAAACTAGCACAGCGCATGAACCTACGGAACCATACGTACACGGCTGAACACGATGGAATGGATCACCGTGCCCGATCGGGCACTTTTCCTGCCCCTAAAGGAATAACGGCCTGTTCACCGGCGCGTTACCGGTCGGCCGCCGCGGGGGCGTAGGTCGTCATCCGGCGGGCCACGTCGGTCCGCGAACGGGCGCCCAGTTTCCGCAGGACTTTCGCGACGTGCTGTTCGACCGTACGCGGCGAAAGGAACAATCCGTCCGCTATCTCCCGATTCGTGCGTCCGTCGGAAAGCATGCGCGCGACCTCGAGTTCGCGGGGCGAGAGCTCCTGGCCGTAGCCGCGCCGCCCCCGCTGCGAGGGCGCCCACGCGCCGTGTTCCCGGAGCAGGTGGCGGCAGCGGCCGGCGTCCCTGGTCGCGCCGAGCCGCTCGTAGGCCTCCGCGGCCGCCGCGAGCTCCTCGATCGCCTTGCGGTCGCCCGCGTCGAGTCGGCCGGCGGTCAGGCGGCCCGCAGTTAGACGGCACAGCGCCGCCCGCTCGCGGGCGCCGATCGCCTGATAGGGCATCGGCAGCGCTTCGTAACCGGCCGCGGCCTCGTCGAAAACCGTTGCCGCGGCGGGATGTTTGCCACGCGCGTCGAGCAGGATCGCCCGGCCGGCGAGTAGTGCGACCCGGGAGACCGGCGAATCCTTGCCGTCGACGCCGCGGGCGAATTCCTCGACCACGGCGTCCGCCTCCGACCAGCGCCCGGCCCGCGTGTAGGCCTCGGCGGCGGCGGGGACGAGCGCCGCCGCCCACACCCAGACACCCTTGCGCCGGGCCGCCGCGACGGCGTTGTCGGCCGCCGCGCACGCCCCGTCGACGTCGTCCGTCGCGAGGAGCACCCGGATCAGGACGCCCGCCGCCGAGAGGACGACCGGGATGGGCCCGTGCTCCGGCGCGTGCACGCTCGCCGCGGTCAGATGTCGTTGCGCGGCGGCGAATTCCCCGCGCACGGCGGCCAGCCCGCCGAGGACGAGCGAGCATTCCATGACGATCGGGCCCAGGTCGGGATAGCCGTCGCGGAGCTGCTCGGTGGCCTCCGCGAGGCCGGACCAGTCGCCGCGCACCCAGTCGAGCCGGACCCTGGTGCCCTGCGCGAGGCCGGCGGCGTAGAGCGCGCCCGCGTCGGTCGCGCGGCGGATCCCTTCCGTGACCAGCTTTTCCGCCCTGGCCAGATGCCCGGCCCAGGACTGCGCGTCGGCGAGGTTGCACCACATCCTGGCCAGCTGGACCCGTTCGGCCACCCCGCCGCCCTGGTCGGCCAGTTCGGTGAACTCGGTCCAGGCCGAGCCGTCGCCGATATGCGCCTGAGTGGAGATCCGGTCGCCGAGCAGCGCGAGGCGCAGTTCCGGGTCTTCGATCCGGTCGAAGACCTCCCGGGCCCGGTCCATCCAGACCTCGTGCCAGGACAGCGGGGTCAGCCCGTCGATCGGCTGGGCGAGCAGATTGATCCCGCGCGCGGCCAGCTCCGGCTCGTCGACCAGTTCGGTGATCGCCTTCTCCACCTCGACCCGGCCGCGGCCGAGCCGCCCGATCGTGCGGACCAGCAGCATCCCGAGGCTGAGCCGGATCGTCCCGCGCACGCTCGGGCGCAGGTCGGTGAGGTCTTCGAGGATCCGCTCCAGTGTCTCGATGACGTCCGGGCGGAACCCGCGCAGCGCGACCTGGCTGAGCTTCGTGGCCAACCGCGCGACGTCGTCCTCGCCGAGTCCGGCCTCGGCCAGCACGGACTGGAGCAGGTCGATGGCGCGTGAGGTGTCGCCGTGGGCGATGGCCTCGTCGGCGGCGGCTTCGGCGTAGTGGCGCCATTGCCCGGTCCGGCCCGCCGCGCGCGAATGGTTCGCCAGCAGGGTCAGCGGCGGGGCGGGCTGCTCGGCGAGCACCTTGATGGCGCGTGAATGCAGCAAAGTCCGTTCCGGGCCGCTGATCGTGTCGTAGACGGCCTTGCGGGCCAAGGGATGCCGGAAGCCGTAGCGGTCGCCGCCGAGTTCGCCGAGCACTCCGCCGTCCAAAGTGGACAACAGGGCGGTGCGGAGGGCGTCGCCGTCGAGGCACGCGAGTTCACCGATCACGGCCGGTTCGGAGGGGACGGCGAGCACCGCCGCCGCGCGGGCGAGCCGGACGGCGGGTTCCGGCAGCGCGTCGAGCCGTTCGGTGATGGCCTCACGCAGGGAGATCGGGACTTCCAGGCTTTCCAGCAGCCGGTCGCCCAGCACCTCGCCGATCGGCAGCCGTCCCGCCGCGTCCCGCAGCGCCCGCAGTGTCTCCTCGACCACGAACGGGATCCCGGCGGTGCTTTCGTGGAGCTTCGCGGTGAACGGCGCGGAAACCCTCGGCAGGTCCAGCAGTTCCTCCGCGAGCTTCCCGACGGCGTCGAGATCGAGGGGGCCCAGCGTCACGCGGGCGGTCTGGACGTTCGGCGGGGTGCGGAACGGGATGCCGGCACCGTGCCCGGAGGGGGAACCGGTCCGGTAGGCCGCGACGACGGCCAGCTCGGCGGGCATCGCGGCGGCGAGGAAACGCAAGAGGTCGCGGGTGCCTTCGTCGGCCCACTGGAGGTCGTCGATCAAGACGAGCGCGGGCCCGCAGGCGATCAGGAGTTCACGGACGGCACGGAACTGACGGTGGCGTTCGGCGCATGGGTCGGCGAGCGGTTCCGGTTGGGGCGGAAGGCTTTCCGCCAGTTCGGGCAGCAAGGGTCTCAGCACCCCGGCCACCGGACTGAGCGGTCCGAGCGGCCGGTCGCCCGCCGAGCGCAGCGCTTCGAGCACCGGCCCGAACGGGAACGGCTCGCGCATCGGCTGGCAGGCGCCCGAGAGCACCCGGGCGGACGCGAACTCGCGGCGCCCGGCCAGCTCTTCGAGCAGCCTGCTGCGGCCCATCCCGGGTTCGCCTTCGATCAGCACGGCGGCGGGACGGCGCAGCAGGATCTTCACGATCGCCGAGACCTCGACGTCGCGGCCCACTAATGCCGTCGATCCGGCGCGGACCGAAACCGAGGTCGGGCGAGGGGTGGCAAGCCACATCATGCGCTCCTCGGTGGGGAGTTCCCGCTGAGCCCGACACGATCTTGTGCGTTGTCCTGCGGAGCCTAAGCACTGCCTACCGGGTCGTAAACCACCCAACACGGACACCCCGGGCACCCCTTGAGGCCGTTCGAGGACGCAGCGTCACCGGTTGGCTGACGGATCATCGGTTGGAAAATCACCGGACACCCGAAACGTCGGCCACAAACCCGATTCGGCGATTCATCCCACGTTCAGGGGGTGGAAACGACTACGCAAGGTATTCGCTCGAAACCCTACTTACGGACGTGTCCGTCCGGGTGCCTGCTCTAGGTGGCCGCCCGTGGAGCAGGGGATTCGGTTCCCGAAGAATGGGTATACCTATCCCGCGCCGACCCGGATTGCGGCCTTCCCCGGAGTCCAGAACCCTCACCCGTCAGGGGAGGGCCATCGCATGGCGAACCGGAGCCGTGCGTGATGACGAGGGAGAAGCATGAAGATCACGAAGCTCCTCGGTGTGGCCGCCACGGCAGCACTGGCCACCGGCGCGCTCGTCACGGGTACCCCCGCGGCAGCGACCTCGAACACTCTGCTCAACGCCGAGATGGTCCCCGCCCTGCAACGGGACCTCGGCCTGACCGCCGACCAGGCACTCGCCCGGATCCAGAGCGAGACCGCCGCCGGCACGCTCGAACAGGCGCTCGCCTCGGCGCTCGCCGGCAGCTTCGGCGGCGCGAGCTACAACGAGGCCACCGGCAAGCTCCGCGTCGGCGTGACGGACGCGGCGAAACTCGGCCAAGTCCTCGCCAGCGGCGCGGAGGCCGAACTGGTCCGCTTCTCGGCCGCCCAGCTCGATTCCACTGTGGACAGACTGAACGCGAGTGAGCGCGCGGCGGACGGCGCGATCACCGGCTGGGGCGTGGACACCAAGACCAACCGGGTGACGGTGAACGTCCTGCCGGGCAAGAGCGGCGTCGTCGACTCGTACCTGGAGAAGGCCAAGGTGGACAAGACCGCCGTCTCGGTGGTCGAGACCACTTCGGTGCCGACCCTCAAGTACGACGTCCGCGGCGGTGACGCCTACTACATCAACAGCTCTTCGCGCTGCTCGATCGGCTTCTCGGTCAACGGCGGCTTCCTCACCGCCGGGCACTGCGGCCCGGGCACGGTGACCGGCTCGAACCGGGTCGCGATGGGCTCGTTCGCCCGCGTCAGCTTCCCGACCAACGACTACGGACACGTCCGGGTCAACAGCAACTGGACGCCGCGCGGCATCATCAACAACGGCACCCGGGTGAGCGGCTCGACCGTCGCCGCCACCGGCGCTTCGGTCTGCAAGTCGGGCTCGACCACCGGCTGGACCTGCGGCACCGTCGGCGCCAAGAACCAGACCGTCCGCTACGCCGAAGGCACGGTCTACGGCATGACCGCCACCAACGTCCGCTCGCAGGCCGGCGACTCCGGCGGCTCGTTCATCGCGGGCAACCAGGCGCAGGGCATGCTGTCCGGCGGCAACAGCTCGGTGACCTACTTCTTCCCGGTCCGGCCGGCGTTGTCCGCGACCGGGACCTCCCTGGTCCTGGGCTGACACAGGACGAAGGGCGGACCGAGTGCCTCCAGCGCACTCGGGCCGCCCTTCGTTTTCGTGCCGCGGGAAAGTTTTCAGACGTTGCTGATCTCCTCGATCAGCGCTTCGACGTCGAAGTGCTCGCTCTCGGACCCGAGCGGGACCAGGTCGTAAGTGGACTCGAGGAACGTCTCCACGTCCTCGCGTTCCAGCTCGAACGACGCATAACCGTCGGGTGACTCGATTTCGAGCGTCAGCATCGCCTCGTCCTCGGAGAGGTCGGGGCGGACGCGGACGTCGCCGAGCCCGGCGGGATCGGTGAGGCCGGTGACGAGCAGCTCACGCGCGAAGGTCCACTCGACCCACCGGCCGCGCTCGGTCCGGAACGACACGGTGACCGCGAACGGTTCGCCGGCGTGGAAGGACAGGCGGGAGAGAACGGGCGTGCTGCTGTTGTTCAGCAGAACGAACTGGCTCTGGTGAATTGCGTCGGTGTGCACGGCCACTCCTCAGTGCTCTCGTGGTTCGCGCGGCGCGAACTTTTCGTCTCGGGGAGGAGATGGCCGGGCACGGGCCGGATGACGCGACTGTCGCCACGTTCACGCTATCGGCTGCATATGTCCATAGTGGTGTAACGCCGGGCACAGACCCCTTGCGTTCGGGCCGATACCCGTGGTGACGAGGTCAGGGAGTCCTTTTTGGACCCTCAGGGCTCCAGCGGCAGGGACAGCCCGGTCTTGACCCGGTCCATCGCCACCGACGTCGTGAAGTGCCGCACGTTCGGGTTGTCGAAGAACATCCGCCGCGTGAACGTCTCGAAATCCGCCATGTCCCGGCAGGTCACCACGAGCACGAAGTCGGCGTTGCCGGTGACGTAGTAGCACTGCTGGACGTTGTCGTCCGCGAGCACCTGACGGCGGAACCCGTCGAGCACCGCGAGGTTCTCCCGCTCCATCTCGACCATCACCACGAACGTCATCGACAGCCCGAGCGCCGCCGGCGACAGCACCGCGACCTCGCGTTCGATCACCCCGGCCTCGCGCAGCCGCTTGATCCGCCGCTGCACGGCCGCCGCCGACAGGCCCACCTTCGCGCCGATGTGCTCGGCGATCGTGCGGGCGTCGGACTGCAGGCAGGCGAGGATGGCGACGTCCAGGCGGTCGAGGTCGGGTGTGTGCACCAGGTCAGGCTAACCGGACGGCTCTCCCCGGCGCCTGTTCTTTGATCGCGCCCTCGCGCGGCGTCGGTCACGCCCGGGGCGAAGGTGAGAATTCTTTGAATTGTGACCCGGAACACAACTGACGGGTCTACTGAATGGTAGCGCTTACAAGTGAATGGCAGACCTCTCATTTCCCCCGCGAAAGGATTTCTTGGTGCCCTCATCTCAGGTGGCCGTTCTCGCCGGTCTCGGCTCTTGGCTGCCTCCGCGCGTGGTGGGCAACGAGGAGATCGCCCAGCGGCTGGACACCTCCGATGAGTGGATCCGCTCGCGGACCGGCATCGCCGAGCGCCGGGTCGTCGATCCCGGGACGTCCACTGTGGATCTCGCCGTCGAGGCGGGGCGACGGGCGCTGACCTCGGCGGGGGAGACCGAGGCGGACGCGGTCGTGCTGGCGACGTCGACCGCCGACCAGCTGTGCCCGGCCAGCGCGCCGCAGGTCGCGACGAAGCTCGGGCTGAACGGTGTCGCCGCCTTCGACGTCAACGCCGTGTGCAGCGGGTTCGTCTACGGGCTCGCCACCGGCGCCGGGCTGATCGCCGCCGGTGTCGCGCGGCGGGTGCTGGTGATCGGCGCCGACGCCTTCACCTCGCTCGTCGACCCCGAGGACCGCGGCACGGTGCCGATCTTCGGCGACGGCGCGGGCGCCGTCCTGCTGCGCGCGGGCGACCCGGACGAACTCGGCGCGCTCGGCCCGTTCGACCTGCACAGCGAAGGCGAACTGGCGGAACTGCTCTGGGTCGAGGCCGGTGGCGCGAAGAACCGCCGCTCGGACGACCCGCGTGACCACTATCTGGTGATGCAGGGCCAGACCGTCTTCCGGCACGCCTGCGCGCGCATGGCCGAATCGGCGCGCGCTGTGGTCGGCGCCGCGGGCTGGGCGGTCGGCGACATCGACCGGTTCATCGGGCACCAGGCGAACATCCGCATCCTGCAGACCTGCGCGAAGCAGCTCGGGCTCGCCGAGGACGTGATGTACTCGAACATCGAGAAGGTGGGCAACACGAGCGCGGCGTCCATCCCGATCGCGCTGGCCGACGCGGCCAAGGAGGGCGCGCTCCAGCCTGGGCACCGCGTCGTGATGGGGGCGTTCGGGGCCGGGCTGACCTGGGGTTCGACGTTGCTGCGCTGGCCGGACGTCATTCCGGGCTGAGCGCCGCCCAGGCGTGCGTCGGTTCTTGACGCCCGCGAAGCTCCAGTTCCGCGTACGGCTCCCAGTGCGAGCGCTCGCTCTCCAAGGCCGCTTTGAGCACCGCTTCGCTCGCCAGGATCCGGCCGTCGGCGGCTTTCGCGTACTCGGTCAGGCGCGCGGCCTCGTTCACCGCGTCGCCGATGACGGTGTACTCGAACCGGCTGCTGGTGCCCAGCTGACCGGCGAAGACCCGGCCGCTCGCGACGCCGATGCCGAGGTCGAGCTCGCCGGTCTCCTGGACCGCGTCCCGGATCGCCCGCGCGGCCGAAAGCGCGGCCGTCGGCGCGTCCGCGAGCCGGGTCGGGGCGCCGAAGACGCAGAGCGCGGCGTCACCCTGGAACTTGTTGACCAGCCCGCCCCGCGCCCCGACCGCGTGCACCACGCTGGTGAAGAACCGGTTGAGCATCTTCACCAGGTCTTCGGGCGGGGTGCGGCTCGCCAAGGCCGTCGAATCGACGACGTCCACGAACAGCGCCGTCACCTCGCGCACATCACCCGAAAGGGAGGCGCCGTACTCGAGCGCGTGCCGCGCGACCTCGTCCCCGACGTGCCTGCCGAAGAGGTCCCGCATCCGTTCCTGCTCGCGCAGCCCGGCGGCGAGGTCGTTGACCGACGTCTGCAGCAGGCCGATCTCGCTGGAGTCGTCGACCTCGACCACGACCTCCTTGTTGCCGCGGGCGATCTCGTCGAGCGCTATCCGCAGGCGGTGCAGCGGGGTCGCGACGGCCTTCGCGAGCAGGCCCGTCCCGATCGCGCCGACGCCCAGCCCGATCACCGAAAGCATGATCAGGCTCGCGACGTGGTCGCCCTGGCCGAGATCCGGCGGCGTGGCCACCAGCAGCACGCCGAGGAACGGGACCCCGCTCGCCAGCGACCAGGTGACGACCACCCTGGTCAGCACGGTGACCTTGAGCGTCCCCTTCGGCGGCGTCACCTTGAGCGCGATCGTCATCACCGGCCGGGCGACCCATTCCGCGGCGAGATAGGTGAGGCCGACCGTCGTCAACCCACCGAGCCCGATGACCAGCGCCATCCCGAGCGCGTCCATCCAGGACCCGAGCACCCGCGCGAGTGAACCGAGCACGATCGTGCCGATCAGCCAGAGCGTGCCGCTCACGATCCCCATGTCGATCGGGAGCCGGAGCGCCCGCTCGGCCTCGGCCTTCGTCGGCGGGCGGCCGAAGACGAACCAGACCGCCGTGCGCCGCTGCAGCCATGCCGTCCACACGGTGCCGACGATCAGCGACAGCGCCACGATCCCGGCCGCGGTGACGCCGAGGATCCAGCCGCGATCGCCGACCTCGCTCGGAAGGCCCTGCAGGAGCAGCAGCAACGCCACGACACCGGCGCCGCACACACTGGATCCGACGCCGAGCGCGGCGAAGCCGAGACTGGTCCTGAGCACCAGCCGGAACCGGCTCGACATCGTCTTCGCGCGCACCCGGTGATCGTATGACCTCCGGCGGAAAAAGGTTCGCCGGTTCCCGGGCGCGGTGGTTACCGTGCGGGCATGGAACCGTTGGGCCAGGACGAGATCAGAGCGTCCTTCGTGAACTGCACCCGAGGCGAGGCCAAGGGAGTCACGCTGCCCGCCCGGCCCGAAGAGATCCCTTGGGAGAAAAGGGAATTCCTCGGCTGGCGCGATCCGAAGGCCGCCGCGCGGGCGTATCTCGTGCTGCCGTACCGCGGGGAGACCGTCGGGCTTTCCCTGCGCGCCGCGCCCCGGCCGAAGGGCCGTGTGCTGCTGAGCAACATGTGCGGCCTGTGCACGACGACACATCCGCTGTCCGACATCGCGCTGTTCTCCGGCCGCCGCGCCGGGAAGCTGGGGCGCGAGGGCAACACGCTCGGCATCTACGCGTGCGCGAATCTGGCGTGCAGCCAGTACATCCGCGGCGAGCTGAAGTCGGACGTGCCGCAGCCGGCGGAAACGCTGTCGCTCGAAGAACGCGTCTTCCGGCTGGAGGACAAGCTGCACCGGTTCGTGGAGCGGGTACTCGAGTCACGCTGAGGTACCTGCGGTAGAACGCATTCAGAGGACTAAATGCGTTCTACCGCGCCTCAGAACCGCATCCGCAGGATCCGCCCCATCTTCTTGAACGCCGGGAACAGCCCCGCGAACCACAGCTGCGCCCGCATCGACCCGGAGAGCCGGTCCTTCACCTCAGGTGTCGCGTAATCCGTCGAATCGAGTTTGGACACCAGCGTCAGCCCGAGCCGCTCCAATTCGGAAATCTCGTCGATGCCCCAGTACAGCGTCGCGTTGGCTTTGCGGACAACGGGATTCAGCTTCTGCAGTTTGATCCCCAGCCTGCTGAAGATGTCGAAGACCATTTCGCCGCCCTGCGGGAAATGCGCGATCAGCCGCCGCAGCAATTCCTCGCCTTCGGACGGCCGCAGGTACATCGTCAGCCCCTCCGCGATCACCAGACCGGGTTTGTCCGACGGGATCTCGTCGATCCAGCCGAAGTCCGTCACCGACGAGCCGATGGTCCGGTAGCCGTCCCGTTCGGGATAGAGCCGGGCGCGCAGGTCGACGACCTCGGGGTAGTCGACGTCGAACCACCGCACCGTGGGCGGCGGGTCGACGCGGTACACGCGGCTGTCCATCCCGCAGCCGAGCTGGACGACGGTCGCGTCCGGGTGCTCCCGGAGGAACGACGCGGCCCATTCGTCCATCGGCTTGGCGCGCAGCGCGACGGTGAGCCCCATGTCGGCGTTCACGCCCAGCGAGGCGAAGTCGTAGTCGATCTGCTTGACGGCCTCGTCGGCGGCCTTGTCGCCGAGGATCGGCCGCTCGCCGCGGGCGTCGAGCGCCCGGCCGTACAACGTGGCGAGCATCGTCGCCTTCTCTTCGGTGAACCGGACCTTCTCCACCGCACACCCCCGTCAGAAGTTTCACAAACTTCTGAAAACAATACTCGCGCGAGAGCGGTCGCGCCATCAAGGAAGCGTTAATCCCCGGACGTGTAGTCGTGGACGTAGGTCTTGGCGTCGAGCAGATGCCGCAAGGTGATCTCCCGCGCGGCCGCCGCGTCCGACCGGCGGATCGCTTCGAGGATCGCGCGATGTTCGTCGACGGCCTTGCGGATCTGCCCCGGAAGCCGCAGCGCCGCCCGCCGCTCCTCGCCGACCAGCGAGAGCACCGAACGCAGCAGATCGGTGACGTCGTCGTTGCCGGCGTTGCCCGCGATCACCCGGTGGAATTCGGCGTCGGCCGCGATCACGCGCAGCATGTCGCCGTCGGCGGCGGCCTGGTCCATCTCGTCGACGGTGCTTTCCAGCCGGGCGAGCACCCGCGGCGTGTGCTCGAGCGCGAGCCGCTCGGCGAGCGTCGGCTCGACGGTGGTCCGCAGGTCGAAGAGCTTCTCGACCAGTTGCTCGTGTTCGGAGAACCACCCGCGCAGCGGCTGTTCGCCGAGGTTCTCGCGGACGTAGGTGCCCGAACCCGGCCGCACCTGCACGTAACCGATGGAGTCCAGCACCCGCAACGCCTGCCGCAGCGAACCGCGGCTGATCCCGAGCTGCTCGCAGAGCGCCCGTTCGGCGGGCAGTCTCGACCCGGCGGGGAGCCTGCCCGAGTCGATCATCGTGCGCAGATGATCGACGGTCGCACTCCACACCTGTTCGCGCTCGTCGTCGGCCACGGCCCCATCCTCGCAGGCCCGGCGGGACGTCCGGAATTGTCGGTGCGGGATGTCATCCTGTGCCGATGACTGGGGTGGCAGGGCTGATCAAGGCATGGGTGCACGGCTGGGCGCTCTCCCGCGGCGTCGGGGTCCCCGTCGCCGAGCCGGACGGTTACCGGCTCGACGTCGGGCGTCCGGGGCATCGCGTGCGGTACGTGCTGGCGGACACCGGATCGGTCGCGAGCCGGGCGAGTTCGCTGACCGAGCCCGGAACGTGGTTGAAGGTGAGCGGTTCCCGTGAGGAAGTGGCGAAGACGGTGCCGCCGGAGTGGCAGGTGGGTCCGCCGGAATACCTGATGAGCGCGCCGATCGCGCTCCGTCCCGTCATGGCCGCGCCCGAGCCGTACCGGGCGGAGCTGGTCGGCGACGGCGTCGTCACCGACGTCGTGGTGCGCGCCCCCGACGGTTCGCGCGCGGCCACCGGCCGGGTCGCCATAGCCGGTGGCACGGCGGTGATCGATCAGGTCGTGACGGAGCCCGAGCACCAGCGGCGAGGGCTGGGCCGGTTCGTGATGCGCAGGCTCGACGAGGTGGCGGTCGCCGCCGGGGCGGAGCGGGCGGTCCTGGTCGCGACGGAGGAGGGGCGCGCGTTGTACCTGACACTCGGCTGGACGGTCGCCACGGAGATCACCGCGGCCCATCTGCCGGAGGAGAACTGACATGGCGGCGGTGTTCAAGGACATCTGTCTCGACGCGAGCGATCATCAGGCCCTCGCGGACTGGTGGTGCGCCGCGATGGGCTACGTCCGCCGCCACCGGGACGAGCGGCCGGTGGAATGGCCGGTCGCGATCGAGGATCCGGCCGGTCGTGGCCCGCTGATCTGGGTCAACCCGGTGTCCGAGGCGAAGACCGTGAAGAACCGTATGCACATCGACGTCTTCGGCTCGACGGCCGAGTTGGTCGCCGCCGGCGCGCGGCTCGTCCGGGCCAGGGACGGCGAGATCGACTGGGACATCCTCGAGGATCCGGAAGGCAACGAGTTCTGCGTGTTCTCCCCGTCGAACGGGACATAACGGGCTCGTTGAATGTTCGACTAGACACATCCGGAGCGCGAAAGGAGGTAACGGTGCTTAGGGTGCGGACGTGAGTGCTTTATGACGTGGTGGCACGCGGTCGTGATCTTCATCGCGGGGCTCTGGGCGGGCACCATCAACACGGTCGTCGGTTCGGGCACGCTCGTGACGTTCCCGGTCCTGGTCGCGCTCGGCTACTCGCCGCTGACGGCGACGACGTCCAACGCGATCGGCCTCGCCCCGGGCACGGTCAGCGGGGCGATCGGCTACCGGCAGGAGCTCAAGGGCTACTGGCCCGAGGTCGTCAAACTCGCGGTGGCGTCGTTCTTCGGCGCGATTTGCGGGACCATCCTGTTGCTCTCGTTGCCGAAGGACGCCTTCGAGACCGTCGTACCCGCGCTGGTCGGGCTCGCGGTGGTACTCGTGATCGTCCAGCCGCGCGTGGCCGCCTGGGTCGCGAAGCGCCGCGAGGAGAACGGGAAGGTCCACAAGATCGGGCCGCTCCTGTTGTTCCTGATCTTCCTGATCGGCATCTACGGCGGATACTTCACGGCCGCGCAGGGCGTGATGATGGTGGCCGTCATGGGGATGCTGATGTCGGAGTCGCTGCAGCGCCTCAACGGCGTCAAGAACGCCCTGTCCGCCGTCGTGAACATCGTCGCGGGCACGATCTACGCCTTCATCGCGCCGGTCAGCTGGCCCGTGGTCGCGCTGCTCGCGGTCGGGTCGACGATCGGCGGTCAGCTCGGCGCGAAGATCGGCCGCAAGCTCTCGCCGAAGGTGCTGCGCGGCGTGATCGTCGTGGTCGGCGTCGCCGCGATGGTGCAGCTACTCCTCAAGTAAGAACCGCCCGCACCCCGACCGACACCCCCCGGCGAACGCCATGAAAGGTCCTTTCCTTGCAAAATTTGCAAGGAAAGGACCTTTCATGGCACGCGAGAAGGAAACGGCCCGCACTCCGTCCACGAAGTGCGGGCCGCGGCGAAACCCTTGTCAGCGCGGGAAGTCCCCAGCCGCTTCGAGGAAGAGGTCGTTCTCCTCCGGCGTCCCGATGGTCACACGCGCGCCTTCGCCCGCGAAGGGGCGCACGATCAGCTTCCGCTCTAGGGCGTGCTCCGCGAACTCCGTCGTCCGCTCGCCCAGCGGCAGCCAGACGAAGTTCGCCTGCGTCTCCGGCACCTCGTAACCCTTGGCCACCAACGCATCCCGGACCCGGGTGCGTTCCGAGACGATCTCCTTGCAGCGTTCCAGCAGTTCGTCGGCCGCGTCGAGCGAGGCGATGGCCGCCGCCTGGGCGATCATGTTCACCGAGAACGCGACGTAGACCTGCTTCAGCGCGACGGTGATCGCTTCCGGCGCCACCGCGTAGCCCACGCGAAGGCCGGCGAGGCCGTACGCCTTCGAGAACGTCCGAAGCACCGCGACGTTGTCCCTGCCGCGCGCGAGTTCGACGCCGTCCGGCACCTCGGCGTCGGTCACGAACTCCTTGTACGCCTCGTCGAGCACGACGAGGACGCCCGAGGGGACGGCGTCGAGGAAGCGCTCGAGTTCCGCGCGCCGCAGGACCGTTCCGGTCGGGTTGTTGGGGTTGCACACGAAGACCAGCCGCGTCTTCGGCGTGATCGCGGCGAGCATCGCGTCGAGGTCCAGCCCGTGCCCGGCCGTGAGTGGCACCTTCACGCTCACGGCGTTCGCCACCTGCGTGACGATCGGGTACGCCTCGAACGAGCGCCACGGGAAGACGACCTCGTCGCCCGGGCCGCACAGAGCCTGGATCATCTGCTGGCAAAGGGAAACCGAACCGCAGCCGATGGCGATCCGGTCGACGGACTCGTTCAGCTCGCGGGCCAGCCGCTCGACGAGCGCGGAAGCCGTGATGTCCGGGTACCGGTTGATGCCCTGCGCCGTCTCGGCTATGGCCTGCGCCACACTCGGCAGCGGGCCACCGGGGACCTCGTTGCTCGCCAGCTTGATCGCGCCCTGGATTGTCCGGCCAGGGACGTACTTCGGCAACGATTCGAGATCCGCACGCGGCGAAACAGGTGACATCTTCGGCGCTCCTACGTCTGGGGGACGGCTCCGACACCGTATCCTCCCGCGCGAGCGCAAGCTCCGAATATTTACCTAAGAGTGGTCTGATGGAGGAATGACCCTGACGACCACCGTGGAACATCAGCACGCCGACGGCCACACGCTGCGCCTGACCTTCGCCGAACCGGATGGTGTCGTCCGCGGCGGACTCGTGGTGCTGCACGAGGGGGCCGAAGAGGTCGAAGAGGGTTTGGGCCTGCTCCTGGCCGGTCTCGCCGGCGAAGGCTGGCTCACCGTCACACCGCATCTCGACCGGGACAACCTCACGCAGCAGGACCTGCTCGAAGCCACCGACGCGACGCTCTCCTGGCTCGCGGAACGCGGTGTCCAAGCGGATCTCGTCGGTGTCGTCGGTTTCGACCTCGGGGGCACGGCCGCGCTGGTCGTGGCGTCCAACCGCAGGCTGGGCGCGGCGGTCAGCGTCGGCGGGCAGGGGGTCACCGGGCTGCCGGTCCTCGTCGAAATCGCGGGACGGCTCACCAGCCCGTGGCTCGGCATGTACGGCGACGCCGGCGACGAGGCCGGAGGCGCCGAGGTCGAGCAGCTGCGTGACGCGGCGGCGACGGCGAACGTCGCGACGAACGTCGTCCACTACCCGGGCGCCAATCACCGCTTCGACGCCGACCCGGACGCGGCGGCGGAGGCCTGGCAGCGCACGTTGAATTGGTTCGACGCCCACCTGCGCTGACCCCGTTCGCGCTAGCATTCCCCTCAAGATGTGACAGGGGAGGGTCGAATGGCACAGTCACCCAAGGTGCCCGTGACGCCACAAGCCGCGTTCGGAGCTTCGGCTCCGGCGCTGGCTCCGGTGGCGGGTCAGATCCGGGACTCCAAGACCGATGCCAAGAAAGGGGCCGTCAAGGTCTCCGAGGACGCCGCCAAGAAGCTCGTCGACGCCCTGCTCAAGGCGCGCCAGGAGCTCAACGCGCTCATCAAGGACTCGACGGAGTTCAACGCGCCGCTGAAACTGGGCGACAACGTCGTCGGGCACACCATGAGCGATCGCTTCCAGGGCGCCGCGAACAAGGGGACCGAAGCGGCCGTGCCGGTGCTCAAGGACTTCGCGAAGGTCCTCAAGGACTTCCAGCTCACCGTGATGGCGGCGCGGAAGATGTACGTCGCCGCGGACGAGGAGGGCCAGGAGCAGCTCGAACGGGTCGCCCGCCGGTTCGACATGGAGGACATCGTCGGCCACGAGCGGAAGGACGAGCACTGATGCGCATCCTGCCCATGCCGTGGCCGCCGCGGGAGCCCGAACCACAACCGGGCCCCGAAAGCCTCATCGCCGACATCGACTGGATGAGTTACTCGCATCGAGAGCTCTACGCGATGGTCCACAACGAGCTGGATCTCGCGAGCGCGGAAGCCGTCGCCGCGCAGTGGACGAAGATCAGCGCCTTCCTCGACCGGGTCGGTTCCGAGCTCAGGGCGGCCCTCGCGGCCACCGCCGACGGCTGGACGGGCGAGGGCGCGGACAGGGCCCGCGACGCCGCGGTCAAGCTCGTCGACTGGGCGGGCGAGACGGGCTGGCGGGCGGAGAACGTCGCGAACTGCGTGCGCCGCCAGGCGGACATCGCCGAAACCGCGCGCCGCACGATGCCCGAGCCGCCGGGACACGCGCCGCGGCCCAAGCTGCCGGAGCCGCCGAAACGGCGTCCGATCCCGGTCTCCGATTCGACGCAGGCCATGTCGGCCTCGGCGCCGTCGGGATCCGAGTTCGCCGAAGCCGGGCGGATCGTCGCCGAACCCACCGACGAGAGCTCGCAGGATCTGCACCGTCAGGCCGCCGACGTGATGAAGCGGATGCAATTCAGCTCCGGCGAGGTCTACGAGAACGTTCCGAGCTTCACGTCGTACGGCAAACAGCCGAAGATCCTTGAGACGCCCGAAGAACCGAAGCCGAAACCCGAAGAACCGAAGCCGGAGCCGGTCCCGCCGCCGGACGACTCGACACGCAGCAGCGGCGTCGACGACGCGGCCCCGATCCAGGTGCGGGAGCCGGTCGAGGCGCCGCGCGCGCCGGGCGCGGGCAGCGGCGCCTACGTGCCACCGCCGCCCGGCACCGTCGGAGGAACCCAGGAACAGCTCGGGCAAGGCGGCCGGTCCGGCGCCGGTGCCGGTGGTTTCGGGCCGTCGGGGCAGCCCGGCCAGCCGGCCGGGACCCGCGCCGCGGCCGCGGGCATGGGCGGCTTCGGCGGTATGCCGATGGGGATGGCGCCTTCGCAAGGGCGGCAGGGCGAAGAAGCGCACAAGGCGCCGGACTACCTCGTCGAGGATTCCGACGTATGGGGCCTCAGCGGGCACGTCACCCCGCCGGTCATCGGCGAGGACCCGAGGAGCGGTCGCTGATGGACTGGATCCGGCTGCACGTCGGCGAGCTGTTCCTGCTCTGGTCGGCGCACGGACGCGACGAACTGCCCGCGGTGCTGGAGGTCCCGCACGTCGGGCGGACACCGGAGTTCCGCGCGGAACTGGTGGCCTCGGCGAGCGCGACGCTGTCGGAACGCGGCCTCGGCACGGTGGACGCCCCAGCGCCCGAACTGGTCCGGCTGCTGCACACCGTCGCGAACAGCGAACTCACGCTCGACCTGCGGCTCGACGGGGATCCGGCGTACCGGGCGGTCGGCTGCGTATCCGATCGCGGCGCGGTCGCGATCGGCGTTTCGGGTACCGACGTCGAGTTGGCGGCCCTGCGGGAACCGCTCGTCGCCGCGACGCTGCTGCAGGCCTTGCCGCCGTGCGAGCAGGGGCGGGGCCTGTCGGTCAACCTGCGCGTCGACGACTACACGGCCGCATGCGAGGCGGGGGAACGCGGCGGGCAGCCGGCGTTCTCCGACGTCCTGCGCGACGCCGGGCTGCGGGAACCCGAGATCATCGTCATGGTGCGGATCGCGACGCAGCGGATCGGCAGCGGGCGGCTCGGCGCGGTCAGGAAGTCTTGGGAGGGCCGCTGGGTGCGCGGAGAGGGTACGTTGACCTGGGTCGACACCCCCGACGGCCGCTACGGGCTCCGGCGCGACCGAGGGTGGCTGACCGTCACCCCGCTCGACGCGTCACGGCTGAAGTCGATGGCGTACGAGCTGTTCACGGGGGCTCGCCAAGCAGGTTAACGAGGGTTAACATCGCGGGGTGACTCACACCGCCGACGCCCCGGAAGTGCTCTGGCGCCCCGAGCCGAGCCGCCTGCCCGACACCAAGATCGACGCGTTCCGCCAGTGGCTGCGCACCGAACGCGGCGTGGAGGTCGACGACTACAACGCGTTGTGGGAGTTCTCCGCGCGGCGGGGGCCGGAGTTCTGGTCCGCCGTCGCCGAGTTCCTCGGCGTGCGCTGGCACGAGCAGCCCGGTGAGGTGCTCACCGGGGAAATGCCGAACGCCCAGTGGTTCGTGGGCGGCACGCTGAACTACGCCGAGCACTCGCTCATGCCCGGCGTCGCGGGCGCCGCGAAGGCCGACGACGAGATCGCCGTGATCTTCCACCGCGAGGACGGCCTCTCGTCGCAGCTGACATACGGCGCGTTGCGCTCCGCCGTCGCCGCCGCGCGGCAAGGGCTGCGCGAGCTCGGAGTGTCCAAAGGGGACAGGGTCGTCGCGCTGGCGCCGAACTGCCCGCAGACGCTGATCGCCTTCCTCGCCACCGCGAGCCTCGGCGCCATCTGGTCGTCGTGCTCGCCGGACTTCGGTGTCCGCGCGATCACCGACCGCTTCGCGCAGATCGAGCCGAAGGTGCTCATCGCGGTCAACGGCTATGTCTACAATGGACGGTGGTTCGACAGCCGGTCGACGGTGAACTCGTTGCGCGACGAGATCCCCACGCTCGAAGCGACCGTGCTCGTCGACTACGCCGGCGGCCGCCTCGACGGCACCCTCGACTGGGACGAACTGCTCGCCGACAACGAAGGCGCGGAGCTGGCCTTCGAGCCCGTCGACTTCGCGCACCCGCTGTGGGTCCTGTACTCGTCGGGGACCACCGGTCTGCCGAAGGGCATCGTCCACGGGCACGGCGGGATCACCCTCGAACACCTCAAAGCCCTTGCCCTGCAAAGCGATCTTGGCCCGGGCGATCGGTTCTTCTGGTTCACCACCACCGGCTGGATGATGTGGAACTTCCTCATCTCCGGCCTGCTGACCGGCACCACGATCGTGCTCTTCGACGGCAGCCCCGGCAGCCCGGACCTCAACGTGCTGTGGCATCTGGCCGAGCAGCACCGCGTGACGTACTTCGGCACGTCGGCGCCGTACATCCAGAGCTGCCTGAAGGCCGGGATCAAACCGGCCGAGCGGTTCGACCTGACGGCGTTGCGCGCCTTGGGATCCACCGGCGCGCCGCTGAGCGTCGAGGGTTTCCGGTGGATCGTCGACGAGGTGGGCAAACGCGTCCAGATCTGCTCGGTGTCCGGCGGCACGGATCTGTGCGCGGCGTTCGTCGCGTCGGCCCCGGACGTCCCGGTCTGGCTGGGCGAACTCTCGGTCCGCGCGCTCGGCGCCGCCGTCGCCGCCTTCGACGAGGACGGGAAGCCGGTGGTGGAGACGGTCGGCGAACTGGTGATCACCGAGCCGATGCCGTCGATGCCGGTGTTCTTCTGGAACGACCCGGACGGCTCGCGGCTGCGCGAGGCGTATTTCGAGATGTACCCGGGGATCTGGCGGCACGGCGACTGGATCCGGATCACCGGCCGCGGCTCCGCCGTCATCTACGGGCGCAGCGATTCGACGCTCAATCGCGGCGGCGTCCGGATGGGCACGGCCGAGTTCTACCGCGTCGTCGAATCGTTCGACCAGGTCGCGGACTCGCTCGTGATCGACACTTCGGCGGCGGGCAACGAGGACGGGCAGCTGCTGTGCTTCCTCGTGCTGACCGAAGGCGCGTCGCTCGACGAGGTCGAACCCGCGCTGCGCAAGGAACTGCGCGGAGCCCTCTCGCCGCGGCACGTGCCCGACCGGTTCGTCCAGGTGAGCGAGGTGCCCCGCACGCTCAACGGCAAGAAGTGCGAGGTCCCGGTCAAGAAGATCCTTTCGGGGGTCTCACCTGACCGCGCCGTCAGCCGGGATGCCCTGCTGAACCCCGACGCCCTTGTACCGTTCGTAGAGCTGGCAAGGAGCTGACAGGGGCGGAACTTGGCGGGTGCTTGGCGGGTGGCGGGCGCCACCTCGGTGGCGGTGATCACCTGGGTGACGCGGCTGGCCGGGCTGCTGGCACTGGTCTCGGTGCTGGTCCCGGCCGGGCGGCGCACCCTGCGCGGACACGTCGCCGCCTGGCTGGAACTGCCCCACGAGGCCACGGTCGGCGCGGCGACGGTCGCGCTGGTGACCGGGGTGCTGCTGATGCTGCTCGCCACCGGTCTCAAACGACGGAAGCGCCGGGCCTGGCAATTGGCGGTCGCCGCGGCCGCGTTGCTGGCGGTGTCGCATCTCGGGTTGCGGCACACCCTCGGCGCGGGACTCGTGTCGCTCGCGCTGCTGATCGCCCTGATCGCGACGCGGCGGCATTTCATCGCGCTCCCCGATCCGGTGACCGGCCGGTGGCGCGCGATCCGGGTCTTCCTGCAACTGACGGTCGCCGGCGTCGCGATCAACTTCGCGCTGCTGTCAGTCGCGCCTGTCGACGCGGGTGTCGGCGACCGCCTGGCGCAGTCGGCGCTGGCCCTGATCGGCGTGAGCGGCCCGGTGACGTTCCCCGCGCTGTGGCTGGAAGACCTGTCGGCCGCGGTCGGCCTGCTGTTCGGGATCGGCGCGATGCTGCTGGCGGCGTACTTCCTGCTCCGCTCGGCCGAACCCGCCCCGGAGCTGACCGACGAGGAGGTCGAGCGGCTCAGGGGGCTGTTGGGGGAGCGTGACTCGCTGGGGTACTTCGCGCTACGCCGAGACAAGTTCGTGGTCTTCTCGAAGTCGGGGAAGGCCGCGGTGACCTATCGGGTGATCGCCGGGGTCGCGCTGTGCTCGGCGGACCCGCTCGGTGACCCGGAAGCGTGGCCCGGCGCGATCGAGGAGTACCTGGACGTCTGCCGGCGGTACGCGTGGACCCCGGCGACCATGGGCTGCTCGGAATTGGGCGCGACCGTCTGGGCCCGCTTCGGCCTCGAAGTGCTGGAGATCGGCGACGAGGCCGTCGTCGACACTGACACCTTCACCCTCGAAGGGCGCGTCATGCGCGGAGTCCGCCAAGCCGTCTCACGCACGAAGCGCGCCGGCTACACCGCGCGCATCCGAAAGGCCGAAGACCTAGCAGCTGCGGAACTCGACGAACTCCGTGCCCTCGCCGCCACCTGGCGAGGCACGGATACGGAACGCGGCTTCTCGATGGCCCTCGGTCGCATGGGCGACCCCGGCTCGGTCCTCGTGACCGCCGAGCACGACGGCCAGGTGCGCGGCGTCCTCCAATTCGTCCCCTGGGGTGAGAAAGGCCTGTCACTGGACGTCATGCGCCGCGACCGGACCGCCGACAACGGCGTCAACGAACTGATGATCTCCGAGCTGCTTCTGACGACGCCCGCCCAGCACGTCTCCCTGAACTTCGCCGCCTTCCGCGCGGTGCTGGAGCAAGGCCAACGCATCGGCGCCGGCCCCGTCGCCCGCCTGTCCGCCCGGACACTGCGATTCTTCTCACGCTGGATCCAGATCGAGACCCTCTACCGCTTCAACGCGAAGTTCCAGCCGCGCTGGGTCCCGCGCTACCTCGCCTACCCCGCGGCCCGCGACCTCCCTCGCGTCGGCGTCGCCGTCTTCGAAGCCGAAGGACTCGGCGGACGCCCATCAGGCCTGCTCAGAGCCCTGCAACGCGTCTAAGGGGGGTGCCTTCCGAGGGGGTCCAGGGGGTGTGTAACCTATTTGAGCAGTGGTCGTTGGGCCTGGGAGGCTTCGCCTAGTCTGGTCTATGGCGCCGCACTGCTAATGCGGTTGGGGGTAACCCCCCCTCCCGGGTTCAAATCCCGGAGCCTCCGCTGGTGCCTGTTCCGGCAGGTGCTAGATTGATAACTGAACAAGCGCCCGTAGCTCAGCTGGATAGAGCATCTGACTACGGATCAGAAGGTCAGGGGTTCGAATCCCTTCGGGCGCACGTCTGGTTGAGACAGCACTA
Source organism: Amycolatopsis japonica (assembly GCF_000732925.1). Classification (NCBI taxonomy): domain Bacteria; kingdom Bacillati; phylum Actinomycetota; class Actinomycetes; order Pseudonocardiales; family Pseudonocardiaceae; genus Amycolatopsis; species Amycolatopsis japonica. The sequence goes on from NZ_CP008953.1 coordinate 310,976, forward strand.
AGGCCCTCCCGTTCGCGGGAGGGCCTTTTTGTCTGTCCGTTGTGGAGTGTTACTGGTCGGCCTTGCGGTGGAGTTCGGCAGCCCTGTCACGGAAACGACGCTTGATGGCGGCGCGGTTGGCTCCGCGGGTTTTCGCCGCATGGCAGTTCGGACACAGCGCGATCATGACGGATGGGTGATCAAGCCCGCTCAGTGCGAGATCGTCGACGTGGTCCACTTCAAGGATCGCCTTGCCACCAGGTGCGGTGTCGAAGGGCATGCCTGTGCACCTGTCATTTTCGCAGTCGCCGTCCGCGCGGACGAGCACTGCATCACGTACGGCCCGGCTGCGGGGATAGAGATTTCGGGTTCCCTTGGACGGCTTGCGTCCACCGCGACCAGCCTTCGATGACTTGTCGATGAGGCGAAGGTAGTCCTGGTAGGTCTTCTTTCGCTGGCTGCTCGTGGCGTTCTTGGCCGGAGGCTGCGGCGGAGGCGTGTCCTTGATGTCTCCGTCGTCAATGAGCTTGCGCACACGATCTGGCCAAGTGGCTAGCTCGGGGCCGGGGACCGCCATCACTTGGAACGCATACTCAAGACGGAGTTTTTTGTTGTTGTCAGGTGACCACACCTGCGTTCGGCTGAGAATGGCTACCCACGTAGTGAACTTGAAGGTGCCGCCTGCCGGTCGGTACCAGTACCGCACCGCCTCAAGATTTCTGCGAGCGGTATCGAGTGCCAGGTTGCCTCGTAGCAGCTTCTGGTTACCTTCGCGCCCCTCGCCGCGATATTCAAAGGGGTTTAGTGCGTCTGGTGGTTCGTCGGCGTACGGCCCCTCTTCGTCGGAGAAAATGTTGAGTGCACCGCCGCCAAGAAACGTGGTGATCCCGGCGACTCCGTTGCCGCCAAAGGCGTTCCGGATGGCGGTTCGGTTGGAGTACTCCGCTCCAAGCAGTGGGGGCCATACTCGGGTTGTTGTGGAGCTCGCGAAACCAAGTCGACTGAGGCGGCGTGCTGCGGCCTCTCCGGTGAGAGCCGAGACAGGGAGTTTGTCGCGGTCTGGATGCTGAACCTTGTACGCGAGACTGGCGACTTTCTCGGCGTGGTAGTACTTGCCGTCGAGTTCAAGGACGAAGGCACGAGTGAACCCGGCCCCGGCTGCTCCTGGGTCGATGACATCGCACTGCTGTACTGCCGTGAGCACCGCGTCGCGACTCGTGAGCTCCTTCAAGGACACCTGGATACCCCCATTCGAACGTACGTCCGAATGTAGCGCAGGCGCTTGCGGCGGTGGAACTCTATTGCCACCTACGCAACTGTGTCGCCAGATGGTCACTCTGCGATGGAGACCCACCCGGGAGTCGAACCCGGAGTCCAACGGCTTTGCAAGCCGCCGCACGACCGTCGTGAAGTGGGCCGAGTTGGGACCAGCGTGCCCTCGGCAGGAGTCGAACCTGCGTTCCCGGCTTCGGACGCCGGCGTCGTATCCGTTGGACCACGAGGGCTTGCGGAGGATGCAGGATTCGAACCTGCGCGACGCTCTCACGCCGACCACCGTTTTCGGGACGGTTGCCTTACCTGGCTCGGCCAATCCTCCTTGTCGTACTGCTCAGTCGGACGCCCGCGAGTCGAACGCGGTGACTCCTGATCCCAAATCAGGCGGGGTCGCCAGTGCCCCTCGCATCCGTCGACCGGCGTATCCCCCTCCGATACGCCGACCTGTACCCCTGCCAGGACTCGAACCTGGGACCTCCGCATTCGTAGTGCGGCGCTCTGTCCACCTGAGCTACAGGGGTGAGGTGGAGACGAGTGCACGCCTCCACCGGCGCTCGTCCTGGCTGCCTCTTTCGGCGACGGGGACGAGCTTTGGGAAAAGTCTTCTGTTATCAAGGTTCGCGCTGAATAGGCAGCGCCGAGCACCGGCGGGAGGAGTCGAACCCCCTGGATACGGTTTTGGAGGCCGTTCCGCTTCCCAAGCTCGCCGATAGGGAATTGCTTTCGTGCAGCAAAAAGAGAGAAGCCGCCCATCAGTTTCCTGATGGGCGGCTCCCTGACATCACACGCGCTATGGCGTCATGATGGGGAGCCTTTGTCGGCAAGAACTCGCTGGTCAGCCCGGTGTGAGCCTCGCCAGGAACAGCGCGACGGACATACGGCGGTGGGCGCGACGGCTGAATGCCAACGCTGCGCCTTTCGCTCGTGCATGTTCATCATGGCTGCTCCTGAGATTGGTCGAGTGCTGTAACTATGACTGATGAGTCAACATAGTGCAATGCTATTTGCCGATCCTGCTCTTCGGGCGGGGTATGGGCTCCGCGGAGTGAGTACCGCGAGCGTGAGGCCAAGGCAAAGTTGATGTTCGTCCGGTTGAGGGTGTTGCGCTGCCGCAAGTTGGCCTAACGTCTTGTTGTGGGCTTGAAAGACATCTCTCGAGAAGCGGTGCTTGCGGCGATCGCTGAGCACGACAACGTTGGTGCAGAGCGCTTCAGGCGTCTGCAGGGTGTGACGCGTGCATCTCGCTACGTGGTGATGCACGAGGGATCGGATTACGACGCGAAAGTGCTCGTGCTGGCAGCGCACCGCTCAGCGGTCGGCGCGGAGCTCGGTGCGGATGACGTGGGGGCAGCGGAAGAAAAACTGATTGCTCGCCTGGGTCGTCTCGGGTTCGAGTTCAGGAACGTCGAGACTCACCGGCTGGCTGTCGGCGGAGAAGGGTTCGGGGAGATCCCTGGTATCCCTGAGGGGACTACGTTCGTCAACCGGCGAGACGCGTTCGATCGTGGAGTCCACAAGCAGCTTCAGGCTGGCATTTCCGGGAAAGGCGATACTGGAGCAAAGTCCATAGTTGTCTCTGGTGGGTACTCGGACGACAAGGACTTTGGTGACGAGATCATCTATACCGGCCATGGCGGGCGGAGTCCGTCAGGCAAGCAGATTGAAGATCAAAGCTTCAAGGCCAGCGGAAACGCTGCTTTGGTGACAAGCAGTGTTACTGGTGAGCCTGTTCGGGTGATCCGTGGCGCCGACAAGAAATCCTCCTATGCGCCAGATTCGGGTCTTCGCTATGACGGCCTTTACCGGGTTGCCGAGGTGTGGCGTCAGCCTGGTGAAGCGGGCTTCATGGTTTGCCAGTTCCGCATGATAAAGCTGGCGGTCGGGACCGTGATGGCTGCGGAGCCGCAAACTCAGGCGTTGCTGCCGATTCCTGCAGGTAACGATGCTCCTGCCCGGGTTGCGGCCAAGGTTCAGCGTTTGGTTAGGTCCACCCAGGTGGTCAACTATGTGAAACAAGTGCATGACGACGTGTGTCAGACTTGTGGGGTTCGACTTAGGATTGGCGACAAAGCCTATTCCGAGGGAGCTCATATCCGCGGTCTTGGGCGCCCGCACAATGGTCCGGATGTCTACTCGAATGTCCTTTGCCTATGCCCTAATTGTCATGTGCTGTTTGACTATGGAGCCATGGTGATTAGTGAGGATATGAAAGTCGTCGTGCATGGCGAGGTGGTGAGCGAGTTGCGTCAGCATGTGGATCACCACATTGATAAGGATCATCTCGATTACCATCGGGAGCACTACACTTAAGATCCGCTCTCAAAGACGCTGGTCAGGGCCTCCCGGATCAGCCCCGCCAGATCCGCCTCCCCGTCCGTCTCCGCCCACCGAAGCAGCGCGACATGCGCCGCCCCAAGGCATGCCATAGCCGTAGCCCGCACCCGAAACTCCTCCTCGGGAGAGCAACCGAGGGCGGCCACGATCGCATCGGCCGTCGCGTACTGGCTGTCCAGATGCCGCGCCCTCAGCGCCGGCACCGAGATCATCAGCCGTAGCCGCGCCAGCAGGAACGCCTTCTCCGAAGAAGACCCGTGAGCGGCCGTCTCCGAGAGCGCGTGTCCGATCCGCGCAGACAAGGGCCCAGGAGGGGCGGCAGCGACGGCAGAAGCGGTCACGGGGTCGTATTCGTCGTAGAGGACCAGGTCCTCCTTCGTCGGGAAGTGCCGGTAGACCGTCATCGCCGAGACGCCGGCGGCCGCGGCGACGTCGGCGACCGTGGTCGCGTCGTAGCCGACGTCGGTGAAGAGGCGGATCGCGTGCGTCTGGACAGCGAGCCGGGTTTCGGCGCGCTGGCGGTCTCGGAGGCTCACGTGGTAGACACTATCAAAGTGTTAGTCACTAACATCTGAGGGTGCGCAATGAAGACGGCATTGGTGACCGGAGCGTCGCGGGGGATCGGGGCGGCGATCGCGCGGCGGCTCGAGAAAGACGGCATACGAACGATCAAGCGCTCAAGCGAGCAGGCCGACTTGTCGACCATGGACGGAGTCGACAAGGCCCTGGAGGGCATCGACAGCCTGGACATCCTGGTCAACAACGCGGCGGCCGCACCGGGAGGGCCGATCGGGACCGACACGCCCGAAGCGTTCGACCACCTGATGGCGGTGAACGTGAAGGCGCCGTACTTCCTCATCCAGCGGGCACCGCTGAACGACGGCGGCCGCATCGTCAACATCTCGTCGGTCGCCACCAGGATGGCCAACCCGGCGCAGACGTCCTTTGCGATGACCAAGGGCGCGCTCGAGACGATGAGTCGCACCCTCGCCCACCAGCTCGGGCCGCGCGGGATCACGGTCAACGTCGTCGCGCCGGGCGCCACCAGGACCGCGGACAACGGCCAGATCTTCACGCCGGAGCTGGAGGCCGCCATAAAGACGCTCACCGCGCACCGAAGGCTCGGCACCGCGGAGGACATCGCGGACGTCGTCGCGTTCCTCGTTTCCGACGACGCCCGGTGGGTGACCGGGCAGGTCCTCGACGCGAGCGGTGGGTTGTTCCTCGGTCCGCCGGCGCAAGGCGCAGAATAGGCCGGGTGACGTGGTTCAGCGAGGACGAACTCCGCAGGCAGGCCGGTGACGTCTCGTTCGCGCGTGGCGCCAAGTACCTGGAGTCGGTCGAGACGCTGGACGACGTCGCGGGCGGGGTGACGGCCGTGGTCAGCGGCACCGACCGCTACACGGTCCGGTTGCGCAACGTCGACGGCGAGCTGGTCGGCGAGTGCTCCTGTCCGCACGCGGCGGACGGCTTCTTCTGCAAGCACTGCGTGGCAGTCGGGTTGCTGGTCCTCGAAGGGGTGGCGGACGGCGGCGCCGCCGACATCCGCGGGTACGTCGAGACGCTGGACCGCGACGAGCTGATCGAGCTGCTCGTCGGGCACGCGAACGAAGATCCGGTCCTGTTCCGCAAACTCTCGCTCAAGGCGGGCCGCGGCGACCTCGACGCGTTGCGCCGCCACGTCGAGGGAACGTTGCGGTTGCGCGGTTTCGTCGGCTTCCAGGGCACGGTCGCGTACACCGAGAAGGTGCGCGAGGTGCTCGCCACCGCCAGGGAACTCATGGACGGGCCGCTGCTGTGCCGCGTCATCGAGCTGGTCGTGGAGGCACTGGACTTCGTCGAGGACTCCTTCGGCGTGCTCGGCTCCGAGGTGTCGGGCGCGCTCGCGCTGTACGCGGAAGCCTGCGCGGACACGCCGCCGGAGCCCAAGGAGCTCGCGGAGTGGTTGCTACGGCTGGATCTCGACGGTTCCGGCCGCGTCGACGTGAACATCGCGGACTTCACCGCGGGCCTCGGTTTCGAGGGGCTCGCGGTGTTCCGCGCCGGCGTCGAGGAGCGGTGGCGGCTCGACGACGGCGAGGACCCGTATCGCAGCCGCAAGCTCCAGCGGCTGCGCGAAGGGTTCGCGGCGATGCGGAACTGGAAGGCCTAATACCGCTGGCGGTTGCGGTACAGCTCCTCCAGATCCCGTAGGCCCGCCTGGTCGCCGGTGTCGGCGGCCGCGCGGAACCAGTGTTCGGCCTCCTGGAAGTTGCCGTGGTCGGCGGCCAGCCTGCCGAGGTTGGTGTACGCGGGAACGCTGCCGAGTTCCGCGGCCTTCCGGTACCAGGCGGTGGCCTCACCGGGGTCGTTCCGGTCGTTGGCCAGCACGCCCAGGTTCGTCATCGCGGCGGCGTCGCCTCGTTTGGCGGCCTTGAGATACCAGCGTTCGGCGGCGTCGAGTTCGCCGCGGCGGTGCAGCACCAGACCGAGGCGGACGGCGGCGTCGGGGGCACCGGCGGCCGCGGCCGCGTGGAAGCAGCTTTCGGCGCGCGTGAGGTCGCCTCGTTGCTGCGCCTGATGGCCGAGTTTGATCAGCGACGCGGCGTCGGCCTCTTCGCTCGCCTTGCGCCACCAGGGATCCGCTTCGGACGTCCGGCCGGTGTCGCACAGCACCGCGCCGAGCGTGATCATGCCTTCGACGTTGCCCGCCTCGGCGGCCTCGCCCGCCCAGTACTCGGCTTCCTCGAGATCGCCACCGCGGTGCCTCGATCGCGCGAGTTCCGCCATCGCCTCGACCCGGCCCTCGGCGGCGGCCCGGCGCCACCAGTCCTCCGCCGCCTCCCGATCCCCTCGGCGCGCGCAGAGATTTCCCAGATGCGACATGGCATGCGAATCACCGGCGGTCGCGGCTTCGCGATACCAGCGTTCGGCCTGTTCCGGCACGCCGCGCTCGTTCAGGAGATGCGCCAGGTTGCCCATCGCGACCCTGTCCCCGCCCTCGGCGGCCTTGCGGAACCACGTCTCGGCCCCGTCGAGATCACCACGCTCCAGCGCGGTGGATCCCATACGTGCCATGGCGATCACGTGCCCGCGTTCCGCGGCCTTCCGGTTCAGATAGTCGTCGACCCTGGTGTTCCATTTACGTTTTTCGGCGCCCACAAGCCCGCTCCTTCCGGCAGCGTCCCTGGGGTAGTCGCTGCTCAGGGCCCCGATGTGACAACAACTACCGGGTGTCATCGCCGTGTCGCGCCCGGTTTCCGCCCGCCGCGCGGCGATACTTGGCGCTCCCCATCCCCCGTCGAGAGGAACCGCGCGGTGGCCACGCGTACCAGCCAGATGACCACTGCTCAGCGGTTGCTCCTGCTGATCACCCTCGCCGCCGTCGTGCTCGCGGTGTTCTGGTTCGTGAGCGGCAAGGGCGACGCGCTGCAGCCGAAGCCCGCGAACCCGGCGAGCGCGGCCGACGCGCGCAAGCAGCTGGACGAGCTCACCGTCGCCCCGCGCGGTTCGATGGACGGCTACGACCGCAAGAAGTACCCGCATTGGGACAACCAGGGGAACAACTGCAACACCCGCGAGTTCGTGCTCAAACGCGACGGCAAGGACGTCAAGGCCGGCTCCGACTGCGCCCCGACCTCCGGCAGCTGGACGAGCATCTACGACGGCGAGACCTGGACCAAACCGACCGACGTCGACATCGACCACATGGTGCCGCTCGCGCAAAGCTGGGTCAGCGGCGCGAAATCGTGGACCGACGAGAAGCGGCGCCAGTTCGCGAACGACCTGACCCGGCCGCAGCTGTTCGCCGTCACCGACAACGTCAACCAGGAGAAGAGCGACAAGGCGCCGGACCAGTGGAAGCCGCCGCTCGTCTCGTTCTGGTGCACCTACGCCACCGACTGGATCACCGTGAAGCACTACTACGGCCTCACGATCACGACAGCGGAGAAGAGCGCGCTCAGCGACATGCTCGGTCGTTGCTGATCCGCCCGGCTTCGGGTTGGCTGGGGCCATGGCGACCTTCGTACTGATCCATGGCGGTGGCGGCAGCGCCTGGGACTTCCACCTCCTCGAGGCGGAACTGACCGGGCGCGGGCACGACGTCGTCGCGGTGAACCTGCCGATCGACGACGAAAAGGCGGGCTTCCCGGAACACGTGGAAGCCGTCGTGAACGCCATCGGCGATCGCGGGGACCTGGTCGTGCTCGGCCATTCCTATGGCGGCTTCACCGCGCCGCTGGTGGCCGAGAAGCTTTCGCCGCGGCTGCTCGTGATGCTGACGCCGATGGTCCCGAAGCCGGGCGAGTCGCCGGGGGACTGGTGGGGCAACACGGGTTTCAAGTCCGACGAAAGCCTCAGCGAAGAAGAGCAGTTCTACAACGGCGTCCCCGCGGACATCGTCGCGGAGGCGGGCTCGCACGCCCGGAACCAGGTCAGCGCCGAATGGGGACAGCCATGGCCGCTGGGCAAGTGGCCGGACGTCCCGACGAAGGTGCTCATCGCGCGCGAAGACCGCTTCTTCGCGCCCGAGTTCCAACGCCGGGTCGTCCAGGACAGGCTCGGTTTCGCCCCCGACGAGATCGACGGCTCTCACTCCGTGCCCTTGAGCCACCCCAAGGAACTGGCGGACCGGCTGGAGTCCTACCTCACCAGCGATCCAGCCGCATGACGTCTTCGAGCGGCTGACGCGCGGCGGGCTTGAAGGTGTCGCCGGTGTAGAACGCCGTCGGGATGAGCGCGGCCTGGTGCACGTTCTCGGGCAGGCCGAGGATCTCCGCAGCCTCCTTCTCGTACGCGAGGTGCAGCGTCGTCCACGCGGTGCCGAGCGTGACCGCCCGCGCCGCGAGCATGTAGCTCCACACCGCCGGCAGCAGGTTCCCCCACAGCCCGGCCTGGTTCCCGGCGGGCAGGTCCGCGCTGTTCGTCTCCAGGCACGGGATGACGTGCACGGGCACTTCGCCCATCTTGTCGGCGAGGTACTCGACGCTGGAGCCGACGCGCTGCTGCACCTTCGACCGCTCCGGGTCGTCCGCGAACAGCTTTCCCGCCGCCCGAGGGGAATCCAGGTACTCGCGGCACGCCCGCTGGTAGAGCTTCCCGAGTTCGGCCCGCTGCCCGGGATCGGTGATCACCAGCCAGTGCCAGCGCTGGGTGTTCGACCCGCTCGGTGCCTGCAGCGCGACCTGCAGGGCGTGTTTGACCAGTTCGAGAGGCACCGGCCGGGTCAGGTCCAGTCGTTTGCGGACGGTCCGGGTGGTCGTCAGCAGCTCTTCGGGCGTCATCTCAGAAGTATGTCGTTATGATCCGCTGGTGGGGAGGCCGCCGCGCGAACGAGGGATGGGCACTTTGCTCAGGCACGTCCTCGACGTGACCGAGGCGGACGTCTCCGCGTTCTTCGAGGACATCGGGCTGGGGGACTACCGGCCGCGGTTCACGCCGTTCGTCCGCGCGATCGTCGAGCACGGGCCGCTGCCCATCCGCGACCTCGCCGCCGAAGTCGGCGTCACCCATTCCGCGGCCAGCCAGACCATCGCGCAGATGGCACGCCAGGACCTCGTCTCGCTCCGGCCTGGGACCGACGCCCGGCAGAGGATCGTCTCGCTGACCGAGAAGACACTCGGCCTGATGCCGACGCTCGAAGCGGAATGGGCGGCGACCAGCGCCGCGGCCGCCCAGCTGGAAGCCGAACTGCCGTACCCGCTCAGGGAAGTACTGGTCGCCGCCGTCGAAGCGTTGGAGCGGAAATCGCTCCGTGAGCGCATCGCCGAGACGGACGCCGCGCTCAAGCTGAAGCGTCGGCCCGAGCAAGACTGAACACGGCCCAGACGTACTTGCCGCCGGAGCAGAGCTCGTGTCCCCAGTCGTCGGACAACGCGTGCACCAGCTGAAGACCGCGGCTGCGCGCCGCCATCGGTGACGGTTCCTTCAGCTTCGGCCGGCTCGTCCCGGAGTCGAAGACCCGCAGGGTGAGCCTTCCGTCGGAGTATTCGACCTCGAGCCTGTCCGGCTTCTCCCCATGCTCGAAGGCGTTCGTGACGAGCTCGGAGGTGGCCAAGAGGACGTCGTCGACTTCCGGTCCGTCGAGGCCGAGGCCGCCGAGAGTCGCCCGCACGGCCTGTCGCGCGACGGCGGGGGCCGTCACATCGACCGGCAGGGGCAGGGAGACCACCGGCAACGAGCCCTCCGATCGCGTCTTGGACATCGTCATGGTTCCGCACCTCCCCTCACGAGAGACTCCCAGATCCGCTGTTCGCCTCCCTGATACCCACAAGGGCCGAGGTCGAATCAGACTCCGTCGGTGAGTTCCGTCTCGGTCAGTCCTTCACGCAGTTTCTTGAGCGTGGCGGCCAGCAATCTCGACACCTGCATCTGGGAAACCCCGACACGGCGCGCGATATCCGACTGGCTCATCCCGGACCCGAACCGCAGCGCGACGATCTTGCGCTCGCGATCGGGCAGCCGCTCCAGCATCGGCCGCAGCGCCTCGCGCAGCTCAGCCTGGCTCAGATTCGCGTCAGCCTCGCCGAAGCGGGTGTGCGCCGAGTTCTCCAGGAGGTTGTCCAGCGAAGCCCCATAGCGGCCTTGACCGGCCCGGAGGCCCTCGTAGACCTCGTCGATCGGGACGCCGAGATGCGCGGCGATCTCACTGGGTTTCGGCGCGCGCGAGAGCCGGACGGTGAGCTCCTCGCGCACGGCCGAGATGTTCGCGTTCAGCTCCTTGAGCCGCCGCGGCACCCGGACCGACCAGCTGTTGTCGCGGAAGTGATGCCGCAGCTCACCGGAGATCGTGGGGACCGCGAAGGCCAGGAAGTCGCTGCCCTGACCGGGATCGAACCGATCGACGGCGTGGATCAGCCCGATCGTCGCGATCTGGACCAGATCCTCCATCGACTCGTCCCGGTTGCGGAACTTGCGCGCCAGATTGCGCGCGAGTTCGAGGTGCGCGCGCACCAGCTCGTCCCGCAGCGCCTCGCGCTCGGGGGCGTTCGGGGGCAGCGCGCACATGCGCTCGAACAGGACCGGGACATCCGCGCCGTCTTGCTCGACGGGTTCGGTCACGGCCGGGCCGCCTCGCTCTCCCGGATGAGTTCCACCCTGGACAGGTAGCCGCCGTCGGCCGGGGTGACACTCCGCCGCGCGGACGTCGCGAGCGCGGTGAGCAGCTGCCAGGACAGACCGGTCTCGTCGTCGGGCTCCGGGGAGTCCGAAAGCACCGAGACGGTCACCTCGATCCGCCCGTCCTTCCACGAGAAGACGCAGGTCAGATGGCCGTCGGCGGCCGAGGGGAGCAGCATGGAGCAGGCCTCGTCCACCGCCATCCGGAGGTCTTCGACGGCGTCCAGATCGAAGTCCTGGCGCATCGCGATATCCGCGACGATCGTACGGAGAGTGGGTACCACGTGCGGTACCGCGGCCGTGCGTACCTCGATGAGTTGAGCGCCCTCCCCGCCGGGCGGGGTGTTGTCCACCACGTGTGTTCCTCTCTCGAGCTGCGCTGCCGATCCGTCAGATGCCCTGGGTGTGAGCAAACCAAACCCACGTTTGAGCCGTGCAGGGGGCGGGCATGTAACCGGCGACAAACGATCTCCTTGGAAGGCGGGGACCGACATGGCTGACGTGAGCCGGCTGCCGAACGTGGTGGCGGAAGAGTGGGACTGGCAGCTCCGTGGGTCGTGCCGAGGCGCGGACAGCAGCTTGTTCTTCCACACGGACAACGAACGCGGTTCCGCCCGCGAGCGGCGCGAATCGCGCGCCAAGGCGATCTGCCACACCTGCCCCGTGCTGGCGCAGTGCCGTAAGCACGCGCTCGCGGTGCAGGAGCCGTACGGCATCTGGGGTGGCCTCGGCGAGATCGAGCGTCGCGAGCTGTTCCTCCGCGAACGCCGCGCCGGGCGCAAGGCCTTGACCGCGCATTGAGCGCGCCCCGGGCACCGGTCGGCGACGCGCACGACGGCGATCGTGGCGCCCCGTCCGTACTGGGTTAGGGTTGGGACTGTCGTTGCGGGGACAGCCACGCCTACCCGCCGAAGAAGAGCGTGCGTCCGTGTCCGGACTGGGCGCGGCCGTCGCTTGAGACCACAGGCGCGTTCCGGCGCTGAGCGTCGGTTCTCACCTGATGAGGAGAATGTGCATGCCCGCAGCGGACCAGAACACCACGCCGCCCGGTTTCAGCATCACGCTGGACGCCGACGCGTCTGAACCGCGTGTGGTGGTCACCGGTGAGCTCGACCTGCTGACGAGCCCGCAGCTTCAGGAGACCCTCGGGGCCCTGATCACGGACAAACCGTCCGGCCGGGTGGTCGCCGACCTGACCGGCGTGACCTTCTTCGACTCCTCGGCGCTGAACGTGGTGCTCCAGGCGCAGCGCCAGGCCGCCGAGAAGGCGGTCGAGCTCGAACTGGTGCCCAGCCCCCAGGTGAGCCGCGTGATCGAGCTCACCGGCGTCGCCGAGCACCTCAGCGTGTCGGAGGAGCCCCCCGCCTGATCCCCCGCTACGGTCGTGGGCTCGTGATCCGCGACACCTGGGGGCAGCAAGATGATGGGGCGGACGCATGCCCTGACGGGGTGGTGCGCGGGCCTCGCGCTCGCGCCCGCCGTCGGAGCGGGCACGGTGCACCAAGCGGTCGTCTTCGCCGCGACCACGGCGGGTTTCGCCCTCCTCCCCGATCTCGACCACCCGGGCGCTCGCGCGTCGAAGCTGCTCGGCTGGTTCACCGGCGCGATCTCATGGCTGCTTCGCCGCGTTTCGGCGGCGCTCTACGCGCTGACCAAGGGACCTCGGGACGAGAAGGTCACCGGTAAGCACCGCCATCTCTCGCACACCGTCCTGTTCGCCGTCGGCCTCGGCTTCCTGACCTCGTGGGGAACCGCCGAGGGCGGGCCTTGGGCCGTGTTCGGCGTCGTCGTCCTCGGCCTGCTGCTCGCGGAAGGCGCGCTCGGCGACTGGCTCCTGCCGGTCAGCGGCGCGGCCGTCGGCTGGTGGGTGTGGACCGCCCCGCCGGACAAGGCGGCGCAGCTCGCGGAGATCTCCGGCTGGCTCGGCATCGCCGTCGCGGCCGGGTGTTTCGTGCACTGCCTCGGCGACGCGCTGACCGAGTCCGGCTGCCCGTTCCTGTTCCCGATCCCGATCGCGGGCGAGACCTGGTACGAGATCCGGCCGCCGAAGCCGCTGCGGTTCCGCACCGGCAAGAAGGTGGAGAACCGGCTGATCTTCCCGGTGTTCGCGGTCGCCGCGGTGGTGCTGATCCCGGGTGTCTGGGAGTACCTCTTCACCACAGTCCAAGGGTTGCTGACACCGGACGGGACGCAGACCGCGGTGCAGTGAGGAATGCCCTCGTCGCCGCCGGCGTTGAATCGGAACGCCGGACCCGGTTGAGGAGGGGGAACAGTGGACAAGCCCGTGCTGCGCGCCGACGCGCGCCGCAACCGAGCGAAGGTGCTCGCGGCCGCCGAAGAGGCCTTCGCCGTCGACGGCCTCGCCGTCCCCCTCGACGAGATCGCCCGCATGGCCGGTGTCGGCGCGGGCACCGTCTACCGGCATTTCCCCAGTAAGGAAGCGCTCTTCCAGGCCGTCGTCGTGGACCGTCTCGAACAGTTCGCGCGGGAAGCCCGCGAGTTGCTGACCGCCGAAGACCCCGGCGAAGCGTTCTTCGACTTCTTCAGACGCGTCGTCCAGCAGGCGTCCCGTAACCGGGCCCTCTGCGACGCGCTCGCCGAGACGACCGGACTGGGTTTCAAGGCGGGCGCGGGCGACGAATTCCGCTCGGCGACGCAGGCGCTGCTGACGCGGGCACAGGCCGCGGGCGCGGTGCGCGAGGACATCGACGGCGACGATCTGCGCGCCCTGATCGCCGGGTGCCTCGCCGCCGAACGGTACTCACTCGAAGAGCGGCATCTCGTGCGGATCATTGTCGACGGTTTGCGCACGCTACGTAACAAAACGTAAGATCAACGCGAGAAGTCCTCGTACCTGCGCTTCGCATGGCGAGGGGGTGCCGGATGTCCAGTCAGGGTCCCACCACCGGTTCCGTCACGGTCGCGGCCATCGCGGGTCTCGCGACCGGGCTGCTCGTCGCCGCACTTCTGGTCGCCGGCCGCGAGCCACAACCCCGCGTCTACGAAGTCGGCACGACCCCGTCCCCGACTTCGACGTCCCGTTCGGTCGGGCCGGTCACGGTGACCGTGCCGGGGAGCGCTCCGGAGCCGCTCGTCATCACGCGGACCAGCACACCGGCGCCGCGCACGGTGACCCGGACCGTGACACCCACACCGACATCGACGGTGCTTCCGCCTTCGACGACCACCGGGTTCCGAAGCGACTGAGGACCGTGAAGGCCGCCCCCGATGAACGGCCTCCACGGTCATCCCCTGTGGCTAGCCGACGTCGCGACGCCGCCAGCCCATGAGCCCGGCCACGAGCGCGACCACGGCGACCCCGGTCAGCCAGACCAGCGGTGTCGCGGTGAACTCCGCGGCGGGCAGCTTCGGAACGTGCGAGAACGGTGAGGCGTCCACGATCGCCTGTGGCAGGTTCAGCACCGGGCCGAACAGGCTGAGCAGCAACGCCAGCCCCGCGATCGCCCACGCCGCCGTCGTGAACTTCGGCGTCAGGCCGAAGAGCGTCACGGCGAGCCCGGTGATCACCCACACCGCCGGAAGCTGCGCGAGCGACGCGACGACCATGTCGCCGACCGCGTCGCCGACACCGCCGGACCGCATCCCGTTCGACAGTCCCAAGAGGACACCGCTGACGACCATCATCAGCGCCGTGCCGCCGAACGCGAACACGAGATGGCTCCCCAGCAGCCGCATCCTGCCCACGCCCGTCGCGAGCAGCGGCTCGACCCGTACCGCGGTCTCCTCGGCACGCAGCCGCAACGCGGCCTGCACCCCGTAGAGCGCGATGACCATGGCGAACAGTCCGGTCATCGCCGCCATGAAGGCGTCGATCAACCCGTCCGTGCCGCCGAGGCGCTGGAAGATCTCCTTCGCCTGCTGGCTTTCCCCGACGACGTCGCCGATGCCGCTCGCGACCGAGCCGAACACCGCGGCGCAGACCGCCGTGCCGATCAGCCAGCCGATCAACGGACCCCGGTGCAGCCGCCACGCCAGCGCGAACGGGCTCCGCAGCGACGCCGCGGCTTCGGCGGGCCCGGGACGCGGCGGGATGATGCCGGTGCCGACGTCGCGGCGCGGAAGGAGCGCGTAACCGATCGCGCCGACGACCACGGTCGCGGCCAGCGGCAGCAGGAGCACCCACCACCGTTCGTCGGCGAACGGCCGGATCCGCTGCGCCCACCCGATCGGGGAAAGCCACGAGACCCAGCCCGCGTCGGAGGTCGAGTCGCCGACGGCGCGCAGCAGGAACGCTACCCCGACGGCGGTGGCGCCGATCCCGTTGGCCGTCCGCGAATACTCGGCCACCTGGACGGCGACCGCGGCGACCGCCGTGAAGACCAGACCGGTCACCGCGGTGGCGGCGCCGAGCGCGAGCGAGCCTTCGACGGGCAGCTTCGCGCCGATCATCAGCCCGGTCTCGACGAGTCCGATGAGGACACTCGCCCCGGCGGACACCAGCACACCCGCGGTCAGCAGGGCGTACCGGCCGACCACCGCGGAGGCCAGCAGTTCCGCGCGGCCCGAGTCCTCCTCGGCCCTGGTGTGGCGGGTGACGGTGAAGACCGCCATCAGCCCGACGACCAGGGCGAGGAAACCGCCGAGCCGCCACGCGGTGAACCCGCCCGCGGTCGAGAGGTCGAAGGCCGGGCCGTAGATCAGCGAAAGGGACGGGTTCGCGCCCATGCTCGCGGTGAGCCCGGCCCGTTCGGCGGCCGTCGGGTACAGGGTTTCGAACGTGCCCGACGACGTCGAGGGCATGATCCCGAGCAGGACGATCCAGATCGGCAGGACGATCCGGTCCCGCCGCAGCGCCAGCCTGGTCAGCTGCCACGTGCCGACCAGTCCGTGCGCCGGCCCGGAAACGACGGCCGGGCGCTCCAGCGTCGCGGTCATTTCGCGCTCGCTTCGGTGGTGTAGTGGCGGAGGAACAGCTCCTCCAGCGTCGGCGGCTGGCTGGTCAGGCTGCGGACGCCGACCTGGGTGAGCTGCCGCAGCGCTTCGTCGAGGGAGCGGGTTTCGACGTCGAAGCGGACCCGGTTGCCCTCGACCTTGAGGTCGTGGATGTTCTGGAGTTTGGTCAGCCCGTTCGGCGGACCGGCCAGTTCGGCCGAGATCGACGTCCTGGTGAGGTGCCGGAGCTCGGCGAGCGTGCCGGTCTCGACGGTGCGCCCGTTGCGGATGATGCTGACCTTGTCGCAGAGCGCCTCGACCTCGGCCAGGATGTGGCTCGACAGCAGCACCGTGCGGCCCTGCTCGCGCTCCTCCTGGATCGCGTACTGGAAGGTGGCCTCCATCAGCGGGTCGAGGCCGGAGGTCGGCTCGTCGAGGATCAGCAGGTCCACGTGCGAGGCCAGCGCGGCCACGATCGCGACCTTCTGCCGGTTGCCCTTGGAGTAGGTGCGCCCCTTCTTCTTGGGGTCGAGGTCGAAGCGTTCGACGAGGTCCTTGCGGCGGCGCTGATCGAGCCCGCCCCGCAGGCGCCCCAGCAGATCGATCACCTCGCCGCCGGAGAGGTTGGGCCAGAGGTTCACGTCACCGGGGACGTAGGCGAGGCGCCGGTGCAGGCTCGCCGCGTCCTTCCATGGGTCGCCGCCGAGCAGGCGGACGTCGCCCGAGTCCGCGTGGAGCAGACCGAGCAGGACCCGGACGGTGGTCGACTTCCCCGCGCCGTTCGGGCCGAGGAAGCCGTGCACCTCCCCAACGGGTACCCGCAGGTCAAGGCCGTCCAAAGCCTTGGTCCGGCCGAAGGATTTGTGGAGGCCGGAGATGGAGATGGCGTTTTCCATGAAGCTGAAGGTACAGTGATTTCACGAAGTTGTGAAGTTAAGAAAACGTATGGATGGTGTGATCACTCTGGGGGAAGTAAGAGAGGATGTGCCCATGACGACGACGCCTGAGAGTGCTTCGAGCACGCAGAGAGACGAGGACGCCGTCCGCCGTTACGTGGAGCACCTGGGCCTCACGCTTTCCCAGATCGGGATGCAGCGGATGCCCGCCAGGGTGTTCGCCGCGTTGATGACCACCGACGCCGGCCGGCTCACCGCGGCCGAGCTGGCCGACCAGCTCTCGGTGAGCCCCGCCGCGATCTCGGGGGCCGTGCGGTACCTGGAGCAGATCGGGCTGGTCGCCAAGGAACGCGAGCCAGGCTCGCGCCGCGACCACTACCGGCTCTTCGACGACCTCTGGTACGCCACCTTCATGAAACGCGACCGCATGATCACCATGTGGCGCGACGCGGCCGACGAGGGCGTTTCGGCGCTGGGGTCGGACACGCCGGCGGGCGAGCGGGTCGCCGAGATGCGCGACTTCCTGAGCTTCATGATCAAGGAGCTCAACGACATGTACGCGAAGTGGCACGAGATGCGGGCCGAAAAGGGCAAGTAGGGCCATCGGGCCTCGTGAGTGAGGACGGTTAGAACCGTCCTCTGTACCTGCTGGTCGAAGGTCCGTGAAGGCCTCCTTGAGGGACCCAGAGTCCCTCGAGGAGGCCTTCACGGACTGGGCGGACGGGGCGCGGCGAGGGCGGAGGCGTGACTCGCGTGATCAGAGACGTGACTCGTGTGACTGGATGCCGCACTCGCGAGTTCCGGCTTCGATCACGTGAGTGCGGTGCCACGAGTGCCATCCAGGCATGTCTCACTCTGTACCGGCGTTTCTTACTCGCCGTGGTCTTGCCGGGTGCTGGTCAAGAACCTTCACGGACCGAAGCCTAGGACGGGTAGAGCCGTCCTCAAGCACTCACGAGGCCACCGCGACCAGGAGCGTCGCCGCCAGCCGTTCCGCCCACTCGTCCAGCTCCTTCGGGGACGGTTCGCGGTCCTCGAAGGACGCCAGGAACGCGTACTGGAAACACGCCCCGAGCAGCAGTGACGCCGCCGCGTCCAGATCCGCGTCCTCGCGGATCCTGCCGAGCCGGGCCTCTTCCTTCAGGTACTCGGCGACACGCACGAGCGGGACGTCCGGTCCGCGGTCCCTGCTCAGGACCCGTTCCCGGTGGGTCGCGAGCAACTCCCGTGAAGAGAACAGCGACACCGCGATCGGGAAGCTCTCCAGGTAGAACGACAGTGTGATCCGCGCCAGCCGGGCGAGGTTCGCCGCGAGCGGGGTGTCCGAAGACGTCCCAGCGGTGTCCATCAGCTCGTCCAAGGTCGACCCGAGCGCGGGCAGTCGCTCGGTGAGCACGCTCGTGAAGATCTCGGTCTTGTCCTTGAAGTGCTTGTACAGCAACGCCTCGGAGTAGCCCGCCGCCTGCGCGATGGCCTTCGTCGTGGCATGCGCGTAGCCCTGCTCGCGCATCACCTTCGCCGCCGCGGCGACGATCTCCTCGCGGCTTCCCATGTTCGCTCCTGAGGGCTTCTCAGCGTTCGCTCGACAAGTGGTTAGTGAACACTCACCATAGTGGGTGAGTGTTCACTAACCCAGGAAGGCGTGACCATGAAGCTCACTGTTCTCGGTGCCACGGGCGGGGTCGGTTCCGAAGTCGTCAAGCAGGCGCTGGCCGCGGGCCACCACGTCACCGCGGTCGTCCGTGACCCGTCCCGGCTGGACGTCGAAGGAGACCTGCTGGAAGTGGTCGTCGCGCAGCTGTCCGAGCACGGCGCGCTGACCGAGGCGGTGTCCGGACGCGACGTGGTGATCTCCGCCCTCGGCGCCCGCGACCGCAACCCGACGACCATCGTCACCGACGGGGCCCGCGCCGCCGTCGCCGCGCTCGGCTCGGCGGGTGTCCGGCGGCTGCTGCTGGTGAGCGCCAGCGGTCCGTTCGTCGACGGCGACACCTTCTTCACCAGGAACGTCGTCAAGCCGATCCTGGGCAGGATCCTCCGGCACGCGTTCACGGACATGATCGGCGCCGAGCGGATCGTGCGCGGGAGCGACCTCGACTGGACGATCGTGCGTCCGCCGCGTCTGCTGAACGGGCCGCACACCGGCGAGATCGCCGCCCGCACCGACGGCAACGTCCGCGGGAGCTACAGCATCAACCGCGCCGACGTCGCCGATTACCTGCTCCGCGCGGCCGCGGACGACTCGCTCGTCCGCCAGACGGTCTCGATCGCCCACGGCTGACCCCGCATTTAGTCCTCTCGATGCGATTGTTGCGTGCGCAACGATCGCGTTCAGAGGACGAAACGCGGCAGTAAGGTCGCGAGGTGATCAGCCGTGCGGTGGTGCTCGCCCCGATCCTGCTCGCGCAAGCCGTCCGGGTGCGCCGTACGACGCCCAGGTTGCCCGGTGCCGCGGGGCCGGTCACCGGCCTGGTGGTCGGCGACGGCGACCCGGTGCGGCTCGCGGTGCTCGGCGAGTCCACTGTGGACGGGGTCGGCGCGGCCACGCACGCCGAGGCGCTGACCGGACGGCTCGCGGAGGAACTCGCGCGGGACGGCCGCGCGGTCGCCTGGCAGGCACTCGGCCGGACCGGCGCCAACGCCCGCGTGGTGCGCGAGGACCTGCTGCCGCTGCTCGAACCCGCCGACCTCGTCGTGATCGCGCTCGGCGTCAACGACACGATCGAACTGCATTCGGCCACGCGCTACCGGCGTGACCTGCTCGACCTGATCGTCGAACTGCGACGTCGCGTGGGACGGGTCCCGGTGGTGCTGGCCGGCGTGCCGCCCATGGGCCGGTTCCCCTCGCTGCCGCGCCCGCTGCGGGACGTCCTCGGCGCGCGGTCGGCCGTCCTCGACGCCGCGGCCGCCCGGCTGGCCCTGCTGCCCGGCGTCGTCCACGTCCCGATGCCTGCCGCGATGCTGGACCCCGCGACCTTCGCCGAGGACCGTTTCCACCCCGGTCCCGAGGGCTATCGGCGCTGGGCCGGGCAACTCGCGGACGTGAGCCGTCGGCTACTCAGCGACACCTTTTCGGGCTAAAAGCGCTGATCAGGTCACTCGCATGCCACAGATTAAGAAATTTCCATGAAAAAGCTGGCTCTGCGTGTATCTGGTGGCAGCCTCGTTGCGTCCTATGGAGCAGTCGAGGAAATGAGGGACACCCGATGACGACCGAGACCAACACCGCGCCCGTCGACGACGAGGCCACGGCCACCGAAGACCTCGAAGAGACGACCCCGAAGCCGAAGCCGATCACGGCGCCGGTCCCGCCCCGTCCCGGCACCAGCCCCGACGGCAACTGGGACCCGTACGGCACCAACCCGCCGTCGAACTGAATGAACACAGACAGGTGATGTCCGGAGGCCGAGGGGGCCGCCGGGCATCACCTCCGGGTGCTCCTTCGGGGGAGGGGGACGCCCGGACGCGGGCCCGTTGGGGAGCGGGCCCGGGGGGAGGGAAAAAAGGACCGGCCGGTGCGCAGTCCACACCTACTCGCGCCGGCCGGTGCCTTTGTCCTTCGCCTCAGACCGAGGGGGATCACCGAAACTCGACAAAAAAGTTAGTGACTTGATGTATCCCAGAGCCTCTTGCACGCTCCTTCTCCCCGAAGGGCCCGCGATACTGCCAGCGCCGACACGAAGACACGTCCGAAGTGGGGCAGATACGGTGACCGACGTGCAAACGACCGAGGTAGACCCGCCATGGGAAGGACTGACCGGTGCCGACCTGCATGCCGCCTGCATGCGCGCGGCGCGGGCCGGTGACCGCCAGGCGATGGACAGACTTGTGCACGAGCTGACCCCGCTCGTGTGGCATGTCGCGCGCGCGAACGGGCTCGATCGCCTGACCGCCGAGGACGTGGTCCAAACGGTGTGGCTCGCGCTCTTCAGCCAGCTCGAAAAACTCCGTGACCCCAAAGCGCTCGCCGCCTGGTTGATCACCACCACCAGGCGCGAGGCCCAGCATCCCTTCGGCCGCCGAGCTCAGCCCGTCCCGCTGACCGACGAGCTGGCCGAAAGCATGGAGAGCACCCATCCGGCCCCCGAAGAGGAAGCCGTCCGCGCCGACCGGGATCGCCGGGTCTGGCGCGCCTTCCTTCGCCTGCCGCACCGCTGTCAGCAGCTTCTTCGGCTGACCGTGCTCGCCGGGCGGGCCGAATACCAACTGGTCGCCGAAGCACTCCGTATGCCGCGCGGAAGTGTCGGCCCGACCAGGGGCCGTTGCCTCGAATCGATGCGCGACCTGCTGGCCCACGAAGGGGGAAGCCGATGAACGACCTCGGGACGCCGGGGGAGATGACCTCCCCGGGCGATGAGGAGTTGCTCGCCGATATCGGACGTTTCATGGACGAACTGGACCCGCCACCGGGAGACCTGGTGCAGCGGGTTCAGTTCGCGCTCGCGCTCGAAAACCTCGACGTCGAGGTCGCCCGCTGGGAACGGATGGACGCCACCGCGGGCGTTCGCGGCAGCGACACCGGCACGATCACCTTCACCGTCAGCGACCTGACCGTGATGATCAACCTCACCAAGATCGGCAAGAAGCACCGGATCGACGGCTGGCTCGTGCCCGCCGGCGAGTACGGAGTGGAGGTTCGCGTCGCCGAACACGGCACGAGTTCCACCACCGCCGACGAAGGAGGCCGGTTCGTGCTGGACAACGTCCCCCAGGGCACCACCCAGATCGTGATCCACCTCGGCGACGTGACCTGTCGCCGGACGGTCGTGACCCCCACAGTGGTGCTGTAACCGGACGGCTGTTCCGTTATGCGGCGTGGGTGTGCTCCCATAGTGCGTGTGCCCGCGCAGCCTTCCGTCGTCGACGCCGTAGTCGAATCGGCGGCCGATCTGCACCGCCGGGCCAGGGTCGCGGCTTCCGACCACGGGCCCGGCGCGGCGATCAGGTTGCTGCAGAGCGGGTTGTCCCGTCTCGGGCGGGTCGACACGGACAGTCCCGAACGGCTGGAGATCCGGGTCCGGATCCTGGTCAGTCTCGCGGCGGCGGAAGCGGAGATCACGTCCCAAGAGGACGGTTTCGTCCGGCTGGACGAGGCGGAGCGGACACGGCTTCGGCTGCCGAGCGGTGAAGCCCGGCGGGAACTGGGTTTCATCGTCGTATTGCAGCGCGCGCTGGTGATGATGCGCGTGGGGCGGCTCGACGAATCGCTCGCGCTCTACAACGCGGTGATCCCCCAGCTCGTCGCCGAGGCGGACAGACACAGTCTCCTGGTTACCAAGACCTTGATGAACCGGGCCTGGCTTCAGCTGCAGAAGACCAACCCCGTCGACGCGCACCGGGACCTCGCCGACGCGCTCGATCTCGCCGTCGAACACGGGCACCGGATGCTGGAAGGGAAGATCCGGCACAACCTGGGAGATCATGCCCAGTTGCTCGGTGACATCCCCGAGGCGCTCCGGCACTACGAGCAGGCCGCCTCGATCTTCGTCACCGACGGGCCCGGTTCGCTGCCGCTGGTCCGGCTCGATCAGGCGAAGGCCCTGCTCACCGCCGGGCTGGCCGAGGAGGCGGCGCGGCATCTCGACGAGGCGATCCCCGAACTTCGCGGCAACGGCGCGCATCATCTCGTCGCCGAAGCCGAGGTCGCGCGGGCCGGAGCGGCCATCCTGGAGGGCGACCACGTTCTCGCGAAGAAGCTCGCGACTTCCGCGCGACGGAGTTTCCTGCGGCGTGGCAACGGCCGGTGGGCGGAGATCGCCGAACTGACCAGGCTCCGCGCGGACGCGGTGAAGGTCTTGGCTGACCGGGAGAAGAAGCCGCCCGCGAAACTGCCGGAGCGGCTGGCCGAACTCGCCATCCGGTTGGCGGGGCTGGGTCTGCGCGACGAAGCGGGCGCGGCGCGGATGTTCGCGGTGCGGCTGCTGATCCGTCGCGGGGAGACGGCCGCCGCCCAGGCGCTGCTGGCGCAGGTGCCGAAACCGCGGCAGACCACGCCGATCGACCACCGGATGCAGCTGCGGTTGTGCCGGGCCGAACTCGCGGTGGCGTCCCATCGGCCGCGTTCGGCGCTCGCGCAGGCGCGGGCCGGGCTGGCGGAACTCGGGCAGATCCGCGACCGCATGGGCGGGCTCGACCTCGTCTGCGGGACGGCGGCGCACGGCGAAGAGCTGGGCAAACTCGCGCTGACGCTGGTGCTCAAGAAGGCGAGGCGCAGCGGCGCCGGCGCGAAGAGCCTGTTCGCGTGGCTGGAACGCACGCGCGCGCAGGTGTACCGCTACGAGCCGCTCCCGGTCATCGAGGATCCCGCGCTCGCCCGGCATATCAACGAAATGCGCCACGTGCAGGGGACGATCCAGGCGCGGCGGCTGTCCGGTGAACCGGTCGGACAGCTCGAGGAGCGCTACGACCGTTTGCAGCGGGAGGCGACGCGGCTCGGCTGGTACACCAGCCAGTGGGGTCGTCCGCGGCCCGTCTCGGCACCCGAAGAGGTGGTCGAGCGGCTCGGCGATCGCGTGCTGGTCAGCCTGATGGGGTATCGAGACACCTTGTACGCGGTGGTCGTCGACCGCGGCCGGTTCCGGCTCCTGAAGCTGGGGCCGTTGGGGGAGATCGTCGAGACCGCGCGGCAGTTGCACGCGGACCTCGACGCGCTGGCGCCGGACAACCTGCCCGCGCCGCTGGTCGAGGTCGTCACCGGTTCCGCGCGGCGCCGGGCGGACAAACTGGACCGGCTGATCTCCGCGTCGCTGGCGAAGACGCTGGAGAACCGTGAGCTGATCATCGTGCCGATCGGTTCGCTGTACGCGTTGCCTTGGGGCGCTTTGCCTTCACTGCACGGACATCCGGTGTCGATCGCGCCGTCGGCGACCGCCTGGGTGACCGCGTCCGGTCGGCGGAACTCCGGCCCGGTGCTGCTCGCCGGTGGGCCGGGGGTGCCGGGTTCGGTCGGTGAGGTGCGGAACCTGCGGGCCGTGTATCCGCACGCCCGGCTGGTCGACGGGAAGGACGCGACCAGCGACACCGTCCTGTCCGCTTTGGACGGTTCCGGCATGGCGCACCTGGTCGCGCACGGCGCGCACGAACCGGCGAACGCGTTGTTCTCGCGGCTGGAACTGGTCGACGGCCCGTTGTACGCGCACGAAACCGCCCGGCTCGCGAAGCCGCCGGAGCGGGTGGTGCTGGCCGCGTGCGAACTCGCGATGAGTCACATCCGGCCCGGCGAGGAGGCGCTCGGTTTCGCCGGAACGTTGCTCGCCAGCGGTTCGCGGACGGTCATCGGCGCGATCGCGCGGGTCGGCGACAAGGCGGCCGCGGCCGCGATGGCCGATCTGCACCGGCGGCTGGCGCTGGGGACCGCGCCCGCTCTGGCGCTCGCGGAAGCGACGGCGGCCGATCCGCTGCGGCGCCCTTTCCTGTGCCTGGGCGCGGGCTGAAGTTCTCTCGCTTATGGGGCGAAAGCGTCCTTCACCGCGTCTCATGCGGCGAAAGCTCCCTTCGCCGCGTCCAATGTGGCTATGGCGTCCTTCGCCTACCCACAGGAGTTGTCCACAACCATCGTCGTCTGTGGACAACTCCGCCGAGCGCCCGTTCCCGTCGCCCTCCGCCGGTAGACTGGACTCGGGGTCGCCCCCCTTGGGAAGGGCGGGGGGTGGGGTCAGGGGCGTTCGGCGTGTTTCACCAGGCGGGTGGCCAGGATCGAGATCACGGCGCGCAGGGCCGTGCGGATGCCGGCGCCGGTGCCGGGCAGCGGTTCGGTGAACCGGCCGGTCCACCGGAGATCCGTTCCGCCGGAAGCGTTCGGCGTGAACGAGACTTCGGCGCGATAGTCCTTCAGCAGCGCGAGACCCGCGAAGCCGTAGACGTGCTTTCGGTCCTGTTCGTACTCCAGCGTCTCTTCGTGGAGATACACCGGCCACAGGCCGACGGCTCGCACGGCGCCGACGCCGTCCGCGCCCGGTTCCCGCGCCCAGCGCGAGTGGAACACCACCGGCTTCGCCCATTCCGACCACCGGGAACCGTCGGCCTCCAGCGCGAACAGCGAAGCGGGCGAGGCGCTGCTCGTCCGGTTGACCTCGAAGGAGTACGTCTTGCCCATGTGGCGACGATAACCGCTCCGAACGCCACGGATAAGTAAAGATAGGGGCGTGAGCACGCCGCGCCGCGAGATCGCCGCACCACATTGGCTGGTGCAGCTGCTCCGCAGCACACCCGTTCCCATTCCGTGGAACATGGTCGCCCGCGCCGTCCTCGCCCTCGCCGTCCCACTCGCCGTCGGCTACGCATTGGGCGACATCGGAGTTGGCGCGCTCGTCTCCACCGGCGCCCTGCCGACCGTCCTTTCCGAATCCGCCGGCCCGTACCGCTACCGCGCCCGGCGGCTCGGCGGAGCCACCGCGGCGGCGGGTCTCGGCTACTTCGCCGGACTGATCACCGGCGGCATCCCCGCCGCGTCCATCCCGGTCGTCGTCGGGGTCGCGGCGATCTCCGCGCTGATCAGCGCGGCGGGCAGCAACGCGTCGGTCGCCGGACTGCAGATGTTCGTCTTCTGCGTGCTCGGCACCGGCCAGCACGTCACCGGCCTGCGCGTCGAAGTCCTCCTCGGCTACTTCTGCGTCGGCGCCGCCTGGAGCCTGCTGATCGCGCTCGCCACCTGGACCTTCCGTGCCACCAGCCCCGAACGCGGCGCCGTCGCGCACGTCTACGTGGAACTCGCCGCGATGCTCTCCGCGACCGACGAGGCCACCTCCCGCGTCGCGCGGCACCAGCTCACGACCGCGATGAACACCGCGTACGACCGGCTGCTCACCGCCCGCTCCTGGCTGTCCGGCCGCGACGCCACCTACCGCCAGCTGCTCAACCTGCTCTCGGCCAGCACCCCCGCCGTCGAGGCGTCGGTCGCGATGGTCAACGCCGGCCGCCACGCCCCGGACGACGTGATCGACCACTTCATCGCGACCTCGGCCGCCGTCCTCGCGAACCAGGAACTCCCGGAGCCGCCCGAAGCGCCCGAAGACGCCGACCCGGTCCTCGCCGCCCTCTACGCCGGGCTCACCCGGATAGGCAAGGGCGACAACCGGAAGCGGCGCGAGGTCCAGCCGTGGCACAAACGCCTTCGCGGCTGGGCGGGTTCGCTCGTTTCCGGCCCGCTCACCTGGTTCGCCGCGCTCCGCCTCACGTTGTGCGTCGCGATCGCCGAAGTCGTCGCGCTGCTCGTCCCGTTCGAACGGTCCTACTGGATCACGCTCACCGTCGGCATCGTCCTCAAACCGGACTTCGGCTCGGTCTTCGGCCGCGCCGTGCTGCGCGGCATCGGCACGGTGATCGGCGTGGGCATCGGCGCGGCCGTACTCGCCGCGGGCGGCGAAGGCTGGCTGCTGGTCCTGCTGATCGCCGTCTTCGCGGGCGGCGTCGCGGTCGGCAAGGTCCGCAACTACGGCATCCTCAGCGCCTTCGTGACGCCGCTGATCATCCTGCAGATGGACCTCGCCAGCACCGGAAGCTGGAACATCGTGCTCGCGAGGCTCGTCGACACCGTGCTCGGCTGCGCGATCGTCCTGATCTTCGGCTACCTGCTCTGGCCGGGAAGCCGACGGCCGCAGGTCGGCGGACGGCTCGCCGACAGCCTCGACAGCCTGGTGAAGTACGTCGACAAAGGACTCGTGCTCGCGCCGTCCGGCGAGGCCCGCCTGGAACGCTCACGTGCCCGCCGCCGCGCCTACCGCGCACTGGCCGACCTGCGGACCGCGTTCCAGCAGGTCGTCGTCGAACCCTCCGCCGCCGGACGGCAGGCCGTCGCCTGGTGGCCGGTGATCGCCGGTCTCGAACGCGTCGCCGACGCCGTCACCGAGGTCGGCGTCACCCTCGGACGCGGCGCCCCCGCCCCCGACGAAGCCGACGTCGCGCTCCTGACGGCGGCCCTCGCCGAACTCGCGGCCGCCGTCCGCGAGGAACGGGATCCGGCGGAGATGCCGATGCCCGACAACGAACGGCTGTCCGGCGTCGTCGACCAGATCGGCGCGGCCTTCGACGCCGTGCGCGGTCCCGACCTCGTCGAACGCGCGCCGTTGCGGCTGGTCCGGCGCTTCCTGCCGTATCACCGCCGCGCCTGAGGCATCCTGGTCCGGACGGACCGACTTCCTGGGGGCTCGATGAAGGACTGGATACCGCTGATCCAAAGCCTGATCTGGCCGGTGCTCATCGTGGGCTTGGTGATCAAGTTCCGGTCGTCGCTCCATCGGCTCGCCGACACGATCACGAGCCGGGTGAGCCAGGGCGCTTCTTTCGAGGCCGGTGCCTCGGGGGTCAGGCTCGGACCGGCCTCGCCGCAGACCCCCTCCGGCCCCGAACCGGAACCCGGCGCGCAACCGGTGCTGAACGCGGCGTCCGCGTCGGCCGAACCACGGCCGGACACGACCAGTGTCAACACGATCCACCTCGCCCACACGGCACGACGTGAGAAGCAACTGGACCGGGGCAACTACCAGTACCACGGCATCCACGCCTTCCTCGTGGGAGACGACGACCGCGATCTCGACCGCGTCACCAAGGTCGTCTACCACCTCCACCCGACCTTCTACGAGCCGAACCGGATCGTCACGGACCGGAAGACGGACTTCGCGTTGAGGACCGCGGGCTGGGGGATGTTCAACCTCACGGCCGACGTCCACCTCGAAGGCCGGGCGACGCCGCTGCGGCTCGAGCGGTACATCAACTTCTGACCACCCACCCGGACGGGGGATGGGTGAGCATCATCTCGAACTAATGTTCGAGTTTTCACGCATAATCGACGCATGCTCGACACTGGTGACACGCTGCCGCCGGGGCCGCGTCACCTGCACATGGTCCGGCCCAACCAGCCCGTTTGGGTCGATCTCACGCTGGTGTACCCCGTCGGCGCGGTGAAGACCCGCCTGCCCGACGGCCTGGACCTGACCGCCACCGTCCCCGGGCTGCTGGGGATGTGGCGGGCGACGACGACGGGGCACTGGGTCGGCTGGGTCACCTTCCAGCTCGGCCCGGTGGGCCGGGGCGGCACGACGCATTCGCAGTGGGTGCTGGCCGAGGCGCTGCGGCCACGCGAGCACCGGAACACGTGGTCGGGCAGCTTCCCCTCCGAGCGGAGGCGATGATCGTCCCGGCTCGTGGACGGTATTGACCGCATGCCAGAACGCGCCCACGATGGCCACGTGTCCGCCATCCTGGAGTCCTCGCCGATCCGTTCGGTGGGTGAAGGTGCCGTCGCGCTCTTCCTGCGCCGTGGACGTTTGGGCTCTCCGCCCGCGTAGCTCCTCATCTCGCCAAGTCGTCCGACGGTGAATCCAGGGAGCCTCCATGTCCATCGAACTGCCCGACCGTGTCCGTCTCCGCCCCGCGACCGTCCCCGACGGCGGGATCCTCGAAGGGCCGCGTCTGCTGCGGCGTTTGCCGGAAGGCGTCGAGGAGCGCCCGTACGAGCTTTTCTCGCTACGCCCGTTGGGAAGGGTGATCGGCGCCGAGATCGGCGGCGTCGACCTCGCCCGTCCGCTGACACCCGAGCTCCACGCCGAGCTGAACCGCGCGCTGCTGGAGTGGAAGGTGCTGTTCTTCCGCGATCAGGACATCACTTCGGCGCATCAGCGCGCGTTCGCAGCCAACTGGGGCGAACTGGAGACGAACCCGTTCATCCCCCAGGGCGAGACCGAGGACACCACGCGGTTCGCCCGGTCCGCGAGCATGCCCGCGTTCGAGAACATCTGGCACGTGGACGTCACGTTCCGGCCCGCGCCGGCGCTCGGTTCGGTCCTGCGGCTGATCGAGGTCCCGCCGGTGGGCGGCGACACGATGTGGGCCGACATGGCCGCCGCCTACGACAACCTGCCCGAAGACGTCCGCGAACGCGTCGACGGGTTGACCGCGGTGCACGACTTCATCCCCGGCTTCGACCGCTTCTCCGACCCGGAACTCCTGCTGCGCCACCAAGACGCGTTCCCGCCGGTCGAGCATCCGGTCGTCCGCACGCATCCGGAGACCGGACGCCGCACCCTCTTCGTGAACCAGGCCTTCACGACGCACATCGTCGGCATCGACCGCGACGAGAGCGACAGGATCCTGCGGTACCTGTTCAGCCGGGCGCACATCCCGGAGTTCCAGGTGCGCTTCGCCTGGCGGCCGGGTTCGGTGGCCTTCTGGGACAACCGCGCCACGCAGCATTACGCCGTCAACGACTACCACCCGTACGCGCGGGTGGCCGAACGCGTCGCCATCGCGGGCGACCGGCCGTTCTGAGCGTCCCCATGACGGGTGATCGTCGAGGCGTGTTCACTCGTACCTGTGTGACGATGTGGCCATGGGCATCAACTTCGATGAATTGAAGAACAAGGCCACCGACGCTCTCCGCGAGCACAACGACAAGATCGAGGGCGGCCTGGACAAGGCGGCCGACTTCGCCAAGTCGAAGTTCTCCGGTCACGACTCCCAGATCGACTCGGGTGTCGAGAAGGCGAAGGGGTTCATCAACAAGTTCGACGACACCCCCGACAACCCCCAGCCCCAGAACCCGCCGCAGGGCCAGTAACCCCCAACGTCCCGCATTTCGTCCTCTGAATGCGGTACTTGCACACGCAAGGACCGCGTTCAGAGGACGAAACGCGTCAGGAGACCTCGCCGATCGCGATGTCGCCTTCGATGGCCGTGATCCGGCCGCCGCGCTCGCCGAGCGCGATCAGACCGTCGCGCGCGTCCGGGGCGCTCAGGCTGACCCGCACCCCCGCGCGTTCCGCGTCCTTACTGGCCGCAAACGCTTGCGCACCCTCGTGACCCGCGTTGACCGTCACCGCGAGACCACCCGTCGACGCCAGCGAACCCCGCGCCGCGCCCAGCCGCCCGAGCGCCTCGTCGACGATCGGCAGCAGCGCGTCCCGGTTGCCTTCGGTCATCGCCCGCACCAGCGCCGGGCTCGACCCGGCCACCCGCGTGCCGTCCGTATAGGACCCGGCGGCCAGCGACATCGCCAGTGGCCCGCCCTGCGCGCCGATCGTGGCCAGGATGGCCGCGAAGATATGCGGCAGATGCGAGATCCGCGCGACCGTCTCGTCGTGCGAGTCCGCGGGCAGCGGTACGACGTGCGCGCCGACGTCCAGTACGAGCTGGGCGACCACCGCCCACGCCGTCAGATCGGTGTCGTGTTCGACGCCCAGCACCCACGCCGCGCCGCCGAACAACGCCGGATTGCTCGCCTTCCAGCCCGAGTTCGCCGTCCCGGCCATCGGATGCCCGCCGACGAACTTCGCGTACGGCGCGCGGCGCCGCACCGAGTCGAGCACCGGCCCCTTCACGCTGGTCACGTCGGTGAGCACGCAGTGCCCGGCGACCCGCGAAACGGTACGGAGCACCTCTTCGACCGCGGGCAGCGGCACCGCGAGCACGATCATCGCGTCCCGCTCCGCCGCCTTGCTCAGCGCCGCTTCGACCTGTGTGGTGACGTCGAAACCCGCTCTGCTGGCGGCGTCCGCGTCAGCTTCGGAGGTCGTCGCCCCGAACGTGGTGCGGCCGATCGAATGCGCCGCGCGCAGCAGCGAACCACCGATCAACCCGAGCCCGATCACGCATACGTCCCGCACAAGGGTTCATCCTGCCATCTACTAGGCCACTCGTCAGAGAACGGCGGCCAGGCGGGTTCCCTGATCGATGGCCCGTTTGGCGTCCAGTTCGGCCGCGACGTCGGCGCCGCCGATCAGATGCACCGGTAGTCCGGCCGCCCGCAGGTCGTCGACGAGGTCGCGCACCGGCTCCTGTCCCGCGCAGACGACGACGGTGTCGACGTCGAGCACGCGCGGCTTGTCACCGACGGTGATGTGCAGGCCGTCGTCGTCGATCCGCTCGTAGGCGACCCCGGTGAGCTGCTCGACGCGCTTGGCCTTCAGCGCGGCACGGTGGACCCAGCCGCTGGTCTTGCCCAGCCCCGCGCCGATCCCGGACTTCTTGCGCTGCAGCAGGAAGACCTGCCGCGGTGACGGCTCGACCTTCCGTTCGGTCAGCCCGCCCGCGGCCCGCTCGGGATCGGTGACGCCCCATTCGGCCATCCACGCGTCCAGATCGAGGGCGGGTGAGGTGGTGTGCGTCAGGAACTCGCTGACGTCCACGCCGATCCCGCCCGCGCCGATCACGGCGACCTTGCCGCCCACCGGTTTCCCGTGCCGGACGACGTCCACATAGGACAGAACCTTGGGATGGTCGATACCGGGGAGCGACGGCACCCGCGGTGTCACGCCGGTGGCCAGCACGACCTCGTCGAACCCCGCGTCGACC
This sequence comes from Amycolatopsis japonica, assembly GCF_000732925.1. NCBI lineage: Bacteria > Bacillati > Actinomycetota > Actinomycetes > Pseudonocardiales > Pseudonocardiaceae > Amycolatopsis > Amycolatopsis japonica. The sequence continues at coordinate 341,737 of NZ_CP008953.1, forward strand.
AGATCGGCGGCGACCACGCGGGTGCCGAGGCGCACCTTGACGCCGGTGACCTCCAGCCGCCGCGTGTAGTACCGGATGGTCTCCGCGAACTCCTCCTTGCCCGGGATCTTCCGCGCGATCCCGAACTGGCCGCCGATCTCGTCGTCGGCTTCGAAGAGTTCGACCGCGTGCCCGCGTTCGGCGAGGCCGGTGGCGGCCGCGAGCCCGGCGGGACCCGCGCCGACGACGGCGACGCGTTTGGTCCTCCGCGTCGGCGACAGGGTCAGCGTCGTCTCGTGGCCCGCGCGCGGATTCACCATGCAGGACACCAGTTTCCGCTTGAAAGCGTGGTCGAGGCAGGCCTGGTTGCAGGCGATGCAGGTGTTGATCTCGTCCTCGCGCCCGGTCTCGGCCTTCCGGATCCACTCCGGGTCGGCGAGGAACGGCCGCGCCATCGACACCAGGTCGGCGTCGCCGCCGGCCAGCGCCTCCTCGGCGACCTCGGGCATGTTGATCCGGTTCGACGTGACCACCGGGATCCCGACGTGCGGCTTGAGTTTCCCGGTCACCCAGGTGAAGGCCGCGCGCGGCACGGACGTCACGATCGTCGGCACCCGTGCCTCGTGCCAGCCGATGCCGGTGTTGATGATCGTCGCGCCCGCCTCTTCGACCTCCTTGGCCAAGGCGACGACGTCTTCCCAGCTTTGCCCGCCCTCGACGAGGTCCAACATGGACAGCCGGTAGATGATGATGAAGTCCTCGCCGACCGCTTCCCGCGTGCGGCGCACGATCTCGACGGCGATCCGCCGCCGGTTTTCCGCGCTGCCGCCCCATTCGTCGGTGCGTTTGTTGGTCCGCTCGGCGAGGAACTGGTTGATGAAGTAGCCCTCGGAGCCCATGATCTCGACGCCGTCGTAGCCCGCTTCCTTCGCCAGGAAGGCACAATCGGCGAACGCGCGGATCTGGCGCAGCACGCCGTATCCGGAAAGGGCCCGCGGTTTGAAGGGGTTGATCGGCGCCTTGATCCCCGACGCCGAAACGCTCAGCGGGTGATAGGAATACCGGCCGGCGTGCAGGATCTGCAGTGCGATCTTGCCGCCCGCCTCATGCACCGGATCGGTGAGTTGCTTATGTGCCTTGGCTTCCGCGCGCGTCGAGAGCTTCGACGCCAGCGGCAGGAGCCATCCGGTCCGGTTCGGCGCGAAACCGCCGGTGACGATCAGCCCGACGCCGCCTCGGGCGCGTTCGGCGTAATACTCGGCCAGTTGCGGGAAATGCGCTTCCTTGTCTTCGAGGCCGGTGTGCATCGAACCCATGATCACCCTGTTGCGCAGGGTGGTGAAGCCGAGGTCGAGAGGGGACAGCAGGTTCGGGTACGGGCTCATCGCTGGTCCTTACGCATCGTGGTGGAATGCCCGGAGGACTTCCTCGAGCCACTCGACGTGGCCCTGTTCGGTTCGGATTCCTCCACGCAGCACGAGGAACTGGTGCAACGACTGTCCACTGAGGACGCTCGGGTCGGGGAAGTCGCGCTTCTCGATCAGCAGGTACGCGTCGAGCTGTGCCGCGTGCGCGTCGCGATGCCGGGTGACCTCGGCGGCGACGGCGGCCGGATCGCCGAGCGCCGCGCCGCGGATCTTCACGGCGAGCTCCCTGGCGGTGGCCGACGGATCGGGTTCGGCGAGCCAGCGGGCCAGTTCGGCCCGCCCCGCGTCGCCGACGGTGTACACCTTCTTGTCGGGTTTCCCGGACTGCGCGACCTGGTCGACGGTGATCCAGCCCGCGTCCTCCATCCGCTTGAGGACGCGGTAGATCTGCTGGTGGGTGGCGCTCCACCACAGCCCGATGGACTTCTCGAAGCGGCGCGTCAGCTCGTAGCCCGAGCCGGACCGCTCGGACAGGGAGACCAGGATCGCGTGCTCCAGTGCCATGCACCTAGTTTCATATGCACCTAGTTGCACTGCAAGGCGACGCACGTCACAAGCGCGTGAAGGCCCCCTTCCCTCGGCTGAGTCGCGGGAAGGGGGCCTTCACGGGAAAAAGCTACGGCTTGCGGGCGATCCCGCCGATCACGCGGGACTCCGACGGCGAAGCGGCGAAGATCGTCTTCTCGTCCGGGTGCCACGCCGGCGCGTAGACCAGGCCCGGCTCCAGCAGCGGCCAGCCGCCGAAGAAGCGCCGGAACTCGTCCATGGTGCGCAGGAAACCGGGGTTCGTCGTGGTCTCGTAGTACTCGAGGATGTCCAGCAGCGCCTGCCGTTCCTCGTCGTTGGCCGGGTTCTCGTTCGTCATCTGCGAGAGAACCAGCAGCGAACCCGGCGCGAGCCGGTCGCGGTAGAAGTCCAGCAGCCCGTCCGGGTCCTGCTCGTCCTTGATGAAGTGCATGACCGCGTTGACCACCAGCGCGATCGGTTCGCGGACGTCGATGATGCCGGAGTCCATCACCCGGTTCCAGAGGTCCTCGGGATCGAACAGATCCGCCGCGATCGCGTGGTGGCGGTCCGGGTCGGCGGTGTCGGCGAGCAGCAGCGTCGAATGCGCGAGCGCGATCGGCTCGTTGTCGATGTAGAGGACGTGCGTGTCCTCCTGCGGCCGCGCCTCGTCGGCGACCTCGTGCACGTTGCCCGCGGTCGGCAGCCCGGAGCCGATGTCGACGAACTGCTTGATGCCCAGTTCCGCGCAGTGCCGCACGGCCCGGCCGAGGAACTGCCTGCTGGTCTTGCAGTAGTCGCCCATGAGCGGCAGGCGCTCGCGCACCTTCTCGGCGAAGTTGCGGTCGATGGCGTAGTGCGTGTCGCCGCCGATGAAGTAGTCGTAGACGCGGGCCGCGGACGGCCGGTCCAAGCTGTTCTCGACGGCCTTGAGCGCCGCGTCGTGATCGATCATCGTCATCCCTTTGTCCGCGCCGGAAATCCCATGCTAACCGGCCGGGACGTAGGCCTCGCGGTAGGCGTTCACGGATTCGGTCAAGCGATCGAGCTCCGCGCGGGTGCGGGCGAGACCGGCCGCGTCGAGTCCCATCGCGTCGCCGATGATCTTCGGGATCCCGCTCGCGCGTTCCCTGAGCGCGGCGCCGTCCCCGGTCAGGCTGATACGCACGGACCGCTCGTCGTCGGCCTGCCGGACGCGCTGGACCAGTCCGGACTTCTCCAGCCGTTTGAGCAGCGGGGACAGCGTGCCGGAGTCGAGGTTCAGCACGGTGCCGAGCTCCTTGACCAGCCGCTCGTCCTCCTCCCAGAGCGCGAGCATCACCAGATACTGGGGATAGGTCAGGCCCAGATCGTCGAGCACCACGCGGTAAAGCGCGGTGACGGCCCGCGATGCCGCGTAGAGCCCGAAGCACAGCTGATCGTCCAGGCACAGCGACCCGGTGTTGTCCGTGGGCATCGGTCCTCCTTCTCCCCATGGTGCGCCGATCATGCCGCACCTCGCCATGGGAGTGGGGTAAATCTCCTTGGGTGCATTTTAGTTGTGCACAACTGAGTTGCGAGCTACCTTTACCGCATCGACTTCGGAACCCAGGAGGCAGAAATGACCGCCAACCCGCACAACCTGGCCCTCGAACCGGCCGCGCAGGCCTTCGTCGAGGCCACCGCCACGCCGCCGTTCCTCTTCCAGCTGCCGCCGGAGGAAGGACGCAAGGCCGTCGACGAGGTCCAGGGCGGCGACGTCGAACTGCCCGCCGCGGACGTCGAGACCACGCACGTGGACGGTGTCGAGGTCCGCATCGTGCGGCCGCAGGGTGCGACCGGGCCGCTGCCCGTGATCGTCTACATCCACGGCGCCGGCTGGGTCTTCGGGAACTTCCACACCCACGAGCGCCTGGTCCGCGAACTCGCCGTCGGCGCGGGCGCGGCGGTCGTCTTCCCCGAATACGACCGCTCGCCGGAGGCGCGCTACCCGGTCGCCATCGAGCAGAACTACGCCGTGGCGAAGTGGGTCGCCGAGCACGGCGCCGAAAACGGGCTCGACGGCACGAAGATCGCGATCGCCGGAGACTCCGTCGGCGGGAACATGACCGCGGCGCTCACCTTGCTCGCCAAGCAGCGCGGCGACGTCACCTTCCGTCAGCAGGTGCTCTTCTACCCGGTCACCGACGCGAGCTTCGAGACCGAGTCCTACCGGCGGTTCGCCGAGGGCTACTTCCTCGCGCTCGACGGCATGAAGTGGTTCTGGGACCAGTACACGACCGATCCGGCGCAGCGCGCGGAAATCACCGCGTCGCCGCTGCGGGCGAGCCTCGACGAGCTGGCCGGTCTCCCGCCCGCGCTGGTGATCACGGCCGAGGCCGACGTCCTGCGCGACGAAGGCGAGGCGTACGCCGCGAAGCTGCGTCAGGCCGGTGTGCCGGTGACGGCCGTGCGATACCAGGGCATCGTCCACGACTTCGTCATGCTCAACACGTTGCGCGAAACGCACGCCGCGGAGGCCGCGATAAAGCAGGCGATCGGCGTGCTGCGTACCGCTCTCGCAGGCTGAGTAGTCCGGAACCCGGTTTGTCCAGGGTGACACGCGTCACCCTGGACAACACTTCCCGGTGGTCGCACGTCTCTTGATCCAGATGTGGGAAGTGCGGTGCGGGGGCGTGCCGCGGCCGGAGAGGGACACGATCGCCATGGGACTGGGACTGAGTGCCATCCGGCTCGATTCGACACTGAACCTCGTCATCGTCCTGGTGCTGACGCTGCTCGCGATCATCGCCGTCCCGTTCCTCTGGGAACGCTGGCGCCGCAAGGTTCTCGGCCGCAGCGGCACGATCCTCGTCGCGGTCGTGCTGGTGGTGGTCAGCGCCGGGATGGGCGGGAACATGATCGGCGGGTTCTTCCCGACGGTCGGCGCCCTGTTCGGTACCGGCGTGTACTCCGGCGAGAGTGTCGACGCGGTCGCCGGGCAGAACGGTTCGGATCTCGACAAACTGCGTGACGCCGGGGCGATGCGGGCCAAGGAGGGCAAGGGTTCCGTCGTGCACATGACGGTGACCGGCAAGCGCACCGGCCTCACCCGCGACGTCTCGGTGTACTTCCCGCCCCAGTACTACGATCCCGCGTTCCGGTCGCTCAAATTCCCGGTCATCGAATGGATCCCGAACTACCCGTCCGGGCCCGAAGTGGTCACCGGTCCCTACGAACTGCCCGCCAAACTCGACGCGGCCATCGCGAAGCACGTGCTCCCGCCGACCCTGGTGATCATCCCGGACCCGACCGGGAAACCGAAGGTCGGCCACGACACCGAATGCATCGACGAGGTCAACGGGACCGCCAACGACACCTACCTGACCGCCGACATCCGCGACTGGGCGATCGAGAAACTCGGCGCCAACCCGCAGCGGAAGGCGTGGACGATGGCGGGCTGGTCGTCGGGCGGATACTGCGCGATGAACCTGGTGACGCGGCATCCGCAGTGGTACGGCCAGGCGGCGAGCGTCAGCGGGTACTACAAGGCCTCGGTGGACGCGGAGACGGAGAACCTGTTCAAGGGCAGGCAGGACATCGTCGACGCGAACACGGTCACGGTGAACCTGCAGAAGCATCCGTCGCCCGTCGACATCCTCGCGATCGCGGGGGACAAGGAAAGCTTCGAGAGCTTCTCGATCGACCAGATCCAGGCGGCCGTCCGCGCGCCCGCGACGCTTTCGTCGTGGCGGATCCCGGACGCCGGGCACAACATGAACACCTTCAAGGCGCAGGTGCCCGACGTGCTGGCGTGGATCGGCGCGCGGACCGTGCCGCCGTGCGCACCGCAGGACAAGAAGATCATCACCAACGGCGGCGTCACGCCATGGCCGCTGCCGAACACCGGCGCCAAGGGCGCGCTAGTGGACGTCGTCGAGTGACTTGGCCCGGTAAGCCTTGGGGTACAAGCGGATCCGGTCGGGAACCCGTTTCCCGGCCGCCCGCGTGATCGCTCCGAGGCGCCGGAGACGGCGTTCGTCGGTATCTGTCCACTTGAGACTCAAGCGTTCGCGAAGAGCCGGTGGCAGCAAGCCGATCGCGCACAGGGTCAGCACGTTCCCGCCCGCCGGCCGCACGGGGCGCCACAGGGCTTCCGGCAAGAACCACCACGGGGGCGGTGGTGTGTCGCGCATGGTGATCGAGCGGAGCAGTTCCCGGACCGTGTGGTTGTCTTCGAGCCGGTTCGCGACGACGTCGTCGAAGTAGGCCTCGAATCCTTCGAGGTCCTCCGGCATGTGGTGCTCACGGAGGCCGAGCAGCAGTCCGACGCGTCGCCATTCCGCGTAGAACCGGCGCTTTTCCTTGTCGGGCAACGGCTGGACGAAGACCTCGTGCATGCGGACGGTCGTCCAGAACGTCGAGCCGTGCACCCACCAGTACGCCTCGGGGTTCAGCGCGTGATAGCGCTCGCCGTGATGGTCGACGCCCTTGATCGCCTTGTGCATCTCGCGGAGCCGCTCGGCCTCCGCGACCGCCTCCCGGCCGCCGAAAACCTGGCTCAGCAAGGAATCGATGGTCCGGTCGAGGCGGCCCCACGGGTCTTCGGTGTAGTTCGAATGGTCGTGGACGCCGGCGCCGACCACCGGATGCGCGACCTGCAACAGCAACGCCGTCCCCGCGCCGAGCAGCAGTCTCCGGTCGCCGACCACGTGCCAGGCAACGGAATCCGGGCCGAGCGGGGTCACGGTGGGCAGGCGGGCTTCGGTGCTCATGACGACCTCCCGAGAGAGTGGCGTGACGCCACTGTCCCACCTTGTTTACACCTCGTCAATAGCGGGAAGCAGTGCCTTGACCACCTCCGTCACCCGTCGGCCCGCCCCGGCGTAGGTGGTCGACAACGGTTGCGAGGTCAGGACGACGACGATGTAGCGGTCGTCTTCGCCGACCACGCCCGAGCTGTGCAGGATCCGCGAGCCGCGGCAGCACGCCCAGCCCTGTTTGATCGACCAGGGAAGGGAACCGACGGCGTCCGGGATGCCGAAGTACTGCCGGATCCCGTCGGAGCCGTTCTCCGTCGCGCCGCTCAACGCCCGCATGATCGTCGTGCGCGGTCCGGCGCCCGCCTTGTCCAGCAGGTAGCGGTAGACCTTCACGACGTCCGCGGCGGTGATCCGGGTGTCGCCCCAGCGGCCGGGATCCTCGGGCGGACGCGTACCGCCGAGGCCGATCTTGGCCGCCCAGCGGGTCACGATCGTGGGGCCGCCGAGGGCCGTCCACAGTCTGCTGGCGATGTCGTCGTCGCTGACCGACAGCATCCGCTGCACGGTGCTCGACGGTGTGCCGGCTTGAAGCGCTTCCAACGCGATGAGGAGCTTCACGAGTGACGCCGAGGTGTAGGACCGTTCCGACCTGAGCGAAACGGTGCTCTTCTTGGCCGTGCGGTCGTAGACGACCACGCTCACCTGCCCGCCGGGGACGAGGTCCGCGAGGGCTTGGCTGTCGACGGATTTCGGTGGCGGACCCGGCGCCGCCGAGGACGAGGGCGTCGGGGACACGACCGGATCCTCCGGTTCGACCTCGACTTCGACGGACGGCGCCGGGGTGCTCGGCACCGCCTCCGCGACCGCCACCGGACCGGGACGCGACGTCGGGATCAGGACCATCGCGAGGATGGCGCCCAGGCACAGCCCCACCAGGAGGAAGACTCCGCTCACCTTGCCCACATGACCTGTTGACCGCGTCACCCGTTCGTGTTCACGGGTAGCCCGTTCGGACGACGCTGTTTGTCCGGAAGGGCAGCGGGGTATCCGGGGTCCAGCGTGAATTCAGGTCGCCAACTCTGGGAGGCGGAGCAATGGCACGTGCACAACGCGCTCGTATCCGGACGGCGGGGCTCCAGCCCGCTCAGGTTCTCGCCGGGCTGTCGAGCCTGGCCTTCCTGGTGTTCGGGATCGTGGGCTTCACCAGGACGGGATTCGCCGATTTCGCCGGGCGCAGCGACGCGACCGTGCTCGGCTTCTCGGTGAACCCCCTGTACAACCTCGGTTTCGTCCTGCTGGGCGCGATCGGGCTGCTGCTGACCTTCGGGTCGGGGCGGTCCCGGGTCTTCGGTTTCCTGACGTTCGTCGCCTTCGGGGTACTGTTCGTCTGGGGCCTCATGATCACGGGGACCGTTTCGACGAACCCGGTCTCACAGGCCGGTAACCCGTTCAACCTCAACGGGCCGGACAACTGGCTGCACCTCGGCCTCGCCGCGCTCGGGCTGGTGATCGCGTTCCTGCCCGCACGGCACAAGGTGCTGCTGCCGGAGGACGAAGAGGAGACCGTGGTCGCGGACCGGGCGGACAGCGCCACGGCCGTCGAACCCCTTCCGGACGATTCGCGACGGCCGAAGCACGGAAAAGGCCCGACCGTCGCTCGGGAAGAGCGACCGCCGGGCCTGGCCCACTAGCGCTCAGTAGCCGGAATCCTGGGCGGGAGCGTCTTCCTCCTTCTTGGGGGCGGCGTTCCCGCTCTGCGCTGCCTTGTCCTTCACCGGCGCGGTGCTCTTGCAGCCGGCGGGCTCGATGACGAACCAGGTGCCGCCGACGCCGTGACCATTGGCCTCGCCCGCGTTGGCGTCCTTGGCGTAGCGGTAGACGGCCCAGCCGCCGACGGTGACCTGCATGGTGCCGTCCGCGCGCTTCACCTTGCCGAGCAGCTTCTGGTCGATGCCTTCGAGCTGGACGTCGCCCTCGGCGAGCACCGGCGGCCAGGCCTTCGCGCAGTCACCGTTGCAGGTCGGCTGCTTGTTCTTCTTGTCCTTGGTGAACATGTACAGCGTGAAGCCGTCTTGGTCCACAATGGCCGGTCCGATGCCGTCGACGTTGCTCGCGACGAGCTTCGTGTCGCCGCCCTTTTGTTCGGCCGGAGCCTCCTTCGCCGCCTGGCCCGCCTTGCCGCCCTTGGCATTCGCGGCGTACCAGGTGCTGCCGACGCCCTGCCCCTTCGCTTCGCCGGCCTTGGCGTCCTTGGCGTAGCGATAAAGCGCCCAGCCGCCGACGGTGACCTGCTTGCGCCCATCGGCACGGGTCACTTCGCCGACCAGGGCCTGATCCACGCCTTCGATCTGGACTTCGCCTTCGGCCAGCACCGGCGGCCAGGCCTTCGCGCAGTCACCGTCGCAATTGGACTTCGGCGGCTTCGCGCTGTCCTTGTCGAAGCGGTACAAGGTGAAACCGTCCTTGTCGACGAGGACCTGGCCGAGATTCCCGGCTTCGGCCACGGCCACCTTGGTCTCACCCTTGGCCGCGGGGGCGTTCCCGCCCGCCCCGGCCACCGCCGCGGCGGGAGCGACGGCGGGGGCCGCCGCCTCGGTGCCGCCGGAGCAGGCCGACAGCACCACCAGACCCGCGGCCGCGGACGCCGCTGCGACGACGAAACGCTTGCGAAGCATGGGATTTCTCCTTGTTCGTAGGGGTTCCGCGGCTTGGCGCGGTGAGCTTGTACCCCCTACACGGAGCCGGTTCGAGACCGGTTCAAGGAGTTTTCGGTTTTTCTTCGCGGGCCTCCAGCGCGGCGTCGACGAGTACCCCGGCCGAGCCGGTGTAGTGCGCGGGATCCAGCAGGTCGGCCAGGGATTCGGCGGGAAGCACTCCGGTTATCTCCGGCAGGCCGGAAAGAACCTCGCCGAGGGCCTTGTCCTGTTCGAGGGCGAGCTTGGCCGCCTGCCCGAGAACCTCCTTGGCCCGTGCCTTGCCGAGCAGCGGGGCGAGCACGGTCGAAAGCCGCTCGGAGACGATCTGGCCGTGCGTGAGGCCGAGGTTCTGGCGCATGCGCTCGTCGTTGACGACCAGACCGCGGGCGAGCTCGGCAGCCGTATGCGCGGCGCCGCCGGTCAGGCGCAGGCACTCGCGCAGCAGCTGCCACTCGGCGTGCCACGCGCCCGCGGACCGTTCGTCCTCGGAGACCAGGGCCTGGGTGACGCCGGTGGCCAGCACCGGCACCTGGAGGGCGGCCGACCGGATCAGCGTCGCGAGCACCGGATTGCGTTTGTGCGGCATCGCCGAGGACCCGCCACGGCCCTCACCCGCCGGCTCGGCGACCTCCCCGACCTCGGTGCGCGTCAGGAACTGGACGTCGACCGCGATCTTCCCGAGCGCGGCGGCGGTGAACGAGAGCGCGGCCGCGAGGTCGGCCGTCGGCGTGCGAAGCGTGTGCCAGGGGAGCGTGGTCTCGGCGAGCCCGGTCTCCTCGGCGAAGGCCGTTTGGAGGCGCTGCGGATACCCGTCGGGCAGCTCGGCGAGGCGCGCGTACTCGGCGTACGCGGCCCTCGTGCCCGCTGCGCCCCCGAGCGAGACCGGCAAAACGACCCGGTTCAGCCTGTCGAGCGCTTCGAGCGTGAGCTGACGCCAGCCCGCCGCCTTGAGCCCGAACGTCGTCGGCACCGCGTGCGCGGTGAGCGTGCGCCCGGCCATCGTCGTGTCGCGATGCGCGCGGGCGAGATCCGCCAGCGCCTCCGCCGTCGACTCGAGGTCCGCGGTGAGAAGTGCCCGCGTCCGCGCGGCGACCAGCATCATCGCGGTGTCGAAGATGTCCTGGCTGGTCGAGCCACGATGGACGTACTCCGTCCCGGCGGCCTCGGTCAGCTCCATGATCAGCCCGACGACCGGGTTCGCCGTCTCACGAGCCGCTCGCGCCAACGCGACCACGTCGATCTCGGCGGACGCGGCCGCCTCGGTGATCGCCGCCGCGGCGTCCTGCGGGATCAGCCCGGTGCGGGCCTGCGCCCTGGCGAGCGCCGCCTCCGTGTCCAACAGCGCCCGTAACCAGGCGAGATCACCCGTCGCCGCCTCGGCGGGCGTGCCGGCGCGGACCGGGGACAGGAGGCCGGAATCGGGATCGGCGTTCATCGGCCCAGCATCGCATTTCAGAGTTTCAGTGGCCTGTCCTCCCGTCGATGCGCTCGCGAAGCAAGTCTGCGTGGCCGTCGTGCCGGGCGTACTCGGCGATGTGACGGGTCAGCAGCCACCGCAACGAGAACGGCTTCCCGTCGCGACGGCCCGTGCCCGTGTCGTCGAGAGACGCGGCCGCCACGATCTCCCGCGACCGCGCGCACTCCGCACGCCAAGCCGCCCACGCCTCCTCGACATCACCGCCCAGATCCTCGAAGTCCTGCTCGGGCCACTCGTCGGAGTAATAGAGCAACGGGACGTCCTCGCCCACGAACTGCACGCGGAACCACCAGCGCTCGACGCCAGTGAGGTGCCTGAGCAGCCCATGCAGCGACAAACTCGACGGCTCGATCGGCCGCCGGGCCATTTGCTCCGGCGTCAGCCCCTGACACTTCAGCTCGAAGGTGCGGCGATGCCAGTCGAGCGTGGACGTCAGGATCTCGCGCTCGCTCGCCACCCGCGGAGGCTCCGGGCGGTCGCCCTCCCAGCTCGCCGCGTAGTTCTCGTCGGGGATCGTGTCCATGCCCACGACCATGGCAGAGACCCCCGACAATTCCGTGGCGCTCCGGCCGCCGCCCCGGCATCCTGGTGGTCGACGGCGGTCTACTAGACTCGGCCGCACGGGCCGTTAGCTCAATTGGTAGAGCTGCGGACTTTTAATCCGTAGGTTCTGGGTTCGAGCCCCAGGCGGCCCACCACATCAACATCCCCGCTGACCTGCGGGGATGTTGTCTTATCTAGCTCTTGTTTGCCTCGGTGCCAACCACGATTGGGCTCCGTTTCGTCTCCGTTCGCTCTGCTGTGCTGAAGTTCGTGGCCAGCCAGCCGCACCGGGCCCACGACACGCTGGTACTCCTCGTCGTGTGAGTGTCCGGCGGCCTGCCCGGGCTCTGCACATCTCGGCCGATTCCACGACGTCTTCGTTGGTGTCCGCGACGATGAAAGTGATGATCGAAGATGCGCGGGCTGGCGGCCGTGAGCGGCTTGTTGAGCGCGGCGCGGACGTCGTCCGGATCGGGTTCGAGGTCCTACCCGACGACGGATCGGGGGGCGGCCGGCGAGAAGCGGTCGACATCTGTCGCGGCGGAGCTGGAGCCGCTCGCGCTCGACGGTGACCCGCTCGACGCGATCGACGGCGCCCTGGTTGGCTAGGGCCGCGTGTCCACCGACGGCCAGAACTCCACAGCCAGATCGACGCGCTCACCGCAGCGGGCTGCATCTGCGTCTTCACCGAGAAAGAGTCCGGCAAGACGCCGAGCGCCCCGAGCTCTGGGCGTGCAGCATCGCGCCCTTGGCCAGGGCTCCGCAGCGTCGACGACCCGCGGGCGCCGGTAGTGCAACGCATCGAAGGTCCGGCGTGCGTGGGCTCGGAAACCTCTCTGCCGACTTACACGACGTTGCGGGTATCCGCAACGATGGAGGTCATGACCGACGATGCGCGGCCGACAACCGCGAGCGCCTCTGCGGCGCCTGGTCCGGCACTTTCTTCGGTGAAGCGGCTGCCTGGGCTGACCCGGGCCGCGATGTGGTGGACCGCGTTCGTGATCGCGGTCCTGACCACGGGCGCGGTCATCATGCTGTGGTGGCCGGCCACCGCCGGGCTCACCGGCGCGGACCTGGTGAAGGCACGGCTGGACGCGCTGAAGATCGGGCTCAGCATCGGCGTCGGCAGCGGAGGTGTGGTCGCGCTCTACCTCGCATGGCGCCGCCAGCACTCCACCGAAGCCGACCTCGACAACCGTGAACGCGCCCTCGCCCAGCAGTACGAAGTCCTCGCTCACCAGCAGGACGTCGCCGCCACTACCCATGCCTACCAGGAGCGTGTCGCCGACGATGCCCGTGCCGACGCGGTCGAGCGCCGGATCAACGAGCTCTATCTCAAGGCCGTGGAACAGCTCGGCTCCGACAAAGCCCCGGTCCGCCTCGGAGGACTCTACGCCCTGGAGCGCCTCGCCCAGAACAACGAGACCCTGCGCCAGACCATCGTCAACGTCTTCTGCGCCTACCTGCGCATGCCCTACGACCTTCCGGACGAACAGGACCGCGAAGAGGGGGCCGGCGCCGACCAACACGAGCTCTACCGTGAGCGAGCGCAGGAACGCGAGGTCCGTCTCACGGCCCAGCGGCTTCTCAACGACCACCTCAGGCCCGACCTCAAGACGGCTTACTGGGGGGAGTGCGACCTGGACCTCACCGGCTCTCACCTTATCGACTTCACCTTGACCAAGAGTCGCGTCGGGACCGGCCTCTTTGGCCGAGCCACTTTTACCGGTGCCGCCTGGTTCGGCGGGGCGACCTTCACCGGCAACGTCATGTTCAGTGCGGCAGCTTTTACCGGTTCCGCCGCATTTATCAAGGCGACTTTCGCGCGCCCAGCCTGGTTCTCCGAGGCGACTTTCGCCGACGACGCTACGTTCAGCGGAGCGACTTTCACAGGCGCAGCCATGTTCTACGGGGCGGCATTCTCTGGCAACGCCAAGTTCTACGAGGCGGCATTCAGCAACCTCGCCGTGTTCACCGAGACCGCTTTCGCTGCCACCGCCGGGTTCGAGGGCGCGGCTTTCACCGGCGAGGCCACGTTCAACGGGGCGACTTTCACAGGTGCCGCCAGGTTCGAGGGGGCGGCTTTCAGCGACGACGCCACGTTCAACAGGGCGGCTTTCACCAGCGAGGCCAGGTTCGACGAGGTGACTTTCAGGAACGGCGCTTCGTTCGAGGAGGCGATGTTGCGCAATGAGCACTTCCGGCCTCCGGCAGCCGTCTCCATACGCGAACAGGAGCCCGGACTGACTTAGCTGTCGTGACGTTCGGGAAACGATCTCGTTCGCCCAATCCACGATCCAATCTAATGGATCCGTATTCCTGAGTGGCTGCGGAACAGCGTTTGTGTCGGTGGTACCTGCTGCTATCCGTGCCTATGAAGACCTTAGAACTCTCCGACGTGCTCGCCGCCATGCACACCACCACTACTGATTCGCTGGCTGACCAGGTCGGACAGATCACTCAATCCGCTCTGGAGCACGGCCTACGGATCCTGCCCGGCAGAGTCGACGCGAACAGCCTGGTCCAACTCGATTCGGAGGCTGTGGCCATCGATGAGGTAGTGGCCGCAGCCGACCTCTAGCTGCCGACGCGGCTTCAGGGCCCTTAGAAGTCGGCGTCGTCGAGGGGGAAGTGCTCTTCGTCCCATTGGCGGCGTAGCGCGATCAGGGCAGCTCGATTGAGGACCGTGATCTCGTGTGTCGTTCGGGCGATGAGTCCTTGTAGCTCGAGGTAGGTGAGCGACCGGCGGAGCCGGTGGGTGGTGTAGCGGCCGTTGTGTTTCGTTGCTGCGAGTTGTGCGGCGGGTGAGTGCAGCAGGTCCGGGGTTCGCTGGTGCCAGAGTTCGACAAGTCGGGTCCGCTCGCAGGTCGACTGGGCGTGGTCGGTGATCTCGAGGAGGAGGTCGGCGACGTCCACGGTCTCGCCGGAGACTGGCGTGCCTTGGAACTCTATGAGTCCCTTCTTGATATGGCGAGCGGCACCGCGGCGGCCTCGTTCGGCGGCGACCGCGTCAGCGAGCCGGTAGCTGGCGTTGGCTGAGTTGGGCCAGGGGAGGAGCTGTAGCCGGGCCCAGAGTGCGGTGTCGGCGAGTGATTCCTCTCCGGCATGGGCCTGGCGGTGGTCGTCCACAGCGACCGCCAGAGCCAGTAGCGAGCGCTGTAGGGACTCCACGACGCTGTCGCGATGGACCTGGCGGACGCGGTCGGAGGCCAGGGCGAGGTATTGGTGCAGGACGGTGTTGAAGCGGCTGGCTCGTTCACGCCAGGCGATGAACTCGCGATACTGGCTGGTGTGCTCGACAGCGGTCATGAGACCGGCGTCGTGTTGCTTCTCGGCGAGCTTGATCTGGTCGCGGCGGCATGTGGCCGTGTGAGTCGCTTGGGCTTCAATAGTTTTGAGTACGCGGTAGGTCTGAGAGACGCGGTCGTCGGCGAGTAGGGCTTCCCATCTGTCGCGGTGAGATGGGGTGAGGGCTTCGCGGATGTAGTGCTCGGCGTCTTCGTCGTTCGCTAGGTCGTACGGGAGCGAGTTCGGCACGGTTGGTCCTCACGGGTGGTCGGTTCACGGTGGCATTCGGCGCAGAGCTGGGCGTTCGGCGGCAGGGGAGCGTCGACGAGGCCGATGCGTGCGCATCGGGTCAGGACTGCGGTGTACTCCCCGGACTTGGTCGGTATCGGCTTCTCGTTGACCTGATGCACGACATACGGGGCAGTGACGCCGATACATGGCTGGCCTGGAGTAGCTGCCGCGACGAGCTGTCCGGCGCCCGGTTCGTGCGGCAGGTCGAGGTCGCAGGGCGGCCAGAACAGCGCGTCCACGCCGAGCTGCGGCTCCGAATCGCGGGCAGGCGTGTGCAAGGGGTGCACGGTCGCCAGCTTCGCTGTTCCCGCTCGTACGGGATGCCGGTCCGCTGCCGCGGTGGCGGACACCGATGAGGGTCGGACTCGGCGGCCAGGACGACGGATCTGGACTCCGTCCGCGACCAGGAAGACGCGCACGGCCCGGACGGGCAAGTGGTATGCAACCGCGAGGTCGCGCAAGGTGGCGCCGGCCTGATAACGGACGCTCAGCCCCAACGGCGGACGTGAGTCTCGGCGACGTCGTGACGAGACGGCGCGCGCAGTCCGGTTACCCATCACCGTCCCTGCCCGTCCGGTGGTGTTCTGGTTGAGACGTTCATCAACGCCGATGTCCTGGAAGGTGCGGGGTGCCGCCCCCTCTCGAGAGGAGGCGGCACCCCGAGATCGGTGACTAGGTGGCGCTGCCGGTGCGGGCGACGTGGTAGACCCAGTCCCGCAGCTCCGGGGAGCTGGTGAAGACGTCGGGTTGGACGCCGCAGAACTGGGGGTCGGCGGAACGACTGGCGTTTCCGACGAGCTGGGGTACTCCGTCGATGGTGGCCAGGGCGGGTGTTCCGGAGTCTCCGAAGCAGCTGCCGTCGGTGCCGCTGGGATTGTCGGTGCAGATCTCTCCGGCGGAGATGAACGCTGCAGCGCAGCGCGACGTCGCGGTGACACGAGTGTCGAGCTTCTGCAGGCGCCTCGGCAGGCCGGAGCGGGTGCTGTCAGGTTCGGTCACGCCCCAGCCGTACAGGGTGACCTTGTCGCCACGTCGGGCGGTGTCGCGGGCGAGTTGCACGGTCGGCTGCTGGAGCAGATGGTCGAGCTTGACCATCGCGGCGTCGACGACCTTCTTCTTTGGCGCCCCCTGTCCCCATTGCCAGCCGGGGTGTACCACGATCTTGCTGACGGTCGCGGTCTCGCCGCCGGAGAGCCGGTCGAGGCTGCCGACCCGGACGTGGAATCGCTTGTCTGCGGTCGGAATCGGCGCGTCATCAGTGTTGAACCACTGACTTGCCGTCGATCGAGCCGCAGGTCCTGCGGGCGGATCCGTGACGCAGTGCGCGGCGGTGAACACCCACCCGCGAAACACCAGGCCGCCGCCACAGGTGTGGTAGTCGACGTACTTCTCACCGTGTTCGGGTGCGTCGTACTGCAGCGAGGCGATCCCCGGCGGCGCGCTCGCGGCCGGGTGAGCACCGATCAGCATCGGCTCGACCCGCGGGGGTGGAGTGTCGGCGACGGCCGTCGCCGCGGGGGCAGTCAACGCGGTGGCGATGCTCACCGCTACGGCAACTGCGAACGACAAAGTCTTTCTGTGCAAGGAGCTGTCTTTCTAGTCGATGAAGGGGCTTGAACTGCGCAGTAAGGAGTCGCTACCTGCGGTATGGCGGCCCACGTCCGGAGTGGTCTACGCGCGGCGGAGGAAGGCTCACCTAGCCCACCGCCTCGTCGCGGGCGGGACGGCATGCCGTGCGGGAGACGTTGCTAGCGCGGCCGTGGATTGGGCCTTCGTCGCGTCTGCGGCGTAAGAACGCGGGGCAGCTGGAGGGTCTGCTGGTCGTGATCCGCGGTGGTTCGCCGGAGGTCGCGGTCGGACGAGGGCCAGACCGGGCGACGTCCCTGATGCTCGGCCGCGATACGGGCGGTGATACCCGCTACCGAGTCCGGGCGGGAGTTCCAGCGCCGACGCCGTTGGCGCGCGCGGGCTCGCATGGCGAGCACCGCGCCAGCCAACAGCAGGACGGTCACGAGGCCGACAGGCAGGGCCGGGTTCATCGTCGGTCCGGTTGCTGTGGGGCATCAGGCACTCGTCCAGTTGCCGGGCCAGAACCGGCTGCCGCGCAGTTGGTGTAGCAGGGGTAGCAGTTCCTCGGGGAGTCCTGGGCTGACCGCGACGACGCAGCGGGAACGCACGGAGTGTGGGCTGGCGTCCGAGTCGAGAACCAGTGCTCCGGCCTCTCGGGCGATGACAGCGCCGCTTGCGGTGTCCCAGGAGCGGTTGCCGAGCAGAATGCAGGCGTCGAGGGTTCCGTCGGCGACCCAGACCAGGTCGAGTGCGGAGGATCCATAGCGGCGAAGTCCCTGTGCGCGTGCGGTAAGGGAGTGGTCCAGGGACGCGCACAGGACGTCACGCAGGCCCGTGTCGGTACCGCTGCCATAGTCACCGAAGCCAATCAAGGCTTTGTTGAGCTTGTCGGTGTTCGATGTTGTGATCGGCTCGCCGTCGCGGAAGGCGCCGCCGCCTTCCGTTGCTGAGTATCGGTGCCCGAGAAAGGGCAGTGCGGTGACTCCTAGTACTGGTTGCTCGTTGTGGACCAGACCGAGGGCGATCGCGCAGAGCGGGTTGCCGTGCTGGTGGTTGACCGTGCCGTCGATGGGATCGAGAACCCAGTAGGTGTCACGGTTTCCGACTGGTCCTGTCTCCTCGCCAAGGAACCCAATGCTGGTGCTGTCCGCGCCGGTCAAGCGCTGGTGTATCAGTCGTTCGACGGTCTCGTCGACGTCCGAAACAGGATCGCGGTCACCTTTGTAGCGGATCTGGCGTGGAGGGTGGCGAAGCACATGCTCCACAGCGAGATCCATGGCGTTGTGCGCAGCTGTGAGCGCGAACGTGAGATCAGGTCGCTGCGCCATCTGATCCCTCAGATGCTTTGTCGCTGACGGATACCGTCGGGCCGTTCCTTGTGTGACTGTTGACTAGGTGCGGATCAGTGAAATCGGTATCAGTGGCCACGATCGTTCTCCCACAACAGGGTGTGAAGTCGGGTAGATAGGTGCCACCGGCGGGCCAGCACTGGCTCGGCCAGCAGCCGCATCCGTGCCAGCACAGTGGCGCTGTCGGTGCCCTCCGGCATGATCCAGACCGGCTTGAGGTCGTAGGTCCCGACTAGCTCCTGGACCTCGTCCAAGTCGCCGGTCTCTTGGACTACGAACTTCCAGATGGCTTTCCCGGTGCCGGCGAAGTGACGCAGCACTGCTGGGCGGACGCGTTGATGGCGGCGCAGCCCCGAATGCGCGAGCTTCGGCGAGACGTTGAACCGTGTCACTGCCGAGGTGAGCAAGTCCGTGGGCGGGATGGTGCCGGAGGTTTCGATCTCGATATCGGCGGCGAGAGCGCGCTCTCGGATCGTGCACAGCAGCCGCTCCAGGGCGCGCGGCTGTAGCAACGGCTCGCCGCCCGTGATCACCAGCAGCTCGGCGGGAGTAGAGGCAAGCCAGGACAAGATGTCGTCGATCGAGAGAACTTGCTGCTCGGCGGCGAGATCGTACCGGGCTGGGTCATGGGTTTGGGGGGTGTCGCACCACGCGCAGGACAAGTGACAGCCGAAGAGGCGGATGAAGTGCGCGTACCTGCCAGTGCTGGGACCCTCACCTTGGAAGGTGGGGCCGAAGGTTTCGTTGACCACGAGGTCGCGGGCTACATCGGACACAGCGGGTGGCTTCACAGGACGTCCGCCGGTCCGTAGCTCGCCGCGTTGAGGTGCGTTTCACGTACGAACACCCGGCCGACCGAGGCCTCGGGAGCACAAGGCAACCCGACGAGTACGGTCTGACTCGCTCGCCGCAGCAACACCGCCACCGCTTCGACAGTCGGCCAGGGCAAGTCGGCAGCCAGCAGCTCCTCACTGCCGACCGCCTCACGATCGTTCGCGCCGAAGCGGAAGACCTTGGAGCCCGCAGTGTCAAGGTGCATGCCGAGCGGATCCCGGATGCCGAGCATGGTTCCGTGATCAAGGTGGGTGTCGATCCATTGCCGAACTCCGGCTTTAAGGGCGCCGAACTCCACGACAGTGCCGTCGCTACTCAGAACGGGAGCGCACACGGATACGGTGACCCGCCAGGAATGTCCGTGCAGGCTGGTGCACTTGCCGTTCAAGTGCGGCAGCCGGTGCGCGGTTTCGAAGGTGTGCTCGATGCTGATCAGGTGGGTCGTCGGCGCAGCAGCGGCCATGGTGGCCTTCTCCTGGCCGGCGACGATGTGCCCGTTTGCCTCCGTGTCGGACATCGCGAGTGCCGGATCCTTTCGCCGCGAGCGCGCACAGCGCGCGTTTCGCTAAACGGGAAGTGGGTGTGGTGTGCGGCGGAAGGTCGAGGGGCGTGAGGTGCCTTCCGCCGCACACCGCGCCTCAGTCAATGCCGGATGATCGGCGCGATCCAGAGCGCCCATGAGGCGCCAATGAGGCGTGGACACTGCGTCGCTCACCCTGACCAGGGAAGCGATGCGACGCCACTGGGCCTCATCAGTCGGCACGTGTTCACCAGGTCGGGTTCCTCAGATGATCCGGCTGGGTGAACGCGGTCAACTGCTGTAGCTGAACGAGTACGTCCTGTCTCCGAGGTAGACGCAGCCAGGCCGCGGACCTCCCTGCCGTTCGATCGCCGCAAGCGCTTCGGCGAGCAGCGTCTCCAGTTCGGCTACGGTGCGCCGTTCGTGCAGTTTTGCCAGGTGTGTCCGAGGCGGCTTCGTCTCCAGATCCCCGGTCGAGTCGTCGGTGGATGACCGGAATCGGGCGCAGTCCTCGAGCCCATGCTGTCGGCAGCTCCAATGCGATGGAAGGACCGCATCCGCCGCGAAGCGCACGGTGAACACATGCCCACGTGAACACGCGAACTGGGCTGCCACTCGGTCTACGGGATCATCGTCGCGATCAGACTCCACGCTGGCACGACCCCAGCGGTAACCGCGCAACACTGCTCGTCGCATCTATTTGGCGCCGATCTGACGATTGCTGCGGCGCCTGGGCGAGCCGGTGAAAGGCCGGCCGCCGCGCCCACGCAGCTGCACACCGGACTCAAGCAAGAGTCGGTGAATGAAGCCGTACGAGCGGCCAGTCAGCTCGACCAAAGCTCGGATGCTGGAACCGCGTTCGTACTCTTCCCTCAGCTTCGAACGCACGCGGATTCTTGCAGCCCCGGTGACCTGCTTCCTTTTTGTGAGCTTCGAGACCGATGTCATGGGTCAGCCTCTCTGCCCGCGGCAAGTGGTCATTCTCGTTCGAATTGCAGGCGACACGAGAAGCGGCTGGCTGCGAGCGGAGACGAAAATACCCATGCTGCAGCGTCGTGCTTTCGGAAAGAGCGCAATCATTGTCTATTGAGTCCCTTCATGTCCTGTCGTTGGCGCTTTGCTGGCTAGTCATTACTGCGCGGTCAATTTTTGTCAATGAAAATGGTGAAGTTGACTTTAAGTGGAATGTTCATGTGTGGACTGGAAGGATTGCGGGGCAGGGGTTTCCTGTCGCGCAGATATTGGCGAACGCCAGTAGAACGCCTGCCGCTTTGTGTTGCCAGAGCGCGTATGGAGCGGTCATAGGGCGTCAATGCGGCGTTGGCTGTTATGAGCTGCGTCGTCGAGTTGGGCAGTGTCGACGTTTGCGTACGATGAGGTGAAGGTTTGGTGATCCCTCGGCCAACTTTCTGGAGTGTGGTAGTCCGAACGGGTGCAGCTCGTCGAGGAGGTGCTCGGCCTTGATCAGTAGCCGGTTATCGTGGCGGTGACCGGCGAGACAAGGTGACAGTGATGGGTATGCAGCGAAAAGCCTTTGCGGCTCGGCGCGAGGCGCTCGGCTTCACCCAGGAAACCTTCGCCCAGCAGCTCAAGGTGGAGCTGTCTACGGTCGGTCGGTGGGAGCGCGGAACGCTGACACCGCACGCCTGGAGACGTCCTCGCATCGCTGAGTTACTTCAGGTGTCTCTTGACGAACTTGCAGCCCTCCTCAACCCGTCGGTGGCGAAGCTTGTTGTCAGGCAGCCCTCGTCCACGCAGCGCGAGGTCATGGTGGATGCGGTCCTTGTCGCCGGCGGGGCAGCCATTGACGTGCTGGGCAGGCGTGGCGAGGAATCGCTGTGTCGCCGGATGGACCGAGCGGGGGTGTCGGCACGGGTTGCGGATCTCCATCGGAGATATCAGGCCGCCCGCTACGCCGATGCTGCCCGGCGATTGCCGTCTGTCAGGGAAGCTGTCGATGCTCTGATCGACAACGGGTTAGCGCTGAGGCGGCAGGAGGGGCTGAGGCTCCGGTGCAGTGTGGAGATCGTCGCGGCCAAGCTGGCGACGAAGGCGGGCGACGGCGAGGCCGGTTTAGCCGCGGCTGAGCTTGCGCGCGTAGCGGCTGAAGAGGCTGAGGACATCTTCGGTGTCGCTGCGGCGGCGTATCAACGAGCCTGCGCTCTGCTGCGCTCCAGCAGTACAGAGGGCGTTGCTCGGATTAATGACGCTGAGAAGCTAGCTGTCTCCGCCGCCACCGCTCTGCGAGGTCAGGACCCGCAGAGTGTGACCTGGCGGGGCGCCTTGACCCTGATCGGTTCTGTAATCGCCGCGCGTCGCGCCGACCATGGCGAAGCGGATGAACGGCTCAAGCACGCTGATGAACTCGCGCAGCGGCTCGGCGTCGACGGCAACATCGGGTGGACCGCGTTCGGCCCGTCGAACGTGCTGATCCACCGCACGTCCGTCGCAGTCGCTCTGGACGATCCCCATCGCGCGCTCGCGACGGCGGAGCAGCTGGACATCACTGGACTACCGACCGGGCTGAACGGCCGCCAAGCTCAGTTCCACTTGGACAATGCGTGGGCGCACACACAGCTCGCCGAGGATCCACAGGCGGTAATCCACCTGCTGGAGACCGAGCGTGTGGCTCCAGAACTGGTTCGAACCAACCCGAACGCACGATCGCTGATCGCGGATTTGCTGTCCCGGGAGCGCCGTCAAGAGGTGCCGGCTCTACGTGGTCTTGCGTTGCGAGCGGGGGTCGCGGTGTGACCCCTGCTCGACAGCATCTCTACCTGGTGGCCTCGGCAGCGCCGCCAGTGTTGCGACTCGAGGAATTCATTCCCCACCTGTCCGCCGACGGCTGGGCCGTGTGCGTGATCGCGACACCGATGGCCGCCTCCTGGATAGACCTTGACGATTTGGCAACGGCAACAGGGTGTGTGACGCGGGTGCAACCGCGGCCGCCCCGCCAGAAGGAGAAGTCACTTCCGCGAGCCGACGCGCTTCTAGTCGCTCCACTGACCTTCAACTCGATGAACAAGTGGGCGTCGGGTATCAGCGACACGTTCGCGTTGGGCGTGCTCAACGAGATGCTCGGCACCGAAGTCCCCATAGTTGCCGCTCCGTGTGTCAAACCCGTTCTTCGTCGGCACCCCGCCTACGCGGACAGCGTCGCTCGACTGACGAAGGCCGGTGTGACGCTGCTCGACCCGGACGCGATCACCACCCGCGCCGAGGACGACGGCCTGGCCACCTTCGACTGGTCGTACGTCATCTCCGCCCTTCGTAGCGCGGTCAAGCCCGATGTGGATAGATGACTGGGTATCTCGTGCCGTCGGAGGTCTCACGACTGGCGACGTGGTGGTCCCACGATGGCGGCAGACGACAGGTGGCGTTTATTCGTAGTGCCGCGCGAACTCGTCCGGGCCGTAGATGAGCTCAGGTTCCAGGTGGGACGGAGTTGGCCATGCTTGGATGAGATGATGTTCGACAGGGGACGGGTCGAATTCCGGGCGTGCTAAGGCGGTAGCTCTATTTCGGACCGAGATGCGTAGCCTGATCCAGCCGGGGGTGACCTCGAAGCGCTGGGGTCCGCTGCTGCTGTAGAGGTCTTGCACGGTGAGGTTCCCGGCGGGGCAGTCAAGCGTCTTTTCTGCTGCCATATCCCAGCTCTGGTCGATTTCCGCGGGTTCTTGCTCGAGAGCTTGGACGGTCAGCCGGACCTTACCGTACTGGGTGCCGCAGAGAACGGCGATCCAGTTATCTTCGCCGACGAATAATCCGAATTGGGAGTCGGGCCACTCGTTGTCGATTCCAGGGGAAGCGCGAATGTGGTACTGGCCGTCCTGGACGGGGAATTCCAGTACCACACTCTCGTTCGCGTCAGCCATTTCTGGCTAGCTCCTCAAGTTCCTACCAGGCTCGTGATCCGTCTTTCTTGATAGCCTGGACGTAGAACTCATCTGTGTCAAGAACGCGATAGTAGTCGAAGTAGGCGGCGGTTAGGCCTCCCTGTGAGCTGTTCGCCTCGGCGGGAACAGTGCGAGTGGAACGATCGCCGGGAGCGGCGCCGTTTCCGCCTTGGTAGGACGAGGCCAGGGGGTACTCGTCGCAGGATGGGGCTGGGCTGCCCCCGCAGGCAACGCGACGGTTGGCTTCGATCTTGGTCAAGTCGGTCAGCCTGGTCAGGGGCTTTCCGGCGTAGGGGCGTCCCCAGTGGCTGGGGAGGGTGCGGATCGCGTCGTAGACGTGGTCGGCGACAGGTCCTACTTTTTCGTTGTCGATGGCGCTGTACATGACGAATGCGAGGCCCTTGTCATCGACGCAGCCGGCGCCATAGCGGTTCGTTTCGGCGTTGTCACACCGGCCCCAGAGAGTGTTGCCGTAGTGGTCGGCGATCGTCACCGGGTTCGCCGGCGTGGTCAATTCGAGAGCCGATCCGAGGTTCCCGGTGATGGGAAGCACCTGGTTATTGGTCATGGACGCTGAATACTGGGTGTACCACTTGGTCACCTTCGCCTTCGGAGGCAACGCCACCGGCTCGTTCTCGTCATTGGAGCCTGACAGGCGCGATGTCGTGCACTTGTCTTGATGGCCGAAGCATCCGGTCCACGAGTTCCCGGCAGTTCCACCTTGGAGGGTTCCCCAGGTCTTGGTGACCGTGATTTCGACGTCCAGGTCCCACGCTGGTGTGGAACCCTGCCCTTCCTCGAAGTCGACTGACGACTTGATGTTCAGGTCCACGGTTCCGATGGGCGTCTTCACGCCGTTGACTTCTCGGTAGTGGGTCACGGTCCAGTTCCGGTCGGAGCAGGAGATCGCCCGTGTCGGGTTCGAGACGCCGAGCAGGCAGGCAGGGGAGATCGCCTGCGGTGACGCGTCGCCGCCGGAACGACGCGCCGTCAGCGGCGCGGACGCTGGATCCTCCCCCACGGGGACGGCGCTTGTCCCTAGTCCGCCGCTGCTCGTCACGACGGCGCACTCGTAATTGCCGGGTGTGCCGAGGTTGGCTGCGCGCTGCGCACAACGCTGTTCCTGTTGTTGCACCGACATTGTGGACCGATTCGCCTCGACAGGAAGCGTGTCGGCGGAAGCTGGCGCACTTAGCGCCACCGTGGAGCTAAGAGACGCTACGACAATAGCGCCTAGTGAGACAACATGTCGAATAAGTCTAGGCAAAACAAACCCCTCTATTTCGCAAGTAGGCCGAAATAAAAAGATGAGGCTCGCTGGGGGCAAGTTTGAATCGCGGGCCGAGAGCAAGGAGTTGCACTATGGTGCACGCTAAGCGGTGCCGAATGTTGGTTCGACGACGACTCGTCGACAAGTGAACAATGTGACGTGCTGTGACCACATGGTCCGCGTCGACAAGCTTCCGTGCCCAATGCTCCAGGCGCGGCAAGGTATTGCTAGTGTATGTAAATCTTGCCCCAGCTTC
This sequence comes from Amycolatopsis japonica, assembly GCF_000732925.1. Lineage (NCBI taxonomy): Bacteria > Bacillati > Actinomycetota > Actinomycetes > Pseudonocardiales > Pseudonocardiaceae > Amycolatopsis > Amycolatopsis japonica. Next base: position 366,357 of record NZ_CP008953.1, read on the forward strand.
CCCTTGGTTGAGGACTAACAATTCATGTCTACCGAGGTGTGGAAGTCGTTGTCAAGGAAGTAGAGGTGACCGAGAGGCCGCGGTCGAGATGTTGATGGATTCCGCAGGGTGCGACCCGCTGACCAACGGATATTTCATAGTCTTTCATGTGGCGGCGAACACGACGTGAGTGCTCGCGGGAGTACGCGGGTCGCGGAGTCAGACAGTTGCTCGAGGACTTCGGCGGCGTCGGCGAGACTGCTATGCCAATGAGCTGGCCTGCTACGGGGTCACGGTGATAGCGGGTCCGAAGGGTACGCCGAAGGTCGGCAGGTCAAGCAGACGGATGTCGCGACCGCGATTAAGGGATCCGGTGGCACCGCACCGCTAGTTCCTGAAGTGACCTTGCGCTACCTTGGGGCGCTGTCCAGGCTCGCACTTCGCGTGCGGCCGTCCCCGTCGTCGTCCACAGCAGCGGTGGGGCATCGGCGGGTCAGTATTTCCGCGACCACGGACGCAATGGCGTCCATCGTGCTGGAACTTTGCCGTAGTTGGGAATTCGGAGCGTTAGGAAGACCTGGTCGGGCCAACTTGCCCGAGCGTCAGTATGGCAACTGTGCGTGTGTCACGATGGGCCGCGTCTGATCATATGGTGCGGGCGGCTGGGAGGCGCCCGAGTATGGGCAGCGGTACGAAGTTCTCCGCGTGGTTCACGCCGATGCGGCTTCCCCATAGGCGTGCGAGTGTCTCGGCCATCGGCCCGAAGTGGTCGGTGATCGGCTGGGAGGCGTGCGCAGCGAGGGCACGCTGCTTTTGTTCGTAGGTATCGGTGATGTCGATGATCGTGTGCGCGGGAATTGGGCCGTCGAGGGTGAGGCTGTTGTAGGAGTCGGCGGTGTAGACCCGGTACGGATGCCCAGTGTCGATGACGACGTCGGGCAGGGCCGCGACGAGTGTGTCGGCGACCGCGCGGTGGTCGGGGTGGACGTCGCGAAGCGGGTGGGTGATGACGACCTCGGGTCGGACGGCGAGCAGTAGTTCGCGCAGGGTCGTCACGGTGGGCTGGTCGTACTGGTGCAGCGTGGCCCCCAGGATCGTCGCGCCTGCCGTGGCTTCGGTGTCCCGTCCTGGTTCGGTGTGATGTGGGACGGCGATGGTGACGGCGGCCCCGGAGGCGGAGCAGCGTGCGAGGGTTCCGCCGGCCCAGAGTTCGGCGTCGTCGGGGTGGGCCATCACGGTCAGCACGGACGCTGGCGTGGTGAACGGCACGCCGCTCACCACAGTCCGAGTTTCTCGATGACGTCGGCGGGTTTGGGCAGTTCTCGCGTGGGATCGCCGGTCGGGTGGTGTGGGAGTGTGAGGTCGGTGCGCATCCGGATGAGCTCGCGCCAGGCGAGTACTTGGTCCCAGGTCTGCGCGACCTTGGCGTTCCTCGCGCCGGTCAGTCGTCCGGAGTCGGGGAGCTGGTCGAGGTGCAGCCCGCCTGCCAGGAGCGTGGCCGCCGTGCCTTCGCCGATCCCTTTCACGCCAGGGATGTTGTCCGCGGGATCGCCTTTGAGGGCGCAGAAGTCGGGCCACTGCTCGGGGGTGACGTTGTAGCGTTCGGTGACCTCGGCGGGGCCGATGTGCCGTCGGCCGCGTTTCATCACGGTGTTGAGCGCGCGGACGTGCTCGTCGACGAGTTGGTAGAAGTCGCGGTCACCGGACATGATCCAGACCCGGCGGCCGGGTTCGTGTTCGCGGGTGGTGGCGACGAGGGTGGCGATGACGTCGTCGGCTTCGGCGGTGTCGATCTCGATCCAGTGGATGCCGTAGCCGGACAGGGCCCGCTGGACGTGCGGGATCGCGCGCAGGGGTTTGAGGGCGGCCTCGTCGATGACACGGTTGGCTTTGTAGCCGGCGTCGCTGTCCTTGCGGTCGGCGGTGCCGTGCTCGCCGTCGAACACGACGAGGACCTCCGGTGGTTCCGGCATCTCCTCACGGATCGCGACGCGGAGCAGGGCGAAGAACCCGAACTCGGCCGTGAGATCGCGGGTCTTGTCGCGGGAGAGGATCGCGGCGGGAAACCCGAAAGCCGCGCGCCAGAGCAAGTTGTGACCGTCTACGAGGAGCAAAGGGACGCCAGCTGGCATCACCGCACCGCCTTTACGAATGTCTCGGCGACTGTGGTGGGCAGATAGTCCCGCGAGCGGTAGTACGCAGCCCTGGATAGGTGTGCGTAGCGTACTGGATCTGCGAGTAGCTGGTCGGCGGCGCGCCAGAGGCCGTGTTCCCCCCACGATCGGGGGACGATCACTCCGCCCGCGTCGTCGCCGGTGCCGACCAGGGCGGGCAGGTTGCCCACGTCGAAGGCGACGACCGGGGTCCCGACCCCCATGGCTTCCAGCGCGACCAGCCCGAAGGTTTCCCGTAGCGAGGGCACGATCACCACTGCGGCCTGCGCGAGCCAGGGCGGCACCCGGTCCCAGTCGAGGCCGCCGCCGTGGACGGTGCCGAGGGTGAGGTGGGCCGCGGAGTAGCGGCACTGGTTCAGTTCGGCCACCTGGCCACCGACGGTGGCCTCGAACCCGGCCTCGCCGACGATCACCTCGACCGTGCGGCCGACCAGGCGTCCGGCGTCCAGCAAAGCCCGGACGTTCTTCTCCGGCCCGAGCCGGGCCAGGACCCGGATCGGGCCGTGCCTTCGCAGCGCCTCGCGCCGCGAGTCGGATGGTGGTGCCGGGTCGTGCAGCAGGGCGTTGGGCACGACCTGCCAACCGCCAGTGTCATAACCGCGACCATGCGCCTGATCGAGCACCGTCTGAGACGGTGCGATGACCAGGTCGGCACGGTCCAGGGCGGGCTCGAGGTCCTGGTCATGCCCGACGACGTGCATGGCCAGCACCGAGCGCGCCCGGCTGGTCGGTGCGGCTCTGCCGAGGCCCCATAAGCCGTCGGTGTAGACGGCGACATCGACCTGGTGTTCGCGGTACACCTCGCGGAGTTCGGCGGCGAGCAGGGCGTCCTGTCCGCGGGTGCTGATCGCGTCGCGCAATTCGTCGTCGTCGCAGGGGAAGGTGACGCCCACCGAGCCCACGCGCATCACGGTGTCATCCGGGGTGGCGACCGAGGCGGCGGTCAGGATGAGGCTGCGGTGGCCGAGCTGGCGCAGGCCGTGGGCGAGGGCGGCGGTGGCGCGTTCAATCCCGGCCGGCGCGTTCGGGGTGTAGGAGGCCAGGACGAACGCGACGGTCAGCGGGGGCGCGCTAGACATGGCGGAGGGCCTTCTTCGGCGGCGGCAGCGTTGTGGTGGCGTGGTCGGCGGGTGGCTTTTCCCAGGGAAAGACGACCCAGTCGGAGACGGTCCAGATCGAGTAGTCGGGCCGCGTGGTCGCCCCGGTGTTGAGGCAGAGGACCGCGGTCAGGATCTGGGCGTCCGGGCCAAGCAAGGGGGTCAGGTCGTCGTGGACGCGGCGAAGGGTGGCACCGCTGCCGCAGATGTCGTCCACCACCAGCACGCGGCCCCTGAGCCTTTGACCGTTGAGGCCGCGGGTCAGCGGGGTGAGATCGAGGGACACGTTGCCGGTGGCCTGCTGATAGGCGTCGTCGCTGGTGTTGTGGCGGGCGCGGACGATGCGGGCGTTCAGCCGAAGTGTGGAGGCGATGAGGTGGGCGGGCGAGACACCGCCGTTGGCGATGCCGATGACGCGCTCGACCGACGAGTGATCACGTAGGACCGCGTCAGTCAGAAGCGTGGCGGCGTCGTGGAGAGCCTCTGGCGTCACGCGCCAGATCCGGTGGTGATCGAAGTCCCGTTGTGCTGTGGTCATTCGCGGGCCTATTCCTTACAGAGCAGGGGATATCGCGTCAGCGAGTTGGATGCCTGTGTCGTGGGCGGTACGGAGTTCTTGCAGGGCTTGTACGAGGTCGTACTCGGTGATTCCAGCGATGCCGGCCATCGCAGACAACGCGGTAGCGTCGAGCTCTTCGACCAGGATTCGTTCCGCCGGGGATTGCTGGGTACGGACCTGTGCCCAGCGTCGGAGAGGGCGCAGCCTGGGATCGGTGGTGTGCGCGAGGCGAAGGAGGTCGACCTTGATGCGAGTGCCGTAGTGACCGCTGAACGCGAGGGTCGTCGCGCGGCGCAGTAGCTCGTCTGGTTGCTTTTTCAGCACAGCGCACACTTCGATCAACCGCTCGACGGATATCCGGCGCGTGCCGAGTTCATAGCTGGCGAGCGTTTGCAGGGAAAGTTCATCGTCGCCTGCGCACATCGCGGCACGCATCTGTTTGCGGGTCCAGCCGCATTCTCTCCGCGCGGAACGCAGCAGTTCGCCCAGAGCGTGTGCGAACTGGTCGAACTGATCACTCGTCGGCGTGTTCATGGTCTGTCCTCCGTAATGCGGCGCGTGCTTGGGCGCTGGGCCGATTTCGACGTCGTCCGCGGAGCTGTTCACGCTGAGCCATCGCGTGCGGTCAGTGCGAGGTCGCTGGTCGTGCGCAGGGGGTGAAGGGAGCTGATGGCGTGCGCGCCGGGCTGGTTGCGCCAGATCTGGCCGTCGGCGCGGATCACCGTGAAGCCTCCGGCCGCCTCGCGAGTACGCAGTCGCACGGATACGTCCGCGGTGGAGCTCAGTTCGGCGAGGAGAGCGAGAGCTTCGTCATCGGTCAGCTGTTCGCCGTCGGCCATCGCGGCGCCTTCGCCGATGGGGAGCATCTGCAGGAAGGTCACTCCGCTCACTCCCAGGGTCGCGGCCAGGGCAACCATCGCTCGGATGCTGACCCTGGCCGTAGAGCGCAGGAGCACGGCCTGAATCTGTGTCGGGATTCCCTGGGCGATCGCCGCCCGGATTCCGGCGATGGCCTGATCGAAACTGCCTGCGCCGCGCCACCGGTCGTGGCGTCCGGCGTCCGGGCCGTCCAGGCTTACCCGTACGGCGTCCACACGGGCGGCCAGGGCTTCGGCGCGGCGGGCCAGGTGCGTTCCGTTGGTGGTCACACTGACCGCGCACCCGCCCGCGACGAGCACGTCGATCAACTCAGGCAAATCGCGCAGCAGCAGCGGTTCGCCGCCGGAGATATCCACACCCAGGACCGCGGACTCGGCGAGCAGGTTCGCGATGCGGTAGCGCTCGGCCCGGCCCAGTTCGAGGACGGACTTGTCGTCCAGGCAGTACGGACAGGCCAGGTTGCAGCGCACCAGGGGCGACCAGCAGACGCTGATCGGCACGTCCGCGTGCACGGCCGCCGGGTGGATTTCAGGCCAGGAACCGACGTCAGTGCCGGACAACCGGACACGCCCGGAGCCGAGGGCGGTGCTGGCGCGGTGAGTCAGTCCGGTGAGCGGATCATGGATGACGCTCTCGTTGCCCTGTGTTCGCGCCGCAAAGGTACGTGTCGTGGTCGTGCGTGGTGCCGTCATGCTGTGTCCTGCGGGGGCAGCATCGGCGAGACAAAGAGTTCCTCGAACGGCTTCGGGCCGACGTACTGGCGGCAAGTACAGGGCACCCACTGGTTGCCGATCCAGTCCCTGTGCAGTATCTGGCCGTGGCACTCCTTGGTGTCGGGGTCGTGCTGTTCCAGCCCATGCGAACAGCCACAGACCGGTTTCGGACTCGTGCCTGCACCTGTTTGGCGGCGGGTCAGCTTGCCCGTCAGAAGCCCGGCGCCGAAAAGGCCAGCGCCCACCGCGAGGGAGATAGGTTCGATCATCGTGCGGCGCCTTCTTGCTGGTCGGTGTCGTGGCGGCGTTCGATGTTGGTGGTCGTCGCTGGCGTAGGTGGAGTCATCGCAGTACCTCGCAGGAGCGCAGTAGATCGGTCATATCGGCGGTGAATGAACGGGAGCGGCTGGTTGGGGCGGGTCGCCGCATGAGGTCCCAGTAACGGGCGAGAGTGCCGGGCCAGCTGGCGAGTTTGCGTTGCCATTGCTGGTCGGCGTCCGGTGGATCGAGGTGGAACCCGACGGCTTGCCGGAGCGGGATGACCAGCAAGCCTGACGCGATCAGGCACGCGCCGAGGTAGGTGTCTTCCATGCCCCAGCCGATTCGCCCGAACTCGGGGTCGAAGCCCCCGACGTTGAGGACGGCGGTGCGGGGAACGGCGACAAGGGCGGTGACGACCATGCGGGGGAGGTCCCAGTCGACATAGCGTCGGCCGTAGCCGAGGTCGAGGAAGTCGTGGGTGTCGTCCAGCGGGCGGCCGTCGAAGCGCTTATCCAGGGTGATGCCGGTGTAGAGCAGCGGTCGGCCGACCGGTGGCCGCCAGACGACTCGGTGGTCGGCGGCGAGGTGCGGATGATCGGCGAGCACTCCGCGCCCGCCCTGGTGCAGGTCGTAGGGGAGGTTGTGGCGGAACCCGACAAGCACCGTGGTGTCGGTCGCGCGGGCGGTGAAGTCGGTGATCACGTGCGGGGGCAGGACCATGTCGCCGTCGAGATAGAGGACGGTTTGCCCGCGGGCGAGCGCGGTGCCGAGGTTGCGCGCGGTGGCCGCGCCCGCGCGTTCAGGGATCCGCAGGACGGTGGTGACGATCGGATGCACGGCGGCGACGGCGGCTGTGGTGTCGGTACTGGCGTCGTCGACGACGATAACCTCGAACCTGTACCGGTGGTGCTGGCCTTCCAAGGCGTCAAGCACGGAGGAAAGGCAATAGCCGACGTTGTGGGCCGGGATGACGACCGAGAGGGTGCGCACGGCGGCCAGCGGAAGGCCTGACGGCGTGGGCTCGTGCCAGCCGATTCCGGACACGGCTTCCCAGCTTCGGGTGCTGCTGGTGTGAAAGTTGTTCCGGTGCAGTAATTCCTGGTGCAGCGTGGTCACGCCCACCCCCAGTCCCGGAGGTATGGCACTCCGTCGCACCATGCCCTCGGATCCGGGATGATCGTGATCTGCCCGAATCGGGCGGAATGGTCGAACACACGTTGTAGAGCGTGCAGATACAGCGGCTCGACCAGGATCAGCACGTGCCGCAGCGACGGTGCGTCGGCGAGTTCGGTGTCCAGTTGCGCGGCGACCGTCCGCTCGTGCAGGCGCGCGGCAGCGGCCCGCGTCGTGAGCCGGTGGTCGTAGGTGCTGATCAGCGTCTCAGGTCGCAGCAGGCCGTGGGCGCCGGACAGGATCCGGATCCGAGCTCGGCGAGCGGGATCCGCGGCGAAATGTTCTCGCGCGCTCGGGACGCATCCGCCCTGATAGAGGTCGAGCGCCTCGACCGGTGCGGCGGTGACAAGCTTCCGCCGTGAGCAGTTGAGGATGATCAACCCTTGGTCGGGTGCGAGGACGCGAGTGGTGGGCGGCCGGAGAGTCATAGCTCGCGCACCACCCGCATGCCGATGCCACGCGAGCGCAATTCCGCGGGAGCGGCGTTGAGGAACGTGCATTGCGCGTACAACGTTGGCGAGGCATAGGAACCGCCGCGGATGACGGCTCCCTCACTCATCGAGGTGCTGGCGGTCCACTCCCACACGTTGCCTGCGACATCGAGCATGCCCTCGGGTGTGACTCCGGCGAGATGCGTGTCGACCGGGGTGACCGTGTCGTGCAGGGAATCACGGAGGTTCGCGAACGCCGGCTGCCAAGGGCTGGCGCCCCACGGCCAGCGACGGCGGCTGGGACCTGCGGCCATCCATTCCCACTCCGCCGAGCGCGGCAACCGGCCGCCTAGACGACTGGCGATCTGGGTCGCCTCGGCGTGGCTGATCTCTGTGACGGGGTACCGCGGCCCGAGACCAGGGCGGTCGCTCGGCAGGTGTCCGCAGGCGATCGGTGTGCGTGTCCACAACAGGGTCGGGACCTTGACGGGACGCCCGGCATCCCCGTACGCGCAGACTCCGCCGGCGATTTTGATCCATTCCAGGTGCATGCCTCAGCCGCCGATCAGGAAAAGGTCTTCGACATTGGCGTCGTTCCGGATGCGGCTCTTGCGCTCGTTGGGACGTAGCCGAAGCCGCAGGAGCGCGTCGCTGATGGTGTCGAAGGCCCCGTGTGCTTCCTCGCGGGTAGGGGCAAAGGCGGCATAGTTGTCGGCGAAGCGGACGACCCGAAGCTGCGGGAGTCGGGTGTCCACTTGGGACAATCGAAGGTTGATCAGCAGGGGTGCCAGGCCGGAGCCTGCCGCGATCGGGCTCGGCATCGCGGCGAGCGCCGTACGCAAGCGGGCCAGGAAGGTGCCGTCGTGGATGTGCTCGGCGTGCCAGTCGATGACCTCGTCGAGCGTCGCGCCTTCGGACACCGACGCGACATCGAGATCGGCGATCCAACGGAAGCCTGCCTGATGATGCACGGCGGCCTGCCGCAACGCGGTGATGCGATTTCGGCGTGGGCGGAATCCCGAGACCCAGTCGTGGAAGGCGCTCGCTTCCAACACCGGCTCCAGCGCGGTGCGCAGCGCGCGGTGCACCAGACGGTCCCGCACGGTGGGGATGAAGGTGCGCATCTGTTTGCCGGTATAGGTGGGCAGCTGGACCTCCCGGACAGGTCCGGGTCGCCAGGTGCCCTCGGCGAGTTCGACGGCCAGTTGCGGCAGCATTACGTGGGCCTCGCTGCGAAGCCGCCCCCAGGTCATGCCGTCGGCACCGGGGGTGGAGGCCCGCCTGCCGCACTGGCGCAACGCGCGGCGCAGACGCGGCTCGCACAGAAGCGGCATCAACGAGTGCGATTGCGGCCCGGCGGCCGGGGACGCTGGCGCGAGTGCGTCCGGGTGCGTTACGGTGCTGGGTGCTTGGGCGGCAGGAACGATCCCCTCGCCACGCAGTACCGGCTCGCTACCCGACACGCGCGAGCTGTGGCGCTGGGAACGACGGCCCCGCCCAGGCCCTGCCGGTGATCCGAACTCCGCGTCCGCCATCGTCATCATCTCCTCACGCACTGCCGTAGTTGGTGGGGTCGGGGATGCCGTTCTGCTGGAACGCTTCCTTGCGTTCGGTGCAGGTCCCGCACATGCCGCAGTGCGTCGTTCCGCCCCGGTAGCACGACCACGTTTTCTCGAACGGCACGCGGAATGCCGCGCCAATCCGGACGATGTCGGTCTTGCTTTGGGTGATAAACGGGGCGAGGATCTCGAAATCGTCGTTCAGAAGTCCGTCGTTGGCGACGCGGGCAGACCAGGCGTACCGCTTGACGAACTCGGGGCGGCAGTCCGGGTAGACGGCGTGGTCACCGGCGTGTGCGCCGAACGCGACCACGTCGGCGTTGCGGACAACGGCTAGCGAGACCGCGATGTCGAGCATGATCGCGTTGCGGTTCGGGACGATTGTCGCCCGCATCGACTCGTCGGTGTAGTGGCCGTCTGGCACCGGCACGTCGGCGTCGGTCAGCGCGGAACCATTCAGCAGTCGACCAAGCATCGCCAGGTCAACGATCTCGTGTGGACAGTCAAGCAGTCGCGCGATCTCAGCCGCGTATTCCAGTTCGACCCGGTGCCGTTGACCATAATCGAAGGACAAGAGCGTCAGCTCTGCTCCGCGCTGGGCTAGCCAGTACGCCAGCACAGTGGAGTCCAGACCTCCGGAGGCGATCACAATGGCGTGCCGCGGGTGCCGGTGAGCAGGCGAGCCGATCGGCACGATCACCACGTCCCGCACGGTGAGGACGCCCGGCGGGCAGCGTCGGCCACTGTGGTCCACGGCGGAAGGGTCATGTGTGGTTGTGGCCGCTCAAGCCACCGGACGCCCTCCTTCACGTTGTCCGACGCGGGAAGAAGAACAGCGTCGCCGTGCCGTTTCCAGCCGATCTGAGTGCGCACCAGATCACCCCACGACGACATGCGCATCGTCGTGCGCGGCTGGGTAAGGAAAATCCAGTCATTGGGATCACCTGGAACCACGATGATGGGCACACGCAACATGTGCCGCGCAAGGAAGTTGTTGACCTCCGCGCCGGACCCGGCGCGCATGATGAGCGCGTCGACGGTGGTGCCGAGCTGGAGGTAGACGTCGCCGGAGACACTGTCGATCGTGGTTGGCCACGCGAATACGTCGCGGCAATTCCGCACACGTTGGCCGGGTTGCTGTTCGGTCTGGGTGGGTGGGGAGTCGATGACGGTGGTCATGATTCGTTCCTCCTCGAGAGAGTTGGGCGTTGGGCGCGGCCGAACGGGAGGCGTCGAGTAACCACTCCCGCCCGGCCGCAGTCGGTGTCGCGGACGTGCTCAGCCGATAGGGCACCTCGGGATAGCCGACCTGGCCCGCGAGGTCTGGCTAGATGGCCCCCGCTCGGTGCGACGGTTGATCCGCGAGCAGGACGTCGCGCAGTGCCGCGCGGAGCTGCCCGGCCTCGACGTTGGTCAACCGGGCGAGTCGCCCGCCCGGCAGCTCGATCTCGACGTCCGCGGAAGTACGCCGCCGTAAGTGCAGCGCGGACCGCTGGCCGTCGCCGTCGCGGCAGTCGACCCTGCGGTGCTGCCAACCCAGCCGACGAAGCAAGGCGGCGGCGGGCACGGTGTGACATGGCCGCCTCATGAGCCTTCGGCCTTCCTGATCAAGCCGAGGCCGTGGGTCCCGGCGGTCGCGATCGCGTACCGCAGGACTCGGTTGGGAGGCTGGCGCGGCGCGCGGCGATGCGAACCTGCATAGGCGGACTCGGCTTGCTGCCGTCGCCGCCACGCCATACGCAGCAGGCAACAGAGAAAAGTCAGCGCGGCGCTCGCCGTGATGCTCAAGGAGATCATGCGCCCTCACCCCCGGCGGCGGGGATCGCGGCGGGACCAGATATCGGGGTCATGGTCCCGCCGCGACATGGCGACAGAGCAGGGCGCCCCACGGCGGTTGGGGGAAGCCCACCGAGGTGCTGCTCCGCCGTGCTCGCCGTGTCCGTGGTCGTGACGGCGCCAGATGTGGTCGGCACGGGTGTGGCCGCCACCTCGGCGGCTTTCATAACGGCAGAGCGGAACTTCGCGGCGGCCCCGTAGTCGAGGATCGAGCTCTCTCCTGGGGAAGCCACGACCACGACATCCGAGTCGCGCACGGCAACACACAGCGTCCCTTCACGGCCGTTCACGTCACGGCACGCGATGGACCAAGGGTCGGTGTTCGTCATGCGGCCACCACCTCGCGCGGTGTCCCTACTCCATTCCCGTCGACACACCGGCTGCACGAACAAACACGGCACAGCGAGCTGAGTCTTTGGGTATCGTGACGCGCGTGGCGCCACGAATCGCTGGAAGAGCATAATTACTCCAATAGTCAGCGACGCCCTATTTGGTTTGCTGCGTCGGATTGTCAGCCGCGCAGTTGGTCAAGCGTTCTCGTTAACCCTCAAGGTCTACAGCCGGTACGTACCGGTGTAGCAGCGGTCCGTAGGCGATAATTAGTAAACGTCTGTAATAGGTCCCGGTCCAGAGCGGCTATGTGGCGTCAATGCGGCGTTCATAGATCGTTGCCCACGCTGACCTGCCCGAAGTCCGGAGCACTGCCGTGCTTGGCGAATGGGAAACCAGTACCGGCGCGCTTGCCGCCCAGTTCAATGCTCCACCCGTAGGAGACGCGGTTTGTCAAAGCGCTGATAATAGATTTCGAGATAGAGACGTTCGTCGGACTCGATGTACAGGCGGCCTTGTTGGTCGAGCTCAAGGCTCCATATCGCCACGTCGGCTTGGGCCGGCGCGGCGAACCACGCGGCAGCGGCGGTGAACACGTCGGCATAGTCGACGCCGCTGACGGTGTGAAGCTGAGCCGTAATGGCGGCATCGAGCGGGTGGGGCATGGAACGACTCCTCCGTAAGGCGGGCGGACGCCAGCGCTATACACACGCCTGCGACCGATTCCGGTCGTCAAACAGGCCGCTGTGGGTGCACCCGCTGTTGGGCTGGAAAGCGATACACCCACATCCGCGGACGCCGCGCGTCCACCCCGCGCGGCGCGCGGCCCGTCCGGATTGCAGGGAAGCTAGTGAACGCTCGTTGATCAAGCGGCAGCCAGAGCGGCAATGACGCGGCAATGAGGCGGCTATGAGGCGCCACTAGGCATGACCTGCACAAACGACTCATTTCAGGTTTGTAGTCCGAACGGGTGCAGGTCATCGAGTGGGTGATCAGACTTGACGGATAGCTGGCTATTGTGACGGTGACCGACGGGTGAGGTGATGTTCATGGGGGAGCGGCGAGTTGCCTTCGCTGACCGGCGCGAGCAGATGGGCTACACCCAAGAGAGCTTCGGTAGAGCGGTCGGGGTGGAATTCTCTACCGTCGGGCGTTGGGAACGGGGCGAGTTGACTCCGCAGCCGTACCGGCGGCCGCGCATTGCTCAGGTGCTCAAAGTGAGCCTGGCCGAGTTGGAGGTCTTGCTCTCGCGGTCCCGGCCGGCTCCGTCACTAGAGCTGACGACGTCGCCCCGCTACGCCCCGTCGCTTGTGCGTACCGGCCAGTGGAACGGCCGTCTTGTGCGTGCAGGGGTGACGGGGCAGAGTCCGACTGGTCGGAAGGAGCCCATGGACGCCAGCACGCTGCAGGAGGCCGCGGCCGCGCTGCTCAGCGCGTACGAGACCGGTAAGCCGATCGCGCCCCTCATCGAGACCTATCCCGCCGCGACGCTGGAGGACGCGTACCGCGTCCAGCAGCGGCTCGTCCGCCATTGGGCCGAGCGCGGCGACGGCGTGCGCGGGCACAAGGTCGGTCTCGCCTCCGCCGCCATGCAGCGGCAGATGGGCGTCGACCAGCCCGACTACGGCCATCTGACCGCTTCGATGTTCCACCTCGAACACCAGCCGATCCCGATCGGCGGCTTCCTGCAGCCGAAGATCGAACCGGAGATCGCGTTCGTGCTCGGTTCGCGGCTGCGCGGCCCCGGGGTCACGGTGGCGGACGCGCTGCGGGCGGTGGACTTCGTCGTCCCGGCGCTGGAGATCGTCGATTCCCGGATCCGGGACTGGAAGATCAGCATCGTCGACACCATCGCGGACAACGCGTCTTCCGGCGGTGTCGTCCTCGGCAGCAGGCCGACCGCGATCGGCGACATCGACCTGCGGCTGGTGGGCTGTGTCCTGCACCAGAACGGCGAGATCGCGGCGACCGGCGCCGGTGGCGCGGTGCTCGGTTCGCCGGTGAACGCGCTGGTGTGGCTCGCGAACACGGTCGGCCCGCTCGGCGTCGCGCTCGAACCGGGGCACGTCGTGCTGCCGGGTTCGATGACGCGGGCGATCCCGGTGAATCCGGGTGACACCGTCGTCGCGACGATGGCGGGGCTCGGCAGTGTCACCGCGAAGTTCTCCGGGGAGGAACGGCCGTGAGCCTTGAAGTGCGGGAGGCGGCGGAAGCGCTGCTGTCCGGGGAAGAACGCGAACCGCTGACCGACGCGTGGCCGGAGCTGGACGTCGACACCGCGTACGCGATCCAGGACGAGGCGCTCCGGCTCAGGCTGGAGCGTGGCGAGACGCTGATCGGTGTCAAGCTCGGCCTGACCTCGCGGGCGAAGCAGCAACGCATGGGCATCGACTCGCCGATGCTCGCCTGGCTGACCGACGCGATGGTGCTCCCCGCTGGGGTGCCCGTGCCGTCGCTGCTCCATCCGCGTGCCGAACCGGAGCTGGTTTTCGTTCTGGGACAACGTCTTTCGGGGCCTGGCGTGACCGCGGCGACCGCGATGGCGGCGGTGGACCGGGTCTACGGCGGCGTCGAGGTCATCGACAGCCGCTACCGCGACTATCGCTTCGAACTGCCGGACGTCGTGGCGGACAACGGTTCTTCCGCGTACGTCACGCTCGGGCCGGTGGGCGCCCAGCCCGCGTCGCTGGATCTCTCGCTGGAGGCGGCCCTGCTGGAGGTCGACGGCGCGATCGTCGACACCGCCACCGGAGCGGCGGTGCTGGGGCATCCGGCGGAGGCGCTGGCGCTGGCGGCCAACGCCCTCGGTGCGCGCGGGCGCGCGCTGGAGCCGGGCTGGCTCGTGTTCACCGGCGGGATGACCGACGCGGTCGACGTGCGCCCGGGTTCACGGGTGGCGGCGCATTTCTCGAATCTGGGCTCGATCACGCTCGCCGGGTCTTGACGTCGGCGCGGTCGGCCGTCCGGACCAGACCGCGCGTCAGCCGGGGCCAGATCGCGCGCGGCAGGTCGTGCCCCATGCCCGGGACGATGTCCACTTCGGACTCCCGCAGCGCGCGGGCCGTCGCCCGGCCGCCGGAAACATGCACGAGCGGATCCTTCGAACCGTGCACGACGAGCGCGGGCACGTCGACCTTCCGCAACGCGCGGAAGCGATCCCGGCTCGAAATGATCGCCGCCAGCTGCCGCGCCGTCCCGCCGGGGTTCACGCCTCGATCGAACGACCGCTCCGCGCGCTCCCGCATCCGGGTCTCGTCGAAGGGATAACCGGGCGAGCCGATCACGCGGAACGTGCGCACGAGCGAGTCGACGTACTCCTCGCGGCCGCGCGGGGGCGCCGAAAGCAGCATCGCCATCGCCTTGGCGCTCGGGCGCCCGACGAACCGGTTGCCGGTGGTCGACATGATCGACGTCAGCGACCGCACTCGCGACGGATACTCGATGGCCAGGGTCTGCGCGACCATCCCGCCCATCGACGCGCCCACGACATGCGCGCTCGCGACACCGAGCTCGGTCAGCAGCCCGGCGGCGTCGCCCGCCATGTCCGCCAAGGAGTACGGCGCCGTGCGCAGGGCATAGGCGAGCGGCAGGTTCACCCGGCCGGTCATCCGGCTGGACCGGCCGGCGTCCCGGTTGTCGTAGCGGATGACGAAGAACCCCTCGGCCGCGAGGTTCTCGCAGAGTTCGTCGTCCCACCAGATCATCTGGGAGGCCAGGCCCATGATCATCAGCAGCGGCCTGCCGTCCGGCGAGCCGAACGTCTCGTGGCACAGCTGGATGCCGTTCACTTCGGCGATCTTCTCCGGCATCACGACAGTGTGCCTACTCGCCGCGGTACGCGCGAGCCTGGATTTCGTAAAGTTCGTGGTAGAGCCCTCCTTCCTCGATGAGTTCGGCGTGCGTGCCCTGCTCGATCAGCCGCCCCTTCTCCAGCACGAGGATCCGGTCCGCGGAGCGGATGTTGGCCAGCCGGTGGGTCACCAGGATGGTCGTGCGCCTGCCCGCCCCCGAAACACTCGCGTGCCGCAGGCCGGCGAAGACCCGGGCCTCGGCCTTCGCGTCGAGCGCGGCCGTCGGCTCGTCGGCGACCAGGACGGCGGCGTCCCGGTAGATCCCGCGGGCGATGCCCATCCGCTGCCATTGCCCGCCCGAGAGGTCCTGCCCGTCGTCGAACTTCTTGGACAGCACCGTCTTCTCCTTGGCGGGTAAGGATTCGATCACCTCGTCGGCGCCGGAGGAGGTGATCGCGTCCTGCCAGGCGACGCGGTCCGGGTCTTCGCGGCCGAGCCTGCCGACGGTGACGTTGTGCTCCGCGGTCATCGGCCATTCGGCGGGATCCTGGGCGATCACCGCGATGTTCGCGTGGACCGACTCGTGATCGGCGCCCGCGAGATCGACGTCGTCCCAGTACACCTTTCCTTCCGAGGGCGGATAGAGCCCGGTGAGCAGTTTGCCCAGCGTGGTCTTGCCCGACCCGTTCTCCCCGACGAGGGCGATCACCTCGCCGCGCCGGATGGTCAAGGAAACGTCGCGCAGAGCCGGGGTTTCCTGGCCGGGATAGGTGAATCCGACGTTCTCGAGCCGGATCTCCGCCGGATCCGGCGGAGCGGCGACCCCGCCCTTCACCGGGCCGCGTTTCGCGGATTCCACGAGCAGCCGGTGGAAGAACGCGATGTAGAAGGACTCCTCGTACAAGGAGTTCACCGCGTGCATCGTGATGGACAGCGAATTCGACGCCGTCCGCATGGCGAGCGCGGCCGTCCCGGCGAGGGCGAGCTCCATCTGCCCGCTGTAGAGCAGGAGACCGAGCACCAGATACGCGATCGCGGTGCCCACGCCGGCCGCCGCACGCCCGGTCAGCCGGACCATGTTGCTGCGGTGCGCGAGCCGGACCTCTTCGCGCATCAGGCTTTCCGTGATCCGCCGGTACTCCTGGAGCAACGGCTCCTGGAGGGTGAGGGCATGTCGTTCGAGGGCGAACTGGCGCCACGTGGCCACCTCTTCGACGATCCCTTTCCGGATGTTGCGGCCGACGGTGTCGAGATAATGCCGGTAGTTCAGGCGCGCGACCTTCGCCGCCGCCCAGCCGTCGGCCACCGCGGCGAGCAGCAGCACCGGCGCGAGCCACGGGTTGAGCAGGCCCGCCGCCACCAGCGCGGCGACCAGCGAGATCAGTGCCGACGTCAGATCCGCGAGCCAGCGCAGGCTCATCTCGATCGACCGGACCCCGTACCGCGCGCCCTGCCTGGCCAGCTCCCGGAAATCGGCGTCCTCGAAGGCCAGCAGCCGCACCCGGACCATCGCCGCGGTGACCTCGTCGCCCGCCGACGTCACGACCCGCGGCCGGAGCGCGCCCTCGACCGCGGCCACCGCCGTGTCGAGCAACGCGCGCAAGGCATACGTGCCGACGACGACCACCAGCGCGGGCAGCGATTGCAGCACGCGTTCCGGCGTCGGCCCGCTCTCCAGCAGCGCGATGAACACGTTCGCCGTCGCCAGCAGGCCGAACGCCGTGACACAACCGGAAAGCAGATGGACGACGCCGGCGAGCAGGGTCAGCCGCGGCGACGTCCGCCAGGCCAGCCGCAGCACGATGGCCACGGCGGACGGGAGCGTGCGGATGGCCTTGACCATCCCCGCTTCGGCCACGGTCTCGTCGACCGCGGCCCATTCGGGCATCTTGAGGTTCTCGACCCCGATCAGGGGCACGGTCGTTTCGGGCACTCCTCCTTCTCTACGCGCACCCACCGACATTTCCGAGAGCCGAAGAGGTGCTCGGCGTCGGTACCTTGCTCGCTTGAAGTACATGAAGGGGGCCTTCATGTACTTGCGAATGTGGCGATCGCTCGGTCCGTGAAGGCCTCCTTGAGGGACTCTGGGTCCCTCAAGGAGGCCTTCACGGACTTCCACACACCCTCGCCTTGGGCTACTCTCTCGCTAGAGCGATCTATCAAATCGCAAGGGGGCGAACATGGAAGCTCTTCGAACCAGCGGACTCACCGCGCTACGCCTGATCCTGGCCTTCACCCTGCTGACCACCACGTTGCACTACGCGCACAACGTGATCAGGGCGGCCGACTATCCGCAGATCGACGGGATCCCGGTGGCGGTCGCCGCCACCTTGGTCGCCGTCGCGTACGTCGTCTTCACCGCGTTCGGTCTCGCCGGCTACCGCGATTACCTGCGCGGACGCTACTGGCGGGCGCTCGCGTTCCTGATGGTCTTCTCGCTGTCGGGTCTGGCGAGCCTCGGACACTTCCTGGTCGGTGTCCCGCAGATCCCGGCCTTCTGGTTCGCCACGATCTACACCGACACCGCTTCGGCGCTCGTGTTGTGGGTCTTCGTGACCTGGGCGGCGACGAAGCTCAACCGTGTTCCCGCGGCGGTCGGCTCCCATACGTGATGCGGTGGGGTGCGGCGATCCGGTTGATCTTCGCCGGGTCGATCGCGCCTTGGGTGAAGACCGCCGGTCCCGCCTCGAACAGGTCTTCCAGGTAGTGCTCCCAGCCGCCGGGGGACGAGATCTGCAGAACCCGCGGCGGCTCGGAGACGCGGCGCAAGGCATGCGGGACGCCGCGCGGTAGCAGCACAAAAGTGCCCTTCGTCGCGATGTGGGTCTCGTCGTCGAAATCGATCCCGAGCTCGCCTTCGAGGACGTAGATGCACTCGTCGGCTTCGTGGTGCACGTGCCGCGGGATGTCCATGGCGAGGGTGACCTCGAGCAGCGAGAACCTCGTCTCGGTGTCTTCGGTCATCGCCTTGACGCTGAACGAGGGTGGCAGCGGTACGCGGCCGGGGCGGGCTTCACCGGGTTTGAGCAGGAGAAAACGGTCCTTCGGCATGCTATGCTGCCCTTCAATCGGAAACGGACTCCGTTTCCACTTAAACGCTAGGGAGGCGGGTTGTCAACCAAGCCGCGAGCGGACGCGGAACGCAACCGGGCGAAGGTGGTCGACGCCGCGCGCGCGTTGTTCGCCGAACGCGGGGACGACGTGCAGATGCCGGAGATCGCCCGCGCGGCCGGGGTCGGCGTGGGGACCGTGTACCGGCATTTCCCGGATCGCCAGGCGCTGGTCGAGGCGGCGGCGGAGCATCGGTTCGCGGAGATCGAGCAGTACGCCAGGGCGCACTGTTTCCGTGAGGATTCCGGTCTGGAGCGCTATTTCCGGCACGTCGGCGAGGTGCTGGCGGGCGATCGCGGCCTCACCGCCGCCATCGATTCGGCCCGCGGGCGGCCCGGGAGCGAGCCGCGTGGCTCCGCTCGCGAGCGCCTCGAAACGGTGGTCGCCGAGATCATCGCTCACGATCAGGCGGCCGGCCGTCTTCGGTCGGACTGCACGGTCGCCGACGTGTATCTCCTGGTCGGCGCGCTTTCCTCGGTCATCCGCAAGGGTGCCGACTGGGTTCGTTTCCTCGACCTGCTCCGTGACCAACTTTCTACATAACATTGACGCTGATCAGTGCAATGTAGACAATCGGAGGGGTGACGCGGACCACATCGGTGACGTTCGAACGTCATCCCAGCGGCTACCGGCACTGGAAACTGACCACCGACGGCGACGTCGCGTGGCTCGAACTCGACGTCGACCCCGACGGCGGCCTCGTGCCGGGTTACGAGCTCAAGCTCAACTCGTACGACCTCGGCGTGGACATCGAGTTGTACGACGCCACGCAGCGGCTGCGGTTCGAACATCCTGAAGTCCGCGTGGTCATCGTGACCAGCGCGAAGGACAACGTCTTCTGCGCCGGCGCGAACATCCGCATGCTGGCGTCGTCGTCGCACGAGTGGAAGGTGAACTTCTGCAAATTCACCAATGAGACCCGCAACGCGATGGAGGACGCCGCCGCGCATTCGGGCCAGGTCTATGTCGCGGCGGTCAACGGCACCTGTGCCGGCGGCGGCTACGAGATCGCGCTCGCCTGCGAAAAGATCCTGCTGGTCGACGACAACTCCTCGACCGTCGCGCTGCCGGAGGTGCCGCTTCTCGGCGTCCTGCCCGGCACCGGCGGGCTCACCCGGGTGGTCGACAAACGCGGCGTACGGCGGGACCTCGCCGACGTCTTCGCCACGCGCCCCGACGGAGTGAAAGGGCGGACCGCCGTCGACTGGCGGCTCGTCGACGAACTCGTGCCGCGGCAGGGGTTCCGCGAAGCCGTGCTGGCCAGGGCGAAGGAGTTCGCGCGGACGAGCGAGCGGCTCGACGGCGAAGGTGTCGAGCTGAAGCCGCTCAAGCATCGTTATGTCGACATCGCCCGCACCGCGACCGAGGCGACGATCACCGTCAAAGGTCCGGAGGACGACGACGGCTGGCTGCTGGACGTCACGCGCGAGCTGGACGACGCGATCCTCCGGCTGCGCACCAACGAACCCGAACTCGGCACGTGGGTGCTCCGCACGGAAGGCGATCCGGCGAAGGTCCTCGACCACGAACGCGCCGTGTTCGACGCGAAAGACTGTCTGAGCAACGAAATCGTCCACTACTTCAAGCGGACGCTGAAGCGGCTGGACGTCACCAGCCGTAGCCTGATCGCCCTCGTCGAGCCGGGTAGTTGCTACGCCGGGCTCCTGCTGGAACTCGCGCTCGCCGCCGACCGGCAGTACATCTTGGACGGTCCGCCGATCGACGACGAAGACAGTGAAGAACGAGCGGCGATCACGTTGTCCGAGGCCAACTTCGGCCGCTTCCCGATGGGCAACGGCTTGACTCGCCTCGAATCCCGCTTCTTCGGGGACCCGGACCACGTCACCAGGCTCGCGGAGGTGCGCGGCAAGGCGCTGAGCCCGGCGGAAGTGAACGAACTCGGCCTGGTCACCGACGCCCCGGACGACCTCGACTGGGAGGACGAGATCCGGATCGCGCTGGAAGGGCGGGCTTCGCTCAGCCCCGACGCGTTGACCGGGATGGAGGCCAATCACCGGTTCGTGGGTCCCGAAACCCTGGAAAGCAAGATCTTCGGCAGGCTCGCCGCCTGGCAGAACTGGATCTTCACTCGTCCGAACGCATCCGGTCCCGAGGGTGCGTTGCGTCGCTACGGTACTGGTCAGAAGGCCGTCTTCGACAGGAAGCGGGTTTGAACAGCGCATGCCCACTAAGATCGATTACGACGCCAAGATCCCCAACAACATCGACCTCTCCGGTGATCGCCGCCTTCAGCGGGCGCTGGAAGGTTGGCAGCCGAAGTTCCTGGACTGGTGGGGCGAAATGGGCCCCACACTGCGGACGCAGGGGGTCTACCTGCGTACCGCGGTGAGTGTCGGACGGGACGGCTGGGCGCATTTCGACCACGTCAACGTGCCCGACTACCGGTGGGGGATCTTCCTCGCGGAGCCGGACCCCGACCGCGTCATCGGCTTCGGCGAGCACAAGGGCGAGCCCGCCTGGCAGCAGGTTCCCGGTGAATACCGCGCCGACCTGCAGCGGCTCATCGTCATCCAGGGCGACACCGAACCCGCTTCGGTCGAACAGCAGAAACTGCTGGGCCTCACCGCGCCGAGCCTTTACGACCTGCGGAATCTCTTCCAGGTCAATGTCGAAGAGGGTCGCCATCTGTGGGCGATGGTGTACCTGCTGCACGCCTACTTCGGTCGTGAAGGCCGGGACGAGGCGGAAGGATTGCTGCTCCGGAATTCCGGAAGTCCGGACGCCCCTCGGATCCTCGGCGCCTTCAATGAGGAGACCGCGGATTGGCTCGCGTTCTACATGTTCACCTATTTCACCGATCGTGATGGCAAATATCAGCTCGGCACCCTCAAGGAAAGCGGCTTCGACCCGCTTTCCCGCACTTGTGAATTCATGCTCAAGGAAGAGGCGCACCACATGTTCGTCGGCACCACGGGGGTCGACCGGGTGGTCACCCGCAGTGCCGAGCTGATCCGCGAGCACGACACCTTCGACATCGCCGGGTACGGCGGCATCCCGCTGGACGTCATCCAGCGTTACCTCAACTTCCACTACACCGTCTCACTCGACCTGTTCGGCGGGGAGACCTCTACCAACGCGGCGAACTACTACACCGCCGGGCTGAAAGGCCGCTGGCAGGAGCCCCGCCGCAAGGACGACCACAAGCTCACCGACGCCGCCGGATCGCTGTCGCGGCCGAAAGCCGACGGCACTTGGGAGACCGAGGAACACGCGGCCATCCTGCTGCTGAACCTCGACCTGCGGGAGGAGTACCGCGCCGACTGCCAGACCGGGGTCAACCGCTGGAACAAGATCCTGGACGAGGCGGGCGTCGACTTCCGATTCGTCCTCCCGCACCCTGGATTCAATCGCGAAGTCGGCATAAACTCCGGCCACCATGTGACGCCCGACGGCACCGTTGTCGACGAGCGGACATGGCTGGCCGGCAAACGCAAGTGGCTGCCCACTCCCGAAGACCTGACTTTCGTCCGATCGCTGATGCACCCGGTGTACGAGCGAGGAAAGATCGCGAGCTGGGTGGCGCCGCCACGCCAGGGCATCAATGGGAAACCGTTCGACTACGAATACGTTTACCTGAGCTGAGCGATTGAGGTGCGCCCGTGACCGCTGCTGCTACCGGGTTCAACGCGGCGAGCTACCTGCTCGACCGGCATCTGGCGGAAGGGCGGGGCGCGAAGGACGCGGTCGTTTCCCCGAGGCGAAGTCTCACGTACGCGGCGCTGGCGGCCGAAACCCGCCGGGTCGCGGCAGGGCTGAAGGCGATCGGCGTCCGCCCGGAGGAGCGGGTCCTGTTCTGCATGGCCGACGACGTCGAACTGCTCACCGGCATCCTCGGCGCGATGCTGGCCGGAGCGGTCGCGGTACCGGTGTCCACCATGGTCACCGGGCTGGACCTCGGCAAGATGCTCGCCGATTCGCGGGCCAGGGTCCTGTGCGTCTCCGGCGAGTTCGCGTCACAGGCGACGGTCGCGCTGGGGCTGGCGCCGGAGGTCACCGACGTCGTGCTGGACAGGGCGAAGGCGGCCGATCTGCCGTCCGGGATCCGCACGCACCAGTGGGGCGATCTGTCCACAGTGGACGATGTTGGCTTCGAGCCGGCGCCGACCTGGGAGGACTCGCCCGCGCTCTGGTTGTACACCTCGGGGACGACGGGCAAGCCGAAGGGCGCGATGCACCGGCACGCGGGTATCCGCGCGGTCTGCGAGACGTACGCGCGCGGCGTGCTGGACATCGGGCCGAACGACCGGTTCCTCTCCGTCCCGAAGCTGTTCTTCGCCTACGGCTTGGGGAATTCGGCGTTCTTCCCGCTCGCGGCCGGCGGGACGGCACTGCTCGAACCGGCGAGGCCGACCCCGGGACTGATCGCGGCCAGGGCCCGCGCGGAGCGGCCGACGTTGTTCTTCGCCGTCCCGACGTTCTACGCGGCACTGCTCGCCAGCGACATCCCCGACGACACGTTCGTCTCGGTACGCCAAGCGGTTTCGGCGGGCGAACCGCTGCCCGCCGTGCTGTACGAACGGTTTCGCGACCGGTTCGGCGTCGAGATCCTAGACGGGATCGGCTCGACCGAGGCGTTGCACATCTTCCTGTCCAACCGGCCGCGTCAGGTCCGTCCCGGCAGTACCGGGACGCCGGTGCCGGGTTACGAGATCGCGCTGCGCGACGAAAACGGCGATCCGGTGCCGGACGGGCAACCCGGTGAACTGTTCGTCGCCGGGCCGTCGATCGCGACCGGGTATTGGGCCCGGTACGAGACGACGAAGCAGGTCTTCCAGGGTGAATGGCTGCGGACGGGCGACAGCTTCGTGCGCAACGCCGATGGCAGTTACACCTGTCTGGGGCGCTTCAACGACATGCTGAAACCGGGCGGGATCTGGGTTTCGCCCACCGAGGTCGAGGACCGGCTGCGGCAACATCCGGCGGTCGCCGAGGTCGCGGTGGTGGCCGCCTTCGACGCCGACGGCATCGAGAAGCCGGTCGCATGCGTGGTCGGCGTGCCGGGGCACCGGCTAGACCCGGACGAGCTGATCGAGTTCTGCCGGGCCGGGCTTGCGTCGTTCAAACGGCCGCGGGGCATCGTCGAGCTGGGCGAACTGCCGAAGACGGCGACCGGGAAGATCCGGCGCAACGTCATCCGGGAACTGGTGCGGGACATGTACGAGGTCCGGGCCTATCAGCCCGACCCCACCTCACCCCTGCCCGGCTGACGTCCGCCCGATCACGCGTGTCGTCCCTCTGGTCACGCGAGATCCGCCTCCAATCACGCGAGTGCGCCGCCTGATCACGCGAGTTCGCCGATGCGGCACGCCGAGCCGATGTGACTGGACGGACGACACGCGTGATCGGAGGGACGACACGCGTGATCGAGCGGCGAACTCACGTGATTGAAGCCGGATCTCGCGTGATTGAAGGCGGAACTCAGCCGCCGTTGACGGCGCGCAGCGTCCGCATGGCTTCGGCGAGCGCGTGCGCGTCGTCACCGAGCGGAGTCAGGACGATGCGCCGCAGGATCTCCGCGCACGCCTCCCGCGCCTTCTCCGCGACGTCGAGACCGTGCTCGGTGAGCGCCGCGAACGTGACCCGGCGGTCGTCCGGGCTGGGTACCCGGCAGATGAGGTCCGCGGCGACCAGCCGGTCCGCGACCTTGGTGAACCCGCCGCTGGACAGCGCCGCCTCGACGGCCAGCCGCGTCATCGGCATCCGGTGCTCGGGTGAGCGCACGAGCCGCAACAGGATGTCGAACGACGCCGGCGCCAGGCCGAACCGTTCGGCGATCTCGCCCATCAGCTTGTTCTGCGTGGCCAGGTAGCCCTCGATCACCAGGCCCCACCACGTGACCACTTCGTCGTCTTGCGGTTCCTCGGTTGTCACGCGGGCGAGAGTACACCAAGAACTCTTCCAGGAATATATCTTGCGCGCGAGAGGTTATCGGGCTAGCTTGATTTCACCGGCTCCAGAGGAGGGCACCATGTCGATCAAGACTTCGGGCCTGCACCACGTCACCGCCATCGGTGGCGACCCCCAGCGCAACGCGGACTTCTACACCCGGGCCCTCGGCCTGCGGCTGGTGAAGACCACCGTGAACTTCGACGACCCCGGCACCTACCACCTCTATTACGGCGACGGATCCGGCAAGCCCGGCTCGCTGATGACGTTCTTCCCGTGGAAGGACGCCCCGAAGGGCCGCCACGGCACCGGCCAGGCGACCACGACGTCGTTCTCCGTGCCCGAGGCCTCACTCGGCTGGTGGAAGCAGCACCTCGCCGCGAGCGGCACCGAGACGAGCCAGATCCGGAACTCCGACGGCGAGGAGACGCTCACCTTCGCCGATCCGGACGGCCTGAAGCTCGCGCTCGTCGCGCATCCGCAGGGCGATCCGCGCGACCCGTGGGACACCAAGCTCGTCCCCGCCGAACACGCGATCCGCGGCCTGCACTCCGTCACGCTGTCGGTGTCCAAAGAGGACGCGACCGCCGGGATGCTGACCGACGGCCTCGGCCTGTCCTTCGAGCACCAGGAGAGCAACCGCCTCCGGTTCTCCGCCGGTGAGGGCGGCCCCGGCGCGCTCGTCGACGTCCTCGTGACCCCCGACGCCCCGCGCGGGCTGGTCGCGGCGGGCACCGTGCACCACGTCGCCTGGCGTGCGCCGGACGAAGAGACCCAGGCCGCCTGGCGCGACGAGCTCATCGACGACGGCGTGAACGTGACGTCCATTTTGGACCGTCAGTACTTCCGCTCGATCTACTTCCGCGAGCCGGGCGGCACCCTGCTCGAGGTCGCGACCGACGAACCCGGTTTCGCGATCGACGAGCCGCTGCTCGAACTCGGCCGCGCGCTGAAACTCCCGCCGTGGCTGGAGCCCAAGCGCGAGGACATCGAGGCCATGCTGCCGAAACTGGACCTCCCGAGCGAGAACAACCCGCGATGAGCACCTTGGAGCACAAGTACGTCGAGGGCGCGGCCGACGAGCCGGTGCTGCTGCTCCTGCACGGCACCGGCGGCGGGCCGGACGACCTCGTACCGCTGGCCCGGCGGCTGAGCCCGGCGTCGGCGCTGCTCGCGCCGGCCGGGCCGGTGTCGGAACACGGTGCGGCGCGCTGGTTCCGGCGGCTGGCCGAGGGCGTCTTCGACCACGAGGACGTCGTCTTCCGCGCGAACCAGCTGGCCGATTTCGTGCTCGCCTCGCGCGAGGAATACGGCCTCGGCGACCGGCGGCTCGTCGCCATCGGGTTCTCCAACGGCGCCAACATCGCCGCCGCGGTGACCCTGCTCCGCCCGGACGCCGTCCGGGAGTCCGCGCTGTTCGCGGCGATGTCACCGCTCCCGGAGCCGCCACGCGAAGACCTGTCCGGCACCAGGGTCTTCCTGTCGAACGGCGAGCACGATCCGATGGCGCCGCTGGGTTCGGCCGAGACACTCGTCCGTGACCTGCGCGAACGCGGCGCGGACGTGGTCGCCCACCGGCATCCCGGCGGGCACCAGGTCACCGGCAACGGTTTGGTAGCGGCCGCGGGGTGGCTCAACCCGTAGCGGGGAGAGCAAAGCACGCGAACGTAAAATCGTCCGATGACTAACGGGGACCTCGTCCGCGCCCAGGCCCTGCTCGACAGGGTCCTCCTCGCGGACGGGCACAACGATCTGCCATGGGAGCTGCGGGTCACGACCGGGCCGGATCCGGTCGAGGCCGTGGCGGGCACGGATCTCACGGTCCGCCAGCCGCATCTCCACACCGACTTCCCGAAGCTCGCCGAGGGCAGGCTCGGGATGCAGTTCTGGTCCGTCTACGTGCCTTGCCAGTTCGAGGGGCACAGCGCGGTGACGGCGGTCCTCGAACAGATCGAGATCGTGCACCAGATGGCCGAGCGATACCCCGATCGCCTGGCCCTCGTGGACACCGCCGACCAGGCCGAAGCCGCGTTCCGCGACGGCAAGATCGCTTCGCTGCTGGGTGCCGAGGGCGGCCACAGCATCGCCGAATCCCTTGGCGTGCTGAGGATCCTGCGCCGCCTCGGCGTCCGCTACATGACGCTGACGCACAACTACAACACCACCTGGGCCGACTCCGGCACCGACGAACCCGAGCACGGCGGGCTCACCGAATTCGGCCGTGACGTCGTCCGCGAGATGAACGAGATCGGCATGCTCGTCGACCTCTCGCACGTCGCGCCGAGCACCATGCGCGCGGCGCTGGAGGTCAGCTCCGCGCCGGTGATCTTCAGCCACTCCTCCTGCACCGCGGTCAACGACCACCCCCGCAACATCCCCGACGACGTGCTGGAAACGCTGGCGGCCAAGGACGGCGTCGCGATGGTGACGTTCGTGCCGGGCTTCATCTCGCCGAAGGTCGCCGAGTGGGACGACCAGCTGCGCCAGGACATGGAAGCCGCGGGCAGGGATTACCGCAACATCGACCAGCGCACGAAGTTCACCGCGGAGCGAGGCGGCCCGGATAAGCCGAAGGCGGGCATCGACGACGTCGTCGCGCACATCGAGCACGCGCGCGAAGTGGCCGG
This sequence comes from Amycolatopsis japonica, assembly GCF_000732925.1. Taxonomy (NCBI): domain Bacteria; kingdom Bacillati; phylum Actinomycetota; class Actinomycetes; order Pseudonocardiales; family Pseudonocardiaceae; genus Amycolatopsis; species Amycolatopsis japonica. Next base: position 392,784 of record NZ_CP008953.1, read on the forward strand.
TGTCGACCACATCGGACTCGGCGGCGACTACGACGGAGTCGCGACGCTGCCCGAAGGCCTCGAGGACGTGTCCAAGTACCCGGTGCTGTTCGCCGCGCTGCTGGAACGCGGCTGGAGCGAAGAGGACTGCGCGAAGCTGGCCGGGAAGAACACCTTGCGCGTGCTGCGCGCGGCGGACGAGGTCACCCGTTCGGACGCTTGAGAGCGCGATCTAGCCCGCTTCGGCGGACACTGTCCTGCATGACGCAGCCGGAGGAAGGCACCGCCGAGGTTCCCGTCAGGCCGCCCGAGACCGCGGGCGGCGCACGCCACAGCGGAAAGTTCGAGGCCGGCCCGAAACTCAAACGGACCCGGGTGAGCGGCACCTGGATCGCCGTCATCGTGGCGCTGATCGTGCTGGTGTTCCTGCTCGTGTTCATCCTGCAGAACCAGGACACGGCCACCGTCCACTTCCTCGGCATGTCCGGCAGCATGCCGCTGGCGGTCGCGATGCTGTTCTCGGTGATCGCCGGCGGCGCGCTGGTCGCGCTCGTCGGCGGCGCCCGGATCCTGCAGTTGCGCAAGCAGGCCAAGAAGTCCCGGCATCAGCTGCGCTGAGCGACGCCGCTCCGGAACTCGCTGGGGTTGACGCCGCGCACGCGTTTGAACGCCGCGCTGAACCCGAAGGCGTCGGAGTAGCCGACGGTGCGCGCGATGTCCGAGATGGTCGCGGACGCCTTGCCGGTCAGCAGATCCGCCGCGAGCGTCATGCGCCAGCGGGTGAGATAGGTCAACGGCGGTTCGCCGACCAGCTCGGCGAACCGCTTGGCCAGCGTCGACCGTGAGACCCCGGCGCGTGCGGCCAGCGAGCCGACGGTCCACGGTGCCGCCGGCTCCGCGTGCAGCAGGCGCAGCGCGTCGCCCACCACCGGATCCCGCTGCGCCGCCCACCACGCCGGCGGCTCACCGCCCGGCCGGTCGAACCACTCGCGCAGGGAACAGACCAGCATCCAGTCCAGCAGCCGGTCGAGGACGACCTGCTGGCCCGGCGCGTCGATGGCGACTTCCGCGGCGAGGTGTTCCAGGACTGGGTCACCCGCGCCCCCGGCGTCCACCCGCAGCACGACGGGCAGCGCGTCCAGCAGCGGACGGCCGATCTCGCCGCGCACCGGGTACGCGCCGACGATCAAGGTCGTCTCACCGCCGGGGTCGTCGACCCAGCCGAGCCGGTGCCGCGTCCCGCCCTGTTCGGGCGTCGCGCAGTGCTCGCCGCACGCGAGCGGCTCGGCCGAAGTGCCGACTTCGTCGACGAAGGTGAACGTCGCGGGCCCGCGCACGATGACCGACTCGCCCGCGCGAAGCGGCTCGGGCGGACCCTCCTCAGGCACGATCCAGCCCGCCCCGGTGAGCACGGCGCACAGGGTCAGCGGCGCGCCGTCCACGAAGTGCACTGCCCAGGGCGGGGACAGCGTCGTGCTGCCGAACAACGAACCGTGGGACCGCACGCCGCGGATCAGGTCACTGAACACGTCCACGCGGCCGAGGTTAGACGAATGGACAGGTGATCCGGCCTTTCACCTATGGGCACGTCCGAGCCAGCCGGATTGAATCGAGCTCATGCTGACCTCCGACGACCTCGAATTCCTCCGCCGCCCCCTGCACGGATTCCTGGCCGTGGCCGGCGGCCCGGTCCGGCCGGTGTGGTTCGAGGCCACCGCCGACGGCGCCATCCAGCTGTTCACGCCCCGTGAGTCGCCCAAGGTGCGACGGCTGGACGACGATCCCCGCGCGTCGATCATCGTGGCCGCGCCGGTCGGCGAGCGAGAGCGCTGGGTCTCGGTCTCCGGGCCCGCCACGGTGGAACCCGACGGGGCGCACGACCTGGCCGCCCGGCTCGCCGAGCGCTATTGGGACCTCGAAGACCCGGCCCACGCGGGCGAGCTCGCCGGGATCCAGACCCTCGACCTCGTGCGGCTCGTCATTCGGCCTGAGAAGGTGAGCCGCTACCTGATGTGATGATCGACGTCATCCCGAGCACGGCGGCGCAAACGTTTTCGTCGCCCTCGGCGGCGACGCGGGCGCGGTCCGCCGGGTTCCGGGTGCACAGCCGCCAGAAGGTGTCCGCGTCCGTCGTCACCGAGGCCAGCGGCGTTCGTGACGTCGGCGCGGCGCGGTCGAGTTCCCAGCCGTCCGCGGTCCGCCGTGCCGTCCACTTCCCACCGCCCGGGCCGGTGACGGTGTAGGCGACCTGCCTGCCGACGCGGGCGTCGATGTCACGCAGGGTGTGCGGCAACGCCCGCATGAAGGTGTCGACCACCGGCCCGCGGAAGTCCGGATCGTCGAGCAACCGCGCGCCGACGGCCTCGCGGATCTGCTGCTGGTGCACCCAGCATTCGGTGTACTCGCGGGCGACGTCGAGCCATACCGGCGCGGGCTCGTCCCCGGCCCAGCTCACCGGGTCGCCGACGGCGTCGAGGTCGGCGCGGCCGAACATCTCGGCGATCTGCGAGGTGCTGTCCACCAGCATCGCGAACAGCACTTCGGGGGACAGCCGCCGGCACGCGACCACCCATTCGTCGTTGATCCGGTCGATGAAGTCCTCGAACCGCTCGCCCTCGCGGGGCGCCGTCGTCCGGTAGTCGTCGCGGTCGCGGGACAGCCTGCCGAGTTTGTCGCCCAGGATGTGGGCCGCGAGATCGTGCACCGTCCAGCCCGTGCACACCGTCGGCGCGGCCCATCGGTCCGCGTCCAATCCGGTCAGGACGTCCAGCAAGGCCTGCTCCTCCCGCGCGAACAACGGGAGGACGTCGATCGGCGGACCCCAGCGCGTGAAGCTCATGCAGCCATCCAAACACCCTCGTCGATCACAATTTCGGCCATTCGGCCTACTCGCAGGTAGCATCAGCGCGAACGTGAGGGGAGTGCCCGTGAGCAACGACCGACCCGCCGGTGAAGACCTGGCCGCTTTCGCCAAACGCGCGGGACAGCTGGCGGGCTGGGCCGCCCGCACGGGTTTCGAGTTCACCCGCAAGCTCCCCGGTGTCGAAATCGCGGAACAGGTCATCAAACAGGGCGAGCGGCAACTGCTCTCGGAGCTGCGCCGCCGTCTCGACGAGGTCGACGACCCGTACCACGCCGCGCTCACCGCCGCGTCCGCGATGAACCGGCCCGACACCAACGGCTCCCGGCCGGTCGAGGCCACCATCACCCTCGTGCACACCCGCGCCCAGCTCGAACCGCTCCGCGCGGCGATGGCCGAACTGCTCAACCACTCGATCGGCTTCGGCCGCGAGCGGGCGCGCGAATACCTCTACGCGATCATCCTGCGCCAGCTCACGCCGGACGAGGCCCGCATCCTTTCCGCGCTCTCCGACGGCTCGCCGTTCCCCGCCGTCGACGTCGCCGAGCGCACGAGCCTCGGTGCCGCCGGGCGGTTCGTGCTGCGCAACGCCTCCACCGTCGGCAAGGCGGCCGGGGTGTCGCTGCCGGACCAGGTGCCCGGCTACCTCACCAGGCTGATCGGGCTCGGCCTGGTCGAGCTGGACGAAGAGGTGCCCGCGCTGGAGACGCAGTACGAGATCCTGCTGACCGACGAGACCGTCCGCGAGGCGGAGAAATCGGTGAAGCGGGCCAAGTTCGTCAAACGCACGGTCCACATTTCCCGGCTCGGCGCCCAGTTCTGGCAGGCCTGCGACCCGAGCGCCGGTTGACCCCGGCATGGGTGCGTTCCTCGACGGGATCCTCGCCGACTTCGGCAGGCACTGGCCGCTCTACGTCTCCATCCCGATCGTCGCCGCCCTGATCGGCTACACCACCAAACTCGTCGCGATCCGGATGATGTTCCAGCCGGTCGAGTTCATCGGGATCAAACCCTTCCTCGGCTGGCAGGGCATCGTGCCCAAACGCGCCGCGCGGATGGCGAGCATCGCCTGCGACACGATGACCGAGCAGCTGATCAAACCGGCGGAGGTCGTCGCCCGGCTCGATCCGCAGAGAATCGCCAAGGAGATCGAAAAACCGCTCCAGGCGGCCGTCGAGGACATCGTGCGCGACGTCGCCGCCCACTACCAGCCGGGGCTGTGGGAATCGCTGCCGGTGGGGATGCAGCGGCTGGTGATCCAGCGCGTCCAGGCCGAGACGCCGCGGATGGTCGCGGCCGTGCTGGAGCTCATCAAGTCCGATGTGGACAGTGTGTTCGACCTCAAGGGCATGGTGGTCACCGCACTGGTCAAGGACAAACGGCTGCTGAACCGGATCTTCCAGGAAGCGGGCGACAAGGAGTTCAAGTTCATCGCCCGCTCCGGCATCTTCTTCGGCGGGCTCATCGGCGTCATCCAGATGATCGCGTGGGTGCTGTTCAAGTTCCCGCTGATCATGCCGCTGTTCGGGCTCTTCACCGGCTGGTTCACCGACTGGCTGGCGTTGCGGATGATCTTCTACCCGATCGAGGAACGCCGGTATTTCGGCGTGCGCTGGCAGGGCCTGTTCCTGAAGCGGCGTGGCGAGGTCGCGGAGGCGTACGGCGCGCTGATCGCGAAGGAGATCATCACCCCGCACAACGTGATCGAGGCGGTGCTGCGCGGACCGCTGTCGGACCGGGTGCTCGGGCTGATCCAACGGCAGCTCGACGCTCAGCTCGGGCGGCGCGTCGGCGTCGGGAAACCGCTGGTGGTGTTCGCCGTCGGCAGCAGGCGGTATCAGGACATGAAGCTGAACATCGCCGAGAAGATCATGGACAAGCTTCCCGAGACCATGCGGTACATCGAGGATTACGCGACCGACGCGATGGACATCCGGAACGTGCTGGTGACGAAGATGAAGGAGCTGTCGCCGCGCGAATTCGAAGGACTGCTGCGGCCGGCGTTCCAGCAGGACGAATGGATCCTGATCGCGACCGGCGCCGTCCTCGGCTTCGCCGTCGGTGAGGCCCAAGTCCTCCTCCTGGAGCACTTCGCCGCCTGACAAGGACCGCATTCAGAGGACGAAATGCGCGGATGGCTGCCCCATCGGCGGTACACCGGGTCCGCCGTCCGGTCTAGAGTGCCCCCTGCAGCAAAGCCTTGGGGAGGGCGCACATGGCCGACGCGGGGAGCCCGTGGCCGCAGGAGATCCGGCTGGCGATGACCATGGTGGGCGGGGCGAGTCTCGCGGTCTGGATGGGCGGGGTCGCCACCGAGACCTCGCATCTGTTGCAGGCGTCGAGAGCGCCGGAATCGAAGAGCCCGTACCGGGCCCTGCTCGACCTGCTCAACGCCACCGTCTCGCTCGACGTGCTCACCGGCACGAGCGCGGGCGGCATCAACGCGGCGTGCCTCGGGCTGGCCGAGGCGTTCCGGTCGAGCCCACAGGTGCTGCGCGACACGTGGATCAGCACGGGATCGCTCGACAATCTGATCCGCGATCCCGGCGAGAAGGAACCACGTTCGCTGCTCGACGGCGACAAGGTGCTGCTCGGGGATCTCAAGGACGCGTTGCACCGGATCACCGACAAGGCGACGGTGAAACCCGACTGTCCCGACATCACCGTGCTGCTCACCGGCACGATGATCGACGGCGAGACGACCCGGTTCGACGACGCGCTCGGAAACCTGGTGCGGGACACCGAACATCGCCTGCTGTTCCGCTTCGACGCTCCTTTGTGGACGGACGACGTGGTCGGGCCGCTCGCGTTGGCGGCGCGGTCCACCGCGTCGTTCCCCGGTGCTTTCGAGCTGTCCCGGATGCCGATCGGCGAGAAGACCGGGCCACTGCATCCGGACATGACGAAGTACACCGACGTCACGCGGTCGCACTGGCTCACCGACGGCGGGGTGCTGCTCAACAAACCGCTGCGGCCGGCGCTGCGGGAGATCTTCGAACGACAGTCCCATTCGGACGTCCGGCGGCTGCTGCTGTACGTGGTGCCGACGGCCGAACGCGAGGCCGAGCGGGTCGCGGTCGATCCCGAGCGCCCGCCGCTGCTGGGCAGTGCGATGAGCAAGGTCGTCGGCACCGTGCTGAGCCAGACGATCAGCGCCGAACTGGAAGACCTGACCAGGCACAACGACGCCGTCGTCCGCACCAGGGGGACCAGGGTCTCCCTGGCCGCGATGGGGGTTCGCGGCGGCCCGGACACGCTGGTCGACCAGCGGCTGATGAACGACTACCGCGACCGGCGGGTGCAGGAGGACGCCACCGCGCTGGTCCGCGAGGCGACGCGCAGGCTCTCACTGTCCGATGTGGAGGATCAAGGCCGCCAGTGGGCGTCCGGTACGGCGGCGCAGCTGCGCGCGGCCGCGGCGGCCGGATTGCGGGACGGCTTGCCCACCGAGCCGCCGAAGGACACCTGCGATCTCACGGATCTGGTCGCCTTCCGCACCACCGCGCTCGACGATTCCGTCGCGACCGGCCTCCAGCTGGTGAATGCGGGCTTCCGGCTCGATCCGTCGCCGGAGCAGGCGGTGCAGCTCAACCGTTGCCGGGTGCTGCTGCACGAAGCGCGTCACAAGGCCGCGCGCGGGAAACGGCTCGCGAGCTGGGTCACCGAACAGGGCCCGCCGTCGGCCGACGTCACGCTCGCCGCCTGGATCGAAGGCCTCGCCAAGGAATGGGCGGGGCTCGGCCGGTCGGACACGCTGAAGGAGGCGTGGCCGCTCGTCGTCGCCGCGCTCCGGCAGGCGACACCGATCCTTTTGCCGCTGGCACAGGCGAAACCCGACACCGAAGCCGCCGACGCGGTCAGCACGCTGCTCGCCTGGACGGGGCTCACGTCGGACGACACCAGCGCGGGAGACCCCATCGTCACCTCGCGCCTGGTGCGTCTCCACATCGCGACGCGAGGATTGCTCGCGCAGCCGCCGGCGGTTGACCAGCGGGTCGATCTCGTCCAGGTGAGCGCGGATTCGCGGACGCTGATGGACATGAAGCGCCGCCGTTCCTGGGACAAGCTCACCGGGATGCAGGCCGACTATTTCGGCGCGTTCTACAAGGCCTCGTGGCGCGCGAACGACTGGATGTGGGGCCGCGTCGACGGCGCGGGCTGGCTGGTGCAGTGCCTGCTCGACCCGAAACGTCTGCGGCTGCTGCGCGACGTCGTCGGGCGCGAGGCGTTCCGGACACAGGTGCGGGACACGTTCAAGGCGATCGGCTGGCGACAGCCGGGCACGGAAGACGGGCTGTCGCAAGAGGAAGCGGACGCCCTGCGCGCGCAATTGGCCGGGGAACTGGCTTTCCTCGGTCTCGACGGCGAACTCGCCGACGTGGAGACCGAAGCCGCCCTGCCGATCAGCATGCCGGTGACGGCGATGGTGCTCGCCAGGGTGCGGCAGCTGGAGATCGCGCGCGAGGAACTGCCGTGTGTCGGCCTCCACTGCGGACACGACGCGAAAACGGCCAAGGGCAACGGAAAACCGTCGGAACGGTTCAGGCGGCTGATCGAGAACGAGCCGGAAACCGATGAGCAGACCCAGCGCGCGTTCCAGGCGTGCCAGGTCTCCGGCGAACGGTTCGAGCACGAACGCGGGACGATGCTCCTGACGAAGACGCTGGTCAAGGCGGGCGCGGCCGGGCTCAACGCGGCCGCGGGGGCGACGCGGGTGCCGAAATCGGTCCAGCCCGCCGCGACCTTCGCCAAGGCCGCCGGGCGCAGCGCGTGGTGGATCACGCGCGGCGCGGCCACCCTGCCGTCGCCATGGAACGTGCTCGCCGCGCTGATCACCGTGCTGGCGGGCTTCGTCCTCGGTGGACAGGGCGGCCCGGTCCTGCAGTGGGTCGGCGTGCCGGTCGCCGCGGGCGCCGTCGTGTTCCTGGTGGTCAGCCTGATGACGTTGCGCAAGACGTGGCGGATGGTGCTCACGGTGCTCGGCGTGCTGGTGGTGGCGGCGCTGCTGTTCGCCGCGTTCCTGCCACCGGTGCGCGACCCGCTCTTCGGCTGGCTCGGCGACGTCGTCGCGGGCTGGCGGCGCGGCGAGGCGCCGGTGTGGTGGCTGGTCGTCTGCCTGCTGCTCGTCCTGCCCGCCATCTGGACGCCGATCGGTTCGCTCGCGGGTCGCAAGCGACGTCGTGAATAGCGGAATCGGAACCCGAATCGCGTCCTGACCGTGCGACGAAGTGGTAACGGTTGGTATCGTCACGTGCAGTGAGACCGCACCGAAGCGGCCTTACCCACACGTGCTGCGCTTCAAACGTTACAGTTACCTTTATCACGTGTGTTTCGAGGTTGTTGCAGGTAGCCGCGTTGCCGCTGCCGCGCTGATCTGACCGCGCCCGAATCCTCCGGTACGTTTCTTGGACATGTCCGGAAAGCACTTGATCGAAACTCCGACCAAGGCAGACGGTGCCGCGCTCTGGAGAATCGCCCGCGATTCGAAGAAGCTCGATCTCAACACGCCTTACGCCTATTTGCTGTGGTGCCACGATTTCGCCGACACCTCGGTCGTCGCGAAAGTCGACGGCGTCCCGGTCGGCTTCGTGATCGGATACCGCAAGCAGGACACCGGCTTCGTGTGGCAGGTCGCGGTCGACGCGTCCCAGCGGGGAAAAGGCCTGGCCGGAGCCCTGCTCGACGAGCTGTTCAGCCGTCTGACCGCGCAGGGCGTGCGGTACCTCGAAACCACGATCACGCCGGACAACGAGGCTTCGATCCGGTTGTTCGCCTCGTTCGCCAAGCGGTGGGACACCACCGTCGAACGCCAGGATCTGTTCTCCGCGACGGATTTCCCGGCCGAGGAAGGAACGCATGAGCAGGAGGACCTGTACCGAATCGGTCCGCTCAGCAGTCAATAGAACGTAAATCCGGGGATCTCAGGGAGAAAGAAAACGTGATGAGCATTTTCGAGGAACTCGAATCCGAAGTGCGCAGTTACAGCCGTGGCTGGCCCGTGGTGTTCGACCGGGCCCAGGGGAGCTACCTGTACGACGAAGACGGCAAGGCCTATCTCGACTTCTTCGCGGGCGCCGGCGCGCTCAACTACGGGCACAACAACCCGGCACTGAAGCGGGCGCTGATCGACTACATCGCCCGTGACGGCGTGACGCACGCGCTCGACATGTTCACCGTCGCGAAGCGGGACTTCCTCCAGACGTTCCAGGAGAAGATCCTGCGGCCGCGCGATCTCGACTACAAGGTCGTCTTCCCCGGCCCCGGTGGCGCGAACGCCGTCGAGGCCGCGCTGAAGCTCGCCCGCAAGGTGACCGGCAAGGAATCGGTCATCAACTTCACCAACGCCTTCCACGGGATGACGCTGGGCGCCCTCTCGGTGACCGGCAACTCGATGAAGCGCGGCGGCGCGGGTGTCCCGCTGGTGCACGCCACCCCGATGCCGTACGACAACTACTTCGACGGCTCCATCCCGGACTTCCTCTACTTCGAGAAGCTGCTCGAAGACTCCGGCAGCGGCCTGAACGAGCCCGCCGCCGTGATCGTCGAAGGCGTGCAGGGCGAGGGCGGCATCAACGCCGCGCGCGTCGAGTGGCTCAAGGCGCTGGACGATCTGTGCAAGAAGCACGGCATCCTGCTGATCCTCGACGACGTCCAGATGGGCTGCGGCCGCACCGGCCCGTTCTTCAGCTTCGAGGACGCGGGCATCAAACCCGACATCGTCTGCCTCTCGAAGTCCATCGGCGGCTACGGCATCCCGATGGCGCTGACGCTGATCCGCCCGGACCTCGACGTCTGGGAGCCGGGTGAGCACAACGGCACCTTCCGCGGCATCAGCCCGGCGTTCGTCACCGCGACCGAGGCGATGCGCGTCTACTGGAGCGACGACGAGCTGGAGAAGTCGACCAAGGCCAAGGGCGAGCGCGTCGCCGCCGCCTTCCAGGGCATCGTCGAGGCGTACCCGGACGCGAACCTGTTCGCGAAGGGCCGCGGCCTCGCCCGGGGCATCGAGTTCGCCAACGGCGACCTCGCGGGCAAGGTCTGCGCCGCCGCGTTCGAGCGCGGGCTGCTGATGGAGACCTCCGGGCCGGACGGAGAGGTCATGAAGGTCCTCCCGCCGCTCACCCTGACGGACGACGAGCTCACGAAGGGCCTCGCGATCATCGACGAGGCCGTCGCAGCCGTCCTCAACTGACCCGAACCGACCGCCCTCAACCAGGAACGAGAAGGAGTTTTCCGTTGCTTGTCAGAACACTCGACGAGGTCACCGACACCGACGCCGACATCAAGACCCCGAACTGGCGCAGCAAGCGCATCGTGCTGGCCAAGGAGGGCGTCGGTTTCTCGGTGCACGAGACCACGTTGTACGCCGGGACGGTCAACGACTTCTGGTACGCCAACCACATCGAAGCGGTGTTCATCACCTCCGGTGAAGGCGAGCTCGAAAACACCGCGACCGGCGAGGTCTTTCAGCTGAAGCCGGGCACGTTGTACCTGCTCAACGACCACGACAAGCACCAGGTCCGGCCCAAGACCGAGATCAAGTGCGTCTGCGTGTTCAACCCGCCCATCACCGGCCGTGAGGTCCACGACGAAAACGGCGTGTACCCGCTCGTCACCGAACCCTAGAAATCGCTCGAGGAGGCGACTGCATTGACGCTGACCGACACCCGAGTCGACGACAGTTACCCGACCCGCATCACGGGTAAGCCCGAACACCTGCCCAGGACGCACCCCACCGTCTGGGGCACCGAGGCCGACGGCCCCTTGGACGCGGCCACGCTCGCCAACCACGAAACGCGTGGTTACACCGTCGTCGACCAGTTGTTGTCGCCTGGCGAAGTCCAGACGTACTGGCAGGAACTCGTCAGGATGTCGTCGGGGGACCACCGCGACGACGAGCGCGTCATCACCGAGGCCAAGACCGGTGAGGTCCGCTCCATCTTCGACGTCCACGAGACCAGCGAGCTGATCGCGGAACTCGTCCGCGACCCGCGCGTGCTCGACCGGGCCCGGCAGATCCTCGGCTCCGAGGTGTACATCCACCAGAGCCGCGTGAACTACATGCCCGGCTTCAAGGGCACCGGGTTCTACTGGCACTCGGACTTCGAGACCTGGCACGCCGAGGACGGCATGCCGCTGCCGCGCGCGGTCAGCTGCTCCATCGCGCTCACCGACAACTACCCGTTCAACGGCGGGCTGATGGTGATGCCGGGTTCGCAGCGGACCTTCGTGCAGTGCGCCGGGGAGACCCCGGAGGACAACTACAAGAGTTCGCTGAAAGAGCAGCGGGTCGGCGTCCCGAGCGAGGAAGACATCACCTCGCTCGCCGCCGAATACGGAATCGACCAGTTCACCGGCCAGGCCGGTTCCGCGCTCTGGTTCGATTCGAACGTGATGCACGGTTCCTCGAACAACATCACGCCGTACCCGCGGTCGAACATCTTCGTCGTGTTCAACAGCGTCGATAACGCGCTGCAGAAGCCGTACGCCGCGATCGAACCGCGTCCGGCCTTCATCGCCGGCCGCGACTCGACCCCGCTGACGCGCTGACCCGTTTGACGAAACCGCAGGTCGCGAAGGCCATGACGGGGCGCTTGTAGCCGTCGGTGTGCGCCCTGTTACGTTGTCGCCACGTGAGGGGGCCAGTGGGCTCGCTCACGTAGGTGTTGTCGACGACCGAACGGGTTCTTCGCTCGGGGTGAGCCCACCCGGACGGACGTGGACGCCGATGTCCGATGTGGGTCGCGCCCCCAGGCGGCCCAAGTCGGACATCCCCCGGCTCCGTGCCATCAGATCGGGACTGATGGCACGGAGCCTTTTTCGTCTCGTTGAGCGGCACGGACTTGCCAAGTACATGAAGGCCCCCTTCCTTGCGCCTAGGTACAGGAAGGGGGCCTTCATGTACTTCAGGGCATGAGCGCCGCCTCTCTCGGGAGTCCATAGTGGACAGAGGCTCCCGTGGGGCATTTGTCCGTATCGAGCGTCCGTGAAGGCCTCCTTCCCTACCCTCAAAGTAGGGAAGGAGGCCTTCACGACCTGCCGCGTTCTGGTTGGCGGGCTCTTCGCGCGGTAGGTTGGCTACTCCGGTAAGGGGAGAGATCGGAGGGAGGGGGGCTTGTCATGGCCGAAAGCGGTTCCCCTGCCCGCTTCCAACTCCTCGGTCCCGTGCGCCTCCTCGACGGCGATCGGCCCGTCCCCGTCGGCGGCCCCGGCGTCCGCGGGCTGCTCGCGCTGCTGGCGCTGAAGGTCAACAAGGTCGTCGCGCTCGACGAGATCATCGACGCGCTCTGGGGCCACGATCCGCCGGCCACCGCCCGCACGATCGTCCACGGCAACGTCTCGCATCTGCGCCGCGTGCTCCGGGGCATCCAGGGCGATCACCCGGACGGTGCCCAGATCCGCACCACGCCGCCCGGCTACCAGCTCACGGTCGAGCCGGAGCGGATCGACGTCCACCGCGCCCGGTCCCTGCTGGAGCGGGCTTCGACGGAAGAGCCGGAGAAGGCGTCCGAACTGCTCGCGGAGGCCCTCTCACTCTGGCAGGGGCCCGCGCTGGCCGGCGTGCCGAGTTCGGTTCGCGCTCCCGAGCTGGAGGATCTGCGGCTCGCCGTCCACGGCGCCAGGGTCGACGCGGATCTCGAACTCGGCAGGCACGCGGAACTGATCGTCGAGCTCAGCCCGCTGGTCCGGGCCGCGCCGCTCGCCGAGCGCACCGCCGGCCAGCTGATGCGCGCGCTCTACCACGCCGGACGCCGCGGCGACGCGCTCGAGCTCTACCGCACGGTGTCCCGGGCGACCCTGCGCACCCTCGGTGTCGAACCCGGCGCGGACCTGCGCTGGCTGCACGAACGCGTCCTCAACGACGACCTGCCGGTCAAGGTCGTCGCGGAGCCGAAGCCCGAGGCGGGGCCCGTCCAGCAGTTGCCGCCCGCGGTGCCGAATCTCGCCGGACGCGAGGCGGATCTGGCCTGGCTCGACGAACTCGCCGAGCGGGCCGAAGCGGGCGAGACCGCGGTCGGCGTGGTCACCGGCACCGCCGGGATCGGCAAGAGCAGCCTGGTGGTGTGGTGGGCGCATCGCGCGGCCCGCCGCTTCCCCGACGGCATCCTTTTCGCCGCGCTGCGCGGGTTCGACCCGCATCATCCGCCGTTGGAGCCCGCGGAACTGCTCACCCAGTTCCTGCTCGGACTCGGCGTCCCGGCCGAAGGCGTTCCGGAACAGGTCCACGAACGCGTCGCCCTCTACCGGTCGATGATCGCCGGCCGCCGGATGCTGGTCATCCTCGACAACGCCCGCTCAGCCGACCAGGTCCGGCCGTTGCTGCCGCCCGGTTCGCGGTCGATGACGCTGGTGACCAGCCGCTCCCGCCTCGACGGGCTCGCCGTCTCCAACGCCGCCAAACTGCGGGTGCTCGGCACGCTCGCGCCCGGTGACGCCGTCCGGTTGATCGAGGAGCTCGCCGGGCCCGCCGGTTACGACCTCAACCACGCGCTCGCCCGGCTGTGCGGCTATCTCCCGCTGGCGCTGCGGATCGCGGGAGCCCGGCTCGCCGCCAGCGCGCAGTGGTCCGCGCAGGATCTGGTCGACGAACTCGGCAACGAACGGACCAGGCTGGCCGCGCTCGACGTCGAAGGTCCGGACGACGGGGTCCGCGCGGCGTTCGACGTCTCGTTCCGCGGTCTGCCCGCCGAGGTCGCGAACACGTTCCTGCGGCTCGGCGTCGTCCAATGCGTTTCGGCCGGTTCGCATCTGACGGCCGCGATCGGCGGGATCACCGTCGCCGAGGCGCGGCGGCATCTGCGGGTGCTCGCCGCGCACAACCTGCTCGCCGAAACCGGCCGCGATTCCTTCGTCCCGCACGATCTGGTCCGGCTGTTCCTGCGCGAACTGGCGGAGAACGAACTCGACGAGGCCGACCGGGAGGACGTCCTGTCGCGGTCGGTGCGGTTCTATCAGGCCGTCGCCGACCGGGCCCGCCGCAAGATGCTGCGGATCGTCGACCCTCTCGATTTCACCGCTGTGCTGACCGATGCGCAGACGCCGCCGATCGGCTCCTTCGACGAGGCGCAGGACTGGTTCACCGCGGAATGGGAGAACCTGCTCGAAGTCCTCGAAGCCGCCCGCGCCGCCGGACGGCACGACGACGTCTGGCGGCTGGCCAGGGTCGCGCACACCTATCGCGCGGTGTATCCGTTGCTGGACGAATGGACGCGGCTGGTCGGGATCGGGCTGGAGGCCGCCGAACGGTCCGGCGACGTCCTCGGCCAGTGCTGGATGCTGATCTCCCGGTGCGCCATCGCGCTCACCTTCGAGCTGCCGCAGGGCTGCCTCGCCGACGCCGAACGCGCGCTGGAACTCGCGAGCGCGATCGGCGACGACCGCCTGATGGTCTCGGCGAACATCCACCTCGGCTCCGCGCTGACGCTGCTCGGCCGGTACGACGAGGCCATCGGGACGTTGCGGCGGGCGGTCGAGGAGACCGAGCGGACCGGCGACCTCGAACTGCGCGGGCAGGCGCTCAACAACTGCGCCGAGGCCGAAAAGCGGGCCGGGCGGTTCATCGAGGCGATCGGGCACCAGATCGCCTCGCTGGAGATCGACCGGACCCTCGGCGACGACAGCTACGTCGTCGTCTCGCTGAACAATCTCGCCGAACTGAGCATGCGGATCGGCGAACTCGCCGCGGCCGAACGGTACGTGTGGGAGGCCGTGGACCTGACGATCAGCAGGCGGTTCGTCCTGCAGGAGGGCGTACTGCGGCTGACCTTGGGCAGGGTGCTGCGGGCCGGGTCGGATGTGGACGGTGCCCGCGAGCAGTTCGCGCTCGCGCTGAAGATCCTCGCGGACGCCAATCCGAAGCTCGCGGGATTGGTCCGTGCGGAACTCACGGACCTCGGCGAAAGTCCGTGAGTGATCCTTAGCGGATTCTTAGTGGCCTCGCCGCGCACGCGCGTAGGGTCCGATTCAGCGTCGATCGAGCCCTAGGGGAGGGGCATGCGGTAGGAATCGGCGCTCGGGCGGGCCCTTCGCGGGCCCGTCTGAAGAGCCGCCAGGAGCGGCTCGTGGCGGTCCGGCCGGTGGAGGTGGGGGCGATACCGGCCGGCCGCCAGGCGGCACCACCGCGTTTCGTCCTCTGAATGCGGTACTTGCACACGCAAGGACCGCATTCAGAGGACGAAACGTGTGGGGTCAGCCGGTGCCGGCGGTGCACAGGGCGATGGTCTGCCCCTTGTTCTCCGCCACCTTCTGGCCGTTGACCAGGATGGTGCAGGCGATCTGGTTGCTGACCGACGAGTTCCGGGTGTCCGCGGTGACGGTGAGCAGGTAGTCGCCCGAGTTGAAGGACGCCGTGCCGCGCCATTCGTCGGTGCTCGCCGGGGTCGTCTCGGTCCGCTGGTCGTTGAGCGAGCCGAACCGGATGGTCGCGCCGCCCGAGGCGCTGACGACGAACTCGACGGTGTTCTTGTCCCCGGCGACGGCTGGGACGTGCAAGCCGGACTCGCCGGTGGCGAAGAAACTGGTGTAGACCAGTAACCCGCCGGCGGCCAGCAGGCCGGCGACGGAAAGCGCGAGCCCCGCGATCCCCATTCCCTTCTTGTCCGCTTCGCCCTTCTTGATTTTGGTCAAACCGATCACGGAAAGAATCATTCCGATCACGGCGAGCGGCCAAGCGGCGATCCCGGCGACCGGGACGAAGGCGACCCCGAGCGCTGCCAAGCCGACCAGGAAACCTGCGATGACCAGGCCGTTCTTGGGTTTGCGGTGCCGTGTTCCGTGCGCGGCGAACCCGGGGCCGTAGCGGGTGGCAGGCGGGTGCGGGAGAGGTGGATCGGTCGGCATACGTGCCCTTTCGGAGGCTTCCGTCCGAAGACGTTAACCCATCGTTCGGGGCAATGGCCGAAATTGTTACCTGCCGGAAAAAGTCATCATTCAACGATGATCAAGCGGTCATCGACATTTTCTGACGAGAATTGTGGCATCGCCGAATGTCGGAAACCCGATCACTGATCGAACAGACTGACTTCCGGGGTGATCTCCAGCAGTTCGTGCACCGGGCGGCCGCGACGGCCGTCGATGGTCGTGGTGCGCACGACGCGCAACCGCGCGGTCACCGGCCGGTCCAGGTTCTCCTTGATCTCGTCGAGCAGATCCGGCGCCACCGCGCCCTGGATCGTGCCGCCCGATTCGCGTTCGAGATAGAAGATCCGGCGCCGGGTGCGGACCCCGTCCAGCCTGCCGCTGACCGTTTCGTAGCCGACGGCCTCGCGTGACTCGCGCAGGCTCCCGGACAGGATCCTCGCCTGCTCGGTGGTCATGCTGCGGGTCAGTTCCTCGCCGGACGTCGGGGTCAGCGCCATTCCGACCCCGGCGTGTTTGCTGACCGCGTTGACGATGTCGCTGACCGCGTTGCGGACGGTGTCGCGCTGCAGCAGCACCGCGTCCAGCGCGCCGTCGTCGGAGCCGTTGGCGGGCAGGAAATCGCACAGTTCCTTGACCGCGCGTTCGGACAGCGACTCGATCCCGTCGTGGATCAGCGCGTCGTCGAGCGCCGGTTCGGGGAAGCCGAAGAAGATCGCGTTACCCGCCTGGCCGCGCTGGATCAGCGGGGCCTTTTCCCGGTCCGCGGGCTGGACGAAGGTCACCTCGCCCGACGGATTGCGGATGATGTGCCCGATCTTCGCCGTCGCGTCCTGCAACGCGCGGCTGATGTCGGAAAAGGTGTACGCGTCCAGATGCGATTCACCGATCACGGACACGCGAAGCAGCGGCGAGCGCGACGTCCGCTCGAACTTCGCGTACGCGGCCATCGCCGACGCGCGGGCGAGGTCGTCGAGCCAGGTGCCGCCGGGGATCTCGTCGGCGATACGCCGGAATTCGTTCCTCACCAGATCACTTCCGGAATTCCCCTGCCACCCGATGCCCACACTTCTTCCCAGATCTCCTCGTCGCCGGGGCGGCAGAGGAAACCGTCGAGCATGCCGCCGACGGGCTGGACCTGGTCGAGATACATCGCGGGCTGGCCGACGATGACCCCGCGCAACGTCAGCAGCCCGTACAGCGCCGAGCGGCCCGCGTCGTCGAGCCGTTTGAGCGCGCCCCATTCGTCCGGGAACAGCACCACGTCGAGCCCGCGCGGCGGATGCGGGGTCCTGGCGGTCAGCTCGCCGCCGATCCACGCGCGGCCGGTCGGCATGATCCGCCGGGCGACGCCCAGGTAGCTGTTCAGCGCGCTGAACAGGATTTCACGGTCGTTCTGGTGTGGCGCGTCGAAGACCAGCCGCTCGTAGACATCGGCCAGATCGGCGGGATGGCGGCCAGGAGGCAGCAGGTTGTGCGGCGTCCAATAGGGGAGCGCCAATCGGAGCCTCCTTCGTGTGCCGGAGCTCCCGATCGAAGAAACGTACCCGGCGTCCCGCTCACAGTGCGTAGCCGAATTTACCAGGCGAGTGTCAGCCGCCCTGCCCCGGCCGGTGCTCGGGCGCCTGCCTGGCGGGCGGCCAGTCCTCGTCGCTCGGCCAGACCGGTTCGGGCTCGTGCCCGCCCTCGCCGTTGCGGGTGGCGGGTTCCGGCTGCTCCGGGTGGTAGGCCCGCACCGGTTCCGGGATCAGCTGACCCTCGCGGTGGCCTTCCGCCTCCTGGTCGTACGGCTCGTCGTCGTCCTGGATCCGCGCGGGCGGGAGGAACTGCGTCCGTTCGGTGGAAAGCAGTTCGGGCACGGGTTCGGGGTCCGGTTCGCGTTCGGCCGGGAACCCGTGCACCGGCTCGTGGGCCACCGGTTCCGTGGCAGGCCGGTCACGTCGTTCGCCGCGCATCAGCAGCCAGGTGACACCGCAGCCGAGGGCGAACGAGATGAGCAGCCAGAGCCAGATCTGCCCGAAGAGCCAGAGCATCAGGCCATCACCTCTGTTCCGCCGTGATGTCGACGCGGCGGCCCTCGCCGCTCGCGCCGTCGGAGTTCTTGCGCTGGGGGGAGTACGCCTGGTCGCGTTTGACCCCGTTGCGCTCCAGCAGCCGCTCCACCGTGAGCGCCCGGTTCAGCGCGAGCTTCCGGTCCGAACCGGTCGCGACCGACCCGGTGATCCGGAACTTCAGGTCGCGGGGCGCGTCCGTGAGCAGCTTCGCGATCTCCAGCGCGCCGCGTTCGCCGTCCGGGGTGAGGTCGGTGGTGTCCGGTTCGAAGGTGATCGGCGTGGCCGCGAGCAGGCGGTCGATCTCGGCCTGGAACCCGGCCTTGTCCGTCGGCTTGACCGAGGTCGGCGTGGGGCTGGGCGAGGGGCTCGGCGGAGCGGGCGGGGCCGGCGGCTCGCCGCTGGTCGTCACCGGGCCCGCGGGCGGTGCGGTGTCGCCGGAGATCTCGACCGTCCGGACCCCGTCGATCCGCTGGATGGCGTCGATGGCCTGCGCGGCCTTGTCCGGCGGGAATCCGGCGAGGCTCGCGTCGCGGCCGGAGAAGCTCACTTGTCCGCCGGAGACGCCGACGTCGGCGAGCGCGGCCTTCGCGCGCGCGGCCAGCTCGGCCTCGATGTCGTCCGAGGCCGACCAGACGGTGATCGCCGTCAAGGCGAGCGTGACCAGCAGCGCTGTAGGCAGCAAGCGGCTCCAGCGTGTACCGGGCATGAAGGGACTGTAAGCCGCACTCGGCGTGGGTGCATCGGACGAACAGGACATGACCCGTTCGGGTGATGTGAACCGAAGGGGCCCTTCACCGCATCAGATCATGCGGTGAAGGGCCCCTTCGAGGCGTCGGAACGCGGTTCAGCTCGCGTGGTGGTGGATCTCCCGCAGATCCTTGGCGGGCAGGGTGACGGTCGCCGACTCGATCTGCTCCAGCGGGAGCAGCGGCGCGAGCGCGGGGCGTTTCGGGGACAGGCCGTCGCCCATGGACTCGCCCTTGAGCTGACGCCGGATCCACGGCAGCAGATGCGCCTTCGTCCATTCGAGGTCCGAACGGCGCGACGTGATCCAGGTACTCGGCTGCTCGGACGCCGGCCACGGCTCACGCCAGTCGTCGGCGACCGGGACGCCGAGGACCTCGGCCGCGCGCAGCGCGATCCGCCGGTGGGCCTCGGGGGTGAAGTGCAGCCGGTCGTCGCTCCAGGCGCGGCGGTCGTGCAGCGGGGCCATCGCCCACATGTCGACCATCTTGGCGCCGTGCCGGTCGGCGATCGCCCACAGATGCGCGTTGTAGATGCCGACCTTCCCCCGCAGGACGTGCATCACGGACAGGTACTTGGTGTCCGGCCCGTTGAAGATGAGCACCGGGATCCCGGCCTCGCGCAGCTTGGCGACCCCCGCCTCCAGCCGCGCGGCGACGGCGTCCACGTCCGCGCCGGGCACGATGATGTCGTTGCCGCCCGCGCACAGGGTGACCAGGTCGGGCTTCACTTCGAGGGCGATCGGGAGCTGCTCTTCGAGGATCTCGTCGAGCATCTTCCCGCGGAGGGCGAGGTTCGCGTACTGGAAATCGCGCCTGCCTTCGGCGAGGATCTCCGCCAGCCTGTCCGCCCAGCCCCTGAAGGTGCCGTCGGGCAAGTCGTCGTTGAGTCCTTCGGTGAAGCTGTCACCGATCGCCACATAGCTGTCGAATCCGTACACGTTGGGTCCCCTTCCGTCCGTGTGCCCCCGGTTGGTACTTGTACACCACAACTAACAGCTGAGAGCGCCCCTGCAATCCCACCTGACCGAAACCCGTGGTTCAGCCCGTTGACACAGTCTCTTATTTTGTCGGACGTCCATGCATCTCTTTTAGTGGGATGTACACTCCTGGGCTGCGAAGATTCCCCTCAAGCGGGCGTAAACCGGACATGGTATGTGGCGAACGTCTCCCCGCCCGGGTGTTCGGGCTCATAGATCCGGCAGGCTGTAAGGGTGACCTCACGACCCCCGCGCGAGTCGCTCGCCCAGATCCTCGGCGGGCGGCGTGGCGCCATCGACGCGAGCATCCCGCCCGCGGCCTTCGTCCTGGGCTGGCTGATCGCCGGTCAGTCGATCGCCTGGGGCTCCGGAGTGGCGATCGGGGTGGCGGTGCTGCTCGGCGGGTACCGGGTCGCGCGGGGCGACAAGGCCCGCGCGGTCGTGGTGAGCCTCGCCGCGGTGATCGCCGCCGCGCTGATCGCGCTGCACACCGGGCGCGCCGAAGACTTCTTCCTCATCCAGCTGCTGTCCAATGTGGCCAGCGCGCTGCTGTGGGCGGCCAGCATCGTGGTCCGGTGGCCGCTGCTCGGCGTCGTGGTCGGGCTCGTCATCGGGCAGAAGACCCGCTGGCGCCGCGATCCCGCGCTGCTGCGCGCGTATTCACGGGCGAGCTGGGTGTGGGTCTTCCTCCAGTACACCCTGCGGGTCGCCGTGTACGGCTCGCTGTGGTGGAGCGGGCAGGTGGTCGCGCTCGGTATCGCGCGGACGGTGCTGTCCTGGCCGCTGGTCGCGGTGACGGTCGCCGTGAGCGGCTGGGTGCTGTACCGCACGCTGCCGCCGGATCATCCCGGTCTGCGGGTGGTGGAGGAAAACGAAGATCCCTCGGATTCCGAGCCCGGTGGGCTGCCCAGGACATAAGGCGGCCCCCGGCGAGGGGGGAGGGTCCGGGGGCCGGGTCCTACGGTACCCGGAGTTCGGCCCCGGAGTCGATGGTTTGGTCTTTTCGGGCTTGTTTCGGGTGTTTTTTCACCGATGCGCCGGTCGCGGCGCCCCTTCCCCATAGGCGTCGACGGCGGCGAGCCACGCGGCCCCGAGGACCCCATCGGTGCTGGTCAGGACTTCGAGGCCGGCGAGTTCGGCGCGGACCTTCGTCCCGACCGGGCCCTCCGACGACAGCACTCCGCCCACCAGGACGATCGGCGTCCTCTCCCCGGGATCCCGCGCGGTCATGACGTTCGTCACCAGCAGGGCGGCCGCGCGGGTGGTGATCTCGTCCGCCGCCGGGTCGCCTTCGCGGTAGGCCTCGCTGACGAACGGGGCGAACCTGGCGAGCCGGATCGGCGCTTCGGCATTGGCGCTCGTGACGAGCGCGCGCCAGAGCGGGGACCGGTCGCTCCCCGCGTCCACTGCGGACGGTCCGAGCGCTTCGGTGAGCACGGCACGCGCGAGCGGACCGGGTTCGCCGCCGCGGCCGAGAACATCCAAAGTGGAACGAACGGCTTCACGGCCGAGCCAGTACGCCGAACCTTCGTCACCGAGCAACCAGCCGTAGCCGCCGACGGTGGAAACCATGCGCCTGCCACGGATCCGGCCGGCGATCGACCCGGTTCCCGCGACGAGAACCGAACCGTCGGGCGAAGAGGTCGCCGACGCGTAGGCGACCTCCGGGTCGGGAACCGTCCGCACCGGACCGATCCCCGCGTCCTTCCAAGCGGCTTCGAAGATCTCCGCGATCGACGGATCGCTCAGTTTGCTGACGCCCGCCATGCCGACGACGCACGCCGCCGTCGCGGCCGGGTCGAGCTCGCCCAGCGCGCCGGTGATCGCGCTCGCGATCCGCGACGCGGCCGTGTGCGGTGGATGGGAGTTGGGGTTCGCCCCGTCCGCGCGCCCGGTGCCGAGGACGGCGCCGGAGGCGTCGACGGCGATCGCTCGCGTCGACGTGCCTCCGGCGTCCACACCTACGACGTGACTCACCGGGTCTTGGTCACCTTGAGCAGCCCGCGGGGGCTGTCCGGGTCACCGCCGCGCGCCAGCGAGAGGCCGAGCGCGATCCGCTGGATGGGCAGGATCTCCAGGATCGGGGCGACCTCTTCGGCGGACGGCGCGACGCCGATCCGCAGCGCCGCGGGGACGTCCGCCGAAGCCGAACCGACCGCGAGCACGTCCGCGCCGCGTTTGCCGACGGCCTCGAGGACCTCCTGCATCGCGCCCACGCCGTGGCCCTGGCTCGTCACGGCCAGCACGGCGGTCTCACCGTCGACCGCGGCGACCGGACCGTGCAACAGGTCCGCGCCGCTGTACGCGCGGGCGGCGAGGTAGCTGGTTTCCGCCAGCTTCAAGGAACCTTCCAGCGCCGAGGCGTAGGAGTAGCCGCGACCGGTGGTGAGCACCCGGTCGACGAAGCGGTAGCGGTCCACCGCGCGCTGCACGCCTTCGACGGAACCGTCGAGGGTCTGCTGTGCGAGCTCGCCCAGCTTCTCCGCGTCCTCGCCCTTGCCGCCGCGGACCGCGTCGATCAGAAGGTAAAGCGACAGCAAGGTGGCCGAGTACGTCTTGGTGGCGGCCACGGCCTTTTCCAGCCCCGCGCCGATGTCGACGCCGAGTTCGGCGGCGGCGCGCAGCGGCGATTCCGGGGTGTTGGTGACCGAGACGGTCAGCGCTCCCTGGCGACGCGCGGTTTCGGTGACCTCGATGAGATCCGGAGAACCACCGCTTTGGCTTACTGTGATGAAGAGAACGTCCCGCAGATCGGGACGGGCGCCGTACAAAGTCGCGGTGGAGGGCGAAACGAGACCGCAGGGGAGACCGAGGAGTACTTCGATCAGGTACTTCGCATACAGGGCGGCGTGGTCGCTGGAGCCCCGGGCGGCGAGCAGTGCGAACCTGGGCGGGCGCTTGGAGATGGCTTCGGCCACCTCGGCGATTTCGGCCTGTCGCTCCACGATTCCTGCCAGAATGGCGGGTTGCTGGGAGATCTCCGCGGCCATGTGCTCGCCGGGGCGCTGTTCGGTCATCTCGTTCCCTTCCACCGGGACGTACTTCGTCCCCCGAGTAGGTCTAGACCAATGCTAGCCCGAATGGACGTTTGTGGAGAAGGGTACGTTTCCTAGCGGGGACGGTGCGCGTTCGAGTGGGAAGGCTTAGGGAGTCGGTCATGTTGGAGACAACCACCGCGAGTGAGGCGGGCGCTACGGCAGGGATGCGCGGACAGCGCGAACCCAAGTACTGGGCGCTGAAACAGCATCTGCTCGATCTGCTCGACGCGTTGCCCCCGGGCTCGCCGATTCCGACGGAACGGGCACTGGCGGGGGAATTCACCGTTTCGCGCACCACGGTCCGGCAGGCGCTCGCCGACCTCACCGCCGAGGGCAGGCTCCACCGCGTGCAGGGCAAGGGCACCTTCGCCGCCGAACCGAAACTCGCGCAGCGCCTGCAGTTGTCGTCCTACACCGAGGACATGCGCAAGCAGGGCCTCAAGCCTTCCTCCAAGCTCCTGGAGATCGACGAACTGCCCGTCGAAGCCGATCTGGCGAAACTGCTCGGAATCCGGGTGGGCGCGAAGATTCTTCGCCTTCGCCGTCTCCGGCTCGCCGATTCGCAGCCGATGGCGCTCGAGACCACGCATCTCCCGCTCGGCCGGTTCCGCGGTTTGCGCAAACACGTTTCCGCAGGTGGCTCCCTGTACGCCGTGTTGAGGGAGCACTACGGCGTCGAGCTCGAAAGGGCCGAGGAAACGATCGAGACCGCTCTCGCCGGACCGCACGAGGCGGAGATGCTCGGCGCCGACGTCGGAATGCCGATGTTGCTCCTTTCGAGGCATTCCTTCGCCACCGACGGAAAACCGGTCGAGTTCGCCAGGGCGATCTACCGGGGTGACCGTTACAAATTCGTCACCACGCTGCTTCCTTGAGCGCGCGCTGACGGAAACGTTTCGCAGGGCGCGGGCGCCCTACAAAACGTTTCCGTGGCCTTCGGCCGAAAGAGGGCGCGCGCTGTGCGGACTCCTCGTCGCGCTGGCGCGCTTCGAGGAGTCGATCTCCCGGTTCCGTTGTTTGGTTCTTATTTGCCTGACGTGTCAGGCGATTTGGGTAGCCCGGTGGCGGGTTGCGTGATTCAGTCATCCCATGACTGACACGGCGGCGGGAATCCGATGGGGGACGCCGGTGGCGCGCGGCGTACTCGCCACGACCATCGTCGGCTCGGGCATGGCGATGCTCGACGGGACGATCATCAACGTCGCGCTCCCGAGGATCGGCGAAGAACTCGAAGCGTCCGTCGCGGGCCTTCAATGGATCCTCGACGGCTATCTGCTCGCGCTCGCCGCGCTGATCCTCGTCGCCGGATCACTCGGGGACCGCTACGGCCGCCGTCGCATGTTCCTCGTCGGCGTCGTCTGGTTCGGCGTCGCCTCCGGGCTGTGCGCCGCCGCGACGACCACCGAGATGCTCGTCGCGACCCGGATCCTCCAAGGGATCGGGGGAGCTTTGCTCACGCCCGGCTCCCTCGCGATCCTCCAAGCGTCCTTCGCCCACGACGACCGGGCCCGCGCGATCGGCGCCTGGTCCGGGCTCGGCGGGATCGCGGCGGCGATCGGCCCGCTGCTCGGCGGCGTCCTCGTGCAGGTGTGGTCGTGGCGGCTGGCGTTCCTGATCAACCTGCCGCTGGCCGCCGTCTGCGTCCTGCTCGCCCGGCGCTACGTGCCGGAGTCCCGCGACGAGGAGGCGACCGGGCATCCCGACTTCCTCGCCGCCGCCGTCGGCGCGATCGGTCTCGCCGGTCTCACCGGCGCGCTCGTGGAGACGCCCGGACGCGGTATCGGTGACGTCGTCGTCCTGGTGGCGATCGTGCTCGGCGTCGTCGGTCTGGTGGCGTTCCTGGTGATCCAGCATCGCTCCGCGGATCCGCTGGTGCCGCCGAAACTGTTCCGCGACCGGACGTTCAGTCTCGCCAACGCGCTGACCTTCGTCGTCTACGCGGCGCTCGGCGGCGTGATGATGCTGATGGTCATGCAGCTTCAGGTGTCGCTGGGCTATTCGCCGACCGCGGCCGGGCTCGCCGGGCTGCCGATCACCGTCATCATGCTGCTGTTCTCCGGCCGGTCGGGCGCGCTCGCGCAGAAGATCGGGCCGCGTACGCAACTGGTCGTCGGCCCGATCCTGGTCGGCGTGGGCATGCTCCTGCTGATGCGTGTCGGGCCGGGATCTTCGTACCTGGGGTCGGTGCTGCCCGCCGTCGTCGTGTTCGGCGCCGGGCTGGCGACGGTCGTCGCGCCGGTGACCGCGACGGTGCTGGCCGCCGCGCCGGACCGGTACGCCGGCGTCGCCTCCGGGGTCAACAACGCCATCGCCCGGTCCGGCGGCCTGCTCGCGATCGCCGTCCTGCCCGCCGTCGCCGGACTTTCCGGCGCCGCGTACACCGATCCGGTCGCGCTGACCGCGGGCTGGCGGACGGCGTTGCTGGTGTGCGCGGCGCTGGCGATCGGCGGCGGCCTGATCGCCCTCGGCATCCACAACGGTGTCCTCGACACCCCTTCGGCCGAGGACACCGACGAGTCACCGCATCCGGGCGAATGTCTCCATTGCGGGGTCGACTCGCCCCCGACACACGTCCGCCCCGGCGGTCACGCGTGATCAGACACGGAACTCGCGTGATTGGGGCCGGAACTCGCGAGTTCCGCCTCCAATCACGCGAAATCCGGCTTCAATCACGCGAGTTCCGGCTAAGCCAGTAGTTCGGCGAGGGTCGCGGGGTCCAGGTTGCCGCCCGAAACGACCGAAACGACCTTGCCCGGCGGCAGCGCTTCGCGGTGGGAGAGGAACGCGGCGGTCGCGGTGGCGCCGCTCGGCTCGGCGACCAGCCGCGCGCGGTGCGCCAGCGTCCGGACGGCGTCCCGGATCTCCTCCTCCGAAACGGTGATGACGTCGTCGAGCACCGACTGGAGGTGCGCGAAGGTCAGATCCGACGGCTGGGCGCGCAGACCGTCGGCGCTGGTCCGCGCCCGCAGGTCCATCGGCCACTCGATACGCCTGCCCGCGCGCAGGCCCTCGGCGGTGTCGGCCGCCAGCTCCGGCTCGACGCCGATGACCTTCGCCTCCGGCAGCAGCGCCTTGATCGCCGTGCCGACGCCCGAGGCCAGCCCGCCGCCGCTGAGCGGGACGAGGACGACGCCTGCGTCCGGCAGGTCTTCGGCGATCTCCAGGCCGACGGTGCCCTGTCCGGCGATGACGTCACGGTGGTCGAACGGCGGGATCATGGTGAGTCCCCGTTCCTCGGCGACGGCGAGCGCGGAGGACTCCTGCGCGTCGATCGGGACCTCGATGACTTCGGCGCCGAGCGCCTTGGTGGCTTCGACCTTGGCGCGCGGGGCGACGTCCGGAATGAGGATCACCGCGGGGATCCCGAATCGCTTCGCCGAGTACGCGACCGCTTGCGCGTGGTTGCCACTGGAAAACGCGACGACGCCGCGAGCGCGCTGATCTTCGGTCAACGCGGCGATCGCATTGTACGCGCCGCGCACCTTGAAAGCGCCGATCGGCTGAAGGCTTTCCGGTTTGAGCCACAACGGCGCCCACCCTTGTGCCAGCAGCGGTGTGCGCACCGCGACGCCTTTGACACGGCTCGCCGCGTCGCGGATTTCCTCGATCGATATCAGATCCATACGCCCGATTATGTCAAGGAGTTGTGAACCGTGGACAGTCCTTTTTGGACAGATGGCGTGGCGCTCCTCACGTGCGGACAACGAAGGGAGCATCCCGTGCGCCTTATTCGTTAGGACGGGTGAGGACCGACTAGCAGCAGAACGGGATCATGACCAAGGAGACCTCGGAGAAGACCGAAAAGACGGAAAAGCAGGGCCGGATCATCCAGGTGACGGCGGCGGCGATGGCCGCGATCACCGCGGCACTGCTGGGTTCCACGCTCGGTGTGGCCGGAACGGTCGCGGGCGCCGGGCTGGCGAGTGTGATCACGACACTCGGCGGCGAGCTGTACCTGCGTTCGCTTCAGCGGACGAAGGACGCGGCGTTGAAGGCGCGAGTGGTGCTGACCGTGCCGGGGCGGCGCCGGGTGCTCGACCCGGGCGAAGAAGAGACCGTCCGGTTGAAACCGTCCGAGGCCGAAGAGGAACCCGCGGGCCGGAAGTTCAAACCACGCTGGGCGGTGATCGCCGGGGTCAGCGTGGTGGCGTTCGCGGTGGCGCTCGTCGCGATCACCGGCTTCGAGGGCGCGACCGGGAAGACCTTCGGCGGCGGGACCGGGACGACCATAGGGAAGATCATCGGCGGCGGACAGGCGCAGGAGCCGCAGGACAAGCACGACAGCCCGCCGGCGACGTCCCCTTCGGAGACGAAGGACGACCAGCCCGAGACGACGCCGACGAACACTCCGCCCCCTTCGACCACGCCCACCACTACGCAGGCGCCCCCGACGACGCCGACAGCGCCGTCCACCACGCCTTCGACCTCCCAGGCGCCGCCGACGACGCCCTCGGCCCCTCCCGCCTCGAACACCCCCGTGCCCTGACCCTCTCCCGCATTTCGTCCTCTGAATGCGGTAGTTCGTATCGCCGACTACCGCATCCAGAGGACGAAATGCATAGGTCAGGGGAGGGCGGAGCGAAGCGTGCGAGCGGCCGCTTCGGGGTCTTCGGCCTCGGTGATCGCCCGGACGACGACGATCCGCGAGGCCCCCGCGGCCAGCACCTCGGGCAGCCGCTCGGTATCGATCCCGCCGATCGCGAACCACGGCCGCGTCGTCCCGGACGCGGCCGTCGAGCGCACCAGGTCGAGTCCCGGCGCGGACCGGCCCGGTTTCGTCGGGGTCGGCCAGCACGGGCCGGTGCAGAAGTAGTCGACGCCGGGCTCCCCGGCGGCGGCCGCGGCCTGTTCGGCCGAATGGGTGGACCGGCCGATCACCACGTCGTCCCCCAGCACGCGGCGCGCCAGCGACACCGGGATGTCGTCCTGACCCAGGTGCAGCACGTGCGCGCCGACGGCGAGCGCGACGTCCGCCCGGTCGTTCACCGCGAGCAGCTTGTCGTGCTTCTCGCACGCCTCGGCCAGCACTTCGAGGGCGGCGATCTCGTGTTTCGCCTCGATCGGGGCACCGCCGGTCTTGTCCCGCAGCTGGATGATGTCGACCCCGCCGGCCAGCGCCGCGTCGGCGAATTCGGCGAGATCGCCGCGGCCGCGGCGGGCGTCGGTGCAGAGGTACAGGCGGGCGTCCGCGAGCCGGGCGCGGATCGGCGAACCAGACAGGGTGGGCATGGCGGCGACGGTACTCGCGCGCTACGGTGTGGTGGTCCGCACGGGAGCCCGAGGACGGGCTGAGAGGGAGCCGAGACCGCTCCGACCGTGGAACCTGATCCGGGTCATGCCGGCGCAGGGAGCGTGATCGCAGATGAAGGAACTTTCGGTTGTCGGCGGCGGGGTCATCGGCCTCTCGGTCGCTTGGCGTGCGTCCGCGCGCGGTCGTCGCGTCACCGTGTACGACCCGGATCCGGGGCGAGGCGCGTCGTGGCTCGCGGGCGGAATGCTCGCGCCGGTCACCGAGGCCTGGCCCGGCGAGGAGGACGTGCTCACCCTCGGTGAGGCGTCGCTGCGCCGCTGGCCGGATTTCGCCCGTGACCTGGCCGAAGAGGGTGTCGATCCGGGCCTTTCCCCGCACGGCACACTCGTCGTCGCGCTGGACAGCGCCGACGCGGGCAACCTCGAAATGCTCGCCGCGTACCTCACCGAACTCGGCCGCGAGGTGGAGCAGCTGACCGGGCGCGAAGCCCGCCGCGCCGAGCCCGGTCTCGCCGGAACAGTCCGAAGTGGACTCCTGGTACCCGGGGACCTGGCCGTGGACAACAGAAAGCTGCTGCACGCGCTCAAACACGCGTGCGATGTGCACGGCGTCGAGTTCCGCCACGAGACGGTCACCGAGCTCGAAGACCTCGACGGCGACGTCGTCCTCGCCGCTGGTGCCTGGACCGGACGCCTCCACCCCGCGCTCGACGGCGCGGTCCGCCCGCTGAAGGGGGAGATCCTGCGCCTGCGGCCGCGACGGGGCTGCCTGCCGCCGCCGAAGAGGACCGTCCGCGCGATGGTCGAGGGCCGCCCGATCTATCTCGTCCCGCGCGACGACGGGCAGCTCGTACTCGGCGCGACCCAGTACGAGGCCGGTTTCGACGAGACCGTCACCGTCCGAGGCGTCCGTGAGCTGCTCGAAGGCGCGGAGCGCGTCTTCCCGGGCCTGACCGAATACGAACTCGTGGAGACGGCTGCCGGGCTTCGCGCGGCGAGCATCGACACGATGCCTTTCATCGGTGAGCTGGGCGAAGGCGTCTTCGCCGCGACAGGTCACCATCGCAACGGTCTCCTGATGGCCCCGGTCACCGCGGACGCCGCGGTCGCCTGGCTGGAGGGACGGCCGTTGCCGGACGAGGTCGCGGCGGCCACGCCGTCGCGGCGAAGCGAGGAGCGGGTGTGATGGAGATCCAGGTCAACGGCCAGTGGCACGAATTCCCCGACGGGACCACCGTCGAGGGTGTGCTGGAGGCGCTGGGCACGGCGACGCGGGGGGTCGCGGTCGCGGTGGACGGTGTGGTCGTCCGGCGTGGCGACTGGCCGGAATCGGTGGTGCGCAAGGGCGCCAGCGTCGACATCCTCACCGCTGTGCAAGGAGGCTGACATGAACGGTGACGAACTCGTCATCGGCGAGCACAAACTCTCGTCGCGGCTGATCATCGGCACCGGCGGCGCGGGCAACCTCGCCGTGCTGGAACGCGCGCTGGTGGCGTCCGGGACGGAACTGACCACCGTCGCCATGCGCAAGGCCGACGCCGAAGGCGGCTCCGGTGTCCTCGAACTGCTTCGGCGGCTCGGCATCCGCCTGCTGCCCAACACCGCAGGCTGCCGTACGGCCGCCGAAGCGGTCCTCACCGCGCAGCTCGCCCGCGAAGCGCTCGAAACCGACCTCATCAAGCTGGAGGTCCACGCCGACGACCGCACGCTGCTGCCCGACCCGTTCGAGACCCTCGAAGCGGCCGAACAGCTCGCCGCGGACGGTTTCACCGTGCTCGCGTACACGAACGACGACCCGGTGCTGGCACTGCGGCTGGAGGAGGCGGGCTGTGCGGCGGTGATGCCGCTCGGCGCGCCCATCGGCACCGGTCTCGGCATCCGGAACCCGCACAACATCGAGCTGATCGTGTCGCGCGCCGGGGTCCCGGTGATCCTCGACGCCGGGATCGGCACGGCTTCCGACGCGACGCTGGCGATGGAGCTCGGCTGCGACGCCGTCCTGCTCTCCACCGCCGTGACCAGGGCCGCGGATCCGGAACGGATGGCATCGGCGATGCGGGCCGCCGTCACCGCCGGGCGGCTGGCCGCCGGCGCGGGGCGGATCCCGCAGCGGTTCTGGGCGCACGCCTCGAGCCCTCCACGGTAACCCTTTTGTACGGTTCACGGCCTTCACGGCGAGTACGCCCCCGGAGCCCGTATGGTTGACGGCACTTTCCGGAGGCATACCCGCCGCCGTGTACCCAGAGGAGCCAGTGGTGACCACGTCAACGGTCCAGGACGTTTCGGGCAGGTTGTTCCTGGCCGTGGGCAGGCTGTCCCGGTCACTGCGGCAGGCGGGCGTGCCCGGACCAGGCCACGGTGCGATCTCCGCGCTCGCGACGCTCGTGCATCACGGACAGCTCCGTCTGGGGGATCTCGCGGCGAAGGAAGGCGTCGCCGCGGCCACCATGTCGAGGATCGTCGCTTCGCTGGTCGAAGCGGGCTACGTCAGCCGTGAATCGGACCCGATCGACAGGCGCGCCTGGCTCGCGGAGGCCACCGAAGAGGGCGAGAGGCTGGTTTCCGGCGTCCGGTCGACGCGGGTGAACGAACTCGGCAAACGCCTCGAACGGCTGACTCCGGAGCACCAGGCGGCGCTCGCGGCGGCTCTCCCGGCGCTCGAAGCGCTTATTGCCGACGAAGAGCGCTGACTTCGGCGCGAAGAGCGCGAAGCTCGTCGAGGATCTCCTTGTTCGCCTGAGCCTGGGTTTCGGCCTGCTTCGCCTCTTCCTCGCGGATGTCCTGGCGAAGCTCGTCCTCCATCCCGCTGACCACCACGGCGATGAAGAGGTTCAGCACCGCGAAGCTGGACACGAGGATGTAGACCACGAAGAACACCCAGGCCATGGGTGCTTCCTTCATGATCTCCTTCGCGATGTCCGGCCACGCCTCGCCCGTCATCACCTGGAACAGCGTGAACAGCGAAGTGCCGAGGTCGCCGAAGTTCTCCGGTGAGATCGCGCCGAACAGTTTCGTCGCCATCACGCCCGCGACGAAGATGATCAGCGCGAGGAGCGCGGCGATCGAAGCCATGCCGGGGATCGACGCGAGCAGGCCGGTGACGACCTTCCGCATCGACGGCACGACCGAGATCAGCCGCAGCACCCGCAGGACCCGCAACGCCCGCAGCACCGCGAACGGGCCGGTCGTGGGGATCACCGCGATGCCGACGACGAGCAGGTCGAAGATGTTCCACGGGTCGCGGAAGAACTTCGCGCGGTAGGCGTAGAGCTTCGCGCCGAGTTCGAGGACGAAGATCCCGAGTGCGACGTAGTCGACCGTGTGCAGCAGCGTCCCGTACTCGGCGACCATTCTGGTCGAGGTCTCCAGGCCGAGGGTGACGGCGTTGAAGACGATCACCGCGATGATGAAGTTCTGGAAGCGGCGGTCTTCGACGACCCTGGCCACCGTTTCGCGTCCCGTCACGGCGCAGATGGTAACCGTCCGTGTGCTCAGTGCTCCGGCGCAAGCCGCCAAAACGCCGAAACCGGACCGACCTTCGCCCCCATCGGGTAGGCGTTTTCGACCGCGTGTGAGACGAACCACTTGCCGTAGCGGGCGGCCTCGACGACGGACATCCCCTTCGCGAGACCGGCCGTCAGCGCCGACGCCATCGTGTCCCCGGCGCCGTGCGTGTGCTGCGTCGCGTACCGCTCACCCGGCAGCTCGACGAACGTGGAGCCGTCGAAGAGCACGTCGACGCATTCCGGGTCCGCGACGAGGTGGCCGCTCTTCACGAGCACGTACTTCGGCCCGAGCCGGTGCAGGACGACGGCCGCCTGGTGCATCTGCTCGCGGGTGGTCACGGTCATCCCGGTCAGCAGGCGGACCTCGTCGAGGTTCGGCGTGAGGACGGTCGCGCGCGGCAGGAGCTCGTCGCGCAGCGCCACCAGCCCGGCCTCGTCGAACAGCGGATGCCCGTGCATCGAGGCCGCGACCGGGTCGACCACGAACGGCACCTTGCTGTCGCGGCCGATCTCGGCCTTGTCGCAGGCCGCGGCGACGGCGTGGATGATCTCGGCCGAGGCGAGCATGCCGGTCTTGGCCGCGTTGACGCCCATGTCGGCCGCGACCGCCTCGATCTGCCCGGCGACGATATGCGCCGGGATGTCGGTGCGGTCGTGCACGCCGAGGGTGTTCTGGACGGTCACGGCGGTGACCGCGACCAGACCGTGCACCCCGCAGGTGAGGAACGTGCGCAGGTCGGCCTGCAGGCCGGCGGCGCCGCCGGAGTCGGACCCCGCGATGGTCAGCGCCGACGGAGGGCTCGGGTTCTCGCTCATGGGTCCATTTTCCATGCGCGATCTCAGACGGTCGGAACGAGCTTCCGTCGGCTGACGTCCTCCGCGAAGGCACGCGGACTTCATCGGGAAGTCGGTTCAGCGCACTAACTTGACGAACAATTGGTTCGAACAAGTTACCGGAGGCTTTCGTGCGCAGAACGCTTTCCCTCCTCGCGGTCTTGGTGGCCGTCGCCGGG
This sequence comes from Amycolatopsis japonica, assembly GCF_000732925.1. Lineage (NCBI taxonomy): Bacteria > Bacillati > Actinomycetota > Actinomycetes > Pseudonocardiales > Pseudonocardiaceae > Amycolatopsis > Amycolatopsis japonica. The sequence continues at coordinate 425,065 of NZ_CP008953.1, forward strand.
CTGACGTCCGGCGTCGCCGTCGCCGCGGCCAAAACGCCCAAGGTGCTGGTCATCGGCCTGGACGGCGCCCGGTTCGACAAGCTGATGGCCGCCGACACCCCGAACGTCCACGCGCTGGCGAACCGCGGGTACGTGTCGCGCAGTTCGTTGTACGGCAGCGGGATGGCGCCGACGGTCAGCGGCCCCGGCTGGTCCACGATCCTCACCGGTGTCTGGCCGGACAAGCACAAGGTGAAGGACAATTCCTTCGCCGGCAACGATCTCGCCTCGCATCCGAGCTGGCTCGCGCGCGCCGAAACCGCGAACCCCGCGCTCGACACCTACGCGGCGGTCGACTGGACTCCGATCGGTGACCGGATCCTGCGCACCGGCCAGGACCGCAAGTTCGTCCTGAACGGCGACAGCGCTGGCTACGAGAAGACCGATGAGCAGGTCGCCGTCGACGCGGAGAAGCATCTCAAGCAGGACAAGGCCGACGCGTCGTTCGTCTACTTCGGACAGACGGACATCGCCGGCCACGAGCACGGCGCGGACTCCTCGCAGTACGAAGCCAGTCTGCGCACCGACGACGCGTTGATCGGCCGCCTGCTCGCCGCCGTCGACGCCCGCGCGAACCGCGCCGGCGAGGACTGGCTGATCATGATCTCCGCCGACCACGGCCACACGGCTTCCGGCGGACACGGCGGCGACAGCCCCGAGGAGCGGATGACCTTCGTGATCGCCGCGGGCGGTGCGGTTCCGGCCGGAACCCCCGCCGTGGCACCGAAGATCGTCGACATCGCACCGACGGTGCTGCGGCATCTGGGCATCGCGGCTCCGGCAGGCTACGACGGCTACCCGCTCGGCGCCGCGCCTTCGGACGTCTTCGACACCGCCGTTCTGAAGCCCCGGCAGGACGAAACCGGTGTCCCGGCCGGAGTGCTCGGCTGGACGCACGACGCACCCGGCGGCTGGAGCGTGCGCAACGCGTCCGGAATGCCCGCCGGTGTGACGGAATGGCAGGGATGGGCCTTCACGACCGACGACTTCTGGACCCGCACCGCTCCTGGACAGCAGCGTGAGGCGAACGCCCGAGCGCGGGGCGTGTTCGCGGTCGCGGATCCGGACGAGTGGGACGACAAGGGTTCGCCCTCCTCACGTGGAACCTTCGACTCTTCCTTGGTGTCGCCTTCGCTCGACGTCGCCGGAAAGTCCACTGTGGACGTCGCGTTCGTTTCGCACTACCGGCAGGAGGGAACGCAGCGGGGCGCGCTGACGGCGTCGTTCGACGGTGGTCCTGAGCAGAACGTGCTGGCCTACGGGCCGGAGTCCGGGACGGCGAACAAGGGCGGCGACGTGCTTTCGGTGCCGACGTCGGCTTCGGTGAAGGTGCCCGCGGGGGCGCGTTCGGTGAAGCTGACCTGGCGGCTCTACGCGGCGGGGAACGACTGGTACTGGGCTGTGGACGCTCCGCGCCTCACGATCCGGTAACGCGTGCAATGAAAGGACCTTTCCTTGCGAAATTTGCAAGGAAAGGTCCTTTCATTGCACGCGTCAGGGGCTGGAGAGCCGCCAGAAGGGTGAAACGGGGCCGACCCCGGCCCCCAGCGGATACGACTCCGCGACGCACCGTTCGATGAACCGTTTTCCCTCGGCGACGGCGGTCGGGACGTCGGCCCCTTTCGCCAGCGAGGACGTGATCGCCGAAGCCATCGTGTCCCCGCCGCCGTGGGTGTTGCGGGTGTCGAAACGCGGACCGCTCAGCTCGACCCAGGATTCGCCGTCGGACAACAAGTCCACGCAGTCCTGGGCGGCGTCGAGGTGGCCGCCCTTCACCAGCACCCACTCGGAACCGAATTCCAGCAACGCTTCCGCCGCCTCCCGCTGGGTCGCGGGCCCGGTGACGTCGACGCCGGTCAGCAGCCGCACCTCGTCCAGGTTCGGCGTGATCAGCGTGGCGCGCGGGAAGAGTTCGGTGCGGATCGCCTCCAGCGCCTCCTCGCGCAGCAACGCGTGCCCCGTCATCGAAGCGGCGACGGGGTCCACGACGAACGGCGTACCCGTCGAGCGTCCGATGTGGACCTCGTCGAGGGTCTTCGCGACGGCGTTGATGATCTCGGCCGTCGCGAGCATCCCGGTCTTCGCCGCATCGACGCCCATGTCCGTGGCGACGGCCTTGATCTGGCCGGTGACGACGTCGACCGGGATCTCGCTGAACCCCTGCACCCCCAGCGAGTTCTGCACGGTGACCGCGGTCAGCGCGACCATCCCGTGCACGCCGTTGGCGAAGAAGGTGCGCAGATCGGCCTGGATGCCCGCACCGCCACCGGAATCCGATCCGGCGATGGTGAGGGCCGTCCTGGGCGTGGCTGTCACGGATTGACCACCGGCAGGTACACCTTGTTGCCCTGCTCGGCGAATTCGGTCGACTTCTCCGACATGCCCGCCTCGATGGCTTCCACAGTGGACAGTCCGTGTTCCTCGGCGTACTTGCGGACGTCCTGCGTGATGCGCATCGAGCAGAACTTCGGCCCGCACATCGAGCAGAAGTGCGCCGTCTTCGCCGGTTCCGCGGGCAGTGTCTCGTCGTGGTACGAGCGCGCCGTGTCCGGGTCCAGCGACAGGTTGAACTGGTCGTTCCAGCGGAATTCGAAGCGGGCCTTGGACAGCTCGTCGTCCCACTCCTGCGCGTACTGGTGGCCCTTGGCGAGGTCGGCGGCGTGCGCGGCGATCTTGTAGGTGATGACGCCGGTCTTCACGTCGTCGCGGTTCGGCAGGCCGAGGTGCTCCTTCGGCGTGACGTAGCAGAGCATCGCCGTGCCGTACCAGCCGATCTGCGCCGCGCCGATGGCCGAGGTGATGTGGTCGTACGCCGGCGCGATGTCGGTCGCGAGCGGGCCGAGGGTGTAGAACGGCGCCTCGCCGGTCAGCTTCTCCTCGAGCTCGACGTTCTCCTTGATCTTGTGCATCGGCACGTGGCCGGGGCCCTCGATCATCACCTGGACGTCGTGTTCGCGGGCGATGTGCGTGAGCTCGCCCAGCGTCTCGAGTTCGGCGAACTGCGCGCGGTCGTTCGCGTCGGCGATCGAGCCCGGCCGCAGGCCGTCACCGAGGGAGAAGGTGACGTCGTACTCGCGCAGGATGTCGCAGAGCTCGGCGAAATTGGTGTACAGGAACGATTCCTTGTGGTGCGCGAGGCACCACGCCGCCATGATCGAGCCGCCGCGCGAGACGATGCCGGTGACCCGGCGCGCGGTCAGCGGGATGTAGCGCAGCAGCACACCCGCGTGCACGGTGACGTAGTCGACGCCCTGTTCGCACTGCTCGATGATCGTGTCGCGGTAGACCTCCCACGACAGCTTTTCGGGCTCTCCGTTGACCTTTTCCAGTGCCTGGTAGATCGGCACGGTGCCGACCGGGACGGGCGAGTTGCGGATGATCCACTCGCGCGTCTCGTGGATCCGCTTGCCGGTGGAGAGGTCCATGATCGTGTCGGCGCCCCAGCGGGTGGCCCACACCATCTTGTCGACCTCCTCCTCCACGGAGGACCAGACGGCCGAGTTGCCCATGTTGGCGTTGATCTTCACCAGGAAGTTCTTGCCGATGATCATCGGCTCGGTCTCCGGGTGCTTGCGGTTGGCGGGGATCACCGCGCGGCCGCGCGCGACCTCGTCCCGCACGAATTCCGGCGAGCAGCGCTCGCGTGCCGCGATGTACTCCATCTCGCGGGTGAGGACGCCCTGTTTGGCCCAGCCGAGCTGGGTGTTGTGCTCACGACCGTCGGCCCATCCGGCGCGCAGCCGATGGAGTCCACTGTGGACATCGATCTGCGCGTCGTCGTCGGTGTACGGGCCCGAGGTGTCGTAAACGTCGAAATGCTCGCCGTTCGAAAGATCGATCCGCCTCGCGGGGACCCGGAGACCGGATTCCGTCTGGTGATAGACCTTCCGGGAACCGGTGATCGGACCGGTGGTCACGGTCGGCTTGATGCCCTGGGCGTTCTCAAGCGTCGTCAACGACGTTCACTCCCTACGCCGGCATTACCCGGTCAGGTTCATGCGGTCGGCGGCACCGGGTCCTCTAGAAAGACACCAGCCGCCCTCTCAGCCCGCCATGGCGCGAGCTCCCGCGGTTGTTTGGTTGTGCCCCGACCATGCCACGCCGGGGCCGCATCAATCAACCCGCCCTCGGGTGACGACTTGTCGACAGCGTTGACGGTTCACCGGTTCGGGTCCTGTGCGCGCCGGGGATTCACGACAGAATCCCGGAGGTTCTGCACCGTTACAGAAGTCTGGGGTGGATATGCGGAAACTCGTGCTCCCGGCACTGGCAGGCGTGGTGATCGCGGGGCTGGTCCCGGCGGTCGCCGAGGCCCAGGGAGGTGAGGCGCCAGGTGCGCCAGGCGCCCATCCGAGCTGGCTACCGGCCGACAAGACCGGCTTCGGCACCGCCCGCGAACGGGCGAGCAACGTCTGGTTCACCCTGCAGGGCGGCCGGATGTCCGAGGTCTACTACCCGGATCTGTCGACGCCCGGCGTGCGGTCGCTGGATCTCGTCGTGACCGACGGGACGAGCTTCGCGACCGTCGATTCGTCGGCCAAGGCCCAGCAGGTTCGCCGCACCGGCGGCCTCACCTACGAACAGACCGTGACCGACGACCAGCGCCGCTGGAAGCTCCGCAAGACCTACGTCACCGACCCGGCGCGCGCGAGTGTGCTGATCGACGTCGACTTCGTTTCGCTGACCGGCCGCCCGTACCAGGTGTACGCGGTCGCGGATCCCGATCTCACCAACGAAGGATCCGACGACTCCGCGCGTTCACAGGGTGCGAGCGCGGTCTCGTCGGATGCGAAGACTGCGGCCGCGTTGGCGGCGGAACCGGCGTTCTCGCGGACTTCCGTCGGCTTCGCGGGCTCCTCCGACGGCCTCACGCAGTTGACGAAGTCCTTCAGGCTCAAGGATTACGCGACCGCGGCCAAGGGCAACGTGCTGATCACCGGGCAGACCTCCGTCGACGGTGTCCGCTCGCGTGACTTCACGCTTTCGCTGGGTATGGGCGCGAAGGACTCCGACGCGCTCGCCAACGCGAAGGCCTCACTGCGGCGCGGATTCGCCGACGCCGCCCGCGCGTACGACCGCGGGTGGAAGCAGTACCTCCGTCAGGTGAAGGACGCGCCGTCCTCCTTGAAGACCAAGCGGGAGCGCGATCTCTATCAGGCGTCAGTGCTCATGCTCGCGGCGAGCGAGGACAAGATCCACCAGGGGGCGCTCATCGCGTCGCCGAGCATGCCGTGGCGGTTCGGGAACAACGACCCCGAGTGGTCGCCGTCGGGCACGTATCACCTGGTCTGGCCGCGTGACCTCTACCAGATCGCGACCGGGCTGCTCGCCGCCGGCGATCGCGACGCCGCGAACCGGTCGGTCGACTACATGTTCGGCACGCAGCAGCTGCCGGACGGGCATCTGCCGCAGAACAGCCACGTCGACGGCACGCCGTACTGGACGTCCATCCAGCTCGACGAGACCGCGTTGCCGATCGTGCTCGCGCAGCAACTCGGCCGCACCGACGCGAAGACCTGGCGCGGTGTGCGCAAGGCGGCGGAATTCCTGTTGTCCTACAAGGCGGACAACGGGCACGCGTCGCCGTACAGCCAGCAGGAACGCTGGGAGGAGCAGGACGGCTACTCGCCTTCGACGATCGCCGCGGTGATCGCCGGGCTGGTCTGCGCGGCCGACCTCGCCAAGGCGAACGGTGCCGACGCCGACGCGGCGCGCTACCTCGCGGCCGCCGACGCCTTCAAAGCGAAACTCGCCCGGTGGACGGTGACCACGAACGGCCCGCTGTCGAAGGACCCGTACTTCGTCCGGCTGACCAAGGACGGCGACGCGAACAACGGCACGAAGTACAACCTGGGCAATTCCAGCGTGACCATGGACCAGCGTGCGGTGACCGACGCCGGATTCCTCGAACTGGTGAGGCTGGGTATCTACGGCGCCGATGACCCGGTGATCAAGAACAGCATCAAGGTCACCGACGCCGACATCGCGTTCACCACCCCGACGGGGCAGTTCTGGCACCGCTACACGAAGGACGGATACGGCGAGAAGGCCGACGGCTCGCCGTGGGACTACACGTTCCCGGCCGAAAGCCGGACCACCTTCGGGCGACTGTGGCCGCTGCTCGCGGGTGAACGCGGCGAGTACGACCTCGCCGCCGGTGACCGGGGTACGGCCGCGAAGCGGCTTCGCGATCTCGGGCGCGTCAGCAGCTCCGGGGACACGATGCCGGAGCAGGTCTGGGACGAGAACGCGCCTTCGGGGCGCCCGGGCTTCCCGGCGGGCACGCCGACCGCGTCCGCGACGCCGCTGGCCTGGACGCACGCCCAGTACCTCCGGCTCGCGTGGTCGGTGGAGGCCGGGAAGGTGATCGAGCAGCCGCGGGTCGTGCGGTGCCACTTCCTGGGGTGCTGACCCTCGCGTGAACGCAATGAAAGGACCTTTCCTTGCAAAATTTGCAAGTAAAGGTCCTTTCATTGCACGCGGAGCGGCGGTGAGAGGGGTCAGTCGTCGGAGGGCTGAGCCTCGGGCAGCCACGAGTTGCCCGGAACGCCCCATTTGTTCGACTTCAGCATCTTCTTCGCCGCGCGGGCGTGCCGCCCGACGAGCCGGTCGAGGTAGATGAAGCCGTCCAGGTGGTCGGTCTCGTGCTGCAGGCAGCGCGCGAGATAGCCGGTGCCTTCGACCTCGATCGGATTACCCTCGACGTCGAAGCCGGTGACCTTCGCCCACGAAGCGCGCCCTGTCGGGTACGACTCGCCGGGAGCCGACAGGCAGCCTTCCCAGTCGTCGTCCGGATCGGGCATCGTCTCCGGGATCTCCGACGTCTCGAGCTTCGGGTTCACCACGACGCCCTTGTGGCGCGTGCCCTCGTCGTCGGGGCAGTCGTAGACGAACACGCGCAGGTCGAGGCCGATCTGGTTGGCCGCGAGGCCCACCCCTTCGGCGGCGTACATGGTCTCGAACATGTCGTCGACGAGGGTGCGCAGCTTGTCGTCGAACTCGGTGATCTCCCGAGTCGGGTTGTGCAGCACGGGCTCGCCGGCGATCACGATGGGATGGACGGTCACGCGCGCAGTTTAGTCGGACCCTTCTGGTAGACCCTTACCCGTGACGCGCCGACGCCGATACCGAGGCCGGGCGCCGCATCCGTGGTCTAATGGCGCCGCGGAATGACAAGCCTGTGGTTTCACGCCCGCCGAGCACTGACCTGATTGCGAGGAGTCGGATGGACGCCGCGGAGTCGATGGCTGAGCCCGACCAGCCGTCCCCGTCGGAGACCGTGAACGGCCTCAGCGAGCGCGAGCTCGACATGCTCGCGTTCGAACGTCAGTGGTGGAAGTACGCCGGCGCGAAGGAACAGGCCATCCGCGAACGCTTCTCGATGTCGTCGACGCGCTACTACCAGCTGCTGAACCGGCTGCTCGAGAAGACCGAAGCCATGCAGGCCGACCCGATGCTGGTGAAGCGCCTGCGAAAGACGCGAGCGGCCCGGCAGCGCAATCGCGCGGCCCGGCGACTGGGGATCGATCTCTCATGAGTCTGTTTTCGGGCCTGTCCCGGCCGATGAAGGCCGCCGGACTGGCCTTGGTCGGTGTCGCCGTGATCGCCGCCGTGATCGGCGGGATCACCCTGACCAGCGGCGGCGGTGACTCGGACACCGCGACCCCGCCCGGCACCACGCCCACGTCTTCGGACGGCGCGACGCAGCCTTCGTCACCGGCGCCGGGCTCGCCTTCGGCCAGCACGCCGCCCGCGTCGTCGTCGGCGCCGCCGTCGAGCGCGCCCGCGAGCTCCGCGCCGCCGGCGAGTCAGCCGGGGCAGACCGGTCAGCCGGGCCAGCCCGGTGGCGACCAGCAGGCGTCGCACAAGTGGGTGACGGTGCGCGTCTACAACAACAGCACGATCCAGGGCCTCGCCGAGCAGGCCGCGAAGGATTTCCGCGCCTCGGGCTGGAACGTCTCCGAGGTCAAGGGCTACCCGGGCAGGCTCCCCGAGACGGTGGCCTACTTCCGCCCGGGCACCGACGAGGAAGCGGCCGCGAAGGCGCTGGCTCTGGAGTTCGGTTTCCGCGCCGAGCCGAGGTTCAAGGAGATCGAGAACATCGGCCCGGGCGTGATCGTCATCCTCACCAAGGACTACAAGACCAACGACAAGGACGGCTCCTAGCCGATCCGTGAAAGGGCCCTCTTCCTCGCGAGGAAGAGGGCCTTTCACGTACTTCAGACCTGGGTCTGCGCGTACGCTTCCAGCGCCGCGAGCTGGGTCGGGTCGAGCGACGGACGCACGGCCTTGGCCGCCTTCGTCAGATGTTCGGCGGTGACCTCCTTGGCCTCCAGCGATTCCCGCATCGCGGTCAGCGCGGCCTCCCGGATCAGCGCCGCGCAGTCCGCCGCCGAGTAACCGTCCAAAGTGGCCGCATACGCCGCGAGGTCCACATCGGACGCCAGCGGGGTGTTCTTGGCGCTGGCGGCCAGGATGGCCTCACGGGCGTGCGCGTCCGGCGGCGGGACGTAGACGCGGCGCTCAAGCCGACCCGGCCGCAGCAGGGCCGGGTCGACCAGCTCGGGGCGGTTCGTCGCACCGAGGACGACGACCTCGCGCATCGGCTCGACACCGTCCAATTCGGTCAGCAGGGCCGCGACGACGCGGTCCGACACGCCGGAGTCCGAGGACTGGCCGCGGCGCGGGGCGAGCGCGTCGATCTCGTCGAGGAAGATCAGCGAGGGCGCTGCCTCGGCGGCGCGACGGAAGAGCTCCCGCACCGCGCGTTCGGACTCGCCGACCCATTTGTCCATCAGCTCGGCGCCCTTGACCGCGAAGACGTTCAGCGCGCCGGTGCCCGCGAGGGCGCGGACCAGGAACGTCTTGCCGCCACCGGGCGGCCCGTACAGGAGGACGCCGCGCGGCGGATCGACGCCGAGGCGGGCGAACGAGTCCGGGTAGCGCAGCGGCCACAGCACCGCCTCGGTGAGCGACTGCTTGACGTCGGTCATGTTGCCGACGTCGTCCAGCGTCAGACCGCCGGTCGCCAGATTGTCCGAAGTGGACATCGAGATGGGGCGGACCGTGGTGAGCGCGTCGAGCAGGTCCTGCTGGGAGATCCGCGGCTCGTCGGCCTCACGCTGCCGCAGCGCGGCGCGGAGGGCGGCGTCACGGCGGAGTGCGATGAGGTCCGCGGCCACGAAGCCGGGGGTGCGCTCGGCGATCGGGCCGACGTCGACGCCGGACTCCAGCGGGGCCTCGCGGAGAAGCACGCGCAGCAGTTCCGTGCGGGTCTTCGCGTCGGGGAGCGGCAGGCCGAGTTCGCGGTCGAGCAGGTCGGCGGCGCGCAGCCTCGGATCGGTGGACTCGGCGCGGCCGGTGGTGGCGACCACGGCGAAACCCTTGTGGCGCAAGGCTTTGCGCAGGTCGTCGAGGACGACCGTCGCGAGCGGCGGCGGCTGGGACGCGGGCAGCAGCGCGTCGATGTCGGTGATCAGCAGGACGGCGGGGTCTTCGTCACGGGTGGCCTGCTCGATCGCCTCACGCAGGCGCGCGGCGGCGACGTTCGGTTCGAGGACGGCGATGTTCGGCGCCGCGAGCGACACCACCCGCACCTTCTCGGCCTGTGCCACGGCGCGGACGAGCGTCGCCTTCCCGACGCCTTCCGGCCCGGAAAGCAGGACCCCGAGGTGCGCCGACGTCCCGAGTTTCGCCAGCAGCTCCGGGCGGTGGAAGGCCAGGTCGAACCATTCGGCGAGCTTGCGCGCGGCCGCTTCGGAGCCGGCGAGATCCGACAGGGGAGGCACGGTTTCCTCGGCCACGTCGTCGTCGATCCGCTCGTCTTCGACGATCTCCGCGTCGATGAAATCCTCGTGCGGAGTGGCGGGTGTGCTGCGTACCAGCGTCGTCCCGGCGCGGGCCGGCGCGGCGGCGGGGGCGGCCTCGCCGGTGCGGGCGCCGTCACGCCAGCTGACCACAGTGGACGGTCCGACGGCGACCGGCCCCGATGGCTCGGTGGCGGTGACGGTGAGCAGCTCGTTCGTCCACGTCATGCCGATGGCGCGGGAAAGCTGACCACGGACCGCGGACACGTCGGAGCCCGGCGCGGGCGCGAGATCCTGGGGGAGCAGGGAAACGGCGTCGCCGACGGTCAGCACCTTGCCGATCAGGGCGAGCCGCAGGGTGTGCGGGGAGAGCGACACGCTCGCGATACGCGAGCCCGCCACGGTGACCGTTTTCGCGGCCGACACCTCCGCGGGCGCGACGACCACCTCCGAACCTTCGGTCACACCGAGGTTCGACATCGTGACGTCGTCGAGGAGGATCACGCCCGGGATCCCCTCGGCGTCCGACGGGGCGGCCAGCGCGGAGCTGACCCGGGCGCCGGTGACGCGGACGGCGTCCCAGGCCATCAGGCCGAGCGCGTCGAGGACTTCGGGGTGCAGCCGGACGACGCCGCGGCGGGAGTCCAGTGCGGACGGGGTGTGCCGGACGGTCAGCGTGATCTGGGGTGCGCTCACCCCGCCACCCTATCTACGCCGCCGCGCGGCGAGCCGCCGAAGTACATGAAGGCCCCCTTCACCTTGGGTTCTAGTGGTGGTTGCAACACCTGAGTTGTTCAGGGGTTGTGTTGTTCGAGATCCGTATGGATCGGTCGCCTCAGGGGCCGAAGAAGCTGCTTGCCGAGCGCCGGGCATATCTTGATCTTGTGGCGCAAGGGATGGGCACTGCTGAGGCGTGCCGGATCGTGGGGATCAACCGCCGGACCGGGCATCGGTGGCGGCAAGGACGCGCGAGTCAGACGGGGCGGAAGGCCGGCAGGCCTTCCGCCCCGCCGTCGTGCCCGTCCGTGCCGGAGTCGCCTTCCTCGGACCGCCTGCCTGCGGGCGGAGCACGGGTTCCGTCCACCTGGTTTCTGTCTCAGGACGAGCGGCTTCTGATCGCGGATCTGGCGCGGGCCGGGCACGGCCCCCGGGAGATCGGCCGCCGGATCGGCCGCCCGGCCTCGACGGTCAGCCGGGAACTGGGCCGCAACGCCGATCCCGCCAGCGATGAGTATCTTCCCTATTCCGCGCAGGCCCGGGCCGACGCTCGCCGGCCCCGGCCCAAACCTGGCAAGATCGCGGCCAACCCCGAGCTGCGGGACCGGATCCAAGACATGCTGGACGACCGGTGCAGCCCCGAACAAGCCAGTAACCGGCTGCGCCGTGATCACCCCGACCAGCCGGAGCTGCACGTGGCCCACGAAACGATCTATCAAGCCCTGTATGTCCAAGGCCGCGGCGAGCTGCGCCGCGAACTCAAAGCCGCGCTACGCACCGGCCGCACCCAGCGCAAACCCCGCGGCAACGGCGAGCAACGCCAGCCCCGGTTCACCACGCCGATGGTGATGATCAGCGACCGCCCGGCCGAGGCAGACGACCGCGCCGTCCCCGGCCACTGGGAAGGCGACCTCATCATCGGCGAGAACGGAGCATCCGCGATCGGCACCCTGGTCGAACGCTCCACCCGCTACGTCATGCTCGTCCACCTCGGACAATCCCGCACCGCCGAACACGTCCGCGACGCCCTCGTCACCACCATCACAACCCTGCCCGAACACTTACGCCGCTCCCTCACCTGGGACCAAGGCGCGGAAATGGCGCGACACCACGAATTCAGCATCGCCACCAACATGCCCGTCTACTTCTGCGACCCCCACGCACCCTGGCAACGCGGCTCCAACGAGAACACCAACGGCCTGCTCCGCGAATACTTCCCCAAAGGCACAGACCTGAGCGTCCACACCCCCGACCACCTCACCGCCGTCGCCGCCCAGCTCAACCGCCGCCCACGCAAAACGCTCGGCTGGGACACCCCAGCCGAGCGCTTGACCAAACTCCTCACCGAAACCAGTTGATCACCCGTGTTGCAACCATCCCTGGAATCCACCCCTTGCGCTAGGCGCAAGGAAGGGGGCCTTCATGTACTTCAAGACCGTCTGTCCCCAAGTTGTCCACAGCCCCACCCGCTTGTGGACAACTCCCGCTCCCGGCCCCCGTTTCCCCCGGTCCCGTCGGACACCCCCGGTACGCTGGGCGCGGGGCCGTCCCCCAGGGACGGGCGGGGGGCTGGGTGTGGGCGGTCAAGCCGAGTGAGTCAGCGTTTCCGCAGGCCGATCCGGCGCCATGAGCGGCGCCGCGGGCCCCGGCCGTTGTCCCGGTCCTTGTCGGTCGGGATGGTGCGCGGAGCGCGCGCGACGTGCTGTTCGCCGCGCTGCAGCCGGACCCGCTGAGCGGCGCCGGCCACCACGCGCCGCAGCGGCGGCCGCAGGCCGAGACGGCGGCGGCTCGAAGAACGCCGGATCGCGCGCCGTTCCCGCGGCGGCGCCATCCACGCCTCCGGATGCTTCGCCAGCCACCGGTGCCGGTACACCGAGTACGGGATGTGCGCCAGGTACAGCACCAGCGCGATCGCCAGCGCCACCAACGGGAACTGGATGATCGCGGCGGCCAGCAGGCCCACCCCGACCAGCAGCGGCGCGATCGCCTTGGGCGGCGCCTTCACCGTCTTCAGCGAAAGCGTCGGGATCCGGCTGATCAGCAGCGCGGCGACGGCGATCGTCCACACCCACACCACGTACTGATGCGACCACCAGCCCTGCCCGAACTGCAGCTCCAGGATCAGCGGCAACATCGCCAGCAGACCACCGGCCGGCGCGGGCACACCGACGAAGAACTCGCCCGCGTACGGCGGCTGCTCGGTGTCCTCGATCAGCGTGTTGAACCGCGCCAGCCGCAGGATCATGCAGACCGCGAAGATCAGCGACGCCACCCAGCCGATCCGCTCGCCCTCCGCGTGCCAGACGTACAGCACCAGCGCGGGCGCGACACCGAACGAGATGCCGTCGGACAGCGAGTCGAGCTCTTGGCCCATCTTCGACGTCGCGTCCAGCAGCCGCGCGATGCGGCCGTCGAGACTGTCGAGCACCGCGGCGATCCCGATCGACGCGATCGCCATCGGATAGTTGCCGATCAGCGCGAACTGCACCGACGACAGACCGGCGCACAGGGCGAGCACCGTGATGGCGTTCGGCAGCAGCCGCACGCCGGGAGTGGTCACGCGGACCATGGATCAGCCTTCCGGGTGCGGCGCCGTGGGCAGCTCGGCGATCGGCGTCTCGCCGCCGATCGTGCGCTGGCCCTTCGAGACGAGAACCTTGCTGCCCGGCGGCAGATACAGGTCGACTCGCGAGCCGAAGCGGATGATGCCGTACGTCGCGCCGACGCCGACCTTGTCACCCTCGCGGATCTCACAGAGGATGCGCCGGGCCACCAGCCCGGCGATCTGCACCACGACGAGCTCGTGGCCGTCTTCGGTGCGCATGAGCACGGAGTTGCGCTCGTTGTCGTCGCTCGCCTTGTCCAGGTCCGCCGACAGGAACTTCCCGGGCCGGTACGCGACCCGCTCGATCACCCCCGAGGCCGGGATCCGCTGGACGTGCACGTCGAACACCGACAGGAACACGCTCACCCGCATCCGCGGCTCGGCGGGCAGCCCCAGCTCGGGCGGCGGCACGGCCTCTTCGATCAGCGAGACCAGACCGTCCGCCGACGCGACCGCGAGGCCGGACTGAGCGGGCGGGACCCGCTTGGGCTCACGGAAGAACGCGGCCGTCGCGGCCGTCGCGAGCGCGCCGACGACGCCGAGGCGCTTGGAGAACCGCCGCAGCACCAGCGTCGCGGCGAGACCGCCGAACACGAACGGCCTGCCGGCCGGGTGCATCGGCGGAACGGTCTCGCGGGCCAGCTTCACGGCGTGCGCGAGGGGATTACCAGTGGCTTCCGGCCGGTTGCCGCTCATTGGTCGGGTTCACCGCAGTTCGTGTCGGGGGGTCGGGACAGGAAGAGCCACCACGCTACCGCCCTGTCCGGAGACGGGCCGTGGCCTCCCCCGGAAGGGTTTCCCCGCGCCGGGTGGGAGGGGCCACATCCCGGTAACGGAAGGTCGAAATACGCGATAACTCTAGGTAATTGACGCCGATAGCAGACCTTGAGGACCCTCGAATGCCCGCCAGCCCGGACCCCGCAGGCGAGCGACTCGCCGAGCTGTTCCGCGCCTGGAAGAAGGACATTTCGGCGGCGCCGATGCCTCCGCTCGTCGACCCCGTCCGCGCCGTCTCCGTCATCGCCGAGGCACGCGCGTCCGGATGCATATGCCCCCCGACGGCACATGCACCCGGACGCGGCCACTGGAACTGAGCGAACGTCCCACTCTAGTTCCCCGCGCCCCGATGATCACCGGTCGCGAGAAAACCGTTACCAACGGTCACTCCGTTGATCACCGCCGATACGAGTCGCTCCGCCCGGAGCCGCGCACCAGCCGCAGCAGGGCGAGCAGCACGATCGAACCGAGGATCGCGACGCCGAAGCTGGGGAAGTCGAACTCGAAGGTCCGTTCGGTGCCGGTGGCGAGCCGGTAGATGAAACCGCCCAGCGCCGCGCCGAGCACGCCGACCAGGATGCTGAACAGGCAGCCGCCGCGCCGGTCCGGGCCGCCCACCACGACATTGGCCAGCCAGCCGGCGATGGCGCCGAACACGATCCACGAGAAGAAACCCATGCCATCGAGGTTACCGACCCGGATGGAGTAGTACACAAGGAGACTTGTACAAGGACTCTTGTGCAACTACTGTTGTGCGTTATGGCCGATCGCGAAGTCCACGAAGTCCACGATTCGAAGGTGCTCGCCGCGATGTCGCATCCGCTGCGGCGCCGCCTGCTCGACGTCCTCCGCCTCGACGGCCCGTGCACGGCTTCCGTGCTCGCCGAACGGACCGGGCAGGCGGTCGGGAACGTCAGCCACCACCTGAAGGTGCTGGCCGCGAGCGATCTCGTCGAGGAAGCACCGGAACTCGCCCGCGACCGCCGCGAGCGCTGGTGGCGCCGCGTGAGCTACGCGGTTTCCTGGTCGCCTTCGGACTTCCCCGACGACCCGGTCGCGGCAGCCGCCGAATCCCTCGCCCTCGAACGCCAGGTTTCCATGGCGCGCCAATGGTTCGCCGAACGCGACAGCTATCCGGAGGAATGGCATCGCGCCGCCTTCGCCACCGACAGCTGGGCGAAGATGTCGGTCGCCGAGCTGGCCGAGCTCGAACAGAAGGTCCACGAACTGATCAAGTCCTACAGCGGCCGCGAGATCCCGGACGACGGCCAGGAACGCCGCCCCGTCTTCATCTCCACCCGCGTCGTCCCGGCCCGCCCGTGACCACCCGCGAACGCGGCGGCTTGCTGCGCTCCAGGGATTTCCGGCTGCTGTGGACCGGCGAGACGACCAGCGTGCTCGGCAGTTCCATCGCCGTCGTCGCGCTGCCGCTCGTCGCGGTGGTCACCTTGCAGGCGAGCACGTTCGCGGTCGGGCTGCTGACCGCGGCCGCCTGGCTGCCCTGGCTGCTGATCGGCCTGCCCGCCGGCGCCTGGGTCGACAGACGGCCGAAACGCCCGGTCATGCTGGTGTGCAACGGCATTTCCATGCTGGTCTTCCTCAGCGTCCCGGTCGCGGCGTGGTCCGGGCTGCTCACGATGACCCAGCTGATCGTCGTCGCCTTGGCGGGCGGCGTCGCGAAGGTGTTCTTCAACGTCGCGTATCGCGCGTACCTGCCTTCGCTGGTCGAGAAGGACCAGCTGCAGGAGGCCAACGAAAAACTGCAGGGCAGCGAATCCGCCGCGCAGATCGGCGGACCCGGGCTCGCCGGTCTCCTGGCGCACTGGTTCGGCGCCGTGGCCGGGGTGTTCGCCGACGCCGTCAGCTTCGGGATTTCCGTGCTGTGCCTCCGATCCATCCGGCACCGCGAGCCCGAGCGCCCGGCGAAGACGCGTTCACGGCTGCGTGACGAGATCCGCGACGGCCTCGTTTTCGTCGTCCGCGACCCGTATTTGCGCGTCCTGGCGGTCTTCGGCGCGATCTCGAACGTCGCGCTCATGGGCTACCAGTCGATCGAGGTCGTGTTCCTCGTCCGCGATCTCGGCGTGGGGGAAGGCACCGCGGGGCTCGTGCTCGCGCTCGTCGGCGCGGGCGGCGTCTTCGGCGCCGCGCTGTCGGGCAAACTCGCCGCACGGATCGGCACCGCGCGGGCCTTCGTGCTCTGTGAAGCCTTCGGAGCGCTGATGATGCTGCTCGGCCCGCTGGCGAACGGCGGCTGGGGGCTCGCCTTCTTCGTCGCCGCCGGGTTCTCGGTCAGCGCGGGCGTCGTCGGCTCGAACGTCCTCAACGCCACCTTCAGGCAGCGCTACGTCCCGGCCGGGATGTTCGGCCGGGTCACCGCGAGTTCGTCCGTGCTCAGCTTCGGCGCGGTCGCGCTCGGCGGCCTGCTCGGCGGGATCCTCGGCGAGACGGCCGGCGTGCGGCAGACGCTGGGGCTGATGGCCGGACTCGAGGTCGTCGCCGTCTTCGTCCTGCTGTTCACCCCGGTCGGCCGGTGCCGCGACTTCCCGGCGGATCGCCTTTAGGCCGTGTCTCTCGAAGCGCGCTTTCGGATTTCCACAGCCGGGCCGCGGCATGGCGGAGCTACTCGCTCAGCCGTGTCGGCGGCCCGCCTCCGCAAATCCGAGGCCTCCGGCCGAAAAGAAACGCGCGCGCGTGTCCTCGCCTGACCTGCCCACTTCAGTTCGGGAGACACCCTTCAGCCCGCGAAACGCAGGTCAGAGCAGGAGGACGTCCACCTCGTCGCCCTGCTCGGCCGAATCCACGTCCTCCGGCAGCACGATCAGGCAGTTCGCCTGCGTGAACGACGCCAGCAGATGCGAGCCCGGCCCGCCGCGCGGACCGACGATCCCGGTGACCTCGCCTTCGGAATGCGTGTAGAAGCCCCGCCGGAACTGGCGCCGTCCGGCGGGGGAGGTCATCGACTCGGTGAGCCGGGCCCGCACCTTCTGCCGGTCGACCCCGGCGTGCCCCATCGCCGCGAGCAACGCCGGCCGCAGGAACGCTTCGAACGACACGAGCACGCTCACCGGATTGCCCGGCAGCGTCACCACCGGCACGCCGTTCCAGCGTCCGCAGCCCTGCGGCCCGCCCGGCTGCATCGCGACCTTCCGGAACTCCACGCCCTGTCCGGTCAGCGCGTCCTTCACCACTTCGTACGCCCCCGCGCTCACCCCGCCCGAGGTCACCAGCAGATCGACCTCCGCCAGCCGCGGCTCGATCACCGAGCGGAACTCGTCCACGTCGTCGACCACACTGCGCACGACCTCGGCCTCACAGCCGAGCGCGCGGATCGCGGACGCCAGCATGATGCTGTTCGACTCGTAGATCTGCCCGTGCCGCAACGGTTCCGGCGCGTCGACGAGTTCGGTCCCGGTGGACACCACGAGCACCTTCAGCGGCCGGTAAACGGGAACCTCGGCGAGCCCGACGGCCGCCGCGAGACCCAGCTGCGCCGGACCCAGCACCGTCCCCGCGGAAAGCGCCACCGTGCCCTCGACGACGTCTTCGCCCCGGCGCCGGATATGCGCGCCCAGGACAGCCGTCCTGAGAATCCGGACGTCTGTCACGCCGCCGTCCGTGTGCTCCACCATCACCACCGCGTCGGCTCCGGGCGGCATCGGGGCGCCGGTCATGATCCGGTGCGCGGTGCCCGGCTCCAGTTTCGTGCTGTCGACCCGTCCCGCGGGGATGTCTTCGGCGACCGGCAGCGTCACGGGCACCTCCGCGATGTCCTCGGCGCGGACGGCGTAACCGTCCATCGCGGAATTGTCGAACGGCGGCAGCGAAACCCCCGCGCGGACGTCCTCGGCGAGCACGAGCCCGGCGGCGGAGGCGAGCGGAAGGCGGATGACGGGGGCGTTTCCGAGCAGGCCGGTGACGGTCTCACGGTGGGCGTCGACGGAGATCACCGGACCATCCTCCCGCCTCGGGCCCCGCATGCAAGACTCTGCGCGTCACAACGACCATCCGGGGAGAAGAAGACATGCAGGTTCAGATCCGTCACCAGCCATCGTTCGCGGTGGCGAGGCTCGTCCTCGCCCCGGGTGAGCCGGCGCAGGTCGAGTCGGGCGCGATGATGGCGACGAGTTACGGCGTGCAGGTCCAGTCCCAGGCGCAGGGCGGCATCATGAAGGGCCTCGGCCGCGCCTTCCTCTCCGGCGAGTCCTTCTTCATCTCCACCTACACCGCGCCGCAGAACGGCGGCTGGGTCGACGTCGCCGCGAACCTGCCGGGCGACATGCAGATCATCAACCTCGACGGCCGCACCGGCTGGTGCGTCACGCGCGGTTCGTGGCTCGCGTCCTCCCACGGCGTGCAGACCGAGACCAAATGGGGCGGTCTCAAGAACCTCGTCGGCGGCGAGGGCGGCTTCCTGACGCACGCGACGGGACAGGGGCCGCTCGTCGTGGCCTGCTACGGCGCGCTGGAGACGGTCACCCTGCAGCAGGGCGAGGTGATCACCATCGACACCGGGCACGTCGTCGCGTTCGCCGACACCGTCCAGTACCAGATCCGCAAGGTCGCCACCGGCGTCATCCAGTCGATGAAGAGCGGTGAAGGCCTCGTCTTCGACTTCGCCGGTCCGGGCCAGCTGCTCACCCAGACCCGCAACCCGTCGGCGCTGTCCGCCTGGGTGATCGCCCAGGTCCCCTCCCGCTGACCGCATGCGGGTCCAGACGAGGCACACCCCGAACTTCGGGGTCGCACGCGTGCTGCTGTCCCCCGGCGAGGCCGTCCAGGCCGCCGGGGACACCATGCTGGCCAGCAGTTTCGGCATCACCGAAACCGTCCCGTCCCGCGGTGGTTCGCGGGCGGGCAAGGCCGCCCCGTCGGTGTTCAACGCACCGGAGGGCGGCGGCTGGATCGACTTCGCGCCGCTGGCCGCCGGCGACGTCTACCCGCTGGAGTTCAACGGCGGCGGGGGCTGGTGCGTGAGCCGGGACGCGATCCTCGCCCGGCCGTCGACCGTCCGGCACGACCCCGGCTGGGCACCGCTGCAGAAGCTCTTCGGCGCCGATTCCGGTTTCCTGGAGCACTACAGCGGAAGCGGCCCGCTCGTGCTGGCCGCGCAGGGACCGGTCGACGCCTTCGAACTCACCGCGGGCGAACTCGTCACCGTGCGGCCGGACTTCCTGCTGGCCTATCCGGACACCGTGCAGTGCCGTCTCCGCGCGGTCGACCAGTCCGGCCCGCAGTCGGTGCGCACCGGCGAAGGGCTCGCGCTGGACTTCGCGGGACCAGGACGCGTCCTCGTGCAAGCGCGCAATAGGCGGCTTTCTCACGGATGACCTTGGGACGAATTGAGCATTGCCGACGCCGGTAATTCGGGTAGCGTGAACTGCACTCGAAACCGCCGGCCGGGGCAGAGAAGGCCGACGGATCCTGTGCTGAGGGAGTGCGCCGTGGCAGTCGGCACCGTCAAGTGGTTCAACTCGGAAAAGGGCTACGGATTCATCGAATCCACCGAAGGGCCCGACGTCTTCGTCCACTACTCGGCCATTCAGGCCGACGGATTCCGGACGCTCGACGAGGGTGACCGCGTGGAATTCGAAGTCCAGTCCGGCCGTGACGGGCGGAGTCAGGCCGCGGACGTACGCAAGGTCTCGTAGCAGACTTCGGGCGACCCCCGGCGGCGCCCGGAACTGGCGCGTTAGGCTTCGCTGCGTGACAGGCGATGAGTCGGGGGACCTGACGGGTCGCCGGCTGGGCAACTACCGCATCGACGGTGTGCTCGGCAAGGGCGGCATGAGCGTGACCTACAAGGCCACGGACGTGCGGCTCGGGCGCAAGGTGGCACTGAAGGTCATCGGTGATCACCTCGGGGCCGACGCCGAATTCCGCGAACGCTTCGTCGACGAGGCGCGGAACACGTCCGCGATCGACCATGCCAACGTCGTGCCCTTGTACGACTTCGGCGAGCTCGAAGGCATGCTCTACATCGCCATGCGGATGGTCGACGGCGGCGATCTCGCCGGGCTGATCTCCGGTGGCCCGATCGCGCCCGCCCGCGCGCTGAACATGCTCGACCAGGTCGCCGACGCGCTCGACACCCTGCACAACCGGGGTCTCGTGCACCTCGACGTCAAACCGGCGAACGTCCTGGTCACCAGCAAGGAGACCTCGCGCGAGCACGTCTACGTCGCCGACTTCGGCCTGACCCGCCGCGGCGCCACCGGGCACCGGACCCGCGGCGGCGACTTCCTCGGCTCGCCGACGTACGCGGCGCCCGAGCACCTGCGCGGCGAGCCGCTCGACGGCCGCACCGACCAGTACGCGCTCACCTGTGTCCTCTACGCCTGCCTGACCGGCAGCCCGCCCTTCAAGGGCGACGTGCAGACGGTCATCAAGGGACATCTGAACGGCGAGCCCCCGGCCATCTCGCGGATCGTCGGCCTGCCTGCCGGTATCGACGAGGTCGTCCGGAAGGGAATGGCGAAGAATCCCGCCGATCGCTACCCCAACTGTGTTGAGATGATCGCGGCCGCCAGGCGCGCGCTCGGTCCGCTCGCGACTTCGAACGAGCCTCCCGGCGCGCCCGGGCAGGCGGCGGCCGCGACCGTCCAGCAGGCGCCACGGCAGAACACGCCGCCACAGGGAGAGGGGGGCCCCGTGCACCCGTACGGAGGACAGCAGCCCGGCTACGGCCAGCAGGGACCGGGACCGCAGGGGCCCCCGCCGCAAGGCCCGCCCCAGCAGGGCCCGCCGCCCGGTTACGGCCCGCCGCCGCAGCAGGGTGGCTTCCAGCAGCAGGGCGGTTTCCAGCAAGGCCCGCCCCCTGGCTACGGCCCGCCGCCCCAGCAGGGCGGTTTCCAGCAACAGGGTGGCTTCCAGCAAGGCCCGCCCCCGGTTACGGCCCACCGCCCCAGCAGCAGGGCGGTTTCCAGCAACAGCCCAAGAAGGGCGGCGGCGCCAAGTGGATCTGGATCGTCGTCGGCGCCCTCGTGGTCGCGGGCGCGATCGTCGCCGCGATCTTCGTCTTCGGTGATTCGAGTGGCGGGAACGGCCCGCAGACCACCGCGCCGAACATCCCGGTCGGCCCCGGCGGCTCCCAAACGCAGGGTCCCGGCTCGTCGTTGAAGCCGCCGCCGTCGTCGATCCCCATCAAGCCGAGCAGCTGAATACCACCGCGCTGACCTGCGGTTCTTGCACTCTCCCCTGGAGAGTGCTAAACACGACATTGGCACTCGACGCCGTCGAGTGCCAGGCGGAGCGGTCACCGACCGTTCGCCTGAAGGTCGGGACGGTGAGGCCGCACCCTTGATCGGGTGGGTCGTCCGTCGCGGGCACCGAGCCTGGCCGAGGAAGAGTCCTGCCGCCGCGCTGTAGTAGGCGTGCGGCGGCGCCCAATACCGGAGGACCACACCGCAATGGCCAAACTGATCGCGTTCGACGAGGACGCCCGCCGCGGTCTTGAGCGCGGCTTGAACACCCTCGCCGAAGCCGTCAAGGTGACCCTCGGCCCGCGGGGCCGGAACGTCGTGCTCGAAAAGAAGTGGGGCGCGCCGACGATCACCAACGACGGTGTCTCCATCGCCAAGGAGATCGAGCTCGAGGACCCGTGGGAGAAGATCGGGGCCGAGCTCGTCAAGGAAGTTGCCAAGAAGACCGACGACGTCGCGGGTGACGGCACCACCACCGCCACCGTGCTCGCCCAGGCTCTCGTCCGCGAGGGTCTGCGCAACGTCGCCGCCGGGGCCGACCCCATCAGCCTGAAGCGCGGCATCGAGGCGGCCGTCGAGGCCATCACCGAGCAGCTGCACAAGGCCGCCGTCCAGATCGAGACCAAGGAGCAGATCGCCGCCACCGCGTCGATCTCCGCCGCGGACCGCACCATCGGCGAGCTCATCGCCGAGGCGCTGGACAAGGTCGGCAAGGAAGGCGTCGTCACCGTCGAGGAGAGCAACACCTTCGGGCTCGAGCTCGAGCTCACCGAGGGTATGCGCTTCGACAAGGGCTACATCTCCGGTTATTTCGTGACCGACCCGGAGCGTCAGGAAGCCGAGCTCGAGGACCCGTACGTCCTGCTCTTCGGCTCCAAGATCTCCACCGTCAAGGACGTCCTGCCGCTGCTGGAGAAGGTCATCCAGTCCGGCAAGCCGCTGCTGATCATCGCCGAGGACGTCGAGGGCGAGGCCCTGGCCACCCTCATCGTCAACAAGATGCGCGGCACCTTCAAGTCCGTCGCCGTCAAGGCGCCGGGCTTCGGTGACCGCCGCAAGGCGATCCTGCAGGACATCGCGATCCTGACCGGTGGCCAGGTCATCTCCGAGGACGTCGGCCTCAAGCTGGAGAACGCGGACCTTTCCCTGCTGGGCAAGGCGCGCAAGGCCGTCATCACCAAGGACGAGACCACCATCGTCGAGGGTGCGGGCGACGCCGACCAGATCCAGGGTCGCGTCAACCAGATCCGCGCCGAGATCGACAACTCGGACTCGGACTACGACCGCGAGAAGCTCCAGGAGCGTCTGGCGAAGCTGGCCGGCGGCGTGGCCGTCATCAAGGCCGGTGCCGCCACCGAGGTCGAGCTGAAGGAGCGCAAGCACCGCATCGAGGACGCGGTGCGCAACGCCAAGGCCGCCGTCGAAGAGGGCATCGTCGCCGGTGGTGGCGTCGCTCTCATCCAGGCCGCCGAGGCCGCCTTCGCCGGTCTGAAGCTCGAGGGCGACGAGGCCACTGGTGCCAACATCGTCAAGGTCGCCGTCGAGGCGCCGCTCAAGCAGATCGCGATCAACGCCGGCCTCGAAGGCGGCGTCGTGGCGGAGAAGGTCAAGTCCCTCCCGCAGGGCCACGGCCTCAACGCCGCCACGGGCGAGTACGAGGACCTGCTCGCGGCCGGCGTGCCGGACCCGACGAAGGTCACCCGCTCCGCGCTGCAGAACGCCGCTTCCATCGCGGCGCTGTTCCTGACCACCGAAGCCGTCGTGGCGGACAAGCCGGAGAAGGCCTCGGCCGCTCCCGCCGACCCGTCCGGTGGCATGGGCGGCATGGACTTCTGAGTTCGAGCCTGTAGCACCACCGGAAAGCCCGGACGCGCCTCGCGCGTCCGGGCTTTCCCTTTGCCGAGTGCGGCATCCGATCACGCGAGTCACGCGCGTGATCACGTGAGTTACGCGCGTGATCACGTGAGTTACGCGCGTGATCACGTGAGTTACGCCTTTGCCCACGCGGCGCCTGCGTGCCCAGTCCGTGAAGGCCTCCTTGAGGGACCCAGAGTCCCTCAAGGAGGCCTTCACGGACTTCGGACCAGTAGCTACCGTTGCCCGTCCACCGCGTACTTCCCGCCTTGCTTCCGGCGCTCCTCCTCGTACGGATCGGTGGAGTTCGGCTCCGAAGGCTTCCGCGGCTCAAGCCCGGTCCGGTCGGTTCCGCCCGCCTCCGTGGCCGCGCTTTCCCGTTCGACCGTCTCGGGATTGGGATCGATCTTCCCCCGGTCCTTGTTGGCGTTTTCCCAGTTGGCGAACATCCTCTTGAGGTCGTCCGACAGCTCGCCGTCCGTTCGCGCGTACGCCTCGGCCGCCTTCCTGAGCTGCTCACCGGCGAGAAGGAATCGCGCGCAACTCGTCCTCATGAACTGTTCGACGGCGTCCCGGATCTCCAACGTCGTGTCGTCGCCCGTGCACGTCTGCTCGTCGCGGCCGGCGAGGTGCCGGTCGGCGTTGTCGGCCTCGGCGAGAATCCGCAGTTGTGCCGAATAGCCTTCGGCCGCTTCGAAGCAGGTCTGCGCCAACCGCAGCACGAAATAGACCTCGACCTGGACCCCGTGGTACTTCGCGCGGTCGGTCTGGTTCGGCAGCTTGTTCGCGGTGAGGTCGTAGAGTTCGAGGTCGTAGCTGTGCACCCCCGCGATCGCCTTCTGCAGGGCCAGCACGTTCGCGCCGAAGTCGGATTCGAGGCCGGACAACGCGTTGTGCTCGTCCTGGATCGACGTGGTGAGCTTCTGCAGGATGTCCTGGAGCGACATGGCGTCCTGCTCGACGGTGAGCCCCTTGATGATCCCGCCGACGAAACCGGCCAGATCGAGGACGGCGCCCACCGGGCCGAGGACCTTCCCGCCCGCCTCGTCGACGGTCTTCACGACCTTGCTGAGTTTCGCCGCGGCGGACAGCAGATTGGTCGCGACGCCGTGGACCGTTCGCGCCTGGTCGACCTTCTCCAGGATCGAGTCCGCGGTGAAGACCTTGAGGGTGACCTTCTCGTCCAGCTTCTTGGTGGCCCAGTTGAGCCGCTTGATGATGTTGAGGCGGGTCGCCTGGATCGTCGAAGCGCGGGTGGAGTACAGCGTGGACAGGCTGGCGAGGATGAGCGACTGGTGTGCCATGGTCGGCGCGATCGAGGCGAAGAACCCTTCCCTGAACTCCTGGGCCGCGAGCCCGGTCCACGCGATGAACCAGGGCTCGGTCGCGCTGGTGGCGCCGTCCAGCCATTCGACGTTCTCGACGACCGCCCCCTGACCGAGCAGTTCGGTCACCCGGCCGTTCTTGTCCTGGTAGCCGAGGTTACCGGCGACGTTCAGGAACGTGTTGTGGGCGGCCTCCAGCTTCGCGAGGTCGGGTCCCTCCAGCTGCGGGACGAACTTGGCGACCTCCTGCCGCCGGTTCCAGGCCAGCCGCTCGATCTGCGCGAGGTTCCGTTCGACGTGGCACTCGACGTACTTCGTCAGCTGCGGGTTCCAGCCCTCGCAGTGGACGTCCTTGTAGTGGCCGTGCATGCCGTCCATGACCCAGGTCAGGTAGCCGCACAGGTCTTCGCCATGCGACAGATGGCCGTACGATTCGGCGGACCACTGCCAGGCCCAGGGATCCGGCGAGCACGGGACGGTGGTCGAGAGCTTCGCCATGGCGTCGACGGCGTCTTCCATCCAGCGCTTGGTGAGTGCCTGCCAAAAGTCGTCCAGCGCGCCTTCCAGCATCCGCTTGTACTCGCTGAGGCTCAGATACCCGGCCATGGAGGCCCCCGCTTCCCACTCCCTGTGACAAAGTCAGAGGAAGTGTAACGGCGAGCGCGCGATCCCGCGGCCGAAAACCGGAAAGGGCCCGGACATCCCCATGTCCGGGCCCTTCTTCATCCCCCTGTCCCCAGGCGGATCGCGTTTAGCGGGCTGAACGCGATCCGGCGGACGCCGCGCCCCCTGCGCACGGCGTCCGCCCTCGATCAGGGTTCGCCCGGCTGTTCCGGGGTCAGGAGCCACGCGGCGGCGTAGAGCGGGATCGCGAATCCGGCGGTGAAGAAGACGCCCGCCACGAGGGCGATGCGCAGGATCGCGGCGTCGACGCCGAGGTAGGCGGCCCAGCCGCCGGCGACGCCCGCGAGCATCTTGTCGGTGCGGCTGCGGTAGAGCTTCTTGGTGGCCTGGGGGGTGTACACGCTGTTCGTCATGGCTCCATGTTCGCTCCGGAACGACCCCCGGCACATCGGGGAACGGCCCCGACCCGACCCTGGAATCCGACCCTGAGGGGCCGGAAAAGCGGGTGCCCGGCGCCCCGCCCGCGGGTATGACTTGTCCGGTGAAACACGACAGCCCCGAATTCGCCGCCATCGCCGAGCAGGGCACGATCCTGCGCTGCCAGGTCGGGTCCGGGCTGCACGGCACCGCCGTGCTCGGCCAGGACGACCGGGACGAGCTCGGCATCTGCATCGAGCCGCCGGACCACGTGATCGGCCTGAAGCGGTTCGAGCAGTACATCTTCCGCATGCAGCCCGAAGGCGCCGATCCGGCCCCGGCGACCTCGACCTGATCGTCTCTTCGCTGCGCAAGTGGATGCGGCTCGTGCTCAACGGGAACCCGACCGTCCTCCTGCCGTTGTTCGTACCCGAGTCCGAGATCGTGGTGATCGACGAACTCGGCGCCGAACTGCGCGAGCAAGCGCACCGGATCGTCTCGCGCCGGGCCGGGCTGCGGTTCCTCGGCTACTCCCGCGCCCAGCGCGAGCGGATGCTGGGGCTGCGCGGCAAATCGGGCAGGCCGGAGCTGATCGAGAAGTACGGCTTCGACACGAAGTTCGCCATGCACATGGTGCGGCTCGGCGTGCAGGGCGTGGAGCTGTTGGAGACCGGCCGGATCACGCTGCCGGTCCCCGAACCGTGGCTCGGCTGGCTCCGGGATCTGAGGCAGGGCGAGAAAACCCGCGAGGAAGCGCTGGAAGCGGCCGAGTCGCTGGAGCGCCGTCTCGACGAGCTGGTGCGCGGCGCGTCGCCGCTGCCGGAGGAGCCGGACGCCGAATGGGCCGACGCTTGGCTGGTGCGCGCTTACCTCAGGGCGTGGAAGATGCCTTGATGACGATCAAGGCGAAAGCGCTCACGTTCGGGGTCGCGGTGCTGACCGTGCTGGGAATCGGCACGGCCAGTGCCGCGCCCGAAGGCCATGGCGCGCAAAGCAGACTGGACGTCGTTCAAGCCCGCGGCGAGATCCGCGTGTGTTCGACGGGGGACTATCGCCCGTTCACCTATCGGGACGCCGACGGCGCGTGGAGCGGGATCGACATCGACCTCGCGGGCGACCTCGCCCGGCGGCTCGGCGTCCGGCTCCAGCTGGTCCAGACCACTTGGAAGGCGATCGCCGACGACGTCGGGCGGAAATGCGATCTGGCGATGGGCGGGGTTTCGGTGACCTTGGACCGCGCGAAGAAGGGTTTCTACACCGTTCCTTATCTTCGCGACGGCAAGACGCCGATCACCTTGTGCGAGAACGAAAAGCGGTTCCAGACCCTGGAGCAGATCGACCAGCCGGGTGTGCGGGCGATCGTGAATCCGGGCGGTACCAACGAACAGTTCGCCGACGCCAACCTCAAGCGCGCGACCATCGTGCGGCATCCGGACAACAACACCATCTTCGCCGAGATCCTGGCGGGGCGGGCCGACCTGATGATCACCGATGCCACCGAGACCCGTTGGCAGGCGAAGCAGAATCCGCGTTTGTGCGCGGTGCATCCCGACGAGCCGTTCACCTTCTCGGAGAAGGCGTACCTCCTGCCGCGCGACGTCGTGTTCAAGGAGTGGGCCGACCAGTGGCTGCATCTCGCACTGAACGACGGCACGTACGCGCGTATCGCGAAGCCCTGGCTCGGCTGAAATCGGTTTGAACCACTTTCGTTATCCGGCCGTATCCCTGGATGTGGGTGAGGAGGAAATCAGACCGGAGGAAGACACCGATGATGAACAGCGCCGGGAAACACCGCAAACGCGCGACGATCGGCATCGCGTCCGTGCTCGGGGTGGCCGCCATCGCCGCGGCGATGTTCGCGATCAGCACTCCGGACGGACAGGCCGCGGAAAGCTGCCAGGGACTCGACACCGCTCTCCGCAACAATCTCACCTTCATCGCGGGTCAGAAGGCGCAGCCGGACGCCTTGTCCGAGGCGCGGATCGCGAACAGGCAGGCCGTCGTCGACCTCATCCAGCAGCGCCGCGAAGCCGCCGGGTGCACCGAAGAAGTACAGGCCGACAGCGGGAAGCAGGCCGCGGACGACGCCATGGCGGTCGAGGACGAGGCGGCTCAGAAGGAAGAGGCGGCACCGCAAGAGGAAGCGGCCGCCGGCGACGGCGAGGTCGTCTGCCCGGGCTCCACGGTGACGCTGTCCGGCGAGGGCGGCGCCCCCGCGGCGTCCAGCAGCGAGTTCCCGGCGGGGACCAAGCTGAAGGTGACGAACCTGGACAACGACAAGTCCACGACCGTCGAGGTCACCGGCGTTTCCGGCAGTTGCGCGCTGCTGAACAACGCGGCCTTCGAGCAGGTCCGCGAACCGGGCAAGTTCCTGATCCGCCGCGCCACCATCGAGCGCGTCGGCTGAGACACCCGCACCGGGACGGGGAAGACGCGGACGGATCCGGTGCGGAGGCGGCACGAGTCCTCCTGGTCCCCTCGGCCAGGAGGGCTCGTGGTCGTTTGTATCTCGCTTGTATGCCCTTTCGGGACGCTTCTCGCGAAACGCCGAGAAAGGACATCCGATGAGATTCAGACGAGTGCTCACGGCGGCCGCCACCGCCTTGCTGGGGATGGCCGGGCTGGCGATCACCGCGACGTCGGCCGAAGCCGCCGTCGGGCCGCGTCCCAACTTCCAGCTTCCGTTCCCCTGTAACCAGGTGTGGAACGGCGACAACGACAACAGCAGCGCACACCGGGCCTACGAGATCGACTTCAACCGGGGCAGTTCCGCGGGGGCGGATCTGGGCGACACGGTGGTCGCGGCGGCGGCGGGCAAGGTCGTCATCTCGGCGCACCAGGGTTCGCAGAACGGCTTCGGCAACCTCGTGAAGATCGACCACGGTGGGGGATGGTCGACCTACTACGCGCATCTGAAGGTCCGTTCGGTCGCGCTCAACGCGCAGGTCGCGCAGGGGCAGAAGATCGGCGAGGTCGGCAACACCTCCAAGCCGGGCAACAACATCAGCCCGCACCTGCACTACGAGGTCCGCACCAACGACTCGTCGTGGCCGAGCAACATCAAGCCCGCGTACTTCAACGGCGTGAAGTTCGGCTACCCCAACGCCAACGTGACCTCCAAGAACACCTGCAGCGGCAACGGGAACCCCAATCCGTACGACGCCGTCGAGGTGTGCGGCGACGGCTACAAGGTGATCGACTCGCAGGCGGTCGGCAGCGCCGCGACGGCGTACCTGCTGTACAACGCCACGAACAAGAACAACTGCGTCACCACCATCAAGTCCACCTCGGTCGGCACGGGCAGCGCGGTCTCGGCCTTCCTCGAAGTGCAGGGTTCGGCCAGGAAGACCGACTCCGGCAGCTTCGAGTACTACGCGGGTCCGGTGAGCGCGGCCGCCGGCGCGAAATGTGTCCGGTGGGGTGGCTCGGCGGGATCCGCCAGCTACGAATCGCCTTTCGAGCACTGCACCTGATCTCGGAAGTGTCATGAAAGGGTCGTTCAGGACATCTTTTGTCCTGAACGACCCTTTCATGACATCCGGAGGTGGGCGCGGACGCGGGTGAGGCGGGCTTCCCAGGCCGCCTGGACGTCCGGGGCGGCGGCCTGGGCGGCGAACAGATCGGGAACGGGAGCCTGAGGCGGCACCGGCAGCCGACCGTCCACAGGGGACAGTGACTCGCCGCAGACATCTCCGGTCAGCAACGACATCGTGCCCAGTCCGCACGCGAAGTCCAAAGTGGGCAGTGCGCCCGCGAGCGCCAGCCCGGCGGCGAGCCCGACGCTCGTCTCGACGGCGGAAGACACCACACACGGCAGGCCACAGGCTTCGGCGACCTCCAGCGCGCGCCGCACCCCGCCCAGCGGCGCGACCTTCAGCACGGCGACGTCGGCCGCCCCCGCGACGGCCACCTTCAGCGGATCCTCGGCCCGGCGGATCGATTCGTCCGCGGCGATCCGCACCCCGACCCGGCGCCGGACGGCGGCCAGTTCGTCGATCGACGGGCAGGGCTGCTCGGCGTACTCGAGCCCGCCGGCCGCGCGGTCCAGTTCACCGATGGCCTTGACCGCGGTGTCCACGTCCCAGGCCATGTTCGCGTCGACGCGGACGGCGCCCTGCGGACCCAGCGCGGCCCGCACCGCCTCCACCCGGGCGCAGTCCTCGGCGAGGCTCACCCGCGGGTCGGCGACCTTCACCTTCGCCGTGCGACAGCCTGAAGCGGAAACGAGTTCGTACGCCTGCTCCGGGGACACCACCGGCACGGTCGCGTTCACCTCGACGCTGTCCCGCACCGGCGACGGCCAGCCCCGTTCGCTCGCCTCCAGCGCGGACGCGAGCCACGGCGCGCTCTCGGCGTCGGAGTAGTCGGAGAACGGGCAGAACTCGCCCCAGCCCGCCTCGCCGCGGACCAGCAGTCCTTCGCGGACCGTGATGCCTCGGAACCGCGTGCGCAGGGGGATAGCGTAGACGTCCATCGGCACCGATCATGCCACCGCGGGAATCGCGTGCCGATTCCGTCGGTTCCGGACAGAATGAGCGACGTGGCACTCGACTTTCGCGTGCTGGGGCCCACCGAGGTCACGGCGGACGGGCTGCCGGTGCCCTTGGGCGGCAGCAGGCCGCTCATCGTGCTGGCAGGCCTGTTGCTGCGCGCGAACACGGTGGTTCCGGTCGGGGAGCTGGGCCGCTGGCTGTGGCCGGACGACCAGCGGCGGTCCAAGGGGGCGCTGCAGACCTACGTCCTGCGGGTCCGCCGCGCGCTCGGCGACGAGGTCACCATCCGCACCGAACGGGGCGGCTACCTGCTCGAACTCGACGAAAACCTGCTCGACCTCGCCCGTTTCCGCGCCCACGCCGCGGCCGGGGCGGAGGCCGCGCGGGACGGCGACCTGCGCGGAGCCGCGGGCCGGTTCGCCGCGGCCTTGTCCGAATGGCGGGGCCCGGCGCTGCAGAACGTCCACTCCGAAGCACTGCTTCGCGACGAAGCCGATCAGCTGGGCGAAGAGCGGTTACGTGTGTGCGAGCAGTGGGCCGACGCGCTCATCGCGCTCGGCGAGCACAACGTCGTCGTGCCCGAGCTGATCAGACTGTGCCGTGAGAACCCGCTGCGGGAGCGGCTGCACGAACAGCTGATGATCGCGCTCTACCGCTCCGGCAGACAGGCCGAGGCGCTGAACGTCTACCGCCGGATCGGCGCGGTGCTGGCCGAAGAGCTCGGCCTGGACCCAGGCGCGTCGCTGCAGCGGGCGCACCAGGCGATCCTGACCGGCGAAGAGTCCGTCGAGACCACATTGGACTCCGAACTGACGCGGTACCGGCTCGGCGCCGAACCGCTGATCCCTCGCCAGCTCCCCGCCGATCTGCGGGTGTTCTCCGGGCGCCAACGCGACCTCAAGGCGTTGCACGGGCTCGTCCCGGAGGCGCTGGACACCGAGCGGTCGACGTCCATCGCCTCGATCGAGGGAATGGGCGGCATCGGCAAGACGACACTCGCCGTCCACTTCGCGCACGAGGTCGGAGACCGCTTCCCCGGCGGGCAGGTGTACCTCAACCTGCGCGGTTACGGTCCCGGCGAGCCGGTCGAAGCCGCCGCCGCGCTCGAAACCATGCTGGTCTCCGTCGGCGTCCCCGCCGACCGGATCCCCGCCGACGTCGACGGACGCGCGGCCACCTGGCGCACGTACAGCGCGGGCCGCCGGATGCTGATCCTGCTCGACAACGCGGCGAGCACCGAGCAGATCCGGCCGCTGCTGCCCGGCCCCGGCTGCCTGGTGCTGGTGACCAGCCGCTGGCAGCTCCAAGCGCTCGTCGCGACCCACGGCGCGCGGCGGGTCGCGCTGGAAGAGCTGCCGGACGAGGACGCGATCGCCCTCCTCGCGTCGACGATCGGGCTGGACCGGGTCGTCGAGGATCCCGAGGCCACCGAACGGTTCATCCGGTACTGCGGCGGGCTGCCGCTGGCCATCCGGATCCTCGCGGTGCGGACGGCGCAGTTCCCGGACCTCGCGCTGGGCGAGTTCGTCCGGCTGCTAGAAGCCGAACAGGACAGGCTGGGCTCGTTCGACCTCGCCGACGGCGACGAGACGAACATCCGGGCCGTCTTCTCGTACTCGTACCGGGCGCTCGACCAGCGGGCCGCGCGGATGCTGCGGCTGCTCGGCCTGCCGACCGGCGGCGACTTCAGCGTGCCCGCGGCCGCGGCGGTGGCCGGCGTCGACATCGCGGAAGCACACGAGGATCTGGCGAAACTCGCGTCCGCGCATCTGATCGCGCGGTCCAAACCGGGCCGGTACCAGTTCCACGACCTGATCCGCGCGTACGCGGCCGAACTTTCGGCGGAGCTCGACGGGCCCGAGGCGCGGACGGCCGTGCTGGACAGGCTGCTCCACGCGTCGCTCGCCTCCGCGCTGAACGCGTCGAGGCTTCTGCGCTCCGAACGGCACTACCGGCTCGTCCAGCCGGAGCGGTTCGACGGCGCCGGGCTGAAGTTCGGGCACTACGAACAGGCGCTCGACTGGTTCGACGAGGAGGCCGGGAACCTCATCGCCGCGGTGAACATCGCGTACCGGGAGCGGCGATACCGGGAATGCTGGCAGCTGGCGTGGCTGCTTCAGTCGTACTTCATCGTGCGGGCCCGGCTGGACGACTGGCGTTCGGTGTTCGGCGTCGCGCTTCGTGCCGCCCGCGACCTCGGGGACCGTTCCGGCGAGGCCGCCATCCTCAGCGGCCTCGGCGTGGCCTGCGGGGTCGCCCGCCAATACGAGGACAGCATCGCCTACCTGGAGCAGGTCGTCGAACTGCAGCGGCAGGTCGGGGACCGGCAGGGCGAGGCGCGGGCCCTCTACAACCTCACGCTGGCCAGCCAGGATCCCGACACGGGGTGGGACTACGGCACGCGCGCGTTGCGGCTCATCCGGGAGAGCAACGTCGGCGCCGGCATGGAGGCCAGCGCGCTGCAGGCCCTCGGCGACATCTGTGCCCAGGCCGGCCGCTTCGAGCAGGCACTCGATTTCGCCGACCAGGCTTTGGCGCTGGAGGCGCACGCGCTGCCCGACGAAGCCCGTTTCACCTTGCACACCAAGGGAACCGCGCTGGTCGGGCTCGGCCGCGGCGACGAGGGCATCGCCTGCATGCGGCGCGCCGTCGAGATGTTCTTCGCCCATGGCGAGCTCTACGAGGCGGCCGACGTGCTGGCCCAGCTCGGCGGAATCCATCTGCGGCTCGGTGATCCCTCGTCGGCGCGTGAGTGCTGGCTGCGTTCGGTGCGGGTGCTGACCGAGCTCGCGCATCCCGACGCCGAGGACGTCCGCACCAAGCTGGCCTCGCTCGTGGGCGAAACCGTCAAGGCTGAGTGAGGCACGGGCGCCCGGCGTGCCGACCCCCAGAACCAGCACGCGAGTACGCCCGTGACCTCACGAGCCAGTGAACAGGACACCGCTCACTGCGCGCTGACTGTGCAGCTGGCGAGGGTCAAGCCAGGAGTTCCGCGAGGGCGATCGCGTTCTTCGGCGCCTCGACCTTGACGTCGTTGTCGAAGTAGACGTACGTGTCGCGGCCCCAGCCCTTGATCTTCCGGGCCCACTTTTCGAGGGCCTTGTCGCTGTAACCGCTGACGTACAACTCCTCGTCGCCGTGCAGGCGGACGTACGCGAAGTCTTCGCTCGTCATCTCGTCGATGTACGGGAACTTGCCCGCGGTGTCGGCGACCACGAGCGCGATGCCGTGTTTCCGGAACAGGTCCAGGCTTTCGGGCTCGGCGAAGCTCGGATGCCGTACCTCGACGGCGTGCCGGAGCTTCCGGCGAGGGCTCGGATCGGTGTGCGGTTCGGCCTTCAGCTTGTCGTCGTGGTGTTTCGCGAGCTTGGCGGCGGCGTGGCTGGTGCGCGGCAGCAGCTTGAAGAACGCTTCGACACGCTCGGCGTCGAACGCCAGCCGCGGCGGCAGCTGCCAGAGGATCGGCCCCAGTTTCCGGCCGAGCGCCAGCACACCGGAGGCGAAGAAGTTCGCCAGCGGTGTCTCGACGTCACGCAGTTGCTTCAGATGCGTGATGAAGCGGCCGCCCTTGACGGCGAAGACGAAGTCGTCCGGGGGTCTGCTCGGCCCACGCGCGGTACCGCTCGGGACGCTGCAGCGAGTAGAACGAGCCGTTGATCTCGGCCGAGTTCATCCGGGACGACAGGTATTCCAGCTCGCGCCGCTGCACCAGGCCGCGGGGGTAGAAGTCCCCGCGCCACGGTGGATAGCGCCAGCCCGAAGTGCCGATCCTCAGCTCCGCGACGTCGATCACCGCCTTCCCGTGCCGCCCTGATTCCCCCTCTCTCCTCGGGATAAACGACCACTCACGCCCACGAGAACTGCCACCGGCGTGTCTGGACGAGGTTGGCCGCGAACTCGCGCAGATTGCCTGGCTGACCGGCGAACGACGGCAGGCAGAACGAGCGGTGCTCGGCGGCGACCGTGAGCGCGCGGCCCTGGGTCCGCGGCGGCGCGGCCACCGACAGCTCCATCGAATCGAAGCCCAGCACCGTGAGCGTCGCGCCGAAGCGGTCTTCCCAGCTGCGCAGGACGGCGGACAGCTCGTGGACCTGATCGGTCGCCTTGATCATGCCCGTCCAGCCGAGGATCGCCGGGATGTCGGCGGGCCGCTCGGTCTGCACCAATGCCAGCCGGTGCTGCCCGCGCGCGGCCAGGATCGACCCGGTGTTACCCGCCTCGGCCAGCGGATCCGCCCGGCGCGACGGACGGCGGGCGAGGCCGGGGAACTTCGCGCCGAACGGGCGCAGGCAGGCTCCGTCGCAGCACGACGTGTCCCACCAGCGGGCCAGCACCTCGGCCGGATCCACCGAGTCGATCCGGTGGTCGGCGGGGGCGAGCCTGCCGCGGTCGTCGATCCAGTCCTCGCCGTTGGCCGCGAAACGCTGGTCGTGCGGGATCAGCACCGGCCACAGCCCGGACCGGTCGAACTCGGCGACGCAGCCGGTGTAGCGCTCCGGCCTGGCCAACGGCAGGTCGGAAACCCAGATCCGGCCGTGCCACCGGCCGGGCGGCAGAGTCTGGACTGGCGGTGTACCCGGTCGGAACGGTGCGATGGTCATCGGCTTCCCCTCGAACTGGTGTTCGGTCAACTCTACCGAACACTAGTTCGAAGCACCGACAGTTTTCGATACCCCGTTTGCGGGATCTCGGGGTGGCCGCCTCAGGCGTCGCTGGAGTCACACGTGCACCAGCTGGTGTCCACAGTGGACTCGCCGTGTTGGGTGCCCGGAACGCCGTGAAGGCCTCCTTCACTACTTTCAGGGTAGGGAAGGAGGCCTTCACGGACTTGGGGCTGGGGCGGAGCCGCAAGTGGTAGCAAAGGTCCCTTGCTCTCTTGCCACACGCCGGCGGGTGGTCGGATGCCGTGAAGGCCTACTTCGGGACGATGAACGTCTCAAGGGAGGCCTTCACGGACGGCAGGAGTGGTGCAGGTGGTCGTGAGTGGCGTTTCGGGTTAGAACCCGAAACGCCACTCACGACCACCGCGAGCCGAAGCGAAGCCCCTACATCGGGCGAAGCAGGTCGTCCGCGTCCACGATCCGGTACGCGTACCCCTGTTCCGCCAGGAACCGCTGCCGGTGCGCCGCGTACTCCGTGTCGACGGTGTCCCGAGAGACGACCGAGTAGAAATGCGCCTGCCGCCCGTCGCCCTTGGGCCGCAGTAGCCGCCCGAGCCGCTGCGCCTCCTCCTGCCGCGAGCCGAAGGTCCCCGAGATCTGGATCGCGACCGACGCCTCCGGCAGGTCGATCGAGAAGTTCGCGACCTTCGAAACGACCAGTGTCCTGATCTCGCCGCGCCGGAACGCGTCGAAGAGTTCCTCGCGTTCCTTGTTCCGCGTCGCGCCCTGGATCACCGGCGCGTCGAGTTCGTCGCCGATCATCTCCAGCTGGTCGAGGTAGGCCCCGATGACCAGCGTCGGCTCGCCGGGATGCCGGTCGACCAGCGATTTGATCACCTTGGTCTTGGTGTCCGCGGTCGCCGCCAGCTTGTACCGCTCCTCGGCCTCGGCCGTCGCGTACGCGAGTCTCTCGGCGTCCGTCAGCGTCACGCGGACTTCGGTGCACTCGGCCGGTGCGATCCAGCCCTGCGCCTCGATGTCGCGCCACGGGACGTCGTATCGCTTCGGGCCGATCAGGGAGAACACGTCGCCTTCGCGGCCGTCCTCGCGCACGAGGGTCGCGGTGAGCCCGAGCCGCCGCCGCGACTGCAGGTCCGCGGTCATCCGGAAGACGGGCGCGGGCAGCAGGTGGACCTCGTCGTAGACCACCAGGCCCCAGTCCCGCGAATCGAACAGGTCCAGATGCTTGTACTCGCCCTTGGTCTTGCGCGTGACCACCTGGTACGTCGCGATGGTGACCGGCCGGATCTCCTTCTTCTCCCCGGAGTATTCGCCGATCTCCTCCTCGGTGAGCGAGGTCCGCGCGACCAGCTCCCGTTTCCACTGACGGCCGGCGACGGTGTTCGTCACCAGGATCAGCGTGGTCGCCTTCGCGTGCGCCATGGCCGCGGCGCCGACCAGGGTCTTGCCCGCGCCGCACGGCAGCACGACGACGCCGGATCCGCCCGCCCAGAACGCCTCGGCGGCCTTGCGCTGGTAGTCGCGCAGCTCCCAGTCGTCCTCGGCCAGGTCGATCGGATGCGCTTCGCCGTCGACGTAACCGGCGAGGTCTTCCGCGGGCCAGCCGACCTTCAGCAGCGCCTGCTTGAGCCGTCCGCGTTCGGACGGGTGCACGACGACGGTGTCGTCGTCGATACGCGCGCCCAGCATCGGGCTGATCTTCTTGTGCCGGAGGATCTCCTCCAGCACCGCGCGGTCGATGGTCGACATGACCAGACCGTGCGCCGGGTGGTTGGCGATCTGCAGCCGCCCGAAGCGGCCCATCGTGTCCACGATGTCGATGAGCAGCGGCTGCGGCACGGGGAACCGCGAGTACGTGGTCAGCGCGTCGACGACCTGTTCGGCGTCGTGACCCGCCGCGCGGGCGTTCCACAACGCGAGCGGCGTGATCCGGTAGGTGTGGACGTGCTCGGGCGCGCGTTCCAGTTCGGCGAACGGCGCGATGGCGATCCGCGCGTCGTCGGCCTGGCTGTTGTCGACCTCGAGGAGCACGGTCTTGTCGGATTGGACGATCAGCGGGCCATCGGTCACATCCTCCTTTATACGTTCCGGCCACACCGGCTCCCGTCGCGGCACCGCTGGTGGAAGGATGGACGC
This sequence comes from Amycolatopsis japonica, assembly GCF_000732925.1. NCBI lineage: Bacteria > Bacillati > Actinomycetota > Actinomycetes > Pseudonocardiales > Pseudonocardiaceae > Amycolatopsis > Amycolatopsis japonica. The sequence goes on from NZ_CP008953.1 coordinate 461,682, forward strand.
AAGGTGACTGGAGGGGACCTTGACGACTACACCGACCGGCGGGACGCCCGAGTACGACCCGTTCCACGCGCCCGCGCCCCTGCCCTCGATGCCGGAGGCGGCCCCGCCGACGCCGTTCCCCAAACCGGCGCCGCTGAGCGTGCTGGCCAGGGTCTCGATCGTGCTGGGTGTGGTCCTCGCGCTGGGCCTGGGGAGCCTGGCCGCCTGGGGTATTTCGCGGTCGAGCAGTTTCGCCACGGTCGAGGCGGGCAAATGCCTGTACCTGACCGACGAGGCGGGCGGCAACCAGAGCTACACGACGGCCAGTTGCAGCTCGAACCGCGCGACCTTCCGCATCGACGAGGTGAGGACGGGTTCGTCCGACTGCCGCGACGCGGACTACATCCAGTTCGAGCTGTACGGGACCTCGTCCAGCCGGACGGCCAAGAAGACGCTCTGTCTCGCGCTGAACGTCGAGACCGGGGATTGCCTGCGCGACGTCGTGCACGAGACGCGGATCGCGAAGGTCCGCTGCACCGACATCAGCGCGGAGGCGCGGGCGGTCGTCACGCGGGGATCGTCGGAGACCGCCTGTTCGTCGGAAGACACCGCCCTGCACTACACCGGGCCGCCCGAGCGCACCGTTTGCCTCAGGCCGACCGGGGAGAACATTTAGGGTCGCGCCACCATCGACTGCACGTCGAGCCGGGCGCCGAGAGAGCCCGAGTTGTGCATCAGATCGGCGACGCGCTGCAGCCGGATGCCGTTGAGGGAGACCGGGTACGTCCCGAGCGAGATCAGCGAAGCCGTCGTCCGGTCGATGTCGGAGAACGAGGGCAGCGCGTCGCGGACGACGGCGGGGTCGGCCGCCCGCACCTGCGCCTCGCCGAGCACCTTCCGGAACACCGCGAGCGTGCGGGCGTTGGCTTGGGCGAAAGCTCCCATCGAAACGTAGGACGACATCGGGAAGTCCAGGGTCGCGCCGCGGGCGCCGTCGGCGAGGATGCTCGCCCCGAGCTCCTTCTCGGCCCTGGTGATGTACGGCTCGACCATCCACGCGGCGTCGACCTCGCCCGCCTGCAACGCCTGCGGCATCCGGTCGAACGGGTTCTGCTTGAACTGGATCCGGTTCACGTCGACGCCCGCGGTCCCCAGCACCGACCTGGCCGCCAGCACGCCGACGTCGTCGAGCATGTTCACCGCGATCTTCGGTGACTTCTTGAGCGTCGGTTCGGTGTAGTCGGAGCCGGGGAGTGTGACGAGCGCCATGGTGTTGCGGCCGGCGGTGTAGGCCTCGCCCTGCAACTGCAACGCCGTCCCCGCCGCGGCGGCGCGGAAGATGGACACGTCGCTGGCGAACGCCAGGTCGACCTCGCCGGCGGAGAGTTTGCCGATCGCCTGGTCGCCGGGAACCTCGACGAGGGTCACGGAAAGGCCGGCCGCGGTGAACTTCCCGTCGGCGACGGCGACCCGCAACGGTGCCGTGTCGATGGGGCTTCCGACGCCGATGCGCAGTTCCGTCCGTTCGAGTGGCGCGTCGGTGCTTGCGTCACCACCTGAAAACACTCCGCAACCGGCGGTCGCCAGCAGAGCCGCTACCAGCGGAATCGCCAAGACACGCATCTTCGTCACCGCTCACCTACCGAGAGAATGTGCTCCTCCTTCTGGATCGTATGGTCCGTGCCCCATACGATCGCCTGCGGGAGACGCCGGATGGCGCGGCTTTCGATCGTTCTCGAACCTTGTTACTCTACAGTAGGTTCGGGCTCTCGTCCCCGATGTCAGCCATGGGAAAGGGTCCCGTGGTGGGAAAAGGAAACCAGGTGGCCCGTCGCGACAAGCGTCCCCGTGGGGGCGACGCGGCGGAACGGCATCCTCGTGTCGGCGGCCGCTGGCGGCTGCGGAACTGGCACCTGCGTACCAAACTCTTCGTGGTACTCCTGATTCCCGCGCTCGCGGTGGTCGCCCTCGTCGGGCTCCGGGTCAACTCGGATCTGCGGGACGCGCGGCAGCTGGCCGAATTCGCCACCCGCGGCCGGGTCGACAGCACCGTCGCCGAAGCGGTGCATCAGCTTCAGCGCGAACGCGACCTCACCGTCCGGTTCGTCGCGGGCGATCGCAAGGGCGATCTTTCCGAATTGACCGAGCAGCGCAAACGGGCCGACGAAGCCATCGGCACATTCGACCGCACGCTCGGTGAGAGCAAGAGCAGGCTCGGCGACAAGGCCGCGACGAGCCTGCAGCAGACCAGCGACCGCCTGCGCGTGCTGACCGGGCTCCGCTTTTCCGCGGAACACTCGGCTTTTCCCGCCGACGCGGTGCTGCGGTCCTACAGCGAGCTCATCTCCGGCCTGCTCGACATCAGCGACGCCACCGCGGCCGACGTCTCCGACCCGGATCTGGGGAAGCTCCGACTCGCGGGCAACGCGCTCGCGCGGGTCAAGGATCAGATGTCGGTCAAACGCGCGATCATGGCGGCCGCGCTCGCGCAGGGCGGCCTCAACCGGGACCGGACCCGCGCGCTGCTCGGCGCGGAGGCCGAACTCGCCGCCGCCCGCAGCGACTACCGCACCTTCGCGACGCCCGAACAGCAGCGCATGTACGACGACACGGTCATCGGCCTGATCGTCGACATCGGCAACGACATGGTGGAATCGGCGCTCATCCGCGCCGAGAACGACCAGGGGCTCGGCGGGCTGGACCCGAATCAGTGGGACACCTCGGCCACGTACACGGTCAATCTGGCCCATCAGGTGCAGCAGGCGCTGCTCGTCCAGCTCCAGGAACGCACCGACGCCCTCGCGGCGCGCGCGAGGACGTCCGCGATCTGGGACGGCGGCATCGTGCTCGCCGTGCTGATCGTCGCCGGTGTGCTGTCGGTGATCATCGCGCGGTCGCTGCTGCGGCCGTTGCGGATCCTGCGCCGCAGCGCGCTCCAGGTCGCCGAGCATCAGCTCCCGGCGGCCGTCGAAGGCCTGCTGAGCGATCCCGAGCCGCAGCCGGAGAACCTGCGGCGGCGGCTGGCCGTCGCGCCGGTCCCGGTGTTCAGCCGCGAGGAACTCGGCCAGGTGGCGCGCGCGTTCGACGCGGTGCACGGCGAGGCCGTCCGGCTCGCGGGCGAACAGGCCATGCTGCGGGAGAACATCAACGCGATGTTCGTGAACCTGTCGCAGCGGAGCCAGGATCTCGTCGAGCGGCAGCTGTCCGTTTTGGACCGTATGGAGGCCGACGAACAGGATCCCGACACCCTCGCCGGTCTCTTCGAGCTCGACCACCTCGCGACCCGGATGCGCCGCAACAGCGAGAACCTGCTGGTGCTCTCCGGAACCGACGTCGTCCGTGAGGACGGCGGTGCCGTGGTCGCCGACGAGATCATCGGCGCCGCGCTGTCGGAGGTCGAGCACTACCAGCGGATCGAACTCGGTGCGGCGCCGCGGATCGCGGTGCGCGGCGAGGCCGTCAACGACCTCGTGCACGTGGTCTCCGAGCTGCTGGAGAACGCGACCCGCTATTCGGACCAGAGCACGATGGTGCAGGTCGAGGGGCACGAGACCGACCGCGGCGAATGGCAGATCGAGATCACCGACCACGGTGCGGGCATGCCGCAGGCGGAGATCGATCGGACCAACACGCGGCTGGCGAACCCGCCGGACGTCGACGTCGAGGTGTCCCGGCGGATGGGCCTGTTCGTGGTCGCGACGCTGGCCGTCCGGCACCATATCGACGTCCGCCTGCGGTCCGCCGACGGCGGCGGGATCACCGCGGTGGTCGTCGTGCCCGCCGAGCTCATCGTCGAAGCGCCCCGGCCGGCTCCGCTGCCGGAGCCCCCGCCCGTCACCGTCGTCGTGCCGGAGCCGGAACCCGAACCCCCGCTGGAAGTCCCGCCGCTGCCCGAACCCCAGGAGAGCGCCGAGGAATCGCGGTTCGCGCCCGTGCTGGACCCCGGGCCGCTGCGGCGTGCGCCGGTCGTCGAGCGCGAGACCCAGCCGGAGTGGCCGTCCTCGGACGACGACGCCGTCAACCATCTCGAACTGGACTCGCCGACCGAGCGGATGCCCAAGTACCAGAGCGTGCTTTCGCAGTGGTTCGACCACGGAGGCCCGCGCGAAGGTCCTTCGCCCGCCGAACCCGGCCCGCCCTCCTTGCCGTCATTCGAACCGGTGAAGAACACCGTGCCCGAGGAACCGGCGCAGGATCCGGACGAGCCGACCGAGCCGACGCTGAAGCCGCTGGAACCGAAGGAGAAGGCGCCGGAACCCGAGCCCGCTTGGCCGACACCCGCCGAGCTGGAGCAGGAGGACGGGGCGGAGGAGACCTGGCCGGTGCTGCCCGCCGTCGTCCCCGAGGCGCGGTCGCAGGACGACAGGCCGGAGAAACCGCTGGGGGAGAGGCCGATACTCTCACTTTCCCCCGAAGCGGTCCGCGAACGGATGACCAGCCTGCAAGGCGGTTTCCGGCGCGGTCGCCACGCCAGGGGTGACGACAACCCCTCGGTATAAGCGAATTGGATGGTCCATGAGCCCGAAAACCGGCCTGCTGGAAGTGATCGCGCTGACCGCGGTGGACGCGGAGCGCGCACAGGAGGGCGGGGCCGATCGCCTCGAACTGGTCAGCGACATGGCCAGCGACGGTCTCACGCCGTCGGTCGGGACGCTGCGCGACGTACTCGCCGCCACCGATCTCCCGGTGCGGGTCATGCTGCGCGACAACATGTCCTTCGCCGCCGGTGACCTCGACGGGCTGCGCGCGGACGCCGGGCGCCTGATCGACGTGGGCGCGCGGGAGTTCGTCTTCGGTTTCCTGGACCTGGAAAGCGAAATCGACGTGGAGGCCTGCGAGACGCTGGTCAAGGAGCTCGACGGGCTGCCGTGGACCTTCCACCGCGCCATCGACCGCGCGCGGGACCCGTTGCGCGCCTACGACCGGCTGACCGCGCTCGGCTGCGACACGGTGCTCGCGGCCGGGCATCCGCACGGTGTGGCGCACGGGCTTTCAGTCCTGCAGCGGCTCGCCCGGCGAGAGGACGGGCCGCGGCTGCTCGTCGGCGGCGGCCTGCGGGCGCAGCAGGTGCACCTGCTGCGGGCGGGTGGGGTCGGCGCGTTCCACGTCGGCAGCGCGGTCCGGCCGGGCGGGTGGGAGTCCGATGTGGACGTCGCCGCCGTGCGCGAATGGGCCGCGCTGGTCAAGGAGTAGGCCGGACCTTCCACCGCATTCAGAGGACGAAATGCGGGGTTGCCGGACGTACGCATGGGGTCAGGTCCAGACCACACACGGTGATACGAGGTTGCATCTTCAACTATCGGGTGCCGACCAGATAGCGTGTGGCCATGGCTACCCGCACCGTACGTGACGCGACCAGGGAACTGCTGCGCGATCTGGGCCTGACCACCGTTTTCGGCAATCCCGGGACGACCGAGATCGCCTTCCTCACGGAGTGGCCCGACGACTTCACCTACGTGCTCGCGCTCCACGAGGCGTCCGTCGTCGCGATGGCCGATGGGTACGCCCGCGCGAGCAGGCGGGCGGCGCTGGTGAACCTGCACTCCGCGGGCGGGGTCGGGCACGCGCTCGGGCATATCTTCACCGCGTACCGCAACAACGCCCCGCTGATCATCCTCGCCGGCCAGCAGACCAGGTCGTTGCTGCCGGACGACCCGTTCCTCGGGGCCGTCGAGGCGGCGAACTTCCCCAAGCCGTACGTGAAGTGGAGCTGCGAGCCCGCCAGGGCGGAGGACGTCCCGGCGGCGCTGGCGCGGGCGTATCACATCGCGACGCAGGCGCCCATGGGTCCGGTGTTCGTCTCGGTGCCCGTGGACGACTGGGACGTCGAGACCACGAAGCCGATCGTGTCCCGGCCGCAGATCCGCGGTTTCGCGCCCGATCCGTCCGCTTTGGACGAACTGGTGTCGGCTTTGGACGCCGCCGAGCGCCCGGCGATCGTGGTCGGCCCCGGTATCGACGGTGAAGGCGCTGTGCCGGACGTCGTCGAGCTGGCCGAGAAGGTCGGCGCCGGGGTCTGGGCGCCGCCGATGGGGGCGCGCTGCTCCTTCCCCGAGGACCACCCGCAGTTCTTCGGATTCCTTCAGCCGGAACGGAAAATGCTCGCGAGCGCGCTGGCGGACCACGATCTCGTGGTCGTCATCGGCGCCCCGGCGTTCACCTACCACGTGTACCGCGGCGAGTCGGAAACCGCGCTGCCGCCGCTGTTCCTGGTCAGCGACGACGAGCAGATCCTCGCCAGGGCCGCGGAAGGCACCGGGATCCGCGCGACGCCGAAGCTCACCATCCGCGCGTTGCTGGACCGTGCCGCGCCGCGGGAAGCGCCGAAATCCCGCACCCGGCATGAGAAGCCCGCCGCGGTCACGCCGATCACGCCCGGCTTCGCCTACTCGGTGATCTCGGAAGTCCTGCCGGACGACGCGATCGTCGTCGAGGAGACACCGAGCCACCGCAACGAACTGCACGACCACCTGCCGATCAAGTCCACCGACACCGGCTTCCTCACCGTCGCCAGCGGCACCCTCGGCTACGGTCTCCCGGCCGCCGTCGGCGCCGCCCTGGCCCGCCCGGACCGCAAGGTCGTCGCGATCCTCGGCGACGGGTCGAGCATGTACTGCGTCCAGGCACTGTGGACGGCCGCGCAGCACAACCTGCCGGTGACGTTCGTGATCTTCGACAATTCGCAGTACGCCGCCGTGCGCATCCTCGGCGAGGCCGCAGGCGGCGAGAAGGTGCCGGGTGTCGACCTTGGCGGCATCGATTTCCCCGCGCTGGCGAAGAGCCTGGGGCTGCGGACGTCGGTCGTCGAGAAGGCCGAAGACCTCAAGCCGACGCTGGAGGCCGCGCTGCCGGACGAGCGGCCGCATCTGGTGCACGTCCGCATCGACGCGAACCCGCGCACGCTGTACTGAGAGGGCTGAAGGGCGCTTTCCCCGCATCACATGCGGGGAAAGCGCCCTTCATCGCGTCGCGTGGTTGTGATCCCCTGCGGAGCGTTGCGAAAGCCACTTTCGCAACCTTCAACGTTGCGAAAGTGGCTTTCGCAACGCCTGCTCGGCCCTCAGCAGCACCCCGAGAAGTACGTGAAGGCCCCCTTCCTTGCGCTGGACGCAAGGAAGGGGGCCTTCACGTACTTCAGCTCTTGGCGCGCACCTCGGCGTCGGCGTCGGCGGCCGCTTCCTGCTGCGCCAGCTCGTACTCGGCCGCGTCCGAAGCGGCGGCGGCCGCTTCCGGGGCGCCACCGTGCAGCAGTCGCGCGACCTCACCGCGCAGCGTCACGAACTCGGCGGACTCGCGAGTGGTGATCTGGTCCCGCTCCGCGGGCAGCCCGACCGGCAGGTCCGCGACGATCTTCGCGGGCGACTTCGACAGCACCAGCACGCGGTCCGACAGGTAGACGCTCTCGTCGATGTCGTGCGTGACGACGAGGACCGTGCTCCCGTTCTCGCGCTGCACGCGCCGCGTCAGGTCCTCGAGTTCGAACCGGGTCTGCGCGTCGACCGACGCGAACGGCTCGTCCATCAGCAGCAGGGCGGGACGGCTGGCCAGCGCCCGCGCGATCGACACACGCTGCTGCATACCGCCCGAGAGCTGCCACGGGAACTTCGAGCCGACCCCGGACAGGCCGACCGACTCCAGTGCCTCCTGCGCCCGCGTCCGGCGTTCGGAACGGCTCAAGTTGCGCCACCGCAAGGGGAACTCGACGTTCTTCGCGACCGAGAGCCACGGGAACAGCGAGCGGCTGTAGTCCTGGAACACGACGGCCAGATCCTCCGGCACGCCGGAGACGTCGTCGCCGTGCAGGCTGACGCGGCCGGACGTCGGCTTGATCAGCCCGGCGATGCAGCGCAGCAGCGTCGACTTGCCGCAGCCCGACGGGCCGACGATGCTCGCGAGCTGTCCCGCTTCCACGGTGAACGACAGATCGTTGACCGCGATGTGCGCCTTTTCTCCCGCGCCGTACCGGTGGTTCAGCCCGGAGACTTCGAGCATGGTTGACATCTTGCTGACCCTTCGAAAGCTAGATACGGCCGTTGCGGGTGGGCTGCCAGCGAAGCACTCTCTGCTCCACCGCGAGGAAGGCCGCGTTGAACCCGAAGCCGAGCAGTCCGAGCAGGACCAGCCACGACCACATGAGCGGGAAGTCGAACGCCTGCTGGGCGTCCATCAGGGACCGGCCGATGCCGTTGTAGGAGCCGACCAGTTCCGAGATCACCATCAGCAGCAGGGAGATGGACAGGCTCAGCCGCAGGCCGGCGAAGATCTTCGGCCCGGCGGCGGGGAGCACGATCGAGCGCACCCAGTACGACCGCGGGGTCCGGAACGACTTCGCGGTGTCGATCTTCACCTGGTCCACCGACCGGACGCCGTCCACGGTGTTGAGCAGTACCGGCCAGATCGCGCCGAAGATGATCGACCCGGTCTGCATCCCCGGTCCGAGTCCGAAAAGGACGATGAACACCGGGATCAGCGCGGGCGGCGGGACCGAGCGGAAGAACGCGAAAAGCGGCCCGACGTAGTCCATTCCCGTCTTGGACCGTCCCAAGAGGACACCCAGCGCCACACCGAACGCGCCGGCCAGCAGCCAGCCGCCGAGCGTCCGGCCGAGGCTGGGGAGCACGTTGTCGAACACCGTGTCGGTCAGGAACAGCTGCGAGGCCGGGCCGGTGAACCACAGTTTCGCCGAAGCGCTCAAGATCTCGCTCGGCGGCGGGAAGAACGGGCTTTCCCCGAGCCGGGTCGCGAGCTCCCAGATCCCGATCAGGGCGAAGAAGAGAAGCCAGTTGCGGACGAGGATGCCGATACCCCGGCCCACTCGCCTGCCGACGCGGCTGGTCAGCGTGAGGGTCGTCACGAGACCGCCTCCCGGTCGACCGTGCTCCAGCGGAACGCCCGCCTGCCGATCATCTCGAGCCCGCCGTTGATGAGGAAGCCGAGCGCGCCGACCACCACGGTGCCGGCGAGCACGAGGTCGAACCTGGTGGAGCCGGTGCTGGCCTGCATGATGAAGTTGCCGATGCCGAGTTTGGCCCCGGCGAGGAACTCGGTACTGACCACCGCGATCAGCGCGATGTTGGCGGACAGCCGGACCCCGGTGAACACGAACGGCGCGGTATGCGGCAGCGCCACCGACGTCAGCGTCCGGAACTTGCTCGTACCGCAGGCCTTCGCGGTCTCCAGCAGCACGGGGTCGATCTCGCCGAGCGCGTAGATCGTGTTGAACATGATGGGCCACAACGACGCGTACACGGCCAGCGTGATCTTCGCCTCGGGCCCGCCGCCGATCAGCAGGAGCACCAGCGGGATCAGCGCGACGGCGGGGATCGGCCGCAGGAACTCGATGACCACCGCGGTCGCCGTGCGCAGGCCGGGGATGCTGCCGAGCAGCAGGCCGGCGGGCACCGCGATGGCGACCGCGATCAGCAGGGCGATCGCCCACGCGAGGAACGTGGCGATCAGGTCCCGGACGAACTGGGTCTCACCGAACTGTTCGACGATCGTCACGAGGACGACGGACGGCGGGGGGAGGAACTCTTTACGGACCAGGCCGGCCTGGACGATCACTTCCCAGACGAGGAAGAAACCGGCCAGACCGGCAAGGGCACGGAGAAGTCGTGGCACCTTTACCTTTATCCAGCTTGAGGGGCGAGCATCGGAGCGGCGTCGAGCTTGGCCCCGATCACTCCGGTCTGCAGCAGCAGATCCGGTACCCGCTGCAGGCGACGGGCGTCCAGAGTGGACCCGAACGTCGGCAGCGTGAGCAGTGAGGCGGTTTCAGCGTCGACCCTGGCGTACTTGACGATGAGGGGTTCGATCTTGGAGCGGTCGGCCGCGTCGCGCACGGCCTTGCCCAGTGCGCGCTGGAACGCGGCCAGCGTCTTGGGGTTCTTGTCCACGAAGGACCCGAGCGCGCCGAAGCCCGCCAGGGGGAAGTCCTGCGTGGCACCGGTCGAGATGTCGACGACCGGGGTCGCGCCGACGACCTTGGAGGCCTGGGTCAGGAACGGCTCGGGCAGGTAGCCCGCGTCGACCTGGCCCGACGAGAGCGCCGCGGCGATGTTCGGCAGCGCCATCGGCACCCACTGGACCTTGCTGGTGTCGACGCCGTGGTCCTTCATCACCGAGACGGTGAGCAGGTGGGAGGCGGTGTTCTTGTCGGTGATCGCGATCTTCTTGCCCGCGAGGTCGTTGATCGTCTTGACCGACGAGGTCGGCACGGTGACGACCGCGTTGCTCTTGGGGCTGGCCGAGACCGAGTCGGCGACGAGCCGGATGTCGGCCGCGCCCTTGCTCTTCGCGACGAAGAACGGCATGTAGGTGGAGAAGGCGATGTCGACCTCGCCACCGATCATCTTGGTCATCGCCTGCTGGCCGCTGGGCGCGTCGACCGCTTCGACCTCGAGACCTTCGGCCTTGAAGTAGCCGCCCTCCTGCGCCAGCCGCAGCGGCGCGAGGTCGACGACGGGCAGCAGGGCCACCTTGATCTTCGCCTTCTCAAGGCCGCCTTCCCCACCCGACGCCTTGGACGTGTCCTCGCCGCCGAGTGCGCCACAGGCGCCCAAGGTGGCCAGCATGAGCGCGCTCAGGGCGACGCCGACGGCACCCCGTGCTCTACGTACACCGCTCCTGCTCATGGCGTTTCGAAACAAAGCCAGCTCCTCGGAAACAATGAATCACCGTTGGGTTTTTTCATCCGTGTCGTGGCTTCAATCCGCCAGGCACGCGGTCACCTTAGAGATTTGCCCACCTGCTCACAATGGGTGTCGTGAGCGGGTGATCATTTTAGGCCATTCGCCCGATCACCTGATCACCCGCTTGGACATCATTACTTTCAGTGATCAATTTCCGAGAAATGTGACTATTAGATGTAATGCCGCGTCGTCAGCTGGTGGCCTGCGCCGCGATCATCGGGCCGACGTCGATCTTGGTCGGGATCGCGCCCATCTGCAGCAGCAGATCCGGGACCCGCTGGATGCGACGGGGGTCCAGGGTGGACTGGAACGTCAGCAGCGTGGTCAGCGCGGCGGTGTCCTGGTCGATCCTGGCGTACTTGACCAGCAGCGGCTCGATCTTGGAGCGGTCCGCCGCGTCCCGGGTGGCCTTCTGCATGGCGCGCTGGAAGGCGGCCACGGTCTTCGGGTTCTCCGACACGAACTTGCCGAGCGAGCCGTAGCCCGCGGTGGGGAAGTCCTGGGTGGCGCCGGTGGCGGTGTCCACGACCGGGACGGTGCCCGCCTGCTTCGCGGTCTGGGTGATGAACGGCTCGGTCAGGAAGCCGGCGTCGATGTCGCCGTTCTTGAGCGCGGCGCCGACGTTCGGCAGCTGGATCGGCACCCACTGGACCTTGCTGGCGTCGACGCCGTGGTCCTTCATGACCGATTTGGAGAGGGTGTCCGAGACGGTGTTCGGCGCGGTGATGCCGATCTTCTTGCCCGCCAGGTCGCTGACGCTCTTCACCGACGACGTCGGCAGCGTGACCAGCATCGTGCTCTTCGGGCCGGCGGAGGAGGCGTCCGCGACCAGCTTGATGTCGGCGGTGTTCTTGCTCATCGCGATGAAGAACGGCGTGTAGCTCGCGTACGCGATGTCGACCTCGCCGCCGATCAGCTTGGTCAGCGAGATCTGGCCGGTGCCCGCCTCGATGGCCTCGACGTCGAGGCCCTCGTTCTTGAAGTAGCCGCCGTCCTGGGCGAGGCGCAGCGGGGCCAGGTCGATGGTCGACATCACGGCGACCTTGATCTTCGACTTCTCGAGGTTCCCCGAGCCGCCGGAGGAGGACGAATCGTCACCGCCGAGCAGGCCGCAGCCGCTGACCGATACCGAGACGACGGCCGCCATCGCGAATGCGAGGGCTCCACGTCGACCCCGGCTGATGCCCAAGGCCTTCTTCGAGCTTGCAGAGCCAAGCAAAGTGGTGCTCCTGATCGAGGGGGAGGACACGTGATGACGTGGCCTGATGTGGAATTCGGAAGTGACTCTTTGTCGAGTCACGGGCCCACTGTAGAGAACACACACTGTGCTCACAATGGGTGGTCATCCCATGATCCCAAGTGGTAACGATCACCCGAACAGGTTGTTTGTCAGAAGTGAACACAACTGGGCGTGTTCGCGGCGGGGACTTGTTGACAACTGAGCGCCGACGGGTCAAGAGCCGTCCGGGGCCTTCTCGTGTGTCTTGACCGAAGGGTTACATCTGGGCCGCCCGTTCGCTACCCTCATGCACCGGTAGTGAGGTGTGGACCACTGATGTAGTGAAAGAGAGTGCCTTGGATGGCCGAACGCTCTGGACCTTTCCCGAGGTGCAAGGCACTCTGTGTCGAACACGTCCCTGATGTCGAACACGGCCGTGCTTCACTGGTGTGCGCTCGCGCACTTGCGGGTTAGGCCGAATAGACCAATGACGTCAGGCGGGATTTCGGCCAAGTGCACTTGAGAGACTGCGTCAAAGACGACTTCCTCATTCGTCAGAGTGAGCACTCGCGTCCAACGTCTCCCTGCCGGGTGGCAGGAGCGTGCGGGTAGTGGTCTCCGACAACCGACCCAGGCAGCAGCAGAACGGCATGTCCAAAATGGGCTTTCCCGGCCCGAATGAAGATGATGGTGGTGCGGCGGTGCCGAACGAAGACACCGCGGGGGTGGGAGGGACCCCTGCGCGGGAAACCGGAGACGGTCCTGGTGGGAAGGCCGGGTCGTTCCTGGGCCTGCGTAACTGGCGTCTGCGATCGAAGCTCGCGGCCGTCCTGATCATTCCGACGCTGACCGCGCTCGCGCTCGGCACGCTCCGCGTGATCGACGACAGTGGTGAGGCGGCCCGGTTCCAGGACACGGCCGACCAGGTCGCGTTCGCCGACAAGATCACCCTCGTGGTGCACGAGCTGCAGAGCGAACGCGCGCTCGCCGTCGCCCGGATCGCCTCGCAGGACCCGTCGCGTCAGAACGGCCTCGACGCGCAGATCGCCAAGGTCGACCGCGCCGTCGACGACCTGCGGGCCTCGGCGAACCAGATCAACCCGGACGACCAGGACACGAGGGACCGCTACTCGCGCGGTCTGCAGCGGCTCGACGCCCTGCGCCCGCTGCGCGGCGCGATGAACACCTCGCTGCTGGGCGACACCCCGGTCCTCATCGCCTACTCCGGCATCCTCGACTCGCTGGTCCAGCTCGGCCGCGAAGTGACCACCGCGGTGGCGAACCGCGACGTGCTCCGGCTCGGCGTCACCGTGCAGGCCATCAGTGAGAGCAAGGAGTTCATCGCCCGCGGTGACGCGGCGCTGCTGATCGCCTCCTTCCGCTCCGGATTCCCCGGCGACCTGTTCGACCAGGCCCGTTCGGCGGTCGCGAGCGGTGACGCCTCGACGGCGGCCTTCATCGCCAACGCCAGCCCCGAACAGCGGCAGCTCTACTCGGACACCTTCTCCGGTCCCGAGGTCGACGACCGGCGCCGCATCACCACAATGGCGTTCTCGCTGCACCAGCAGAACGAGCCGCCGGCGATCGACAACGTCGCCCTCGGCAACGACAGCCGGGTCGCGCTGGACAAGCTGCGCGCGGTCGAGACCAACCTGCTCGGCCAGCTGCGGGCACAGGCCGACGGTCTGGCCACCGACGCGATCAACTCGGCCTGGATCGGCGGCGCGATCGTGCTGCTGGCCCTGCTCGCGGCGCTGTTCCTGATGCTCGTCATCGCCCGCCTGATGCTGCGCCCGCTGCGGGTGCTGCGGAAGACGGCGCTCGACGTGGCCTACACACGACTGCCGGAAACCGTGCAAGCGATCCTCGACGACCCGGACCCGGTCAACGCCTCGAAGCGGTCGGTCGAGCCGGTGCCCGTCACTTCGCGTGACGAGATCGGTGAAGTGGCGCGGTCGTTCGACGTCGTCCACGAACAGGCCGTCAAGATGGCCGCCGAGCAGGCCCTCCTGCGCGAGAACGTCAACGGCATCTTCGTGAACCTGTCCCGCCGGTCGCAGCGGCTGGTGGAACGCCAGCTGGGCGTGATCGACCGGCTCGAGGCCGACGAGCAGGACCCGGACCACTTGGCCAGCCTGTTCGAGCTCGACCACCTCGCCACGCGGCTGCGCCGCAACGGTGAAAGCCTCCTGGTGCTCTCGGGCGCCGGTCTCGCGAAGTCGGTGCCCAAGCCGGTGCCCGCCGCCGACGTCATCGGCGCCGCGGTCTCGGAGATCGAGCAGTACGCCCGGATCGAGATCGGGATCGTCCCCGAGGTCGCCGTCCAGGGCCTGACGATCCACGACCTCGTGCACGTGCTCGCGGAACTGCTGGACAACGCCACCTACTTCTCCGAGCCGGAGACGAAGGTGACCGTCCGCGCGGTGATCACCCGCAAGAAGGCGCTCGCCATCCAGGTCACCGACCACGGTGTCGGCATGACCGAGGAGCGGCTCGCCGAGGTCAACCAGCGGCTGGCCGACCCGCCGGACCTGGACGTCTCGGTGACCCGGCGGATGGGCCTGTACGTGGTCGCGCGCCTGGCGCGCCGCCACGGCATCGAGGTCCGGCTCCGGGAGAACGAGGACATCGAGGGCGGCGTGATCGCGCGGGTCGTCGTGCCCGCCGAGCTGCTCACGCAGATGCGGCCCGGCGCGCGCAACACCCCGCCGCCGTCGAACCGCTCGGAAACGTCGATGCCTTCGATGCCGTCGATCTCCGAGACGTCGCTGCCGAACATCCCGATGTCCGACCGCGGCCTGGAGATGACCCCGCCGCCGCCGTCGAAGCCGCCGGCCGCTCCGCAACCGGTCGCGTCGCAGGGCGGGCTCGTCCCGCTCGACCAGCCGATCAGCCTCGACGACCTGGTCGCGGGCAAGAACGCGGCGGGGCCGTTCCTCAGCCCCGCGTCCCCCGCCGAAGAGGCCCCGGCGTGGCCGACGGCCGAAGACATCTCGCCGACGAACGGTGACGGCGCCTCCAGCGGCACCGAGACCCAGTTCGCGTCGCTGGTGCTGCCGAAGCGGGAGCCGAAGTACACACCGGTCGAGCCGCGGAACAAGCCTGAGGAGCCCGCGGAGTCTTCGGACGCGGGCAAGTCGGCCCTCGAGGACGACGTGCCCACGCGGCGGCTGCCGATCTACCAGTCGGTGCTCTCGCGCTGGTTCAGCGAAGGTGACGAGGCCGGGGGCGACACCCCGACCACCTACACCGAGCCGGTCGGATCCGAGCTGCCCGTGCGGACCCCGAACGGTGCCGCCGAAACGGCGGAACCCGTCGGCAGGGACACTGAGGAGCCATCCGAGGAGGCATTGCCCACTCGGACCCCGCGGAGTGTTCCGCCGGAGACGGTGCTCCAGGACAATGGCTGGCGCAGCGCGTCGGACGACGGCTGGCAGGCGGCGCAGGTCCTGTACGAAGACCGGAACGACGAGATCACCCCGGCGGGCCTGCCCAAACGGGTGCCGAACCAGTACCTCGTCCCCGGCTCGATCGGCGGGAATGAGCCGAAGAAGGAAGACTCGTTCGCCGACAAGACCTCCGGAATGCCGGGCACGGGCGCGATCGCCCGCTCGGCGACGGCGGCGCGGAGTCGGATGGCAAGCTTCCAGCAGGGCTACAAGTCGGGACGGCACGCGTTGAAGGAACGCCCGATCGACGCGCTGGATGACAACGGCGTTCCGGTGACCGGCAGGGATACCTCTGCCGATGACAGCAGTGAGGAGTGACAGTGACACGGGCGGGTGCGATGCAGCCGGGTGGTCCGGCGCAGCCTGGCGGCCAGGCGCAGGGTAAAGGACACACGAGCAGCTTTGCCTGGCTGATCACGGATTTCGTGCACCGGGTCCCGGGCGCGGCGCATGCCGTGGTGGTGTCGGCGGACGGTTTGCTGCTGGCGTCCTCGAAGGGACTTCCCAAGGACAGGGCCGATCAGCTGGCGGCGGTCGCGTCGGGGCTCACGAGCCTCGCGCGCGGTGCGGCGAAGGTGTTCGAGGGCGGCACGGTCGCGCAGACGGTGGTCGAGATGGCCAACGGCTTCCTCTTCCTGATGTCGGTGTCCGACGGTTCCTGCCTGGCGGTCCTCGGATCGCCGGAGAGCGACATCGGCTTGGTCGTCTACGAGATGACCCTGCTGGTGGAACGGGTGGGGCAACAGCTGACACCGGAGATGCGCGCGCAGCTGCAGGGCGCGTCGGTCCGCCGCTGAGCGACCGGGAACCGAGGAGAATGCCGTGGACGACGGGCGCTTGAGGGGCGATGGCCGGCTCGGTGACGACTTCTCCGGCGGGTGGTCGGAACGAGACGACGGCCGGGAGGACTGGACGTCCTTCCGGGACCGGGTCGACCGCGAATGGCGATCGCGGAGGGCACAGGGGTCGGACAACGACCCCGTGTCCCCGGACGAAGCCTCCCGCTGGCTGACCGATTCGAACGCGGGACAGGGACCCGCCGACTTCAGCGTCTCGGACTACCGGGAACGCCTGCTCGGCGGGCCGGGGGCGGAGCTGTTCGGTGGTGGCAGCGGTCCGCTCTACGACTCGGGCGAGTTCGCCAAGTTCTCCTTCGACAAGGAGGAGGAACGCCGGGCGGCGGCCGCCGCCGACCCGCTCGCCGCGGCCCTGCCGCAGCAGGCGCAGAACGAGTTCGTCGACGAGCAGTACACCACCGACGTCGAATCCTCCGGCCTGGTCCGGCCGTATTTCCGCACGCGGGGCCGGACCAAGCCGACGTACGACCTTGCCATCGAGGCGTTGATCTCGACCAGCGAACAGGGACGTGTGCTCGATCGGGTACGCGTCCCCGAACACCGGTCGATCTGCGACCTTTGCCTGGACACCCGGTCCGTCGCCGAAGTCGCGGCGCTGTTGCGCCTGCCGCTCGGCGTGGTCCGGGTGCTGATCGGAGACGTGGCCGGCCTCGGTCTGGTCCTGGTGCACACCGCCAGCCAGAACGTGGGTGACCGGCCGAGTATCGAGTTCATGGAGAGGGTGCTCAGTGGGCTTCGGAGAATTTGACTCCGACGCGAATGCGCCGCAGGTGACCGGACCGACTTCGTCGGCCAAGATCGTGGTCGCTGGCGGATTCGGCTCGGGGAAGACCACGCTGGTCGGAGCGGTTTCGGAGATCGATCCGCTGACCACCGAGGCCATGATGACCGAGGCCAGTACCGGCGTCGACGACAATTCGGCCACCCCGAACAAGTCGACGACGACCGTGGCCATGGACTTCGGCCGGATTTCGCTGGACTCGGATCTGGTGCTGTACGTGTTCGGTACGCCGGGCCAGCACCGGTTCTGGTTCATGTGGGACGACCTCGCGGTCGGCGCCATCGGTGCCGTCGTGCTGGTCGACACGCGGCGGCTCGCCGACGCGTTCCCGTCGATCGACTTCTTCGAGAACCGGAAGCTGCCGTACGTCGTGGCGATCAACTGCTTCGACCGGCTGCTGCACCACCAGATCGAGGACGTCCGGCACGCGCTGACGATCTCACCGTCCGTGCCGATCATGGCCTGTGACGCCCGGGAACGTGAGTCCGCCAAGCAGGTGTTGATCTCGGTCGTGCAGCACGCCATCGCACACGATTCGGCGTTGCGCGCGGGCTAAAAGGGACGAAAGCCCGGAGCGGATGCGGCCGTTGGAGTGAACTCGGCAGGCTTCACCCGCTTCGGGGAGTGGTGTCACCGGTCGGATCGAACGCGGGGCGACCCCTTTCACGCGATCCGGCACCGACGACCCCCGATCGAGTGGTCGCAACGCCGGTGACCTGCGCGGACGCCGGTTCACACCTGGTCGCGCCAGGCCACCACAGGGTGACCCACGAATGCGTGGTTCACGATGTGTCGACGCGGTGAGCGGCTGGACGTTTACGTTCGGTTAACGCCGTCGGCCGGGTGGCGGGCTCGACACGATCGACGGGACGAATACGCTGGGTGGAGGCGTCTTTCGGCTGGTCATCGGGAGACGCCCGGACCACGCCGCCCAGGTGGTCTTGACGCAGCGAGGAGGGACTTGTGACGGCATCCGGGCAGCAAAGCTCGTTCGGCTGGCTCATCACGGATTTCGCGCGCCGGGTTCCCGGTGCGGCGCACGCCGTGCTGGTCTCCGCGGACGGGCTTCTCCTCGCGCCGTCGGAGGGACTGCCGCAGGAACGGGCCGAACAGCTCTCCGCGGTCGCCTCCGGGCTGATCAGCCTCACCGCCGGCGCGGCCCGCTGTTTCGACGCGGGCGGGGTCAACCAGACCGTCGTCGAGATGGAACGCGGCTACCTCTTCCTCATGTCGGTCGCCGACGGCTCGTCACTCGCCGTGCTGGCCGCGCCGACCTGTGACATCGGCACCGTGGCCTACGAGATGACGCTGCTCGTCGAGCGGGTCGGCCAGCAGATCACCCCTGAGCTGCGGGCGCAGCTGCAGGGCGGCGTACGTGGGTGACCGATGAAGATCAGCGGATTCACCGAACCGGACCCCTCCGGCTGGGACTCCCTCTATCAGGGCACCGAACGCGAGGCCTTCGATTCGCCTAGCCGGTTCGAGCTGAGCTCGATCAGCACGGTGATGCCGCGGCGTCCGGCCGCGCCGCCTCCCGAGCCAGCGCCTCCTGCGTCTCTCGCACCTCCCGCTTCGATGCCTTCGCCGATCCGTCAGTCGCCTCCGCGGCCCGCGCCCGCCGACGTCGCGCCCGCTTCGATCTACCTGCCGCCGGCTTCGGGCTCCCGGGTCCGGCCCTACACCCGCACCGGCGGGCGCACCCGCACCGCGCACGACCTGGCGCTGGAGGCGCTGGTGTCGACCAGCGAGGACGGCCGCCGGTACCGCGGCGTGCGGACTCCCGAACACCGGCAGATCTGCGATCTCTGCCTGGACACCCGCTCGATCGCGGAGATCGCCGCGCATCTGCGGCTGCCGCTGGGCGTGGTGAAGGTGCTCGTGGGCGACATGGCTGACGCCGGTCTGGTGCTGATCCACCAGACGGAGCTGATCCTCGGTGATTCCTCTTCGCGCGCCTTCATGGAACGCGTGCTCCAAGGCCTGCGCGCCCTCTGACTGCCCGCATTTCGTCCTCTAAATGCCGGTCGGTGCCTTCTCGACCCGGCCGCGGTGCCCTGGCCGTCCTGAAGGCCACCTTCAGGACGTTGGATGTCTCAAGGGTGGCCTTCAGGACATCGCTTCACGGTGTGGCCGGTCAAACCGCATTTAGAGGACTAAATGCGGGGCGTGGTCAGTCCTCCACCAGGGCCGCCGACGTGATCCGGTGCAGCGGGTAGCGCTCGTTGTCGGTCCCTTCGAGGACCCCGCCGCCGACCCGCAGCGGCCGCACCACCCGCTGGCTCGCCGTCCCGCGTGAGTCGACGAACCCGATCCACACCTCGCGGCGCTCCATGGTCGCCTGGGACAGCAACGCCAGCGTCGCGGACGTGTCCCCGGCGCCGCCTCCCTGCGGCGCGCGCACCGTCTCGCCCCGGCGGCGCGCCGAAGCGGCGTCGCCGGCCCGGACGTGCGCGACGATCTTGCCGACCTGCTCGTCGGTCAGCCCGGCAGGCTCTCCGGGCGCGCGACGCGCGGCACGCGCCTTTGCGGGCAGGCGACGTCCGGACGGCCTGATGTCCATGACGCGTCCGTCGGGGCCTTCGGCGGCCGGAGCGAACCCGGCGGCGCGGAGCGCGTCGAGGACTTCGGCGAGCGGGTACGCGCTGATGAGCACTGTCGGCGCGATCATCCGCAAGCCGTACTCCGTCGCGACGGGGCTGCCCATGACCTCGGCGAGCAGCGACGCGTCGTCGCAGCGCAGGAACGACTCGGCGGCCCCGCCGCGCAGCCGTCCGTGCCGCCGGGCGACGTCGTCGATGAGGTAGCTCAGCGATTGGGGCACCGGCGTCGCCGACTTCGACGTGAACAGCTGATGCAGTTCGCCCGCGGTCCGCCCGGTGTCGAGCGCGCGCCGCACGGACGTCTCGGTGATCCGGTAGACGGTCGCGTGCCCGGCCGATTCGATGTCGGCGACGGCGGTCATCTCGGCTGCGAGTTCGGCCTCCAGCGGCCCCGGCGCGACCACGGTCAGGTCGGCCTGGACGAGCACGTGGTCCACCGGACGAGGCAGCGCGTCGAGCATCGCCTCGATCGCCCCGGGGCGATCCTCGGCCAGCAACGCCCGGGTCGCCGTGGTGAGCCCGCCGAGGCCGATCAGGCCGAGCGCGGCCCCCTCGGCCATCGTCCAGCGCACGGTCTCGTCCCGCAGCCGCCCGCCCCGCCGCGGCGCGCGCCAGGCGAGCGCGGCGACCAGCTCGTCGGTGCTCTTCACACCGGCGCCTTCGGGCAAAGCCGCCAGCGCGAGAAGAATCCGTCGCCGCGAAGTGGGCGCCAGCGGACGGCGCAGGTCTTCCGAAAGCGGCGCGATCGGCTTGTCCTTCGCGTCCCGCCCGCCGGCGAGACCGGGCAGCCGGGGTAGTTCGAGCCACGCCTGCGCGACCGTCATCCAGCGCTGCGCGGTCGGCGACGCGAGCCACGAATCCGTGAGGGTCGTCGGCACCCATTCCGGCGTGGTCGCTTCGCTGTCGGCCACCAGACCGGCGCCGACCGCGATCTCCGCGAGCAGGGTCACCCGCGCCTCGGCGACGTCGAGATCCTTCGCGAGCTTCTTCAGTTCGCGGACTCCGAGCCCGCCGGACTTCAGCACCGGCGGTGGCGTCTCCGACCAGGCGCGAAGCATGTTTTCGGTCTGGCGCAAGAACTCCATCGCCTCGCCGGCCGCCGTCGTGTCCACAGTGGACTGCTGATGCGGATGGACGGGGAGCTCCGGCTCGCGCAGCGACGCCGGCTCGAACACCACCCCGCCGCGCAGCGCGATCCCGATCTCACGCGGCAGTTCGACGGTCTGGTCGTCCCGGCGCAGCAGCAGTCCCCTGGCGAGCAGCCGCTGGACGGGGTTCTGCGCCCGTTCCAGCGGGACGTCCGCCGACGCGTCGCGGGTGCGGCCGATCGGCGGCCCGGCGGCCAGCGTCGTCAGCAGGGCGCGTTCGTCCTCGCCGACCTCCGCGAGCGCGGCCTCGATATCCGTTCCGGCGAGCGAGGGCGACGAGACCCCGAGCCCGGCGGGGAAGGGGCCGAGCGCGTCGCGGGCCGACGGCGGGACGCGCAGCGCGTCGTCGTCACCCCAGACCAAGGCCCGCTTGCGCAGCAGCGTCAGCGCCTCGCCGATCTCCGTGCCCGCGAGCCGCGCGACCTCGGCCGCGGCGACCGGATCGGTGTCCGCTCCGGCCAGCAGCAGGGCGTCGAGTACGGCGAGGGTGAAGGTGTCGAGGTCTTCGCAGGCACGCGCGACGGAGCCCGGCGTGCCTGCCCGGGTGGCGAGCACGATGGTGTCGGACGGGGGCGGCGTGGACAGGTCGCGACGCGTGCGCAGCAGCGCGGCGAGGGCGTCGTCGGACTCCTGGCGCAGCCAGTCCGCCAGGGATGGCGCGGGCATAGACGACCAGGATACCGGGCGGGTGGTGGCCCGGCAGCCGCGTTCGGGCAGACTGTCCCCTGAGAACGGCTTGACCATGCTCTGGAGGACGTTGTGGCGAAGGGCGATAACAAGAAGCGCGCGGGCATCGACCCCACGTGGCCCGGTGAAGACGGAGAGCACCCCGTCACCGAGCTCGCGTCCGATCGGCAGGGCGCCTTGTCCCCGTTCGGCGACGTGACCTTCCCTCTCGACGCGGTGCCGTACGTGCACCCCGAGACCGAGATCAACCGGTAAGAAGCTACTAGCGGGTTACCCCCTGCGAGGGTTCGTGGCGGTCGTCACGGGAGTAGGTTTTCGATCGACCTATTCGAGCTTTCCTCAGCGGGGGTAGTGCCATGCCGGTTCCCGGTCCCGGATATTCGATCACCGTCCGGGTGGAGGCCCCCGCGTCGTCCACCGCGGCGGGTGATCTGACGACCGCCGTCGGCCGGGTCGGCGGCGTGCTGACCGCGTTCGACGTCGTCGAGTCGCACCCCGAATCGATCGTCGTCGACATCAGCGCCAACGCCCTGTCGGAGAACCACGCGCAGGACATCACGCAGACCCTGGACTCGTTGCCGGGCGTCCGCGTGCGCAAGGTCTCCGACCGGACGTTCCTGATCCACCTCGGCGGCAAGATCGAGGTCAGCCCCAAGGTCGCGCTCCGCAACCGTGACGACCTCTCCCGCGCGTACACGCCGGGTGTCGCCCGCGTCTGCCAGGCGATCGCCGCGAACCCCGAGGACGCGCGCCGCCTGACCATCAAGCGCAACACCGTCGCCGTGCTCACCGACGGCTCCGCGGTGCTGGGGCTCGGCAACATCGGCCCGGCCGCCGCGCTGCCGGTGATGGAGGGCAAGGCGGCGCTGTTCAAGAAGTTCGCCGACGTCGACGCGTGGCCGGTCTGCCTGGACACCCAGGACACCGAAGAGATCATCATGATCGCGAAGGCGCTCGCGCCGGTGTACGCGGGCATCAACCTCGAGGACATCGCCGCGCCGCGCTGCTTCGAGATCGAGAAGCGCCTGCGTGAGCAGCTCGACATCCCGGTCTTCCACGACGACCAGCACGGCACCGCGATCGTCGTGGTCGCCGCGCTGCGCAACGCCCTTCGTGTGGTCGGCAAGAACATCGAAGACTGCAAGATCGTCGTCAGCGGCGTCGGCGCGGCGGGTTCGGCGATCATCCGCCTGCTGCTGCGCAAGAACCCGGGCGACATCGTGGCCGCCGACATCGACGGCATCGTGCACTCCGCGCGCGGCAACCTCGACGACAACCTGACCTGGATCGCCGGGCACACGAACAAGGAACAGCAGGCGGGCACGCTGCACGAGGCGCTCGTCGGCGCCGACGTGTTCATCGGGGTCTCCGCGCCGAACCTGTTCGGGGCCGAGCAGGTCGCGACCATGAAGTCCGACGCCGTCGTGTTCGCGCTGGCCAACCCGGACCCGGAGATCGACCCCCTCGAAGCGCAGAAGCACGCCGCCGTGGTCGCCACCGGCCGCAGCGACTTCCCGAACCAGATCAACAACGTGCTCGCGTTCCCCGGCGTCTTCCGCGGGCTGCTCGACGCGCAGGCGCACCACATCGACGACTCGATGCTTCTCGCGGCCGCCGACGCCATCGCGGACGTCGTGGACAACGGCAAGCTGAACGCCTCGTTCATCGTGCCGAGCGTGTTCGACAACGCCGTCGCTCCGGCGGTCGCCGAGGCCGTGAAGAAGGCGGCGAAGGCTGCAAAGGCGGCTCAGTCCTAGGACGTGGTAGCAAAGGTCCCTTGCTCCATTCGGCGGCGCCGTCATCACTGAGACCGACATCGAGGCCGACTTCAGGGTGACGACTCCGCCGCCGGCCCGCTCATAGGCTCGACTCCGACCAAGAAGTCGATCATGACGGGGGTTGGGGATGACTCGCTCTGTCCTGAGCAGGATCGGGACACTCACGGCCGCGGCGGTCACCATGGCGGTACTCGTACCGGCCACGGCGTCCGCCGCGGTTTCGTCTGTCAGCTGGGGGCCGTGTCCGGAGGACGCGGCCGCGCCCGGCGTGCAATGCGCCACCTTGAAGGTCCCGCTCGATTACCGGAACCCGGACGGGAAGACGATCGACGTCGCCATTTCGAAGCTCGCCAGCACCAAGCCGGCGAAGCGGCGCGGCATCATGCTCACCAACCCGGGCGGCCCCGGCGGCCCCGGGCTGACCATGCCCGCGGGGTTGCGGTCGGCGGGCATGCCTTCGAGCGTGCTCGACGCGTACGACATCATCGGCTTCGATCCGCGCGGGATCGGCCGCAGCACGCCGGTCACCTGCGACCTCAAGCCCGAGCAGCAGGTCAGCAACGTCCCGCCGTACGCGCGCGACGCCGCGTCGGTGGCGGAGCGCGCGAAGTACGTCGAGGGCGTCGCGAAGCAGTGCGCCGACTCGAAGACGGCCGCGAACCTGCCGTACATCACCACGGCCAACACCGCCCGCGACATGGACCGCATCCGGGAGGCCTTGGGCGAGGAGAAGCTCTCGTACTACGGCGTCTCGTACGGCACGTACCTGGGCGCCGTGTATTCGACGCTGTTCCCGCGGCAGACCGATCGCGTCGTGCTCGACAGCGCGACCGGTCCGGGCGGGCTCGACACGACCGGCTCCCGCCGGCTGGCGGAGGGGTTCCAGGACCGCTTCCCGGACTTCGCGAAGTGGGCGGCGGCGCGGCACGCGAGCTACGGGCTCGGCCGCACTCCGCAGCAGGTGACGGCGAAGTTCTACGAACTCGTCGCCAAGCTCGACGGCGGCGCGGTCCCCGGAGTGGACGGTGCGGCCTTCCGGGCGGGCACCTTCGGTTCGCTGTACTCGACCAGCTCCTTCCCGGTGCTGGCCCAGCAGTGGCAGGCGCTCGACACCGAAGGCGTCGTGAAGCAGACCGCTCAGGCTCAACAGCTCGACGTGGCGCAGCTGCTGTCCGCGCAGCTGCACGTGGTGTGCAACGACGTGAACTGGCCGGAGAAGGTCGCGGCCTACCAGCGCAACGTCGAGAAGGACCGGGTGCGGTACCCGATGTTCGGCGCCGCCGCGGCGAACATCTGGGCGTGCGCCTACTGGCCGTCCGAGCCGATCGAGCCGCAGGTGCGGATCGGCGACCGCGGTCCGTCGAACATCCTGGTCGTGCAGAACCTGCGTGACCCGGCGACCCCGCTGAGCGGGGCCAAGGAGATGCGGCGCGCGCTGGGCGACCGGGCGCGGATGGTGTCGGTCGACGACGGCGGGCACGGGGTCTGGCTGAGCTCGGAGAACGCCTGCGGCAACAACGCCGTCAACCGGTTCCTCGTGGACGGCAAGCGTCCCGCGCACGACACGGCCTGCGCCGCGGACCGGGGAGGACTCTTCGCCTCGATGACGCCGGAGCAGCGGCAGGAACGGGAGAAGGCCCTCGGCGAGGTTCGCTCGAAGCAGCGGATGTTCGGAACCTTCTGAGGTGAACCCGCGATCGCGATCGGCGTCGGTAGGCGCCGGCCGGTAATCCACTCACGGTGAGCCGGTAGGGCGCCTGCCACCGCGATAGCGAGGCCTTCGGCCGGGCGGGTTCACGCGTGGGCGCCTCGCCGGACAGACCTCGGCTCCGCCGACAGGTACTGAGGACTAGCCTGCTGGGCGTGAGTGAACTCAGCCACGTCGACCATACGGGTGCCGCCCGTATGGTCGACGTTTCCGGCAAGACGCCCACCGCCCGCACCGCGCTGGCGGGCGGCACCGTGCACACCACGGCCGAGGTGCTCGGCCTGCTGGCGTCGGACGGGCTCCCCAAGGGCGACGCGCTCGCGACCGCGCGGATCGCGGGCATCATGGGCGCGAAGAAGGTGCCCGAGCTGATCCCGCTCTGCCACCAGATCGCGTTGTCCGGGGTGAAGGTCGAGTTCGTCCTCGACGAGACCGCCGTGCACATCACCGCGACCGCGAAGACGAACGACCGGACCGGCGTCGAGATGGAGGCGCTGACCGCCGTCGCCGTCGCCGGGCTGACCCTGCACGACATGATCAAGGCCGTCGATCCGGCGGCGACCCTCGACGACGTCCGCCTGATCCGCAAGGACGGCGGCAAGACCGGGACCTGGGAGCGGCCGTGAACCGGGTCGCGAGGGTGATCGTGGCGTCGAATCGTGCAGCGAAGGGCGTCTACGAGGACACGACCGGCCCGGTCATCACGGACTGGCTCGCTTCGCGGGGCTGGGAAGTGCCCGCGCCCGTCGTCGTCCAGGACGGCGAACCGGTCGGCGAAGCCCTGCGGGACGCCGTCGCGGCCGGGGTCCAGGTGATCGTGACGACCGGCGGCACCGGCATCTCGCCGACGGACCGCACCCCGGACGTCACCCGCGCCGTCCTCGACTACGAACTCCCCGGCGTCGCGGACGCGATCCGCGCCGCCGGACTGCCCAAGGTGCCCACCGCCGTGCTCTCCCGCGGCGTCGCGGGCGTCGCGGGCCGGACCCTCGTGGTGAACCTGCCCGGTTCACGCGGCGGGGTGAAGGACGGCCTGGGCGTACTGGACGGGATCCTCGACCACGCCGTCGACCAGCTGGCGGGCGGCGACCACCCACGGGAGGCACAGCAGTGAGCGTTCGGGTCGCACGGATCGCGGTGGTCGACGAGCCGCTTTCGGTCGAAGAACACGCCCGGCTGGTGGACGACGCCGCCGCGGGCGCCGTCGTCACCTTCGGCGGGGTCGTCCGGGACCACGACGGCGGACGGTCGGTGGAGAGGCTCGCGTACGAGGGGCACCCCAGCGCCGCCGATGTGCTCGGGGAGGTCGTCACGGACCTCTCGGGGAAATGGGAAGGCGTGCGGGCGGTCGCCGTCAGCCACCGGCTGGGCGCGCTGGCCATCGGGGACGTCGCGCTGGCGTGCGCCGTGGCGGCCGAGCACCGGGGCCAGGCCTTCGCCGCCTGCTCGGAGCTGGTCGACGAGGTCAAGGCGCGGCTGCCGGTGTGGAAGCACCAGCACTTCAGCGACGGCAGCGACGAATGGGTCAACTCGCCGTAGCGGGGTGCGCCGGTCCACCCACCAGGTGTCATGAAAGGGCCGTTCAGGACATTTTTCGTCCTGAACGGCCCTTTCATGACATCTGGAGGCGCGATCCGGCCCCGGACACGACAAAGCCCCACCGCCGGGGGAATGGCGCGGTGGGGCCTTGTCAGTCGTGACGTGGCCGCGCGGGGAATCCCGCGGGCATCACGACTTACTCGTGCTCAAGAGCTCACTTGGTGGCGAGCTTCTGGCCGACGACGATGAAGTCGGCGTTCGACACGTAGTCCTTGTTCAGCTCCTGCAGCTTCTGGTAGCCGCCCTGGACGTTGAACTTGGAAGCGATCTTCGACAGCGTGTCGCCGGCCACGACGGTGTAGTCACCCGCCGGGTTCGAGTTGGCGACGTTCGCGGCCGGGGCCGGAGCCTGCTGCTTCTGGACCGGCGCGGTCGACTTCTTCGGGGTCACCTTCTTGGTGGCCTTCGGGGCGCTCGACTTGGCCTTGGCGGGGCTGGCGGAGCCGCCCTTCTTGCCACAGTGCGGCCACGCGCCGATGCCCTGGCCCTGGAGGACCCGCTCGGCGACGGCGATCTGCTGCTCACGCGACGCGTTGTGCGCGCTGCCGGTGCCGCCGTAGGCACGCCAGGTGCTCTGCGAGAACTGCAGACCACCGTAGTAGCCGTTACCGGTGTTGGTGCTCCAGTTGCCGCTGCTCTCGCACTGCGCGATGGCGTCCCAGTTGGTCGCCGACGCGGGGGTCGCGGCGATTGCGAGGGGAGCGCCGACCGCGACACCCGCAATGGCGACGCGGGCGATGTGACGGGTGGCGGCGGACATCTTGCGGTGCTTGCCTCGGTAAGACATGTGAATAGATCTCGCTCCCTGCGCCTACGAGCCGGTGCTGAGGGAAGACCCGCGGGTCCTGGCCGACCGTTGCGGGCCGGCTGACTTCGCCTGACGCACGACGCGTCGGCTCGGTCCCCTCGTCCCTGTCCGGAAATGCTTTCGCTCGGGGTTGGGTCCGGGAATCCGTTGGACAGGGCTCGGCGCTACGGGTTCCCGGTGTTGCGTGGTCGGTCGGGGCCAACCGAAAAGCGACGGTACGTAACGAACGGCCGCGACGGAAATTATTCGAGCTGTGACCTACATCACAGTAACAGCACGCAACCCATAACGATTCGGCTGTTTATGCAGGTCAGCGGGCCGTTATCTGGCCGTTTCCTGACCGAGATAATTCACGGATCGTGAGGCTTGCATCACGTGGATTAAGGGATGACTGGCCCATTCGTGCGCCTTCGCGCGCGAATGGGCCGCGCACTTTAGCGAGACCTCAAGAAGTTCGCCAGCCCTGGCAGGTCATCCGTATTCAGGTGGTCGACCCCGGCGGCGACCAGCTCTTTCCACAACGCGTCACGGCCGGGCCCGGCGGCGTCCGGCGTGGCCCAGAAGCGCACGCGCTGACCCGCCGCGTGGGCCCGCTCGACCAGGTCGTGCAGCTTCGCCCGCTCCTCGGCGGGGAAGGGGCCTTCGCCGGTCCAGGTGAACAGCCCCGTCCAGGAGTCCGAGACCAGCGGGGTGACACGGGGGTCCGAGCCGATGCCGAGGTCGTTCTGGTCCTTGATCCGGCCGTCGTAGAAGGCGAGCCGGAACTTCTGCCCGAGCATCACGTCCTTGGGACGCCCGCCGGAGATCACGGCGGTGACGGCCCGCTTCTTCACGTGTCCGAACGCGTACAGAGAGAAGAGGAAGGAGTAGCGCGGGTCGTATAGCCGCTTCTCGAGCGCCGCGTAGGTGCTGTTCGCGTCGCCCTTGACGTCGATCAGCAGCTGGAACTCCGCGCGCTGCCGGTAGACGCCGACGCCGTGGTTGGCCAGCACGCGCTTGCGCAGCGGCTCCAGGTAGAGCGACTCCAGGGTGCGGTCCGGGCGGGTGTCCGCGAGGTCGTGGGCGACCAGCAGCTGCCCGTCCACCAGGTAGATGTCGGCCTCGACGCTGGTGAAGCCCTGATCGAGCGCGTCCTGCAGCGGACGGGTGTGCTCGTAGTCGTTGTGGCTGTGCGCCTGCGGCAGCGGCTTGACGCCGCGTTCGTGGGCGGAGGCCGGTGCGGTCGCGAGGCTCGTGGCGGCGACCGCGGCGAGCAGCGCGGCGAGGATACGGCGGGGAGTGATCACTGGCGCATCCTCGGCTGCTTCGGCGACCGGACGGTGAACTCGAGACGGCGAGCAAGGGACCTTTGCTACCACTTTCGAGGTTCGCGCAGGTCAGCGACGGTGAGCGAGGCGTCAGCCGCCGGCGAACGGGGGCAGGACGTCCAGTTCGGCCGCGTCGGTCACTGGCCGCGTGAGATCCCGCACCGCGACGCCGTCCAGTAGATAGGAGACCGCGTCGAGCAGCTTCGGCAGCTTCTCCGGGTGGAGTTCGCGAAGGCGGGCGACGGCGTCGGCGACGCGGGCGCCGTCCGGGAGTGTCACCTTCTCCTCGTCGAGGCCGACGGCCGCGCGGGCCGACGCGAAGTACCGCACCACGATGGTCACCATGTCAGCCGCCGATCGCGCTCATCGGCCGGATCGGCTGCGCGAACCCGGCCTCGTTGATCTCGTGTCCGGCGAGCTTGCCCCACATGGTCGCCCGCCAGGCGTCCGCCACCTCTTCTTCGCGCGCGCCCGCGCGCACGAGGGCACGCAGATCCGTCTCGTCGTTGCTGAACAGGCACGAGCGCACCGCGCCGTCCGCGGTCAGCCGGGTCCGCTCACAGGCGCCGCAGAACGGCCGGGTCACCGACGCGATGACGCCGACGTCGCCAGGGCCGCCGTCGACCAGCCAGCGCTCGGCGGGCGCCCCGCCTCGCGCGGCGGGGAACGGCGACAGTGAGAACTCCTCGCCGAGCATGCCGAGGATCTCCTCGGCGGTGATCATGTCGCCGCGGTTCCAGCCGTGCTGCGCGTCCAGCGGCATCTGCTCGATGAACCGCAGGTGGTACCCCTCGGCGAGGCAGAACTTCAGCAGCGGTACGGCCTGGTCCTCGTTCAGGCCGCGCATCAGCACCGCGTTGACCTTCACCGGGTCCAGCCCGGCTTCGCGCGCGGCGGCCATCCCGGCGAGCACGTGCGAAAGCCGGTCGCGACGCGTGATCGTCTCGAACAGCGCGCGGTCGACGGTGTCCAGCGAGACGTTGATGCGGTCCAGCCCGGCGTCGGCGAGCGATTTCGCGCGCTTCGCGAGCCCGATCCCGTTGGTGGTCATGGAAAGCCGCGGTCGCGGTTCGAGCGCCGCGACCCGTTCGACGATCTTCTCCAGCCCTTGACGCAGCAGCGGTTCGCCGCCGGTGAGCCGGATGTCGGTGATGCCGAGCCGTTCGACGGCGATCCGCAGCAGGAGCACGAGTTCGTCGTCGGTCAGCACGTCCGCGCTCGGCATCCATTCGAGCCCTTCGGCGGGCATGCAGTAGGTGCAGCGCAGATTGCACTTGTCGGTGAGCGACACCCGCAGGTCGGTCGCCACGCGGCCGAAGGTGTCGATCAGAGCGGGATTGTCCGGCCTGGGCACGCTGGGGCGACCACGTGTACCGGGGACACGGGGAAACCCGAGATCGACTGCTGTCATTGACACCAGACTAACCCCGAAGCGGGCGAAAACCGACTGTCTAGAATTCGGAAGGTACCGAATCGGGAGGGTTTCCGGATGGCGAAATATCCGCTCTCGGCGGACGAATTGGCCCGGTTCGCCCATCTCGGCAGGGAAAGCAGCACGCTGACCGTTCTCCGGCACGCGCGCATCGCCGAGCGGATGGGCCTGTCCGCCACCGACCACAAGGTGCTCGAACTCGCCGGGCAGGCGCCGGGACCGTTGACAGCGGGCAGGATCGCGGAGCTGACCGGGCTGTCGACGGGCGCTGTGACCGGCGTCATGGACAGGCTCGAGAAGGCGGGTCTCGCCCGCCGCGTCCGCGACACCGCCGACCGCCGGAAGGTCCTGATAGAGGTCGTTCCCGGCGCCATGGAGCAGTACGCGCCGCTCTTCGAATCCGCGTACACGAACATGAAGTCGGTGCTCGAACAGTTCTCTCCCGACGAGCGGAAAGTGCTGGAGCGATTCCAGAGCGCGTTGCTCGATGGCCTCCGCGACGAACTCCCCGGCACTTCTTCGCGACCATAGCTTTTCCGTATCTGCGGAAGTAATCTGCCAGGCATGCCGCAATTCCGGTTGTCTGAGGCCGCTCGTCTGCTCGGCGTCAGCGACGACACCGTCCGCCGCTGGGTCCGCGCCGGCCAGCTCACCGCGTTCGACGACTCGGCGGGCCGCAAGGTCGTCGACGGCGCCGAACTCGCCGCGTTCGCCAAGGCGCAGGCCGAACAGCCCGAGGATCCCTCGAACGTCGGCCGCTCCGCGCGCAACCGCTTCGTCGGTCTCGTCACCGAGGTCGTCACGGACAAGGTGATGGCACAGGTCGAGCTGCAGTGCGGTCCGCATCGCGTGGTCTCCCTGATGAGCGCCGAAGCCGTCCGCGAACTCGGGCTGCGGCCGGGGGTGCTCGCGGTCGCCGTCGTCAAGGCGACCACCGTCGTGATCGAAACCCCGGAAGGAAGCCGATGAGGAGACTCGCCCCCGCCCTGCTCGCGCTGGCACTGGCCGCGACCGCCTGCGGTTCGGATCAGCCGGTGACCGCGACGGTCGAGTCGAGGACGCTGACCGTGTTCGCGGCGGCGTCGCTGACCGAGTCGTTCGGGACGCTGGGCAAGCGGTTCGAAGAGCAGAACTCCGGCGTGACCGTGAAGTTCAGCTTCGAGGGCTCCTCGGCGCTGGTGCAGAAACTGACCCAGGGCGCCAAGGCGGACGTGTTCGCCTCCGCCGATCAGGCCAATATGGACAAGGCGGCCAAGGGCGAGGTGCTCGACGGGCAGCCGTCGGTGTTCGCCACCAACCGGCTCGCCATCGCGGTCGGCAAGGGCAACCCCAAGGGCATCAAGGGCCTGGCCGACCTCGCGAAGGACGGGCTGACCGTGGTCGTCTGCGCTCCGCAGGTGCCGTGCGGGTCGGCGGCGAAGAAGGTCCAGCAGTCGTCCGGGGTGACGCTCAAGCCCGCCAGTGAGGAGCAGGACGTCAAGTCGGTGCTCGCGAAGGTGCAGTCGGGCGACGCCGACGCCGGGCTCGTTTACGTCACCGATGCGACGTCAGCGGCCGGGAAGGTGGACAAAGTGGACTTCCCCGAAGCCGCGGGCGCGATCAACAACTACCCCATCGCGGTGGTGAAGGACGCTCCGCAAGCCGACC
The DNA here is from genome assembly GCF_000732925.1 of Amycolatopsis japonica. NCBI lineage: Bacteria > Bacillati > Actinomycetota > Actinomycetes > Pseudonocardiales > Pseudonocardiaceae > Amycolatopsis > Amycolatopsis japonica. The sequence goes on from NZ_CP008953.1 coordinate 493,372, forward strand.
TCGCCAGGCAGTTCAGGTCCTTCGTGCTCAGCGAGGAAGGCAAGAAGGAATTGGCGAAGGTCGGTTTTGGCACGCCGTGACCCCGCGTTTCGTCCTCTGGATGCGGTCGATGCACACGCAACGACCGCATTCAGAGGACTAAATGCGGGGGTGCCGTGGGTGCTGTGGCCGCCGGCGATCTGCGCGCTGGCGCTGGTGGTGCTGCCGGTCGTGGGGCTGCTGGTGCGTTCGGACCTGACGCGCTTCCCGAGCCTCATCACCTCGACGTCCTCGCTGAACGCGCTCAAGCTCTCGCTGCTCACCGCCGGACTGTCCACTGTGGCCTGTGTGCTGCTCGGTGTCCCGCTCGCCGTGGTGCTCGCGCGTTCGGGGGCGCGCGGTGTCCGCGTGCTGCGCGCGGTGGTGCTGCTTCCGCTGGTCCTGCCGCCGGTGGTCGGTGGCCTGGCGCTGCTGTACCTGCTGGGCCGCAAGGGTTTCCTCGGCGTCCTGGTGACCGCGCTGACCGGCGAGCAGGTGCCGTTCACCACGGCCGCCGTGGTCATCGCGCAGACGTTCGTGGCGATGCCGTTCCTGGTCGTCAGTCTCGAAGGCGCCCTTCGCGGCGCCGGTGACCGGTACGAACGGGTCGCCTCGACGCTCGGCGCCAAGCCGTGGACGGTGTTCCGCCGGGTCACGCTGCCGCTGCTGCTGCCCGCGCTCGGATCGGGCATCGTGCTCAGCTTCGCTCGGGCCCTGGGCGAGTTCGGCGCGACGATCACCTTCGCCGGAAGCCTCGAAGGGGTGACCAGGACCCTGCCGCTGGAGGTCTACACCCAGGCCGAGGTCGACGTCGACAGCGCCGTGGCGCTCGCCTTGCTGCTCATCCTGGTCGCCGTCGCGGTGATCGCGCTCGCCCGGCCGCGCGCGCTCGAAGGAGTCCGGTCGTGACCCTTTCGGCCGAGATCGCGCTCCGGCGTGGCGGGTTCACCCTGGACGTCGGCTTCGAAGTCCCCGACGGCGGTGTGCTCGCGCTACTCGGCCCCAACGGGTCGGGCAAGTCCAGTGTGCTCGGCTGCCTCGCCGGTCTGCTCCGGCCGGACCGGGCACGGATCACGCTCGGCGGGCGCGGCCTGGCGGGCCTGCCGCCGCACGCGCGCGGGATCGGCCTGCTCTCCCAGGACGCTCTGCTCTTCCCTCATCTGTCCGCTTTGGACAACGTCGCCTTCGCGCCGCGCTCGACCGGAGCCGGGCGCGCCGAGGCGAAGCGGCGCGCGCGGGAGTGGCTGACCGAAGTGGACGCGCTCGAACTGGCCGATCGACGGCCCGCCCAGCTCTCCGGCGGGCAGGCGCAGCGGGTCGCGATCGCGCGGGCCCTGGCCGCCGAACCGGGACTTCTGCTGCTCGACGAGCCTTTCGCGGCTCTGGACGTCGACGCGGCGCCCGCCATCCGAGGACTGCTCCGCCGGGTGTTGCGGTCCGGACCGCCGACCGTCCTGGTCACGCACGACCCGCTCGACGCGTTGGCGCTGGCCGATCACGTCGCCGTCCTCGACGGCGGCCGGATCGTCGAACGCGGCGAGACCCGCAAGGTCCTTTCCGCACCGCGCACGGCGTTCACCGCGCGGATCGCCGGGCTGAACCTGGTTCCCGGCTTCGCCGTCGAAGGCGGTTTGCGCACGTCAGGCGGGCAGTTGGCCGGAATCCCGGCCGAGGACGTCGTCGAGGGCGAAGCAGCTGTCGCCGTCTTCGCGCCCAGCGCCGTCGCCGTGTACTTGCGTGACGGCGAACACCGGGGCAGCCCGCGCAACACCGTCGAGGGAATCGTCGACGCGCTCGAACCACACGGACCGGTGATCCGTGTCCGGGCCCGCGGTGACGGCTGGGCGGCGGGTCTCGCCGCCGACCTCACCCCGGCCGCGGTCGCCGAACTGGCGCTCGAACCCGGCACACCGGTCAATCTTTCGGTCAAGGCGGCGTCCGTGGCTGTTCACGCCGTCTCGGATCATTAGGGTGAGAGGTATGAACGAGCGCCGTTGGACCTACCTCAGCGACATGGATGGCGTGCTGGTGCAGGAGGAGCATCTCGTGCCCGGCGCGGATGAGTTCCTCAAGGAGCTGCGCGCCAACGACATCGGCTTCCTGGTGCTGACCAACAACTCGATCTACACCCCGCGCGACCTGCGGGCGAGGCTCGAGCGGACCGGTCTCGACATCCCCGAGGAGGCCATCTGGACCTCCGCGCTGGCGACCGCGAAGTTCCTCGCGTCGCAGCGGCCGAACGGCTCGGCGTTCGTGATCGGCGAGGCCGGGCTGACCACGGCGCTGCACGAGGTCGGCTACGTGCTGACCGAACGAGACCCGGACTACGTCGTCCTCGGCGAAACGCGGACGTACAGCTTCAGCGCGATAACCCGCGCGATCAGGCTGATCGAAGGCGGCGCGAAGTTCATCGCCACCAACCCGGACGCCACCGGCCCGAGCATGGAGGGCTCGATGCCCGCCACCGGTTCGGTCGCGGCGCTGATCGAGAAGGCGACCGGCCGTTCGCCGTACTACGTCGGCAAGCCGAACCCGCTGATGATGCGTTCCGCGCTGCGGCGGCTCGGCGCGCATTCGGAGTCGACGCTGATGATCGGCGACCGGATGGACACCGACGTCCACTCGGGAATCGAGGCCGGGTTGCAGACGATCCTCGTGCTCACCGGCATCTCCACGCGGGAGAGCGCGGAGCACTACCCGTACCGGCCGACCAAGATCATCGACTCGATCGCCGATCTGGTCGGGCGCACCGGCGACCCCTTCGGCGAAGGCTGAGCGACACGACGGCGGGCGGAGGGCTTATCGTCAGACGATGCACGACGATCAGCCCACGCCCCCGACCTATGTGGTCGGTGACGTGCACGGACACCGGGACGAGCTGGCCGAGGCGCTCCGGGAGAAGGGGCTGCTCGACTCCGACGACGACTGGGCCGGCGGCGAAGCGACCCTGTGGTTCCTCGGCGACTTCGTCGACCGAGGGCCCGACGGCGTCGGCGTCATCGACCTGGTGATGCGGCTCGAACGCCAGGCCGCCACGGCGGGCGGGCACTGCGGGACGCTGCTGGGCAACCACGAGATCCTGCTGCTCGGGATGTACCACTTCGGCGACACGGAGGTGCCGTCCGACTTCGGGCCGCGCAGCTTCGCCCGCAGCTGGGAGATCAACGGCGGGCTGCTCGAAGACCAGGACAGGCTCACTCCGCAGCATATCGAATGGCTGACCTCGCGCCCGATGCTGACGCTGGCCGCGGATCACCTGCTGATGCATTCGGACACCCTCGAGTACCTCGGCTGGGGCGAGGACATCGACGGGATCAACGCGCGTGGCCGCGAGATCCTCGAAGGCAGCGACATCGAAGCCTGGTGGGACGTGTGGCGGCGGATGACCACGCGGTACGCCTTCCGTGGACCGGAGGGCGCCGACGTCGCGCAACAGCTCATGGACCGGCTCGGCGGCGAGCGGATCGTGCACGGGCACAGCGTCATCGCGGACCAGCTGGGGATCCACCCCGCGCAGATCGAGGGACCGTATCTCTACGCGGGCGGGAAGGCGCTGGGGATCGACGGCGGGTTGTTCGTCGGCGGTCCTTGCCTGATCATCCCGCTGCCGTGGGAGCCCGAGGACTGAGCCAGGCGGGTCCGGCTGGGCACCGTAGTACATGAAGGCCCCCTTCCTTGCGCCAGGCGCAAGGAAGGGGGCCTTCATGTACTACAGGGACGAGCGAAGGGCGGCGGTAGCGTGGTCGGGGCACGTCTCCCGGCGGCTGCCAGGCCCCGCCACCTCCGACGTTGCGAAAGCCACTTTCGCAACCTTCAACGTTGCGAAAGTGGCTTTCGCAACCCCCGGTCAAGCCTCAGGGGAGTTCCACGATCTCCTTGCCCAGCGGCATCAGCGACACCGGGATCATCTTGAAGTTCGCCACGCCCAGCGGGATCCCGATGATCGTGATGCACAGCGCCACCCCGGTCAGCACATGGCCGATGGCGAGCCAGAGCCCGGCGAAGATGAACCAGATGACGTTGCCGATCGTCGACGCGGCCCCGGAGTCGCGCCGGTCCACCACGGTGCGGCCGAACGGCCAGAGCGCGTACGCCGCGATCCGGAACGACGCCAGCCCGAACGGGATGGTGACGATCAGGATGCAGCAGATGATGCCGGCGACGATGTAGCCGAGCGCCATCCACAGGCCGCACAGCACGAGCCAGATGACGTTGAGGATCAGGCGCATCAGACGTGCAACTCCCCGCTGGCCACGGTGACCGCCTGCCCCGAAAGCAGGACGCGGTCGCCTTCGAGATTCATCCGGACGATGCCGCCGCGGGCCGAGGCCTGCTCGCCGACGAGCTTGTCGCGGCCGAGCCGGGCGGCCCAGTACGGCGCGAGGACGCAGTGCGCGGAGCCGGTGACCGGGTCTTCGTCGATGCCGACGCCCGGCGCGAAGAACCGGGTGACGAAGTCGATCCCGTCCACGTCACCCGGTGCGGTGACCATGAGCCGTCCGTTCCAGTGCGCGCGCAGCGCGGCCAGGTCCGGCGCGAGCGAGCGCACGACGGAAGCGTCGTCCACCACCGCGAACAGGTTGTGTTTGCTGCGCCCGACGTACTCGAACTCCAGGCCCGGCAGGATCGACGACAGATCGTCGTCCGACTCGCGGGGCGGATCCGACGGGAAGTCCATCGACACCCAGCCGCCCTCGGCGCGGCAGCGCAACTCGCCGCTTCTCGTCGTGAAGGTCTGCTCGCCGCCGAGGACGTGCGTGGTCGCTAGCGTCGCGTGCCCGCACAGGTCGACTTCGGTCTCCGGTGTGAACCAGCGAAGCGACTTCGGCCCGTCGCCACCAACCTCGACGAAGGCCGTCTCGGCGTGCTTCAGCTCGGCGGCGACGGACTGCATCCAGCCCGCGTCGCCCGGAGCGTCCAGCAGCACCACGCCGGCGGAGTTACCGGCGAAGGCTTCGGAGGTGAAGGCGTCGACGATGTAGAGGCGCATGTCCTCGACGATATCGGCCGCCGCCGGAGCGGGCCTCCGGGTTTCCCCTGAGGTGGTCTCCACTTGCAGGTGGCCGCCGTCACGCCACGTTCCTAGACTCGACGCGTCGATGCCGCCGAACGCAGGAGTCTCCATGCCCGACGCCCCCGCAGTACCGAGCTACGCATCGGGAATCTCGGACACCCCGCTGCTGGGGGACACCATCGGCGACAACTTCGATCGCACCGTCGCCGCCTTCGGCGACCGGGACGCGCTCGTCGACCGCGCGGCCGGGAAACGCTGGACGTACACCGAACTCGCGGCCGAAGTGGACGCGCTCGCGCTGGGCCTGCTCGACCTCGGGATCGCCAAGGGCGACCGCGTCGGCATCTGGTCGCCGAACCGCTGGGAGTGGACCTGCGTCCAGTACGCGACCGCGAAGATCGGCGCGATCCTGGTCAACATCAACCCGGCGTACCGCTCGCACGAACTCGAATACGTGCTGAACCAGGCCGGGATCAAGCTCATCGTGGCCGCGAACTCGTTCAAGACCTCGGATTACGCGGGCATGATCGCCGAAGCGGGCCCGAAGTGCCCGGCGCTGGAACACGTCGTGCTGCTCGACAGCCCGGAGTGGCCGTCGATGCTGGAGATCGGGCGCAAGGCCGACCGCGCGCCGCTGGTGAAGCGGCAGGCCGAACTCTCCGCGGACGACCCGATCAACATCCAGTACACGTCCGGCACCACCGGCTTTCCCAAGGGCGCCACCCTCAGCCACCACAACATCCTCAACAACGGCTACTTCGTCGGCGAACTCTGCAACTACACCGAAGCCGACAAGATCTGCATCCCCGTGCCCTTCTACCACTGCTTCGGCATGGTGATGGGCAATCTCGCGGCGACGAGCCACGGCGCCTGCATGGTCATCCCGGCGCCCGCGTTCGAGCCGAAGGCCACCCTCGAAGCCGTCGCGGCCGAGAAATGCACGTCCCTGTACGGGGTTCCGACGATGTTCATCGCCGAACTGGCCGACCCGGACTTCGCTTCTCACGACCTGTCCTCGCTACGCACCGGGATCATGGCGGGCTCACCGTGCCCGGTCGAGGTGATGAAGCAGGTCATCGACCGGATGGGCATGGCGGAGGTGTCGATCTGCTACGGCATGACCGAGACGTCGCCGGTTTCGACGCAGACCCGCGCGGACGATTCGGTGGAGCGCCGGGTGTCGACGGTCGGCCGGGTCGGGCCGCATCTGGAGGTCAAGGTCGTCGATCCGGAGACCGGGCTGACCGTGCCGCGCGGCGAACCGGGCGAACTCTGCACCCGCGGCTACTCGGTGATGCTGGGTTACTGGGAACAGGCGGACAAGACGGCCGAGGCGATCGACGCGGCGCGGTGGATGCACACCGGCGACCTCGCGATCATGGACGCCGACGGATACGTCAACATCACCGGCCGCATCAAGGACATGGTCATCCGCGGCGGCGAAAACCTGTACCCGCGCGAGATCGAGGAATTCCTCTACACGCATCCCGACATCCTCGACGCTCAGGTGATCGGCGTGCCGGACGAGAAGTACGGCGAGGAACTCATGGCCTGGGTCCGCATGCGCGAGGGCGCGGAGCCGCTGACGGCCGAAGCGGTGCGGGAGTTCTGCGAGGGCAAGCTGGCGCGCTACAAGATCCCGCGCTACGTCCATGTCGTCGAGGAGTTCCCGATGACGGTGACCGGCAAGGTGCGCAAGGTCGAGATGCGGGCGGAGTCGATCAGCATCCTCGGGCTGGAGAAGGCGGCGTCGACCAAGCACGCCTGACACTTCGAGGCAACCTGTCACACCGTTGTCGCGTGTTCCCTTCGTGGCGGACCCGAACCGCCGCGAAGGGGAGAAAGTCATGACACTCAAGCGAAGCAGAAGAGTTCTCGCTCTGGCAGGCTCGCTCGCGGTGCTGCCGCTGATGCTGCCAGGCGTGGCGGTCGCCGCCACCGCGCCGATCGATCTGGGCACCTTGCCGGGGGATCAGTACAGCGAGGTCAACGCGGTCAACGACGACGGCGTCATGGTCGGTTCGTCGACACCGCTGGAAACCCAGATCAAGTACCACGCGGCGAAATGGGACGCGCTGGGCCGGATTTCCGCGTTGCCCGGCCTCGGCGGCGAGCAGAGCACGGCGACGGACGTCAACCGCGGTGGGGTCGCGGTCGGCTGGGCCCACAAGGACGCGAACTGGAACCAGGCCGCGGTCAAGTGGGCGCCCGACGGCACGGTGACCGCGTTGCCTTACTTGCCCGGCGGGGATTACGCGACCGCGAACGCGATCACCGACGGCGGCGTGATCGTCGGCGCCGGGCGTGCGGCGGACGGGACGATGCACGCCGTCCGGTGGAACCCGGACGGCAAGGTGGTGGACCTCGGCGGCTTGCCGGGCGGCGCCTACGCGAACGCGGAATGGGTCACCCCGGACGGCAGGACCGTCGCCGGAACGGCGTCCGACGCCGCGGGGAACAACCACGTCGTGCGCTGGAATCTCGCCGGTGTGATCACCGATCTTTCCCCGGGCAATCCGCGCGCCACCCCGGAGGACATGAACGATTTCGGGGTGATCGCGGGAAGCGCCGACGACGCGAGCGGCAACCCGAAACCGGTGCGGTGGGAGCGTGACGGGCGGATGACCTGGCTCGACTGGCCGGAACGGGATCCGGGCTGGGCGAACGCGGTGAACAACGCCGGTGCCGCGGCCGGTGGCGGCCATCTGGTGTTCGGCACGGAAAGCCCGGTCAAGTGGAACCGCGCGGGAACCCGTACGACACTTTCGACCGCGCGTGGGCTGGCTTACGACATCGACCGGCTCGGCACGGTCGTGGGCCTGGAGAACAACATCGCGACGAAGTGGACGGCGAACGGCACTCGGACGGTCCTCGGCGCGCTGCCGGGCGGCTCCTACAGCGTCGCCACCCACATCGCGGCGAACGGAACGGTCGTCGGCTTGTCCGACAACGAAAACGGCCGCACGCACGCCGTGTACTGGCCCGCCGGGTAGGGGCTGAAGGACGCTTTCACCGCATGTGATGCAGTGAAAGCGTCCTTCGCCGCGTGCGATGCGGGGAAAGCGTCCTTCAGCACTCCTCAGGCCGCGGAGTTGGCGGCCGCCGCGGCGATCGCCTTCGCGTCTTCTTCGCCGAAGGTCTCTTCGAGGTTCTCCGGCGAGTAGTCGAGATCGATCTGCTCCACCGGCATCCCGCGCGCGGACTCGATCGCGCCGAGACGCCGCTGCGCCCGGTCCGCCGCGTACTGGATGATCTCCTCGGGATCGTTGTCGAACGGGATCTCCTCGAACTGGTCCTGCACCCACTGGATCATGCCCAGCGCGTGGGGGAGCAGTTCGCCCATCCGTTGCTGCACCGCGTCCCAGAGCGAATCGTCGGCGGCCACGTGACGGCGGCAGGTGAAGGTGCCCCACGCCATGTGGCGGCGTTCGTCGTCGCCGATGCGGCGCACCAGTTCCTGCATACCCGGCAGGATGTCGTGCTGGGTGCAGATCAGCTGCCACGAGTAGTACCCGGTCAGCGCGAGACTGCCCTCGATGACGTGGTTGTAGGTGACGCTCGCGCGGATCTGGTTGAGCGGACTGGGATCGTCTTCCAGCGCGCGCAAGGACTGCGGCAGCTCTTCGTAGAAAAGCTTGCGGTAGTGGGGATTCTCCGCGACGTACGGATGCAGGTCCTCGGTCAGCCCGACGGAGTCCATCCAGCGACGGAACACCTCGGTGTGCTTGGCCTCCTCGAAACAGAACTGCGTCAGGTACATCTCGTCGCCGAAGCGGCCGGTCGCGGACATCGCCCGCATGAACGGCTGGATGTCTTCGGTGACCGCCTCTTCGCCCGCGATGAACTGTGCCACCAGATAGGTCGTCGACCGCTGCTGTTCCGGGTTGAGGGTTTCCCAGCCTTCGCGTTCACGGGAGAAGTCGATGTCGGCCGGGTTCCAGAACTTCTTGTTCCCCTTGACGAACAGCCGCAGCGGGAACGAGTCCCAGTTCAGCCCGCCCTTGCGCAGGGAGGAAAAACCGGTCCGCAGTTCGGAGAGCGTGTCGGTCATGAGGTCCCCTTCGAATCGGTGGTCAGCGCCCGTATCGCGGGTGCCAGCACGGCGACGACCGCCGCCGCCGCCTCGTCGGCCGAATGCGTCGGCATGACGAGATGGGACAGGGAAAGCCGCACGACGGTCTCCGCCAGCAGAGTGGCGGATTCCGGGGAGAGCGACGGCTCGAACTCGCGGTATTGCCCGGCCGCGACCTCGGTGGCCGCGGTCAGGATCGGTTCGCCCTTGGTGGTGAGCAGGGGAAGAAGGTCCTCGCCCGCTTCGGTGCCCAGCGTGGTGGCGACGAGCCGGTTCTCGCGGGCGTGCTCGATCGTGTACACGACCGCCTCGCGGATCCCGTCGCGCAGGTCCAGTGCGTCTTGGACGCGCACGCGGATGCCTTCCAGGAACTCCGAAGTCGTCCGGAGGACCACGGCCTCGGCGAGCGTGCCCTTGTTGCCGAACTCGTTGTAGACGGTCTGCCTGCTCACGCCGGCGCGGGCGGCGACGTCCGCCATCCGCAGGGCCGTGTAGCCGTGTTCGGTGAGCAGCTCGGTGGCCGCGTCGAGCAGTGCCTCCCGCAGGGAGGCCTTGGTCCGATCGGAGAAGCTCGTGATCTCGCCCACACTTCCAGCTTGACACAGATCACGCGCATGTCAAAGAAGTTGACGGGTGTCCATCCGGTGTAAATCGGTCGGTGGTGGCGGCTACCGTGATCGTGTGGGCATCACCGTGGGGTTCGACCTCGACATGACACTGATCGATCCGCGGCCGGGCATGGTCGCGGTGATGAACGCGCTCGGCGTGGAATCCGGCCTGCCGCTGGACGGCGAATACTTCGCGGCCAACCTCGGGCCGCCCCTCGACGCCAGCCTGCGGGGTTTCGGCGCGCCGGAGGAGCGCATCCCGGAGCTGGTGGCGCGGTTCCGCGCGATGTATCCGGAGACGGTCGTGCCGGTGACGGTCGCGATGCCCGGCGCGGCCGAAGCCCTGCACGCGGTCCGCGAGGCGGGCGGACGCACCGTCGTCGTCACCGGCAAATACGCGCCCAACGCGAAACTCCACCTGGACGCGCTCGGGCTGGAGGTCGACGTCCTGGTCGGGGAACTGTGGTCGACGGAGAAGGCCGCCGCGCTCACCGAGCACGGCGCCAGCGTCTACGTCGGAGATCACGTCGGCGACATCCGCGGCGCGCTGGCGGCGGGCGCGGTCCCGATCGGGGTCACGACCGGCCCGTGCACCAAGGAAGAGCTGCTCGCGGAAGGAGCCGACGTGGTGTTCGACTCGCTGACCGAGTTCCCCGGCTGGCTCAGCTCTTTCGGCGAGCCTCGCGGATAAGGGCGATCAGGCCGAGGGCGAGCCCCAGCGGAGTGATCACGCCCGCCGCGGCGGAAAGCCACACCGGCAGGTTCTCGAGTCCGGCGGCGAACATGACGAAAACCGCTGTGACGGCGATCATGCCCAGCGCGAACAGGCCGATGCCGACGCGCATGAGGATCGGTTTGCCGGGCTTTTCGGGGACGGCCACAGCGGCCTCCTTTACTGCGGTCTCCATGAAGGAGAGGGTATCCGCCGGTATCCGCTTCTCCACAGGGCCTGTGGCGAGATACGCTTATGGGACGCGCGCCCTGGGTACGCCCCCGGGCGCGTTCGTTGTGAGCGGGACAGCAAAGGATTGGTGAGGGAAGTGCCGACCGGCAAGGTCAAGTGGTACGACGCGGAGAAGGGTTTCGGTTTCGTCACCCAGGATGGGGGCGCCGACGTCTACATCCGCAAAGCCGCGCTGCCGCAGGGCGTCGAAGGGCTCAAGGCCGGGCAGCGCCTCGAGTTCGGTGTCGCCGACGGCCGCCGCGGCCCGCAAGCGCTCTCCGTCCGGCTGCTGGATCCGCCGCCTTCGGTCGCCGAGGCGCGCCGCCGCCCCGCCGAGGAGCTGCACGGGCTCATCGAGGACATGATCAAGCTGCTCGAACTCAAGGTGCAGCCGGATCTGCGGCGCAACCGCTACCCGGACCGCAAGAACACCAAGCAGATCGCCGAGATCATGCGCGCGGTCGCGCGGGACCTCGATCCCTGATCGGCGCTCCCCACCCACGTGCCATGAAAGGTCCTTTCCTTGCAAAATTTGCAAGGAAAGGACCTTTCATGGCACTCGCGTACGTCGATGCCTCGGGAACCTCGCCTGGTCCGTGAAGGCCTCCTTGAGGGACCCAGAGTCCCTCAAGGAGGCCTTCACGGACTCGAGGAGCGCCGCAGCTCAGGGACGGCCGCGCGGTGGTAGCAAAGGTCCCTTGCTCCCTCAGGCGGCCGGCGGCTCGACCTGCAGCGACCAGATGGCCGTCGTGACCGCCTCGGCGTCCTCCGGCCGTCCGGTCCGGCTGAGCACCGAAGCCTGCGCGACCTCGACGACGAGGATCTGGTCGTCGGGCCGCGGCGTCGTCACGGTGTAGGCGAACCGGTCCCGCGACGTAATGATGTCCTGCTTGAGTTCCTGCGGCTCGCCCTGGCCGTTCACGTACTGCACCGTGACCTTCCACGGCGTTTCCGCGATCGCGCTCGGCACCGAGATCTGCACCGGCTTCCCCGGCCGGATCCGCAGTTTGCCCGCGGCGTCGGGCCTGGTGGTGCACTGGGCGCTCTTGATGTCGCACGACGCCAGCGGGCCGACGTTCACCGTCTTGCCGTCGGCGAAGAAGGTCACCTCTTCGGGGCCGGGGGCCGCGCAACCGGCCACCACGAAACCACCCGCCGCGAGCAGGGCCAAAATACGAAGTCGCCGCATACGGTGAAGATTACGAGCCCGGCCGCCACCGGGAGTCACCGGGCTGCGAGGGGACCGGCGTTTCGCTGGTCGGCTCCGGGCGCAGCGGCCGCTCGCCGCCGAGACCCGGGACCAGTGAGGTCCCGCGCCGGACCATGAACGTCTGCGTGAACCCGACGGCCAGCAGGATCGACAGCACCAGGAAGCCGATCCAGTACGTCGGCGGCAGCAGCAGGCCGACGGCGCCACCGAAGCACCAGGACATCTGCAGCACGGTCTCCGACCGCCCGAACGCCGACGCGCGTGACTCTTCCGGCAGGTCCTCCTGGATGACGGCGTCGAGGCTGATCTTCGCCAGCGCGCTCGCGGTCGCGCCGACGAGCGCCACGATCGCCGCCGTCGCCAGTCCGGCCGCCACGGTGGCGATGATCGCGATGCCGAGACAGGCTCCGACACAGGCCAGGATCACCTGATCCGGTTTGCCGAAATGCAGCCGCGAACCCAGCGCGTTGCCGAGGAAACCACCCACGCCCGCCGCGGCGCCGATGATGCCGAGCAGCAGCAGCTGGTCGAACGGGCTCTGCCCGCTGCCTTCGGCCTGCGCCTTCACCGCGAACGCGGAGAACATCATCAGGAATCCGGTCAGCACGCGGACGGTGCCGTTGCCCCACAACGAGACGACGATCTGCCGCCCCATCGGCTGCCGCTGCTTCTTGACCCGCCGCTCGGGATGCGCGGACAGCGACGCCGGCACCTCGCCCTCGGTCTTCTCGACCCAGGACGGGATGCGCATCGACTGCACCGCGGCCGCGACGCAGATCAGCATGGTGAACCACAACGCGCCCTGCGAGCCCCAGATCGCGTTGACCCCGCTCGCGAGCGCGCCGAACGCGCCGGCGGCGACCAGGCCGAACACGGTCAGCCGCGCGTTGGTCTTGGACAGCGTGATCTCGGGCGGCAGCACCCGTGGGGTCACCGCGGCCTTGAGCACGGTGAACGACTTCGAGAGCACCATCATGCCCAGCGCCGCCGGGTACAGGAGCCAGTCGTCGAAGTGCAGCGCCATCACGATCGCCATCAGCGCCTGCCCGGCCGAGGACACGCACATCGCCAGCCGCCGGCCGCGCTGGATCTTGTCCAGCGCCGGACCGATCACCGGCGCGACCAGCGCGAACGGCGCGATGGTGATGAGCAGGTAGAGCGCGACCTTGCCCTTGCTCTCCCCGCTGGTGGCGGCGAAGAACAAGGTGTTCGCCAGCGCGATCGCCATCGCGGCGTCGCTGGCGTAGTTCAGCATCACCGCGTACGTCAGCGAAGTGAGGCCCGACTTGTCGGCGCCGTCCGCCTTCGTCGCGCGCTGGAACGCGCCGACGGCCTGCCCGGTGAGCTGACGGCTGCGCATCGCCGCGACCCGGGTGACCGTGATCTTCTTCGGCATCTTCGGCAGGGCACCCGCGCGAGGCGGGACCGCGGTCGTCGGATGCTCGTGCGGAGGCTCCGGCACCTCACGCGGCTCGCCCGCGTATCCGCCGGTGTCGTAGTGCTCGTACTCGCCGCTGCCCGGCGGATGCTCGTCGTAGAACCCGCCCGGACGACGCCGGACGGGTTCGGTCTGACGCTGCGAAGGATCCGGATACGGCCGCGCGCCACGAGGAGGCGTCCTCGGCGGCGGAGGCGGCGGCGGTGGCTGGTGGTGTCCCATCGGGATCGCGCTGGTGCGCGCTTCGTCGGCGGTGGGCCCGGCCGGATGCGGCTGGTACTGGGGCTGGTGCGGCGGCTGCGGGCGGGCCGCACGCGGCGCGGGCGGGGGCACCGGCTGCTGATCGACCCTGGTCGGCGGCGGTGCGGACCAGCTGCGTGCCTGGGCGGCGCCGGGCTCCGGCGTCCACTTCCGCTTGCTCTTGCGGCCACGCTCCTTGCCCGACCGGCCGGAACGCGTGCCGTCGGGTCCAGAGTTCGAGCCGAAGATTCCCACGGTTCAATCCTGCCTTACGCGGGACTCGCTTCGCGCGTTCACCACTGCTTTCTCCATCCATGCCCCCGCCGCCACCCTCAAAGGAGAAGCAAGCTTCGCTGTTTTATGCCTGAACCGGGACGAACTTCACCCTGAACATCTTGGGCCAGAGCTTGCCGGTGATCAGGAATTCGTCGGTCCCGGGCACCGCCGCGATGCCGTTGAGGACGTCCGCGGCGCCCCGCTCGGCCCCGTCCAGCAGGCCGGAAGCGTCGATCTCGCCGGTGACGCGCCCGGTCGCGGCGTCGATCCGCAGGATCCGGTCGGTCTGCCAGACGTTCGCGTACACGGAGTCGCCGACGCATTCCAGCTCGTTCAGCTGGTCACGGCCGACATCGACAGCGCCCGTCGGCGCGAAGGACACAGGGTCGCGGAAAGTCAGCTTCGACGAGCCGTCGCTCATCACCAGCCGCCCGTCGCGATGACAGAGTCCCCAGCCCTCGCCGGTGTAGGTCACCCGCCTCAGCTCGGCCAGCGTCTTGGCGTCGCGTTCGATCGCGACGCCGTCCTGCCAGGTGATCTGCCAGGCCGTCGCCCCGAGCACGGTGATGCCCTCGCCGAACAGGCCGGGCAGTTCCTGCCGGACCGCCGGCGCCGCACCCGCGGGCCCGGCCCGCATCGACGACTTCCCGACCAGGCCGGTGCCCTCGTACAGCGTCTCGCCGGAGAACTCGAGACCCTGGGTGAAGGCGCCCGGATCATGGGGCAACGTCGAGAGCACCCGCACTTTCAGCTTCTCGGGCGCGGGCGGCGCGGCGTCGCTCACCGGCGCGGCGGCGCAGCCACCGAGGACGGCGGCCAGCAGGAGCGAGGTGGTCATCAGCGTGCGCACGCGGACAGCCTGACACGGACCGCGATATCGCGTGCGGCAGAATGGGGGCATGACCCTGCTGTTGACCCTGGACGACGGCTCCATCCAGCGCAAACTCGCCGAGGCGGTCGATCTGGCCCGCGCGGCGGTGCTGGAGGACGCCGGTGCCGAACAGGTCGGCGCGCACGTCGGCGTGGACTCCGAGGACGCGGTCTCCGCGAGCCACCTGTTCGAGGCGACCGTGACGGGGTATCGCGGCTGGCGCTGGTCGGTGACGGTCGCGCTCGCCGGTGAGGACGAGCCGATCACGGTCAGCGAGGTCGTGCTGATCCCGGGTCCGGACGCGCGTGTCGCCCCGGCGTGGGTGCCGTGGGAG
The DNA here is from genome assembly GCF_000732925.1 of Amycolatopsis japonica. Taxonomy (NCBI): domain Bacteria; kingdom Bacillati; phylum Actinomycetota; class Actinomycetes; order Pseudonocardiales; family Pseudonocardiaceae; genus Amycolatopsis; species Amycolatopsis japonica. Next base: position 508,396 of record NZ_CP008953.1, read on the forward strand.
CGCCGCGTGCAGGCGGGCGACCTCGGCGTCGGCGACATCTTCCCGGTGGAGAAGGACGACCCGCGGCTCGTCCCCGCGTACCTGGAGTCCGACGACCCCGCGGTCGAGGCGGTCGCCAAGGAGACCGGGCTCGGCCGGGTCCACGTGCTGTCCCGGCACGGCAGGCTCGACGCCGCCGCCCGCTGGCACAGCGGCGAGTTCGGCCCGCGGTCGGACATGGCTCGCAGCGCGCCGGACGTCTGCGGCAGCTGTGGGTTCTTCGTGTCGCTCGCCGGTTCGCTCAGCGCGGCCTTCGGCGCGTGCACCAACGACATCTCCCCGGCGGACGGCCACGTCGTCGACGTCGAGTACGGCTGCGGCGCGCACTCCGAGATCGAGGTCGAGGTGACCTCGTCGGTGCCGGTGGCGGAACTGGTCTACGACGACTCGCTGATGGACTTCGAGCCTGCTCCGGAGACGCCCGTCGAGGCTCCCGAACCCGAGCCCGCCGAAGCCACGGTCGTCGACGAGTCCGAGGCCCCGGTGGCCGAGGCGCCCGAGACCGCCGAGGTCCAGCCGGAGGTCGAACCCGAGGCGGTGACCGCCGAGACCGCGGAAACGGCCGACGAGGCGCAGGTCGAGGCCGAAAGCGCCAGTGAGCACTGACCCGTTCGGCACCGAGCGGCTCCGCGCCGCCGTCCTGCGGGCGTGGGCCGATTCGCCGACGCGGTTCACCGAGGACACGAACACCGAGAACGACCTGCGGGTCGGTGGCTACCGCGACCGGCTGTTCGTCGAGCTGGCGCAGAACGCCGCCGACGCCGCCCTGGCGGCCGGTGATCGCGGCACGCTTCGGGTGTCCGTTGTGGACGGTGAGCTGAGGTTCGCCAACACGGGCGCGCCCTTGGACGCCCGCGGGGTCGAATCCCTTGCCTCCCTTCGTGCTTCCGGCAAGGGGGAGGAGACCGTCGGCCGGTTCGGCGTCGGATTCGCCGCCGTGCTCACTGTTTCCGCCGAGCCGAGGATCGTTTCGGTGACCGGAGGCGTCGCGTTCTCCGCGGAACGCACGCGTGCCGAAGCCGAGCGCACCGGAGACGTTCCCGTGCTGCGGCTGCCGTGGCCGGTCGCCGACGACGAGCCGCCTGTGCCCGAGGGTTTCACCACCGAGGTCCGGCTTCCGCTACGCGAAGGCGTCGATGTCCGGGCCCTGCTGGCGGATCTGAAGAACGATATCGGCGATCTTCTGCTCACCTTGCCCTGGCTGGAAAGCGTCGAGGTCGAAGGCGGGGTCTGGCGCCGCTCCGATCTCGGTGACGGTGTCGTCGAGCTCGCGTCGCCGGGCGGATCCGAGCACTGGCAGGTGCATCGCGGCGAGGTCGTCTGGGCCGTCCCGCTCGATGGATCAGGTTCACCCCGGCCGCTCGGTGACGACGTGCTGCACGCGCCGACCCCCACCGACGACGGGCTTTCCCTGCCGGCCAGGCTGATCGCGACGCTCCCGATCGAGCCGTCCCGGCGCCGCGCGTTGCCGGGGCCGGAGCTGACCACCGCGTTGAAGAATGCCGCGCGGGAGTACGTCGAGCTCGTCTGTTCCTTGCCGGGCAAGGAACGTCTGGCGCTCGTGCCCGGCGCGGGCTTCCCGCGTTCCACTGTGGACGGAACGCTGCGCGAGGCCATCCTCGAGAATCTCAGCGACTCGCCTTGGCTTCCCGCGCAGGAGGGTGACGATCTGCCGGGGCGTCAGGCGCGTGTCCTTTCGGTGGACGTGCCGGGATTGGCGCCGCTGCTGGCCGATCTCGTGCCCGGCTTGATTTCACTGTCCGGTGTGGACCTTCGCGCGGTCGGCGCGCGGACGCTATCGCCCGCCGAAGCCATCGAGCTGCTGACCGGGGCCCAGCGCGAGCCCTCGTGGTGGCGTTCGCTTTACGACGTGCTGCTCCCGGCGCTCGAAGCACACGACCTCACCAAGGACGATCTCGGCGCGTTGCCGGTGCCGATGTCCGACGGCCGGACCTTGCCCGGCGTCCGCGACGCGCTGCTCGTCGGAGGCTCGGCGGAACTGCTCGAACTCCTGTCCGATGTGGACATCATCGGGCTGCGGCTGGTGCATCCGGCCGCCGCGCATCCGTTGCTGGAACGCTTGGGTGCCAAGCACGCCGAGGCGAGTGACCTGCTGGAGGCCGACGCGCTGAGCGCGGCCGTCGAACGCAGTGTCGAAGACGTCCGGTCCGGTTTGGACGGTATGGCGCTCGCGGGCGCGGTGCTCCGCCTGATCGCCGAAGTCGGCGACGAAGCCCCCGATTGGGCGGGTGCGCTGGCCCTGCCGAGCGAGGACGGCTGGCGTCGCGCGGACGAGCTCGTCCTGCCGACGTCGCCGCTGGGCGACATCTTCGACCCCGAGGTGTTCGAAGAAGACGGCGCTTTGTCAGTGCTGGACGAGGAATTCGCCGAAGACTGGCCGGTGGCGACGCTCGTCGCGGTCGGCGTGCTCGATTCGTTCGCGATCATCACCGACGACGAACCCCTCGAACCCGAACACGGGCTGCCCGAGGAGCACGAGTGGTGGGATTCCCGGGAACGGCCGCCGTCGCGGGTGCTCGCCGTGCGCGATCTCGACCTCGTCGGTGACGACGCCTGGCCGGAGGCGCTGCGCCTGCTCGCGGCGCGTCCCGAAACCTGGCGGGCCCTCACCGAACCCGGCGGGCACACCGGCTGGTGGCTCGCGCGGTACGCGTTGCTGGACGGGCACGCCCCGCTCGACTGGCGGATGCCGGAAGCGTCCGCGCTGGCCGGGCTCTACGACGTCGTCCCGGATTCGGGACTGAGCAAGGAGATCCTGCTCGCCGCCGGTGTCCGGACGGAGCTGGGGGCGGACGCCGAAGACGTCGAGGATCTCCTGGATCGGCTCGGGGATCCCGAGCGCAAGGTGAGCCCCGGGCTCGCTTCCCGCGCGCACGCGGCCCTCGCCGAGTACACAGTGGACGTTCCCGCGCCGGACCGCGTCCGTGCCGCGGACGGCTCGGCCGTCGACGCTCGCGACGCCGTCGTGCTCGACGTGCCGTGGTTCGCGGCCGTACTGGCGCCGGAGCGGATGGTCGTCTCGGCGAGCGGCGCCGCCGCGCTGGCGGAACTGCTGGACCTGCCGATGGCGAGCGGTCTCGACGCCAAGGTCACCGAAGACGGCGAGTACGTGCCGTGGACGGAGCTGTCCGCGCTCCGGCTGGCCGCCGATCAGCTGGGCGTCGAACTGCCCGAGGGTGGCGTGCTGCTGCACGAGGCGCTGACGGTGACCTTCGAGGACGCCGAGCACGAGGTCGCCTGGTGGTCCGACGGCAGGCTGCACGCCGCCGACACCCCGGAAGGCCTCGGCCGGGCCTTCGCCTGGGCCACGGACCGATGGGCCGACCGTCACGTCCTGACGGCCCTGCTCGACGACCCCTCGCCCTCCGCGCTCTTGAACTGACCGCGTTTCGTCCTCTGAATGCGGGGGTTAGAGGCGCTGGGCGCTCTTCGAGCCCCGGCGGGCGGCGGCGCGCTGCCAGGCGATGATCGCGAGACCGATGAAGCCGAGCACGACGCCGGAGAACGCCGTCTGCACCCAGATGCCGTCGGTCACAAAGAACAGGACCACGGTCGCGACCGCCCAGAGCGAGGTACCTACGATCACGACCGGCGTCAGGTCGGTCAGCCGCTTCGGCAGCTCCGGCGTTGGCCGCAATGAACCGTTTACTTCCCCGGAATTGATCGATTCGCCCACGTGGGGAAGGGTACCCGGCAACGGGCGAAGGGTGGTACGCGATGGCGGAGCAGCGCACCCGGTCCACACTGGACCGGTTCTTCAAGATCAGCGAGCGCGGCTCGACACCGGGGCGGGAGATCCGCGGCGGGATCGTCACCTTCTTCACGATGGCCTACATCGTCGTGCTGAATCCCCTGATCCTCGGCAGTTTCTCCGCCGAAGACGCGGGCGCGCACAAGGACGTCCTCGGCAACATCCTCCCCGTACCGCAGGTCGCCGCGGTGACCGCGCTGGTCGCCGGTGTGCTGACGATCATCATGGGCCTGGTGGCGAACTATCCGTTCGCCATCGCCACCGGCCTCGGCATCAACAGCCTGATCGCGGTCACCTTCGCCTCCCAGATGACCTGGCCGGAGGCGATGGGCCTGGTGGTGATCGAGGGCCTGGTCATCGTCCTGCTCGTGTTCGCCGGCATCCGGACGGCGGTGTTCAACGCCGTGCCACCGCCGCTGAAATCCGCGATCGCGGTCGGCATCGGCCTGTTCATCTGCCTGATCGGCCTGGTCGACGCCGGCTTCGTCCGCCGCGTCCCGGACGACGCGAAGACGACCGTGCCGGTCGGGCTGGGCATCAACGGCTCGATCGCCTCGTGGCCGACGCTGGTGTTCGTCGTCGGCCTGCTGGTCACCGGCATCCTGGTGGCGAAGCGGGTCAAGGGCGCGATCCTGATCGGTGTCCTCGCGTCGACCGTGCTGGCGATCGTCGTCGAGGCGATCACCAAGGTCGGCCCCTCCAAGGGCGTGAACCCGCTGGGCTGGAACCTCGGCTACCCGGCGCTGCCGGATCAGGTCCTGGGCATGCCGGACCTCTCGCTGGTCGGCGACATCTCCTTCGGCGCCTGGACGCGGCTGCCGATCATCACCGTCGTGCTGCTGGTGTTCACCCTGGTGCTGGCGGACTTCTTCGACACCATGGGCTCGATGACCGGCCTGGCGAAGGAAGGCGGGCTGCTCCCGGCGGACGGCAAGCTCCCGAACGTCGGCAAGGCGCTGTTCGTCGACGGCACCGCCGCGGTGGCGGGCGGCTTCGCGTCGTCGAGTTCGAACACCGTCTTCGTCGAATCCGCGTCCGGTATCGCCGAGGGCGCCAGGACCGGGCTCGCGAACGTCGTCACCGGCGTGCTGTTCATCGCGGCCATGTTCCTGACCCCGCTCTACCAGGTCGTCCCGGTCGAGGCCGCCGCTCCGGCGCTGGTCGTCGTCGGCGCGCTGATGATGAGCCAGGTCAAGGAGATCGACTTCTCCGACTTCACCGTCGCGCTGCCCGCGTTCCTGACCATCGTGGTCATGCCGTTCACCTACTCGATCGCCAACGGCATCGGCGCCGGCTTCGTCAGCTACGTCGTCATCCGCGCGGTCACCGGCAAGGCCAAGGGCGTGCACCCGCTGATGTGGGGTATCGCGGCGATGTTCGTGGCCTATTTCGCGGTCGGGCCGATCCAGGCCGCGTTCAACTGACCAGCGGTTATGTCATCCGTGGGCGATCTCACGGGCCGATGATCCGATCGTGAGGTATGCTAACTATATGTCCGGAGACACGCACGAGCGCTCACTGGCGAGCCGCCTGCGTCTCGCGGTGGTGCGGCTCAATCGACGGCTACGGGCCCAGCGTGCCGGTGACGGCATCTCGCTGACCCAGGTGTCCGCGTTGTCGACGTTGCACAAATGCGGTGCGCTGACCCCTGGCCAGCTCGCCGCGAAGGAAGGCGTCCAGCCACCTTCGATGACGAGGGTGATCGCCGCGCTCGAGGAGATGGGTTACGTCGAGCGCAGGCCGCATCCGACGGACGGCCGCCAGGCCATCGTCGAACTGTCCGATCGCGGCCGGGCCTACGTGATCGAGCAGATCACCGCGCGGGAGATCTGGCTGGACAAGCAATTGGCGGAGTTGAGCGCCGAAGAACGTGAAGTGCTCTCTCGCGCCTCCGAGATCATCGACAGGATGGCGGGGAACTAACAGCGGTGACGACCACGGGTAACGAAACACAGTGTCCTTCCAAGACCGCCGTTACCCGGGAACCCGCTCCACCGCCACCGCCCGCGCGCGAGAAGCCGCGCGGGAGCATGTTCTCCTCGCTGAAGGTCCGCAACTACCGGCTTTTCTTCACCGGCCAGGTCATCTCGAACATCGGCACCTGGATGCAGCGCATCGCGCAGGACTGGCTGGTGTTCACCCTCAGCGGCAACGACCCGATCGCGCTCGGCATCGCGGTCGCGCTGCAGTTCGCGCCGACGCTGTTCCTCTCGCTGTGGGCGGGCGTGCTGGCCGACCGCGTCGACAAACGGCGGCTGCTGATCGGTATCCAGATCGCCGTGCTGACGCAGGCGGTGGTCCTCGGCGCCCTCGACCTGAGCGGGATCGCGGCGCTCTGGCACGTGTACCTCCTCTGCTTCACCCTCGGCGTGACGGCCTCGCTGGAAGTGCCCGCGCGGCAGTCGTTCGTCGCCGAGATGGTGGGCAGGGACAAGGTCACCAACGCCGTCGCGCTCAACTCGTCGATCTTCAACATGGCCCGGATCGTCGGCCCGGCCATCGCGGGTTTCGCGATCACCTGGGTCGGCACCGGCTGGCTGTTCATGGCGAACGCGGTGAGCACGGGCGCCGTCATCGCCGCGCTGGTGCTGATGAACCCGGACAAGCTCTTCCGCGGCCCGGCCATCCCGCGCGAGAAGGGGCAGCTCGTCGAGGGGCTGCGGTACGTCCGGCGGCGCAGTGACCTGATGACCGTGATGGTGCTGGTGTTCTTCGTGAGCACGTTCGGTATCACGTACTTCACGTCGCTGCCGATCGTCGCCGCGAACGTCTTCCACACGAACGCCGACGGTTATGGTCTGCTGTCGACGCTGGTCGCCGTCGGCACTTTCACCGGCGCGCTGATGTCGGCCCGTCGCAACACCCGCGGCGGTCCGCGCGTGCGGCTGCTGCTGATCTCGGCGTTCCTGCTCGGCGCGTTCGAGGTGATCACCGCGTTCATGCCGACGTACCTGACCTTCGGCCTCGCGCTGATCCCGCTCGGCTTCGCCACGATCACCTTCCTGAACACGGCGAACGCGCTCGTGCAGACCGCGGTCAGCCCGGAGATGCGCGGCCGGGTGATGGGCCTGTACGTGCTGGTGCTGATCGGCGGCAACCCCATCGGCGGCCCGATGACCGGCTGGATGGCCGACGCCTTCGGCGGCCGCTCGCCGTTCTACATCGGCGGCGCTATCTCGGCGGTCGCCGCGGTGGTGTGCGCCGTCGTGCTGATCCGGCGTGGCGGGGTGAGCCTGCCGGTGCGGCGGTTCGGGAACGGTCTGCGCGTGCTGAAGCGGGAACGGGTGTGAAGCGGCTCGGCGTCGAACCGTCGGGGACCGGGTTCCTCGACTGGACGATCGATGGCGTCGCGCTGCGCTCGATGGTTCCCGCTGAGCAGCGGACGCCGTTGTTCCTGGACGACGACAGGTGGCGCGAGTCCGCGGTCGAGACGCTTCGCCGTCTTCTGGGGCGCCTGCCGGGCGATTTCGACGACGGCCGGGTCGCGCTGCTGATGTGTCCGCTGTGTGGCGATCTCGGCTGCGGCGCCTACAGCGTCGAGGTCGCCTTCGGTGACGACGTGGTCGAGTGGCGGGCCTTCGGCTGGCAAACCGACTACGAGCCGTTCGATGACCCGGAGGAGTACCGGTTCACCGGCGCCCGTTTCGAGCGGACGGCATACGAGACGCTGCTCGGCGACCTCTTGTCGAACTACCGCGCCTAGCGGCCGAGCAGCGGCGGCACCATCTTCTCGGCGAGGGCCACGAGGTCGCCGGTGCCCTTGAACTTGAGCGTCTGCCCGGCCGGATCGCCGGTGAGCTGCACGACGACGCCTCGTCCGTCGACTTGGGCAGGCAGCCCGGCGACCGTCGTGGTCGGGGCGACGGCGGTGGACAGCTCGCTGTAGTCCGCGGTCACGCCGTTCAGCTCGCATCCGGCGAAGAACGTCGGCTTCGCCATGTCGGCCGGGTCGCCGAGCGCGCGGCCGAGTTCTCCGCACAGCAGCCACGAGATCACCGGCAGCGGCTTGTCCTTGATCGGGCCGGGTGCGGTCTTCTCTAGCGGGATCTCGCCGTTCTCGCCGATTTTCGGCAACTTCGGTCCCGGCGGCATCGCGCCCGCGATCAGCGCTTCGGTGAGCGACCTCGCCTTCTTCTCGGTTTCCGGGCTCTTCACGGTCCTGCCGCGGATCGAGACGTGCAGCACGGGCGAGGCGCCATTGTGCGGCGCGACTTCGACGAGCTCGACGCTCAGGCTGGTGCCGTCCTCGTTCGTGGCGATGACCGCGAGCTTGCCCGCGACCGTGGTCCGCGTGGGCAGACCGCGGCTCGTATCGTCCGGCAGCGCCGGCGCCATCTGCGCGCTGACGTCGAGCTGCGCGGTGACCGCGTGGCAGGACTGGCCGGCCTCGCGAAGCGTGCGGCCACCGAGGATCTCCTCCCAGCGCTGCTCCGGGATCGCCTGGCACAGCACCTGCGCGGCGGTTTCGTCCGTCAGTGCGGCCACCATCTCGCCCGTCGGCATCGTGACCGGGCGGAGCGCCTGTCCGGACCTGGACGGCCAGGTCGCGGGGAGCTCGGCTTCGGGCTCGTCGTCCTGGTTCAGCACGGTGATCGCGACGACGATGCCGACGCCGAACAGCAGCAGCACACTGGCCAGCGCGCAGCCCGCCCAGATCCACATCGGACGGTCGGTCTTGCGCGCGATGGCGCGGTAGTCGTTCGGGGTGGCCACGGGGTGAAGCTAGTCCGTCGGGCGCCCGGTGTCCGGCGAAACGCCAACCCGATGGGCGGATCCGCGGAGTGGGCGTTCGGGGAGGGCTGCGGTAGACTTGGACCAGCGCTGGTTAGTAAACCGGCGAAGTGGACCCGGCAGCCTTCCGGACGGTGGGTGGGCCGGGTTTCGCGTATCCGGACCTCATACGGTTCGGATGGCCGCCACGTTGCCAGCACCAGGCGAGGGCATCCGGTACGGCCGGCAGTGGTTCTTCGAAGGCACGTAGATGCCGCGCTCTTTGCTTTTCGTCGACGAACACGTGGCTGGTCATCCGGTCATTGTTCCGGTGAGGGCCGACAAGAAGATCATCGGCCGAGTGTGATGCCGTTGCTTGTACGCAAGGAAGATGATGTCGTTCCCCTCTCGTGGGGGAGCCCGAAGCACCACCGGAGGGAACCGTCGCGAAGCACGTCCGACGAGGCTTCAAGACATGGACAGCACAGCGTTTCGCAGCGTTCCAGGAGTGCCCGGATGGGCGAAGTGCTCGGCGCACACCGTCGCACTGGTGAACGTCCCGTCCGGCCTTTGGCGGCTGGGGCTCGCGGTCGGGATCCCGTTCGGGCTGGCTCAGTCCGAATTGGACAGCTTGAACACTCCCGGCTGGGGCTCGCTCTATCTCGTGTTCCTCGCCGTGTTCTCCGAAGCGGTCGCCTTCCTGGCGCTCGGTCTCATCCAGCCGTGGGGCGAGACCTGGCCGAGATGGCTTCCCTTCGTCGGCGGCAAGCCCGTTTCCGCCCGCAAGGTGGTGGTCGTCTCCTCGCTCGGCGCAGTGGCCACGACGGTCTACGGAGGCTTCTTCGTGTACACGACCTTCATCGGCGAAATGGCGGGCGAGCCTTGGGCGTACTGGCTGGTCGTCGTCCTCTACGCGCCGTTGGTGCTTTGGGGACCGCTGCTCGCGGCGGTGACGTGGCATTACCACCGGCGCCGTGGCACCGCACTCACGTGATCGAAGCCGCAACTCACGTGATTGAAGCCGGAACACCCTGAGCGGTCTCCGATCACGTGAGTCACGTCCCTGATCACGCGAGTCACGCTTTCGCCCACGCCACGCCTGGGTGTCCCAGTCCGTGAAGGCCTCCTTGAGGGACCCAGAGTCCCTCAAGGAGGCCTTCACGGACTTTCGACCAGGCGCGGCCACTCACGACCATCTCGCTGACGGAGGCGGTTCCAGTGCCTCCCGCAGCTCGCCGTCCAACGCCGACGCGATGTCTTCGACGGTCCAGCCGTCCCGGTCCAGCACGGGGTCCTTGATCGCGGTTTGCCGCAGCACGCACAGGATGTCGCCGCGGAACCGGAGGATCTGCCCGGTGATCCCCGCCGAGAGGTCGCTGAGCAGGTACGTCACCAGCGGCGCCACCCGTTCCGGGGTGTGCTCAGGGGTCTGGACGACGCTCGGATCGTTCCAGGCCATCCGCGTCCAGGCCACGGGCGCGACGGCGTTGACCCGGATGCCGTGTTCGGCCAGGTCCGCCGCCCACGAGGCGGTCATGGAGGCGACAGCGCCCTTCGACGCCGAGTACGCGGCCGCGCGCCGTTGGCCGATCATCGAGCCGGAGCCGACGTTCACGATCACGCCGCCGCCCTGGGCACGCAGTACCTTCGCCGCCGCGGTCCCGCAGAACAGCGGGCCGAGCACGTTGACCTCGACCACTTCACGCATCCGCGCCGGGTCGGCCGCCCACGGCTCGGCCCGGTAGTTGACGCCGGCGTTGTTGACCAGGCCGTCGAGTCGTCCGAATTCGGCGACGCACCGGTCGATCAGCCCGGCGGCCTGCTCGGCGTCGGCGACCGAACCCTCATGGGACACAGCCCGCCCGCCCAGTGCGCGGATCTCCCGCGCGACCTCGTCCGCGATCCCCGCTTCGACGTCGTTCACCACGACCGCCGCGCCCTGTGCGGCCGCATTGTGCGCGAAAGCCCTGCCCAGGCCCTGTCCGGAGCCGGTGATCACCACGGCCTTGCCGCTGAGAAGAGTCATGGGACAAGTCACTCATAAGGGTGAGATCGGCGTCTCTCGGCGGAACCCCTTGCCGGGGAAGATGAGGTTAGGCTAACCTCATACACGTCCGCTTCGTGGTGGGAGCGGCAGTCAGTTCGGGAACGGACGAAGCCCCGCAACCGGGTCACCCCCGGAGGCGGGGCTTCGTTCATTCCGGAGGGTTCATGGTCGATGACCGCGCCGCTCGGGTCAAGGCACCCGGTCGAGTTCGATCCCGAACTCCTTCCGATACGCCTCCAGGATCTCCTCGTCACCCGAAAGCCTGGTCTCCGTGCGGACGCCGTGGGTGGTGACGATCAGCTTGTCACCCGCCAGCGTGACGCGGCCGTGCTTGGTCGGCAGCGAGCAGGTCGGCCCCTGCGTGAAATGCGAATCCGGCGAGGTCGCCTGCCAGAACGCCGTCGGGACGAACTCGTCCAGCGCCCGCGGCCGCCGCTCGATCCGGTACTGGGGCTTGCCGTCCTGGAGGACGTCGATGTCGCCGTGAGGCGCGTCGAGCACCAGGAACTCGCCGTCCGGGTCGGCCTGCGCCTCGGTGGCGGACAGCCGCAGCGGGAACCGGCTGAACCGGCCGAAGCCGACGTCCGCCAGCCACGGCTCTTCCAGCTCGACACGGACGACTGCGTGGTCGAACGGCCGCCCGAGGGTCCCGTCCGGCCGGAAGACCTTCGCGGCCTGCAGAGTGACGTCGAAGCCCAGCTCGCCCAGCAAGGCGGCGAAGAGCCCGTTCAGCTCGTAACAGAAGCCACCACGCCGCCGCCGCACGATCTTTTCGAACAGTGTCTCGGCGTCCAGGACGATCGGTTCGCCGAGGTGGATGCTCAGATTCTCGAACGGCACCACCGCGAGGTGGCGCTCCTGCAGCGTCCGCAACGCGGCGACGTCCGCGGTGGCGGGGCGGTCGAGCCCGAGTCGGTCGAGGTATGCGGCGACGTCCATGCGACCACCTTGACACCTCGACTCGGCTGGAGGTCAAGAACGAAGAACGGGGCCCTCCCGGTAGGAGAGCCCCGTTTCGTGGCGAGAAGTCAGCCGAGCAGCAGGCCGTTGCCACCGGCGACGGCGTTGTCGAACCGCTTGGAGATCTCGGCCCAGTTGAAGATGTTCCAGAGCGCCTTGACGTAGTCCGGCTTCACGTTCTTGTAGTCCAGGTAGAACGCGTGCTCCCAGACGTCGACCAGCAGGATCGGCGTGGTCGGGAGGACCAGGTTGTTGTGGTGGTCGCGCAGCTGCTGGGTGATCAGCGTCTTGCCGATCGGGTCCCAGGAGAGCGCGGCCCAGCCGTTGCCCTGGATCGTGGTGGCGACCGCGGTGAACTGCGCCTTGAACTTGTCGAAGGAGCCGAACGCCTCGTCGATCGCGGAGGCCAGCTCGCCGGTCGGCTTGTCGCCGCCTTCCGGGGAGAGGATCTTCCACCACACGACGTGGTTGGCGTGCCCGGCGAGGTGGAACGCCAGCGTGGTCTGCAGGCCGACGATGTCACCGAAGTTGCCGGCCTCGCGGGCCTCGGCGATCTTGTCGAGCGTGTCGTTCGCGCCCTTGACGTAGGTCGCGTGGTGCTTGCTGTGGTGCAGCTCGTTGATCTCGCCCGAGATGTGCGGCGCCAGAGCGCTGTAGTCATAGTCGAGATCGGGGAGCACGTAGCGGGCCATCGGCCCTCCTTCTGTCTTCGACACAAGTTTCCAAGGACGAACTTAGTCGTCTTCACCCGTTTGCGGCGACCGGGGGCGCCGCGTTTCTCCCCAGGTGGAACGACCCGTTCGTAGCGGCTGTACCCGGTGGGACCACCGCCTGAAACCCACCCTGCTAGCTCCAGTTAGCTGGAGGTCAAGGCGATGTGACGGCGGTCATCAAGCCAGGTAGGGCAGTCCCACCAGGTGATAAGAGGCGATGACGCCGAGGAAGGCGAGCAGGGCAACGGAAACCACCGTGTAGGTGATCCTGGCGGGCGTGGTCCACCAGCCGCGGACCCAGGCGAGCACCGCGCAGACGACGGCCGCGCCGGTCAGGAGCAGGACGGCGTTCGGCAGGAGCAAGGTGACGCTCAGCAACGGCGAGTGGCCGGACGTCAGCGCCACGGCGGCGGCGCTCAGATCGCTCATGAGCAGGGCGAAACCGGTCGTGAACAGCAGGACGGCCAGCGCCGCGGACCAGGCGGCGACGGTCGCGAACCGAGCGCCCGACGGGTTCCGTTCCCGGCCGCGCCGGACGAACGCGCGAATCGGCCACCACACCAGCGCGCCCAGGAGGAGCAGCAGCGAGACACCGAGGATCAGCAGGTGCGTGGAGGGCGAGCCGAGCCATGACGTCCGTTGGTAGGAGGAGTTCGGGTCGTCGCCCGCGAAGAGCAGGACCTCCTCGCCGGACTCGCGGAACGCGATGCGCTCACCGGCGGCGTCGGTGAACAGCCCCGGTTCGGTCTGTGTCCAGCGCCGGGTCCCCTCTCCGAGGCCGGAAGTCGTCAGCACGCCGTCGCCGTCCGCGGTCACCGTGACACCGCCCGCGAGCGCGCGGACCTTCGTGAAGTTGTCGTAGTCCAGCCGTGTGTTGTTGTAGCTGCCTTCGAACCGTGAGACATCACCCGCGAGCTTCACGGGAGCGGGGACGGGTGTGGCGGGCTGTAGCCGGTCGACGAAGGCTTTCAGCACTTCGGCGGTCACCGCGGCGGCGTCGCCGGAGAACGCGCCGCCATTGAACGCCAGGTACACGCCGGTGTTCTTCTCCGGCACGAGTTCCAGCACGCTGAAGAAACCCGGTGAGTCACCGGTCTTCTCCACCAGGCGCAGGCCGTTCAGATACCGCTCGGAGAAACCGAAACCCATCGCGGGCAGGCGCGGATCGTTGCGGAACCGCGCGCCGTGCAGCTGGTCGAGCAGGGGACGGCTGAACACGCCGGGGACGAGGTTCGCGGACAGGTAGCGGCCCATGTCGGCCGGAGTCGCGACGTTCCCGTCGCCCGCGGGCGGTTCGGGGCCGAAGTTGGCGGGCGGGACGACCTGCGCGGAGCCGTCCCAGCGGTAGCCGGTCGCCAGCGGGACATCCGGCGTGGGCTGCGCGACGCTGCTGTCCTTCATTCCCAACGGTTCGAAGATGTGCTGCCGCACATAGTCCGAATAGGACTGTCCTGACGCGAGCTCCACGAGATGCCCGGCCAGCGCGTAGCCGTAGTTCGAGTAGAGGGCGACCTCGCCGGGCGGGCGGACCCGGGTGGGCATCTCGGCCGCGAGGTGCTCCGCGAGCGTCGGCAGTTTCTCTTCCCGTGGCGTGAACATCCGGTACACGCGGTCTTCGAAACCCGCGGTGTGGGTGAGCAGGGACGACAGGGTGACCGGTCGGCCGGGGAAGGTTTCGGGGATCTTGAACGACTTCAGGTACGTGTTGACGTCGGCGTCCAGTGCGAGCTTGCCCTGTTCGACGAGCTGCATCGCGGCCGTCGCGGCGATCGACTTGCCGACGGAGTTGATCAAGAACCCGGTGCGCTCAGGGTCCACCTTGGCCTGAGTGTCCACTGAGGACACGCCGTAACCCTTCGAGAACACGGTCTTACCGCCCTCGACGACCACCACGGCGGCACCGGGAATGTGGTGCTCGGCAAGGCTTCGCGGGAGGATTTCGTCAAAGACGGCGGCGGGTGTCGCGGCTTGGGCGGCGGGAGCGGTCAGGACCATCGCGACGGTCAGCAGGGCGGCGGTGGCCGCGATTCGGAACATACCTGGAAAGTTAGGGATTTCCCCGGGGTGAGGGGATCCGGCGGACCGCCGATCGCGGGGTGGGGCCGGCCCTACCCCGCGACCGGACGCACGAGGTCAGGCGGCCCGGTACTCGTCCAGCTCGCTCGCCAGCTCGTCGAACACCGCGATGTTGCACTCGAAGGCCACGATGGCCTCTTCGATCAGCCGCGCGCGTTCGTCCTCGCTCCACGGCGCCGCGTTCAGCTGTTCGCGGTAGTTGTCCCGGAACTTGGGAGCGCTGCCCAGCTGGTCGAAGTGGTAGAACAGCGACCCCGCCTCGTCGAGCTCGTACTTCCGTTCCAGCAGCCGCCGGATGACCTGACCGCCGGCGATGTCGCCGAGGTAGCGCGTGTAGTGGTGGGCGACGAATCCGCCGGACCAGTCCGACGCCTCGGCCACACGCCGCGCGTAACGCTCCGTCGAGGGCAGCGGCCGGACGGTCTCGCGCCAGTCCGGGCCGACGAGGTGTTCGAGGTCGCGTTCGAGGCTGGGCAGCCGCCGCAGCTCCTCGAAGACGAATTTGCCCGCCACCGGGTCTTTCGCCAGCTTGTCGGCGGCCTGCTCGATCGCCTGGTAGATGAAGTAGTACTGGATCGCCAGCCGCGTGTACCCGTCGCGCGTGAGCTCGCCGCCGAGCAGCGCGTTCATGTACTCGGAGTGGTTGGCCCGCTCGTGGGCGGGCAGGGTGGAGGCGCGCAGGGTCGCGGAGAACGGCCCGGATTCGACGTCGGTGGTCACCGGCATGGACAGAGCCTCCAAGCATCGATCTGACATGCTGTCAGAAAGAGCGTAAGGCACAACTGCGGGTTAGGCTACCCTAATTCACGGGTTTTCCGACATCCCGACCGCTCTGAGCACGAAGCGCACGGCGCCCTCGATCGCGTCGTCCAGCCGTTCGGGTGGCACGTCGACCACCTGGCGGCTGCCGAGCGCGGCGGTGATCATCGGGATCAGGACGTCCGGATCCTCGTCCGGCACCCCCTCCGCGAGGATCTCCCGCAGCTGGCCGGTGATCGGGTCGGCATGCGCGCTGATCCGCCGGTACGCGGCGGGCGCCAGCGCCGACGCGAGCGCCGTCCCCGGTGGCAGGTGGTACTCGGCGAGCACCCGCAGCTGGAGCCGGACGAACGTCGAAAGCTTCTCGACCGGAGTGTCGGCCTTCCCGACGGCTGCCGTCAGCCGTTCGACGTACCGCGTCGCCTCGTCCTCGACGAAGGCCACCAGCAGGCTTTCCTTGTCGGGGAAGTGGTTGTACATCGCCGTCCGGCCGAGGCCCGCTTCAGCGGCGACACCGGCGAGCGTGATCGCGTCGAACCCGCGCTCGTACAGCTGGCCGCGCAGGACGTCGAACACCCTGCTGCGGACCTCGCGCCGGTGCTCCTCCAGCGAGCGGCCGATGATCTTGGGCACGAGCCACCTCCCTGAGAGGAAACTCTAAACCCGGTGTCTCAAAGCGCGCTTTCGGATTTCCGTAGCCGGGCCGCGGCGTCAGCTGGTCACTCAGCCGGCCGTGACAGCGGCCCACCTCCGCAAATCCGAGGCCTCCGGCCGAAAAGAAACGCGCGCGCGTGTCCTCACGGCCCAGCCGAGCCTCGGTTTGGGAGGCACCCCCTAAGCCTCCAGTGGCCAGGTGTGCACCGGCGTCTCCGTGGCGGACAGCTCCAGATACCGGCCCAGCATCCGGTTCAGCGCGGTCTCCCGTTCGGCGCCGCGCTCCTCCGCGCGCAGGACGTACTCCCGCTGCCACGCCGCGCCGGTCCGCCTGGTGAGACACCGCTGCTCGATGATGCCGAGATAGCGCTCTCTCGCCTCGTCCGAAACGTCCGACCGGCGCAGTCCCTCGTGCGCCAGCGGCAGCAGGACCCGCAGCACGAGCTCGTCCGGCGGGATCCAGCCGATACCCGGCCAGTACAGCTGCGCGTCGAAACCCCGGCGCGCGCCCGCGTACATGTTCTCCTCGGCGGCCTGGAACGACATCTGTGTCCACACTGGACGGTCGGCCTCGGCGAGGGCCCGCTGCGCGCCGTAGAAGAAGGCGGCGTTCGCGACCATGTCGACGACGGTCGGGCCGGCGGGCAGTACGCGGTTCTCCACCCGCAGATGCGGAAGGCCGTCGACGACGTCGTACACCGGCCGGTTCCAGCGCCAGACGGTGCCGTTGTGCATCCGCAGCTCGGTGAGTTTCGGCGCCTGCCCGGAGTCGAGCGCCTCGATCGGATCCTCGCGATCGGTCTCGGGCAGGAGGCCGGGGAAGTACCGGACGTTCTCCTCGAACAGGTCGAAGATCGACGTGATCCATCGCTCGCCGAACCACACCCTCGGCCGCACGCCCTGGTTCTTCAGTTCTTCGGGCCGGGTGTCCGTGGCCTGCAGGAACAGTGGGATCCGGGTCTCGTGCCAGAGCGCCTTGCCGAGCAGGAACGGCGAATTCGCGCCGACGGCGACCTGGACGCCCGCGAGCGCCTGCGCCGCGTTCCAATGCGCCGCGAACTCCTCCGGCGCGACCTGCAGATGCAGCTGGACGGAGGTGCACGCGGCCTCGGGGAGGATCGATTCGGAGTAGCTGCGCAGCCGCTCGGGCTGCCTGCCCGGCAGCGGCGCGCCCTCCATCGAGAGGACCGTGCGCTCGCCACGAGCGGCGAAGATCCGGTCATTGAGCAACGAATAACGGGCGTTGTTGGTGAGCCACTTCTGGTCGAAGTGCTCGTGCCGCAGCGTCGGGAGGATGCCGATCATCGCCAGCGAGGCGCCGGATTCCTCGGCCTTGCGCGACGCGGCGCCCAGATACGCGTTGAGGTCGTCCTCCAGCTGGAGCGCGGATTCGCCGGCCAGCGGCCGCGGCGGCACGTTGAGCTCCAGGTTGTGCTGGCCGAGCTCGGTGGTGAACGACGGGTCGTTCAGCGCCTCGAGGACCGTCGTGTTCGTCATCGACGGGCGCATCTCCGCGTCGACGAGGTTCAGCTCGACCTCGAGTCCGATGTTCTTGCGCGGGAAGGAAAAACTTCCATCGGTGAGCATGCGGGCCAAGGTGTCGAGGCAGCGCTGGACCTTCCGGCGATATCGGCCGCGATCCTGCGGCTCGGAGGGGTCCGCCGAAAGATTCTTACCCATGTTCGTCGAGCTCCTCATTGGCCACGCTCCGCGGGATCCAGGCGGGACTGCCAGGCGGCCCAACGGTTTCACGCATCGCTGTCGCCCGGCTAGCGGCCAAACTGGTGCTCTCTGTCACTAGGGGTTAACTGACAGCAAAATACCTCCGTTCGTACCACCTACCCGTCGACGTTCGGACGCAAACGCCGCGCAGCGGGCGGATGACACACTCTCCGGGTGGCTGAACTGATCACCATCGACGACCGCGACGACCCGCGGCTCGACGATTTCCGCGACTTGTCCACAGCCGATCGGCGTCCCGATAGGCCGGGTGGGCGTGGCTTTGTGATCGCCGAAGGCACCGTCGTGGTCGAGCGGCTGCTCAAATCCCGTTATCCGGTTCGTTCCCTCCTCGGTGTGGAGCGGCGATTCCACGAATTGGGCGAAGCCCTGGACGCGGTCGACGTCCCCGGTTACGTGACTTCGGCCGAGACGATGGCCGACGTGGTCGGATTCCACCTGAACCGCGGGATCCTGGCCGTCGCCGACCGGCCGGTTCCGCCGCCGTCGGTCGAAGACGTCATCGACGGCGCACGGGTGCTCGCGATCCTCGAAGGCGTCGGTGACCACGAGAACCTCGGATCGTTGTTCCGCAACGCGGCCGCGCTCGGCGTCGACGGGATCCTGCTCGGCGCCGGCTGCTCGGACCCGCTGTACCGGCGCAGTGTCCGCGTCTCGATGGGGCACGTCCTGCGCGTCCCGTTCGCCACCTTCGGGTCCTGGCCCGGCGACCTGGAATCGCTGCGGGACCGCGGTTTCCGCATCGCGGCCCTGACTCCTCGTGCGGATTCCGTTTCGCTGCGCCAGTTACGGGACCAGACACCGGGGAAGGTCGCGTTGATGCTGGGCGCGGAGGGTCCCGGCCTGACCGACGAGGCCATCGCCGCCGCCGACGTCGCGGTGCGGATCCCGATGCCGGAAGGCGTCGATTCGCTGAATGTCGCGACGGCGGGCGCGATCGCGTTCTACGAGACGCGTCCACCGCTATCGTGAGCACCCGAGCGATCACGAGGAGAACCCATGGAATTGCGGATCCGTGAGGGACGCGCGGTGCTGGCCGGGCCGGGCGGCGAAAGCGCGCGCGAGGTGGACCCGCATTCACTCGCGATCGGTTCGGATCTCGCCCAGGCGCTGCACGAATGGGCCAGGGTCGCCTCCGCCGTCGGCTCCTCCGGCACCGAAGCCGCTTCCGTGGTCTCCCAGCGAGGCCGCCAGCTCGCCCAGCGGGTCGCCGCCACGATGGGCACGTCGGTGCGGTTCGTCGACCCCGTGTCCGGCGACGGCGTCATCATCGACCCGCCCGCCCCCGCACCCCGCAGCGAACTCGCGCGGCGCCTCTTCGGCACCCCGGACCCGGCAGGGGAGCCGACACCGTGGCTGACCGGGCTGACGGTCTCGGCGTTCGTCGCGGCCGTGGTCGTCGTGGCGATGCTGGCCTTGGCGAACACCCTCGCGCGCGAGACCAACGGCTGGCTCGCGCTGCTCGCGTCCGCCGTCGTGACCGCCGGGATCACGCCGTCGCTGTGGCTCGCGCGGCGGGTGCCGATCGTGCGGTGGGCGTCGTTCGGCGCGGCCGCGGGGATCGTGATCGCGTGGATCGGCGTGCTGATCGTCGTTTTCTAGGAATACTGAGATCCATGGCCGGAGATCCGCTCGATTCACTCAGACGGCTCTGTCTCGCGCTGCCGGAAACCTCCGAGCGGCTCAGTCACGGCGAGCCGACCTGGTTCGTACGCGGCAAGAAGACGTTCGTCATGTACGCGGACCGTCATCACGACGACAAGGTCGCCTTCTGGTGCCCGGCGCCGCCCGGGGCGCAGGAGGAGCTGGTGGGCGCCGAGCCGGAGCGGTTCTTCCGGCCGCCGTATGTCGGCCACCGGGGGTGGCTCGGGGTGCGGCTGGACACCGACGTCGACTGGGCCGAGATCGGACAGATCGTCACCGACGCGTATTGCCTCGTGGCGCCGAAATCCCTGATCGCGCAGGTCCCCGGACGCACGTAATGGCCCCTCCACCGGAAGGGGCCACTACGTGCGGATTCAACCTCGTTGCGATCGGACGCCCAGGAGGACGTCTTCCCAGGATGGAACGATGGGGTGGTTCTTCTTCCCCTTCGCCCGTGGAGCGGGTTCGGCCACTTCCTCCGGCTCGTCAGCCGGAAGTGGTGGCTCGGCATCTTCTTCGGGCTCGGCTATCGGCGCGTCGATCACCTTCGCGACCGGCTCGTCCGGGACCGAATCGAGAGTCGGCTGGACGACCGCGTCCCGGCCGGGCTCGAGTGCCCGTACCGTGCGCGGGGCACGGTAGGCGTTGGGGTTGAGCAGGACTTCGGCGTTCTCGTCGAGGGCCTGCACGGTGCCGCCGTGCGCGCCGGGTGCGAACGCCCAGTGCGCGCGGTTGTCCGAACGGCCGGCCTTCCAGCTGAGCACGACGACCCACTTGCCGTCGTCGCCTCGCCAGGAGTCCCAGGTCGCCTGGCTGTAGTCGTGACCGCGCTGCCCGAAGGAGTGCGCGACGACCTCGCCGAGGGTCTGGACGTCGGGGCCGTCCTCGCGGACCGGATGCGCCCGCTGGGCCAGTTCGGCGGTGCGGGATCGTTCGAGCAGGACGGGGTACGCGAACCGCTCGACGCGCTGCACGGTGACGCCGGCGCTGCTCGCGACCTGCTCCACGGACTCACCGGCCCGGATTCGTGCCTGGATCTCGCGTGGCCGCATTTGGCTCTCCAACTCGATTTCGATCTGGCCGAGGCGGGTGATGTCACCCCTCGCCGCCGCTCGCAGCCTCTCATCCGCGGGGAGCAGGAAGCGCGTGCGGCTCGCCGGGTCTTCGCACACGATGGACTTACCGTCCTCGTGCAGCCCGACCACCCGTAGCGCTCGCATTCTCGCCTCCCCGATTCTTCACCTTTGTGGGTGTCCACGTTAAAACGGCGCGTCGCCTTGACGTGTGAGGCGCGCCGATGTCCTGTGTCCTGCTCACTATTTTGTTCATGACGGCAAGGGGAATTCTGCGGGAGCGAAGGGCGGCTTGCCGCGTGACGCGCCGGACACGCACAGTCACGATCGGGGGAATCTACGGCAGCCGCACCCGGACGACCAGTCCGCCGCCGCGGCCGCCCGGTTCCGCGCCCGCGGTCCCGCCGTGCGCCTTCGCGATGGACCGGACGATCGACAGGCCGAGCCCGGCGTTGCGGGAGTCGCCGGTACGGTCGCCCGAAAGCCGGCGGAACGGCTCGAACAGGGCGGGTACGGCGTCCAGCGGCACCTGCGGGCCGGTGTTGCGCACCACCAGCGCCGGATCGCCGCCGATGTCGACGTGGATCCAGCCGCCCTGGCGGTTGTAGGTGATGGCGTTGTGCACCAGGTTCGTGACCAGCCGTTCCAGCAGCACGGGATCGCCGGACACCGTCCGCGGCCGCAGCCGCGACTCCACCGTGACCCCCGCCTCCTCGGCCATGGCCGACGCCGACCGGATCACCGTCGCCGCGACCTCGTCCAGCCGCACGGGGGCTCGCGCGGTCAGGCCGCGGTCGCTGCGGGCGAGCACGAGCAGGCCTTCGATCATCCGTTCGCTGCGTTCGTTGGTGTAGATCAGATGTTCGCCGAGTTTCCGGACCTCGGGGCTCGCGTCGGGGGCGGCCATCGCGACCTCGACCAGCGTCCGCTGCACCGCGAGCGGGGTCCGCAGTTCGTGGGAAGCGTTGGCGACGAAGCGTTTCTGGCTGTCGAAGGACACGGCGAGCCGGTCGAGCATGCCGTCGAAGGTGTCCGCGAGTTCCTTGAGTTCGTCGTCGGGGCCGTCGAGGTCGATGCGCCGGTCGAGGTTTTCGACCTCGAGTTTCCGTGCCGTGGAAGTGATCGCGTGCAACGGCCGCAGTACGCGGCTCGCCATCAGCCAGCCGAGCAGCACCGCGAGGCCGCCGGCGATCGCCAACGCCACCAGTGATTGCCACAGCAGGGTCGAAAGGACGTCCGAGCGGTATTCGGTGATCGACGTCGCGACCAGTTGCGTGGCCTGGGCTCGTTCGGCGGGGAGGATGCTCGTCGTGTCCATCGGATACGCCCTGGCGACCTCGATCTGGGCGCCCGCGGTCGCTCCGTTCGCGAACGCCGCCGTATCCGGCAGGGTCGAGCTCACCAGCAGGTAGTTGACGATGAGCAGGGCGAGCCCGACGATCAGGAACGCGCCGCCGTAGAGCGCCGTCAGCTTGGTGCGGACGGAGAGCCGGAGCGGTTTCACGACCCGAACCGGTAACCCGCGCCGGGCACGGTCTCGATCAGCGGCGGTTCGCCGAGTTTGCGCCGCAACGTCATCATCGCCACGCGGACGGCGTTCGTGAACGGGTCGGCGTGTTCGTCCCACGCCTTCTCCAGCAGTTCTTCCACGCTGACCACGGTCCCTTCGGCGCGCATGAGCACCTCCAAGACGGCGAATTCCTTGGGGGACAAGGGAAGGAACCGGCCGTCGCGGGACGCCTGGTGCCGGGGCAGGTCGAGGACGACGCCGCCGCGTTCCAGCACCGGTGGCAACGCCGGCCGCGCGCGCCGCGAGAGCGCCTGCACCCTGGCGACGAGTTCGGCGAACGCGAACGGTTTCGTCAGGTAGTCGTCGGCGCCGAGGCCCAGCCCGGCGACCCGGTCGTTGACGTCGGCCGCGGCCGTCAGCATGAGGACCCGGGCCTCGCCGCCGGTCCCGATCACCGCGGCGCAGACTTCGTCGCCGTGCACGACGGGGAGGTCCCTGTCGAGCACGACGACGTCGTAGCCGTGCACCCCCACCCGGTCCAGGGCCTGCGCGCCGTCGTAGCAGACGTCGACGGCCATGGAGAACCGTCGCAGGCCCTCGGCGATCGTGTCCGCCAGGAGCCGCTCGTCTTCCACCACCAGCACTCTCACCTGGCCAGTCTGCCCCGGGAGGGGGTAAGCGGGGGATAAGCGCCTGGTCGCGTGGGTCGTGAGTGGCGTTTCGGGTTAGAACCCGAAACGCCACTCACGACCAGCTGTACCGAACGCTCAGCCGGCCGGGTGCAACTGACGCGCCGGGATCACCTGCTGCGGAGTGTTCGGGCTCGACCACAGCAGCTTCATCGACGCCTCCCCGCCGCGTTCGGTGTGTTCGAGCCGGATCGCGTAGGACCGCCCGGCGACCAGGTCGAGAGTCGCTTTGTCGACACTGGGCCCGTGGGGTGTGGTGTTGTCGATCAGGAGTTTCCCGTCGACCCACAGCCGCACGGTGTCGTCCGAGACCGTGGTGAACGTGTACTTCCCGGTGTCGCGCGCGGCGACCTGCCCGGTCCAGCGCGACGAGAAGGTCTCCGCCGGGATCTTCGCGTCCGGTGAGCCGGTGAACTTCCAGTTGTGGTTCACGCCCGGCTCGACCCGCCGCACCGTCGGCGTCCCGGTGAAGTCCGCGTTCGGCCAGTATTCGGCGGTCAACCCGGTCCCGCGTCCGACAGGCGCCTGCGGCACCGGATCGACGCTCAGCTCGATGACGGTCGCGATGTCGTTCGTCCGGCTGCCCGACGGCGTGAGCTTCACGCTTCCGGGTGACTGCTCGACCCGCACGCGCTGACGGCTGCCGAGCACTCGCGCTTCGCGGACGCGGAAAGGCGCCAACGCGTCGAGCGTCAGAGAACCGCCCGAAGCGGGCCAATCGAACACCGACGCGTACAGCTTGTCGCCGCGACGGCTGACGACACCCCAGCTCGGTTCTGCGACCAGACCTGGCGCGCCTGCCCCGTAGACAGCCGCGGACTGGCCGTTGGTCCGCAGCCACTGGCCCATCTGTTTCAGCCTGTCGATGGATTCCGTCGGCACCCGTCCGTTGCGATCGGGGCCGACGTTGAGCAGGAAGTTCCCGCTACGGCCGGCGATCGAGAGCAGTTTCCTGGTCAGATCCGCCGAGGACTTCCAGTTGTGGTCCCAATCGGTGTAACCCCAGCTGCCGTTGAGGGTCATGCACGATTCCCACAGCTGCCCGTCGACCGGCTTGTCCGGGATCTCCTGTTCCGGCGTGCCCGTGTCGCCGTCGACCACCCGCCGTTTGCCGACGCGGTTGTTGACCACAATGGACGGATCGAGGCTGCGGACGTAAGCCTCCAGCTCCTCGCCGTCCCTTTCCGTCCAAGGGTTGTTGGGCCGGTCGGTGCTCCATTCGCCGTCGAACCACAGCACCGCCGGGTGGTAGTTGTCGACGAGTTCCTTGAGCTGGGCGTACATCCGCTCCTTGTACTTGGGGAACGTCGCGGGGTCCGGGAAGTCCGGGTCGTGCCAATCCCAGATCGAGTAGTAGAAGCCGAGTTTGACGTCGCGCGCGGCCGTCGCGCGTTTCAGTTCGGCGAGGATGTCACGCTTCTTGTCGAACGCCGAGTGGTCGCGGAGGTTGAACTTGTTGACCTTCGTCGGCCACATCGCGTAGCCCTCGTGATGCTTCGACGTGATCACCACGTACTTCTGCCCGGCGTCCTTCGCCGACTGCGCGATGGCGTTCGCGTCGAAGCCGGCGGGGTTGAACTTCGCGGCGATCTGCTCGTATTCCGCGCGCGGGATCTGGCAGTTCCGTTGGATCCATTCGGCGTCCTGGCAAACGCTTCCATCAGGGCGGGTGTACTTCCCCTGCAGCTGCGAGTACGTGCCGAAGTGGATGAACTGGCCGAAGCGGTCGTCGCGCCACCAGTGCGTCCGGTCGGCGGTGAACGGGTCGTCGTAGGCGTGGTCGGACGGGAGTGGCGCGGCTTCTGCGGCGGGCGCGATGCCCAGTGCGGTGGTCGCGATGACGAGGGCCGCCAGGGCCCGGAGTGGCTTGCGGCGATTCATGCACTCCTCCTCGCTGAGGTGTGGACGTCGGGGACTTTAAGAAGCCAGAGATCGGATGTGAACCTCCGAAAGGTCCATCAGGGAGCTAGTTCACCCGGAAAGACGGAAGAAAGGTCGGATCTCTGTTCCGCTGATCGGGACTGTAAGCGCGACATAAGCAACATCGCTTACCGCCCCGGAATCGCCGTCTCCGTAGAAATCGGGTCGCCAAGACGACCGAAGGAGCAGCGATGCGGAAACGACCCATGGCGGTGCTGATCGCCGGAGCGGTCTTCGCGCTCGTGGCCGGTTGCGGTGGTGGCGGGGACGGCGGCGACAAGGTCGCCTCGATCTCGTCCCCTCCCGCCGCCGGCGCGGGCGACGGGAAGCAGGCGGACAACGTGTCCGACGAGGACAAGATGCGCAACTTCGCGAAGTGCATGCGGGAGCACGGCGTCGACATGCCGGATCCCAAGACCGACGGCGACGGGCAAGGCTCGATCTCCATCGAGGCCGGCGAGGTCGGGCGCGACGAGAACAAGATGAAGGCCGCGAGCGACGCGTGCCGGAAGCTGCTGCCCAACGGTGGCGAGATCAAGCCGCCCACGCCGGAAGAACTCGACAAGATGCGCAAGGAAGCCAAGTGCATGCGCGAGCACGGGATCGACTTCCCGGATCCCGATCCCAGCGGCAAGGGCGCCGCCATGACGATGGACATGGGCGACCCCAAGAAGTTCGAAGAAGCGGCGAAGGCCTGCGGTCTCGGCATGACCGTGAGGGCGGCCCCGGCGAAATGAGCGAACACGAAGGACCCGGCGGCGCACGGCGGTCGCGCCGGGCACGCTGGTTCATCATCGCGGCGGTCCTCGTCGTCGTGGTCGGGACGATGTCCGTGGTCGTGCTGACCAGGGTCACCTCCGAGGCCCAGCAGGTCGGGCAGGCGCCGCCGCCGGTCGAGACCGCGAAGGTCGAGAAGACCGACCTGCAGGAGGAAGAGGAAGCGAACGGGAAACTGGGCTACGGCGAGGAAAGCTCCCTCGCCGGCCGGAAACAGGGCACGATCACGTCCCTGCCGGACGCGGGCGCGGTGCTCACCCGCGGCAAGGCCGTGTACGGCGTCGACGCCAAACCCGTCCCGCTGTTCTACGGCACGCTGCCGTTCTTCCGCGACCTCGCCGACGGGGCCGCTGACGGCCCGGACGTCAAGCAGCTGGAAGAGAACCTGAAGGCGCTCGGTTTCGGCGGTTTCGGCACGCCCGACAAGAAGTTCACCTCCGCGACCGCCGCCGCGATCAAGAAATGGCAGAAGTCGCTGGGCTTGGAGCAGACCGGCGCGTTCGGGCAGGGCGACGTCGTCCTTGCGCCGGGTGAGATCCGGGTTTCGCAGGTCGCCGCGCAACTCGGCGGCCCCGGCGGCGGCGAACTGCTGAAGTACACCGGCACCGAGCGTCTCGTCGAGGTCAAACTCGACGCCGCCAAGCAGGCCATCGCCAAGGCGGGGGACAAGGTCGGGGTCGACATCACCGGCGGCAAGACCACGACCGGCGTGATCACCGACGTCGGCAAGGTCGCGGAGAACGGCAAGGACGGTGCCGGGCAGGACGACGGCAAGCCGAAGATCAAGGTGAAGATCAAACTGGACGATCCGGCCGCGGCGGGATCGCTCGATTCGACACCGGTGTCCGTGCGGTTCACCAAGGAAGTCCACAGTGGAGTGTTGGCGGTCCCGGTCGGGGCGCTGCTCGCGCTCGCCGAGGGTGGATACGCCGTCGAGGTCGACGAAGGCGGCAAGCGTCGTCTCATCGCGGTGAAGACCGGTTTGTTCTCAGGCGGACGCGTCGAGGTCACCGGCACCGGCCTCGCCGCCGGGATGCGGGTGGTGACGACGTCATGACCCCGGTGCTGGCCGTGCGCAACGCCTCGCGCACCTATCCCGGCGGCGTGCGCGCCCTGCACGAGGTGACACTGTCCATTGAGGACAGGGAGATGGTCGCCATCCTGGGGCCGTCGGGTTCCGGCAAGTCGACGCTGCTGCAGCTGATGGGCACACTCGACCGGCCGACCAGCGGCGTCATCGAACTGCGCGGGCACGACGTGGCGAAACTGCCCGACCGCAAGCTTTCGGCGTTGCGGTCGCGGTGGATCGGGTTCGTGTTCCAGCAGTTCTTCCTCAGTGAGGGGGTGAGCGCGGTCGACAACGTCGCGACAGGCCTGCTGTACGCGGGGGTGCCGCGGCGGAAACGGCGCGAGCGGGCGCTGGCCGCGCTCGACCGCGTCGGGCTCGCGCACCGGGCGGGGCATTTCCCGAACGAGCTCTCCGGCGGGGAACGGCAGCGGGTGGCGATCGCGCGGGCGGTCGTCAACTCGCCGTCGATCCTGCTGGCCGACGAGCCGACCGGGAACCTCGACACGGGCAACGGCGCGGCGATCCTCAACCTGCTGGCCACGTTGAGCTCGCAGGGGACGACGGTCGTGATCATCACGCACGACCGGGAGATCGCGGCGGGCATCCCGCGCCGGATCGAACTGCGGGACGGGCGGATCCGGCTCGACACCGGGACGGGGGTGCTGGTGTGAGCGCGCCCGTCCTCGACAAGACGCCGGATCCGGCCCGGCTCGGCCCGCGTGACGTGCTGAACCTCGGCGCGCACGGGATGCGGACGCGGCCGATGCGGGCGGTGCTGTCCGCGCTCGGCATCGGGATCGGGATCGCCGCGATGGTGGCGGTGCTCGCGATTCCGGCGTCGGGCGCGAAGGCGTTGCAAGACCAGCTGGCCGCGCTGGGCACCAACCTGCTCACGGCGGGGCCGGGCAAGACGATGTTCGGCGGCGACGCGACCCTGCCGGACAGCGCGGTGCCAATGGCGAAACGGATCGCTCCGGTGACGGCGGCGTCCGCGACCGGGACCACCGGCGGGTCCGTGCGGCGCACGGACAAGATCGACAAGGACGAGACGTCCGGCCTCGGCGTCTACGCGGCGACGCCGGATCTTCTCGACGTCATCGGTGGTGCCGTCCGCGACGGGCAGTTCCTCCGGGACGCCACTCGCGACTATCCGGTCGTCGTGCTGGGTTCGGTCGCGGCGGCGCGGCTCGGGATCGACCACATCGACCCGGCGAAACCGCCGCAGGTGTACATCGACGGGAAGTGGTTCACCGTGGGCGGGATCCTCGGGCCGACGCCGCTGGCGCCCGAGATCGAGCGTTCGGTGCTGGTCGGCTGGGACGCGGCCAAGCGGCTCCTCGACTTCGAGGGCCACCCGACGACCGTGTACGTGCGGGCGAAGGATTCGCAGGTCGAGAACGTGCGGTCGGTGCTCGCGCAGACGATGAACCCGGAGGCGCCGAACGAGGTCGAGGTCCGTCGTCCGTCGGAAGCGCTGGAGGCGCAGAAGCTGACGGAGAACACCTACAGCGCGCTGTTCCTCGGGCTCGGCGGGGTGGCGTTGCTGGTCGGCGGCGTCGGGGTGGCCAACACGATGGTGATCTCGGTGCTGGAACGACGCCGGGAGATCGGCCTCCGCCGCGCGCTCGGCGCGACGAAACGGCAGGTGAGAGGCCAGTTCCTGGCCGAGTCGGTGCTGTTGTCCGGGCTCGGCGGGATCGCCGGGGTCCTGGTCGGGGTGCTGGTGACGTCCGGATACGCGCTGAGCCAAGGCTGGCCTGCGGTGCTCCCCGTCGGCGCCCTGCTCGGCGGGGTCGGGATCTCGGCGCTGGTCGGTGCCGTCGCCGGTGCCTATCCGGCGATGCGCGCGGCGCGCCTGCCCCCGACCCAAGCCCTCGCCTAGCTCGCGTTTCGTCCTCTGGATGCGGTGGTTCACCGCATCCAGAGGACTGAACGCGCGGTGGCGGTGGGTAATCTCGCCGGGTGCTGGTGGGATTGTCGGGGCGGAAACTCGCGGGGGCGTTGATCGCGCTCGAAGCCGTCGTGGTCGGCGTGCTGTTCACGCTCAAGGTGTTCGACGGCCAGGACCTCGAGGTCTACATCGGCGGCGCGCGGCTGCTCGTCGACTCCGGCGACCCGTACGGCGCGTGGGTGCAGACGCACGGCGGCTGGCTGCCTTTCACCTACACGCCGTTCGCGGCGGCGGTGTTCCTGCCCGGCACGCTCCTGTCGGCCGCGCTGGCCACGCGACTGGTCGGGCTCGCGTCGATCATCGCGGGCGGGATCGTCGTCTACCTCTTCGTCGCGACGCTCAACGGTTCGCTCACCGATCGTTCCGCCGTCCGGGGCCGCGCCGTCGCCGTCCTGGCGGCGATCGGGGCACAGGCCGTCGGCGGGATCATGGAGCCGGTCCGTTCGACGCTCGGCTTCGGCCAGGTGAACACCCTGCTGATGCTGCTGGTCGTCCTCGACGCCCTGCTGCCGGGCCGCGCCCGCACGAAGGGCCTGCTGATCGGCGTCGCCGCGGCGATCAAGCTGACGCCTGCCTTCTTCATCCTGTTCTTCTTGTTCCGCAAGGACTTCCGCTCCGCGGGCCGGGTGGTGGCCGGTTTCCTCGGCGCGGGCGCGCTGATGTTCCTGACCGCGCCCGGCGCGTCGGCGAGGTTCTGGACGGACATCCTGTTCGACACCAGCCGCATCGGCGATCGCGGTTACGTCGGCAACCAGTCGCTGCGCGGGATGCTCGCGCGGTTCGGTTTCGGCTCGGCGGAAGACGTCGTCTGGGTGCTGGCCTCGATCGCCGTGGTCGCGCTGACCGCGTTCGTGATCGTGCGCGTCGCGGAGCCGGTGGTCGCGCTGACCGCGTGTGCCGTCGGCGGGCTGCTGGTGTCGCCGGTTTCGTGGACGCACCACTGGATCTGGTGCGTGCCGATCCTGGTGCTGCTGATCCGGGCGCGTTCGGTCGTTTCGTACGTGCTCGCCGCCGTGACGGTGGCGTTGTTCGTGATCGCGCCGATGTGGCTCGCGCCGCGGCCCGCCGGGAGCTTCGGCTGGTGGCTGGCGACGGAGTCCTACGTGCTGTACGGCCTGGTGCTGCTCGCCCTGGCCGCAGTCTTCCGCAAGTCCGTGAAGGCCTCCTTGAGGGACTCTGGGTCCCTCAAGGAGGCCTTCACGGACAGCTAGCTAGCTCAGCCCAGGCGCTCGACGACGTACTCGATGCTCTGGGTCAGCTTCGTGATGTCGTCCGGGTCGATGGCCGGGAACAGGCCGACGCGCAGCTGGTTGCGGCCCAGCTTCCGGTACGGCTCGGTGTCGACGATCCCGTTGGCGCGCAGCACCTTCGCCACCGCGGCGGCGTCCACCTCGTCAGCGAAGTCGATGGTGCCGACGACCTGCGAGCGCAGCGACGGGTCGCTGACGAACGGCGTGGTGTAGCCGGTCTTCTCGGCCCACTCGTACAGCCGGGTCGACGAGTCGCGGGTCCGCGAGGTCGTCCACTCCAGACCGCCGTTGGAGTTCATCCACTCGATCTGGTCGGCCAGCAGGAACAGCGTCGACACCGCCGGGGTGTTGTACGTCTGGTCCTTGCGGGAGTTGTCGAGCGCCGTGGTCAGCGACAGGAACTCGGGGATCCAGCGGTCGCTCGCGCCGATCTCGCCGATGCGCTCGACGGCGGCGGGCGACGCCAGCGCGATCCAGAGGCCACCGTCGGAGGCGAAGGACTTCTGGGGCGCGAAGTAGTAGACGTCGAAGTCCTCGGCCTTGACCGGCAGACCGCCCGCGCCGGAAGTGGCGTCGATGGCGACGAGGGCGCCTTCGCTGCCTTCAGGGCGGCGGACCGGCACAGCGACACCGGTCGAGGTCTCGTTGTGCGCCCAGCCGACCAGGTCGGCGCCGGCCTCGTAGGCGATCTCGGGCGCGCTGCCCGGGTCGGCCTTCACGACGATCGGGTCGGCGAGGAACGGGGCGCCCTTGGTCACCGTGGCGAACTTCGAGGAGAACTCGCCGTAGGTGAAATGCTGCGCACGTTCCCGCACGAGCCCGAACGCGGCGGCGTCCCAGAATGCGGTCGTCCCGCCGTTGCCGAGGACCACTTCGTAGCCTTCGGGCAGGGAGAACAATTCGGACAGACCCGCACGCACGCGGCCGACGAGGGACTTCACCGGCTTCTGACGGTGCGAGGTGCCGAGGTAGGTGGCACCGGATTTCGCCAGGTTGGCGAGCTGCTCGTCACGGACCTTGGACGGTCCGCAGCCGAAGCGGCCATCGGCAGGCTTCAGGTCCGCGGGGAGGGTCAACTCAGGTGCGTCGGTCATGTGCCCAGTCTCTCAGGTCGGGATGACCCTGCTGAAAGTCGGTGTCGCGTGTCCGGTATGTGGGATCGGAGAACTCGCTCCCGCGGGTGCCCGTCGTCCGGGTAGCTTCTCGCCTCATGGCGACAGTGCACGAGCGATTCCCCCTGGCCCCCGAGGCGTTGTGGCAGGCCCTTCCGAACGGGGTCACGGCGGTCAAGGGGAAGAACCCTTTCTACGACGCGGCCGCGGGCTACGTCACCTTCTCCACCAGCATGGGCCTCTTCAGCTACGGCCAGACGGTCACCGTGAAGGTCGAGCGGACCTCCGAGGGCTCCGGGCTGGCGATCCAGACGAGCCTGAAGTTCGGCTTCGTCGACTGGGGCGAGGGCAAGCGCATCGCCCGCAAGTTCATCGCGGCCGTCGGCGCGGCGGTCGGGCACACCCCGGCGGTCTGATGTGGTCGTGAGTGGCGATTCGGGTTCTCTTTGAGCCGGGGTCGAACGTGGCGTGTTCTCGGGCGGGCCGATGGTGGGATGAAGGCTCCCTTCGCCGCGCCTGATGCGGTGAAAGGAGCCTTCGTCCCTGGTCACGCACGGGAGTCGGCCGCGTGTCGTGTCGTCCATCCAGTCACGCGTGTCGTCCGCCGGATCACGCGTGTCGTCCGGTCGATCACGTGAAATCGGCGGTGCTGGACCGCTAGCGCCAGCCCTCGGGATCGACGCCGCCCGGGATGGGCGCCGCCGGGTCGAACGGGGTGCGCGAGAAGATGAACGTCGCGAGGTCGAGGTGGTTCGGCTTGCCCGCCGAATCCCGTCCGACCCGCAGCGTCTCGCCCGCGTAGTAGGCGTCGAGACCGACCCAGGTGTCGTCGCCCACCGGCGCGAACCGCGACGCGCGGCCGGGGCCATCGGTCGGCGCGAGCGAGAACAGGCCGCCCGGGAGCAGCCGCAGGTGGTACGGCGTCGGGCCCCAGTGCCACAACCCGGTCAGCTCCAGCAACTTCGGGTCCACAGTGGACGGTTGCCATTCGGCGGGCATGGACGGCTCGTGCTGTTCGGTCAGGTTCATCAGGTCGAGGCACAGCTGCGTGATGCCGACGCCCGCCGTCGAGTTCGTCAGCACCAGCGCGCCGATGCCGGCGTTCGCGTCGACGAGCGAGCAGGCGAGGAAGCCCGGCATCGATCCGGTGTGCCCGGCCAGCCGCCTGCCCTCCGTGCGGACCAGCATGACACCGAGGCCGAATCCGGTGGTCCAGGCGTCGCCGTCGTCCACGGTGACCATTTCGCGCATCTCCGCGACGGTCTGCTCGCTCAGGACGCCGCCGGTGTGCCCGCCGAGGAACGCCGTCCAGCGGGCGAGGTCGGTGGCCGTCGACCACAGCTGGCCGGCGGGGGCCATCGCGCCCGCGTCCGGCGACGGCTCCGGCATGAGGAGATCGGCGAAGGGATGCACGGCGAACCCGTCCGCGTGCGCGCCTTCCGGATGCGGCGAGGTCCGGTTCATGCCGAGCGGGCCCAGGATCTCGGCGCGGACGACGTCGAGCCACGACTGCCCGCGGTGCCGCGCGACCAGCTCGCCGAGCACGCCGTAACCGACGTTGCTGTAGTGGAACCGGCTGCCCGGCCGCAGCCGCGTCGCGCCGTCCTTGAGGCTCTCGACGAGCGCGTCCCAGTCCGCGCCCACGGTGCGCTCCCACCAGGAGCCGGGCGATTCCGCGGTCAGGCCCGAGGTGTGCGACAGCAGTTGCGCGATGGTGGCCGAGCCGAACGAGGTGCCGGGTAGATGCTGCTCCAGCGGGTCGTTCAGGTCGAGCTTGCCTTCGTCGCGCAGCCGCATGACGGCCGTCGCGACGAGTGTCTTGGTGATCGACCCGAGCCGGTACTGCGTGTCGGCGCCCGGTGTCTCGCCGTCGACGCGTCCGCGCCCTCCGGACCAGGCGATTTCCCCGTCGCGGACGACGGCGGCGACGATGGACGGGGTGCGGCACGAGGATTGCTCGTGCGCGAGGCGGCGAAGCAGCGCCATTTCGGTCGTGGCAAGCATGGGTCGCATTCTGCCTACCCGAGCAGCCCCAGTCGCATAGCGGTGGTCACAGCGGCCGTACGGTCCGAAACGTCCAGTTTCCCGAACACGCGCAGGAGATGGGTCTTGACCGTCGCCTCGCTGATGTGGAGCGTCCGGCCGATGTCGGCGTTCGTGCTTCCCCGCGCCACCAGCCGGAGTACCTCGATCTCGCGTGCCGACAAGGGCGACGCCGTCGGGTTGCGCACCCGGTTCACCAGCTTCCCGGCGACCGAAGGCGCCAAGACCGTCTCGCCGCGCGACGCGGCACGAATCGCACCGGCGAGCTCCGCGCGCGAAGCGTCTTTCAACAGGTAGCCGGAGGCGCCCGCTTCGACCGCGCGCAGGATGTCCGCGTCCGTCTCGTAGGTGGTGAGCACGACGACGCGCTGGCCCGGCCGGTCGGCGAGGATCTTCCGCGTCGCGCCGACGCCGTCGAGACCGGGCATCCGCAGGTCCATCAGGATCACGTCCGGCTGCTTGACCCGGCTCAGCGCGACGGCCTCGTCGCCGGAGCCCGCTTCCCCGATGACGCTCAGGTCCGGCTCGGCCTCCAGCATTCCGCGCAGGCCTTCCCGCACCACGGGGTGATCGTCGACCAGCATGATCGTGATCACGCGGGCACCTCCAGTTCCAATGTCGTCCCCGCACCTGGTTCGCTCTTCAGCGTCACGATGCCACCGACCTGATCGGTACGCGTGCGCATCCCCGCCAGGCCGAAGCCACCGGTGGGCGCGGCGGGGTCGAATCCGATGCCGTCGTCCGTGACGCCGAGCCGGACACGTCCGTCCACAACGGACAGCCGAAGCGAGACGCGGGTGGCGCGGGAATGCTTGCGAATGTTGCTCAGCGCCTCCTGTGCCGCCCGCAGAAGGACGACCTCCGTGGACATCGGGAGCGCGGGCAGCGGGCCGCCGACCTCGATCGACGCCTCGATCCCGGTCTCCTCGGTCAGCCGTTCCCCCTGACGGCGCAAGGCTTCCTCCAGTGAAGCGGCGACGAGTGCCGACGGTCCCTGCGCCGCGACCATCGCCCGCGCCTCGGCCAGGTTCTCCCGCGCCGTCCGCGCCGCGAGCTCCAGATGACGACGGGCCGCCTTCGGATCGGTGTCCATTTCGGACTCGATGGCCTGGGTGAGCGTGACGATGCTGGTGAAGCCCTGCGCGAGCGTGTCGTGGATCTCGCGGGCCATGCGCTCGCGTTCGGCGGCCGTCCCCGCCTCCCGCGAGAGCCTGGAGACCTCCGCCTGGCTGGCTTGCAGCTGTTCGATCAACGCGGCCCTGCTCTTGCTCTGATCGATGATCTGGCTGGTGTAGCGGCCGGCGAGGATGCTGAAGACGATCAGGATCGCCGTCATCGGCAGCAGGATGCGCAGGGACGGCTGATCGAAGCCGCCTCGCGCGATGGACGACGCCGGGCCCAGCAGCACCCCGATCGTGGTGAAGACCGACGCCGTCTTCGTCGACAGCGTCATGTAGAGCACCGGGCACACGAAGAACAGGATGAAACTCGACGTGGTGCTGGCGAAGTTGGCGCCCGCCAGGAAGAGCATCACCACCCCGGTGTGCAGCCACGGCGTGTCTTCGTGGTCCGGGCCCTTGATGAGCCGGCGGCCCCGGACCAGGTACGCCACGGCGATACCGGTCAAGCACAGGATCGCGACCGTCTTGTCCGTGGTCGTCCCGTCGTCGAAGACCACCAGGGCGGTCGTCGCGGCGAAGGTGATCCCGAAGAGGACCTCCCACAGCCAGTAGAACCGCTCCCAGGCGTTCACTTGCCTTCGTTCGACCAGCGGAACGTCAGCTTCGCCAGCAGCAGCCCCGCGACGCACCACGCCGTCAGCACCAGTGCCACCATCGGAAGTTCCCATGTCCCCGCCATTTCCTGACTCGCGGCCTCGGCCGGCAGGAACACCGAGCGGAAGCCCTGGCAGATCCACTTCACCGGGAAGAACGACGCGATGTCGACCATAACCTTCGGCAGGTTGGTGATCGGCGTGACGAACACCCCGGAGATGAACTGCAACGCGATGTAGATCAGATTGGCCACGGCGACCGCGCCGCTGACCGATTTGGTCACCGAGCCGAGCGCGATGCCCAGCAGGGTGCAGCTGGTGACGCCGAGCAGGAAGACCCACAGGGCGGTCAGCAGTTTCGCCGGATCGGTGGGCAGGCCCAGGTCGAACAGAAGGACACCGACGACCGACATCAGCACGACCTGGGCGATACTCGTCGCGCCGACCAGGACGATCTTGCCGATGAAGTAGGACGCCGCGGGCATCGGCGTACCGCGAAGCCGTTTCAGCGCACCGGCTTCACGGTCCGCCGCCAGGCCGATACCGACGCTGTTGAACGACGTCGAGACGATGCCGGAGCCGATCATGCCCGCGGCCAGCACCTGTCCGGTGGTGATCGCCATGCCGGGCATCGAGGAGTTCAGCATCGAGCCGAGCAGGACCATCAGCAGGGACGGGAAGGCGAAGGTGAAGATCACCTGCTCCCGCAGGCGGAAGAACTGCTTGATCTCCGCGGCGCCGCGGACGAGACCGAGCGAGAAGGTGCCCGGGAGGGTCAGCGTGCTCATCGGGCTTCTCCGATCAGATCGAGGTAGGTCTCTTCGAGGGTGGGGCGGTGGACGGTCAGCTCCGACGGCTCGCGGCCGTCGGCGGAGAGCTCGCGGATCAGCTTGGCCGGGAAGTGGGTGCGTTCCAGGTGGGCGCCGTGCTCGTCGGCCCAGCGGACGGTGGCCTCCGCGGTGGCGCGGCCGCCGAGCGTCTGCGGCGTCCCCTCGGCGACGATCGCGCCGCGGGTGATGACCGCGACCCGGTCGGCCAGCGCCTCGGCCTCGTCCAGATAGTGCGTGGTGAGCAGGATCGTGGTGCCCTCGCGGGCGAGACTCCTGATCAGCTCCCAGAACTGGCGCCGGGCCGCCGGATCGAACCCGGTCGTGGGCTCGTCGAGGAACACCAGCTCGGGCCGCCCGATGATCCCGAGCGCGACGTCCACACGACGCCGTTGCCCGCCGGACAGGCTTTTGACGCGGGCGCCTGCCTTCTCGGTCAGGCCGACCTTCTCGATCACTTCGTCGGTGTCACGAGGATTCGGGTAGTAGCGGGCGAAGTGCCGGACGGTCTCGGCGACGGTGAGCTCGGCGGCGTCGTTGGCCGTCTGCAACACGATCCCGAGCCTGGCCCGCCAGGCGCGGCCCGCCGTGCCTGGATCCTCGCCGAGGACGTCGACCTCGCCTTTGGTTCTCTTGCGATGACCCTCCAGGATCTCGACCGTCGTCGTCTTGCCCGCGCCGTTGGGGCCGAGCAGCGCGAACACCTCGCCCTGCTCGATGTCGAGGTCGATCCCCCCGACGGCCGTGTGGCCCGGGTACTCCTTGCGCAGGCCACGCACTTTCACCGCTTTGTTCATACGTCGATCGTGCTTCAGCGGGCGCTGTCCCGGGACGACCGCTGGACTGAACCCGGTTGTCAACCGATCGATGGACACCGGTGTCACCGCCAGGCTCGTTCTCCGGGGTTCCACCGCCCTGTCGGAGGAGTCGTGTGGAGAAGAGGGGTGATGAAAGCGTCCGCGAGGTCACGCACACCTTCGAGTGTCCGGAATTCGGCGGGGAGGGCGCGGACGCCTTGGGCGGCTTTGCGATAGCCGCCCTTCCAGGAACGAGGATCGGGGGCCTCGAACCTGGAGGGTGGAACCACGACCATTCCGCGTCCGCGGCGGCGGGCGATCTCGTCGTGAAGGATCTCGTGGGTCTCCTTGCCAGGCATGGGCGACTTCAACGCGAACAGGGCGAGATCGACGAGATCCTTGTAGCGGGTGGACGGGTGGCCGCCGACCTGATGACGCTCGTACATCGCACAGATCTTTTCGGCGACGTGGTCTTCGATCGGGAACATCCTGGCTTCCGGCCAAGGGGCGCAATCGCTGGTGAATGGAGGCTCCAGCGGCTCGGTGGTGACGGGCCCGCGCGGCAGGTGCCCGGAGGTGACGACGTCGACACGGACCCGGTGATTGAGGGGCGCGTTTTCGAACATCGCCATGAACGACACCTTGCGGGTCGGGCGTTCGACATGCGTCTGATCGGAGGTGCCGAGGTGGGAGAACCAGATGTGATCGGCGAGACGCAGCCTGGCCGCCGTCTTGAGCGCGTCGACGGCGGCATCGGTCGTGTTCTCCACGGAGAGCAGGTCGATGTCGGTGGAGTAGCGCGCGGAGGGCCAACGAACGAGTAGGGCTTGGCCTCCCTTCAGCACCCAGTTCGCGGCCTCGTCGCCATGGAAGACCCGCGCGATCAAACGTCGATGGAAATGCAACTGCAGTAGTTCGCCGGTGGAAGCGCCGGTCCGCTCCGCACCGTTCTTCGCTCTGTTCTTCTGGGAATCGAGATAACCGCGCGGTGTTCTCGGGCGCTGCGAGGGCATTCCTCCATCGTCGTGCGGGAGTGCGGACTCGATGGAGAAGGTGTCGCGGCCTGGATTTGCCGCTACGCAAGGGCTAAGGCCGCGGCGGCGTCGGTTGCCGGGCGAGATGTGCGGCCGATATGCCGATCTCGGCGAGTAAGTGATCGAGCAACGCTCCGCCGTCTTCGGGGCGGCGTACGCCATAACGCAAGGCATAGGGACCGATGCGCTCTGCCAAGACATCGATACGGACGAGGTCCGCCTCCACCGCTTCTTGGATGATCGTGGCGATATGGCTGCCGTCCGTGCGCTGGTCCAGCAGGTCGAGGATGGTGCGCAAGGCCGTGGTGACGGGTAGTCCGTCGATCGTCGTCACGTCGTCTTCGAGCAATTCCGCGGTCATGAGGCGCACGTTGGGATCTCGGCTCGTTCGACGGCGTGGCGTGGTCAGGACCACTCGGTCGTCGACGAGCTCGCCGAGCCCGTGCAATCGAGCGGCCGACCCGTGTGAGATCACTCCTCCGGCCGGTTCGAGAAGCGGACGCTTCCAGGCGGGTTCGGCGGCGTTGAGCATCAGCCAGGCCGCTTGCTCGTTCCTGGCTTCGGTCACGACGGCGATCGTCGCCGCGTAGACGCCGTGACGGACACGGTCGAAGTGGCCAGCTTTCTCCAAGCGATGCAGCGTGACGCCGTCAACGCCGGCACCCTTGGCCTGCCGCGATGTGACCAAGCCCCACTGAGCACTGGTGAACGCACTGAGCAGCAGTAGTGCGTCACTCGTCTTCATGCAGCGAAGTTTACCTCGCTTGACAGCGTTAGTTACGTCTAAATGTAACTAACGCTGCACTTGCGGAGCCAGGAGCGTGCGCACGGCGGCTTCGAGGGACGGAAGGAGAGCGGCCGGATCGGCGGCGGTGAGCATCCGGGTCGCGAAGCCGTCCGACAGGGCGAGGACGGCATCGGCCAGGTCGCTCGCCGCGAGGTCGTCCCGGACGTGGCCCTCCGCCTGCGCTTTCGAGATGTACTGCGTCGTGATCTCCGCGAGCTCGTCGTAGCCGGTGCGGATGAACTCGGCCCAGGACGGCCGGACGGCGGCGCGGGCGGTGAAGGCGTTGATGACGATCACCTCCGCGCGGCGCTGCTCGTCGAGCGGCATCGCCTCGAAAAGCAGGCGCAGCAGCAGGTCCAGCAGGTCGCCGGACTGATCGAGGTTTTCCCAGCGTTGCTCCAGGAACTCACTCGTCATGTCGAGGGCGAACCGGAACAGGTCTTCCTTGGTGGAGAAGTACTTCTGCACCGCGCCCGCGGACACCCCGGCTTCGACGGCGACCGAGCGCACGCTGACGGCCTCGACGCCTTCGCGCGCGACGATGCGTAGGAGGGCGCCGGCGATCTCTCGGCGGCGTTCGGCGCGGTCCACGATCTTCGGCACGGATGCATCCTCCCCTCTGTGCACCGGATGGGCCGGGTGGGTCGTTAGTGGCGGTTCGTGGGCGGGTTCGGTGGTGGGGTGAAGGCTCCCTTCGCCGCGTCCGATGCGACGAAGGGCCCCTTCACCTCGGGGATCACGTGACTTGAGCCCGTTCGTCGCCGTGGCGGGTGGCGCGAAGATGTGATTCGTGTGATCAGAAACGTGACTCGCGTGCTTGGACGCCGCACTCGAGTGTTCGGCCTCCAATCGCGCGAGACCACCTGGACCGGCTCCGCTCCGGCGCCCACCTTGCCCGGCCGCCTCTCTTTAGAATACAGTCGTATCCGAAAAGGGGGTACTGGGGTGAACGAAGTAGCACACAAGAAACGCGCCGAGGAGAACCAGCTCGCCGCCGCGCTGACCAAAGGACCGGCGGAGGTGCTCGATTTCCTCCTGCCGCTGTGGGTGGGGAGCCAGCTCGGCGCGTCGGCCGCCGAGGTCGGGGCGCTGACCGCGTTGGAGACGTTGGTGTCGTTCGTGGTCCGGCCGATCGCGGGCGCGCTCGCCGACCGGTTCGACCGGGGCCGGATCGCCGCGGTCGGCGCTGTCCTCTATGGACTGTCCTTTGTGGTCTACGCGGTGACGCCGGGCATCGGGGTCGCCTACCTGGCCGCGGTTCTCGGCGGCGCGGGCGGTGCGTTGTTCTGGGTCGCGTTGCGGGCCCGGGTCGGGGAGGGGCTCGCGGCCGACGACGGCGCGTTCAGCAAGCTGTTCGCGGCCGAGGGTGGTGGCACGTGGATCGCCTTCGTGGTCGCGCTGACCGCGATCGCCTGGATCGACTACCGGGGCGTGTTCTGGCTCGGCGCCGCGGCCTGCGCGGTGGCCGCGGTGGTCCTGCTGAACGCGAAGTCCGCGCAGGTGCGCGAGGAGGGCGCGCCGCGGCTGCTTCAGTTGGGCAAGAGGATGCGTCCGATGCTCGCGCTCGTCGCGTTGACCGCGATGGCCGAGGCAGGCGTCGCCCTGTTGCTGCTGATGCACCTGCAACGCGGGCATCAGCTCCAGCTCGGTGAGATCGCGGCGGTCTTCATCCCCGGCTTCATCGTCTACAGCCTGCTGCCCGACTACCTCCACGGCTTCGTCCGCAAGGTCGGCCGGACGCGGGTGCTCGCGCTGGCGATGGTGGCGAGCGCGATCTTCGCCGCCGGACTGTCCTTCGCGCCGAGCCCGCCGGTGCTCGCGGTCATGTGGGTCCTGTCCGCGGCGGCGTTCGCGGCGGCCATCCCGGTCGAGCAGGCGGTGGTCGCCGAGGCGGCCGGGCTGAGCCTCGGCCGGGCGATGGGGATCTACGAGAGTGCGACGCTACTCGGAGCGACGATCGGAACCTTCGTGGCGGGGCAGCTCTACGGCTCGGATACCGGATGGCGTGTCGCTTGCTTCGGCGCGGCGGGGCTTCTGCTCTTCGGATCGTTCGTGGTTCGTGGCGCCGTACGGCGTGTCGGAGTTGCGGAGTTTCCCGTGGAACCACGAAAAACGGTGTCACAAAAGGAAAAGTGGGCACCCCGCACGATCGAGGACAGTCCACAAGCGGCCGAATCGGTGACGGAGGAGGCGAACAGGCGCGCGAACCCGCTCCGCAACTGGGCGATCCACGCCGGGGTCTACATCGTCGCGCAGGCGGCTCTGGCGGTCGCCGGTTGCAGCTGGCCCATCGAAGCCTTGTTCGGCGAAGTGCACGAAGCCGGCTGGTACTGGAACTCCAGTGGTCACTGGCTGTTGAACCTCGGCCGCATCTGGACCTTCGTACTCGTGATCGACACCGTGTGGACCTTCGGTCGCGAACTCCTCAAGAAGCGGCCTTATTGACAAGTTGTCTAACATGACAGGATGTCTCACAAGTGGGTGACGGCCAGCGACGGTGTCCGCCTTTCGGTCCGGGTGACCGGCGTCGACGACGCGCCCACGGTGGTGCTCGTCCACGGCTACCCGGACAACGGCTCCATGTGGGACGGCATCGCCGCCCTGCTGGAACGCCGCTACCGGGTGGTCGTCTACGACGTTCGCGGTGCGGGCCGCTCGGACAAGCCTTCGGGACGCGCGTCCTACAAACTGGACCAGCTGTCCGAAGACCTCGCCGCGATCGTCGACGAGGTCCAGCCCGAGGGCAAGGTCCACCTGCTCGCGCACGACTGGGGCTCCATCCAGACCTGGCATTCGGTCACCGGCGACAGGCTGCGCGGACGGCTCGCGTCGTTCACGTCGATCTCCGGGCCGAGCCTCGATCACGCGGGCGCGTGGTTCCGCGCGCAGGTGCGCCCGAGCCCGAAACGGCTCAAGAACGCGCTCGTCCAGTGGGCGCATTCGACGTACATCCTCGGCTTCCAGATCCCCCTGATCCCGCAGGTGCTCTGGCGCACCGGCGCGATGGGCGCGCTGATCGGCCGGATGGACCCGGCGGCCGGAGCGCCGTCCACTTCGGACGGTCTGTACGGCCTCAACCTGT
Source organism: Amycolatopsis japonica (assembly GCF_000732925.1). NCBI lineage: Bacteria > Bacillati > Actinomycetota > Actinomycetes > Pseudonocardiales > Pseudonocardiaceae > Amycolatopsis > Amycolatopsis japonica. The sequence continues at coordinate 549,205 of NZ_CP008953.1, forward strand.
ATCGCGCCAACATGTTCACGCGCCTTTCGCGGCCGCGGCCGAGGCCCGCCGAGATCCCGGTGCAGGTGCTCGCGCCCACCGGCGACAAGTTCGTCACCACGCCGCTGCAGACCGAGATCGAACGCTGGGCGCCGGACCTCCGGATCCGCCGGATCGTCGGCACACACTGGGTGGTCCGCGAGAAGCCCCAGGTGATCGCCGACGCGACCGCCGAATTGATCGACCACGTCGAAGGCGGTGAGGAGAGCCGCGCGCTCAAACAGGCCAGGACGAAAGGCTTCGCGCACAAGCTCGTCGTGATCACCGGCGCCGGCAGCGGGATCGGCCGCGCGACGGCGCTCGCGTTCGCGGACAAGGGTGCGGACGTCGTCATCACCGACATCAACGGCTCCGCCGCCGCCGACACCGCGAAACTGCTGCGGGACAAGGGTGCGACCGTTGGTGAGTACACAGTGGACTCTTCCGACGCCGAAGCGGTCGAGAAATTCGCCCAGCGGGTGAAGGAAGAGTTCGGCGTCCCGGACATCGTCGTCAACAACGCCGGGATCGGCCTGTCCGGTCCGTTCCTCGATACGACGGTCAAGGACTGGGAACGTCTCATCGACGTGAACCTGTGGGGCGTCATCCACGGCTGCCGCGTCTTCGCCGAGCAGATGCGCGAACGGGCCGAAGGCGGCCAGATCGTCAACGTCGCCTCGGCCGCCGCGTACCTGCCGTCGAAGATCCTTTCCGCGTACGCCACCACGAAATCCGCCGTGCTGACCTTGAGCGTCTGCCTGCGGGCGGAGCTGGCCGCCGAGAACATCGGCGTCACCGCGATCTGTCCCGGCATCGTGAACACCAACATCACCAGCACCACCCGTTTCGTCGGTGTCGACGACATCGAGCAGAAGCGGCGCCAGAAGTCGAGCAGCAAGCTGTACGCGAAACGCGGCTTCGGCCCGGAGAAGGTCGCCCGCGACATCCTGCGGGCCGTCGAGAAGGACAAGGCCATCCAGCCGTCGACGCCGGAGGCCAAGGCCGCGCTCGTTCTCTCCCGGCTCACCCCCGGACTGCTGCGGGCCGCGGCCAAACTGGACGTCACCCCGTGACCGGACGCCCACGCCGGATGTCGCCGGAAGCGCGCCGCGAGGACCTGATCCGCGCCGCGCTGGACCTGTTCGGCTCGCGCGCGCCCGAACTCGTCACGGTCGACGACATCATCGCCCGCGCCGAGGTCTCCCGGCCGCTGTTCTACCGGTACTTCTCGAACCTGCGGGAACTGCAGGTCGAGGCGCTGAAAACGGTGACCGAAGGGCTCATCGACGGCCTGGCCGGGCTCGAGGAAGGCCCACCGGAAACCCGGCTGCGGGCAGCCGTCCGCGGGCTGATCGACGTCGCCGACCACTACCGGGCGGGGTACGTCGCGCTGTTGCGCAGCGGTTCGGTGATCGCGACGTCGGAGACGGACGCGGCGATCGACGAGGTCCGCAACCGCGCCGTCGAGCTCATCCTCGGCGCGCTGGGAGTGTCGGAGCCCTCGCCTATGCTCCTGCTGACCCTGCGGTGCTGGACGGCGGTGGTGGAGGGCGCTCTGCTGAGCTGGCTGCAGGAGCGTTCCGTGCCGCGTGAGGCGCTCGACGGGTGGCTGGTCGATCAGCTGACCGTCATGCTCTCGGCGACCGCGGCGCACGATTCTTCCGTCCCGCAGATGTCATGAAAGGGCCGTTCAGGACGAAAAACGTCAGGAACGGCCCTTTCATGACACGTGACGGTCAGGACTGCTTCGCGACCAGGTCCCAGCCTTCGACGTCTTCCGGCTTCCGCGGCTCCGGCCCGACGTACTTGGCCGACGGGCGCACGAGGCGGCCGGTCTTCTTCTGCTCCAGGATGTGCGCGGCCCAGCCTGCGGTACGCGCCGAGCTGAACATCGCGGGCATCATGTGCGGCGGTACCTGGGCGAAGTCCAGGATCACGGCCGCCCAGAACTCGACGTTGGTCTCGATCGGGTGGTCCGGACGCCGCTCGCGCAGCTCCTTCAGCGCCACCTGCTCCAGCTCCGCGGCCGCCTCGTAGCGCGACGCGCCGAGCTCCTGGCAGGTCCGGCGCAGCACGCGCGCCCGCGGGTCCTCCGCGCGGTACACGCGGTGCCCGAAGCCCATCATCCGTTCCTTGCGGTCCAGGATGCCCTTGACCAGGCCGACCGCGTCACCGGTCTTCTCGACCTCTTCGATCATCGGCAGCACCCGCGCCGGCGCGCCGCCGTGCAGCGGGCCGGACATGGCGCCGATCGCGCCGGACAGCGCCGCGGCGACGTCGGCGCCGGTCGAGGCGATGACCCGGGCGGTGAAGGTCGAGGCGTTGAGACCGTGCTCGGCGGCCGAGACCCAGTAGGCGTCGATGGCCTTGACGTGGGCCGGGTCCGGCTCGCCGCGCCAGCGGACCATGAAGCGTTCGGTGATCGACTTCGCCTCGTCGACCCGGGTCTGCGGGACGGCGGGCTGCCCGATGCCGCGGGCGGACTGGGCGACGTACGAAAGCGCCATCACCGAGGCGCGGGCCAGCTGGTCGCGCGCCTCGTCGTCGGTGATGTCCAGCAGCGGCCGGTAGCCCCAGATGGGGGCGAGCATGGCTAGTGCGGCCTGGACGTCGACGCGGACGTCGCCGGTGTGCACCGGCAGCGGGAACGGCTCGGCGGGCGGTAGCCCATGGCCGAAGCGGCTGTCGACGAGAAGACCCCAGACGTCACCGAAGGTCACCTTGCCGGCGAGATCCTCGATGTCGACACCGCGATAACGCAGCGCGCCGCCGTCACGGTCGGGCTCGGCGATTTCGGTCTTGAAGGCGACCACGCCTTCGAGACCCGGTCGGAAACCGTCGTCGACCTGCTCGGACGGCTGATTGGTGCTGATCGTGGAGGTACTCACTGTGGTGAAACCTTTCGATGCGCATTCCCCGGCTTTGTGTTCATGCGTGGACGGGATACACGCAGCGAAGGCGCGCCTCATCGCACGGATGGACAAACTTTGCTCCACGTCGCGGCCCGGGGCAATCGAAAGATGTGGTGCTTTCGGTCACGATTACGAGAACGATTCAGTGAAAAGCTCGTTCGTACGCGAAGAGTTACGGCGACGTTCACTTTGCGTGTACCGGGCGCCGACGTAAATCCTGTGTTTCGAGAACCGGCGGCCGGCCGTTTCCGGTGATAGACCTTTCCCATGCACCTGAGCCCCCAGGAGCGGGACAAACTGCTCATCCACGTCGCGGCGGACGTAGCTCGCAAACGCCTGGAGCGCGGGGTCCTGCTGAACTACCCCGAGGCGGTCGCCCTGATCACCGATCACGTCCTCGAAGGCGCTCGCGACGGCCGGACGGTGAGCGAGCTCGTGGCGAGCGGGCGTGCGGTGCTCGGCCGGGCGCAGGTGCTGGACGGAGTGCCGGAGATGGTCGATTCCGTGCAGATCGAAGCCACTTTCCCGGACGGCACGAAGCTCGTCACCGTGCACGACCCGATCGTCTAGAAAGGGCCGCGAGTGCGACCAGGAGAGATCATCACCGGCGACACGCCGGTCGAGCTGAACCCGGGCAGGCCGCGGGTCCGGCTGCTCGTGCGGAACCTTGGCGACCGGCCCGTCCAGGTCGGTTCGCACTACCATTTCGCGGCGGTCAATCCGGGGCTCGAATTCGATCGCGAAGCCGCCAGGGGACATCGGCTCGACGTGCCCGCGGGAACGTCGGTGCGTTTCGAGCCGGGGGTCGAACGCGAAGTCGACCTCGTCCCGCTGGCCGGGAACCGCGCGGTGCCCGGACTGCGGAAGGCGACCTGATGCCGTCGATCGATCGCGAGCGCTACGCCGAACTATTCGGCCCGACAACCGGCGACCGGATCCGCCTCGCCGACACCGACCTGCTCATCGAAGTCACCGAAGATCGCAGCATGGGGCCGTCGGGCAGCGGTGACGAAGTGCTGTTCGGCGGCGGCAAGGTGATCCGCGAATCCATGGGCCAGGGGATGGCGACCCGGGCCGAAGGCGCGCCCGATCTGATCATCACCGGCGCGGTGATCCTGGACCACTGGGGGATCGTCAAGGCCGACGTCGGCGTCCGCGACGGCCGGATCGTCGGTATCGGCAAGGCGGGCAACCCGGACACGATGGACGGTGTCGACCCGGCGCTGGTCGTCGGACCGTCCACGGAGGTGCTGTCCGGCAACGGGAAGATCCTCACCGCGGGCGGCATCGACTGCCACGTCCACTTCATCTGCCCGCAGCTGACCGACACCGCGCTGGCGTCCGGTCTCACCACGCTCGTCGGCGGCGGGACCGGGCCGGTCGAGGGCAGCAAGGCCACCACCGTCACGCCCGGCGCGTGGAACCTCGGCCGGATGCTGCGGGCGATGGACGGCCAGCCGGTCAACGTCCTGTTGCTGGGCAAGGGGAACACCGTCCGGCACGAGGCGCTGCGCGAACAGCTCGCCGCCGGCGCGGGCGGGTTCAAACTGCACGAGGACTGGGGCAGCACCCCGGCCGCGATCGACGCCTGCCTGACCGTGGCCGGCGAATCCGGTGTCCAGGTCGCGATCCACACCGACACGCTGAACGAAGCGGGCTTCCTGGAGTCCACTGTGGACGCCATCGGCGGGCGGTCGATCAACGCGTACCACACCGAAGGCGCGGGTGGCGGGCACGCGCCGGACATCATCCAGGTCGCCGGGCTGCCCAACATCCTGCCGTCGTCGACGAACCCGACGCGCCCGCACACCGCGAACACCCTCGACGAACACCTCGACATGCTCGTCGTCTGCCACCACCTGAACCCGTCCGTGCCCGAGGATCTGGCGTTCGCCGAAAGCCGGATCCGGCCGACGACCATCGCGGCCGAGGACGTCCTGCACGACCTCGGCGCGATCTCGATGATGAGCTCGGACTCGCAGGCGATGGGCCGCATCGGCGAGGTGATCATCCGGACCTGGCAGACCGCGCACGTCATGAAACGACGGCGTGGCGCGCTTCCCGGCGACGGCGCGGCCGACAACCTGCGGGCTCGTCGCTATGTCGCCAAATACACGATCAACCCCGCGATCGCGCACGGCATGGAGCGCGAGATCGGCTCGGTGGAGGTCGGGAAGCTCGCGGATCTCGTGCTGTGGGAGCCGAAGTTCTTCGGAGTGCGGCCGCATGTGGTGCTGAAGGGCGGATTCCCGGCGTGGGCGGCGATGGGCGACGCGAACGCTTCCATCCCGACGCCGCAGCCGGTGCTCGCGCGGCCGATGTTCGGTGCGGCACCGGCGATCGCCGCCGCGAGCAGCTTCCATTTCGTGGCCCCGGAAGCGCTGGAAAACGGGGTGGCGGAGCGGTTCGGCATCGCGCGGAAGCTCGTGCCGGTCGCGAACACCCGATCCCGGGGCAAGGCCGACATGGTGCTCAACGACGCGACGCCGGACATCCGGGTGGAGCCGGACAGTTTCGCCGTGCACGTCGACGGGGAGTTGATCGAGCCGCGGCCGGTGACCGAACTGCCCATGGCGCAACGGTACTTCTTGTTCTGATGGATCTCTCTGCGGTCATCTTGGCCGATTCCAGGTTTCCCGGGGGCGGGCATGTCCACTCCGGCGGACTCGAAGAAGCCGTCGCCCGGAAGCTGATCACGCACGAACGTGACCTTCCGGGGTTCCTCTCCGGGCGCTTGCGCACGGCTGGTTCGCTGGCCGCGGTGTTCGCCGCCGCGGCGGCGCACGCGGCGGCTCGTAACGTCCGAAGTGGACACTGGCGGCGGCTCGATCTCGAACTCGACGCCAGAACGCCCTCGCTCGCGCAGCGGGAGGCGTCTCGCGCGCAGGGGCGGGGGACGGCGCGGGCGGGTAAGGCGGCCTGGCCGTCGCCGGTGCTTTCCCAGCTGCTGAAGGAAACCCCGCGACCGCATCATCCGGTGATCGTCGGAGCGCTGATCGGGGTGCCCTTCGACGCCGCGATGGCGGTGGCCTATCTCGCGATCAGCGGTCCCGCGAGCGCGGCCGTACGGCTGCTCGGTCTCGATCCGTTCGCCGTCAACGCCGTCGTGGCCCGCCTCGCGGACGAGGTCCAGGAGGTTTCCCGGCGGGCCGCCGAGGTCGCGGGCGACGATCCGGCCGATCTCCCGGCGCCGGGGTCACCGGCGCTCGATCTGTTCGCCGAGGCACACGCCCGGCATCACCAGGAAGAGGTGCGTCTCTTTGCCAGCTGAGCATGGTCACGGTCACGGACATGTGCACCCGGTCAACTTCGACCCGACCGCCGCGGAACCCGACCACTACGAGCAGGCGCCGACCGCCGGGCGCGCGTACCGGATCGGGATCGGCGGGCCGGTGGGGAGCGGGAAGACCGCGCTCACCGCGGCACTGTGCCGGGCGCTGGGCGACGAGGTGAACCTCGCCGTCGTCACCAACGACATCTACACCACCGAGGACGCCGACTTCCTGCGCAAGGCCGGGGTGCTCGACCCGGAGCGGATCGAGGCCGTGCAGACCGGCGCTTGCCCGCACACCGCGATCCGCGACGACATCACCGCGAACCTCGACGCGGTCGAACGGCTGGAAGAGCGGTTCCCCGGGCTGGATCTAGTGATCATCGAAAGCGGCGGGGACAACCTCACCGCGGTGTTCAGCCGGGGACTCGCCGACAGCCAGGTGTTCGTGGTCGACGTCGCCGGTGGCGACAAGGTGCCGCGCAAGGGCGGGCCGGGCGTGACGACGGCGGATCTGCTGGTGATCAACAAGATCGACATCGCGCATCTGGTCGGGGCGGACATGGACGTGATGACCTCGGACGCGCACCGGATGCGGGGCGAGCTGCCGGTGATCACCCAGTCCCTTGTGGACACTCCGAACGCGCCGGCGGTGGCGGACTGGGTCCGCTCGCTGCTCCCGGTCCGCGCGGGGTGAAGGCGCACGCGCGGCTGACCGCCTGCTTCGAGGGCGGCCGGACCGTACTGCGTGAGCTGCGCTCGATGGCGCCGCTCACGCTCCTTCCCAAACGGGGCACCGGTGCGACGGCGGTGGTGCACCTGGTCAACTCGGCGACCTCGCCATTGGGTGGCGATGAGCTGAAGCTGACCATCCGGGTCGGTGCCGGTGCTTCGCTGCGGCTTTCCGGGGTGGCGGCGACGATCGCGCTGCCCGGGTTGCACGGTGAGGGTAGTTCGTCCCTTGTGGACATCGCCGTGGACGATGGTGGGTCTTTGGAGTATCTGCCGGAGCCGACCGTGGTGACCGCGCGCGCCCGGCACATCGCCGTGCTGCGGGCCGCTTTGGCGTCTGGTGCCTTCTTGCATACGCGAGAGGTGCTGGTCCTGGGGCGGGCGGGTGAGCGGCCTGGCTCCCTGGTGACGACGCAGCATGTGACGCGGGGTGAAATGCCGGTGCTGCGGCAGACCTTGGAGATCGGGGACTCCACTTTGGACGCCAGTCTCGCGCATCTGGCCGGGCGACGGGTGCTGGCGACCGATCTGGTCGTCGGTGGTCCCGTGGTGCCCGAGGCTTCCGGTGAGTGGTGGTCGCGTACGTCGCTCGCCGCCGGTGGGACGCTCACGACTTCCTTGGCGCCGGACGCCGTGACCGCGCTGCGGGTCTTCGAAAGTCCGTGAAGGCCTCCTTGAGGGACTCTGGGTCCCTCAAGGAGGCCTTCACGGACCGACTCCCCGTCAGAACTTCGTGCCCAGCCAGGTCATCGCGACCGGCCCGCCCGCCGAGACGCCACCGATGTGTTCCAGCAGCGGGAATTCCTGCCAGGTGACGTCGGCGCCGAGGGCCTGGTAACGGTCGCGCAGGCCCTTGCCGACCGCCAGCGGGATCAGTTCGTCCAGCGACGCGTGGTACAGGAAGACCGGCGCGCCCGGTTTGGTCTTGCCCGCCAGGTTCTCGCCGAGCCTGGCCTGCCAGCGCGGGTCCGACGAAACGTTCGGAACGGTCGTGAAGTCGTTGAGCCGTGCGAAAGGCGCCGCCGCGCCGAGTTCCACGGTGCACGCTTCCTTGACCTTCGCGACGGCCTTCTCGCCCTTCGCGTTGAGCACGTCGGTGAACGGCAGTTCCGGATACGCGGTCGCGTAACCGACGGCCGCGCCGAGCACCAGTCCGAACGCCGGACCACCGTCGTTGAACTTCAGGACCGCGTTCAGATCCGCCGGGACCCCGCCTTCCGCGACACCGACCAGGTTGACGTCGGGTGCGTAGGACGGCTGCAGTTCACCGGCGAACGCCGCGGCCTGGCCTCCTTGCGAGTAACCGAAAACGCCGACCGGCCCGGTCTTGGACAGGCCCGCTTCGGGGACCCGGGAGGCGGCGCGGGCGGCGTCGAGGACGGCCCGGCCTTCGGACTGGCCGACGGCGTAGGTGTGTGTGCCCGGGGTGCCGAGGCCTTCGTAGTCGGTCACGACGACCGCCCAGCCGCGCGAAAGCGCTTGGCTCATCAGGAGGACTTCGTTCTCGGACCCGTTCGTCAGCCGGGTCGACGGCGCGCAGCGGTCGCCGAGGCCGTGGGTGCCGACGGCGTAGCTGACCAGCGGGCGCGCGCCCTTCGTCCATGGCGTGTGCGGGACCAGCAGGATGCCCGACACCGTGTTCGGCTGTCCCGTCGCCGACGTGGAGCGGTAGTGGAGTTTCCAGGCCTTCGCCGGGGCGGTGGCGACGACCGATTTGTAGTCGACCAGGTCCCCGGGCGCGCTCGGCGCGGCTTGCGCGGCGGGCGCGCCGATCAGGGTGGCTGCGAGGGCCGAGACCAGAACTGTCCGAAGCACCGTTGCCTCCAGTTTGGTAATCGAGATTTTCGCAATGTAGGCGCTGTTGCTAGCATCTGGCAATCCCTGTTACCGAATCGGGGGAGGTCGAGTGGCCCGCACCTATGGCGGGGTCGCGCCCGAGCAACGGCGCGCCGAACGGCGTGAACGCCTGCTCCTGGCGGCCCTGGACCTGTTCACCTCGACGGGCTACCAGCAGGCGAAGATCACCGAGTTGTGCACCCGCGCGGGTGTCTCCACGCGGAACTTCTACGAGGAGTTCGAGAGCAAGGAGAAGGTGCTGCTCACCCTGCACGAGCGGATCAACGCGCTCGCGCTGGAGCATGTCACCGGCACCCTGGAACGGCTGGAGGACGCCGACGCGGTCACCCGGATCGGGACGCTGCTGGACGTCTTCGTCAGCACGGTCACGTCGGATCCCCGGATGCCGCGGCTGAACTACGTCGAGGCCGTCGGGGTCAGCGCCGCTTTGGAGGCACAGCACCAGGAATGGGTCGACCGGTGGGCCGCGTTCATCGAAGCCGAGGCCCGGCACGCCGCCGTGCACGGCGTGGCGCCCGATCGCGACTACCACCTGACGGCGATCGCGCTCGTCGGCGCGGCGACCGGTCTGCTGCGCGAGTGGCAGGCGCACACCCCGCCGCTGCCGGTCGCCGACGTCGCCGCCGAACTCCGGGCCCTGATGCTCGCCGCGATCACCCGGCCCGCCTGACCGCCCCCTGCGTTTCGTCCTCTGAATGCGGTCCTTGCACACGCAAGTACCGCATTCAGAGGACGAAACGCGTCAGGAAGCGGCGGAGGCGCGCCGGAAGGTGTTGTGCAGCACGGCCAGCAGCGCGTCCCGCACGGAGAGGCGCTGCCGCGCGTCGAAGGTGATCAGCGGGACGTCCTCGCTCACCGCGAGCGCCCACCGCACGTCTTCGAGGTCGTGTTTGAGCGAGCCGTCGAAGACGTTCACCCCGACCACGAACGGCAATCCGGCCTTCTCGAAGTAGTCGACGGCCGGGTAGCAGTCGTCGAGCCGCCGGGTGTCGACGATGACGAGCGCGCCGAGCGCGCCCAGCACGAGGTCGTGCCACATGAACCCGAACCGGTCCTGCCCCGGCGTGCCGAAGAGATACAGCTTCACCTCTTCGTCGATGGTGATGCAGCCGAAGTCCAGCGCCACGGTGGTGGTGGTCTTCGACGGCACCTCCCCGCCGGAGCCGTCGACGGCCGCGCCCGCCGAGGTCATGGCCGCCTCGGTGGTCAGCGGTTTGATCTCGGAGATCGCGCCGACGGTGGTCGTCTTGCCGACCCCGAACCCGCCGGCGATGACGATCTTGACCGGTGTCGGCGGTTTGGCCGACGCCGGTTCAGCGAATTGCTTCGAGTCCACGAATGACCCTTTCGATCATGCCGAGGTCCTGGGTGAAGGCTCCCGCCGGGCGACGGAGCACGACGTAGCCGAGTGCGGCGAGATCCGCCACGAGCACCCTGGCCACGCCGATGTGCAGGCCGAGCATCGCCGCCACTTCGGCGACGGATTTCGTTTCCCGGCAAAGGGAAACGATCTCCCGTCGTTCGAAGGTCAGCCGCGCGTGCGACGCCGCGCCGAGCCTGCTCGTGAGCACTTGAGCCTCGATTTCGAGCGTGCCGTCCACCGGCTGCGCGCGGCCGGCGGTGAGCAGATACGGGCGTAGCGGCGAGATGCCCTGTTCGGCGCCTCGCGGCTGGGGTACCTGATCGTCGCTCATTCCCTTGTCCCCTCGTCAGTTCAGCTGCCGACGCTCTTCTTGAGTTCCTCGATCAGCGCGGGGGTGAGCACCTCGGTGGCGCGGTTGGCGAACATCGCCATCTCGTAGGCGATCGTGCCGAGACTGGCCTGCTTGGTGGCGAGCACGCCGAGCGAACAGCCGATGCTGATCGTGCAGACCAGCAGGTAGCCCTGCTCCAGCTCGATGATGATCTTGTCGGGCGAACCGAGCGGGTGGCTCTCGGAGACACCGTGCGCGAGGCCGAGCATCGCCGAGCAGATCGCGGCCAGCCGGTCGGCGTTGGCGCGTTCCAGTTCGGACGACATCGCGATCAGCAGGCCGTCGGCCGAGACGGCGATCGCGCCCATCGCGCTCGCCGTGTTCTGCGCGAAGCGCGTCACCAACCAGTTGAAGTTCCGGGCTTCGACGCTGACTCCGGTCGTCATCTCTTGCTCTTCTCTCTCTGTTCCATCTCCGGGTTGATGGCTTTCTCCAACCCGTCACTGAAGGCGTCGAACGCGGCACGCTCGGCCTCGGGGTCACGCATGCCCTTGGGCTTGGTGGTGTTCAGCGCCGCCCGCGCGGTCTGGTGCCGCGCGGCCGGACCTTTCGCCAGTCCCGGCGCCAGTTGCGCGCCGGGGACCCGCCGGGTGAGACCACCGCGGGAGGCGGCGGGCACCGGTGTCGGGGTCGGCATCGGCGCCGGGGCCGGGGCCGGGGCGGCGGCCGGTGGTGCTGGTGGTGCGGTGGCCTTCGCGAGTCCGGCCTCGAACCCGTCGAAGGCCGCCTTGGCCGCTTCTGGATCATGCCTGGACTTCTGCCGCGCCGGCGCTTCGGGGGCACCGGGAAGCTGCGCGCCCTTGACCCGCCGCCGCAGCCCGCCTCGGGTCTCGCCGGGATCGGCGGCGGTGAGCGTCGGCGCGGGAGCCTGGTAGACGGGCTCAGGCACCGGCGCAGGCAGGGGCGGTGGTTCCAAGATCTCTCCGTCGGTCTTGCGGAACCACCGGAAATCCTTGGGCTGCCTGCCGTCGCGCGGGATCATCCCGGCGATCGCGAGCGTCGGCGGTTCGCTCGGAGCCGTCTTCTGCCGCGGCTCGGGCAGCGACGGCGGTGCGGGCTCGTCACCCGGTTCCGCCGTCGGCCACACCGGCGGCGCCGGGACGGATTTCGGCGTGGGCGGCCGGTAGGTCAGCAGATTCGGCGGGACGGTGAGCCGCGCGGTGATACCCGCGCCCGGCTCGGTCTCGGTCAGCTCGACCTTGAGGCCGTGCCGCCGCGCGAGCCGTCCGACCACGAACAGCCCGAGCACACTGGTCGGCGCCAGTTCGAGCCGCTCGCGTTCGACCAGCCGCCGGTTCTCCTCGGCGAGCCGTTCCGCGGTCATGCCGATGCCCTGGTCCACGATCACGATCAGGCAGGAGCCGTCGGGCAGGATCTTCGTGCCGACGTCCACAAAGGACTCCGGCGGGGAGAACGACGTCGCGTTCTCCAGCAGCTCGGCGAAGATCAGCACCAGATCGGAGCCGAACGGCGACGACAGCAGGACGTCGCCCATCGAGCCGAGCCGCACCCGCTGGTAGTCCTCGATCTCCGCGAGTGCCGAACGCAGCGCGGTCGAGAGTTCGATCGGGCCGGAAATCCTTGCCTCGTCCCGGTTTCCCGAGACGACGAGCAGGTTGTCCGCGTTCCGGCGGAGACGGGTGGAGAGGTGGTCGAGCCGGTAGAGGCTCGCCAGCAGGGCGACGTCCTGCTCGTTGCGCTCCAGTTCGTCGACCAGCGCCAGCTGCCTGCCCACCAGGTTCTGCGTGCGCTTCGCGACGTTGGCGAACATGAGGCCGACGTTGCGCCGCGTGACGGCCTGCCGTTCCACCAGTTCGGCCGCGGTGGCCTGCACCCGGTTGAATGCTTCGGCCAGCTTGCCGAGTTCGTCCTGCGAGGACACGTCGATGGTGGCCAGCCGCGGCGCGAGCTCCTCGGCCTGCTCGGTGTCGGTGACGCGGACGAGTTCGGTGCTCGCGAGGTCCGCGACCGACGTCGCCGCCGTGGTCAGCTTCCGCAGCGGATCCGCGATCGACCGGCTGACCGCGATCGCGAGCCCGCCGACCAGCAGGAACAGCACACCGGCGCCGATACCGATCGTCCACGCCAGGTTCTGCGCCGCGTCCGCTCGCGCGGTCGCCGCGTCGGTGATACCGGTGGTGACCGCGTCCTGGGTGATCCGCCGCTGGTTCGACTGGGCGTCGACGGCGCCGAGGATGTCGGGCAGCAGGTTCTGCACGGCCTGCGGGCCCTTGGCGTCGGAGAGCCTGGCCTCCAGCGCGTCGACCCGGCGGCCCGTCTCACCCTGCTCGACCGCGACGACCTGCGTGGCCTGGGTGACGTCGGCCTGCTGCACGAACCGTTCGAGGAACAGCGACGACTGCTGCTTCGCGTCGGCCAGCAGCGGCGCCCCCGATTCGGGGGTGACCAGCACGATGATCAACGCCATCCCGCGCAACGAGTTCTCCTCGTTCGCGCGCAGCAGCGCGTCGAGCGCCGTCAGCTGCTGGGTGCCCGCCGCGTCACTGGTCTGCTGCGGGACGAGACGGAGCGCGTTGATGACCGCGTCGATCACCGCGTGATACGTCCGCGCCACGCTGTCGAGTGAGGCACCGCGCCGCAGCGCGTTCTCCCGGATCTCGTTCAGCGACCCGATGCGCACCAGCGCCGCCGCGAGTTCTTCCGGCGCGTCGGCGCTCAGCCCCGACCGCACCTGGTTCACCGTTTCCGCGACCACGCCCTGCTGCTTCAGCATCGCCGAACCGCCAGCCGACGTGGACGCGATGTAGTGCGCCGTCAGCAGCCGCTCGCGCTGCAGTTCCCAGGCGAGCGTGCCGAGCGCGCGCGCCTGCGACGCGACGTCGGCGGTGGTGCGGGCGGACCGGGCGTCGTCGATTTCCCCGGCGACGTAAGGCACAGACACCAGGACCACGGCGGTCAGCGGCAGCATCAGGAGCAGGTTGAGCTTGCCCCGGATGCCGAGTCTGCCGAGCAACCCGGACCGTGCCGTGCGTTCCGGCCGGGACTTCCCGTGCCTCATGGTCACCTTTCTCCCCGGCTCCGCCCGAGGTGTCCGCGGTGCTGTTCCCGGACGAGGTCTTCGATGGACGCGCGCAACGAGACGAACTCGGGCGCGCGTTTGACCGCGAGGTCGCGTTCGGCGGGCAGGTCGACCACGATGTCCGCGGCCACCCGGCCCGGATCCGAGGCCAGCACCACGACGCGCCCACCGAGGAACACGGCCTCCTCGACGTCGTGGGTCACCATCAGCACGGTGGTGTGCGTGTCGGTCCAGATCCGGCGGATCAGGACCTGCATGTCCTCTTTGGTCTGGACGTCCAGCGCGCCGAAGGGTTCGTCCAGCAGCAGCACGTCGGGCTCGCACACCAGCGCCCGCGCGATCGCGACCCGCTGCTTCTGGCCGCCGGAAAGCTGTTTGGGCAACGACTTCCGCAGGTGGCCGAGCCCGGTCTCGTCGAGATACCAGTCGATCCGGCGCGCCCGCTCGGCCTTGTCGATGCTCAGCAGTTCGAGTCCGAACGCGACATTGCTCTCCACCGTGCGCCACGGGTACAGCGCGCCGTGCTGGAACACCAGCCCGCGATCCGGGCCGGGCCCGGTCACGGCGTCGCCGTCGAGGGTGATCAGGCCCTCGGTCGGTTCGGTCAGCCCGGCGATCAGCGACAGCAGGGTCGACTTGCCGGATCCGCTCGCGCCGACGACGCAGACGAAATCGCCGCGCGCGACGTCGAGGTCGATCCCGTCGAGCGCGCGGATGGTCTTGCCACGGACCGTGTAGTCCTTGGCGACCGCTTTCAGCTGAAGCGTCATGCCGCCCACTTCCCGACCCTGGCCCGCAGGAGCCGCAGCGCGATGTCGATGACCAGTCCGAGCAGGCCGATCACGATCAGCAGCGCGAAGATCCGGTCGGTCTGGGTGAACCGCTGCGCTCGCATGATCCGCAGGCCGAGCCCGGCGGTGGCGTTGATCAGTTCGGCTACCACCACGAAGTTCCACGCGGCCGCCGCGTTGACGCGGGTCGCGTCGATCATCCCGGGCAGCGCGTGCGGGACGATCACCTTCCGCAGCACTTCGCCGCGCCGCGCGCCGAGCGTGTAGGACACGTCGATCAGGGATCGCGGCACCCCGCGGACGGCGTCGGCGATCATCAGCGTGTTGAAGAAGACCGTGCCGAGGAACAGGACCGCGACCTTCGACGGTTCGCCGAGGCCGAGCCAGATCATCAGCAGCGGGATGAACGCGCTCGCCGGCAGATAGCGCAGCATCGCGATGACCGGCTCGAACAGCGCCAGCCCCGCGTCGAACGTCCCCATCACGATGCCGAGCGGCACGGACACGAGGATCGCGAGCCCGAAGCCGAGCAGCACGCGCTGGGTGGTGGCCCAGAGGTCGCTGAACAGCTCACCCGACTCGATCATCTTCACCAGCGCGTCGAACACCGCGACCGGCGTCGGGAGGAACATCGGCTTGATCGTGCCGAGTGCGTTCAGCGTCACCCAGATCAGCAGCGGGATCACGAACGAGGCCGCCGCCAGCGTCCACCGCCAGCGGGCGGGGATCGGCGTCCGCAGTGAAAGCAGCGGGGAGGCGTTCGGCTTGAGGCCCGCCCGGCGGGGCAGCGGCGACCAGTCCGGTCGCGCGCCGCGCCGCTCTTCCTGCGCCTCGGCGAGCCGCTGCTCGTCTTCGAGACGGCGCGCTTCGGCCTCGTCAGCGTCGTCCGTCCGCTGAGCGGCCCGCCCCGCCGCGTCGGTGGCGCTCACTTCACCGCCTTGACGTACTGGTCGTCGAACAGCCCGTCGAAGTTCGGGCGGCTCTGGGCGAGCCCGTTGGAGACGATGAAGTCGGCGATCTTGCCCGCCTGGAAGTTCAGGTGGGCCGGGGTGACGCCGGGAGTGAACGCGTCGAGGTTCTGCTGCTTGGTGAAGATCGTGGTGCCCGCGTCGTAGGACTTGTACTCGTCGATCGACACCGCGCCGCGTTTCGCCATGATCTTCACGGCCTCTTCGCGGTTCTGCTTGATCCAGTCGATCGTCTCGAACCAGGTGTTCACCAGCGCCTGGACCTCCTTCTTGCGCTCCTTCGACATCTGCTCGGAGACGACCAGGTGGTCCGGGATGGCGCCGGGGAACTCGGCCGACGTCGCGATCGCGCGGCTGCCGGGGCGCTCGAGCGCCTTCGAGGTGAAGGGGGCGAAGGCGGCGACGGCGTCGACCTGCTCGCCGACGAACGCGGCCGCGGCGGCGTCGGTCAGCAGCGGGACGATTTCGACGTCCTTCTCGGTCAGCTTGGCCTCCTGCAGCGCGAGCAGCAGCAGGTAGTGGTCGACGGTGCCCTGCTCGACGGCGATCTTCTTGCCCTTGAGGTCGGCGACGCCGGTGATGCCCTGGCGGGCGATGATCTTGTCGTTGCCGGTCGAGTTGTCGTTGACCAGCACCACCGACAGCTTCGCGCCACCGCTGACCGAGGCGAGGGTGTCGTTCAGGGTCTGGCTGTTGGCGTCGATCGCGCCCGAGGAGAGGGCGTTGATGCTCTCGGTGTAGCTGTCGAACCATTTCAGGTCGACGTTCACGCCGTTCTTCTCGAAGAGGCCCTTCTCCTGGGCGACCGCCCACGGGAACCACCCCGGCCAGGCGCTGTAACCGATCGTGACCTTGGTGCCGGAGGCGGCCGTGCTGTCGGAACAAGCCGAAAGGGCGGTCACGCCCGCCAGCGAAAGGGCGCACAACAACGCCGTCATCAGACGGCGGGAACGGGAAATCACAACGCACTCCTGGGGAAGGGGAGTAACTCGGGCGTGGAAAGTTCCGGCTGTTCGAGCGCAGGACTGATCGACCGGTGTCGAACTCCCTCGGGGAAGCCCGGCCGGCAATGGCGGATGGCGCGGCCGCACACCCGGCCGTCCCATCCAAACCTCTGAACGTATTGGATAGAGGTGATCACCCCGTTGCTCTCGGCGGCGATCCTATCGAGTGGCGCAAGGTCTACCTAGTGTGATCGTCGGCTCTTGCACGATTCGCTGTCACATTCTGCTAAATCCGGCCGTTCGCCCCAATGGGCGGACTCTCGCCTGATGGACAACCCGGGCCCGGACGTCGTACGTCCATCGGGTGGCGGGTGAATCTTCGCCCGCCCTTCGGGAGGGAGCAGAGGATGAAAATTCGTTCGGCCGCGGCGTGCGTCGCGGGGGCGGCGCTCGTGTCCACTTTGCTCGGTGCGGGGCAGGCGAACGCGACCAGACCGTCCAGTCTGGTCATCAGCCCGAGCGCCGTCGTCGCAGGTGGGACGGTCACCGCGGATATCTACTGCCTGCGCCCGTCCGGTGCGGGCGAGCTCGCGACGTCCCTCGTCGCGGACGGTCTCGCCGCCCCGATCCCCTTGCGCGTGGTGGGCGACGGCGGGACCGGCGGCATCGGTGTCGCGTTGCGCGGCGACGGTCCGGTGGGGACGGTGCCTGGGCGCTACACGGCGGCTTACGACTGCTGGGGCTGGATCGTTCGCGCGGAGTTCACTGTCACGAACTGACAGAAGCGAAGGCCGGTTTCGGGACGCGAATTGCCGTCCCGGAGCCGACCCTCGCTGACACATCAGGGGGAGATGTTCCGGGCGGTAATTTCTGTCAATCGACAGAATTGGCTCCGGCGGGCGCGGGCGCCGTCGTGAAAACCGGAAGAATTGTTCGCGGCGCGCCGAAATACCGGCGAAACAAAGTGGAAAGAATTCCTCGCCGATCCACGCGGACCCGGTCTGTCCAGGGCATTTCCGCCGTTTGTGGAGGCGGACGCGATTTCGCGGGACCGACGTTCGACCTTGATCGATCAGGCTCGGCCGGGTAACGGGGAGGTGACGGCTTGCGGTCCGGCGGCTACACACAGATGATCCAGCAGGGGTGGCGGGTGTCACCGTTCAGTGGGTTTCGCCGCCGCGTCGGAGGCAATACCGTCGGCGGCAAAGCCGAAGTCACAGATGCCCCGACCGGGTACGGAGGTTTGGCGGATGATGCCGGAGATCAAGAACGGCGCTGCTGGCGCTGCCGACGGAGACAACGCCGTCGTGCGCCTGCCCGGGATGCGGGTGGCCTACGAAGGGGCGGCCTTCGACGAGTCCGCGCTGGCGGAGACCTGGACCGACCAACTGCAGGACTGGCTGAACCAGGCCGTCTCCGCCGGGATCGCCGAACCGAACGCGATGGTGCTCGCCACGGCCGACCCGGAGGGCAGGCCGTCCTCCCGGACCGTCCTGTGCAAGGGCCTCGACGAGCGCGGCGTCGTGTTCTACACGAACTACACCTCCACCAAGAGCCACGACCTCACCGCGACGCGCTACGCGTCGGTCACCTTCCCCTGGTACCCCCTGCAGCGGCAGGTCCACGTGCGCGGCGAGGTGGAGAAGGTCAACGTCGCCGAGACCGCCGAGTACTGGGCGTCCCGCCCGCGGGGTTCGCAGCTCGGGGCCTGGGCCTCGCCGCAGTCCCGCGTCGTCGACGGCCGCCGCGCCCTCGAGACCGCGCTGCACGGCATCGAGCGCCGCTTCGCCGACGTCGAGAACATCCCGTTCCCGCCACACTGGGGCGGGTGGCGCATCCGGCCCGACGTCGTCGAGTTCTGGCAGGGCCGCGAGGACCGCATGCACGACAGGCTCCGCTACGTGCGGACCGACGACGGCTGGCAGATCGAGCGCGTCGCGCCGTAATTTTTGTCTGTGTTTTTTGTCGAGCGCTGACGAAAAGCGCGCCGAAGGGGCGCCCGGACCGCTTGCCACTCGCGTTGGGAGCGGAGGGAGCCCCTTCATCGCGTTTTCGTGGGCCTTCGGCCCGAAAGAGGGCGCGCGACGGTGAAGTCTCCCCGTCGCGCTGGCGCGCTCCCGGGAGACCGTTGGGTCGCCCGGGGCTCGGTGCGGTTACGGATGTGGGCTGAAGGGGACTTTCGCCGCGTCTCATGAGGTGAAAGCTCCCTTCACCGCGTCTGACGTGGGGAAAGGCCCCTTCGGCCACCGGGTGACATAAATCGCGCGCGGATGGTTAGTTAGCGCGGCTAAGCTGTCTGGTTGTGAGTGACGACGTGGGGGTTGAGCAGCGCAAAGGCGTCCGCAAGCTGTTCGGCTCGATCGTCGTCGACACCCGGCCGCTCAAGATCCCCGCGTTCCGCCGCCTCTGGCTCTCCACCGCGGTCACCGCGATCGGCAGCCAGCTCACCGCCGTCGCGGTCCCGAAACAGGTCTTCGACCTCACCGGATCGTCCGCGTACGTCGGCCTGACCGGCCTGGTCGCCCTGATCCCGCTGCTCGTCTTCGGACTCTGGGGCGGCGCCATCGCGGACGCCGTCGACCGCCGCAAGCTGCTCCTCGTCACCAACGTCGGGGTCACGCTCACCTCGGTGGTCCTGTGGCTCCAGGCGTTCCTGAACGTCGGCTCCGTCTGGCTCGTGCTGGGCCTGCTCGCGGTCAACCAGGCGTTCTTCGCGGTCAACATGCCGACCCGCAGCGCCGTCGTGGCCCGGCTGGTCCCGGACAATCTGATCGCGCCCGCGACCGCGCTGAGCAGCACGATGGCCACCTTCGGCGCGGTCTTCGGCCCGCTGCTCGCCGGTTCGCTGATCCCGATCCTCGGCCTCTCGACGCTCTACCTGATCGACGTCCTCGCACTGACCTTGACCCTCGTCGCGGTCTACCGGCTTCCCCCGATCCCGCCGCTCGGCGAGATCGCGCGCCGGGCCGGGATCCGCGACATCATCGACGGCTTCAAATACCTGGCCACCCAGAAGATCCTGCTGGCTTCGTTCCTCGTCGACATCATCGCGATGGTCGCGGGCATGCCGCGCGCGCTGATCCCGGAGATGGCGGAGCGCACCTTCGGCGATCCGCCCGGCGGCGGTCCGGCGCTGGGCTGGCTGTACGCGGCGCTGCCCGCAGGCGCGATGCTGATCGGCCTCTTCTCCGGCTGGCTGACCAGGATCCGTAACCAAGGCGCGGGCGTGATCGTCTCGGTCTGCGTCTGGGGCGCCGCGGTCGCCGGTTTCGGGCTCGCGAACTCGCTGTGGCTCGCGGTGTTCTTCATGGCGCTCGCCGGCGCGGCCGACATGGTCAGCGCGATCTACCGGATGTCGATCCTGCAGGTCGCCACCACCGACGAGATGCGCGGGCGCCTCCAGGGCGTGTTCACCGTCGTCGTCGCGGGCGGTCCGCGGATCGCCGACCTCACCCACGGCTGGGCGGCCGCCGGTGTCGGCACGGCCGCCGCGGCCTCCGGCGGCGGGGTGCTGGTCATCGTGCTGGTCGTCGGCGCGGCGCTGCTGATCCCGTCCTTCTGGCGGTACCGGGCCCCAGCGGACTGAGCCATCCGGTCTATCGTCGGGCCCATGCGTATTTCACGGGCGATCATCCTGTTCGCCGCTGTCATCGCGACCCTTTCCGCCTGCTCGTCCGGCGACGAGAAGACGGACAACGTGGCCAAGCCGTCGAGCCAGGCCCCCTCGCCCTCCGCCGCGCCGAGTTCGTCGCCCGCTCCCACCGGTGGCGCCGGTGCGAAGGAGCCGTGCGCGCTGCTGCCCGCCGAGGCCGTCGGCAAGGCCGTCTCCATCCAGGGCGTGACGTCGGCGCCGGGCCCGGTGCAGGACAACGCCGCCAACGGGGGCAAGGCCAAGAGCTGCGTCTACTCGGCCGCCGGCAAGCAGATCGGCGCGCTCGCCGTGACCCGGTTCGAGGGCAACAAGATCAAGCCCGCCGAGATGGTCGCGGCGCTGAAGAAGGCGAAGCAGAACGCGAAGGACGTCGCCGGTGTCGGCGAGGGCGCCATCTATTACACCGACGAGAACAAGACCGCGACGCTGGCGGCCGCCGAACTCGTGGACAACGTCCCGGTGCTGGTCAACTACACCGGTCCGGCGAAGATGACGCAGGACATGATGACCCCGTTGGTGAAGACCGCGGTCGACGCCAACTGAGCGATTTACCCAGAAGCGGCCTTCGTCAACCCGTGACGAAGAACTGACCAAATCGGACTGTCGGCCACAGACGTGATGCGGCACACTCTTGCCGCATGGCGGACACGACGACAACAGAACAGACCGGTCCGGCCGGTCAGCCGAGCCTCAAACGGGTCATGGGTTCCAAGCTCCTGCTGTTCTTCGTGGTGGGGGACATCATCGGGACGGGCGTCTACGCGCTCACCGGGCAGGTGGCGGGCCGGGTGGGCGGCGCGCTCTGGCTGCCGTTCCTGATCGCGTTCGTGGTCGCGTTCATGACCGCGTTCAGCTACCTGGAACTGGTCGGGAAGTACCCGCAGGCGGCGGGGGCCGCGCTCTACACGCACAAGGCGTTCAAGATCCGCTTCCTCACCTTCATGGTGGCGTTCGCGGTGATGTGCTCCGGGATCACGTCGGCCTCGTCGGCGGCGAAGGCGTTCGGGGACACGTATCTCAAGGAGTTCATCACCGCGCCGATGCCGCTGGTGGCGATCCTGTTCGTGATCGGCCTCGCGCTGATCAACTTCCGCGGGGTCTCCGAATCGGTGAAGACCAACGTGGTGCTGACCTGCATCGAGATCGGCGGTCTGCTGATCGTCATCGGGGTCGGCGTGTGGGCGGTGCTGAACGGCAACGGGGACGCCTCGCGGCTGGTCGAGTTCGACACCGAGAACCAGACGATGCTGGTGGCGATCACCTCGGCGACGTCGCTGGCGTTCTTCGCGATGGTCGGTTTCGAGGACTCGGTGAACATGGCCGAGGAGTGCAAGGACCCGATCCGGATCTTCCCGAAGGCGATGCTGTGGGGCATGGTCATCGCCGCGACCATCTACATCATGGTCTCGGTGACCTCTTCGCTGTTGGTGCCCGCGGACGATCTGGCGGCGGCCAAGAGCAGCGCGCTGCTGAAGGTGCTCGACGTCGGGGCACCCGGCTTCCCGCGCGAGGTGTTCTCCGCGATCGGTCTGTTCGCGGTCATCAACTCGGCGCTGATCAACATGCTGATGGCCAGCCGCCTGCTCTACGGCATGGCGAACCAGCGGATCATCCCGAAGCAGCTGGGCACCGTGCACCCGTTCCGCCGCAGCCCGTGGGTGGCGATCGTGTTCACCAGCCTGATCGCGATCGCCCTGGTGTCCTTTGTGGACATCGGTGTGCTCGGCGGCACCACGGCGTTGCTGCTGCTGGCGGTGTTCGCCATCGTCAACGTCGCGGTGCTGGTGCTGCGCAAGGAAAAGGTTTCGCACAAGCATTTCCGCGCGCCGACGATCGTCCCGGTGCTGGCCGCGATCTTCTGCGTCTACCTGGTGACGCCGTTGTCCGGACGGCCCGCGCGCGACTACAAGGTCGCCGCGATCCTGCTCGGCGTCGGCATCGTGCTGTGGGGGATCAACTGGCTCGTCATGCGGGCCACGCACAGTGAAGAAGACCGGCGGCCCATCGAGCCGCCGGTCGGCTAGCCGCGGCTGAGCGCCTGGTACTCCACCGGGCTGTGGGCCGAGAACACGGTGACGTCGTCGGCGTGTTCTCGGCTCAGCTCGCGCAGCCGCTCGACGTTCTCCAGCCGCGGTTTGCGCAGCGTCTGCACCATGTTCTGGAACGCGGTCATCCCCGGCGGGCAATGCGGTTTCACCGGGTCCATCTGACCGTGGAAGAAGTACGCGTCGCCCGCGTGCAGCAGCCAGCCGTCACCGGTGTCGACCGCGACGCCGGTGTGGCCCTTGGTGTGTCCCGCGAGCGGCACCAGCAGGATCTCCGGCGGCAGGCCCTTCAGCTCGCGGACGGCCTGGAAGCCGAACCAGTCGTCGCCTGCCTCGTCGTACATGCTCCACAGTGGACGGTGGGCGAACTGGTTGGCGCGGAAGCGGAGCTTCTCGCTCTGGTTCGACGGCGCCGTCGCCGCGTCGTGCTCCGCGGTACGGACGTGCACGACGGCGTTCGGGAAGTCCGCGAGCCCGCCCGCGTGGTCGACGTCGAGGTGGGTGCAGATGATGTGCCGGACGTCTTCGAGCTTGTGGCCGAGCGCCTCGACGTGGTGGGCCGCAGTCTCCGTCTCGACCGGCTTCGCACCGACCATGATCGTGAACGGCGTGCCGAGCCACGCGCCGGGATTCGCGACGCCCTTGCGGCCGAAGCCGGTGTCCACCAGCACGAGGCCGTCGCCGGTCTCGATGAGCAGGCAGTGCGCCACCAGCTCCGAGCGGCGCAGGAGCCCGGGCTGGCCGTCGAGCAGCTTGCCTCCCGGTGCGCGCATCGTGCCGCAGTTCAGGTGGTGCACCTTCATAGCCTGCTCCTCTGGCTGAGCCGTTCGAATGCGGTGGCGTCGTGCGCGGCGAAGACCGTCACTTCGGCACCGTTGTTACTGACAAGTTCGCGCAGCCGGCGCTGGTTGTCCAGTCGTGCCGTCTTCTCCGTCTGCATGTACGACTCGAAGAAGCCCAAAGCGGCGGGGATGTGCGGCTTTTGCTCCAGTTCGCCGCCGTGGAAGACGGCGTCGCCCGCGTTGAGAAGCCAACCGTCACCCGTGTCGATCGCGATCCCGGCGTGGCCGCGGGTGTGCCCGGCGAGGGGGATGAGCAGGACGTCCGGGACGCCTTCGAGCTCGCGGACCGCGTCGAAACCGAACCACGGCTCGCCGTCGGCGCGGTACGGGCGCCAGACCGGCCCGTGGTCGAACTGGACCTTGCGGTAGCGGCTCGCCTCCTTGCGGTCGATCGGCTTCTCCAGTGCCTGGAGCTCGCGGGCGTGGACGTGGACCCGCGCCTGGGGGAAGTCGACGAGCCCGCCCGCGTGGTCGAGGTCGAGGTGGGTGAGCACGATGTCGCGCACGTCGGCCGGGTCGAAGCCGAGCTTGCGGATCTGGGTGGTGGCGCTGAGGTCGTCGTCGCTGTCGGGGTGCACCAGCCGGACGAAACCGGCGCCGAGCCATTCGACCGGCCGGGTGACGGTGGGGGTCCCGACACCGGTCTCGATGAGCACGAGCCCGTTGTCGGTCTCCAGCAGAAGGCAGTGACAGATCAGCTCGGCGCGGCGGAAGAGCCCGGGCTTGCCATCGACGAGCTTGCCGCCGATCGGCCGCATGGTTCCGCAGTTCAGGTGATGGATGCGCATCAGGAGAGCTCCCGTTCGAGTGTGACGCGGAGGTGAGGGGCGATCGCGCGCAGCGGCGCGGTGTCGTGCAACGTCTTGGCCAGCAGCAAGCCGCCCTCGATGGCGGCGAGGACGACCGTCGCCAGCTGGTCCGCCTTGTCGGTGTCCAGCGCGTCGGCGATGACGGTGTGCCAGGACTTGTAGCCGTCGGCGCAGGCCTGGCGGATCGCCTCGCTGTCCCCCGACGCGTCGAGCGCGACCGTCGCGAGCGGGCAGCCGCGCTGGAAATCCGACTCCTCCAACGAGGTCGCCAGCGCGTCGACCACGTTCTCGATACCGGTGACGATGTCGGGCGCGTTCGCGGCGATCGTGCGCAGCTGGTCGCACAGCCGGTCGGCGGACTGGCGGATGGCCTCGGCGGCCAGCTGCTCCTTGCCGCCGGGGAAGTGGAAGTAGAGCGAGCCCTTGGGCGCGCCGACGGCGGCGACGAGCTGGTTGAGCCCGGTGGCGTGGTAACCCTGCTGGTGGAAGAGGTCGGCGGCGGAGTCGAGCATGCGCTGCCGGGTGTCGGTGCGGCGAACCATGCGGCCGACTGTAGCTCAAACTATGACGACCGGTCTAGTAAATCTCGATTTACACAAACCCTCTTGTTTGCGAATTTTTGTGTAAACTGGCCGCGAACCTGTCGGCGAGCGAAGGGAGCGGACATGGTCGACTCGGCCCAGTTGCTCCCGGTCGCGCAGGCGGCCCGAGCTCTGGATATCTCGCGAGAGCGTGTCCGTGAACTCGTGCACGGCGGCAGGCTCGACGCGGTCCGGATAGGCCGTGAACTGCTGGTCGACGCCCGGTCGGTCGAACATCGGAAGAGCGTGGTGAAGCCCGCGGCCGGCCGGCCGCTCTCCGCTCGGATGGCGTGGGGTTTCCTGTGGTCGTTGAGCGGCTACCAGCCGGCGTGGATCTCCCCGTCGGAACGGGTCAGGCTCAAGCGCTACGCGCGGGAACGCGTGCCCGCCCAATGGCCACGCCTGCTCTCCGGTCGCGCGCGTGTGCACCGTGTGCGAATGCTGCCTGGACCGCTCGCGCGGCTGCGGGAAGATCTGCACGCTGTCGTCAGCGGCCCTGTCGCCGCAGGGCGCCACGGCGCCGATCTGATGGCGGGCAGCGCCGATGAAGAGTTCTACGTGGAGGCCGCGCGGTTTGACGAACTCGCGCGGTCACGGCGGCTCCGCCTGGACAGCGCGGAACCCAACGCGGTGATCCGTGTTCCCGCCCTGTCCGGCGTTCTGCGCCCGCCGGGAACGGACGGTCTTGCGATCCTGGCGGCTGTCGCGGCGGACCTCCTCGACGCGGGGGACGAGCGTTCTGTCGTTGCGGCACAACAACTTCTCACTCGTTTGGGCGAGGTCCATAAGCTCGGCGAATGAGCGATTCCGTGCCGAGGGCAGGCTGGCGTTCCCGCCGACTGTGTGGATTTTGGGGCGTTGGATGACCAGAAATCCACACGGTCGGCCGTGATCGGACCGGTCACGACCGCCGACCGCGTACGCCGAGTCGCCAGTGTCCTGCCTCAGAAGTTCGCGTCGTAAGTCCACCTCGGCAAACCGGACGCAGGGCATTCACGACAAGACCCCTCATCTCACGCGACGAAGGGCGCCTTACCCGCGTCCCATGCGGTGAAAGTCCCCTTCAGCTACCCCGAGGCCAGAAACACTTAAGACACGAACTTCCGGCGCAGGACGTTAGACGCCGATCGCCGACGCTGACCCGCCGAACTGTTGCCGCAGCTCGCGTTTGAGCAGCTTGCCGGACGCGTTCTTCGGCAGTTCGCCGACGAAATGCACCGACTTCGGCACCTTGTGCGCCGCCAGCGACTTCTTGGCGAACTCGATCAGTTCCGCTTCGTCGACGGGTTCCTTCACCACGACCACCGCGGCGATCGCCTCGATCCACCGTTCGTGTGGCAGGCCGACGACGGCGACCTCGGCCACGGCGGGATGCGCGTACAGTGCGTCTTCCACCTCGCGCGACGCGACGAGCACGCCGCCGGTGTTGACGACGTCCTTGATCCGGTCGACGACGAACAGATAGCCCTCTTCGTCCTGCCGCACCAGATCACCGGAATGGAACCAGCCGCCCGCGAACGCCTCCACCGACTCCTCGGGCTTGCCCCAGTAACCCGTGCACAGCTGGGGAGAGCGATAGACGACCTCGCCGAGTTCGCCCGGCGGGAGGTCGTTCATCTCGGCGTCCACCACCCGCGTCTCGACGAAAAGGATCGGGCGGCCGACGGAATCCGGGCGTGCGTCGTGCTCTTCGGGCCGCAGGACCGTCGCGAGTGGACCGATCTCCGATTGCCCGAAGCAGTTGTAGAACCCGACTTCCGGCAGCCGGGCGCGGAGCGCGTTCAGCACCGGGACGGGCATGATCGACGCGCCGTAGTACGCCTTGGTGAGGCAGCTCAGATCCGCGTCCGCGAGGCCGGGATGGTTCGCGAGTCCCACCCAGACGGTCGGCGGGAAGAACAGGGAAGTGATGCCCTGGCGGGGAATCCGCGCCAGGATGTCGCCGAGATCGGGCCCCTCGACGAGATGGTTCGTCGCGCCGACGGCCAGCCCGGGCATGAGGAACACGTGCATCTGCGCCGAGTGGTACAGCGGCAACGCGTGCAGCGGCACGTCGCGGTCGCTCAGGTCGAGCGCGGCGATGCAGGACGAGTACTCGTGCACCAGCGCGCGATGGGTGAGCATCGCGCCCTTCGGCCGCGAGGTCGTCCCGGACGTGTAGAGCAGCTGGACGAGGTCGTCGTCCGAGACCCCGGATTCCTCGTGCGGCACGACGGCTTCGTCCAGTGCCCACTCCAGAACGTCCACTGTGGACACATGCTCGACACCGACGTGCTCGGCCAGCGCGGGGTCGACGAAGGCGACGGCGGGCTCGGACTGCGTGAGCAGGTACTCGAGTTCCTCGCCGCGGGCGTTGAAGTTCACCGGCACGTGCACCAGCCCGGCCCGCGCGCAACCGAGGTACAGCAACAGATACGCGTCGGAATTCTTCCCGAAGGCCGCGACCCGGTCACCGTGGACGAGTCCGCGATCGAGCAGCTTCGCCGCGACCCGGCCGGCCGCGCGGTCGAGTTCCGCGTACGTCCACACGCGATCGGCGAACGTGAGGGCGACCCGGCCCGGGACGCGGCGCGCGCTCCGTTCCAGAACGCGGCCGACGGTGCTGGGGTAGCCGGGAACGGTCATCGCGGCGGTCTCCTTCGTCCGGGCGTGGCGTTCTCACAGTAACCTCGTCGGCATGGCCAATCCCACCGGAGAGCAGTTCGAGATCACCCGCGGCAACGCGCGAGCCGTCATCACCGAGATCGGTGCCGGGTTGCGCGCGTTCGAGGTCGGCGGGGTGCCCTACGTCGAGGCGTTCGCCGAGGACGAGAAGCCACCGAAGGGCGCCGGGCAGGTACTGCTGCCCTGGCCGAACCGCACCAAAGGCGGCCAGTGGGACTACCAGGGCGAGAAGCAGCAGCTCCCGATCACCGAAGAGGCGCGCGGCAACGCGATCCACGGCCTGACCAGGCACGAGGAGTGGGAGCTCCTCGAACACGCGGAGTCGTCGATCACCCTGGCCATCGACGTCCCGGCGCAGGAAGGCTGGCCGGTGCCGCTGCGCGCGACGATCACCTACGAGATCTCGCCGCGCGAGCTGGTCGTCACGCACGAGATCCGCAACGAGGGCGAGAGCCCCATCGGAGTCGGGCTCGGCACGCACCCGTACTTCCGCATCGGCGACGTGCCCACCGACGAGCTGACCCTGACGCTGCCCGCGAGCCGGGTCCGGCCGTATCTCGGCGACGAGCAGATGCCGTACGCCGACGAGCAGGACGTCGAGGGGACCGAGTACGACTTCCGGTCCGGCAAGCTGCTCGAAGGCGTCGACCTGGACACGGCGTTCGGTGGGCTGGCCGTCGCCGAGGACGGCAACCATCATCACGTCCTCTCGCACGAGGACCGGGAGCTGCTGGTCTGGGCCGGGCCGGATTTCCGCTGGGCGCAGGTCTTCACCCCGGACGACCTGGTCGGCCGCGGCCGGGCGGTGGCGATCGAGCCGATGACCTGTCCCGCCGACGCGCTCAACACCGGCACCGACCTGATCGAGCTGGAGCCCGCGTCGTCGTGGACCGGGAGCTGGGGAATCCGGGTGCGCTGAGATGTCGCTGCTCCGCCTGGGCCCCGCCGACGCGGGCGAGGTGCTCACACTGCAGCGCGCGGCGTACGTCCCGGAGGCCAGGGCGCACGAGAACATCGACCTCCCGCCGCTGACGGAGACCTTCGAGCAGACCAAAGCGGCTCTGGGTGATCCCGCGTGTTCCACCTGGGGCATCAGGGAATCCGGGCGGCTGGTGGCGAGCGTCCGGATCGTCGTGGACGGCGGCGCCGGTCTCGTCGGCAGGCTCATCGTCGCCCCGGACAGGCAGGGACACGGCCTCGGCAGCTCCTTGCTGCTCGCCGCCGAAGACGCCGCGCCGCCTTCGGTGACCGTGTTCCGCCTGTTCACCGGGGAGCGGAGCGCGGGGCCGCTGCGGATGTACCGGAAGCTCGGCTACGTCGAGACGCACCGCACGCCCGAGAAGCACTACCAACTGGTCCATTTCGAAAAGCCCCGCGTGCGGACCGGCGGCCCAGTTCGTTAGCGTGTCAAAGTATGTCTGACAAAGCACAGGTCAAGGCCATCGTCGGTGGTTACGTCGTCCCGGTCGACGGTGATCCCATCGACGGCGGCACGGTCCTCATCGAGAACGGGAAGATCGCCGCGGTCGGCACGGACGCCGACGTCGACATCCCCGACGACGCCGAACTGATCGACGCCGCGGGCAGCTGGGTGCTGCCCGGGTTCATCGACGCGCACGCCCACCTCGGCGTGCACGAAGACGGCGAAGGCTGGTCCGGGAACGACACCAACGAGATGACCGACCCCAACGGCGCGCGGTTCCGCGCGATCGACGGGATCGACCCGTACGAGCCCGGCTTCGACGACGCGCTCGCGGGCGGCGTCACCAGCGTCGTCATCAAACCCGGCTCGGGGAACCCCATCGGCGGGCAGACGATCGGCGTCAAGACCTGGGGCCGGACCGTGCTCGACATGATCTTCGCCGAGGGCGTCAGCGTGAAGAGCGCGCTCGGTGAGAACCCGAAGCGCGTGTACGGCGAGAAGAAGCAGACGCCGTCGACCAGGCTCGGCGTCGCGTCGACCATCCGCGACGCCTTCACCGCCGCGCGCAACTACGCCGCCCAGCGCGAGCACGCCGCCGGCGAGGGCAAGCCGTTCGACGTCGACCTCACCAAGGAGACGCTGGCCAAGGTCCTGGACGGGGAGCTGTACTGGGACCAGCACGTCCACCGCGCCGACGACATGGTCACCGCGATCCGGCTGGCCGACGAGTTCGGCTACAAACTGGTGATCAACCACGGCACCGAAGGCCACCTGATCGCGGACCTGCTCGCCGAGCGGGAGGTGCCGGTGATCCTCGGGCCGCTGTTCACCACCAAGTCCAAAGTGGAGCTGCGCAACCGCACCCTGCGCGCGCCCGGCATCCTCGCCAGGGCGGGCGTGAAGATCGCGATCACCACGGACCACCCGGTCGTGCCGATCAACTTCCTGGTGTACCAGGCCGCGCTGTCGGTGAAGGACGGGCTCGACCCGGAGACCGCGCTCAAGGCGCTGACCGTCAACCCGGCCGCGATGCTGGACCTCGACGACCAGGTCGGCTCGCTGAAGCCGGGCCTCGACGCCGACGTGGTCATCTGGTCGGGCGACCCGCTGGACGTGATGAACCGGGCGATGCGCGTGTTCGTGCGCGGTCGCGAGGTCTACCACTTCGACGAGGAGACCGGGGTCGGTGTCGCCGAAGATCGGCGTTACCGCGAGGCCTGAGCCGGATCTCAGGCTTGGGGCGTGATGTGAAAGCCACAGTGATGATGATGTGTGTGGATGGAGTTCTGGCGGGGTCTGGCTCGGAAAGCCACTGACGCCCTGGTTGGGGTTGTCTTGCGAAAGATCTGCCGGCTCGTGCTGGGTCTCTGTTCATGCACGTGACCAGGCCGGGGATGTGACTTGATAGGAGCCTGTGCCACCAGGACACCCATCACTGTGTTGTCCATCCCGGCCCGGTACGTGCCATCCGTTCAACCCGATCGAGACACGGAATGGCAGTGACCAGGATGACCGATCAGCAGCATGCCGTCGACACGACCCTGGTGACCGGCGGGGTCGATACCCATAAGGACACCCACACCGCCGCCGCGCTGGATCACCTCGGGCGGTGTCTGGGGACCCGCACGTTCCCGGCCACCACGGCCGGATACACGGCTCTGCTGGCCTGGTTGGGCGGGTTTGGCGTGGTCACCGGGGTGGGTGTCGAGGGCACCGGTTCCTACGGCGCCGGGCTGGCCCGCCACCTGGCCGCCGAGGACGTCACGGTGGTGGAGGTCAACCAGCCCGACCGGCACACCCGCCGCCGCGCAGGGAAAACCGATGCCCAGGACGCGATCAACGCCGCCCGCGCCGTGCTGTCCGGTCAGGCCGGCACGACCCCGAAAGCAGGCACTGGCCCCGCCGCGGCGATCTCCGCACTGCGCACAGCACTCAACGGAGCGGTCAAGTCCCGCACCGCCGCGCTCAACCAGCTCGACGCCCTGATCGTCACCGCCCCCGCGGCGCTGCGCGAAACCCTCACCCCGCTCACCGGCACCACCTTGATCACCACCTGCGCCCGGCTCCGCCCCGGCACCGACCTCACCGACCCGCGCACCGCCGTCAAAACCGCGCTACGCCGCCTCGCCCGCCGCATCCAGCACCTCACCGACGAAATCACCGACACCAAAACAGAACTGGCCACCCTGACCCGGCAGGCACTGCCCGCCACCACCGCCCTGTTCGGCGTCGGCCCCGACACCGCCGCGCAACTCCTGACCACCGCCGGCGACAACCCCGACCGCATCACCACTGAAGCCCGCTTCGCGCACCTCTGCGGCGCCGCACCCATCCACGCCAGCAGCGGCCGCACCACCCGCCACCGCCTCAACCGCGGCGGCGACCGCCACGCCAACGCCGCCCTCTACCGCATCGCCATCGTCCGCATGCGCCACTGCCCCAGCACCCGCGCCTACGTCGAACGACGCACCACCGAAGGACTCCCCAAACGCCACATCATCCGCTGCCTCAAACGCTACATAGCCCGCGAAATCCACCAAGCCCTCATCGCAGACCTCGCCACCCTCACCCACACCCCTTGACATCAATAGGAGCATCTTTCGCAACCTTCAACGTTGCGAAAGTGGCTTTCACATCATGGAGGACGGGCGTTGCGCGAGTTGCGAATGCGCAAGCACCACGCTGTGCCCATGAAGGGACCTGATCTTCCTTCGCCCGAGCAGGGCTTCACGGTCGAGCAGTGGCGCCATCGTTGGCCCGTCGCTGTCGAGAAGACCGAGCTGGTCGGCGGAGTGATCATCTTCGTCGGCGAGTTCGACTCTCGTGATGTCGAAACCGCGCAACGCACCTACCCCGGGCGACGGGCGCTGCTCACCGAAACCGGCCACATCGAAGTGCACCCGGCCCGATCATGAAAGCGGTCAGCCTTTCCGCAGTTCCCGCGCGATCACCATGCGCTGGATCTGGTTCGTGCCCTCGAAGATCTGCGGCACCTTCGCCTCCCGCATGTACCGCTCCACCGGGAAGTCCTTCGTGTAGCCGGCGCCGCCGAGGACCTGCACGGCGTCGGTGGTCACCTTCATCGCGCCGTCGGTCGCGACGAGTTTCGCGATGGACGCCTGCCGCTGGAACGGCAGCCCGCGGTCACGGCGGCGGGCCGCGTCGAGGTACATCGCGCGGGACGTCTCGACGGTCGCGGCCATGTCGGCCAGCAGGAACTCCAGGCCCTGGAACTCGATGATCGGCCGCCCGAACTGCGTGCGCCCCTTCGCGTACTCGAGCGCCTCGTCCAGCGCGGCCTGCGCGAGCCCGACGGCGCACGCGGCGATGCCCAGCCGTCCGGAGCTGAGCGACGACAGCGCGATCTTCAGCCCCTGGCCTTCTTCGCCGATCCGGCGTTCGGCGTCGACGGCGGCGTCTTCGAACATCAGCTGTGCCGTGGTCGAGCCGGTGAGGCCCATTTTCCGCTCGGGCGGCGCGGCCGAGAGGCCCGGCGTCGCCGCGTCGACGAGCAGGCAGCTGATGCCCTGCCCGCCCTCGTCGCTGGTACGCACCATCGTCGTGTAGAAGTCGGCCTCACCCGCGTGGGTGATCCACGCCTTCGTGCCGTTCACGACGTACCGGCCGCCGTCGAGCCGCGCGCGCGTGGACAGCGCGGCCGCGTCGGAGCCGGCGTGGGTCTCCGAGAGCGCGTACGCGCCCAGCAGGCCGCCTTCGAGCATCGAGGGCAGCCAGCGGTCACGCTGTTCGTCGGTGCCGTGGTGCGCCAGCGCGAAGCAGGACATCGTGTGCACGGAGAGCCCGACGCCCACCGACATCCACGCGGCGGCGATCTCCTCCAGAACCTGCAGGTAGACCTCGTACGGCAGCTCGCCGCCACCCCAGCGTTCCGCGTACGGCAGGCCGAGGAGCCCGGCCTGTCCGAGCAGCCGGAACTGCTCGCGCGGGAAGTGCGCGGTCTCTTCGTACTTGCTCGCGATCGGCGCGAGTTCCTCGCGCGCGATCTCCTTGGCCAGGTCGATCAGGTCCTGGGCCTCGGTGCTGGGCAGCAGACGGTCCGCCGGCATGGCTCCTCCGAGCTGAACGGTACTAAAAACAGTACTGTGGGCTGATTCAGCGTACAGTAGACGGTGCTGGGGGTACACCGTTCGCGTAGGGGATAGTGATCCGATGACCTCGCGCCGCCAGCCCACCGCGCGTCAGAGAGCACTGCTCTCGGAACTCGAAGCGCTCTTCCTCGCCGAGGGGTTCTCCCAGTTCACCCTGGACGACCTGGCCGCGAGGCTCCGCTGCTCGAAGTCGACCCTCTACGCGCTCGCCCCCAGCAAGGAGCAGCTCGCGGTGAAGGTCGTCACCCACTTTTTCAAGGGGGCCGCCGAGCTGCTGGAGGAGCGGATCGCCGGGATCGACGACGCCCGCAAGATCCTCGGCGAGTATCTCGCCGGGATCTCCGAATACCTGAATCGCGCCTCGGCCGCTTTCATGACCGACATCGCCGAATTCGCGCCGGCGCGGGACGCCTATCAGCTCAACAGCCGCGCCGCGGCCGCCCGGATCCGGTCGTTCATCGACCGAGGGGTCACCGACGGTGTTTTCCGTGAGGTGCACGCGCGGCTGATCGCGGAAATGGCGGGACTGATCATCGAGGGAATCCAGACCGGCGTGATCGGCCAGCGCACCGGGGTGACCGACGCCGAAGCGTTCACCGCGCTGTCGGAACTCCTCCTTGGCGGTATTGCGACAAAAAATGTCCTGAACTGACAATTCTGGTGGTGGAACCACCGCCTCGGCTAGCATCGCGCCCGTGATCGTGGTGGGTGGAGAGGCGCTGGTCGACCTCGTTCCTGGTGAACCGTTGGATTCCACTGTGGACGGTGGGTTGCGCGCGCTGCTGCCCCGGATGGGTGGTGGTCCCTACAACGTCGCGCTCGCCGCCGGACGGCTCGGCGTCCCGACGGGTTTCCTCTCGCGCGTCTCGAACGACCGTTTCGGGGTCGCGCTGGTGGACCGGCTGCACGCCTCCGGCGTCGACACCGCGTTGCTGCAGCGGGGAAACGAGCCGACGACGCTCGCCGTGGTCGCGCTCGACGAGAAGGGTTCCGCCCGGTACACCTTCTACACCGAGGGCACCGCGGACCGGCTCGTCGCCGACCCGGGCCCGCTCCCCGAAGATGTGACGGCGCTCTCCCTCGGCACCCTCGGCATGGTCCTGGAGCCGGGTGCGAGCACCTACGAAACGCTGTTGCGCCGCGAATCCGCGCGCGGCGTGCTGACCGTGCTCGATCCGAACATCCGTGCGGCGCTGATCGAGGATCCGGCGGCGTACCGGGCGCGGTTCGAGTCCTGGCTGCCGCATGTCCGCCTGCTCAAGATCTCCGACGACGACACGGAATGGCTCGCCGAAGGCGCCGACCCGGTCGACGCGGCAAAGGTCTGGACCTCTTGCGGAGTCGATGCCGTCGTGCTCACCCGAGGCGCGCAGGGGTTGTCCGTCATCACACGAGCGGGCGAAATCGCGCAGGTCCCGTCACGCCGGGTCGACGTCGTCGACACGATCGGCGCCGGTGACACCGTGCAAGGCGCCCTCCTGGCGTGGCTGTACTCGAACGGCGTGCGCGACGTGTCCACTCTCGACGCCGACGGCTGGCGCTCGGCGCTCGAATTCGCGGCGAAAGCGGCGTCGATCACCGTGTCGCGGAGCGGGGCGGAACCGCCGACGGCCGAAGATATGGCATCCGCCGTGTGAACCTGGTCCCAAAGGGGCTGTTGTGAGCAACTCACCCGCTGCGCGTTGACCCCATTCTCGACTAGCGTGGAGGGGAATTCATACCCCAGCGGGGCGGTGTGCAGCGAGGCCGTGGGTCACGCGCGTGAAAGAGGGCGTACCTGTGGAACCTACAGGCGCCGCCGGCCCGTGCTGAACGTGAGAGGGACTTACATGTCCGACGCGACGACGGCTGCGGGGCAGTCCGGCGAGACCGCGACGCTGCGCCTGCCCAACGGCGAGCACGAGTTCAAGGTGATCCACCCGGTGGAGGGTGCGCCTGGGATCGAGCTGGGGAAGCTGCTGGCGACGACCGGGTACATCACCCACGACCCGGGGTTCGTGAACACCGGCGCCGCGTCCTCGGCCATCACCTACATCGACGGTGACGCCGGCATCCTGCGTTACCGCGGGTACCCGATCGAGCAGCTGGCCGAGAAGTCGACCTTCATCGAGGTCTCGTACCTGCTCATCTACGGCGAGCTGCCCACCCAGACGCAGCTGTCGGAGTTCACCGAGAAGATCCAGCGCCACACTCTGCTGCACGAAGACCTGAAGGCCTTCTTCAGCGGCTTCCCGCGCGACGCGCACCCGATGCCGGTGCTGTCCAGCGCCGTATCCGCGCTGTCGACCTTCTACCAGGACTCGCTCAACCCGTTCGACGAACCGAACGTCGAGCTGTCCACCATCCGCCTGCTGGCCAAGGTCCCGACCCTGGCCGCGTACGCGTACAAGAAGTCCGTCGGCCAGCCGCTGCTGTACCCGGACAACTCGCTCGGCCTGGTCGAGAACTTCCTGCGGATGACCTTCGGCTTCCCGGCCGAGCCCTACGAGGTCGACCCGGACGTCGCCAAGGCGCTCGACCTGCTGTTCATCCTGCACGCCGACCACGAGCAGAACTGCTCCACCTCGACCGTGCGCCTCGTCGGCTCCTCCGAGGCGAACCTGTTCGCCTCGATCTCGGCCGGCATCAACGCGCTGTTCGGCCCGCTGCACGGCGGCGCCAACAGCGCGGTCCTGGACATGCTCGAGGGCATCCAGGCCGAGGGCGGCGACGTCGCGAACTTCGTCCAGCGTGTGAAGAACAAGGAAAAGGGTGTCCGCCTGATGGGCTTCGGGCACCGGGTCTACAAGAACTACGACCCGCGCGCGAAGATCATCAAGAACACCGCGGACGAGATCCTCTCCAAGCTCAAGGGCGGCGACCAGCTGCTCGACATCGCGAAGAAGCTGGAAGAGACCGCGCTCTCGGACGACTACTTCATCGAGCGCAAGCTGTACCCGAACGTCGACTTCTACACCGGCCTGATCTACCGGGCGCTCGGCTTCCCGACGAAGTACTTCACCGTGCTGTTCGCGCTCGGCCGCCTGCCGGGCTGGATCGCGCACTGGCGCGAGATGATCCAGGACCCGGCCACCAAGATCGGCCGCCCGCGGCAGATCTACACCGGCTACGCGTCGCGGGACTACGCGCCCATCTCGGAGCGCTGACCCTCCCTCCCGCAAGTGCAATGAAAGGTCCTTTCCTCGCAAATTTTGCGAGGAAAGGACCTTTCATTGCATCCGGGACTGCGCCCACCGGCGGTACCGCTTAGGGTTGCCGGAGTGACCAGAGAAGCCCCCGTAGTGCTGTGGTTCCGCCGCGATCTCCGCCTCGGAGACCACGCCGCCCTGCTGGAGGCCTCGAAGCACAGCAAGCACGTCCTCGCGCTGTACGTCCTCGACGACGCGCTCCTCAAACCCTCCGGCGCCCCGCGCGTCGCGTTCCTGCACGGCTGCCTGAAGGCGCTGGACGACCAGCTCGGCGGACGGCTGATGCTGGTCAAGGGCGATCCGGTCAAGGAGGTCGTCAAGGCCGCGCGCGAGGTCGGCGCCGCGGCCGTGCACGTCAGCGCCGACACCGGCCCGTACGGCCGCCGCCGCGACGACGAGGTCGAGAAGGCGTTGGCGGAGCACGACATCGCCTGGGTCGAGACGGGTTCGTCGTACGCGATCACGCCCGGCCGCATCACCAAGCCCGATGGCGACCCGTACCGCGTGTTCACCCCGTTCTACCGTGCGTGGGTGCGGCACGGCTGGCCGCGCCCCGCCGACACCGGTAAGTCCATTGTGGACTGGGTGGAGCCGCCGCCTTCGGTCAAGCTTCCGAAATCCCCGTCGCTCAAAGGGATGGAGCTGCCCGAGCCCGGCGAGAAGGCGGCGCTGGAGCGCTGGCGCGAGTTCCTGGACGACGGCCTCGAAACCTACGACGAGGATCGCGATCGTCCCGATCGTCCCGGTACGACAAGGCTTTCACCGTATCTGCGCTGGGGTTGCGTCCACCCGCGCACCCTGCTGGCCGACCTCGCCGGGAACGAGGGCTCCGGCGCCAAGGCATTGCGCGGCGAGTTCGCCTGGCGCGAGTTCCACGCCGACGTTCTGTGGCACCGCCCCGAAACCGCGCGGAAGAACTACGATTCCCGGTTCGATGCCATGGAACACGAGAGCGACGACGAAGCCTTCCAGCGGTGGTGCGAGGGACGCACCGGGTTCCCGATCGTCGACGCCGGGATGCGCCAGCTGCTCGCCGAGGGCTGGATGCACAACCGCGTCCGGATGATCGTGGCGAGCTTCCTGGTCAAGGATCTGCATCTGCCGTGGTGGCTCGGCGCGCGGCATTTCATGCGGCATCTGGTCGACGGCGATCTCGCGTCGAACCAGCTGAACTGGCAGTGGGTCGCGGGCAGCGGCACCGACGCCGCGCCGTACTTCCGGATCTTCAACCCGACGACGCAGGGGGAGAAGTTCGACCCCGCCGGTGACTACGTCCGCCGCTACGTCCCCGAACTCCGGTCCGTGCAGGGCAAGGCCGTGCACAAACCGGAGAACGTCAAGGACTACCCGGCACCGATGGTCGACCACGCGCACGAACGTCAGGTCGCGTTGGAGCGCTACGGCGCCATCAAAGCTTAGCCGCGAAGGGCTTCCGAAAGCTTGATCCGGCTGCCGACCCGCAGGACGCTGTTCTGGTAGATCCGCGCGCCCAGCCAGGTGAACAGGGCGATGGCGCCCACGGTCAGCCCCAGCGACGCCACGATCTCCCACACCTCGACGGTGCCCGCCGCGATCCGCGCGGGCATCAGCACCGGGGAAAGCAGCGGTACCAGGGAAAGCACCTTGGTGGCCGTGCCTTCCGGCGCCTGGGCCAGCAGGTTGAACCCGACGACGAAGCCGAGGATCAGCACGATGTTGACCGGCCCGATCACCGACTGGGTGTCCTCCTGGCGGGAGACCAGCGAACCCATGGCGCCGTAGACGGTGGCGTACAGCAGGAACCCGAGCAGGTACCACACGACACCCCACAGCAGGGCACTCGTCGCGACGCCGGACAGCGTCAGCACGTCGGTCGCCGAAGCGACGATGAACCCCGCGCCACCGATGATCACCAGCTGCGTCAGCCCGACCAGGCCGAGCCCGATCACCTTGCCCAGCAACAGATGCCACGGCCGCACCGTCGACAGCAGGATCTCGACCACCCGGCTGGACTTCTCTTCGACCACACCCTGCGCGACCAGCGTCCCGTAGGTCACGATGCTCATGTACAGCAGCACCGCGACGATCAGCCCGATGACCATCCGCTGCGATTTCTCGGGGTCCGGCGGTTTGATCGAGTCGACCTCGACCTGCGTCTGATGGACCGTGCGCATCACCTGCTCAGGGGATTCCTGGGCTTCGGAAAGGATGCCGTTCAACACCTCCTGCTGGGAAACGCCGTTCAGCAGCGCGCGCAGCTTGGTGTCCAATTCGGACTTGACGAGCACCTTCAGCTCGGTGGCGTTGCCGGACAGCAACGCGTCGAGGTCGCCGTTCTCGATCTGCGAGCGGCCCTGCGCCGGATCGGCGACGGTGACGGTCTCGATCTTCTCGCCGATCGCCTCGCCCGCGGTCTTGAGCTGCTGCGCGATCCCGGCGGTCTGGCCGGTGAGGCCGACCTTGCTCTTGTCCTCGTTGCCGATCAGCGTGGACTGCAGCAGGACGTAGCCCATCAGCATGACCAGCAGGACGGCGGTGCCGATCACGAAGGACCTGGTGCGCAGCCGGGTGTTCAGCTCGCGTTTGGCGATGAGCCAGACCGCGCGCCATGAGGAAACGGTGTTCATGCGGAAACTCCCTGTGCCGCCGGCTTTTCGGCGACGGCGTCGCGGAAGAGCTCGGTCAGCGAACGCCTGCGTTTGGTGAATTCGGTGACCGGCCCGGTGGCCAGCGCCGCGGCGAGCACGGCCTGGTCGTCGGCACCCGTCTCGAGTTCGAGGATCGTCGTCGGGCCGTTCTGCTCGATCGTCCGGACGCCAGGGACGGCCGAAGCCCAGCCGGGTGCGGCACCGGGAGCGGTGACGACGAGCCCGTTGCCCGCACCGGCGGTCAGCTCCCCGACGGTGCCGGAGGCGACCATCCGTCCACTTCGGATGATGCCGACGCGGTCGCACAGCCGCTCGACCAGATCCAGCTGGTGACTGGAGAACACCACCGGCACCCCGGTCGCGGCCTTCTCCCGCAGCACCCCGCTCATCACGTCCACGGCCAGCGGGTCGAGGCCGGAGAACGGCTCGTCCAGCACGAGGACCTTCGGATCGTGCACCAGCGCGGCGGCGAGCTGCACGCGCTGCTGGTTGCCGAGGCTCAGCTTCTGGACCTCGTCCTTGCGCCGTTCGGTCAGCCCGAGCCTGGCGATCCAGTTCTCGGCGCTGCGGTGGGCGTCGTTGGCCGACATCCCGTGCAGCTCGG
Organism: Amycolatopsis japonica; assembly: GCF_000732925.1. Lineage (NCBI taxonomy): Bacteria > Bacillati > Actinomycetota > Actinomycetes > Pseudonocardiales > Pseudonocardiaceae > Amycolatopsis > Amycolatopsis japonica. Next base: position 588,036 of record NZ_CP008953.1, read on the forward strand.
CGAGATAGACCAGCTGCTCCAGCACCTTCATCTTCGGGTACAGCCCGCGTTCCTCCGGCATGTACCCGATATGCGTGCGGGTCTCGTGGGTGATCGGGGCGCCGCCGAAGCGCACCTGGCCGGAATCGGCCGCCAGCACCCCGAGCAGGATCCGCATCGTGGTGGTCTTGCCCGCGCCGTTGCTGCCGACGAAGCCGAACAGCTCACCGGGCTGGACCTCGAAGCTCACCTCGTCCAGCGCGACCTTCGCGCCGTAGCGTTTGGAGACCTTGTCGATCTCCAGCTTCCCCTCGCTCATTTCCACTTCCCCTCTTCGAAATACCGCACCAGCGCCGCGAATCCCCGATGGACGCCGGAAATCGTGCGGTTCCGTTCGATCAGCCCGTCCAGCTTGACGTTGCTCACCACCGAGGTGGCCCGGTAGACCAGGACCGCCCTCCCCGCGCCGGCGAGGACCCCACCCGCCACCAGCACGACGGCGACCACGCCGATGGACATCTTGTGCCGCTTCTTGTCCCCGGTCATGCCGGAGCCACCCCCTCGAAGTCTTCGGGGTCGTCGTCCGGCAGCCGCCACGCGAGCCACAGCGCCGGTAGCGACGTCCCGAAGACGAACAACGCCGCTGTCATCGCGGACAGCAGCGAACCGGAATCCGGTTGCCCCGCCGCGTAAAGCCCGTACCCGAGATCCACCAGCATCAGCACGCAGATCCCCTGGAACGCAGCGTAGTGCGCGCGGTTTCGCAGCAGCAGTTCGCGTTCGTCGAGATCCTTCGCCGCGGAGCCCGGCCTGCCGACGGCCTTGCGCAGCACCGTCGCCGCGCCGACGCAGAGACACAGCCCCGGCCCCATCAGGCCCACGGCGAACCACAAGGTCGGCTCGCGCAGCAGCGCGGCACCGGCGATCACGACCAGATGGCCGATCACGGCCGCGACGGCGAGCCGTCGGCGATCCGAGCGCGTCCTGGTGGTGGTCATGCCGGGCTCACCCCTTCGAAGTCCTCGGGGTCGTCGTCCGGCAGCGACCAGCCCAGGATGATGGCGGACACCGTGGTGCCGGTGATCAGCAGCGCGCAGGCCATCATCGCGCCGCCGGCCTTGGGGCCGGGGACCAGGAGGCCGTACAGCACCGCGAACAGCATCATCGTCACCAGGATCTGGTAGCTGACATAGGTGACGCGGTGGCGCATCTCCCGCTCGCGCTCATCGAGCCGCATCGAGAAACCGCCGCTCATCTTGCCGGTGAGGATCCGCAGCAGGTACTGCGCGCCACCGGCCACGGCACCCCCGCCGAGCCAGCACACGAGGAAGCCTCCTGTCTGCCCTGTCTGGTAGAAGACCGCTCCGGCGATCAGGACCAGATCGCCCGCCACGACCAGCGCGCTCAACGCCCGCCGCCGTTTCCGCGTGCGCCACGTCGGCAGCTTCAGCGCTCGCTTGCGTTCCACCTCGTCCAGCCGTTCCTGCTGACGGTCCCAGTACGCCGCGAGACGGCCTCGTTCCTCGCTCATGTTCCCCCCTCCCGGTAGACCTGAGTGGACAGCGGCGTGAACGGTTCGCGGCTGAACACGGCTTCGACCGGGAGGTCGAACACCGCGCAGATGCGGAACGCCAGGTCCAAGCTCGGGTAGTGGTCTCCCCGTTCGAGCGCGCCGATGGTCTGCGGATTGACCTCGACGGCCGTCGCGAGGGCGGCCCTGCTCAGTCCACGCTCGGCCCGGAGCACGGGAAGCCGGTTGTAGATCGGCAGCTCTTTGCCGCGTCTGACCGGGCTCATGGAACATACTGTTGCAAAAACCCAACGACTCGTCAAGCTGAGGGCATGACTCGCCGCATTGAGAGGACTAAATGCGGGAGGTCAGGCGAGGCCGGCGAGCGACTTGTCGACAAGTTCTCGGACGTGGGCGCGGGCGGCCGCCGCGTCGGGGGCGACCAGGCCGAGCCGGGTGCGGCGGTCCAGGACGTCCTCGACGTCGAGCGCGCCCTCGTGTCGCACTGCCCAGACGACCTCCGCCGCGCTGATGTCGGTCCCGTCGAACAGGGGCAGCCCCAGTTCCGGGTCGACCTCGCCGAGCGCCGCGACCCGCGGCGCCTCGGTGCCGTACTTCGCGACGAGCCGAGGCGGCGCGTCCACAGTGGATAGACGATCGCGCGGGGTCGCGCCGAGCAACGGGAGCCGGGACGTCGTCGACGGCCCGGCGAGGAGCCCGGACCGCTTCAGCGCGGCATCGACGGCGTCTTCGGCCATCTTCCGGTACGTCGTCAACTTCCCGCCGACGACGGTGAGCACGCCGTCGGCTCCGGTCACCACCGCGTGCTTGCGGGAAAGATCCGCGCTCCGTCCGCCACCGCCTTCGACCAGCGGCCGAAGACCGGCGAACGAGCCCGCGACGTCGGCGCGGGTCAGCGGGCGGGTGAACGCCGTTGAGGCCACTTCGAGCAGGAAGTCCACATCGGACTCCGGCACGGTCGGCACCCGCGGCACCGGCCCGTCGATCGGCTCGTCGGTGACCCCGACGAATACGCGGCCGTCCGGTTGCGGCAGCAGGAAGACGAAGCGGTTGTTCTCGCCGGGGACGGGCACGTTGACCGACGTCGCGCCGATCCGCGCCGCTCCCGTGGCCAGGATGAGGTGCGAGCCGCGAGACGGCCGCAGCCGGACCGACTCCGCCAGCTCGCCCGCCCAGACACCTGTCGCGTTGATCACCTGCCGGGCGTGGATCTCGATCTCGTGTCCGGTGAGCCTGTCCCGCGCCAGTACCGATTCCGCGTCGAGCCGGAGCGCCTCGACCCTCGTCAGGATCTTCGCGCCACGTGCCGCGGCCGTGCGGGCGAGGCTCACCACCAGGCGCGCGTCGTCGGTCAGCGCGCCGTCGTAGGCCAGCAGTGCCCCGCGCAGGCCTTGCGGGGAAAGGCCGGGCGCGAGCGCGAGCGCTTCCGCGGCCGGGATCGACCTCGGCCGGGGCAGCACCGACGCCGGGGTGCCGGCCGCGCGGCGAAGGCCGTCGCCGGCCACGAGACCGGTCATGATGAAGGCCTGTTGACCGCGAGAGGTCTTGCGGTACATGGGGAACAGCTGCGGGATCGCCCTGGTGAGATGCGGGGCGGTGCGGGTCATCAGGATGCCGCGTTCGACGGCGCTTTCGTGCGCCAGCGCCAGATCGCCCTTGGCGAGATACCGGAGCCCGCCGTGGACCAGCTTGCTGGACCAGCGCGACGTGCCGTACGCCAGGTCGTACGCCTCGATCAGGGCGACCGAAAGCCCGCGCGCGGCCGCGTCCAGCGCGATGCCGGTGCCGGTGACACCGCCGCCGACCACCACCAGATCGACCCGCTCGCCGCCGGCCAGCGCCGTGAGTTCCCGGTCGCGCCGCAGAGCGTTGAGCGAGCCCGGCGTCACGGGCGCAGCGCCGCGTCGAGCACGTTGGCGAACTCCGCCATCAGCTTCTTCTCATCCACGTCCGCGATGGCGGGACGGTACGAGAAGGCGAAGGACTGGATGAGCAGCAGCAAGGTGCGAGCCTGCGCGGCCAGGTCACCCTTGCGGATCGACCCGTCCTCGTGGCCCGACTTCAGCAGGTGCAGGATCACGCCTTCGGCGAAGCGCTGGGTCTTCCCGAACCGTTCGACGATGTAGGGCAGGACCAGTTCGGAATCGAGGTCCAGCAGAGTGCGGAACAGCGGGTCACCCGACAGCGCGGCGACGGCGGCCGAAGAACTCTGGACGAGCTTCTCGCGGAAGTGGGCGGGCTCGACCTCGGGTTCCGCGGCGCCCTGCAGCAGGCCGCCGAACTCGCGGGTCATGAGGGTCGCGAGCACACTGCGCACGTCCGGGAACCGGCGGTAGACGGTCATCCGGCTGACCTTGGCGGTCCGGGCGATCTCGGCGAGGGTGGTCCGCCGCACACCGACGGCGAGCACGCACTTCTTCGCGGCGTCGAGCAGAACGTCGTCGGACACACGTGTCGAGGCCTGGCGGGATCGGGTGTCCGCCAGCGCCGAAACGCCTGTTTCCGCAGGTGAGTGACGTTTTACGTCCATATGTAACACTGTAGTCGTGACCGAGCTTATTGACCACCGGTTAAGACGATCCTGGACGCCCGAGGCCGGTGACGCCGCCCACCTTCCGGCCAAGGCCCTGAGGTGGCTCGTCCAGCGTATCGGGCCGTTGGGCTCCGCGGCGCCCTTCGCGCCCGATTCGGCGCTGTCCGTTCCCGAACCGGTGCTGGACGAGCGGCCCAAGCGAGACCTCGAAGAACTCGTCGGCGCCGGGCACGTCCTGACGGCGCCGGGGGAACGGCTCGCGCGAGCCAGTGGTCTGTCCTATCTGGACTTGATACGGCGCCGGGGGTTCGGTGATTTTCCGGTGCCGGACGCCGTCGTCCTGCCGGAGAATCCCGCCGAAGTCCAGTCGGTACTGGAAATCTGCGCACGGTACGACGTCGGCGTCGTCCCGTTCGGCGGCGGGACGTCGGTGGTCGGCGGTGTCGCCGCACTGCGCGGTGACAAGACCTCGGTGATCGCACTCGACCTCACCCGGCTCGGCGAACTGGTCTCGGTCGATCCCGTTTCCCGGATCGCGGTCCTGCAGGCGGGGGTCACCGGCCCGGAGGCCGACCGGCTGCTCGCCGCGCACGGTTTCACCCTCGGGCACGTGCCGCAGTCCTACGAACGCGCCACCATCGGCGGATTCGCCGCGACCCGGTCCGCCGGACAGGCCTCGTCGGGCTACGGCCGGTTCGAGGACATGGTCAAGGGCGTCCGGCTCGCGACCCCGCGCGGGGAATGGAAACTCGGCGTCGCGCCGGCTTCGGCCGCGGGACCGGACCTGCGGCAGCTCGCCGTCGGCAGCGAAGGCGCGCTCGGCGTGATCACCGAGGTCGCCCTCCGCGTCCGTCCGGTGCCGGAAGTCCGCCGTTACGAGGGTTTCGTCCTCGATGGCTGGGAGAAGGGCACCGACGCGGTCCGCGAACTCGCCCAGCGACACGTGCTCGCGGACGTCACGCGACTGTCCGATGTGGACGAGAGCGAGGTTTCGCTCGCGCTCAACGACAGTGTGAAGACCAAGGCGTTGCGCCGGTATCTCAAGGCACGGGGAGTGCACGCGCCATGCCTGCTGATCGTCGGCTGGGAAGGCGGGTCGAAACGCGAGGTCGCCCGGCGACGGCAGGGGACCGTCGGCGTGCTGAAGGAGTTCGGCGCCGTCCGGATCGGGGCCGCGCTCGGCGAATCCTGGCGACGCGGCCGGTTCTCCGGACCTCGGCAGCGGGATGCCTTGATGGACAACGGTGTCTGCGTCGAAACCCTGGAAACCGCCGCGTACTGGGCGGAACTGAGCGACCTGCGGGACGCCGTCCGCGCCGCGCTCACCGCGACCCTCGGCAACGCCATCATCATGTGCCACGTCTCGCATGCCTACGAAACGGGCGCGTCGCTGTACTTCACCGTGCTCACGCCACGCGACGAGGCCGACCCGATCGCCCAATGGCAGCGGGCGAAGGCGGCCGCGTCGGAGGCGATCACCGGCATCGGCACGATCTCGCATCACCACGCCGTCGGCGCCGACCACGCGCGGTATCTGGCGGCGGAGATCGGCGAGATCGGCGTCGAAGTGTTGCGTGCGGCGAAGAAGGCCGTCGATCCGAGCGGGATCCTCAATCCCGGGAAACTCGTCTGATCAGCGTCCCGGCCTCGACCAGCGTGCAGTCCAGACCGTGCGTTTCGGCGGGGATCCCGTCCAGCGCCGCGGCCCGGCGCTGTTCGAGGTCGGCGACGCGGATATGCCTGCCGTCCACCAGGATCGGCAGGCGGATGTCCGCGGCGCCGACGTACGCCACCACGTCGTCGAGCACGGTTCCATCGTCGAGCGTGATGGCCGGGGCGGTCAGCCGCACCAGGTTGTAGCGCATGCCGTTGCCCTCGCATTTGTCGAGCACGGCCAGCTGTTCGGGCGTCGCGAACCACACGGCGTGCTCCTCAACGACGCCCGGCGCGGCGGCCAGTGTCGCGGGACGCTGCCCGTCACGGAACCGCAGCCCGGACGCCCAGACCGCGGCGAGGTCGGTGCAGCGCGCGTGACAGACGACGACCGGGCCTTCCAGGCCCATGTTCTCCCGCAGCCAGGTGATCTTGGACGGGCACGCGTTGGAGCCGTACGCGAGCACGGCCTGGCGTTCGCGCCAGCCCTCCGGCGCGGTGTCGAGACTGTGCCCGGCACCGTCGAAGTGGACGAACGAATGCCCCGGCCGCGCTCCCGGATACGGATCGGCCGGGAAATCGGCGTCGGTGAAGAGTTTCACCACGTCACCACGCTGCGGAGGACGTCTCCGGCATGCATGCGTCCGAAGGCCTGCTCGACGCCGTCGAGGGCGATCCGCTCGGTGACGAACTTGTCGAGCGGGAGCCTGCCCTGGAGGTAGAGGTCGATCAGCATCGGGAAATCGCGTGAGGGCAGGCAATCGCCGTACCACGACGATTTGAGCGAGCCACCGCGCGAGAAGAAGTCGATCAGCGGCAGATCCAGCCGCATGTCCGGGGTCGGGACGCCGACGAGCACCACCGTGCCCGCCAGATCGCGCCCGTAGAACGCCTGCCGCCACGTTTCGGGCCTGCCGACCGCGTCGATCACGACGTCCGCGCCGAACGAATCGGTGAACTCCCGGATCGCCTCGACGACCTGGTCTTCGCTCAGTCCCTTGCTGTTCAGCGTGTGCGTGGCGCCGAAGTCCTTGGCCCAGGCGAGTTTCCGGTCGTCGGTGTCGACGGCGACGATGGTCTTCGCATCCGCCAGGTTCGCCCCCGCGATCGCGGCGTCGCCGACACCGCCGCAGCCGATGACCGCGACGGAATCGCCGCGGCTCACCGCACCGGTGTTCAACGCGGCGCCGAGGCCTGCCATCACCCCGCAGCCGAGCAGTCCGGCGACGGCGGGCTCGGCGGCAGGGTCGACCTTCGTGCATTGTCCACTGTGGACGAGCGTCTTTTCGAGGAACGCCCCGACGCCGAGCGCGGGCGACAGGGCGGTGCCGTCGGCCAGCGTCATCGGCTGGGCGGCGTTGAACGTGGAGAAGCAGTACCAGGGCCTGCCCCGGCGGCAGGCGCGGCAGGTGCCGCAGACCGCGCGCCAGTTCAGGATCACGTAATCGCCGGGTTCGAGATCCGTCACGCCTTCGCCGACGGCCTCCACGAACCCCGCGGCCTCGTGGCCGAGCAGGAACGGGAACTCGTCGTTGATCCCGCCCTCGCGGTAGTGCAGGTCGGTATGGCAGACGCCGCACGCCTTGACCGAGACGACGGCCTCGCCGGGCCCGGGATCGGGCACCGTCACGGGCTCCAGCGAGACCGGCTCACCCTTGGCGCGGGAAACGACGCCCTGGACCTCGTACGGCATGCCCACCTCCGAGTAGTCGACTTCGCAGCTTGCCACGAAGCCGACCCGGATCGCGACATCCGCTCGGGTGCGGTATCGGTTCAGTGCCCAGGCGTGATGATGTAAGCGACGCCGCCCGGACCACTGGAAACGCCGCCATTCGTGTTGTACCGCTTGGTGCGCTGCCAAATCGTTTCGAACTGGTGTCGCTTGTAGACATTCCGGACCCGGTCGTTGCTGCTCGCCGCCGGGTCGTTCGCGATCACGTCACCGTCCTTGGTGAAGCCGACGACGACCATGATGTGCCCGGCGGTGCCGTAGCCCGCGCCGTCGAGTTCCTCGGCCTTGAACGACTGCGACGTGATCACCGGGATGCCGCGCGCGATGTACTTCTCGAGTTCGTTCAAGGAGTGCAAACGGGTGATGTGCCCACGCAGTCCGAGTGAAGCGGCGTACGCGGTGTTGAACGGCCAGTTGCCGGTTCCGTCGTAGGCGTAGTCGAACGTGTAGCGGGCGGCGTACGCGACGGTCGGATCGACGTAACCCTCCGGGATCCACTTCATGTCTTCGGGCTTGGGCCGTTTGCCCCAGTACTCGGCGACCATTTCGGTGGACGTCGGGCTGCACCAGTTCTCGCCGCCACCGCCGTACTCCGGGAACTGTCCTTTGTGGAGGTTCTGCGCGTAGGCGGGCACCTTGAGTTCGATCCCGGTGGCGCGGCCCGGCTTGGTCGCCTGGACCTCGAAGCGGTCCGGGACCAGCGACGTCATCGCGCCGACCGACGTCACCGACGGCGTGGCGTGGGAGCCGGCCTCGCGGTACAGGCTGACCCGCAGCTGGTACGAGCGAAGCGCGACGCCCGCCTTCATGACCAGCGTGTCGACGTCGACCGCGGCGTTGGCGTCGCTCTGCCCGTCGACGCTGGTGCGTTTGATGTCGGCGTCCCCGCTGGCCCAGCGGCCCATGACGTACCAGGAGGTCTCGGCGCCCGACGCGGTGCGGCCCTTCGCCTCCACCTTGACCCAGGTCTTGGCCGGCGTCTTCGCGTTCCACGAAGCGACCAGCTGCGAGGCGTCGAAGCCCTGCGTGTGGCTCCGCGACGTCCATTGGCCGTATTCGTAGGTCTTCGTGGTGCCGAGCACGGGTTCGGTGTGCTCGATCGTGCCGATCGGGCGGTCGATGCGCAGGGCGCCGTGGTCGAGGCCGAGCCCTTCGAGCCTGCCGTCGCGGAAACCGGCGTGACCGGACCATTCGTGGTAGTCGATCGACTCGTCGTCCGGACGGCCGGGACCCGCTTCCGCCGTCTGTGCCGTCACCGCGGTCATCGTCGCGATCGTCAGCAGCGTGACCAGCCCTCGTCTGCGCATCCCGGCTCCATCCCTCGATTCCACCCAGTAGGGAAGGGATTTTCGCCGGTCGCGCGAGGTATGTAAACAGTTGCCTACAAGACGGCCTGCGTCTGTGTCACTTTCGCGACCAGCTTGCCCTCGTCGTCGCGGATTTCGGTTTCCACCACGATGAGCTTGCGGCCCGCGTGCAGCGGCTTCGCGGTGGCCGTGGCGTGACCGGACCGGACCGCGCGCAGGAAGTTCGTCTTCGACTCGACGGTGGTCGTGCCTTGGGCGCCCTCGGGCAGGTTGAGGAACGCGCAGACCGCGCCCGTGGCATCGGCGAGCGCCATCAGCGTGCCGCCGTGCAGTACGCCGCCGAGCGTGCAGAGCGTTTCGTCCCAGGCGATCCGGGCGCGCACGGCCGCGGGGGAATGCTCCAGTACCTCGATGCCGAGCCGCTCGGTGAGCGGCATGGTCCGGTGGAAGAGCGCGGTGCCTTCTGCGTCGATCATGGTGCCGAGCGTGCCCGGCACCGCGCCCCGTGTCGATTACCCCCGAGGTAACCCCCGGCATTTCGTCCTCTGAATGCGATCCTTGCGCGTGCAACTACCGCATTCAGAGGACGAAACGCGCGGGAGTCAGGCGAGCGGGTGGGGCAGCAGGAGTTCCGTGTTCTGGTCTTGAGCGGTGCCGACCGCGCCCAGTGAGGCGTGGATGTCGTTGTACGAGAACTCCCGGTACAGCGACGCAAGCGCTTGCGTCGAGGTGTCCGAGTACGACGCCTCGTACGGCGCTTCCGCCTCGATCAGCGTCGTGAACAGCGACAACGTGCCGTCCGCGTTGTCGGCGACCTCGATGATCCGCGCGTGCTGCGGGAAGTCGATGTGCGAAGCGGTGTTGATCTCCCAGAAGCCCTGCTTCGCGGTCTTGCCTGCGTGCGGGGTGATCTTGTTGTGGTGCGTGTGCCCGTTGACCCACGCCAGCACGTTCGGGAATCGGTGCAGCAGCGAGACGAACGTGTCGCCGTTGAGCCGGATCTCCAGCGGATGCCGCGCGTCCGGCAGCACGTTGCCCATGGTGTCGCTGGTGTGGTGGCTGAACAGGATGAACAGCTCGTCCGTCACGTTCTGCGTGACCTTGCGCCCGAAGAAGTCGTAGTACGTCGAACTGTTGCGCTTGAGCGTGTTCTCCACCCAGGTGAACTGCCCGAGCCCGATCGATCCGTCGGCCAGCCCGGCCATCGTCGTGGTGTCGAGGCTGATGCCGGTGATCCCCGGCGCGATGCGGAAGGTGTAGTACACGTTCCGCCCGTCGGCGTTGTTCCCGCTGAACCCGTGGCCCACCGGGCCGGGGCCGGTGTTGGCGGAGTCGAGGTGGTGCTGGACGAACTCCGCGGTGCTGAACGGCCGCCGTCGCTCGTCCGGGGTGATTTCGCGGATCGTGCCGGAACCGCCGAACAGCTCCGTGATCGGCACGCCCGAGCCGGACCCGATCGCCTTCGCGAGCTTCCGCGACGTCGTCTCGTCCTTGCCGATCACCTTGAAGCGGCCGGTGTACCAGGCGTCCATCCCCGGCAGATCCGGCACCGTGCCGACGATGCTGTCGTCGTGGTTGCCGAAGGTGCAGAACCACGGGACGTCGAGACCAGGCGAGGTGAAGGTGTTCGACGCCGCGCCGAGTAGGCCGGGCAGCTGCGGGAAACCCTTCTTCGTGTACGCGTCGTCCAGCGTCTTGCCGGGGTTCCAGTAGTGCGAGGACCCGGACGTCTGGACGCCTTCGTGCACGTTCGGGTCGCCCGAGGTCGGGTTCACCGTGCCGCCGTTGAGCACCTTGAGGAACCATTCGAGCTCGATCAGCTCGTGGTTGTCCGTGTTGTCGCCGGTCGTGACCATGAAGTCGATCGCCCGCCCCGTGAACGGGCCCGTCTTCAGGCTGTTCACCCGCTCCACGAGCGCCGTCGTGGCGACCGGGCCGAGAGTCTCCTGCGGCCGGTGCGCCGAGCCGACGAACGGGTGCAGGTACTCGAACCGCGCCGGGCTTTCGGCGTCGGTGAAGTGCAGGTCGGTGAACTGCGCGAAGGACGCCATCGCGCGGCGCCGGTCGTCGCGGCCGGACTTCGGCGCGGCGAGATCGCCGCGGATCACGAGCGGCCAGCCGGGGCCCGCGGTCAGCCGCGTGTAGCCGGGACCGCTGGTCAACGGGGCCGCCGCGGCTTCCAGTGTGGTGCCCGCGGTGCGGACCGCGCGGGACGCGGTACGCGCGAGCGCGCGGTCGAGCGCGTTGGCGGTCGGTGTGCACAGCAGCAGGCCGACGCCGGCGGCGCCCGCCGCGGTGAAGGTGCGCCTGGAGATGACGGACATGGCGGTGCCCCCAGTCGTCGCGGGTGGGTGTCGCGGAAGGACGATGCCGGACGACGTTAGCCGTGGGGTGAACGCCAGAAAAGGGTAATGCGAAAATTTGTCACGTTCGGCCGAATACGCAAGTAGCCAAGCGGGCTGGTTACGCTGGCCGCTCGACGAGCGAGGAGGTGGCCCGGTGGGTGCTTCGGCTTGGTCCGTCCGCGGCCGGTTCGACGGCGACCCGGAAGCGGCGCTGGACGCGATGAAGGCGCGCGTCTTCGAGGAGGGCGACTACCTCTGGGAAGAGGACGAACTCGGCCGCCCGGACTCGATCGACGAGCTGTACGAGGTGGAGAGCGTCCAGGAGTCCGGGACCCATTCCGTGCTCGACGTCCACGAGTTCATCAGCGCCACGGGTGAGGACGACTTCGGCACGATCCGGCCCCTGACCGACGCCGAACTCGTCGCCGCGTTCGGCACGGAGGAGCCGTCCGTGGCGGACTTCGACGAACTCGACAAGGCCGGTCGGCTGCCGTACGAGCGGCGGCCTCGGTGGAGCGCGAACTGCGCGCTGCTGTACGAGGACGACGTCGCCGTCGAACTGGCGATCTGGGGCGTGTCCGGCGACTAGAGCCGGGGGCGCGTCTGTCGTGACCGGACCGGTCACGCGCGACCGTGTGGATTTCGGGTCCTTGCGACCACCGGGTTGGGCACCTGAAGTACATGAAGGCCCCCTTCATTGCGTCTAGCGCAAGGAAGGGGGCCTTCATGTACTTGGGGAAGGTGCCACTCACGAGGTTTGCAGGGCCGAGTTCGACGGTGGTGCTTCGGGCGCGTCGGTGACGCGGCACCGCACTCGCGTGATCGAGGCCGGAACTCGCGTGATCAGCGGCGGAACACCTAGTGCGGCATCCAGTCACGCGAGTTACGTCCCTGATCACGCGAGTCACGCCTTCGATCACGCCGCGCCTGCACGGACACGGCCGCCAGGGGCTACAGCCGGGCAGCGAGCCCGTCGAGGATCACCTCGACACCCAGCTCGAACAGCTCTTCGCCGCTCTGCCGCGCGAAAGCCGGCCCCAACCTGCCCACATGCGGATAGGCCTCAAGCCGCGCGAGGAACCCTTCGTCCGGCTTCCGCGCGGGGAGCGTCTCGACCGACGCGAGTACGTGCGCCGTGAGCAGGCGCGAAATCCCGGCGGTGTCCTCTTCGGAGAAGCCCGCCTCCAGCAGGATCCGCGCGGTCGTCTCGATATGGCCCAGCCGGTGCGGCCCGGTCGGCGGCCGTTCGCGCAGCAGCGCGGCCGAGTCCCGGTGACGCAGCAGCAGGGCGCGGAACTGGCGGAGCCCGCTCGCGAGCTGATCGCGCCACGGCAGCGATCCATCGATCTCGAAGGCGTCGGCGCAGATCGCCTCGGCGACGAGATCCAGCAGCTCGGCCTTGTCCTTCACGTGCCAGTACAGCGTCGGTGAGCTGACGCCGAGCTTCGCCGCCAGCCGCCGGGTCGTCAGCTCCGCGAGGCCGGCGTCGTCGAGCAGTTCGACGGCCGCCTCGGTGATCTTGGCGAGGTCGAGTGAGCCTTTGCGTGCCACCCGGCGGACTCTATCAGTGATAGATTTATCTCTATCGCTGATAGAGAACGGGGGAAGTGATGCTTTGGACACCGAAGATCCGCCTGGTCACGGTGCTCTGCTCGATCGTCTTCGTGCTCGGGACGACGCTGCAGAACTATGTGATCATCGACCTGGATCTGATCGAGGCGAGTATGCGGCTCAAGGGGGCCGACACCGCCGACGCGCCCACATACCTGAGCGCGTTGCGGCTGGTGGGGAACGTCTTCATCGTCGGCAACGCCTTGGGACTGCTGGTGTGGTTCGGGTGGCGTTGGTTGTTCTGGCCGGTGCTCGCGTTCAACGTCGCCCAAGCCTTCGGCGTGTTCGTCGTGCCGTTCGAAGTGCACCGGGCGGCGATCGCCGAACACGGCTGGCCGGGCGTGCTGCCTTCGCTGGTCACCGACGGTGGCGCGGTGATCCTGTCGATCGTGCTGATCACCGCTTACGTGCGGTCGTTCAGGCGGAAAGGCGACCCAGTTCGGCTTTGACGGCCTCGACGGCGGCCTTCGTCTCGGTGGCCGGGTCGGCGCCGTCGCGGGCGATCCGGCCCAGCGCGTCGACGAGCGCGGTGTTCGCCGCCGGTGTCCACAGTGGACCGGCGGTGCGCCCGTTCTCCTTGACCAGCTTCGCGGCGTCGCCCGCCGAGGTGACCTTGTCGAGCACGCTCAGCCGCGCGGGCAGATGGAAACCGAACTTGGTGGCGAACTCCTGCTGGAAGTCGACGCGCTCAAGCCACAGCCATTTGACGAAATCCTTGGCGGCGTTGGGGTTCAGGCTCTTGGTGTGCACCATCGCGCTCAGTCCGCCGACCGGCACGGACGGCGCGCCCGCCGCGTCGAGCCGTGGGAAGGCCAGGACACCGAAGTCGTCTTTCAAGGTGTCCTGGATCTTCGGCAGGTTCCACAGCCAGGTCCACTGCATCGCGGTGATCCCGTCGATGAACGGGAGCGGATCCGGCCAGTCCGTCGCGGCGCCCAGCAGCAGCGAACCGTTGAGCTCGTGGAGTTTCGCGAACGCCGTGGCGGTACGCGGATCATCGAAGCCGACGGATTTCCCGTCCTTGACGTAGTCGAGCCCCGCCGACCACAGCAGCGGCCCGGCGAGCGCCGCCGCGCCCGCGTCGTTGCCGGCGAAGAGGCCTTTGACGCCGTCCTTGGACAGTTTCTTCGCGGCGTCGACGAGTTCGTCCAGCGTCTGAGGCGGCTGAACCCCGGCCTCCTGCAGGAAACTCTTGCGGTAGAAGAGGACTTGCGTGTCCAGCGCTTGAGGAATGCCGTAAGTCTTGCCGTCGACGGTCTGTGCCGCGAGCACCGAGGGGTTGAAGTCCCCGCGCACTGGCCCGATGACGTCGTCGAGCGGGACGAGGAGGTTCTGCCGGACCCGCTCGACGGTGACCTGGCCTTCGAAGACGTCCGGGACCGGGCCCGCCTGCAGCGCGGCGTTGAGTTTCGTTTCGTAGTCGTCGGGATTCCATTGCACCGCGACCTTGGACTTCTGGTACGCCGCCGCGTAGCGCGTGACGGCTTCCTGGACGCCCGCCTCGGGATACGGGTGATACCACTGCGTGAGATCCACCGGTTTCGGTTTCGGCCTGGTCACTCCGGCGGAGTAGGCCGTCGAGGGTGGCGCGTTTCCTGTTTGGACGGTATTGGACCCGCAGGCGGAGAGCACCGTCGTCCCCGCCAGCGCCAGGAACGTCCGCCTGCTTGTCTTACGCACCAACAAAACCCTTCGCCGAACGCCGTGAAGGCCATCTCCAGGGACCAGAGTCCCTCAAGATGGCCTTCACTGAAGCGCAGGCGCGCGGGAGATTAACCCGTTAGAGCTGACTGACGTCGAGTTTGCCTTCGGAGTGGAACGCCCGCAGCCGCTTCTTGTCGAACTTGCCGACACTGGTCTTCGGGACTTCGTCCACAAAGGTCCAATTCTCCGGAAGCTGCCACTTCGCGACCTTGTCGGACAGGAACTCGCGCAGCTCTTCGGCAGTGACGCTCTGGCCCTCCTTGAGCACGACGGCGACCAGCGGGCGCTCGTCCCACTTCTCGTCGGGGATGCCGACCACGGCCGCCTCGGCCACCGCGGGATGCGCCATCACCTGGTTCTCCAGGTCGACCGACGAGATCCATTCGCCGCCGGACTTGATGACGTCCTTCGCGCGGTCGGTCAGCGTCAGGTAGCCGTCGGGGCTGATCTTGCCGACGTCGCCGGTGCGCAGCCAGCCGTCGTGGAACTTCTCAGGGTCGGGCTCGTCACCGGCCTTGCCGCCGTAGTACGACGCCGCGATCCATGGGCCCTGAACTTCGAGCTCGCCGACGCTTTCGTTGTCCCACGGCAGTTCCTCGCCGTTGTCGCCGATCAGCCTGGCGCTGACGGACGCCGGGAAGCGGCCTTGGGTGTAGCGGTAGTCCCACGCCTTCTCGCCGGTCGCGGAGACGGGCGGACGCGCGACGCTGCCCAGCGGCGACGTCTCGGTCATGCCCCAGGCGTGCAGGATCGGCACGTTGTAGCGGTCTTCGAAAGCGTGCATCAGCGACGGGGGCGCCGCCGATCCGCCGACGACGACCTCGCGCAGATGCGAGATGTCCTGCGGGTTCGCGTCGAGGTGGGAGAGCAGGCCCTGCCAGATGGTCGGGACGGCCCCGGCGAAGGTCGGCTTCTCCGCGTCGAGCATCTGGGCGATCGGCGCCGGCTGGAGGAAGCGGTCCGGCATCAGCAGCGAGGCGCCGACCATCAAGGCCGCGTACGGCATGCCCCACGCCATCGCGTGGAACATCGGGACGATCGCGAGCGCCTTGTCGTGCTGGGCCAGCCGCATGCTGTCGGTCATCGTGACCTGCATCGAGTGCAGCCAGATCGACCGGTGGGAGTACGCGACGCCCTTCGGGTCACCCGTGGTGCCCGACGTGTAACACATCGCGGCGGCCGACCGCTCGTCCACCTCGGGCCAGTCGAAGGTGTCCGGCTGGCCGGCCAGCAGTTCGTCGTAGGAGTGCACCTGGACGCCGTCGGGCGCCGGGAGGGTGGAGGCGTCGCCGTTGGCCACGATGACGTGACGCACGGTCTTCAGCTCGGGCAACTGCTTGGCCAGCAGCGGGACGAGCGTGCCGTCGACGATGACGACCTGGTCTTCGGCGTGGTTGGCGACGAAGACGAGCTGCTCGGGGAACAGCCGGATGTTCAGCGTGTGCAGCACCGCGCCCATCGCCGGGATGGCCAGGTACGCGGCCATGTGCTCGGCGTTGTTCCACATGAAGGTGCCGACGCGCTGGTCGCCGGTGATGCCGAGGCTCCGGAGCGCGTTCGCGAGCTTCGCGGCGTGCTTGCCGAGTTCGCCGTAGGTCTCGCGGCGGGCTTCTGAACCGGTCCAGGTGATGACTTCGCTCTCGGAGTGCACCGTGGTGCCGTGGCGGAGCAGCCTGCCCAGTGACAGCTGCCCGTCCTGCATCGTGCTCAACATCGCGTACTCCCGTGGTGCTCGTTCTCCGGTGAACTGGGGTTGCGCCGACTCTAATCCGGGAGGGGTGAACCGGTCAGTAACATCGCAGGCAACCGTTCGGTCACAGTGTCGCGCTAACGGGTGTTCGCCGGTTCGGACCAAGATCATCAATAATTCGTATTTTTCTTACCATGAAACGAAAAATGGCTGACTGTGCGAAGTGGCGACATCGCTCATAAGGGTGATGAACGACGGTGAATCGCCGCTCGAACGGCGTGTTTCCGCAGGCTGGGGCGGGTTGCCCGTGGCGTGGTCGAGGGGTAATAAGTGCGTGTCGGTTTCACGGCCGAGGAACGGGTGGCGTTTACTGGAGCCGTGGTACAGAGACGGCTGGCCAGCGCTTGCTCTCGCAAGCATGGTTAAAGGCCGTCGGCCGCGAAAGCGGAGACCTGAGATGAAAGGACTACTACGTTGGCTCTGCCCACGTTGACTCCGGAGCAGCGCGCCGATGCCCTCGCCAAGGCGGCTGAGGCTCGCAAAGCGCGCTCCGAGCTGCTTGCGTCGATCAAGTCCGGCAAGGAGAGCATCGACAAGGTGCTCAAGCAGGCCAAGGAGAACAAGACCATCGGCAAGACGAAGGTCACGCAGCTGCTGAAGGCCGTGCCCGGCCTGGGCGCGGTCAAGGTCGCCGCCCTGCTGGAGCAGGCCGGCATCGACCCCGACCGGCGTGCCGCCGGCCTGGGCGAGCGGCAGCGCGAGGCTCTTCTCGAGGCGCTGAAGTAACGCTTCCGCCAGGTCACGGGGAAGGTGTTGCCTGAGAGGCTGTTGCCCGGGCAACACTTTCCCCTGGTCTCAGCCGGAGCCTGGGACGCTGGTGGGGTGACGACCAGTACCGCACCGGCGACCCCGGCAGACCTGGCCGCCCGCTACGAGCGGGGCGACTTCCTCCTGGCCACGGCACGGCACGCGCTCCTCGCGAGCGGGGCCGTGGCCACCGCGACCGACACCGAGCCGTCGCGGCTGTCCGGGGCGCTCCCCGGCCTGTTCACCGACTCGGGTGCTTCGGTCGCGGTCGGTGTGCTGCCCTTCGACACCAGTGACACCACGTCGACACCGGGGCATCTGGTGCTCCCGCGCGCGGTCCACCGCGCGTCGTCCGACCATGCGGCCGTCCCGCCGCGCACCTCGCTTCCGCGGCCGGTCAAGGTCACTTCCGTGCCCGAGCCGGAGGCTCATCTGGCCGCCGTCCGCGCGGCCGTCGCGGCGCTGAGCGACCGTGACCTGCGCAAAGTCGTCCTGGCCCGCGCTCTCGATCTCGACTTCGACGAGGCCGTCCCGGTCGCCGAAGTCGTCCGGAACCTGGCGAACGGGAACCCCCGGCACACCACGTACGCCGTGCAGCTGCCCGACGGGCGCACGCTGGTCGGCGCGACCCCCGAACTCCTGCTCTCCCGCACCGGCGGTGCCGTCGTGTCCCGGCCGCATGCCGGGTCGATGCCCCGGTCGGCGGACCCGGCGATCGACAAGGCGAACGGTGAGGCGTTGCTGGCGTCCGAAAAGGACCACGTCGAGCACGCCGTCGTGGTGGAGTCCGTCGTCGAGATCCTGCGGCCGTTCTGCCGCACGCTCGACGTTCGCGGCCCCGAGCTGGTCTCGACGCCGGCGATCTGGCATCTGTCGACGACGGTCACCGGCGAGCTGATCGACCAGGACGTCACCGCGCTGGACCTCGCCGCCGCGTTGCATCCGACGCCCGCGATCTGCGGCACGCCGACCGATGCCGCCCGCTCGCTGGTCCAGGAGCTGGAGCCGTTCGACCGCGCGTACTACGCGGGCGCCGTCGGCTGGGTCGACGCGGCGGGGGACGGCGAGTGGGCCGTCGGGATCCGGTGCGCCGAGATCGCCGACACCTCGATGCGGCTGTACGCCGGTGGCGGCATCGTGCCCGCCTCCGACCCGAGGACCGAACTCGACGAGACCTCGGCGAAGTTCCGCACCCTGCTGGCCGCGATGGGCCTGGAGATCTGACGCGTTTCGTCCTCTGGATGCGGTCCTTGCGCGCGCAACCACCGCATTCAGAGGACGAAACGCGAGAGGTCAGAGGGGCGCGAAGTCTTCGGTGACCGAGATGTCGTCCGACGTGATCAGCGCGACCGCGGCCCGGTAGCCCTCGGTCGCCTTCAGGTCCGCGAGCCGGGTCCGGTCCGGGTCGAGGGCCTCGTGGGTCGAGCGGACCAGCCGCGCCTGCTCGTCGTAGCCGGAGAACGTGATGCTCTGCAGCGGGATCTTGAGGCCCTTCCCGGTGGCCTTCATGACCGCTTCCTTGCGCGTCCAGTAGGTGAAGAACGCCGTCGCGCGCTGCTCGTCGGAGAGCCCGGAGATCGCGGCCAGCTCGGCCGGGGTCAGCGCGTACTCCATGAGCGAGTCCTCGGCCCGCCTGGTGGCCGTCTCGACGTCGAGGCCGACCGGGGTGCCCGCGGTGGCCGCGACGCCGATGAGGTCGCCGGAATGCGAGATCGACAGCATCAGCGGCGCGCCGGGGACCTTGGGCCGTCCGTGCGGTTTGCCGCAGTCTTCGCAGGTCGCGTCGAAGCTCACGGCCTCGACGGCCAGGCCGAGCCGCTCGGCGGCGACGGTCTTCGCCAGCACCCGGCCGGTCAGGAACCGGCGTTTGTCGATGTCCTGGCGGTAGTTCGCGTACCGGCCCTGTTCCGGCTCGTCGAGCAGGGCCAGGAACCGGGGTTCAGCGGGCAGGGGCTCCGACCAGCGGACCGCGCATTCGATCACGTCTCATTCTTACCCGATTCCACGGTCGCCTCACTGGCGTTTTCGTCGAGCAAGGTCGCTTCGTCGAACGGTGACTCGCCGTTCAGCGTACGGTCCAGCTGCTCCCGGTCGATCTCGTTGGTCCAGGTGCCGATCAGCACGGTCGCGACGGCGTTGCCCGCGAAGTTCGTCAGCGCGCGGGCCTCGGACATGAACCGGTCGATGCCGACGATGAACCCGACGCCGTCGACCAGCTCCGGCCGATGCGACGACAGCCCGCCCGCCAGCGTCGCGAGCCCCGCGCCGGTGACCCCGGCCGCACCCTTCGACGCGATGATCATGAACACCAGCAACGAGATCTGCTCGCCGATGGTCAGCGGTTTGTCGAGCGCGTCCGCGATGAAGATGGACGCCATCGTCAGGTAGATCGCGGTGCCGTCGAGGTTGAACGAGTACCCGGTCGGCACGGTGATGCCGACGACCGGTTTGGAGACGCCGGCGTGCTCCATCTTCGCGATCAGCCGCGGCAGCGCCGACTCCGACGACGACGTCGACAGGATCAGCAGGAACTCGCGGCCGAGGTATTTCAGCAGCTTGAAGATGTTGACCCTGGCGAACACGCCGATGATCAGCCCGAGCACCACGAACACGAACAACCCGCAGGTGATGTAGAAGCCGAGCATGATCACTGCGAGGCTCTGCAGTGCCTTCCAGCCGGTCTCGCCGACGACGGCGGCGATCGCGCCGAACGCGCCGACCGGGGCCGCCCACATGATCATCGCCAGGATCCGGAACACGAGCCGCTGGATGTGCTCGATGCCGCGGCGGATCGGCTCGCCCTTGGTACCCAGTTTCTGCAGCGCGAACCCGGCGAGCAGCGCGACCAGCAGCGTCTGCAGCACCTCGCCCTCGGTGAACGCCGAGACCAGCGTCTTCGGGATGATCCCGAGCAGGAACTCGACGGTGCCCTCGCTCTTGGCGATCTGGTCCTGTCCCTTTTCGGCGATCTCGGGGGTCAGGTGCAGGCCGGTGCCGGGCTGCAGGATGTTGCCGACGACCAGGCCGATGACCAGCGCGACCGTCGACATGATCAGGAAGTAGCCGATCGCGAGCCCGCCGACGCGGCCGACCTTCGCGGCCTTCGCCACCGAGCCGACGCCGAGCGCGATCGTGCAGAAGATGATCGGCGAGATCATCATCTTGATCAGGTTCACGAACCCGGTCCCGAGCGGCTTCAGTTCCTTGCCGAGGGCGGGGAACAGGATGCCGACCGCGATGCCGAGCCCCACCGCCACGATGACGGCGATGTAGAGGTAGTGGGTGCGATCCCGCTTCGTCGCGGGTGCTGCCGTGCTCATGGGTGCCCTTCGACGAGACGGGAACAGGTTGCGAAAACTTATGACAACTCCTCGGCTAACGACAACCGAAGCGGTACGCTGAACTAAGCGAGCGCTTAGTCACTGTCGAACAGGAGCGGGCTGACCATGGATTTCTCTCTGAGCGTCGAGGAACGCGAGGTGCGCGACTGGGTCCGCACGTTCGTCCAGCGCGACCTCATGCCGCGTGAGCAGGAGGTGCTGCGCCGCGAACGCGCCGGTCAGCCCGGCCTGACCGCCGACGAGCTGCGCGAACTGCAGCTGAAGGCCAAGGAGTCCGGGTTCTGGGGTGTGCAGACGCCGGAGGAGTACGGCGGCATGGGCCTGTCCGCGGTGATGACCGCGCTGCTGGAGGCCGAACTCGGCCGCACGTTCGTGCCGTTCCGCTTCGGCGGCGCGGCGGACAACATCCTGTACTACGCCAACGACGAGCAGAAGGAGCGCTACCTGCTCCCGACGATCTCGGGCGAGCGCAAGTCGTGCTTCGCGATCACCGAACCCGGTGCGGGTTCGGACGCCAAGGCCATCCGGACCTCCGCCCGCAAGGACGGCACCGACTGGGTCATCAACGGCGAGAAGACCTTCATCACCGGCGGTAACGAGGCCGACTTCGTGATGGTCTTCGCGATCACCGATCCGGAGAAGGGCGCGAACGGCGGCGTCACCTGCTTCCTCGTCGACCGTGACGCGGGCTGGAAGTCCGAATACATCGACACCATGGGCGAATGGGGCCCGGCGGCGCTGGTCTTCGAGGACGTCCGCGTGCCGGAGACGCAGATCCTCGGCGAGCTCGGCCACGGGTTCGACCTGGCCATGCAGTGGATCGGGGCGGGCCGCTACCTGCTGCCCGCCCGCGCCATCGGCTCCTGCGAGCGGCTGATCTCGATGGCCATCGAGCACGCCAACACGCGGGAGACGTTCGGGCAGAAGATCGCCGAGCGCCAGGCCATCCAGTGGATGATCGCGGATTCCGGCACCGAACTGGAGGCGCTGCGCTGGCTGGTGCTGCACGCCGCCTGGCAGGTCGACCAGAAGCTGGACTCGCGGCACGCGCAGTCGATGGCGAAGCTGTACGGCGGGGTGAAGGCGAACGAGATCGTCGACCGCGTCCTGCAGATCCACGGCGGAATGGGCTACACGCGGGAACTGCCGGTCGAGCGGTGGTACCGCGAGCTGCGGCTGCTGCGGATCTACGAGGGCACCGACGAGATCCAGCGCCGGACCATCGCGCGCAACCTGCTCAAGGGGCACGTCAAGGTCGGCGGCACGCTGGGCTGACGCTCGCCCGTGCAATGAAAGGTCCTTTCCTGGCGAAATTCGCCAGGAAAGGACCTTTCATTGCGTCGGCCTCTAGTCGTCCTTCTGGTTCCGCATCGCGATCGGGACCCCGGCCAGGTCCTCCTCGTTGCAGAGAAGTTTCACGTCGTAGTAGGGCGAACCCTTGCGGTCGTCATAGTCGAGATGGACGGCCAGCACATCGACCGGTTCCCCGAGCCACTCCTGAGCCTGGCGTAGCCATGTCGCGCACCGTTCGAGCGCCGTGGGCAGGTCGTCGTCGCGGAAGCCCACCGGGCGGTAGGGGACGTCCTGCACCTGATCACGGGGGTTCGAAGGCACCGGCAACGCCGGCGAGAGACCCGAGTCGTCCAGTTCGAGTTGGATCGTTTGCTCAGTCACCCTTCGAGCGTCCCCCAGAGAAGCCGTCTGAGCAAGGCGTACAAGCCTAAAGTCGCCGCTAAACGGGCACTCGCCACACTCCCGAGACCACTTCACGGCAGTTTTGCAACGCCGTGACGTCCAGCTGCCGTTCGCAGGCGAGCGCCCGCAGTGCCAATCCGGCGTAATGGGCGGCCAGCTGATCCAGGGTGAGCGGCCCCGCCGGCGAATACCAGCGCGCGACCCCGCTGCACATCTCCACCAGCGCGAGCCGGGTGACCGACGGCTGGTCGGTGTGGAAGACGCCGGCCGCGACACCGTCTTCGATGGCGTCCGCCCACAGCTTTTCGTAGGCGTCGCGCAGCCCCACCACTTCGGCCCTGGCGCCCGCGGTGAGCGCGTGGACCTCGTTGTCGACCACGCGCGTGTCGTCCGGCTGGATGGCGTGCGCGAGCACGTGCAGTGCCACCAGGGATCCGAGCCGTGACACGGGATCGGTGAGCCCGGCGGTCGCCTGCTCGGCCGCGTCGGACAGGCGCCGCAGCGACTCGTTCATGATGGCGACCAGCAGGTCCTCTTTGGTGCCCATGTAGTGGTACAGGCTGGCGGAGGACAGCTCCGCCTCCTGGGCCAGATCCCGGATGCCGGTGCCGTGGAACCCCTTGGTGGCGAACAGTTTCACCGCCGCCTGGCGGACCCGCTCGCGAGTGTTCACGACCCGAGGTTCTTTTTGCCGCCGAGGGTCCATGTTCACAGCCATGTTCCGGTGGCCCTGTCCCAAGAACCGGCGCGGAGGTCTTCCGCCTTCTTGAGCTCGCCCTTCGCGACCCGTTCCGACGGTGTCATCGGCAGTTCCGTGACGATGGTCCAGAACCGGGGGACCTTGAAGTAGGCCAGCTTCGCCGAACAGAACTCCGCCAGCTCGGCCGGTTCGCACCGGTGACCCTCGTTCTCGTCGAGGACGAGGTACGCCTTGACCTCTTCGCCGCGGATGTCGTCCGGCACCGCGATGACGGCGGCGAGCTTGACCGCGGGATGCAGCTGCAGCGCCCGCTCGACCTCGTCGGCGGAGATGTTCTCCCCGCTGCGGCGGATCATGTCCTTGGTGCGGCCCACGTAGTACACGCGGCCTTCGCCGTCCATTGTGGCCAGATCACCGGTGTGGAACCAGCCGCCGTCGAAGGCGCGCCTGGTCGCTTCGGGATCGTCGTGGTAGCCGTGCATCAGGCCGACGCCGCGGATCAGCAGTTCGCCGGTTTCCCCGCGCGGCAGCGGTTTCCCGTCCGCGTCCGCGATCATCACCTCACGGGTGGGCGCCGGCCTGCCGAGGCAGCCGGTGCCGACGGTCTCCTCGTGATCCGCCGGGTACATCCGGATGTCGCCGCCGGTCTCGGTCATGCCGAAGGCTTCGAACCACGGCGCGCCCCAGCGTGCTTCGAGCGCGGCGTGCAGGTCACGCGGGATGGCCGAAGCGCAGATCGCGCGCACCTGGTGCGCCTTGTCGAGCTCGCTTTCCGGCTGGCGCAGCAGAAGGGTGGGCATCAGGCCGAGGCAATAGAACCAGGTGACCCCGTGTTCGCGGATCTTCTCCCAGAACGTCGACGGGTGGAAGCGGTCGAGCACCACCAAGGTCGCGCCGCCCGCGAGCCCCAGCGCCACGTTCCACTGTGGATCGATGTAGTGGAACGGTTGCGCGGTCAGGATGACGTCGTCCGCGCCGACCGACGGATGGTCCGTGGCCAGGCTGATCGCCAGCGTCGTCCAATACCTGTTCGGCAGCACGCAGCCCTTGGGCGCGCCTGTGGTGCCCGAGGTGTACTGGATGTTGACCGGACGTTCGCCTTCCGACCAGAAGGTCATCCAGGCACCGTCCCGGGGCGCCGCGAGTTCGCCGGGCGTGAGCACGCGTTCCAGCGAGGTCTCCGGCGCGATCTTGCCCAGCAGCTCCAGGAATTCCTCGGCGACGACGGCGAACCTGGCGCCGGAATGCCGCAGCACGTGGGCGCCGTCGAACTCGCGGTATCCGGTGTTGACCGGGACGAGCACCCCGCCGATCTTGGCCAAGGCCAGCCACAGCAACGGGAATTCGGGCTGGTTGCGCAGCATCACCGCGACCCGGTCGCCCGGGGTCACGCCGAGGTCGAGCAGCGCGCGGGCGTACTCCGTGCTGCGCGCGTCGACGTCGGCGAAGGTGAAGCTTTCCCCGGTGGCGTCGAAGATCCACGCCGTCTTGTCCGGCCAGAGCGCGGCGGCCCTCGTGGTCAGGCCGGAGAGGGTGTCGATCCCGGCGAGCGAGGTCATGCCCGGCTCCGGAAGGCCTCGGACGAAGCGGCGACCTCGGCGGAGTGTTCGGTGATCAGCGCGTGGCTGACTTCGAGTTCGAGCGCGGCTTCGAGCGAGCTGTCGATGCCGGAATCGAGGGCGCGTTTGGCCATCGTGGCCGCGGCGGCCGGGTGGGAGGCGATCTTGACCGCCCACGCGAGTGCGGTGTCCATCAGGTCGTCGGCGGGTACGGCGGCGTTGACCAGGCCGAGTTCGTACGCCTCGGTGCCGCTCACGCGTTCGCCCAGCAGGAGGAGTTCCTTGGCCTTCAGCGGGCCGACCAGCAGCGGCAGCAACCGCGACGCCGCACCCGTGACGCTCAGGCCCAGGGAGACCTCGGGGAAGGCGAACACCGCGTCTTCGGCGGCGAGGATCAGGTCGCAGCCCATCGCGAACTCCGCGCCCGCGCCGATCGCGTAGCCGTGGACGGCGGCGATGACCGGCTGGCGGAGGCCGCGAAGGCGGCGCGTCACGTCCTGTAGCCGGTCGAGCCGCGGGCGTGAATCACCCTCGGGGGTGGGCTCTTTGAGGTCATGGCCGGCGCAGAAGGCGCGTCCGCGACCGGCGAGCACGACGGCGCGCGCGTCCGACTTGGCGGCCGCGTCGAGCGCCTCCAACAGGTCGTCGACCAGTTCGGCGACCACCGCGTTCAACCGTTCGGGGCGGTCCAGCCAGATCACAGCGATTCCGTCGTCGAGTGCGTAGTCCACGGTGCTCATGACGCCGAGCCTAGACGACCGATCGATCGATCGATAGAGTCGAAATCATGCGGGTCGACACGGTCTACGAGAACGCCCGGTTCCTCACCGGAACGGGGGAATCCGTAGCGCTTGCTGCGCTGAACGGACGAATTGTGGCGTTAGGTCATGATGCCGCCGCGCTTTCCGCAAAGCGCCGCGTGGACCTCGGCGGCTCGGTGGTGGTGCCCGGATTCCACGACGCGCACAACCACATGGCCTGGTTCGGCATGGCGCTCGACGACGTCGCCCTTTCGGATTGCCGCAGCGTCGACGAGGTGTACGACGCAGTCGCGCGGCGCGCGGCCGAAACCCCGCCGGGCGGCTGGATCATCGGCAGTGGCTACGACCAGAACAAGCTCGTGGGCGGTCATCCGACGAGGCAGGGCCTCGACCGGGCCGCCCCCGGGCACCTCGTGCGGCTCAAGCACACGTCCGGGCACATGACCGTGGTCAATTCGGCGGTGCTGGAGCAACTCGATCTGGGCAACGTGCCCGTCGGCGGTGACGTCGTCCGCGACGAGGACGGTTCGCCGACCGGGCTCTTACGGGAACAGGCCCAGCTCATGCTGCGGCCGCTGACCTATCCGACGCCGGTCGAGCGGGTCGTCCGCGGGCTGGACCGGGCGAGTGAGCGCTACCTGGCCGAGGGCATCACGAGCGTCCAGGAGGCCGGGATCGGCGGGGGTCTCGTGGGGGAGACCCCCGCCGAACTGGCCGCGTACCAGCTGGCGCGCGAACGCGGGGTGCTGCGGGTGCGGAGCACGGTGATGGTCGCCGCGAGCGTGCTCCACGACCTTGATGCGGGTGCGGGCTTCGGACTCGACCTGGGGATGCGCACCGGCTTCGGCGACGAATGGCTGCGGATCGGCGCGATGAAGCTGTTCGCCGACGGCTCGCTGATCGGCCGCACCTGCGCGATGCACGAGCCGTTCGCCGGCGAAACGGACAACGTCGGCTACTTCCAGGTGCCCGAGGACGAGATCGCGCGGACGATCGCCGCCGCGCACAAGGCGGGCTGGCAGATCGCGACGCACGCCATCGGCGACCGCGCGATCACCGTCGTCCTCGACGCCTACGAAGCCGCGCTGAAGGCCGATCCGCGTCCCGGCCACCGGCACCGCATCGAGCACTGCGCGGTGCTGCGGCCCGAGGAGCTGAAGCGGCTGGCGTCGCTGGGGCTGATCGCCTCGCCGCAGGGCCGGTTCGTCAACGAGATCGGCGACGGGATGCGGGCCGCCCTCGGCCCCGAACGCGAGCCGTGGTGCTACCGGCTCAAGACCCTGCTCGACGCGGGATGCGTGCTGCCCGCCAGCTCGGACCGCCCGGTCGTCGAGGGCGCGCCGCTGCTCGCGCTGGCCGACATGGTGCGGCGGAAGACCGCGTCCGGGGTGGTGCTGGGTCCCGATGAGCGGCTCACCCCCGCCGAAGCCCTGCGCGCGTACACCTACGGATCCGCGTACGCCGCTTTCGCCGAGAAGGACCTGGGCACACTGGAGGTCGGCAAGCTCGCGGACTTCGCCGTCCTCTCGGCCGACCCGACCGACGAGTCCACTTTGGATTCGATCCACGTCGCCGCCACCGCCGTCGGCGGCGACATCGTCTACGAACGGAGCTGAGACCCATGCCGGTGCGGGACGCGGTCGCGGACGACATCGAGGAGATCTGCGCGCTCATCGAGGAGCACGCGGTCTACGAGGACAAACACGATCTGAAGCTCGACAGGCAGGAGATGGCCGGCTTCCTCTTCGGGCCCGATCCGAAGGCCTGGGTGCTGCTGGCCACCCCGCCGGACGAGCCGGGCAAGGTCGCGGGCTTCGCCTTCTGCAGCTGGAACTTCTCCACCTGGGAGGCCAGGCCGGGGATCTGGCTCGACGACCTCTTCGTGCGCCCCGAGCACCGGCGTTTCGGCCTCGGACGGGAGCTGCTCGACGAGCTGAGCGCGCGGACCCCCGGCCGGGTCGAATGGGACATGCAGGAGGGCAACGAGAAGGGCGAGGCGTTCTACGCCCAGCTCGGCGCCGACCCCGTCCCCGGCTGGATCCGGTACCGCTGGCGGCCGCACGCTGGGTGATCCGCGACCGGGCGGCAAGCCGTAAACTCGCATCCATGGGTGAAGGGGCAAGTCGCAGGTCGTCGTCCGTGGAGGACTACGTCCGGGTGATCTACGGGCTGGTCGAGCGCGGCGAGGCCGTCACCAACACGTCGCTGGCCGGACGGCTGGAGGTCAGCCCGTCCTCGGCGTCCGGCATGGTCACCAAACTGTCCCAGCTGGGGCTGGTCGCGCACGTCCCGTACCGCGGGATCGAGCTGACCACCGAGGGCAGGCTGCTGGCCCGCTCGGTGCTCCGCCGCCACCGGCTGATCGAGACCTACCTGGTGTCCGAACTCGGTTACACCTGGGACGAGGTGCACTCGGAGGCGGACGCGCTCGAACACGCGGTGTCGGACAGGCTCGTCGAGCGGATCGCGGCGAAGCTCGGCAACCCGATGCGCGACCCGCACGGCGACCCCATCCCCGCCCCCGACGGCAGCGTCGAGGAGATGCCGATGCGCATCCTCGACGACCTCCCGCCCGGCGCGGTCGGCGAGATCGTCCGCGTCTGGGACACCGATCCGGAACTCCTGCGCTACCTGACCGAGCATTCGATCGGCCTCGGCGAGCGGATCGAGGTCGTCGAGCGCCAGCCGTTCGGCGGCCCCATGGTGGTCAAGGTCGGCTCGCCGCCCGACGCGGCCACCCACGCGATCGGCAAGGAGATCGCGCAAGCCCTGTCGGTCGCGCTACGCTGAGGCTCGTGTCCACTGTGGACGCGTTTCGGCGGGGGCGCGCGGTGGGAATTTTCCCTACGTCCCTGCATAATTCGGCTCCTCCGCACGTCACCCACATGCCGCGCGGAAAGGTGATCTAAGGCCCTTCCGATCATGTGTCCCCCCGCCTAGGCTGCGCATTTCCGGGTGGCTAGCGAGCGTGCGAAGGCGATGAAGATGACCGGTCAGCGGACACACACCATCGACCGGGGGGTGGCGGAAGGACGTGAACTCAGGCGGCTTTTGGAGACCGGGCCGTTCGCGGACGCCCTCAGGGCGGCGATCAGGGCGAGGGGCCTCGGGCTCGATCGGATCCGGTACCGGCTGAGGGGACGGGGGTGTTCGGTCAGCCTCGCGACACTGAGCCATTGGCAGTCGGGACGTTGCCGTCCCGAACGGCCGGAATCCCTGCTGGTGCTCAAGAATCTCGAGGAAGTCCTCGGGGTGCCGCCGGAGTCGCTGTCGCGGCTTCTCGGGCCGCCGCGCGGGCGGGCGGCCCGGTGTACGGTGCCCGGCGAGGGCCTCGTGATGCCGAGAGGCCGGGACACGTAAGGAGCGCGAGTGCGGGCGGTCGTCTTCGAGGAGTTCGGGGTGCTGCCCGAGGTACGCGAGGTGCCGGATCCGGTCGCGCCGCCGGGCGGGGTGGTGATCGCCGTCGAGGCGACCGGGGTGTGCCGCAGCGACTGGCACTCCTGGCAGGGACACGACACGTCGGTGAAGCTGCCGCACGTCGCCGGGCACGAACTCGTCGGCCGGATCGCGACGCTCGGCGAGGGCGTCCGGGGCTGGTCGGAGGGCGACCGGGTGACCGTGCCGTTCGTCTGCGCGTGCGGCACCTGTGCCCAGTGCGCCGCCGGTGACCAGCAGATCTGCGACCGCGAGTTCCAGCCGGGCGCGACCCATTGGGGTTCGTTCGCCGAGTACGTGGCCATCGAAAACGCCGAGGTCAACCTCGTCGCACTCCCGGACTCGCTGTCCGCTGCCGAGGCGGCGGCGCTGGGTTGCCGCTTCGGGACGGCGTTCCGGGCCGTGCTGCGCCAGGGCGGCGTCCGGCCGGGTCAGTGGGTCGCGGTCTACGGCTGCGGTGGCGTCGGCGTCTCGTCGATCCTGCTGGCCGTCGCGGCCGGTGCGTCCGTCGTCGCCGTCGACCCGTCTCCGCACGCCAGGGCGCTGGCGACGCGGATGGGGGCAGTTTTGGTCGTCGATCCCTCGGCGTTCGACGGGCATGAGGCGGTCTCAGCGCGCGTCCGGGAGCTGACCGGCGGCGGCGCGCACGTCTCGCTCGACTGCCTCGGCTCGCCGACCACCTGCGCCGCCTCGATCGGGAGCCTCCGCAAGCGCGGACGGCACGTCCAGGCCGGTCTGATGCCGCCCGCGCAGGGCATCGCGCCGATCCCGATGCACCGGGTGATCGGCGGGGAACTGGAGATCGTCGGCATCCACGGCCTGCAGGCGCACGAGTACCCCGAGATGCTGCGGGTGGTGGAGACGGCCGGGATCGACCTCGAAGGCATGATCGGCAAGCGGGTCGGCCTCGACGACGTCCCCGCGGTGCTCGCGGAGATGAACGATCCGGTACCCGCGCGGGCCGGGGTGACCGTGGTCGAATTCGCACAGTGACCGGGTGAACGCCTTACGGTCAACCGGCCGATCGGAGTAGTCCGAAAGGTGGCTTCCGCGGCCGCTTTGTGGCAGCTTGCTTGGCCGTGACAGTCATGGATGCCCCGGTGGGGCCACGATTCGGCCGTCGCGTGCTGCGCTGGTTCACCACGGCCGGTGTCATGATGCGGGGCCACCGGATCATCGGCGCGCGCCCTGGCAGACTCGACGTGTGGACGCGCTGATCCCCCGACCGCGGACCGAAATCGCGCCCGGCGCGGTGCATGTTCCGGACTGGCTCGACCTCGACGGGCAACGACGCCTGGTCGAGGCCTGCCGCGGCTGGCGCGGCTATCGGCGGACGCGGCTGCCGAACGGCGGCGTCATGTCGGTGCGGACGGTCTGTCTCGGCTGGCACTGGCATCCGTACCGGTACGCGAAGGTGACCGACGACGGCTCTCCGGTGCTTCCTTTTCCTTCGTGGCTGGGAGACCTGGGGCGACGGGCGGTTTCGGCCGCTTATGGTCCGACGTCGTACGAGCCGGACATCGCGCTGGTGAACTTCTACGACTCCGCCGCGAAAATGGGGCAGCATCAGGACAAGGACGAGGCTTCGCTGGAGCCCGTGGTGTCGCTGAGTCTCGGGGACGCCTGCGTCTTCCGGTTCGGGAACACGACGGATCGCGGGCGGCCTTATACGGATGTGGATCTGCGCTCGGGGGATCTGTTCGTGTTCGGCGGGGAGTCGCGGCTGGCCTTCCACGGGGTGCCCCGGGTGCTGCCGGGGACGGCCGATCCGGCGCTGGGTCTGGTGGGGCGGTTGAACATCACCTTGCGGGTTTCGGGCCTCGTGAGTGGTAAGGACGGTTAGAGGGGCCGGCCTTGCTCGGGGTTGCGAAAGCCACTTTCGCAACGTCTGATGTCCCGAAAGTGGACCGGTTTGTCGATGAAGGATTTGGGACGTTCACTGTCCCAAATCCTTCATCAACGAATCCAAACGTGGAGAAGCCAGGACGTACAACGCCCGAGTCCTCGGGTTCGACCCACACCAGTGGGTAAGCAATACAAGTCCCTCAAAGTGGCTTTCGCGACACACCACCAGCACCACCACGGACGTTAAGGACGGTCAGAACCGTCCTTACCGCTCACGAGAGGCGGAAAAGCACCCGCTGCCCCGGCCGCACTTGCGCGGCCAGATCCAGATCCGCTTCCTCCACCACCGCGATCACCGGATAGCCCCCGGTCACCGGGTGGTCGGCCAGGAACAGGATCGGCTGCCCCGAAGGAGGGACCTGCAACGCCCCCGGCACGGCGGCCTCGGGCGGCAATTCGCCACCACGTGCCCGCGACAGCACGGGACCGTCCAGCCGCACGCCCACCCGATCGACGTCGGCGGTGGCGACGTAAGCCGCGGAGACCAAAGTGGACAGTGCGTCGGGAACGAACCACGAAGCCCGGGGCCCCGGAGTCACGCGCAGAACCGGGACGTCCGGCAGGGGCGCGCGAGGAGCGAGATCCACCCCGGGGTGGGGCAGAACCCGTTGCCCCACCGGCAAGGTCATCCCGGCCGAGAGCGCGGGCGGTCCGAGTTTGCCCAGTGTGTCGGTCGCCCGGGCGCCCAGCACGGCGGGGACGTCAACGCCGCCGCGCACGGCGACATAGCAACGTAAACCGTGAGAAGCCATCCCGAGGACGAGTTCCTCGCCGGGGCAGACCGGGATCGGTGAGCCGGGGCCGAAAGCCCGTGTGCCGACGGTGATCGAGCACGGCGCGCCGGTGACGGCGACGGTCGCCGGAGCCGGGAACCGCAGGGCGAGGCCGCCCAGGACGCATTCCAGGGCCGCGTGGCCCTCGGGGTTCCCGACCAGCCGGTTCGCCAGCCGCAGCGAACCGCGGTCGGCGGCGCCGGACCGGCCGACGCCGATCGCGGCCAGCCCCGGTCGCCCGAGATCCTGCACGGTGGTGAAAACGCCGGGCCGGAGCACTTCGATCTTCGCGGTCATGAAGTGAACCGGATCCTGGTGCCCGGCGCCAGCAGGTTCGGCGGCTCCCGTTCGACGTCCCACACCGGCAGCGTGGTGCGCCCGATCAGTTGCCAGCCGCCGGGGGAGGCGTTCGGGTACACCGCCGTGTACTCGCCCGCGATCGCGACCGAGCCGGCGGGTACCCGGGTGCGCGGGCTCGTCCGGCGCGGCAGGTGCAGCGCGGGATCGAGCCCGGTCAGATAGGCGAAACCCGGGGCGAAGCCGCAGAACGCCGAGACGTAGGTCCCGTCCTCGTGCCGCCGGACGACGGCCTCCGCGGACATGCCGGAGGCGGCCGCGACGTCGGCCAGGTCCGGGCCGTCGTAGTGCACCGGGACGACGATCTCGGCGGCCTCGCGCGGTTGTGTGTCCACTGTGGACCGATGAAGGACGTCCTCGGCGAGCCGATCGTGGTGGGTGCGGCCGGGGTCGAACCGGATGAGCAGGGTCCGTGCGGCCGGGACCAGTTCGAGGACGCCGTCCGGCGGGTCCTGCTCCAGTGACGCGTGCAGCCCGAGCACCTCCGACGGATCGTCGAAGTCGACCATGGCCGCACGCGCCCCATAGGGCAGCACTCGCATCATGCGGCCTCGATGAACGATCCGATGTGGACACCGGAGGCGTCGAGTCCCGCGCGGATCCGGCGCGCCAGTTCGACGGCGCCGGGCGTGTCGCCGTGCACGCACAGCGAATGCGGTCGAAGCGCCAGTTCGGTCCCGTCGGCGGCGACGACCTTGCCGGTGGTCGCCATCGCGACCGCCCGCTCGGCCACCTCGTCGGCGTCGTGGAGGACGGCGCCCGGCAGTTTCCGGGAGACGAGAAGGCCTTCGGAGGTGTACGCGCGGTCCGCGAACGCCTCGGCGTACGCGGGGAATCCGGCCTTTTCCGCCTGCTTGGCCATTTCCGATCCCGGCGGGCACAGCAGCGCGAGCCCGGGACGGAACCGCCGGATCCCCTCGACCACGGCGGCCGCCTGCTCCGGATCGACCGCCGCCGTGTTGTACAGCGCCCCGTGCGGTTTGACGTACCGCACGCTCGTTCCCGCCGCGCGGGCGAACGCGTCGAGCGCGCCGATCTGGTAGAGCACGTCGTCGGCCAGATCGGCGGGCGCGACGTCCATCGCCCGCCGCCCGAAACCCGCCAGATCGCGGTAGGCGACGTGGGCGCCGATGACGACACCCCGTTCCGCCGCGCGCTCGCAGACCCGCCGCATCACCGACGGGTCGCCGGCGTGGAAGCCGCAGGCGACGTTCGCGCTGGTGACGATGTCGAGCATGGCGTCGTCGTCACCCATCTTCCAGGCGCCGAAACCTTCGCCCAGGTCACTGTTGAGATCCATCAGGCCACCCTGAACTCACTGTCGAGCTTGTCGGTCACGAACATGTAGCCCGGCGCGTGCGTGATCGCGAACGGTGGCCGCGAAGCCATCAGCGCCGCCTGCGGGGTCACGCCGCACGCCCAGAACACCGGCACGTCGCCGGGGGCCGCGTCGACCGGGTCGCCGAAATCGGGCTTGCCGAGATCGGTGATGCCGAGCGCGGCGGGGTCGCCGATGTGCACCGGCGCACCGTGCACGGCGGGCATCCCGCGGGTGATGCGCACGGCGTCGTCCACGCGGTCTTCGGGGATCTGCCGCATCGAGACCACCATCGGCCCGTGCAACCGCCCGGCCGGGACGCATTCGCGGTTCGTCACGTACATCGCCACGTTGCGGCCCTGCTCGACGTGCCGCAGCGGGATGCCGTCGGCGGCCAGCGCCGATTCGAAGGTGAAACTGCAGCCGATCGAGAACGTGACCATGTCGCTGCGCCACAACCCGGTCGCGTCCGCGAGCTCGCCCGCCAGCGCGCCGTTCTGCCAGACTCGGTAGCGCGGCAGATCGGTGCGCAGATCCGCGCCGGGCGCCAGCCGGGTCGACGGGTCGCCGGGGTCGCTGACGTCGAGCACCGGACAGGGCTGCGGGTTCCGCTGGCAGAACAGCAGGACGTCGTAGGCCCAGTCCTCGGGGACGGCGATCAGGTTGGTCTGGGTGAAGCCGTTCGCCCAGCCGGTGGTCGGGCGGGCCGTGCCCGCGCGGAACAGGGCGCGGGCCTCGGCGGGGGACAACGTCGCCGGGTCGTCGAAGGTGGTCATCGCGGTGCCTCCTCTTCCGATTGTGGTCACAGCAGTTCGCGGCCGCGAGTCTCGGGCAGGCCGAGCAGCGCCAGCACGGCGATCCCGTAGCCGACCGCGCCGAACACCATCGCGCCGCCCGCGCCGAGGAATCCGACCACGGCGGGGAACGTCGCGCCGATGGCCCGGCCGAGGTTGTAGGTGAAGCCCTGCCCGGTCCCGCGCAGCGCCGACGGGTACAGCTCCGCGAGGAACGCGCCGAACCCGCTGAAGATCGCGGACATCGAGAACCCGAGCGGGAAACCGAGGAACAGCACGAGCGTGTTCGCGCCCGCCGGGATCTGCGTGTAGGCGACGATGAGGCCCGCCGACAGCACCGAGAACAGCAGGAACGTCTTCTTGCGGCCCAGGAGATCCGTGAGATAGCCGCCGGTGACGTACCCGATGAAGGCGCCGGAGATGAGGAACGCGAGATAGCCGCCGGTGCCGATGACGGTGAGGCCGCGGGTGGTCTTCAGGTAGCTCGGCAGCCAGGTCGCGAGCGTGTAGTAACCGCCCTGGACACCGGTGGCGAGCAGCGCGGCGAAGAACGTCGTGCGCAGCAGATCGGGCTTGAAGATGCCCGCCAGCGAACCGCGTTCCTTCTTCGTGGCGCGGGCCGCTTCGGCGACGGGCGCGTCCTGGACGTTGCGGCGGACCCACAGCACCAGCAGCGCCGGGATGACGCCGGTCCAGAACATGACGCGCCACGCGACGTCCGGGCTCCAGATGCTGAAGACCACCGTGTAGACGACGACGGACAGCGCCCAGCCGACCGCCCACGCGCTCTGCACGAAGGCGACGGTCCGGCCGCGGTACTTCGCCTGCGAGTACTCCGCCACCAGCGCGGCGCCGGCGGCCCATTCACCACCGAAGCCCAGGCCCTGCAGGGCGCGGAAGATCAGGAGCGTCTCGAAGTTCGGAGCGAACCCGCAGAGCACGGTGAAGACCGTGTACATCGCGATGGTGATCTGGAGGGTGCGGACCCGGCCGATGCGGTCGGCCAAGACGCCCGCGCCGATCCCGCCGATCGCCGAGACCACCAGCGTCGTGGTGCCGAGCAGGCCCGCCTCGCCGCCGGAGAGGCCGTAGTAGGCGGTGATCGCGGCCAGGCCCAGCGGGAGGGTCTGGTAGTCGAACGAGTCGAGCCCGTATCCGCCGAACGCGCCGACGAAGGCCCGGCGGCCTCGCGAACCGAGCGTGCGGAACCAGGCGAAGGGGCGTGTGTCTTCGGTAGTGGCTGTCGCGTCCATCGGCACCTCCAGAGGTGGATCCCATCGTGGCACGGGTCACATGGGAAGCCACTGTAGGTATTGTTCAACAATTCCACAAGAGGATCCTTGGCTCGGTCTCTTGTAGCCGGTTAGGATCGGTCACGTGACGATCGCGGAGGGTGGTCCTGCCTCGGTTCAAGGACTCGAAGCGGATCGCGGCATGGTGAGCCGCACCAGTACGGCCGAAAGGGTGGCGGGTGTCCTCCGCACGCGCATCGCGGAAGGGTTCTTCCTGCCCGGCGTCCGGCTGTCGGAGCACGACATCGGCTCGGCGCTCGGCGTCTCCCGCAACACGCTGCGCGAGGCGTTCCGGCTGCTCACGCACGAACGCCTGCTGACCCACGAGCTCAACCGCGGCGTCTTCGTGCGGGTGCTGCCCGTCGAGGACGTCGTCGACCTCTACAAGGTGCGCAAGGTCGTCGAGTGCTCGGCGGTGCGGGCGGTGACGGAGAAGCCGCCGACGTTCGCGAAGCTCGCGCGACTGGTCGAGGACGGCAGGGTCGCCGAGCGGAGTGAACGCTGGCAGGACCTCGGCACCGCGAACATCCGGTTCCATTCGGCGCTCGCCGAACTGAGCGGCAGCGAGCGGATCGACGAGCTGATGCGCGGCATCCTGGCCGAGCTGCGGCTGGTGTTCCACATGATGGCCGACCCGCGGCGCTTCCACGAGCCGTACCTCAAGCGCAACGCGGAGATCCTCGAACGCCTCGAGGCCGGCGACGGCCTCGGCGCCGAAAAGCTCCTCGCGCAGTACCTCACCGACGCCGAAAACCAGCTCGTCGAGGCCTACGCCGAGCGCTCCCCCTGACGCATTTCGTCCTCTGAATGCGGTAGTCCGGGATGCGAACCACCGCATTCAGAGGACGAAATGCGTGGGGTGCTAGGGGGTGACCCACTTCTGGTTCGCGCCGCCCCCGCAGGTCCAGATCTGGAGTCTGGTCCCGTTCGCGGAGCTGTTCCCGGTGGCGTCCAGGCATTTGTTCGCCTGCGGGTTCACGATGTCGCGCGCGCCGCTGATCGCCCATTTCTGCGCGCCGGTTCCGTTGCAGTCCCACAGTTGCACGGCCGTGCCGTCCGCGGTCCCGCCGCCGGAGACGTCCATGCACTTGCCGAGCGCGCGGAGCGTGCCGTCGCCGCCGACGGTCCAGTTCTGCGCGGCGTTCCCGTTGCAGTCGGTGAGCTGGATCGGGGTGCCGTTGGCGGTGTTCGCCCCGGCGACATCGACGCATTTGCCGCCGATACCGGTGATCCGCCCGGTCCGCCCCGCGGTGTCGCTGGAGTTGACGTGCACGTAGTCGACCACGAGCCGCTGCGGGAAGACGGTGCTGGAGTTCGGGTCGCCCGGCCAGTAGCCGCCGACCGCGAGGTTCAGGATCAGGTAGAAGGGATGGTCGAACACCCAGCGGTTGCCGTTGAGATCGGCGGGCGTGCGGGTCTGGTAGAGGTTTCCGTCCACGTACCACTTGATCTGGTTCGGCGCCCAGTCGACGGCGTAGGTGTGGAAGTCGTCGGAGAAGTTCGGGCCGTTGTAGGCCGCGCCGATGCCGCCCGCGCCGGAGTAGCCGGGGCCGTGGAGGGTGCCGTGCACCGTGTTCGGCTCGAAGCCGACGTTCTCCATGATGTCGAGCTCGCCGCTGTTGGGCCAGCCGACGTTGCCGATGTCGGCGCCGAGCATCCAGAACGCGGGCCACATCCCTTGCCCGCGCGGCAGTTTCATCCGCGCTTCGAACCGGCCGTAGGTCTGGGTGAACTGGCCCTGCGTCGACAGCCGCGCCGAGGTGTACTCGCAGCGCCCGTACCAGCAGTTGTAGTTGCCCGGGTTCTCTTTCTTCGCGGTGATGACCAGATTGCCCTGGCCGTCGAGCGCCGCGTTGTTCGTCCCGGACGTGTACCACTGCCGCTCGTGGTTGTTCACGTTGTCGCCGGTCTCGAAATGCCATTTCGAGGTGTCGATACCCGCGCCGGCGGGCCCGTTGAAGTCGTCGGTGAAGGTCGCGGCCATGACCGCGGCCTCGGCGGCCGGGGTCTGCGTGGTGGCGGGGAGTGAGCCGAGGAGAACGCCGGCGGCGAGGAACGCCGCCCAGCGGAAGCAGGAGGAGATGGACATCGTTGTCGCCTCTCTTCGCAGGCGGGAAACCACTTTGTTGTGCCTGACAACAAAGTATGCATGGTCTCAACCATTGCGACAAGGCGTATTTTTCGACCTCGAATTAAGGTCAGGCGGCGGTGCCCCGCTTCGACCCGGCGGTCCGCGGGTCCGCGCCCTGCTCCAGGAGGGCGGCGACCGGGAGGGTGGCGGCTCCTATGGCGACGGCGTCCGGCCCGAGCTGCCCGAGTTCGATCTCGGTCTGGTCGAACACGTGCGCCAGCGCGTGCTCGCCCGCCACCCGCCGGATCTCGGGGAGGTAGTGCTCGCCGAGCGCGAGCCCCGCCCAGCCGCCCAGCACGATCCGCTCCGGGTTGAACAGGTTGATCAGATTGCCGATCCCGGCGCCGAGGTAACCCGCGGTCTCCTCCAGCACCTTGGCCGCGGCCTTGGCCTTGCCCGCCGATTCCAGCAGGGCCGCGAACTGTGTCTGCTCGTCCTCGTCCGACGCCGTCTTTCCGCCGCGCGCCTTGCGATAGCGGGCGAGGACGCCCTCCGCGCCGACGTAGGACTCCAGGCAACCGCGCGCTCCGCAGCGGCATTCCTGCCCGCCGTAGACGATCGTCGTGTGGCCCCATTCGCCCGCGCTGCTGGTGGAACCCCGGTACGTGGTGCCGTCGGTGACCACGGCCGCGCCGACGCCGGAGCCGATCAGCGCGATCACCGCGTGCCGGGCGCCACGGCCGGCGCCGAACCACATTTCGCCCTGGCCCTGGGTTTTCGCACCGTTGTCGACGAACAGCGGCAGCTCGACGCCCTCCGCGCGCAGGAGTTCGGTGAGCGGAACCTCTTTCCAGCCGATGGTGGGCGCGTGCACGCGGAGCGCCTCGCCCTGCTGGACGGTGCCGGGGACGCCGACGCCGACACCGAGCACGGTCGACTCGTCGATCCCCGATTCCGCGATCACTTCCCGGAGTCCGGACGCCACCTGGGTGACCGCCGCGGCCGCGTCCGGGCGCCGGGAGGCGAGAGGATGTTCGACGGTGGCGAGCCGGTTCATGGTGAGGTCGAACAGCTCGACCTTCACCCCGGTCTCGCCGATGTCGACGCCCGCGACATGGCCGTACGCCGGGTCGACGCGGAGCAGGACGCGCGGCCTGCCGCCGTCGGATTCGACCAGGCCGGCCTCGATGATGAGGCGTTCTTCGCCGAGTTCGGCGGTCACGTTGCTGACGGTCGCGGCGCTCAAACCGGTCAGACCGCTCAATTCATGGCGGCTGAGCGGGCCGTCGAAGTAGAGTTTCGACAGGAGGAGGGAACGGTTGTGCCGCCGCAGGTCACGGACGGTGGTGCGCTTGGCAGGCATGCGGATACCCATCTTATGGCGGCGGACCTTTCCAGGATGCCCCACGACCTTAGCCTCCGCCATGTATCAACTGGTGAAATAAGGCGGGAAGAGGGTCATGACGGGGGAGGACGAGCTCATCGGCTCCTTGCCGCCGGACTTCCGGTGGGGGGTCGGCAGCTCGGCGTACCAGATCGAAGGCGCGGTCTCCGAAGACGGACGAACACCGTCCATTTGGGACACCTGGGCCCAGTCGCCGTGGTCGGTCGACAACGGTGACACCGGCGAAATCGCCTGCGATCACTACCACCGGATGCCCGCCGACATCGCCCTGCTCAAGGAACTCGGCGTCGACACCTACCGGTTCTCCGTCTCCTGGCCCCGCGTTCAGCCGCGCGGACGCGGCGGCGTCAACCCCGCCGGGATCGCCTTCTACGACCGGCTGGTCGACGAACTGCTCAACAACGGCATCGATCCCTGGTTGACGCTGTACCACTGGGATCTGCCCCAGCATCTCGAAGACGCGGGCGGCTGGCCCGCGCGCGACACCGCCGTCCGGTTCGCCGATTACGCGATGCTCGTGTTCGAGCGGCTCGGCGATCGTGTCCGCCACTGGACCACGCTGAGCGAGCCGTGGTGCACGGCCATGCACGGGTACGTCCACGGCGTGATGGCGCCCGGCCGCCGGGACGCGAAGGCAGGGATGGCGGCGGCGCATCACCTGCTGCTCGGCCACGGCCTCGCGGTGCGGCGGATGCGTGAACTCGCGAAACCCGGCACGAAGTTCGGCATCACGCTCAACCTGAGCACCGCCGACCCGGAAACGCCCAGCGAGGCCGATCGCGAAGCCGCCCGCTTCGAGGACGGG
Organism: Amycolatopsis japonica; assembly: GCF_000732925.1. Taxonomy (NCBI): domain Bacteria; kingdom Bacillati; phylum Actinomycetota; class Actinomycetes; order Pseudonocardiales; family Pseudonocardiaceae; genus Amycolatopsis; species Amycolatopsis japonica. Next base: position 627,139 of record NZ_CP008953.1, read on the forward strand.
CTCGGCACGCGGTTCTACCTCGACGCGCTCGTGCACGGCCGGTACCCGGAGGACGTCCTCGAGACCCTCGCGCGCCAGGGCATCCGCCTGCCGTCCGAGCCTTGGGATCCGGCGATCATCGCGGCACCGCTCGATTTCCTCGGCGTCGACTACTACTTCGGGACGCGATACTCCGGCGTGGAGGAGAACGGGAACGCGGTGGAGCATTTCGGGTTGCCCGCGTTCCGCAAGGTCCCGTTCGGGGTGCCGTCGACGGTGCTGGGCTGGGAGATCCTGCCGCACAAGCTCACCGAACTGCTCGTCCGGATCGGCCGGGATTACCCGGGCTTGCCGCTCTACGTCACCGAAAACGGCGCCGCGTTCGCCGACGTCCCCGACGAGACGGGGTTCGTCCGCGACGACGACCGCGCCGCGTACCTGTCCGCGCACATCGCCGCCACGGCCGCCGCGCGGCAGGCGGGCGCGGACGTCCGCGGCTATTTCGCCTGGTCCTTTTTGGACAGTTTCGAATGGGCGTACGGCTACGCGAAGCGGCTCGGCCTGGTCCGGGTCGACCGGGAGACGCAGGCGCGGACGATCAAGCAGAGCGGGCTGGCCTACCGCGACGTCGTCCACCGGGTGCGCGGCAGCCGGCGGTAGGGCCTGCTCCACCATCGAACCGGCGGTCCGCTCCATTCTTCCCGATGGCCCGGCGTTCTAGGTTCGGCAGCGGAAGTTGTTGCCGGTACCGGAAAACGTGGGGGACAGTGATGACCGTCAGGCTAGAACGACGTGACCAGCCGGAGACGGCGCCACGGAAACCGTGGTGGCGAAGGCCCTGGGTGGGGCCGATGGCCGTCATCGTCGTGGTGTTCCTGGCCTTTTCGATGCCGCCGTATCTGTCGCTGGATCCGTCGCAGTCGCGGGTGCCGCAGCCGCCGGGGTTCACGTCGCACTACTGGTTCCTCTCGGCGCACGTGCTGTTCGGCTCGATCGCGATGATCTCCGCGCTGCTCCAGATCTGGCCGTGGTTCCGGGCGAAGTATCCGGCGGTACACCGGAAGCTCGGCCGCGTGTACGTCTTCGCCGGAGTGCTCCCGGCCGGATTGATGGCGCTGACCGTCGGGGCGATGAGCCCGTTCGGCCCGACGACGCGGGTGGCCAACGTCGTGGCCGGGGTGCTGTGGCTGGCCTGCACGTTCGCCGGCTGGCGCGCGGCACGGCAGCGCCGGTTCGCCGACCATCGCCGCTGGATGGTCCGCAGTTTCGCGCTGACCATGTCGATCATCGTCAGCCGGGTGGTCGGGCCGATCGCGATGATCACGCTGGAGCCGCTGATCCCGACCACGTTCGGCGGCAGCGGGCTGGCCTACCTGCAGTCGGTCTCGGCGATCACCGCCTGGCTGAGCCCGACGCTGGTCCTCCTCGCCACACAGTGGCACCTCGACCGGCGTCCGGCTAGGAAGAAGCCAGCGATCGCGCGATGATCGTGCGCTGCACTTCGGACGCGCCTTCGTAGATCCGCGGCGCCCGGACCTCGCGGTAGAGGTGTTCGAGCAGATGCCCTCGCCGCAGCGCCCGGGCGCCGTGGATCTGCACGGCCGAATCGACGACGTACTGCGCGGTCTCGGTGGCGAACAGTTTCGCCATCGCGGCCCGGCCGGCGAGGTTCCGCTCGCCCGCGTCGTACGCGGCGGCCGCGGCGTAGACGAGCAGGCGCGACGCTTCGGTTCGGGTCGCCATTTCGGCGAGGGTGTGCGCCACGGTCTGCTGTTTCAGCAGTGGCCCGCCGAACGCCACCCGGGTCTGGGCGTGGGCGACGGCGGCGTCGAGCGCGGCCTGCGCCATCCCGACGGCGAACGCGCCGACACTCGGCCGGAACAGGTCCAGCGTCCGCATCGCCACGCCGAAGCCACGGTCCTGCTCGCCGAGCAGTTCGTCGCGTTCGACGCGGACGCCGTCGAAGACCAGGGTGCCGATGGGATGCGGGCTGACGAGGTCGAGGTGCTCGCCCGACAGCCCGGCCCGATCGGCCGGGACGACGAACGCGGAGACCCCGCGCGATCCCGCTTCCGGTGTGGTGCGGGCGAAAACGCTGTAGAAGTCGGCCTCGGGGGCGTTGGAGATCCACATCTTCTCGCCGGTGAGCCGCCAGCCGTCGCTGTCGGGCTCGGCGGCGAGTTCCAGCGCGGCCGCGTCCGAACCCGCGTTCGGTTCGGTGAGCGCGAAAGCGGCCACGGCGTCGCCCGCTGCCACGGCGGGAACCCACTTCGCGACCTGCGAGTCCTGCCCGGATTGCAGCACTGGATACGTGCCCAAACCCTGTAGCGCCAACGCCGTCTCGGCCTCGGTGCTCTGGCTGGCGAGCGATTCCCGCAGAATGCAGAGATCCGTCGCGGCGGCCTCCCGGCTCGGGCTGCCGCCGTCGACCCCGGGGAACAGCCGGGCGAGCAGGCCGAGCGCGCCCATTTCCTTGAGCAGCGGCCGGTTGACCGCGCCTTCGGTGCCGGATTCGGCCAGCGGACGGAGCTTTTCGGCGCCCAGCCGACGGACTTCTTCGGCGAAAGACTGCTGCTCGGGGCTCAAGGCGAAGGCGGTCATCGGTCGCTCCCAGGTCGCCAGCGGGCGTGCGCGGTGCCGGGTTCCCCCGAGCGCAGCAGTTCCAGCCGTGGTTTCGGCCCGTCGGTGCGGCCGCCCTGCGGCTTCCGGCTGCCCGCCGCGAACTGTTTCGGCCACGGCATCGGGTAGCCCTGCTCGGCGGCGGCATGCAGTGTCCACTGAGGATCGTAAAGGTGGGTTCTGCCGAGGGCGCACAGATCCGCGCGGCCAGCGAGGATCAGCGAGTTGACGTCGTCGTAGGAGGAGATCGCGCCGACGGCGATCACCGCGATCCCGTATTCGCGGCCGATCTCGTTGCGGATCCGGTCGGCGTACGGAGTCTGGTAGCTGCGGCCGTACTCGGGTTTCTCCTCGCTGACGACCTGCCCGGTCGACACGTCGATGCCGTCGGCGCCGTGCTCGGCGAACGCGCGGGCGATCTCGACGGCGTCGTCGACGTCGATCCCGCCGTCGTACCAGTCGGTCGCGGAGATGCGGACCGTCATCGGCCGCTCGGCAGGCCACGCCGCACGGACGGCGTCGAAGACTTCGAGCGGGAAGCGCAGCCTGTTCTCCAGTGAGCCGCCGTAGTCGTCGGTGCGCCGGTTGGTCAGCGGCGAGAGGAAGGACGACAACAGGTAGCCGTGCGCGCAATGGAGTTCGAGCAGGTCGAATCCGGCGCGGGCGGCGGCGCGGGCGGATTCCGCGAACTGGTCGCGGATCCCGTCCAGTTCGGCCTTCGTGAGTTCGCGAGGGGTCTGGTTCGCTTCGCTGTACGGGATCGCGGACGGGGCGCAGATCTCCCAGTTGCCTTCGGGGAGCGGCTGGTCGATGCCGTCCCACATCAGTTTCGTGGAACCCTTGCGCCCGGAATGGCCGAGCTGGACACCGATCCGCGCGGGCGAGTGCCCGTGGACGAAATCGGTGACCCGCTTCCACGCTCGCTCTTGTTCCTCGGTGTACAGGCCGCCGCAACCCGGGGTGATCCGGCCGGTCTCGGAGACGCAGACCATTTCCGTCATCACCAGGCCGGCGCCGCCGAGCGCCTTGCTTCCCAGATGCACCAGGTGGAAGTCGGTCGGGACGCCGTCTTCGGAGGAGTACATGTCCATCGGCGAGACGACGACGCGGTTCGGCAGGTCCAGGTTCCCGATGCGGAACGGCTGGAACATCGGCGGCCGAACCTCGCCGTCCACAGTGGACGCAAGCCAATTGTCGAGTTCCGCCGTGAATTCGGGATCGCGCAGCCGGAGGTTGTCGTAGGTGACTCGGCGGCTGCGGGTGAGGATGTTGAACGCGAACTGCGCCGGATCCTGATGGGTGTACTGGCCCATGTTCTCGAACCATTCGAGGCTCGCCTGCGCGGCACGCTGGGTCGAGGTGACGACCGGCCTTCGTTCCGCCTCATATGCTTCGAGCGCACTGTCCATATCGGACTGTTCGTGCAGGCACGCGGCGAGCGCGAGGGCGTCCTCCATGGCGAGTTTCGTGCCGGAACCGATGGAGAAATGCGCGGTGTGCGCGGCGTCGCCGAGCAGGACGACGTTCTCGTGCCGCCAGCTCGCGCAGCGCACGGTGGCGAAGGCGGTCCACTTCGAGTTGTTGGCGAACACCTGGTGGTCACCGAGGACGTCCGCGCACAGCTCGCGGATGACCTCGATCGACTTCTCGTCGCTCTCGCCCGGCGCCAGTGACGTCGCGGCGATCTCGCCGAACGCGCGCTGCCAGACGTCCTCGTGCAGTTCGAGGATGAACGTGCTCGCGGTGTCGCCGTACGGATAGCCGTGGATCTGCATGATCCCGTGCGGGGTTTCCAGGACGTAGAACTTGAAGGCGTCGAAGACGAGGTCCGTGCCGAGCCAGATGTACTTGCAGCGTCGAGTCTGCAGGCTCGGCCGGAAACTCTCGGCGAGGGCGTTGCGGGTCGGCGAGTTGACGCCGTCCGCCGCGACGACGAGGTCGTATTCGGCGCTCGCCTCGGCCGCGCTCGGCGCCTCGGTGCGGAACCGGACGTCGACGCCGAGCTCCGCGCAGCGTTCCTGGAGGATGCCGAGAAGTCGTTTACGGCTCATCGCGGCGAACCCGTGCCCGCCGGAGGTGTGCACCGTGCCACGGAAGTGGACGTCGATGTCGTCCCAGCGCGCGAACTCGCGGCGCATGGCCGCGTGGATCACCGGATCGGCGTGCTCGATGCCGCCGAGGGTCTCGTCGGAGAACACCACCCCGAACCCGAAGGTGTCGTCGGGCGCGTTGCGTTCCCAGATGGTGATCTCGTGATCGGGATGGAGCTGTTTCGCCAGCGTGGCGAAGTAGAGCCCCGCCGGGCCGCCGCCTAACACCGCGATACGCACGTCGCTCAGGGTATGTCGCGGTATGTACGACCGTCAACGATACGGGATATGCTGACCCGTATGGAGCGCATCAACCCGCCCGAGCTCGGCCGTCCTTCCGGCTTCTCGCACGCCGTCGCGGCGAGTGGCCGGTTCGTCTTCCTCGCCGGTCAGACGGCGTTGGACGCGGAGAACCGCATCGTCGGCGACGGCGTGGTCGAGCAGTTCGAACGCGCGCTGTCCAACCTGCTGACCGCGTTGCGCGCGGCGGGCGGGAAGCCGTCGGACCTGTGCAGCGTGACCGTCTACATCGTCGACATGGACGACTACCGGGCCCACGCGCGCGAGATCGGCGCGGTGTGGAAGCGGCTGGCCGGGAGCGAGTACCCCGCGATGGCGGGGATCGGCGTCAGCCGGCTTTGGGACGTGGAAGCACTGGTCGAGGTGCAGGGCTTCGCGGTCGTTTAGGGCAGTGTCGTTTAGGGCAGGGTCCGCGAAACATGCGCGGCCGCGGCCTCGCCCAATCGCGAGTGCAGCGTGAAGAACAGATCGGCGGCCCGGATCCCGGCCCAGCCCGGCGGCAGCAGTTCGGCGGGCAGGCCCGGGTCGAGGTAGGGCAGCCGCCGCCAGTCGGTCAGTACCCGGACGTAGTCGGCGAACGCTTCGGCCTCGTCCGTGGTCTTGCGCCGCTGCCACCGCCGGAGCGCGGCCGCGTGCTCGTCGACGAAGGCGGTGTACAGCGCTTCGAGCTGGTCGAGGTCCCACCAGTCGCGGATCTTCTCCCGCACGTCGCCGAACGCGAGATGCTCGGCGTGGAAGAGATCGGCGTAGCCCTCGAGTTCGAGCCGCCGGAGCATGTCGGACGTCGCGTCACGCAGATGCGCGGGCGCGATCCAGACGCCGGACGACGCGGTCCCGAAGCCGAGCCGGGCCAGTTGCGTGCGCAGAACGTGCCTTTTGTGCCGTTCGGCCTCCGGGACGGAGAACACCGCGAGCAGCCAGCCGTCGCCGGGGGTGGCGCGTTCGCGGCGGAAGATCCGCTCGTCGCCTTCGCGCAGGATCGCCAGCGCGGTCTCGGAAAGCTCGTACCCGGCGGCCCCGTCGCGGCGCACCGCGGACAGGATTCCGCGCCGCTTCAGCCGGGAGATCGACGACCGGACGGCCGGTTCCTCGACGTCCACACCGGCCAGCAGGTCGATCAGGGAGCGGACGGAGAGCCAGCCGCCCTCGCCGCGCGAGTAGAGGCCGTACACGGTCACGATCAGCTGGCGCGGTTGCGCCGTTCGCCCCGCGCCGTCGACTTCGGTTGCCTCCGACACGGCCGTCACCCGGTCACCATACAACGACGATGAGCTCAGGTTTCGGCCGTGACCGAAGCGTTCCGCACTTAGCGTCACGGTATGGAGAATCCCCTGATCGAAGCCCCCGTTCCGCCGGTGCCCCAGGACGTCGAACCGGGCGGCGTCCGGTGGTTGCGCGCGAACGTCGCCCGGTTCAGCCGCCCGGAGGACCACGCGCGGCGGCGGGCGCTCGTGCTCACCGAGCTGGCGCCGATGGGGTCGTTGCGGGACAAGGCTTTCGCTCTCGCCAAGGTGATGCGGGACGAGGTGGAGCGGGTTCCGGTCGCCGTACTGGCCGCGGAACTCGGCCTGCCCGACGTTTCCCGCGACATCGCGACGGTTTCGGGCGCGTACCACCCGCATACGGAAATCGGGGACGACGCCGAGGAAGCCATGCGGCGGCTGGTCGAGGCCTGCGGCGGTGCCGCCGACGAGCGGACGGCCGCGCGGATCGGGCTCCTGGTGCAGGCCTGCGACGCGACGGCCAAACTGCTCGGCAAGGCGCTGGCCGCCCATCGGCCCGGTGAGGACGTCGAAAGCCTGCTCGACCGCGTCTTGCGTGACGATCCGCCGGTCCGGATCACCCGGCGGTGGGTCGGCGGCGAGGTGGTCGAGGTGGACCTGTCGGAGCATCCGTTCGGAGCAGGGCCGAAACACTGCCCCGGGGAAGCGTCGGCGCGGCAAGTGGCCGCGGGAATTCTCGACGCCCTGCTGTGCTAAGACTTACCCCGGTCATCTGGAACTGGGGAGTCTTTCGATGCTGTATTTCAATGGTTTCTTCGGCGTTCTCACGCTCGGTCTGTGGATCTTCTGCATCGTCGACGTGATCACCACGGACGAGGGATCGTGCCGCAACATGCCCAAGGGGATGTGGCTGCTGCTGGTGCTGATCGTCCCGCTGATCGGCTCGATCGTCTGGCTGGTCGCCGGGCGTCCGCAGCACACCGCCCGCGCGCCGCGTGGACGGTACGAAAGGGAGACGCCGGCGTTCCCCGAGTACGACCGTCCGGGCCGTTTCGCCGCGACGAGCGCGGCTGACGACGAAGAGTTCCTCCGTAAGTGCCGGGAACGCGCCGAGGAGCAGCGCCGCAAGGCCCGTGAAGGCTGAGTAGCCTCGGCGGAGAGATCGACACTGGAGGAAGAAGAATGTCCGAAGCACTCGACTGGAACAAGAACATCATCAAGGAGTTCCGCGAGAACGAGGGGAAGGTGGGCGGACCGTTCGAGGGCGGCTCGCTGCTGCTGCTCACCACCGTCGGGGCGAAGAGCGGCGAACCGCGCACGTCGCCGCTCGCGTACGGGCAGGAGGACGGCAAGTACATCGTCGCCGCGTCGTACGCCGGGGCGGACAAGAACCCGGCCTGGTACCACAACATCGTCGCGAACCCGAAGGTCACCGTCGAGGTGGGCACGGAGAAGTTCGAGGCGACCGCGACCGTCGTCCTCGAGGACCGCGCCGAGCGCGACCGTCTGTACGCGTTGATGACCAGCCTGATGCCGGGCTTCGCGGACTACGAGCAGAAGACCGACCGGGTGATCCCGATCGTCACCATCTCGCGCTGATTCGCTCGCGCCGCCGGGTCGGCCGATCGTGCGTGGGCTGATGCAGGTCGTGAGTGGCGTTTCGGGTTAGAACCCGAAACGCCACTCACGACCAACTGCACCGACGCGGTACTTGCGCGTGCAACCACCGCATTCAGAGGACGAAACGCGAGGGGGTCAGCGCGCGGCGCTGGGGGCTTCGACGGCGTTCGGCCGCTTGAGTTCGGCTTCGGCCGCGCGCAGCGCCTTGCGCTCCTGGCGGCGCGCGATCAGCTTCTTGCCGGTGAGGATCATCGGCTGCTCCACCCAGCGGTGGATCAGGTCCGCGATGCCGAGCCCGACCGCGAACACGGTCAGCGCGCTGATCATCCGGTGCTCGCCCAGCGGCGGGATCGCCGCGACCACGGCGAAATGCACCGGGCCCTGCAGCAGGTAGAGCGAGTACGAGCGCTCACCGACGAACCGCATCACCTTCGTCGCCAGCAGCCGGCGAAGCGGCCCCGGCGAGACCAGCACCACCAGCAACATCGCCGAGAGCAGGCCGTAGGCGATCAGCAGGCCGAGGTTGCTGCCGGTCTCCCACCACAGGCTTTCCATGTTGACGTGCAGCAGGGCGAAAGCGCCGAACACCGGGATCGCCGCGAGCGGATGGGTCAGCGGTTTGATCACCGCGTAGGACCGGCGGTAGTGCATCGCGATCGCCAGCACGCAGCCGATCAGCAGGATCGCGTAGTGCACGGTCGACCGGTAGATCGGCACCTGCGGCCCGTTGAGCACCCAGCCGCTGGTCACCCCCACCAGCCCGGCCATCAGCGCGAACGCGGCGATCGCCAGCGCGAGTTTGCGCCAGGCCGCGGCCAGCCCGACGGCTCCCGCGACCACCAGCAGGAACGGCCAGAACAGGTAGAACTTCTCTTCGATGCCCAGCGTCCACGAGCCGCTGAAGAAGTTGTCCGGGCCGTTCGGGCTGCTGGCGGGGAAGAACTCGTTGAAGAAGGTCAGGTAGTACTTCAGCGCGTGCGGGAACTCGCGGGTGAAGAACTCCCCGCGCAGCCACACGAACACGATGATCCCGCCGAGGATCACCAGGTACGGCGGCAGGATCCGGAACACCCGCCGCAGGTAGAACGCCGAAAGCGAGATCCGGCCGGTCCGGTCCTGCTCACGCAGCAGCAGCGTCGTGATCAGGAACCCGGACAGCACGAAGAAGATGTAGACACCGACCCAGCCGGACAGCCAGCTCCACTTCGGACCCGCGAAGTGGAAGAGGATCACAATGGTGGCCGCGATCGCGCGCAGCCCGTCTAGCGCGGGGAACCGACGCATGGCGAGGAACTCGTCATGGTCCAAAGTGCGCACAGTGCCCCCTAATGGCGGTATCGGCCCGGAAGTATACGGGTGCCGCCCACTGTGCCCTCGCCCCGGCTCGGGGCCTCCTACCAGCGGATTTCGGAGATCACCCAGCGTCACGCGCGGGTTCGACGTTATGGGTCAGCCGGAAACGGTTCGCCGGATCGACGGCCGCCTTGACCTCGGCGAGCCGCCGCAGATCGGCCGGGGAGTACACCTTGGCCGCTTCGTCGCCCGCGCCGCTGTCGCCGTAGACGAAGGTCAGGAGCTTGCCGGTCGACTTGGGCTTCAGCGCGTCGAACAGCTTCCCGTGGGCCGCTTTGATCTCGGCCATGCCCGCGTCGTCCACTACGGACAGTGCGCGGACGGTGAAGCGGGCCTCACGGTCCCAGCCGACGCCGGGGTGCTCGGGCAGGTCGGACAGCGCGCCGCCGAGCAGGTCCAGCAGGACGACGGTCGGCACCGGGGCGCCGGGGCCGGCGTGTTCGAGGATCGCGTCGAGCATCGTGTCGTCCAGTTCGGACACGGTGGCGTTGTCGGCGCGGTAGCCGTGCGGGAACGGCGGCTCGTTCGCGATCTTCCCCGATTCGGTGAACGGGATCTCGGCGAGCGTGTCACCCAGCAGGGGGGCGGCGGCGCGCAGCGGGGCGACCAGGCGTTCACCCTCTGCGGCGTCGCCGAGGTAGGCGATCCGGATCTGCGCGACGTGCTGCCCGCGCAGCGGCTCGGGCACCATCGGCAGGTCGGGCATCGGCACCATGCCCAGCGACGACGTCATCTCGCGCGGCAGGTCCGCCGCCCAGTCGCGCCAGGCGTGGAGCACGGCGGACAGCGATTCGGTGCCGAACTGCAGGCTCCCGCCGTACAACCGGGTGACCGGGACGAGCCGGAACTCCAGCGCGGTGACGATCCCGAAGTTGTCGCGGCCGCCGCGCAGCGCCCAGAACAGGTCGCTTTCGGTGTCCGGGGTGGCGCGGCGGAGTTCGCCGTCGGCGGTCACGACCTCGATCGCGGTCACCTGGTCGGCGGCCAGCCCGTACTTGCGGCCGAGCAGGCTGAACCCGCCGCCGAGGGTGTAGCCGACGACGCCGACGCCGGGGAAGGAACCGCTCAGCGGCGCGAGCCCGTGCTTCGCGGCCGCCTCGATGACCGCACCCCAGCGCACGCCCGCGTCGACCCGTGCGACGCCGTCTTCGATCCGGATCCCGGTCATGCGGTGGGTGGTGACGAGGACGCCGCCCTCGAAGGGGACGCCCACGCCGTGCCCGGTCGAGTGGACGGCGATCGGGAGATCGTGCTCGGCGGCGTGACGGACGGCCTCGACGACGTCGACGGCCGAAGCGGCGGGCACGATGACGTCGGGTCGGCGGGGTACCGCGGTCTGGAAACCGGCGAGTTCGTTGTCGTAATCCGGGTCGCCGGAGCGGAGCATCGTGGTCATGCGACCAGCTTGATCCCGATTCGGCCAGAAGTCCAAGATCTTGTTTGTCTGGCAACTATAATCATCACTTATGGAACTGCGTCAGCTCGAATACTTCGTCGCGGTCGCCGAGGAGGCGAACTTCACCCGCGCCGCCGAGCGGCTGCATGTCGCGCAGCCCGGCGTCAGTGCCCAGATCCGCCGCCTCGAACGCGAACTCGGGCAGCCGCTGCTCGACCGGTCGGCCAGGGCGGTGCGGCTCACCGAGGTCGGCGCCGCCGCGCTCCCGCACGCCAGGGCCGCGCTCGCCGCCGTCGCCGGGGTGCGGCAGGCGGTCGACGATCTCACCGGCCTGGTCCGCGGCCAGGTCGCGATGGGCATGGTGTCCTCGCGCGGCCCGGTCAACCTGCCGGATCTGCTCGCGCGTTTCCACGAGCGTCATCCGGCCGTCGACATCACGCTCGCCGAGGCGACCTCCGACATCCTGCTCGCGGGCGTCGCCGACGGCCGGTTCGACGTCGCGCTGATCGGCGTCTCCGGCGAACCGCCGCCCGGGATCGGCCTGGAGGTCGTCCTCGACGAGCCGATGGTCGCCATCTCCGGTCCGGACGATCCGCTCACCGGGCAGGCCACGATCACGTTGTCGGAACTGGAAAGCCGGTCGCTGGTGAGCCTGCCGAAGGGCACCGGCATGCGCGCGATCGTCGACGCGGCGTTCCTCGCCGACGGCGCGCAGCCGCGGGTGACGCTGGAAGCCGGCGATCCGAACGTCGTCGCCGAACTGGTCGGGCGCGGGCTCGGGGTCGCCGTGGTGCCGATGTCGCTGGCGACGCATTACACGAAACTGCACGCCATGAAGATCACGCGGCCTGCCGGATTGCGCGCGAAACTGGCGCTGGCCTGGCGGACGGAGGGGCCGGTCAGCCCCGCCGCCCGCGTGTTCATCAGTCAGGCACGGGCGCTGCTCGGGTTGTGAGTCGCCACAGCGAGGTCACCTCCTTCGCGTCGGCTCGTCGATGCCTCGGCCGGATGTCCTCCCTGCCCAGGACTTCGAGACCGGACCGCTCGAACGCGTCGAGGAGTTCTTCGCGACGGCGCAGACCCAGAAGTTCGGCGAGGTCGGAGAGGATCAGCCACGCCTCCCCGCCGGGTTCGAGATGCCGCGGCAGCCGGTCGAGGAACGCCTTCAGCATCCGGCTTCCCGGGTCGTAGACGGCGCGTTCGAGCGGGGTGTGCGCGCGGGCGGGCAGCCAGGGCGGATTGCAGACGATCAGCGGTGCGCGACCCGGCGGGAACACGTCCGCTTCAAGGGTTTCCGTGCCGGTGCAACCGAGGCGCTCGAAGTTCTCCCGCGCGCAGGCGAGCGCGCGGGGTTCGTTGTCCGTCGCCACCACGCGTTCGACTCCCCGACGCGCGAGGACCGCGGCGAGCACGCCGGTCCCGGTGCCGATGTCGAAGGCGAGTTCTTTGGTGGGCAAGGGAGTTCTCGCCACCAGATCGACGTACTCGCCGCGGACGGGGGAGAAGACCCCATGGTGCGGATGGATCCTCGCGCCGAGTGCCGGGATCTCGACGCCCTTCACCCGCCATTCGTGCGCGCCGACGACACCGAGCAGCTCGCGCAAGGACACCAGCGACGCGGTTTCGGACGGCCCGTAGACCTCGGTGCAGGCCTCGCGGACGTCCGGCCCGCGGCGCAATGGCAGGACGTGGCCAGGGTCCAGCGGGACCAGCAGCCTGCCGAGGATCCGTGCCCGGCGTGACCGCTGGTTCCGCTGCTCCTGAAAGGGTTTCCCGGCCGCCGTACCGCAGCGCCGGGACAACGCGGCGAGCAGGTTCCGCGCGCCGGGGAAGTCGCCGTACCAGGCGAGACCGGTGCCGGACGCGGCGAGCCGGAACGCCTCGTCGGCGGTGACGCGATCGTCGACGGCGACGACGGTTCTGGGCATTTTCGTGCCGACGGTGGTCAGCCAGCGCCGACCACCGTCCTTTGTGGACAGGGGGTTCATGGTTTCCGTTCCTGTTTTCGCCCGCGGCGAAGAGACCCCGCGGGCTCCGTGGGGTGATTTCAGGAACGGCGGTTAGTGGATTACCGCGGCATGAACCGGTGTCGACACGAAGCCGAGTTTAGCGGAACGACGCGGCGTGATCGGCCGCCCAGACCTCGAAGCCCAGCCCCGGCCTGCCGGTGACGTCCTGGACGGTCGAGGTGACCTCGCCCGGTTTCGTCACCAGCTCCCGGAATCCGGTCAGCATCGTGTCGACGACGAAGTCCGGCATCCTGGTGAGCAGGGCGGCACGTGCCTCGTCGAGCGGGAGCTCCTCCCAGCGCGCCGGGCGGCCCGCGGCCTCGCCGATGACGCGGACCTGTTCGGCCTGCGTGAGCGGTCGCGTTCCGGTGAGCGTGTACTTCGCTCCGGCGTGCCCGTCGCCGGTCAGCGCTTCGACGGCCACCGCGGCGATGTCCTTCTCGTGGATCAGCGGCATCGACGCCTCGCCGTACGCGCCGCGGACGACGCCGTCCGCGCGGATCGACGGCGCCCAGCCGAGGGTGTTGGTCGCGAAGGCGTGCGGCCGCAGGAAGGTCCACTCCACGCCCGCGGCTTCGATCGCCTCCTCGACGGCGCGATGCCAGGCTCCGATGGCGTTGTCCTGCTCCGTCAGCGAATCGTCGACGGCGCCCGAAGAAAGGAACACCACGCGGTTCACCCGTTCCCCGAGCAACGACACCGTCGGCACCAGGGCCTCGGCGGCGCCGGAGAGCATCAGGAACACGGTGTCGACGCCGTCGAGCGCCGGTGCGATCGTTTCCGGTTTCGCCAGGTCGCCGCGGACGCCGTCCGGCGGCGGATTCCGGCTCAGCGGCCGGACCGGGACGTCCCGCTCCCGCAGCTGGGCGACCACCTGCGAACCGACGTTGCCCGTCGCGCCGGCGACCAGGATCGGCTTCATGCCGCCACCGCCGAGAAGACCGGGCGGTACCGCTTGACCGACCCGCCCGACATCCCCGGGTAGGTCTGCACCTTCTTCCACACGTCCGTCGTCCCGATGCCGTCGGCGCCCGGGGCCGCGAGCGCGGCGAGGTGGGCTTCGACGCTCGCCCATTCGGCGTAGTTCAGCACCTTGGTCCCATCGGTGCTCACGTGGAAGAACCCCGAAATCCCGCCCTCCGGCAGCGCGGGTTCCGACGCCATCGCCTCGAAGACGAGGTCGATCCAGTCGCGCTGCCGCCGCTCGTCGGGCCCCTCGAATTCGACCGAGACGATCACGAGGCAGCCGGGCGTTCCCCCGCGGCGCTGTCCGCGGTAGAGCTGGAACACGGGCGCGCCGTCGAGATCCTGGATGGCGTCTTCGCTGGTCCACTGCTCGTAAGTGAAGGCGCCGTCGTGGCCGATGCCTTCGTACGCGGTGAAGGAAACGAGCCCTTCGTGGCTCTTGTACGCCGCCCGTGCCGCGTCGGCGTCCGGCCATTCCCGCGCCACCGCGACGGTCGCGTCATCGGGTGTCGGCCAATGTCCTTTGTGGATGGTCATTTCGGAGGTCCCCTGTACTGTCATGCCTCCAGCATGAAACTTAAACAAGGGTTCAAGTCAAGCTAGGATCAGGGACATGTCCGAACTCCCGGCCGAACTCACCATCGGGGAGCTGTCGCGGCGCAGCGGTGTCGCCACCTCCGCCCTGCGGTTCTACGAACGTCAGGGCCTCATCAGCAGCAGGCGGACCAGCGGAAACCAGCGGCGCTACCCCCGGAGCACGCTTCGCCTCGTCGCGTTCATCCGCGCGTCGCACCATCTCGGCATCCCGCTCGAGGTGATCGGCGGCGTACTCGACTTCCTGCCCGAAGGCGCCGCGCCGGATCACGCGTTCTGGCGGCGGGCATCCGCCTGCTGGAGCGCCGAGCTGAACAAGCGCATCGAGCAGCTGGAGTGCATGCGGGACCGGTTCACCGAATGCATCGGCTGCGGCTGCCTGTCCTTCGACCAGTGCGTGCTGGTGAACCCCGGCGACTTCCTCGCCGCCAAGGGGCCCGGCCCGGCGCGGCTGATCACCGACTGAGCACGGCCAGTTTTCGTTCCAGCAGCCGTTTTTCGGCGCTGTTGCCCACCTGCCGGATCGCCTCTTCGTACTCCTGGACGGCTTCCGCCGGACGGCCCGCGCGGTGCAGCAGATCGGCGCGGATGGCGTGGTACAGGTGGTATCCCGCGAGGTCGAGGGCGTCGATCAGGCCGAGCGCGAGCGACGGGCCGCGCAGTTCGGCGACCGCGACGGCCCGGTTGAGCGCGACGACCGGCGTCGGGTTCATCGCGAGCAGCAGGTCGTACAGCTCGACGACCTGCGACCAGTCCGTGCTCGCCGTGTCGGCGGCGTCGCTGTGGACGGCGTTGATCGCCGCCTGGATCTGGTACGGCCCCGGCTGGTTCCGGCGCAGGCAGGCGCGGACCAGCGTCTGCCCTTCGGCGATGAGCGCCTGGTCCCACTGTGATCGGTCCTGCTCCGCCAGCAGCACGACGTCGCCGTCCTCGCCGGTGCGGGCGGCGCGGCGCGATTCGGTGAGCAGCATCAGTGCCAGCAGCCCGGTGGCCTCCGGTTCGTCGGGCATGAGGCCCGCCAGCAGCCTGCCGAGCTGGATCGCTTCGGCGCACAGGTCCTCGCGCACCAGCCGCTCACCCGAGCTGGCCGCGTAGCCCTCGTTGAACACGAGGTAGATCACGGCGAGCACCGAACGCAGCCGGTCCGGCAGATCGGCGTCGCCGGGTACGCGATACGGGATCTTCGCGTCGCGGATCTTGCCCTTCGCCCGGACCAGCCGCTGGGCCATCGTCGTTTCGGGGACGAAGAACGCGTGCGCGATTTCGGCGGTGGTCAAGCCACCCAGCAGTTTCAGCGTCAGCGCGACCTGCGCGGGGACGGCCAGCGCGGGGTGACAGCAGGTGAAGATCAGCCGTAGACGGTCGTCACGCACGGGACCCTCCTCCACTGGTTCACTGTCCGCGTTGAGCAGCGCGGCCTGGGCGTGTTTGTCGTCGCGCGCGGCTTCCCGGCGCAGGCGGTCGATGGCCTTGTTGCGGGCGGTCGTGATGATCCAGCCCGCCGGGCTCGGCGGTGGACCGCTCGACGGCCACCGGTCCACCGCCTCGGCGAAGGCGTCCTGGACCGCGTCTTCGGCGATGTCGATGCTGCCGAAGACGCGGACCAGCACGGAGACCGCGCGGCCGTACTCCTGTGCGAAGACGCGACCGACGTCTTCGGTGGTCATACGCACGTAGGACCTTCGTCGCCCTGGAACGGCCGGACTTCGACCGGGAGGTGGGTGATCTCGGTGACGCGGCGGCCCCAGTCGAGCGCGGCGTCCAGATCCGGTGCCTCGACGATGGTGAAACCGCCGAGATGCTCCTTGCCCTCGACGTACGGGCCGTCCGTCATCGCGATCTCGCCGTTCTCCTTGGCCCGCAGCACGGTGGCCGTGGTCGGCGGGTGCAGCCCACCGGCGAAGACCCAGACGCCGGCGGCCTGCATCTCCTCGTTCAGCGCCTGGATCTTGCGGGCGATCGGTTCGAGGAATTCCGGCGGCGGGATGGGGCCGTCGGGCTGATACAGGCTGATCAGGTACTGGGTCATGGCGTCCTCCTCGTCCGAGTGGGTCTTTCACTCCCTATACGAAGGGCGTCCCGCCGATTCGACAGCCGACGGGAATTATTTCTTCCCGCCACATCGTCGCAGGTCGAACCGGGATCCCTTGGTCAGACAGGCCGCGATCCGGTGCACCTGCTGGCCGTAGCCGCGGCCCTTCACCGCGGTCACGGTCCCGTCCCGGCCGACCTCGCACGGGTTGCCCTCGGTGCAGCTCTCGCCGTCCCGGTTGTGGGTGTTGTTGACGCCCATGACCGTGTTCCCGTCGGGAGACAGAAGCGCCGAGCCGGAGAGGCCGGGCCTGCTCACGCAGGTGTCGCTCGCGGCGTAGCGGACCGCGGCGTCCTGCTGGTACCCCGCCTCACGCAGGTGCGGCGCCACCGCCTCGATCGCGCACTTCGGGCGGCCGCTGGCGTAGGACATGAGCAGCCGGTCGCCGGCGCGCATCGGGCTGGTGGTCAGCCGGAAGACCTTCGCGCCCTCCCTGGCCAGTTGCGCGTAGGTCTTGTCGAGCCGGTACAGCGCGACGTCGGTGCCGGTCATCGTCGCGTAGACCAGACGGGTGGCGCGGGCACTGGCCTTCGGATAACCGTCCCGGCCGGCGATGGTGACCGGGCGGGGCAGGTCGGCGGGCCGGTCGATCAGTGCCTTCCCCGGTGCGGGCCGCCCGCTCGGTACGCAATGGCCGTTGGTCAGCACCAGCGCCGGGTCTTCGGGACGCGAGACGGGGGCACGAACCACGGCGCCGTTGCATTCGCCCACCGCGGCCGTGCCCTCCACGTTCGGGCCGGGGGCGTCCGGCGGGACGTCGGTTCCGGTCACGATGCCGTCGATCCAGGCCGAGTTCTTCGCGACGTCGGTGTACATGTCGGGGAAGTCGGCGCCCCGGATACCCGGTCCGATGACCGTTCCCGCCAGCGCCCAGCCATCGCCCGAACGGATCAGGGCGGGCCCTCCCGAATCCGTCGTTCCCGGCCCGACCGGCGGATCGGTGCGGCCGACGCACAGCGGCAGGGTGCTCCCGTCGTCGTCCCAGCAACGGTCGAGCGGCACGACCTCGGTGTCCGCTTCACGCAGCTTGCCCGGGAAGCACTTCGGGTCGGCGAAGTCGTCGCAGCCGGTCGAAGCCGCGCCCCAGCCGAGGATGCGGACGGGGGTTCCGACGGCAGGGGAGCTCCCGGCGAGCCGGATGGGCTTGGCTCGTACGGGTTCGCGCAGGTGCAGCAGCGCGATGTCCTCGCCGGGCGGGTTGTAGGAGAGGTGGCGCCGGTAGAACTTGTCGATGTCGGTGACCTCGCCCCCGGCGGTGGTGTCCAGCGAGCCGACGCGGACCTTCCAGCCGCGGGGGACGCCTGCCGTCGCGCCGTTCGGGGTGTTGGCGCAATGGCCGGCGGTGACCGCCCACTGGGGCGCGATCAGCACTGCCCCGCACCGATGGCCGTCCGGGCGGGGAGAGTCGTACTGAAGCGAGACCATGAAGTCGTAGGGCGTGGCGGACTCGGTGCCGCCGATGACGGCCGCCGCGGGGGCGGCGGTCGCCGTCATCAGGGTCAGCGCGAGCGCGAGGGATCGGATTCGCATGCGGATCACGCTGGCCGGTCCGTGTCCGCGGAACTCGATGAGCACGTAACAGTTCCGTGCGCGGTCTGACTGGTACTGCCGGACCCAGGCTGAACAGACCGTGCCATCTCCGTGCGCGGCCCGGTTTCCTGGACTTGTCACCCCGAGTCCACTTAGGAGAAACAGAGATGACGAACTCCCCGGCACCGCACGCGAACAGGGTCGCCGTCGTCACCGGAGCGTCCAGCGGGATCGGCGAAGCGGCCGCTCGGCGGCTGGCCGCCTCCGGTGCGGCTGTCGCGCTCGTCGCCCGCCGGGCCGACCGGCTGGAAACCCTCGCCAAGGAGATCGAGCGGGACGGCGGCACCGCGCTCGTGCTCGCGGCCGACGTCGCCGACGCCGACGCGATGCGGGCCGCCGCGGCCGAGGTCGAAGCGAAACTGGGCCGCGCGGACCTGCTGTTCAACAACGCCGGCGTGATGCTGGCCGCGCCGATCGACGAACTCGCCACCGGCGACTGGCAGCGCATGATCGACGTCAACATGACGGGTCTGATGAACGCCATCGGCGCCTTCGTCCCGCAACTGGTCGCTTCGGCGGCCGAGAAGGGCGTCGCGGACCTGGTGAACACCTCATCCATCGGCGCGCAGGCCGTCTTCCCATCCTTCGCCGTGTACGTCGCTTCGAAGGCCTACGTGACGCACCTGTCGAAGAACCTTCGCGCCGACCTCGGTCCGAAGGGCGTGCGGGTCGCGGCGATCGAGCCGGGCCTGGTCGAGACCGAACTGCAGGGGCACGTCACCGACGCCGGTGCGCTGGAGTGGCTGGACGGCGTGCGCGAGACGCTGACCTGGCTGAAGCCGGCGGACATCGCCGAGACCGTGGCGTTCCTGACCTCGCTCCCGGCACGGGTGAACCTCCAGCAGATCACCGTGATGCCCACCGCGCAGGTTTGATCACGGGAACAGGATCCGGGCGATCGCGCGGGCGGCGGTGTCCGGATCCTCCTGGAGCTCGGCGCGCAACGCGCCGGTGAGCCACAGATTCGCGAACCCGTGCATCAACGACCACGCGGCGACCCCCGCCATCGCGTCGTCGCTGACCGACGACGCGCCACTGGTCAGCAGGGCCCCCGCGCGGTCACGGGCGGTGGTCAGCGCCTCGTCGTCCTCACGATGGAGCTCGGGGCGGAACATCACCTCGAAATGCGCGCGATGCTCGATCGCGAAGCGCACGTACGCCACTCCGACCTCGACGAAGCCTCGGTCGCCCTCGGCCGCGAGCGCGTCCGCGAGCAGGTCGAACCCCTCGGCGGCCAGCGCGGTGAGCACCCCGGCCTTGTCGCCGAAATGGTGCACCGGCCCGGCGTGCGAGACCCCCGCGCGCCGGGCGAGGTCGCGGAGGCTGATCCCCGCCGGGCCGTGTTCGGTGATGGCCGCGACGGCGGCGTCGAGCACGGCCCGGCGGAGGTCGCCGTGGTGGTAGGGACTCATGACGATGAATCTAGTCATTGACAAGATGGGCTGCAACAGCGCATCTTGTCAGTGGAAAGATTCGCTGCTGCTTGGGAGGCATGGTCATGGATCCCGGTCTCGTACCCGTATTGATGCTGATCGCCGTCACGGCGACGTTGTCCCTGCTGGGCGTCTTCGGCGTCCAGTGGCTCAAACCCTGGCCGGTGGCCGTGCGCGGCGGTGTCGCGGCGCTGTTCGTCACCACCGGTCTCGCGCATTTCATCGGTATGCGCGAGGAACTCGTCGCGATGGTGCCGCCGGCGCTGCCCGCGCCGGAGTTGCTGGTCACCATCACGGGCGTCCTCGAACTCGCGGGCGCCGCGGGCGTGCTGTGGTCGCGCACCGCGCCGTGGGCGTCCGCCGGGCTGACGCTGTTGTTGCTGGGGATGTTCCCGGCGAACGTGTACAAGGCGCTGCACGGTCCGGTGGCCTCGACGATGGACGAACTGGTGCCGCGGAGCCTGATGCAGGTGGTCTTCCTGGCCGCGACGGTTTCGCTGGTGGTGCATTACGCACGTACGCCGGACAGACCCTTTTCCCAAAGGAGACCTTAAGTCTTTCCCAAGTTCGGCGCCCTTCTCGGAGAACCGCCCTACCCTCTGAGAATGAAGATCTCATTGTGGATCGGATTCTGTGGGCTGTGCATCCTCGCCGGGCACATGCTTCTCGGTGCTGTCGGTGTCGTACTGCTGATGAGCTGTCTCCCGGCGGGGCGCGAACACGAATCCGGTGACAGGAAAGCGCCCGCGCGACTGGCCTGAGCTCAGCCCAGCGCGCTGGCGAAGGCGAGGCCGCCCAGAATCGGAACGGCGATCGCCGCGAGCAACATCGTGCGCCGGCTCGGTTTGGGACTTTCCAGTAATGCGCGGACACCGGCCGGAACCAGCGCGAGACAAAGCCCGGCGGTGCCGATGATCGACACGATTTCGGTGCCTTTCAGAACACCGAGCGGCAGAAGCCCCATCGTCGCCATCCCGATCGACGCGGCGATACCGAGCACTTTCGCCCGATAGGCGGCGAACGCGAGGATGTACCAGCCGAACATGATCGTGAACGACAGAAAACTGAACAGATGCAGATCCTGGTACGACTCGCTGACCACACTCGCGGCGAACCCGGCTCCACGCCGTTCGGCAAGGCTGAGGGCGGCTTGGTCGATCCCGGCGTGGAAGGTCCGCTCGAAGAGTCCGAAAAGGACGAACAGGCCGCCCCAGAGGGCCAGCGCGGGTCTGGTACGGCCGATCTTCGTGGCGAGCGCGACCACCGCGGGCAACAGCAGGACATTGCCCGCCAGGAAACACGTGTACGCGGCGGTCATCAGCGCGGGATGCTCGTCCATCGCTTTCAGCTGGTCGGGGAAGAAGAAGTTGAAGCGTGACCGCAGTAGCGTTCCGGTGAGCAGCAGAAGCGGAGCGAGGATCATCGAGACCGCAGCGATGCGGCGGCCGGGGAAGACGTGGTCGGTTTCCATGCTGTGAGCGTGCCGTCGGCGGTGGGTGGGCGGATCGGGTCAGGGGCCGATTTCGCGGGTCAGACCGTGGGTGGAGTTCTTGAGTGGTTGCTGTGGCCTGCCCGTTGCCGCTTTTCGGCGAAGTGCAGGATGTCGGCGGCTGAAGTCCTCGCTCGTCGCCGTTCTCCGGCAGCACCCGAACAGAGAGGCCTGTCAGCGCAGCTTTCGGGTCCGGCCCAGCTGTCCGACCGTCGCGCTTTCTGGTGACAGGTCGGAACAGCGAGACTCGCCAGTGGCGGTTTGCGGCTGGATCCAGCCCACCTGTCGCCGTTTTCCGGCAATCCCCCGGAACGCTGAAGCCCCCAACCCCCGTTGCCGTTTTCCGGCGACGGCTCAGAACGGTGGTGGCTCGTCGGCTGCTGGGCGGGGTCCGTGAA
This sequence comes from Amycolatopsis japonica, assembly GCF_000732925.1. Taxonomy (NCBI): domain Bacteria; kingdom Bacillati; phylum Actinomycetota; class Actinomycetes; order Pseudonocardiales; family Pseudonocardiaceae; genus Amycolatopsis; species Amycolatopsis japonica. The sequence continues at coordinate 648,290 of NZ_CP008953.1, forward strand.
GGGGCGGTGGTGTGCTGTCGTAGCGCTGCCCGGTGGGTGTGGTGATGGTGAGGGTGCCGTCAGTGGAGAGGTGGTAGGTCCAGCCGGGTTCGTCTTTCAACCGGTGATCGCGGCGGCAGAGGTCGATGAGGTCGGTGTCGGTGGTGTGCCCGCCGTGCTGCCACGGCACCGAATGGTCGATGTCGCAGGCTTGAGCGGGTCGGTGACAGCCGGGTCTTCGGCACTCGCGGTCCCGCACTCGCACGAACTCGGCCAGACCAGCTGTCGGCCGGTAGCGGTCGCGGCCGAGGTCAAGCACCTGCCCGGAGAGCGGGTCGGTGATGATCCGCCGTAACACAGTGTTCTGACCGGCGGCGATATGCCTGGCCAGCGAGGCGGGGATCGTGCCATGCCCGGCCAGTTCCGCCGGATCGTCATTCAGGCCGAGATAGGTGAACAAATCCATATAGAGGAACACTTCGCTGCGTTCGCTCGTGCCGCCTTGGCCGCCGAGCAAAAGATCGAGCGCGACATCGGCGCGGAGCTGGTCGAGAGTGCGGGTTTCACCACCGGTTCTGAGGGCTCGCGCTTCGCGGTCGATCCGCTGATAAGCAGCGGCGACCTTCTCGACCGGCCCATCCTCGACCTCGATGGAGGCGACCCCGGTCTCACCCTGCCGCAACGTGAGACGACGACCTTCACGATGCCGCTCGGCCCGTTTACCGGCGCCCTCGGGATCGATCGTGTTCGCCGCATGGTTGGCCGCCTTCCGGACCTGATCCGGGTTCTTGTCCCCGATCCTGTCTTCCAGCACGGCGTCGACCGCACGGGCATCTTCGTCGGAGAGCCAGGCGGTGGCCGTAGCGACCTTCATTGCGCTGAACCCGGCGAGTTTCCCCTCGTCCATCAGATTCAACGTGCGGGGAAGGCGGGTGGTCAGCGCGTCCGCGGCGGCGACCATGGCGCCCGCATGATTGTCCGTGACAGACAATGCGAACGCGACCTCCTGCGCCACACTCCGTGCGCCGTCACGATGCCGGTTCAGCTGCGCGAGCGCCCGGAACCGGACCGCTTCCAGGCGTGCGATCCCGGCCGACGCGGCTTGCGCCAACGCCACGGAATCCTTGTCGTCCAACATATTCGCGGCATCGTTCACCGCGGCCAGCACCTCGGGATCGGTGAGGCTTTCCAAGAGCGCTACAGGCGCGGAATGAGTATCCACCCCACGAACATACGACCCACCACCGACAATTCCCGGCCTCGCGATCGACAGAGGCATTGCCGATTTTTGGCAACGATAAACTGTCGATGTCGCCGATTCCCGGAAACACCACCATCCGGTGCCCAGCAAGAAGACCGGACACCGGACAGCGGCGTTCCCCACTCAGCTACCGTCGAGCGCCACCGCGACATCCCCGATCGGCAGCGGGAAGTCGCCGATCTTTGCCGCCGCACCGGTCAGCAGATTGACACTGTAAAAGCCGACGGACCGGCGGCAGGGTTGAGCACGGCGAAACCGCTCACCGACGTCGTCTTGCCGTTGGTCAGATCGCTGTAGATGTCGAAGCCCGCGATCGGGCCGGTGTCGACGCCGAGCGCGCCGGTCGGGCTGAGGAATCCGTTGTTGGCGGGCGCTTGGACGAGTACCTGGTCGGTGGCCGTGCCGATGTCGAACAACGTGGTCGCGGTGTCGGGGTTGAGATCGTTGTTCGTGTAGGCGGCCGCCGTGACACCCCTGGTCGGCCCGCCCGCCGGCGGAGTGGTCAGGATGGTGTCTTCGATCGTGACGTGGTCGCCGAGATTGTGCCGCAGGTTCTGGCCGTAGTCGCTGATCACCCGGAGCCGGTCGGCGGCCGGATTGAAGTCTACGCCGAAGTCCTTGCCGTACAACGGAACGCTCAGTTGCGAGACCTTCGTGACGATGACGTCGGGTGCCGCGGGCGGGAATTTGATCGTGTAGATACAGCCTTTCTCACCCACGCCGTACAGCAAACCGTTCTGGACGCGGAAGTCGAGCCCGATCAGGCGCGTTTCCCCGCAGGTGAGGCCCTGAACGAGCCGGACCCAGTCGAGGACCTGGGGTGTGTCGGTGTAGAAGGTGGCCATCAGCTTGCCGTCCGACGAGATCGCGAACGCCCGCGGCCCGGCGGCCTGCGCCGAGTTCGCGGTCCCGACGACAAGCGTCGTCGCGAGCGCCACCACGGTCAAGACCTTCGTGAGTCGTGCCCTCATCCGTACTCCCCTCAGCGGAAACTGTGCGAGCACAAGCTATTCGGCGGCACTGGACGGCCATTGGACGTCGATTGGACCCGGCATCCGGCGGCTTGCGGACGAGCGAGTCCGGCGGAACAGTGGGAGCGATGAACGTCCTTGTCTGCTCGGCGATCCTCTGCGCCGGTCTCACGTTCGCCGTGCCCGGTGAGGCGGAAGCGGCCCGGGAATGCGCCTCCGGTGCCAAGGTCATCAAGCCGGTCGTGCTGGAAGATCCGGGGAGGTGGACTTACACGTTCGACCTTTCGTGGTGCGCGGAGGGCGGGAGCATCGTTTGGGCGGAACCCTCGGTGGCGGCGCGAGTGCACAGCCCGGCCTGCCGCTGGGTCGGCCGCGTCGAGGAGTCGATCAAACAACTCCCGGACAAGACGTGGAGCGTCTTCGACATGAGCGAGTTCTCCTGCCTGGACGCCTCGGGCAAGGAACACGGCGTCAACCCGTGGGTCGTCGTGACCTTCCACCCGGCGGGCGCGTACGACACCAGCGGCGACATCGCGGTCTAGGCCCGGCGGATCGATTCCACCGCGGCCGACGCCTGTCTTCGCAACGCGTGATAGCCCGCCTGGTCGGCGAGGGCGAGCGCCTGACGGGCCTGCCCGAGGTCGCCGGTGACGCCGGCGAGCCCGATGAGCGCGTCGACCTCCGGATACCGGTCGCCGGTTTCCCGTAACAGCACCAAAGCCTGCCGGTACCGGCGGACGGCTTCCTGCCGGTGCCCCGAGCGCTGGTGCACGCGCGCGAGTGCGACGAGCGCCTCGCCCTCACCGCGTGGTTCGCCGGTCTCTCGCGCTAGCCGGAGTCCTTCGCGCGCGTGGTCGAGCGCGTCCGAGCGACGGCCGAGATCGCAGTACACCGAGGCGAGCCTGCCGAGAGTTTCCGCCTCCCCGGCGCGATTCCCAGCATCGCGATGCAGCGCGAGACCCTTGGCGAGCAGTCCGGCGGCCTCCGTGACCCGGCCTCGGGCGTGCTGCGTCTGCCCGAGGTTGGCCAGGTTGATCGCCTCCCCGTAGCGCGAGCCGATGCCGCGATACCGGCGCAGCGCCTGGACGTAATGCCCCGCGGCCCCGGCCAGATCACCCATCTCCCACTGCACCAGCCCCAGATTGCCCAGCGCGACGGCCTCCCCGGCGGGAGTTCCGGCGCGTCTGCTCAGCTCCAACCCTCGGGAAAACCGTGCCGCGGCCGCCGGGAGCCGTCCGGATTGCCAGTACACGCAACCGAGATTGCCCAGCACCGCGGCCTGCGCCTCCACCCAGCCCGCCCGCCGGGCGAGCACGAGCGCGCCGGTGTAGTCCCGGACGGCCTTTCGATAGCGCCCCTGGCGGAAACCCAGGTCCGCCAGGCTGAACCGGGCGGACGCGCGGGCGCGGAGATCGCCGTCCTCCTCGGCGGCGGACGACGCAGCCTCGGCGGTCGCCCGCCATTCCACCTGGCGCGACGACATCCAGAAGTAGCCGCGCAGGGCGTCGGACAGCAGCCAGGCGACCGAAAGCGGTCCGGTCCGCGCCGCGTCTCCGGCGACGGCGGCAAGACTTCCCAGCTCGGTTTCCAGCCACTCCGCCGGTGCGGCGGGAACCGGGCCGTCGGGCACGGCCAGCGGGATCCGGAACATGTGCGGGTACAACAGTTTCGCCGCGGCGTCGACGCCACGCAGGTACCACTCGTGCAGGCGTCGCCGGGCGGATCCGATCTCCGCCGGGGATTCCTGCAGGCGATCGGCGGCATAACGGCGGAGCAGGTCATGGAAGTGATAGCGATCCGGCGCGTGCTGCTCGACGAGATGCGCACCCGCGAGCATGTCCAGCATCCGCCCCGCCTGGTCCGAACCGGTGAGGATCTCGACCGCTTCGACGCCGATGTCGTTGCCCGGCACCAGGCTCAGCAGCCGGAACAGACGGCGCGTTTCCGCGGGCAAGGCCGCGTACGAAAGGTCGAACGCGGTCCGGACGGCGATCTGCTCGTCGCCGGGCACGGCGAGGGCGGCGAGCGGATTGCCCTTGCGCAGCTCGATGGCGTAGTCCTCGATGCCGTTCCCGGGATCGTCGGCGAGATTGGCCGCGGCGATCCTCAGCGCCAGCGGGAGATACGCGCACAGCCCAGTCACCTCGACGGCCGCTTCGTGTTCGGCCCGGACCCGCTCGGCGCCGAGCAGCCGCGCGAGCAGTTCCAGCGCTTCACCGGGATCGAGTACGCCCAAGGTGATCCGCCGGGCACCGTGGAAGGCGACCAGCCCGGCCATCCGGTCCCGGGCGGTGACCAGCACCAGACAGCCGGGGCCGGCGGGCAGCAGCGGCCGGACCTGCTCGACGTCGACGGCGTTGTCCAGCACCACCAACGCCTTCCGGTCGGTCATCAGCGTCCGGTACAGCGCGGACGCGGTCTCCGTGTCCGCGGGAAGCCGTTCGGCGGGGATCTCCAGCGCGGCCAGGAACCGGGTGAGCACTTCGAGTGCGGTCGCGGGGGCGCCGCCGGAATGGCCGCGCAGGTTCGCGTAGAACTGCCCGTCCGGGAACCGGTCCTTCACCCGATGCGCCCAGTGCACGGCCAGCGCGGTCTTCCCGGCGCCCGCCGTTCCCGTGACGGCCGCGAGCGCCACCGCGCCACCGGAGCCGCCGGGACGCGGCGCCAATTCGTCCAAAATGGATAGTTCGGTCGCCCGGCCGGTGAAGCCGGGTGGTTCGGCAGGCAACTGCCGGGGGACCCGGGTGGCGGGACGCGGGCTCGGGAGCGGTTCGCCGTCTTCGAGCAGCGCGGTGTGCGCCGCGACGAGTTCCGGCCCGGGTTCGACGCCCAGTTCTTCGAGCAGCCGCTCACGAACGTCCTGGTAGAGCCGGAAAGCCGTCGCCCGCTGGCCCGCGCGGTGGTACGCGCGGAGCAACCGCGCCTGCGCGGGTTCGTCCAGCGGCTGATCCGCGGCGGCTTCGACCAGTTCGGTCAGCACTTCGTCGGCGGCGCCGATCGCGAGCATCGCGTCGCCGTAGCGGGCGAGCAGCGCACGGCGTTCCGCGAGCAGGGCCAGGACCTTCGGATGCGTTGCGAGCAAAGGGACATCGGCCAGCGGCCTGCCATGCCACCGGCGCACGGCCTCGCCGAACAGAGACGCGGCACGGCCGGTCTCGCCGTCGCGCTGGGCGTCGTTCGCTTCGGCGACGAGCCCGCGGACGTGGGGCAGGTCGATTTCGACGGCGTCCCAGCGCACCGCGTAACCGCCGCCGACATGCGGCAGGATGTCGCTCCCGGATCGCGACGGGCGGCCGGGTTCCAGCAGCCGCCGCAGATGTTTGACGTGTGTCTGGAGGACGTTCACCGCGCTGCGCGGCGGCCGGTCACCCCACAGCGCGTCCACCAGTTCCTGCTTGGACATCGCCTCGCCGCCGGCGAGCACGAGCAATCCCAGGACGGCGCGGCGGCCCGGTGGTCCCAGGTCGACCTCCGCCCCGGCCAGCCACACGCGCAGCGAGCCCAGCACCTGGATCCGCACAGCCACCGGCAGGAACGTAGCGAGCCCTTCCGCGCCGCACAAGGAAAAACGACGGAAAGGGCCCCGCTGCGCCCGGCTTTGGGGCCGCTCAGGCTAATGCCCGGCGGGCTGGAGGTCGTGGCCGTTCCAGGTGAACCGGGCCGTGGTGACCGCGTCGTCGCCGTCACCGCCGGTGATGAGCTGGTGGATCCCGACGCCGCCGAGTTCGGCGTAGGTGCACCATTCGTGGTCCGACGTCAGCATCAGGTCGAGGTCGAGTGCGGACAGCAGGCCGAACACCTGCCCCCGGTTGGTGGTGTCGACGCCGACGAACACCTCGTCGAGCAGGATCACCCTCGGCGCCTCGGGCGCGGCCTGATAGTGCGCGGCGACGGCGGCGAACAGCGGCAGGTGCAGCGCGATCGCCTTCTCCCCACCGGAAAGCGCGCCGTGCAGCTTCTTGGTCAGCAGCTGCCAGCCCGCCCCGTTCGCGCGGTCCACCTTGACCACGAACCGGTGCCACGACGTGTAGTCGAAGACCTGCGCGAGCTGCTGTTCCCAGCTGGTCGCCGTGTCGTCCGCCTTCGCCTGCTCGACGCGCTCACGGAAGAACTTGTGCAGTGACACGCGGTCTTCGGCGGTCAGCTGATCCGGATCCTTCAGCAGCAGATCCCGCGCGGTCTTGGTACCCGGCGGCAGATCCGGGGAGACCTGCCAGACCAGCCGGACGGCGACCCGCGACGCGGTCCGCACGCGTTCCAGCCGCGCGTTCATCCCGTCGACGAGGTCGTTGGCCTGCCGGATGCGGGCCGCGAGATGACGGCGGGTGTCGCCGGTCAGCGTCTTGTCGAACAGGTCGCTCTCGCGATCGGTGATCTCGTGCCTGCTCTGTTCCGCTTCCGCGTAAAGGATCTTGAGCAGTTCGGCCGCGCCGACCCGCAGCCCGTCGACGACGGCGGTGAAGATCTGGACGTCCTCGTCGGTCTCCAGGTCGAGTTCCGCGCGCGAGCTGAGCGTGTTCCGGCAGGTGTGCACGGCTTCCGACAGCCGGTGCAGTGCCTCGCCGAGGTTGCTCGGCGCGTGCGGCACGGACGGCCACGCCGCGGCCACCAGCCGGGCCGTGTCCAGCGCCGCACGGACACTCTCGGACGCGGACAGGGTGGCCTGGAACTTCGGCAGATCCTCGATCCCGCCGTCCGCGGGGAAGATCCCGGTGGCGAGCTTCCGGAACCGGAGCGCGGCGGCGTCCTGCTTCTTGGTCGCGTCCTCGCGTGCCCGCGCGTCGGTCGTCCGGCGGACGCCGAGCGCGCCCAGCGACACCGCGAGCTCCTTGGCGTCGGCGTTCGCGGCGCGGAGTTCGCCCGAGAGTGCACGCAGTTTCGTGCGCAGGCCGTCGATCTCGGCGAGCACCTCGCGCTGGCCGGTGCCGACCGTCCCGTCGATCGCGTCGAGCATCGCGGTGAGCTTGGTGCGTTCGGCCTCCGCGTCGGCGGCCTCGTCCTCACGCCGGGCGGCGTTCCCCTCCGACCGGTCCGCCTGCTCGGCGCACAGCTCGGCCCGCTGGGTCGCGGTGAGCAGGTTTCCGTGCTCGTACAACCAGTTCTCGCCCTGGTCGGAGTACGTACGCAGAGCCGTGGCGAGCGCGGCCAGCGGCGCGCGTTCGGTCGGCAACCCGGATTCCGAAGCCTGCGCGGTCAACTCGTGCAGCGCGGTCTTGGCCTCGATCTCCAGCGCGGAGACGGCACTCTCCAGATGCCGGACGGCGGCGTCGGCGGCGGTCAGCTCGGCCTCGGCCGTGGTCAGTTCCCCGGTCGCGGCAAGGAGATCGTCGTGACCGGGGCGGGCGGCGCGTTCGATCTTGATCAGCTCACGCCTGCCGCGCAGGGCGGCCAGCTCGCCCTCCAGCTCGGCGATGGTCTTCTCGCGAAGGGAGATCTTGTCCCGCAGCGCGGCGATGCGGCGTTCGCGGGCGCGCAGCCGCGCGGAACCACCGATGTAGGCCGGGGCGTCCTTCGTCCAGCTACCCGACAGGCTGCCCATCCGCCAGCCACCGTCCGCGCCGATCGCCGCGGGACCGGAGGGGAGCGTGTCGTCGAAGGCGATCACCTCCAGGATCCGGCGGATCTTCGTCGGGGAAACCTCCGCGTCGGGTTCCGGCACGAGGACGTCGGCGAGCGAACGACCGGAGGCCACCGGCAGCGTCCCGGACTCCGCGAGCACGTCGTGGCCGTCGACGACACCGTGGGAGTTCACCCAGGCGTCCAGCAGACCGGCGCCTTCGAGCGCGGCCTCGATCCCCGCTTGGCTGCTTTCCGGGACCGAGCCGGCGAAATCGACCAGCCGCCACAACGGCGCGCCGCTCATCTCGGCCCGGTCCGCCGTGCGGGTGCGCGGCGGCTCGGGCGCGAGGATGTCCTCCGTTTCGAGCACGCCCGCCTCGACGAGGAGTTCGTCGTGCTCGGCTCGCGCGGTGGCCAGCGCGGCACCGGTCGCCGCCTCCCGCCGGATGATGTCTTCGAGCACGGTCTCGGCGACGGCGCCGAGCCTGCCCAGCAGCGAGACCTCCGCCTCGGCGTCCCGCACGACCGCTTCCACGTCGGGGAAGCGCAGCTCGCGGCAGCCGATCGCCCATTCGGCGAGCCGGGTGCGCAGATCGCTCAGCGCGAGTTCCCGCGTCGCCGTCGTGAGTTCGACCCGCTCCTGCGCGACCGAGAAGTCCGCTCGCGCGCGATCCAAATCCGCCTCGGCCTGGTGACGTCGTCCGACGGCGCGTTCGTGTTTGTCCAGCGTCCGGCCGAGCGCCTCGACCTGGTCGCGTTTGCCGCGGACGGCGGCCTGCAGCAACGGACGGAGCCGGGCCGGTTCGTCCAGCCCGGCGACGAGTTCGTCGTGCACCCCGGCCAGGTTCGCGCGGGTCGCGGCGGCGCGGACCTCGGTCTCCAGCGAGCGGACGAGGTCCGCCTGTCGTTTCGCGACCTGCTTCGCCGCCCGCGAGCGCTCCTCGTCGGCGTCCGCCTCGGCACGGAGCCGGTCCGCGTCCGCGCGCAGAGCCTCCGCTTTCTCGCTCGTGGACAAGGTCCGTTGCCGCAGTTTGTCGAGCTCCTGGCCCTTGCGATACGACTCGGATTCGGTCAGCCCCGACAGCCGCGCTTCGGTCTCTTCGACGTCCTTTTCGAGCTTCGCCGCCCGTTCCTCGGCGGCCTCCTTCTTCGCGGCGACCTCGTCGTGCTCCTCGGCCGAACGGCGGGCGGCCGCGGCGAGTTCGTCGAGTTCCGCGGTGGCGTTGATGAGGTTCGCGGCGCCCGCGCGCAGCACACGCTGGGCGTAGGTCTTCTGCCGCGCGGCGAGCGCACGGGTCGCGTCGACCTCGGTCTCCAGCGAGCCCAGCCGTTCGCGTTGCGCGTCGAGCCGCTCGAAACCCTCGGCGAGATCCGCGATCTCCTGCTGCCCCAACGGCGGAAGCGCACGGGAGAGCAGGTTGGACAGCAGGCTCGGGTCGAGCCGCTGCGAGAGTTTGGGCATCCGCAGCTGGAGCAGCGCGGTGATCAGCGCGTCGTACCGCTGTTCGCTCAGCGTGGGGAACAGTTTCGCGCGGATCTCCGCGCGGTACTCGGCCGCGCCGTCGTGCACGGTCCCGTGCTCGCCGAGGGCTTCCTCCAGCGCGCCCTTGGTCAGGGGCTGACCGGCCTCGTTGACCAGCGGCAAGCCGTCGCCCACGCGCAGATCGGTGGTGAAGAAGTCGGCGTGCACCGTGCTGGTGTGCGTGCTGGCCTGCAGCCGTGCGCCGCAGGTGAACCACTTCTCGCCCGCCATGCCGAATTCGAGCCAGACGTACCCGACGCGCGTGGCGCCGGAAGCGCCTTCGCCCATCAGGTTCCAGTGCATGCTGCGCTCGCTGGTGCCGAACGTCGACAGCCGGTTGGCGCGCAGGCTCGCGTCGAACAGGAACGGCAGCAGCAGCTCCAGCGCCTTCGACTTCCCGCTCCCGTTGGGGCCGCGCAGCAGCAGGCGCCCGTCGTGGAACTCGAAGATCTCGTCGTAGTAGCGCCAGATGTTGAGGATGCCCGCACGGGAGGGGATCCACCTCGTCACGGTCACGGCGCCTCCTCGGTGCGGTCGGTGTACCTCGCGGCGGCCGGGAGCGGCCGGACGAGTTCGGCTTCGGCGCGGACCAGCCCGAAGCCGGTCAGCACGGCGAGCGCGTCGACGGTCAGCCGTCGCACGCCGTCCTTGCCCCGGTAGGTCTTGGCCCAGCGGGGGAAGCGTTTCAGCAGTTTGGCGGTGGCCTTCTGCAGGTAATCGATGGTGCGCGGCTCGTCGAGCGCGTCGAGCAGCAGGAGCGCGGCGACCTTGGCGTTGCTGCCGTCGTCCGGGAACCGCTCGTCGGTGGCCAGCCCGTCGACGTCGACGAGCAGCACACCCTCCGCGCGTTCTTCGAGGACGAAACCGCCCTGCTCCGCGGCACGCCGCAGCAACTGGCGCCCGGTCGGGGTGCCGAGGTACGCGCGTTCCTCCGCGGTCAGTTCGGCGAAGTACAGCACCGGATCGTCGACGAGACGGCGGAACACCGTGTGCCGCAGCCACAGGTTCCGCTGGACGTCCGACGCGCTCGGCGTGTCCTCGTGGCGGCCGGAGGAAAGGCCGTAACGCTGCTCGTGCGACACCGCTTCCAGCAGCTCCTCGAACCGCAGCGCGACGTCGTCGGCGGGCACGGCGAGCTGGGAAGGACCGACCGGCGCGGCGAGCAACCGCAGCAACAGCGTCGCGTCCACCCGGAACAGCACCTTCGCCGCCGGATCGTCCACAAAGGACTCCGGATCGCCGTCGGCGGCTTCGAGGACGCCGAAGGACTCCAGCAGTTTGAGGACGTCCACGAACGCCAGCCGTTCCGCCCTGGTGGCGGCGTCGAACGTGGTGACGAGGTCGTCGGCGGCGCTCGCCTGCGCGACGCGGCCGGCGAGAAGTCCGATGGTCGTCACCGGCACGGTCAGCAGTTCGGCCGCCACCACGCAAAGCAGGACGTAACGGCGGCGGTCGAACGCGGCGCGCCCGGAGCGCAATCGTCGCGCCGGGCGGGTGGGGTCGGCGGCCGCGCGGACCTTGATCAGTCGCGCGTAGCCGAGCCGCGGTTCGACCGTGAGCGTCCAGCCGCAGTAGTAGTCGAACCACTGCCGGATGGGTTCGCGGCGGCGCCGGATGAGGTCGAAGGTCTCAGGGGAGCCGCGTTCGCCGATCAGCGGGGTGGCCAGCAGGGCCCGGATCCCGCGCGCGACCTCTTCGCGTTCCGCGATGACCAGTTGGTTGGTGAGGCTCACGCACCGCCTCCGGTCGTGCTGATTTCGATTTCGTAGTCGGGGCCACGGAAGACGCCGCTCGTGGTGGTCAGGCGCGCGACCGCGCCGTTCCGCGGCGGCCGCAGGACGATCTCGATCTGGCCGTCGGACGTCGTGCTCCGCCGGGCGCCCTCCGCGCCGGGAGGCCTGCCCAGCGCCTGGCCCAGCAGGTCCAGCAGCCGCTCGAAAACGGTGTGGTCCAGCTTCTCGAACGCCGAAAGCCGCACGACGCCGCCGGTGTCGAGCATGTTCCACGCCGCTTCGAGCTCGGCGCGTTCCTCGATCGCCTGCTGGACGCGTGCCGCCCGGATCGCGGTGACGTCGCGGACCCGCCCGGTCCGGGTGAACCGCTCGGTGCGGCCGGCGGAGCGGAGCAGTTCCGACACCTCGACCGGCGGCGCGTCGAGCCACGAGGCCGTCGTGCTGACCACTTCCGGGTCGGCGTGGGCGAGGTGCGCGTGCCGCGCGGAACTCAGCCCGAACATCGTGGACCACAGGCGATGCAGGTCTTCCTGCGCCGGGACGACGGTGAACCACCGCGCCAGCTCGCGGAAATCGGCGACCGCGCTGCTCGCGCGCCGCCGCGACTCGGTGATCCGGTCGAGCACCTGGAGAAGCGTGATGATCGCCCGCCGCGCGAGGTTGTGGAGGTCCTCGACCCGCGGCGTCGCCCCGTCCTCGGGCAGGAACCACGCGCGCAGCCCGTCCCACCGCGCTTTGCGGACGACGAGCCAGCGCGCGTCGGGCTTCGGCAGCGCCGCTCCGTTGAGCGCTCGCCGGTGCACGCGCTCGATGCCGTGGTCGTCGATCTCCTTGATGCGGGTGGCGATGGTGTGGGTGTGATGCTCGAGGTCGTTGAGGAACTCCTGCAGATACGCGACCGTCGCCGCCTTGACCTCGTGGAACGTCGCGAGGTCGGCCTCCGCGTGCAGCAGGCGCTGGAGGTCGCCGTTGAAGCGCTTCGTATTGTCGCGGAACGCTTCGAGGTGGCCCTCGACTTCAGTAAGCGTGCTGAACACGCGCCTGTCGGTGCCGTCTTCGAGCTGCTTCGCGAGCTCACCGAGCCGTTCGCCGAGCGCTTCGAGCGTCGCCGTCTGAAGCGCCCCGGTCGCGTTGAGCACCTCGTTCGCGCGGACCACACCCGCGTACGCCGCCTCGCCCTGCCGGGTCAGCGCGTACTGGAGATTGCGGCGCTCGTACTCGGACGCGGTCCGGTAATCACCCGCGTGGCTCTGGACGACGTCGAGGTGGCCCTGGCCCTTGAGCTGGTCCAACGCTTTGACGAGGTCTTCGTCGTCCAGCGTCTCCAGCCAGCCGACCTCACGCAGCCGCGTGCGGACGTCGTCGATCCCGAGCGCCGTCTCGAGTCGCTCGTTCGCCTCACCGAAGGCGTGCAGGATCGCCAGGGGGAGCCCTGATCTGCTCCCGTCGGTGAAACGGAACAGCTCGGGCGGTACACGGAACGGATCCATGCGTCCTCCGGCGGATGGTGCGTGGAGGTACACGTTAGGGGGTCACCCAGGCGAGTCCGAACGGCCCATCTTTTTCACTCAGAGTGCTCACGTCGTGAACATCTCGAGGCGCACCGTGGTCCCCTCGACGGTGACCTTGCGGTAGACGTGACGACCCTCGACGACCCGGTCGTCGTTCAGGACCCCGGGTGCGAAGTTCGACCCTTCGAGCAGCTTGGGCACGTCCTCCGCCGGCAGGGTGAGGACGACGACGTAGCGCGAGTCGATGCCCCGGTCGTACTGCGTCTCCAGCACCTTGCCGCTGGCAGGCATCGAGATCCCGCCGAACCGGAAGGCGTCTTCCGGCGTCGGGCTTGGCGGGGGCGTCGCGCAGCCCGCGAGAAGGAGGGCGAGGACCGCGGGGAGGGCTTTCACCTAGCGTGAGACGCACGGTGGACGTAAGCGTTCCGTCACGTCGGCGATCAGAAGCTCCCCGCGGTTGAGCGGTGAGACCTCCAGCAGCTCGGCGAACAACTCGATCATCGCCCGATGCTCGGCGGCGCGTCCGCTGAAGGGCCTCTTACCGGACCAGCGGAGCCAGCCGCCGTCCGCTGTGGCGCCGCCGTCGAGAGTCGAGAGCGGCGCGTCCGGTGTTCCCACGCCGTGCAAGTGCTCCGACCTGGCGTTGAAGAACTCGGGAGTGTTCGTATGGTCTTCGACCAACGCTGCGGCCGCACGCAGATCCGAGGCGATCGAGCAACGGCTGGGAGACGAAACAGGCCGCAGGGTGAACAGAGTGAGGTACTCCGCTGGAGAAGCGTTCCGCGGTGGTTCGGTTCTCAGCGCGAAGCCGACAAAACCGACCGGGTCCGGGATGTCTCGCAACCGGAGGCCATGACCACCGGAAAGGGAGAAGTACGGCACGCCCAAGGCCGACATCATGACCGCGGCCGCGCGGCGGGCCGGCTGGTCTGGAAGGTCAGGTGGAACAGCCGTGAGACGGACGTGGCATCGAAGAGTCCCCATTGCAGGCCTCCCGCCGGTCATCGCGCTGTCAGTGCTCAAACCCATGGAACGCGCGTTCTCGCCTCGGGCCAGGGCTGTGTGCTCGATCGGCAACAAGTTTGCGGAACTGTCAAATTGCGATCCGGGCAACGCCCTACTGCCGCGGCTGCCCGTTGCGGGACCATCGCCGGGGAGGTCGCCATGGACGCACTCCACCCGTTTTGGTCGTCGCCCGAGATAGTGCAGGCCGCTGCGATGGCTCGGTACGGCTCGTTGGCCAGGGTCGTCCGGCGCGCTCGACAGCTGACGCTGGCGCAAGTGGCGGACCGCTGCCATCTGTCGCTGAGCACGTTGTCGAGGATGGAGACGGGTCAACGCAAACTCATCGATGTCCATTACTTGCGGACCCTCTCCGAAGTGCTCGAAATCCCGCCCCACCTCTTCGGCTTGGCGCCCACATTCACCGGCGCGGCGCAAATGCGCGAGGATGGCACGCCGGTTAATGTCGGCACTGCTATCCCCGGTGGACAGGACGGTGACGAGGCGATGCGGCGACGACAGGTGCTCGCTGGGCTGGTCGGTGTCACGATCGCCGGGGTTTTGCCTGGCACGGCGCGCGCGTCCGCAGGCGAGGAATCGTTGGAAGCCTTATTGCTGGCGAAGTCACAGTGCCCGGCGGTACCGGTTCCGCTGGTCACGCTGTCCCAAGCGCTCGCCGAGGCGCAGAGAAAGTTCGAAGCCTGCGAGTACGCGGATCTCAGCCGCGCGCTACCTCAATTGATCGCCACCGCACACGCGAGCAAGGACGCATCCGTCGGGCGGCTACAGGAAAGGATGTCCGCAGCACTCGCCAGCGCATACCTGCTCGGTTCGGAACTGGCGGTCAAACAACACCGTGATTGTGTCGCACGCGTCGCCGCCGATCGGTCACACTCGGCGGCGGAGTCGAGCGGCGACCCGTTGGTGATCGCCGCGAGTTCCCGGGCCATCGCGATCGGAATGCGGCGGCATGCGCTCAGCGCTCCCGAGAAGATCGACAGAGACGCCGGTCTGAACGGTGCCATCACCATGCTCACCAGGACCGCTCTCGACCTGGGAGCCGATCAAGGCAGTCCGCCGGTTCGGCAACTCGCGTCCTACGGCTCGCTCTTGTGCACCGCGAGCTACTCGGCGACGCAGAACGGGAACACCGCGCAGGCGGTCGCGCTCATCGAAGAAGCGGAAGATGCCGCACGGCGGTTGAAAGCCACTCGAAGCGGAATGGGCAACGCGCAATTCAGTGCGACCACCGTCGCCGTTTACCGCATCGGTGTGCACACCACTCTCGGTGACACCGCCCGCGCGCTGACTTATTTCGACTCCGTCGATCCACGGCGACTGCCGAGCGCCGAGCGTCGCGCACGAGCATTCGTGGACGGTGCGCGAGCCTGGAAGGACCACGGCGATGTCGAGCGCGCCACGGACGCGTTGAACCGCGCCCACGACTGTGCGCCTCAAGAGCTCAGCAGGCCGTCGGTCCAGCGGCTCATCGCCGCCATGGTCGACGCACCCGGGCGTACTCCGGCCACCCTCTCGGCGCTCGTCCGTCGGACGTAAGCGTTCCGTCACACTTGGACGGGGATGACAGAGGCGGTTCGACACGTTGTACTGGGTGTCAACGACCGAAGGAGATCTACAGTGACGGAAAAGGCTGTTCTCGCGGGCGGCTGCTTCTGGGGCATGCAGGACCTGTTCCGCCGGCACCCCGGGGTCGTCTCCACCAGGGTCGGCTACACCGGCGGCGACGTGCCGAACGCGACCTACCGCAACCACGGCTCCCACGCCGAAGGCATCGAGATCGTCTTCGACCCGGCGCAGCTGACGTACCGGCAGATCCTGGAGTTCTTCTTCCAGATCCACAACCCGACGACCCTCAACCGCCAGGGCAACGACATCGGCACCAGCTACCGATCGGCGATCTTCTACACCGACGACAAGCAGAAGCAGGTCGCCGAACAGACGATCGCCGACGTCGACGCCTCCGGGAAATGGCCGGGCAAGGTGGTCACCGAGGTGACCCAGGCCGGTGACTTCTGGGAAGCCGAGCCGGAACACCAGGACTACCTGGAGCGCATCCCGAACGGCTACACCTGCCACTACGTGCGGCCGGAATGGCAGCTCGGCGAGCGCTGATCGTCGCGCTGCACGTCTCCTCCGTGCATGCGTACGAGGGCCGTCCCGCTGACGGCCCTCGCCTCGATCCTGCTCCGGTCTCGCGCGACCACGTCGAGGTGCGCGCGGGACTGGGGCTGGTGGGGGACCGGTACTTCAACCATCCCGCGCATCGTTCCGCCGCGGTGACGCTCTTCTCTTCTGCTGTCCCTGGCGATCCGCTGCTGGCCCGGCGGAACATCGTGCTGTCGGGCTTCGACGTGGACGCTCTGTCGCGGGGCTCGGTTGTGACCCTGGACTCCGGTGACGGCCCTGTGCGCTTCGAGGTCCACCGGCCCGCGAATCCATGCGCGTGGATGGACGTCGTCTACCCGGTCGGGACTTTCGCTGCTTTGCGGGGCCGCGGCGGGAAGCGGTGCGTGCCGCTGGACGACGGCGTCTTACGCGTTGGGCCGGTAGAGATCTACTAGGCCCTTTTTGATCTGTTCCGTAGTCATGCTCTGGCGCTGATAGACATACTGCGCCGCCGCCAGGGGCGCGAGGAGCGCATCAGCCCTGAAGTGTGCGTCGGTCTTTGGATCGATCTCGCTCATCAGCGCGACCAGGTGACTGTGGTGCAGCCGGTACGCGCCGGTCACGAACCGCGCCATCGGCGTCTCCGTCTCCGCGACCATGAGCAGCTCGCCATGCGTTTCAAGCCTGTCGACGTACGCTTCCAGGAACGCTTTCAGTCTTTGGGGCGCGGGCGCCCCCGGCCCGAGTGGCGGCGGCCCGCTGATGAACGCCTCCTGGAACTCGCGCTCGTTCTCGTCGAGCAGCGCCTGCGCCAACGCGCCCTTGTCCGGGAACCGGCGATACACGGTCCCGATCCCGACGCCCGCCTCCGCCGCGACCTCGTCCAACGCGAGCCCGTCGATCCCTTTGGCCGCAACGAGCTTGGCCGCCGCGCGGACGATCTTCTGCCGGTTGCGAGCCGCGTCCGCCCGCTCTGGAGTCCCGGCCCCTGCGATGGGAAGCACCCAGTGAGCCTAACCGGTGGACAAGTGGAACTTTCTCCAGTTAACTAAGTGGAAGAACTTCCACTTAAGGAGGCCCGGATGTCCGTCGAACACTTCACGAGCGATGGCGCTTCGACCTGGTTCCAGCGGCTCGACCAGCAGATCTTCTTGGCCGACGTCCTCGCACAGGACAGCGGCGCGGCCATGTCCGTCGGCTTCGGTCGCTACGCCAAAGGCGAGAAGAACCCCTGGAAGATGACCTACGACGAAGCCCTCGTCATCACTTCGGGCGTTTTCACCGTCGAGGGCCCTTCGGGTTCAGTGACGGCTCGGGCCGGCGAGGTGATCTATCTACGTGCGGGAACGGAGCTCGTCTACGTGGCCGATGAGGACACGGAACTCGTCTATGTCACCTACCCGCATTGGCTGGCCGCCACGGAGTCATCGGCTGAGGCACATCGGCTCGACGACTTCCATGAGGTCGGGTAAAGGACTACCGCGTCATCTCTTCCAGGAACTCCTGGGTCTCGGGGTCTTCCGAGAAGATGGCCGTCCCGCGCATTCCGCGAGTGAGCAGAACCTTGTACGTGTTCTTGATCAGCGCGCTGAAATGCAGTTCGTCCGCCTTCTTGACCTCGGAGTCCTTGGAGTTCGCTCGGACCGCGCGCCACATGCCGTCACGGCGGACGAGGTCTTTGCCGAAGATCACGCCAGACCAGTCGTACTCGAAGCCCTGGGCGGTGTAAATGCAGCCGACCTGGCCGAAGCCGCGTTCGTCCGTCGCCCAATAGCTGGATCCGGGCACGTCGGGCACCGACTTCTCGCCCTTCGCGTTCCAAGGCCGTTTCCACTCGCCGAGCCGGACGTCGTCCACGAGGCGAAGGCCGTCCGGAGTCTGGACGGGATCGCTCCACGGCCAACAGAAACCGGCCGCAAGCCGGCCTCCCCCACCATGCCGAGACCGCTGGTCCAGTACCCAGGATTCCAGGGCTTCGGGAGAGGCGGAGGTGGTCAAGGTGATGCCCTCGTCGAGCGGGCCCGCGAGCTTGCTCCACGGGATCGGCGGTTCGGCGGAGCCGAGTCCGAGCAGCCTCGCGACCCAGGTGTCGTAGGAAACCGAGCCGCCACAACGCAGCTGGTCGTGCAGGCGGACGATCTCGACCTCACAGCCGAGGGCGTGGGCGGCCGTGCTGATCTCCTTGAGCGAGCCCATTTCACCAGGGCGCACGACCTGATGCCCGTCGAGAAGGAACACCGGAACGGTCGCCACGTTGATGAGTTCGTTGACCTGCCGGTCGGCGCGTTCGCGCCTCTCCTTCTTCGTGAACCTGTCGACACCCTTTTCCCGGATGCGATGTGCTTCGTCGCAGATCAGGACGTCCAGTTCGCGAGGTTCGCAGCCCACGTAAGCGTTGAAGTACTTGAACAACCCCTGGACACGAGTGCTTCCGCGGCCCGCGTACTTGCGCATGGTCGAGGTGAACGACTTCGAGCCGGTCGCGTGGTGGACGGCGCGGCCTCGGCGAGCCAGCTCGCCGAGAAGGCTCAATGCGATGACACTCTTGCCCGAGCCCGGTCCGCCTTCGACGATGACGACCGTGCGAGTTTGTGCCGCTCGAGACCGCTCGACAGCCTGCAGGACGAGTTCGTACGCGACCTTCTGCTCGTCGAGAAGGACGAACTGCTCGCGATCCTTGATCTCGGCCGCGGCGAGATCGAGCAACGGCTTGGTGGGACGGTGCGCGAAACCGCTCAGTTCGTCACCGGCGGCGATGTTGGTCTGCCGGGGTGCCGAGGTGTCGAGGACCGCGTTGAAGTGCTCGCCCATCGCCGCCTTGTCGTCCATGGTGAACAACCGGCTGGTGGGACGAGGATTGTCCTTGAGGAGACCGGACACATCGGCACGTCGAGCGTTGTGCAGGTACACCACCGCGTGTATGGCCTGTGGCCGCTCCACCAGTGCGGGGGTGTGGTCCACGAAATACTGGCGGTATCCGTGTACCTGTTCGGCCGGATGGAGGTGTTTTCCCGGCAGGCCGGGAATGTTGATCACCTCGGACAGGTAAGACTCGGCCTTGGACCACTGCTTGACCTCGAGGAAGACGAAGGAACTTTCCCCGCCGCGAGGGTGAATGCCGCACAGCACCACGTCGATGCGTTGCTTGCTGTGCGGTAGCTGATGTTCGAGGAGAACCTCGACGTCGCCGAGACCCGCGTCGACGAGATCCGCCAACACGATGGGCAGGCTCCGTTGCCAGGAGGCCACCTCGCTGGTTCCCACCCTGCTGCCGAGGGCGAATCCGGCTTGTTCCTGCAACCGGCTGTGCAGATGTCCCGCACGGGCTTCGATCAAGAGATCGGCCGCGCTGCCGCGCGCAAGAGCCACTCGTCCCTCCCCTGGGCGTGGGTCGCTCGAATGCTCCCCAGCTGTCGATCATAACCCGCTAGAGTGATTCTTGCCTTCGCGCAATGGCGCGAAAGGCCAAGAGACGGGAACGGCCCTGGGGAGGGTGGCTTGCCGGTCATCAAGACCGCGTACGACCTGCGCGAAGAGCTTCAGCACAAGCGGATCCTGATAGAGCTGTCAAAACATGTGGGCATCCCGTTCCGGGCGTCCGAGGAGTCCGGTGAGATCGGCTCGTGGAAGCGCAGCCTGCCGGTACTCGCCAACACGTTGTGCGCCGCGCGGCTCGGCCACGTGCAGGTGTTGCTGGAATACAAGCTTCCATACAGCCCGAAGCGGGTGGACGCCATCCTCTGCGGCGTCCATCCTGAGACAGGGAAGCCCTCCTATGTGCTCGTCGAGCTGAAACAGTGGGAAAAGGCGAAAGCCACTGGCGCCGGTCTGGTGCTGACTCCCTACGGTAAAAAGCAGCCTGACCTGCATCCGGCGGAACAGGTCAGACGGTATTGTCGCCAACTGCTCGACTTCGTCCCGGCGTTCGCGCGTATTCCAGGGCAAGTCAAGGGAATCGCGTACATGCACAACGCCGTGCGCGGAGCCGACTGGTCGTTGGACGAGTTCGAGTTCGATGACTTCGGCCAGCTCTACACATCGGATCTCCAGGCGGACCTGGTCGCCGATCTGTGGTCCTTGCTGGACACGGATCCAGCCACCGCGGGCGCGGCGATGGCCGCCGCTCATGAATTGATCTCGGCTCCGCCGTCCCCAGCGCGGAACTTGCTGAAGACCGCGGCGGACGCTTTCGGTGAGAGGGACGATTTCGTCCTTCTCGATGAACAGCAGGTCGCCTACAAGACCGTGCTCGACGCGGTGGCCGAGGCCGATTCCGGTGGCGGGAAGAAGGTCGTCGTCGTCAACGGCGGACCGGGCTCGGGCAAGAGCGCCATCGCGGTGACACTCCTCGCCGCCCTCGCGAGGCAGAAGCGAAAAGCACTGCACGCGACCGGCTCCAAGGCCTTCACCGAAACCTTGCGGCTGAAGGTCTCCGGTGGCGATGTTCGGTCCGGCGAGATCTTCAAATACTTCAATGAGTTCCGCAGGGCTCCCGCGGATGCTCTCGACGTTCTGATCTGCGACGAAGCGCACCGCGTCCGAGGAATGCCTCGACATCTGCACGGCAAAGTACGGAGCCAGATCGATGAGCTGATCGATGTCGCCAAAGTGCCGCTCTTCCTCTTGGACGAGCACCAGGTCGTGCGCCCGACGGAGATCGGTACCAAGACCGACATCGTCTCCATCGCGGAAATGAAGGGCTGCCAGGTCATCGAGATCAGTCTCGACGGCCAGTACCGGTGCGGCGGCTCGGCGAAGTTCGACGAGTGGGTGGTCAGGCTTCTGGGACTCGGTGCGGAGCCGCCGGTGGCCTGGTCCGAACTCGTGGACGACACCGAGGACGAGTATGTGGTGGATTCCGTCGGATCTCCCCATGAGCTGGAGAGCTGGCTTCTCCGGCAGGCCAAGCACTTCTCGGGAACGGCGCGGATGGCGGCCGGCTTCTGCTGGGAGTGGCGCGACCCGGTCAAGGTCGAGGGAAGCCTGAGGTTGCTCGAGGACGTGCAGATCGGCGGCTGGCGGCGGCCTTGGAACGCCAAGCAGGGTTTCGACGTACCAGGCGTTCCATCGGCTTCACTGTGGGCCTCCGAGCCGGACGGGTTCGGACAGGTCGGTTGCATCTACACCGCACAGGGTTTCGAATACGACTGGGCGGGCGCGATCTTCGGTGACGACCTCGTGATCCGAGACGGCGAGTGGCGCGCCCGGCGCGATTTCTCCTTCGACAAATCGGTGAAGGCCGCCGATCCCGCTGGCTTCGACCGTTTGGTCCGCAACACCTACAAAGTGCTCATGACGCGCGGAATGCAGGGATTGTGCGTTTACTCCACGGATGACGAGACCAACGCCTTCCTGCGGAAGTACGCGCGGTAGGGGCGATGGCGGGCGGTGCGGAGGTGGCGCCGACCTTCGTCTTCGGTGTCCGCCGGAACTGTCACCCGGCTCGACGTCGGGCTGGATGATCTTCGGGTAGACGCGGACCGGCGCCTGGAAAGAACTTCTCCCTCAGGGTGCCGCCGGTGTACTCGCGTTGCATGAGGCCTTGGTCCCGCAGCACCGGGCAGACATGGTCGACGAACTCGGCGAAGCTGGTCGGCAGGACGACATACTGCAGGTTGATACCGTCCACGCCGGCCGCTTGCCAGCGCGCGACATCTTCGGCGATCTGGTCCGGAGTTCCGGCGAGGCGCCTGTTGCCGATCCTGAGGATGAGTTCGCCCAGCGTCTGCTCGTCCCGCTCGCCGGCATCGAGCAGCGTCCGTAACTCCGACGGAAGGTTCTTTCGGCGACGTAGTTCTCCCACCGGTGTCGCCGGGTCGTCTTCGGCGAAGTCGCGATCGAGGAACACCGACATCCGGGCGAGGTTGCCCTCGATGGTCTGTCGTTCCAGCAAATCGGCATCTCGACGCTTGGCCTCCGACTCCGTGCTCCCTACGACGTAGGTGCGTGGCACGAAGACTTTGATCGACCGGGGGTGCCGGCCGGCCGCTTGGGCCGCGTGGCGGAAACCTGAGACCAGCGGTGCCGCGTTCTCCGGGCTTTGCGATCCGATGAAGACCGCTTCCGCGTGCCGTCCCGCGAACTTCCGGCCCACCGCGGACTGTCCCGCCTGGAACAGCAACGGGGTCCCCTGTGGCGACGGTTCGCACAGATGTGGGCCGTCCACCTGGTAATAGGGGCCACGATGCTTGACTTCATGCACCTTCGCCGGATCGGCGAATTGGCGTGTGACCTTGTCCTTGACGACCGCGTCGTCGTCCCAGCTCCACTCCCACAGCTTGCAGACGGCGCTCAGGTAGTCCTGCGCCCTTTCATAGAGCTCGTCGTGGTCGGGGAGGCCTCCATAACCCAGATTCCGGCCTGCTCCCGGCAAGAAGGAATTGACCACGTTCCACGCGACGCGCCCCTGGGTAAGATGATCCAAAGTGGACATACGTCGAGCGAAGGCGTACGGCGGTTCTTGCAGGATGTTCTGGGTGTAGGCGAAACCGAGATGCTCGGTGTGGTGAGCGAGCAGTGGGATCAGCAGGGAGAAGTCGAGGGTGGGGAACTGCATGCCCTCGTGCACGGTCGAGTCACGGGACCCGCGGTACCGCGCGTATGGCGCGATCACACATCGGCATTGAACAACGCGTCGAATCGACCGCGCTCGAGAAACCGGGCGAGATCGATCCACATCTGCGGGTCGGCGTATTCCAGTTGCCGGCTGTCGGGTTCCGCCCATAGGCCTTGGGCATGATGGGACACCGTCGCCATGGAGAATGCGTTGAAGAGCATTCGTGGCCGATCCACGCTCACGGACTCCTGTTTGCTCGTTCCGTTCGCTCGTGCGCCTTAGCCGGAAGAAGGCACTGGACCCGGTCCGTTGTCTCGCGCGCCCAGGCTCTGGGAATCGTAATGGAGAAGAAACGGCATGTGTCCCTGCAAACGGTTGATCTTGACCGAGAGCCGGGCAGGCACCGAGGGCCCGCCGAAGGTGGGTGTGCGGCCGGAAGCCTGCGAAGTGTGCCCCCGGCAGGATTCGAACCTGCGACACCCGCTTTAGGAGAGCAGGCAACAGCGTTGACCGTGGCCTCTAACCGCAACTTTGTCCTCACGGTTCTCTGTGGTGTCCTCCTGAACATCACCAGGCGGCAGCGTCTCGGGTCACGAAATGGGTCATGAGATCCCGGTCCGGCGCCCGGGCGTGTCGCGGCCTTCCGGGCTCCACGCCAGTGGCCGCCGAGCGCGCAGGTCAATCACACCTGGCGGTCGCGCGGGGCAGCCTGAGTACTCGCAGGCGGAGTTTGCGGTGGTGAAGCCGGCCGTGTCGACGACGCTGTTGCTCGTCACGGCGGCCTGCTCGATGTTGTCGATTGCGCGCGCCGGGACGATGATGCGGTTCCGGACCCTGATAGCGGGGGAACTCGCCGGCCTGAATTGCCCGGTAAAGCGTCATGGGTGACAGGTTCAGCATCGCTGCGGCCTCGCCGACGCGGTAGAACCGCGGCCGTTCGAGTTCGCGAACTATTCGATGATTCACGGCATCAGCTTTCTGGGATTAGAGACTGACTGGTGGTGTCGGCGGTCAGACTTGGCCGCCGACACCACCAGTGGGTTCATGCTGCGGCGGAACGGCGAGTGAGCGACTCCGTCAGTCGCCGCTCGGCTCGTGACAGCTGCTGCCGGAATTGGTAGGAGGAGACGCCGCGTTCGTGGGCAACGGATGCGGCTCCCTCGCCGTCGAGCCGCACTCGTCCGATGAGGCTGGCTTCGTCTTCGGTCAGGGTGTCGTCTTTCACGGCTTGCGCCAGGACGAGGTCCGGATGTCCGGTTGTCCGGGCTCGGTACCTGACGAACGTGCTCTCGTCGTACGTGGAGCGTGTTCCGTTGATCCGGTCTTCCTTGCCGCGAGCCTCCAGCCCGTAGCGGTGGGCCATGAACCGCAGGGACGAGTAGCGCATCGGCTTGTCCGGGGCCAGGGAGTTCAATGCCTGGAGAAATCCTTCGACGATCTCGGCGTCGAAGTCGGCGATGTCACCGCGGAAGTTGCGGGCGATGCTGCCGGCGACCTTCTTCAGACCTGGCATCATCAACCCGAGTGCCGCGGTGGTCCAGGGGTCACCCTGTTCCTGCGCGCGTCGCACGACCTCGCTCCAGACGGCGTTCTTCACCTGGTTGCCGGTCTGGCGCTTCAGGAGCGTGATCCGGAGTTCGTCCAGGGGGATCGGCCGGTCGGGGAGGCCGAACCCGATGACGCGTCCGTCGAGTGACAGCGCTGTCGGCTGCGCGGTCAGCTCGTTGAAGCGCCCGTTCGATGATCTCCAGCGAGGTGAGCGACCGCTGATGGTCAGGCATTGCGTTGCCTTTCTTGTCGGGGAGGTCGACACCTTCTAATACGGAATTCGCGGCGTGATCCTGAAAGAAATCACTCGATTGTGCGACACCAATACGGCGTGTCGCTCCGCCGTATTGCTCGATGATCTGCATACGTGCTCTGTGTTGAAGGAGAACGGTATGGAGAACAAGGCTTTGTTGGGTAGCGTGCCCGGGATGGATCTGGGCGCGCTCGATGCGGCGCAGAGTGAAGGGCGTACCTGTGTCCGGTGCGGACGCGTTCCGCTTCATCGAGTTGACTTGAGGCAGGTCGGCGCGCCAGATCTGATCGCCTGCTCCGGCGAGGATGCGGCAATCTGTTCGCGGCCGGTGTTCTGGCTGGCGAAGCCCTGCCCGCGGTGGTGCAACGGTCGATACGACGGCGATGCCTGTCCGGATCGTCGTCACTTCTTCAGCTGGGAGGAGCAGGGGCCCTTGACCTTGGAGGACGCTCAGGAGATGGGGCCGGGGTTGGGGTGGCAGCCTGAGCACACGGTCGTGAGCCTTGACCAGGGCGACCGCGAGGAAGCCCCGCGGATCTGGTGCGGCAAGGGAGTGACCAATCAGGGCTGGCACATGACCGAAGACGAGGCCCGTCGCCTCGCCGTGACGTTGACGGCCGCCGCGGACTTGGCTGCGGGTGAGCCGGCCGATCAGCTGCAACTGCCGTTCAGCACCGTCGCGGCATAAGACGACGAGCTGGCGCGGCGTGTCGCGCCAGCTCAATGCCGATGCCGCTTCCTCAGCGCGCGAGCGAAGCGAGGAGGAGTTCGCCGACCAGGGCAACCGTGTCCGGCGTGGTGTCGGAGGTACTGGGGCGTTACACACGGAGCGGGCTGATCGATGCCTTCCTCGCTCACACCGGCCTGGAACCGCCGTAACCCGAACCATTCAACCTCTGTAACGTCGAAGCGTGGTTTATCGACTGCGATTAGCAACCCGCTCTAAAATATGCCACCGGCCGCTATGCAACCTAACGGCGCAAACGACACGATGGCCCGTACTGGCAACTAACCGACACTCGATCTATTAGCTGATCCACGCTCCGCCGCATCCAGTTTGCTGCTAGAATCTAAGCGCAGCTTGCGTTCGAGATGACCACGAGGAGAAGTAGTTGAGCGAAGTAGTTCGACACTATCAAGCCTTTCGCACGCTCCAGACACCGGAAAGCAAGCCAATAATCCTGTTCTCCGCTGCAGCAGTCGATATCACACAGTGGGCGGGCGTACCACAACGCCGCCGTCTCGCAGATGAAGAGACGTCAGGTTTTCAGCGTGAAGAGAATCGGAGCCGAGTTCGAGAACTCACTAAATTCTTTCACGACAAGCGAAATGTCACACAAAACCCCCTACTCGGCGCCCTGCAGGACGTCGATAGGGTCACCTTTGAAGAACAAGCGCCAGGCTCGCCGTTTGGAACTCTCAAGATTACCTACGACGACTACGCTGATGTTCCCCTGATTGAACTCCTAAGGCGCCTTACGCACCGTCTTGAGCAGCGGGTCGACTTTCTTAACAACGGCGCCGTTGATGAAGGACGCGTAGCTCAACTTATTGAGCTGGAAAGTGCTCATGGAAAAGAGCCGCTCGCTTCTAATGATGCCTCCGATGAAGACCTCGATAACGACGCATCCGCATCCGACGATGTCGGCAGCGATGACGACGCGGCAACAGTCATGCTTGCTGATGAGACTCACCTTGTAGACTTCTACACCGAGCTCAAGGGTCGGATTCGCGTCCTTGAGCATCTAAACATCCAAGACGCGGATGAAATTCAAGGATTTACAAAGGAAGCGCTACTAGGGTATCTGCGTCCGATCGTCCTTGTCGATGGACAACATCGGCTGCGAGGAGCTGTAGAGAATGCGAAAATCCTTACTGGCACACCAGAGGGCCAACAGTATATTCTTGATGCTGTAGCTAACGGTACAGACCCAGCTGAGGCCGAAAACCAGCTGCTTGCTAAACAGTCTCGCCATCTACCCTTCTCACTGCTAATGGACGAGAGTCCCAGCGAGCACGTATTCCAGTTCGTTGTCGTCAACCAAAAGGCTATCCCCATGGGCAAAGCGCTCCTGGGTACCATTGTTTCTACAAGCCTAAGTCGCGAAGAGTTGCAGCAAGTAGCGGGACGGCTCCGGCAGGCCGGTATCCGACTTGAAGATTCGCAGGCAGTTGCCTACCTGACTCGGGCGGAAGAAAGTCCATTCCGCGGCTTCGTCCAGACCGGCATGGATAAGGACCGACCCGACCTGCTTAAGTGGAGCGTTCTTCAGGGAATCGTTTCAATTTTCCGAAATCTCCGCGGCGGGCGACCATACCACGAATCAGTGGACTATGCCAAGGCATGGAGAGAGAATTACTTCCTCCAATGCGGACTGGTGGGCGGCGAGTCGGATACTGAGCGTTTCGAGGACTGGTCTCGCCCCGATGGACCATGGCGCGACGTGTTCATTCGATTCTATGTGAAAATTCGGGACTATTTTGGCGATACGAACGACGCTGACACATGGAACAGTTGGGGAAGTACGGCAAAAAGCAACCTCTTTAACAAGGTCTCCCTAACAATTCTCGCCTGCGACTATTTTGACTACCTATATACACAAGCGGAACCTCTGGGTAGCCTAGGTGATGTAGACCGCACCTTTATGGACTGGCTAAAGGGTGGACGCGTGAGCAAGTCGTACTTCAATAGGGACTGGAAACTCGAAGGATTGAAGAAAGATCAGCGAACAGTAATGGTGAAGTGGTCAAAGAATTGGCATGAGTACAGGAAGGTTCCCACTTCCGGAATGCCCCAGAAGTTTAAGCCGTAACCGGAATGGACGCTCGTGGAATATCTGAATTCTATCGGGTACTTGAGGAGACGTTCTCCAAGAGATGGACCGAGCAAAACCTCAGGGAGATCGCCCAGCTCGTTGCGCCCGCAGGACTACTAGGAAAGAACGAGTGGATTCTACGGGCTGACCATTCGCTGACAGTTAGTCGATGGTTCTTGGAAGGACTTGTTGACCTCAATAAATATATTCACAGCGCGGATAATATAGGTCATCTGATGCAGGAGATGTCCTTATCGCTCCGCGAGCTGGCTCCTGCCGTGCCAGCTGATGAGCTACAGGTTGCGGCGCGCCAGCTGGCCGCTTATGGATGGCGGGAGGTAAAAGCACGCCGTGAAGCTGAGCGAACATATATCGACAAAGACCTGCGGCAAGCAGTGTGGTTTAGGGACGACCCGCTGCAGCGTTGCTATCTTTGCGGCTATAGGTTCTCGCCTGATGCGAGAGACGCCTTTCTTCGACGAAAATCAGGGCGACTGACTCCCGCGAGGCTTGTCGACTTTACTCGGCCTCGAGGGATAAATCACAGGCACTTGCGAGTCGAACTCGACCACGTCATTCCTGTCTTCGAGGGCGGCGCGACGGACGAGGATAACCTTCGACTTGCATGCGGCTGGTGCAATCTTGTCAAGAGCAGCCTGTGGAGCCTTTACGACGCCAAGTCCTGGTCGGCCGGCGTTATCAATCATCCATCGCTAGGTCGCATCACCGTACCGCAGCCATTTTGGGTCATGCGGATTGTTGCGACTCGTGCGAGATGCGAAGCACCGGACGGTTGCCCGGCCCGCCTCGAAACGGACGAGCTTTTTGTCGCCCCACTCAGCAAGAAAGGGGCTCTCACCCCAACAAACCTCATGGTCGTATGTCGCAAACATGATCCTTGGGCGGGCCATCGCCTGGTAAGCCCATCGCTATTGTCTAGAAGGTAGAACACATAGCGCAGATTCTACAGTGTCTACTCCCGCAAGCCTGACCGTCATGCCGGCCCGTGTGAGGTACCCGGCATGACGTCCTGAGGAGCGCCGTCGGCCCTGGCGTCGGATCTGTCGACGAAAAGACCAGCGGATCGTGCGGGGCCTGCCGTATCGCGGCCGGGGACCCTGTAGTTGTCAAGCCGCGGCGGATGCAATGGAGAAATAGGGGACAGCTGAGCGTGACCTCAGCTAACGGATTGCGGCTATACGACCACGGAGGTCGTCCCAGTCGGTGGCTTGTGTCATGTGGCTCCAAGAGATCCGCAGTGCCCCTTGGAGTCGGTCAGGGCTAAGCGCCATTGCAGTCAGGACATGACTCGGCTCGTAGCTGTGCGACGTGCAAGCTGAGCCGTTGGAGATAGCGGCGGCTCCCTTGAGCGAGAGCATGACGGCCTCAGAGTCGAGACCTGGAATGGAGACGTTCACAGTGTGTGCCACTGTGCGGTCCAGGTCGCCGTTGAATTCAGCACCCAGGTCTTGGAACGTGGCGATCACGTCTCGCTGGTACCTGAGGCAGGTGTCCTGTCGCCGTCGGTGGTTGGCCGTGGCGAGCTGCGCCGCAGTGCCGAGACCCGCGATGAGCGCCACGGGCAGGGTGCCGGGTCGGAGGCCACGTTCTTGGCCGCCACCGTAGGTGAGGGGCGTCAGTGGCGGTCGTTTGTAGCCTCGTCGCCTGGTGATGAGCGTTCCGATGCCCTTGGGCGCGTAGATCTTGTGCCCTGAGACGCTGATGAGGTCGATGCGAGGGTCCTTGAGGTCGGGCTGTTCTTTCCCGAACCCTTGTGCGGCGTCGACATGTAGGTAGGCATCGTGGTCGCGGAGTTGGTCGACGATGTCGCTGAGCGGCTGCCGCACCCCGGTTTCGTTGTTGACGTGCATGATCGACACTGCGAGCGTGTCGGGTGTGACGGCGGCTGCTACGGCGTCTGGATCGACCCAGCCACCTGAAGTTGGCGGTACGTAGACGACGTCGAAGCGTCGTTTCTGCAGCTCTTCGACCGGCTCGAGGACGGCTTTGTGCTCGATCTGTGTGGTGACGATGCGACGTCGTCCGGTCTTGTCTCCGTGCGGTGCCAGGCCGAGTAGCGCGATGTTGTTGGCCTCGGTGGCGCCGCTGGTGAAGATCACCTCATCAGGTTGCGCATCGACGACCGCGGCAACCTGTTCGCGAGCTCGCTGAACTCTGCTCTTGGCGGTCTGGCCGTACTCGTGGGTTCGGCTGCCGGCGTTGCCATACTCAACGGAGAGGTAGTGCATGACCTCGTCTAGCACTGCCGGCTCCAGTGGCGTTGTGGCGTTCGAGTCCAGATAGACGGCTCGCTCTTCATCTTCGCTGGTCACGACATCCCTCGGCTGTTGGTCCGGAGTGGCTACGATCTTGTCGGTGGGCAACGGTAGTGTACGCAACCACAGGCTGCGGTGTTCGTAGCCACGCCGTTGCCTGTGCGGACCTTTGAACGTCGGCTTGCGTACAGATCGGAGGGGAGGTACAGATTGATCATGTCGACCGCCACAGATGGACGTCCTGTCGAGGAGTCGCGACATCCCGTCGTGGCTCGCCCGGACGTCTTCGAGTACGTGTTCCCCGCCATCCGTGGCGTGCAAGCGCAACGTCACTTTTACGTGACGATGTTTCCCCTCCGTCTTGTGCCACGCCTCTTTCTCTTCGATGAAGAGGAACTACAGGCGAATTTGCGGGCTCAGCGCAGCCTCAACAAAGCGCGCGTCCCCGAGATGGCTCGCTATATTCTCGATAACCCTCATAACTACGTGTTCTCTGCACTGACTGCTTCTGTCGACGCCGATATTCGATTCGACCCACTTGGCGCAGGTGGCGCGGAGGGTCGCATAGGACTCCTCGCGATACCGATGTCAGCCCGCTTTGTCATCAATGACGGACAGCACCGTCGCGCGGCAATTGAACAAGCCTTGCGCGAGAATCCGGACATGGGTGATGAAAGTATTCCGATCGTCTTGTTTCTAGATATCGGTCTGGAACGCTGTCAGCAGATGTTTACAGACCTCAACAGGTACGCTATCCGTCCATCGCGCACCCTGACGATTCTGTACGATCATCGCGAAAATGGCGCCCGCATCGTCAAGAACATCGTCAAAAGCTCGGCTCTGTGGGCAGATCTGATCGAGATGGAACGCAACAATCTTTCAGCCCGGTCCCGAAAGCTCTTCACACTCTCGGCTCTCCACGGCGCTACCAAAGCGCTCTTGGATTCAGTCGAGGAGTTGACCGTTGATGATGCTGCGAAACTTGCGCGCAACTATTGGGATCTCGTCGCTGAGAAGGTAACTGAGTGGCAGCTGGTTCACGAGAAGAAGGTCACAGCTGGAGATGTCCGACGTGACTTCATCCACAGCCACGGGATCGCTCTTCACGCACTGGGGAAAGTTGGCAACACGCTGTTGCGTGAGTCGCGCGATTCACGAAAATGGCGACGTTCCCTGACGTCACTAGCTACGATCGACTGGTCGCGCGCGAACTCGCAGCTCTGGGAAGGTCGAGCTCTTATCGGCGGCAAAGTGTCCAAGTCGAGCACAAACGTTACTCTCACGACAAACGTGATCAAGAAAACACTGGGCATTCAGCTCTCCCCTGAGGAGATGCGCATCGAGACGATGTACGAACGAGGGCGATCATGAGCAAGTCAAAGACAACCAGGGACTCAGCTTTTGCCGACGGCGGACTGTCGGCCACGCTCGACCGGTTGATCATCGAAGTGCAGGAGCTGTACCTGGCTGATCGCATTCCGTGGGTTGTTGGCTACAGCGGCGGCAAGGATTCCACCGCGACCCTGCAGCTGGTCTGGATGGCTCTGGAGAAGCTCCCACCTGAGCAGCGGACCAAGCAAGTGCACGTGATCAGCACGGATACGCTGGTCGAGAACCCAGTGGTCGCCGCCTGGGTTGGTCATTCCCTCGACCTGATCGGCGATACTGCCACCAAGCACGGGCTTCCGATCGAGCCACATCGGCTGACTCCGCAGATCACCGATACGTTCTGGGTCAACCTGATCGGACGCGGCTACCCGGCGCCACGCCCCAAGTTCCGGTGGTGCACCGAGCGACTCAAGATCAATCCGTCGAACGATTTCATCCGCCGCATGGTGCGTAAGCACGGTGAAGCGATCCTGGTACTGGGCACACGCAAGGCGGAAAGCTCGGGTCGTGCGTCACGGATGAACTCTCTGGAGCAACGACGAGTCCGGGATCGGCTGAGCCCGAACTCCAACCTCCCGAACTCGCTTGTCTACAGCCCAGTCGAAAACTGGACCAACGATGACGTGTGGCTCTTCCTAATGCAGCGCCCCAATCCATGGGGCTACAACAACAAAGATCTGCTGACGATGTACCAGGGCGCTTCGTCGGACGGCGAGTGCCCGCTAGTAGTCGACACCACGACCCCCAGCTGCGGAGACAGCCGGTTCGGATGCTGGACATGCACTCTCGTCGACAAGGACAAGTCTATGTCGGCCATGATCCAGAACGACGAGGAGAAGGAGTGGATGCGCCCGCTTCTGGACATCCGCGACGATCTGGACAAGACCGATGATCGTGACCGGCGCGACTTCCGGCGGATGAATGGCACTGTTCAACTGTTCCATGACCAGCCAATCCACGGACCGTACCTGCAGCGGTGGCGAGAAACGTGGCTGAAGAAGCTGCTCGAGGCTCAGACCTACATTCGTCAGGAGGGGCCCAGCAACGTCGCGAGCATCGAGCTCATCACACCGGCGGAGCTGGACGAGATCCGGCGTATCTGGGTGGTCGAAAAGCATGAGTTCGAAGACTCATTGCCGCAGATCTACGAGGACGCGGTAGGCGAGCAGTACCCGGGCAAGCCGATGGACGACCACCTCCCGCTTGGAGCTGAGGATGTTCGGCTTCTTCGGGAGATCGTCGGCGACGACACCGACTCGCCACACTTCGAGCTGGTGCGAGAGCTGCTGGACATTGAGCAGCGGCACCGAGCGATGTCCCGACGCGCGGGGCTGTTCGACGCGCTACAGGCTGCGCTGCGTAAAGGGTTCTACGACGATCGAGAGGACGCGCTCGATCGTGCGCGGACCCATCGTCGGCGCAAGGAACAGGGCAAGGACGGGACCGACCAGGCCACAGAGGATCTCATCGACATCGAAACCGGTCTCATCCGCTTGATCCCCATCGAGAGTAGCCGCGTGTCATGATCTTCGACGAACTCGTACTTCACAACGTCGGCGTGTTTGGCGGTCGCCACAGCTTCACGCTCACCCCACCAACGCCCAGCAAGCCGGTCACCTTGATCGGAGCTCTCAACGGCGGCGGCAAAACCACCTTCCTGGACGCCATTCAGCTGGCACTGTTCGGGCCGCTGGCACGGACGACGAGTCGGGGCAACGGTAGCTACCAGCAGTATCTGCGTCGGCTGATCCACAGCGGAGTACCACCGGAAGACGGCGCCTCGATCGAACTTGCCTTCCACATCGTCGAGCAGGGCCAGGACCGCCACTATCGGGTATGCCGATCCTGGGCCGGCACCAGCACCGGCGCGAAGGAGCGCCTGGACATCCTCGTAGACGACCGACCTGACACCACTCTGTCGCGACAGTGGGCAGAACGGGTCGACGCGTTCGTGCCACGCGGCGTCGCAGAACTGTTCTTCTTCGACGGGGAGAAGATCGAGACGCTGGCGGAGCTGGACAACGCCCGTGAAATGCTGCGCACCGCGATCGGGGCTCTGCTCGGGCTTGACCTTGTCGATCGCCTTGCAGCCGACCTGACTGTGGTCGAGCGCAATCACAAGGCCGACCATGCCACGCCGGCGATGCAGAAGCTCCTGGATGCCGAGCGTAAGAAGCTCGCGACCTACCGCCAGGACAGAGAAGGTGCAAAAGACCGCGTCGCCGAGGCACAAGGCGCCCACGATCGAGCCGAGAAGGTGCTCCACGATCTCGAGGTGAAGATTCAGCTTGAAGGCGGCGAGCTCCTCGACCGAAGTCGGGAACTGGAAGCAGCCAAGCTGCACTTGACCGCGTCCAAGAAAGACCTCGACACACGGCTGACCGACCTCGCCGCAGGGACGCTCCCACTTCAGCTGGTCCGGGACCAGCTCGAGACCCTCGCTGACCACGCTGATGTCGAACTCGAACGCATCCACCTGCACGACATTGCTGATCTGCTCAAGTCCCGGGATCGGACGACCATTCAGCAGCTACGCCAGCACAACGTGCCGGACACTGTGGTCCAAGCCTTGCAACGTTCCCTCACTGAAGACCGCAGAACGAGGCGCGGGAGCCCCCAACGAGCGCGCATTACTGATCTCGATCGTGATGGCGTCGCAGCGTTGCGGCAACTACTCGAATCTGGGCTTGACCAGGAGATCCACGCAGCCCAGAGCCTGATCGAGCAACGTCACAAGGTGGAAAACGAGGTTGAAGACGTCCTTCGCGGGCTTGCGAATGTGCCGTCTGAGGAAGCCCTCGACGACCTGCACAAGCGTCGAAACGACGCTCACCGCGCTGTTGCCGCAGCTGCCCAGGCGCTCACGCATGCCGAAGCGGAAGTAGCTGCTGCGTCTGCCGCCGAGGACGAGATGGAGCGCAAGCTCAGCCGGCTCCTCGACAAGGCTGCCGACGAGATGACCGCGGCCGACGACTCCCGTCGACTGATCGAACACAGCCAACGCGTGCGCGCGACACTCAAGAAGTTCCGCCACGAAGCAACTCGTCGCAACGTGGACCGGATCCAGAGACTCATCCTGGAGTCGCTGCAACGCCTGGCCCGGAAGAATCGGCTGATCACCGACATCAGCATCGACCCCGAGACCTTCAGCGTTGAGCTTCATGGCCAAGACGGTACGGTCCTGCTGCCGCAGCAACTCTCCGCCGGTGAACGTCAGCTCCTCGCGGTGTCCATGCTCTGGGGCCTCGCGCAGGCATCAGGTCGCCCGCTACCCGTAGTGATCGACACGCCGCTAGGCCGTTTGGACGGTATCCACCGCAGCCACCTGATCGAACGCTACTTTCCCCAAGCCAGCCACCAAGTCATCCTGCTGTCCACCGACCAAGAAATCGACGAAGCAGCATGGAACAAGCTCCGGAAGCATGTCGGCCACACCTACCAGCTTGAACATGACACGAACAGCGGCGTGACGACCGCTAAGACCGGATACCTCTGGTAGAAAACGGAACCCACGATGCCACTCGAGAACATCCGCGTCAGCCGACAAGCACGCGACCAGCTCATCACCCTCAAACGCCGCACCGGCATCACCCAATGGAACACGCTGTGCCGATGGGCGTTCTGCCGCTCACTCGCCGAGCCAACCCCACCCCCCGCTGCCAAACACCCCGCCGACAGCAACGTCGAGATGACCTGGCGCACCTTTGCCGGCCAGCACGGCGACCTGTACTGGTCACTTCTCCGGCAACGCTGCCACGCTGACGGACTGGCCCTCGACGAGGAGACCCTCGCGCAGCAATTCCGTGTCCATCTCCACCGCGGGATCGGTTACCTCGTCGGCGACCGCAACATGCGCACGATCACCGACCTGATCGATTACGCAGTCGACCCCACCGCCGCATGACAAGAACGGTTCCCCGGCACCGCACCGCAATCGCCCGCGGTGCGCTGCCGCGGCCACTCTCCACCGCCCTCGACGACGCCATCGTTACCACTGACAGCATTGTCTTCGACTACGGCTGCGGCCGGGGAACCGATCTGCACCACCTCGCTGAACTCAACATCACGGCCAACGGATGGGACCCGGCTCACCGATCCGACAGCCCACCCATACCCGCTCAGGTTGTGAACCTCGGCTTCGTACTGAATGTCATCGAAGATCCCGGCGAGCGCGTCGCGACGTTGCGAGACGCATGGAACCTGGCGCAAGAGGTCCTCATCGTCTCGGCACGCATGACGTGGGACGCACGCGGTCTGCGAGGCCGCCCGCGGGCGACGGCATTCTCACCAACACAGGCACGTTCCAGAAGTTCTATACTCAACACGAGCTGCGGGACCTCATCCCAACCGCCCTCGACGCCCCCGCACTGCCGGCAGCGCCAGGCATCTCTATGTCTTCCGTAACCCCTCCAAAGCCCAAGGTCTACTCGCCGAGCGTATCCAACGCCGCACCGCCCCACCCGAGCCTTGGATCTGCGAACAGCTCTTCGCCGAGCACGAAGAACTACTGGCATCCCTGGTCGCGTTCCTCACACAGCGAGCCCGCCTCCCCAGGGCGAGCGAAATCCCCGAAGCCACCAGAATAATCCGGAACTTCGGCAGTCTCGCGCGTGCCTTCGCTATCCTCAGTACCACCACCGGCACCCAGCACTGGGAGAACCTTCGCGAGCGCGCGACCGCCGACCTACTGATCTATCTCGCACTCGCCCGGTTCGACGGACGCCCCCGCTACAACCACCTACCCTACGCTCTCCAACACGACGTACGCGAATTCACACGCTCCTACAAAAGTGCCCGCGAACGCGCTGACCGCCTGCTCCTCGCCTCCGGCAACCGCGACATGGTCGCACTAGCGGTCTCAGCCAGTCCAGTCGGCAAACAGACCCCATCCGCGCTGTACGTCCATACCGACGCTCTGCCGTACACCCCGCCGGTCTTGCGGGTTCTCGAGGGATGCGCGCACTCTCGTCGGAACTGTGCCGGGCGCCAACATCATCAAACTCCATCGCGATCCACCGCTGGTTACGTATCTGAGCTATCCAGATTTTGGCCACGATCCTCATCTGCGTATGGCAACCGCCACCGTCGTCGATCTCCACTCAAGAACCGTGGACGTGCACGACTATCGCCGATCGAGCAACCCTCCGCTACTGCACCGCACCGAGGAGTTCCTCGCCGCCGATGATCGCGCGCCGCGAGCCACTGGCCAAAATTTGGGTCTATCCTGTGATCGGTGTTTCCGGCGTTGTTGATCAGTAGGTTTCGGCTCCCGGCCAGCGGTCACCGAAAGTGATGGCAAACGCGTTGATCACTGGCTTCCAGCGCATCGTCCATCGGGCGCGGCCTGTTCCGGTCGGGTCCAGGCTGCGGGTCACAAGGTACAGGCACTTCATCGCGGCTTGCTCGGTCGGGAAATGCCCGCGTGCGCGGATCACCCGCCGGTAGCGGGCGTTCAGTGACTCGATCGCGTTCGTGGAGCAAATCATCGTCCGGATCTCGACGTCATAGTCAAGGAACGGCGTGAACTCATTCCAAGCGTTGCGCCACAAACGAATCACCGCTCTATGCGTCGCGCCCCATTTCTCCTCAAATTCGTCGAGAGCGGCTGCGGCAGCGTCTGGACTGGGTGCAGTGTAGATAGGTTTATGTCGCGTTTCACCGCATCCCAGTCCCGGCGAGACACAAGCCGGAACGTGTTGCGGATCAAGTGGACGATGCAAGTCTGAACAATTGTTTGCGGCCACACGTTCGTCACGACCTCGGGCAGGCCCTTGAGGTCGTCGCAGACGAGGAAGAACACATCCCCGATGCCGCGTCTTCAGGTCGATCAGCACGCTCATCCAGAACTTCGCGCCCTC
Organism: Amycolatopsis japonica; assembly: GCF_000732925.1. Classification (NCBI taxonomy): domain Bacteria; kingdom Bacillati; phylum Actinomycetota; class Actinomycetes; order Pseudonocardiales; family Pseudonocardiaceae; genus Amycolatopsis; species Amycolatopsis japonica. Next base: position 684,651 of record NZ_CP008953.1, read on the forward strand.
ACCACCGGTACCCACCCACAGGCCCAGGAGGTCCTTGTGCCCGTCCACCGTGACGCCGATGGCGGCGTACACGGGGCGGTTGGCGACCTGGCCGTCGCGGATCTTGACGTGGATCGCGTCGATGAACACGGCCACGTACACCGGGTCCAGCGGCCGGTTGGCCCAGTCGTTCATTTCGGCGACAACCTTGTCAGTGATCCGCGAGATCGTCTCCTTGCTGACCGAGGACCCGTAGATCTCGGCGAAATGCACCGAGATATCCGCGGTCGTCATTCCCTTCGCATACAACGACAGCACGATCTCATCCACTTCGGTGAGGCGCCGCTGCCGCTTCTTCACGACCTGCGGCTCGACCGTGCTCTCCCGGTCTCGCGGCACGGTGATCCCGACCTCGCCCGCGGCGTCCGAGATCACCGTTTTCGACCGTGAGCCGTTGCGCACGTTCGTCGACTCCCGATCCGGGTCCGCCTGGTTCTTCTCATGCCCGAGGTGCTCGGTCATTTGCTCGTTGAGCGCGGTTTCCAGCACGTTCTTGGTGAACAGCTTCAGCACCCGTCCGGGCCGGTCAGCGCCAGCCCCCGTGCCTTGGCCTCGGTCACCATCGCCGCCGCGGCGGCCTGCTCCGGCGACAACTCCCGCGCCGGCTTGGACTCACTCCTCCGTGGACTCACAGCCTCAGATGTCATCACTCACAGTGCCCATCCCGCCGGCCCTCAGCCCGGCGTGTCGGGCCGGAAACACCGATCTCGGAACAGTTCCTAAAATTTCGACGACCGAGGTGGAAGCAGGCTTGTACGAGCATCCCGGCCGCATCGGCACACGCTTAGGCTGGCTAGGGGGAAATTCACCGCTGCTGGGTCCTAAAAGTAACGCAGCTGCAGGCCGGCGCGTTCTCCCGAAGGTCTAACGCCAAAGCGGACATCCTCACTTCACCATGGTCGCAACGAACCTCGTCAGCAGCCCGGAGTCGGGCAGTGGCACGAGCTCGTAAGCACCACTGCCCACTCGGCGGCATTCTTGTTGGCTACCAGGTCGTTCTGCCAAGTAGTTCTTCGACCGAAGCGGCGGTTGCTCCGCCTGAGTCGCTTAGGGCTTCGGTGACCAGGTCGGCGACGACTAGGGCAGCTGACTGGTGCCGTATGTTGACCTGTTCTTGGATGCATTCTAGCCCGCCATTGGCGTATTCCTCGAAGATTTTGATGCGCTCTTCGATGCGTTTGTCGTCCATGATCTCGGGATCGTCTTTGGCGCTGGCGGCGGCGATCATGTTGATCAGGGCCTCGCTGTACACGGGGGCTGTGAGTACTTCGTAACGGATCGGATCGCCCGCAGCGGCGGTGAATGACGAGCGGCGCCCGGTTCGGAAACCAATTGCGGCGGCGAAGATCAGGATGTCGCGGAACGTACCGAAGCCAGCTTCTTCCTGAAGTTCGACCATGAGTGCTTGGTAGTGCTGGGGACGCCGGGCTCGAACATCTGTGGACGTGGTCATGACGTGATCTCCTTGAGGGAGGAGAACTCGGACGCGGCGTGACGGATGTATGGGTGTGAGTAACCGCGCAACTCGATGTCGTCTTCGGGCTTGCTCGTAAGGTTGGTATGGCTCTCGATCACACCAAGGTGGCTGACGTAGGGGTTTAGCTCGTCCGCCACCTTGCCCAGGCCTTGGCTTTTGCTGACTAGGACTACGAGTTGTGGCGCCATCTGGGCCAGGGCGCGCGACACCGCCTCCTGATAGTCATGGTCGAGCGAGCCGAACGCCGCATCCATCACGATGGGGTAGGTGCCGGCATCGGCTGCAGCTTGACCCTCAGCTCTGCGCTCCTTTCGGATTTCTCGGGCCAGCTTGGACACGGCGGCCACGAAGCTGAGGCTTAGGATCTGGTTCTCGCCAGTGGACTTCGGCACCGGGAGTTGCACCCCGTCGACGTTGGTGTGCAGGGTGAGTTCGAAGCCCTCGCTGAGGCTCGGAACATAGTTTTTGTGGGTGATGCTCCGGAAGACCGACTTCAACTCCTCGTCGAGCCGACGGCGCATGTCGTCCTTGCGGATCTCTAAGATCTCCTCAAGCGCTCGCCGAACGTTCTGAACGAGCTCGGAGCGTGCTCTGGCCTTGATTGCAAGTTCATCGGTTACTTCTGCGTTCTTGCGGTCCTTGGTCTTCTGCTCGATGTCCTTCGTAATCTGTTCCAGGTCGTGGTTCACCGCACCGATTTGGCGCTCTTTATCGCTGCGTCTGTTGTCGAGATCGATACGTTTCGACTCAAGGGACTGTACGTTTTCCAGACGAATGTCGCGGAGTTTGCCATCCAGCTCGGACTTGGTTTCTTCCAGTCTGCTGACGCGGTCACGTTGGTCGCCGATGCGCTTCATGGACTGACCAAGTTCATCTCGCAAGCTTCTTCTGTCCGAAGTCATGGGATCGATTTGACCACTGAGCCGCTGCCAAACGGTTTCGACAGCTTGAAGTCCGGCCCGTTGACGCCAGTTTGTGACCTTCTTCCACGGCTCTGTGTTCGCCGCCAGCGGGGTGCCGCAGATGCACTCACCCTCGTCGAGGAGTTGGTCGACGAATTCTCGTTTTAGCGGCGCGGGCAGCGCCCCTTTCTGGTACATCGCGTCTGCCATGGCTTTGGTGCTATTGGTGAGATCCTCGGTGAAGGCAAGGAAGCCACGTGTCGCGATGAGATTGGCGCGCTCACTCAGTGCCGTGGCCAAGGAACGACGTGCCTCGTCGAGTTCGTTCGTGACGTCATCTCGCTGCTTCTGGATCGGTGCTGTCTCCGAGTGTTGACGCAGGAGGTTCATTACGCTCTCGCGTTCCTCATCCAGGGTTGCGAGATTGCTCTCCAGGGCCTTCGACTCCTCGCGGAGGGGCGTCTTGCGATCGTTCAAGTCATCAATGCTCTTTTGGATGTCGCTCGCCTTGTCGCCACCATGTTTGCGGATGTCTGCGGTGAGTTTGCGATCCACCTTGGGTAGGTGAACGAGCGCCCGTGCGACCTGCTCGAGGTCGAGCAGAACTTTGATGTCCTGTTGGACTTCACTGTGGGCACCCTTCTTGACGAGATTTTCAATGCGCTCGCCGTTGAAGAAAAAGAAACGGCTCACGCCGTGCGGCAAGATGGTGTGGATCATTTCCTGTGGCGCGCCGACAAGCTCTGACGAGCCATCGGGTTTTGTGATCCACATTTGCGGGTCCGGTGCTATAGGCGATTGCTGGTCAGACTCTTTGTGCATCCGTGCCCGGCGTTGCACACGGTAGTCGTGGCCCTCATGGTCGAAAACAATCTCCACGCCGACCTCGACCGCGTTACCAATGGCTGTCGCGCGCCAGACACTGTCGGTGACGAGCCGTTGCTGGTGCTCAACGTCATCGGACATCTTGCCGTACAGGGCCCAGCTGAATGCGTTCAATAAAGTTGTCTTACCGGCACCATTTGCCCCGAAAATTAACGTAACAGGCTTGACGGTGTCCGATCGCAGGTCGAACCGCTGTGTCTCTTTGAATTGGCGGAAATTTGTCATCGTGATCGACTGGAGCCTCATGGAATGATCTCCTTCACCACCGCGAGAAGGTCATCGGTGGCGTCGTAGGCGCTGACGTTGAGCTTCGCGCGTTCGATCTGGAGGACGCGTTTGAGGAGCGTCTGTTCTTCCTCGCTCAGCTCCTCAAGTACCTGCCTTTCGATCCGACCTGCACTACTCACTTGCGGATTCCCTTCATCACTTTCGTGTCATGGCTCGCATGTCTCATAGGTGCATCAACTGATACCGCTCTTTGAGCGGCCGAAGGACGTCGAGTGTCGTCTCGTAGTTCTCGGACAACTTGCCAAACTCATTGGCTCGTTCGAGCTCCCGAGTCAACAGATTGCGCTCGACCTCGAAATGGATCGGTGTCCCAGCGGGCGGGACCGCGAGGTAGTCGATAATCTCGGCTCGGTCCTTGTGATCGGCGAGGCGCAGAAGGCGGCCTCTGCGCTGGATGAACTGTCGGGGGTTACTGCTGCTGGCGAGCAGGTAGCCGGTCCGCGCATCGGGGATGTCAACTCCCTCGTCGAGGCAGCGCATCGCGACGAGTACGCGGAGATCATCGCCGGCGCCGAATCGGCGAAGGAGTACCTTGCGTTCAGCGCGAGGTGTCTCGGAGACGTACGAGTGGGCGGCGAGGTGCAACTCGTTCCCCACTAGGTTCATTACCTCGCGAAGTTGGTTCGGTCCGCGCGGCACGCCCTGCGGCGCTGGGCGACCTCCCTCGGCACAGTAGACAAGCTGAAACCATGAGTGGGCATGCGCGTTGAGATCGTTGCGTAGCATCGCGAGCTTGCCTTCTGCATGGCCGAGAACTCCGGCACGCTGCCGAAGCAGGTAGCTGAGTGGAGAGTTTGGGTCGGCGTCGGTGACACTCTCGCCCGCAGCGACACACTTCGCGATCTGCGCTGACAGGTCGACATACAGCTGCGTCTCGGCGTCGTTAAGTTCCACTAGGCTGGGCTGATAGGTGTAGCGGCATAACGCGCCCATGCTGATGGCGTCGCCGAGCCCGAGTTCAAACACGATGGGGCCGAAGTAGTCGATGAGGGCGTCGGTGCCTTCGTCATCGAACCAACGTTCTGGGGTGGCGGACAGCGCTAGCCGGTAGGTGGCGGTCGAAGGCAGGGATGAACGGTAAGCTGAAGAGCCCAGGTTGTGCGCTTCATCAGCAACCACCAGCAGTGGTTGCGAGATCCGCGACAGAACTGACTGAAACCTGTCTCCTGCGAACGACGCGTTGGTTGCCACCATCGCGACGATCTGCCGCTGCCCTAGCCGCACCTCGCTCAGTTGTTCCTCGACCAGCGGGAGCCATTTCTGGCTCGACTCGTACACCGGGACAGGCCGGACACCAAAGCTCTCGACTTCGGTGATCCACTGGTCGACGAGGTGTTGCAGCGGAGCGATGATGAGCAGGACCAGTGGTTCTTCACGCTGTCGCAGCACGTCGGCGAGCTTGGTCGCAGCGATCATGGATGTCTTGGTCTTGCCGGTTCCAGTGGCCATCTTGAGGATGCCACGGCCTCGGTGACCGAGCCATGCCTCGACTGCCAGGCGCTGGTAGGCGCGGACGGACAGCCAGTTCGGCAGGACGAGGTGGGTCGCCTCGTTCGTGACTGCCGGTGGGGGAGCGAGCGCGTTATCGCGCGGCGACAGCTGAGTGTCGCGTTCCTGGCCGAGCTTGATGAGGCGATCTCGGGTGACGCCGGGGAAGTCCTCAATTTGGAGGTTCGGCGTCCGGTTGGCCCAGAGTGCCTTGAAGTCTTCTTCGAGGCGAATGGCGCGGACGCCGTCGCCGTCCACCCAGCCGCGATATACCTCTACGGACTCGAAGTTCGCGACGAGCCCGCCCAGCGTCTCGTTGCTGCTGCCGGTGAAACCAACCAGATCGCCGACGGCGTCTCGGAAGATGCCAAGCTTTTCGTGATAGATGCCGACTCGGCCTTCTTGTTCAACGAACGCTAACTTGATGTCGAGCCGTCCTTCGGCGATGAGGCGGCCAACACGGCCAAGCCCGTCGAGCACCGAATCGCGTTCTTCGGCCTCGAGCTCACGTTCTGTCGCGCGTTCGATGACGGCGCGGATGTCGTAGCCGCGCTCGATGTCGAGGACATCGTCCTCGGTGAGGTGTGGTGAGGCGATTAGGCGCATGGTGCCACCCCGGTCTGCAAATGTCTCGATGCCCCTGGCGAACAGGGCGATGCTGGTCGAGGTGAAATACCCGACCGCGCGGCTGTAGCTGGTCGCGACCGAGAATGCTGGCAGGTAGAAGCCCTGGACAACATCCTGGCGGTCGCTGCGGTAGCGCCCCTCGAGAGACAGGCCGCGAAGCCCGTTGGGTCGTGGCTTCATAGAAGGTCCAGGATGTCGTCGACGTTAGTGGTCTGAAGTGAGTGTTCCGTCGGCTCGCCGGTCTCCAAATAGTGCCGAACGCTGGTGAGGAGGTCTGCGACGTCGGTATCGCCGCGGTCCCGGTAGCCGCCAATGATGCTAACCACGGGAGTGTCGATGGGCAGATTGATCGCAGCCGCGAGCGTCTGTCGCGCGGTCTCGGCATCCAGGTCGCTCTGCGCGCCGATCAATGTGAGCGCATCTGGCAGCGGCTTACCGCTCAGCTCTGCCACCAGCTCCAACGCGAACGTGTTGTCGTCCTTGATCACCAGAAAGACGTCTGCTCCGGCGGACACGTCGTCCTCGAGCAGGAAGCGGCGGATCGTCCCGAAAGCTGGCTGGGTGCCGGTCCAAGTGATCGCCTGTGGGCCAAGCGAGGACTCAAGCTGACGTTTGTCGCCGTGCTTGAGGTCCAAAATGCTTGCGACGGCCATAGGGGCGACAGACCCGCTGCCTCGGAGATGATCATGAGTGATCCGTACCCGATAAGCCCAGCCCTGGTCCTGCCGGAACATCCGGCTCGTGCGCTCCGGGGTCTTCCTGATCTCGCGCGCCCCACTGGCCGTCCGGACCACGCCATCGCGGACCTCAAAAGGCGCGGTGCTGGCGTAGGCGACGACACTGCTCGCAGCCACGCTGTACCGGCCGGTGATCTGCTCGATCAAGGTATCCAGTTTGATCTTGCCTCCGGCCATCGCCAGTTTCTCACGGATTATCGAACGCACGCCTGTGTAGGCTTCCAGCCCCCACTCGCTGAGCGCCCAGCGGTCCCGGTCCACTCGCTCGAACCGGTCGTCGATCGACATGGCGTTCTTGAGCGAGCCCACGCTGCGCTCAAATATGAACCGCTCAACAAGGTCGTTGGCACTCATTGGCGACCCGGTGATGGACAAGATTCCCGCAGCGTAGTCGCCGACCGACTGGGTTCGAGTAAGCACGTAGCTACCATCGACGACATAACCGCAGGTCGACAGCCATTTTCTGGTGAGATCTTCACACAGCTCGGGCGTGCTCGTCTCGACCAGGACCAGGTCGTCTAATTGTACGACGCCATGCTCGTTGGCGTGCTCGCGCAGGTGGGTCCGCGTCCAGTCTTGCGCCGCACTCAAGGTCGGCACCACGCACCATCCGTCCTCGATCTCGTAGGCGTCATCGAGGCGGTCGATTACCCGCCATACCGGCTGGCCGACTGACTCGACGGTACGTGCGAGCGCAGGCAGGTGCACTAGCAGGTCAGATAGCGGGCGGACGTGCCCGATCGTGCTTCGGGCGGCGGTCGCCACCATGTCGAGAGCGTTCGTGGCGAGTGCGTCCAACATCGCGGCACGCGCCTTGCCTTCGAGCTGCCGAACACGCTCGCGTGATACGCCAAACTGCTGGCCAAGCTGGTCCAAAGTCACTGGTTCGTCGGCGAAGAGGCGCTGCTCCAGAACTTGAACTGCACGCGGATCAAGGGCGCGGAAGGCGGTGTCGAGCAGACTAGCGGCATCCTGGTTGAGCGCGTTCTCGTCGAGCATCTCGTTCGCGGAGAACTCCGCTAGTCGCTGCCGGGCCTTGATGATCTCGTCAGGCGTGCCGATCGGCAGATGGGTCTGAAGGAGTGGTTCTGCGGGTAGTCCGATAGCGGTCTGCCAAATCGCTATTCTGGACAGATCGTCGACAAGCGCGACGAGCCAGCCAGGCAGCTCCTCTGCCGGATTTGCTCCCCGGTAGTCCGAGTCTGGCGGGGGCGCTGGACCGATATCGGGTGTCGGTCGGGACGTTGACACGTCGGCGAGTGCCCGGAGGATGGCATCGATGCCACCGATTCCCACGTTCCTCAAGTCGAGTATGTCCTCGATAGTCAGGTTGGCGAGCTCATCTGTCGTGGTGTAGCCGGCACCCCGTAGGAGGGCGTTTCGTGGCCGCGGTGGCAGCCCAAGAGCGGCGACGGACAGTTGAGGCGGTAGCCCGGGGAAGATCTGGCCTATCGTCCACCGGGTCAGCCGGTTCATGGCCAACTCGGAGACCTCAGCAAGCCGTTTTCTACGCTCGTCGGGGGTCTCGTCGAAGATCGCCGCGTCCCACCAAGGGGTGTCCGCGCGGCCAGACGACGCGCCACGAAGCCATGGGAACGCGTCGAGCCAGGTCAGCGGACGCAGGTCGTCGAGTACGGGCTGGTCAACCATGCAGAAGGTTCTCCTCACCGGGCGCCGCGGCAGCTAGGCGACGCCTCTCGACAGTCCCCGTCAGTAATCGCGGATAAGGTGCTCCCCGTTTCTTACGAGCACTACTTCGTCACCAACGCTCAAAGGACTCCTGCCCGTAGTCCTAGACGATGCCGTAACGGTGTTTTCACCGAGTAAGCGAACGGGTGTAACCGGTGGTCGGTCGAACGCATCCATCACGACAAGTCTGCCAGAGGCCCACATGGCTCGGGCGCAAAGCCCGTGATCTCGTAGGCCGCGCGGGACCTCAGGTGTCGCGAGTACGGCGCGGCGGTGTAGGAGGTCGAAGTTAGCGTGGCAGTACATTTGCCTCTTGATGGCTTTGATGCGGCCGACCGCACCCTCGACTGCGCCACTGCTCCAGTTGGGGGTCAGTCCGTTTCGGACCGCGTCATAGTCCTTGAACAGACTGCGGAATGTTGCTCGCTTGCACGCCGGCGACCAGAGGGCGAGGCGCTGGCCACAGCGTTCACTCAGCATTTCGGCGAGCTCACGACCAGCCGGTCGACCATCTTCACCTTCTGTTTGCATTAAATGGCATACGCCGATCGTGGCGGCTCGCCGCAGCCGCTTGCCAGCGGCCCGATCGCTCATCGCCATGGCACCACATGTTCACACCTATCGAAAGCAGTCATCGTGCTCACGCACTGCTACAAACCCCGTGCGGCGCGAGGGCATTGAGGAGCTGAATGGACCCTGTCTACCCGTCGCCTTCGTGCGCTAATAGCGCACGGCTGCCATGTGCACCCTGCGATGTTCGCAGTAGTACAGTCAAGTTTGGAGTGGAATGCAAACATGCTGGTAGGGATCTGTGGTTCTGTAAATAATTTAGCGGCTGGTGCTCGCACCTTGCAGGTGTCTTTCAGTGCTGGTCGCCGGACGTCAATGTCGCTAGGTTTGGTGCCCCCGGCAGGATTCGAACCTGCGACACCCGCTTTAGGAGAGCGGTGCTCTATCCCCTGAGCTACGAGGGCATGTACTGCCAGGCGCAGCCTACCGGGTGACGCGAGCCGCCCGAGCGCGAGGTCGCAAGTCACACCCGGGCGGACCAAGCGGCCGGCCCCGAATGCCCCGAACGGCGGTTGCGCGCCAGGTGCCCCAAGATCGGAGGCCGGACAGCGACACTGGCCGTCCAGTGACACTCGACCTGCGGATCCGCCCAGGAGCAGCGACACTCGATCCAGGCAAAACAGGGTCTGAATCGAGCGCTAGATCGACACAGATGACCCGCGCGGGTCACTCGTACGTGTCTGGTTTCGAAACCCTGAACAACAGTAGGTAATCTTCGTTAACGGGACGCGAGACGCCGCTCCCCCGGCTGCCGGAGGGCTTCGTTGATCAAGCTCATGTTCGCCGACGACGAGGAACTGGTCCGTTCGGGCCTGCGTGCCATGATGTCGGGCGCTGCCGATATCGAGATCGTGGGCGAGGCGAGCGACGGGAGATCAGCGGTCGAGGTCGCCCGGAGGTACCACCCCGACGTCGCGCTGCTCGACATCAAGATGCGGGCGCCTGACGACGGCATTCGCGCGCTGAGGGCGATTTTGGCCTTGCCGGATCCGCCGACCGTGGCCATGTTGACCACGTTCGACATCGACGACTACGTCAGTCTCGCGCTCAGGCTCGGGGCGAACGGCTTCCTTCTGAAGGACATCGACCCGGCGGCGCTGCTCAGGGCCGTCCGCGACCTCGCGAGGGGTGGCGCGGTGCTCGACCCTGGAGTCGCGGCGCGCATGGTGCAGTCGCATCGGGACGAGCAGCGGGCCGCGCAGCCGGCGCGCAAGCTGCTCGCGTCGTTGTCCGAGCGGGAGCGTGAGGTCGTCGGGCTGATCGGGCAGGGGCTGTCCAACGCCGAGATCGGCGGCCGCCTGCATCTGTCCGAGGCCACGGTCAAGGGCTACGTCTCGGCCGTCCTGTCCAAGATCGGCGCGGCGAACCGGGTGCAGGCCGCGCTGCTGGCCTACCGCGGTGGCCTGCTCGACCAGTAATGATCCTCACCGCCCTCGAGTTCCTCGGCTTGATCGCGTTCGCCGCTTCGGGGGCGCTCGCGGCGGTGCGGTCCAGGTTGGACGTCTTCGGAGTCGTGGTCGTCGGGTTGACGACCGCGCTCGGCGGCGGGGTCATCCGTGACGTCCTGCTCGGGATCACGCCGCCCACCACGCTGCGGACCTGGCCTTATCTCGCGGTCTGCGGCGGGACGGCGCTGATCGTGTTCGTCTTCCATCCGCAGATCGCGAAGCTGCGGCGTGCCGTACTCCTCGCCGACGCGCTCGGGCTCGGTGTGTTCGCGACGGCGGGGACCACCATCGCGTTGAACGCGGGCGCCACCCCCTACGCGGCGTGCCTGATCGGCATGACGACGGGTATCGGCGGCGGTGCGGTGCGTGATCTCCTGTTGCGGGAAATCCCGCTCGTGCTGCGGAAGGAGATCTACGCGGTCGCGGCGCTCGCGGGGGCCGTGCTCGTCGTGATCGGTCACGCTCTGCGACTGCCGCCGGGGCCGGTGACGGTGGTAGCAGCCGCCGCCGTCGTGGGGGTCCGGATGCTCGCTTTGTGGCGGAGATGGAACGCACCTGTTGCAAAAGGGCCCGAGACCGGCTGAAACGTCTTCTGGACTGCCGGATTTCCTTTGTTGGTTCTGTGTGTGTTCTTAGGCGAGTCTCAGCACTCTGCGTAAGACTGTCGCCATGCGCATCCTCGTAGTGGACGACGACAGGGCCGTCCGTGAATCACTCAGGCGATCCCTTGAGTTCAACGGGTACCAGGTGGAACTGGCCGGGGACGGCGCGCAGGCCCTGGAAGCGATCATCGCCAACAGACCGGACGCGATGGTCCTCGACGTGATGATGCCGCGGCTCGACGGCCTGGAGGTCGCCCGGAGGCTGCGAAGCACCGGTGACGACCTGCCGATTCTCGTGCTGACCGCGCGGGACACCGTTTCCGACCGCGTGTCCGGCCTCGACGCCGGGGCCGACGACTACCTGCCGAAGCCCTTCGCGCTCGAAGAGCTGCTTGCGCGCCTTCGCGCGCTTCTGCGCCGGGCGATCCCGGATCCGCAGGCAGGCCAGAACGCCGAGGTCCTCTCGTTCGCGGACCTCACCTTGGACCCGGGGACGCGCGAGGTGCGCCGCGCCGGGCGGGAGATCAGTCTCACCAGGACCGAATTCGCCCTGCTGGAGCTGTTCCTCTCCTACCCGAAGCACGTGCTGACCCGCAGCCGGATCCTGGAGGAAGTATGGGGATACGACTTCCCGACGTCGGGCAACGCGCTGGAGGTCTACGTCGGCTATTTGCGCCGAAAGACCGAGGCTGGGAACGAACCGAGGCTGATCCACACGGTGCGGGGAGTGGGCTACGTGCTGAGGGAAACCCCGCCGTGACCGAGCCGGTCCCGGTCGTCGACGTGTCCGAAAAGGATCCGCGCGGCGACCGCTGGGGCACGCGGCGCTTCTCGCTCCGCGGCCGGGTGACACTGCTCGCGGCCGCGTCGGTGGCGGGCGCGGTGGCGCTGGTGTCGCTCGGCGCGTATCTCGTCGTGGCCGACAACCTCTACCAGCAGGTGGACGACAACCTGCTCGCCCGCGCGCAGGCCGCGGTCGATTCGCCGCAGGTGCAGACCGAACTGCAGCAGGTGCCCGGCGCCTTCCTGGCCAGCGCGGACCTGCAGATCGGCCAGCTGACGGTGGGGCAGAAGATCCGGCTGACCTATCCGCAGTCCGGCAGCCGCCCGCCGTACGGCGACGACGAGATCGCCGTCGCCTCCGGGGACAAGGCGTTCTCCCTGCGCACCGACCCGAAGACCGACAGCCGGGTCGTCGCCCTCCCGCAGGGCGCCGGTCAGGCGATGGTGCTCGCCCAGTCGCTCGGCCCGACCAAGCGCACCCTGAACGAGCTTTCCGTGGTCCTGTTCCTGATCGGCGGCGCCGGGATCCTGGTCGCCGCGGCCGCGGGAACGGCCGTCGCGAGAGCGGGGCTGAGGCCGGTCGACCGGCTCACGTCGGCGGCGGAACGCGTCGCCACCACGGGTGATCTGCGGCCGATCCCGGTCAGCGGCGACGACGAACTCGCCCGCCTCACCCAGAGTTTCAACACGATGCTGGGCACGGTCGCCGAATCGCAGGAACGCCAACGGCAACTCGTCGCGGACGCCGGCCACGAGCTGCGCACGCCGCTGACGTCGTTGCGCACGAACCTGGAGCTGCTCCTTTCCGCGAGCAGGCCGGGCGCGCGGACGCTGTCCGACGAGGACCGCAGCGACATCGAGGCCGACATCCGCGGCCAGCTCGACGAGCTGACCCAGCTGATCGGCGACCTCGTCGAACTCGCACGCCAGGACGAGCCGCGGATCGAGCACGAGCGGGTCGAGATGGTCGACGTCGTCGAGCGCGCGCTGGACCGGGCACGCCGCCGCGCGGGCGAGATCGAGTTCGACGTCTCGCTCCAGCCGTGGGTGCTGACCGGCGACACCAGCGCGCTGGAACGCGCGGTGCTGAACCTGCTGGACAACGCGGTGAAGTTCTCGCCGGAGGGCTCGACGGTCGGGGTCCGGCTGTACCCGGTCGGCGACGGCACGGCGGTACTCGAAGTCGAGGACTCCGGGCCGGGGATCGCCGACGAGGATCTGCCGAAGGTGTTCGACCGCTTCTACCGCTCGTCGGAGGCGCGGACGCTGCCCGGTTCCGGGCTCGGCCTCGCGATCGTCCAGCACGCGGCGCAGCGGCACGGCGGCGACGTCTACGCGGGCCGCGCGGCCACCGGCGGCGCGCTGATGACCTTGCGGCTCCCGGGAGCCCCGGCCTGATGGGTGACTACGACAAGGGCCTCGAACTGCTCCGGCTTCTCGGCGGCGTCGAGAACCCCGCGGTACTGGAGCTGTTCGACGCCGTCGGGGCGACGGACTACGGCAGGGAGGCGGTCGCCTTCGTCTACGGCGGCGTCTACCAGCGGCCGGGGCTTTCGCCGGCACAGCGGCAAGTGATCACCGTCGCGGCGCTGGAGACCTTGGGATACGCGGAGGCGCAGCTTCGGTTCCACCGCGACGCCGTGGCGAACGTCGGCGGTGACCTGGCGCAGGACGACGAAACGATCAGGCGGCTCAAACGGATCGCGGTGTACACGGCGAAGGGCGGCGTGGCGCCGGAACTGGCCGACGTCCTCCAGGAAGCGAAGGACGCGGAGGAGCTCCGGGAGGCCGTCGAGACGATCCTCCATCTCGCCGTCTACGTGGGCTTCCCCGCCGCGCTCAACGCGCTCGCCATTACGCTGACGGGTGATGAGCACCGAGAACGAGCCTGAGCTGCCGCCCCGCCGTCTGCTGTGGACACTGCTGGTGGCCGCGGTGCTGCTGGCCGCGGACCAGCTGACCAAATGGTGGGCCGTCGACGCCCTCACCGACCACGCGCCGATCCCGGTGATCGGCGACTTCATCCGGTTCCGGCTGCTCTACAACCCGGGCGCGGCGTTCTCGCTGGGCGCGAACTCCACCTGGATCTTCGCGATCCTGGCCGCGGCCGCGGTGGTCGCGCTGCTGTGGATCTCCCGCAAGGTCCGTTCGACGGGCTGGGCGATCTCGCTCGGGCTGCTGCTCGGCGGCGCGACGACCCATCTGGGAGACCGCCTGTTCCGCGAGCCCGGCTTCGCGCGCGGTCACGTCGTCGACTTCATCGACTACAACGGCTGGTTCGTCGGGAACGTCGCGGATATCGCGCTGTTCTTCGGCGCGGTCTCGCTTTTCGTGCTGAGCTTCCGCGGCGTCCCGATCGAAGGCGTCAAGGAGACGGCGGAGGAGTAACGAGGCAGAACTCGTTCCCTTCAGGATCCGCGAGCACGACCAGTCCGTCTTCGGGGTGCGCGAGTACGCGCGCGCCCAACGCGACGAGTCGTTCGATGTCGTCTCCGGTCAGGTCCAGATGCACGCGGTTCTTGACGACCTTCGATTCCGGCACCAGGTTGAAGAAGAGCCGCGGTCCCGATGCCGCTTCGACCAGGACCGAAGGATCCTCTTCGGGACCGGAAAACCCCAGCGACCGAAGGCGATCAAGCTCCTCTTCGGCATAGGGTGCGACTTCGTAGCCGTCGAGCGCGGCCGCCCAGAAGCGGGCGAGCGAAGCGGGATGCCGGCAGTCGAAGACGACGTCGCGAAGCCTGGCCATGGCCTCATGGTGGCAGGCGGCTCGGCTCGTCGCGCCATGTTTGATCGTGTAGGATTTTGTGTAATTGATCCAGTGTAGCTATCGGAGGCGTCTTGCTCGCGCGGCAACGACAGGCGGTGATCCTCGAGGAGGCGCGCCGGACCGGGGCGGTCCGGGTCAGCGATCTCGTCGTGAGGCTCGGCGTTTCCGATATGACGGTGCGCCGCGACCTCGACGTGCTCGCGAGCCGGGGCCTGGTCGAAAAGGTCTACGGCGGCGCCACCTCCATCGTCGGCAAGAGCACCGACGAACCCGGTTTCGAGGCCAAGTCCGTGCGCCAGCGCGCGCAGAAGGAGGCCATCGCCGCGCTCGCCGCCGGGCTGGTCCGGCCGGGCACCGCGATCGGCATCTCCGCCGGCACCACCACTTGGACGCTGGCCAGGGCACTCGACGAGGTCCCCGGCCTGACGATCGTCACGAACTCCATCCAGGTCGCCGACGTGCTGCGCGGCGCGAACCAGCCGGATCGCACGGTCGTCCTCACCGGCGGCGTCCGCACCCCGTCGGACGCGCTGGTCGGGCCGGTCGCCGTGCAGAGCCTGCGGTCGCTGCACCTGGACGTCGTCTTCCTCGGCGTGCACGGGATGGCAGACGGCCCCGGGTTCACCACGCCGAACCTCACCGAGTCCGAGACCGACCGCGCGCTGGTCGAGGCGGGCCGCAAGCTGGTCGTGCTGGCCGACCACACCAAATGGGGCATCGTCGGGATCTCCACCATCGCCGGGCTCGAAGAGGCCGACGTCGTCGTCTCGGACGACGGTTTGTCCGACAACGCAAGGGAAACGCTCATCGAGCAGGCGGGTGAGCTGATGATCGCCGAAACGGCGGAGACGGCTGAGGCTGAAGAAGCGTGAAGCGCACGGTTAGGCACCTGGCCGACGGCCGGGAGATCATCTATTTCGACGCACCGGGCGCGCCCGAACGCACCGCCGAGGACACGCGTGACCTGCCCCAGGTCGCAGCCGCGTCGGAGATCCGGCGTGACCCGCTGACCGGCGAATGGGTCGCGATGGCCGCGCACCGGCAGACACGCACCTACAAGCCGCCCGCCGACCTGTGCCCGTTGTGCCCCACCAAACCCGGGAAACCCAGTGAGATCCCGGAGCCGGACTACGACGTCGCGGTGTTCGAGAACCGGTTCCCTTCCTTCGCCCGCAACGTCCTCGGTGATTCGTCCACAGTGGATGGAGCGGGGCTGGTGCCGGTCGCGCCGGGTGTCGGCCGTTGCGAGGTCGTCTGCTTCACCAGCGACCACGACGGTTCTTTCGCCGGGCTGACGGCGAAACAGGTCCGCGCGGTCGTCGACGCCTGGGCCGACCGCACCGCCGAACTGTCCGCGATGGACGGTGTCGAGCAGGTCTTCCCGTTCGAGAACCGCGGCGAAGAGATCGGCGTGACCCTGCACCATCCGCACGGTCAGATCTACGGTTACCCGTTCGTCACGCCGAAGACCGAGCGCCTGCTGGAGGTCGCCCGCGCCTACGAGGCGGAGCACGGCCGTCCGGTGATGGGAGACGTCCTGGCCGCCGAGCGGGCGTCCGGGGAACGGGTCGTGGTCGCGGGTGAGCACTGGACGGCGTTCGTGCCGCCCGCCGCGCGCTGGCCCGTGCAGGTCCAGATCGTGCCGCATCGCCAGGTGCCCGACATCCCCGCGCTTTCCGACGCCGAGCGTGACGACTTCGCCGACGTCTACCTCGAAGTTCTCCGCCGCTGCGACGGGCTTTACGACCGGCCGCTGCCCTACATCGCGGCCTGGAACCAGGCGCCCGCCAAACGCGACCGCGAACTCGGCTGGCTGTACCTGGAGGTCTTCTCGGTCCTGCGGTCCAAGGACAAGCTGAAGTACCTGGCGGGTTCGGAGTCCGGGATGGCCGTGTGGATCAACGACGCCACGCCCGAGCAGATCGCGGACAGGCTGCGCGCCACCCGCTGACAGGGCCATACTCATGTGCGATGCACAGCTTTGGCTCAGGAACTTCTCAGGACCATCCCGCAAGGTGAAGACATGACCGAGAACGACGCCGAGAAGGCGCGGCCCGCCGGCGATCGGCCGGACGCGGAGCAGAGCGCGAACTGGGCGGCTCAGCCCGCGCCGCAGCAGCCCGACGCGACCGGCCTCGGCGGCCATGCCACTCCGCACACCGGAGCGCAGCAGGCCTACCCCGCGGAGCAGCAGTACAACCCGTGGTCGCCTCAAGCCCAGGCCCAGCAGACTCAGACCCAGGAACACCAGGCCCAGGGCCAGTACACCCAGGGTCACCAGATCCCCGGCCAGCAGACGCCGTTCACCCAGCCGGGTCCGTCGGTCTACGCGGTCCCGCAGCAGCGCCAGGCGCAGAAGTCCACCTCGGGCAAGCTGCTCGCCGGTGTCGCGGCGATCGCGCTCGTCGTCGGCGGGGTCGCGGGCGGCACGGTCGGCTACCTGACCGGTGACGGGTCCGGCGGTTCCGCGGTGAACGCGCTCGACGCGCCGAAGCCCGCCCAGCAGACGGGCAACCTGCCCGCCGGTTCGGTCGAGTCCGTGGCGCAGAAGCTGTCGCCGAGCGTGGTCGAGCTGCAGGTCTCCGGCCGCTCGGGGGCGGGCGAGGGCTCCGGCTTCGTGCTCAGCACCGACGGTTACGTGCTGACCAACAACCACGTCGTCGAGGTCGCCGCCGGTGGCGGGCAGATCCAGGCGGTGTTCCAGGACGGTAAGAAGGGCACGGCGACCGTCGTCGGCCGCGACCCCACGACGGATATCGCCGTGGTGAAGGTCAGCGGCGTCAGCGGCCTGACCCCGGTGGAGCTCGGCCGGTCCGACGATCTGCGGGTCGGGCAGCCGGTGGTCGCGATCGGTTCGCCGTTCGAGCTGACGGGCACGGTCACGTCGGGCATCGTCAGCGCGCTGAACCGGCCGGTGAGCGCCGGTGGCAACGGCGACCAGACCACGGTCATGTCGGCGGTGCAGACCGACGCGGCGATCAACCCCGGCAACTCGGGCGGCCCGCTCGCGAACATGGCGGGCCAGGTCATCGGCATCAACTCGGCGATCTACAGCCCGAAGTCCGCGCAGGGCCAGGGCGGCGAGAGCGGCGGCAACGTCGGCATCGGTTTCGCGATCCCGATCGACCAGGCGCGCCGCACGGCCGACGACATCATCAACACCGGCCAGGCCACGCAGACCTTCATCGGCGCGCGAGTGCAGACGGCGCCGACCGGTGGCGCGCAGCTCGGTGAGATCACGCCGGGCAGCCCGGCGGAGAAGGCGGGCCTCAAATCCGGCGACGTCGTGACGAAGCTGGACGACCGGTCGATCCCCAACGCCGACGCGCTCGTCGCCGAGATCCGCACCAGGGCGCCGAACGACAAGGTGAAGTTCACCCTCAGCGGTGACAAGGTCATCGAGGTGACCCTCGGCGGCCAGCCCGTCACGCCGAACTGAAGACGCTCGGCCGCAGTGCGCGGCCGAGACCAACTCCGGCTCGAACCCCCAGCGGGCCGGACCTCGGAGGCCACGTGCGACCGGCTGCCAATCCCGGTCGCGCGTGGCCCCTTTTATTGAGGGGTAGGGCAAACATGTCGTGTCGGGTGACGTGTCCGTGAAGGCCTCCTTCCCTACGCTCAAGGTAGTGAAGGAGCCCTTCACACCTTCCCCAAGTACGTGAAGGACCCCTTCCTTGCGCTAGACGCAAGGAAGGGGTCCTTCACGTACTTCAGGCAGGCAAGGGTGACGGCAGGGTTCCGACACAGAGGCGTGACCACGCCACATTTGCCCTACCCCTCAATAACGCGCCTTCCGCCTGAAGAACACGGTCACGAGCACGCCGAGCCAGACGACCGCCAGGGTGACGAGCAGGCCCGTGACGGTGTCGGCGTCGTGCAGGCCCGGATTCCGAGCGCCGCCGAAAGGCCGCCACAGCAACGGGAACGCGAGCAGCGTCAGGACACCGGTGAGCACCGCGCCCGTCTTCACCGGTGTCTTCCATCGGTCCGGGAGGAACCTGCTCAGCGCGAAGCCCACGGCGCCGACGAGCGGCGCGATCAGCAGATCGTGGACCAGAGGACCGCCGGCGAGCCAGCCGAGCGTCCCGAAGACGTCCGGGCGCAGCGGGAACGCGTACTCGGAGAACAGCACCGCGCCCCACGCGAGCGCGGCGAGACCGGGCAGGAACAGCAGCAACCGCAACGTCTTCACAGCGTCTCCAAGCGGGTGACCCATTTCGTCTGCAGGACGCCGGGCCGGTTCGGGGCGATGATCCGGCACGGGAAGCCGTGGTCGGCGTCGAGCACCTCGCCGTTGAGTTCCAGCGCCAGCAGGGTGAGTTCGTCAGCGGTGTGCTCGCCGGGGAGATCGCTGATCCCGTACGGCCCCGCCTTCTCCAGCGAGAACACGCGGACCGGCGTGCCCGGCGTACTTCCGGCGTGCCGCAACAACTCCGGCAGCGAGACCCCGTTCCAGCGGGCGGACTCGCTCCAGCCCTCGACGCACGCGATCGGCAGTTCGGCCGAAGTCCTCGGCAGGGCGCGGAGTTCCTCCAGCGAATAGGTTTTCGTGCCGCTCGGGGTCACCACCGAGAGCCGCCAGTTCGGGTCTTTCGCCGCATCCAGGACACCGGCCGCCGCGGCGGTCCGGTTCACCGGCAACCCCTGCGGGCCTTTGCCGCTCCGCCACGACAGCCCGGAAACGGTGCGCAGCAGAGGAACCGTCGCTCCGGCGGTCGCCACGACCGCGACACCGGCGGCCAGCCAGGTCGCGCGGAGGAAGGCGCGCCGCGAGGGTTCGGGCTTCGTCGTGAGCGAGCGGCGGACGATGGGGAGCTTCACCGCGATGTGCACCAGGATCGAGCCGATCGCCACCCACGCGACCGCGTAGTGCAGCTGCGGGAAGTAGAAGTTCCACGGATAGTTCTGCGCGACGTTGAACAGGCCGGTGACGAGTTCGAAGAACGCGGCAGCGGAAAGCACGAGGATCGACAGGCGTTCGAGCGCGTGCGGCAGCGAACGGATCACCGGGCGTTCGAAGAGTTTCGGGTAGACACTCCAGAGTTTGGCCAGCAGCAAGGGAATCGACGCGATCCCGGAGATCACGTGTGTGCCCTGCGTGACCCGGTACAGCCAGACCGGACGGCTCGGCCAGCCGAACCACGACGGTGGATGCTGGATGAGATGGCTGATCAGGCCGGTGACGAAACACAGGGTGAACGTGACGGCGAGGGCGAGCCCGATCCGGGACGTCACGCGCTCCGAAGGCGTGTTCATGCTTTCTCCAGACAGGCGAACCAGCGGTGGCCGTGGCTGGTGGACCAGGCGACGCGGAACGCGGTACGGGCGGCGAGGTCCGCGATCGCTTCGACCCCGACCCACGCCCAGGTGAACCAGGCGCCGTCGTCGGGGCGCAGGCGGACCCGGTCCTGGCGGAGGCCGCGGCCGGGCGGGTCGAGTTCGACGAGCACCGTCCCGCCGGTGGTGATCAGCTCCGCCATCCGCGTCAGGAGGCGGTGCGGATCACCGCCGATGCCGATGTTCCCGTCCGCGAGCAGGACATGCCGCCAACGTCCTTCGCCGGGGAGCCGGTCGAAGACGTCGCGGTGGAGCGCGGCGGCGCCCCGGTCGTGCGTGAGCCGCACGGCGGTGGCGGAGATGTCGACCCCGAGCGAGGCGACGCCGCGTTCGGACAGCCCGGCGGTGAGCCTGCCGGGGCCGCAGCCGACGTCGAGGGTCGGGCCGTCACAGGCGTCGAGGAGGACTTCGTCGCCTTCGCAGGGGATGGCTGTCCAGCGGTCCACCGGCAGGTCGACGCGTTCACCGGTCGCCAGTTCCAGCCAGCAGCGGTGGCCGAGCAGGCCGCGGTCGAAGGCGGTCACCGGACTTCGGCCACCGCTCGGGCGAACCGGCCGTGCGGTGCCACCTCGGCGACACGTCGTGCGTCCGCGATCGTGTCCACATCGGACAGTGTGGGCAGCTGCCCGGGGTGCAGCCCCACGTCCGCCAGTGCGCGCAGGGTCTGCCGTCCGGTGTCGTCACGCGACATCGGGACCCCGGCGAGCGCCTTGGCGTGTAACGGATCCTTGAGTCCCAGTGCCCACCAGCCACCGTCTTCGGCAGGCCCGAGGACGGAATCTTCGGACCTGTTCGCCGCTGCCGCCAGGAGCGCCGGAGTGACCTGAGGCGTGTCCATGCCGATCTGCAGGACCGGCTCCCCGGGGCGAGGGGCGTCCGTGTGCGCGTTGACAAGCCGGATATCGAAACCTTCACCGCGCTGGGAAATCACGTCGGCTTTTCGGAGTGCTGTGGCGATTTCCATGCCGCGGGCAGCCTTGCCGAGGTCGCCGGTCATGGCGACGACCACGCGTGCGTCCGGGGTCCGAAGGGCGGCATCGAGGGTGTCGAGCAGTGAGGCGGCCGCGATCTCGGCAGCTTGTTCCGGTGTCGCGGGCGGGCACAGCCGCGTTTTCGCGAAACCGGGCACGGGCGCCTTGGCGACGATCAACAGACAGAAGGTCATCGGCTCAGCACCCGTCCGAAATCCCGCGTGGCGCGCAAGGTTCCTCGGAGTGAGCCGGAGACCTTCGACTTCGTGCCCTTGGCGCGTTCGCCGTAGGACACGTCGAATTCGGTGACCCGCCAGCCCGCGCGCTTCGCCTTGATCAGCAGTTCGAGCGGATAGCCGAAGGCGCGATCGGTGACGCCGAGATCGAGCAGCGCCTGCCGTCGGACCGCCCGCAGCGGCGCGATGTCCCGGACGGGCAATCCCTTGTGCCGCAACAGCGACGAGATCAGCGCGTTTCCGGCTCTGGCGTGCCACGGCCAGACTCCCGGCCCGGTCGGCACCCGTCGCCCGACCGCCAGATCCGCGTCCGCGAGGCCGTGGACGAGCATCGGCAGTTCGGCGAGATCGAGAGAACCGTCGGCATCGGCGAAGCAGACGACGTCCGCCGTCGCCGCTTCCAACCCAGTGTGCACGGCGGCCCCGTAGCCGCGCCGGGGTTCGTGGACGACCTTCGCCCCGAGCCCGGCCGCGATCTCGGCGGAACCGTCCGTGGAGCCGTTGTCGACGACGATCGCCCGATACCGCTCGGGCAACGCCGCCAGTACGCCGGGCAGGGCACCGGCCTCGTCGAGACAGGGGAGCACGACGTCAACCTGGTCATCGTTCACGCAAAGCACGTTAAGTCCGAGATGGACGGACGAAAACCCTTGCCGTGCTTACCGAATCATGACGTCGGCGAAGTTCTTACCGAGTTCTGACGGATCCCGCGCCCGGCCCGCAGGGCGGCCGGGACGGGGCTAAGGTGCCCGGCCGTCACGGTTTCGCGATCCGCCTCGCCACGAACGCCCCGGCGAGCGCGACCAGCGCCGCCCCGGCGATCCACGGCCACACGGGCACGTTGTCGTCCGCCACAGCGGTCTCGGTCCGCACCTTCGGGGCGGCGGCCGTCCCCAGACCCGCCGTGGTGAGCGTAAACGGGACGGAACCCGACACGGGGTGACCGTCCGCGGAAACCACGCGGTACTTCACCGTGTAGACGCCGGCGGAGCCCAGCGCTCGAAGGGGGGCGGACAGCTTCTCTCCGGTGACCACAGGCGGTCCGCCTTCCCAACGCGACGTGCCGTCCGGACCGAGAACGGCCAATTCGGTGAAGCCGCGGTCGAGCGGTTCGTTGAACACCAAGGTGACGGCGGCGGGCGCGGAAGCGAGCGAGGCGTCCTTCGCCGGATCACTCGAAACGAGCACGCTGTGCGCCATCGCGGGTTGGGCGCCGGCGAGCGCCATGAACAGCACCGAAACGGCCATCACGGCATTTCGCACCGATGACGGGAAAAGCGGCATGGTCGGGTCCTCGCAATCGCGTCGGTGGACCGGGAGTGGACGCCCATGGTGGGCGACGGAATGGTCGGACGCGTTGCGGTGGAGAGGGTTCGTGCGACAACCGTGTTAACGAAAACTCACCGCTTCTGACGAAGAAGCACTCGAAATCGGACAGGCTTCACTCGTTCGGCGGCACGGGCCGGGCATTCGGCGGAGGAATTCACAGCCGGACGGAGTCATCGGGCCGGGTTCCTTTACCTGGGCTTCATGTGACGATCATGCCAGGTAACGCGGCAGCTGGTTTTCTTCTCGCCCATCGAGCCGTTCCCCATTTCTCCTTCGTAGGAGAGGACTATTCGTGGCTTTGCGAGCTATCGTCCCGCGCAGGGACCAGCTGATCGCGGCGAGCCTCACCGGCGCGGTCGTGATCGTGGTCGGATACGCGTCGGGTCTCGGGCTGAAACCCGGGACGGCGGCGGAAAACCCGCCGCCGGTGATCGCCCAGCCCGCGCCGTCCGGCCCGTCGCCGGTGCCGGACGGGAAACCGCCGCCTCCCGCGCCCATTCCTGCCCTGCCGGCGGTTCCGGTCACCGACGCCCCCGCCCCGGTGGCGCCGCCCGGGCCCGGTGGCGGTGTCGACGCCGGTCCTTCGGCGCCGCCACCGGAACCCGTGCCGCCGACGCATCCGCATCCGGAGCCGCCGACCACACCGCCGCCGCCACCGGAGGAGCTTCCGGTATGTCAACCCGGTGCGGTGCAACAGGTTCTGGACACGGTCGCCGCGCTTCCGCTGCTCGGCGGCGTCACCGGGGGCCTCGGTGTGACGGGGGCGGACGGGCTCGGCGCGACGCTGCTCGGGTACTGCCGCGCGGCGGACGGCACGGTCGTCCTCGAAACCGTTCCCGTTCCGGTTCGGTGAGCCATGGTCAAGACCTGGTACGTACTCGCCCGCTGCGTGGACTACTTCGGCATGACCCTGTTCACGGGTGGCCTGTTCTTCCTCGCGTTCCTGTGGCCGGACGGCGCGGGGCAGGGCCGCGCCCGCAAGGTCGTCGGAACCGGTTGGCTGCTCGGTTTCGCCGGTACCGTCGCCGGTCTCGGCCTGCAGGGCGCATGGGCGGCGCAACGGCCGGCCGCGGACCTGTTCGACTGGGACCTGCTCGGGCAGGTGCTCGACACCCAGTTCGGGCGCGTCTGGTTCGCGAAGGCACTGCTGTGGCTGCTGGCGGGTGTCGTCCTCGCCGACTTGATGCAGCGCGGCCGGAACGCGGCGACGTCGACCGCGTGGCGGGTCGGCGCGGGCGTGGTGACACTCGGGCTTCTGCGCACGACGGGGTTGACCGGGCACGCGGTCGAAAGCGGGCGACCGTTGCTCACCCAGGTCGCGGATCTCGTGCATCTGGCCGGGATCTGCGCCTGGATCGGGGGACTGGCCGTCCTGTTGTTCGGCGTGCTGTCCCGGCGTGACCCCGGCGACCTCGCCGCCGTCGTGCCGCGTTATTCCCGGCTGGCCATGGTCTCCGTCTTCGCCGTCATCGTGGCGGGTGTCGTGCTGGCGTGGCAGACGGTCGGCGGCTGGGATCGACTGTCCACAACGGACTACGGGCGCACGCTCGTGATCAAGTTGCTCGTCCTCGCGGTCGTCCTCGTGCTCGCACAGGGCAGCAAGAGCTGGGTCGCCCGGCGCCTGGATTTCGCGGTGGTCCTGCGCGGGGACGCCGCCACCGTCCGCCCCTTCGTCCATTCCGTCGCCGCCGAGACCGCGCTCGTCATCGTGGTCCTCGTCGCGGCGAGCCTTCTCGTCACGGCCAGTCCCGGCCGGTGACCGTCCAACCGAAAGGAGTGTCCTCAATGGACAACCAGGAGACCGGGAACCCCACGGCCGAAGCGCCGCCGCCGGTGCCCGCCCGGCGCATCTGGCCGGTGGCGGTGGCGATCCTCGCCCTGGGTGTCGCGCTGTTCAGCCTCGCCACCCTGCGCGGCGGGCAGCAGGCGGACACCGCCCAGAGCGCCGACGTCGACCTGGCCGCGCTGTCGAAGCAGGGGCCGTTGGCGGTCCCGCTGTACCAGGGCCTCGCCAAGGAGAAGGCGGCGACCGCGTCGGCCAAGACCGTCGAGATCATGGGGTACAAGTACAGCCCCGCGAGCCTTTCCGTCGCCGTCGGCGACACGGTGACCTGGACCAACCACGACACCGCGCCCCACAACGTCGTCATCACCGACGGCCCGGAGAAGTTCACTTCGCCCACGCTGCAACAGGGACAGACCTTCAGTCACACCTTCACCAAGGCCGGGGACTACTCCTACTACTGCTCGGTGCACCCGGACATGAAGGCGTCGGTCAAGGTGGAGGGCTCGGGTACTCCGCCGACGTCGTCGCCGACGAGTGCCCCGCCGACCTCGAAGCCGACTTCGAGCCCGACGCACTCGATGCCGTCCACCACCCCCGGCGGCGGGTCCTGTGTCCCGAAGGGGGTGCTGCAGCCGATCATCGACCACGTCAAGGCGGCGCACCTGCAGACCTCGCCGGGGCAGCAGGTCCAGGACATCCTGAATCTCGACCAGTACCTCAAGACCCATACGGTGTGGCTGGAAACCGTCCTCGCCCCGGTGCTGGACGGATCGGCCGACAAGGTCGTCGCCGACACGCTCGCACCGATCGTCGCGCATCTCAAATCCGCGCATCTGGAGACGTCACCCGGTCAGCAGGTCGCCGATCTGCTGAACCTCGACCAGTACCTCAAGACCCATACGGTGTGGCTCGAAACCGTGCTCACGCCGTTGCTGAACCAGGCGAGCTGCTAGCCGGGGGCCCGGCCGGTAAGCGGCCGGCCGGGCCCTTCGCCAGTATCCACCTTCCCGAGTACGGAGACGAGCGATGTCCGACACCGAACTCCTGCCGGCCCCGGCCGGGACCGGCCGCACACTTCGTCCGGATCGTTGCGTCGTGGAGCCGTCGCTCAGATTCCTGCGTTTCCCCTTGGCACGCGCCAGGTTCACCGCGACCGCGGGATATCTGGACGTCTCGGAGGATCCCGCGCTCTTCGTCGAGCTGGACGTCCCTTCGGTGCGCACCTATCCATGGCCGTTGAAGTACTTGATCCGGCACGACGCCCGCGTGCTGACGTTCACCTCCGGCGAGTTCGTCGTGGAGGGACGGCGGGTGCGGATCGACGGATGGATCGGCGACCGCCCGCTCGTGCTGTCCGGCGAGCTGCGTCCGGTCGACGAAGAAGGGATCGTCTTGTGGGCCAAAGGAATCCTTCCCCGGCCGCGCCGCGCGCCGTGGTACGTCCGCCGCGTCCACGTCGAGATCGCCATCGAGTTCGTCCGATGAAGCGGCTCGCCGGTCTCCTCCTGACTGCGGCCTTCCTCATCCTGCAAGCCCTCTGCCTGGCGCCCCCGGTGGACGCGGCCACGCAGCAGGTGATGATGCAGGACTACGCGTACGGCCCGGCGGCGCTCACCGTGCGGGCCGGGGACACGGTCACCTGGATGCAGCACGATCAGGCGCCCCACGACGTCGTCACGACGAGCGCCCCGGTCGCATTCCGCAGTCCGCAGCTCTCGGCGGGGCAGAGCTGGAGCTACACCTTCACCAAGCCGGGCACGTATTCCTACTACTGTTCGGTGCATCCGGACATGCGCGCGACGGTCACCGTCCTCGCCGCGGAAACGGCGACGAAGCAGCCGTCTCCCACACCTTCGAAACAGACCACGGCCCGGCCGACGGCGTCTTCGGCTCCGTCGTCGAGCTCGCCTCCGACGAGCAGCAGTGCGGCGCCCGTGAGTGAGACCCCGGCGCCCGCTCCTCCGGTCACCCAGCAGGCGGCGGCCACCGGCCCGTCACTCGACCCGATGTTGCTGGTCGCCGGGGTCGTCACCGCGGTGGCGGTGCTGTGCCTGCTCCTGGTCGGGTCGCGGCCGGGCGGGTGAGGGAAGGTCTTACCGAGTTCTGACGGACGGCGCCGACGCGTCGTTTCGCGCCGGGAACGCGGTTACGGTGCCGGTGATGTCCACTGTCACCGCCCCGTCCCGTACCGGTCGCCGGGCCGATCTGATCGCCGTGGGGCTGGCGATGCTCGTGGTCGCCGCCGCGATCGGCGTCGGCCTCTACTACAACCGTCCCGGTTCCGGCGTGGTGATCTACGCGTTCGCGCCGCCGCTGTTCGGCTTGTGGCTGCCGCATGTGGGGCCGGGTTCGGTCGCCACCGTGGTGCTCGCGCTCCTCGTCGTCACCAAAGGTCCCTCGCTCGCCGCGCGGCTGCGATGGCGTCCGCTGCTCGCGCTCGGCTACGTGACCGCGCTGCTGTGGACGTTCTCGCTGGCGATGATCGACGGCTGGGCGCGCGGTTTCACCGGCAGGCTCACCACGGAACACGAGTACCTGCACGAGGTTCCGGGCATCACCGACATCCCGGCGATGCTGAACGAATTCTCCTCGCGCATCCTCGACTTCCAGCCGAATTCGTGGACGACGCACGTTTCCGGGCATCCGCCGGGCGCGACGCTGGTCTTCGTCTGGCTCGACCGGCTCGGCCTGCAGGGCGGCGCGTGGGCTTCGACGGTCGTCGTGCTCGTCGGTTGCCTGGCCGTGGTCGCGGTGCCGGTGACGCTCGCCGCGCTGGGCCGGGAGGACGCCGCGAGGACGGTCCTGCCGTTCGCGGTGCTCACTCCGGGCGCGATCTGGATCGGGGTGTCCGCGGACGGGCTCTTCGCGGGGGTCACGGCGACCGGGATCGCGCTGCTGGCGCTCGCCAAGCGACGGCGGATCCTCGCGCTTCCCGGCGGTCTGCTGCTCGGGTTCGGGCTCTTTCTCTCGTACGGTCTCGTGCTGCTGGGCGTGCTCGTGCTGGCTGTCGTCGTGCTCACCCGCGAGTGGCGGATCCTGCTCGTCGCCACGGCGGGCGTTGCCGTGGTCGTCTTGGCGTTCGCGCTGACGGGTTTCTGGTGGCTCGACGGCTATCACCTGGTCGTCGAGCGCTACTACCAGGGGATCGCGACGCTGCGCCCGTACTCCTACTGGGTGTGGGCGGATATCGCGGCGGTGCTGATCGCGATCGGCCCCGCCGTGATCGCCGGGACACGACGGGCGGGCGCGGACTTCCTGGCCGAGCCGAAACGGTCGTTCCGCGAGCCGGTCACGTTGATCGTGCTGGCCGCGGCGCTGACGATCGCTTTCGCCGACCTGTCCGGCCTGTCGAAGGCGGAGGTCGAACGCATCTGGCTACCGTTCGAGGTGTGGCTGCTGCCCGCGGTGGCGCTGTTGCCGTCGAAGGGGCGGCGGTGGTGGCTCGCCGCGTCGGCGGCCACGGCGCTGGTGGTGAACCATCTGGTGCTGACGAGCTGGTGAGGTGGATGGCATGACAGAACAGGGCAGGGTGCTCGTCGTCGACGACGACGAGACCGTGCGGGACGTCGTCCGGCGGTACCTGGAGGTCGCGGGCTTCGAGGTCGACGTCGCCGGGGACGGCACCGAAGGGCTGCGGCTGTTCTCCACGACCGGGCCGGATCTGGTGGTCCTCGACGTCATGATGCCCGGGCTCAACGGGCTCGAGGTGTGCCGCCGCCTGCGGCAGGTGAGCCAGGTGCCGGTCGTGATGCTGACCGCGCTCGGCGAGGAGGAGAACCGCATCGCCGGACTCCAGCTCGGCGCCGACGACTACGTCACGAAACCGTTCAGCCCCAAGGAACTCGCGTTGCGGGTGGCGTCGGTGCTGCGGCGGGCGCGGATGCCGCGCCCCGAACCGGCCGCCCGCGTGATCACCGACGGCGACCTCGCGCTGCAGATGTCGGCCCGGCAGGCCGCCCTCGGCGGTGTGGAACTTCCCCTGACGAGCCGGGAATTCGATCTGCTCGCGTTCTTCCTCACCCATCCCGGCGTGGCGTTCTCCCGCGCCGATCTGCTGGAGAAGGTCTGGGGCTGGGACTTCGGCGACCAGTCCACCGTGACCGTCCATGTCAGACGGCTGCGGGAAAAGATCGAGAAGAATCCGGCGAAACCCGTCCGCGTCGCCACCGTGTGGGGCGTCGGCTACCGGTACGACCCGGTGCGGCGATGATCGGCTCCGGGGAGTCGCTCGGCGAGATGCTGGCGCACGCCTGGCACATCCTGCCGTTCGCGCTGATGTTCGCGTTGCCGGTGGTGCTGCTCGGCGGGCTGGCCCTGTACCTGCTCCGGCACGGTTCGCTGGCCAGCACGATGACGATCCTCGTGCTGATCCCGGTGCTCGCGACGCTGATCGCGGTGCTCGGGATCAGCGGGTTCATGTTCACCCCGGCGCTGACCACGATGACCCTGGTCTGTCTGCTGGTCGCGCTCGTGACCGTACCGGCGGCGCTCGTGCTCGGCCGCGCGATCGCGCGCCGCAGTGTGTGGGAACGGGAGGCACGGGAACGGGAGCGCGCGGCCGAGGCGTCGCGGCGTGAACTGGTCGCGTGGATCAGCCACGACCTGCGGAGCCCGCTGGCCGGCATCCAGGCGATGGCCGAGGCCGTCGCGGACGGCGTCGTCGCCGACCCGATCGAGGTCACCGGTTACGCGCGGCGGATCAGCGGGGAGACCACGCGGTTGTCCGGCATGGTCGGTGACCTGTTCGAGCTTTCGCGGATCACCGCGGGCGCGCTTCAGCTGACCATGGCCGCGGTGCCGCTGCGCGACGTCGTGAGCGACGCCGTCGCCGCGCAGGCGCCGCTCGCCGACCAGAAACGCGTACGCATGATCGAGTACGCCAACGTGTGGCCGGTCGTTTCCGGCAGCGACCCGGAACTGGCGCGGATCGTGCGCAACCTGGTGTCCAATGCCGTGCGGCACACCCCGCCGGACGGGACGGTCGCCGTCCAGATCGGCATCGAAGGCGGCGAGGCGCTGCTCGCGGTTTCCGACGGCTGCGGCGGGATCCCCGACGACGAGATCGGCCGCGTCTTCGACGTCGCCTTCCGCGGGACGCGGGCGCGGACACCCGAACGCGGTGGGCTGGCGAGCGGCGGCGGACTCGGTCTCGCGATCGCGAAAGGCCTGGTGGAAGCCCATCGAGGCCGGATCGGCGTCCAGAACCACGGACCCGGCTGCCGGTTCGAGGTCCGGCTTCCGCTCGCCATGCCCTGACGTGTCAGCGGCGTGTCACCGCGGTGTCAGCGCGGACGGCGATCGTTGCCGCCATGACGACTTCAGCGAAGCGATTCTTCCGGCGGACGGCGATCACCGCGGTGGCGGCCGCCCTGCTGGCCGGGGTCACCCCCGGCGTGGCCGCCGCGGACAACGGACGGGACCGGCCGGAGCTGCGGGCGATGGTCGAGGGCATCGCCGCCTCCGGTTTCGCCGGCGCGCAACTGCGGGTGCACGACGCGCGAGGTGACTGGACCGGCAGCGCCGGGGTGCGCGAGCTGGGCTCGGCCGCCAAGCCGCCGACCAACGGACGGTTCCGGATCGGCAGCAACACCAAGACCTTCGTGGCCACCGCCGTGCTGCAGCTGGTCGGGGAGGGCAAGGTCGGCCTGGACGCGCCGGTGGCCGGGTATCTGCCCGAGTTCGGCCTCGACCGGCGGATCACCGTGCGGATGTTGTTGCAGCACACCAGCGGCCTGTTCGACTACACCGGGGCGATGCTGCCCGACGGCACGATCGTGCCCGGAATCCCCTTGACGGGCAAGGAGTTCCTGGACAACCGGTACCACACCTACCGGCCGGAGGAGCTGGTGCGCTTCGGCCTGTCCAAGCCGCCGCTGTTCGCGCCGGGAACGGACTGGACGTACACGAACATCAACTACGTCCTCGCCGGGCTGGTGATCGAGAAGGTCACCGGCCGCCCCTACGGCGACGAGCTTCAGCGGAGGATCTTCCGGCCGCTCGGACTCCGGGACACCGTGGTGCCCGGGACCTGGCCGGGCATCCCCGGGCCGCACGCCCACGGCTACTACCGCTACGAGGAGAAGCCCGGGCAGTGGAAGACGGTCGACATCACGAACCAGAACCCGTCGTGGGCGTCCAGCGCCGGTGAACTGATCTCGACCACGAAGGACCTCCACACGTTCTTCTCCGCACTGCTCGGCGGAAAGCTGCTGCCCGCCCCGCTGCTCGCCGAGATGCGCAAGCCGCACCCGAAGGGCGGCTACGGACTTGGGCTGTACGTCCAGGAAGCGAGCTGCGGCACCGTCCTCAAGGGAATGGGCGGTTTCCACGGCTTCGGAACGGTGATGGCCAGCACGGCCGACGGCAGCCGGACCTTCGAGTTGTCCATGACCTACGGCGACTCGGCGGCCGATCTGGGGCAGGCCTACAACAAGGCGGACCAGCTGCTCACCGACGAGGTGCTCTGCGGCAAGTAGCTCAGAGCCGCAGGAACCCCATGTCAGGGAAGTGGGCCGGCGCGATGATCGCGCCGGTCTCTTCCGCTTCGGCGAGAAAGCGTTGCCGGGTACGGAGAGCGAGATCCGGGTCGACGTCGCCGAGGAAGCCGACCCGCGAGTCCGTCAGCTGCGCGGGAGTATGCAGGACGTCGCCGAGCAGCAGGAGACGCTCGTCGTCCGCGGTGATGTCGAGGACGTAATGGCCGGGCGTGTGCCCGGGGGCGTGCCGCGCCACGATCCCGGGCGCGATCTCGACGTCGTCGCCGCTGATCGCCTCGGTCAGCCCCGCGCCGCGGGCGGTCTCCATCCCGACGCGGCTCCATTCGCCCGTCCCGGCGGGTGCGATCAGCGCGTCCCAGTCGAGTTGGCCGAAGACGACCTGGGCATCGGGGAAGGTCAGGTCGCCTTCGGGGGCGATCCAGCCGATGTGGTCGTTGTGCAGGTGGGTGAGGAAGACGGTGTCGATCTCGTCCACCGGGCATCCGGCCTTGTCGAGCGCGGCCGCGAGGTCGCCGCCCGTGCCCATCGGCGGGGTGGGGTCGCCCTTGGCGGGCGTCATCCCCGGCGGGAAGGCGAATTCGCGCGGGCCGAGGCCGGTGTCGACGAGGATCGTGCGGCCGTTGCCGCGGATCAGGTACGCGCCGGTCGGGACGTGCACGGTGCCGTCCTCGTCGAAGACGTCCGGGTGGGCTTCGGGGTCGAGACCGGGGAAGAACGCGAGCGGCAGCCGGATCAGGCCGTCCCCGAGCGCTTCGATCTCGATGTCTCCGACGGTGATGCCCACCAAAACCCCCAAAAAAGTCGATTCCGTTGCCGGGAACGACAACCGGCCGGGGGCCCGGTCTGTTCCCGGTTTCAGGAACCGACCGGTTCCCGCAGCTCAGCGGTGGCGAAACCGGCGATGCCTTCGGCGAAACCCGCTCGCGCGGTGAAGCCGAGGAGCCGTTCGGCGCGGGCGGGATCCGCGACGACATGCCGGACGTCGGCGGGACGGGCACCGCCGGCGATCTTCGGGGCAGGCCCGTCACAGGCCTTCGCGAGCTCCTCGGCGAGTTCGCCCACGGAGTGGGGCTGCCCGGAACAGATGTTCAGCGGCGTCAGGTCGCCTTCGGGGCCGTCGGTGCCCAGCGCCAGGACGTTCGCCCTCGCCACGTCGTGGACGTGCACGAAGTCGCGCTGCTGCTTGCCGTCCTCCAGCACGATCGGCGCCTCACCGCGCAAAAGCGAAGAACGGAACAGCGACGCGACACCCGCGTACGGGGTGTTCTGCGGCATCCGTGGCCCGTAGACGTTGTGGTAGCGCAGAGCCCAGACCGTTCCGCCGGTCTGCCGGGCCCACGCCGCCGCCAGATGTTCCTGGGCGAGCTTCGTGGCCGCGTAGGTGCTCCGCGGCTGCAACGGCGCGTCTTCGGGAACCAGCCGCCAGCCGAGCTCGGCGCCGCATGCCGCGCACGTGGGCTCGAAACGTCCGGCATCCACATCGGACTGTTTCCGCGCCGACGGCGCGACGATCCCGTGGACGGGGCACTCGTACCGCCCCTCGCCGTAGACGACCATCGACGAGGCGAGCACCAGTTTCCGCACTTTCGCCCGGTGCATCGCCGCGAGCAGCACAGCCGTCCCGTAGTCGTTGTTCAGCGCGTACGACGGCGCGTCGGACGGATCGATCCCGTGTCCCACGACGGCCGCCTGATGGCAGACCGCGTCGACGCCGTCCAGCAACTCGGCGACCAGCTCCGTGTCGGTGACGTCGCCACGCAGGAACCGGTGGCGGCCGGTGTACCCGGGCGGGCGCGGCGAACCGTGCGCGGTGCCGAGGAGGCTGTCGAGGACGACCACCTCGTGGCCTTGATCGGACAGCAGATCGGCGATGTGGGAGCCGATGAACCCGGCCCCGCCGGTTATCAGTGTTCGCACCGCTCCGACGCTAGGGGCGATTTCCGGCGGCGGCGCCGGATCACCGGCTTACGTCAGGGAATCGTCACAACTACGCGGCACCGCCGAAGCGAAGATCAGCCGAAACCGGATACGGTGTGCCTATGGAACGGAGCGCACAACGGCTGGGCCGCGCACTGGTGGTCATCGTGGACGATCGCGTCGCCCACGGCGAACACGAGGACAACACGGGACCGTTGGTCACGGAGCTGCTCGAAGAGGCCGGATTCATCGTCGACGGCGTCGTCGTGGTCGAGGCCGAGACGGCCGCGATCCGCAACGCGCTCAACACCGCGGTGATCGGCGGCGCCGACCTGGTGATCACCGTCGGCGGCACCGGGGTCTCCCCGCGCGACCGCACACCCGACGCGACGGCCGGTGTGCTCGACCGCCCGATCCCGGGCATCGGTGAGGCACTGCGCGCGTCCGGCCTCGCCGCCGGCGCGGTGGACGCGGGCATCTCCCGCGGGCTCGTCGGCGTCTCCGGCAGCACGCTGGTGGTCAACCTCGCGGGTTCACGCGCGGCCGTCCGCGACGGCATGGCGACGCTCTCGTCGCTGGTGCCGTACGTGATCGACGAGCTGTCCGGGCTCGAAGAGGCTTAATTCTTGGGCGCGGGTCCGGGCTCTGTCCCGGGCTCGCCCTTTTTGTCCTGGTGCAACACTCCCTCCATCTTCTCGGTGACGTGGCCGATCTTGTCCTCGAACCGGCCACCGGTGACCTTGTTCGCCCCGGCAGACGCCGCCGAGACTCCCTTGGCCGCGACGTCGCCCGCCTTCTCGGCCAGCGGCCCGGCCTTCTCGCGGACTTCGCCCGCGACCTCTTCCGCTTTGTGGATGGCCTGAGCGGCCAGCCCCTTCGCTTTGTCGACAATGCTCATGCGCTGATGGTCCCACCGGTCGGCGGACCTCGCGACCGGTGCGAAAATGGACGTCATGCCAGGTGAAGACGAGGACAAGCGCTCCGCCGCGGCGGCGAAACGACGGGTCGACGAGATCTTCGGCGACGTCCTGCCGGACACGACCTCCGACGAGCGAGAGCCGGGGCGGCGCACCCCGGACTCCGACTCGTGGTTCCTGGAGAACCGGCCGCCTCATCACGACCGGTGAACCGGGTCAGCTTTGGCGGTTCTGCTGCGCGCGGAGCAGGTCGCGGATTTCGGTGAGCAGTTCGACGTCGGTCGGCTCCGCCGGGCCCGCCTCCTCGCCGCGCTTGCGCCGCTCCTGGACGTGCTTGACCGGCAGCACGATCACGAAGTAGACGACGGCGGCCACGATCACGAAGTTGATGGCCGCGTTGATCACGCCGCCGAAGTCCATGAACGTCGAGTCGTTCGCGCTGAGGATGTTGAACCCCAGCCCCTTGGCGGCGTCCGACCCGCCGATGGCGTTGATCAACGGTTTGATCAGGCCGTTCGTGAAGGCCGTGACGATCGCGGTGAACGCGGCGCCGATGACCACCGCGACCGCGAGGTCGACGACGTTCCCGCGCATCAGGAAGTCCTTGAAACCCTTGAGCAAGACGCTCTCCTCTTCACCTGGGACGGTTCGCCGACCGTCCCGTTCCATACCGGGGGGACGCAGGCGCCCGCCGCCATGGGCAGGCGCGAGCTAGCGGAGGGTAACCGTTATGGACCGTTCCAGCGAGATGGCGGCGACTCGTGTCGCGATCGCGGAAGGCAGGGAAAGCAGCACCAAAGGTCCCGTGCTCCCGGCACTGGGAGCCGTCGGGTCGCGGGCCGCCTGAGCCCCCACGGCCGCCACGACAGCCATGCTGGCCAGCACAGACGCTTCGCGCCCGGCCTCGGCGGCCGCGACGACGTCGACCCGCTGGCCCGGCCTGAGCAGCTCCGTGACGCCGGCGTCGGCGAGCCTCACCGGGACAGTTGAACTCTCGGGATCACCCGATCCGGGGATGGCCGCGTCCAGCAGGCGGACGTCGGTCAGCGGTTCACCCGCCCGCGCCGCACCGACGAGCAGCCGTCCCTCCACCGTGGCGGGCAGGCCGATGGCGCCCTGTGGACGGACGTCGTCCGGGAGGTCGACGAGCTTCAGGTCGCCGGCGCGCAGCACCGACCCGGCCGGGAGGTCGCGGGCGGAGACCACGGTGGCGGTGCCGGGCGCACCGCGTGCGGAAGCGGGAAGGAAGAGCGCGACCAGGCCGCTGAGCAGCAGGGACAGGGCAAGCCAGCGGCGGAGCAGTCGCGCGGGCCTGCCGCGAAGTCTTCGCAGGACGGGCAGAGCGTGGAGCACGGGATTCCCCCTCGTCGATCGGTGATGATCTCGACGCTAGGGGCGGTACGCGGCCCTGGAAAGAACGAAAACCCCCGGCTGTGGATAACCGGGGGCCTGTGGACAACTCGGGACGTCAGGAAGCGGCGGCGGCCGTTTTCGTCGTACCCGTGGAGGAGGATGCCGCGCTCTTGGTCTCCGACTTGGACTCGGTCTTCGACTCCGACTTCGTCTCGGTCTTGGCCGGGGCCGCGGTCGTGTTGGCCTTCGAGTCGCGCGAATCGTTGCGGTAGAAACCGCTGCCCTTGAAGACCACGCCGACCGAGCTGAAGACCTTGCGAAGCGGTCCCGAGCACTGCGGGCACACGGTCAGGCTCGCGTCGGAGAACGACTGCACGGCCTCGAAAGCGTGGTCGCATTCCTTGCAGGCGTACTGGTAGGTGGGCACTGCTGCTCCTTCGTGCATTGGCACTCAGCCGACAAGAGTGCTAACGCCTAACGGTACCGGGGCATTCCGACGCAGGTCAAACAAGGTTTCCCAAGGTCACATGACGCCCTGGTCACGGCCGTCGCGCCTAAGCTCGTGATGTCGTGCCACGCCGGAGTGCGGGAAGGGCGGTCACCATGTCGGAAGACGATCCGTTCGGCGGCAGGAACCCGACCAGTCACGAGCGGATGACCGGCCTGCCCTGGGACGCCTCGTACCTCGAAGGCCCCGCCCCCTGGGATTTCGGCGGACCCCAGCCCGCGGTCGTGCGGGCGGCGGGAAGCTTCACCGGCACGGTGCTCGACGCGGGCTGCGGGTCGGGCGAGAACGCGCTTCATCTCGCGTCGCGAGGGCTTCCGGTGCTGGGCGTCGATGTCGCCGAGACGGCCCTCGCCATCGCACGGCGAAGGGCGAGCGAGCTCGGGCTCGACGCCGAATTCTTGACGGCGGACGCGCTTCACCTGGAGCGGCTCGGGCGGCGGTTCGACACCGTGCTCGATTGCGGGCTCTTCCACGCTTTCGACGCGGACGAGCGCGTCGCGTACGCCAAGAGCCTCGAAGCGGTCACCAAGGGGACGCTCTACATCCTGTGCTTCAGCGACGGCGAGAACGCCGGGCCCCACCCGGTAAAACGTGAAGCGCTGACAAAGCCCTTCGGGGCAGGATGGCGTGTGAAGGCCATCGTGGAGGAGCGCGTCCGGACGAGGTTCCACGACGAAGAGGGCGCTCCCGCGTGGTTCGCGACGATCGAAAGAGAGCCGTCGGATGAGTGAGTTGCGAGATCTCCTGGCCGACGTCGCCGCCCGCGTCACCCGATACCGCGAAAGCGTCGCCGACGCCCCGGTCTTCCCGGACGACACGACGGGCGTCCGGGAGAAGCTCGGCGAACTGCCCGAAAAGCCCACCCCGCCCGCCGACGTGATCCGGCGGCTGGCCGACGCCGTCGAGCCGGCGCTGGTGGCGAACACCGGGCCGAGGTACTTCGGTTTCGTCACCGGTGGCGCGCTCGACGCCGCGACCGCGGCCGACATGCTGGCGACCGGATGGGACCAGCCCGCGTTCAACCAGGTCACCTCGCCCGCCGCCGCGATCGTCGAGGACGTGGCGGGCGAATGGCTCAAGGAGGTCCTCGGTCTCCCGGCCGGTGCCTCGTTCGGCTTCGTGACCGGCGGACAGGGAGCGAACACGGTCGGCCTGGCCGCCGCCCGGCATCACCTGCTGGCACGGGCGGGATGGGACGTCGAGCGCCGGGGACTGCAGGGGGCGCCGCCTCTGCGGGTCGTCGCCGGAGAGGAGCGACACGCGTCGATCGACCGGTCGCTCCGCTTGCTGGGCCTGGGCACCGACGCGGTGCGGCCGGTGCGCGCGAACGGCCAAGGTGCCATCGACATCGCCGATCTCGAAAGGACGCTCGACGGGCCCGCAATCGTTTGCCTCCAGGCCGGGAACGTGAACACCGGCGCTTTCGACGACTTCGCCGCCGCGACGGAGATCGCCCGCCGGCACGACGCGTGGGTCCACGTCGACGGCGCGTTCGGGCTCTGGGCGGCCGCCGCTCCCACGCTCAGGCGATGGACCGCGGGCCTGGACGGGGCCGACTCCTGGGCGGTCGACGGGCACAAGTGGCTCAACGTCCCGTACGACAGCGGCTACGCGTTCTGCGCCCATCCTGAGTCGCACCGGGCTGCCATGGCGGTGACCGCTGCCTATCTGACCGGCCAGGGCGCCGACGGGGTGCGAGCGCCGGGCGACTTCGTGCCGGAGTCCTCCCGCCGGGCGCGGGGATTCGCGACGTGGGCCGCGCTCAGCGAGCTCGGCCGCGAGGGCATCGCCGAGATGGTCGAACGATGCTGCGCGCTGGCCAGGAGGTTCGCCGGGAAACTCGAGGCGTGCGAGGGCGTCACCGTTGTGAACGACGTGGTGCTGAACCAAGTGCTCGTCGCCTTCGACGGCGATACAGACCGCGTCGTCGAAGCCCTCCAGCGGTCCGGCGAGTGCTGGATGGGCGCGACCACCTGGCACGGACGGCGCCTGATGCGCATCTCCGTGTCGAACTGGAGCACGACCGAAGCGGACGTCGATCGCAGTGTCGAGGCGATCAAGGCGGCACGGAAGAGCGATCAGGAATCGAGAAGCGTCGAGAACCGGTCTCACCTAGCGTGACCGTCATGGACATCGCCATTCACGGAAGCTTCCTTCCTCAGACCGACCCCGAAGCCGCACTGGCCTTCTACCGCGACCTCCTCGGTTTCGAGGTGCGCAACGACGTCGGCTACGACGGCATGCGCTGGCTCACCGTCGGCCCGCCGGGGCAGCCCGTGTCGATCGTGCTGCACCCGCCCGCCGTCGACCCGGGCATCACCGACGACGAACGCCGGGTGATCAGCGAGATGATGGCCAAGGGCACCTACGCGGGGATCCTGTTCTCCTCCGACGACCTCGACGGCCTCTTCAAGCACCTGCAGGAGGCGGGCGCCGAGATCATCCAGGAGCCGACCGACCAGCCGTACGGCCTGCGTGACGGCGCCGTCCGCGACCCGTCCGGGAACCTGATCCGTATCCAGCAGCGCGTCTGACGTTCATCGGGTGCGGGCGCGGACGTGGATCCGCTCGCCCTGTTCGCCGAAGAGGCTGAGCACCTCGACCCGCCCGCGGCCGGTGGCGCCGAACCAATGCGGCGTCCGGCAGTCGAATTCGGCGGCCTCGCCGGGACCGAGTACGACGTCCTGGTCGCCGAGCACGAGCCGCAGCCTGCCTCGCAGCACGTAAAGCCATTCGCGGCCGGTGTGGGTTCGGGTGCGGGGCTCGTCGTCGCTCGCCGGGATCGTCATCTTGTAGGCGCGAGGCCCGTCCTCGTGCCGTGTTAGCGGGATGAGCGCCCGGCCGTCCGAAGGCACTTCGAGCACCCTCGGTGAGGGGACGATCTCGTCGACGCGCAGGCCCAGCGCGGCGATCACCGGCAGCAGCAGTTCGAGGCTCGGCTTGCGCTGTCCGGATTCGAGGCGGGACAGGGTGCTGGTGGAGATGCCGGTGGCGCGGCTGAGCTCCACCAGCGTCGTGCCTTTCTTGTCCCTGGCGCGGCGCAGCCGGGGCGCGATCAGTTCGATCGCCGCGGTGACGGCGGGTTGGCTCTCCATGCGGCCAGCAGAGCAGCTCGTCCCGATTCCGGCAAAGTTCTTTGCCGAAACAGCCAGAATCTCCCGATGCTGGCGCCATGATCGAGACGAAACGCCTTCCCGCCGGGGTCTACCTCCTCGCCTTCAGCCTGTTTGCGATGGGGAGCGCCGAGTTCCTGATGGCCGGGGTCCTGCCCGCGGTCGCCGCCGATCTCGGTGTCTCCCTGTCCTCCGCGGGCGCGCTCATCACCGCGTTCGCGCTCGGTGTCGTCCTGGGCGGCCCGCCGTTCGCCGTGCTCAGCCTGAAATGGCCTCGGCGTACGGCGTTGATGACCACGCAGGCCGCCTTCGCCGCAGCCATCGCCGTCGGCCTGCTCGCCGACGACTACTGGATCCTCCTGGTCACCAGGTTCGTCGCCGGTCTCGCCTACGCCGGGTTCTTCGCGGTCGCCACCGTGACCGCGATCAGCCTGGTGACCCCCGACCGCAACGCCCGCGCCTCCGGCGTCGTCGTCGCCGGGCTCAGCGTCGCCATGGTGGCCGGGGGACCGGTGGGCACGCTGCTGAGCAACCTCACCGACTGGACCGGCGGCTTCTGGGGAGTCGTGACGCTGACCGTCGTGGGCGTGGTCGCGTGCGCCGTCGGCCTGCCCGCCACCGCGCCTTCGGCGGAACCCAGCCTTTCGGGGGAGCTGCGCGCCATGCGGACGCCGCGCCTCTGGGGCGTCTACGCGATCACCATCCTGAGCACCGCCGCGTACATGGTGTCCTTCAACTACCTGGCGGCGATGCTCGAGGACGTCGTTCCCGCGGTCTGGATCCCCGCGGTCCTCGCGCTGTTCGGGATCGGCGCCTTCGCCGGACTGTCGATCGGCGGCCGGATCTCCGACCGCCGCCCGCGCCACGCGCTGCTCGGCGGCGGCGTCGGCATCGCGGTCTTCTCGGCGATACTCGCTCTTTTCGCCACTTCCGTCTGGGTCGTCGTGCCGACGGTGTTCTTGCTGGGCATCGCGGCCTTCGTGCTCAATCCGGCGCTCTACGGGCGGGTCTTCACGATCGCCGCGTCCGCCCCGACTCTGGCAGGCGCGACCACGGTCTCGGCCTTCCAACTGGGGATCAGTCTCACTCCCGCCTTCGCCGCCGGGGCGCTGAACCTGGGCGCTTCGCTGGCCGCCATCCCGTGGATCGGCGCGGGTCTGGCGCTGGTCACGGTACTGCTTGTGCTCGTTTGCTAGCATGCGAGCATGGCTCAGGTCGAGAAACGGCAATTCAACGTCTATCTGCCGCCCGACCTCATCAAGCGGGTGAAGCACGCGTCCGTCGACGCGGACGAGTCGCTCTCGTCGTTCGTCGAACGAGTGCTGGAGGAATACCTGTTGCGGACCAGTGAGGAACGCGAGCGATGAAGATCATGCCGATCCGCTACAGCGCGGACGTCGAGGCCATGACCCGGTTCTACGAGGTGCTCGGCCTGCGGACCGGGCCGGTGTCGCGCCCCGGCGGCTGGGTCGAAATGCCCGCCGAGGCCGGGATGCTGGCCATCCACCGGTCGTCCGGCGAAGACGTCGGCCGCTGTGAGCTGGCCTTCGAAGTCGACGAACCACTGGAGGACGTCGCGGAACGCTTGCGGGCAGCCGGATTCGAACCGGGCCCGCCGATGGACGAGGGCTACGGTCACTCGCTGCGCGTCCAAGATCCGGACGGGGTCTGGGTACAGCTGAACCGGTACGACCGAGACCTCTACACATGACCGGAATCCGGCTGGCGGTCGGCATCGTCGCGCTCGAATTCGC
Organism: Amycolatopsis japonica; assembly: GCF_000732925.1. Lineage (NCBI taxonomy): Bacteria > Bacillati > Actinomycetota > Actinomycetes > Pseudonocardiales > Pseudonocardiaceae > Amycolatopsis > Amycolatopsis japonica. The sequence goes on from NZ_CP008953.1 coordinate 724,674, forward strand.
GGCCGCCGTCACCGGTTTCGTCGCCTCCACCTTGCTGCCCGTCGTCGCCGGCGATCTCGACGCGAGGGGCGACCTCGGTCTCCTGATCGCCGGTTCGACGCTGGGGTTGTTCGTCGCGCTTCCCTTGGCTAGCAGGGTCCTCGGCCGGCTGGGCCCTCGCGGCACGCTCGCGGTCGGGATGATCGCCTACCTCGGCGGGCTCACCCTGGCCGCGTCGGCACGGACGGCGTGGATGTTCGCCCTCGGCCAGTTCTCCGCCGGGCTCGCCAGCGGCCTCCTGGCGATTTTCGGTGTCAGCTCGGCGATCCGGCATCTCGACGACCGGCTGCGGATCCGCGTGATCGCGGCGTCGTCGGCGATGTGGATCGTGCCCGCACTGGTCGGCCCGGCCGCGACCCTCGGCCTGGAACATCTCGTCGGCTGGCGGTGGACCCTGCTGCTTCCGGTGCCGTTCGTCCTTTTTGGACGCTTGCTGGTCGTGCGTGCCGCGCGCGGCGACGCACCCGATGCCGCTTCACGGCCCTTGCTGCAGACGCTGTCGGTGCCACTGGGAGCCGCGATCGCCGTGTTCAGCGCGGGTTTCTGGCCGCTCGCGCTCGCGGGGGCGGCGATCACCGCCGCCGGGATGATCGCGATCCTGCCGCCGGGCACCGCACGGCTCCGGCCGGGAACCCCCGCCGCGCTCGGCGCGATGGTGCTGTTCGCGATCGGCTATTTCGGCGCGGACAGCCTGATCACCGTGCTCCTGACGAGCGGTTTCCAGCTGAGCCTCGGGCAAGCGGCGATCGTCCTGAGTGCCGCTCCGCTCGGCTGGGCGGTGACCAGCCTGGTGGCGGCCAAGTTCTCCTCGGCGCGCTTTCCCGTCGTGGGCCTGAGCCTGACCGCTCTCGGCACCGCGGCCGTGGCCTTCGGTGGTTCGTTCGCCATAGCCCTCGTCGCCTGGGCGGTCGCCGGAATCGGCGTCGGACTCGCTTACCCGGGCCTGTACATCAGGGCCACGACGGCGGACGCGAGCGGTTTCACCGCCGCCGAACTGGCGACCGCCGTCATCACCGCCGAATGTGTCGGGCAATTGCTGGGTAGGGCCGTCGGTGGCGCCTTGAGTTCCTCAAGCACCGGATTGTCGGCCTCGTACGGGCTTTTCGCGGCCGCCCTGGCGGCGGCCGCGTTCGCCGCGAGTCGTCAGTCGATGAGGACGTTCTTGTAGAACAGGTTCGCGTAGCGGTTGATGTTGTCCATGCTGCTACGCGATCCGAAGCCCATGTACAGCCGGGTTTCCCCGGCCAGGCTCCGGTAGATCCCGAGACCCTCCGGCTCACGGAACACCAGCGACTGCCCCGCCTTGGTCAATGCGCGGCTCTTCACGGTGCCCGTGTTCATGTCGATGCAGGTGACGTAGGAGTTGATGTCGGCGGGGTCCGCGTGTCCCGTACCGTCCAATGTGTACAGATACTGACCGTAGATGGTGTAGCCCTGGAAGGTCACCGGCACGGTCGACAGCGCGGGCTGCGCGAAATGCGCCAGCGGCGAACTGAAGTTACCGGCGGCCGCGGACGCGAGCGGGTAGACGCTGTAGAACATCTTGCCGTTTTCCTTGCGGCGTACCGCGATCCGCTTGTTGATCGGATCGGTGGCGCAGGTGATCGTGTCGCTGCCGGTGAGGAACTTCTTCACCGAAGGCGTGCCACCGTTGACGAACTTGAACCGGGCCAGCGCCGTCCCGCGGCCGGCGCTCGTGGGGTCGTCCGAGTCGCATTCCATCCAGATGTAGGAGTCGGTGCCCACCGGTTCGACCCCGATCGACACCCCGTGCCCGGCGTTGTTCAGATGCATCGAGCCCTGGATCTCACCGGAGAAGTTGACCTGGGTGACACAAAGGTCGTCGCCGGTCCCGCCGTTGCGGGCGTTCACGATGAAGATGCGCACGTTCTGGTTATCGAACGCGAAGCCCTGCATCACGTGGTGCGATTCGTGCAAGATCTTGCTGCGGAACTCGTCATAGGACGGCTTGGTGAGGTCGAACCGCTTGGACGCAGGCACCGCGGCCGAAGCCGGTCCGGCGAACACCGCGCCGGTACCGAGCAGCGCCGTCGTCGCGGCGAGACCACCACCGGCCCGCAGCAGCGAGCGCCGGGAGAACGGGGACCGGACGGGGTCCGTGGGCAGCTGCTCGGACATGGGCGCTCGCCTTCGTCGGGTTTCGCGGTCCCGATCGAAGGTTGTTCACGCTCGTACAAGATTCGTACAAACCCGGCGGTGACCCCGGCACCGCGAAGCGACTGAGCGATGCCGGGGTCACCGATCTACCTCCCCTCACACAGGGCGGCGTTGGCGACGTCGATGGCGCTCGGGTCGGTCGGGAGCTGGTTCGTGTTGGTCACGACCGACGCGAACCAGCCGTCGTCGGTGGCCAGTGTCAGCGACGCGTGCCCGGTCGGCAGGGAACCGTCGTGTCCCCAGGCCACGCCGCCGCAGGACAACTGGATACTGAACTGCCCGAGGCCGTACCCGGCGGGAGAACCCGGCGTCCACGGCACGACGGTGCGCATCTCCGTGAGGGCCTTCGGCGAGACGACCGTGCCCGAAACGAGCGCACGGTCGAACTTCGCGAGATCCGTCAAGGTGGATTCGATCGCGGCCGACGCACTCCACTTCGAGAGCTCGAACGAGGTCGTCATATCGACCCAGAAGTAGGCGCCACCGAGCTGGAAACCCTGGTATCCGGGCAGATACGGACTGGTGAGCGTGCGCTTTCCCGGCGGCGGGAACGAGGTTTCGGTCAGCCCGAGCGGTTCGATGATCCGCTCGGTGATCGCGTCACCGACGTATTTCCCGGTGAGTTTCTCGATCAGCAGGCCGAGCACCAGGTAGCCGACGTTGGAGTAATGGTAGGCGCCAGGCGCGGAGACCGGTTTGTCGTCCATCGCGGCCCGCACGAGCGTGGCCAGGTCGAACGTGCCGTCCGGTTTGGTCTTCGCGCCGGCGGGGTCGTGGGGGAATCCCGCCGTGTGGTTGAGCAGCTGCCGCACGGTGATGACGGTGCCGTCGTAATTCCCGGTGACGACGCCGGGCAGGTACCGCTCGATCGGAGCGTCGAGGTCGACGATCCCCTCGTCGAACAGTTGGAGCACGACGGCCGCGGTGAAGGTCTTGGTCTGGCTGGCGACCCGGAAATGGTCGCCGGCCGTGATGGGCCGCTGCCCGGGGGTGGTGGCCGAGCCGCTCGACAGGGTCCACGAGCCTTGGCCGTCGCCGGCGTGGACGGCCGCGCCGGGGCCCGCCTTCCGCTGGAAGCGGTCGAGCATGGTCTGTACGGCGGCGTGATCGCCGGTCTCGGCCGCCACCGCGGGCGCGACCGGCACGGCGAGCGCGACGGCCAGTGCGACACCGGCGATCCGCTGGGTCTTCGTTCCCATTCTCTTCTCCCTCAGTCTTTTTCGGAGTTCGCCGAGGCGTCACCGATCGCGGTGAGGCCTTTCTCGACGACGTCGAGCACACCGGCGACGCCTTCGAGCAATTTCACGAGGTTTTCGCCGCTGACGAGCAGTTCGCCGAGTTTCGCCGCGATCCGGCCGCCGTGTTCGACGGCGATCGCCACACACTCCGGGATCGCCTCGGCGATGCTGGCCCCGAACGTCGCGGGCGCCGCCGCGATGGCCCTCGTCATGATCGGCACGATCTTCCCGACGGCCTCGGTGATCAGGCGGGTGACGATGTCGACGGCCTGCGCCACCACCTCACCGGCCGCGACGATCGCCTTCGCGTTGGTCGCCGCGGCCTCTGCGACCGTTTTGATCCCGTCGACCAGCTTCGTCGCCGTCGCGGTGTAATCCCGCTTGGCGTCCCCGGACCATTCGCTCGTCTCGTTCTCCGTCGTGGAGCCGTAGTCCTCGGCGACGGAGTTCGCGCCCCGCGAGACCCGGTCGTGCTCGGCGGAGGGAGCCGAAACCGACCCCGGCTCGCCGCGAAGCTGCCCGAGCGGCTCTTCGAGGAACGAGATCATCGGTGTCAGGAAGTCGCACCCGGCGCTGCTCAGCGCGGACAACGGGCTCGCCGTCGAGCCGAGCATGTCGAGTGAGACGGCCGGTTCGCCGCTGAGCTCCGCGGACAGCCATTCCTTGCCGCCGACGGAATCCCGCGCGATACGCAGGTTCGCGAGCGCGGTGCTGACCTCCACCGCCGTCGTCATCGTGCGCCTCCGTCCCGGTTCAGGCGGGCGGCGTGTTCTTCGTCCGTGCTCTGATACATCCCGGCCGCCCTCCGCATGCCTCCGCCGACGTCGTCCATGACCGACGCGGTGCGGGCGAACGCGTCCCTCGTCCGGCTCATCGCGGCGCCGATGCCCGCGGTGAAGCACTGCGCGAACGGTCCGAGCGCCGTCGGCGGCATTTCACCGGGCAGTGCCGTGCCGAGTGACGACAACTGGTCGGCATGCGCGGCGAGCCGGCCCGCGTGCCGGCGTAACTGGTCGGAATCGACGGTGTAGGACCGTTCCGCGGTCATCGCACGACCTCCGGCGAGAGGTGCCGGGTGAGCCGGGTGAGTGCCGGGCCGTCGCCGAGATACCCGGCCATCACGTCGGCCATCCGTTCGCCGGCGAGACGCTGGGCCTCGCGTGCGGTGGTCACGATCAACACGGCGAGCGCGTCGGCTTCGAGTCTGCGCGCGGCGGGCGTCAAAGCGACACCCTCGAGCACCCCCGCCGCGTTGACCGAAACGGTGACCTCACCCCGGGGTGAGCGTGCCGTCGCCCCCGCCTGTTCGAGACTTTCCCGAGCCTGGCGCGCGCCGTCCGCGGCGCGTTCGAGCCGGTCTCGGTAGTCGGCGAGCCATTGTGCCGGCTCCATGGTGTTCCCCTTCCTTGTTCGATGGAACGCGTCGTCACTGGCTGGCCAGTGCCGCCGCCTCGCGTAGTGCGTGAACGAGTTCGTTGTGCCGCAACGGATTGACGCTCACCCAGCCGCGGTCGTCGTGGTCGATCCGGACTCTTCCCGAAGGACCGTCCAACCAGGAGAGTTCGAGCGGCCGTTTCTCGGCGCCCGATCGGCGCACGACACCGAGCTGGCCGCGTCCCGTCAGCGAAGGCAGCACGGTGGCGAGCGCTTCGGCGGCCGGGCCGTCCCCGGCGGCCCCCGGAGACAAGGTGATCGGCAGGGTCGGTGCGGCAGGCACCTCGGGAAGGAGCCCGGAGAGCGTGTCGGCCACCGCGTCGTACGCGACCCTCATGACGGTCACCGGGCTCGGCGCGCCACCGAGCGTCTGTCCACACAGGACCGCCCGGTCTTCGTGGATCATCGCCGCGAACCCCGTCAAGCTTCCCTTGTGGGCCAGCACCAGATCGACCGAGCCGTGGTACCCGCGCAGCGCGGCGACCAGAGCCCCGGCCAGGCCGGCGGGTCCGTCCGCCGTGGCGAGGCCACGCTCGGCCAGCGAACCACCCGCGGCGCTGAGCGATACCTCGCGTTCGCCCGCGATCCGGCCGAACGACGGAATCCGCAACGGGAACGGCAGCGGTACTCCGGCGAAGGTGGCGAGCAGATCGAGCTCCGCGAGTTCGAAGCGGCTGCCGTGTTCGTCGAACGGCGTCACGAGGCTTGCCCCCTGAGCTCGTCGCCGGAGCGCTGGTCCCGCTCTTGGTACTTGCGTTTGGCGGACGCCAGCATCTGCTGGTATTCCCGGACTTCGCGTTCCGCGGCCTTGACCTCGCCCGCGAGTCCGGAGCCTCCCGCGGCTTCCCGCAGGCGGTTCGCCAGGTACGCCGCGGGCGGCGCTGTTCCCAGCATCGGCAGCCGTTCCGCGAGCCTGCTCGCGGTGGCCACCAGATCGGCGGTGAGATCGCCGAGATCGGCCAGCGTCGTGATGCGCGCGTCGAGCAGGTCCAGCTCGACTTCGATGCCGCGCCCCGCGCTCATCGCCACTCCTGCCGGGGAAGGCCGATGACCGCCTCGCTGGCGGGTTCCGCGAGAGGGAACAGCGCGTGGTCGATCGTCGGCAGCTGGTTCGTGTGGTCGTCCTCGTCGGACCGGCCATGCGTGCCAGCGCCGACCGGAGCCGGCTGACCCACGGCGCCGGTGCGCGTCGCGGCCGGTTCGGCGGCCGTCTGCGCCGCCATCGCGCCGGGACCGACCGGCAACGCCGCCGCCCCCACTCGCACGCCGTTCGCGAGCGGGTTCACGAAGGCGCCGGCCGGGACTTGTCCGAGCCCGCCGGAGCCGGTGAGGCGCTGCCACGAAGACCCGCTCGGGGTGGTGCGCTCCGGCGAGGAGGCCGAGGCGCTCACCGTGGTGTCGCCACCGCCCGGCATGGTCGAGGCGGCCGGGATCGTGCCCTGTGCCTGCCCGATCAGCCTGCTCGAATTCGTCAGGCTCGACTCGTAGGTCCGCATGGTCTGGACGGCGCGCTGCTTCCGCAGATCGGCCGTGCCGGTGTCGGAGTAGAAGCTGAAACCGGCTCCGCCGAAGGTCCAGTCCACGAACATGCTCGTCATCGGTACGGCCGGGTCGTCCGCCGGGGCGGGCATCGTGGCCCTGGCCCACGCCAGCGCGTCGGCCGCCTGTTGCGCGGCCCGCTCGCCGGCGTGGGCGAGCTCCGCGATCTTCTCCACCCGGTCGGCGAGCACGAGAAGCCGCCGGGCCGCCTCCTCCGCGCCGCTGCCGCGCCAGCCGTCCAGCAGCGCGGTGTGCTGTTCGCGCAGCACCTCGGCGTGGTTGACCAAGGCCGCCCGGTGCCCGGACCAGTCCGCGGCGATCGTGCTGACGTCCGTGACGTCGGCGTCCTGCCACAGCATCCCGTGCAGCTCTTCGTGGCTGTAAGCCTCCCAGTTCACCTCGCCCTCCGGCGCGGTCTCGGTGCTCACCCCGGTTCCCCCTCCCACTGACCGCTTGTCGATGCGACCCATGCTGGCGGCGGGCGTGCCGGAGCCGGAAGGTCGAGCGGCGGCCATTTACGGCCGGTGGGGCTGAGCTGCGAAAAGGCCCTAGAGCTGGGCGCGGTAGGCCTTCGCGAGGTGCTGCTGCAACCGGGCGTGCCGGAACTGGTAGACGGCGCCGGACTGGCGCAGCACCCCTCGCCGGTACGCGTCGTCCAGGAACGCGGTGACGGCCCACGGCAGCTTGCGGAGCAGGGGGAGCCGCAAGCGGGTGAAGACCAGCCACTGGCCCCACGCGGTGAAGGTGATCACGTACGCGAAGGCCGTGACGAGCCCCGCGGTGAGGCCGAGCAGAGCACTGACCCTGAACGAGCGCACGAGGTGGAAGGACGGGCCCGTGATGCTCTCCAGCGCTGCCGCGGCTCCGAAACTGCCGAGGCCGATCGCGATCGCGAGCACCGGCGCGAACAACCCGACGACGCGCAGCACGGTCGAGCGGTTCGCCGCGAGCAGATCGGCGGGGCTGGTGGCGGTGGTCAGATTGGCGGGTACCTGGAGAAGGGTGAGGAGTGCCAGCAGCCCGCCGCAGACAGGGCCGAAGGCGAGCTCGAAAACGGTGACGTCGACCAGGATCAGGCGGAGGAGATGGCCGAGATCGTCGATGACGACGAGATCCGGCGACAGCGCCCTCACGAAGACGCCGACAAGGGTGACGGCGACGGCCGCCAGCACGCCGCCCGCCACACCCGCCGCGAACCTGACCGCGATCCTTCGCCGGAGGCGGGGCCGGCGTGCCCGCCGGTCGAACAGCCGCACCCGCACACGCGTCGGTTCGAGGGACCCGGCCTTGCGGACCACCAGGAACGAATACAGCAGACCGAACGGAACGGCGATCACGGCCCCGCTGGCCAGCCCGTCGACGAGGACGACGGGCCACCGGAACGGCAGGCCGGAACTGAGGGAATTGAGCGGGCTCAACACGAACCAGATGACGAGCGCCGTGGTCAGCCAGGTGGAGGCCGTGACCAGGAGGACACGCGACCAACGGGTCAGCGAGCCACCCATCCGCCACCATTCGAGGTCGCCGGTTTCCCTCCGGTCGAGGTCGTCGGCGAGGAAGCCCAGCCAGTGGCGGACCTGTTCGAGATCCCAGCGCTGCCGGACGTCGCCGGCCTCCCAGACGGTGGGGACGAAGGTGTCGAGCAGATGCTCCTCGAGCGCCTGCGCCGTCGGGAAGCGGTCGGTGTCCAGCAGACTTGCCGGATCGCGGTCGCGCGAGTCGCTGTAGACCGTACGGGCGAGCCCGACCATGAGCGGGGTTTTCAGGACCGTGGCCAGGTTCGCGGCCGGCGCTTCGGGGTCGCGCAACGCGGCCAAGACCGGATCCCACGCCGTGGCCGTTCCGCCGGGAGTGACGCGTCGCGCCGTTCGGGGCAGGTAACCGGCGAGGTCGTCGACGCCGAGGTCGGTCAGCTCGACGACGGCGGCCGACGTCAGCGTGTGGACGTTGGTGACCGCACGCTCGTACTCGTCGAAACGACTGGTCAGGAACAGCGGACCGGACAGGGAGTTGAGCGCTTCGAGCGCCGCCCGGTGCAGCCCCTCGGCGATCTCGTCGAAGCCGTCGAGGATGGGCAAGATGTACCCGGTGTCGACCAGCACGGCCGCCAACGTCGAGCCGCCGGGAGCCTCGGCGGAGAGCCCGGGATGGTCGCGCTGAAGCGTTTCGACGAGCCACGTGCGAAACGGTGTCGTGGTCGGGTCCCACGAACCGATGGTGAAGATGACCGGCACGACGCCGCCGCGATTCCGGACGGCCAGCGCGTCGAGCGCGAAACGCAGCGTCAGCACGGTCTTGCCCGCTCCCGCGCGGCCCAGCATCACCAGTTTCCGTGACGGGATGCCGCGGTAGATGTCCGCGATGTCGCCGATCTCGCCGGACAGGTCGAGCGGCGCGGCGGTCACCCCGTGCGGAACGCGGCAGATGTTGTCCCAGTGGTCGGCGAGGTCGGCCGCGATCCGCCACCGCACGGGCAGGGGGAACGGATCGTGCACGCGGCGCAATTCCTCCTCGCGCCGGAGGCGGGTGGCGATGATCGTGGCCAGATGGTCGGCCGCTTCGGTCACCTCTTCGGGCACGATGACGAGGGAAGGGGCCGGAACCACCGGTGTTTCGACGGTGTCCTCGGGCGGCGCTTCGACGGGCTCGTCCGGCTGCCTGCCGTCGGCGGCGGCGAGGAGGTCGGCGCGTTCCTGCGGGGTGATGCCGAGTGCGTCGGCGAGCAACGTCACGGTGCCGACGCGCGGGTCGGTGCCCCCACCGGTTTCGAGACGGCGGATGGTCCGCACCCCGACCCCCGCGCGGGCGGCCAAGCCCTCCTGAGTCAGACCTGCCCGGCGGCGGGCGTCACGAAGGAGAACGCCGAACCGACCGGCCACGGGCGACGTCCCTCCAGATGCGCTGTGCGACTGGTGATCATCTTAGTAGCGGACCGGCCACGAACGGGAGACAGTAAGCCTGGTCGGTACCCGCGCGAATCCGCTCTTTCGTATTCGTTGATTCCGGTATGTTTCGTGACGAAATCGGCAAGAAAACCGGGCGGCCGTGAAACGCGAAAGACCCGCACTTTCAGAAAGTGCGGGTCTTTCGAACTGTGGAGCTGAGGGGAATCGAACCCCTGACCTTCTCGATGCGAACGAGACGCGCTACCAACTGCGCTACAGCCCCTGGTGAAGCTTGCCCCTCGTTTGGAGCTCCATGAGCCTATCAGTGGCTCATGGAGCCCCGAAACGCGGGGGTCACTCTCCGGCTGCCCGGCGGAAAGGCCTGGTCCCGGGCTCGTCGAGTTCGTGGAAGGCCGGGTCTTCGTCGTCGAGGTCGACGACGACGGCTTGGCGCCGGAGGCGGGACATCGGGGACGGTTTGCGTTCCACGACGGCCGGGCGTTCGGTGGCGACGACCTCGATGTCCTCACGGGACTCGTGCGCGTCGTGGTCTTCGTCGTCGACCGCCGGGCGGCGCGGGGCGCGGGTGTTGTTGAAGCGGGCGAGGCGCCGCTGCCGGATGTCGTTCTCGATGCGGACCTGGCGGCGCAAGTACGCCAGGTAGCCGATGAGGACGGCGTCGACGACACCGTTGGCCCACCAGACCGTCGGGGTCAGGAAGCCGGCGACGGCCGCGGTGGTGACCACCAGCACCAGGAGCGCGATGACGACCCGCTGCCGGAACGCGTATTTGGCGCGGGCGGCGATGTCCGCCGCCTCCGGGTCGAAGCCGCCGCGGCCGGGACGGTAGCCCGCGCCTTGGCGTTCTCTTTCCGGGCGGGCCGTGTGCGAGGGCTGGGGAAGCGGTTCGGCTTCCGGCTCCTCGTCCTCGAGGTCGGCGTCGAGCTCCGCCTCGAGTTCGGCCAGGTCGTCTTCTACCGATGGTTCCGTGTTTTCCGCCATCGCGAACTCCTCCGGTCCCTCGTGGCGTGTGCTCCCGCTCCGCACGACTCGCGCCGCCAAGGCCGAGTCCGTCGTCCGTGCGACCTGCTGGCGCTTGCGGGCGACCATGGGCACGAGAACGACGAGCCATGCCGCTGCGAGCGCGACGATGATCACCGAACTGGGCATCTCCCGTCACCTCCCCCGATCCACTGCTGTAGTCACGCTAGCCACAACAGTCACACACGCCGCGCAGACTCGCCGGTTTCGATCACGGAAAATGCATCACCAAATTAGGTGAATCTCACAGCTTGTGGTAACGCGGTCACTGGAACGTCCCCGTAACGGGGTCAAACGCGCTCCGCGAGGCCCTTCGAGACGAGCCTTGAGACCAGTCCGTCACCGGTCTCCTCCTTGGTGACGGCGTAGCAGAAATGGTCCCGCCAGCCACCCGCGACATCGAGATAACGCTCGAAAAGTCCCTCTTGCCGATAGCCCGCTTTGGCGAGAACCCGCAGGCTGGGAGTGTTTTCGGGGCGGACGGTCGCCTCCAGGCGGTGCAGCCCGCCGAAGTCGAAGACGTGGTCGGTGACGAGGGCGACGGCGCCGGTCGCGACGCCGCCGCGGACGATGTCCGATGACACCCAGTAGCCGATCCAGGCCGATCGGAGCGACGCCCGGATGACGTTACCCACAGTGATCTGCCCGGCGAAGCGTCCATCCACCGTGATGGTGAACGGGAGACATTGACCGCGCCTGGCCAGGCCGCGCAGTGCCAGCCATTGGGACGGCCATGACCAATACGCGTTGCGATCCGGCCAGGGCCCGACGCCGGTCGGTTCCCACATTTCCAGGTGCTCGCGATCGCGCAGCCGGACGCGGCTCCACTCGCCGGCGTCGCGGAGGCGGACCGGCCGGACGGCGAGGATCCCGGCGGGCACCCGGAGTGGGCCCAGCTTGGCGGGCCAGCCCGGATGCCTGCTTTCGATCGGATACGCGACGCCGGAAATCGGTGCGCCCATTACGCCCGCTGGGCCAGGAAGGTCACCTTGACCTGCTCGCCCGCGGCGACCTCGGTGAGGTCTTCGTCGATGTTGATCAGGCAGTTCGCCTCGGCCAGCGACGCGAGCAGATGCGCGCCGGAGGTGCCGAGCGGCTGCACCAGGTACTCGCCGTTGCCCTCGTCGCGCAGTAGTTGCCCGCGCAGGAACCCTTTCCGGCCCTTGGTCGAGGTGATCGGGGAGAGCAGCCGCGCGCCGACGATCCGGCGGTGCGGGTTGCGGGTGCCGCGCGCGGCGCGGATCAGCGGGCGGACCAGCACCTCGAACACGACCAGCGCGCTCATCGGGTTGCCGGGGATCAGGAACGTCGGGACCGAGTCGGGACCGAGCCTGCCGAAACCCTGCACGGAGCCCGGGTGCATGCCGACGCGGGTCATGTCGATGTGGCCGAGATCGGACAGCGCGGCGTGCACTTCGTCGCCCGCGCTCCCGCCGGCGCCGCCCGCGACGACGACGATCTCCGACATCAGCAGCCGGCCTTCGACGATCTCTCGCAGGCGTTTCGGATCGCCGGGGACGATGCCGACGCGGCTCACCTCGGCACCCGCGTCCCGCGCGGCCGCGGACAGCGCGTAGGAGTTGACGTCGTAAACCTGTCCGACCGACGGGGTGCGGTCGATGTCGACCAGTTCGTCGCCGACGGAAACGATCGAAACCCGGGGTCGCGGGTAGACCAGGACCTTCGCGCGGCCGACCGCGGCGAGCAGGCCGACCTGGGCCGAGCCGATGGTGTCGCCCTTGCGCACGGCGACGTCGCCGATCTGTACGTCTTCGCCGGTCCGGCGCACGTATCCGGCCGACGGCACCGACCGGTGCACGGTGACCTTGGCCTGGTGACCGTCGGTGTAGGCGGTCGGGACGACGGCGTCGGCGAGCGTGGGCAGCGGCGCGCCGGTGTCGACCCGCACGGCCTGCCCCGGCTGCAGCCGCCGCGGCTGGCGGGAACCGGCGGCGATCTCGCCGACCACCGGCAACTGCACCGGCTCCTGGCCCGCGGAGCGGACGTCGACGCTTCGCACCGCGTAGCCGTCGACGGCGGCCTGGTCGAAACCGGGCAGCGCGTGTTCGGCGACGACCTCTTCGGCGCACAGGAGGCCCTGGGCCTCGGAGATGGCGACCCGGACCGGACGTGGACGTACCGCCGCGTCCAGGGTCAGGGAGATCTGATCCTCGACGGAACGGAACTGTCCCGCGTCTTCGGTCTCGGCCGCTTCGGCGATGGGTTCCGTCATGACTGGGGGATCTCGATCCGTTCGTTCGACCAGGCACGCGTTGAAGGCCCGTCGGTGAACTGAAGTTCACCACCGTTACCAGGAGTGATGCGGTCCGAAGCCGCGGAAATCGCCCGATCGGGCAAGCTCCTCGTGGTCCGTGCCGCCGGGGTGGTCGCTGCGCCTGTCATAGGCGTGAAGCCTAACCTGACCACGTGGTCGAGCCCGGCAATGAACACCTGAGCAAAACGGAGTGGCGTTCCCGGATAACCGCCGAACGGCGTTCGCAGGTGTCGGAAGAGCATGCGCGGGAGGCCATGGCGCTCACCGCGGCCGCCGCTCGGCTGCCCGGTGAAATTGTGTGTGCCTATGTTCCGTTCGGTACCGAACCGGGTTCGACGTCACTGCTTGATCAACTTCTGGACCAGGGCAAACGGGTGCTGCTGCCGATCGTCCCCGACGCGCCGGGCCCGCTGGAGTGGGCCGTCTACGAGGATCCGTCGAGCCTCGGACCGGGACGGCTGCGGGGGTTGCTCGAGCCGACCGGACGCCGCCTCGGTCCCGACACGCTGGGGACGGCCGATCTGGTGCTGATCCCGGCGCTCGCCGTCGACGACGCGGGTGTCCGGCTCGGCCGCGGCGCCGGGTACTACGACCGGTCGCTTTCCTTCGCCGCGCCCGGCGCGGCACTGATCGCCGTCGTCCGGGACGCCGAACTCGTGCGCGAGTTGCCGGCGGAACCGCATGACGTCCGCATGACCGGGGTACTGACCCCGGAGCAAGGCTTGGCGCCGCGCCCGGTAATAGACTGACGCCCCGACGCAGTGGTTCAGAAAGGGCACAATGAGCTCTGACGCGCACCTGTCCGATCATTTCGCCGAAACGCTGTCGAAAATGCGTTCCGCGGGCGCCCACGCCATGGAGCTGGCGGCCCTGCGACGGCGTCTCGAGCAGCTGACCGAACCCGGCGCCGGTGAATTGCCGGGAAACGAACTCGAACCTCTCGATGACATCAGCAGGCTCGTGGATCTGCCGGAGCCGGACACCGAAGAAGCGCGCCGGGTGCTGGACCGCACCGCCGTTCTGAAGCTCAACGGCGGGCTCGGCACGAGCATGGGGCTCACCGGCCCGAAATCGCTGCTGGAGATCAAACCGGGGAAGACGTTCCTCGACGTCATCGCCATGCAGGTGCTTTCGACGCGGGAGAAGTACAACGCGCGGCTTCCGCTGATCCTGATGAATTCGGCGGGCACCCGCGAACCTTCGCTGGAGTTGTTGAAGAAGTATCCCGATCTCGCCGACGACGCCATCCCGGCCGACTTCCTGCAGGGGCGCGAACCGAAGATCACCGCCGACGGGCGGCCCGCCGCCTGGCCCGCGAACCCGGAGCTCGAATGGTGCCCGCCGGGGCACGGCGACATCTACGTCGCGCTCGCGGTGAGCGGAATGCTCGAAACCCTGCTGGCGGAGGGAATCCGCTGGTGCTTCGTGTCCAACTCCGACAACCTCGGCGCGCTCCCGGACGCCCGGATCGCGGCGTGGCTGGCGAAGGAGGACATCCCGTTCGCGATGGAGACGGTGCTCGGCACCGCGGCCGACCGCAAGGGCGGGCACCTCGCGCGGCGAGCGGGCCGGATCGTCCTGCGTGAATCCGCGCAGGTCCCCGACGGGGACGACTCGTTCGGCGACGTCGCCAAGTGGCGTTTCTTCAACACCAACAACATCTGGTTCGATCTCGAACGGCTGAAGGCGCTGCAGGACGCGGACCCCGCCGCGCCGCTGTTGCCGCTGATCGTGAACCGGAAGACCGTCGATCCTGCCGACGCCACCAGCACGCCGGTGATCCAGCTCGAAACGGCGATGGGCGCGGCGATCGGTTCGGTCGAGGGCGCGCGGGCCATCGAGATCCCGCGGACCCGGTTCGCGCCGGTCAAGACCACCGACGATCTGCTGGTCGTCCGGTCCGACGCGTACGTGCTCGACGACGGCGGGGAGATGGTCCCGGAGTTCACCACCACCCCGCCGGTCGTGTCGCTGAGCAAGGAGTTCTACAAGCTCCTTCCGGACTTCGACGCGCGTATCCCCGTCGCGCCGTCGCTCAAGGAGTGCACGAGCCTCGCGGTGGACGGCGACGTCACCTTCGGAAAGGACGTCGTCGTCCGGGGCGATGTGAAGATCACCGGGCCGAAAACCATCGCGGACGGCGAAGTCCTCTAGCTCCGCTGGGCGATGAACACGTACTCGCGTCCTGGACGGTCGGGGGCGTCCCGGACGTCCAGGACGCGAAAACCGTGTTCCGCCAGCAACGACTCCAGGTCTTCGCGTTCGCGGAACCACAACGTCGAGTCCGAGGTGACGACCTCGCCGTCCGGGAACCGGTAGCTGTACCGGAACGACACGAACGGCAGGTTCACTTCGGTGACCTCGCGCCACTGCTCGACCTCGCCGACGCCGGGGACGTCGATGGTGTCGTGTGCCGTGTCGGCCGCCCAGTCCTCCCACACTCGGCGTCCGGGGCGCCGGATCTCGAAGACCAGGTGACCGCCCGGCACCAGCGCGGCATGGACGCCTTCGAGAGTCCGGCTCCATTCGTCGTCGGTCAGGAAGACCTGGGCCACGTTCCCGGTCATCACCGCGAGATCGGCTCCCACATCGCCCGCCGCTTGCGCGTCACCATGGATCCAGGTGATCTTCCCTTCCGGGTATTTGGCCTTCGCGACGTCAAGCGACGCCTTCGCGGGATCGACACCGACGACCTCGATTCCGCGCGCGGCCAAGAGAACGGCCAGGCAACCGGTGCCGCAGCCGACGTCGAGCACTCTCTTGGCCCCGAGTTCGCCGATGATGCCGAGATAGTGGTCCAGGTCGTCGCGAGCGCCGTCGAAGGCGTCGTAGATCGGTGCGAGCCGGGCGTGGGCGAAGAGCGCGTCAGGCATTCGGCGACGATAGTTCCGGGACGCGTGCGGGAGCCACGGATTTACGGTCGCGCCGCCACGCCCGTTCTCCCAGCGACGCCAGGAAAGCGGGCAACAGCACGCCGCGGACCAGCGTGGCGTCGATCAGGACGGCGACCGCCATCCCCACGCCCATCATCTTGTACTCGATCGCGCTCAACGTGATGAAGACGCTGAACACGCCGACCATGATCACCGCCGCGCCGCTGACCACGCCGGCGCTCGTGCCGGTACCGCGGACGATCGCGGCGACCGCGCCTTCCGCCCGGCGTTCACGGATCCGGCTGAGGATGAAGATGTGGTAGTCCATGCTCAGCCCGAGCAGCAGGACGAACATGAACATCGGCAGCCAGCCGACGACCCCGCCGTAGGGGGCGAATCCCAGCAGGGAAGCGAAATGGCCGTCCTGGAAGATCCAGGTGAGCACGCCGTAGGCCGCGCCGATCGACAGCAGGTTCAGCACGATCGACACGAGCGCCACCGGCACCGATCGGAAAGCCAGCAGCAGCAACACGAACGCCGCCAGAAGGACGAACCCGAAGACCAGCGGCATCCGCTCGACGACCCGGTCCGCGAAATCGCGGGCATTCGCCGTCCGGCCGGACACCGCGTACTCGACGCCGTCCACCTTCCCGATCGTCTCGGGGAGTACCTCGGTACGCAGCTTCGCGAGCGCCGTATCGGATTCCGCGTCCCGGCCGGCGCCGGAGAGCGGGACCCGGACGACCACGGCCTCGTCGACGCCCGCGACGGCGATGGGTTTGTTCAGCACGCCGGAGGTTTCCCTGATCCGCCGTTCGAGATCGGTGATCGCCGACCGCAGGGCCGGGCTGTCGACCGGGCCACCGTTCTCGGCCGTCAGCACCACCGTGGCGGGGTAGACCACGCCGGGGAAGGCCGCCTGGGTGCGGACTGCGGCGTCGATCGCGGGCAGCGACCGCGGCAGGCTTTCCGCCGGAGTCGGATCTTGCAGGCGCATGCCGAGCGCGGGCAGCGTGAGCAGGATCAGCAACGCGGCTCCCAGCCCGCCCCACAACGCCGGCCGCCGGGTGACCACGCGGGCGGTCGCGGACCAGAACCGCGACTTATCCGCCGTGGTGCGCCGCTCGCCCAGCCAGGGAATCCGGCCGCGATCGACCTTTTCGCCCAGCAACGAGAGCAGCGCGGGCAACACGGTGACCGAACCGAGCACGGCGAGGCCGACCACGAACGCCGTGCTGATCGCGAGGCCGGTGAAATTGTCGAGCCCGGTGAACACCAGCCCGCTCACGCACAGGACGACCGTGAGCCCGGAGACGACCACGACGTGCCCTGACGTCCGTGCGGCGATCCGGGTCGCGGCGTCGATCGAGTGCCCGCGTGCGCGCTCTTCCCGTTGCCGCCTGAGGAAGAACAGCGAGTAGTCGACGCCGACCGCCATCCCGATGAGCAGGGTGATCACCGTCGTCGCGCTGTTGATCGGGGTGAAGTCGTCGACGACGGAGAGGAACCCGAACGTCGCCGCGACGCTCGTGCCCGCCAGCAGCAACGGGACCGACGCGGCGACCAGCGCCCCGAAGACGATCAGCAGGATCACCAGCGTCAGCGGCAGGGAAAGGAGTTCCGAGCGTTTGACGTCCTCGCGGATGCCCTTGTCGACCACGGTCGACAGGCTCAGATCTCCGGACTGGCTCAACCGGACCGACGGATGCCGGGCGGCGACCTCGGCCACTCGCGCCGTCGCGGTCTCGAAGTTCGGGCGGATGTCCTTTTCGCCGCCCGCGATGGAAAACCCGACGAGTCCGGACGCGCTGTCGGCCGAGATCCGTTCGGCGTCGGCCAGTGGCGAGCGGACGTCGGTGACCGAGCCGCTCCTGGTAAGCGTGATGACCAGGTCATCGGTCGCCCGCCGGAGTTCTTCGTTCGCGGCGAACGGCGGCGAGCCTGGTTCCTTGGCCTCGACGAGGACGTTTTCGCGGAACGGGTCGAAGGTGTTTTGCGCGTTCAAAGCGGTCTGGGCGCGGCCGGATTCGCCGGGATCGGTGCTCCGGCGGCTGTCGCCGTCCATCAGCGTTCCCGAGAGCAGGGCGACGGCCACGAGGGCGACCCAGCCGGCGAGGGTGACCGCGCGGTGCCGCATGGACCAGGCGGCGATCTTTTCGGGCAGCATGAACTACAGTCCTTTACGTGAAGGAGTGAGATGCCTCGGGCGAGGTTTTGCTTCTTCTTCCTGGGCCGTCGAGTTGCCGCTCGGCGGCCCAGGGTCTTTCACCGGTGGTCAGTCGACCTCCTTGAGGATCCGCTCGACCGTGCCCACGCTCTTCCGGAGATCCGCGAGACGTCCGTCGAGTTCGGTCAGTTTGCGTTCGGTCTCTTCCTGCGCCTGGACGGCTTTCTCGGCGAGCCTGCGGTATTCCTGCTCGCGCGCGAGCGCGCCCCTGGCCCGGATGGTCGCGCCGAACTGCCACACGACCACCGTGATCACCACGGTGAGGAACACGAAGATGCCGATCAGCCCGGCGACCTCCTGCCATTGATGCCAGTTCACGATCGTTCCCCCTCGTCACCCGGTGCCGGTGTGCTCAGCGTCGGTGCCGCGGCGGCGATGGTGTCCGGGCTCAGCTCGACCAGGAACGGTTTCACCTCGTAGAACTTCATCGCCTTCCCGTCCTCCGACAGCTCCAGTGCGGCCGACACGAGCCCGGCCGCCTCCAGTTTGCGCAGGTGGAGCTGCAGCAACGCCCGGCTGATGCCGAGCTCCCGCGCCAGCTGGCTGACATACGCGCGCTCCGCACGCAGTGCTGCGACTATCCGCAGCCGGTGCGGATTCGCCAGCGCCCCCAGCAGCCGCAGCAGCTCGTCGCCGGACGGTCCGGTGGCGGTCATGCCGAGCTCCTGCACATGCCAAAGAAATCTAGCAGGTGCTGCCTTCGTCTACCAGGTGCTCGAGCCAGACGTTCGGCTCCGTGTAGACGCCGACGTCCAGCGCCGAGGAAGCGAGCACCGGCGCGATCCCGCCCGGCACGGCCGTGAGACCGTCCTGGAGTTCGACGCCGGTCCACGCCTTCCACTGGGCGAAGGTGCCGGTGACCGTCATCGCGAACGGCGCCACTTTCCGGAACCGGGCGCCGAGCCGTTCATGCGTGCGCAGCCACGGATCCTCCGGCAGCCCGTCCGCGCGACGGCGGGCGATGTAGTCCTCAAAGGACAGTCCTGGTTCGTTCTCCTTCCCAGCCGGGCGGACCGGCACGACGAGTTTGCGCATCCCTGTTTCCGAAGCGCGTTTTTTCAACGCTTCCAACGCTTTTGTGGCCAGGCCGCCACCACGGCGGCCTGGCGCGACCATCACTTCGAGTGCGATCAACGTATTCGTCTCACGGGAGCTCAGCAGGTCTTCCGCGGCCCAGATCAGGGCGGCGTCCCAGCCGTGGTCCGGCAGTTCCGGGCGTTCGGCGGTCGGGAAGCCGACCGGGACGGCGGCGGTTCTCGCCACGGGAACGCCGTCTTCCAGCAGCACGAGGAAGTATTCCGGCCAGCGGGCGGCCAGGTGGGACGACTTCGCCAGCAGTCCGGCCAGACCGTACTGGAGGAATTCGCCGCCGACGCCGCCGAGGCCGAGCGCGGGCTCGCGCAGTTCGGGCCTGGTGGCCAGGTCTTCGATCACGATCATGTCCTCAGTAGACCCGAGGACACGCGATTCTCACGAGGTGGTTTTCGGGCACGGTGTCATCCGTGCGGAGTGGTACTGATCAGCGCACGGGCAGCGCGCGGCGCCGTCCGGTGATTCCGGTGGTGTTGAGGTTGGCGCGCTCGCCCGCGGAGTGGCCGTCGAGATAGCCACTGCCGGACAGCCGCCTCGGCGGCGCCGAGCGCAGGTCGCCGTATTGCTCGTCGTACGCCTGTTTGACCATCGCCGTCCGATCCTGGATCACCAGTTCGGCCGAGCGGTGACCGGCGGTGGCCGTATGGGTCCGGGCCGCGGTGTCCTCGCTGTTGCGGAGCCGTTCGTAGACCGCGCCGGAGAATCCGTGCAGCCACGTCCGCCGGTACGCGGCCAGCGATTCGCCCGCGAACACCCGGTTCTCCGGGCGGACCCTGGTCAGCTGGGTGGTCGCCTGCAGCAGCAGGCTCGTGTACAGCAGTTCCGTCCGCTCCAGATCGGAGCGGAAACCGAACACCGTCACCGCGGTGACCGATTGGCCGAGCCGGTGCAGCAGGGCCCGGCAGCGCAGCGGATGCGCGATGTTCGTGAGCAGGCCCGCCTTGTCCCGGCTGTACGGGTTGTCGATCGGGATCTTGATCTGGGTGATCTCGTCGGCGGTCGCCCCGGAGGCGGCCAGCAAGGCCTGATCGATGCCGTACCGGGCGATCAGTTCGGCGGCCTTGGTGTTGTACGACTCGGCTTCGGCCTCGGTGACCGCCGGGTCCTCCGCCTTCGCGAGGAGTTTCCGGACGCGCGCGAGCAGCGTGTCATGGTCGGGCATGGTCCTCCTTCCTGATTGGGTTGGAGCGGATCAATCTAGGAGAGAGGTCCGACAATATTCGGACGAGAGGTCCGGATCCCGGTGAGGGGGCGGTATGTCGGTCGACGTGTCGGTGGTCGGTTCCGGACCGAACGGGCTCGCGGCGGCGGTGCTGCTGGTCAGGGCGGGGCTGACGGTCGAAGTGCACGAAGCGGCCGAAGAGATCGGCGGTGGGACGCGCACGGTTTCGCTGTTCGACGACGAGGTCCGGCACGACATCTGCGCCACCGGACATCCGCTGGCCGCGGCGTCTCCTTTCTTCCGTTGGTTCGGCCTCGCCGAGCACGGTGTCGACCTTCTGCGGCCGGAGATCGCGTACGCGCATCCTCTCGGCGGTGACCGGGCCGGTCTCGCGTACGAAGATCTCGACCGGACCTGTGACGCCCTCGGCGTGGACGGCCCCCGGTGGCGCCGTCTGCTGGGTCCGCTGGCCGAACGCAGCCGTGAACTGGCCGATCTCCTGCTCGGAGACCTTCGCCATCCGCCTCGCGACCCGCGCGCCGCGGCCCTCCTCCCGGCCAGGATCGCGCTGCTCGCGTCCGGTTCGGAACGCCGCTTGTTCGCCGGCCCGGAAGCGCCCGCGCTGCTCGCCGGGGTTTCCGCGCACGTGATGAGCCGCCAGCCCTCACTCGCGGCGGCCGGTGCGACACTGCTGCTCAGCCACCTCGCGCACTCGACGGGCTGGCCGATCGCCCGCGGCGGAAGCCGGACGATCACCGAGGCGCTCGCCGCCGATCTCCGCGCCCGCGGCGGACGGATCCACACCGGAAGCAGGATCACCGATCTGCGGCGACTGGCGAAGTCGCGCACGGTGATCCTCGACATCGCCCCGCGCGGTTTCCTCGACATCGCCAGCGGGCTGTTGCCGCCGCGCTACCGGAAGGCGCTCGAGGCCTACCGCTACGGACCCGGCGCGGCGAAGGTCGATTTCCTGGTGTCCGAACCGGTTCCGTGGGCGGCGCCGGGGGTCGGCAAGGCGGGCACCGTCCATCTCGGAGGCACACGAGACGAGGTGTACGCCGCTGAAAACGCCATCGTGCGCGGAGAAGATCCGGACGACCGGTTCGTGCTCGTGTCGGATCCGATGGCGATCGACCCGTCCCGCGGGTTGCCGGGCAAGCGGCCGGTGTGGGCGTATTGCCATGTGCCGCATGGGGATCCGCGAGACGTCACCGAGCTCGTCCGGCGGCGCATCGAACGGTTCGCGCCCGGCTTCTCCGACACGATCCTGGCGAGCCGTTGCGTCACCGCGCCGGAACTGGAGGCCTACAACGCGAACTATCCCGGTGGCGACGTCGCGGCCGGCGCGGTGAATCTGCGGCAGGTACTCGGGCGGCCGGTCGCCCGATGGAATACGCACCGGACGCCGCTCGGCGGTGTCTTCCTGTGTTCGGCAGCGACGGCACCGGGCCCCGGCGTGCACGGGATGGGCGGCTGGTACGCCGCGAAAGCCGTGCTGGGGAGGGATTTCGAGCGGGTGATTCAGGAACCGCGGGGTCGTACGAGTCCCGTTTCGTAGGCCATCACCACGGCTTGGGCGCGGCTGGAGATCCGGAGCTTGGTCATCAAGCGGTTCAGATGCGTTTTCACCGTGGCCTCGCTGACCAGCAGGCTCCGGGCGATGTCCGCGTTCGGCATGCCGGTGCCGACGAAACGCAGCACCTCGATTTCGCGTTCGGTCAGCCCGGCCAGCACGGGCGGGGCCGCCGGCTTTTCCGGCGGGCCCTGGGTGAAGGCCTCCACGAGCCGCCGCGTGATGGTCGGGCCGAACAGCATGTCGCCGCGCGCGACGGCGTGGATGCCGGCGATCAGGGTCTCCGGAGGGCTGTCCTTGAGCAGGAAACCCGCCGCGCCCGCGCGTAACGCCGTGTAGACGTATTCGTCGAGGTCGAACACCGTCAGCATGAGCACGTGCGGCTTTTCCGCCCCGGTGTCCGCGAGGATCCGCTCGGTCGCCTTCACTCCGTCGAGTTCGGGAAGCCGGATGTCCATCAGGATCACGTCGGGACGCAGTTCACGAGCCTTCTCGACGGCTTCGAGCCCGTCTCGCGCCTCGCCCGCGACCCGGACGCCGGGAACGGCTTCGAGCAGGGCGACGAATCCCGCCCGGACGAGATCCTGGTCGTCGACCACCAGCACACTGGTCACCGGGCTCGCTCCTGCGGCAGATAGGGAAGGGTCAGTTCGATCGCGAAACCACCGGATCCGGCCGGTCCCATTTCGATCGAACCACCGTACATTCTCGCCCGTTCACGCATTCCGATGAGGCCATGTCCCGCCGGATTCGGTGGTGGTGTCCCTTCGGACGCGGAATTGCGCACACTCAGCACGAGCGCGTCCTCGCCGTATTCGAGGACGAGTTCCACGATCGCCTCATCCGCGTGTTTCAGCACGTTGGTAAGCGCTTCCTGCGCGATTCGGTAGGTGCACAGCTGCTGCCCCGGCGGAAGTCGTCGCGGTTCGCCGATGGTCCGCGTCTTCACCGTGAGGCCGGCTTCACGCACACGGGTGACCAGTGCGGGAAGGTCGGCGAGGCCGGGCTGGGGTCGGTATTCGTAGGTTTCGCGCTGAGGCGGGCGTAGTACGCCGAGCAGTCGCCGCAGTTCGTCGAGTGCTTCGGTCGTGGTCCCGGTGATGGTGTCCAGCGCGGTGCGCGCGGTGTCCGGGGAGGATTCGAAGACGTACCGCGCCAGATTCGCCTGCACTGCGATCACCGAAATGTGATGGGACACGACGTCGTGCAGCTCGTGGGCGATGCGGATGCGCTCCTCGACGACGGCCTGTTCCGCTTCGAGCCGGATCTCCCGTTCCGCGCGGACGGCGCGTTCCAGCCTCCGGTCCGCGCGCAGGTGGCCGAGCCGTTCGGGGATGGTCGGCGGGATGGTCTTGGGCGGCGAATACCGCGCCCACACCGTGTACGCCGCGATGAACGCCGAGGGTTCGCCCAGCGTGGCCTGGTAACCCAAGGCGGTGTAGACGGTCATGAGCGAGACCGAGGCGAGCAGGACCCCGATCGGATGACGGCGGCGCACGATCAGCGGGAGGGCGATGAGCACCGCGAGGACGACACCCGCCCCGGCCGGGTCGCCGAACGAACCGCCGCGGGGTGCCGCGCCCAAGGCGAGAAGGGTGGCCGCCGCCGCGGTGATCAGGCAGTCGGTGAGCAGCGGCCGTGCGCGGAGGAGAGAGAAGAGGGACGGCACTTCCGCAAGTTACCGTCGCGGCGAGAGGGCGCCCAATTCCTGCAACCAGCGCGGTATTCATCGCGCCATATACCGCCAAGGTTTACCCCGGCTTCCGACTCGCGGGGATTCCGCTCGGTGATCGGTCCGGATAACGTCGGAACAGGATGGATATTCCATTCCCCGAACTCGGCGAAGAGGATGACCCGCTCCGGGTAAGAGGGCCTTCGGGAGGGGATATCCGGAACAGGCCGCCTCTTCGCCGAGCCTCAGCCCAGATAGGCGTCCAACGTGACGGCCAGCGCCCGCTCCGGTGTCGGCGCGAAGCTCGCGCCCGCCAGGCCGCCCCAGAGCCACAACTGGGCGAGGCCGTGCAGTGACGCCCACAGCGACGACGCGAGCAGCCGCGGATCGGTCGCGGGATGCCAGCCGCCTTCCTGCACGTCCTCGACCAACGCGGCGAAGAAGTCGAACACCGCGCTGCTCACCCGCGTGAGCTCGGGATCGTCCGGATCGATGAGATCGCGGCGGAACATCAGCTCGAACATCGCCGGATTGGCCAGCGCGAAATCGAGGTAGCCGTGGCAGGCCGCGATGAGCCGTTCGCGGGGTGTCCCGGCCGGCAGGTCGGCGCCGCGTTCGAGGAGTTCGACGTAACCGCGGGTGGCGACCGCCGAAAGCAGCGCCGCGCGGCCGGTGAAATGCCGCAGCGGCGCGCCGTGCGAGACGCCCGCCGCTTTGGCGATCCCGCGCAGTGTCACGGCGCCGACGCCTTCTTCGGCCAGCAGGGCCGCCGCGGTGTCGATCAGGCGGGTTCGGGCGCCCACGACCGGGTCTCCTCGAGAACGGGCAGCAGGTCGGGGCGTTTCGGCAGGAAGCCGTCGCCCGGCTGGCGGCCGATGAGCCGGTTGCGGAACCGGCTGACCGCGACCGGGAGGACCTCCCTGGTCAGCCAGCGCAGATCCGCGCGCAGGCCGGGCCGTCCGGCCGAACCGGGCAGCGGGGCGAGCCAGGCCGGGTCGTGGGAGACGTCGAGCTTGCCGAGAACGTGTGCGGCCAGGCGCCGGTGGCCCTGCTCGGACAGGTGCAGCCGATCCGGGCCGAAGTAGCGGGAATCCTGCGCCGCGTCGTCCGGCCAGAGGTCGACCAGCGTCGCGCCGTAGCTGACGGACGCCTCGCGGACGGCGTCGTTCAACGCGACGATGCGCGGGCGCATGCGGTGGCCCATCGGCATGCGGTGCGAGATGTCGCTGAGGGTGAAGGTGACGACCCGCGGCGCGATCTCGGTGCAGGCGCGGATGGCGGTGTCGACGCGGCGGGCGACCGTGCGCGCGTCCCAGCCG
This sequence comes from Amycolatopsis japonica, assembly GCF_000732925.1. Taxonomy (NCBI): domain Bacteria; kingdom Bacillati; phylum Actinomycetota; class Actinomycetes; order Pseudonocardiales; family Pseudonocardiaceae; genus Amycolatopsis; species Amycolatopsis japonica. Next base: position 749,221 of record NZ_CP008953.1, read on the forward strand.
CGGCTCATCACGTCGTTGCCGCCGCCGAACAAGGCGATCAGATCCGGCTGGAGCCTGGTCGCCGCCGGGGTCTGCTCGGCGTGGATCTGGTCGAGCCTGCGCCCGCGGACCGCGAGATTGGCGTAACGGAAACCGGGCTCGTCCTCGGCGAGCCGGTGCGCGACGAAGTCGGCCCAGCCGCGGTAGAAACCGCCCGACGGATGCGGATCGGCCAGCCCTTCGGCGCAGCTGTCGCCGAGCGCGACGAAACGTTGGTAGCCCATCCAGATCTCCGTAACCGCGAGTTCACCTTGTAGACACTGTCTATCAAACCGATGTAGACGCTGTCTACTCAGCGGTCGAGACGGTTCCGATGGGTGAAGGCGACGGCGCGCCGCGGATCGCCGTCCGGGAGCACCCGGCACAGCGCGTCGACGATCTCCAGGTCGTCGGCCCCGCACGGGGTCTCCCAGTACGACCACAACGCCGACGCGTCCCCGCTGCCGAGGACGACCCGCCGGACCGACGCGGTGACGGCCTCGCGCTCCTCGCGTACGGCGGGCGACTCCGATTCGGCGAGCAGTGGACCGCGGAAGGCGTCCGCCGCGGCCGCGACGTCGCCTCGTTTGAGCGCCGCGCGGACGCGTAGGAAGTCGGCGTCCACCTCGGCGGAAAGCCGGTACGGCCGCGTCTGCACGATGTCCGAACCGAGCCGCGTCCGGAGCCGGTGGATCTCCGCGCGCACGGTCACCGGATTACCGCTCTCGCCGTAGAGCAGCAGGGCCAGCCGCTCCGCCGAGAGGCCGCCCGGGTTCAGCGCCAGCAGGGTGAGGATCTCCGCGTGCCGCAAGGTGAACGGCACCTCGCGACCGTCCACTGTGGTCGACGGTGGCCCGTCGGTGAGGAACTCCAGCGCGAGCCGCGGCCGCCGCGACGCGCCCCGGTTCCGCAGGCGCAGCAGGTAGCCCTCGCTCAACGGCTCCACTGTGCCCAGCCGCCCGTCGGGCAGGGTGACCGCGCCACCGCCGGGCCTGATGTCCACAGTGGAGGGAAGGTCGCCGCAGGACTCGGCCGCCAGCACGCGGCCCTTCGCCGAGAGCAGTGCTCCCGGCGCGCCACGCAACGCTTCCAGATGGGTCATGTTCGCGGCCCGCAGCCGCTCGTCGCGCATCGCGAGCCGGGCCCGCAGCTGGCCTTCGGCGAGCTGGGCGGCCGCCGTGACCAGCGCGAGCATCGCGGGATGGACCGTCCGCAGCGGACCGCTGACGTCGATCGAGCCGAGCAGCGCGCCGGTCTCCGGATCGCGTACGGGCGCCGCCGCGCAGGTCCAGCCGTGATAGGTCCGCACCAGGTGCTCGGCCGAATAGATCTGCACCGGCTCCCCGGTGGCGAGCGTGGTGCCCATCGCGTTCGTGCCGATGACGTCCTCGCTCCAGCGCGTGCCTTCGGCGAGCATCACGCCGTCCGCGCGCCGCAACACGCCCGCGGCGCCCTCCCGCCACAGGATGTGCCCGGCCGCGTCGGTCACGATCATCATGTGCTCGGCGTCGTCGGCGATGCTCACCAGCGTCTGCCGCAGGATCGGCAGGACCGGGGCCAGCGGATGCTCGTCGCGCAGCCCGTTCACCTCGCCGGAGTCGTAGACGAGCGGGGCGACGCCGGTGTCCGGATCGACGTGCGCGGCGAGCGAGCGATTCCACGAAGCGGACACGATCGACCTGGGGGAACGCGGCGCGGGAACCCCGGAGAGGACGGCGTCGTGGACGTCCTTCAGCAGCCGCGCGTACGCCTGGGGGTCACGCGGCGAGGACTCTCCAGCGGGCCGCTCTGCCACGTTTCCGAGAATAGGTGACCGCGCTCACTTCGTTGCAACGTGCGTGCAACCTCACCCGCCCTAGCTTCGCCGTCATCCGCCACCCCTAGCGATGAGGCAGGAAAGATGGCCAAGTACGCGGCACCGAACACCGAAGGCAGCGTCGTCAGCTACGAGTCGCGCTACGACCACTACATCGGAGGCGAGTACGTACCGCCCGCGAGCGGTCAGTACTTCGAGAACCCGACCCCGGTGACCGGACAGGTGTTCACCGAGGTCGCCCGCGGCACCGCCGCCGACATCGACCGCGCGCTCGACGCCGCCGAAGGTGCGGCAGCGGCCTGGGGCAGGACGTCGGTGGACGAGCGCGCGAACGTGCTGCTCCGGATCGCCGACCGGATGGAACAGAACCTCGAAGCGATCGCCGTCGCCGAATCGTGGGAGAACGGCAAACCGGTCCGCGAGACCCTCGCCGCCGACATCCCGCTGGCCATCGACCACTTCCGCTACTTCGCCGGCGCCCTGCGCGCCCAGGAAGGTGGCATCTCCCAGATCGACGACAACACCGTCGCGTACCACTTCCACGAGCCGCTCGGTGTCGTCGGCCAGATCATCCCGTGGAACTTCCCGCTGCTGATGGCGGTCTGGAAGCTCGCGCCCGCGCTGGCCGCGGGCAACGCGATCGTGCTGAAACCCGCCGAGCAGACCCCGGCGTCGATCCACCTGCTGATGTCGCTCATCGGCGATCTGATCCCGCCGGGCGTGCTGAACATAGTCAACGGTTTCGGCGTCGAGGCGGGCAAGCCGCTCGCGTCGAGCAACCGCGTGCGGAAGGTCGCGTTCACCGGTGAGACCACCACCGGACGGCTGATCCTGCAGTACGCCAGCGAGAACATCATCCCGGTCACCGTCGAACTCGGCGGGAAGAGCCCGAACATCTTCTTCGACGACGTCGCCGCCGCCAACGACGCGTTCTACGACAAGGCGCAGGAAGGCTTCGCGCTCTTCGCGCTGAACCAGGGCGAAGTCTGCACCTGCCCGTCGCGGGCGCTGATCCAGTCCGGTATCTACGACCGGTTCCTCGGCGACGCCGTCGAGCGGGTCAAGAAGATCAAGCAGGGGCACCCGCTCGACACCGAGACGCAGATCGGCGCGCAGGCCTCGAACGACCAGCTGGAGAAGATCCTTTCCTACATCGACATCGGTCAGAAGGAAGGCGCGAAGATCCTCACCGGCGGCGAGCGCAGCGACCTCGGCGGCGAACTGTCCGGCGGGTACTACGTGCAGCCGACGGTCTTCGAGGGCGACAACAAGATGAGGATCTTCCAGGAGGAGATCTTCGGCCCGGTCGTCTCGGTGGCCAGGTTCGACGACTACGCCGACGCGCTGAAGATCGCCAACGACACGCTGTACGGCCTCGGCGCCGGTGTCTGGTCGCGCGACGGCAACACCGCCTATCGCGCCGGCCGCGATATCCAAGCGGGCCGGGTGTGGGTCAACAACTACCACGCGTACCCGGCGCACGCGGCCTTCGGCGGCTACAAGGCGTCCGGGATCGGGCGCGAGAACCACAAGATGATGCTGGACCACTACCAGCAGACCAAGAACATGCTGGTGTCCTATTCGGACAGTGCGCTCGGGTTCTTCTGATGGCCGAGCGGGTCGGCTTGACACCGGCCGCCGCGGATCTGCTGCGGCGGCTGGTGTCGCTTCACGGGCCGGTGATGTTCCACCAGTCCGGCGGATGCTGCGACGGGAGCGCCCCGATGTGCTACCCGGCGGGCGAATTCCGCACCGGGGCGTCCGATGTCCACCTTGGTGACCTGAGCGTCGAAGGCGTCGACGACGTTCCGGTGTGGATGTCGGGCCCCCAGTTCGAGTACTGGAAGCACACGCATCTGACCATCGACGTCGTCCCCGGCCGAGGGAGCGGATTCTCCTTGGAGGCGCCCGAAGGGGTCCGTTTCCTGATCCGGTCCCGGTTGTTCAGCGACGAGGAATCGGCCGAGCTGAACGGCCCAGCAACGCGATGAGCCGGGCGCCCGGTCCGGCGTCCGGCGGTGCCTCGACAGCGTGGTCGAAGGCGCCGCCGGGCCCGCGGACCGGCGTGACGTCGGGATAGCGGCCCGCCACCTTCAACGCGGCCGTCGCGAGCTCGTCGTCCCAGCGGTGTTCACGGCCCAGGGCGGTGTTGAGGTCCCAGTCGTGGGTGAGCGTGTCGACGAACAGCACGGCCAGCGCGTTCTTCCCGGGGAGCGGGCCGAAGCTCCCGAAATCGAAAGTCTTCTCCAGCGCTTCGCCGTCGAAGGCCGCGAGGAACTCGGCGGAACTCGCTTCGTATGAGCCGGCGAGTTCGTCGTCGGCCGACGGCCGGCTCTTCATCGGGTGGCCCGTCGCCTGCGCGGTGCGGGAATCGTGCCCCTCGATCAGGTGTTTCACGATGTCACGGACGGTCCACTCGGCGCAGGGGGTCGAGCGGTCCCAGTCGTCCGCGCCGATTCCGGCGATCGTGGCTCCGGTGGCCCGATGGGCCCGGGTGGTGAGTGCGATGAGATCCATAGCGGCAATGTATACGAACGATCGTGCTATCTTCTAGAGGTGAACACTCTCGAAGTGAACGAGGTCTTCGTCGGGCGTCCGTCGGTACTGGGGACGAAGCGCGACGTCCCGGTGTACAGCGCCATCGCGAAATCGCGGGTGGAGACGCCGTTCCTGGATTTGGACGAGATCAATCTGGCCGGCGACGACCAGGCCGACCGCACCGTCCACGGCGGCGTCGACAAGGCGGTCTACGTCTACCCGGCGTCGCACTACGCCGCCTGGGCGGAGCAGGGTTTCCCGGTGTCCGCGGGTGATTTCGGGGAGAACGCCTCGGTGACGGGCGCCGACGAGTACGACGTCCGGGTCGGCGACGTCTGGGCCTGGGGAGACACGCTGGTCCAGGTTTCGCAGCCGCGGACGCCGTGCTTCAAGCTCGCGATGAAGACCGGGCGCAAGGACGTCATCCCGGCGATGATCGATTCCGGTCGCAGCGGCTGGTACCTGCGGGTGCTGCGGACGGGCGTGGTGCCCACGTCGGGACGGATGACGCTCGAAGAACGCGATCTGATGAGCCCGACGATCGCCGAGGTGTATGTCGCGTCGTTCACCAACGTCGCCCAGCTCGACGACGAGCGGCGGGACGCGTACTGGGCCCTGCTGGACCGGGTGCTCGCGGCGCCGTCGCTTTCCCGGCAGTACCGTGACGGCCTGGCATCGGCGAAGAAGCGGCGAGAGGAACGGAATGCCGGTTGACGGCCGGGTGGCCCGCGGTGACGCGACGAGGCGGATCGTGCTTCGGCGCGCCGTGGACATCGCGTCCGTCGAGGGGCTCGACGGGTTGTCCCTCGGCAGGCTCGCCACCGAATTGGACTTGAGCAAATCCGGGGTGTTCGCCCTGTTCGGTTCCAAGGAGGAACTGCAGCTCGCGGCGGTCGAGACGGCGAGCGCGATCTTCGCGGAGAACGTCGTCGAGCCGACGCTCGAGGTCGAGCAGGGGATCGCGCGGCTGCGCGCCTTGTGCGCGAACTGGCTCGACTACTCGGAACGCCGCGTGTTCCCGGGCGGCTGTTTCTTCTTCAACACCGGCGCCGAGTTCGACGCGCGGACCGGCCGGGTGCACGACGCGGTCGCGAACGCGAGCCGGGCCTTCGCCCAGTTCATCCGGTCCACCGCCGTCGAGGCGCGGAAGGCCGGGCACCTGCGTGAGTCCGTCGACGTGAACCGGCTGGCCTTCGAGCTGCACGCGCTGGGGCGGGCCGCGAACGCCGATTCGGTGATGTTCGGCGGTACCGAGCCCTACGCGCTGGCTCGGGCCGCCATCACCGCCCGCCTCGACGCCGCGGCCGTGCCATGAAAGGTCCTTTCCTCGCAAATTTCGCAAGGAAAGGACCTTTCATCGCACGCTACTTCCAGTCGACCTGCGTGGACCGGTAGAAGTCGATGCCCTGCTGAACCCACCGCGGGCTCTGCTTCGCCAGCCGGAGCCGATAGGCGTCCCAGGTGCGGGAATCCTTCGGCGACCACCCGATCTCGGCGTAACCCGGCAGCCGCGGGAACGCCATGAACTCGATGTGGTCACTGGTGATCAGCGTTTCCGACCACAGCGGCGCCTCGACCCCGATCACGTTCTTCTCCGTCACGCCCTCCAGGTACGTGGCCGGATCCCAGTCGTACCCGGTCTTGACCTCGATCAGGCCGGCCCAGCTCAGCCCGAGCGGCGTCTGCGGGTGGTACTTCATGTCCAGGTACGCCTTGTTCGCGGGCGACATCAGGATCTTGTTGCCCCGGGCCGCCGCGGCGGCGACGTTCGCGTCCGTCCCGGTCGTGCCCCAGAACTGCGGGACGGCCGAAACCGGCGGATTCGTCTTGGCGATGTCGTGCCAGCCCGTGATCGTCTTGCCGTACTTCGCGACGATCGGGTGCACCTTCGTGGCGAAGGTCTGGTAGTCGGCCGGGGTGGTCGAGTGCGCTTCGTCGCCACCGATGTTGATGTACTTCCCGGGGGTGATCGCCGACAGCTCGCGGATGACGTCGTCCACGAACTTGTAGGTGATGTCCTTGCCGATGCACAGCGAGCTGTAGCCGACCTCGATGTCCGTGCGCGGCGGTATCGGCTTGCCGTCGCAGTTCAGTTCGGCGTAGGAATACTGGGCCGCGTTGGTGTGACCCGGCATGTCGATCTCGGGAACGATCGTGATGTGCCGCGAAGCCGCGTAGCGCACCAGGTCCTTGTACTGCTCCTGCGTGTAGTAACCGCCGGGAGCGCCGCCGACGGCCGTCTGGCCGCCCACGGTCGCCAGCTTCGGCCAGCTCTTGATCTCGATCCGCCAGCCCTGGTCGTCGCTCAGGTGCAGGTGGAGGTTGTTGATCTTGTACTGCGCGATCTGGTCGATGTACAGCTTGACCTGGTCCGGCGTGAAGAAGTGCCGGGCGACGTCGAGCATCGCGCTGCGGTAGCCGAAGCGCGGATAGTCGAGCACCGTGCCGCCCGAGACCACCCACGACCGCTTCTGGACGGTCTTCGCCTCGATCGCCGAAGGAAGCAACTGACGCAGCGTTTGCACGCCGAGGAACAGGCCCTCGTCGGTGTTCGCCTTCAAGGTCACGCCGGAGGGCGACACCTTGAGCTGGTAACCCTCGCTGCCGACGCGGTCGCTCGCGTGACCGGTTTCGAGCGAGATGGCCGGGCCGCCGCCGCGGTGGCCGCTGACGACGGGCAGCCGGTAACCGGTGGCGGGCCGGAGCAGGCCCGCCAGGTATTCGGCGACCTGCTTGCCTTCGCGGTCGGTGCGGATGACGGTCGCGGGGCCGAGGCGGAAGTTCGCGCGGGGGTCGGGTTTCGCGTCGACCGGCGCGGGGACGACGTCGGTGACGGTCCGTTCGGCCTTCGCGTGCTGTCCCGCGCTCGCCGTGGCGGGCAGCCCGAGCGTCACGAGGCTCAGGACGGCCACGCCGAGCACGGTTCTGGACAGGCGTTTACTCATGGAGCACCTCCGGTCGGATAACTGGAGACTCTCTTCCCTGAGAAGGTATAGACCAATAGGGCAAAGCCGACAACACCCGATCGGACCAGTACGCCGTACCGATCATCGGTCACTCGCCGCGCAGAACCGCTTTCAGGGCATCGAGAACGCTCGCGTCCTCGATCGTCGACGGCACCTGTTCGTCGCGGCCGTCGGCGATGCCGCGCATGGTCTTGCGCAGGATCTTCCCGGACCGCGTCTTCGGTAGCGCGTCCACAATGGACACGTCACGGAACGCGGCGACCGGGCCGATGTCGCGCCGCACCAGCGCGACCAATTCGGCCTTGAGCGTTTCGGCGTCGATGTCGGCGCCCGATTTCAGCACCACGAAACCGCGCGGAAGCTGCCCCTTGAGCTGATCGCGGACCCCGATCACGGCGCATTCGGCGACGGCGGGATGCGACGCCAGCACGGCCTCCATGGAACCGGTCGAAAGCCGGTGCCCCGCGACGTTGATGACGTCGTCGGTGCGGCCCATGACGAACAGATAGCCGTCTTCGTCGACGTACCCGGAGTCACCCGTCAGGTAGTGGCCTTCGTACCGCGAAAGATACGCCTCGTGATACCGCTCGTCGTCCTGCCACAACGTCGGCAGCGATCCCGGCGGGAGCGGCAGTTTGATGGCGATGGCGCCCTCGCGCCCGGCGGGAAGCGGATCGCCGGCTTGGTCCAGGATCCGCACGTCCCAGCCCGGCACCGGTTTCGTCGCGGAACCGGGTTTGACCGGCATCGGTTCCAAACCACGCGGATTCGCCGCGATCGGCCAGCCGGTCTCGGTCTGCCACCAGTGGTCGATCACCGGTACGCCGAGCTTGTCGTGCGCCCAGTGATAGGTCTCCGGATCGAGTCGTTCCCCTGCCATGAACAACGTCTTGAATCCGCTGAGCTGGTATTTTCCGATTTCGACGCCGTCCGGATCGACCTTCTTGATCGCCCGTAGCGCGGTCGGCGCGGTGAACAACGCCTTCACCCCGTGATCGGAGATGACGCGCCAGAACGCGCCCGCGTCCGGGGTTCCGACCGGTTTGCCCTCGTACATGACCGTCGTCGCCCCGATCAGAAGCGGCGCGTAGACGATGTAGGAATGGCCGACGACCCAGCCGACGTCGGACGCCGTCCACCACACGTCGCCCGGCCGGATGTCGTAGATCGCGCTCATCGACCAGGCGAGCGCGACCGCGTGCCCGCCGGTGTCGCGCACGACGCCCTTCGGCTTCCCCGTGGTGCCGGAGGTGTAGAGGATGTACAGCGGGTCGGTGGCCGCGACCGGCGCCGGATCGGCGAGGGAGGCGTTCGCGACCAGTTCGGCCCAGTCGGCGTCGCGCTCACCCAGGTCGGCGCGGGCGCGTTCCCGCTGCAGGACCACGACCTTGGCCGGCTGGTGCGCGGTGCCCGCGAGCGCCTCGTCGATGATCGGTTTGTACTCGACGATCCGCGTCGGCTCGATCCCGCACGACGCCGCGACGATGACCTTGGGTTTCGCGTCCTCGATCCGCGCCGCGAGCTCCTTGGGCGCGAAGCCGCCGAAAACGACCGAATGCACCGCGCCGAGCCGGGCGCACGCGAGCATCGCGACCGCCGCTTCGGGGACCATCGGCATGTACACGATGACGCGGTCGCCCTTCCCGACACCGAGGGAGGCGAGCGCGCCGGCGAAGCGCGCGACTTCGTCCAGCAGTTCCGCGTAGGTGAACCGGCGAACCGAATCGGTTACGGGCGAATCCCAGATCAGCGCGGTCTGCTCGCCGCGGCCGTCCCGCACGTGCCGGTCGAGCGCGTTGAACGCCGTGTTCAGCTCCCCGTCCGGGAACCAGCGGTAGAAGGGCGCTTTCGACGCGTCGAGCGCCTGCGTCGGCGTGCGGGTCCAGTCGATCGCCTGTGCGGCTTCGAGCCAGAAACCCTCCGGGTCTTCGAGGCTCCGCTGGTACGACTCGGCGTGCATCGAATGCTCCTTCGCGTTCGGGTACGGGGACCATCATGGACTTCCGAACCGGCCGATGCCTGGTGGTAACGGCGGAGAGACGCCCGCGACAACCCGGCAACCCTGTGAGGGCATGGAGCGTCCTAAGCTGGACTAGGGGGAAACCGCCGGAAACGGCCTCGACGAGCGAGGGGAGCAGGGTCCATGGGACTAGCGAGCGCGCTGCTTTCGTTCGCGCACAGCCTGTTCGGGCCAGGGATCTGGCCTGGGGACTGGGTGTGGGCGACGAGCACCGCGGGAGCGCTGGTCGCGCTGCTGCCCGCACTGGGAGCGATGATCGTCGCGATCATCCGCAAAGGCACCGGCAATCGCTACGACGTGGTGACCCTGTCGGTGTTCGGCGGGATCGGCGTGGTCGCCGTCTTCCTGCTGCCGTGGCTGCTGGCCACCGGCCTTTCGCAGGTCTACCAGGAGGCCGCCTCGTCGAAGTCGGGCGGTCAATCCGGCTTCTCCGGCAGCGATCTGTCGACCTTCAACACCGAGTACAACCCGCTGATCGGCACGCAGAGCGCGTACCTCGGCCGCGGCCAGAACGTGTACGAGGTCCTGTTCTACCCGAACGGGATGCAGCTGGGATACGTCTTCTACCTGATCCTGCTGGTCGGGCTGCCCGCGCTGTCGCTGCTGTTCGTGATGCTGCAGGCACGCACCGCGTTCCGCCGGGGACCGAAGTGGCCTTCGCGGTTCTTCTGGATCCCGTTCGTGCTGATGGTGCTGGCGAGCGTCGGCATGGGCGCGAACACCGCGGTGCACTTCTGGCTCGGGTTCCTGCCGTTCAGCGTGCTGGGGCTGATCCCGGTCGCGCTGGTCGGCCCGCCGCCGTGGTCGGTGATCAACCGGCCGGACCCGCAGCCCCGGCAGAAGGTCGAGCCGTACCGCCCGGAGCCGCCCGCCCCGAAACCGCAGCCGCAGCTGCCGCCCCCGCCCGCCAAGCAGTACCCGGCGACCGCGCTGGCGCAGGCGCCCGAACCACCCGCGCTGGCCGCCGCCCCGGGCCCGATCCCGCCTCCGCCGGGTTCCCGCAACTCCGGCGGCAGCCGCTACAAGCGCGTCCGGCGGCTCGGCCACGGTGGTTTCGGCACCGTCTGGGAAGCGGTCGACACGCAGCTCAACCGCACGGTCGCGCTGAAGATCGCGCACGCGCCGGACCGCGACACCGAGGAACGGATGCAGCGCGAGGCCCGTGCGCTGGCCGTGGTGAACCACCCCAACTGCGTCAAGGTGTACGACCTCGTCGAGGAACCCGACGGGCTCGCGTTGGTGATGGAGTACCTCGAAGGGCGCTCGCTGGCCGAGATCGTCGACGCGCAGGGCCCGCTCGACGACATCGCCGCCGGACGGCTCTGGTCGACCATGGCCGGCGCGCTCGCGGCGGCGCACGAGAAGGGTGTGCTGCACCGGGACCTGAAGCCGTCGAACATCATCCTCGACCGCAACGGGCTCGCCCACCTGATCGACTTCGGCATCGCCCGCAGCCAGGGCGACTCGAAGATGACCGCGACCGGGATGATGATCGGCACGCCGGACTTCGTCGCCCCCGAGCAGGCGATGGGCTCGCCGGCCAGCCCGGCGTCGGACGCCTGGCAGCTCGCCGCGACGGTCAGTTACGCGCTCTCGGGTCAACCGCCGCGCGGCACCCGGGAGACCCCGATGGCCGCGCTGATGGCCGCCGCCCGCGCCGAACCGGTGTCGAAGCTGCCGAACCGCAGCGCACACGCCCGGATCCTCATCGCGTCGCTCGACCAGGAGCCACGCCGCCGCCCGACGCTCACCGCCGTGCGGCGCGACGTCGAAGGCTGGCTGGCCCGGGCCGGGAAGTCGCCGGACGGCCCGGTGACGCAGATCGTGACGCGTCGCCCTCCGCAGCAGCAACCGCAGCCCCACCAGCAGCCGCAGCCTCAGCGTCACCCGCGCTGACCTGCGAAAAGGGAGCAAGGGACCTTTGCTGCCACTTGTCTCGACATCGAGATGAGTGGTAGCAAAGGTCCCTTGCTCTCCTTCAGTCGACGATGACCCAGGTCCCGCCTCGCCAGGCCATGGTGAACGTCTTGGGCTGAGCCGCCATCATCGCGATCTGCGGCGCGATCGCCCCCGGCGGGACGACGACCTTGTCCGCTCCCTTGCTCTGCAGCTTCGCCCGGTCCACGCGGGTGGCCTTCAGCTTCTTCACGTCGTCGGCCGAGAGCATCCCGAACTGCATCGGGGTGAGCTGACGACATTCCTTCATCCCGCCGTCGAACGCCGGCCCGGTGATCCGGCAGACGGTTTCGAGGTCCTTGTCGCCCAGCGCGTGGTGATACTCCTCCATCACGCTCGCGGCGCCGTCCGGGGTGTGCGCCACGGCGCCGCCGGCGGCGGGTGTGGTGGCCTCGGAGACGGTCGCCGCGGTCGCCGAAGGCCTCGAAGCGCTGGCTTGCGTCGTGCTGGTGGCAGGCGCTTCGGAAGTGCTCGGAACGGCCGAGGTCTGCGGCGACGCCGTTCCCGGCGTCTGCTCTTCGCACCCCGCGATCAAGAACAACGCCGCGGCCGCGCAGGCCGCTCCGAGCGGTCGGATCGTCATGATGCCCCCTGTAGAGCTGCTGTTGACCAGCGAAGAGTAACAACTCGGGGGCAAGTGTCACACTTGAATCGGGAAAATCACGAGGTTGTGGGCCGGGACGCGATCACTTCCAGGACGGAAGCCACAATTCGGCGTTCCAATGCTCGTTCGTGATCGCGTTGCCGTTCAGGATCGGCCACAACCAGGCGAAGTTGGCCACGACGAGCCCCACGTAGAGGGCGACGACGAGCAGACCGGTGCCCCGCCGCTCGAAGCCGCGTTTCGCGCTGCCGAGGATCTGCCCGAGGACCAGCGTCAACCCGAGTACCAGGAACGGCGCCAGCGGCGTCGCGTAGAAGTAGTACATCTGACGGTCGAGGTTGGTGAACCACGGCAGGTACCCGGCGAGGTAGCCGACGAGTACGGCGGCGTAGCGCCAGTCCGCGCGGAAGACCGAGCGCCACACGCTCCAGCCGAGCATGGGCAGCGCCAGCCACCACATCGCCGGCGTCCCGATCAGCATCGTCGCCCGCACACAGGTCGACTCGCCGCAGCCGGTCGCGTCCGTGCCGCCCGCGTACGCGTAGAGCATCGGCCGCAGCCCCATCGGCCAGGTCCACGGCTTCGACTCCCATGGATGCGGTTTGTCCTTGGGTGTCACCAGGTTCGCGTGGAAGTCGAGCACGTTCATCGAGTAGTCGCCGAGCGACCGCAACGCGGGCGGCATCCAGGCCCAGAAACCGGGATCGACGTCCTTGATCGCCACGTAGTTGCGGTCGGTCGCGGTCTCGCTCGCGAACCAGGCCCAGTAGCAGGCGAAGTACACCAGGATCGGGATGACGACGATCGCCCACAGCGCGGGCAGCACGTCGCGGCGCAGCGTGCCGACCCAAGGCCGCTGCACCCCGGCTGCCCGGCGCGCGGCGACGTCGAAGAAGACGGTGAGCAGGCCGAACGCGGCGATGTAGTAGAGCGCCGACCATTTGACGCCGAAGGTCAGCCCGATCATCAGGCCGCCGGCGAACCGCCACCAGCGGAAACCCAGCTTCGGGCCGAACCGGGATTCGTCGATCCAGCCTTCGCGGACGGCCACGGCGAGCCGTCGCCGCACCTGGTCGCGGTCGCACAGCACGCAGGCGAACGCGGCGAGGACGAACAACGCGATGAAGATGTCGAGCATGCCCATGCGTGACTGCAGGTGCAGGACGCCGTCGCTGATCACCAGGATCCCGGCGACCGCGCCGAGCAGTGTCGACCGCGTGAGCCGCCGGGCGATCCGGATGGTGAGGAACACGATCAGCGTGCCCGCCAGCGCCGGCATGATCCGCCAGCCCCAGGCGTTGTAGCCGAACAACCACTCGCCGATCGCGATGAGATGCTTCGCCAGCGGCGGGTGGACGATCAGCTCGTAGCCGTAGTTGTCCTCGTAACCGCCGTTGCGCAGCATCTGCCACGCCTGCGGGACGTAGTGCTTCTCGTCGAAGACGGGGGTGCCCTTGTCCGTGGGCGTCCCCAGGTTCTGGATCCGGACGATGCCGCCGATGAGCGTCAGCACCAGCGTGACGATCCAGCCGCGCAGGCGGTCCGTCGGCATGCCGCGGCCGAGGAGGGTGGCCTCCCGGTCGTTCGGTGGCCTGAGCGCGTCGACCGGATCCGGCCGCACGCTCTCGTTGTCGCGGGTCAGCAGTGCGGTCACGGGGCATGATCCTACGGGCGGAAGAGTGAACTCGGTGTCCGGATCTGCGAACCGGTTAACCTTCGGGAATGACCGAAGGACGCCTCGTGCTGGCAGCCACCCCGCTCGGAGACGTCCGTGACGCTTCGCCGCGCCTGTCCGAAGCCCTCGCGACGGCCGACGTGATCGCCGCCGAAGACACCCGGCGTCTGCGCTCCCTCACCGCGGCCCTCGACGTCTCGCCGGTCGGACGCGTCGTCAGCTTCTACGAGGACGTTGAGACCGCCCGTCTGCCGAAATTGCTCGAATCGCTGCAAGCGGGTGAGACGGTGCTCCTGGTGACCGACGCGGGGATGCCGAGCGTCTCGGATCCCGGATTCCGCCTGGTGGCAGCCTGTGTCGAGGCGGACGTGCCGGTGACCTGCCTGCCCGGCCCGTCCGCGGTGACCACGGCGCTCGCGCTGTCCGGCCTGCCCTGCGACCGTTTCTGTTTCGAAGGTTTCGCTCCGCGCAAGCCCGGTGAACGGGCGAAATGGCTCGGTTCGTTGAAGGACGAGCCCCGTACTGCAGTGTTCTTCGAATCTCCGCATCGCCTCGCGAGCACCCTCGCCGACGCCGCCGACGTCCTGGGCCCCGAGCGTCGTGCCGCCGTCTGTCGCGAACTGACCAAAACCTACGAAGAGGTCAAACGCGGCAATCTGCCGGATTTGGCCGCTTGGGCCGCCGAGGGGGTCAAGGGTGAGATCACCGTCGTTCTGGCGGGTGCGCCGCCGCGTTCGGTGAGCGTCGAAGACCTGGTCTCTGAGGTCTCGTCGCGTGTCTCAGCGGGTGAACGCCTCAAGTCCGCCGCCGCCGAGGTCGCCGAGGCGGCCGGGGTGTCGAAGAAGGAGCTCTACGACGCTGTTCTCGCTTCCCGCAAGCGCTAGGACAGCAAGGCCGTCACGGCGGCGTGCGCCTTCCCGGCATCGGGTTCGTCGCCGGTGATGACATCGGTGTAGATGAAGGATTCGCCGATCCGCACCAGCAGGTAAGCCAGATCTTCGACCGGCAGTGGCGGAGTGAGCCGCCCGGCCTCGACCTCTTCGTCCAGGAACTCGCGCATCTTCCCGATCGCGCGGCTCTGCACCACGCTGGCCTTCGTCGTCAGGATCCGCAACGCCCGCTCGGGCTCGTTGCGCAGGAACTCCCGGAACGGTTTCGAGCCGTTCACGGTCCGGACGAAGGTGCCGACGAGTTCCGCGATCCCTTCCGCGCCGCGCCCGAGTTTGCCGGAAGACCGCGCTTCGAAGACCTCCACGGTCATCGACCAAAGGATTTCGCCGAGCAGTTGATCCCGGCCGCCGACCCAGCGGTGCAACGTTGCCCGGCTGATCCCGAGTTCGCTCGCCAGTTCGCCCATGTCCACCCGGCGCCCCTCCAGAAAGCGGGCGCGCGCGATCGTGAACGCGCGCAGGGCGTCCGGGCGCGGCGAGGTCAGCTGGCGTTCGAGTGCGGTTTCGATGCGTGAAACATATCACGCGACGTCTCATGCATGAGACATATGCAAGAATGTCTCATCTCGACGAGGAGGATGCGGATGCGCGCAGTACAGGTGACCGAGTTCGGCGGACCCGAGGTGCTCAACCTCGTCGATCTTCCCGATCCCGTCCCCGGCCCAGGTCAGCGGCTGGTCGAGGTCGACCGGATCGGCATCAACTACGCCGACACACATCAGGCCGAGAACTCGTACCTCGCGCCGAGCAAGCTCCCGCTCGTCCCGGGTGGCGAGGTCGTCGGTCGCACCGCCGACGGCAAACGGGTCGTCGCGCTGCTCAACGGCGGCGGCGGTTATGCCGAGCGCGCGGTGGCCGACGACGTCACCAGCTACGACGTTCCCGACGGCGTCGACGACCTGACCGCGCTCTCCTTCATCGTCCAGGGCACCACGGCCTCGCTTCTGCTGCGCAAGAGCGCTCATCTCGAACCGGGCGAAACCGTCGTCGTGCACGCGGCCGCGGGCGGGGTCGGCTCCATCGCCGTGCAGCTCGCGAAGGCCTGGGGAGCGAGCCGGGTCATCGCGACCGCCAGCAGCGACGAGAAGCGCGCCCTCGCCCTCGAACTGGGCGCCGACGTCGCCATCGATTCTCGGGCCGAGAACATGACCGACGCGCTCCGCGAGGCGAACGGCGGCAAACGCGTCGACATCGTGCTCGACATGACCGGCGGCGCGGTCACGGACCAGAGCATCGCGGCCCTCGCGCCGTTCGGCCGTCTCGCGTTCTACGGAATGGCCAGCCGTGAGAACCCGAAGCCGATCGAAGCCCGCAACCTCCTCGGGCACAGCACCGCCGTGGCCGGGATGTGGCTGCCGCACGCGTTCAAACTTCCCGGAAACGTCTTCGGCCGCACGCTCGACGAGCTTTTCGAGCTGGCCCTCGCCGGCCGGATCCGCGCTGTCGCCGGTGGCGAGTACGCGCTGTCCGACGCTCGCGCCGCCCACGAGGCCCTGCGCTCGCGCGGCACGATGGGCAAGCTCCTGCTGGATCCCACCAAGTAGCTAGCCGAGCAGGCGCTCCAGCGGGGCGGACTTGTGCAGGCATTCCTGCCATTCCGCGTCGCTGTCGGAGTCGGCGGTGATCCCGCCGCCGACTCCGAGCGCGATCGTGCCTTCGTGGATTTCGAAGGTTCTGATCGCGACGTTCAGTTCCAGGCCGGCGATCGGTGAAGCGAGGCCGATCGCGCCGGTGTAGACGCCGCGCGCGGTGGGCTCCAGCTCGGCGATCAGGTCCAGCGCGCGGATCTTCGGCGCGCCCGTTACCGAGCCCGGCGGGAACGTGGCCGCGAGCAGTGCCGCGTCGTTGATCCCGTCGGCGAGCGATCCCTCCACAGTGGACTCCAGATGCCAGACCCCCGGCGCGGGCCGGACCGCGAGCAGTTCGGGGACACGCACGCTGCCGGTGGCGCACACCCGGCCGAGATCGTTGCGGACGAGATCGGTGATCATCACGTTCTCGGCGACGTCCTTGGTGGATTCCCGAAGCCGCCGCGCGAGGTGTTCGTCAGCGGCGTTCCGCCGCGGCAGAGTTCCCTTGATCGGCGTCGACCGGACGCTTCGCCCATGCCTGGCAAGGAAAAGCTCAGGGGAGAACGAGACGACCGAGCCCCAGTCCCCGGAGAGGAACGCCGCCCGGCGGGCTCCCAGGCGACGCACCCCTTCGGCGAACAACGCGATCGGATCGCCGGTGAACCTTCCGCCGAAGCGGGCGCAGATGTTCGCCTGGAAAAGCTCGCCGGCTTCGATCGCGTGCACACACGCCTTGACGGCGTCGTAGTGCTCCGAAGGAAGCGGTCGTGACAACGGGCCGGAACTCCAGGTCGTCGCCTCGGGAACCTGGGCGAGCGCGGATTCCACCACGGACACTTCGTCGACCGGATCCGGATCGCCATCGGGAATCAGGGCTTCGAACCACCAGGTTCCGTCCGCGTCCAGCCGGAGAATCCGGTCGACCCAGCCCCACGCGGCCGGGGGAAGCGATCCGGAACGGCCCGAGGGATCGGTCAGGTCGTAACTCAGGTAACCGAACCAGCCGCCCCCGACCGCACCGGGCACCGCGTCACGAACGTCAGGCATCCGAGTGGGGATCGAGAACGCTTCGGCCACGTCATGGACCGGAGTCAGCGAAGCGTTCAGCGCGATGACCGCGCGCGACGAGAACCACTCGCCGCAAAGCGCGGCGGGCGGTGCGAGCCCGAGCTTCTCGGCGCGTGCGCCGAGGACCGCCAGTGCCCGTTCGGGCCCGGCGTCGGTCCGCAGCTTCCGGCACATCAACCGCACGCGACATTGTCACCGTTCGAGCGGCCGGAAAAGCAACCCGCCTCTGCCGGAAAGTGAGATCCGCGACCACCTGGTGACGTCGTGCGCATCTCTCGTCACGCAGCGGAAACTACAAGAGCACGTCGGTCAGTTTGAAGGGATAGACCACGGCATCCTGCGCGATCGGTCCGTCCACACCGGGCAGCCCGGCGCCGAAACCGTGTTGATGCAATCCCAGCCGCGAGTGGAACCAGCCCGGTCTTCCCGGGATTTCGTTGTGCCTGACCAGCCACAACACCACTTCGCTGTCCGCCCATTTGTCCGGCCGCAACCGGTTCGTCCAGCAGTCGAGCCCCGCGTACACCAGGACGCGTTCGACGCGCGCCGCCTGCCTGACGTGTTTGATCCATGCCTTGATGAACCGGTCGTCGACGCTGGGCGCCTCCACTTCGAGCGCGGGCGCGAGCGAACCGGGCGCGAAGGCGCCGAGCGCGCTCGCCGTCCGCACGAAATGCTCGGCTTGGTCATGGACGGCGCCAGGACGTGCGTAGTGCCGCGCGCCGGTGTGGATGCCGACATGTTGCGCGCCGGCCAGATTGCGTTCCGCCGCGGCGTCCCGCCAGTTGGTGTTCTCGGTGACGGTGACCGACGCGAACCGGATGTCGGCGCCGCGCACCGCTGCCCAGTCCGTCACCGTCTCACGGTGGGACAGGGTGACGCCGTGCTCGCCTTCCGGATCTATCAAACCCACCCGCCTCGAATTCGCCCCAGTACGACCGAAAGGTCACCTTACGTCCGCGGAGCGGCCGCAAGGTGACCTTTCGGTACAGCGTGTCTCAGGCGTTTTCGCGTTGGAACGTCCGTGAGCCCCACCAGATGGCCAGAACGGCCATGACCAGCACCACGACGCTGCCGGTGAACAGCGCGTCCATCGAGAAGTCGCCGCGGAAACTGTTCCGCTCGACATCCACCACGTGCCGGAACGGATTGATGCGGGAAATCGTGTACAGCCAATCCGGCGCCGAGCCCGCGGTGATCGGGATCAGGATTCCGGAAAGCAGCAGCAGCGGCATGAGAACCGCGTTGAGCAAAGCAGGGAAGGCATCTTCGCTCTTGAGGGTCAGCGCCAGCGCGTACGAGCACGACGCCAGCGTGACCGACAGAAGGAAGACGATCACCAGGCTGAGCACCACGCCGCTGAACGGCGCGTTCAGGTCGAAGACCAGATACGCCAGAGCGATGATGAGCAAGGCCTGGACGACGGTCTGCAACGCGTTGGCGAGCACCTTGCCCAGCAACAAGGCCACCCGGCTCACCGGGGTGACCCGCAGGCGTTCGACCACGCCCGACCGGTATTCAGCGAGGAGCCCGAAACCGACGAACGAACTGCCGAACAACGCGAGCTGCGCGATGATCGCCGGGGTGAAGATCATCCATCCGTCCACATCGGACAGGCCCTGCGCGTTGAGCGCCTTCACCAGAAGCGGCCCGAAGAAGAACAGATAGAGGAGCGGCTGCATGATGCCGATGGCGAGCCACGTCGGGTTGCGCAACGCCGCGAGCATGTCACGGCGGAAGATCAACCAGGTGTCATGCAACATGCGTGGTCTCCTTCTCCTCGGCGGAGTCGGTCGTCGCGCCCTCTTCGGCGTCGCGCAGGCTCCGGCCCGTCAGGGTCAGGAACACGTCGTCGAGCGTCGGCCGGTGCACCTGCATGGACGTCATCGCGATGCCACGCGCGTCGAGCGCCCGCAGCAGTTCGGGCATCGCGGTGTCCCCGCGCGGTACCCGGAAACGCACGGTACCGTCGGTGACCGTCATTTCGTGTGCCCCTTCAAGGCGGCCAGCGACCTCCGCGGTCTCCTCCGCCGACTCCGGTGAGACCCCGATGACGACGCTGTCGCCGGAAACCCTCGCTTTCAAGGAGTCCGGCGTGCCTTCGGCGACGATCTTCCCGTCATCGATGACGATCAGCCGATCGGAGAGCGCGTCGGCCTCGTCGAGGTAGTGCGTGGTCAGGAAGACCGTGACGCCCTGCTCGTCGCGCAGCCTGCGGATGTGGTCCCACAGGTTCGCCCGGCTCTGCGGGTCGAGCCCCGTCGACGGTTCGTCGAGGAAGACGAGACCGGGCGAGTGGATCAGCCCGAGCGCGATGTCGAGCCGGCGGCGCTGTCCACCCGACAGCGTCGCGGTCGTCCGCTGGTCGAGCCCGGCCAGGTCCAGCTGCTCGGCGAGAACGGCCCCACGGGCGAGCGCGTCCTCCTTGCTCATCCGGTACAGCCTGCCCTGGAACTCGATCTCCTCGACGACCTTGCTCGCCGGCGCGGTGCCGCCGCCCTGTGCGACGTAGCCGATTCGCCGGCGCACCCCCAGCGGGTCGGCGAGCAGGTCGCAGCCGCCGACCGTCGCCTCACCGGCGGTGGGCTTGAGAAGCGTGGTCAGCATGCGCAGGGTCGTGGTCTTCCCCGCGCCGTTCGGTCCGAGGAAGCCGACCAGTTCCCCGGCCGACACGTCGAGATCGACGCCCTTGACGGCGTGGACCTCGCCCCCATTGCGGCCCTTGCGGCGGAACCGCCGCTCAAGGCCGCGTGCCTTGATCATGTCTACTCCTTTCGGTGCTCAGCTAGTCAAGTTTGACTAGTGGCTGGACGCACTGTGCCCTAGGAGTCGTTCCGTAGTCAAATTTGATTACTTGGGTGGTGCGCCGAACACGGCTTCGTCGTCCGCGCCTTCGCCCGCCATCACGTACTCGCCGGCTTCCAGACGGCCGATCAGATCCCTCATCCAGCTCACGTTCGCTTCCGCGTGCACGCTCCACAGGCGGTACAGCTCGCTCACGTGGGGAGGCTTCCCCAGATCGACGGCGTGTTCGCGGGCGTAATGGGTTGATTGGGCGTGCGCTTCCATATTCGCCAGCTGCTGTTTCAGCAAGGCCAGCACCTGCGCGCGGGGAAGTGTCGGCATGAACGTGACAGCCGCGGACAGGGAGTACCCCGTGGCGTCGTCGCTCGACAGCGCCCTGCCGAGTTGCACGAGGAACTCGGTCTCTCCGTCTTCGGTCAGCCTGTACGCGATCCTGTCGGGCCCGCCGCCCGCTTCGGCATCCTCGACCTGTTCCAGAAGGCCTTCGGTGGTCATCTTCTTCAGCGCGTGATAGATCGAACCCGGCTGGACGTTGCCCCACTTGTCGGCCGCCCACGAGAGAAGCTCGCGCCGGACCTGGTAGCCGTGTGCCTTGCCGTACATGCGCACGACACCCAGCACCAGCAGACGCGTGGCGGACACCGAGGCCTCCGATCCTCTCCCGGACAACAATGCCTTAGACGACGTCCGTAGGCTAAACAAGCATGAGCACCCCAGTGTTGACTGCGGTGGCCTGGCCCTACGCCAACGGCCCCCGCCACATCGGCCACGTGTCCGGATTCGGCGTCCCGTCCGACGTCTTCTCCCGCTACCAGCGAATGGCCGGCAACCGGGTGCTCATGGTGTCCGGTACCGACGAACACGGCACCCCGATCACCGTCCAGGCCGACAAAGAAGGCATGACCTCCCAGCAGACGGCCGACAAGTACACCCGCCAGATCGGCCAGGACCTGCAAGGGCTCGGCCTCACCTACGACCTGTTCACCCGCACCACCACGGGTAACCACGCCGAGGTCACGCAGCAGATCTTCCTCGCGCTGCACCGCAACGGTTACGTCGTCCCCAAGACGACCCGGGGCGCGATCAGCCCCTCGACCGGCCGCACCCTGCCCGACCGCTACATCGAGGGCACCTGCCCGATCTGCGGCTACGACGGCGCGCGCGGTGACCAGTGCGACAACTGCGGCAATCAGCTCGACGCGGCCGAGCTGATCAACCCGAAGTCCCGGATCAACGGTGAAACGCCGAAGTTCGTCGAGACCGAGCACTATTTCCTCGACCTGTCCGCGTTCGTCGAGACCCTGGGCAAATGGCTGTCCAGCAAGACCGACTGGCGTCCGAACGTCCTCAACTTCACCAAGAACCTGATCGACGACATGCGGCCGCGGCCGATCACCCGCGATCTCGACTGGGGCGTGAAGATTCCGCTGGACGGTTGGCGCGACCAGCCGATGAAGCGCTTCTACGTCTGGTTCGACGCGGTCATCGGCTACTTCTCGGCGAGCGTGGAGTGGGCGCGCCGGACCGGCAACCCGGACGCCTGGCAGGAGTGGTGGAGCAACCCGGAGGCCCGCTCCTACTACTTCATGGGCAAGGACAACATCACCTTCCACGCCCAGATCTGGCCCGCCCTGCTCTTCGGTCACAACGGCGAGGGCGACCGAGGTGGCGTGCCCGGCAAGTACGGCAAGCTGCACCTGCCCGACGAGATCGTTTCCAGCGAGTTCCTCACGATGAGCGGCTCGAAGTTCTCGACGTCGCGCGGCACGGTCATCTACGTGCACGACTTCCTTCGCGACTTCGGCCCGGACACGCTGCGGTACTTCATCTCCGTGGCGGGCCCCGAGACCCAGGACACCGACTTCACCTGGGACGAATTCGTCCGCCGGACCAACTTCGAGCTGGCCAACGAGTGGGGCAATCTCGTCAACAGGTCCATCTCGATGGCGCACAAGAACGTCGGAGCAATCCCGCGTCCCGATGCCCCCACGGCCGCCGACGAGGAGCTCAAGGAGCTCTCCCGCAAGGCGTTCGACACCGCCGGCGCCCACCTGCAGCGGTCCCGGTTCAAGGCAGCGGCGAGCGAGGCCATGCGCGTCGTCACCGCGGCCAACCGGTACCTCTCGGACCAGGAGCCGTGGAAGCTCAAGGACGACCCCGCGCGGCGCGACAGTGTTCTGCACACCGCCCTGCAGGTCGTCTCCGACGCCAACACGCTGCTGACCCCCTTCCTGCCCCACTCGGCGCAGAAGGTGCACGAGGCCCTCGGCGGCACCGGTGTCTGGGCGGCCCAGCCCGAGCTTCAGGAAGTCGAGGACCTCGACATCCCCGGCCGGATCAACCCCATCATCACCGGGGACTACAAGGCCGAGCAGGCGCGCTGGAAGTCCGTGCCCATCGAGGTGGGCAAGCCTCTGGACAAGCCGACCCCGCTGTTCGCCAAGCTGGACCCGGAGCTCGGCGAGACCGGTCCCGAATGGGCGCCGATCTCGAAATGAGCAACTGATGGGTGCGGAGAAGAAGGAGCTGCCGCCGGTCCCGGACAGGTTGCCGGTTTCGGTGGTGGACGCGCACACCCACCTCGACGCGTGCGGCGCGGTCACCGCGGCTGATGTGACAGCCGTGGTCGACCGCGCCGAGCGCGCCGGCGTGTCACGGGTGATCACCGTCGCGGACGATCTCGCGGCCGCTCGCTGGGCCGCGCAAGCGTCCACTTGGGACCCGCGGGTTTGGGCCGCCGTCGCGATCCATCCCACGCGCACCAAGGAATTCTCCGAAGCCGAGAAATCCGAAGTGGAGAGTCTCGCGAAAGAGTCCAGAGTGGTCGCGGTCGGCGAGACCGGCCTCGACTACTACTGGGACTATTCGCCTCACGACGCCCAGCAGGACGCTTTCCGGTGGCACATCGATCTCGCCAAGCGCATCGGCAAGCCGCTGATGATCCATGATCGAGACGCCCACGACGACGTTCTCCGGATCCTCGAGGAAGAGGGGGCGCCCGAGCAGGTCGTCTTCCACTGTTTCTCGGGGGACGAGCACATCGCTCGCCGGTGTGTCGACGCGGGATACGTGCTGTCCTTCGCCGGGACGGTCAGCTTCCGCAACGCCCGGGGTCTCCACGAGGCGGCGCGGATCGTGCCGGCGGACCAGTACCTCGTCGAAACGGACGCTCCCTTCCTGACCCCGCATCCGTTCCGTGGGCGGCCGAACGAGCCCTACTGCGCCGCCTACACGGTTCGGCACCTCGCCACCCTCAGGGGCGAGGCGGTGCACGAGGTGGCCGAATCGGTGCGAAAGACCGCTGAGCGGGTCTTCCGTTTGCCGACAGTCACCGCCGGTTGAACGGATTGCGACATTAGTGATCAGCAATGGTCCACTCTGATGAGTGACCAACGTCACGACATTCCGGGCGGTGTTTGCGCAACCCGGCGAGGTTCGTTACTGTCCCGTGATCGTGCCGGTCGGTACCCGCTCATGCGGTTTCCGGCTGTTACGCCCACAGTCACGTCAGTGCACGTCGGGGAAGCGGAACCAGGAGCGGTACGGCCTGGAACCGTGACGATGGCGCTGGCTGCGGGTGTCGGACTTCTAGAGGTGTGCCGAAGAGCGCATCGAGACGAAGGACGTAGTGGAGCGGTTGTCGAGCTCCTCGACGTCTTGGGAAAGGGAACGACCCAGTGACTGGTAGCAGTAGGCAGGATGGCTCGCGCCTCGGCGCAGAGACGAACACCTTCGCTTCCGCCGGCTCGGTCGCCGTGCTCGACCGCGACACCCACTACGGCGAGCTCGACTACTCCGACGATCCGCGCATCACGCACCAGGACGTCCTGGCAGCGCTCGGCCCCGACGCCGACGCCTTGATGGCCGAGATCGACGTTGACGTCGACGAGCTGATCCGCCTGATCAGCGCCGAGACCACCATGCTTCCTCCGATCGTCATTCCGGACGAGATGGCCGAGGACCGCACCGCGGGCGCGCCGATGAAGGTCGCGACCAAGGACGAGGTCATCGCGAACTCGACCCGCGTCTGGAAGAAGCGGTTCCTCAAGGGGACCGTCATGGCGGTGCTGCTTACACTCGGCGGTGGCGGCGCGGCCGCGATGGCGATGAACAAGAGCGTCACGCTCGACGTCGACGGCAAGCAGCAGACCGTCCACAGCTTCGGCGACACCGTCGGCGAGGTCCTCGAAGACGCCGGTCTTTCGGTCGGCGCGCACGACTCGCTCTCGCCCTCGCCTCAGGCCGAGGTGGGCGACGGTGGCGTCATCAAGCTTGAGCGCGGCCGCAAGCTGAACCTGATCGTCGACGGCGCGCCGCAGCAGGAGTCCTGGGTCCGCGCGACCAACCTCGGCGAAGCGTTGAACCAGCTCGGTCGCGCCGACCTCGCCAAGGCCGGCACCTGGACTTCGCTCCCGCAGAACGGTGAGTTGCCGCTCGAGGGCGCCACCGTCGAGGTCAAGACCCTCAAGAACGTCACGGTCTACGACGGTGCGAACGAACCGCGCAAGGTTCAGACCAACTCGGTGACCACCCAGGAATTCCTCGGTGAGCTCCGGATGACCCTCGGCCCGGACGACGAGGCCGTCGGCGGTCTCGACGTCAAGCTGGTCGACGGCGCCGAGGTCCACATCAGCCGGACCGGCGTCACCATGGTCAAGCAGAACGAGGAAATCGCTCCGCCCGAGCAGAAGGTCGACGACCCGGAGCTCGAAAAGGGCAAGACCAAGGTCGAGGACCCGGGCACCCCGGGCCAGAAGACCGTGACCTACAAGGTCACCAAGCGCAACGGCAAAGAGGTCGGCCGCGAGAAGGTCTCGGAAGAGGTCATCACCGAGGCCAAGCCCAAGATCGTCAAGGTTGGAACCAAGAAGCCCGCCGATCCGGTCATCGGAGACGCCGGAGCCTGGGACCGCATCGCGCAGTGCGAGTCGACCGGCAACTGGGCCGCCAACACCGGCAACGGCTACTACGGTGGCCTGCAGTTCAACAAGAGCACCTGGGACGCCTACGGTGGCGAGCAGTACGCCGCGTACCCGCACCAGGCCAGCAAGGCCCAGCAGATCGCTGTCGCCGAGAAGGTTCGCGACGCGCGTGGTGGCTACGGCGCTTGGCCGCACTGCGGCAAGAAGGCCTGACGCCAGATCATCCTCCTTTCCTGAAGGTCACCGTGTGGGTTCGCCCGCAAGGTGGCCTTCAGGCCGTTAAAGGCTTATGAGGTTGCGCCGCGTTCCCGGATCTCGGTCTCGACAGTCGTGCCCACCATCGAGGGGGACGCAGGTGAGCGACATTCCGGGATCGTTCAGTCGCGGCGGACTCTTGAACGCCCTCGCCGCTGCCGCGGTAGGGGCTCTGGCGGCCCTGTGGCGGCATCTGGGTGGGCTTAGGGCGGCTCGCGGGTTCCTCGCTGGGCTGTGCGGGCTGAGGCTCCTCAGTGACCCGCTCCGCGGTCTGCCGGGGCGCGGGGATGTCCGGGCCGGCCTCCGCGAGATCGACGATCTCCGCGAACGCGTCGCCGCGTCTCTCCGCGGGCGCACGGTCGTCGGCTACTTCGCCGGGAGCCGGATACGCACGCGGCACCAGGAGCGCGTTCAGGCGGGCGCCCGTCTCGGGGTCGAGGTTTCCGCGCATGTCCCAGCGGCCGGTCCGTTTCTGGCGCAACCAGAATTCGCTTCGCTGACGTTTCGGCTCGGGATCGTCTTTGGGCTTCCCATCCGGATCATGTCGCGCGAGCAGGTCGGTGCCCGCCATCGTGACGTCGCGCGGTCTTGCGACGCCCGCGAGTTCGACCAGGCCCTTTTCGGCCTCAAGCCGCTCGTCCGCGTCGAGGTGGTCCGGCAGCCTCTTCATGACGGTGACGATCCGGTCGATACCGGCCTCGGCCAACGCGCCGGTGCTGGCCGATTCACCGGTCAACGGCGCGACGGGGTCGATCGTCGTGCCGTCGCGCGCCCGTCTCGAATTGAGCGCGAGCGCTCTGCCGGTCACTCTCTGAGCCTCTGCTCGAGGCACTCGAGCCACATGCTCGTAGAAGGCGGCGATCGAGTTGTATCCGTAGAGGTCTCGGACCCCACGTGACTCGATCTCGGCCAGGATCTGGCCGACTTCGGCGAACAGACGTCGCCCTTCGCGTAGCCGTGTCTGCAACTCGTCGAGGAGCAGTTCGGCGTCACCTTCCGGCAGGTTGAGCGGGAAGGCCTTGGGATTGTTTTTGCTGGTCATCCCTCGATTGTCGAGGCAGATTCGAACGAATGCACGGTATCGATCGGGTGGATGATCATTACGCTCCGCCTGCGCTGACCTGCGCCGATCACACGGGAGTGGGATACGTGTCGGTTCGAAAACGCCATACGGATGGTGGGGGCGGGATCACAGCTCCGCGGTCATCCGGTCATCCGGTCCCACTCCTCGCGGAGCACCCCATAGACGACGGCGTCATGCACGCCTCCGGCCCAGCGTCGCGCGCGCCGGAACCGGCCTTCCTCCACGAACCCCAGCCGCCGCCCGACGGCGATCATCCCCGGGTTCCCCGAGAACGTGGCGAAGTCCAGGCGGAGCGTGTCGGTGCGAGCGAACAAATAGGTCGTCCACAGGCGCAAGGCCTCAGTGCCGTATCCGCCGCCCCAGTACCGCTCGTCGTAGATCGCCAACCCCATCCGCCGCCAGTCGGTCTGCCTGCTTTCCCAGTACCAGCTGACCCTGCCGATCAACCTGCCGTCCTTCAGATCGCATACGGCGAGGCTGGTGCGGGGATCGACGGGCTCGGTCTTGGGCGTGGTGAGTTCGCGTGCCGTCGAGTCGGCCGCCGCCGCGGTCGGGGTGCCGAAATAGGGCCCGTTCGTTTCATGCCAGGGCCGCGTGGGATCGAGTAGGTCGCGAAGCGGTCGGAGGTCGCCGGGCCTCCAGTCGCGCAGCCGGACTTTCTCGCCTTCGAGTACAACGTCGTCCACCGGCCAATCGTGGCCCACCGGGGCTGGTTACGATCGTCGGGTGACTGAACTGCTCGGTCCTGCGGAGATCAGGGCGCTGGCGGCCGAGCTGGACGTACGTCCGACCAAGAAGCTCGGCCAGAACTTCGTGCACGACCCCAATACGGTGCGACGCATCGTCGACCTCTCGGGGGTCGGTGAAGGCGACGTCGTGCTGGAGGTCGGGCCGGGCCTCGGCTCGTTGACCCTCGGACTGCTCGCGACCGGCGCCGAGGTCGTCGCGGTCGAAATCGACCCTGTGCTGGCTGGGCGATTGCCGGATACCGCAGCCGAACGGGGCGGGGCCGAACGACTGACGGTCGTCGGCGCGGACGCGTTGCGGATCACGTCCGACGACCTGCCCGCGCGTCCGACGGCGCTCGTCGCGAACCTGCCGTACAACGTCGCAGTTCCGGTCGTGCTTCACCTGCTTGCTGAACTGCCGTCGCTGACCAGCGGTCTCGTGATGGTCCAGACCGAGGTCGCGGACCGGATGGCGGCCGGCCCGGGGAGCCGGACTTATGGCGTCCCCAGCGTCAAGCTCGCTTGGTACGGAAAGGCGCGCAAGGTCGCCGCGGTGCCTCGCGCGGTGTTCTGGCCCGTTCCGAACGTGGACTCCGCACTGGTCGCTTTCGAACGGGGCGAGGTGGTGTCGTCCGTGGACCGGGAGCGATTGTTCGCGGTGGTCGACGCCGCCTTCTCCCAGCGGCGGAAGACTTTGCGTGCCGCGTTGGCGTCATGGGCCGGTTCCGCCGAACGCGCGGGGGAGCTGCTCGAGAAGGCGGGAATCGACCCCAAGACCCGCGGTGAACAGCTGGATGTCCACCAGTTCGCGCGGATTGCCGCGGTCGCCGGTTGATCGCCTGCCTCGGATGTGACCGGCACCGCGCGAACGTCAGCCGCGCCACGTCGGCACGTGCGTAAGCCTTCTCGATCTGTATGAGCCGGCGTTGTCTTAGCAGGTAGCGCGCCTGGCGCAAGTCGAAGGCGCCTGACTGTGTTCCATTATCTGGACGCCCCATCCTGTATTATGGACGCGACCAGACGTGTGATCTGCGCCTACGCGCTTGCTTTCATCCAGTGGGATCGGTTTTACTCAGTGAGCCATCCCGAGCGACTGAGAGACCTGGCTCGCCGAAGTCGCAGCAACCACCCTCCACAGGGCAGGTGCTACAGCCAGGACCGATGGAGGCTTTGCCTAATGAACAGGGTCACCCACCCGCTCCTGCTGACCAGGCGACGTGTCGTCGATGAAGGTCGCCGCACGGTAAGTGCGTGTCGACGCTCCACCGTTACTGCCTGAGTCCTTCTCCCTTACCTCTGAAAACCGTCCGTTTCCGGACGGTCACTCGGTGACGGTCGGCGCGCTCGAAAGAAGCAGCGCCCCATTCGCATGGAGCCTCTCGTGATCACTGTCGAAAACCTGTCCAAATCCTTTCCCCTCAACGGAAATCCCGTCGTCGCGCTGCGCGATGTGAGCGTGGACATCCAAGCGGGCTCGCTGTTCGGAGTCGTCGGCCCGGCCGGCTCCGGCAAGTCGACCCTCGCTCGTTGCATCGGTCTTCAGGAGCGTCCCGACCGTGGCGTCGTCCGCCTCGACGGCCTCAACACAGGGACTCTCGACGGACGCCGTCTGCGCGAGATCCGGCGGCAGGTCGGTGTCGTGAGCACCAAACCGGAATTGCTCGCCGAGCGCACCATCGCCGGCAACATCGCTTCGCCGCTCGAACAGCTCGGTCTCGACGGGCCGCAGCGGCGCAACCGGGTCGGCAACCTGCTCGACCTGGTCGGGCTCACCCCCCGGGCGGGGCAGCGGCCGGGCGACCTGTCCGAAGGGCAGCTGCGCCGAGTGGCCATCGCCAAGGCGCTGGCCGCCGGGCCGTCCGTGCTCTTGGCCGACGACCCGACCGCCGGCGTGCAGGCCGAGGAGTCCGGCGCGGTCCTCACCGTGCTCGACCGGGCCCGTGCCGAGCTCGGAGTCACCGTGCTGCTCACCACTCCCGACGCCGGCGTGGTTCGCCGTGTCTGCGACGACGTCGCGGTTCTGGAAGCCGGGGCGATCATCGAACGCGGGACCGTGCTCGACCTGGTCTCCGACCCGAACAGCCGTACTGCGCAGGCGCTGCTTCCCGCGATCGAGACCGGGCGTGCGCAGGCCTCGAAGTACGACCGCGCGGTGGACGTCGTGCTGGTCGGCTTCGCCTCGGTCGGTGCGTTGCTCCCGGAGGCCGCCGGTCGCTTCGACGTCGAACTCGCCACCATCGGCGGTGGCCTGACCCGGATCGGCGACACGCCGGTTGGCCGGTTCCGTCTCGGTGTCCGCGGTGAGCGTGCGGACGCCGCGCTCGCCTGGATCGCCGAGCGCGGCGGCCACGTGACCCACCCGGTCCGCGGACCGCAGGGTGTCGCTGCCTGATTCCTCCACGAACGGGCCGCCCAGGACGAAATCCGTCCGGGGCGGCCCGTTCGTGTCCGACTCGTCCTGTTCTCTTTTCTCCTGGTGACAGCGCAAGTGGAACGGCCACGTAGGCTTGACGGGTGCTCGCCGTCGTACCGCCCCCAGTAACCGTCAGGGTTCCCGCCAAGGTCAACCTGCACCTGTCGGTCGGTGACGTACGCCCGGACGGTTACCACGAGCTGGTGACCGTGTTCCAGGCGCTTTCTTTGACCGACGAGGTGACCGTCGCGGTCACCGAGGATCCCGGTGTCGAGGTCTACGGCGAAGGCGAAGGCTCCGTACCGACAGGGGCGAACAACCTCGCCTGGAAGGCGGCGCAGGCGCTGGCGG
This sequence comes from Amycolatopsis japonica, assembly GCF_000732925.1. Taxonomy (NCBI): domain Bacteria; kingdom Bacillati; phylum Actinomycetota; class Actinomycetes; order Pseudonocardiales; family Pseudonocardiaceae; genus Amycolatopsis; species Amycolatopsis japonica. The sequence goes on from NZ_CP008953.1 coordinate 778,961, forward strand.
CACACGTCGGCAAGGCGGACGGCGAGTCCAAGGTCAGGGTCGTACTGCGCAAAGGCATCCCGGTGGCGGGCGGGATGGCCGGTGGCAGCGCCGACGCGGCCGCGACCCTGGTGGGGCTCGCGTCGCTTTGGAAGCTCGACATCTCCCGAGACGAACTGGCGGGTATCGCCGCGAAGCTCGGCAGCGATGTCCCGTTCGCGCTCTACGGCGGGACCGCGTTGGGCACCGGCCGAGGTGAGCAGCTGGTGCCGGTCTTGTCGCGGCACACCTTCCATTGGGTTCTGGCCTTCGACCAGCGAGGTCTTTCGACGCCGAGGGTGTTCGGCGAGCTGGACAAGTTGCGTGAAGAGGGCAGCCCGCCGCGGATCGGTTCGCACACTCCGGTGGTCGAGGCGCTGGCGTCCGGTGACCCGCGGCAGCTGGCGCTGCTTCTGGGTAATGACCTTCAGGCGGCCGCCGTCTCGTTGCGGCCGGGGCTGCGTCGTACCTTGCGGGCGGGGGTCAACGCGGGTGCGCTCGCCGGCACCGTCTCAGGCTCCGGACCGACCTGTGCCTTTCTGTGCGCGGATGCCCAGTCGGCCGTCGAGGTCGCCGCGGAGCTGTCCGGCGCGGGTGTCTGCCGCACGGTACGCGTCGCGCACGGGCCGGTGCCCGGAGCGCGGCTGGTCGGCGGCGACGACGCGCCGCGGCCGTCACCGCCGCGGGTGCACGCGTGAGGGTGTCCGAAATGGACATCGACTAATTCGTTGTGGTGCAAGCTTTTCGGAAAGGATCGGCTGAGGCATGGCCAACTTGGTCAACCTGGAGTCGGTGAGCAAGTCCTTCGGGGTGCGCCCGCTGCTCGACGGTGTTTCGCTCGGTGTGGCGGAGGGGCAGCGTATCGGTGTCGTCGGTCTCAACGGGGGCGGGAAGACGACGCTGCTGGAGGTTCTCGCGGGGATCAGCGAGCCGGATACAGGACGGGTCAGTCAGGTCCGTGGCTTGCGGATGGCCGTGGTCACTCAGCGGACCGAGCTTCCCGCCGGCAGCACTGTCGGCGATGTCGTGCTGGAACGCTACGGCGCGGAGCACGAGTGGGCCGCTGACGCGCGTGTCCGGTCCATTATGGACGGTCTGGGGATCACCGCTCTAGGCGTCGAGAAGGAAACCGCGAACCTGTCCGGTGGCGAACGCCGACGGGTGGCGCTGGCGGCCGCTCTCACCGGCGAACTGGACCTCGTGGTCCTCGACGAGCCGACCAACCACCTGGACGTCGAAGGCGTGCGCTGGCTCGCGGATCACCTGCTGAACCGCAAGATCGCGGTCGTGGTCGTCACGCACGACCGGTGGTTCCTCGACACGGTCGCGAGCCTGACCTGGGAGGTCACCAACGGCCGCGTCGAGCAGTACGAAGGCGGGTATGCGGACTGGATCTTCGCGCGGGCCGAACGGGCGAGGCTGGCGGCGACCGCCGAGGAGAAACGGCAGAACCTGGCGCGTAAGGAGCTCGCGTGGCTGCGTCGCGGCCCGCAGGCTAGGACCTCGAAGCCGCGTTACCGCGTAGAGGCGGCTGAGGCGCTGATCTCCGATGTGCCGGAGCCGCGTGATTCGGTCGAGCTGCAGGCGTTCGCGCGTCGGCGGCTGGGCAAAACCGTGCTGGAGATCGAGGACGCCACGTTGACCGTCGGCGACCGCACCCTGCTCGATCACGTCACCTGGCGGATCGGGCCCGGCGATCGGGTCGGTCTGGTCGGCGTCAACGGGTCGGGCAAGACGACGCTCCTCAAGCTGCTCGGCGGCGACAAGGAGCCCGAGACGGGGCGACGCATCCAGGGCAAGACGGTCAGCCTCGCCCACCTGCGGCAGGAGCTCGACGACCTGCCAGGTGATCTGCGCGTGCTGCAGGCGATCGAAGAGGTGTCCGGCCGGGTCGTGTTCGGCAAGCAGGAGCTCACCGCTTCGCAGCTCGCCGAGAAGTTGGGGTTCCCCGCGGCGAGGCAGTGGACGCCGGTCGAAGACCTTTCCGGTGGCGAACGGCGCCGCCTGCAGTTGTGCCGGCTTCTGATGGCCGAGCCCAACGTGTTGTTGCTCGACGAGCCGACGAACGATCTCGACATCGACACCTTGCAGCAGCTCGAAGACCTGCTGGATTCCTGGCCGGGCAGCCTCGTCGTCGTCTCGCACGACCGGTACCTGGTGGAACGCGTCTGCGACACGATCGTGGCCCTGTTCGGGGATGGGCAGGTGACCCATTTGCCGGGCGGGATCGAGGAGTACCTGGACCGGCGCGCCAAGAGCCTCGAAAAGGCGGGCAGTGACCGGAAGGCGGGCAACGCTCAGGCCTCCGCGCCCAAGAAGAGTGCCGCGGAGCAGCGTGCGGCGCAGAAGGAGCTGTCCCGTCTCGAACGCAAGCTCGACCAGCTGCACGCGAAGGAAGAGAAGTTGCATGCGGCGCTGCTCGCCGCGGCGACCGATCCTACGAAGCTCATCGAGCTGAACACCGAACTGAAGGCTGTCGAAACGGAGAAAGAGGAGGTCGAAGCTCAGTGGCTTGAGACCTCCGAAGCGATCGAATGAGTTCACACGACGGCGCGCGGGTCTTCCAGCGCGGACAGTAGTGTGACGCGCATGAGTCGGTTCGTGGACACGCTCGTCGCCACCGCGGCGGGGCGAGGTCAGCAGCGGGGAATGGTCACCGGGGAGCCCAAGGAGCCGGTTCGGCGGACCTGGGCCGAGATCCACGAGCAGGCCAAGCGGGTCGCCGGGGGTCTGGTGGCGGCCGGGCTGGAGCCCGGTAAAGCGGTCGCGGTCCTGGCGGCGGCGCCGTCGCTGATCGCGCCGACGGTTCAGGCGGTTTGGCTCGCCGGAGGCAGCGTGACGATGCTGCACCAGCCGACGCAGCGCACCGACCTCGCGGAATGGGCCGAGGACACCGTTCGCGTGCTGCGGATGATCGGTTCCGGCCTGGTTCTGCTCGGCGAGCCGTTCGACCAGCTGGGGCCGGTGCTCACCGAGCACGGCATTGCCTTCCAGGTCATCACCGAGCTGCTCGAAGCGGAACCGTTGGCGGAGCCCGTACCGACGGCCGAATCGGACACGGCGCTCCTGCAGCTGACCAGCGGGTCCACGGCCGACCCGAAGGCCGTTCAGATCACCTACGGAAACCTGTATTCGAACGTCAAGGCGATGGTCGATCGGGCCGAGTTCGATTTCGACGTCGACGTGATGGTCTCGTGGCTGCCCACCTTCCACGACATGGGGATGGTCGGCTTCCTGACGGTCCCGATGACGTTCGGAGTCGAGCTCGTCAAGATCACGCCGCTCGAGTTCCTGTCGGGACCGTTGATCTGGCCTCGGCTGATCAGCAAGTACAACGGCACGACTACGGCCGCGCCGAACTTCGCGTACGCGATCGTGGGCAGGCGGATGGCCCGCGTCGAGGATGACAACGAGTACGACCTCTCGAAGCTTCGGATCGCGTTGAACGGCGCCGAGCCGATCGACGAAACGGCCGTGCAGACGTTCGTCGATGCCGGGGCGCGCTTCAAAATGCCCGCCGAATGCGTCTTCCCGGCGTACGGCATGGCGGAGGCGACTCTCGCGGTTTCGTTCGCGCCGTTGTTCACCGGCTTGACTCTGGACGTCGTCGAAGCCGATGCGCTCGAGACGGACAACCGCGCGGTGCCGGTCCCCGAGGGCGACTCGCGCCGTGGGACCGACGAGGTCCGGTCGTTCGCCGTGCTCGGGCCGCCCCTCGACGGGCTCGAGGCCGAGATCGTCGACGACAAGGGAACCGTGCTCGGGGAACGCGAGGTCGGGGAGATCCGACTGCGCGGCGAGGCCGTGACGCCGGGGTACCTGACCATGGAAGGTCCGCTCGCGACACAGGACGAGGACGGCTGGCTGCTCACCGGCGACCTCGGTTACCTGGTCGACGGCATGATCGTGATCTGCGGCCGTCGCAAGGACGTCATCATCATGGGCGGCCGGAACCTGTATCCGACCGACATCGAACGGGCGGCGACTTCGGTCGAAGGGGTGCGCGCGGGGAACGCCGTGGCCGTGCGGCTCGATGCCGGCAGCCGACGGGAGCGGTTCGCCGTCGTCGTCGAATCGAAACTCGCCGGGGACCCGGAGACGGAGAAGGCGCTGGCGAAGGAGGTCGCGGCCAAGGTGCGCGGCGCCGTCGACATGCGGCCCTTCGCCGTTGTGGTGCTCCCTGCGGGGAGCTTGCCGAAGACGCCTTCGGGCAAGGTGAAGCGGGCCGCGACCGCCGTCCAGTTCGCGGACAAGATCGCCAAGAACGCGGCGACCAGCTGAGACGAAAGGGCCGGGCCCGCGAGTATCGCGGCCCGGCCCTTTCGCGGCACCTCCCGTTGGTCAGCGACGTCGCCACAGGGGCTTGCGGTTATGGGTGTGCTCCAGGGCAGGCGCTATGTAGTAGCCGGAGGACTGGGACAACCCGGCCAGCGTCCCCTCGACGTCTCGCAGGAACGCGTCGACGGCTGCCGGGTCGTAGCCTCGTTTCGAGAGCGGCGCTTTGGCGAACGCCACGTTGTGGACGTCCGAAACCGACAGGTCGTCGTCGCCGTCGAGAGTCGCCGCGACCCGCTCGAGGAAGGCGTCGACCGCGGGTTCGTGGTAGCCACGCGCACCGATCGGCGCCCTGTCGAACTGCCGGGTTCTGGCCTCGAACGCGGTGACGGGCACTAGCGCTCCCGGAGGGTCTCGATGGGACCGCGGTCCGGAACGGCGCGTTCGGCGGTGGCTTCGTCCTCTTCGCGGGCGCCGGGCACGTGGAGTGCGTGCTGGCCGGTCCGGTGGGCGAGTTGCCCCTCGACCTTGTCGAGGAAATCGTCGACTTCGCGTTCGTCGTAGCCGCGCTTCCCGATCAACGGACGCGAGAACATGACGTGGTGGACCTCGGCGGCCGTCAGGTCGTCCCGGTCCGAGATCGTGTCGGCGATCCGTTCCAGGAACGCGTCGACCTCGTGTTTGGCGTATCCGCGCCGCCCGATCGGGGCGTTGGGGAAAGTGGCGCCGGTGATGTCTTCGGCCGTAAACGACATGAAACTCTCTCCGGTTTCGGTGGGGAATGCGATCTCCGCATTCCGTCCTAACGGGTTTGAGAGTTCCCCGGAAGAGCTCGCCCTATTCCACGACTCGATCAGGGGCGTGGTGAAACGCCTTCGAGTGACGAGCTGTAACGCACCGCCATGTGAGCGGATTCACCCAGCGTGGAAGGTGTTCTGGGCCGCCGCGAGACCGGTGCTGATAAGCGCTTCAACGGCGTCGGCGCAACGATCGATCTCGAAAGCGAGCTCTTTGCGTTCGACCGTCGAGAAGTCTTTCAGCACGAAATCGGCCGGATCCTGCCGCCCCGGAGGCCTGCCGACGCCGAAACGGACACGGTAGTAATCCTTCGTGCCCAGGGATTTGGTGATCGAGCGGAGACCGTTGTGTCCGTTGTCGCCGCCGCCCAGCTTCATCTTGAGCGCGCCGAAGTCGACGTCCAGCTCGTCGTGGACGACCACGACACCGGCCGGGGGGATCTTGTAGAACCGGGCCGCGCCCACGACCGGGCCGCCCGAGAGGTTCATGTACGAACGCGGCTTGGCCAGAACCACTCGCTGGCCGGCCAGCCTGCCTTCGAGGATTTCGGCGCCGCTCTTGTGCGCTTTGAACTTGCCGCCGACGCGGCCGGCCAGTTCGTCGAGCACCATGAAGCCGACGTTGTGCCTGTTGCCCGCGTATTGGGGGCCGGGATTGCCGAGGCCGGCGAGCAGGATCTGCTCGCCGGCCCCGGGAAGTACTGCTTCGGTCACACCGGTGACTTTATTCGGCGTCCTCGGCGGGGGTCTCCGCAGCCTCGGCCTCTTCGCCCTCGAGCGCGGACTCGGACGGCGCCTCGTTCACGGCGACGACCAGCGCCTCGGGGTCGGTGACCAGCGAGGCACCCTTCGGCAGGATGACGTCCGATGCGTTGATCTGGGTGCCGGCAGCGACGCCCTCGACCGAGACCTCGACCTGCTCGGGGATGTGCAGCGCCTCGACCTCGATCTGGATGGCGTCGAGGTCGGTGGTGACCAGGGTGCCCGGGCCGGGGGTGCCGGTGACGACGACGGGGATGTCGACGGTGACCTTCTCGCCGCGGATGACGACCAGCAGGTCGACGTGCTCGATGTAGTTCTTCAGCGGGTGGACGACGATGGTCTTCGTCAGCGCCAGCTCGCTCTTGCCCTCGAGCTCGAGGGTGATGACGGCGTTGCTGCCGTTCTCACGCACGACGCGGGCGAACTCGAGGGCGGGAAGGGCGTAGTGGCGCGGCTCCGAGCCGTGCCCGTACAGCACCGCGGGGATCTTGCCGGCGCGACGCGTGCGACGCGCGGCACCCTTGCCGAATTCGGTGCGGGGCTCGACGGACAGGGTTACCTCGGACACGGTGTAGCACTCCTTCAATTCACCAACATGTTCAGCGAAAGCATGCTGAGGTGGGGATGGTTCGGGCGGTTCGGGTGTTCGGCGGCGAATTCCACAGGCGTGCTCGACCGCGTGTGGCCACTCAAGCCGCCGCGTCGATCACGTCGGGCACCAGGTGCTCACGGAACCCGCCTCGCCGAGACCGGGAAAGTGTAGACCAAGCGGTCGCGCCGGGGTCCCGCCGGGTGGCTCGTTCAGGTGACAAGTCGGTGACAGCTGCTTCGGGAACCCGCGGATGCGGTGGTGCGCGACCCCTTTTCTAAGGTGTGATCTCCTCGCACTCGAGACAAAGGGGGCGGAATGGCGGCACGACGGTCGAGGATCGGCGCGATCGCCGCCTTGTGCTGCCTCCTGGCGGGTTGCGACGTCGCCATCGACGGGGCGGCGGGGATCTCGCCCGCCGAACAGCAGCGAGTGGACAGGCGCGCCGAACAGCGCGGCGCCGTCGAGAGTGCCTTGAAGGCGCTTGAGCAAGCGCCCGCCGTCGTCTACAAGTCGACAATCAAGGACGCTTCGGGCAAACCCGCAGAATTGCAGTTCCGGATCACCCGTAGCGGCAGCGCGCAGGGGGCCCTCCCGGTCGACGGTCAGCCGATTCAGATCATCTCCGCCGACAAGCAGCTGTACCTCTCGGCGACGCCGGAGTACTGGAAGGCGCACGGGCTCGGCAACAGTGAGCAGTACGGCACCAACTGGGTACGTACGGACGGCTCGGACCTGCCGGTGAACGCGGTCGAGGTGCTCAGCCCGCGCAGGGCCGCGTCGACACTGAGGACCGCGGTGTCGGCGATGGACCCGCTGACCGATCCGGTCCGGTCGAAGCTGCCCGACGGGACCGAGGTCTACGACGTCGGGAGCGGGCTCGGGGCACTGCGCGTGACCACCGCCGCGCCGCACCGCGTGGTCAGTTTCGCGCCTTCCCTCGTCGCCGCGGCGGGCGGTAAAACGCTCGGTGCCGAGATGCTGGTCGAACCGCTCGCCGGGGACGCGCTCAAAAAGCTCCAGACCGATCTGGACGGCGCGATCGGGGGAATCGGGCAGCCGTTCGACGCGCTCGCCCAGGTGAGTGTCAGCGTCGTCAACGACAAGCTGGACTGCACGGATTTCGTCGGGAACTGCCGGGCGACCATCGACGTCGCCAACACCGTCATCGGTGGCGTGAGCGGGACGCCCGTGCATTTGACGCTGACCGTCGATTTCACCGCTCAATCCCTCGGCGCGCAGAGCTGCACGGCGAACGCCGACGCGGCACCCGGCGCCACGACGAGCATGACCTGCGAGGTCAAGTTCAAGTTGCCGAATCGGAACGCCAGCTACCAGGTGCAGGCGAAGCCTTCGGCACGCGGCGAGGTCCGGGCGGCGGTCGACGTCAACGCCGTCCGCGAAAAGCTCAAGTCCGAGTTCGCCGCGCTGGGTGGCTGACCTGCACACTCACCCCGGGGTGCGTTGCATACGTTGAAGTAGCCGATCTTGCGTTCTTAGCATCGGCGTGGTCGCCGATGAAAAGGGAGAAACGCGATGGCGAAGTTGGTTGTGTTCGGAGGAACCGGGTACGCGGGCGGAAAGATCACCGCGGAGGCACGCGGCCGCGGCCACGAGGTCCTGGCGGTGTCGAGGAACGCCGAGGGTGAGGGGACCAAGGCGGGCTCGCTCTACGACGAGGCCTTCCTGGCCGACGTCGCCAAGGGCGCGGACGTCCTGGTCATCGCGGTTCACGGGCAGAGCGGTCTGCTCGACGCGGTGCCCTCGATCGCCCAGGCCGCGAAGGACAACGGAGCGCGGATCGGCGTCGTTGGCGGGGCCGGCAGCTTGAAGGTGGCCGAAGGCGGGCCGCGCCTGATCGACACCCCCGAGTTCCCGGACGAGTACAAGGGCGAGGCCGGTGCGCACGCCGAGGTGCTGGAGGCGTTCCGGAAGCTTCCCGAGGACGTCGACTGGTTCTACGTCAGCCCGGCCGCGGAGTTCGGCGCGTGGGCCGAGGGCGAGCGGACCGGCGAGTTCCGGCTCGGCGGCGACGTGCTCCTGACCGACGAGAACGGTGGATCGAAGATCAGCGGCGCAGACTACGCGATCGCGTTCGTCGACGAGATCGACAAGCCGGAGCGCCGCCGCCAGCGTTTCTGCGTCGCTTACTGACCGGACAGTTCCTTGACGACCGGCGCGAACGTTTCCAGCATCGGCTCGAACACCGTGATGTAGGAAAAGCCGTACCGCTCGCGACGCTCTTGGAGCTGCCGGACCATCTCGTCGGTGGTCCCGAACAGCAATTGGGGAGTTTCGAGCACCGCGTCGACGTCGAGGCTGTCCTGGTCCTTCAGCTCTTCGCGCCAGGACTCGGCGGCCGCGCGCCGGTCGTCCGTGACCACGACCCGCTGGACGAGCACGTTCAGTTCGGGATCCCGGCCGTTCGCGTGTGAGCGGAAGAAGGCGATGCGCTCGTCCATGCGTTCGGCGTCGTCGAGCCGGAAGGTTCCCGGCGGCTTTCCCGGTGCTTGGCGAAGGCCCGCGAAGCCGGCGATGTCGGCTTCGCGGGCGGCGAGGGAGAGCACGCCGTCGCTGTTGCCCGCGAGGAGCAGCGGAGGGGGCGTGATCCCTTCGGCGGCGAAGTGTTCACGCAGGTGGTCAAGGCCCTTGGTGAGGTACTCGATACGTTCCTTGGCCGGGATCCACGGCAGGCCTGCATCGTCGAATTCCGATTTCATGTGACCGGAGCCGAGACCCAGGTCCAGCCGATCGCCGGTCATCTTCACCGTCGTGACGACGTCGCGCGCGAAGAGCGCGAAGTTGTAGAAGGGCACGTTGGAGACGAGAGTGCCGACGCGGGGCCGTTGAGTCACGGCGGCGGCCATGGTCGGCGCCGGGAAAGGCGAGTTCCGTCCTGGGCCTAGGTGATCCGGCACGGAGATGACGTCGTATCCGAGGGCCTCGACGCGGCGGCACTTCGCGACCCAGTTCTCGCGGCTCTCGGCGCCCCACAGGTTCACGCCGAACTTGAATTTCCCCATGCCGGAAACCTAGCCACGAGGGAAGGCCTGGCGCGCGCCGTTTCGCGAGGAGCCGAAAACGAAGCAAGGGACCTTTGCTACCACTCTCCGAAAGAGAGTGAGAGCAAAGGTCCCTTGCTTCGTCGGGGATCAGGCGTTGCCGTCGAAGAGGGACGTGACCGACCCGTCCTCGAAGACCTGCTGGATCGCCTGCGCCAGCAGCGGCGCGATGGACAGCACGGTCAGCCCGGGGAACCGCTTCTCCTCCGGGATCGGCAGCGTGTTGGTGACGATCACCTCGCGCGCCTTGCAGTTCGACAGCCGCTCGGTGGCGGGGTCGGACAGGATGCCGTGGGTCGAGGCGATGACGACGTCGGCCGCGCCTTCGTCGAGCAGGGCCTCGGTGGCCTTCACGATCGTGCCACCGGTGTCGATCATGTCGTCGATCAGCACGCACAGCTGACCGCGGACCTTGCCGACGACGCGGTTGGCGACGGCCTGGTTCGGCTTGTCCGGGTCGCGGGTCTTGTGGATGAAGGCGATCGGCCGGTCACCCAGCTGCGCCGCCCACTTCTCGGCGAGCCGCACCCGGCCCGAGTCCGGCGAGACGACGGTGATGTTCTCGTCCTGGTAGGTCTTGTTGATGTGCGCGGCCAGCACGTTCTGCGCGAGCAGGTGGTCGACGGGACCGTCGAAGAAGCCCTGGATCTGCGCGGTGTGCAGGTCGACCGTCATGATCCGGTCGGCGCCGGCGGTCTTGAACAGGTCCGCGATCAGGCGCGCGGAGATCGGCTCGCGGCCCTTGTGCTTCTTGTCCTGCCGCGCGTACGGGTAGAACGGCATGATCACGGTGATCCGCTTGGCGCTCGCGCGCTTGAGGGCGTCCACCATGATCAGCTGCTCCATCACCCATTCGTTGATGGGCGCCGGGTGGCTCTGGATCACGAACGCGTCGGTCCCGCGCACCGATTCGTTGAACCGGACGAAGATCTCCCCGTTGGCGAAATTGTGCGCGGTCTGCGGGACGACCGACACGTTGAGGTGCTTGGCCACCTCTTCCGCGAGCTCCGGGTGCGCGCGCCCGGAGAACAGCATCAGGTTCTTCTTCGGTGTTCCGGACTTCGAGCTCATGCTGGCGACTCCCCGTCGTTTCCCTTATCTGAATCGGACACGGCGGTGGTGTCCTGCTTCGCGGCGGAAGCTGCTTCCGCCGCGGGTGTGCCCGGCCTGCGCCGGGACACCCAGTCTTCGATGTTGCGCTGCGGCCCGGTGGACACGGCGAGCGCGCCCGGGGGCACGTCTTGCCTGATCACGGTGCCTGCCCCACTGTAAGCGCCATCGCCGATGGTCACCGGGGCGACGAACGTGTTGTCCGCGCCGAGCCGCACATGGGAGCCGATCGTGGTGTGATGCTTGTTCACGCCGTCGTAGTTGACGAAGACGCTGGAACACCCGATGTTGCTGTTCTCGCCGATGGTCGCGTCGCCGACGTAGGTCAGGTGCGGGACCTTCGTGCCGGCGCCGATGTCGGCGTTCTTCGTCTCGACGAAAGCGCCGAGTTTGCCCTTGGTCCCCAGTTTGGAGCCGGGACGCAGGTAGGTGAACGGGCCGACCTTCACACCGTCGCCCAGTTCCGAATCGGAACCGTGCGTCCGCACCACCGACGCGCCCGCGCCGACGGAGACGTTCTCCAGAGTGCTGTCCGGGCCGATCTGCGAACCCTCGCCGACCGACGTCGAGCCCTTCAGCTGGACGCCGGGTTCGATGACGACGTCGCGCGACAAGGTCACGCCCGCGTCGATCCAGGTGCTCGCCGGGTCGACGACGGTGACACCCGCCCGCTGCCAGCCGCGGACGATCCGGCGGTTCAGCTCGGCGCCGAGGACGGAGAGCTGGACGCGGTCGTTGACGCCTTCGGTCACCCACGGATCGTCGATGACCAGCGCGCCGACGCCCTTGCCGTCGCCGCGGGCGATGCCGAGGACGTCGGTGAGGTAGAGCTCGCCCTGGGCGTTGTCGGTCGAAAGCTTCGAAAGCCCGTCGACCAGGACCGAGGCGTCGAAGGCGTAGACGCCGGAATTGATTTCGGCGATTTCGTGCTGTTCGGGGGTGGCGTCCTTCTGCTCGACGATCGAGGTGACGACGCCGTTTTCGTCGCGGATGATCCGGCCGTAGCCGGTCGGGTTCTCGACGACCGCGGTCAGCACGGTGACCGCGTTTCCGGTGGAGGTGTGCTCGGCGACCAGGGAAGCGAGCGTTTCGGTGTCGAGCAGCGGGACGTCGCCGTAGCTGACGACGACGGTGCCGGTCAGCCCCGCGGGCAGCGCCGAGAGCGCGCACGAGACGGCGTGCCCGGTGCCCTTCTGCTCTTCCTGGACGGCCGTGACGACCTCGCGGCCGAGCGCCTCGCCGACGTTCGCCAGCCGGGCGCCGACCGAGTCGCGACCGTGGCCGATGACGACGACCAGGTGCTCCGGGTTCAGTCCCGCGGCGGCCCGCACCGCGTGCTCGACCAACGGGCGGCCGGCGATCGGGTGCAGCACCTTCGGGGTGGACGAGCGCATGCGGGTGCCCTCACCCGCGGCGAGGATCAACGTGCTCAGCGGGCCGGTCACGGCACTCCCAACATTTCACCAACGGTGGTTGTCGGGCATTGATCCTACGTGGGCTGCTCGGCGTCCCACGCGGGGTCGGTCGGAGCATCCTCGCCGGGCCATCCGGTCACCGGATCGATGGCCATCGAGTTCACCGACGAAACCTGGTTCCCGCCGCCGCGTTTCGCCTGGTACATGGCCGCATCGGCGCGCGCGAGGACCTGTTCGGCCCGTTCCTGCGGGCGGAGCGAGACAAGGCCGACGGAGAGGGTGACGCCGTGCGAAAGATGGTGCGGCAGAGATGCGACGGCATTCACAGAACGACCCAGCGCCTGTTTCGCCGCGGAGGCCGGAGCCCCAGGTAGAAGCACGATGAACTCGTCTCCGCCGTAGCGGGCGACGACGTCGTCGCCGCGCAGGGCGTCGCGCAGCGTGCTCGCGATGACACGGAGCACGTTGTCACCTTCGGCGTGCGACTGCTTGTCGTTCACGTCCTTGAATCCGTCGAGGTCGACCAGCGCCACCGCGAGCGGCTGGGCGTCGGCGGACGACGCCAGCGAACGCAGCTTTTCGTCGAGCGCGCGCCGGTTCGGCAACCCGGTGAGCGGGTCCTGCAGCGCCTGCTGGGTGATGGCGCCGTGCTCGGCGGAGAGCCGCTCGTGCTCCCGCCGCGCGTTGAGCGTGGCGATCTGCGATTCCCGCAGCGACCACATCTCCGTTTCCAGGATGGTCGCGTAGTCGATCAGCGACTGGCTCGCCCCTGACGCGTAGTCCGGCGTGGTGTCGAGCCTGGCCAGCTCGCGGGCGAGGTTCAACCGCATCGACGGCAGCGAGCCCTCTTCGTTGTCCTCGCGGACCTCTTTGAGCACCTGCAGCGCGTCCTCGCGGCGGCCGTCGTTGTCCAGGCAGCGGGCCAGTGCGATGGCGATGATCTCGCGTTCGTGCGGGAACACCAGTTCCGGATGCAGCAGCGAGGTCAGCCGCTCGATATGCGACGAATCGGGCGAGGCCAGCGCGGCCGCGGCGGCGAGCACGCCGACCTGGTCGATCGCGGGCACCCCGGCCTTGCGCGGGAACAGCGATTCGGTGAACGGGCCCTCGGCGGCCTGGGCCATCGACGCCGCGGTGCGGAACTTGTCCGCCCCCTCGTCGTACCGCTCGATGCGTTCGAGGCGCAGGCCCCAGCCCAGCAGCATCTTGACCCGGTTGATCAGCTGGAGCGCGATCTCGTGCGGGCTGGCGCTGTCGCGGATCGCCTGCGCGGCGCGGGCGATGGCCTCCTCGGCCGCCTCGTAGACGCCCAGCTGGTTCAGCACCAGCCAGCAGTCGACCAGGGTCGTGGACAGCATCCGGTCCCAGTTGCGCCTGCCGATCTGACGGTCCGGGACCGCGGAATCATCGAGGATGGCCAGCGCCCTGGCGATCTCGGTGAGGGCGGCGTCCTCCTGTTTGGCGATCACCAGCCGACGGCCGCGCATGGCGTGCGCGTCGGCCCGCATCAGCGCGAGACCGTGCCGCCGGGTGTGCGCGAGCATCTCGTCGAGCCTGGGTTCGGCTTCGGCGGCGAGGCCGCGGGTGACCAGCCTGGCCGCCGCGGAGTAACGCAGCAGCTGCGCGACCAGCAGGGGTTCGCCGCGGCGCTGCGTCTCGTCGAGGAGTTCGTCGAGGCTGGTGATGATGTCCAGCTGCTCGGCGAAGGTGACGCGCTGTATGGCCGCACCGAGTTCGCGCGCGCGGCCGTAGAGCCAGGCGTCGGACATCTCCGCAAGCGCCGGCCGCCTGCCACTGGTCGTCGCGTCCTCGGTCAGCCGCACACACCCCCACCGTTGAAAACGCCGCTGGTCATCTGTTCGTCTGCTCCGCCGCCAGGATTCGAACCTGAACTGTCAGAACCAAAATCTGAAGTGCTGCCGATTACACTACGGCGGATCGATCCTGGTCAGGATAGCCATGTCGGGGACGTCCACGTGCGCCCGGGGGTGGCCTCACCGTCGCGGGCACTCCACAGGGGACGAAACCTCCTGTACCGTAACTTACGGCATCGTAGGTAAGGTCACCCTTAGGGAAACCCTCAGGGTTGCGCGTAGAAAAGAAGTGACTGCATGACGGCTACCCTCGACCGTTCCCAGAAGCCCGCGAAGGGCCCCAAACCGGTAATCGACGGACAACGATCGGGCGCCGTGCAGCTCTCGGTCTACCTCGGGGTCATCTTCCCGCTCGCCGCGCTGCTCGCGGCCGTCCCGTTCGCTTGGGGCTGGGGACTGACCTGGGTCGACGTCGGCCTGTTCGTGGTCTTCTACGCGATCAGCGGCCTCGGAATCACCGTCTCCTATCACCGCTACTTCACGCACGGCTCGTTCAAGGCCAAGCCGTGGCTGCGCGTCGCGATGGCGATCGCCGGCAGCATGGCCGTCCAGGGCCCCGTCATCACCTGGGTCGCCGACCACCGGCGCCACCACGCCTTCTCCGACCGCGACGGCGACCCGCATTCGCCGTGGCTGTTCGGCACCTCGCCGCTCGCCATCGCCAAGGGGTTCTGGCACGCGCACATGGGCTGGCTGTTCGAGCGCGACCAGACCAACGCGGAGCGGTTCGCGCCGGACCTGGTGAAGGACCCGGCCATCAAGAAGGTCGACGACCTCTTCTGGCTGTGGAGCCTGCTCACCCTGGTGCTGCCCGCGATCCTGGGCGGACTGATCACCTGGTCGTTCTGGGGCGCGGTGACCGCGTTCTTCTGGGCCGGGCTGGTGCGGGTCTGCGTGCTGCACCACGTGACCTGGTCGGTCAACTCGGTCTGCCACATGATCGGCGAGCGCCCGTTCGCCGCCCGCGACAAATCGGCCAACTTCTGGCCGCTGGCGATCTTCTCCTTCGGCGAGTCGTGGCACAACCTGCACCACGCCGACCCGACCTCGGCGCGGCACGGGGTGCAGCGCGGCCAGATCGACCTTTCCGCGCGGCTCATTTGGATCTTCGAGAAGTTCGGCTGGGCCTACGACGTGCGCTGGCCGACCCCGCAGCGCCTCGCGCGCATCGCCGCTGAAAGCAAATAGCGAGGTCGCGTTAGTCTTCTGCGATGGCGGGGAGAAGGCGGACCAAACGTGAAGCGGTCACCGGGGCGCGTCCTGTCGCTCCGGTGGCCCGGGTGCGGATGACGGGGAGCGAGCGCAGGCAGCAGTTGCTCAACGTCGCCAGGGCCCTGTTCGCGGAGAAGGGTTTCGAAGGAACGTCCATCGAGGAGATCGCGCACCGCGCGAACGTCTCCAAACCGGTGGTTTACGAGCACTTCGGCGGAAAAGAAGGCATCTACGCCGTCGTCGTCGACCGCGAGACGCAGCTGCTGCTCGACCGGATGGTCTCCACCCTCCACGGTGGACACCCGAGGGTGATGCTGGAGCAGGCGGCGATCGCGTTGCTCTCCTACGTCGAAGACTCGCACGACGGCTTCCGCATCCTGGTGCGGGATTCGCCGGTCGCGAGTTCCACGGGCACGTTCTCGACGGTGCTGAACGACATCGCCAGCCAGGTCGAGCACATCCTCGCGCAGCAGTTCGCCGCCAGGGGCTACGACGAGAAGCTGGCCGCGCTGTACGCGCAGGCGCTCGTCGGGATGGTGGCGCTCACCGGGCAGTGGTGGCTCGACGCCCGGAAACCGAAGCGCGACGAGGTCGCCGCGCATCTGGTCAACCTGGCGTGGAACGGTCTGTCCAATTTGGAGCACAAGCCCAAGCTGCGGCTGCACTGAGACCTGCGTCGCGCGGCAGTAACGTTTCCCGGGTGGTGAGCGCTACGTCCCCCATAGAGATCATTTACCTGGGGGAACAACCGTGGAGAACTATCCCGCGCCCGCCGTCGAACAGATGGTGCCGCAGAAGAAGAGAACGTGGCTGAAGCCCGTCATCCGCTTGGGCATCTTCGGCGTCATCGCCCTGATCGCGTTCTTCGTCGCGAATCCGTTCACGGCGTCGAGCACCGAGGTCGGCGCTTGCCTGAAGGGCAGTGTCGACAACGCGGACAGCGTCAAGAACACCGAATGCGGAACATCGGACGCCACCTTCAAGGTCGTCGGAAAACAGGAGAACAAGTCGGAAATCGGGCTCAGGCTCTCTGGCGGGTCCGAATGCGACGACTACCCGACGACGGACGCCTACTTCTTCCAAGGAAAGAAGGGGGCCACTGACGGCACCCTCCTCTGCCTGGAAGACCTGAAGAACCCGGGCGAGCGGGCGCCGGTGGTCGGTGATTGCCTCCCCGACGGCGTCGTCGACGCGAAGAAGCTCACGAAGGAGGACTGCGCGACAGCGCGGTACAAGGTCCTCGCCATCGAGAAGAGCGCGACCTTCCTGGTCGACGGCAGCACGGTGTGCACCCAGGTGCCGTCGACCGACGAGAAGATCCAGTGGCAGCGGTCGGGCGGCACGCTCCCGCAGTCGCGGGTGCTGTGCCTGGACGACCTCAAGAAGTAGCGGTCAGCGCAGGAGGCCGGTCTCCCGCAGGTGGTCGAAGATGAGCTTGCCCACCGCGGAGAGCCGGTCCCTGTCCGCATGGCCCAGCCACGCGATTTCCTCGATTTCGCTGCTGGCCGTGGGTGTTCCGCTGAATTCGGCGAGGTAGCAGGTCGTCCGGACCACGAGTCCTGACGCGTGCCCGTCGGCTTGCGCCTCGAACGATCCGGCGTTTTCGATCGTCGCCGGATCGATCTCGACGTTCAGTTCCTCGCGGATTTCGCGGATCAGTGTCTCCGCGTCGGTTTCACCGGGTTCGCGTTTGCCACCGGGCAGGTAGAACACGGATTTGCCGCGCGAGCGGGCGCCGAGGACACGGCCGTCCTGGAAAGACAGCAAAGCGATTTTGTCGATCATGGGTCAGCCCAGCGCCGCGGCGGTTTCGGCGGTCGTGAGCACTTCGCCCAGCCGCGGGAACACCTTCGTGATCGCCGATTCGTGGGAGATCGCGGCGATGCCCGCCATCGCGTCCGAAACGGCGATGGTCTCGTAGGCGTGGTCGATCGCGGCCCGCAGCGTCGATTCGACGCCGTACTCCGTGGCGATGCCGGCGAGCACCAGCGTCTTCACGCCGAGTCCGCGCAGGAGTTCGTCGAGTCCGGTGCGGTAGAACGCGCCGATCGTGTTCTTGGTGATCAGGTGCTCGCCCTCGCGAGGTGTCAGTTCGGCGACCAGTTCGCTGCTGGGCGGCTGCTCGTCGACGTCCGGCCGGTGCGCCCGCACGTGGACGATCGGCGAGCCGGCCGCGCTGAAAGCGTCTCGCAGCAGGACGGCGTTCGATACGACTTCGGTGCCTTCGATCGGCACGGTCTCCAGCGCGACGATCCGGGTCTGGAGGTCGATCAGGACGAGCGCCGTCGTCGCCGGGTCGATCTTCGTCATGAGGGGAAGCCTAGTGGTCCCTATGCTGGAGACATGGGGCAGAACAGGGAAGTAGTGGTCACCGGCGGCGGAACGGGAATCGGCTACGCGGTCGCGGCGGCCTTCGCCGCGCGAGGTGATCGGGTGACGATCACCGGCCGTCGCGAGCAGGTCCTCACCGAGGCCGCCACGTTGCTCGGCGCGAACCCGGTCCCGTTCGACGCGGCCGATCCGGAGGCGGTGGAACGGGCACTGGCCGAATTGCCGGAGCGCGTCGACGTCCTGGTCAACAACGCGGGCGGGAACACCGACTTCCGCGGCGGGCAGGCCGAAGACCTGAAGTCGTTCGCCGCGAACTGGCAGGCGAATCTCGACGCGAACGTCTTCACCGCCGTCCTGGTCACCCGTGCCTTGCGGGAAAGGTTCGCCGACGGGGCGCGGATCGTCACCATCGGTTCGATCGCCGCGCGCACCGGGGCGGGCTCCTACGGTGCCGCCAAGGCCGCGCTGGAGGCGTGGAACGTCGACGTGGCAAGGGAATTCGGTCCGCGCGGGATCACCGCGAACATCGTCGCGCCCGGGCTGGTCGGCGACACCGAGTTCTTCCAGGGCAAGCTCTCCGACGAGCGCCGGGCGTGGCTGATCGGCAACACGCTGACCAAACGCGCCGGCGAGCCCGCGGACGTCGCCGAAGTGGTCGCCTTCCTGGCTAGCCCGGAGGCGCGGCACGTCACCGGGCAGATCGTCCACGTCAACGGCGGAGCTCACCTCGGCCGTTAGGCACTGGGCGTGACCTTCAGCAGTTTGTCGTCCTGGCCTTCCGAAGTGGTGATGTAGAGGGCGCCGTCCGGACCGCTGCGGACGGCGCGCAGCCTGCCGAACTTGTCGTCGAACTCCGGCGGCAGCGTCACTTCGGTGACCTTGCCGGCGTCGTCGAGGCGGAACAGCAGGAGTTTCTGTCCCTTCAGCGCCGTCACGGCGAGCGAACCTTCGAGCGCTCCCCACTGCGAGCCGGTGAGGAACTCGGCGCCGCAGATCGCCTCGGTGATCTCGCCGGTCGTCCACAAAGGACTGACGGCGTCCGGGAAGCGCTGCTTGTCCGTCATCGGGACGTTTTCGTCATAGCTGGTCTCGGTGCCGCCCTTGGATGGGTCCCAGCCGTAGTTCCCGCCCGCGGTCTCCAGGCTGACCTCGTCGTCGATGCTCGGCCCGTGCTCCGCGGTGAACACCTGCCCGGTGCCCGGGCGGACCGTGACGCCCTGGACGTTACGGTGCCCGTACGTGAACACACGCTGTTCGTTCGGGTTCGCGGATTTCGCGAACGGGTTGTCCGGCAACGCGTTCCCGGTCTTCGCGTCGACGCGAAGCACCTTGCCGCCGAGGCTCGTCCGGTCCTGCGGGTGCTGCGGGCGGGCGGTGTCGCCGGTGCCGACGAGGAGCGCCCCGTCCGCGCCGAACGCGGGACGGCAGCCGGAATGCCTGCCGCTGGGGTTCACCGGCAGGCCGGTCAGCAGGTCCTTGACCTTCGTGGCGCTCGCGCCGTCGTCCGAAAGCCGCCAGGTGACCAGCCGGATGTCGACGGCCTTGTCGCCTTCCTTGTGGGTCTGGCAGGTGATGAACTCGCGTGACGTCGCGAAGTCCTTGCTGATCACCATCCCCATCAGGCCGCCTTCGCCGCGTACGTGGACATCGGAGAAGTCCGCGGCGACGTCACGCTTCGCGCCGCCCTCGATCAAGGCCAGCTTCCCGGGGCGCTGGGTGACGAGGATCTTCCCGTCCGGCAGGAAACCGACGTCCCAGCCGTGTTCGAGCCCGGCCGTCACCTGCTCGACCTTCAGCTTCGACACCGCGGGCTTCGAGGTGACCGGCGGCGCGCTCTGCACCGTCTCGCTCGACGCCCCGGAACAGGCCGTGACCAGCAAGGACAGGGAAGCGAACGCGACGACGGCGGAAGTGCGCATGACATCAGCATGCCACCGTGCTCAACCGCCCGCGCGAACCAAACCGCTTTCGTAGGCGAACACGACCGCGTGCACACGGTCGCGCAACGAGAGCTTCGCGAGGATCCGGCCGACGTGGGTCTTCACGGTCGTCTCCCCGATGTAGAGCTTCGCGGCGATTTCGGAGTTCGTCAGGCCGCGCGCGATGAGCGAGAGGACGTCCTTCTCGCGTTCGGTCAGCGTTTCGAGCCGCGCGCTCTCACCGGCGTCCCGTTCGTCGGCCAGGTAGCGGTCGAGCAGCCGTTTCGTCACCGAGGGGGAGACCATCGAGTCGCCGCGGAGGACACCGCGGATCGCCACGAGGATCTCGTCGGCGGGCGCGTCCTTGACGAGGAAACCACTGGCACCGGCACGCAACGCGGCATACGCGTACTCGTCGAGGTCGAACGTGGTGATCATCAGGACCCGGGTGTCCGGAAGCGACCGGCAGATCCGCTCGGTCGCCGCGACGCCGTCGAGCACGGGCATCCGGACGTCCATCAGGACCAGATCCGGCCGCAGCTTCTCGGCGGCCTCGACCGCTTCGGCGCCGTTGGTGGCTTCGCCCGCGACGGTCAGGTCGTCCTGGCTGGTGACGATCATCCCCATCCCGACCCGGACCAGTTCCTGGTCGTCGCAGATCAGCACCTTCACCGCCGTCATCCCGCCTCCACCACCAGATTCGCGGCGACCCGGTAGCCACCGTCGCGGGTAGGTCCGGTGTCGAGGGTGCCGTGGAACATCTCGACGCGCTGGGTCATGCCGGCGATCCCCCGGCCGGACGACGGGAGCCGCGGCGCGACGGGTTCGCTGCCGCCGGTGTTCGTCACCTCGATCCGGACGTTCCGGCGGTGGCCGCCCTGGCCGAAATCGATCTCGACCTGGCCGCTCGCGTCCCCCGGCGCGTGTTTGATCATGTTGGTCAGCGACTCCTGGACGATGCGGTACGCCTGCAGCGCGGCGCTCGGCGGCAACCCCTCGGCGTCCCCGGTGACCTGGAGATCCACCTCCCGTCCGCTCGCGCTGACCTGCGCGACCAGGTCGCGAAGCTCCGCGACGGTCGGCTGCGGGCTTCGGGCGGCTTCGCCGGCATGGAGGACTTCCAGCAGACGGCGCAGCTCGGCGAGCGCGTCGCGGCCCGCCTTGCCGATCGTGTCGAGTGTCCGGTCGACGACCTCGGGATCCTTGTCGCGCATGAGTTTCGCGCCCTCGGCGTTGATCACGATGACACTCACGCTGTGCGCGAGGACGTCGTGCAGTTCGCGGGCGATGCGGGTGCGTTCCTCGGCGACGGCGGCCCGGGCGCGGGCCTCCTGTTCGGACGCGGCCAGCTCCGCCTTCGTCGCTTCCTCCGCCGAAAGCCGTTGCCGCGCACGGAGGAACTCGCCGAGCGCCCAAGCGGCGACGTGCAGCGGGATCGTCGCGCCGATGGCGAGCCAGGAGCCCTGTTCGGTGGTGACGCCCCAGGCGAGACCCCACGTGACGTCGAGGATGACGATCGCGCCGGCGATCAGCGCGGCGAATCGGCGGTTCCCCGCGCGGACCAGCGTGTAGAGCGCGACGGCCATGGCCAGTTCGCCCCGGCCGCGGTCGTAGGCCCACAGCTCCGTCGTGTACTGCGCGGTGACCCCGGCGACGATCAGCACCGCGACGATCTCGGGGTGGCGCCGCCGCCAGAGCAGCGGGACGAGGAAGAGGTACGGCACCAGCAGGACGGCCTTGGGGGCCGACGACGATCCTGTCGGCGCGAGGAAGACGAACCACGCGTACAGGGGAAGGTCGGTCACCCACGGGTGGGCGCGGAGCCGGTCGAGCAGCCTTTGCACCGTTCGAACGTAACCCCGCCCGGCACGGGAGCGCGTCGTCCTGGGGTACTCCCGGGGTCCTCCCACGGGAGGACGGAATCGGCCGACGAAGCCGACGCGGAGCGACGAAACCCGTTCCTAGCGTCGGGAACATGTCGATCACCAGGGAATTCCTCCGCCATCCCGTCCTGACCGGGGCCGTCGCGGCCAGCTCCCCGAAACTCGCGGAGGCCATGACCGCGGGCCTCGGCCTGGAAAGCGCCAGGCTCGTCGTCGAACTCGGCCCCGGGACCGGTGTGTTCACCGGCGCCGTCGTCCGTCGCCTGCCACCGGGCGCGCGGCTGATCGCGGTCGAGATCAATCCGCGGCTGGCGCGGGAACTGCGGTCCCGGCACGGGGACGTCGAGGTCGTCGAGGGGTCCGCCGAAAACTTGCTTTCGTATGTGGACGAGGCCGCCGATGTCGTGGTCTCCGGGCTGCCGTGGACGGTCATGCCCGGTGAACGGCAGCTGCGGATCCTCGATCAGGTCACGGAGATCCTCGCGCCGCATGGACGGTTCACGACGTTCGCCTACGCGCACGCGGCCTGGACGACGCCCGCCCGCAGGTTCGGCGCGGCGCTGCGGGACCGGTTCGCTGTGACCGGCCGGACCCCGTTGGTCTGGCCGAACCTGCCGCCCGCCTTCGTACATCGCGCGGCGCTGCCACAGAAGGCGGGGAGGCGTCGTGGACAGCCTGCTGCGGCCGCTTCTTGAGTCGCCGCCCGTGCTCGTCTACCTCGTCTGCGGCGCCCTGATCTTCCTGGAAACCGCGCTGCTGCCGGGAATCGTGCTGCCGACGTTGTCCAGTCTGCTGCTGATGGGGTTCCTCGCCGGACGGGGCACGCTCGACCTGCCGATGGCGTTGACGGTCGCGATCGGTGCCGCCGTGGCGGGCGACCAGATCGCCTTCCTGGAGGGGCGGCGGCTGGGCCCGCGGCTGCGGACCACGCGGTTCGGGCGGCGGTTCGGCCGGGATCGGTGGGAGCGCGTGGAGCGGGCCGTCGCCCGGTTCGGCGTCCCGGCCGTGATCGCCGGCCGCTGCCTGGCCGGGGTGCGGACCGTCGTGCCGCGTATCGCGGGAGCCGCCGAGATGCCGTACCGGCGGTTCGTGCCCGGCAGTGTCTGCGCGGCCGTCGTGTGGGCGTGCGCCGAGCTGTTCTTGGGCCACGCGGGAGCTTGGGTCAGCGGGTGAGGATCGCCGCCGTCTCGGCGTCGGCGGGGAGGAACGTCTCCAGTTTCAATTCCGAAACCGTGACATCGGCCGCGGTCGCGAACGTCGTGATGGCCGTGATCAGCCGCAGTTCGCCCGCGGAAGTGGACAGGCGCATCGGCACCGCGAAACCGAGATGATCGGGCCCAGGCGGACCGGGAGCCGGAACGTAACCTTCGAGTTCGGCCAGCAGCGCGGTGAGCCGCTCGTCGGGCGCGTGGGCGATCTCTTGGGTCAACCGCTCCAGGATGTGCCGGGCCCAATCCGCGAGGTTGCGCACCCTCGGCGCCATCCCCTTCGGGTGCAGCGCGAGCCGCAGGGTGTTGACAGGTTCTTCCAGCAGTTCCGGCGCCACGTCCTCGAACAGCAGGTCGAGCGCGTCGTTGCGGGCGACGAGCACGCCGTAGCGGTCGACCACGATGGCCGGATACGGGCGGTGCCCGTCGAGCAGCCGCCGCATACCGTCGAGGACCGGCCGCAGGCTCGGATCGTCCAATTCGGTTTCGGGGAAACCGGGGGCGAACCCGGCCGCGAGCAGGAGGCCGTTGCGTTCACGCAGGGGCAGTTCGAGCGATTCGGCGACCCGCAGCACCAGGCCGCGGCCGGGGATCGACCGGCCGCCTTCCAGGAAACTCACGTGCCGTTGCGTGGTCCCGGCCCGGATCGCCAGCTCCAGCTGGGAAAGCCGCCGTCGTTCGCGCCAGCCCCGGAGCGCGGGGCCGAATCCGGAAACCATGGCGTCATCTTGGCCGAGACGTCGTCGGCGTCGCCATTCCCTCGAAGGAATTGAGACGATTCCCCGCCGCGGAGATGCTTCCGGCATGAAATTCGGTCTGGTCGTCCCCAGTTATCGGTCCACCCTCGACGCCGGGCGCACCGCGCCGGAAATGGTCGCCGTCGCGGTCGAAGCCGAACGCCTCGGCTTCGATTCGGTCTGGGTCGGCGACACTCTCGCGAAGGCGCCCATCGATTCCTTGACGTTGCTCGGCGCGTTCGCCGCCAGAACCGAGCGGGTCACCCTCGGCACCGCCGCGCTGCTGCCGGCGTTGCGGGATCCGCTCCTTTCCGCGAACGCGATCCTCTCACTCGACCTCCTCAGCCAGGGCCGCGTCACGCTCGGCGTCGGTGCCGGATTCGCGGGTCGCAGCGAACCCGAGTTCGCGTTCACCCGGGTCCCGTGGGAACGCCGCCGCGCCCGCCTCGACGACATCGTCGCGTTGTGGCGGCACGTCTGGAGCGGGAAGAGTGGCCCGTTCCACGGCGACGTGCTGCACTACGACGCCCTGCCGGAGTACCCGGAACCGCACCGTCCCGGTGGCCCGCCGGTGTGGCTTGCCGCCTTCACCCCGGGCGCGCTGAAGCGTGCGGGGCGGCTCTACGACGGCTGGTTGCCGTACCCGCCCGACGTCGCGGACTACACCGACGGCCTCGCGAAGATCCGCGAAACGGCCGTACGCCCCGTGACACCGGCGTTGTTCGCGACGGTGCTCATCGAGGATGACCCGATCAGGGCACGCGAGCGGCTGGAGGACTACGCACAGCGGAACTACGGCGTCCCGCTGGACTTCGTCGAGAAGATCCAAATGCTGGTCGCGGGCAGCCCGGAGCAGGTCGCCGACCGGTTGCGCGAGTACCAGGACGCGGGTGCCGAACACATGCTGATCCGTATCGCGACGCAGGAACCGGCCGAGTTCGACGAGCAGCTCCCGAAGGTGTTCGACGCCTTGCCCCGGTAATCGCGCGGCGGACTGTCGGTGCCCCCACGTAGGCTGGGACGGTGACAAACGCTCCATTGTCCGGACTCCTTCATTCCATCCTTCCCGATCCGGCCCTTCGCGGGGTCGTAGAGCGGGCCGGTGCCCCGGTGCTCGAACTCCAGGGCGCGATCGCCACCCGCCAGCTGGTCGCCGGTGCCCTCGCCGCGGACGAGGGCGCCGGCCGCCCCGTGCTCGCGGTGACGGCCACCGGCCGCGAGGCGGACGAATTGACCGCTTCCCTGAAGTCGTTCCTCGGCGAAGGCGCCGTCGTCGACTTCCCGTCCTGGGAGACGCTGCCGCACGAGCGGCTGTCCCCGCGGGCGGACACCGTCGGGCGGCGGCTGGAGGTGCTGCACCGGCTCAAGACGGGCTCGGACGGTCTGCGCGTCGTCGTCGCGACCGTCCGCAGCCTGATCCAGCCGATGGCGCCCGGGCTCGGTTCGCTCGCGCCGATCGACCTGGTCGTCGGCGAGGAGCAGAGCTTCGAAGGGCTCTTGGAGCGGCTGGTCGAGCTCGCGTACACGCGGGTGGACATGGTCGAGAAGCGCGGCGAGTTCGCCGTGCGCGGCGGCATCCTCGACCTGTTCGGGCCGACGGCGCAGCATCCGGTGCGGGTCGAGTTCTGGGGCGACGAGGTCAGCGAGATCCGCGCGTTCGCGGTGTCGGACCAGCGCTCGCTGCCCGGGGAGATCCAGCACGTCAGCGCGCCGCCGTGCCGTGAGCTGCTGCTCACCGAGCCGGTCCGCGCGAAGGCCGCCGAGCTCGCGACGACGTACGAGGCGGACGCGCAGCTCACCGAGATGCTCACCAAGCTTTCCGGCGGGATCCCCGTCGAGGGCATGGAGGCGCTCATCCCCGTGCTGTGCGAGGGCGAGCTGGACCTGCTGACCGACGCGATGCCCCAGGGCACGCACGTCCTGCTGGCCGATCCGGAGAAGATCCGCGCCCGCGCGGCCGATCTGGTCCGCACGGGGCAGGAGTTCCTCGAAGCGTCCTGGACCACGGCCGCCGCGGGCGGTCAGGCGCCGATCGACCTCGGGGCGTCCGCGTACCGGGACCTCGCGGAGATCGCGAAGCACGCTCAGGAGACGAAGCGCCCTTGGTGGACGCTGACGCAGCTGGCGAGCGACGATCCCGACGTTTACCGCGTCTCGATCGAGGCCGCGCCGAACTATCGCGGCGAGGTCGAGCGCGCGACGACCGATCTGCGCGCCCACACGGCGGCGGGCGGGACGGCCGTGCTCGTCGTCGCCGGGCACGGCACCGCGGCCCGCGCCGTCGAGCAGCTGTCGGCGGGAGATGTCCCCGCGTCGCTCGCCGAAGGCATCACCGGTCCGCTGACGGCCGGCGTCGTGACGGTGACGTGCGGCGGTCTGTCGGACGGTTTCGTGTCGCCGGAGCGCGCCCTCGTGGTGCTGTCCGAATCGGACCTCACCGGTCGCGGCTCGGGCGCCGGAACGTCCACAAAGGACTTCAGCACCAAGATGCCGTCGCGGCGCCGCAACGCCGTCGACCCGCTCGCCCTCAAGGCGGGCGACTACGTCGTGCACGATCAGCACGGCATCGGCCGGTTCGTCGAAATGGTGCAGCGCACCGTCGCCGGCGCGACCCGCGAGTACCTGCTGCTGGAGTACGCCTCCTCCAAACGCGGGCATCCGGGGGACCGGCTGTTCGTCCCGACCGACCAGCTCGACGAGGTCTCCCGCTACGTCGGTGGCGAGTTGCCCACGCTGAACAAGCTCGGCGGATCGGACTGGAAGAACACCAAGGCCAAGGCGAAGAAGGCGGTCAAGGAGATCGCCGCCGAACTCGTGCAGCTCTACGCCGCGCGGCAGGCCGCGCCGGGGCACGCGTTCGCGCAGGACACGCCGTGGCAGGGCGAACTCGAGGACGCCTTCCCGTTCACCGAGACCAACGACCAGCTCGCCGCGATCGACGAGGTCAAGTCGGATATGGAACGCGGCGTCCCGATGGACCGCGTCATCTGCGGCGACGTGGGCTACGGCAAGACCGAGATCGCGGTGCGCGCGGCGTTCAAGGCCGTCCAGGACGGCAAGCAGGTCGCGGTGCTGGTGCCGACGACGCTGCTCGCGCAGCAGCACCTCAACACCTTCACCGAACGGATGAGTTCGTTCCCAGTGAAGATCAAGGGGCTTTCACGGTTCACGAACAAGGCCGAGTCCGACGCCATCCTGGAGCAGCTGGCCGCGGGCGACGTCGACATCGTGATCGGTACGCACCGCCTGCTGCAGACCGGGATCCGGTACAAGGATCTCGGCCTGGTGATCGTCGACGAGGAGCAGCGGTTCGGCGTCGAGCACAAGGAGCACATCAAGGCGCTGCGGACCCACGTCGACGTGCTGACCATGTCGGCGACGCCGATCCCGCGGACGCTGGAGATGTCGCTCGCCGGCATCCGCGAGATGTCCACGATCCTGACGCCGCCCGAGGACAGGCACCCGATCCTGACCTACGTCGGCGCGTACGACGACAAGCAGGTCGGCGCCGCGATCCGGCGCGAGCTGCTGCGTGACGGCCAAGTCTTTTACGTGCACAACAGGGTTTCCTCGATCGAGAAGGCCGCGAAGCGCATTCGCGAACTGGTGCCGGAGGCGCGCGTCGTCACCGCGCACGGGCAGATGAACGAGGAGAAACTCGAGAAGATCATCCAGGGTTTCTGGGAGAACGAGTACGACGTGCTCGTCTGCACCACGATCGTCGAGACCGGGCTGGACATCTCGAACGCCAACACGCTGCTGGTGGAACGCGGTGACCTGCTGGGGCTCGCGCAGCTGCACCAGTTGCGCGGCCGGGTCGGGCGTGGGCGCGAGCGCGGGTACGCGTACTTCCTGTATCCGCCGGAGGCACCGCTCACCGAGACGGCGCACGACCGGCTCGCGACCATCGCGCAGAACACCGAACTGGGTGCGGGTATGGCCGTCGCGATGAAGGACCTGGAGATCCGCGGCGCGGGCAACATCCTCGGCGCGGAGCAGTCCGGGCACATCGCGGGAGTCGGTTTCGACCTGTACGTGCGGCTCGTCGGCGAAGCGGTCGACGCGTTCCGCCGGCACGCGGGCGCTGAAACCTCCGAAGAGGAGGAGCTCGCCGAGGTCCGCGTGGATCTCCCGGTGGACGCGCACATCCCGCACGACTACGTGCCGGGCGAGCGGCTGCGGCTGGAGGCGTACCGCAAGATCGCGGCCGCTCCCGACCAGGCCGGGCTCGACGCCGTGCGCGAGGAACTGATCGACCGCTACGGTCAGCCGCCCGCCCCGGTGCGGAGGCTGCTCGCGGTCGCCGCGTTCCGGCACACTTGCCGTGCGGCGGGCGTCACCGAGGTCGCCGTCCAGGGCACGTCGATCCGGTTCGCGCCGCTGCCGCTGGCGGATTCGCAGATGGTGCGGCTGAAGCGCTTGTACCCCAAGGCTCTCTACAAGGCTGTGACGAACACGGTCTCCGTGCCGAAGCCGACGGAGGGCCCTGCCGGTGGTCGTATGGGCGCCCCGGCGCTGCGCGACGAGGAATTGCTGGACTGGTGCGCGAAGCTGCTGACGAATCTGATGAAGTCGCCGGCACCCGTCGCGTAGACGGCGTGCCTGTCCGTGAAGGCCTCCTTGAGGGACCCAGAGTCCGTCAAGGAGGCCTTCACGGACTTTCGGTGCTCGCGAGAAGCCGAATCGCGACTTATGACCTGGTTCTCTCGCCGGGGCCGGTATGAGAGGGTAGGCCCTGTGATGCGGATCATGGGGCGCCGTCGCGCGCTGGTCGGGGTTCTTGCCGGTTCTCTCCTTCTCGCCGGATGCAACGCCGGCCCCGGGCAGGTCGGTGCCGCGGTGATCATCGACGGCAAAACCGTTTCGGTGGATCGCGTGCAGCAGCTGATCGACAAGGCCGTCCGTGAACACCCGTACGGGCAGCAGCTCGCCAGCGAGCACAAGCTCGACCTCGTCGGCCGCGAGATCGTCCGGCAGGAGATCCTGCACGACCTCACCGAGCGCGCCGCTCAGCGGGAAGGCGTCCGGGTCGACGAGTCCCTCGTCGTGAACGCGCTGCAGAACGACCCGCTGGCCAAGCCGATGGAGGCCAACCCGCAGAACGATCCCGCGCTGAGCGTCCAGCAGCTCGTGGCGCGGGTGCGGGACCACCGCGACGCCCTGGTCGACGCGGCGCTGCAGACCCAGCTCGCGATGAAGTACCTCGACAAGCTCACCGTCACGTTCGATTTCAGCTCGGTCTCCTCGACCGACGCCACCGGTTCCGACGCGGACAAGCTGCGCGAGCAGGCGATCGAGAAGGCCAAGAAGTTCGCCGCGTCGCCGAACGCGGCCGCCGAGCTGATCGCGCAGGACCAGCAGACCGCCGACACGCAGGCGGGCACCGGCCAGAAGCTGCCGGCGATGCAGTCGCCCGCGACCGCGGCCACCGTCCTGTTCGGTCTCGAACCCAACACCGTCGCCGCCTTCCAGCCGACACCGCAGCAGCCGCTTTGGGTCGTCGTCGTGATGCGCGAGCGGGCCGCGGACAAGCCCGTCGCGTCGGACCAGGCCACGCAGCCGACCGCTCAGCAGCTGGCAGGAGTGGGTATCCGGCTCCTCCAGCCGTACCTCGACCAGGTCGACCTCAAGGTGAACCCGCGCTATGGCGTGTGGGATGTTGTCGGCATGGACCTCGCGCCCAACGAAGCTTCGAAGAAGGGCATCGTGCTGCCTGTGCACGGTGCCGCGCCGCAAAACCCGTGACCGCTGCCGTCGTCGTGATCGCCCGCGGGGCGACACTGCCCGCCGCGGCACTCCCGATCCTGCGAAGCAGCGCCGCCGTGTACGCGGCTTCCGATGTCGATCCCGACGTTTTCGGGGTGCCCGCGCTCGGTGACACGCAGGTCCGCGACCTCGTGCTCATCGCGGGTTCGCGCCGGGAAGCCAAGGCCGCGGCGCTGATCAGGGCGGGTGCGCGGGTGATCGAAGGACCTGTTCCGCCGCTGGTCGAGGCCGCCGAGGTGATGGACCGCCTGCGTTCGCCGGGCGGATGTCCGTGGGACGCCGTCCAGACCCACGAATCGCTGCGCCAGTACCTGGTCGAGGAGACCTACGAGCTGCTCGACGCGATCGAGGAGGGCGACAGGGTCGCCTTGCGCGAGGAGCTCGGCGACGTCCTGCTCCAGGTGCTCTTCCACGCACGCGTCGCCGTCGAGGACGCGGCCGATCCGTTCGGGATCGACGAGGTCGCTTCCGATCTGGTCGCAAAACTCGTCGGGCGTCATCCGCATGTCTTCGCCGACGCTCCGCGGGTCGAGACCGTCAGCGATCAGAACCTCAAATGGGAAGAACTGAAGCAGGCCGAGAAGAGCCGTCAGTCCATTGTGGACGGTGTGGCGCTCGGGCAGCCCGCCGTGGCGCTCGCCGGGAAGCTCGGCCAGCGCAGCGGCCGGGCCGGGATCCCGCTCGACCTGTTCCCCGACGGCGCCGAGGCGGCGGCCCAGCTGTTCCGGGTGGCCGCGACCGCGCGCCGGGCGGGGATCGATCCCGAAGGCGAGCTCCGCGCCGTCGCGAAGCGGTTCGCGCGCGACATCCGGGACGCCGAACAGGCCGCCCGGGACGCCGGCCTGGAGCCGACGACGCTTGAGGCCGACGGCTGGCGCAAGTTCTGGCCGAGCTAGATCGTCAGCACGAGTTTGCCCCGGACGCGTCCGGACTCGCTCAGTTCGTGTGCCTTCGCCGCCTGTGCGAGGGGGAGGACCTCGGCGATCGAGACGCGTAGTGAACCGGCGTCGGCCAGAGTGGCGATTTCGGCCAGATCGGTTCCGGACGGGGAGACGTAGAACTCGTCGAAACGGACCCCGAGTTCCGCGGCTTTCCGCCGGACCTCCGTCCGGTCCGGGCCGTGCCCGACGATGTCGATCAGCGAACCGCCCGGTTCGAGTATGTCGAGCGACCGGGGACCGTAATCCCCGGAGATCGGGTCCAGTACGACGTCCACGACCTGCGATTTCGAAAAATCGTCGGCCGTGTGGTCGATGAGTTCGTCGGCGCCGAGGTCGCGCAGGAACGCGTGGTTCGCCGCCCTGGCGGTTCCGATGACGTACGCGCCACGGGCCTTCGCGATCTGGACGGCGAGATGTCCGACCCCGCCGGCCGCGGCGTGGACGAGCACGCGGTGTCCCGGTCCGACCGGGAACACCTTGGTGAACGGCTGCCACGCGGTCAGTGCCGCGATGGGGAGCGCGGCAGCCTCGACGTGATCGAGACTTTTGGGTTTCGGCGCGAGCGCGTCCTCGCTGACCGCGATGTACTCGGCGTACGAGCCGTTCGGCGGGAAGGTGACGCCGTAGACCTCGTCCCCCGGCTGGAACCGTGTCCCGGCCGAATCCACCACACCTGAGAAATCGAGACCGACGGTCAGTGGCAGTTCGCCGACGACCAGCCCGTTCCGGATCTTCCAATCGGCCGGATTGACCCCGGCCGCGTGGACGCGCACCAGGACCTGGCCCGCTCCCGGAACGGGTTTTTCGGATTCGGTGAGTTCGAGGACGCCGGGTCCGCCGAAGGAGACTTGCTGGATCTTCCGCATGGAAATGAGCATTTCGCGGTCGGTACCTGTTGTGAAGTAGGCACTCCACTGATATCTAGGTACCTCATGGGTACCTTCGACGAGCGGCGGTTGTTCGAGGAATGGGTGGCCGTGCACGGCCGTGACTGCCCGTCCAGGACGGTCATCGAAGTGCTCGCGAACAAATGGGCGCTCTACGTCCTCGGCGCGATCCGGCGCTACGAACGGCCGATGCGGTTCAGCGAACTTCGCCGGTTGCTCGACGGGATCACGCAGAAGATGCTGACCCAGACGCTCCGCTCGCTGGAGCGGGACGGGCTGATCCGGCGCGACGTCTATCCCACCGTTCCGCCGCGGGTGGAGTACGGGCTCACGCCGCTCGGCGTCGATGTCGGCAGGCTGACGAACGCCGTCGCCGAATGGGCCGTCGAAAACGTCGACCAGATCCTCGCTTCACGCTCCGCTTTCGACGAGAAAGCCGCCGAAGCCGTCCGGCCGCTGTGATGCGGAACACAATCGGGTGAGAACCGTTTCGGTGATCTCGGCGTCTTGCCGGATGTGAAGGGAACGGAACCGGACGAAGAGCAGCTCGTCCGTCGCACCGCCAAAGGCGACCGTGCGGCGTTCGAGGAGCTCTACCGCCGCACGTCGCCGTGGCTGGCCGTGCGCCTGCGTCGTCGCTGCGCCGACGAACAGATCGTCGCCGAGGTGATGCAGGAGACCTACCTCGCGGTCTGGCGCGCGGCCGGCGCGTTCGCCGGTGCGGCCGTCGGCGGAAGCGCCGTCGGCTGGCTGTGGACGATCGCCGCGAGGCGGCTGGTCGACGCCTTCCGCCGCCGGGCGAAGTTCGCGCAGCCGCTGCCGGTCGCGGAAACGGCCGTTTCACCTGCGGCCGAAGACGAGGCGCTGGCCGGTGCGGTCGGTGACCACGTCGGTGACGCGCTGCGACGGCTCGCTCCCGAACTCCGGCAGGTCCTGCAGGCCATGGTGCTCGACGGGCTGACCGTCCGCGAGACCGCGGTCCTGCTCGGCGTGCCGGAAGGAACCGTCAAAACCCGCGCCAGGCGGGCTCGGATCGCGATGCGGGAGGCGCTGTCGTGAACAAGGAACACGTGTCCGAACAGCTCCTCGCCGGTTACGTCCTCGGCGACGACGGCTTGGCCGGTGACGAGGTCTGGGCGGTCGAGGCCCATCTCGAATCGTGCGCGGAATGCCGGGGGCGGTTGTCCGCCCTCAGCCTGCCGTCGGTGTCTGCACTGGTGGACGACGTCTGGGCCGGGTTGGGGCCGAAACTCGCCGAAGCGGGGCCGAGCCCGATGCGGAGGCGGTGGGCCGGGCGGCTGCACACCTGGGTGACGCCGGTGATGCTGCCGTGGCTGGTGATGATCCTCCTGATCCCGGCGATCGGTGTCCTGCTGGACGGGGTCGGGTTCACCGGGAGCAAGGGCTACTCGTTCGTCCAGCTGTTCTCACCGGTCCTGCCGGTGCTCGGGGTGGCGGTGTCGTGGGCGAAGGGGCTCGACCCCGCGTACGAACTCGTCACTTCGACGCCGAGGGCCGGGCTCTACCTGCTGCTCCGCCGGACGACGGCGGTCCTCGCCGTCGTCTTGCCGATCCAGGCCCTTTCGAGCTGGCTCGGTGGCGGCGGATTCGGGCTCGGTCTCCTGCCGAGCCTGGCCTTCACCACCGGGACGCTCGCGCTCGGCGGGCTGATCGGCGTGGTGCGGGCGGCCTATGTCCTCGCCGGGGTCTGGGTGGCGGTGATCTTGGCGCCCGCGGTGGCTTCGCAAGGGCGTGCCACCGCGCTCGAACCCCGGCTGCTCCCGGTGTGGGGCGCGATCTTCGCGGTGACCGCGGTCGTGGTGGTGCTCCGGCGGAGCGTCTTCGGCCTGCTCACCGGATCCGAACGTTGAACGAAGGGGAGAACATGATGCGTGCTGTCGGGGCCGCGGAGGTCGCGCCGACGACCTACGCGTGGCAGATCAAGGCGGAGGGGCTGAAGGTCCGGGTCGGCAAACGGAAGTTCGCCGTGAACGGGCTCGACCTGGATCTCGGCACGGGGGTGCACGGTCTGCTCGGCCCGAACGGGGCCGGGAAGACCACGCTGATCCGGGCACTGGCGACGGTGCTCCGGCCGGCGGAAGGCGGGCTGGCGCTGCTCGGTGAATCCGTCGGGGGGTTCACCGATCAGCGCCGCCTGCGCCGCCGGATCGGCTATCTGCCGCAGAATTTCGGTTTCTACAAGCGATTCACCGTCCGCGAGTTCGTCGAATACATCGCCTGGCTCAAGGAAATGCCCAAAGAGGCCATCCCAGGCGCGGTGCAACGGTCGATCGAACGCGTCGGCCTCGCCGATCGCGCCGACGACCGGATGAAGACGCTGTCCGGCGGAATGGTGCGGCGGGTCGGGATCGCGCAGGCGATCGTCAACGATCCGGACATCCTCCTGCTGGACGAGCCGACCGCCGGACTCGATCCGGCGCAACGAGTGCGCTTCCGTGAGCTCATGCAGGAACTGGGCCGGGACGCCTGCGTCGTCGTCTCGACCCACCTCGTCGAGGACGTCGCGACGGCGTGCACCGACGTCGTCCTGTTCGAAAACGGGAAGCTCGTCTTCCAGGGCACTCCGGACGAACTGGCCGCCGCCGGGAGCGCGGAGCACGTCGGCGACAGCCCGATCGAGCGCGGCTACTCGGCGCTGCTGGGGCACGAGCCGGGGAAGGGGAACTGGTGAACACTCGCGTCTTGCGGACCGAAGCCCGCCGTTCCATCGCCCCTTGGGCCACGCTCGCCATTCTCGTCGTCGCGTTCGGCTTCCTCTATTCGTTCAGCGGGCCGTGGACGAAGCCGCCGCTCGCCTGGGACGAGCACTGGACGCATGCCGCGGAATGGAGCCGGTTCCTGCTGGTGTTCCTGTGGCCGATCGCGATCGGCGCCGGGGTCATCCAAGGTATGCGCGACAGCCGGTCCGGCACGGTCGAACTCATGACCACCATGCCGCGCCCCGGCTGGCAGCGGGCCGCGAAACTCGCCGGTGCGCTGGGCGGCCTCCTGGTGCTGGGCTTCCTGCTGATCTTCGCCGTCGGTGCCGTCCAATCCGCTTTCAACGGCGGGTTCTTCACCTTCGGCTGGTTGCCGATCGTCGTGGTCGGTGTGCTCGCGATGCTCGCGGGAGCCTGGATCGGGCTCGGGGTCGGCCGGTTGCTGCCGCATCCGCTGACCGCGCCCGCGGTCGCCGTCGCCGCTTTCGTGGTCGTGCTCCTGTTCCAGTTCGCCGGGGCGGAGGGCAGCGTGCTGGCCGGAATCGTGCCGTTCCGGATCTCCTTGCTCTCTCCCGCGATGGACGTCGTCAGGGATCCGTTCAACACCACGGCGGGCTCGATGGATCTCGGGCAGGGGGTCTGGCTCGCCGGACTGGCCGCCACCGGATTCCTCCTGCTGGCCGCCCGCTCCAAGCGGGCGAAGTGGCTCGCCGCCGTCCCCGTCTTGGCGGCGGCCGTGATCGCCTTGCCCGTTCTTCCCGGCAGCACGGCCGAAGCCGAGGTCTCCGACCCGGCCGCGACCGAGATGGTCTGCGACGGCCCGGTCTGCGTTCCCCGCATGCTCGAAGCCGAACTGCCACGCCTCGCCGCGCCGGGCAAGGAAGCGTTGCGGCTGCTGGGAACCTTGCCGGACGCGCCGGTCAAGGTCGCGGCGCTGGACCGGCGGCTGGGCTACGACGAGGTGCCGCCGCGTGCCGCCGGCACCGTCTACGTGGACCTGGTGGATTGGTCCATCCGTTCGGTCCTGAATTCGGACGACATGACGCGGACGCTGGTCGCCGGCTCCGGGACGCCGACCTGTTACAGCCTTGGAGGCGTCAACAAGTCCTTTTTGGACGAACTCACCGCGCGGTCGATCTCGTCGAGCTGGTTCCTCGGCGAGTGGAAGGTGACCGGGGCCTCCTGGCTGAGCGACGACACGAAGAACGAGGTCGTGCGGAAGTGGGAGACCTTCCGTGCTCTGCCGCCCGATGTGCAGCGAGAGCGGATCGTCGCGCAGCGGCAGGCCGGCTTGACCTGCCAAGGCAACCAGCTCGACGTTCTCCTCGGCGGCGCCCGATGAGGCGGGCGGTGCTGTACGCGCGCTCGCGCGCCATGCCCGCGTCCTTCGCGGGGCTGGCGGTGAGCATGGCCGTGATCTGGTTCCTCGCGCGGGACCGCTGGTCGGAGATCCCCGTCTCCCTGGCGCTCCTGGTGGCGATCGCGGTGACCGCCATCGGCCTCAGCGGGCAGGACACCGATCTCGACCGGACCGCCGCGATCCGCTGGGCGCCTCGCCGCGTCCTGCATCTCCTGCTGATCGGCGGCCTCGGCGCCGGTGCCGCGCTGCTGCCGCGGCTGTGGGAGGCGGAGCGGGTCCCGGTGGAGGTCATCGTGCGGAACGCGGGCGGGTTGCTCGGTCTCGCGGGGATCGCCGCGGTGTTGTTCGGCGGGGCCTTCGGGTGGACGTTGCCGCTGTTCGGCTTCGCGGTCGCGTTCCTGGTCTGGGCCACCACGTCGAGCACGGAGAGCGCGCAGCTGGTGATCACGTGGCTCTTCCAGCCCGCCGGTGTCGCGGAAGCCACGTGGACCGCCGTGGCGCTCGCCGTGGCGGGCCTGGGGAGCTACGCCGTCTTCGGTAACCGCCGCTGAAATGTCATGAAAGGGCCGTTCCTGGCGTTTTTCGTCAGGAACGGCCCTTTCATGACATCCGACGGGCTCAGACGTTCCGGTTGTGCGGAACGAGATCGAGCGGGTCGTGGTCCGGGTCGTCGACGCCGAGGCTGATGATCCGCGACGGGTGGATCCGGATCACCGCGCCGTCGAAATGCCCGTCGGCCGTGCGGGCGCCGGTGAGCGCCTCGGCCCGGCCGCGGATCTCGAGGCAGCGGATCCGCGGCGG
Organism: Amycolatopsis japonica; assembly: GCF_000732925.1. Classification (NCBI taxonomy): domain Bacteria; kingdom Bacillati; phylum Actinomycetota; class Actinomycetes; order Pseudonocardiales; family Pseudonocardiaceae; genus Amycolatopsis; species Amycolatopsis japonica. The sequence continues at coordinate 814,628 of NZ_CP008953.1, forward strand.
GTCCTGTGAAGGCATGTCGTCCACCACGAACGCGGCCTGCCCGTTCGCGGCCACGTTCCGGAACTTCTTGCTCTTCGCCAGTTCGTAGCCGGTGATGTCGATCGTCTTGGTCTCGGTGTTGTAGGCGTAGCCGACGGGGCTGACCTGCAGCGTGCCGTCCGGCTGCGCCGTCGCGAGCCGTCCGAGACCTTGGGTGGCGAGGTAGTCGAGTTCCGCTTCACTGAACATGAGCCCAGTGTGTGACCTCCACTTAACTGGAGGTCAAGAGAACAGGCCCTCGCCCCAGAAACCGCCTTCGCGCACGCCCGGCGGCACGGCGAAATGAGCGGATCCGGTGTGCTGCAGGTACTCCATCATCGCGTCCTTCGACGACAGCGCCTGCTGCATCGGCACGAACTGCTTGCGCGTGTCCCGGTTGAAGGCGAGGAAGAACAGCCCCGCTTCGAGATGCCCGACACCGTCGGAACCGTCGACGAAGTTGTAGCCACGCCGCAGGATCCGTGCCCCGTTCAGGTTTTCGTGCGAGGCCAGCCGGACGTGGGAATCCTCCGGGATCAGCTTCTCGCCGCCGGCACCGCCGACCTGGAAATCGGGGGTGTCGAATTCGGCGGCCTGGCCCAGCGGCGCGCCCGCGCCCTTCGACCGGCCGACGATCCCTTCCTGGCCCTTCAACGATTCCCGGTCCCAGGTCTCGATGTGCATCCGGATCCGCCTGGCCACCAGGTACGACCCGCCCGCCATCCACGGCTGCCCGTCTTCGGCCGTCGCCCACACCTGGTCGCGCAGGACGTCGGTCTCCTCGGCCTTGATGTTGCGCGTCCCGTCCTTGAACCCGAAGAGGTTCCGCGGCGTGGACTGCGCCCGCGACGTCGACGAGCTGCGACCGAAGCCGAGCTGCGACCAGCGCACCGCGGTGACACCGAAACCGAGCCGCACCAGGTTCCGGATGGCGTGCACCGCCACCTGCGGATCGTCCGCGCAAGCCTGGATGCAGATGTCGCCGCCGCTACGCGTGGGATCGAGTTTGTCCTGAGGGAACAGCGGGAGGTCGATCAACGCGGCGGGCCGTTTCGAGGCGAGCCCGAACCGGTCGTCGAACAGCGACGGGCCGAAACCGATCGTCAGCGTCAGCGAGGACGCCGCCAGATCGAGTGCCTCGCCGGTGTCGCTCGGCGGGGCGGCGGGGGCGCCACCGACGGCGCCTCCCGTCCCGACCTCCTGGCCCGCGGTCATCCGCCGCGCCGCGTCCGTCCACGTGCGCAGCAGCTTGACCAGCTTTTCGCGATCCTTCGTCGTCACGTCCAACGCGACGAAATGCAGGTTCTCCTGCACGGGAGTCACGATCCCGGCCTGGTGCTCGCCGTGGAACTCGACGACGCTCTGCGCCGCCTGCGCCGGGCTGTCCCCGCCGAGGAGCTGGTTCGCGCCGAAGCCCGCCGCGGCCCCGGTTCCGACCAGGGCGGCGCCCGCGCCCGCCATGCCGAACAGCTTCCGGCGGGTGACCGGGGTGTGCTCCGCGCCGGTCATTGCGCCGCGACCTCGGCGACCTTGCTCAGCGGTTCGCTCAGCGCGTCCACCGCCGACGCGAATTCCTTGACCTGGTCCTGGCTCAGCGTGGTGTACAGCTTGAAGCCGTCGCCTTCACGCTGCTTGTCCAGCAGTGCCTGGACGTTGCCGAACTCCTTGTCCAAAGTGGACACCAAGGCCGGGTCCTTCGCCTGCAGCAGCGGACGCAGCGAGGCGATCGCGGCCTTCGAACCGTCGAGGTTGCCCTGGAAGTCCGAGAGGTCGGTGTGCGAGAACGCCTCCTCCTCGCCGGTGATCTTGCCGGTGGCGATCTCGTCGAGCAGTTCCTTGGCGCCGTTGGCCAGGTCGAGCGCGTTCAGTTCGATCGACGCCGACTTGGTCACCAGCTCCTTGACGTCGGCGACGAGCTGATCGGCGATTTGCGGCGAGTCGGCCTGCAGGCCGGTCACCCAGAGATCCTTCTCCAGCCGGTGGAACCCGGTGAACTTCTGGCCCGGTTCGAGGTCGGCCTCGCGCGCGTCGATCTTCGGGTCGAGGTCGCCGAACTTCTCGGCCACCGGCTCGACCCGCTCGAAGTAGACGCGCGTGCGGGCGTACGCGGCCTTCGCCTCGTCGACCTTGCCCGCCTTCACCAGCGCGACGAACTTGGCGGTCTCCTCGTCGAGCGCCTTGGTGTTGTTCGCGACGTACTCCGCGTAGCTCTTGACCGCCTGCGCCTTCTGCGAGTTCGGGTCGTTCTGCTTCGCGCCGCCGCCGGTGACGGTGAAGTCGCCCCGGATGCCGGTGCCGGTCATACCGGGTTTGCACGCGGTCTGGTACTTGCCCGCTTCGGTGACCTCGACGATGAGCCGCCGGTTCAGCCCCGGCGCGATGTTCTCGACCTCGCCCATGATCCGGTCGCCCTCGGCGTAGAGGTAGAACTCGGTGACCTTGGTGCCCTTGTTGGTGATCTCGAAGGTCACGTTGCCCGCGTTCGCGGTGGTCGCCGAGACGGCGCAGGCCGAGTCGGAGGCTTCGACCTTGATCGGGCCGCCGGCCGCGGTGGGCGCTTCCTCGCCGCCACCGCAGGCGGTGAGCACGATGGCGCCGACGCCGGCGAGCGCGACGAGCGGGAATCGACGAGACACGAGGGTCACTCCTTGATCGCGGCCGCGGCGGGTGCCGTGGCCTTCTTCTTGGGCCTGAGGAACAGCGGCAGCACGATCGCCACGTAGGCGACCCACGCGACGGCCTGCAGGACCGTCGTCTGCTGCGAGTAGTTGAAGATCCCCTTGAGCAGCGCGCCGTACCAGCTGTCCTCCGGCAGGACGGCCGACGCGTCGAACGCGAGCGTGGTCAGCCCGGGCAGGAAGGCGGCCTCCTGCAGGTCGTGCAGGCCGTAGCCGAGGACGCCCGCCGCGACGAACACCAGCAGGACACCGGTGATCGTGAAGAACTTGCCGAGGTCGAACCGGACGGCGCCGCGGTAGATCAGGTACGCCAGCACGACCGCGACGAGGATTCCCGCGCTGAAACCGATCAACGGTTCGGTAGTGCCGCCCTGCGCGGTCTGCACGGTGGAATAGAAGAACACCGCCGTCTCCAGGCCTTCGCGGCCGACGGCGAAGAACGACAGGACGAGCACCGCGACCGGGCCGACGTCGAGCGCTTCGTCGAGTTTTCCGCGCAGTTCCGCGGCGATCGTCCTCGACGCCTTGCGCATCCAGAAGATCATCGCCGTCACGAAACCGACCGCGACGATCGACAGCGTGCCGCCGAGCAGCTCCTGCTGTTCGAAGGTCAGCTGGGCGGTGGAGTAGGTGAGGATCGCGCCGACCCCGACCGACAGCGCGACCGCGACGCCGACCCCGAGCCAGACCCAGCGCAGCGCGTGCCGTCGTTCGGTCTTGACCAGGAACGCGACGAGGATGCTGACGACGAGGGCCGCTTCGAGGCCTTCACGCAGGCCGATGAGCGCACTCGCGAACCACACGTCGTTCTCCCTGGTCGTGCCGACTGAACCTCCTGGTTTTAGGTAAGGCTTCCCTGAAAGTCCAGGGGGAGTGACACGGTCCAGAACTGGACGAAACGCTTGAAGAGACCTTGATCGGACGGGGTGTTTTGAAGCATTCCCAGGTCAGCGTGAACTCGGTGCTTCAGATAACGAATCGGCCGCCGAGGACCGGTTACCGATTCGCTTTACCGTCAGTTGGCTTCGTAAGCCGAATGGGTCATCGCCCGGAAGTGTGGCGAAGTAACCTGTCCGGGTGGCCGAAACCGCCCAGAGCACCGACGCCCCGGAGCATCCAGCGCGCCCTCTGCCGCCGTACGTCCCCAGGCTCGCCTTCGCGGGCGGGCTCGTGCTCACGGGCGTGGTGCTGATCATGACGGTCGGGGTGAACCGGCCTGCCGGTGAGGAACCGCCTCCGGCACCTCAGCCTCAGCCCGCGCTCGCCGTTCCCGACCAGAAGCCGCAGCCCGGGGCGGCGACGCCGCGGGCCGGGCTCGCCGCACCGCCCGACCGGCCCACCGTTTCCGACGCGGCCGAATTGGAGACTTGGGCGAAGCGCGTGGCCGCGAAGACCCGGCTCTCCGTCGCCGATCTGTCCGCCTACGGCCGGGCCGAGATGTGGCTGCGGCGGCAGAAGCCGGGCTGTCATCTCTCGTGGGCGACCCTCGCCGGCATCTCCCACGTCGAGACGGCGCAGGGCAGGCCCGGCCCGATCACGCTCGCGCCCGAGATCTGGGCCAAGCACTCCGCCCGGGCCAGGAGCGACGGCAAGCAGCCGGATCCGAAGGACCTCGACGACGCCGCCTTCGCCACCGCCCGCTACCTCTGCGCCGCCGGCGACGACGTCGCCACCCCGGACGGCTGGTGGAAGTCGATGCGGGTGTTCAACCCCGCGGTGCCCTACGTCCAGGAAGTCTTCAGCGCGGCCGACACCTACGCGGACGCCAGCGTCGCGCCCTGATCTTCGAGCACCAGATCGAAGTTGAGCGCCGTCGCCATCCGGTAGGCGTCGCCCGCCGCGACGACGAGCTGCGCCATCGGATCGACGACGTTCCCCGCCGCCCAGACACCGTCGACGTTCGTGCGGCCCTGCGCGTCCACCGCGATCGAGCCGCTTTCGGTACGGGCGCAGCCGACCTGGGCGAGCAGCCGGTCGTGCGGGACGAACTTCGGGCCGACGAACACGACGTCGCGTTCGACGAATTCTCCGTCGACGAGCCGGACGCCGGTCAGCCGGTCGTTTTCGACGGCGAGCTCGGACACCTTCCCGTCGACGAGCCGGACGCCCAGCCCGGTCAACTTCGCCCGGTCTTCGGCCGAGAGCTGCTGGGTATGCGTGAAGAAGGTCAAGTCCTTGCTCCACTGCCAGACGATCAGCGCCTGGTGGACCGACTTCTCGGACGTGGCGAGCACGCCGAACCGCTGATCGCGCACCTCCCAGCCGTGGCAATACGGGCAGTGCAGCACGTCGGCGCCGAAGCGCTCCGCGACGCCGGGGACGTCCGGCAGTTCGTCGGCCAGCCCGGTGGTCACCACGATCCGCCGTCCGCCGACGACCCGTCCGCTCGCCAGTTCCACCGCCTTGTCGTGGCGCAGCCGGTGGACGACGTCGTCGATGATCTCGACGTCGTACGCGCGGACTTCCTCACGGCCTATCTCCAGTAGTTCTTTGGGCGGGATGCCGTCCCTGGTCAGGAAACCGTGTGCGTGCGCGGCGGGCGCGTTGCGCGGGGTGCCGCCGTCGATCACGGCCACCTTGCGCCGCGCCCTGCCCAGCACCAAAGCCGCGCTGAGGCCCGCGACGCCACCACCGATGATCACCACGTCGAATTCTTCGCTCATGGTCCCGAGCATCCGGATCTCTGCGAAAGTTGGCAAAGTTCATTGCCGATTTGGCAAACTGAAGGCATGGAGGACATCGAACGGCGGCTCGCCGAGGTCGGCCCGAAGCTCAAGGCCCTTCGCAAGGAACGCGGCACCACCCTCTCCGCGCTGTCGGAGGCGACGGGGATCTCCGCCAGCACGCTCTCGCGGCTCGAATCGGGCACGCGGAAGGCCACACTGGAGTTGCTGCTCACGCTGTCGGCGGCGCATCAGGTCCCGCTCGACGAACTGGTCGGCGAACCCGAACCCGCCGATCCGAGGGTCCGGATGAAGGCGCAGAAGTTCGGCCGGTTCACCGCGTGGGCGCTGACCGCGCAGCCTGGGCAGCCGCAGGCGTTCAAACTGCTGATCCCGGTCGAGGACATCGAGCCGGTGCAGCGCACCCACGAGGGCTACGAATGGATGTACGTCCTCAGTGGACGGTTGCGGGCGCTGCTCGGCGATCGCGATTTCACGATGGGCCCCGGCGAGGCCGCGGAGTTCGACACGCGGGTGCCGCACTGGTTCGGCAGCGCCGGTCCGGGGCCGGTGGAGCTGCTGGTGCTGTTCGGCAAGCAGGGCGAACGGGCGCATCTGCGGGCCAGGTCGAAATGAGAGCAAAGGTCCCTTGCTCCCCGGCGGCTCAGTCGCGCAACGCGATCCGCGCGCTGACCTCGCTGATCGCCTCCAGATACTCCGGGATCGGATGCATCGCCGACGCTATCCGCATCTGCGCGAGCGCCTCGGTCAACCGGCCGAGGCGCTGGAGGGTCCGTCCGAGTACGAACCGCGCGTAATGATCGGTGGGATCCAGCTCCAGCACCCGGGTGAAGGCACGCTCGGCCCGCCGCAACTGTGCGGAGTGGAAGTACGCGCGGCCCGCCAGCAACTGAACACTCGGTTTGTCGGTTTCGTGTTCCAGCAAGGGCTCGAGTGCCTTGAGCGCGTCGAGCGGCCTGCGGCTTTCGACCAGCGCCTCCGCCTGACGGAAGGCGCGGAACCGTGACTCACCGGACGGGTCCGGGCCGGGTTCTGGGGCGGGTTCGGCATCCATCATGGTCCGCTCCACGATACGCCTGGGCAGGGCCGATCTCGACTGCTGAAACGGTCATGGTGGACTGTCCTGCCATGAGCAGTACCGAAGCGGATAGGCCCGAAAACGAGCCCGGATACCTCGGGCTCGCGCCGTACCTCTACTACGCCGACGCCACCGAGGCGGTCGCGTGGCTGGTCAGAGTGTTCGGGTTCACCGAGGAAGTGCGCTTCGCCGACGGCTCCGGAGAGGTGTTCCAGGCCACGTTGTGCGCCGGTCCGGCCAAGATCCAGCTGGCCGGTGTCGGCCCCGAGTACTGGCAGGCCAAGGGCGTCGACGGCCCGGTCGGGCAGCTGAACATCGTCTACGTCGCCGACGCCGACGCGCAGTACGAGCGGGTTCGCGCCGCGCTGGGCGACGACGCCGACATCGACGCGCCCCAGGACCAGCCGTACGGCGCCCGCGTGTTCACCGTCTCCGACATCGGCGGCAACAGCTGGACCTTCTGGCAGCAGTTCTCCGACACGGTCGAGCTTCCGTCGGGCTGGAAGGAAGTCCGGGCGGACGAACCGGCCATGGAGTAGGTACTGCGGAGCGACGCTCCTCCGTTGAGGGTGGCGGTGGGGAGGAAGGTTGGAAAGCCCGGTCGGCGGCTGATGTGGCGCGTGCCTCCAACGGGTGAACTGCGGTGACGGCTAGGCTGGGCCCGGTCACCGCAGGCACAACCCACATGAGGAGCATGGCGTGGCGCTCATCGAGCAGGTAGGCGCTCGCGAGATTCTGGACTCGCGAGGCAACCCGACGGTCGAAGTGGAGGTGGCTCTCGACGACGGCACGCTGGCGCGGGCCGCGGTCCCCTCGGGTGCGTCCACCGGCGAACACGAAGCCGTCGAGCTGCGTGACGGCGACACCGGCCGGTACAACGGCAAGGGTGTCGAGCGCGCGGTCGCGGCCGTCCTGGACGAGATCGGCCCGGACCTGGTCGGCACCGACGCCGTCGACCAGCGCATCGTCGACCAGAAGCTGGTCGACCTCGACGGCACGCCGGCGAAGTCCCGCCTCGGCGCGAACGCCATCCTGGGTGTTTCGCTCGCCGTCGCGAAGGCCGCCGCGGAGTCGGCCGAGCTGGAGCTCTTCCGCTACCTCGGCGGGCCGAACGCGCACGTGCTGCCGGTGCCGATGCTGAACATCCTCAACGGTGGTGCGCACGCCGACACCGATGTCGACATCCAGGAATTCATGATCGCGCCGATCGGCGCCGAGTCGTTCCGCGAAGCCCTGCGCTGGGGCACCGAGGTCTACCACTCGCTGAAGTCGGTCCTGAAGGGCCGCGGCCTGGCGACCGGCCTCGGTGACGAAGGCGGCTTCGCGCCCAGCCTGAAGAACAACCGCGAAGCGCTCGACCTGATCCTTCAGGCGATCGAGAAGGCCGGGTACGCCCCGGGCCGCGACGTCGCGCTCGCGCTCGACGTCGCCGCGACGGAGTTCTTCTCCGACGGCGCGTACACGTTCGAAGGCGCGAAGAAGAGCGCCGAGCAGATGTCCGCCTACTACGGCGAGCTCGTCCGCGACTACCCGCTCGTGTCCATCGAGGACCCGCTGAGCGAGGACGACTGGGACGGCTGGGTCCAGCTGACCACCGAGATCGGCGAGAAGGTCCAGCTGGTCGGCGACGACCTGTTCGTCACCAACCCGGACCGCCTCGAGGAGGGCATCACCCGCCGCGCCGCCAACGCGCTGCTGGTGAAGGTCAACCAGATCGGCACGCTGTCGGAGACCCTCGACGCGATCTCGCTGGCCACCTCCTACGGCTACAAGTCGATGATGAGCCACCGGTCCGGCGAGACCGAGGACACCTTCATCGCCGACCTCGCCGTCGCGACCGGTGTCGGCCAGATCAAGACCGGCGCCCCGGCGCGCGGCGAGCGGATCGCCAAGTACAACCAGCTGCTCCGCATCGAGGAGACCCTCGCCGACGCGGCTCGCTACGCCGGCGACCTCGCGTTCCCGCGGTTCAGCGCCGAGGGATAACGAACGATGGCGGACCGGGGGAGGGCGCGGACGACCCGCCGTGGCGGCGGGCGCGTGAGCGGTGGTGGCTCCAGCAGGGGCCGCCGGCCGGAGCGTGCCCGTCGCACGACGACGACGGAGGTCCGCGCCCGAACCCGGCTGCGCCGCAGCCTGGCGGCGAAACGGGCATCGGGTGCCGCGAAGGTGCTCGGCATGTCCACCACCCGCCGGGCCGCGGTGGTGGCGATCGTGGTGTGCGCGCTCGCGTTCACCATCGCCGTCCCGCTGCGCACGTACCTCAGCCAGAAGTCCGAAGTGAACGAACAGCAGCAGCTGCAGTCCGAACTGCAGCGCAGCGTCACCCAGCTGGAAGGCCGCAAGGCCGAGCTGAGCGACCCGGCGCAGATCGAGGCCGAGGCCCGCAAACGGTTCGGTTTCGTGAAGCCCGGCGAGACGCCGTACATCGTGCAGCTCCCCGAGGACAAGGCGCCCGAGCAGGGACAGCCGCAAGGTCAGCAGCCGGTGCCCGCGGGCTCCTGGTACGAGAAGCTGTGGGATCAGGTCGCGGGCGGCTGAAGCGCTCCCTTTAGCCTTAGGGGTGTGAACAGCACGGAAAAGTCTTCCTTCGAGCCCGTGACCGACGCCGACCGCGAGATCATCGCGGAACAGCTCGGCCGGGTACCCCGTGCGCTGCGCGCCGTCGCCGCGCGCTGCCCGAGCGGCCACCCGTCGGTCGTGCAGACCAGCCCCCGCCTCGACGACGGCACGCCGTTCCCCACGCTCTACTACTTGACCTGCCCGAAGCTGACGTCGATGGTCGGCACGCTCGAAGCGTCCGGGCTGATGAAGGAGATGACCGACCGGCTCGCGGAGGACCCCGAGCTGGCGGCCGCCTACCAGCGGACCCACGAGAGCTACCTCGCCGAACGCGACGCCATCGACTCGCTCGGGCACGAGGTCAGCGCGGGCGGGATGCCCGGCCGCGTCAAATGCCTGCACGTCCACCTCGCGCACACGCTCGCCGTCGGCCCCGGCGTGAACCCGTTCGGCGACGAGACCCTCGCGTTGTTGAAGGCGAACGGATGGCCATCGGGCGACTGCCAGGGGTAACACCGGCCGCTGGTGTACAGATAGTTCCTCCAGGCGGGTTAATTCACCCGATGTCGGCCAACTGGTCGTCCTCAATGGGGTGAAACCGGTCACCGCATGCGGCAGGCTGGGTGCCAGTCTTGGGTTTGTCGGGGTGGGTTTACCGGATCGCCGAGTCGTGATCCGCCGGGAGGGGTTCAGGGGTATGCGCGTGAGGCAGGTGCCAGGCGCGGTCTCCGGTCATGTCCGGAGACTCTGTCTCCGGCACCGCACGATCGCCGCGGTGACCGGAGGTGTCCTCGCCATCGTCCCGGCCGGTGCCGCGGTCGTCGGTACCGGCAGCTGGGCCGCGACGGCGAGCACGATCCACACCGACAACGTCGCCCTCGTCGGCGGCTACGACCCCAAGAACCCGCTGGTCCAGCAGATCGGTGTCGACGGCAGCCTGCCGAACGAGCCGACCCCGCTCCCGCTCCCCGCGGACGAACTCCCCAACGGACCGCTCGGCATCCCGGTCACCGCGCTCGCCGCGTACCGCAACGCCGCCGACATCCTCATCGCCGAACAGCCCGGCTGCCACATCGACTGGGCGCTGATCGCGAGTATCGGCCGCATCGAGTCCAACCACGCGCGCGGCGGTTACGTCGACGCGAAGGGCAACACTCTCGAACCGATCCTGGGCCCGCAGCTCAACGGCGCCGGCCCGTTCGCGGCCATCCCGGACACAGACGGCGGGAAGTTCGACGGCGACACGGTCTGGGACCGCGCCGTCGGCCCGACGCAGTTCATCCCGTCGACCTGGGCCCGCTACGCCTCCGACGGCAACGGCGACGGCGAATCCAATCCGAACAACATCTTCGACGCGGCGCTGGGCACGGGCCGGTACCTGTGCTCCGGCGGTCTCGATCTGTCGAAGCCGGATCAGTTGCGCGCGGCCGTGTTCCGCTACAACAACTCGGACACCTACGTGAACACCGTGCTGATCTGGGCCGAGGCCTACCGCACGGGGGTGCTGCCGACACCGGACAGCAAGGTGCCCATCGGCGCGCCGAACGCCGGTGCCGCTCCGCCGCCCGTGTCGGTGCCGCCGCCTCCGGTGCCGTCGACACCACCCGGTTCGGTGACGCCGCCGCCGTCGACCTCGCTGCCGCCGAGCAATTCGGGTTCGTCGTCGTCGAAGCCGGGAACCACCTCGAATACGCCGACTCCTCCGACGTCGACCACACCGACCTGTACCTCGTCGACTACCCCGCCATCGTCGAGCACGTCGCCCACTTCGACTCCGACATTGCCGCCCTGCGGGGAGCCGTCGGGGACCGGAACGTCGACGCCGGTCAGTGACGGTGTCAATCCCACTTGATCGGCGTTGTCTAAGCTCGGGGCATGCCTCGTGTTGCCGCGATCGACTGTGGGACCAACTCCATCCGCCTGCTCGTCGCCGAGCTGACCCCCCGCCACGACGGGACGGTCGACCTGCGCGACCTGCACCGTGAGATGCGGATCGTCCGCCTCGGCCAGGGTGTGGACGCCACCGGCAAGTTGGCGCCCGAGGCGCTCGAACGCACCCGCAAGGCGCTGGCCGATTACACGATCGCCGCGCGCCGCAAGGGTGTCGAGAAGGTCCGCATGGTCGCGACGTCCGCGACCCGTGACGCGAGCAACCGCGACGAGTTCTTCGCGATGACGCGCGAGGTGCTCGGCACCGAGGCCGAGGTCATCAGCGGCGACGAAGAGGCGCGCCTTTCCTTCACCGGCGCAGTCGGTGAGCAGGATCCCGACGACGGTCCCTTCGTGGTGGTCGACGTCGGCGGCGGTTCGACCGAACTCGTGGTCGGCACCTGGGACGGCCGCCAGGCCGAGGTCATCGCGGCCAAGTCGGTCGACATCGGCTGTGTGCGGATCACCGAACGCGCGCTGAAGTCGGACCCGCCGACCGCGGCCGAAATCGCCGAAGCCCGCGAGCTGGCCGCGAAGGTGCTCACTGAGGCCTTCGACGTCGTGGACGTGTCCACCGCCAAGACGTGGATCGGCGTCGCCGGGACGGTCACGACCCTGACGGCCGTGGCGCAGGGCCTGTCGGAGTACGACTCCGAGCGCACGCACCTTTCGAAGCTCTCCCACGCCGACATCGACCGGGTCGCGCAGTCGCTTCTCACGGCCGACCACGCCACCCGCGCCGCGAACCCGGTGATCCACCCGGGCCGGGTCGACGTGATCGGCGGCGGCTCGGTGATCGTGCAGGTGCTGGCGGAGCAGTTCGCCACGCGCGGTGGTCCCGACGAGCTGGTGATCTCCGAGCACGACATCCTCGACGGGATCGCGCTGTCCTTGGCTTGACAGCCGGGTTTTCTCTTACGTGAAGCCATTTCTTTAGGTGATCAAGTGGTGACCTCCAGCCAGGATTGGGCCATTCGGCGCAGCGTCGTTCCTACCAACGTTGTGCTCTAACCGGGTGGTCCGGGAGACCGTCACACATTTGCAACACCAACGCACTGTGATCGCCTTCACCTGTCCCATAGCGTCGTCTCACCTTCTGGGCGGTAGGGCGCGACCAGCGCCCGCCGACAATCCGACGACGAGAGTTGGAGGGGACATGCGGGCTTCACGCGGGTTCTGGGGAGCGACGGCGGTGGTGGCCACGGCGGCCCTGCTGCTGACGGCCTGTGGGGGTGGTGGGTCCGGTGAGAACAAGGGATCCGGCGCCACCGACGCCAACGCGTCGGTTTCGGTCTACGGCACCGAGCCGGAGAACTCGCTGATTCCCGCCAACACCAACGAGCTCGGCGGGTCCAAGGCCCTCAAGCCGGTCTTCTCGGCGCTGGTCGGCTACAAATCCGACACCGCCGAGCCGTACAACCTGATGGCCGAATCGATCAACACGACCGATTCCAAGGTCTTCGACATCAAGATCAAAAAGGGCTGGAAGTTCCACGACGGGACCGAGGTCAAGGCCAAGAACTTCGTCGACGCCTGGAACTACAGCGCGAACGGCAAGAACGGCATGCAGAACGCGTCGTTCTTCGAGCAGATCCAGGGCTACGACGAGATCAGCGCCAAGGAACCGGCCGTCAAGGAGATGTCCGGGCTCAAGGTCGTGAACGACTACGAGTTCCAGGTCACCCTCAAGGGCCCGTTCTCGGTGTTCGCCACCAAGATCGGTTACCTCGCCTTCGCGCCGCTGCCGGACAAGTTCTTCGCCGACCCGGAGGCGTTCGCCAAGGCCCCGATCGGCAACGGCCCGCTGAAGTTCGTTTCGCGCACGCCCAACCAGAACATGAAGCTCACGCGGTACGACGAGTACCAGGGCGAGGACAAGGTCAAGTTCAAGGACCTGGAAGTCCGCATCTACACCAGCCAGGAGACCGCGTACCAGGATCTGCTGAGCAACCGCCTCGACTTCATGGAGGCGCTCCCGCCCGCGGCGAAGGCCGGCGGCAAGTACAAGACCGACCTCGGTGAGCGTCTGGTCGAAGGGAAGCTGCTCGGCATCAGCGCGCTCGCCCTTCCGTACTACGTCCCGGGTTACAACAACCTCGACCTGCGCAAGGCGATCTCGCTGGCCATCGACCGCGAGCAGATCGTCAAGACCGTCATGAACGACACCTACGCGCCCGCCGACGGCTACGTGTCGCGCGGTATCGAGGGCTACCGGCCCGGTGTCTGCGGCGAGTTCTGCAAGTTCGATCCGGTGAAGGCCAAGGAGTTCTTCGCGAAGTCCGGGTTCACCGGCAAGCTGACCATCGCCTCGAACGCCGACGGTGGCCGCAAGGAGCCGCTGGTCGCGGCGTGCAACAGCATCAAGAACGCGCTCGGCGTCGAATGCGACTTCGTGCCGGCGACCGACTTCGGGCAGTGGCGCAGCATCGTCAACAACCGCCAGCTGACCGGCATGGGCCGCTCTGACTGGTCCGCCGACTACCCGTCGATCGAGAACTACCTGAACCCGCGCTACAAGAGCACCGGTTCGTCGAACGACTCCACGTACAACAACCCGGCCGTCGACGCGCTGCTGACCCAGGCGGACCAGACCGCCGACAAGGCGGCCGCGATCAAGCTGTACCAGCAGGCCGAGGACCTGATCGCGAAGGATCTGCCGCAGATCCCCGTGTGGGAAGAGAAGGGTGTCGGCGGCAAGTCGAACCGGCTCAAGGTCGCGAAGCTCGACTTCGGTCGTCTCGCGGACTACTCGTCCATCGAGGTCGCGGCGAAGTAATCGCGTGGTCGTGCCGGCCGGGAGCGCACCGCTCCCGGCCGGCCGGACCCACGGCTCCCACCACGCGATCCCCAGGACGGCACGCCCATGCCCCAGTACATCCTTCGACGACTACTTCAACTCATCCCGGTCTTCTTCGGCACGACGTTCCTCATCTACGCCCTCGTGTGGGCGGTGCCCGGTGACCCGTTCGCCGGCAAATGCGGCCAGGTCGCCTGCCCGCCCGCCTACATCGAGATGATGACGGCGAAGTTCAACCTCGACGATTCGATCTTCGTCCAGTACTTCAAATACCTCGGCAACCTGTTCACCGGCGACTGGGGCGAGACCTTCAACGGTGTCTCGGTCGGCGAGCTGATCGGCAACGCCTATCCGGTGACCGTCCGGCTCGCCCTCATCGCGGTGGCCATCGAAGCGATCATCGGCCTGTCCGCCGGCATCCTGACCGGCCTGCGCGGCAAGGGTTTCCTCGACAACCTCGTGCTGATGTCCACCACGTTCCTGATCTCGATCCCGGTGTTCGTCACCGCGATCGTGCTGCAGATCGTCCTCGGTTCGGAACTGGGCATCATCGACGCGAGCGTGTCCGAGGACGCCACGATCGGCGAACTGATCGTGCCCGGAATCGCGCTCGGCAGCCTTTCCATGGCCTACATAGCCCGGCTGACCAGAACGAGCATCGCGGAGAACCGGCACGCCGACTACGTCCGCACGGCCGTCGCGAAAGGACAGCCGCGCAGCCGGGTCGTCGGTGTGCACCTGCTCCGGAACTCGGTGATCCCGGTGCTGACCTTCATCGGCACCGACATCGGCGCGCTCATGGGCGGGGCCATCGTCACCGAAGGCGTGTTCAACATCAACGGCATCGGCGGGCTCATCTTCCGCGGTATCCAGAACCGGGAGGGCGCCACCGTCACCGGCGTCGTCGTCCTGCTGGTGATGGTCTACCTGCTGGTGAGTCTCATCGTCGACCTGCTCTACGCCGTTCTCGACCCGAGGATCCGTTATGACTGACCCCAATGTGGCCGGCGGGGTGTCCTCTGTGGACGTCGCGAGCGCCGGTGTCGCCGACGATTCCGCGGTGGCGCACAAACCGCGCAGTCTCGGCGGCGACGCCTGGCGGATGCTGCGCAAGCGGCCGTCGTTCATCATCTCCGCCGTCATCATCGCGCTCGTCGTGCTCATCGCGATCGCGCCGGACCTGTTCAGTTCCCGGCCCGCCGGGTTCAGCGATCTGCTCCACGCCAACGAAGGACCGTCCGCGGACGCCTGGTTCGGTTACGACAACCAGGGTTACGACGTCTACGCGCGGACCATCCACGGCGCGCGGGCGTCGCTGCTGGTCGGTGTCTTCGCGACGATCCTGACGATCCTGATCGGCTCGGTGGTCGGGATCGTCGCCGGGTACTACGGCCGTCTCGTCGACAGCCTGTTCTCGCGGGTGGGCGACATCTTCGCGGCGCTGCCGTTCGTGCTCGGCGCGATCGTCATCCTGACCACGTTCAACGCGCCCGGCTCGAATCCCGGCGTGGTCACCATCATCGTGCAGGTGGTCGTCTCGATCGCCGCGCTGAGCTGGCCGGTGGCGATGCGCATCATGCGGTCGGCGACGCTGGTGGCCAAACAGCTCGACTACGTCAAGGCCGCGCGTGGTCTCGGCGCGAGCACGCCGCGCATCGTGTTCCGGCATCTGCTGCCCAACACGGTCGCGCCGGTGCTGGTCTACGGGACCATCGCGCTCGGCGCGTTCATCGGCGCGGAAGCGACACTGGCGTATCTCGGTGTCGGCGTACGGCCGCCGGTCGTCTCGTGGGGCGTGATGATCAGCGACGCGCGGGACTACTTCCGGGTGAATCCGCACATGCTGTTGTTCCCCGCCGGGTTCGTGACCATCACCGTGCTCGCTTTCGTCATGCTCGGTGACGGGATCCGCGACGCGCTCGACCCGAAGGCCCGGTGATCGGCCGTGACCGACGAATTGCTGCTGGAAGTGGAAGACCTCCACGTCGAATTCCGCACCTCCGACGGGGTCGCGACCGTGCTCAACGGGGTCGACTACTCCGTGCACGCAGGGGAAACCCTTGCCGTGCTGGGCGAATCGGGCTCCGGTAAAAGTGTCACGGCGCAGACGGTGATGGGCATTCTCGACAGTCCGCCCGCCGTCGTCACCGGTGGTGCCGTCCGGTACCGCGGTGAGGATCTGCTCACCGCCACCGAAGAGCGGCGGCGTGAAGTGCGGGGCGGGGAGATCGCGATGATCTTCCAGGACGCGCTGTCGGCGCTGAATCCCGTGTTCACCGTGGGCTTCCAGATCGAGGAACAGCTGCGGGTGCGGCTCGGTATGTCCAAAAAGGATGCGCGCAAACGGGCGATCGAACTGCTCGACATCGTGCGCATCCCGGCGGCCGCCCGCCGGGTCCGCGAGTATCCGCACCAGTTCTCCGGCGGGATGCGGCAGCGCGCGATGATCGCCATGTCGCTCGCGCTCGACCCGGATCTGCTGATCGCGGACGAACCGACGACCGCGCTCGACGTCACCGTGCAGGCCCAGATCATGGACCTGCTGGCGGAGATCCAGGCCGAACGGCGGATGGGGCTGATCCTGATCACCCACGACCTGGCGGTGGTCGCCGAGGTCGCCGACCGGATCGCCGTGATGTACGCGGGCCGGATCGTCGAACAGGCCGACGTCACCGAGTTGTTCCGCTCGCCGGGGCATCCCTACACCGAGGCGCTGATGGCCTCGCTGCCGCGGCTCGACCTCAAAGGACAGACGCTGGAGACCATCAAGGGCCTGCCGCCGAGCCTGCTGAACGTGCCGCCCGGCTGCCCGTTCCATCCGCGCTGCCCACGGGCGGAAAGCCGGTGCGAGACCGAACGGCCCGCCCTGCACAGTCTCGGTTTCGGCCGGGTCAGCGCCTGCCACTTCGCCGACGAGGTGGTGAGCGGCCGTGTCTGAGCCCATTCTGCGGGTCGAGAACCTGGTGAAGTATTTCCCGGTGCGGGCGGGGATCCTCTTCAAACGCACCATCGGGCACGTGAAGGCCGTCGACGGTGTCTCTTTCGACCTGATGCCGGGGGAAACACTCGGCGTCGTGGGGGAGTCCGGCTGTGGCAAGTCCACGCTGGCCCAGGTGCTGATGCGGCTGGAGGAACCCACGGGCGGGCTCGCGACCTTCGAAGGCCGCGACATCTTCGCGTTGCGGGGAGCGGAACTGCGGAGGCTGCGGCGCGAGATCCAGATCGTGCTGCAGGATCCGTACACTTCGCTGAACCCGAGGATGACGGTCGGCGACATCATCGGCGAACCCTTCGAAATCCACACCGAGGTGGCGCCGAAGGGGTCGCGGGCGGCGAAGGTGCGGGAGCTGCTCGACGTCGTCGGGTTGAACCCCGAGCACATCAACCGCTATCCGCACCAATTCTCCGGCGGGCAGCGTCAGCGCATCGGGATCGCGCGGGCGCTGGCGTTGCGGCCGAAGGTCATCATCTGCGACGAACCCGTTTCCGCGCTGGACGTTTCGATCCAGGCGCAGGTGATGAACCTGCTCGGTGAACTGCAGAAGGAATTCGGCCTTTCCTATGTGTTCATCGCACACGATCTGTCCGTTGTGCGTCACCTTTCCACGCGGGTCGCGGTGATGTATCTCGGCAAGATCGTGGAAATGGGGACGGAAGAGGAGATCTACGAACATCCGTCGCATCCCTATACGCAGGCGCTGCTGTCCGCGGTGCCGGTCGCGGATCCGGCGTTACGCGGGCAGCGGCAGGTGATCCGCCTGGAAGGCGACGTTCCGAGCCCGCTGGATCCGCCGTCCGGCTGCCGGTTCCGCACGCGATGCTGGAAGGCGCAGGACATTTGCGCGGATCAGGAACCCGAATTGATCACCCGGTCCGGTGGGCATTTGTCCGCCTGTCATTTCGCGGAGGAGAAAACCGTCGTCCCCTGACTTTCGTAGGGACTTCGTTGATACGTGATGGACAGCTGACGTAGTTTGCACGAATAGCATTCTTCAGGAGGCAGGAAGTGAAAAAGCCAAGATCTCTCGTGATCGCGCTCGCGGTACCGCTGTTCGGTGCAATCGTGGCCGCGCCGACGGCTTCCGCGCAGCCGCAGCTTTCCGGTGCGGCGACCGAATTCTCCGTACTGGCCCGTGAAGGCCAGAGCGTGGCCTCGGTGGAAAGGGCGATCCGCGCCGCTGGGGGCACCGTCGTGACGAGCAACGCCGCGGTCGGCCTGATCACCGCGACCGCGCCCGCCAACGGTTTCGCCGAGCGGGTCTCCGCGGACCGCGCGGTTTTCGGTGCCGCCAAGGCGAAGGCGATCGGTACCGCGCCGAAGCAGGGCAAGGCGAAGGTCAAGCCGGGTGTCGTCGAGAAGGAAGGCCGCGGCGCCGCGTCGGCCAAGAAGCAGGTCGAAGCGAAGACCGTCGGCATGGACCCGCTCGACGATCAGCTCTGGGGACTCAAATCCGTCCGGTCGGACCTTTCGCGTACCAAGCAGCCGGGTGACAAGCGGGTGAAGGTCGGCGTCATCGACACCGGCGTCGACGGCAGCCACCCGGACATCGCGCCGAACTTCGACCGCGCCGCGTCGCGGAACTTCACGAAGGACATCGTCTCCGACGTGAACGGCGGCGTCGTCGACGGACCGTGTGAGTTCCGCGGCTGTGTCGACCCGGTTGACCACGACGACAACGGCCACGGCACGCACGTCGCCGGCACCATCGGCGCCGCCGCGAACGGTTTCGGTGTCTCGGGCGTCGCCCCGAACGTGACGCTGGTGAACCTTCGCGCCGGGCAGGACTCGGGCTTCTTCTTCCTGCAGCCGACCGTGGACGCGATCACCTACGCCGGCGACGCCGGTGTGGACGTCGTGAACATGAGCTTCTTCACGGACCCCTGGCTGTACAACTGCACCGCGAACCCGGCGGACACGCCCGAGCAGCAGGCCGAGCAGCGCACCATCATCGAGGCGACCACCCGCGCGCTGAACTACGCGCACCGCAAGGGTGTCACCCAGGTGGTCTCGCTGGGCAACCAGCACAGCGACCTGGCCGCCCCGCAGCCGGACGCGTCGAGCCCGGGCTACCCGTCGAACAGCACGCACCCGCGGCAGATCGACAACGCGAGCTGCCTCTCGCTGCCCATCGAAGGCCCGCACACGATCGGCGTCTCGTCCTTCGGCCCGTCGCAGGCGAAGGCGGACTACTCGAACTACGGGACCGAGCAGATCTCGGTTTCCGCGCCCGGTGGCTACTTCCGTGACTACTACGGCACTCCGTGGTTCCGCACGGTCGAGAACCAGATCCTCTCGACCTACCCGCGCAACGTCGGTGTCGCCGAAGGCATGATCGACGCGGACGGGAACGTCACCCCCGACGGTGTCACCGCCGGTGTCAAGAAGGCGACCGCCGCTGACGGCCGCGTCGGCTACTACCAGTGGCTGCAGGGGACGTCGATGGCGTCGCCGCACGCGACGGGTGTCGCGGCGCTGATCGTTTCGCAGTACGGCAAGGGTTCGCGCGATTTCGGGATGAACCCGGACGCCGTGCAGCGGGTGCTCGAGGGCACGGCTTCGGACATCGCCTGCCCGACGCCGCGGACCGTCGACTACCTGAAGGAAGGCCGGGACGCGTCGTTCACCGCGACCTGCACCGGTGACGCTTCGTTCAACGGCTTCTACGGTCACGGTGCCGTTGACGCCTGGTCGGCCGTGACGCGCGGTTCGGAGTTCCTGCGCGGCTGATCTTCGGTCTCTAGAGTGCTATGAAAGGTCCTTTCCTTGCAAAATTTGCAAGGAAAGGACCTTTCATAGCATGTGCGGGGGTGGATCGTTAGGCGGCTCGATCGGTGCGGACCACAGTGACATCAGGTCTCGGGCGTCGCGCCGCTGCGTCGGCCGCGGCACGGAGTTCGGCGATGACCTTCTCCGGTTCGTCGCGAATCCGAGACGGCAAGGTCTGGACGACGATGATCCCCGCAGCCGCATAGCGATTGTTGCGGTGAAGGGTCTTCCGGTAGACGTCCCTGCCGAAGTGGAAGGCATACGAATCGACTTCCCATGCCATGCCGAGCTCGTCGCACCATGAATCCGGCTTGCCGATGTAGTTGCCGAAGGCGTCGTAGATCTTGACGTTCCGCTCGGCAGGCGGCAGTCCCGCTTTCTTCCAGATCGCGAGCGATGCCGCTTCAGGGACGGACTTGACATCGGCGGCGAGCTCTCGGAGCACGGCGCGAGGGAGAGCTGTTCCTCGCCTGCTGCCGGATTCGAGCTCGGCGCTCAACTCGTCCACTGTGCAGAGGCCTGTCTCGATGGCTTCGATGAGCAGAGCGCGAACCGGGTCGAGATCTCGGATGCGCCTTACGCCATCCAAGACGGCTCGAGCCGGTGCCGCCAGCGGTACCCCTTCGATCACGCGGCGTTCCGGCATCGCGATCGTTCGTTCGATGATCGCGAACTTGACGCTTCGCACCTTGCGCTGTTGTGGAATGAGTACATGGACGGTCCCATGAGGGCCGGACTGCCGTAGTCCGTATCGTCGTGCGGCCTCGAAGCCGGTGATGATTCCCCTGGAGTCAGTGAGCATCAGCGCGGCTTCTACTCGTTGCCGCGCGCTTGGCTGCTCTTTCGAGAGAAGGACGATGCCTGGTAGCAGGTGAGTCCACCGTCCACCAGGCTGACATCTTCGATACGACGTGCTTTGCGTGACCCCGAGTTGCTCCAGGGTCGCCACGCGGATGACGCCGTGTCGACTGTGTTGACGTAGGTATGAGTCCGTTTGTGGAGCTCGTGATAGGTACATGCCGACACAGTGACCGGCAGGCCCGACAAAATTCGATCCCGCACTGCCATGAAAGGTCCTTTCCTTGCAAATTTTGCAAGGAAAGGACCTTTCATGGCATCTGTGGTCAGCGACGTGGCCGCGGGTGGCTACTTTCCCGAAGCGGCCTTGATGAACTTAGCCAGGTCCTTCGCCTGCCGCACCCGCGACTCCTCGTGCACGTACATCATGTGCCCGGCCGGGTAGTACGCCGTGTCGATGTTCTCCCGCAGTTCCTCGGGAATCTGCAGTCGCGCCAACACGTGCTCCGAAGCGAAGTACGGCGTCGCGCCATCGTAGTGACCGAAGGCGACGTGCACCCGAAGGTGCGGGTTCGCCCGCATGGCCGAGGCGAGCGAGTCCACAGAGGACACTGAGCGCCCCTCGAAGTCCGAGTACGACCAGGCTTTGAAGACGTCCGTCGAGAGGATCTCGTACGGCAGGTCGTTCTCGTAGCCGAGTTCGGCCCGCACGTAGTGGTTGAGCCCGCCCGTGTAGGCGCCGATGATCCGCGAGATCGACGGATCGTCGCTCATGTGCTCGCGTCCGCCGTCGGGCTCCCAGGTGGTGAACCGGCCGTCCATCCGGCCGACGACCAGGCCCTTGTCACGCAGCAGTTCGGTGAAGTACCGGACGTGCTCGATCCGCAGGTTGACCCGGTCCACATAGGACTCACTCAGCCCGGTCAGTGAAGCGAGCGTCGCAACCGCTTCCGCGCGGTCCTGTGTGGACAGACGGGCGCCGCGGGCGAGGGCCCAGGGGAGTTCCTTGGCCGCGAAGTCCTCGGCGTCGGCGAGGACGTCGTCGAGCGGCCGGTCGCCGTGGAGCCCGTGGTAGTGCGCGATCGCCGCGTACGTCGGCACGTAGAGCGAGTACGGCAGGTCGTTGCCCTCGGTGAACCGCAGCGTGCCCAGGTCCAGCACGGACGAGATCAGCAGGAGCCCGTTGAAGTACATCCCGTGGCGTTCCTGCAGATGCGACGCCAGCCCGGCCGCGCGGAGCGTGCCGTACGACTCGCCTGCCAGGAACTTCGGCGACAGCCAGCGCTGTTTGCGCGAGACCCACAGCCGGATGACCTCGCCGATGGACTCGATGTCGGCGGTGTACCCGTGGTACTCCTTGGCCGCCTCGCCGTCCACGGCGCGGGAATAGCCGGTCGACACCGGGTCGATGAACACCAGGTCGCTGTGCGCCAGCAGGGTTTCCTGGTTGTCGGTCAGCCCGTAGGGCGGCGCGACCGGGTCGTCGACATCGCCCGAAAGCACGCGGCGCGGGCCGAGCAGGCCCATGTGCAGCCAGACACTCGCCGAGCCGGGCCCGCCGTTGAACGCGAACGTGACCGGGCGCGAACCGGGCTCCGCGTCGTCGAGCGTGTAGGAGGTCAGGAACACCTCGGCCTTGGCCTTGTGGCCTTCGGATTTGCCGTCGGTGATGACCTCCTTCCGCAGCACGATCCGCCCGGTCTGAGCCGTGTAGGCGAGCTTCTTGCGCTTGAGCGTCAGCGTGTGCTTCGTGGTGACCAGGTCGTCGGTCGGCTCGACCTTGGTTTCCACCGACGGGGTGTCCTTCTCGTCGGTGGCCTTCGAATCGGGATTCGTGTCCGGCATGCCTCCAACTTACTGGCAGTCTGTAGGAGTGGACATCGTCACGGCGCATGATCGCCCGAGCACGCCCGGGCAGGCGATCGAGATCCAGGAAACCCTGCGTGGCCTGGTCGATCTCGAGGATCGCTGTCCACAAGAGATCGTCACGGTCACCGGGCTGGACGTCGCGTACGACGAGGGCAGCGGCCTGATCGCCGCGGCCGCCGTCACCCTCGAAACCTCCGGATTCCGCGTCGTGGAAAAGCGATCGGTCGTTTCCCGGGTTTCGTTCCCGTACGAACCGGGCCTTTTCGCGTTTCGTGAGCTTCCTCCGCTGCTCGACGCCCTCCGCGCGCTCGATCACGTCCCCGATCTGCTGGTCTGCGATGGGCACGGCCTGGCGCACCCGCGCCGGTTCGGGCTCGCCTGCCACGTCGGGGTCGTGACGGGCCTGCCGTCCATCGGGGTCGGCAAGACCCGGTTCGTCGGCGAGCACGACGAACCCGGCGGCACCCGTGGCTCGCGGGCACCCCTGCTGGACGGGGGCGAGGTCGTCGGCGCGGTCCTGCGCACCCAGGACGGCGTGAAGCCCGTTTACGTCTCCGTCGGCCACAAGATCTCGCTGGAGAACGCGTGCCGCCAGGTGCTGCGGCTGGCACCGTCGTTCCGTCAGCCGGAGACGACCCGGCACGCCGACCGCCTCGCCCGAGACACCCTGAAAGAAGCGTTATGAGGTTCCGTTCGCTCGTCGAACTCGACGCCGAGGTCGTGGACTGCCGTGCCTGCCCGCGGCTGGTCGCCTGGCGTGAGGAGATCGCCGTGGTCAAGCGGGCGGCGTTCGCCGGCGAGACCTACTGGGCCCGGCCGGTGCCCGGCTTCGGCCCGCCGGACGCGTCATTGGCCATCGTCGGACTGGCTCCCTCGGCGCACGGCGCGAACCGGACCGGCCGCCTGTTCACCGGCGACCCGTCCGGTGACGTTCTCTTCAAGGCGCTTCACCGGGTCGGGGTGGCGTCACAGCCGACCTCGACCCATATAGGTGACGGGCTCGAGCTGCGTGGCACCCGGATGGTCTCCCCGGTGAGATGCGCGCCACCCGCCAACAAGCCCACACCTGAGGAACGGGAGACCTGCCGATCGTGGCTCGCGGCCGAACTCGCGTTGCTGAAACCGACACTGAAGGCCGTCGTGGTGCTCGGCGCGTTCGGCTGGCAGGCGTTGCTGCCGGTGCTCGCGGAGGCGGGCTGGCCGGTGCCCGCGCCACGCCCGAAGTTCGGGCACGGGGTGGAAGCAGAACTCGGCGACCTGCGTCTTTTCGGCTGTTACCACGTGTCGCAGCGCAATGTCCAGACCGGCCGCCTGACGCTTGACATGGTGTGCGACGTCCTGGCCTCCGCGACCTCGGCGGCCGGCCTGAACTGAATCGGTGCGGAAACCGTGGCGACGCTGGTCACAGCCGGATGGGGTCTGCGAGCGATCTCAGCAGATGGGTGCGACTATAGGAATATGGCTGGTGTTAAGTCGGAACCGACACGGATCCTCGTCCTTGGTGGTGGGTACGTCGGGCTCTACACGGCGTACGGGCTCCAGAAGATGCTCCGGGCCAACGAAGCGTCCGTGACGGTCGTTGATCCGCAGCCGCACATGACCTATGCCCCCTTCCTGCCCGAGGCGGCGGCCGGTGCGATCGAACCGCGGCACGTGGTCGTGCCGCTGAGGCGCGTGCTCAAGCGCTGCCACGTGCTCACCGCGCGCGTGACGAAGATCGAGCACGAGCGCAAAGCCGTGACGGTCGAGGCCGCCGACGGGCACGTCGAGCAGCTGAACTACGACGTCCTCGTGGTCGCCCTCGGCGCCGTCGCGCGCATCCTGCCGATCCCGGGCCTGGTCGAAGAAGGTATCGCCTTCAAGACCATCGGCGAGGCGATCTACCTGCGCAACCACGTCATGACGAAGCTGGACGAGGCCGCCAGCACGCTCGATCCCGAGCAGCGCAAGCGCCTGCTGACGTTCACCGTCGTCGGCGGCGGGTTCGCCGGTATCGAAGCGCTCGCCGAACTCGAGGACATGACCCGGTTCGCGGTGGAGAACTACTACCCGAACCTCAAGGTCGAGGACATCCGCTGGGTGCTCGTCGAGGCCGCCGGGCGGATCCTCCCCGAGGTGCGCGAGACGCTCGGTGTGTACACCGTCGAGCAGCTCGAGAAGCGCGGAATCGAAGTCTATTTGTCGACAGCGGCGAAGTCGTTCGAGAACGGCCACGTCGTGCTCTCGGACGGCACCGAATTCGACACCGACACGATCATCTGGACCGCCGGCGTGAAGGCGAACCCGGTGCTCGCCAGCTCGGACCTGCCGCTGGACAAGCGCGGCCGTGTCGAGGCCACCGCCGCGATGCAGGTCGTCGGGCACCCCGACGTCTGGACCGCCGGTGACAACGCCGCCGTGCCGGACCTCTCGCGTACCGAGCAGGATCCGACCGCTACCTGCCCGCCGAACGCGCAGCACGCCGTGCGCCAGGCGCGTCTGCTGTCGAAGAACATCATCAAGGTGATCCGCGGCGGCAAGCCGAAGGACTACTACCACAAGAACCTGGGTGCGGTGGCCAGCCTCGGCCTGCACAAGGGTGTCGCCGACGCGCTGAACCTGAAGATCAAGGGCTTCCCGGCCTGGCTCTTCCACCGCGCGTACCACCTCAAGGCGATGCCGACGTGGAACCGCAAGATCCGCATCCTGTTCGACTGGATGCTCGGTGGCCTGTTCCGGCGCGAGGTCATCTCGCTCGGCCAGATCAACAACCCGCGCGAAGAGTTCGACCGGCTGTCGAAGTCCTGATTTCGTAGTTCCGTGAAGGCCTCCTTCCCTACCTTGAACGTAGGGAAGGAGGCCTTCACGGCGTTTAAGGTGTGCCGGTGCAGGCATTCCGGAAGTTGAAGCCGCCCATCCAATCCGCCCTTCCCCGGCCGGGGCTGACCCCGCTCGAACTCGCCCACGACCTCGTGGAGCGGATCGAACAGGGGACGAAGTACGCGCGGATCCGCAAACGCCGGTTCCGGACGAGGTCGGTCATCCTGCGGGTACTGGCGCTGCTGCTGTCCGCGACCTCGACGATCATCCTCGGATTGCAGAATCTGAATCCGTGGACGGGGACGGCGTTCGCGCTGGTCGCCGTCGTCACCGTGGTGAACGTGCTCGAACCGTTCTTCGCGTGGCGTTCGCTGTGGGTGCTGATGGAAGAAGGCCAGTACAAGTTCTACCGGCTGCGTGACGAGCTGACCTACTACATCGCTTCGACGCCGCCCGAAGAGCTCGATCAGGCCGTGTTGCGCGAGAGATTCGACCAGTACCAGGCGATCTGGGACCTCGTCGGGAACAGCTGGCTGAAGTATCGCCAAGCCGACAAGGCGAACTAGGTCATCGCCTCGGTTGTGGCATCGCCTAGGCTGACCCGTGCCCCGGTAGCCCAACTGGCAGAGGCAGTCGACTTAAAATCGACACAGTGCGGGTTCGATCCCCGTCCGGGGCACGAACGGCGTCCCGGACCTGAAGTGTTCCGCTCTGTGGACATGCTGGTCCGCGCGGTCGGCCGCTGCCGACAATGAGCCGCATGACCGGAACCGGCCTGACCGACGAAGCCACCTATGACCGCACGCGGATCGAGCAATGGCGGGCGGGGAAGGCGCTGTCGCGGCGCGGGATGCTCCAGCTGACGGCCGGCGGCTCACTCGCGCTGACGGCGCTCGGCGCGCTTCCGTCCGGCACGGCATCGGCGGCCACACCGATCGTGAAACCCCTGCCGCCGGAGATCTTCGAGGTCTACGGCACCAACGCGGAGACGCGCTGGGAGGCGCTGAGCGGCCAGGGCTACCTGACTCCGGTCGAGCGGTTCTTCGTGCGAAACCACACCGCCACTCCGACGATCGACGTCGGCACCTGGCGGCTGAAGCTCTTCGGGAGCGGGCTGAGTGGTGGGCCCGTCGAGTTCAGCTACCGGGATCTGCTCCGCTTGCCGTCGGAGACGATCACTTCCGCCATCGAATGCGCGGGCAACGGACGGAGCTACTTCACCAGCCAGCAAGGGCAAACGGTGTCGGGCACGGCCTGGAAGCTCGGCGCGATCGGCGTCGCGCGCTGGCGTGGTGTCCGGCTCGCCACGGTGCTGGCCAAAGCGGGCCTGACGCGGAACGCGGTCGACGTCCTGCCGGAGGGGCTGGACGCCGATTACGTCACCGGCGGGGTCAACCTGGGAAAGGTGCGCCGTCCGCTACCGGTCGCGAAGGCGCTGCAGGACGTTCTGCTGGCGTACGAGATGAACGGCCACCCGCTTCCGCCGGATCACGGCCATCCGGTGCGGCTCGTCGTACCCTCCTGGGCCGGGATCTCGTCGATCAAATGGCTGGGGCGCATCGAAGTCTCCGAAACGCCACTGGTGTCCCCGTGGAACACGCAGTACTACCGGCTGCTCGGGCCGGACTATCCGGCGGAGGGCACGCTCGTGACCCGGCAGGTGGTCAAGAGCGCGTTCGAACTGCCCTGGAACGCCGAGTTCGCGGCCGGTGACAGGCAGGTGCTGCGCGGGCGCTCGTGGTCGGGCAACGGCCGGATCAGGCGGGTCGACGTCGATACCGGAAGCGGTTGGCGGCAGGCGAAGTTCGTGGGCGCGGCGGCGGATCGAGGGTGGCAGCGCTGGGAGATCCCTTGGCGCGCCGGTGTTCCCGGTGTCCACACGCTGCGGGCGCGAGCCACGGACATCACTGGTGTCACCCAGCCCGAGGTCACCCCGCACAACACCCAGGGCTACCTGTTCGACGCCGTCGTCCGGCATCCGGTCCGGGTGGTGTGAGATGACGCAGTCGGTCGCGGTGAGCATCGAGCCGACCGTCGAGCTGACCCTGGCGTTGCGAGTGAGCACCGACTCCGAGCACGCCGCCACTATCGCCGCACGCCTACTTGAGTCCTTTGAGGACACTGTCGGTGTGACGCTGACGGCACGGACCGTCCAAACCGGCCAGGTCGTCGAACTCGCCGGACGGCGGCGATCCAGTGAGTCCGGCCCGCCGCTGCGGATCGAGCCGGATTCGCGGCGAGTGCTGTTGCGCGGCGAGGTACTGGAGTTCACCAGGCTCGAGTTCGACCTCCTGCTGTTCCTGAGCCGGAATCCGGACCGCGTCTTCGACCGCATCACGCTGATGGAGCGGGTGTGGGGTCTGTCCGGCGGCAACGTCCGGACCGTGGACGTCCACGTCCGCAAGATCCGCGGCAAGCTGGAACCCGTGCTGACACCGATCGCGACGGTGCGCGGGGTCGGTTACCGGTTCGACGGGGCAGGCCAGGTGCTCATCGCGGACTGAGTGACGATCTCGGTGCGTCAGTCACTCACTCAAGTCGTTATTGGTTACGGTGCGATGACGAGGGATCCTCCGAGGTAACACAACGCGACACTTTCTCGAATTGTCAGACACTCGGCTGATCCGCGGCCTCTAAGCGGTCGCCCTCGATCTCTTGGAGATGTCTGACATGTACGCCCCGAACCCGCCATCGCCCGTACCCACGGCCCATCCGGTTCCGCGTCCCACGAAGTTCGCGGGACTCGCTTGGACCGCGCTCATTCTCGGCATCGTCGGTGTCGTCGGCTCTCCGATCATCTTCTTCAACAACCTCACGGCCGTGGTCGCCGGTGTCGGGTTCGTCCTCGGCGTGATCGCGCTCTTCGGCTCGAAGAAGATCCTCGCCGCCATCGGCGTTGTCTTGTGTGTGCTGGCCGTCGTCTTCACAGTCATCGCCCAGGGAGCGGCGGTGAAGGAACTGAACGAAAAGCTCGGTCTGCCCGAATCGGACAAGAAGGCCAGCGGCCAGATGTACGCCGTGGGAGAAACCCATCGAGGCACTGCCGTGGACATCACCGTCTCGGACCCGAAGGCTTTCACCACCGGTGAATACGCCGCTCCGGCTCAGAATGCGAAGGCGACGAGCTATCAGGTGACGGTCGTCAACCACTCGGACAAGCCGTGGTCCGCGGCGATGCTGCTCGTTCAAGCCACCATGGGCAACACCAGCGCCGAGCAGGTCTTCGACACCAACGCCGGCCTCGGCGGGACACCGAGCCAGGACATCCTGCCGGGCAAGGAACTCACGTTCAGGGTCGGGTTCGTCGACGCACCGGGAGACGTGACGATCCAGGTCGGCGCCGTGACGGATGACAAGGTGTATTTCGTCCAGAAGCGCTGATGCGGGATGGGAAGATCGAACCGTGAATCCCACTTACGTCCTGCTCCACGGTTCCAACAGCGCCTCGTTCACCTGGGGACCGCTGCAACGCGAGCTCGCCCTGCTCGGCCACCGCACGCTGGCCGTCGACCTTCCCGGACACGGCTTCGCCGCCGGTTTCCACCCCGCTTACCAGGCGCCGCAAGACCTCGAAGCGCTGGCCACGGCGCCGTCGAGCCAGGCGGGCGCCACCTTGGCCGAGGCCGTCGAGCAGGTGGTGGACGTCGTGCGCAAGGTCGCCGAGCACGGTCCCGTCATCCTGGTCGGGCACAGCCGCGGTGGGCTGCCGCTCACCGGCGTCGCGAACGCCGTCCCGGAGCTGATCGACCGGATCGTCTACATCTCCGCGTGGTGCTGCGTCGACGCGACGGTGGGCAAGTACATGCAGGGGCCCGAGTACGCGAGCAGCGCGTTGAACGACGTCGGCGGGGTCGTCGTCGCGAATCCGGCCGAACTCGGCGCGCTCCGGATGAACTGGCGCACCGCCGATCCCGCGCTGCTGGCCGCGTTGAAGACCGCGATGATCGAGGACGGCACCGACCAGGAATTCTTCGCCTACCTCAACACTCTCGAACCGGACGAGAGCCTCGACGCCGGGACCGAACTCGCCGACGCCGCCACTTGGGGCCGGATCCCGCGCACCTACATCAGGCTCACCGAAGACCGGTCGATGCCGCTCGCGCTGCAGGACCGTTTCATCAAGGAGGCGGACGCGCTCACCCCGGGCAACGCGACGGACGTGCGGTCGCTGACGAGCAGCCACGTCCGTTTCCTCGTGCATCCGCAGGAGGCCGCCGCCATCCTCGCCGGGCTCGCGTGATGACGGACGCGCGGTTCACCAAAGGGCATCTGATCACCTTGCTGATCAGTTCCGCGATCGGTGTGGGATTCGGTGCCGGATGGTGGTTCTTCGGTGCCTCCTCCGTCGGCGACGGATCGACGCCGCTGGTCGTCGTGGGCATCGTCGCGGTGCTGGGCTTGGTGGGCTGGCTGGTCCTGACCGCCCGCCGGGGCGCCGGGCTGCCCGCGGGCGGCGGCCGGGAGGAAAGCCCGTTCGGCAAGCAGTACGGGATCGCCGTGCTGCTCATGCTGGTGGGGATCTTCGCCGGGGCCAGGGTGCTCTCGGCGGTTTTCGACCTTCCCGAAGCCGTGCCCGCCTGGGTGCTCTTCGTGGTCGGCCTGCACTTCCTGCCGTTCGCGAAATTGTTCGGCTCACGGCGTTTCCTGGTGCTGAGCGCCTTGTTGTGCGCTGTCGCCGTGCTGGCCGCCGTGCTCGCGATCGCGGGCTGGGCCGCGGCCTGGCAGCTCCTGCCCGGCTTCGGAGGCGCCGTGGTGCTCTGGGGGACCGTCGCCGCCGGGCTGCTCGCGACGGAAGGTCAGGGAGCGACGAGCCCGGCTTCGTAAGCGAAGATCGTCAGCTGGACCCGGTTGGTCGCGTCGAGTTTCGCGAAGATCCGGGTGATGTGGGTCTTCACCGTCGCCTCGCTCAAGTGCAGTTCCACGCCGATTTCGGCGTTGGTCCCGCCTTGAGCGACGGCGGTGACGATCTGCCGCTCGCGTTCGGTCAGGGTGCCCAGCCCGGCTCGCGCCCGATGACGGCGCGGGCTCGTCCTGGTCGCGACGAAATGCCCGATGAGTTTCCGCGTCGTCCTCGGCGAGAGCATCGCCTCACCCGCCGCGACCACGCGCACCGCGTCGATGATCTCCTGGGGCGAGCCCTCCTTCAGCAGGAATCCGCTGGCGCCCGCGCCGAGCGCGTCGAAGACGTATTCGTCGAGGTCGTAGGTGGTGAGCACGAGAACCTTCGGCGGATTGGGCAGCGCGGTGACCGCGGCGGTCGCGGTGAGGCCGTTCATCCGCCGCATCCTGATGTCCATCAGCACGACGTCGGGCGCGTGCATGGACACCTTCGGCACGGCTTCGTCCCCGTCGCCCGCTTCCGCGACGACCTCGATGTCGCCCGTGCTGGACAGGATCATCGACAAACCGGTTCGCACGAGCGGGTCGTCGTCGACGAGCAGCACTCGCAGTGGGCGCTGGTTCACCCGGACAGGTTAGTGGTGTCCCCACGGTAGCCAAGCCCGGACGGCGAATGTGCGCTCTTCGGTGGGGCCCGCGCTGACGTTCCCGCCGATCAGCGTGACACGCTCACCGATCCCGGCCAGTCCGGCGCCCGCGCCCGGCGGCTTTCCCGCCGCGGCGATCGCGGGCAGCGGATTGACGACCTCGACGGTGAGCCCGTTCCCGGGCCCGCCGCGAACCGAAACGTCGGCCGTCGCGCCCGGAGCGTGTTTCAGGATGTTGGTCATCGACTCCTGCACGATCCGGTACGCGGTCGTGCCGAGCAAGGCCGGCGCGCCGCCCGCGTCGTCGAGCAGGATCGTCACGTTGACCCCCAAACCGGCCCGGCGGGCATTGGCGACGAGTTCGGGGATGTCCGCCAGCGTCGGCTGCGGCGGCTCCGGATGGATTCCGTTCTCGCTGTTTTCGCCGAAACCCTGGCCATCACGGAGGACCCCGATGACCTGCCGCAGATCTTCGAGCGACTGGCGCGCGGTCGTGCGGACGGTCTTCGCCGCCTCCGTCGTCGCGGGCCCCTTGCTGACTTCGAGCGCACCGGCTTGCAAGGACAGCAGCGAGAGCCGATGCCCGAGGACGTCGTGCATCTCGCGCGCGATCCGGGTGCGTTCCGCGCGGCGGGTCATTTCGGCGCGGAGTTCTTCTTCCTTGGCCTCACGGATCGCGAGCGTGTCCTGCATCCCGCGGACGACTCCGACGGTGAGCGGCACGGCCGTCATCACGACGGCGACCGTCAACGTCCCCATCAGCTGCACGGCGGAGAACTGCTTGCCGACGATCTGCCCCGCGACGGTCACGTCGGGATGGCGGTTGGCGTCGCCGAACAACGCCCACGCGGTCGCGACGTAGACCAGGACGGACCCGCTCCACAGGACGCGGTCGCGGCGGCGCGCGGCCAAGGCGGCGAGGGCGACCAACGCGGCCAGCGCGTCGGACCGGAAACAGAGCGGCGGCACCAAGGCGATACCGAGGACGAGTTCCGGCCATTTGTGCCGCCAGCAGAGCATGACCGCGGCCGCGATCCCGGTGAGGAAACCGAGCGTGGACCACCACGTCGGGTCGAAGGATTGCGTCGCCGGAAGGTAACCCTGGGCGCTGAAGACGAAAATGCTGCTGATCACGCACGCCGCGACCGCCACGACGGTGAGCACCACACCGAGCACACGCCTTGCCATGCGCTGAGCGTACGCAAACCCGCTTGGCCGGAGGCATCAGCGGAAGCGGTCCTTCACGGCGCGTGGATTACGACTTTCGTCGTACCGGGTTCGCGCGCCGAGGACGACGCGGACACCTCGCGATCGCTGGTTGTATGCCGCCTCGTTCATCCCTTTGGAAAGGAAAATCCCCCGTGACCCAGCAAACCCCCTACACGCCGGCCCCGCAAGCCCCCGCCAGCCCGATGCCGCCCCGCAACGGCATCGGCGTCACGGGCTTCGTCCTCGGCCTGGTGGGGCTGGTCTTCTCCCCGATCCCGTTCGTCGGCGTCATCGCCTGGCCGCTGGTGATCCTCGGCCTGATCTTCTCGATCATCGGGCTGATCCGCGTCAAGAACGGGAAAGCCTCCAACAAGGGGCTCTCCATCACCGGTATCGCCTTGTCCGCGCTCGGCCTCGTGGTCTGCGTGGTGTGGATCTTCGTGTTCAACGCGGCGGTCGACGAGGTCAACAACGAAATCAACCGCACCGCGAAGGTGTCCTACGAGATCACCGGCGACGCCACGAACGTCGAGGTCATCTACGGCGAGGTCCTCAACCCCGTCACGGAGACCGTCCCGGCGCTGCCGTGGAACAAGGAAGTCGAGAACAAGGGCGTCTACAAGGGCGGGACGCTCACCGTCACGACCGGCGAGACCGGTGGATCCGTCACCTGCAAGATCACCGTCGACGGCGCGGTGGTTTCCACCAAGACCGCTTCCGGCGAATTCGCGATGGCCGCCTGCACCGGAGTGTGACGGTCGGACCGTGAAAGGCCTCCTTCGCCATTCTCGGGGTGGCGGGGAGGCCTTCGCGTTTCCGGCATGATGCGGTCATGACCGAGCCCGTCCATCCGTTCGCCCCACCCGCCGACGAACGTCACTGGATCGAAACCGTCACCGAACTGGCGAAGGACTTCGCCGCGAGCGCCGCCGAGTTCGACGAAACGGCCGAGCTTCCCATCGACAACCTCCGTGCCTTGCACGCGACCGGACTCGACGGGGCGACCTTGCCCGCGGAGTTCGGCGGTGAGGACCTCAGTTATCGGACCTACGGCGAGATCGTCCGGATCCTCAGCGCGGCCTGTTCTTCGACGGCGTGTATCTGGGTGATGCACATCGGCGCCGCCGTCGGGCTCGCCCAGTTGTCCGCCCCCGATGTGGGTCGCTTCTACGCCGACGAGCTGATCGGCGGCAAGCGCTTCGCCAACGCGCTGTCGGAACCGAGCAGCGGCAACATGTTCCTGATGCCGCAACAGGTCGCCGAGCCCGTCGACGGCGGGTACCGGCTCACCGGTGCCAAGCGATTCGTCTCCGGTTGCGAGGTCGCCGACCACTTCCTGGTCAACGCGCTCGTCGGCGGCGTGCCCACGTTCTTCGGCGTGGCGCCGGACGACACGATGACCTTCGTGCCCATCTGGGACACGATGGGTTTGCGCGCCAGCCGAAGCCAGCTCGTCTCGTTCGAAGGCACCGTCCTGCGGGAGGACCGCCGGTGCCCGCCACCGACCGTGCAGCGGCCGAACCACATCGCGGCCGGCCTCGCCTTCCTGTCACTGGGGATCGCCGACGCGGCGGAGCAGGCGCTGATCTCGCACGCCCGGAGCCGCGTCATCCCGGCGACCGGGGAGCCGCTCGCCGAAATGCAATGGCTGCAGTTCGAAGTCGCGGACGTTCACGCCCGTCTCGAAGCGTCGCTCATG
The DNA here is from genome assembly GCF_000732925.1 of Amycolatopsis japonica. Classification (NCBI taxonomy): domain Bacteria; kingdom Bacillati; phylum Actinomycetota; class Actinomycetes; order Pseudonocardiales; family Pseudonocardiaceae; genus Amycolatopsis; species Amycolatopsis japonica. The sequence goes on from NZ_CP008953.1 coordinate 848,001, forward strand.
TACGCCCGGAACATGGCGTGGCTGGCGGATCAGAACTCGCCGGAGTTCCTGCCCACGACCATGACGGCGAAGGTGCTCGCGAACGACATCGCCCGCGACGTCGCCCAAGTCGCGCTGAAAGCGGGCGGAGGTTCGGGCTTCCTGCGCACTTCGCCGATCCAGCGGCTGTTCCGGGACGCGCAGGCGGGCGGGCTGATGGCCTATTCGGCCGAAGTCAGCAAGGACCGGATCGGGAAGACCGTGCTTCTGCCGCAGGACTGACCTCGGATGGCCGGCCGGGTGACGTCAAGCCCGGCCGGTCCCGCCGGAGCGGGTCAGCAGCAGCCGCTGCCGCAGCAGTCGCAATCGCACCAGTCGTCGTTCCGCATGGTCATCCACCTCCTCCCTCGGGTCCGCATTCGGGCGGGCACCAGGCGCCGGGAAGCGGATCGGCGCATTCGTCGCCGGACATCCCGGACAGCAGGGAAGTGAGCTCGGCGCGCAGCTCGCCGAGGCGCGCCATCTCCGCTTCGATTTCGGCGAGATGGCGTTCCAGCATGGTTTCGGCGGGTTCGCACGGGCACACCCCGGTGTCGCGCACGCTCAGCAGGTCACCGATCTCCGTCAGCGTCAGCCCGAGCCGCTGGGTGCCGCGGATGAACCGCAGCCTGTCGATGACGTCCTCGTCGTAGCGCCGGTGTGCCCCGGTCGTCCGCGCGGGCGCGGGCAGAAGACCGATGCGCTCGTAGTAGCGCACGGTGTCCGGCCGGACTCCGGCGCGAGAGGTCACTTGGGACATGGTCAACGCCGTCAGCGCCTTCGCCGCTTCGGTTCGCATGATCCGAGGGTAGAACCTGGACCCGGCTCCAGAATCAAGTCCGAATTCGACGGGGCTCACGAAGAGAAGACGACGGCCCGGCGCGTCCGCATCATTCGAAAGGGTGGAAACGGCGAGAGGACGGCACGGTGACTGACTTCCGGTACGTGATCAGGGACCTCACCACGGAGGGCGAACAGGTCGATGCCCTGGTGGCCGGCCTGGACGACACGGGGTGGGAGCTGCCGACACCCGCGGCGGGCTGGTCGGTCAAACATCAGATCGCGCATCTCTCCTTCATCTTCAAGATCGCCGGGTTGTCCGCGAGCGAGCCGCAGAGGTTCGCCGAAGTCATGAAGAGTTCGATGGCGCGCGGTTTCGACGCCGCGGTCAACGCGGCCCTCGACGACTACCTCGGAGACCCCAACGAGGTCGTGCTCAGCCGCTGGCGTGCCGAACGCGACGCCGGGATCAAGGCGCTCGCCGCGGTCCCGGCGGACCAGGTCGTCCCGTGGCTGGTCAACCCGCTGCCGCCGGCCATCCTCGCCTGCGCCGGGATGATGGAGCTGTTCGCCCACGGCCAGGACATCGCGGACGCGCTGGGAGTGCGGCCGGAGCGGACGGACCGGCTCGCGTACCTCGTCGGTTTCGCCGTCCGGGTCCGGGACTTCGGCTACGAGGCCCGGGGCCTGACCCCGCCGGAGCAGGAGTTCCGGTTCGAGATCACCGCGCCGTCCGGGCAGCTGTGGACGTTCGGGCCCGAGGACTCCCGGCAGCGCGTCACCGGGAGCGCGGAGGACTTCTGTCTGCTGGTCACGCGGCGCCGTCACCGCGACGACCTCGACGTCCGGGCCGAGGGCGCGCTGGCGGACCATTGGCTCGACATCGCGCAGGCGTACCGCGGTCCGGCGGGCGAGGGACGCTCACCGGGACAGTTCGGCCGGTGAAGATCCCGCCACCTTCGCGGTGATCGGGCATCCTGGAAGTCGCGGTCGGCTCCGCTCGGTGCGATCGTCGATGGCACACGGGGTCTAGGAGGCGATCGTGGCACGGGTGTGGCTGATCCGACATGGCGAAAGCGAATCCAACGCGGGGCTTCCCGGCGGCGAACCGGGTGCTTCGGCGTTGACCGAACTCGGCAGGCGGCAGGCCGTCGAAATCGCGGATTCGCTGGCCGAACCGCCTCGTTTGATCGTGACGTCGCCGTTCTTACGGGCGCGGCAGACCGCCGAGCCGACGATGGAGCGGTTCCCCCAGGCGGAACGTGAGGAGTGGCCTGTCCAGGAGTTCACCTTCCTCGGCGAACTCCATGGACAGGTCACCACCACCGCCACCCGCAAGCCGTACACGGAGGCCTACTGGTCCCGTGCCGATCCGCACCACGCGGTGAACGGCGCGGAATCGTTCGCGGCCCTCTTCGGCCGGACCCAGGAATTCCTGGCACGGCTGGGAGAACGGGAACCCGGGCCGATCGCCGTCTTCACGCACGGGCTCTTCATCCGCGCGGTCATGTGGTCACTGCTGACCGGGACCACCACCCCGGACAGCGCGGCCATGCGCGGATTCCGCACCTTCGCCGACACCTACGTCGTGCCGAACGGCAACATCACCGAACTGCGGTACACACCCGGGAAGCGGATTCCGCGCATGGTGGTCCCGCTCGCGTCCCGGTTCGCCGACCTCTAGGGCTTCAACAGCAGCCGGAGCTCGTTCACCCCGGTCATGTGCGGGCTGGGGATGAACGACGGCGGAACGGCCGGGTCGGTGCGCAGATCCGGGAAACGGTCCAGCAGGATGTTGAGCGCCGTCTTGCCTTCGAGCCTGGCGAGCGGGGCGCCGATGCAGAAATGGATCCCGCGTCCGAAGGCCAGATGCGGGTTGTGCGCCCGCGCCGGATCGAAGACGCCCGGATCCGTGAAGGTGCGCGGATCCCGGTTCGCCGCCGCGACCCAGATACCGAGCATGCTGTCCGCCGGGATCGTCTGGCCACCCAATTCGACTTCGGTCGTCGTGGCGCGGGCGACGAGCGCGAACGGGCTGAGGAACCGCAGGGATTCCTCGATGGTGGCGGGCAACAACGTACGGTCCGCACGGACACGCCGGTACTCGTCCGGATGGGAATCCAGGCACAGCACCGTGTTCCCGAGCAGCATCGTGGTGGTGATGTGCCCGGCGAGCAGCAGCACGTTCGCGAAGTTGACGACTTCGTTCTGCGTGAGTTTCGTGCCGTCGACCTCGGCTTCGACGAGTTTGGTCAGCAGGTCCTCGCGCGGATTCCGCCGTCGATCGTCGACGTGCTCGGAAAGGTAGTTCACCAGGTTCTTCACCTGCGCGGACGTTTCCTCCGCGGCTTTCTTGTCCTCTTCGGTCTGCTTGATCAACGACCGTTGCTGGCTGTTCCGCAGCAACGTGTCGACCCATTCCTTGAACAGGTCGCGATCGCTCGCCGGGATGCCGAGAAGTTCGGCGATGACGATCACCGGCAGCGGATAGGCCAGATGGGTCACCAGTTCCATCGAGTCCGCGCCGTCGACCGCGTCGAGGAGTTCGTTCGTCAAAGCGGCGATGCGCGGTTCGAGATCCGCCACGACCTTCGGCGTGAAGGCGTGGCTCACCAGCGTGCGCAGTTTCTTGTGATCCGGAGGATCCATCTGGAGCAGGTTGCCTTCGACGAACAGGTCCTTGTCCGGCGAGATCTCCTTGGGGATCAGCCGGGTGGTGTCGGAAGAGAACACCTTGGGATCACTCAGGGTCTTCAACGCCTCGGCGTGGCCGTAGACGTTCCACATGCCCGTCTCGGCGTCGAAACGGACCGGATCGGCCGGGAATTCGTCCCGAAGCCAGAACTGGGCTTCGTGGACGCCCCAGGTTTCGGCGATCGTGGTCATGGCTTGCCCCCTTCTTCTCGTGGTGGAGGAGCGCGGATCAAGCGGGCTCCTCGGGGCCGTCCTTCCGGTAGATCCAGGCGCGATAGGACGAGATCAGATCCTGGAACGCCTGGATCACTTCGGCAGCGGTGGCGGCCAGATTCGCGGTGGACGGTGGCTCCGGCGGCTCGAACGCCGTCCGGATGATGTGCGCGAGAGCGTCGGCCTTCTCTTCGATGGTGAGGTCGGCGCCGTCGCCGGTGAAGCTGTCCATCAGGTAGAACCCCAGTGCCGAAGCACGCAGGGAAAACAGCAGGTTCGGGATGTCGTCGCGCAGCAGGCCCCGGTCGGTCATCGTCTTCAGGTACCGCTCGGTCACGACCGTGTCCTGATCCTGCAAGGGATGTTTCTTCAACCGGCCCAGCAGTTCGGTGTTGCCGGTGATGAGCGCGCAGAGCAACGGGTTTCGCTGGGTGTACAGGAAAGCGGCCCGCTGGAACCGATGCGGGACGACTTCCGCCGGGTCTTCTTCCAGCCCTTCGAGAAGGTTCTCGGCGGCAAGGAGGGATTCACGCAGGAGCAGCGCGTGGAAGAGGGTTTCCTTGGTGGGCCAGTGCAGGTAGATCGTGCCCTTCCCGATGCCCGCCTGGCTCGCGATGTCCTCGATGGTCACCTTGCGATAGCCCAGCCGCGACAGCAGGACGCCGGCCGCGTCGAGGATGCGATCGGCGCGACCGGCGGTGCGGTCCGGACGTTCTGCCACGTGCGCTCCCAGAGTCTGACTTCGTGACCAGATTTGCTCATCTGGTCATCCGGTCAGGTTCGACGGTAGCGCCGGGCGGCGGGTTCCGGCAAGGAAATCGACGAGTTCTTAACGCAGACGGTGGGCGAGCAGGAACTTCCAGATGACCGGGGTCGCGTCGATGACGGTCGGAGTGGCGGAGTCGTTGTTCGGTGTGGTGCTCGGCCAAACGTGCCCGGCACCTTCGACCCGGTAGTGCTGGAGCGAGCAACCAAGCCATCGCTGAACGGTCACGTCGGCTTTCGGCGAGTACTGGATCGGCCGCGGGAAGCAGCCGTTCCGGTCTGCCCATGCCGCGAGCCAGTCCGGCAGTGTCGGCAGGCCCTTCGCGGGGTTTCCGGTGTAGGGGATCGTCGCGTCGGCCGTGCCGTGGAAATCGAGAATCGGCGCGGGGCGCGACGGGTGGCACTCGCCGCCTTGCGGGTAGAACGCGCCGGCGACCGGGGCGAACGCCGCGATCCGGCCCGGCATCCGGCAAGCGAGGACGCCGACGAACCCGCCGCCGTTCGACTTGCCTGTCGCGTAGATCCGGCGGGGGTCGACGCACAGTTCACGTTGGAGTGTGTTCAGCAGATCACTGGTGAAGAGCACGTCGTCCGCGGCCGCCGAGTACGGCGCGCCGGTCCACGCCGACTCCCCGTCCGTACCCGGAAGTCCTTGCGGGTAGACGGAAATCGCGTCATACGCGGAAAATCCGGACAGCTCCTCCTGATACTTCGACGTCCGTTTGTGTCCATGGAACGACAACACCAGCGGGTACGGCCGTGAAGACCGGTACTGCGCCGGCACGTGCACCGTGTACTCGCGGACCAGGCCGCCGGACGTCAACGTCCGCAGCGTCGTCGCCCCGGCGGGGACCGGGGACGGCAGCCGGCAGCCGGTCGTCGGCACCGGATGGTCGACCGGCGACGGCGTGGCCGACGCCGTCGGAGCGGCGAGCAGGCTCAGTCCGGCAGCGGCGGCGGCCATCAGCGCGAGACGGCGCAGGTATTTCGTGGGACCAGGCACGCGATCCTCCTTGATCGGGCGGCAGGGCGGTGATCAGGGTCACTCCTGACGCGGGCCTGGTCAGCATTGTGTTCATTGAGTTTTCGGACCGCTTTTCACGTCACCCTGCCGGGTGGTCCGTCTGATCGACCGGCCTGGGCCGCGGTCGGTCAGCCGCAGGCGCGTTTCGCCGTGAGCACGCGGGTCAAGGCCTCGTCGACCCGGGCGGCCGGGAGATCGCCGGACGCCAGCGCTTGCTCCAGCGTGGAGAGCACCGTGCCGACGTTGCCACCAGAGGACCACAACGCCTGATCCGCCCCCGCCTGCAATGCCTTGAGCACAGCCGTTTGCAGCGGGTACTGCGACGTGATCGCCTTCATCGCCCCGAGATCGTCGGTGATCACCGGACCGTCGAACGCGTAGTCCTTCCGCAGCAGCCGGTACGCCGCCGCCGACAGGGTCGACGGAGTACCGCCGGTCAGGTCGGGCACGTCCAGATGTCCGACCATGACGCCGACTTCGCCGTACTCGCCGATGTCTCGGTACGGAACCAGGTCGACCTTCCGCAACGAGGCCAGCGGCGGCGTCCGCACCAATCCCTTGTGGGAATCCCCGCTGGCGTGCCCGTGCCCGGGGAAATGCTTCAGTACCGGCTGCACTCCGGCGTCCCGCAAACCCTGCGCGAACGCCAGGATGTGCTTGCGCGCGACTTCCGGGTTCGCGCCGAACGACCGGTCGCCGACGATGTCGCGGTCCGGCTGATCGGTGATGTCGGCGTCGGGCGCGTAGTCGACGGTGACGCCACGGGCCAGCATCTGCCGCCCTCGCTCGGCCGCCTTCGCTCGCACCTGTGCCGGTGTCAGGGTCGAGGCCATCTTCCGTGCGCTCGGCATGTCGCCGTCGAGGGCGTCGATCCGCTGGACGCGGCCGCCTTCCTCGTCGATCGCCACCGATACCGGGACCTTCGCCGCACGCTGGACCTCGTCCAACGCGCGGTTCCGCAAGAGGGCGGTCTCGTTGCCACCGAGGAAGATCCCGCCGATCTGCTGATCGCGTACCAGCTTCACCGCCGCCTGCGGGTCACCGGCGTTCACGCCGACCACCACCAGCTGGGCCAGCCGCTGCCGGGGGCTCATCCCGGCGATGACGGCTTCACAGCCTGGAACGGGCGCCTGCTCCGCCCTCGGTGACGGCGAGGGTGAAGGCTTGCTGGAGCTGGGTGGGGCTGAGGCGACGCTGCTGCGCGGCGGAGGTACCGTCCCCGCCGGCTGCGCGGATCCGGCCTCGTCGTTCGCCGTACCGCACTGCACGCTGGTGAGCAGAACGGTCGCGGCTCCCAGGATGACGGTCGTCCATCGCTTCGTCGTCTTCGGTCGCCCGGAGTTCATCGGCTCGTTTCGTTCGTCGTCCATGCCGGTATCGACGGTAACCCGACTTGCCCTTTCGTACGCGCTTGCGTGCCCTTTGGTGCGTGAGCGCGACTGCTGGACCTTCGGTCCCACCTCCTTCCTCTTCCGTGTTCTCCCTCGTCAAGCGGATGTCCGGACTTGACAGTTCGATCTGCTCCGCCGTAGATTACCAAATGGTTATGGAACCGCAAGGTTATCCAGTGGCCATCGAAACGAACGATCGTGAGAAGTCGAAACTCGTGAGAACGGCTAGAACGGCCGAAATGGAAGGCGGGCGACCGTGGCACAAGATCTGCTCGATGTCACCTTCGCGGCGCTCGCCGACCCCACCCGCCGCGCGATCCTCGCCCGGCTCGCGCGTGGGGAGGCCACGGTGACGGAACTGGCCGAGCCGTTCGCGATGAGCCAGCCCGCCATCTCCAAACATTTGAAGGTGCTGGAGCGGGCGGGACTGGTGGCGAGGGGGCGCGATGCTCAGCGCCGCCCCTGCCGGCTGGTGGCCCAGCCGTTGAAGAACGCGAATGAATGGATCGGCGGCTACCGTCGCTACTGGGACGAGGCCTTCACGGAGCTGGATCTCGTTCTGGAAGGGGAGATCCAGCACTCGGAACGCCGGGGCGAGACCGACTGACCACCGCACGACCGGAAAGGAACAGCACGATGGGACGAACTCTCAGCGTGACGAAATCCGGCGATCACGAGATCGTCATGACGAGGTCCTTCGACGCACCGAGGGCGTTGGTGTTCGACGCGTGGACGAAACCCGAGCTGGTACGCCGTTGGTTCGGTCCCCGTGACTGCGAGGTCGTCGAATGCGAAATCGACCTGCGGGTCGGCGGCGGATGGCGCTACCGGCTGCGCCACGGCGGGATGGAGATGCTGCTGCAGGGCGTCTACCAGGAGATCGACCGTCCGGGACGGCTCATCTCCCTCGAGACGAACGAGGACTGCGAGGCAGCGGAAGGTCAGGCCTTGGCGACTCTGACGTTGGTCGAACACGACGGGGTCACCACGCTGACCCAGGTGGTGCGGTACGGCTCGAAGCGGATCCGGGACGCCGTACTCGAATCAGGGATGGAGCGTGGCGTCGGCGAAGGCTTCGACAAGCTGGCCGAGCTCGTGGCCGCTCCGGTGAAGGTGGGAGCACGATGAACGCCATCGCCGACCGTTACCGCGTCAGGGCCGACGCCTTCGAGCGCAAGATCGCCGCCGTCGAGGCCGGGCAATGGGAGAACCAGTCTCCTTGTGAGGAGTGGAACGCCAGAGATGTCGTCGAGCACATCATCGACATGCACGGCGCCATGCTGAGGCCCTTCGGACGCGCCCTTGGGCCGGCGCCCTCGCTCCTGGACGACCCGCTGGGGGCCTTCCGGGCGGCTCGCGCCGACGTCGAAGCCATCCTCGGCGATCCCGTGCTCGCGGCCACGGAGCAGGAGACGCCGTCGGGGAAGTTGACCGCCGAACAGCACATCGATCAAGTCGCCAGTGCCGACATGATCATCCACGGCTGGGACCTGGCCAGGGCCACCGGTCAGGACGACACGATCGATCCGGAGGAGGTCGCGCGGATGTGGCCGGAAGCGCAGGCGATCCCCGAACAGATGAGGATCCCGGGCGCGTTCGGGCCCGGGATCGTCGTCTTCGGCCCTGAAGTGAAGGTGCCCGAAGACGCGCCCTTGCAGGACAGGCTGCTCGGACTGATGGGCCGAAACCCGAACGCCTGATACGGGTCAGACATGGATCCCGCGATGTCGCCGGACGGGCCGGGCGGGAACCGGTACCGCGGCGGTATCGGTCCCCTTGGCCGCGGCCAGGACACGTTCCAGAACCGACAGAGAGGTGGTGAGCAAGGAAATCTGGTTCTGGATGCGGGTCTTGGCGATCTCCAGTTCGCCGGTCATCTCCGGCGAGGGCACCAAATGCGTATGGTCCCCGGAAACACCAGGAAGGAGTTCCGCGATCTTGCCACTGCACAACCCGGCCGAATAGAAGAGCTGGATCTGCAGCACCCTGGCGATGTCGTCTTCGGTGAAGGTCCGGTAGCCGTTGCCGCATCGGTCGGGTCGCAGCAGGCCTTCCGTTTCGTAGTACCGCAACGAGCGGACGCTCACCCCGGTTCGCTTCGCCAGTTCGCCGATCCGCATGAGTCCACAGTAGCCGCGGAAACCGAGGTTGACCGTGACGCCGGTGTCAGGGTTTAGCTTCGCGTTCATGAGGTTGCTAGAAGCGTTCCGCAGTACCGCGATCCAGCTGCCGAACCGCGTGGCGATGGCTCCGATGACCAGGGGTCGCGCCGACGATCTCACCGGCGTGCCACATCCGCTGACGGCCGAGTACTACTCGCAACGTGCGAGCGCCGGGTTGATCGTGAGCGAAGGCATCTGGGTGAACAAGACCGGCAAGAGCGGCCCGGGAATCCCAGGACTGGTGACAGAGCAGCAGGCCGAGGCATGGCGTGAGGTGACGGCGGCCGTGCACGAGGAAGGCGGTCGGATCTACGCGCAGCTATGGCACGCGGGACGGGTCAGCCACCCCGGCGTGACGGGCCGGACACCGGTGGCACCGTCGGCGGTCCGGCAGGCCGGACGGATCTTCTCGGCCGGCGGCTGGACGGACACCGTCGAACCCCGCGCGCTCGGCGAGGAGGAGATCGGCGAGGTCGTCCAGGACTTCGCCGACGCGGCTCGCCGGGCCGTCGAGGCGGGATTCGACGGTGTGGAACTCCATGGCGCCAACGGCTATCTCATCCAGGAGTTCCTCGCCGGCAACACCAACCTCCGGGGGGACCGTTACGGCGGCTCGATCGCCGCCCGGCTCACCTTCCCGCTCGAGGTGGTGGCGGCCGTGACCGAGCGGATCGGTGCGGCCAGGGTCGCTCTGCGTATTTCGCCGGGCAACCCGGAGAACGACATCGTGGAAGACGATTGGAAGGAGGTGTACTCACGACTGCTCGCGGAACTCCGCCGGTACGAGCTCGCGTACCTGCACGTCATCGATACCCCTGACGTCGAAGTGCTGTCGCACCTGCGGCCTTTGTGGCCGGGAACGCTCGTCGCGAATCTGCGATCCGAGAAGCCGACCAGCCGCGCCGAGGGGGAGTCCTTGATCGGAGCCGGCCTGGCCGACGTGGTCGCCTTCGGCAGGTTGTTCATCGCAAACCCGGATCTGCCCGCCCGATTCGCTCTCCACGCCCCGCTCGCCGAGGCGGATCACGACGTCTACTACGGCGCCCGGCTCGACGGCTACACCGATTTCCCGGCGTTCGAACCGGACTCGGCGAAGTTCGCCTGTTCGGCGCGCAGCTGATCTTGGCCGCCCGTTCTACAGTGCGGGGATGGTCAAGACGGCAGTGGAAATCGCGGCGGCTGTGCGCGCCAAGGAACTCGACCCGGTCGAGGTGACGCGTGAGGCGTTGGCCCGGATCGCGGCGGCGGACGGGGTGGTCGGCGCGTTTCGCCGGGTGCGGGTCGACGAAGCACTCGCTGAGGCCGCCGCCGTCGCCGAACGCGCGGATCTGGCCGATCTGCCCCTGGCCGGGGTGCCGGTCGCGGTCAAGGACGTCGCGCCGATCGAGGGTGAATACGCCTCGTGGGGTTCACGAGCGGGCTCGTCGACGCTGTCCACTGAGGACGGTGAGATAGCGCGGCGGCTACGCGCCGCCGGTGCGGTGATCGTCGGCCTGACCCGGGTGCCGGAGCTGTGCATCTGGCCGTCGAGCGACGATCCGGACGGGACGGCGCGTAATCCGCGCAACCCGTCGTACGCCGCCGGCGGTTCGTCGGGCGGGAGTGCCGCGGCCGTCGCGGCCGGACTCGTGCCCATCGCGCACGGCACCGACGGTCTGGGCTCGATCCGGCTGCCGTCCGCGATGTGCGGGATCGTCGGTCTCAAACCGGGTAAAGGCGTGGTCCGCGTACCGGGGGAGAACGGCTGGTTCGGCCTGTCCACGCACGGTCCGATGACGACCACGGTGGCAGACGCCGCCGTGCTGATGTCGGTCCTCGCAGAACGGCCCGGCCTGGCGGATCTCGCCGAGCCGAAGCGGTCCCGTATCGCCCTGTCGACCCAGGTCCCGTTGACGAGGGCGCCGCTGCCGCGCGCGTTCAGCCGGGCCGTCACCCGGGCCGGAGAGCTGTTCCGCGAGGCTGGGCACACCGTCGCGCCCGGAACACCGCGGTACAACGCCGGAGCGATCGGTGGCCTCCTCGTGCGCTGGGTCGCGGGCCCGGCGGAGCAAGCGGCCGAGTTCGATCTCGGCGCACTCCAGCCCCGGACCCGTACCCACGTCCGGCTCGGTCGGCTGATGGCCAAGCGCGTCCGGGAGACCACCCGGGAGCGCTGGCTGGAGCGTGCCGAAGAGTTCTTCGCCGACCACGATGTCCTGGTCACGCCCATGATCGCGACCCTCCCGCTCAAGGCACGCCCGTGGCACGACAGCCGATGGATCGCCAACGTGCTGCCGTCCCTGCGTGTGGCGGGTTTCGCCGGGCTGTGGAATCTCGCGGGCTATCCGGCGATGTCGGTGCCGATCGGCGCGCATCCTTCGGGCATCCCGGCCTGCGTCCAGCTCGTCGCCGCGCCCGGCGGGGAAGCGCTCCTACTGGGCCTCGCCGCCCAGCTCGAAGCGGCCAATCCCTGGCCACGCACGACCGCCTCCTGACCGAGCCCGAAAGAGAGCAAGGGACCTTTGCTACCACTCTCCACAAGGGAGTGGTAGCAAAGGTCCCTTGCTACTTCGCGCTGGTCAGGAGCCGGTTTTGGCCGGTGACGGCTTCTGCCCGTTCGCCTTCGGGCCGTTCTGCTCGCTCTGTCCGTTCTTCGGCGCAGCGGCGGCAGGCGCCGAAGAAGCGGGCTTGGCGGGAGAGGGTTTGGCGGCGGCCGGAGCCGTCGCCTTCGAGGCGGGCGGCTCGGCAGGCTTACCCGCCGGCTTCGTTTCCTCGGCCTTCTTGTCTCCGCCGACGAGCTTCGAGGCGTGCGGGATCACCGACTCCTCGGGCAGCGCGGCGAGCATCGCCTCGCTGCCCTTCAGGACCTCGTCGGCCTGCATGAGACTCTTGCGGGCCTGTTCGCGGATCTCGGCCAGCCGCTCGACCTTCCGCTGGGCGGCCGTCGTGCGCTGGGCGGCCGTCGTCGTGGCCTCGTCGAGCCGGCGCTTGGCCTCGCTCGTCGCCTCGTCGATGCGGCGCTTCGCCTCCGCGGTGGCCTCCGCGATCCGGCGTTCGGCCTGGTTCTTGCTGGCCGTCTGCTGGTCGGCGATGTGCTTCTCGTGCGCCGCCTTCTGCGCCGAGATCGTCTGCTCGAACTCGCGCTCGATCTTCCGGCGCTTGCGCTCGGCCTCGTTGTCCAGCAGTTCCCGGCGCTGGGCGGCCTCGACGGTCAGCCGCTGGACCTCGGCGCGCGTCTCGGCGAGCGCGGATTCGTGCTCGGAGTGCAGCGCGTCCGCCTGCTTGTCCAGCTCGGCGACGAGCCGCGTGTAGCGCTCGCGGAGCTTCTTCGAGGCTTCACTCGAAGAAGCCCAGTGCTTCTCGGCGGCGACTTCGGCACGCTTCGTGATCTCTTCCGCGCGCGCCTGCGCGAGCGTGACGGTGCGCTGCATCCGCTCGTCGAGGTCTTCGAGCCGTTCCGGCGGCTTCTTCAGTTCCTCGATCCTGGCGTTCAGCTTCGCCACCTCGTGGCGAACGGTTTCGAGTTCGCGCGTGGCCGAGGTCGCCTGCGCGATCGCGGCGTCGCGGTCGGTGATCACGCGATGCAGCTGGGCTTCGAGATGATCCAGATACTGGCGCACTTCGTTCCGGTCGAAGCCGTGCCAGGCCTGGGTGTACTCGCGCCGCAGGGGCAACAGGCCGTTGTCTCGCTCGGGAACCATGGCCACGACGGTACCTGCGTACGCGGGGTCGCCGTTGTCAGGCTTGGTGATTCACCGACGTGTGTCGTCTCTCAGCTGCGATCCCTCACCTGAACGGCCGCCACCCGTGTGCGCAGTGTCACCAATGGAAGCCGCGGCTGAGCCGGGCGAGCGCCATCGCCGCGCGGGACAGATGCTGCTCGCCCTTCCCGATTTTGAGTCCGCCTTCGCCGCCCGCGGCCGCGGAGTCCGGGAACACGCGGAATCCTTGGTAGGCCACGGCATCCGTGAGCCCCGGCGTGAGCGTGTACGCGAGCCCGATCGCCTGCCCGGCGGGTGTGCCGATGTGCTTCGGACGTTCCCGCAGCGCCTTCATCACCATGTCCGCGGCCTGATCCGGGGATTTGGTCGGAAACGCGTCATAGATCTTCGTCGGCCGGATCATCGGCGTCCGCACGAGTGGCATGTGGATGGTCGTGAAGGTGATTCCGTCGCCGTGGGTCTCGGTCGCGGCGATCCGGGAGAAATAGTCCAAAGCGGCCTTCGACGCCGCGTACGCCGAAAAGCGCGGCGCGATTCCCTGCACACCGATCGACGAGACGTTGACGATATGCCCGAATTTCCGCTCGGACATATGCGGCAGCACCGCGAGGATCAGCCGCACCGCGCCGAAGTAGTTGATGGCCATCGCGCGTTCGTAATCGTGGAACCGGTCGTACGACAGTTTGATCGACCGCCGGATCGAGCGCCCGGCGTTGTTCACGAGCATGTCGATCCGGCCGTGCTCGGCGAGCATCGCGTCGACGGCCTTGTGCACCGATTCCTCGTCGGTCAGGTCGGCCGGGTACACCGACGCCGTGCCGCCGGCGGCGATGATCTCGTCCCGCACTTCTTCGAGTTCGTGACGGCGCCGCGCGACGAGCAGCGGCACCCCGCCCGCGGCCGCGACCTTGATCGCGGTCGCGCGGCCGATCCCCGAGGACGCGCCGGTGATGATCACGCGACGGCCGTCCAGTTCGCCGCGAGGGCCGTGCTTGCGCGCGCGGAACGGGTCCAGGTGCTCTCGCCAGTAGCGCCACAGGGTGGGCGCGTACTCCTCGATCCGGGGTACCTCGACACCCGAGCCGATGAGTGCCTTGCGCGTCGACGCCGACGAGAACACCGACGGGAAGGCCATGGTCTCCAGCAGTACCGGCGGGATGCCGAGCCGCTCCATGACGGCGTCGCGCGCGATCGTGAAGCCGGGGATGTGCTCGCTCAGCTTCACCAGGTTGACGATGCCCTTGGACACGCGTTCGTTGAGCTGCACGGAGATGGTCGGCGCGCCCGCGGCCTTCGCGAAGGCGTTGTAGACCGAGACGACCGGCTGTGGCTCCGGGTTGACCAGGTGGAACGCGCGCCCGTCGAGGCCCTTCGTGGTGACCAGGGCGTTCAGCGACTCGGCGACGTAGTCGACCGGGACGACGTTGGTGTCGCCGAGGTCGGGGCCGACGATCGGCACGTCGGGCAGCCCGGCCAGCCTGCTGATCGCGGGGAACAGGTAGTACGGGCCGTCGATCTTGTCCATCTCGCCGGTCTCGGAGTTCCCGACGACGACCGCGGGCCGGTACACCCGCCACGGCACGTCCTGCTGCTCGCGAACGAGGCGCTCCGCCTCGAACTTCGTGCGGTGGTACGGCGTGAGGAGCCGCTGGCCGACGTCGAACATCTCCTCGGTGAACATGCCCTCGTGGTCCCCGGCGACGGCGACCGAGGACACGTGGTGCAAGCAGCCGGCGTTCAGCTCGGCGGCGAGCGCGATCACCTGCGCGGTGCCTTCGACGTTGGCCTTGATGCTGGCTTCGTCGTCGGCGGTGAGGTCGTAAAGGGCGGCGAGGTGCACGACGTGGTCGACGCCGCGAAGCTTCTCTCGATCCTCTTCGCCGACGCCGAGCAGCGGCTCGCCGAGGTCACCGGTGACGAGGGTGACGCGTTCGGGATGCGGCCAGGCGTTCACGAGTTTCGCGAGTTTGTCCCGTGAGGACGCTCGGACGACGAGCGCGACCTTGTCGACGTCGTCCCTGGTGAGCAGTAGCCGGGTGAACTGGCGCCCGATCAGTCCGGTCGCCCCGGTCACCAGAAAAGTCGCCATCTGCCTCACCCTTCACCGTGCTCGCCCGCGTCCCCCGGCATTCTGCTGCATCGGGACGGCGAGGACCACCACGGCGCCGGTGAAGTTACTCACGGGTAACTAGGCCGGGTCGGCGATGACGACCCGGTTCTCGGCATAGCCGGTCTCCCCGCCGACCCAGCGGCCGCCGCAGGTGACGAGCACTATCCGATGCGGACCGGACTGGCCGAACAACTCGTCCGCCCGCTGCGGCAGCTCGTTCTTCTTCAGCGTGATCAGCTGGGAGACCTTGTACTGCCAGGACTTCCCGGCCTTGTCGACCACGGTGACGGCGCCGCCGATCCGCTCGGTCCACAGTTCCGCGAACGGACCCGTCGCGCCCTTCCAGTTCACGTGCCCGGCGAACACGCTCGCCCCGGTGGCCGAGCTCAGCTCGGCGCCCCACCAGGTCACTTCGCCGAGGTTCTCCGGCACCGGAAGCTCCGCGCCCGGCCCGAGTTCCTTGCGCACGAGTTTCGCCGCGCCGCCCGCGGGCAGCCGGATCGTCCCCGGACCCTGCGGCTTCGGAGCTTCAGGCTCCTTCGGCGGCGGCGGAGCGGACGTCGGGGTCGTGGGGACGATGTCCGGCGGAGGCGGG
Organism: Amycolatopsis japonica; assembly: GCF_000732925.1. Taxonomy (NCBI): domain Bacteria; kingdom Bacillati; phylum Actinomycetota; class Actinomycetes; order Pseudonocardiales; family Pseudonocardiaceae; genus Amycolatopsis; species Amycolatopsis japonica. Next base: position 863,454 of record NZ_CP008953.1, read on the forward strand.
ACCTCCTGCTGTGCGGGTGCGGCGGGGGCTCCACCCGCGACAGTGACGGAGACGGGCTGAGCCGTCCCCGTCACCACGGTCGTCGGCGGCCAGATGAGCAGGGCCGCGACGAGGTCCGCGCACAGGACCGTGACCGCTCCCAGCGCGAACCCGCGTCGTACTGACATTCCTGAACCCTCTTAGCGTCGCGAAGACCGCCGCGCGGCCACGCCCACCATCACCGAACCGAGCAGCGCGAGCGCGCCGACGCCGAGGATGCCGGCTGTCGACGCCGAGTGCTCGACGGTGCCCTGCATCATCGCCACCGGCCGGTCACCGGCGGGGATGGTGCGCGGTACCTCGTTGGGCGTGTTGGCGACCTTGAGGGCCAGCGTCTCACCCGGCTTGAGCTCGCCGCAGGCGGACGGCGGATTCTTCGGGTCGAACGCGTTGGTGTAGCCCGGCGGCGCGCTGACCTCGACCACGCAGATCTCCTGCGGGGTCCGCAGGTTCTCCACGGTGACCGTGCCGTTCTCGCCTTCGGTGGTGACGACGGCGGGTTTGCCGTCGGCGCCGTTGAGCGGCTTGCCGTCGTGGCCCACGGCGGCGGTGGCCTTGTCCTTGGCGGTGATCCGCAGCGCGGCGCCCGCGATGCCCTTGCCGGTCTTCGCGTCGACCTTGGTCACCTGGACCTTGCCCGGCTTCGCGACGACCGCGACCCCCTGGGCCTTCAGTTCCTTCTCGCCGCCGGTCGACACGACCTTCTGCACGCCGGTCTCGACGGGGAACTGCACGTACGGCCGGTCCGCGGGGGCGGACAGCGAGCTGGCCAGCTTCGGCTGGTCACCGGTCGGCGTCACCTTGACCGTGACGGTGCCGTCCTCGCCGGTCTTCACCGTGGTGGCCTTCTCGGCCTTGGCGTTCGAGGTCGACGCGGGCTTCGTGCTCTCGCCGCCGCCGATGGTCGCGTTCGACGGAGTGAGCTGCACGGGCACCCCGGAGATGCCCTTGCCCTTGGAGTTCTTGACGCTGATCGTCCACTCGCCCGCGGTGCCGATGTGCTGGTCTTCCTTCGGCGGCGTGATCGCGGTGGTCCACGGACCGCGGTTGGCTTCGGCGTCCTTGGTCAGCTTCTCGACGGCCGAGGCGGCGTCGGCGTGCTGCGCCTTCAGCTTGTCGAGGTGGCTCTGGACGTCGTAGCCGACCTTCTCCGGGGGAAGGTCCGGCTTGAGGTCTTCGGGGGAACGAGGCTTCGACGTCCACGAGTGCAGCAGGTGCGCGAGCGCGGCGGCCTCGGCGTTGTCCTTGGTGCCGCCGTAGCGCAGCAGCAGGTAGGAGATGTTGGCCGCGGTGTCCTCCGGGAGCTTCGCGCCCCATTTGTCGAGGAGTTCGTCGCCGGGCTTGTACTTCTCGTTGGTGTCCGGCGCCTTCAGCTGGAAGGAGACGCAGAACACGTGCTTGCCGTTGACGACGTAGGAGCCCAGCCAGTCGCGTTCTCTGGGCTCGCCGTCGACCGTCTGGCCGGGCGTGACCTTGTAGCCGACGCCTTCGTTGTCGACGGCCGAAGCCGGTGTCGCCGCGACGGTGGCGGACAAAGCGCCTAGCAGGCACGTCGCGATCAGGCTGGTCAAGGCGCGCGAACGCACGCTCGGGCGTGTGGTCCACCCCATGGTGTGTTGACTCCTTTGGCCGTGCTCTGCCGTCGACGCCTGTACGTCGACGCAGGTCACACGATCGATAGGTTCCCCGACACGCCTTCGGTGATTATCCGAACACGCACCGTGGAGGGTGTCCTGTGAGCAGCGCTTTTGGCAATAGGGCATCAGGTGGGGTATCGGTGAACGGTCGGTGATCTCCGCCGCATACGGTGTGGGGGATGGGCGTCGCGCCGATTGTGAGTAAAGTCGTCTTTACTTCGACGGGAACCGGGCGGCCCTCGTGGTCGTTGAACCCGATGCAGGTGCCAGTAGATCCAGGAGGATCAGGTGCGATCCAGTAGCAACCCGGCGTTCCGGAACCTGCCGCGTGGCGCGGCTCAGTACGGACCCAACGTAGGCTTCAACCAACCCCAGGGCGGCGTGCCCGGCTACGGCCCTCCGCAGACCTCCGCCGGCGCCGACGACCGTCCGATGACCGTCGACGACGTCGTCATCAAGACGGCGCTGAGCCTCGGCACCGCGCTGGTGACCGGTGTGCTCACCGCGATCTGGGCGCTCAGCCAGCTGCCCACGGACGCCGCGGGCCGGATCACCGGTATCAGCGGCGGCGTGATCGGCGCCCTCGTCGGCGGCATGATCGTCGGCCTCGTGATCTCGCTCGTGATCATCTTCAAGCAGAAGCCGAGCGGCCCGCTCACGCTGGCGTACTCGGCGGCCGAGGGTGTCTTCCTCGGTGCGATCAGCGGCCTTTTCGAGGCGCTGTACCCCGGTATCGCGCTGCAGGCGATCATCGGTACCGCGGGTGTCTTCGTCGCGATGCTGGTCGTCTACAAGACCGGCGCGGTCAAGGTCACCCCAAAGCTGACGAAGTGGATCATCGGCGCCGTCGTCGGTGTCGCGATCCTGATGCTGGTCAACCTCATCACCAGCTTCTTCGGCTTCAACCCGCTGCGTGACGGCGGGCCGATCGCGATCATCTTCAGCCTCGTGGTGATCGGTGTCGCGGCGTTCAGCTTCCTGCTCGACTTCGACCAGGCCGACCGGATGATCCGCGAAGGCATGCCGTCGAAGTGGGCGTGGTTCGCCGCCTTCGGTCTCATGACCACGCTGGTCTGGCTGTACCTCGAGATCCTGCGGCTGCTGTCGTACTTCCAAAACGACTGACGCCGATTCTCCGCGAAAGGGCGCTCCGAGCGATCGGGGCGCCCTTTTTCGTGGCGGCGAATACCCTGCTGGCATGACCGAACACAGGCGTTCCAAGTGGTTCTGGCTGGGCATCCTGCTGCCGGTCGCGATCGTGGTGCTCAGTGCGTCTTCGTGGATCATCGGTTATCTCTCCAGTACGGACGACGTCCGGGTGGGCGACTGCTACGCGGTCACCACCTTCGGCGACGTCGACGAGGATCCGGCCAAGGCGGACTGCGGCTCCGTCGAGGCCAACGCGAAGGCCGGGGCGAAGACCGACGCCGGCGGCGCGTGCCCGGCGGGCGAATACGATCAGCTCACCGTCGACAAGACGTTCGCCTCGTACCGGCTTTGCATGATGATCAACGCGAAGCAGGGCGACTGTCTCGAGAACTTCCTCGCCGACAGCGTGGCCTATCAGAAGGTTCCTTGTTCGGACCGCGCGAAGGACGCCGAAGTCCTGAAGGTGGTCGACGGTGTCGCGACCTGTGACGACACGGAGGCCACCCATCTCAAGAGCTACTCGACGCCACCGTCGACGGTCTGCGTGAAGAGCCTCAAATAGCGACCTCCACCAGGGGCTTTCACTCTTTCGGGGGGCTGGGTGGTGGCCCTGATCACGGTAAGTGTTTGATACCGAGGTTCTCATTCCTCTTCACACCTGTGAGGTTTCTCGGTGACCACTTCCCAGCCGGCCCCTGGGGGCCAAATGCCGGTGGGACAGCCCGACGTTTTCGGTCAGCCGTCTGCACCCAAGAAGTCCAAGCTCCGTTGGCTGAGATTCGCCATCCCGGTGCTCGTCGTCGTGATCGGCGGCGGTTTGTTCCTTTTCAATCACTTCACCGGGACGGGCAGTGCCCAGGCCGGTGAATGCCTGAGCGTGACCGAGTTCTCCCGGACGGCCGACGAGCCGAAGAAGGCCGATTGCGGCGCGCAGGAGGCGAACGTCAAGATCGCCGCCCGCGTGGGCGGCGGCGAGTCCTGCCCGGAGGGCGGCTACGACAGCATCTCGATGTCCGGCCGGATCTCGTACACGCTGTGCCTCATGCCCAACGTCAAACAGGGTGACTGCCTCAAGGGCTACACCTCGAAGACCGCCGGCTACCAGAAGGTGTCCTGCACCGACCCCGCCAAGGACGCGGAACTGGTGAAGATCGCCAACGTTTCGGACGAGGCGACCTGCGAGGGCACCGAAGCCAAGCGAGTGGCGACGTACTCGACGCCGCCGACCACGATCTGCATCAAGACGGCGGAGTAGACCTAAGCGCGTGAAGGCCCCCTTTCCTCGGCTCAGCGGAGGAAAGGGGGCCTTCACGCGTGCCGGGGGAGCAAGGGACCTTTGCTACCACCCCGCCATCCGGCCGCGTCGGAGCCGCCGTTCGTCGCACAGTGTGGGACGGGCTGCGATCGGGTGGTCACCGGTCCTAACGTTGCTCGTCCCCCACCCCGCCGATCGATCAGGAGTCCTGGTGGCGACGACGGAAACCCAAGCCGGTGAGAAGAAACTCCTCGACTTCCCGACCTCTTGCGCCGCCCCGGTCCCGCGACCGGAGGAACCGGTCAAGGTCGTGCCGCTGGCGGTCGCGGGAGCCCTCGCGGTCGGGCTGACCTGGTACGTCTGGGCCGCGCACGGCGCGAAGTTCGGGGTGCTGCTCATCCTCGGCCTGCTGCTCGGCCTCGCGCTCTTCCACTCCCGGTTCGGATTCACTTCGGCCTGGCGTCAGCTGATCGCGGTCGGGAACGGCCAGGGCCTGCGCGCGCATACGCTGCTGCTCGGCACGGCCGCGACGTTGATCGCGCTGATCGTCGGCACCGGCTCCGGGCTCTTCGGCAGCACTCCGAAGCCGACCGCGGGCGGGCTGGGGCTCGCGCTGTTCGTCGGCGCGACGATCTTCGCCATCGGCATGCAGCTGGGCGGTGCGTGCGCGTCGGGAACGTTGTTCGCCGTCGGCTCCGGGCAGTCGACGATCGTGCTCACCCTCGGCGGGTTCATCACCGGATCGGTCCTCTACACGTGGGCGTATCCGCTGCTGTCGGGCTGGCCCGAGTTCAAGGGTGTCCTGCTCGCCGACCACGTCGGCTGGTTCGGTTCGTGGGTGATCACCGTCGCCGTCCTCGCCGCGATCGTGCTGGGGACCCGGTTCGTGCAGAAGCGCCGCAACCCGCCGCCGGTCGACGTCGTCCCGACCGCGCGCGGATTCGCCCGGATCTACCGCGGCTCCTGGCCGATCCTCGTCGGCGCCGTCGTCCTCGGGGTGCTGGCGGGCGCGGTCTTCCTGGTCTCCGGCGGGATCTGGGGTGTCACGAGCGCGTTCAGCCTGTGGGGCGCCAAGATCCTGCAGGTGTTCGGCCTGCACCCCGAGACCTGGGAGTTCTGGCGGATCAAGGCGAACGCGGCTTCGCTGGCGGGGCCGATCTGGAAGGACAAGAACAGCCTCACCGACATCGGCATCATGATCGGCGCCGGGGTGGCGGCCGCGGCGGCGGGCGCGTGGAAGATCCACAGCTCGATCCCGTGGCGGTCCGCGGTGGCCGCAGTGCTCGGCGGCATCCTGATGGGCGTCGGCGCGCGGATGGCCGGCGGCTGCAACATCGGCGCCTACCTCGGCGGTATCTCGGTCGGCAGCCTCCACGGCTGGCTGTGGGGCGTCTTCGCGCTCGGCGGCACCTGGATCGGGCTCAAGCTGCGGCCGCTGTTCGGGCTCGGCAATCCGGCCCCGACCGACAGCGTCTGCTGATCACTCTTCGTGACACCCTGTACGCGGGTCTGCCCTTTCGGCCCGCATACAGGGAAAAAGTTGGCAGGTAAAACCCGTGTTCGGCTACCCTCGGCTACATACCTGAGTTTGTGCCCTCATGCACAAGCTCGGTTGGGGAAGGCCCGGCGCTTCGCCGGGCGTCGATCTCGTAGTCGCGACCACGGGGGTTGTCGCGTCCACTCAGTACCAGGGGACGGACCTTTCATGTCAACGCAAAGCCCGGCCGCACCGGGCGGAGACAAACTCGACGCCGGCGTGCTCAAGGTCGCCGGCGTCGTCATCCTCGGCGCGATCATGGCGATCCTCGACACGACGGTCGTCAACGTCGCGCTCCAGAAACTGACCATCGAGTTCCAGACCTCGTTCGACACCATCCAGTGGATCGCGACCGGCTACATGCTCGCCCTGGCGACGGTCATCCCGATCACCGGCTGGGCTTCGGACCGCTTCGGCACCAAGCGGCTCTACATGACCGCGATCGGGCTGTTCCTGATCGGCTCGATGCTCGCCGGGATGGCCTGGGACGTCGAATCGCTGATCATCTTCCGGGTCCTGCAGGGCTTCGGCGGCGGCATGCTGATGCCCGCCGGAATGACGATCCTGACCAGGGCCGCCGGTCCGCACCGGATCGGGCGGGTGATGGGCGTGCTCGGGGTGCCGATGCTGCTCGGCCCGATCGGCGGCCCGATCCTCGGCGGCTGGCTGGTCGACGCGGTGAGCTGGCGCTGGATCTTCTACATCAACGTGCCGATCGGCCTGATCACCATGGCGATGGCCTGGCGCCTGCTGCCGAAGGACCGGCCGGAGCCCAGTGAGCGGTTCGACTTCGTCGGCATGCTGATGGTCTCGCCGGGTCTGGCGGCGCTGATCTTCGGCGTCTCGAACATCCCGGCGGCGGGCGGTGTCGGCGCGGTGGACGTCTGGCTGCCCGCGCTGGCCGGGGTCGCGTTGCTGGTGGCGTTCGTGTTCCGGGCGAACCGGGTCACGAACCCGCTGCTCGACCTGAAGCTGTTCAAGAACCGGTCGTTCTCCGTCGCCATGGTGACGATGACCTTCTTCTGTGTCGCGTTCTTCGGCGCGATGCTGCTCCTGCCGACGTATTTCGTGCTGGCGCGCGGCGAATCGGCGATGAACGCCGGTCTGCTGCTCGCTCCGCAGGGTGTCGGCGCGATGCTGACCATGCCGATCGCGGGCCGGTTCGCGGACAAGATCGGCGCGCGGAAGATCGTGCTGCCCGGTCTCGTGCTGATGCTCGCCGGGTTGATCGCCTTCACCCAGATCACCGCCGCGACGCCGTACTGGCTGCTGCTTTCGGCGCTGTTCGTGATGGGGCTCGGCATGGGCGCGACGATGATGCCGATCACCTCGGCCGCGTTGCAGACGCTCAAGTCGCAGGACATGGCGAAGGCTTCGACGGCCACGAACATCCTGCAGCAGACCGCCGGGGCGATCGGTTCGGCCGTGCTGTCGATCATCCTGGCGGCCCTGCTTGCCGGGAAGTTCGGCGTGCCGACCGCGCAGGGGCAGCTGGCCGCGACGGCCGCGGTGATGAACCCGGCGACGCGCGAAGCGGCTTCGGGGCTGACCGCGGACGCGTTCTCGACGACGTTCCTGTGGTCGATGATCCTGCTCGCGCTGTGCCTGATCCCGGCGGCGTTCCTGCCGAAGACCAAGCCCGCGCCGCCGGAGGGCGCGGCCGACGGTGAGGTCGCCGCGGCACCGCCGGTCATGACCCACTAGGGCACGAAAAAGGGAGCAAGGGACCTTTGCTACCGCCTGCTTAGCCACGCTAAGCGAGTGGTAGCAAAGGTCCCTTGCTCCCTTTCCGCAGGTCAGCGGGTCAGGAGAGGCGCTCCAGCACCATCGCCATGCCCTGGCCGCCACCGACGCACATCGTCTCGAGACCGAACTGCTTGTCGTGGTGCCGCAGCGAGTTGATCAGCGTCGAGGTGATCCGCGCGCCGGTCATGCCGAACGGGTGGCCGACGGCGATCGCGCCGCCGTTGACGTTCAGCCGGTCGAGGTCGATCCCGAGGTCCTTGTACGACGGGATGACCTGCGCGGCGAACGCCTCGTTGATCTCGACGAGGTCGATGTCGCCGATGGACATCCCGGCGCGCGCGAGCGCCCGCTTCGACGCTTCGACCGGGCCATAGCCCATGATCTCCGGCGACAGCCCCGAGACGCCGGTCGAAACGACGCGGGCGAGCGGCGTGAGGCCGAGTTCCTTCGCCTTGGTGTCGGACATGATGATCACCGCGGCGGCGCCGTCGTTGAGCGCGCAGCAGTTGCCCGCGGTGATCCGGCCGTCGGGGCGGAAGACCGGCTTGAGGCCGGAGACGCCTTCGAGGGTGACGCCGGCGCGCGGGCCGTCGTCCTTCGAGACCACCGTGCCGTCGGGCAGGGTCACCGGGGTGATGTCGTTGGCCCAGAAGCCGTCGGCGATGGCCTTCTCGGCGAGGTTCTGCGAGCGGACGCCGAACTCGTCCATCTCCTCACGCGAAACGTTCTTCAGCCGCGCCAGGTTTTCGGCGGTCTGGCCCATCGCGATGTAGACGTCCGGCAGGACACCGTTCTCGCGCGGGTCCGTCCAGCTGTCGGCGCCCTCGGCCGCCACCTGCGCGGTGCGGGCCTCGGCGTCGGCGAACAGCGGGTTGTGCGTGTTCGGCCAGGAGTCCGAGCTGCCGTTGGCGAAGCGGGAAACCGTCTCGACGCCGGCGGAGATGAACACGTCGCCTTCGCCGGCCTTGATCGCGTGCAGCGCCATGCGGGTGGTCTGGAGGCTCGACGAGCAGTACCGCGTGATCGTGCAGCCGGGCAGGTGGTCGTAGCCGAGTTCGACGGCGACGGCCCGGCCCATGTTGAAGCCCTGCTCGCCGCCGGGGAGACCACAGCCCAGCATGAGGTCTTCGATCTGCGTCGGGTCGAGTTCGGGGACCTTGTCGAGCGCGGCACGGACCATCTGCGCGGTGAGGTCGTCCGGGCGGATGCTCACCAGCGATCCCTTGCCGGCGCGGCCGATCGGGGATCGGGCGGTGGAGACGATGACGGCTTCGGGCATGGAACGACACTCCCTTGTTCTCGATCCAGACGCGCTAAGCGGTTGCTCACCTCGCATCCTCCACCGGAGGGAGGTGCGGGTCAAAGGCGAACGCGACCCACGCCACTCTTTCAGTCGGCCCCGTCTGATCCCGGTTCTCACGCCGCCGGAGTTGAGTGGACACATCGCGACCTGCGGCGTTTAGGCTGTGGGAGTGGAATACGTCGAGCACATCGTGGACCTCGTGGGCAACACCCCTCTGGTCAAGCTGAACGCACTGGCCGAGGGGCTGCAGCCGCTCATCCTGGCCAAGGTCGAGTACGTCAACCCCGGCGGCAGCGTCAAGGACCGCATCGCGCTGCGGATGATCGAAGCCGCGGAGCGTTCCGGCGAACTGAAGCCCGGCGGCACCATCGTCGAGCCGACGTCCGGCAACACCGGCGTCGGGCTGGCCATGGTGGCGCAGCGCAAGGGATACAAGTGCGTGTTCGTCTGCCCGGACAAGGTCAGCGAGGACAAGCGCAACGTGCTCAAGGCCTACGGTGCCCGCGTCGTGGTCTGCCCGACCGCGGTGGCGCCGGAGCACCCGGACTCCTACTACAACGTCTCCGATCGTCTCGTCCGCGAGATCGAAGGCGCCTGGAAGCCGAACCAGTACGCCAACCCCGAGAACCCCGCCAGCCACTACCACTCGACCGGCCCGGAGCTCTGGAGCCAGACCGAGGGCAAGATCACGCATTTCGTCGCGGGCGTCGGCACGGGCGGCACGATCTCGGGCACCGGCAAGTACCTCAAGGAGGTCAGCGACGGACGCGTCCAGGTCATCGGCGCCGACCCCGAAGGTTCGGTGTACTCCGGCGGGACCGGGCGGCCGTACCTGGTCGAGGGCGTCGGCGAGGACTTCTGGCCGGACACCTACGACCGTGACATCGCCGACCGGATCATCGCCGTGTCGGACGCGGACTCCTTCGACATCACCCGCCGCCTCGCGCTCGAAGAGGGGCTGCTCGTCGGCGGTTCGTGCGGTATGGCCGTCGCCGCCGCGCTCAAGCTCGCCGAGGGGCTCGGCCCGGACGACGTCGTCGTCGTGCTCCTGCCCGACGGCGGCCGCGGCTACCTCACCAAGGTGTTCAACGACAGCTGGATGTCGTCCTACGGCTTCCTGCCGCCGGACTCCAGCGGCGCGACCGTCGGCGACGTCCTGATGAAGAAGAGCGGCTCGCTGCCGAGCCTCGTGCACAGTCACCCGAACGAGACCGTCGCCGAAGCGGTGGCGATCCTTTCGGAGTTCGGCGTCAGCCAGATGCCCGTGGTCAGCGCGGAGCCGCCGGTCATGGCGGCCGAGGTCGTGGGCGCGGTCAACGAGCGCGATCTGCTCGAAGCGCTCTTCACCGGCAAGGCCCAGCTGGCCGACCGGCTCGAGCAGCACATGTCGCCCCCGCTGCCGACCATCGGCGCCGGTGAACAGGTGAGCGCGGCGATGGAGGCGCTCTCGGGTGCCGACGGCGCGCTGGTGCTGGTCGACGGCAAACCGGCGGGTGTCGTCACCCGGCACGACCTGCTCGCGTTTCTCGCGGGACGGTAAAGAGGCATTTCATCGGATGGTCGGGCCGGGGCGTTACGAGCGGCCCACCCGGCTATCCGATAGCGTGTCGGATGAGTTGAACTTTTATGTCCTCGTCAAGGGGGTTCAAGACCCAAATGAGTGCTCCGCAGCCACCGAATCAGCCTTGGGGTGGCGCCCAGCCACCGCAGGGACCCCCGAGTGGCCCTCAGCCGCAGCAAGACAACCCGTTCGGTTCCCCGGAACCGACGCAGGTGGTGCAGCCCGGGCAGCCGGCCCAGCCCGACTACGGGCAGCCGCAGTACGGGCAGCAGCCTTCCCCTGAGCAGCAGGGCGGCGGGTTCGGCGACACGCCGGAGCCCACACAGGTCGTGCAGCCGGTCCAGCCGGGTTCCGGCGACGCGAACGCGACCCAGGTCGTGCAGCCGGTGAGCGGTGGCGGGGAGAGCCCCACCGCCGAGTCCACCCAGCTCGTGCCGCCGGGTTCGCAGCCGCCCGCCATCCCGTACGCCCCGCCGCCGAGCGCGGCCGACAACCCGGCCGCCGGTGCCTACGGCGCCCAGGGTGGCGGCTTCGGTCAGCAGCAGGGCTTCGGCCAGCCCCAGCAGGGCGGGTTCGACCCGGCGCAGGGCCAGCAGCAGCCCGGTTTCGGCCAGCCGCAGCAGGGCTTCGGCGGACCGCCGCAGGGCGGCTTCGGCCAGCAGCCCGGTTTCGGCGGGCCGCCCCCGGGTTACAGCCCCGCGGCAGCAGGCGGCGGCGGTGGCAACCAGATGTTCGGGTTCATCGCCGGCGGCGTCGTGGCGCTGCTCGGCCTGATCGCCTTGATCGTCTCGTTCGTCTACTTCGGTGACGCCAGCGACTACTCGAAGATCTTCGACAGCGCTCCGAACCAGGAGCAGATCGACAAGTTCCTCGACGAGGCCGGTGTGGCCGGTCCGGGCGCCACCTGGTTCTACGTGATCATGCTTCTGGTCGGATCGCTCGTCTCGATCGCCGGTGGTGTGGGGCTCGCCCTCGCGGGCAAGCTCCCCGGCACGGTGAAGAAGATCGCGCCGATCGTCGTCGCCGCGGGCGGCGCGTTGCTGGTGCTGTTCGGCGTCCTCCTGCTCAGCGGTTCGACCCCGTCGTCGGACTTCCTGGACAAGCTGCCGCCGTCCGCTCGGGAAGGCGCCGGTATCGGCGGTGGCCTGCTGCACCTGCTCCTCGGCATCGTGATCCTGATCGTCGGTGTGCTGGGCCTGATCCCGGCGACCGCGCAGTTCGTCGGCCTCGGTGGCGGCGGTTCGGTGCTGGGCGCCCCGCAGGGCGGTCAGCCCGGTGGTTTCGGTGGCCCGCCGCAGGGTGGTTTCGGCCAGCCGGGGCAGCCCGGTCAGCCGGGCCAGCCCGGACAGTTCGGCCAGCCGCAGCCGGGTGGCTTCGGCCAGCCCGGACAGCCCGGCCCGTCTTCGGGTGGTTTCCCGCAGCAGGGTCAGCCCGGTGGTTTCGGGCAGCAGCCGGGTCAGCAGGGCCCGCCCAGTGGCGGGTTCGCCCAGCCGGGCCAGCCGCCGCAGGGTGGTTTCGGCCAGGCCCCGCAGCAGCCCGGCGGTTTCGGGCAGCAGCCCGGACAGCAGGGGCCGCCCAGCGGCGGTTTCGGCCAGCCGGGCCAGCAGCCCGGTCAGCCCCCGCAGCAGTGGTGATTCGCCGCCGCTGAACGGTTTCGTTCGGAACACCCCCGGCCCGTGGCCGGGGGTGTTCCGTTTTGGCCGGGGTATGCCGATTCGCCTGCCACGGCCGGTACCCGCGGACTAGGGTGAGCGCCGTTGACCACACCTGGCCCGACGGGAGCGACGTGACCGGTCCGTACGGATATCCCGCCCAGCAGCCCGGACCGCCAGGTTTCGGGTACCCCGCACCGCAGGCCAAGCCGTCCGGGGCGACGGCGATCATCGCGGCGGTGCTCGGCCTCGTCGGGGCGCTCGCGTCCGGTTTCATCCCGATCCGCTACTTCATCGAGCTCCCGTCGGGGTTCAGCCTTTCGAACCTGCCCGGCTTCGCGCTCGTCGAACTGGTGCTGTACTTGGTCGCCGCGCTGTTCCTGCTGATGGGCGCGCTGACGACGTTCTTCCGTTCGCTGATCGGCGCCATCCTGCTGATCCTCGGCTCGCTGCTCGCCATCCTGGCCGTCGTGCTGGAGCCGATCGCGTTCCGCGTGCCGTACCGGATCCATCTCGACATCCTGCTCCGGTTCGCGACCTTCGACGGTGTCCTCCGGCTGGCCATGGTCGTGTTCGGTCTGGTGTCGCTGCTGCTGGCGGTGCTCCCGCCGACGTTCAGGTACCTGCGCTGGCGGCCCGCCCCGGTGCAGCCGTATCGGCCGCAGAATCAGTTTCCCCAGCAGGGTGGATGGTGAGATCCTGAGCCGTCCGGCTCGGCTTGGGGGAGTTCGATGGGGCAGAACCAGTCTTCGGGGACCGCGATCGGCGCGGCCGTCCTCGCCATCCTGTGCGGCATGCGGTACTTGTCCGAGGCGGGCGCCTTCGTCGGGCAGCTCGCCTTTCTCGGGCCGGCTCCCCAGTACTTCGCCGGAACCGCGTGGAACGGGGTACTGACGGCGGCCTTGTTCGTCGGCGGCATCCTGTTGCTGCTGCGCCGGACCCTCGGCCGCACCCTCGTCGTCGCCGGGACGGCGCTCGCGATGGTGGCGACGTTGCTCGCGAACGGAGCGGCCCGCGCGTACTTCTTCGCCGAAGTGGACGGAGAGCCACTGGTGACAGGAGAGGTGGTCGCGTTCGTCCTGTTCGTGATGACCTTCGCCGCGCTGGTGCTGTCGGTGATCAGGCCGACCTCGGACTGGCTGGAGGGACGACGGCCCGACGAGGAAGAGCCGTCGAAGCAGGATCGGCTTCCCGGCTGGTAGCCGGGGATGGGACAAGGATTCGGCAAAGGGGAGAAATGACTTACCAGCACTACCCGCCGCAGGGCGGCTACCCGGCACCCGGTGCCTACCCGCCGCCGGGAATGGCGCGGCAACCGAGCGGGGCGACCGGGATCATCGCCGGGATCTTGGCGATCCTCGGCGGGCTCTGGTTCCTCGCCGGGACCGTGTCCCACGTCATCGAGCTCTCCCATTACGTCATTTCGTTCCTCGTCGTCGGGGCGGTGCTGGACTTCGTCAGCGCGGCTCTGCTGCTGGGCGGCGGGATCCTGCTGCTCGTGCGCAAACGCGCCGGACGGGTGCTCACCGTGATCGGTTCCGCGGGCGCGATCGGGTTCGTGGCGCTGACCTTCCTGTTCCGGGCGATCGGCTCGAGTTTCTACTTCTCGTACGGCGGGGTGATGCTGCATTTCGGCTTCGGCTGGCTTCTCTTCGTGGTCCTGATCCCGGCGATCGTGACCCTCGTGCTCGCGCTGATCCCGCCGACGGGGCGCTGGCTGGCGGCCAAGAACACTCCCACGCAGCCGCCCAACTTCGGCTACCCGCCACAGCCCGGCTACCCGCCGGCTCCCGGTGCCCAGCAGCAGGGACAACCACCCGCGCAGTGGTGAGTTCAATCCCAGACGATGGGATCCCGGGTGGGTGGCCGTACCCTTGGGGGTATGGCCGACGATTACTCTCTGCTGGGCTTCGAGACGCGCGCGATCCACGCCGGGCAGACCCCTGATCCCCGTACCGGCGCGGTCATCGTGCCGATCTATCAGACCTCGACCTACGCGCAGGACGGCGTCGGCGGCACGCGCGAAGGCGACTACGAGTACTCCCGCACCGCGAACCCCACGCGCACCGCGCTGGAGGTCGCGCTCGCGGCGCTCGAAGGCGCGCGGCACGGTCTGGCGTACGCGTCGGGGATGGCGGCAAGTGACGTCCTGCTGCGGGCGACCCTGCGGCCCGGAGACCACCTCGTGCTCGGCAACGACGCGTACGGCGGCACTTTCCGGCTGATCGACAAGGTGCTCAGCCTGTGGGGCGTCGAGCACACGGTCGCCGACCTGGGGAACATCGCCGAGGTTCGCGCCGCGATCCGGCCGGAGACGAAGCTGATCTGGTGCGAGTCGCCGACGAACCCGATGCTGGGGATCGCCGACATCGCCGCGCTGGCCGAGGTCGCGCACGGCGCCGGCGCCCGCCTGGTCGTCGACAACACCTTCGCCACCCCGTACCTGCAGAACCCGCTTTCTCTGGGTGCCGACGTCGTCCTGCACTCGACGACCAAGTACCTCGGCGGGCACTCCGACGTCGTCGGCGGCGCGATCCTGACGAACGAGGACGAACTGCGCGAGCAGCTGTTCTACCTGCGCAACGCCGCGGGCGCGGTGCCCGGTCCGTTCGACGCCTGGCTGACCCTGCGCGGGATCAAGACGCTCGCGTTGCGGATGGAGCGGCACAGCGACAACGCCGAACTGATCGCCCGGATGCTGCTGAAGCACCCGAAGGTCGAGCGGGTCTACTACCCGGGCCTGCCGGAGCACCCCGGCCACGAGATCGCTTCGAAGCAGATGCGGCGCTTCGGCGGGATGATCTCGTTCACCCATGTCGACGGCGAGCAGGCCGCTCTCGAAGCCGCGTCGAAGACGAAGCTGTTCATCCTCGCCGAGTCGCTGGGCGGGATCGAGTCGCTCATCGAGCATCCTGGCCGGATGACCCACGCGAGCACCGCCGGGTCCACCCTGGAAGTGCCGGACAACCTGCTGCGCCTGTCGGTCGGCATCGAGGACGGCAGCGACCTGATCGCCGATCTGGCCAACGCCCTGGGCTGACCGCCGCCGAGCCCGGAGAGTGAGCAAGGGACCTTTGGTGTCGTTCGCGTAGCCATGCTAAGCAAATGACAGCAAAGGTCCCTTGCTCCTTTCGCGCTGGTCAGCGCGGTGTGGTGGGAGGAAGCGCCCGGTTACGGGCGGAAGTTGCTGGGCGTGACGCCGGTCTTCGCGTCCGCCTCGTGCGAAGTCCCCTGCGGCGCGGCGGGCAGCTCCGAGCCGTCGACGCAGCCGCCGACGAGCTCGATGTGGTTGTCGTGCCGGATGTACTGGCCCGGGTCCACGCAGCCGGCGCGGTCGACCGTGTAGACGGC
Source organism: Amycolatopsis japonica (assembly GCF_000732925.1). NCBI lineage: Bacteria > Bacillati > Actinomycetota > Actinomycetes > Pseudonocardiales > Pseudonocardiaceae > Amycolatopsis > Amycolatopsis japonica. Next base: position 878,684 of record NZ_CP008953.1, read on the forward strand.
GGCGCCGGTCAGCAGTGCGGCCGAGGTGAGTGCCAGCACGACCGGGAGCATCCCGGCGGAGCGGGTCGCCCGGACCCTGCCGATGTTCCCCCGTGCCATGTGAGCTCCCTGGTCGCCTTCGCCGACGCCGTCAAGAGTACCCGGACCGCGAACTTGTCACGTGACGTATCCGTCAGGTGGCATCTTCCGGCCGCGGATCGGCCTCGAACACCTCAGTCCTCAGTGGACGGCTGACCGGTGATCGCGGCGACCGCGAGTTCCCGTTCCGGCTCGCCGACCTCGGGCAGGGTGAACCGCAACGCCCTGATGTGACCGAGGAGTTCGGGATCGGGGGCGACGTCGTGCTCGCGCAGGTAGTAGGCGACCGCGCCCGGCCAATACCACCGGCCGTCCGTGCGGAAGTTCAACGGCACCAACGGTTCCCTGTCGGGGTCGAAGGCGTCGGCGTCGTAGGTCCGCGACGCCAGCACGACCGGCGCGCCGTCGAGGTACTGCAGCACCCGGTCCCGCTCGGCAGGGGACAGCGGCTCACGGTTCACCATCGGGCGGCCCGACTCGTCGAGACCGTCGTGGACCCGCGGGACGCGCAGCGCCTCCGGGGTTTCGGCGAGTGGAGTCGCCACCGCGGGTTCGGCGGGCGGCTCGGTGTCGAGCCCGGCTCGCTGCCGTAGCCAGGGCGGGATGGACTGCTCGGCGCGCGGGAAGAACCGCAGTTCGTCCTGGAAGCCGATCTGCGGCGGCGCCTGCCGCCACGGCGGCTCCACGTCCGCGAGGAAGTCCGTGCTGAGCACGGTCGCCGGACCGTAGACCAGGATCGCGTTCAGCCAGGTCCCGCGGCCGGGCTGGTACATCCCCGCCCGCAGGTTGCCGAGCAACTGCACGGCTTCCTGGCTCGCCTGCACCGGACGCGGCAGCCCATCCTGGCCGGTGACGAGAAGGTCGACCTCGACATGCCTGCCCGCCGCCCGGAACTCGACGCGCATCTGCCGCCAGCCGGGCGGCAGCGGCGTCGCGAGGGCGTGGCCGATCTGCCAGACGAGCTGCTGTTGCTGCTGCTGGTTCAAGGACGCCGGTGGCTGGGTCATGTTCCCTCTTTCAGGCGTCAGGAGGCGTCGCCGGCTTCGTCGGCCCGCAGCCGCAGCCAGTCCGGGATGTTCTCGTCCGCACGCGGGAAGCGCCGAAGTTCCTCCGCGAAGGCCTCGGCGGGCGGCGGGTTCCGGAACTCCGGCTCCGCCGTTCCGTTGAAGTTGACCCTGAACGAACCCGGATGGCGCATTTCGAACACGGCGCCCAGCCAGGTGCCCCCGACGGGATTCGCGGCTCCCGCCCGCAGCTCGGCGAACAGGTCCGCGATGACCTCCGGCGGGGTCCACGGGGTGAGGGTTTCCGCCACCGACCGCACGATGGCGGCCGTTTCCCGGTAGTCGCCGATGGCGTTGTACTTGATCTGGACGTAGTCCCAGCCGGGAGGGAGCAGGAACTTCAGCTGGTCGGCGATCTCGGTCAGGATCCGTTCCTGGTCGACGTCACCGAACTTGGCCGGAATCGTCACGCCTGCTCAGCTCCTTCCTGCTGCTCTTCGAGCCGTGCCCGGTACCAGGCCGGAATGTTCTCCTCGTCGCGCGGGAACGCCTCGAGGTCGCGTTGGTAGACCACCGCCGGGACAGGGGGATCCCACAGCGGATCGAAGGTGAAGTTGTAGTGGACGGCGAACGAGCCCGGAGGGTCGAGGATGAGCCGCATCGCCAGCCAGGTGCCCTTCCCCGGTTCGTAAAGGGCCTGACGCGATTCCTGGAGGGCCGCCCGGATGTCGGGCGGCTGCATCTGCGCGCTGCTCCCGTCCTCCATGATCACGGTGATCGCCAGCTCCTCGACCATCGTGGCCATGGTGGCCTTGAGGTCGATCCGCCGCCACCCCGGCGGCGCCTCCTGCAGCACGGCCGCACCGATCTGCTGGACCAGCTGATCGGCCCGCTCCTGGTCAGACATTTGCCGGGGGCTCTGGCCGGAGGGGGGTGTGGGGGGCGACGGGGGCGGGGTTGGGGACATTCACGAAGCTCCTGAAGTTGTAAGTGCGGGTTCCGTCCGGTGCGATTCTCTCGGACATGGTGTGCCACCGGTCCGGGGTCTCCCCGACGGACGGTTTCTCGAGCCAGGTCCGCACCCTGCCGTGGTCGCCACCGCGGCTTTCGGCTGTCCGGCGGTCGGTTTCCGAGTACGCCCAGTTGTTCTCGTCGCTCCCGGCGGTGTGGTTGTTCTGTGTATGCGCTTGGGGGGCGCCGGCGATACGGCCGCCACCCGCGCCGGAGGCGTGGTCCCCGGTGTGGCCGCCTCGTGCGGGCAGGCCGGTGTCCGTGACGCCGATCGCGCCGATCCGGGTCATGACGCTCGTGTTCCCGCGCGGTCCCGCCTTAGTGGAGTAGTCGGGCTCGAACGAGACCGGGCTGTTGCCGTACTGATCGGCGTGGTAATTGAAGTCGCCGATCTTGTACTTGACGCCCTTGAGCGGAAGGCCGTCGGGCCTGTGCGCCTGCGCGTCGTGCATCGTCTGCTTGTCACCGGTTTCGGGGTTGATCCAGCGGTTCTTGGGATCGTCCGGCCGGGTCTCGATATGGGTGAAGCGCGGCGGCACTTCGTTGTTGGTGTAGAAGGTCCCGTGCAGGACCTTGTTGCCGTTGGCGTCCGTCGAGTACACCTTGTACGCGGTGTTGGGAGTGAGTTCCGACCGGGGCTTGTTGCTGAACGGGCCGTCACCATTCGCACTGGGATCCCAGTTCGGCACGGTTTCCGGCCTGGCGTTGGCGGGGGGATCGAAGTCGTCCAGGTCCAGCCGCGGGTTGCCGTTGCCATCGGTACTGAACTCGAACCGGCCCTCGCCGGTGTGCACCCGGTAGTCGACGTCGGGGAGGAGGTGGTCCGTGTCCGGGTTCGCCAGTGAGTTGGACGGATCGGACCCGATCCGGGTGTTCGGGACGTCGGCGTCGACATGCGTGATCTTGGGCGGCACGGAGTCATCGGTGTAGATGGTCGACCGTCGGCCGGAGCCATCGGTGACCTCGTACTTCGTGTTCGGATCCAGCGGCCTCGGGTTGCTGGGATCGTAGAACCGCTCGCCCGGCTGCAACGTGACGTCCCGGCGAGGCGGGGTGTAGTCCGGCTCCTTCCAGCCGCCCTCGATCTCGTGCTGTGAAGGGAAGTCCCTGCCGCGGTCGCGGGCGCTGTCGGCGTCCACGTCGTGCTTGTCCGCGTGCGAGGTGTCCGGGGTGAAGCCGTCGTCGCTCGCCCGGCGGGCGGTGCCGTCGGGGCTGTGGACGTCCCATTCGCCGTTCGGCGGGATCTTGGGCCGAGGGCGGCCGTCGGGGCCGATCTCGTAATCGGACGAGAAGACGCGCCCGTTCGAGTCGGTCCACGCCGGCTTGCTCGGCGCCATCACCTCGGTGTCGAGCTCCCGCGACAGACGGCGCGCGAAGTCGTTCGAGCCGGCGTCGCAGCCGATCAGGCGGATCGGGCGGCCGTCGTAATCCCCGTTGCGTCGCAGGATGTCCGCGAACTCTTCCGGGGTGTAGGTGCGGTTGCCGATACGGGCGTGGCCGTCCGGCGTGACGTGCACGTCGACGGTGTAGCGGCCGTCCGGATCCGGCTGGACGCGGTGCGGCAGGTCGCCCATGTCCGAGTCGCCACGGTGGTACGAGCTGCCCGCGGGCGTGCCTTCGGAATGCCGCTGGTTGACCTCGTCCGGCGTCAGCGGGCGATCCGGCTCGGCGTCGGGGCCGCGGTCGTGCGGGTGACCGTCCGGGTCCTGGCGCGGGCCGTGCCCGTCGGGGCCGTGGCCGTCCGGCGAGTGCGGCGGCCCGGAGTGGCCCCCGGGACCGCGGCCGCCCGGGCCGGTGTTGCCGGGCCCCGTGCCGCCCGGCCGGTTGCCCGGGCCGTGCGTACCCGGCGAACCGGGGGTGCCGGTGTGCGGCTGGGCGCCGGGGCCGAAGTCGTTGCCACGGGCGACCGGCTGCGGCTGATGCGGCTGGTTCGGCCGTCCGCCGGGGCCGGTCTGGCCGGGACCGCGGCTGGGGCCGGTGTGGGTGTCGGGTGTGCGCGGGGCGTGCGGGTCCGGGGTGCGCGGCGAACCGGGCGTACCCGTCCAGCCGCCGCTTTGGGGCCTGCCGCCGGGCGAACCCGGAGTGCCGCCGGAGGTGCCGCCCGGAGCGCCTTGAGGCGGCATGCCGCCCGCCATCGGCTGGCCCTGCGGCGGGACACCGGGCGAACCGTCGCCGCCGGAACCGCCACGCTGCGAAGGCATGTGCGACGGTCCTGCGTCGCCGAGACGCGGCGCCGTGGGTGCGGTACCGCTGGTCGTCGTGCCGCTGTCGGTCGGCCTGGTGGGGCTGCCGCCGTCGTTGCCGCCGTGGTGGCCGGGCGACGGGTCGGAACGAGGGGTGGGTGAACCGCCGCCGTCGCCGCCGTGCGTCCGGGGCGAGCCGCCGTCACCGGTGTGGCTGGGGGAGCCGCCGCTGTCGGTGCGGGTGTGCGGTGCGGGCGAGCCCCCGTCCGGGGTGTGGCTGGGGGAACCGCCGCTGTCGGCCCGCGTGTGCGGAGCGGGGGAACCGCTGTCGGCACGGGTGTGCGGGGTGGAGGAGCCGCTGTCCGGCGTGTGGCTCGGGGAGCCGCCGGTGTCCGTCCGCGTGTGCGGGGCGGGAGAGCCGCCGTCGGGTGTGTGGCTGGGCGAACCTCCGGTGTCCGCGCGGTTCGGGCTCGGCGAGCCGCCGTCGGACGCGCGGTTCGGGGTGGCGGAATCGCCGGGGGAACCACCGTCGGACCGGGTATGCGGCGTCGGCGCGTCGGAACGGGCGGCACTGGAGGAACCATCGCCACCGGCGGAGTTTCCGTCCGAAGTGGACGGTCCGTCGCCGGCGCGGTTCGGGGAGCCGCTGTCGGAGCGGGTGGACGAGCCGCCACCGTCACCACCGCGGGTGGTGTTGGACGGGGTGTCTCCGCTGGACCCGCCGTCGTTCGGACCACTGTTGGTGTCGCCGGAGTTGCCGCCAGTGCCGCTGTTGGTGTCGCCGGAGTTGCCTCCGGAGCCGTCGTTCGGGCCGCTGTCGGTGTCGCCCGAGTTGCCGCCGGAGTTGTCTCCGTTGGAGCCGCTGCCCGAACCGTCGCCGCTACCGCTGCCGGAACCGTCGCCGCTTCCGGATCCGTCGCCGGAGCCGCTGCCGTCACCAGAGCCGCTGCCCGAACCGTCGCCGTCCGGACCGTCCCCGGACCCCGAGCCGGATCCGCCGCCGGACCCACCGGATCCGCCGCCGCTGCCGCCGCGCTGGATGAACCCGCCCGGCTTGATGTTCTTGGTGTTGATCACGTCCAGGCCGGTGACCTTGCCCGCGATCTTGCCGAAGATCTTGATGATCTTCTCGAAGACGTCGGCCAGCTTGCCGAGCAGCGGCGAGACCCGCCGCATCGCGTCGCACAGTTCCTTGAGCTTGTCGGCGATCTTCGCGGCCCACTTGGCGATCGCGGTGACGGCCTGCGCGACCACCACGGGCGTGCCGAAGCCGAGGGAGAACACCGTCTCCATGACCCACGCGATGAGCTTGCCGACCGCGTCCGCGATCAGCTGGCGGATGAACTCACGGACGAACGTGACGATCTCGCCGAAGATCATCACGACGGTGCTGATCGCGCCCGCGACCGTCGCCGCGCCGCTGATCGCCTCGGCCTGTTCCGCGGCCTGCTTGCGGTACTGGTCGGCCGCCTCGCCCGTCCAGCCGGTCGTGCCGTTCTTGACCGCGTTCGAGAACTCGACCTGGGTGTCTTCCAGCTTCTTGGCGACGTTGCCCCAGGTTTCGGAGTACGACTGGATGACCGGCGGATCGCCGGCGACGGCGTCCAGCATGTCCTTCAGCGGCTGCATGTGTTCCATCAGGAACGAGGCCACCGACGACATCAGGTAGCCGAACGGGTCGATCGCCGCGCTGGCGAGCTCGCCCGCGAGGCTCAGCACGCCGAGCCCGCCGCCGATCCAGTCGCCGTTCGAGATGCCGTTGAAGGCGTCCATGGCCGACTCGGCGACGCCGATGCCCGCCCCGTAGCCGTATTCGCTGTTCCCGGCCGTCAGCGGACCCGGGCCGTCGCCATCCGTCGGCGCGTTCGCGACGAGCGGGTTTCCCTCGGGCATCAGTCAGGCACCTGCGCGTTCTTGAACTCGGCGGCGAAGTTCTCGTCCTGCGTCTGGTAGGCGTTGGACGCGGACCGCACGTTGTTCGCCACCGTCGTCGCGGCCTCGACGGCCTTGGTCAGCGCGTTGATGCCGAACTCCTCGACCGGGTCGAGCATCATCCGGAACGGCTGGCAGATGATGCCGTACGCGTCGGTCGGCATGCTCACCTGCTGCGCGGCGTCGACCGCCGTGCGCAGGCCGTCGGCGATGCCGTCGATCTGCTTGGCGTGTGCGTCGAGGTCGGCGCCGAGCTCAAAACCCTTGCCTGCCATGGTTTCTCCCCTCTACCAGGCCGGATGGACGTCTACGAAAGGATGCTGCCGCCGAAGTCGTCGTCATCGTCGTCCTGCGTGCGGCGGCGGCGCGGGATCGGCTTCGGCTGAGGTGGGTTCTGGGGCGGGTTCGCCTGCGAGGGCTCGTCGTCCTCCGGGCCGAAGCGGTGGTGCCGCTCGGGTTCCGGCGGTGCGAGGTTCTCCTCGGGCGGAGCCTCCGGGAAGGTGCTCTGCGCTTCCGCGATCACCCTGTTCGCCGTCTCGTCGCTTGTGCCGACGGTCTCGGCCATCGCCGCCTGCAGCAGTTCCGGGATCCGCGACTGCGCGAGCTGGACGAGGCGCATGACCTGCGACGAGACCTCCGCCATCCGTTTGCCGCTCGCGGCTTCGGAGATGACGAGGTTCGTGAGGAGGCCCTTCGAGTCGATGGTGACCTCGATGGTGTTGTCCTTCGACCGCTCGGTCACGGTCTGACCCTGCATGCGGGCGGCCATCGCCTGATAGCGCGCGGCGGTCTCCTGGATCTGCTTCGTCCAGTTGTCCACCATGCGTTCGCTGGCGTCGACGTTGTCCGGCATCGGGACCCTTCCAAGCTGCGTGCTGACGTCTTCACACTGACGGTCCGGAGAGGTCTCCGGTTCCGGGTGCGCTCGAAGTTTAGTTCCCGTCCGGTGTACCACCCACCGCCGACAAAGTCGGCCCCGTCACGTAGCGAAAGGGCCCTCCACCGCACAAAGTGCGATGAAGAGCCCTTTCACGCCCTGCGAACTGCCGGGGTCAGAGGTTGCCTCGACGCTCCTGCTCACGCTCGATGGCCTCGAACAGGGCCTTGAAGTTGCCCTTGCCGAAGCCGAGCGAACCGTGCCGCTCGATGAGCTCGTAGAACACCGTCGGGCGGTCGCCGATCGGCTTGGTGAAGATCTGCAGCAGGTAGCCGTCCTCGTCGCGGTCGACCAGGATGCGGTGCTCCTTGAGCTTCTCGATCGGCACCCGCACCTCGCCGATCCGCGCGCGCAGCTCCGGGTCGTCGTAGTAGGAGTCCGGGGTGTCGAGGAACTCGACGCCCGCGGCGCGCATCGCGGTCACCGTCGCGACGATGTCGTTGGTGGCCAGCGCGATGTGCTGGCAGCCGGCGCCGCCGTAGAACTCGAGGTACTCGTCGATCTGCGACCGCTTCTTCGCGATCGCCGGCTCGTTGAGCGGGAACTTGACGCGGTGGTTGCCGTTGGAGACCACCTTGCTCATCAGCGCCGAGTACTCGGTCGCGATGTCGTCGCCGACGAACTCCGCCATGTTCACGAAGCCCATGACGCGGTGGTACCAGTCGACCCAGTAGTCCATCTTGCCGAGCTCGACGTTGCCGACGCAGTGGTCGACGGCCTGGAACAGCCGCTTCGGCGCGCCTTCCGGACGGACGACGCTGCTCTCGCGCGGCTCGTAGCCCGGCAGGTAGACGCCGGTGTACTTCGACCGGTCGACCAGCGTGTGGCGGGTCTCGCCGTAGGTCGCGATCGCGGCGACGCGCACGGTGCCGTGCTCGTCTGAGACGTCGTGCGGTTCTTCGAGGATGGTGGCGCCCTGCGAGCGGGCGTGTTCGATGCACCGGTCGACGTCGGCGACCTCGAGCGCGAGGTCGATCACGCCGTCGCCGTGGCGGCGGTGGTGGTCGAGCAGCGAAGAGTCGCGCTGGACACCGCCGGTGATCACGAAGCGGGCCGAGCCGGACTTCAGCACGAACGACTTACGGTCGAAGTGGCCGGTCTCCGGGCCGGAGTACGCGACGAGCTGCATGCCGAACGCGACCTGGTAGAACCACGCGGTCTGCGTGGCGTTGCCCGCGATGAACACCACCGCGTCCATCGACTTCACCGGGAAGGGGTCGGTCGAAGAGTCGTGGTCGACGAGGCCGACGAGCTGACGCAGCTGGTCGTAGCTCACGTCGTCAAGAGCACCCTGGGGTTCCACTGTGTGCGTCATGCCCTGAAGCATCGGAGCACGTGACAAAATGTGCAACGGTCAAAGATTTCACTGCGCACTATGACCAGTCGAAGCAGGGTGCGCGCAGTCAAAGTGGACAACCTGTTCAGGAGGAAGGCTCGATGTCGGAAGCGCTCGACGCACTGGACGCGCGGCTGCTGCTGTTGCTCACCGACTCGCCCCGGCTCGGCGTGCTCGAATGCGCCCGCCGTCTCGGCGTCGCGCGGGGCACCGTGCAGGCGCGGCTGGACCGGTTGACCGAACGCGGGATCCTCGGCGGGTTCCCGCCCGAACTAGACCTCGCGGCGATGGGATACGGCCTCACCGCGTTCGCCGTCCTGGAGATCGCGCAGGGCCGCCGGGCCGAGGTCGCGGAGGCGCTGTCCGCCATCGACGAAGTCTGCGAGGTCCACGCGACGACCGGGCAGGGCGACCTTTTCGTGCGGATGGTCGCGCGCAACAACGACGACCTGCAGCGGGTGGTGGACGAGGTGGTCGGCGCGCCGTACGTGCGGCGGACGTCGACGTCGATCGCGTTGTCGACGCCGGTTCCGCCGCGCGTACGGCCGCTGCTGGAACGGCTGGCGAGGAGCTAGGCGGTGACGGATCCCGGCGCGTTCCTGAACGGTCGGCGCTGTGTTGCGAAAGCCACTTTCGGGACATCTGATGTCCCGAAAGTGGCTTTCGCGACGTGCCCCGTCGACGGCTGGGGCGCTGGTCAGCCCAAAGGGCACAGCGTCGTCGGCTGGGCGGGGCGATCCGCCGGGGCGCGTTGCGAAAGCCACTTTCGCAACTTTCAACGTTGCGAAAGTGGCTTTCGCGGCGTCGCCACATGGACCACGAAGCCGGCGAGGAGCTAGCCCACCTGGCTCAGGTACCGCTTCGCCGACCGCTGGACCGCCTCGTGCCCGTCGGTGCGGATGATCGCGTCCCACCAGGCGCCGTAGATCGCCTCGAACGCGTACGGTTCGAGCAGTTCGGCCGCGCGGCGGACGACCTCGGGGCGCTCCGGGATCAGATTCGGGTAGCTGTACATCATGCCGACGAAGCGGCGGTCCGGGATGACCTGCAGGATGTCGCCCGAGAGCACCGCGCCGCGGCCGTTCTCCCCGCCCGGCCAGTGCAGCACGGTCCCGCCGGCGAAATGCACGCCGAGGTTGATGAGCCGCAGGTCGGGGGCGACGTCGAGGGTCGTCCCGCTCCACAGCTTGATCGCCGGATCCGGCCTGCCGATCCACTGCTGGTCGCCCTCGTGCAGGTAGACCGGCACGTCGAAGGCGTGGGCCCATTCGACCATGGTGGTGTAGTAGTGCGGGTGGCTGATCGCGATGCCGGTGAGGCCGCCGAGGTCACGGACCTTGGCGACGAGGTCGTCGTCGATGAAGCCCGCGCAGTCCCACAGGAAGTTGCCGGATTCGGCCTTGACCAGCAGTGCGCGCTCGCCGATGGCGAAGTTGGGAGTGGACCCGACCCCGATGAGGCCGGGGCCCTGCTCCTCGATGCGTGCCTGGTACGTCCCGCTCGCGCGGACGGTGTCCAGATCGGTCCAGCGCTGTCCGGCCTGCGGGATGTACTGACGTTCGTCCTCGCAGATCGGGCAGTCCGACCGGGGTTCCGCGTACTGCATGCCGCAGGCGACGCAGATGGGTAGTTCGCTCATCGTTTCCCTCCAGAATTCTCCGGAGGTCACGCTAACGGCTCATATGCGCGCCCGGCCATGGGAGCCGGGCGCGCGGGAGGCTACTTGCCGGTGTACGGCACGGCCTTGACGAGCGTCACCTTCTGGATGCTGCCGTTGGGCAGCTCGTACTCGCGGGTCTCGCCCTCTTTGGCGCCGAGCAGCGCCTTGCCGAGCGGGGACTCCGGCGAGTAGACGTCCAGGTCGCCCTCGGTGCCCTCTTCACGGGTCGCCAAGAGGAAGTTCTCGTCCTCGTCGTCGCCGTCGTAACGCACGGTGAGGACCTTGCCCGGTCCGGCGCTGCCGTCGTTGGCGGGCGGCTCGCCCACCTTGGCCGAGCGGAGGAGCTCCTGGAGGTGGCGGATGCGGGCCTCGTGCTGGCCCTGCTCCTCACGGGCGGCGTGGTAGCCGCCGTTCTCCTTGAGGTCGCCCTCTTCCCGGCTGTCGTTGATCTTCGCAGCGATGACCGGGCGGAGCTCGATGTAGTGGTCGAGTTCCTGCTTGAGCCTGTCGTAGGCATCCTGGGTCAGCCAGGTCACCTTTGTGTCGCTCACGGTCACCATCTCCTAGTAGGGCCTGCCAGGCTTGGGTGTACAAGCCGGCCACCGGACCGGCATGGCGCGCCGGCCTGGCTGAGATAAAGGAAAAACACGGCCCGTCTTGGGCCGTGCCGGTAGATCAGAGTAACACGGCGCGAGGTATCGCCGCCGGTGGAATTCGGTCGCGCCTCGGCGTTGGGCGCCTGTTTCACCCCGTTGGCCGCTATGGCCTTGACAGGTACCGTGGTACGTCGTATGAGCATCCGAAGATATCAGCCGTGACCGGCTTTCCGATGCTCTTGATGGTGGTCGTCACCCGGCTGTTCTTCGAACCAGGCTGAACGAGGACCTCTTTACGGCCGCTTTCCGCGCCCGCCTTGTCACGGACCCGGACGACGCACACACCGGGACGGTTCACATCGTCCCTGGTCACGTTGATGGTGATCTCCATCGCGTCGCCCGGCTTCTCGTCAAACGAGACGCGTTCGCCCTCGATGGGCGCGCTGCCGAAGTTCGTGTACGCGACATAGGCGATCCCGCCGCTGACCAGCAGCGCGACCAGGGCGAACACCAGGCGCCGCCAGCGGGCGGGCTTCGCGGAGCGGGTCTTGCCGTACCGGTCTCCCGGCACGTCCATCCGGGTGCTTTCCGCGGTGGGAGCGTCCTGTCCCGTGCTCAACCCGGGCCTCCCGGTTGGTGTCGTCGTGCTCGCAGGGACAATGGGGTCGTATGCGAGTGGTTCCCCTCGAGTATCCGCGCCCGGCCGGGCGAGCCGTCAGGCAGGGTCTGGAGGGGAATAGGGAACGAGAAGGGGACGTTCGGAGCATGGTGTCTGCCGATGAACCGCCGAAGTCACGCCTCCGCCTGATGGCGGTGCACGCGCACCCCGACGACGAGTCGAGCAAGGGTGCCGCCACCATGGCCAAGTACGCCGCCGAGGGGCACGAGGTCATGGTCGTGACCTGCACCGGTGGCGAAGCGGGCAGTGTGCTGAACCCGGCCATGGACCGTCCCGAAGTACTGACCAACATGACCGAGATCCGCCGGGAGGAGATGGCCCGCGCGGCCAAGATCCTCGGCGTGAGCCACACCTGGCTCGGGTTCATCGACTCGGGTCTGCCTGAAGGCGACCCGCTTCCCCCGGTCCCCGAGGGCTCGTTCGCGGTCATCCCGCTCGAAGAGTCCACCGGTGCGCTCGTGAAGGTCATCCGCGAGTTCCGCCCGCACGTGATCGTCACCTACGACGAGAACGGCGGCTATCCGCACCCCGACCACATCCGCACGCACGAGATCTCGGTCGCGGCCTTCGACGCCGCGGGCGAGGCGGAGCGGTACCCGGACGCCGGTGAGCCGTGGCAGCCGATGAAGCTGTACTACGTGCACGGGTTCTCGCGCGCCAGGATGACCGTGTTCCACGAGGGCCTGCTCGCGCGCGGCCTGGAGTCGCCGTACGAGGAGTGGCTCAAGTCGTGGGACCCGGACAAGGCCGACGTCATGGAGCGGGTGACCACGCGCGTCGAATGCGGCGAGTACTTCGAGCAGCGTGACGAGGCGCTCAAGGCGCACGCCACCCAGATCGACCCGAACAGCCGCTGGTTCGCCGTCCCGCGCGACCTGCAGCGCGAGGTCTGGCCGACCGAGGAGTACGAGCTGGTCCGCTCACTGGTGGACAGCACCCTGCCGGAGGACGATCTGTTCGCCGGCTTGAAGGAGGGCTAATGAGTTTCGTGGTGCCGGCGTTCGCCGTCGTTCCGGTGACGGTGTCGTCGCAGTTCCTGGCGCAGCAGCCCGGCAACGGCGACAACGGCGGCCAAGGTGAGGACTTCGGCAAGTCGTCGCCGGTGGGTTTCCTGATCCTGATCCTGTTCCTGATCGCCGTCGCGCTGCTGGTGCGGTCGATGACCAAGCACCTGAAGCGGCTGCCGGAGAGCTTCGACGAGCCCGCCGCTCCCGCGGAGGAGGTTCCCGCTTCGGCCGAGGAGGCTCCCGAAGCCCCGAAGGCCGAGAGCGAGCCGGTCGCGAAGGCCGAGAAGCCGACCGCCAAGTCCGACTGAGCGCTGCCATGAAAGGTCCTTTCCTTGCAAATTTCGCAAGGAAAGGACCTTTCATAGCATTTCCGAAGCGCGTCAGAGGCGCGGGTCGACCGGATCCGACTCCAGCGCCAGCACGGCGAACACGCACTCGTGCACCCGCCACAGCGGTTCCCCGCGCGCCAGCCGCTCCAGCGCCTCGAGCCCCAGCGCGTACTCGCGCGACGCCAGCGCCCGCTTCCGGTTGAGACCCCGCTTGCGAAGGCGCGAGAGGTTCTCCGGCAGCGTGTAGTCCGGCCCGTAGATGATCCGCAGGTACTCGCGTCCGCGCACCTTCACCCCCGGCTGAACCAACCCGCGCGCGCCGCGCGTCAGGTTCGCCGCCGGTTTGACGACCATGCCCTCGCCGCCCGCGCCGGTCAGCTCCAGCCACCATGCGACGCCGCGTGTCACCGACGCCGGGTCGGTGGTGTCGACGGCCAGCGTCCGCGTGCGGGTGAACCGGTCGCCGGTGAGCCGGTCCAGCAGCGCAAGGTGCCACTCGTGCGGCCGGTCGTGGTACGCGTGTCCCTCCGACGCCAGGATCTGGAACGGCGCCAGCCGGACACCGTCGAGGCCGTCGGTCGGCCAGCAGTAACGCCGGTACGCCTGCCGGTACGCGTCCACAGTGGACTCGCGAGTCCTGGTGCGCGCCAACAGTTCCGACACGTCGATCCCGCGAGCCGCGGCCGCGTCCAGTGAAGCGACGGCGGCGGGCAGCACGGACTGCGCCGCCGCCCCGACGGCCGCGTACTGGCCCGAGATCAGCGAACCGGCCTTCGCGCTCCACGGCAGCAACTCCGTGTCGAGCAGCAGCCAGCCGGTGTCCAGCTCCTCGAACAGTTCCGACGCCGCTTCCCGCACATCGGCGAGCAGCCGCGCGTTCTGGTCCGGACTGAAGAACGGACGGCCGGTGCGGGTGTAGACCGCGCCGGGTCCCGGGATCCCGAACCGCGCGGGAGCCACGTCGTCGTCACGGCACACGAGCACGACGGCCCGCGAACCCATGTGCTTCTCCTCGCACAGGACGTGATCGACACCCGCCGCGCGGAACTCGGCGAAAGCCTCCTCGGGATGTTCCAGGTAGCCGTCCGTGGCGGACGTCGAACACGGCGCCATGGTCGGCGGAAGGTACGGCAGCCAGCGCGGGTCGACGGCGAAACGGCTCATCACCTCGAGTGCCGCCGCCGATTGCTCGGCGGAGACCCCGACCCGGCCGTGGTGCCGGGTCTCGACGATCCGCTTCCCGGTGACGTCGCCCAGTTCCAGCACCGCGGGTTCGCGTCCACCCAACGGCCGCGCCGGTTCGAGCGGCCGGGCGGGCTCGTACCAGACCTTCTTCGCCTTCACCGAGACGACTTCCCGCTCCGGATAACGTAAAGCGGTCAGCTTGCCGCCGAACACGCAGCCCGTGTCGAGACACATGGTCCCGTTGATCCACTCCGGCTCCAACGTCGGCGTGTGTCCATAGAGGACCATCGCCTTGCCGCGGTAGTCGCGCGCCCAGGGCAACCGGACCGGCAGGCCGTACTCGTCGGTCTCGCCGGTCGTGTCGCCGTAGAGCGCGGTGCTCCGCACCCGGCCGGACGCGCGTCCGTGGAACTTCTCGGGCAGGCCTGCGTGCGCCACGACGAGCTTGCCGCCGTCGAGGACATAGTGCGCGATGAGCCCTTCGCAGAAGGCGTGCGCCTTCGCGCGAAAGTCCTCGTCCTGCGCGGAAAGCTGCTCCAGCGACTCCGCGAGGCCGTGCGTGGTCTTGACCTTGCGCCCGTTGAGCGCGCGGACCAGTTTCTGTTCGTGGTTCCCGCAGACGACCAGCGCACTGCCCGCCTCGGCCATCGCCATCACGCGGCGCAGTACGCCCGGGGTGTCGGGGCCGCGGTCGACGAGGTCGCCGACGAACACCGCGGTCCGTCCCTCCGGGTGCACGCCGTCGACGTAGCCCAGTTCGACGAGCAGTTCGTCCAGTTCCTCGCGGCAGCCGTGGACGTCGCCGATGACGTCGAACGGTCCGGTGAGGTCGCGACGGTCGTTGCGCAGCGGCTCGACGACGATCTCCGCTTCGGCGATCTCGGCCTCGCTCCGCAACACGTGCACACGACGGAAACCCTCGCGCTCCAACGACTTCAGCGAGCGGTGCAGTTCACCGCGCTGACGCCGGACGACGTGCTCGCCGAAATCGCGGTCCGGCCGGGCCTCGTTGCGTTCCTGGCAGACCTTCACGGGCAGATCCAGCACGATCGCCGTCGGCAGGACGTCGTACTCCTTCGCCAGCTTCAGCAGGCTCGCCCGCGATGCGCGCTGGACGTTCGTCGCGTCGATGACGGTGATCCGTCCCGCTTCGAGCCGCTTCGCCGCGACGTAGTGGAGCACGTCGAAAGCGGCGCCCGAGGCGCTCTGGTCGTTCTCGTCGTCGGCCACCAGGCCGCGGAAGTAGTCGCTGGACAGCACCTGCGTCGGCGCGAAATGCGTCCGCGCGAAGGTCGACTTGCCGGAGCCGGAGGCGCCGACGAGCACGACGAGGGACATGTCGGGAATGGTCAGTTTCATGCCACGGCCTCCTTTCGAGACGTGAAGACCGCCATTTGGGTCGGCGGTCCTGATTCCTGGGACTCCTGTCCCACCGGCAGGTGGCGGACGTCGTAGCCGCGCCGTGCCGCGACTCCTTCGGCCCACGTACGGAACTGCTCGCGTGTCCACTCGAAACGGTGGTCGGCGTGCCGGAACCGGCCTTCTTCGAGGAATTCGAAGTGCCGGTTGTACTCGGCGTTCGGCGTCGTGACGAGCACCGTGCGCGGCGCGGCGACCCCGAACACGGCGTGCTCCAGCGCGGGCAGGCGCTCCTCGTCGACGTGCTCGATCACCTCCATCAGCACGGCCGCGTCGTAGCCGGCCAGCGACGGATCCGCGTAGGTCAGCGCGGACTGCTTCAGGGTGATTCGCGACTTGTCCTTCAGTCGCTTTTCGGCGATGTCGAGTGCGCTCGCGGAAACGTCGACACCGACGATCTCGGTGAACGACGGCTCCTTCTGCAACACGCGCAGCAACGCGCCACCACCGCAGCCGAGGTCGAGCACACGCCGTGCGCCCGCCGCCCGGAGCGCCGCGAGCACACTGCCCTGACGCTGGACGGCCAGCGGTTCGGGCCGGTCCGGCTGCTCGGTGACCCTGGCCTCGGCTTCGGCCGGCACGTCGTCCGCCTCGGCGAGCCGGTCGAGCGCGTACGAGACGATCGGGCGACGTCGTTCGAGGTACCGGTTGGTGATCAGGTCGCGTTCCGGATGCCCGGCGAGCCAGCCTTCACCGACGCGCAGCAGCTTGTCCGCTTCGTCCTGGCCGATCCAGTAATGCTTGTCGCCGTCGAGCGCGGGCAGCAGCACGTACAGGTGCCGCAACGCGTCGACGACACGCTGCGTGCCGGTCAGCCGGAGATCGACGTAGCGGGAATCGCCCCACTGCGGGAATTCGGGATCGAGCGGGACGACCTTCGCCTCGACCTGCCAGCCGAGCGGTTCGAAGAGCTTGTGGACGACCTCTGCGCCGCCGCGCGCGGTCAGCGACGGGACCCGGATCTCCAGCGGGAAACGCTCGTCGACCAGCTCCGGCCGGTTCGCGCACCGGCCGGCCAGCGCCGTGGTGAAGGCGGCCCGCAGCGCCACCGCCAGATACGAGCCGCCCGCGTACGGGCGGTCGTTGACGTACTGGGTCAGCGACGTGCCGCCGCCGCGCACGAGGTCGACCGGGTCGATCTCGACCAGCAGGGAAACGGTGCAGCGCTCGTCGGCCGCCTCCGGGTAGAAGACGTGCGCCGTCCCGGCCGAGAGCGTGAGCGATTGCGCCTTCTCCGGATGCTTGTGCAGGAGAAAGCCGAGGTCGGTGGCCGGGTTCCGGGTGGTGGTCATGGTCAGGAGCACCGGACGAGTGTCGCGCAGACCGCCGCTCCGCGCCCCCGCTTTTCCCGCATGCGACCCTGGTGACATGTCGAACCGCCTGAAGGCCGCGACCAGTCCGTACCTGCTGCAGCACGCCGACAACCCGGTGGACTG
This sequence comes from Amycolatopsis japonica, assembly GCF_000732925.1. Classification (NCBI taxonomy): domain Bacteria; kingdom Bacillati; phylum Actinomycetota; class Actinomycetes; order Pseudonocardiales; family Pseudonocardiaceae; genus Amycolatopsis; species Amycolatopsis japonica. The sequence goes on from NZ_CP008953.1 coordinate 895,476, forward strand.
GTGGCCATGGGGCGAGGAGGCGCTGGCCGAGGCGAAACGGCGGAACGTGCCGATCCTGCTTTCGGTCGGCTACGCGGCCTGCCACTGGTGCCATGTCATGGCGCACGAGTCCTTCGAGGACGAAGCCACCGCGACGCTGATGAACGCGAACTTCGTCAACATCAAGGTGGACCGCGAGGAGCGCCCGGACATCGACTCGGTGTACATGGCGGCCACGCAGGCGATGACCGGTCAGGGCGGCTGGCCGATGACGTGCTTCCTGACGCCGGAAGGGGAGCCGTTCCATTGCGGCACCTACTATCCGCCGTCGCCGCGGCCCGGGATGCCGTCGTTCTCGCAGCTGCTCGTCGCGGTCGCCGAGGCCTGGGGCGAGCGGCCGGACGAGCTGCGTTCCGGCGCCCGGCAGATCATCGCCCACCTCACGGAGAAGAGCGGGCCGCTGCCCGAGTCCGTTGTGGACGGTGCGGCGCTGGACGCCGCGGTCGCCACGCTGCGCAAGGAGTTCGACACCGGGAACGGCGGATTCGGGGGAGCGCCGAAGTTCCCGCCGACCATGGCGTTGAACTTCCTGCTCCGTCACCACGAGCGCACCGGTGCCGACCTCGCCATGGTCGAGCACACCGCCGAGGCGATGGCGCTGGGCGGCCTGAACGACCAGCTCGCGGGTGGGTTCGCGCGGTACTCGGTCGACGCGGGCTGGGAAGTGCCGCATTTCGAGAAGATGCTGTACGACAACGGTTTGCTCCTGCGGTTCTACGCGCAGTTCCACGGCGTGACCGGGCACGAGTACGCACGGCGGGCGGTCGAAGAGACGGCGGAGTTCTTGCTGCGCGACCTCGGGACGACCGAGGGCGGTTTCGCCGCGTCGCTCGACGCGGACACCGATGGCGTCGAAGGGCTCACCTACGTCTGGACGCCCGCGCAGCTCGCCGAAGTGCTCGGCGAGGAGGACGGTGCTTGGGCGGCCGAGCTGTTCCAGGTGACCGAGCGGGGCAATTTCGAGCATGGCGCCTCGACGCTGCGGCTGCGCGAACCGCATCCAGAGGACGAAACGCGTTATGAGCGAGTCCGCCGCGCGTTGCTGGCCGCGCGGAACGAGCGCCCCCAGCCCGCCCGCGACGACAAGGTGATCGCCGCCTGGAACGGGCTGGCGATCGGCGCGCTCGCCAAAGCGGGCTCGCGGCTCGATCGTCCACAGTGGATCGAAGCGGCGGCTCGCGCGGCGGCATTCCTGATGGACACCCATTTCGTGGCCGGACGCCTGCGCCGGACCTCCCGCGACGGCGTCGTCGGCACGACGGCGGGGGTGCTGGAGGACTACGCGTGCCTCGCCGAAGGACTGCTCGAACTCCACCAGTCGACGGGCGAGCCGCGGTGGCTCGCCGACGCCATCACCTTGCTGGACCTCGCGTTGACCCATTTCGGCGTCCCCGACTCGACGGGTGCCTATTACGACACCGCCGACGACGCGGAAGTCCTGGTGCAGCGGCCTTCCGACCCGACCGACAACGCGAGCCCGTCGGGAGCCTCGGCCTTGGCGAACGCCTTGCTGACCGCGTCCGTGCTGGCCGGGCACGACCGGGTGGGCCGCTATCGCGAGGCGGCCGAGCAGGCGCTCGCCCGGGCGGGACGGCTCGCCGCCCACGCGCCGCGGTTCGCCGGGCACTGGCTCACCGTGGCCGAAGCGGCCGCCGCCGGACCGGTGCAGGTCGCCGTCGTCGGCCCGGATGCCGCTTCACGCGCGGATCTGCTGGCCGCGGCCGTCGCGTCGTTGCCGGACGGAGCCGTCGTCGTGAGCGGGACCCCGGATGCCGAAGGGGTGCCGCTGCTGGCCGATCGGCCGCTGGTCGACGGCACCGCCGCCGCGTACGTGTGCCGCGGGTACGTGTGCGAGCGGCCCGTCACCACCGCCGAGGAACTGCGGTCTCAGCTCACCAGTCCCACGACATAGGGGCGAAGGCACCGCCGCCCGTCTGCGGTGCGCCTGCCGGTTTCACGGTGACCTGTGGCTTCGGCTTCGGTTTCGGAGTGGGTTTCGGCGGCTTCGTGGTGCTGGACGGCGGGACTCCCGTCACCGTGAACGTCCGGGTCGACTTGCGTCCGTCGGTGCAGTTGAGCGTCGCGACGTATTTGCCGGGCTTCTTCACCACGCGCCCGTACCCGCCGTATTTCCCGAAGTTCCCGCCGATGGTCCAGCCGATCGGCTCGGCGAGCCCCGGAGACGTCACCGGGCCTTTCGGGACACACCCGCCCGCGCCCGCCCTGGTTTCGGCGTAGATCTGCTCGCCCGGCCCGAGCGGGGTCGGGCCGAGATACCAGCTGGGATCGGTGGTCGCGGCGGCCGGCGCGACCACCGCCAGCTGCGCGGCTCCGAGCACGAGCGCGCCGATCATGACCTTCTTCAGCATGAGGTTCCCCTTCCTCGTCGGCTGCTGGTGGGAACACGTCCGCGCAGGTCATCAGGTTGCCCCGGGTTTTCGCCGGGGGAGAACACGCGTGAGTTTCTGTCGCTGCGGGCGTAGCGTCGGTAGCGTTGTAATCATGTAATCGAGGAGGCGGGTCAGATGGGACGCGGAAGCTGGAAAGGCCGGGGCGGCTGGCAGCAGGCGGACATCCCGGCGGCGGACGACGCGGCCGCGTGGTTCGGCGGCAGACTCCCCGAAGGCTGGTTCACCGGCGACCCCGAAGTCACGGTGGATCGCGAAGAGATCGTCATCGTCGGCGAACTCCAGCCGCTCACCGGCGAGTACGCCGACGACGCGGCCCGCGCGGCGGCCGAGGACGGCCGGATCAGCCGGTTCCGCGAGGAGACCCGCGACGAGCGGATCGAGATCGCGCGCCAGGCGGAGCACCGCTATCAGCGCAAGGTCGCGTGGGGCGCGAGCCTCGGCGGCACACGGCATCTGTTCACCACGCATTCGGCGCCGGTCATGACCAGGCTGCGGCAGCCGGAACGCCTGGTGCTCGACACCCTCGTCGACGCGGGCGTCGCCCGGTCGCGGTCGGAGGCGCTCGCCTGGGCCGTCCGGCTGGTCGGGGAGCACGCGGACGCCTGGCTCGCCGAGCTTCGGGAGGCGATGACCAAGGTCGACGATCTCCGCTCACAGGGACCGGATCTTTCCTGAGGCCGGGGTCCGCCCGTAGAGTCGGGATTCCGCCGTCTTCACCGAAGTCCTCTTGCGAAAGAAGGCGTCATGGACGGCAGATTCTCCCGGCGTTGGCTGATCAAGGGCGGTCTCGTGGTGGCCGCGAGCCCACTGCTCGCGCCCACGGCCTCGGCGGCCCCGGCCCTTCCCTGGCCCGCGGCCGAAGACATCGTCGCGCGGACGAAACGGCCGGTCTTCCCGGACCGGACGTTCTCGGTGCTCGGCTTCGGCGCCAAGGGTGACGGGAAGACCGACAACACCGCAGCGATCAGGAAGGCGATCGAGACGGCCAACGCGCGCGGCGGCGGACGCGTCGTCGTGCCGAAGGGCACCTTCGTCACCGGTGCGGTGTACCTCAAGAGCAACGTCGACCTGCATCTCGCGGCGGGCGCCGTGCTCGCTTTCGGTTCCGACGCCTCGAAGTTCCCGAACGTGCTCACCCGCTACGAGGGCATCGAGTGCGTGAACCGGTCGCCGATGATCTACGCGTACCGGGAATCCAACATCGCGCTGACCGGGAAGGGCACCCTCGACGCGGCGGGCACGGCGTCCTGGAACAAGGGCAAGGATCGCGAGTACCTGGAATCGTTGGTGGCCAAGGGAATTCCGCCCGAGCGGCGGATCGTCCCCGGCTCCGGGCACGCCATGCGCTCCACGTTCGTCGAACCGTATTCGTGCGACACCGTGCTCATCGAAGGGATCACGCTGAAGAACCCGATGTTCTGGCAGCTGCATCCCACGCTCTGCCGGAACGTCACGATCGACGGCGTCCGCACGGACGCGAGCACCGCGCATTCCAACACCGACGCCTGCGATCCGGAGTCCTGCGACCACGTCGTGATCGTGAACTCCCACCTCGGCGCGCACGACGACAACATCGCGCTCAAATCGGGCCGGGACGCCGACGGCCGCAGGATCGGCGTGCCGTGCCAGAACATCGTCGTCGCGAACTGCGTGATGGACGGCAACTGGGGCGCGATCACCTGCGGCAGCGAACAGACCGGCGGCATCCGGAACGTCTACGCGCACAAGCTCACCGTCACCGGCGAGACGAAGTACGGGCTGTACGTCAAGTCGAACACGTTGCGCGGCGGATTCACCGAGAACGTCAACCTTGACAGCGTCTCCGGCACGTTCGTCCGCTCGGTCGTGTACGTGCTGCCGGACTACAACGGACAGACGGGCGCGTACGTCCCCCGGTTCGGACCGTTCACCCTCAGTCGTTCCAGCAGCACGAAATGCGGGCTGGCGGCGTTCAATGTCCGAGGGTTGCCCAACTCACACGTTCGGGGGCTGCGGGTGGGCGATTGCCGCTTCGACGGCGTCGCGAACACGGAGAACACCCTGAAACACGTCGACGACCTGCGGTTCGAGAACACGACGATCAACGGGGAACCGGTCTGATTCGTCCTGCGCTTCCCGATGCGGTGCGGCAGGCTGAACGCAGACCGCACCGCATCGGAGGAATCGTGGACACACCAGGACTTCCCGCGAAGATCGACCCGGACGTGCTGACCACCGTCCTCGATGGACGGTGGGCCGAGCTCCGCCGCGCGGTGCGCGCGCAGATGGCCGCGGAGGTCTTCGAAGACCCTGTCGACGTCGACACCGAAACGCATCGCGTCCAGGTGCTCGAATGGCTGCGGCTGCTCGCCCGCACCGACCGGCCGGGGCTCGGCTTCGACCCGGCGTACGGCGGTGGCGGAGATGTCGGCGGCGCGTTGACGTCGTTCGAGATGCTGGGCTTCGGCGATCTCTCGCTGATGGTGAAGGCCGGTGTCCAATGGGGTCTGTTCGGCGGCGCCGTGCAGCTGCTCGGCACCGAACGCCACCACGAGCGGTATCTGCGCGACATCAAGGATCTGGACTTGCTGGGCTGTTTCGCGATGACCGAGCACGGGCACGGCTCGGACGTCCAGCATCTGCGCACCACCGCGACCTACGACCCGGCGACGCGCGAGTTCGTCGTGCACACGCCGGACCGCGGCGCGATGAAGGAGTACATCGGCAACGCCGCCCGCGACGGCGAACTCGCCGTGGTGTTCGCGCAGCTGATCACCGGTGGCGAGTCACGCGGGGTGCACGCGTTCCTGGTGCCGATCCGCGGCGAGAAGGCGCGCGGCGTCGAGATCGAGGACTGCGGCCGCAAGGCGGGCCTCAACGGCGTCGACAACGGACGGCTCACGTTCGACCAAGTGCGGATTCCGCGCGAGGCGCTGCTCGACCGCTTCGGTGACGTCGCCGAGGACGGGACGTACACGAGCCCGATCGAAAGCGACGGCCGCCGGTTCTTCACGATGCTCGGCACGCTCATCCGCGGCCGCGGCCGCGTCAGCGTCGCGGGCAGCGCCGGCAGCGCGACGAAACGCGCGCTGGCGCTGGCCATCCGCTACGGCGAGCAGCGGCGGCAGTTCGCGCGGCCCGACGGCGAGGAGGTCGTGATCCTCGACTACCGCGCCCACCAGCGGAAACTGCTGCCCGCGCTGGCGACGTCGTACGCCCTGCACTTCGCGCAGGAAGGGCTCGTCTCGAAGCTGCACGACATCGCCGAGGACGCGCCGGAGGAGGAGCAGCGAGAGCTGGAATCGCGCGCCGCCGGCATCAAGGCGGTCTCGACCTGGCACGCGACGGCGACCATCCAGGCGGCCCGGGAGGCATGTGGCGGCTCCGGCTATCTCTCGGAGAACCTGCTCGCCGGGCTGAAGGCCGACACGGACGTCTTCACCACCTTCGAGGGTGACAACACCGTGCTGCTGCAGCTGGTCGCGAAGGGTTTGCTGACCAGCTACAAGGACCACTTCCAGGACCTCAGCCCGCTCGCGACCGCGCGGTTCGTGGCGGAGCAGCTCGTCGAGGCCGTGATCGAACGGACGTCCGCGCGCAAGGTCGTTGAGCGGCTCACCGAAGCCGACGACGGCGACGTCCTCTACTCCCGCGAATGGCACCTGAAGCTGTTCGAAGACCGCGAAGAGCACGTCCTCGGCGGCGTCGCGCAGCGTCTGCGTAAGGCGGGTTCGGACCCCTTCGGCGTCTTTAACGACGCGCAGGACCACGTGCTGCGCGCCGGACGAGCGCACGTCGATCGGGTGGTGCTGGAAGCGTTCGTCGACGCCATCGAACGCTGTGCCGACGCGGAGGCCCGCGAGCTGCTGGAGCGGGTCTGCGACCTCTACGCGCTCGCGAACATCGAGGCGGATCGCGGCTGGTTCCTCGAACACGGACGCCTGACGTCCGGGCGCTCGAAGGCCGTCACCGCCGCGGTGAACGCGCTGTGCGCCGACCTGCGCCCGCACGCGCGGACCCTCGTGGACGCCTTCGCTATCCCCGAGCCGTACCTAGCGGCTCCGATGCTGCGGGACTGACCTCGGCGCGCTGCTCGGCGAGCTCGGCCCGCAACGCCTTGACCTCGCGGGTCAGCTCGTCGAGATGCTCGCGGGTCACGGCCTGCGCGTTCTCGTCGGCTTCGGTCACCCGGCGGATCAGCCACGACGCGAGCGTCGCGGTGACCACACCGAGCAGGGCGATCCCCGCCACCATGAGCCCGACCGCGACGATCCGGCCGGTGCCGCTGACGGGGTAGCGGTCGCCGTAGCCGACCGTGGTGATCGTCGTGATCGACCACCACACCGCGTCCGGGAAGTCGGTGATCGGCGCGTCCGGCACGGCGCGCTCGGCGTCGAGCACGGCGAGCGCCGAACAGAACACGATGAGCGCCGTCGCGCCCACGGTGTAGACCACGACGCGCCCGCGCAGCGACAGGCCGGCGTTGCGGTTGAGGACGTTGAGCACCGTGACCAGCCGGAGCAGCCGCAGCTGCCGGATCAGCGGGAGCACGATGATCAGCAGGTCGAAGACGTTGTTCTTCAGGAAGACCCGTTTGTCCTCGGCGTGCTTGAGGCGGACGGCGTAGTCGAGGGCGAAGACCGCCCACGCGAGCCAGGTGACGACCTCGCACCAGACCCGCCCGGTGTGCCCGAGCGAGGGCTGGAGGATCGGCCAGGCGTACGCGGCCAGGAACAGTACGGCGGCGGCGTTGAGCGGCCACTCCATCCGCTTTTCCCACATCGAACGTCTCCTCACCTGGCCTTTCCCAGGTGCGTACGTTAAGCGATGTCGAGGGCCGTTCCATAGAGTTTGTCGGTTTTGAGGGTGATGTAGAGCCTTCGCTCGGCCGCGATGGTCTCGAGGAACTCCGCCTCGTCGTCGGGCTTCTGCCGCTGCGCCGCCAGGTATTCGAGGCCTGCCGTGTCGCCGGGTGTCCGGGTGACTTCGGAGAGTTCCGCTTTCCCTTCCACGACGGCGAAACTCCAGTGATCGGCGCTGGAGACGTACAGGGAGGCGGTCGGGTTGTTGCGGAGCTGCTTGACCTTCAGGCGGTCTTCGGTCGTGCTGATCCGGACCTCGCGCGTCTCCGGGTCCCACGTGTAGACGACGGTGGAGAGATGCGGGCGGCCATCACGCTTGACGGTCGCGAGGGCGCCGAAGGTGTGTCCGGCGAGGAAGTCGCTGAGGGCCGCGTCGTCGAGGCGGCGGGGCGGTGCGTTCTTGGCCATGCGGTGATCATGGCTGGCACGGCGAGGGCGCGGAAGAAGGCACTTTCTTGTGCCAGAGGGAACACGCTTGTGTCCGTCCTGGTCACGGGATCGCGTGAACATGCACGTACTTGACGTACGTGACGTACTTGGGCAGACTGGTTACGACTTATCGGGAGGCCCCTGTGTCCGCTCTGCACTACGACAGCTACACCGAAGCTCGCGCGCACCTGAAGGATCTGTTGGATGCCGCGGAAAAAGGCCGTGTCGCCACGGTTCGGCGTGACTCGGTCCAGGCTGCCGTCGTGGACGTCGAGCGTCTGCGCTACTTCCTCGCGTCGCTTCTGCCCGCGTCCGCCCAGGTCGTAGCCGAGGATGGCGGCTGGTCCGTGTTCATCCCGGGCTTGCCGGTTGCGGCGGACGGCGCCACTTTCGACGAGGCGCTGATCGAGATGGTCGACGCTTTGCGGGAGTACGCGGAAGACTGGCAGTCGCGGCTGCTGGACGCTCCGAACCACCGTGACAACTGGGGTCTGGTCCAGTTGATCAGCCTGAGCGACGACGATCAGCTTCGTGATTGGCTGGCAGGTACCGCGCGGTGAACTGGCCACTACCCACGCGCAAAGACCACGAATCGTTCTGTCAGATCGAGGAGTGGCGCCGGGTTCGCGACGCCCGCGGCCGGACGGGCACGCATCACGTCACCTACGAACTCGGCCTCGTGGACGGCCGTATCCTGCGGACCCGGATCTCGCATCCGGTGGACCGGACCGGGTACGGCAAGAGCATCTGGAAGCACATCCTTCGCGACCAGCTCGACGTCGACGAGCCGTGCTTCTGGTCGTGCGTGCAGGACGGCGTCAAACCCGACCGCGGGCTTCCCGTGCCGCAGGCTGAAGCCCTCCCAGCCGACCTCGTGCACCTGTTGCTTTCCCGGGTCGGCCTCGCTGAGGCCGATGTGGCGGCCATGACCAAGGCCGAGGCCATTTCGAGGCTTCAGCAGTTCTGGACCGAGAACAGCTGACTTGCGGTTAGGCGTACATCGCCAGCCAGATCGCGATGTAGTGCGAAACCGCGGCCAGAACCGTGCAGGCGTGGAAGTACTCGTGGTACCCGAAGGTGTCCGGGAAGTGGTTCGGCCACTTCACCGCGTAGAACACCGCGCCCAGCGTGTAGAACAGCCCGCCGACGCAGAGCAGCACGAGCGCCGCGACGCCGGCGTGCGTGGCCAGTTCGGGCAGGACGAAGACGGCGACCCAGCCCAGTGCGATGTAGATCGGCACGCCCAGCCAGCGTGGCGCGTTCGGCCACAGCATCTTCAGGGTGACGCCGCCGATCGCGCCGCCCCACACGATCGCGAGCACGATGTACCCGGTCGGCTGGGACATGGCCAGAAGGGTGAACGGCGTGTAGGTGCCGGCGATGAACAGGAAGATCATCGAATGGTCGGCGCGCTTCATCCATTCGTATGCTCGTGGGCTCCACAAGCGACGGTGGTACAGCGCGCTGACGCCGAAGACGCCGAGTACGGTCAGGCCGTAGACCGAAGTGGACAAAGCGGCGATACCAGACACAGTGGACGCCGCGAGGCTGATGAGGGTCGCGGCTCCGGCGACGGCGCCGAAGAAGGACCAGAAGTGGATGTGCCCACGCAATCGAGGACGCGTGTCCACCACGGGCGCGGGGCCGGACGGCTGGGGTTCGGTCGCTACGCTCACTCACTCAGGTTACGGCACCGTAGGTTTTTCGCCAGTCTCCGTGGCGCGTCCCACTGGGGCCCTCGGGGTGACTAGTCTCCACTGGCGTGAGTCTTCGGTCCTTCTTGTCAGACGTCGTGTACAGCGCCTACGGCAGGCGCCTGATCCAGCAGGCCAAGGGGCGCCATCCACGCCACATCGCCATCATGCTGGACGGCAACCGCCGCTGGGCGCGCGAAGCGGGCTTCACGGACGTCGCCGACGGCCACCGGGCCGGCGCCAAGAAGATCGCCGATTTCCTGAGCTGGTGCAACGAGGCCGACGTCGAGGTCGTCACGATGTGGCTGCTTTCGACCGACAATCTCGGGCGCGCGGCCGAGGAGCTCAGTCCGCTGCTGAAGATCATCACCGACGTCACCGACGAACTCGCCGCGCCGCACACGCCCTGGCGGCTCCGCATCGTGGGAGCCCTCGACTTGCTGCCGCCAGAGGTCGCGAAGGCCCTCAGCGCGGCCGCGGAGCGCACCGAAGGGCGCTCCGGGATGGAGGTCAACGTCGCGGTCGGTTACGGAGGACGTCAGGAGATCGCCGACGCGGTCCGCAAACTCCTGCTCCAGCACGCCGACGAGGGCACCTCGATCCGCGAGCTCGCCAAGATCCTGGACGTCGACCATATTTCCGAACACATGTACACCTCAGGTCAGCCCGATCCGGATCTGATTATCCGCACCTCGGGTGAGCAGCGGCTTTCCGGATTCCTGCTCTGGCAATCGGCGCATTCGGAATTCTGGTTCACCGAAGCGTATTGGCCCGCATTCCGGCGCGTCGATTTTCTCCGCGCGATGCGCGATTACGCGTGGCGGCACCGGCGCTTCGGTTCCTGACCGGTGACATGACGAAGGCCCCGGCGTGCACTCCGGGGCCTTCGACGTCGTCACTGAAGATCAGTGGTGGTGGTGCTCCAGCGAGTGGAGGACCAGGGCCGGGGTGGTGGCGATGCCCGTGTAGGCACCGGCGACCAGCGAAGCGGCGCCGTAGCCCAGCGCGCCGCCGCCCTCGATGAACGTGTTGTAGGCGTCGCCGAACGTGGGGTCCGGGGTGCCGGAGGTGTCACCAGTGGCGGCGAACGCGGTCCCGCCGACCATCATGATGCCCGCGGCGACGGCGGAAACGAAACCAGCCTTCTTCAGCACTTCGCACACTCCTTGGTAGAGATATTCAGGGATCGGGGGCACCGAAATCCGGTGGGGGTGTCCCGCAGTGAGAAAATTACTCGCTATTCAGGAGTTGTGACCGTCGCGTAAGCCCATTGTGTGAGCCCGAAAAGGCGCGTTTCACTCGGTCCGGTTCTCTGTCTCGGGCACAAAATGCGACCGGCTACCAAGCGTGGTAGAACCCTCGATCCCATCAGGTGAACGCCCTGCGTCGCGTTAATCCATCCGGGTCGCATCGACGAGCGTCCCTGAATGGAGATCATCACTACGGAACGTGATGGTGACCAGGCGTTGATGTCACGCGACCGACAGTGAGATGACGGTTTGGCGAATCACCGTGGTGGCTGCCTGCGCGATCGGCCGGACGCAGGTACCTTCCGGAAGTGAGGGTTCGCGTCCCATGCGGACTCTCGCGGGAGGCCCTGGTCGTGGCGGTTGTCGACAGGGCGGCACAGCCGCCCAGTGGATGCACGAGGGGGCCGGCACCCGGCCCTCGCGGCCGTGCCGACTGACGTCGGAAGACGTCGGAAGGAGCGGTTAGCCAGGGAGGTGCCCGGCCCAGCGAGTGCGGGCGTGGTGCCACGCCCACGAGGGAGATGCCGTCGTGACTGCGCAGCGTTCACCCCGCAAGGCCTCTGGCCGTTCTTCGACCGGTGCCTCTGGCCCGGAGAAAGCCTCGATCTCGCCCGAATCCCAGCGGTCCACTTACGTGCTCGACACGTCGGTCCTGCTCTCTGACCCCTGGTCGGTGACCCGTTTCGCCGAACACGCGGTCGTGCTCCCGCTGGTCGTCATCAGTGAACTGGAGGCGAAACGTCACCATCCCGAACTGGGGTGGTTCGCGCGCGAAGCGCTCCGCATGCTCGACGACCTGCGTCGTCAGCACGGCAGGCTCGACGCGCCGATCCCGATCGGAGAGCACGGCGGCACCCTGCAGGTGGAGTTGAACCACTCCGATCCCACGGTGCTCCCGGTCGGCTTCCGCACCGACTCCAACGACCACCGCATCCTCGCCTGTGCGCTCAATCTGGCGGCGGAACGCGCGTCGGTCACGCTGGTGACCAAGGACATCCCCCTGCGCGTCAAGGCGGGAGCCGTCGGCCTCGAAGCCGACGAGTACCGCGCGCAGGAGGTGACGCCCTCGGGCTGGACGGGGATGGCGGACGTGGACGTCCCGCAGACCCTCATCGACGGGCTGTTCAGCGGCTCTTCGGTGGAACCGGCGGAATTCGGGATGCCCGAGGTCGGTGAACTGCCCTGCCACACCGGGTTGAGGCTGCTCGCGGGCAGTTCGAGCGCGTTGGGCCGGGTCACCGCGGACAAGCGGATCCGGCTCGTGCGCGGTGACAAGGAGGCGTTCGGGCTGCACGGCCGCTCGGCCGAACAGCGGGTCGCGCTGGATCTCCTGCTGGACTCCGACGTCGGCATCGTCTCGCTGGGCGGACGGGCCGGGACGGGTAAGTCGGCGCTCGCGCTCTGCGCGGGGCTGGAATCGGTGATGGAACGCCGCCAGCACCGCAAGGTGGTCGTGTTCCGGCCGGTTTACGCGGTCGGCGGCCAGGAACTGGGCTACCTGCCCGGTTCCGAGAGCGAGAAGATGCAGCCGTGGGCGCAGGCGGTGTTCGACACCCTCGGCGGGCTGGTCAGCCAGGACGTCCTCGACGAGGTCTTCGACCGAGGCATGCTCGAGGTGCTTCCGCTGACCCATATCCGCGGCCGGTCGCTGCACGACACGTTCGTCATCGTCGACGAGGCGCAGTCCTTGGAGCGCAACGTGCTCCTGACCGTGCTTTCGCGGCTGGGCACGGCCTCGCGGGTCGTGCTCACGCATGACGTCGCGCAGCGCGACAACCTGCGGGTCGGGCGGCACGACGGCGTGTCGGCGGTGATCGAGAAACTCAAGGGTCACCCGCTGTTCGCGCATGTCACGCTGACCCGTTCCGAGCGTTCGCCGATCGCGGCGCTCGTCACCGAGATGCTGGAGGACCACGGCTGACCGGATCCGGGGGAGTCCTCTCAGGACAGTCCTAAGAGGACTCCTCCGGGTGTCACCAGCCTGACGGCAGCGGGCGTCCTTCCGCGAAGCCCGCGGCGGACTGGATCCCGAGCAGCGCGCGCTCGTGGAACTCCTCCAGCGTCCGGGCGCCCGCGTACGTGCAGGCCGAACGGACACCGGAGCCGATCGAGTCGAGCAGGTCCTCGACGCCGGGGCGAGCCGGGTCCAAGGCCATCCGCGACGCCGAGATGCCCTCTTCGAACAGGCCCTTCTTGGCGCGTTCGAAGACGTTGTCCGTACGCGTGCGGGCACCGACGGCGCGCTTCGACGCCATGCCGAACGATTCCTTGTACGGCTTGCCCTGCTCGTCGTAGCGCAGGTCGCCCGGGGATTCGTGGGTGCCGGCGAACCACGAGCCGACCATCGCCGCCGACGCGCCGGCGGCCAGCGCGAGCGCGACGTCGCGCGGATGCCGCACGCCGCCGTCCGCCCAGACGTGCTTGCCCAGTTCACGAGCCGCGGCCGCGCATTCGGCGACGGCGGAGAACTGCGGGCGCCCGACGCCGGTCATCATCCGGGTCGTGCACATGGCGCCGGGGCCGACGCCGACCTTGACGACGTCCGCTCCCGCGTGGATCAGGTCGCGCGTGCCCTCCGCGGTGACCACGTTCCCGGCGACCACCGGGACCCGCGGGTTCACCGACCGGACGGCCTTGAGCGCGGAGATCATCTTCTCCTGGTGTCCGTGCGCGGTGTCGACCACGAGCACGTCGACGCCCGCCGCGAGGACGGCTTCGGCCTTCGCCGCGACGTCGCCGTTCACGCCGATCGCGGCGGCGACACGCAGGTTGCCGCCGTCGTCGACGGCCGGGGTGTAGATCTCCGCGCGCAGTGCCGCGATCTCGGTGAGGACGCCCGCGAGCCTGCCGTTCTCGTCGATGCCGAGCGCGAGGCGGCCGCCGTGGTCGTGCAGCCGCTCGAACACCTCGCGCGGCGGAGTGTCCAGCGGGACCGTGACGACCGCGGGCTCCGCGACGTCGGCCAGCCGCGCGAAGCGGTCTACGCCGGCGCAAGCCGCTTCGTCGACGACGCCGACGGGCTTGCCGTCCTCGTCCACCACGACGACGGCGCCGTGGGCCCGTTTGCCGACCAGGTTCAGCGCGTCGGCCACCGCGTCGCCGCCGGTCAGCACGAGCGGGGTGTCCCACACGGTGTGACGGCTCTTGACCCAGGTGACGATGTCGGCGACCGCGGCCACGTCGACGTCCTGCGGGAGGACAACGAGCCCGCCGCGCCTGGCGACCGTTTCGGCCATCCGGCGGCCCGCGACGGCGGTCATGTTGGCGACCACGATCGGGATCGTCGCGCCGGTGCCGTCCACAGTGGACAGGTCGACGTCGAAGCGGGACTCCACGTCCGACCGGTTCGGCAGGAGGAACACGTCGTCGTAGGTCAGGTCGTGAGCGGGCCGATGCCCGTCGAGAAAGCGCACGAGGCCCCAGGATACCCGCGTGGGACAATGGCGGCATGACGGACCGGGACCGTGACGAAGCCGGACGAGCCCGCAACGCGCGCCCGCGAGACGGTCTCGGCAGGCCGCTCCCGTACGGCGCCGATGGTGTCGAACGGCAGCCCGAGGGCATCGAACGCAGCCCCGAGGACACCATCTCCGAGGCTCAGCGCCTGCTCGACGCGGGCCGCCCGTTCCACGCGCACGAGGTGTTCGAGGACGCGTGGAAATCCACCGACGGCCCGGAGCGGGAGCTGTGGCGCGGCCTGGCGCAGCTCGCCGTCGGCCTGACCCACGTGGCCAGGGGGAACGGCAACGGCGCGGCTTCGCTGCTGGAGCGTGGCGCGGACAACATCGAGCCGTTCCGTGAGGCCGGGCCGCACGGGATCGACATCCCGGGGCTGCAGGGTTGGGCGCGGTCGATGGCCGAAGAAGTGAAGGTGCGGGCTCGGGTGGAGCCGGTCGCGCCTCGTCTACTGGGCCAGTAGGGCCGAACCCGAGCGGTACAGCTCGAGCAGCAGCGGCCGCAGTTCCTGTCCCGCGGGAGTGAGCCGGTAGCTGGTCCGGCTCGGGAAGCCCGGCAGCTCTTCGCGCACGGCGAGGCGTCGCGCGGTCAGGTCGCTGAAGGACCTGGCTCCGCCTATCAGCTCTCGCAGCACCAGCGTCGTCCAGCGGCCCGAGATCGCGGCGAGCGCGACCTCGACGGGGCAATCCGGCTCCGGCCGTCGGGTGCGGCCGCGGGCGTCCGGGACGCCTTCTTCGAGGCCGCCTTCAACACCGGATCCGCCGAAATCCTCGACACCGTCTACGAACCGGACGCCGTGTTCGTTCGCCGCGACGGCGACCGACGTCGCGAAGCGTGGCGAGGACGGGCTCTGGCGCTACGTGATCGACAACCCCTTCGGCATCGCCGCGCCTTGAGTACTCGACATACCGCGAGTATGTTACTTCGAGTAGGGATACTGATCAGTAGGTAACGGCGGGAGAAAGCGCGATGAGCGAGCCCAAGGAACTGCTGGCCGAACCGCTGAAACTGCGATGCGGCGCGACCCTGCCGAACCGGCTGGCCAAGGCCGCGCTCAGCGAGCAGCTCGGCGACCGCCGCAACCGGCCGACGGCCGAACTGGCCGAGCTGTACCGGACGTGGTCCCGTGGCGGCGCCGGGACGCTGATCACCGGCAACGTCATGGTCGATCCGACCGCGCTCGGCGAACCGCGCAACGTCGCGGTGCCGCGGGAGCCGGACGCGACCGAGTTCAAGCCGTGGGCGCGGTCGGTCGACGGGACCGAGACCCGGCTGTGGGCCCAGCTCAACCACCCTGGCAGGCAGAGCCCGCGTTTCCTGTCCCGTCAGCCGGTCGCGCCGTCGGCGGTGCCGTTCGGCGACCGCGGCATCCGCTCGGTCTTCGCGACGCCGCGCGCGCTCACCGTCGCCGAGATCGAGGCGATCATCGATCGGTTCGGGGTGGCCGCGCGGACCGTCGTCGACGCCGGGTTCGCCGGTGTTCAGATCCACGGCGCGCACGGCTACCTCGTGTCGCAGTTCCTTTCCCCGCTGACCAACCAGCGCACCGACGGCTGGGGCGGCGACGCGCTCCGGCGGCGCCGCTTCCTGCTCGAAGTCGTCGCCCGGGTGCGTGCCGAAGTCGGCGACGCCGTGCCGATCGCGGTCAAGCTCAACAGCGCGGACTTCCAGCGCGGCGGTTTCAGCGAGGAGGACTCGCTCGAAGTCGTCCGCGAACTGGGTGAAGCGGGCATCGACCTGCTGGAAGTTTCCGGCGGGACCTACGAGAAGGCCGCCATGATGGGCTCGGCCAAGGCGAGCACCCTCAGCCGCGAGGCCTACTTCCTCGACTACGCCGCGAAGGCGCGGCAGGTCACCGACGTGGCGCTGATGGTCACCGGCGGCTTCACCAGTCCGGAGGGCATGGCGGAGGCGCTGCGTTCCGGGGCGCTGGACGTCATCGGCCTCGGCAGGCCGCTGATCGTCGACCCGGCGCTGCCCGGACGGCTGCTCGGTGGCGAGGAGGTCCGTGCCCAGCGCACGGCGCCGAAGACCGGCATCCGGCTGGCCGACAGCCTGCTCGAGATCCAGTGGCACACCCAGCAGATGCACCGGGTGGCCGCCGGGAAACCGGTGGACCGGCGGCTCGGGGCGGTGCGGACGCTAGTACGAGCCGGCGTCGCGGATCCGCTCAACGCTTTCCGCCGGGTCCGGGGCTAAGTAGTCGTCAACTTCGTCTCGACGGCTGAAGGTGCGGTCGAAGCCGACCGCGGCCGCCGCGAGACCGATGAACAGCACACCGATCAGCACGCAGTTGAACGCGACACCGCCGTAGCCGTTGATGCCCGGGTCGACGAACGGGTACGGGTAGAACCCGATGATCGCGCCGCGCACCAGCGTGACGGCGAGCCAGGCCAGCGGGTACAGCAGCGACCACCACAGCACCCGCCACGAGAGCTGGCCGCGCGGCCCGAACAGCAGCCAGCCCGCGACGCACATCAACGGCGACACCTTGTGCAGCATCGTGTCGGCGAACACCGCCCAGCCGTGCAGTTCGTAGAGATCGGCGAGCGCGACCTGGAAGACGACACCGGTCACGGTGATGCCGACCAACCCGGTGAGCCGCAGTACCCCGAACAACGTCGACCGGCCCGCGACACCGACCGCGAGCAGCAGGCTGCCGACGCCGACCAGGATGTTCGAGTCGATGGTGAAGAACGCGAGCAGGTTGGCCACCCGGCCGGCCGGGGTGTGGAAGGTGCCGCCGGTGGTGCCCGCGGAGACCGGGATCTGCGCGGCGAGACCGGCGATCACCACCAGCGCCGTCAGGCCGAACCAGGCACGCGCGATCTTGGAAGCCTGCATTCGCCCACTTTATGGGTGATCGGGTGGCGACGTCCCGTCACCACCGCACGCCGCCACTCGATCGGGGGCGGGACGCCGCCGGGTCTTCCCGCCCACCGGGTCATATCGTGGGAATCGATGGACGTCGAGCGGAGGCCCGGACGCCGCGGCCGGGTCGCGCGGGGTCCGGCGGAGGACAGCGGACCCGTCGCCGGGTTCGCGCGACGGCTGTGGGAACTGAAACGGGCCGCCGGTGACCCTTCCTACGACCGGATGCGTGACCAGTACGGCGCGCTCGCGTCGAAATCGGCGCTTTCGGCCGCGGCCCGCGGGGAGCGGCTGCCCAGCTGGGAAACGTCCTGGGAGTTCGTTCGCGTGCTGGCCGTCGGCGTGCTCGGCGGCGACGAGGACGAGGTCCGCCACGAATGGCGCGGCGAGTGGGAACGCGCGCGGGACGCGCTGACCGCCGGTGCCGTGCCGGAACCCGCGCCCGGACCCGCGCCGGAGCGGTCCCGCCGGACGGCGTTCGTCCTCGCCGGTGCCGTGGCGCTCGTGCTCGTCGCGGCGCTGGTGTTCGTCTTCGCGGTCCCGTTCGGCTCCGAGCCCGCCGCGCCGGCCGGTGACGCGTCCGAATTCGTCGCCGACGTGACCGTGCCCGACGGCAGCGAAGTCGCGGCCGGCTCGGTCTTCGTGAAGACCTGGGAGTTCCGCAACGCGGGAACGGTCGGATGGATCGGCCGCTATCTGGTCCGCGCCGGATCGTTCGGGAATCCGGGCGAATGCGCCACGCCCGAACGCGTCCCCGTCCCGCAGACCGCCCCCGGCGAGCATGTGCGCGTCTCCGTCGAAGTGCGCGCGCCCGACCGTCCCGGGCATTGCCAGGTGTACTGGAAGATGGCCGACGAACAGGGCCACATCCTGCTGCCGAACACCCGTGCCGTGTTCTTCTCGGTCCGCGTCATTTGACTTTCCGGGCCGATGGCCAAAGCGCTGACCTGCGCGGACATTGTTCGTTCGGCCATGGCCATTCCGCGGTCGTGAATCGCTTCCGGAGTGGCTTCGGCGGCCTTTAACGTCGTCGGCGTCCGGGAATTCCGGACGGGGATTTTCCGAAACACTCTCACATTATTTGCGGAAAGGGAATCCATGCGTCCGTACGTCAAGGTCGCCGCACTGGCCGGGACCGCGCTCACCATGGCGCTCCTGCCGGTCACCGCCGCACAAGCGGCTCCGGCGCCCGCTTCGGGCAGTGATCCGATCATCACCTGCGAATCCGGCTATCACGGCTGGATGCGCCGGGCCGGGAAGGACGCGATCTGCCTCAAGCCGGGCACGCGCACTTGGGACGTCAAGGTGTTCGAATGCGCCGGGGATCTGACGGTGCATTTCAAGAACGGCGAGAAGGCTTACTGCGGGGGAAACATGAAGATCGGCCTCGACCTGGCCGTCCAGTCCAATGTCGTCAAGACCGTTGTGGGGAACCGATGAAGAAGAAACTGCTCGCCGTCGTCCCGGTCGCGCTGGCCGGCACTCTGCTGATGGCACCGTCCGCTTCGGCGGCGTCGAAGGTCTGTGAGGGCGGACCGCTGATGGGCGGGAAGACGAAGGTCGTCGAGGTGAGCGCGGGGCAGAGCATCGACATCACCGTGCACAACCACGACTACCGGGGAATGCTCGTCCAGATCATCGACGACACCTTCGACAAGGGCCTCTGGAGCGGGGCCATCGCGCCGGGCAAGGAGCGCACCGTCAAGCACGGCGTGCTCGGGGAGCCGCCGGTGTATCACAAGATCCGCTTCGAGGTGACCTCCAACCTTTCGAACAACTACACGTACAAGATCTCGTCGGACCGCTGCTACTGACGCGTTTCGTCCTCTGGATGCGGTCGTTGCACGCGCAAGGATCGCATTCAGAGGACTAAATGCGGTCAGGGCTTGAGGAGGCCGCGCACGGTGTCGATGGTGTCGGCGTCCGCGGCCTCCTTGTCCGGTCGGTAGCGCACGACGCGCGCGAAGCGCAGCGCCAGCCCGCCCGGATACCGCGTGCTCACCTGAGCCGCGTCGAGTTCGATTTCGACGACGAGCTCCGGCCGCACGTGGACCGCCCAGTCCGTGCGGTGGGTCTCGATCTCCTGGAACGTCTTCGTCTGCCAGGCCAGCAGCTCGTCGGTCATGCCCTTGAACGTCTTGCCGACCATGATCGGCGGGCCGCCGTCGGGGTCGCGGGCGCCGAGATGCAGATTCGACAGCGTGCCGGTGCGCCTGCCGTGCCCCCATTCGGCGGCGAGCACGATCAGATCGATCGTGTGCACCGGTTTCACCTTGAGCCAAGCGCGGCCCCGGCGCCCCGCCGCGTACGGCGAAGTGAGGTCCTTGACCATCACGCCTTCGTGCCCGGCGGCCATCGCCGCTTCCAGCACTCCCTCCGCCGAGGCGGGGCTGACCTCGCCCGGGATGACGTGCTCGCCCGCGACGCGGCGCAGGGCGGCGTTCCGTTCGGAGAGCGGCGCGTCCAGCAGGTCGACGCCGTCGAGGTGCAGGCAGTCGAAGAAGTACGGCCGCAGCAACAGCGCCTTGACCTGCTCCTCGCGGCTGCTGCCGAACCGGCTCAGCGTCTGCTGGAACGGCCTGGGCCTGCCGTCGTCGGTCAGGGCCAGGGTCTCGCCGTCGAGCACCACCGACGTGCACGGCAGGGAACGCACCAGATCCACCAGCTCTTCGACGGTGCCGGTGATCTCGCGCAGCGTCCGCGTGTAGATGTGCACCTCGTCGCCTTCGCGGTGGACCTGGATCCGCGCGCCGTCCATCTTGTACTCGACGAGCGCCTCGGCGTGTTCGGTGATCGCCTCGTCGAGCGACTCCGCCGGGGAGGCCAGCATCGGCCGGATCGGCCTGCCCAGCGCCAGTTTGAACTCCGCCAGCCGCTCGCGGCCGCCCGTCATCGCGGCCAGGCCCGTCACCGGGAGCTGCCCGGACAGCATGAACGCCCGCCGGACATCCTCGACCGGGATCTCGGACGCCGCCGCGATGGCGTCCACCATGATCCCTTCGAGCGCGCCCTGCCGGAGCTCGCCGCTGATCAGCCGGAACAGGAACTCCTGCTCCTCCTTGGTCATCTTGACGAGCAAGGCCCGCAATGTCTCCGCGCGCAGCTTCACCGACCCCGAACCCGACACCGCTCCCACCGTGTCGAAGGCCGTGTCGACCTCGGACACGGTCAACGACGGCTCGGCGGCCGGGTCCGCGTCCACGGCGGCCAGCGTCCGCCAACCGGTGCCGATGCGGCCCTGGGGCAGCTGCCCGGTGAGGAACGCGATGACCGCGGGAAGCTCCAGCTCGCCCGCGGCGCGCAGCACCGCGGACAGGGTGGCGATCTTCGCCTTCCTGGACCTCGTGGCGGCGATTTCGGCCGACGCGGTGACCACCTCGGTGAGCAACATGGATCCATCATGGACCCGGACACCGACAGTTTCGCCTTCAAGCGTGCGCGGGATCGGCGACCCAGCTGGCGAGCAGGCGCAGCGCGCGTTCGCTGTCGGAGCCGGGCTCGGCGGTGTAGATCACCAGGGCCTGGTCGGGATCGTCGGGCAGGCGCAGCGTCTCGTAACGCAGCCGCAGCTCACCCACGATCGGGTTGATCATCACTTTCCACGCGTGCGCCTTCTCGCGCACGGTCTGCTTCGCCCACAGCTTCCGGAAGTCCTCGCTGCCGAGGGAGAGCTCACCGACCAGCTGGGCGAGATACGGGTCGTCCGGATACCGCCCGCTCTCGGAGCGCAGGTTCGCGACGATCTCCTTCGCCACGGTTTCCCACTCGGGATGCAGCTCGCGGGCGTACTCGTCGAGGAAGAACATCTTCGCGATGTTGCGCTCGCCCGCCGGCCGCGAAGCGAAATCGAAGGACAGAGCGGCGCCGAGCGGGTTCCAGGCCAGCACGTCGCCGTAGCGGCCGTAGACGAGCGCGGGGGATTGGAGGGCGTTCAGCATCGTCTGCAGTTCCGGCCGGAGCCGCTGTGCCCGCGGCCGCGCGATGCGTTTGCGTTTCGGGGTGGCCAGATTGCGCAGGTAGGTGTCTTCGTCGCGGTGCAGCCGCAGCGCGCGGCTCAGCGAATCGAGGACGGAATCGGACACGTTGCGCGCCCGGCCCTGCTCCAGGCGCGTGTAGTAGTCGACGCTGATCCCGGCCAGCTGCGCCAGCTCCTCGCGCCGCAGCCCCGCCACCCGCCGCTGGTTGAACCCCGTCGGCAGGCCGAGTTCCGCCGGGTCCAGCGCGGCCCTGCGTGCCTTGAGGAATTCGCCCAGTCCGGCCGTCTCGGTCATGTCTTCGAGTATCCCGGTCTCGTGGGGTGGGTGCCTGGCCCTGGCAGACCCAGGCTGGGCCCGACTTTTGGTCCAGTGCGATGGCGTTGATTTGGACCTTCGGTTTGGGCCAAAAAGCCGCCATCGTGAAAGCCATGGACAACGACAGAAGAGCCGTGACGATCGGCGTACTGGGGGTGCTGATCGTCGGCGCGTCCGTGCCGGTGACGGGAATGCTCGACGGCTATCCCGTCATCACCGGACAGGCGCTGCGCTACGCGCTGGCGGGAGTGCTCCTGCTGGCGTGGGCACGGCTGAGCGGACGCCCGTTGCCGTTGCCGGGCGCGCGCGACCTGCCATCGCTGATCGCCCTCGCGGCGACCGGGATGATCGGGTTCCAGGCGTGCCTGCTGTTCGCGCAGCGCTACGCCGAACCCGGCCTCGTCGCCGCCTTCCTCGGCGGCACACCGCTCGTGCTCGCGCTCGCCGGTCCGCTGGCGAAGGGGAAGCGACCGTCGTGGGCGCCGGTGACCGGGGCGGTACTCGCCGGGCTCGGGATCGCCGTGCTCTCCGGCGGCGGTGCGGCGCGCTGGCAAGGGCTGGTGCTCGCCGCGCTGGCCATGGTGTGCGAAGCACTCTTCACGCTGCTTGCCGTCGGCGTGCTCGAAAGGCTCGGGCCGTTGGCGACCGCGACCTGGGGGTGCTTCGCCGCGGGAGCCGGCGGCGCGGTCGTCGGGACGATCATCGACCCGTCCGGCGCCTGGGCGTGGCCGGACGGGCGTGAACTGATCGCGCTCGGCTACCTGACGGTCGTCGTCACCGCGATCGCGTTTCTTCTTTGGTACTCGGCGGTTTCCGTGCTCGGTGCGGACCGGGCCGGGGTGCTGGTCGGGTTGATGCCGGTCTCCGGGCTCGCCGTTTCGCTCCTGCTGGGAATGCAGGATTTCCGCTTCTCGCAGGTGATCGGGGTGGCGCTGGTGTCCTCAGGCGTCGTGATCGGCCTGCGCCGTCGCAAGCTCGACGAGCCTGGCGCACTTGACGTCGAAATGCTTCACGACGTCGCCGCCGATGACCGCGACCATGACCGCGCGCATCGGCCCGCCGAGGGTGATCTCCTGGACGAACTCCGTCCCGCCGTCGACGGCGGTCAGCCGCAGCACGAGATCCATGGCACCGAAGGGAATCGGCTGGCGAAGGGCGATCTCGCGGTCCTGGATCAGGGACGTGATCGTGAACGGCTCGGCGACGCGTGAGTGCACGCGGCCGCGAAAGCCGTTCGGGACGAGGAAACCGGTCGTCCCCGTCGCGGCCGGGCCGTGCAGTTCGGCGGCGCTGAGGTCGGGATCCCAATCGGGCCAACGGCCGAAGTCGGCCAGCGAGGGCCAGAGCGCCGACGGCGGACAGGGAAGGATTTCGCGCGAGATTCTCGTCCAGGTCATACCCGGACGATATATGGAACTGTCAGTCTCGTAAACTGCGGTCATGGCGAGAGGCAGGCCGAGGGAAGAAGGAATCGACGACGCGGTCCGCGAGGCCGTGCGGGCGTTGCTGATCGAAACCGGTTACCAGCGCTGCACGATCGACGCGGTCGCGGCGCGCGCGGGCGTCGGCAAGGCCGCGGTGTACCGGCGATGGCGGTCGAAGGCGGAGCTCGTGTTCGTCGCGGTGATCCATCCGGTCGAGCTCGAACCGCCGTCGGACACCGGCTCGCTGCGGGGCGACGTGGCGGCGGTCCTCGAAGTGATCCAGTCCTCTTTGGACGGTGTGGAACTACGGCAGGCGTTGCCGTCGTTGCTCGCCGACGTCCGGGCGGATCCGGTGCTGGAGGCCCGGTTCGGCGAGGTCTTCCTCGGCCGCGAACGCGGCTATCTGGTCCAGACGCTGGATCGGGCCGTCGCGAGAGGGGAACTCCCACGACGGCCCGATCCGGCTCTCGTGCACGCGATCCTGCTCGGTCCGGTGCTGACCTGGCTGCACCTGTTCACCGAGACACCGCCTTCGGGTGGGCTGGCGGCTTCGCTCGCCTCACCGCTTCACGCGGCTGTGGTCGCTCTCGGCGCTTAGCGTCCTCCGCGCGCCATACGGAGGACGTCGAGAGCCTCGTCCAGCTGCGCTTCGGTGAGCTTGCCGTTCGCGACGTGACCGCGTTCGATCACGACCTCGCGGATCGTCTTCAGCTCCTTGAGCGCCTGCTTCGCGATGGCGGCGGCCTCTTCGTAGCCGATGTACTTGTTCAGCGGCGTCACGATCGACGGCGAACC
Organism: Amycolatopsis japonica; assembly: GCF_000732925.1. Lineage (NCBI taxonomy): Bacteria > Bacillati > Actinomycetota > Actinomycetes > Pseudonocardiales > Pseudonocardiaceae > Amycolatopsis > Amycolatopsis japonica. Next base: position 918,978 of record NZ_CP008953.1, read on the forward strand.
CTCGGCGTACTCGCGCGCGCGGTCGGTGTTCACGGTCACGCCCGCGAACACCTTGTCCGCCAGCAGCCGCGAGACCGCGGCGAGCAGCCGCGCCGATTCGAGCACGTTGCGCGCGATCACCGGCAGGTTGACGTTGAGCTGGAAGTTGCCCGCCGCGCCCGCGAACGCGACCGCCGCGTCGTTCCCGATCACCTGGGCGACCACCTGCAGCGTCGCCTCCGGGATCACCGGGTTCACCTTGCCCGGCATGATCGACGAACCCGGCTGCAGATCCGGCAGCGCCAGTTCGGCGAGCCCGGTGCGCGGGCCGGACCCCAGCCAACGGAGGTCGTTCGCGATCTTGTTCAGCGACACCGCGACCGTGCGCAGATGCCCGGACGTCTCGACGACGCTGTCCTGCGTCGCCTGCGCCTCGAAGTGGTCGCGCGCCTCGGTCAGCGGAAGGCCGGTCACCGATGCCAGCTCCTGCGAGACCGCCGAGCCGAAGCCCTCGGGCGCGTTCAGCCCGGAGCCGACCGCGGTCCCGCCGATCGGCAGTTCGCCGAGCCGTGGCAGGCCCGACTTCAGCCGTTCGACCCCGAACCGGACCTGCGACGCCCAGGCGCCCGCTTCCTGGCCGAAGGTGATCGGCACGGCGTCCATCAGGTGCGTGCGGCCGGACTTCACGATGTCCGCCCATTCCGTTGCCCGCGTCTCGATGGCGGCCGCGAGGTACTCCAGAGCGGGGATCACATCGGAGAGCACTGCTTCCGTCGCGGCGACGTGGATCGTCGTCGGGAAGGTGTCGTTCGACGACTGCGAAGCGTTGACGTGGTCGTTCGGGTGCACGTCGCGGCCCAACGCCTTCGACGCGAGCGTCGCGATGACCTCGTTGGCGTTCATGTTCGACGAGGTCCCGGAACCGGTCTGGAACACGTCGATCGGGAAGTGCGCGTCGTGCTCGCCCTCGGCGACCTCGTCCGCGGCCTTCGCGATGGCCTCGGCGACCTCGGCGTCCAGCACGCCGAGCCGCGCGTTGACCCGCGCCGCGGCGGCCTTCAGCAGGCCGAGCGCGCGGATCTGGGCGCGCTCCAGGCCACGGCCGGAGATCGGGAAGTTCTCGACGGCGCGCTGCGTCTGCGCGCGGTAGAGGGCGTCGACGGGGACGCGCACCTCGCCCATGGTGTCGTGTTCGATCCGGTATTCCTGTTCAGCCATACCCCAAGTCTCGCGCAGCGTCTCCCGGCGCGCTCCGTGTCTTTCGGCACGCGAGGGCTAGGATCGAATTGTGTTCTCGATCACGCCGCCCACCACCGGCCGGGAGAGTGCCGAATGAGCGAGTCCGCTGGGGAAACGTCGTACGACCTCGTCATCATCGGGGCGGGTCCGACAGGTCTTTTCGCCGCCTACTACGCGGGATTCCGCGGCCTTTCGATGGCCGTCGTGGATTCACTGCCGGAAGCGGGCGGTCAGGTCACCGCGATGTACCCCGAAAAGATGATCTACGACGTCGGCGGGTTCGCCGAGGTCCGCGGCCGCGATCTGGTCCGGGGCCTGCTCGACCAGGCGGCGCCGTTCAAACCCGTGTATCTGCTCGGACGCAAGGCAGAAAAACTCGAAAGCGTCGAAGGCGGCGTCACCATCACCCTCGACGGCGGGCAGGTCCTGCGCGCCGGCGCGGTGCTGATCACCGCCGGGATCGGCGAGTTCACGCCGAGGCCGCTGCCCGCGGGCGACGGCTGGCTCGGCCGCGGCATGGTCCATTTCGTGCCGTCGTTGAAGGCGCACGAAGGGCAGCACGTGGTCGTCGTCGGCGGCGGGGACTCGGCGTTCGACTGGGTGCTCGCGCTGCATCCTGTCGCCGCGAGTGTCACTCTCGTGCACCGCCGCGCGAAGTTCCGCGCGGCCGAGTCGATCGTGCGGCAGGCGCGCGAACTCGGCGTGCGGATCGTCACCGACGCCGAAGTCACCAGGTTCCTCGATCGCGACGGCACGCTGGCCGAGGTCGAGATCCGGCTCAAGGGCGCCGAGCCCGAGGTGCTGCGCGCGGACACGGTGGTCGCCGCGCTCGGTTTCACCGCGGATCTCGGGCCGATCGAAAGCTGGGGACTCCAGATCGACCACCGCGCGATCGCCGTCGACTCGACCATGGCGACCTCGCGGGAGCGGGTCTACGCGGCGGGCGACGTCGCGGCGTATCCGGGGAAGGTGAAGCTGATCGCGACCGGGTTCGGGGAAGCGGCGACGGCGGTGAACAACATCGCGGTCGCTTTGAATCCGGAGGCGCATCTGTTCCCCGGTCACTCCAGCAACGCCGAGTAGCGCGTGCAATGAAAGGACCTTTCCTTGCGAAATTTGCAAGGAAAGGTCCTTTCATTGCACGTCAAGCGGGCGGAGCGGGCGTAGGCGGCGTGATCTTCTCCGCGATCCACTGCGCGTACGCCACCACCGAAGTCGCGATCGACGGCGAGGTCGCGCACACCGGATCCGCGTTGCCCGGGCGGCTGATCGTGCCCAGCAGCACCCACTTCTCGTCGACCTTGGCGATCTCCGGTCCACCGGAATCGCCGTAGCACGAACCCGTGTTCCCGCCGGGGTTGTCGGTGCACAGTTCGACGGCGCCGTCGAACTTGGCGGTGCATCGCGTGCCTTCGACGATCTTCGTGTCCAGTTGCTGCAGCTTCGCCGGACCCTTGCCGCAGCCCGAAGTCGGGCACGTCTGGCCCCAGCCGAGCAGCCGTGTCGCCGTCCCGGGCGCCACGACGGCCCCGATCGCGATCGGCGCCGTCTTCACCGGGGCGGCCAGCCGCACCAGCGCGAGATCGCCGCCCGCGTGCTCGGGTTCGGGGTTGTAGGACGGATTCACCACGATCTCGGCGAGTTTCGCGATCTCGCCGCCTTGGGTGTTGTCGTTGCTGCCGATCCGCGCGCCCAGATTCGCCGCGTTCTTGCCCTCGACGCAGTGTCCCGCGGTCACGAGCCAGTCCGCCGCGATCAGCGTCCCGGCGCAGAAAGCCTTGCCGGAGGCCGAATGCAGCGAAACGATGAACGGGTAGGGCTCGTCGGCCTCTCTGCCGCCGACGAGGTCGCCCGCGCCCGTGGCCTGCCCGACCGGCGTGAGGACCATCGCCGCGAGCAGGACCACGAGCACGCGCTTGAGCACGGTTTCTCCTTAGGGGAGCGGGGGAACGACGTCGTCTTCCAGAGTGTCGTCGAGGTGGCCGTCGAAGTTGACGGACGAGTACGAGCGGAGCTTGGTCAGCCGGTGGTAGCCGTCGATCATCCGGACCGTGCCGGACTTCGACCGCATCACGATCGACTGGGTCGTGGCGCCGCCCGCGCGGTAGTGCACGCCGCGCAGCAGGTCGCCGTCGGTGACGCCGGTGGCGCAGAAGAACACGTTGTCGCCGCGGACGAGGTCGTCGTTGCCGAGCACGCGGTCGAGGTCGTGGCCCGCGGCCAGCGCCTTCTCGCGCTCCGCGTCGTCCTTCGGCCACAGCCGGCCCTGCAGTTCGCCGCCGAGGCACTTCATCGCGCAGGCCGCGATGATGCCTTCGGGGGTGCCGCCGATGCCGAGCAGCATGTCGACACCGGTGCTCGGCCGGGCCGCGGCGATCGCGCCCGCGACGTCGCCGTCGGAGATGAACCGGATCCGGGCGCCCGCCTCACGGACCTCCTTGATCAGCTGCTCGTGGCGCGGCCGGTCGAGGATGCACACGGTGACGTCGGAGACGCTGGAGTTCTTGGCCTTCGCGACCCGGCGGATGTTCTCCGCGATCGGGGCGGCCAGGTCGACCTTGCCCGCGGCGTCCGGGCCGACGGCGAGCTTCTCCATGTAGAACACCGCGGACGGGTCGAACATCGCGCCGCGTTCGGCGACCGCGAGCACGGCCAGCGCGTTCGGCATGCCCTTGGCCATCAGGGTCGTCCCGTCGACCGGGTCGACCGCGACGTCGCAGTCCGGCCCGTCGCCGTTGCCGACCTCTTCCCCGTTGAACAGCATCGGGGCTTCGTCCTTCTCACCCTCGCCGATGACGACGACACCGCGCATCGACACGGTCGAGACCAGCTGGCGCATCGCGTCCACGGCGGCACCGTCCCCGCCGATCTTGTCCCCGCGGCCCACCCAGCGGCCCGCGGCCATCGCGGCGGCTTCGGTCACGCGGACCAGTTCCATCGCGAGGTTGCGATCGGGGGCTTCAGGACGTCGCGAAGAGCTGGCGGACGAGGTGGGGGTGGGCATGCGGCCTCCCGGGTCAGGAACTCGGCGGGGTCCCAGTCTCTCAGATACCCACGGTGGTTCGGTGGCGCAGGAGCATGGTGAACGTCACTGACCGTCGCCGGCCTCGTCCTCGACGGACGACAGCGCGGCCTCGATCCGCTCGCGCGCGCCCTCGAGGTGGTGCTCGCAGACCTTCGCCAGCTGCTCGCCCTTCTCCCACAGGGCGAGCGACTGTTCCAGGGACAGCCCGCCCGCTTCGAGTTCGCGGACGACCTCGACCAGCTTGTCGCGGGCCTGCTCGTAGCCGAGTTCGGCGGTCTCGCTCACGCTGTGCTTCCTTCTACCGGACGTCGGTGCTTGCCGATACCCGCGCACACTACCGCGCCGGCCATGGCGTTGTCGTAACCCACGAAGGCGAGAGCGAACTCCTGGCCGTCACCCTCCGCGATCGCGGCGACGAGGTTCTCCTGCGCCCGCGCGACCCGTTTGCGGTGCACGGAACCGTCCGCGAACCACCATCGGGTGCCGACGTGCTCGGCCGTCGCTTCGGAGAGTTTGCGCAGCTGGGCGTCGAGACCCCGTTTGATGGCGAAGTCGCATCCGGCCAGCAGTACGGTCCAGCACTCGGCGGCCGCGCGGTCGGTCAGCAGCGCGTTGCGCAGGACCTCGGGGGCGTCGGCCCGTCTCGCGGCGTCGATGGTCAAAGGCAGGAAACTAGCCGTCAACGCCCCTCCTCCGGCTCTCCTGAGACGACGGCGCCGAGCGCGCCGTCGACCACGCGGACGCGCAGTTTCGCGCCGTCCACGACCTCGGAGACGGACCGGAGTACCTGGAGGTTGCCTTCGGAATCGGTGTACTGCACCACGGCGTAGCCGCGTTCGAGGGTCGCCGCCGGGCCGAGCGCGGTCAGCCGCGCGCGGGCGCTGGCGATCTCGGCCTGGTCCTTCGCGAGCAGCGTGAGCATCGCGCGGCGACCGCGTTCGCGGTGGATCTCCACGTCGTCGGAGCGCCGCTGGATCGGGCCGAGCGGATCGGCGAGCACGGGGCGGCTGCGCATCTGGTTCAGCAGCCTGACCTGGGTGTCCACCCAGCCGTGCAGGGCGCGGCGGCCGCGATCGCGCATCTGGTGGACGCGCTGGGTCTCCTCGCGCACGTCGGGCACGATCCGCTTGCTGGCGTCGGTCGGCGTCGAGCAGCGGAGGTCGGCGACGTGGTCGAGCAGGGGGGTGTCCGGCTCGTGCCCGATGGCGCTGACCACCGGGGTCCCGGCCGCGGACACGGCGCGGCACAGCGCTTCGTCGGAGAACGGCAACAGGTCTTCCACGCTGCCGCCGCCGCGCGCGATCACGATGACGTCGACGTCCGGGTCACGGTCCAATTTGGACAGTGCCTGGAGGATCTGCGGGACGGCGAGCGAACCCTGGACGGCGGTGTTGATCACCTTGAACGCGACATGCGGCCAGCGGGCCTGCGCGTTCACCAGCACGTCGCGTTCGGCGGCGGAGGCGCGTCCGGTGATCAGGCCGATTCCCTTGGGCAGGAACGGGATCTTGCGTTTGCGCTCCGGCGCGAACAGGCCCTCGGCGGCCAGCAGCCGTCGCAGCCGCTCGATCCGCGCGAGTAGCTCGCCGATGCCGACGGCGCGGATCTCGTTGGCGCGCAGGCTCAGTGAACCGCGGTTCATGAAGAACGTCGGTTTCGCGTGCACCACGACGCTCGCGCCCTCGCGCAGCGGCGGTTCGATCGTGCGCAGCAGACCCATCGGGCAGGTCACCGACATCGAGACGTCGGCGGACGGGTCGCGCAGGGTCAGGAACGCGGTGTTGGTGCCCTGGCGGGCCGAGATCTGCGTGACCTGGCCCTCGACCCAGACCGCGCCGAGGCGGTTGATCCACTCGCCGACCTTGCGGGCGACCGTGCGGACCGGCCACGGGTTTTCGGCGGTGGTGGACGGACCGGCCGCTGAGGTGGGTTCGGCGCTCACTGGCCTTCCGCGCCGTCGCCGTCGGCCTTCTTCACGTTCCCGATGCGCCGCGCGAGCATGCCGACGAACGACGCCCTGTCGGCGTTCGCCTTCTCGTAGGTCAGCAGCTCTTCCAGCTGAGCGAGGTCGAACCGGCGCAGACGGGCGCGCAGCTGCGGCAAGGTGAGCGTGTCGTAGTCGTCGAGCCCGGCCGGACCGGAGGTCACGGGCGCGCTCGCGCTGTCGAACTCGCCGTCGGGGTGCTCCTCGGCGAGCGCGCGCTCCTCCTCGGCCCACGGGTCTTCGGTGAGCGCTTCGAGGTCGTGGAGGTGGCCGTTGGTCTCGGCACGCGGCTCGGGAACCTCGGCGTCCTCCCTCAGCGGGATGACGCACGAGTCGCGTTCGTACCGGCGTTCACCCAGGTCCGGCGGGAGGTCTTCGTCGAAGGTCGCCCAGCTGGGCGTGTCCTCGACCGGGCGAAGGCCCGACAGCGCGTCGTCGCCCTTGATGGCGAGCTCGGTGACGTGCTGCTGGACGCGCATGGAGAACTGGAGCACCTGGCTGACCACCGTGACGGGGAGCCCGGTGAGCTGCTTGGGAAGTTCGCGAACCCGCTCGGCGGTGGTGACGGCGAGGCCCGCGGCGACCCGGAGGGGGAGCGGGAGAGGCTTCATGCGTCTAGCCTGCCGTATTCGGCCCATCCTGCCCAACCGAACGGGTGTGTCGGCTCACAGGACGTGACTCCCCGCACATACTTTGGAGGGGTTCGCTGGTCACCTGAACGTGAGTGCGAGGAGCCCCCGGGGCAGCCCGTACCCTGGGGGCATGAGTTCTGCGAGTCCCGGAATCACGCCCGCCGGCAGTCCGACGATCACCGAGTCCGGTGTGCCGGCAGGTGGCAAACGTGTCCTGCTCGCCAAGCCTCGCGGCTACTGCGCGGGTGTCGACCGCGCGGTCATCGCCGTCGAAAAGGCACTCGAGCTCTACGGCGCACCCGTGTACGTGCGCAAGGAGATCGTGCACAACCGGCACGTCGTGGAGACCCTGCGCGAACGCGGGGTGATCTTCGTCGACGAGACCTCCGAGGTGCCCGAGGGCGAACTGGTGGTGTTCTCCGCGCACGGCGTCTCGCCCGCGGTGCACGCCGAGGCGGCCGAGCGCAACCTGCGGACCATCGACGCGACCTGCCCGCTCGTGACCAAGGTGCACAAGGAAGTCAACCGGTTCGCGAAGGACGACTACGACATCCTGCTGATCGGCCACGAAGGCCACGAAGAGGTCGAAGGCACCGCCGGCGAGGCCCCCGACAAGGTGCAGCTCGTCGACACCGCCGAGGACGTCGACAAGGTCCAGGTCCGCGACCCGTCGAAGGTCATCTGGCTGTCGCAGACCACCCTTTCGGTGGACGAGACCATGGAGCGCGTGGATCAGCTGCGGGACAAGTTCCCCGGCTTGGCCGACCCGCCCAGCGACGACATCTGCTACGCCACCACGAACCGCCAGGTCGCGGTCAAGGCCATGGCCGCCGAGTGTGACCTGGTGCTGGTGGTCGGCTCGACGAACTCTTCCAACTCGAAGCGGCTGGTCGAGGTCGCGCTGAAGGCGGGGGCGCGCGCGTCGCACCTGGTCGACTTCGCGCACGAGGTCGATGAAGCCTGGCTCGAAGGCGTCGAGACCGTCGGTGTCACCAGCGGCGCTTCCGTGCCGGACGTGCTGGTGATGGACCTGCTGGCGTGGCTGGCCGAGCGTGGCTGGGACAGCGTCGACGAGGTCACCACCGCGAACGAGAAGATCGCGTTCGCGCTTCCGCACGAGCTGCGCAAGGCCGCGAAGGCCTGACGTTCCCTACGAGAAAGGGCCGTCCGAGGAAGTCCTCGGACGGCCCTTTCTGCTGGTCAGCGGCTCAAGTGGTAGCAAAGGTCCCTTGCTTCACCGCTCGTCGTCCCACGGCCGGCGGCGGGGCGGCTGCCCTCCACGGCGCGGGTCGTCCGCACGCGGCGGGCGTCGGCGCGGGGCACCGGGGGCGCTTTCGCCACGGGGATCGCGGCGACGAGGTTCGCCGTCTTCCGGGCGCGGCCGCCGGGGCTGCCGTCCCGGCGGCGGTGGTTTGCGGGCGCCGGGTTCGGCGTCGCGGCGGGGGCGGCGCTCGTCGTCGACCGGACGGCGACGGGGCGGGGCACCGTCTCGCGGCGCGGCGTCCCGGGGAGCACCGCGGCGGGAAGGCGGGGGCGGGGTCTGACCGGTCCGGGACGCCGGACGGCCACGGCCCGGCGCGGCGGCCGCGGCGGGACGGGCGGCGGGCTTGGCCTCGTCGCGACGTTCCGGTTTGGTGCCCGGCTTGACCTTCACCGGTGCCTCGGGATCGCGTTCGCGGTAGATCCGGAAGATGCCGATCGCCAAGGTGACGCCGGTGGTGATGGCCATCGTCGGGAAGCCGTTGATCAGCGGCGTGCCGACGTCGAAGGCTCTCGAAAGAAGGTCCGTGCCCTTGCTGCCGTCCGAGGTCAGGAGGATCACTCCCGGGACGGTCACGGCGAGGACCAGGGGCGGCTGCACCATCGGGCCGAACAGCCCGCGGCGCTGGACGGCCACCACCGCGGCCACCGCGCCGAGCGCGTAGCAGGCCTTGAACAGCAGCCCCAGGTCCTTCTGCATCATCATGTCGACGAAGGCGCCAAGGATGGCGAGCCCGAAGCCCACCAGGACGGCCGCCCACCAGGGCAGCCCGCGCCTGGCGCCGACGAGCGGACGCTCGTCCCAGGCAACGGGGACGTCGTCGGCATCAGGATCGCTCTGGCGATCGCGAATCGCGGTCACAGGCTCCACCGTATATCCAAGCTGCGGGCATACCGCCAACAGGCGGTGTGTCTATCGCCTGGTAGTGGTCATTCCGGACCACCCGGACGGACCGTCCGGGCACTTACCGGAAGTACTACGAGTAAGCGGGCGGCAAGGTTGTCCACCGGGGTGAAACGGAGCTTGCGATTCCGGAAACCGCTGGTGAGGCGGGTGCGGTCGGTGCGCCGAGCGCTGCGGTACATGAAGGCCCCCTTCATGTACCTAGGCGCAGGGAAGGGGGCCTTCATGTACTTGGGGAAGGTGTGAAGGTCGAGTTCCTCGGCTGAGCCGAGGGAAGGGGCCCTTCACTCGCAGCCGCTGTGACTGCTGGTCTTCATGGGGCCTGTGTGGCGCCATGCAAGAGCGGGTCGAGCGTTGTCGGTGAAGGATTTGGGACGTTCACTGTCCCAAATCCTTCATCAACGAATCCAAACGTGGAGGAGCCAGGACGTTCAACGTCCCGAGCCCCTCAGGAGCCCCTCACGGACCGGACCTGGACCGACCTCCACTCCGCCACTCACGACGCGGGGAGTTCGTCCGCTTTCCTGATCAGCGGCACCGGCGCCGGGCTGCCCGCGGCGTCCGTCAGCGGCGAGACCGTGCTCCGGAAGCTCTCGAGCGCCTCCAGCTCCCGACGCCGCGCCGAGATGAAACGCTGCAGGTGGGTGCTCGACAGGTTCAGCGCGTCGACCGCGTTGCCGGCTGCCCGGTGCGCGGCCGCGGCGCCCGCTCGTACCTGCTCGACGTCCTCGACCAGTGCCCGTTCGGTGGCGGCGAACAGCGCGGCGGAGGCCAGCACGGCGAATCCCGTCGGCCCGCACAGGAAGACCCGCCGGTCCAGCATCCAGCGCAGCAGTTCCGGGTCGGTGTCCAGTGCGGCCACGACGGCCGCGTCGGACGGGACGAACATGATCGTCCCGTAGATCGCGTCGGCCCAGCGCTGGTAGCCCTTGCCCGCGAGCTCGGCCGCCCGTGACCGCAGCTGCCGGACGTGGACGCGCAGCGCGTCCAGCCGTTCTTCGGGGTCGTCGGTCTCGACGGCCTCGGCCCAGCAGGCCATGCTCGCCTTCGCGTCGACGGGGACCGTCCGGCCGCCGCCGACCCGCAGCACCATGTCCGGTTTCGCGGCGCCGCCGCCCGCCAGATCCGTCTGCAAGGTGAAGTGCAGCTCCTCGCGGAGCCCGAGCGCGCGTGCGGTCTCCAGGAGCACTTGCTCGCCCAACTCGCCCCGGCCGCTGATCGAGGCGAACGCGACCTCGTACCGGCGCAGCGCGAGCTGCTGCTGATCCGCCTTCGCTCGCTCGGCCGCGACCTGTTTCGCCGCCGCGTCCGCCCGCCGCATGCCGTCGTTGTACAGCCGCCACAGCAGCGCGACGGCCGCGAGCAGCAGCAACGCGAGCACGACGGCCGCGGTGGTGATCACCGTCGCCACCGGTACCTCCCCTCCGGATCCGAGTCGGAGGACATCATGGCGGAACCCACCGACAAAACCGGAGCGGCGCGGTCGCGCTCCGTATCTGACCTGCGTCGTCCCCGGCGTGTCGGAAAGCGCGGTGCCGCCAAGGGCGCGCCTCCGCTGCTCGGCCGGTGCGCGGCCCTACCTTGGGCTGCGTGAAGCTCCTGCACACCTCCGACTGGCATATCGGCCGCACCTTCCACGGCGCCGATCTGCTCGCCGAACAGGAAGCCGTGCTGGGTCATCTCGCCGATCTCGTGGTCGCCGAGTCGGTCGACGTCGTGCTCGTGTCCGGCGACATCTACGACCGTGCGGTGCCTTCGGCGGAGGCCGTCCGCGTGGCCACCACGGCGCTGGGCCGGATCCGGCAGGCCGGGGCGAAACTGGTGATGACCCCGGGCAATCACGACTCCGCGCCGCGGCTGGGCGCGTTCGCCGAATTCGCCGCGGCGGGCGGGCTGCATCTGCGCGCCACGATCGACGGGCTCGCCGAGCCGGTGCTGCTGCCCGACGAACACGGCGAGGTCGCCCTCTACGGCATCCCGTATCTGGAACCGGAGCCCGCGCGGCACGCCCTCGGTGTCCCCGAGGCCCGCGGCCACACCGGCGTTCTCACCGAAGCGATGCGGCGGATCCGGGAGGATCTCGCCGGGCGGCCGTCCGGGACGCGGTCGGTGGTGCTCGCGCACGCCTTCGTCACCGGCGGCGAGCCGACCGAATCCGAGCGGACCATCGCGGTCGGCGGCGTCGAGCAGGTGCCGGGTTCGGTGTTCGACGGCGTCGATTACGTCGCACTCGGCCACCTGCACGGCCCGCAGACCCTCGCCGAGCACCTGCGCTATTCCGGCAGCCCGCTGGCGTACTCGTTTTCCGAGACACGCCAACGGAAATCGGTCTGGCTGGTGGAACTCGGCGCCGACGGGCTGGCCGAGGTCCGGCGCCACGAACTGCCGGTGCCGAGGCATCTCGCGATGCTGCGCGGCGAGCTGGCGGAGCTGCTTTCGGATCCGGAGCACGACGGCCTCACCGAACATTTCCTCTCTTTCACGGTCACGGATCGGGTCCGCCCGATCGACGCGATGCGCAAACTGCGTGAGCGGTTCCCGTACGCGGTGCACATGGACTGGCAGCCGGAGGGCGGGCACGACGGGGCCGCGCTGAAGTACGCCGAAGCCGTCCGCGGGCGGTCCGACGTCGAGATCACCCGCAGTTTCCTGGAGGACTGCCGTGGCTCCGCGCCGTCGGAGAGCGAGGAGCGGCTGGTGCTGGCGGCGCTGGGCGCGGCGGGCAGGGAGCGCGAAGTATGAGACTGCACCGGTTGGAGGTCGCGGCTTTCGGTCCGTACGCGGGCCGCGAGGTGGTGGACTTCGACGCGCTCGGCGCGGACGGGCTGTTCCTGCTGCACGGTGACACCGGCGCGGGGAAGACGACGCTGCTCGACGCGATCGCGTTCGCCTTGTTCGGCACCGTTCCCGGCGCTCGCGGCGAGGTCAAACGGCTGCGCTGCGACCTCGCCGAGCCGGATCAGGTCACCGAGGTCGTCCTCGAACTGACCGTGCAGGGCCAGCGGATGCGGATCGCGCGCAACCCCGAGTACCAGCGGCCCAAGCGCCGGGGCGAGGGGATGACCGTCCAGCAGGCGAAGGCGGTGCTCAGCTGGGTCGGCACGGTGCCCGCCGGCCACGTCGCCGAGGGCATCACGCGGATCGACGAGGTCGCGCGCACGGTCGAACGCCTCATCGGCATGACGCACGAGCAGTTCTTCCAGGTGGTCCTGCTGCCGCAGGGCGAATTCGCGCGGTTCCTGCGCGCGAACACCGCCGAGCGCGAGGAGCTGCTGGAGCGCCTGTTCGGCACCGAGCGCTTCTCCGACGTCGAGGACTGGTTCGCGAACCTGCGTGCCGAACGCGGCCGCGAGTTGCAGGCCCGGCAGCAGTCGCTGCGGGAATGGGGCGCCCGGTTCGCGCAGGTCGCGGGGCAGGAAGCGCCCGAAGAGGGGCAGGCCGAGTGGGTCGGCGAAGTGCTGGCCGAATCGGCGCGCCGCGTCGGCGAGGCCCAGGAACGTGACACGAAGGCCCGGGCGGCGGCCAAGAAGGCAGAGGCCGTTTGGCAGGAGAACCGGTCGACCGCCGAACGGATCCGCCGCGTGCGCACCGCGTACACGCGGTTGTCGGTGATCGCCGAGCAGGCTGACCAGCGGGCGGAGTGGGCGGAAGAGGTCGAGGCGGCCCATCGCGCGGCCGGGGTGGTCGCCGAGGCCGATCTCCTCGAACGCAGGCTGGACCAGCTCGCGGAGGCCGAAGCCGCCGAGGCTCTCCGTGCCCAGGAGGTTCCTGACGCGGCGGACAGTTCCGCAGCGGAGCTGCGCGCTCGGGCGGGCGGTTTACGGGAAGAGGCGGGCGCGCTCGCCGAACTCGTGGCGGAAAGCGAGCAGCAGCAACGGGATCTGGCTCGGCGCGAGCAGCTGACCGCGGTCGCGGACAAGGCGGAGAAGCAGGCCGAGGAGTTCGCCGCCGAACTGGGTGCCGCGCCGGAGAAGGTCACGGCTTTGCGTGCCGAACTGGCCGCTGCCGCCGAAGCCGAAGCGAAGCTCGACGGCGCTCGCGCTCGTGTCGACGAGCTGACCGCGCTAGCCCGCGACGCCGACGAGGTGCCGAAGACACGGCAGGTCGTCGAGCGGGCGCGGGTGGCGGTCAGCGAGGCCGTGGACGGCCATCAGCAGGCCCGGCAGCACCGGCTGGACCTGCGGGAGCGGCGGCTCGAAGGGATGGCGGCCGAACTCGCCGCCGGTCTCCACGCCGGAGAGGACTGCCCGGTCTGCGGGGCGACGGACCACCCGTCGCCCGCGACGCATACCGGTGGCCTGGTCGATCCCGAGGACGAACGGCACGCCGAAACCGCGGAACAGCAGGCGCATATGCGGCGCGAGAAGGCGAAAGCCGCGTTGCAGGAGGCCGAAAACCGCCTGACCGTCCTGATCGGGCGGTTGGGTGCGCACACCGCGGAGACCTTGCGGGCCGAGCTCGGCGAGGCGCGCGCTCTGGTCGCCGCGCTGTCGGAAGCCGCTCGCCGACGGCCTGCGCTCGAGACACAGGTCGTTGCCCTGGAACGGAAGATCGAGCAGCTGACCGAACAGCGCGGCGCGGCCGAGCGTCGTGCGGTCGAGATCGCGACCGAGGTACGCGGTCTGACGGAGCGGCTGACCGAACGCGAGCGGCGGTTGGAGAGCGCACGCGGCGAGTTCGCCGACGTCGCAGCCCGGCGACGGCATCTGCTCGGCTTCGCGACCCGCCTCGACGCGCTCGCCGAAGCGCGGCTAAGTGTCGCGGGTGCCTGTGAGCGGCGTGACGAGCAAGCGAAACTGGTCAAGGAAGCGTTGCGGGCCAAGGGATTCGCCGATCTCGACGAGATGCGCGCCGCCGCGCGGCCGGACGAGCAGATCACGAAACTGGAGGCCAGCCTCGCCGACGCGAAGGTGATGGAGCGGGCCGCCCGCGAGGAACTCGCGCAACCCGACCTGTTCGGCATCTCGCCGGAGGACGAGATCGACGTCGGTGCTTCGGCGGACGCGGCGCAGGACACACGAGGCGAGGCCGAACAGGCGCTCGTGGCACTGCGCGCGGCCACCTCGCGGCACGCCGACCTGACGAAACTGGCCGAGCGGATGACGTCCTTGATGGCGGATCTGGCGCCGGTCGAAGAGCGGTACCTGGAACTGAAGGCACTGGCCGAGGTGGTCAACGGGCGCGGCCAGAACGCGCGGAAGATGTCGTTGCGCTCGTATGTACTGGCCGCGCGGCTGGAGGAGGTCGCGGTCGCGGCGACCGCGCGTCTGCGGACGATGAGCCAGGGCCGCTACTCCTTCGTGCACTCCGACGCGGCCGGGGCACGGGGCACCCGCGGCGGCCTCGGACTCGACGTGCTCGACGACTACTCCGGCACCATCCGGCCCGCGAAGACGCTGTCAGGCGGCGAGTCCTTCCTCGCGTCGCTCTCGCTGGCCCTGGGGCTCGCCGACGTCGTCGCCGCCGAAACCGGCGGAGCGCTGCTGGACACGCTGTTCATCGACGAGGGCTTCGGCACGCTGGACGCCGAGACGCTCGACATCGTCATGAACATCCTCGACGAGCTTCGCGCCGGCGGGCGAGTGGTCGGGTTGGTGTCGCACGTGGAGGAACTGCGGCAGCGGATCCCGACGCGGCTACGCGTCCGGAAGGCGCGTACGGGCTCTTCGGTGGAGATCCACGCCGCCTGACCCCCGCCCTCCCGCGCGCTATGAAAGGCTCTTTCCTTGCAAAATTTGCAAGGAAAGGACCTTTCATGGCATCGGGACGCGAGCTCAGGCGGCTTCGTGGGTCAGTAGCCACTGCTTCGCCGGAACACCCCACCGGAAGTTCCCCACGCCGCCGCCGGTCCGCACCACCCGGTGGTACGGCACGAACAACGCCGCCGCGTTCTTCGCGCACGCCGACGCGGCCGCCCGCACCGCCGCCGGATTCCCCGCCAGCGCCGCGTATTCCGCGTAGCTCACCGGCTCTCCGGCGGGCACTTTCCGCAGGATTTCCCAAGCGTGCTCCCGGAAAGCGCCGGACCGTTGCCGCACCTCGATATCGGCGACGGCGTCCAGGTCACCGTCGTGGTACCGGCGGATCGCGGTGCTCACCGGCCCCAGATCCCGTCGCTGTTTCACCTCGCCGGGGGCGAGCGACGGCGAGATCAGCGGTGTCAGTTCGGCGACGTCGCCGGTCCAGCCCGAGGCGAGCACGGCCCCGTCACCCGCCACGACGGCGGTGAACGGGCCGATCTTCGTGTCCATTGTGGACCAATACGCGATGCTCATCGTTTTCCTTTCAAGCGCGCAGTAGGTACATGCCGGCGTACGAGGACCAGGGCTGCCAGGCCCGTCCGCGTTCGGCCAGCGTCTTTTCGTCGTCGGGGATGCCCAGCGCCGCCGCTCCACGGCGCAGCGCCGGGTCACCGGTCAGCAGGACGTCCGGCGCGCCGAGCACGCGCATCAGGACGTAGTCCGCGATCTGCGGCCCGATTCCCGGGAGCTCCAGCAGCTCCGCCCGCAACTCGGCTGGATCGCGGCCGACGTGGACCGACACCTCGTCCGCCAGCGCGCGGGCCACCGCGGCCACCCGTTCCGGGCCGTGTTCGGCGACCTGGGCTGCCGTCGGGAACACCGTGGTCAGCCCTTCGAGTGACTCGTCGCAGCTGGGCACGCGTTCGCCGAGGCTCTCGGCGAGCGCGGCCGTCTCGGCGGGGGAGAGCATCGCGCGCAGCACGAGCTCGTCGCCGTCGACTGCGCCGGGCACCCGGATGCCGGGGATCGCCTCGACCAGGGGCGCGAGAGCCGGGTCGGCGCCGAGCACCCGCGCGACCGCCTCGGGATCGGCGTCGAGGTCGAGCAGCCGCCGCACCCTGGCCACCGCGCTGCTCAGGTCGCGCAGGTCGGTGAGCCGCAGGTCGCAGCGGACGTGGTCGTCCTTCGCCGTCAGCCACACCACGCCCGTGCCGTGCGCGAGCCGCAGCGTGCGGCCGTATCCGGTCACCCCGGAATCGTCGCGCGTCACGTGCTCGACGCCGGGGACGGCCCGACCGGCCAGGAAGTCCAGCACCCCGGCCGCGTCGAACGGCTTCCGGAACGGCAGCCGCAGGCTCAGCCGGGTGCCGGTCGGCAGCTCCTCGGCCTTACGACGGCGCAGGCTCGCCGCCCGAAGCTGCGAAGGCGTCGTCGCGAAGACCTCTCGGATCGTCTCGTTGAACTGGCGGACGCTGGAGAACCCGGCCGCGAACGCGACGTCGGTCAGCGGGAGCCCGGACATCTCGATCAGCAGCCGCGCCGAATGCGCCCGATGCGCCCTGGCCAGCGCCAGCGGACCGGCGCCGAGTTCCGCGGTGAGGACGCGTCCGAGCTGGCGTTCCGAATAGCCGAGCCGCCGCGCGAGCCCCGGGACGCCGTCGCGTTCGACGGTGCCGTCCGAGATGAGCCGCATCGCCCGTGCGGCGAGGTCGGCCCGGATGTCCCAGTCGGGCGAGCCGGGGACCGCGTCGGGCAGGCAGCGGCGGCAGGCGCGGAAGCCGTGCGACTGCGCGGCCGCCGACGTCGGGTAGAAGCGGACGTTCTGCTGCTTCGGCGTCGACGCGGGGCAGGACGGACGGCAGTAGATCCCGGTGGTGGCGACGGCCATGATGAACTGGCCGTCGAACCGGGAATCACGGGCGGCGACGGCGCGGTAACACCGTTCGGTGTCGCGCCACACGGCCCGTTCGGCCAGGGTCTGCTCGGTCATGACCTCGATCGTGCCACCAGGTCGGAGGCGCGGCTGGCGGAAATCCGACACGGCGATCAAGGCCTCGGCGGATGGGGCGGCGGGCGGCACGTAGACTTCTGGCCCGTGAGTCTCACCCTCGGCATCGTCGGCCTGCCCAACGTCGGCAAGTCCACCCTGTTCAACGCGCTGACCCGCAACGACGTGCTCGCGGCGAACTACCCGTTCGCGACGATCGAGCCCAACGTCGGCGTCGTCCCGCTGCCGGACCCGCGGCTGGACCAGCTCGCCGAGGTCTTCGGCTCCGAGCGGACCGTGCCCGCCGTCGTGTCCTTTGTGGACATCGCGGGCATCGTGAAGGGTGCCTCCGAGGGGGCAGGCCTCGGCAACAAGTTCCTCGCGAACATCCGCGAGGCCAACGCGATCTGCCAGGTCGTCCGCGTTTTCGACGATCCGGACGTGATCCACGTCGACGACCGGATCGACCCGGTGAGCGACATCGAGACGATCAACACCGAGCTGATCCTCGCCGACCTGCAGACGCTCGACAAGGCGCTGCACCGGCTCGAGAAGGAGGCGCGGACCAAGAAGGAAGCCAAGCCCGCCCTCGACAACGCGGTCAAGGCCAAGGAGATCCTCGACGGTGGCCGGACCCTGTTCCAGGCGCAGAAAGAGGTCGACTTCGAGGCGCTGCGCGAGCTGAGCCTGCTCACCACGAAGCCGTTCCTCTACGTCTTCAACGCCGACGAAGGCATCCTCACCGACGAGTCCCGTCGCGAAGAGCTGGCCAAGATGGTCGCCCCCGCGGACGCGGTCTTCCTCGACGCGAAGGTCGAATTCGAGCTGCTCGAACTGGACGACGAGGAGTCCGTGCGCGAGCTGCTGGAGTCCGTCGGTCAGCAGGAGCCGGGTCTCTACTCGCTCGCGCGTGCAGGGTTCCACACCCTGGGCCTGCAGACGTACCTGACCGCCGGCCCCAAGGAGTCGCGCGCCTGGACGATCCCGCAGGGCGCGACCGCCCCGCAGGCCGCGGGCGTCATCCACACCGACTTCGAGCGCGGCTTCATCAAGGCCGAGGTCGTCTCGTTCGACGACCTGATCGAGAACGGCTCGATGGCCGCGGCCCGGTCCGCCGGCAAGGTGCGCATGGAGGGCAAGGACTACGTCATGGCGGACGGCGACGTGGTGGAGTTCCGCTTCAACGTCTGAGGCGGCACGTCAGTTCTCAAGCGATCGGATTACCTCTTCGAGTCGAGTGCTGAGGTGCTCTCGCGGTCGGTCGAGATCGACGACAGACCGGCTGCCACCGAGCATGTGATTCCGCTTCAATGTCTGGCCTGTCCTCCAGCGCAACATGTGGCGTGAGGTCGCTGCATAGAGTGACTGTTCGGTGTTCGGTATTGACCGAACGCCGAACCGAGTGGAGCATATGCTCGTGGACCCCCTTCAGCGAGCGCGGAATGCTCTGGACGCCCTGACGGATGCGATCGGCTCGCTAGGCCTCACCGTGCGCTTGGAAGATGTCGACGTGCACGGTCGGGATCTCGTCGTCGTACTTCCTGACGGTCGGGAAGTCGGACTTCGGGTCAAGACGGTCGCCTTGATCACGGCCGATAGCTTGCCCGGTCTGCTCCGCGGTTGGTCGATGAAAGAGGCGGAGGGGAGCAAGGTCGTCGTGGCGGACAGGATCACGGCGGACGCGCGAACCATCCTCAACCAGGCCGGCTTGGGCTGGTTGGACTTGCGTGGCCACCTGAGGCTGACCGGTCCCGGGCTGTTCGTGGACTCGGACGTTCCCACTCTGGAAAAGCCGGACGGGGACCGGCACGGGATCATCGGCCGGGTCGGCATCGAGCTCGCCGTACTGCTGCTCCTCGACCCCGCTCGGCGGATCGGGGTCCGTGCGGCCGCTGCCGAGTTGTCTCGTGCGCCGAGCTCGATTTCAGAAGCTTTCGCAGCATTGCGCGGCGCGGAACTCGTGGATGGCGGCAACAAGCCGGCCGTACCCGCCCTTTTCTGGGAGCTCGCTGAACACTGGAAGCCGGTCGGCCGCGACGTGGCGAGCATCCCGATGCCGGGGGGACGGGACAACGCTGCGCTCCGGCTGGGCATGGACGACATCGAATCGACCGTTGGCTGGGCCCTGGCCGACACGGTCGCGGCCGCGGTCTACGGCGCACCTGTGTCGATCCGTGCCGATCATCCGCCCGACTTCTACGTCCCCGATCAGGCCACCCTGCGCCGATCTGTACAACTGCTGGGGGCGGCGGCGACGGCCGTCACGCGCGCAGGCCGTGTCCGTGTCGCCCCGGTGTCGTTGGTGTGCGCTCGCCGCATAGACGCCACAGGGTGGGCGGCGGAAGAGCGGCCTTTGGCGAATCCTCTGTTCGTCGCGCTGGACCTGGCGCAGGATCCTGGGCGGGGCAAGGAAATCCTCGACGGCTGGACCCCCAGGAGGGTCGGGACCCGTGTCTGGTGACCCGGCGGCCGTGGTTCTCGCGGGAAGGTCGATGACCCAGATCGTCAGTGCGATACCGGTTGTCGCCGAGCAGACGGGACGTGCGGTAGTGCTTGTGGGCGGTCTTGCCGTCATGTGCCGCCTGACGACGCCGTACCGGGTGACAACCGACCTCGACACGGTTGATCGCCGGGCCGTGAACGAGGACTCTCAGCTGCAACTCCTCGTGGCGGCCGGCGCGAAGCCGAGCGGGCCGGCCGGTGCCTTGGTCCGTACCCCGTGGGGCGAGGTGCAGGTCGACGTCCTTGAGGTCACCGACGCGGACATCGATGATCTTCCGGACGACCCGACCGACCGCCTTCACGTCCAATCTCATGCGTGGGCGGCGTCCACTGCATCTGCGCTCTTGCTCAGCGCGGAGGGGATCCCGCCTCTCACAGTGCGAGTTGCCGAGCCGGGTCCCATTATCGCGATGAAGCTGCAGTCGATAATGAACCGCGGCGCCGCCAAAGAAGGAACGGATCTCCTGGACGTCGTACGCATCACGCTTGATCGTACTTGCGGTCCAGTGTCGCGAGATCAGCTTGAGTCTGCTGAAGCGCAGTTACGCGCCGACGCACTCCTTCATGCTCGACAATGGTTCGATCGTTTTGAAGCTCAATCGTTGCGAAAGATCCGAGCCCTGCCTGAGGGGCGAGATGTGGAGATCGACGACTTGAGATTGGTCAGTGACCTATTCGCCGGGGCGCTCGACCGTCGATGAGCCCGCTTTGGTCAGTGCTTAGCCTGTCGACGTTATTCCAGTGGTTAATCTGGTGGAGTTCCGCTTCAACGTCTGATTCTCCAAGGAGTCAAGGGCATGAGTGCCGATCGCGACGTCTCGTTCATCGATCGCTGGGGCGTCCAGATCGAAGACGACATCTCCGTCGAGGCCTTCGGCGCCCTGCTCGACGCGCTCAATGACGACGACGATGCCGAGCACGTCGTCGTCGACATCAACGACAGCGACGACTGGTTCGTCGAGTTCACCCGCCGCTCCGTCTGTTTCCAGCAGGCGGAACGCGGCGGGGAAGTCGTCGGCACCCTCGACTACGCCGACCGCGACGAGGCGCTCGCGATCGCCAAGGAGTTCATCGACGGCGACTTCGAGGCTCTTCGCGCACGCTCCTGGAAGTCCGACGGGTGAATCACACGCCGTAGCGGTCCTGAAACATCCTCGCGGGCGCCTCGCCGTGCCTCGCCGTGTAGGCCGCCACGATCTCGTCCGTCACGTCCTCACCGGCCTGAAGCCGGACGAGGTACGGAACCGCCCAGTGCAGCTCCGCGGCGTCGAAGTCTTTCTCCCACAGTGGGTTGAGCCCGGTCCGCGACTCGTCGAGCACAGCGGAGAGCGGGACCTGCCCGCCCGCGTTCACCGGATGCGGGCCCACTGAGATCGAGAAGCGGGAAGCGGCGCCCGCCGGGTGCACGGCCATTTCCATGGGGTGCGGGTGGTGGCCGGGCGCCGTGCGCGCGATCACGAGGAACCGCAACGGCCGCCGTTTCGTCTTCTTCATGCGGCCATTCGAGCACGCCGCCACGGACCGAGGATGAACCGCATGACGAGCCCCGCCCTCTCCCCGCTTGCCCGCGCTCTGGCGCGCACGGACCTCGCGGAGAACTGGTACCGCTGGTGCGACGCCCGGCGTGACTGGGCGGCCGAGGCGACGGGTGTCTACGACGAAGACTCCCTGCTGACCGCCAGCGGTGTCGTGTGCAGCCAGACGGTCCAGCTCGGGCGCGGACTCAACTCCCAGGAGTGCCGCCTGGCGGTGCTCGCTAGCGGCGAGCGGCAGGGGGAGCCCGAGATGCTGCACTCGATGGCGCGCGCCATCCGCCTCTCCCGGGGCGAGCCGGAACCGGACCCGCCCTACCCTCGGCCGATCATCGGCAGCCGCGGTCAGCTGGAGGTCGTGTCGCGCGAGATCGTCGACGTTCTCGGCCAGGTCGCCCGATGCTGGGCGTCATGACCGAGGTTCTCTTCTCCCGTGAGAACGGTTGGATCCCGCGAGTGATCCGCGAGAACGGCGAGCTCGTCCTCGAACTCGGCGCCGGAGCCGACGCCAACCGTGATCCCCGCAGGTTCACCCTCCCGATCTCGGAAGCCCATTTGGCGGTGATCCGCAGCGATCTGGTCCGGCATCTGCTGCTGTGGAGCGCGATCCTGCCGCTCTGCGCGGCCGCCGGGATCCGGGGGCCGCTCGACGAACGCGCGGCGGTCGCCTTGCTGGACCCGATCCTTCTCGGGGCGCCCGCCGAAGTGGAGTCGTTCTTCCAGGACATCCGCTGGGACGTACGACGGCTCGTCGCCCAGGGCGCGGACGTCGAACTGCTCGGGCGCGGACGGCTCTTCGCCGCGTTGGGTTCCGCGACGGAGCGGGCCGATTGGTCGCTCGTCCGCGAGTACGACGCGAACCGTGGGCGCGCCCGATGAGGCCACTGACCTTCAGCGACGACAAGGAAAACGAGCAGAAGTGGGTGCCGGGCGATGCGCGATCCGCGCCCGACGCGTTCCGGGAGTTCGTCGACCGGCACCGTGCCGACGACAACGCCACGTTCTGCATCGAGGACGAGGAGAACGAAGAGGCGCTGCTGCTCATGTACGACGCCGGCACTATCTGCCGGATCAAGGGCGCGCAGGATTCGCGGGTCGAGTATCGCCTCGTCACCAATGGCGGCGACTACCGGAGCCAGGTGGCGAACTTCGTCCGCGGCGGTTCGGCCGCGCTCGACCGCAGTGGGCCGTGGTTGCCGGACGTCGCTGCCCTCAGCCGGGCGAGGCTCCGCTTCGAATTCGACGGGTCCGTGCTGCGACGGACCCATCCGCGCGAGCTGCGCCGTCGTCTCGAGATCCTGACCGTCATCGACGGACACGAGCCGACGACGGTCGACGGGGTCACGCACTTCGGCTTCGGTAACGGCGGCGGTGACACGGTCAACGCCTGGTTCACCGCCGACGGGCGCGGCCTGGTGACGACCTTCGATCACGCCAGCGCACTCAATTTCTACGAAGACCCGCAGGCACAGGCCGCCCTGTACGACGGCGTGCCGGCGGACCTCCTCGCCATGGTGAAGGACGCGCCCGAGACGGAAACGACGCTCGAGGTCGGCGGCCTGGTGGTCGCCGGCGGCGTCTTCACCTTCTCGGGACCCTGCGCCATGTCGGAAGGACTGGTGTCCCGGCTGCAGGAGGCGCAACTGGACGTCAGGGAGACCGGGGTCGGCTGGCTGCTCGAAGGTCTCCTCTCGTTGGAGGACTTCACCCCCGCCGCGGTCGCGGAGGAAGTGGCGTGGTGGAGCGACGAGGACATCGAGAAGGGGTTCGCCGCGGCCCCTCGGGAGCAGCCCGCGCCGTTCGACCAGGAGACGGTGGATCGCTTCTGCAAGATCTGGGCCGATTCCGGGTACAACGATCGCTGGGACGTGCACTACGTCCTCTTCGACGGCGACACGGTCGAGGACGCGGGCGAGGCGCGGGACGAGCTCCTGGCCTTGGTTCGGACACTCGGACTCGAGCGCGTCGACGCCCCGCCCGGAGCCCCCACCGGTGAAGTGTGGGTCCGCACCGACCCCCGTATCGACGCCGAGCTCGAGCATTGGTCGTGACCCCGTCAGGGAAGGTCGCGGACTTGCCGCCCGGCGGTTCGGATGAACACGGACAGGGTTTCCTGGCTGCGTTCTTCATGCTGTTTCACGGCGGCGAGATCCGGAGCTCGGTGCAGGGCCTCGATCGGTTCGAAGGTGGCGTCGACGAGCCGGAGGATCTCGGAATCGTCGGTGAGCATCTGGATCCTGAGCCGCGCGTGATCGGCCGTCGCCCCGCGCTTGTCGGATTCCGTGTGCGCGGCCCGCATCTCCTCGTCCGGCGCCGAGCGCTGTTTGAGGAACCATTTCGCGATCACGCCTTGCCGCAGTTCGGTCATGGCTTCGGCGAAGGCCACGTACGCGGCGATCCGTTCCTGCCGAAGCCGCTCGTCACGAGCGGTCCGCTCCGTTCGCCGCGTGTTCAGCAATCCGAGCAGGTACGTGAGGGTCGAACCGGCCAAGGTGCCGGAGATCGCGACCACGCTGGTCAGCACGCCGTTCATGGTCGGGATCGTAGGATCTCGGCAGCCGCGCGGTAACCGAATCCGAGGAGAACAGTGTCGAACGACGCCACCGTCGATCTCATCAGATCGCTGGTCGATGCCATGGGACCGGCCGACGGCTGGGAATCGCTGGCGATGATCCTGGAATTCGGGGAAGGGTTCCGCAGTGCGTATGGGTACGCGTACTCGCCCGGAGACGTCATCACGCCCGTGGCCTGCGAGTGGCCGAGGATCGAAGCCGCGGTGGACGCGTACCTGGGCGGCTACTACCGACCCGGCGACAAGCTGCCGGTGAAGATCCTCGTGCAGTTCGACCGGACGGCCGGAAAGTACGAAGTGACGTTCGAGGACACCGACGAGGACCGCTGGGCCGTGAAGCCGAAGAACTTCCGGACGATGCGCGAACAGCTGCGCCCGAAGTTCGGCTGAAAGGCGAAGACGATGGCACGAAAGCGAAAGACCCTTCCCAAGGACTTCCAGGAGATGCTGACCTCGGCATCGGTGGACGAACTCAAAGCCGTCTTCGGCAAATGCGAGATCGACGCGCGGGGCGGCTACAGCAAAGGGACCGCGATCGGCTTTCCGGAGTGCCCGGACGAGCTCATCGTCTGGCTGACCGGGCAGGGGCTCGCCGTCGACACCCCGGACAGCTACGGCAGGACACCGCTTCACGCGCGGGCTTCCCGCGGTGCCACGAAGCAGATTCCTTTGCTGCTCTCGCTCGGCGCGGACATCGATGCGGTCGATACCTCCGGGAAAACGCCGCTTCAGGCGGCGGTCGAGAGGCTGAGGACCGAGTCCGTGCGAGTGCTGATCGAGCACGGGGCGTCGACCGCGATTCACGACAGGCGCGGTGACTCGTTGCTGATGCGATGCCTGATCAGTACGGAAAACGCCTACCTCCGCGAGTCCGCCGAGATAGCGAAGCTGCTGCTCGACCACGGAGCGAGCATCACGGCCGAGATGCGCCAGAAGGTCGAACGGATCGGTAGTGGCTTCGAGTTCCACCGCGAGACCTTCAACCGGGATCTCCTCGAAGAGACCGACGCCGCGCTCAGCGAGCTGTACCGGATCTTCGACGTCGAGCCGGTCGCGCGGCGGTCGAAGCACGACGGGGTTTCGCCGATCGTCGTGCCCGACGGATCCTGGCAGGAGCGGCACAAAGCGCTGTGGGAGCTTCTCGTCCCGTCGCGCGGCGCGGGCGCGACGGTGCAGTGCGAGGCCATCCGCGTCACCGGCCGGATCTCCGACGAGATGTTCCGCAACGGCGGGGCGAACTGGGACCGTGCCTATCGCGCGATGGTCGACGCGTTCCCGGGTTTCCTCGCGCAGGGCGAACCTCTCGGCGAGGAAGAACTCCGTGAGGCCAAGGAGATCGCCAAGCAGATCCGGTCGGGCCGCGGGGCGGACGACCACCTCGATCGCTTGAGCGAACTCGCCGTCGCCTGGGTCGCGAAGAACCCGGCCCCGATCGCCTTGGGAGCGGTGGACTACACACGCTGAGGAGTGCCGGGTGCCCCCGATGAGGACACCCGGCGAGCCTCACTTCCGCAGCAGGCTGTACGCGGCGGAACCGATCAGCTCCAGCGAAACCTGAAGCCGCTCAAGGGAAACGTTGTCCTTGATGGTGTCTTCCGGCGTGTGGTAGGTCGGCTCCAGCAGCGCCGGGCCGGTTTCGCCACGCCAGCTGAAGTTGCCCGAAGCGATCCCGCGTTCGAAGAACGGCACGTGGTCGCTCGAACCGCGCGCCACCGGACCCTTCACCCGCGGGTCGTAGCCGAGCCGCTTGGCGGCGGCGTTGACGGCCGCGGTCGTGGCGTTGTCCGCACCGTCGACCGAAAGCAGCCAGTAGGTGACGGCCGGGTCCCAGCTGGTGGCGACCATGTCGTTCTGGAAGCAGCCCGCGATCCGCTGCGCCTCCGGGTCGGACAGGTTCTTGACGTAGTGCCGCGAGCCGATCAGCCCGTACTCCTCCGAACCCCACAGCGCGAACCGCAGCGTCTTGTTCGTCGGCAGGTATCGCAGGACGCGCGCCAGCTCCAGGCACAGCACGGTGCCGCTGCCGTCGTCGTTGGCGCCGGGGGAACCGGGGACGCTGTCGTAGTGCGCGGTCACCATGACCACGCCTTCGTCCTTGCCGGGGAACGTGGCGGGCCGCTCGGCGATGACGTTGTACGACGTCAGGTTCTTGTGGTGCGTGGCCGTCGCCTTGACCGTGACCGAGCCCTTGGCGAGCCGTTCGCGCAGGCGCTCCACCTGCACCTGGGCCAGGCCCAGCACCGGGATGGTGACCGGGGTGGCGAGCGTCGGGGAGAAGGCGGACAGCTTGCGGGCCGGGTCGGCGCCGATCCGGCCGAGCAGCACGGCGTCCGCTCCGCGCTGCGCCGCCGTCAGGTACGCGTCGGCCTTGTTCGCCACGGCGGCGATCAGCACGATCTTGCCGGTCAGGTCGTCGGGCAGGGTGCTGCCGTCACCGGCGTCGACGACGACGGCCTCACGGGTGACGTCCTGCGCGCCCTGCGGCGACGAGCCGGTCTGCCAGCTGTCGCGTCCGATCGTCAGGCCGCCGAGGAACTTGTCGGCGATCGGGAACGGCTGCAACGTCACCTGGTAGCGCAGGTCGCGAAGCACCTTCGCGATGTAGTCCCTGGCCCGCAGTTCGCCTTCGGTGCCGGCGATCCGGGGGCCGATCTTGTCGCTGAGCACCCGCAGGTGCTCCAGCGCCCGCCGCGACCGCACGCGCGCGATCACGGGGTAGTCCCCGAAGTCCAGCGACGGCGGGAACTGCGCGCCCGGACGTTGTTGCGTGGCCGCGGCGGCGGTGCCGGGGTTCAGCCCGATCGTCGCCGCGCCCGCCAGTGCCACCGCGCCCGCGAGCACCTCACGTCTGCGCAGACCTGCCATGGAACACCCCTCACTTCTCGAAGAAACTCGTCCGAGTAGCCAATAGCGCGCCGGTCACCGGAGCAACCTCCGATCGTCCCCTTTTTCCGGTTCAGCGCACGGCGACCCGGCGGTAGGCCCCCGAGATGGCGACGGCGCCGGAGACCGCCGCGGCAATCACCCCGCCGATCAGCAGCACGGTCCCGACGAAGGGGCCGAAGTCGCCGACGTCGGCGAGACGTCCCCAGAACGACCCTTCGAGCAACGCGCCGACGAGGATGAACACCGGCGCGGCGACGCCGAGGAAGAGGATCCACCGGTACTTGGCGGCCAGCGTCAGCACGAGGATCCCGGTCACGCCGAGGATGAACGGCCCGGGCGGGATGTCCGGGAACCCCGGGACGCCCGAAGCGATCTGGATGATCAGGCCGGCGACGCCGACGAAGAGGAAGAAGGCGTTGGCGACGGCGGCGGTGGAACGGTTCATGGCGAGCTCCTCACTGGGTTTCAAGACCACTGAAGAGTCCCGCTCGCGGCGGCCCAGGGCGTCGGCCCGGAAGCGGCAATCAGGCCTACGCGGTTTTGCGTACGACCTCTTGATACCAAAGAGGCCGCCGCGCGCCGCGTCCGCGACGATCGTGTCCGGGCGCTGTCGAAGGACGGCCGTGAGCGCTACGCCGCCCTGCTCGACCGCCTCGCCCAGTGATCGAGTACCTCACCGTCGAAGACCTCCTGGCACTCGCGGAAGACCTCCGGGTGCCCAACGGGTACGACCTCGACGCGCCGGAGGACGATGCGTACGACCTGGTCATCGCGATGTCCACCGGCTCACGCACCTACCGGGAAGCAGCGGTCGAACTGGCGGCGTGGGCGAGGGTAACTTCGAACGGGTGAAGCCGTTGAGTCCCGACATGTTCGCGCCCGGCTGCCCGTCGAACCTGACCCCGTTCCGGATCGGCGACAAATGGGCGGGCCTGGTCGTGCAGTGCCTGGAAGAAGGGCCGCGCCGGTTCTCCGAGCTGCGGGTGCCCTTGAGGGGAGTCACGTCGAAGGTGCTCACGGAGACCCTCAGGGCTCTGGAGCGCGACGGAATGATCACGCGGACGGCGTACGACGAGACGCCGCCGCGGGTGGAGTACGAGCTCACCTCGCTCGGCCGGACGTTGTTCGAGCCGATGGAGGCGTGCCGTAAATGGGCGGCGGAGCACCTTCCGGAGCTCGTCGCCGCCCGTGAGGCTTACCCGGGTTAACCGAGGAGGCCCAGTACGACGATCGTCAGCAGCGTGATGGCGGCGGCGAAGGTGGTCACCCAGGCGCGCTGGGCGGCGGTGATGGAGGCGTTGTTCACGGCGGTTCCCCGGGGGAGAGAAGCGACAGGTCCGCCGGGAACAGCGCGTTGATCAGGCTCCGCGTTACCTTCGAAACGCCAGTGTGATCAAGATCACTGATCGTGCTGGTGATGCCGTTCGCGCGCGGTGTACCAGAGCACTCCCGCGGCGGCCGCCACCATCGCGCCGAACGCCGAGAACCCCACCACGATCGCCTGCGTCATCACTCGTCCTTTCTCGTTGTGTCCCTATCGGGGTGACGTCCGAGAAGCGGAGTTGTGGCGCGGTCGTAGCGGACGTCACATGTCGGCGAGTACCCCGTCGATCTGCGACGCAAGCGAGAAGTCCTTCTCCGTCAGCCCGCCGGCGGAGTGCGTGCTGAGCCGGAACGTCACCGTCCGCCAGCGGATGTCGATGTCGGGATGGTGGTCGGCCGCCTCCGCCAATTCGGCCACCTTGTCCACCGCTTCGATGGCCTTCGGGAAGCTCGGCAGCTTCGCCGTCCGCTCGATCGTCACGCCGTCACGGGTCCAGCCGGAGAGCTTGGTCACGGCTTCGTCGGCCTGCTGGTCGTTCAAGATTTCCGCCATGACTCCATGGTGGTACGCCGTCGGCTACGCTGCACGTTTGCCACGGGTCCCCCCTTGAAGAACGCAGGAGGCTAGATGAAACGCGCCCTCCGCACGGTCGTTGCGGCTGGCACGGTGGCCGCCCTCGTCGCGGGCTGCTCGCTCTCCGGGAACACGGGGAACGACCCGCAGGCGCCGGCGACGGTCACGCTCGTGACACACGACTCGTGGCTCGCGCCCCAGGACGTCCTCGACGCGTTCGAGCGGCAGTCCGGGATCAAGATCTCCGTGCTCAAGCAGGGTGACGCGGGCGCGCTGACCAACAAACTGGTGCTCACCAAGGCGAATCCGATCGGTGACGTCGCGTACGGCATCGACTCGACGTTCGCCTCGCGTGCGCTCACCGAGGGCGTTTTCGAGCAGTACACCAGCCCGGAGGCCGATCGCGGCCCGCAGCGCTACTCCGTCGACCCCGGCCACCGGCTCTCCGCGGTCGACCTCGGCGACGTCTGCGTCAACATCGACACCCGGTACTTCGTGGACAAGGGGATCCCGGAGCCGAAGTCGTTCGCGGATCTGACCGACGCCAAGTACAAGGACCTGATGGTCGCCGAGAGCCCCGCGACGTCGTCGCCAGGGCTGGCGTTCCTGCTCGGCACCATCGCCCAGTTCGGCGAGCAGGGCTGGCAGGGGTACTGGACGCAGCTGAAGGCCAACGGGCTCAAGACGGTCAGCGGCTGGGAAGAGGCATACAGCAAGGAGTTCTCCGGCTCCTCGGGCAAGGGCCCGCGCCCGATCGTCGTCTCCTACGCCTCCTCGCCCGCCGCCGAGATCGGCGACGACGGCAAGCCGCGCACGAAGGCGCTGCTGGACACCTGCTACCGCCAGGTCGAGTACACGGGTGTGCTGGCGGGCGGCAAACAGGTCGAGAAGGCCCGCAAGGTCGTGGACTTCCTGCTGTCGCAGCAGTTCCAGGTCACCGTGGCGAGCAACATGTACGTGTACCCGGCCCGTCAGGGTGTCGAGCTCCCGCAGGGCTGGGCGCAGGCCGCGCCCCTGCCGCAGCAGCCGAAGACGCTCGAACCGGCCAAGATCCAGGCCGGGCGCGAGCAGTGGATCGCCCAGTGGCGCACGCTACTCGAAGGCTGACTTCCAAGCCGACTTTCCGTGGAGCCGGGCTGGCCGCACTCGCCGTGCTGCCGCTCGGTTTCCTCGTGGTGTTCTTCGCCTGGCCGGTCGCGGCGATCATCGGGCGGGGCTTCGGCTCCGGCGGCGTCGGCACGGCCATCGGGAACCCGCTGACCTGGAAACTCGCGGGATTCACCGTCGCCAGCGCCGGGGTTTCGACGATCGTCGCGGTGCTCGCGGGACTGCCGGTCGCGTTCCTGCTCGCGCGGGTGCGGCTGCCGGGGGTTTCGCTGGTCCGGACACTCGTGCTGGTGCCGTTCGTGCTGCCGACCGTCGTGGTCGGCCTGGCGTTCCGCGCGCTCTGGCCCGATGGCGGGCTGCTTCCGTTGGTGCTGGCCAACGCCTTCTTCAACGTCGCCGTCGTCGCGCGCACGGTTTCCGGGCTGTGGAGCCATCTCGACCCGCGCACCGTGGACGCGGCCCGTGCGCTCGGCGCATCGCCGTGGCGTGCCTTCCGTTCGGTGACGCTGCCCGCGCTCGCACCGGCCATCGCATCCTCGGCCGCGGTGGTCTTTCTGTTCTGCGCCACCAGTTTCGGGGTCGTGCTCATCCTCGGCGGGGCGAAGTACCGCACGCTGGAGACCGAGATCTACCTGCGCACCGTCCAGCTACTCGACCTCTCCGGCGCGGCCGCGTTGTCGTTGGTGCAGTTCGCCGCCGTCGTCGCCGCGCTCGTCGTGGGCGCGCTCGCGAGGCGGCGCCGGGAGAACGCGGTGCGGTTGCGTTCGCGGAGCGAGACCGCGCGGAGGCCGAGGGGCGGCGAGTGGTGGGCGGTGACCGCCGGGCTCGCGGTGATCGCGCTCCTGATGACGCCGATCGTGGCGTTGCTGATCGAATCCGTGTCCACTTCGGACGGTTGGAGTCTCGCGGGGTACGAAGCGCTGGCCGGGCAAGGCTCCCGCAACGCGCTCCAGGTTTCGGGCTGGGACGCGGCGTCGATGTCCCTGCGGACGGCGTTCGACGCGACGACGCTCGCGATGATCGTCGGCGTGCTGGCCTCGGTCGTGCTGGTGGCGCTGCGCCGCACGCCCGGCAGGCTGGCGCGGGGCATGGGCGAGACGATGGACGCCGCGCTGATGCTGCCGCTGGGTGTGTCCGCGGTGACCGTCGGTTTCGGCTATCTCGTCACGCTCGACGCGCTGCCGGGCGATCTGCGGACGTCGCCGCTGCTGGTGCCGCTCGCGCAGGCGCTGGTGATCATCCCGCTGATCGTGCGGATGGTGCTGCCGGTACTGCGGTCGGTCGACGTCCGGCTGCGGCAGGCCGCGTCGACACTCGGCGCGAGCCCCGGCCGGGTGTGGCGCGAGATCGATCTCCCGCTGACGGCGCGTTCCCTGGTCGCGGCGGCAGGGTTCGGCTACGTGGTCGCGCTCGGCGAGTTCGGCGCGACGAGCTTCCTGGCCAGGCCGGACGCGCCGACGCTGCCGGTCGCCGTCGCGACGCTGATCTCGCGGCCGGGGGAGCTGAACAACCAGATGGCCTACGCGGCCTGCGCGCTGCTCATGATCGTGACCGTGGTGGCGGTGGTGCTGATCGACCGGTTCGGCGCGGTCCGCGGGCAGAATTCGGTAGGGGAGTTCTAGTGTCGCTGTCGGTACGGGATCTGACCGTCCACTATGGATCCTTCGCGGCGGTGAAGGACGCCCGGCTGGACATCGCCGACGGCGAGGTGCTGGCGCTGCTCGGCCCGTCCGGTTCGGGGAAGTCGACGCTGCTGCGGGCGATCACCGGGCTGGAGCCGCTGACGTCGGGCACCGTGCGGTGGGACGGCGAGGATCTCGCCGGTGTCCCGGTGCACCGGCGGGAGTTCGGTCTGGTCTTCCAGGACGGGCAACTGTTCCCGCACAAGGACGTCGCCTCGAACATCGCGTTCGGCCTGCGAATGCACGACGTGCCGCGCGCCGAGCACGCGGACCGCGTCCGTGCGCTGCTGGAGCTGGTCGGGCTCGTCGGCTACGAGCGGCGGAGGGTGACCGAGCTGTCCGGCGGGCAGGCGCAGCGCGTGGCGCTCGCCCGCGCGCTGGCGCCGGAGCCGCGGTTGCTGCTGCTGGACGAGCCACTGTCCGGTTTGGACGCCGGACTGCGGGAACAGCTGGCGATCGACCTCGCCGCCCTGTTGCGGCGCAGCAAGATCACCGCGCTGCTGGTCACGCACGATCAGGAAGAGGCGTTCACGCTCGCCGACCGCGTCGCCGTGCTCGAAGACGGCGAGATCCGGCAGGAGGGCGCGGTGCGCCGTGTCTGGCGGCAGCCGGTGGACGAGGGCGTGGCGCGATTCCTCGGCGTGACCACGTTCGTCGACGGGGAGGCTTCCGGCGGTGTGGTGCGGACGCCGCTCGGTGAGGTCGCGCTGCCCGACGTCGAGGACGGCGCGGTGCGGCTGGGACTGCGGCCGCATGGGCTCCGTGTGGCTCCGGACGGCGTCGAAGGCGAGGTCGTCGCCGTGGTGCACCGGCGGGAGCACGTCCGGCTCGTGGTCGCGCCCGACGGCGATCTGTCCACAGTGGACGCGGTCGCGCCGGTCACCGCCGACCTGCGTCCCGGGGACACCGTCCGGCTCGCTCTGGACCCGGACGGCGTCGCCCAACTCCGCGTTTAGTCCTCTGAATGCGGGTTGCTCTACTGGTCGTGTGGGGTGGGCGCTGGCTACGAAAGGGAAGTGGCGTTTCCTGGCGGGCTCGCTAAGCAATTCATCGTTCGCGCCTGCTCGCGCGTCGATGCTGGTACAATTATTTTCCGTGGCGAGGGTCGAGTAATGGTGTCAAGTCGGGCGAGTGAGGTTCTTGTTACGCGCGGAACTGACCGTCACGTGTGTCGGCTCGGTGTGAGCGGCACGCGTGACGAGGTCATTTTGGAGTTCGACGGCCCTGCCGGGTACCTCGAGTTTCCCGGTTACGATGTTCTGGATGCGCTCGTAAAGTTGCGTGCTTCTCTTGAGAAGGACGGCTGGTTGCTCGCCGTGCAAGGCGCTAGGCTTAACGCCCACGCGAGCGGGATGATGCGGGACATGGCTGATGGTAAGCGCGTCTACCTGATGACCGGCAACCGCGGCCCTTACCCGGCGGCGGACACCCTCGCTCCCGCGGATCCGGACCAGGTCGGCACTCTTGAGGAGCAAGCCCGGCATGTTCGAGCTATTCTGGATGCGTCGTTGCCGTCCTCTCGGGATGATGAATCCTGACCGATCTTTACGGCATCTGTCAATTCCGCATTTAGTCCTCTGAATGCGGTAGGCCGGCCGAATGCGGTGGTCCGGGCCGAAACCTGCGGTTTTCCGCAGTGTCCGCCGGGCTCGCCCGCCATACCGTCGTCTCCATGCTCCTGAAGACGATCTTGTCCTTCGTTCTCGCGGTCGTTCCGGCCGCCGCACCGGCCACGCCGGACATCCCGGTCGCCGAGTTGCACGGCAGGCTCATCGCCCTCGCCGACGGCCGGGACATCACCGCCGGGCTGATCCACGTCCGGAACGGCACCCGCCAGTGGTCGGACGCGGTGGGCGTGCGCGATCTGGCCTCCGGCGCGCCCGCCGTCGCCGGCGGTCATTTCCGGATCGGCAGCGTCACCAAGACCTTCGCGGCCACCGTCCTCCTGCAGCTGACCGACGAGGGACGGCTGGCGCTCGACGATCCGATCGAGCGCCATCTGCCCGGTGTCGTGCCCGACGGCGGTCGCGTCACCGTCCGGCACCTCCTCCAGCACACCAGCGGCCTGCACGACTACATGAGTGAACCCGGCTACTCGACCAATCGCTGGCGAGCCAGTGCCCGCTTCGACGACTACACGCCTTCGCAACTGCTGAAGGTGGCGTTCGCGAAAGGCCCGGACTTCGAGACCCCAGGCGAGTCCTGGCATTACTCGAACACCAACTACGTCGTCGCCGGTCTGCTGATCGAGAAGCTGACCGGCCGCCCGTATGGCGACGAGGTGACGCGGCGGATCCTGCGCCCGCTCCACCTCACGCACACCAGCGTCCCGGGCCACCGCTCGTCTTTGCCCGTTCCGCACGCCCGCGGCTACGAACCGCTGCCCACGACCCCGCCGTCGATCGTGGACGCCACCGACATGGATCCCTCACTGGACTGGGCGGCCGGGGAGATGGTCTCCACCACCCGCGACCTGACCACCTTCGTCACCGCTCTGATCGAGGGCAGGCTGACGAGCCAGGCGAGCCTCACGGAGATGCGGCGGATGAGGGAAGCGGTCCCGCTGTTCCGGTACGGCCTGGGCTTGCAGGAGTTCGCGATCCCTTGCGCGACCGGCCCGAAGCCGGTGTTGGGGCACACGGGACAGCTGATCGGCTACCTCACCGTCGCCTTCACCGACGGGAAGGGCAAGTCGCTGACCCTGTCCCTCAACCCGCACGAGCGGGACCCGTCCACCGAAGCCGTGGTCTCCATGGCGACGGCCGTCTTCTGCTAGCAATCAGTCCTCTGAATGCGGTCGTTGCGCGTGCAAGGACCGCATTCAGAGGACGAAACGCGGGTCAGCCGTCCCGGGTGGTCAGACGCGAGTAGGCGATCGAGAGCCCGATGACGACGTAGCAGGCGGCCCGCAGGGCACCCTCGCCGAGCATCGACATGTCCAGCGGGTCCATCAGCACCGCGGCCGGAGCCTGCGCCCAATCCTTGTTGAGCAGGAACGGATGCAGCCACGAGACCGCGTCCAGGAAACCGAGGATGGTGAACACGATCGTGCCCGCCAGCACCGAGGCGACCACCAGCATCGGGTGTTCGGTGAACGACGAGATCGCGAGCGCGACCGCGCCGACCGCCCACAGCTGCAGGGTGATCCACAGCGCCACTACCAGAAGCCTGCCCAGCGCGTCCCACACGCTCAGCGTCGAGCCGGTGAGCGTGAACATCGAATCGGCGCCACTGACGATCAGCCCTGTGGCGAATCCGGTGAAGGTCATGGCCAGCACCGCGATCAGCGAGACGGTGGCGACGCCGAACGCCTTGATCGCGAGCAGCTTGCCCCGGCCGACCGGCGCGATCAGCCAGCCCCGCAAGGTGCCGTGCGCGGCCTCGCCGGCGATCGCGTCCGCCCCGGCCATCGCCGAAGCGAGCGGCAGGAGCAGCGCCAGTGTCATGGTCAGCGCCGCGACCGGCAGGACGAACCCGTTGTTCATCGCGGAGGCCAGCAGTGCGCCGTCCCGGCCGCCTTCCGCTTCGGACGCGTCGACCAGCGTCAGCGCGACCCCGATCACGATCGGGATCAGCGCGAGCAGGCCCAGTACGGCCAGCGTGCGGGGCCGCCGGAAGATCCAGCGCAGTTCGGCGCGATACAGCCGGAGCAGGCCGATGCTGTCCCGGCCGGTCCTCGCCGCGGGTGCCGCGGCCAGAGCGTGGGTCACGACTCCCCCTCACCGTCTACAGTGGACTCCGGCTGGGTCAGCCGGGCGAACAGGTCCTCCAGGCCGGTCCGGGCCCGCGCCGCCTCGTGCACGGCCACCCCGGCCGTCACCAGATGACGCAGTACGTCGGGCGCCTCGGCGGCGGTGAGGTCCACGCGGACGCCGTCCGGGGTGAGCCTGCTGCCGATCCTGTTCTCCCGCAACGTCTCCACCGCGAGTTCGGCGTCCGGCGTCCGCACCAGCAGCGCCGCGTTCCCCGACTCCAGCAGTTCCGAGAGCTCGCCTTGGGCGATCACGTTCCCGGACTGGAGCACCGCGACGTGCGTACAGGTCGCCTCGACCTCGGCCAGCAGATGCGACGACACCAGCACGGTGACGCCGTCGGCGTGCAGTTCGGCGATGATCCGGCGGATCTCCCTGGTGCCCGCCGGGTCGAGGCCGTTGGTCGGCTCGTCGAGCACGACCATCCGCCGCGGCACGAGCAGCGCGCTCGCCAGCCCCATCCGCTGCTTCATCCCCAGCGAATACCCCTTGTATCGCCGGGTGGCGGCGTCGGTCAGGCCGACGCGCTCAAGCGCCGCGTCGACCGCTCCGGGGATCCCGGCCGAGGCCAGCCTCGGTTCGGCCGCGGCCACGCGCAGCAGGTTCTCGCGCCCGGAGAGAAAAGGGTGGAAACCCGGTCCCTCGACGAGCGCGCCGACGTCGGGCAGCGCGTGCGCCGCCTCGTCGGGCATCTTCCTGCCGAAGAGTTCGACCTCGCCCTCCGTGGGCCGCACGAGACCGAGCAACATCCGGATGGTCGTCGTCTTGCCCGAACCGTTGGGGCCGAGCATCCCCAGCACGGCGCCTTCGGGAACGTCGAGATCGACGTGGTCCACGGCCACCGTGCGGCCGTAGACCTTGCGCAGGCCCCTGGTGCGGGCCGCCATGGGTACCGCCGGAGCGGACGCCTCCTGGGAGGCGTCCGTCCCGGCTTCGAAAGTGGTGGTCACTTCGCGGCCAAAGCCTCGAAGAGGACCTGCTCCGGCACCGCGCCGACGGCGTAGCGGCCGTCGTCGGTCAGCACGCCGCTGCCGACCTTGGTGGTCACCAGCCAGCCGCTGCCCCAGGCACCGCTGACCGGCTTGGCGAACCGCGAAAGCAGCGCCTTCGGGTCGACCTGACGGCCTTCCTCGTCCTTGGCCTGACCGGCCTTCGACAGCGCGTCGGCCGGGATCTTGCCCGTGATCGCGGTGTCCCAGCCGTCGCCGACGACCTTGATGTCGGACTTCGCCTGCTCGGCCAGCTCACGGTTCTTCGGGTCGACCTCGGCGGTCTTCTCGGTCACCTTCGCGCCCTTCGGCGGGGTGAACTCGAAGTTCGACGCCGGCTGGGCCGCGAAGTTGATCTCGCTGAACGAGACCTCCAGCGCCGGGGACGAAGTGCCGTTCGCCAGCACCGTGACCCGCAGCGGCAGCCGGGTCTGGTCGTCGATCGCGACGCGGATCTCGCGCAGGAGCGTCCGCTCGGTCGGCTTCGGGGTCAGCACCAGTTCGTACGCGGACCGGTTCGCCACCGAGGCCGTCCCGCTGACGGCGATCGTGCTGCTCTCGCGCACCTTGCCGAGCAGTTCCGACGCCACCGTCGCCGGGTCGACGTTCTTGCTCTTCTCCTGGTGCTCCTTGGCCAGCCCGTCCGGGATGGTCACCTTGGTGGCCGAGTTGTCCTTGGAGCTGTACTCCCAGACCGTCTGGCCGTTCCGGACGATGGTCTGCTGGCTGGAGCCCTCGGTGAGCGAAACCTTGCTCTTGCCCGCCCCGTCGGTCGAAATCTGTGCCGAGTCGACGTCGAGCGCCGAGACGCCGGGCAGGGTGCTGCCGACCTGCGGCAGGCCGAGGTCGTTGCTGACCTTGACCTTCCCGTCGAACGCCGACGGCTTCGCGTTGAGCGTCGACTGCACCAGCTCTTCGGCGCTGATCTGCGGCAGGACGGGCGCGTCGCCCGCGGTGGCCGGCATCGCGACGACGGCGAGGCCGCCGACGCCGAGCGCCGTGCCCACCACCGCCGCGGTGATGGCCTTCCTCTTCGGATCCATGCTGTCTCTCCCTGTTTCCCCGAACCCCAGTGTGCTCGGGTCTTGGCGACAACGCTTCCCCGGAAACGCTGAGATACCACTCAGACTCCGCCTTCCCGGCTGAGATGGCGCTGAGAGGTCGCGCGTGAGCTGGTGAAAGCGTGAATGATGAAGAGCGTGAAACCTCGAGTACTGGTGGTCGACGACGAACCCGGCGTGCGCAAGGCGTTGCAGCGGGGGCTGCGCGCCGAGGACATGGACGTGGTCACCGCGGCCGACGGGCCCAGCGGTCTGCGGCTCGCGCAGACGGGCTCCTTCGACGTCGTCCTGCTCGACATCATGCTTCCGGGGCTTTCCGGCTACCGCGTGCTCGAACGGCTGCGCGCGCTCGGTGTCACCACGCCGGTGCTGATGATCTCGGCGAAGGACGGCGAGGTCGATCAGGCCGACGGGCTCGACCTCGGCGCCGACGGCTACCTCGTGAAGCCGTTCTCGTTCGTCGTGCTGGTCGCGCAGGTGCGCGCGGTGCTGCGGCGGGCGTCGCCGGACGGGACCCGCGGACCGCTGCGCATCGGCGCGCTCGAAGTCGACCGGAGCCTGCGGCAGGTCCGCTACGACGGCGTCGATGTCGCGTTCAGCCCCCGTGAGTTCGCTCTGCTGGAGGTGCTGGCCGGCCGGGCCGGAACGGTCGTCACCAAGGACGAACTGCTGCGCGCGGTCTGGGGCGACGAGCAGGCCGCGACCCGCAACGTCGTCGAGGTTTACGTCGGCTACGTGCGCCGCAAACTCGACGCGGTCGGCGCGGGCGCCCTGGTCAGGACCGTGCGGGGGCACGGATACCTGGCCTCGGATCCGCAGCTCGACGAAGTGATCGCCCCGGCGGGACAGGGGTGATCGGCTCGCCGTCTTGGTGGCGCCGCCGTTCGCTCCAGGTCCGGATCA
This sequence comes from Amycolatopsis japonica, assembly GCF_000732925.1. NCBI lineage: Bacteria > Bacillati > Actinomycetota > Actinomycetes > Pseudonocardiales > Pseudonocardiaceae > Amycolatopsis > Amycolatopsis japonica. The sequence goes on from NZ_CP008953.1 coordinate 956,612, forward strand.
CGCTGCTCGCGGCCACGGTCACGCTCGGCTTCCTGCTCGGGCTGGCGGCGGTCGCCGGGGACAACCTGCAGCCGCTGCTCATCGGTTCGGTCGACGACGAGCTGAGCGCTCAACTGGAGACCGCGAAGGCCGACGTTTCGGCCGGGCGGACACCGTCGGGGTCGGCGGTCACCGTCCGCGTCCTCGACACCGCGGGCGGCCCGGTGGACGGCCTGCCGCCGCCGAACCTCGGCGCCACGGACGTCCGCGCGCTGAAGGCGGGCGAATCGATCACGACCGGGGGCGAGCACAGCTGGCGCTGGGCGGGCACCGTCGTCACCGCACCCGACGGTCAGCAACGGCTCGTCGTCGCGGGTGCGGGCCTGGTCGGCTTCGCGACGGCCGTGCACTCCGGCGGGTTGTGGCTGTTCGTGGTCGCGTCGGTCGGCGCGGTGGGCGCGGGGATCGCGACGTGGCTGCTGGTGCGGTTCGCCCTGCGGCCGGTCGCGCGGATGCGCGGATCGGTCCGGGCGCTTCCGCCGGGCGCGCGGCTGCCGCTCCCGGATTCGCACGACGAACTCCGCGCGCTGGCCGAGGAGTTCAACGCGTTGCTGGCGCGGCAGGAAGAGGGCGCCGACCGGCTCCGCCGGTTCACCGGGGACGCCGCGCACGAGCTCCGCTCACCGGTCGCGTCGATCCGCGTGCAGGCCGAGGTCGCCGTCGCCAACCCTGATCCCGACCTCTCGCAGGAGACGCTTTCCGACATCCTGGAGGAATCGGAACGGCTCTCCGCGCTGCTCGACGGGCTGCTCGCGCTGGCGAGGTCGGACGCGGGGGAGGTCCCGCCCGCGGAACCGGTCGAGCTGGTGAGCGAGGTGCGGGCCGCGGTCGCGCGGATGCCCGCCGGCGCACCCGAGATCCGGGTGAGCGGCACGGTCGGGACGGCGTGGGCGCTGGCCACGCATTCCGAGGTCGAGCTGGTGCTGAGCAACCTGCTGCGCAACGCCTGCCGGTACGCGCGGAGCGAGATCGTGGTGTCGGTGCTGGCGGCGCGGTCCACCGTGCGGGTGGTGGTCGACGACGACGGCCCGGGTATCGCCCCTGAACACCGGGACCGGGTCTTCGACCGCTTCTACCGCGTGTCCGACTCGCGGGCGCGGTCCTCCGGCGGCACCGGCCTGGGGCTGGCGATGGTCGCGGAGGCCGTCCGTCGCCGAGGAGGCCGGGTGCGCGTCGGCGAATCCCCCGACGGCGGGGCGCGCTTCCAGATCGTCTGGCAGGCGGCCCGGCCTGGTTAAGGTGTGCCCCGTGGTGATCGTGGGCGCCGCCATCGTGCGGGACGGACAGTTGCTGGCGCAGCAGCGGGCTTGGCCCGCCGACCACGCCGGGCAATGGGAGCTGCCGGGCGGGCGGGTCGAGGACGGCGAAAGCGACGAGGCCGCCCTGGCGCGGGAATGCCTGGAAGAACTGGACGTCGCCGTGACGGTCGCGGGCCGGGTCGGCGAAGACGTGCCGCTGCCGAAGGGGAAGGTACTGCGGATCTACGCCGCTTCGCTGGTCAGCGCAGGGGACGAGCCTCGGGCCGTGGAGCACAAGGACGTCCGGTGGATCTCCGCGCGCGAACTCGACGACCTCGACTGGCTGCCCGCCGACCGGATCCTCCTGCCCGCCCTGCACGCCCTGCTCACAAGTCCGTGAAGGCCTCCTTGAGGGACCCAGAGTCCCTCAAGGAGGCCTTCACGGAACTTCAGCCGGCGCCGATGAGCCGCAGCGCCGACTGCAGCCGGTGCTCACCCCGTTCCGCCGCCCGGACGGCACCCGCCTTGCGCACCCGCTCCAGTTCGCCGGGGTCGGTCAGCAGCGCCAACGCGCGTTCCCGGACCGGCCGCAGCTCCTCGATGAGCGCCTCGGCGACGGCCTCCTTCACCTGGCCGTAGGAGTCGAAGCGGTCCGCGAGGACCTCGGGCTTCTCGCGGGTACACGCCGCGAGGATGTCCAGCAGGTTCGCCATCCCCGGACGCGTATCCGGCGCGTAGGCGGGCTTCGACCCGCCGTCGGTCTTCGCGCGCTTGACCTTCCGACGGACCTGGTCGGGCTCGTCGAGGACGAAGATCACCCCGGCTTCTTCCTTCGTCGACTTCGACATCTTCCGCGTCGGCTCGGCCAGATCCATGACCCGCGCGCCGGCGGGCGGCAGCACGGCCTTCGGCATGGTGAACACGTCGCCGTAGGTGGTGTTGAACCGCTTCGCCAGCGTTCTCGCCAGCTCGACGTGCTGCCGCTGGTCCTCGCCGACCGGGACCTCGTCCGCGCCCTGCAGCAGGATGTCGGCCGCCATCAGCACCGGATAGGTCAGCAGGGAGAGCCGGACCCCGGCGCGGCCCTTCGACTTCTCCTTGAACTGGATCATCCTGGCGGCCTCGCCGTAGTTGCAGGTGCACTCGAGGACCCAGTTGAGGGCGCCCAGCTCGCGGGCTATGTCGGACTGCACGAACACGCGGTCCGGTTCGATCCCGGCCGCGATCAGCACGGCCAGCTGCTCCGACGCCATCGAGCGCAGTTTCGCCGGATTGTGCGCGTTCGTCATGGCGTGCAGGTCGGAGACGAAGTACAGGTCGTCCGGCCCGCCCTCGTCGGCCCAGCGCCGGATGGCCCCCAGGTGGTTCCCGACGTGGACGTGGCCGGACGGGGTGATCCCGGACAACCTGATCATCTGCCTTCTTCCTTCCGGATTCGGGCCGCCCCAGGGTCCGGGCACGAAAAAGGCCGCCCGGTGGGGCGGCCTGGTGGTGCGCTCGTCTGGTTCAGCGCAGGACTGCGGGGCCGCCGGAGGGCGGCCACCACTGGGCGTTCTGCGCGCGCATGCCGACGATGGTACCGCAGCCCGAAAAGGAAGGGCAGATCACTCATTCCGGGCATTGCGCGTCAACACTTCATATCAGCCCGGCCAGTACGTCCGTCATATTGGAGATCCGGGTCTACCTTCAACTCATGTTTGTCGTCCTGCTGACCTACACCGCGCCCATCGAAGAAATCGACTACGTGCTCCCTGATCACGCCGACTGGCTGACCAAACAGTACGAACACGGCAATTTCCTCGCCTCCGGCAGGCGCAACCCGCGCATCGGCGGCGTCATCATCACCAAGCCCATGGCCAGGGGAAAGCTGGACGCGATCCTCGCGACCGACCCCTTCTCGATCAAGCACATGGCCACCTACGAGGTGATCGAGTTCTCGCCGACCCGCACCGCGCCGGAACTGCGGGCCATCAACGAGGCGGTGGTGCACTGACGATCTTCTAAGCGGCCTTCGCGATCTTCGTTTTCGCCTTTTTCAGTGCGAGAACGGGGCATTTGCCGCACCGCGACTTCGACCGGCAGCATTTCTTCTTGACCTTGCCGGACTTCATCCATTTGCGCACGAGCTTGTGCGGGTCGTCGGGTAGTTTCTTGCCCACGCGCGCTCCTTCTCCGACCGGTGTCGGCGACCTCTACACGTTAGGTGAGCCTAACCGATCTGGGGGCGTGGGGCTGCTCACAGTCGGGCTACAGGTATCCTGGTGTGGTCCGCGTATGGCCAAAGTCGGCCAGGCGTGTCTCGAACGCGCGAGCGCGGGCACCACACCCGAACTTGAAACCTTTGGAGCCTTCGCGTGCCCGCAGCCAGCGCCACCGCAGTCGATGCCGGCCGCTCGTCCGGCAAGACCCGGCCCGACCTGCGCAACGTCGCCATCGTCGCACACGTCGACCACGGCAAGACGACCCTCGTCGACGCCATGCTCCGGCAGTCCGGCGCCTTCGAGGAACGCGCCGAACTCGTCGACCGCGTGATGGACTCCGGGGAGCTCGAGCGGGAAAAGGGCATCACCATCCTCGCGAAGAACACCTCCATCCACCGCGAGACCGAGAACGGCCCGGTGACCATCAACGTCATCGACACCCCCGGCCACGCGGACTTCGGCGGCGAGGTCGAGCGCGGACTGGCCATGGTGGACGGTGTCGTCCTCCTGGTCGACGCCAGCGAGGGCCCGCTCCCGCAGACCCGGTTCGTGCTCCGCAAGACCCTCGAGGCCGGCCTGCCGGTGATCCTGGTCGTCAACAAGACCGACCGGCCCGACGCGCGGATCTCCGAGGTCGTCGAGGAGACCCACGACCTCCTGCTCGACCTGGCCGGTGACATCGAGGACGCCGATCTCGACGCGATCCTCGACCTCCCGGTCGTCTTCGCCTCCGCCCGGTCCGGCAAGGCGAGCCTCGAGCAGCCCGCCGACGGCGCCGTGCCCGAGAGCGAGAACCTCGACCCGCTGTTCGAGACCCTGCTGCGCCACGTGCCGCCGCCCTTCGCGGACAAGGAAGGCCCGCTGCGCGCGCTGGTCACCAACCTCGACGCGTCGAACTTCCTCGGCCGTATCGCGCTGATCCGCATCCACTCCGGCAACCTGCGCAAGGGCCAGACCGTGGCCTGGATGCGCGAGGACGGCAGCATCCAGAACGTCCGGATCTCCGAACTGCTCGTCACCGAGGCGCTCACCCGCGTCCCGGCGACCGAGGCCAGCGCGGGCGAACTGGTCGCGATCGCCGGTATCCCGGACATCACCATCGGCGACACGCTGGCCGACGTCGAGAACCCCGAGGCACTGCCCCGGATCGCCGTCGACGAGCCGGCCATCTCGATGACCATCGGCGTCAACACCTCGCCGCTGGCCGGCCGCAGCGGCGGCGACAAGGTCACCGCGCGGCTGGTGAAGGCCCGGCTGGACCAGGAGCTCATCGGTAACGTCAGCATCAAGGTGCTGCCGACCGAGCGCCCCGACACCTGGGAGGTCCAGGGCCGTGGCGAGCTGGCGCTGGCCATCCTCGTCGAGCAGATGCGCCGTGAGGGCTTCGAGCTGACCGTCGGCAAGCCGCAGGTGGTCACCAAGACGATCGACGGCAAGCTGCACGAACCGTTCGAGCGCCTGTCGATCGACGCCCCGGAGGAGCACCTCGGCGGCATCACCCAGCTCCTCGCCGCCCGCAAGGGCCGGATGGAGCACATGGGCGGGCACGGCACCGGCCGCATCAAGCTCGACTACGTCCTCCCGGCGCGTGGCCTGATCGGCTTCCGCACCGACTTCCTCACCGAGACCCGCGGCACCGGTATCGCGAACCACGTGTTCGAGGGCTACTTCCCGTGGGCGGGGGAGATCCGCACCCGTCACTCCGGTTCGCTGGTCGCCGACCGCTCCGGCCCGATCACCGCGTACGCGATGATCCAGCTGGCCGACCGCGGCACCTTCTTCGTCGAGCCCGGCGCCGAGGTGTACGAGGGCATGGTCGTCGGGGAGAACCCGCGCGCCGAGGACCTCGACATCAACATCACCAAGGAGAAGAAGCTGACGAACATGCGTCAGTCCTCCGCCGACGTGATGGAGACGCTGGCCCGCCCGCGCAAGATGGGGCTGGAAGAGGCGCTGGAGTTCTGCTCCGTCGACGAGTGCGTCGAGGTCGCCCCCGACGTCGTCCGGATCCGCAAGGTCACGCTGGACGTCAACCAGCGCGCCAAGGAGCGCAACAAGATGAAGAACCGCGGCTGAGCCCGACCGGCCAGGTGGGTGGCGAGACCGCACTCACGTGATCGAAGCCGGAACTCGCGTGATCAGAGGCGGAACACCCGAGTGCGGCCTCCAATCACGCGAGTCACGTCCCTGATCACGCGAGTCACGCCTCCGCTCACGCCGCGCCCGTGTTCCTAGTCCGTGAAGGCCTCCTTGAGGGACCCAGAGTCCCTCAAGGAGGCCTTCACGGACTTCGGGCCAGCAGATACGTAAGGTCTTAGCCCGAATCGTCACTTACGATCGCCCGGACCGGGTCGGTTGCGTGACTGGGTGGACGACACGTGTGATTGGACGGACGACACGTGTGACTGGGTGGACGACACCCTGACGCGACCGCCTGGGCCGTGAGGCGTCCGGCTGGACACGCGTGTCGTCCATTCGATCACCCGTGTCGTCCGTCTGATCACGCGTGTCGTCCCAACGCCGAAGGGCGCCTGCTCACTCACCGTGAGTAGGCGCCCTTCGCCGTTTCCGGCGCGGAATGTGGTCACGCACCGTATTCGATCGAGCGTTCTTCGTTAAAGAAAGGTCCTTTCCGTACAATTTCGGGGAAAGCCGATCCTCCTTTTCGGACGGTGTTCACAACACCGGAACGGACGCGGCGCAACGACGGCGGGGCGGCCGCTCGCGCCGGTTCGGCGAATGCGGATCCGGACCGCCGTGAAACAAAAGTTCCTAAACGCGTCCGGATAGGACTCGCGATCGCGATCGTTGCGGCCATGAATCGTGCGGTGGCGAACATTCCGGCGGCCGTTCCGGAATGTTCCGGGTTTGCGGAACCGATTGCCGGAGTATCGCGTTCCGGTGCCGCCGAAAAGCCTCGGCGCGGCAGGAACCCCGAGGGGCTCCCGGACGTCCACCGGGGGAGGACGGCATCCGGTCGGGCGACGGCCGGGCCGATATGGGAATCTCGCTGCCGAGGCCATGTCCGGCGTGATAGCTCTATGGCGACGGGGCGAGGGACAAACCAGGAGGATCCAGGCGTGCGGTCACGGACCACAGCGGCACCCATGCTGGCGTGCGCGGCGGTGCTCCTCGCCGCCTGCAGCAACACCCCGCCCCCGCCCGTGGTCAGCTCTTCAGCCTCTCCGGTGAGCACGTCGACCACGAAGACGCCTTCGCAGGTCGTCGTGGGTGTCGACGACGTCCTCGGCGGCTACAACCCCCACAACCTCGCCGACGCGTCCCAGGTGACGTCGGCGCTCTCGCAGCTGCTGCTCCCGTCGGTGTTCCGCCCCAAGGACGACGGCAGCTTCGAACTGGACAAGAACCTGATGAAGTCCGCCGAGGTCGTCTCGCAGCAGCCGTTCACGGTCGCGTACACGATCCGCCCGGACGCCTCCTGGTCCGACAGCGCGCCGATCGCCGCCGAGGACTTCGCGTACCTCCGCGAGGCGATGCGCGATCAGCCCGGTGTCATCGGCGCCGCCGGCTACCGGCTGATCTCGGACATCCAGTCGCGCGAAGGCGGCAAGCGGGTCGAGGTCACCTTCTCCAAGCCGTACCCGGGCTGGCAGACGCTCTTCGACAATCTCCTGCCCGCCCATCTGCTCAAGGACGCCCCGAACGGGTGGCAAGGCGCGCTGGCGACGGCGTTCCCGGCCGTCGGCGGCCCGTACTCGATCAAGGGGCTCGACACCGCGCGCGGAGAGGTCACCCTGGAGCGCAACGAGCGCTATTGGGAGAAACCCTCCGCCCTCGACCGGATCGTGCTCCGTGCGGCCGATCAGGAGGGCACACTGGCCGCCCTGCGCAGCGGCAACGACCAGTTCGCGATGACCATGACCGACGGCGTCGGCCTCAAACGGCTCGGCGAACTCGGCTCCGCCGTCCAGCTGCACACGGTCGCGCGCCCCACGGTCGCGCAGATCCTCCTGCGGCCGGTGAGTCCGACGCTGTCGGATCCCAAGGTGCGCGAAGGGGTCACCGCGCTGATCGACCGCGGAAAGCTGATCACCGAGGCGGCCGACGGCGGCCCGTCGGACAAGCTCCGCGCCGACGCCCAGGTCCGCGTCCCGTCGGCCCCCGGTTTCCAGCCGACGATCCCGGCCCCTGGCCCGCCGTCGGCCGCCGACCCGGTCAAGGGCGAGGAACTGCTCAAATCCGCCGGATACACCAAGGAAGCCGGAACCTGGCGGAAGAACGGGAAGAACCTTTCGCTGGTCGTCGCGTCGCCCGCCAAGAAGGAGCCGTACGCGACGATCGCCAAGGAACTGACGGCCCAGTTGGTGGCGGCGGGGATCGAGGTCAACGCGATCGCGCCGCAGCCGAGGGAGCTGTTCTCGACTCTGCTCGCCATGCCGGTGCTCAACGGGATCCAGCAGACGACGCCGGAGGGTGCGGGCAACGTCGGCATCGACATCGCGGTGATCGGCCAGGTCACCGGTGGTGCGGACGTCGCTTCGGCGCTGGCGTCGAGCTTCGGCTGCCGCCCCGATCAGCTCGCCGACAAGACCAAGGCCGTCGTCCCGGCGAACCCGCTGGGCTTCTGCGATCCGGCCCTGCAGCCGTCGATCGACGCCGCGCTGACCGGCACCACCCCGGCCGCGGACGCGCTTTCGGCCCTCGAACCGGAATTGTGGCGTCGGAATGTTGCCATTCCGTTGTTCCAGCTGGCCGATACCCTCGCCATCGGCTCTGGTATTTCCGGAGTAACCGCAGGTCCTCCTATGGTGGGCCCTTTCGGGTCGGCGGTGAACTGGACGAGGGGTCCGAAGTAGCCGTTTCGAGTCCGAGTCCGACCCTGGAGGGTGACCTTTCCCGGCACGTTCGAGTGGCGGACTGATTCCTCAAGGTAACCGATGTATTTCTCGATGTCGGCCGCAAGTTACCCTTTGGTCACGATCGCCCCGGAACTGGTGACTGTTCGTGCATTTCCTTTCTAGCGTGCACCCGCAGTGCGCCAAATGAGTGTCGCTTGGCGTGTCATAGGCTCCGGGCCATCTCACCGGAGCGGTGTGGGGTCCTGTTCCGATCTCAGGAGCCCAGTGCTAGGAGGGCACACTTCATGAGGAAGTCCAAGGCAGTCTCCGCCTGGTCGCTCGTCGCGGCCTCCGCGCTTGTGCTGAGCGCATGCAGCGGTGGCGACAGCGGCAGTACCGACCCGAACGGGTCGTCGACCGATATCAAGAGCATGGCGACCGGCAAGGCGCAGAACGGTGAGAACTTCAAGCTCGCGGACACCAAGGGCTACGAAGGCACCGTCACGGTGGGCATCGACGACGGGTACTCGGGCTACAACAACGACACGCCCGACACCAACACGTCGTACAACACCTACATCCTGACCGCCGTGCTCGCCGGTGCCGACGTGCTCGACGGCAACAACAAGGTGCTGCTGAACAACGACGTGTTCGACTCCTGGGAGGTCACCTCCAAGGCGCCGCAGACCGTCGTCTACAAGATCAAGCCGAACGTCAAGTGGTCGGACAACGAGGCGTTCGACTGCGACGACATGTACCTGTCGTGGCTGGCGCACTCCGGCAAGGCGAAGACCTCCGACGGCAAGCAGGCCTTCCTCGCCGCTTCGACGACCGGCTACCAGCTGATCAACGAGGCGACCTGTAAGGACGACCTGACCTTCGAGACCAAGTACACCGAGCCGTACCTGGACTACAAGGGTCTGTTCAACTCGACCGCGATCATGCCCGCGCACATCGTCGAGAAGAACTCGGGCGTCGCGGACATCACCAAGCTGACCCCGACCAGCGACGCCGCTCAGCTGGCGAAGGCCGGTGACTTCTGGACCAACGGCTTCAAGGGCTTCAAGGCCGACGTCATGCCGGCTTCGGGCCCGTACAAGATCACCGCGTTCGACGCCAACCAGAAGGCCGTCACGCTCGAGAAGAACCCGAACTGGATCGGTGGCAAGGGTGGCCCCTCCAAGATCGTCGTGAAGGCGATGGAGGACACCAAGGCCATGGCGACCGCGCTGCAGAACGGTGAGATCGACGTCGCCGCTTCGACCCAGCCCGACGCCACCGCGGCCAACACCATGAAGGGCCTTTCCGCCCAGGGTGTGACCTACGGTTCGGCCTCGCAGCTGACCTTCGAGCACATCGACCTCAACTACGGTCGTATGTTCAAGGACAAGGCCCTGCGCAAGGCGTTCTTCGAGGTCGTCAACCGCCAGGAGATCACCGACAAGCTCCTCAAGGAGGTCCAGGCCGACGCGACCCCGCTGAACAGCATCGTGTTCATGCCGGGCGAGCAGGGCTTCAAGGACCTGTACAGCAGCAAGGCCGGTCTGGGCGCCGAGGCCGCGGCCAAGACGCTGACCGACGCCGGCTGGGTCAAGGGTGGCGACGGTATCTTCGCCAAGGGCGGCCAGCGCGCGTCGTTCAAGATCTCGCACAACCAGAACACCCGCCGTCAGCAGACCGTCGAGATCATCATCTCGCAGGCCAAGGCCGCCGGTATCGAGATCACGGACGACCAGGACGCCAACTTCCTGAAGGGTGGCCGTCTCGCGGCCAGCGACTACGACGCCGCGCTCTTCGGCTGGTCCGCCGCTCCGTTCAAGGCCGAGCAGAAGTCGATCTACATCACCCGTGTCGACGACAGCAGCCAGAACTACCAGGGCCTGTCGAACCCGACGATCGACTCGTCCTTCGAGGCGGCCGTGAAGGCCACCGACGAGGCCGTGCAGCTGGAGAACTACCAGAAGGCCGACCAGGCGATCGCGGACGAGTACGCGACGCTGCCGCTGTTCCAGACCCCGTCCATGTGGGCGTTCAAGGGCATCGACCGCACCTACATGCAGTCGTACAACGGTGTCCTGTGGAACGTCGGTGAGTGGGAGCAGAAGAAGTAGGGCCTTCCGCCCCGCTTTTTCACCACTCGCTTACGCGATCCTGGTGGTACGGGGGTCCGGCCACAAGCCGGGCCCCCGTACCCGCCGGAAGTAGCTGTTGACCGTAGGGTTACCGCCACTACGGTGGACAACCGGGCAGCGGTCCAGCACTTCGGCGACCAGGCCCGGATGAGGAGCAGTTCGTTGAACCTGGTGATCTACATTCTTCGCCGTCTGGCGATATCGATTCCCGTCCTGTTGGTCGGGACTTTCCTGTGTTTCGTCATGGTCGCCGGCACCGGTGACCCGCTCGCCGAGATGAAGAGCAACCCGGCGATGAGCAAGGAGGCCATCGCGCAGATGGCCTCGCAGCTCGGGCTGGACCAGAGCATCGTGCCCCGGTACTTCACATGGCTCGGCAACTTCGTCACCGGCGACTGGGGCGTGTCCATCGCACAGGGCAACGCGCAGGCCCCGGTGTTCCCGAAGGTCATGGCCGCGTTCGAGGTCACCTTGAAGCTCGTGGTCGGAGCCGAGATCCTCGCGCTCATCCTCGGCGTCCTCGTCGGTGTGGTCGCGGCGGTCAAGCAGTACTCGATCATCGACTACATCGCCACCACGCTGGCCTTCCTGCTGTTCTCGATGCCGATCTTCTGTGTCGCCATCGTGCTCAAGCGGTACGCGATCGAGTTCAACGGCTGGGTGCGCGACCTGGGACTGTCCGACGTGCTCGGCAATCCCTGGATCCGCACCACGAGTCCGGAATCGCTGAATTTCGACGGTCCAGGCGGATTCCTGGCCAGTTACGTCGGCGCCTATCTGTTGCCGACACTGTCCATCATGGCCATCAGCTTCGCCGCCTACAGCCGGTTCCAGCGCGCTTCGATGCTGGAGACGCTGAACGCGGACTACGTGCGGACCGCGCGTGCGAAGGGACTCGCCAACGGCCGGGTCATCTTCCGCCACGCCTTCCGTAACGCGCTCATCCCGGTGACCACGCTGTTCTCCGTCAACTTCGGTGCCGTGCTTTCGGGCGCGATCATCACCGAGACGGTGTTCAACTGGAATGGCATGGGCAAGCTGCTCGTCGAAGCCGTGACCAAGAGCGATACGCAGGTGATGATGGGGTGGCTGGTACTCATCGCCAGCAGCATCATCATCGCCAACCTGATCGCCGACCTGATGTACGGCATCCTGGACCCGAGGATTCGCGTTGGCTGACTTGAACTCCCTTATCGCGGCGGAAGGCTCCAAGTCCGCCGACGGCACGCTCCCGGAAGAGGCGCTGCCCGAGCCCCAGAGTCAGGGCAAGCTGGTCCTGCGCAAGTTCCTGCGGCACAAGCTGGCCATGATCTGCACCGGCGTCCTGCTGTTGCTCGTGCTGACCGTCATCATCATGCCGATCTTCTGGCCGCACAGCTACGAGGACAGCTCCTTCCCGTCCTTCGCCAAGCCCAGCGCGGAGTATCCGCTCGGGACGACGCAGGTCGGCAAGGAAATGGTGTCGCAGATCCTGCGCGGCACCCAGTACTCGCTGCTGATCGCGCTCATCGTGTCGCTCGTCGCCACCACCATCGGCACCGTTTTCGGTGCCATGGCGGGGTACCTGCGCGGCTTCACCGACTCGGCGATCTCCCGCGTGACGGACCTGTTCCTGATCGTCCCGCAGATCGCCGCCGCCGCCATCCTGGCGAAGGTGTTCGGTGGCGGTACCTGGTACATCGTCGCGATGGTGCTGGCGGCCTTCGGCTGGATGCCGATCGCCCGTATCGCCAGGGCGGAGTCGATGTCGCTGTCCCAGCGCGAGTTCGTGGACGCCGCCCGCGCGTCCGGTGCCGGGACGTTCCACATCGTGTTCAAGCACCTGGTGCCGAACATGGTCGGCCTCATCACGGTCAACGCGACCCTCGCGATCGCGCAGGCCGTGCTGATCGAGGCGGCCCTGTCCTTCATCGGGCTCGGGGTGCAGCTGCCGGACACTTCGCTCGGCCGCGTCATCCTCGAGAACTACGCACAGCTGCAGGCGCGGCCGGCGCTGTTCTTCGGCCCGTTCATCGTGCTGGTGCTGATCTCGCTGACGATCAACTTCATCGGTGACGGCCTGCGGGACGCTTTCGACCCGCGCCAGCGCAAGATGAAGGCGTGATCTTCTCCGCGCGCTGACGCAAACGCGCCGAAGGGGCGCCGATCCGTTTCAACCTCAGGTTGGGCGGGAGGCGCCCCTTCATCGCGTTTCCGTGGGCCTCCGGCCCAAAAGAGGGCGCGCGGGGTGAAGTCTCCGGTCGGGCGCTGACGCGCCCTTCCCGGAGACGCCGGGGTGCTGTCCGGCGGCGCCTCACTCCCACGTACAGCGAAGGCCCCCTTCACCGCGGCTGGCGCGGTGAAGGGGGCCTTCGGGTACTGAAAGCGTCAGTCGGCCACCGGGGCCAGCTTGCCCGCCTCCCAGGCCGCACGCCGCTCGGCCTGCAGCACCGGGTCCGCGACCGGGGCGGCCGACAGCAGACGACGGGTGTAGTCCTCGCGCGGCGAGTGCAGCACCTGGTCACGCGTGCCGACCTCGACCAGCTTGCCGTGCTGCATCACCGCGACGCGGTCGGCCAGCAGGTCGACGACGGCGAGGTCGTGGCTGATGAACAGGCAGGCGAACTGCAGCGAGCGCTGCAGGTCCAGGAACAGGTCCAGCACGCGGGCCTGCACCGACACGTCGAGCGCCGACGTCGGCTCGTCCGCGATCAGCAGCGCCGGGTCGAGCGAGAGCGCCCGCGCGATGGCGACGCGCTGGCGCTGGCCACCGGACAGCTCGTGCGGGTACCGGTTGCGGTAGTGGCCACCGAGCTCGACCTTGTCCAAAAGGGACGCCACACGCTCGTTCAGGGCCTTGCCCTGCAGGAACTTGTGCAGCACCATCGGCTCGGCGATCGATTCGCCGATGGTCATCTTCGGGTCCAGTGTGGACGCCGGGTCCTGGAACACGATCGAGAAGTAGCGGCGCAGCGGGCGCAGCTCCTTGTTCGACATGTTCGTGATGTCCTTGCCCGCGATCGACACGCTGCCCGCGGTCGGGGTCAGCAGGCGGATCGCGCAGCGGCCGACGGTCGACTTGCCGGAACCGGATTCGCCGACCAGGCCGACGATCTCGCCCTTGGCGATGCTCAGCGAGACGTCGTCCACCGCGCGGTTCTTCGCCTGGCCGCGGCGGCCGGGGTACTCCAGCACGAGGTTCTTGATCTCGAGCGCGGGCGCGTTCTCCTCGATCACCGCGGCGAGCTCGGAGTCCTCCAGCCGGATCTCCTCGGCGATCTTCGTCGCCTCGTCGCTGTCGGCGGAGATGCCCTCGTCGTCGAGCAGGCGGCGGCCCTCGGGACGCTGGCCGAGCACGGGCACCGCGGCGAGCAGCTTGCGGGTGTACTCCTGCGACGGCGACGCGAACAGCTCGCGCACCGGCGCCTGCTCGACGATGTTGCCCTGGTACATCACGACCACGCGGTCGGCGAGGTCGGCGACGACGCCCATGTCGTGCGTGATCAGCACGATCGCGGTGTTCAGGGTGTCGCGCAGCTTGCGCAGCAGGCCGAGGATCTCCGCCTGCACGGTCACGTCGAGCGCGGTGGTCGGCTCGTCGGCGATGATGACCTTCGGGTCGCACGAGATCGCCATCGCGATGACGACGCGCTGGCGCAGACCGCCCGAGAGCTGGTGCGGGTACTGCTTGAAGCGCAGCGGCGGGTTCGGGATGCCGACCATCTCGAGCAGCTCGATGGCGCGCTTGTCGGCGGCTTCCTTCGAGATGTCCTGGTGCGAGCGGAGGGCTTCGCGCAGCTGCCAGCCGACGGTGTAGACCGGGTTCAGCGCGGTCATCGGCTCCTGGAAGATCATCGCGACCTGGTTGCCGCGGATCTTCTGGAGGTCCTTCTCCTTGAGATCGGCCAGGTTGCGCTCGCCGAGGCGGAGCTCGCCGGCGATCCGGCTCGTCTTCGGGAGCAGCCCGAGCACCGACATCGAGGTCACCGACTTGCCGGAACCGGACTCGCCGACGACGGCGACGATCTCACCCGGCTTGACGTCGAAACCGATGCCCTTGACGGCGTCGACCACGCCGTCGTCGGTCGGGAACGAGACGCTCAGGTCGGAGATGGACAGAACCGAACCCGACACGCCGCCGAGGTCCGACGATGCTGCTTCAGTGCTCACCAAGATGCCCTTCGTGGGGGTACATATGGTCACGGCGCAGTGCCCGTGACTCGCGCGAGGATAACCGAGAGTCGCCCGACTAAGGTCGGTCCTCTCCGGCTTCCGTTCCCGACACCCTATAAAGGAAAGCGCGCCGTGTTCGAATTAGTCTTCAAGCCGTGATCTCCGACCGGCCCAAATTGCTCCTGGTGCACGCCCATCCGGACGACGAAAGCATCACCACCGGCGGCACCATCGCGCGTTACGCGGCCGAAGGTGCCGAAGTGACCGTCGTCACGTGCACTCTCGGTGAGGAAGGCGAGATCATCCCGCCGTCCCTCGACGGGCTCGGTTCGTGGGCTTCCGATCAGCTCGGCGGCTACCGCGCGGGCGAGCTGGCGTCGGCCTGCGCGGCGCTGGGCGTCACCCGGCACCGGTATCTCGGCGGCATCGGCCGCTGGCGTGATTCCGGGATGGCCGGGACGCCGTCCGCGGCCCATCCGCGCGCGTTCTCCGGCGGCGACCTCGACGAGCAGGCCGCTCAGCTCGCCGAGATCCTCGACGAGGTCCGGCCCCAGGTCGTCGTCACCTACGACGCCTTCGGAGGTTACGGGCATCCCGACCACATCCGCGCGCACGAGGTCACCATGGCCGCGGCGCCGAAAGCCGCGTCGGTCGAGAGGGTGTTCCACACCGTTTCCTCCCGCGACGCCGTCACGGCCGGGCTCGCCGCGCTGCGCGGGCGCTCGTCGTTCCGGGTGCCCGAAGACGGCGAGCTGCCGGTGACACCGGACGAGACCATCACGACCGTCCTGGACGTCGCCGCGCACATCCCGGCGAAGGCGGCCGCATTGCGGGCCCACGAGACCCAGGTCAGCGTGCCCGCCCCGCCGCATCTCGCCGACCACTTCGCGCTGAGCAACGACGTCGCGCAGCCGATCACCCCGGACGAGTACTTCGTGCTCGCCCACGGGCCCGCCGAAGGCGCCGCGGCCGATCTGTTCGGAGGACTCGCGAAGTGAGCACGCCGCTCACGTCACGGCAGCGGCTGCTGCTCGCCCTGCTGACCTTCGACGCGTTCCTGCTCGGCCTGCTCGAACTGTTCTTCCTGCCGCTCCGCCTCGACGGGATCGTGCTGCCGAAGCTCGGGGACGCGCCCGTCCCGGTGACCGCGGTGCTCGCGGTGATCACGACCCCGCTGCTGGTGCGGACGACCGCCAAAGTGGTCCGGCCCACCTTTTCGGTGATTCCGCTGCTCGTCTGGGTACTCGTCGTACTCGGGATGGGCATGGCGGGCCCCGGCGGTGATCTGGTGCTGATACAGGACTGGCGGGCGCTGCTGCTGATCGGCGGCGGGGCGCTGCCGGGAGCGCTGGCGCTGGGCGGAGGCCTGGGCACCGCGTCGAAGGTCGCGAAGGGAGTCAGCGGTGGGTGAAGCGATTTCGGACCGCCAGGTCGTGGCGGTGCTGCGGCCGTTCGTCCGCGCCTGCGGGCCGATGGTCGACGCGCTGCGGGACGCGGATCCGTTCGGGCTGCAGGCCAGGGGCCGTCGTCACGAGGATCTGGACGGCGTCGAACCCGGGCTGAAGGACAAGCTGCTCAACGGGATCACCTCGGTCAAGGTGCCCGGCACCGCGGCGTGGGCCGAGATGTCGAACTACCAGCGGACCGACTGGTGGGTGAACCGGGTCGGCCGGTTCACCGCGCTGATCACCGCGATCCCCGGCCTCGGCGGCGCGCTCGCCGACCGGCTGCCCGTGCAGGACGCGCTCGGCTCGGCGGCACAGGGGGTGCTGCTGTGCGCGATCGCGGGGGAGTACGGCGTGACCGACGTCGGCGCCCGCGTCCGGCTGATCGCGTGGGTCCTTTTCGAACGCGACATCGATCCGGTGATCGCGGCGGGCAAACACGCCGAACACGACAAGGCCGCCGAAGACGACGAAGCGGCGAAGCTCACCGAAGAACTCGACGACGCGAAGAAGAAGCACGGCAAGATCACCTTGAAGGCCGCCGCGGGCACGCTCTGGCGGCTCGGCCGGGGCCTGCTGGGCATCGTCGAAGAACTGGAGAAGCGGCCCCGCGGCCGCCTTTTCCACCGTGCGCTCGGGAAGCTGCCGGTGGTCGGCATGGCGGGCGACTACCTCGGCGAGCGGTCCGGCCTCAAACGTGTCTGGAAGCGGGCGCACGAATGGTTCACCGCACACCCGGACGGCGAGCTCACTTCCAGAACATGAACGCGTCCTGGCCGTACATGGCCGCGAGCTTGAACCCGCCGACGGCGTCGAAGATCGCGAAGGACCCCTGCCACAGGAGCCTGCTCGCACCGTCCACGAGGAACAGCACGGCGAACAACGCGATCGGCGCCCACGGCCGGGCCTTCGCGCCGAATTCCCGCGCGCCGGGCGAGAGATACGGCTCGATCGCGCCCCAGCCGTCGAGGCCGGGGATCGGCAGGATGTTCAGGATGAACGTGACGATCTGAAGCAGCGCCAGGAACGAAAGCCCGATCACGAGACCGGACGACATCGGCACGAGCGCGACGACGAGGGTCAGCAGGACGCCGACGCCGAGGTTGCTCAGCGGGCCGGCGAGCGACACCCACGACTGGACCCCGCGCGACCGCAGGCGCCCGTGCTCGATCCACACCGCGCCACCCGGCAGCGGGATGCCGCCGATGAAGAGGAATACCAACGGCAGGATGATGGACAGTGCCGGATCCGTGTATTTCCGGACGTCCATGGACAGGTAACCCTTGTGGGCGACGCTGTGGTCGCCGCCGCGGAACGCCACGATCGCGTGACCGAACTCGTGCAACGTCAGTGACGCGACCCAGCCGCCCGCGACGAGCAGGACGACGCCGATGATGATGAGCGGGTCGTACTTCTGGCTGGAAATCGTCGTCGTGTCACCGAAAGCCGCCAGCACACCGCCCAGGACGGTGACCGCGAGGATGCCGAGGAAGATCGGGCTTGGCCGCACTGCTGATCTCTGCACCCCTCCAGTCTTCCGTATGCCCGATGTGAAGTTGTCGGCGTGTCCCCTTGCGCGATGAGGCGTGAGTATCCCCCGAACTCGCTACTCCGCTTGACCTGACCGCACTACACGGGTGTAATCACAGTGATGTCATTCGTCGCTGGAAGGGGGCGGCGGATGGTGTTTCAACACCGCCAGCCTGGGGAGTGCGTGGACAGCGAGGAGGCGGACGTGCGGTTGGAAGCAGATGGAAGGGAATGGGGGCAAGTCGTGGGTTGGGGTGAGGTCCCGGAGCAGCAACTGGGCGATCTCACCGAGCTTTTCGACGATGCCTCCGCGGAAGAGCAGGACTGGCAGGAACGGGCCCTCTGCGCGCAGACGGACCCGGAGGCGTTCTTCCCCGAGAAGGGCGGCTCCACCCGTGAAGCCAAGCGGATCTGCCTCGGTTGCGAGGTCAAGGACGAGTGCCTCGAGTACGCCCTCGCGCATGACGAGCGGTTCGGTATTTGGGGCGGGCTCTCCGAACGTGAGCGTAGGAAACTGAAAAAGCGAGCTGTGTGACGGCGATCTCCGGCGGCCTCGTGCGCCGGAGATCGCTTCCGTTCGCTTCCATATAGTGGGGCCACCAACGGGTGACAGGGTCGCGTCGTAGGGTGGCGGCACTCGACTTCGCCGCCACATCTGGAGTGCCCGTTGTCTCGCACTGCCGCGTCATCTGTGCCGCGCACGGCCCCCGTTCTGGCCATTGTGGTCTGTCATAACGGCGAGAACTGGTTGCCACTGGCGCTTTCCGCGCTGCGGCGCAGCGGTGTCCGGCCGCGGCACGTGCTCGCCGTCGACACCGGATCCACCGACGGGACCGCGAAGATCCTCGCCGACGCGGCGGCCGACGGCGATGCGCCGGTCTTGGACGGGATTCTCACACTTTCCGGTGAAGTCGGCTTCGGTGCCGCCGTCGGCGAGGCCGTCGAGCACGCCGTCGAACGCTGGGGAGACCCCGGCGGTTGGCTCTGGCTGCTGCACGACGACTGCGCGCCGGAACCCGGCTGTCTCGAGAACCTGTTGGCAGCGGCCGAAAACGAGCCCGCGGCGACCGTGCTCGGCCCGCTCGCGGTCGACTGGAGCGACCCGCGCCTGATCGTCGAAGCCGGCCTGTCGACCGACGCCATCGGCCATCGGCAGCAGATCTCACCGGATGAGAACGACACCGCCGTACTCGCCGTGCCGAGCGCGGGATCACTGGTGCGCCGGGAAGTCTGGCACGAGCTCGGTGGCTACGACCCCGGCTTTCCGTTGCTGCGCGAGGATCTCGACTTCGGCTGGCGGGCCAACGCCGCGGGCGGCCGCGTGCTTTCGGTGCCGTCGGCCCGGCTGCGACACGCCCGCGCGCTCAGCACCGGGCAGCGCGAACCGGACGCACTCGGCCTTT
Organism: Amycolatopsis japonica; assembly: GCF_000732925.1. Lineage (NCBI taxonomy): Bacteria > Bacillati > Actinomycetota > Actinomycetes > Pseudonocardiales > Pseudonocardiaceae > Amycolatopsis > Amycolatopsis japonica. Next base: position 975,551 of record NZ_CP008953.1, read on the forward strand.
CCCTCGCGACGGCGAACCGCGCGCACGGGCTCCGGGTGTTCCTCGTCAATTGCCCGCCACTGTCCTTTTGGTTCGGCCTTTTTCGAATTCCGGTCTTCGCGGTGCTGCGGGCGCTCGCGTTCCTGCTGCTGCGGCGCACCGGCGAGGCGAGCGCGGAACTCGCGGCCGCCTGGCACCTGCTGCGCGGCCGCGCCGGACTGCGCGCCGCCCGCGCGGAACGCCGGAAGACCGGTCGGCCCGGCAAGGTCGGCGGTCTGTTCACCGGACGGATGACGCGGGTGCGCAACGCCGTGCGCGCCGGTGTCGTCGGCCTCGTACGGCGTGGTGTGGAACGGGATTTCGCCCTCGGGACGGTGCCGGAGGGGGTGGATCAGGAAGGTGCCTGGATCCCGCCGGAGGCGTTGAAGGCCGGGCAAGACCGTCCGGTCGGTCCCGGCGCGCTGCCCGCGGGGGCGATGCGCGGTGTCGGCTCGCGCGGCACGGGCCTTCGGCGGCCCAGCGCGGTCGTCGCGGTCGCGGTTCCCGAAAAGCCCGCGACCGAGGGGCCGAAGCCGTCGCCGGTGCCGCGGGACGGCGGGCAGGAACCGGAACTCGTCTTCGTCGAGGTCGACCGGAAGCGGGTACTCGGCGCGACCGTGTTCGCCCCGCCGGTGATCGTGCTCGTCGTCCTGACGGCGCTCGCGTTCGTGGTCAACGGATCCCGGCTCGGGCTCGATCTCTTCGGCGGGAAACTGCTGCCGGTCGGCGGGCTCGGCGAGATCTGGTCGTCGTATCTCGCGCCGTGGCACGCGATCGCCGGCGGGACGGCGAGCCCCGCACCCGCGACGCTGCCGGTGCTGGGCACGATCGGCGCGATCTTCACACCGATCGGCGGTCCCGCGGCGCTCGTCGCGATCCTGCTGATCGGCGACATCCCGCTCGCCGCCCTGAGCGCGTACGTGGCCACTCGGCACCTTCGCGTGCGTCGCTGGGTGCGCGCCGTCGCGGCGGCTGCGTACGGCGTGCTTCCCGCGGCCACGGCTTCGGTCGCGCAGGGACGGCTCGACGTCGTCGTCGTGCATCTGCTGCTGCCTTTGGTGATCGCGGGGATCGTGGGGCTGCTGGTCCGCGCGGACTCGCGCTGGCTGCACGTTTCCGCGCTGAGCGCGATCGGGCTGGCGCTGATCGGCGCCTTCTCCCCGCTGGCGCACGCGCTGGCGCTGGTCGGGCTGGTGATCGGGTTCGTGGTGCTGCCTTCGCCGACCGGGCTCGCGCGGCGGATCGCGTCGGTCGGCATCGTGGTCTTCCTGCCGCTGGCGTTGTTGCTGCCGTGGCCGAGTGTGCTGCTGCGGCATCCGGAACTGCTGCTGCACGGGCTCGGCGGTGGCGCCACGGCCGCGTCCGGCGCCGATCTCGCCGGGCTGGACCCGGGCGGCCCCGGCGCTTGGCCGATCGGCGTGGCGCTGGTCGCCGCCGCGATCGTCGCGCTGGTGGTGCGGCCGACGAAGAGCGCGGGCGCCGGTGTGGCGGTCGTCGTGCTGGGCGCGCTCGGGCTCGTCGCGGTGCGGTTCGTGGCGGTGACGCCGATGTCGGGCGGCGCGCACGCGACCGGGTACGCCGGCGTGCCGCTGCTGGTGATCGGCGCGGGTCTGTTGTGGACGGTGCTGGCGACCTGGCAGCGGGGCGGATCCGGGGTCGAGCCCGCGCCGTGGCTGGCGAAGGTCACGGCCGTGGCCGGGGTGCTCGTGCTGCTGGCGCTGGCGACCGGCGCGGTCGTCGCCGGACGGGAAGGGCCGCTGCGGGCGGGCGAGCGTCCCTCGCTGGCGCCGGAGATCTCGGCGGAACTGGCTGCGAGCGGCCGCTCGGTGCTGGTGATCGGTGACGTCGCCCGGCAGACCGGCGGTCGGTTGCCGACTTTCGGCGACGACGAGTTCGCGCCGACGCCGGGCAGCGCCGACCGGCTGGCTTCGTGGCGCCGGGACCTCCTGCAAGGCTCACCGGATGCGGTGAAGCAGGCCTTCGCGGCGGCTCTGGCGTCGGGTGTCTCGTATGTGGTGTTGCCGAGCGGTGCCGACGGCGGCGCTTTCGTCGAACTCGCGCGAGACCTGGTGGTTTTGGCTGCGCCGACCTCGGACGGGCGCCCGGTGCTGCGGTTGCTGCCCGCCGGTGGGCAGGTGGCGCTGATCTCGCCGGAACTGGCGCAGGCTGCCGTGACCGGGAAGGGCGCGCCGGGGGCTTCACCCGGCGTCGCGCCGGTGCAGGCCGGGCTGCCGGACGTGCGGGTGCGCGTCTCGGAAGGCCCGACCGGGCGGCTGCTCGTGCTGGCCGCGGAGTTCGAGGCGGGCTGGCAGGCGAGCGTGGACGGGAAGGCCGTGCCGATCGTGCGGGCTTGGGGGCACCAGGTGGCGGTCTCGGTGCCGGCCACGCCTTCGGAGGTCGTGGTGGAGCATCAGGGGACGACGCGGAATCTGCTGCTGCTGGCGCAGGTGGCGGCGGTGCTGTTCACGCTGCTGACGGCTGTTCCCACGCGTCGGCGCCCCTCGGCTTCTTGAGCTTGGTCGTGAAGGCCCCCTTCCCTGCGGCTGGGTGCCCCCAATGTGGCATTGGGGACGCTCGGTGACCCCAATGCCACATTAGGGGCGACTCCGGGGTTCGCTTTGGGGGCCTTTCGTCGCATGTGACGTGGTGAAAGCTCCCTTCGCTGCATGGCATGCGGTGAAGGGCCCCTTCAGCCCTCATGGGATCTGTGCCGCATCGAGAGGTGTCGCGAAAGCCACTTTCGGGACGTCAGATGTCCTGAAAGATGCTCCTATTGATGTCAAGGGGTGTGGGTGAGGGTGGCGAGGTCTGCGATGAGGGCTTGGTGGATTTCGCGGGCTATGTAGCGTTTGAGGCAGCGGATGATGTGGCGTTTGGGGAGTCCTTCGGTGGTGCGTCGTTCGACGTAGGCGCGGGTGCTGGGGCAGTGGCGCATGCGGACGATGGCGATGCGGTAGAGGGCGGCGTTGGCGTGGCGGTCGCCGCCGCGGTTGAGGCGGTGGCGGGTGGTGCGGCCGCTGCTGGCGTGGATGGGTGCGGCGCCGCAGAGGTGCGCGAAGCGGGCTTCAGTGGTGATGCGGTCGGGGTTGTCGCCGGCGGTGGTCAGGAGTTGCGCGGCGGTGTCGGGGCCGACGCCGAACAGGGCGGTGGTGGCGGGCAGTGCCTGCCGGGTCAGGGTGGCCAGTTCTGTTTTGGTGTCGGTGATTTCGTCGGTGAGGTGCTGGATGCGGCGGGCGAGGCGGCGTAGCGCGGTTTTGACGGCGGTGCGCGGGTCGGTGAGGTCGGTGCCGGGGCGGAGCCGGGCGCAGGTGGTGATCAAGGTGGTGCCGGTGAGCGGGGTGAGGGTTTCGCGCAGCGCCGCGGGGGCGGTGACGATCAGGGCGTCGAGCTGGTTGAGCGCGGCGGTGCGGGACTTGACCGCTCCGTTGAGTGCTGTGCGCAGTGCGGAGATCGCCGCGGCGGGGCCAGTGCCTGCTTTCGGGGTCGTGCCGGCCTGACCGGACAGCACGGCGCGGGCGGCGTTGATCGCGTCCTGGGCATCGGTTTTCCCTGCGCGGCGGCGGGTGTGCCGGTCGGGCTGGTTGACCTCCACCACCGTGACGTCCTCGGCGGCCAGGTGGCGGGCCAGCCCGGCGCCGTAGGAACCGGTGCCCTCGACACCCACCCCGGTGACCACGCCAAACCCGCCCAACCAGGCCAGCAGAGCCGTGTATCCGGCCGTGGTGGCCGGGAACGTGCGGGTCCCCAGACACCGCCCGAGGTGATCCAGCGCGGCGGCGGTGTGGGTGTCCTTATGGGTATCGACCCCGCCGGTCACCAGGGTCGTGTCGACGGCATGCTGCTGATCGGTCATCCTGGTCACTGCCATTCCGTGTCTCGATCGGGTTGAACGGATGGCACGTACCGGGCCGGGATGGACAACACAGTGATGGGTGTCCTGGTGGCACAGGCTCCTATCAAGTCACATCCCCGGCCTGGTCACGTGCATGAACAGAGACCCAGCACGAGCCGGCAGATCTTTCGCAAGACAACCCCAACCAGGGCGTCAGTGGCTTTCCGAGCCAGACCCCGCCAGAACTCCATCCACACACATCATCATCACTGTGGCTTTCGCACACGATCTGAGAGGGCAAGGGTTCCCAATGTCGCATTTGAGACGCTGAGCGACCCAAATGCGACATTGGGAACCCTTGAGCCACCCGCTCGCCCAGCCCCGCGAGTTATCCACAGCCCCTTCCCTTTGTGGACAACTTCGCCCTCCGACGTCGTTTCCGCAGGTCCCGTCGGTGCCTCGCGGTACGCTGGGCTGGGGACGCCCCCCGGGGAAGGGCGGGGGCTGGGTACGGGGTGGAGGGGGTGCGGAGAGGGGTTAGTCGCCTTCGATGACGTCGGGTTCGACGCCCAGGTAGCCCGCAACCTGTTCCACGAGGACGTCGTGGACGAGTTCCGCGAGTTCGCCGGGGTCCTTCGCGCGGGCTTCGAGGGGGCGCCGGTAGAGGACGATACGGGCCCGCGTCGGGAGGCCGGCGCGGTCGACGCCGGCGGGCACGAGCCGCGAGAGCGGGACGGCGCCGTCGTGCAGCACGCCGTCGACTCCGGCCGGTGCGCCATCCGAGCGAACTTCGGGAACGTCGTCGACGGCGACGTCGAGCTTCGTCAGCTCGTGCCGCCACCGCGCTTCGATCGGTTCGAGCGCGTCCAAAACCAGCGCGTCGAACCTTTCCGCCCTGCTAGCGGCGGCGGGAAGGGTCGACGGATACAGCGCTCCGCGCAGGCCCCGGCCGTGCCGGTCCCGTCGCATCCGCCGTCGCTGTCGGGAATCACGAGCCGTCGCCACGAACCGAAGGGTACGCGCTCGGCGATTCAAAGCGCGTGTCGCCGGTACGCCGGGCTCGCGACGCGCTATCGTTCTCGATCGTGCGGAGCGTACGAAAGTGTTCGCGAACGGGTTGTCTCGAACCCGCTGTCGCCACGCTCACGTATGCCTACAGCGATTCGACGGCCGTGGTGGGCCCGTTGGCCACCGCGAGCGAGCCGCACTCCTATGACCTCTGCGAGGCCCACGCCCTCCGGCTCACCGTGCCCAAGGGCTGGGAAGTCGTCCGGCACGAAGGCGCCTTCGCCGCCCCGGATCCCTCCGCCGACGAGCTGACCGCGCTGGCCGAGGCCGTGCGCGAAGCAGGCCGCTCCGACAAGCCCGCACCCGAGCCCGAACCCGAGGGACCCTCGGGCAGGCGCGGCCACCTGCGCGTCCTGCCCGGCCGCGCCTGACGCGAGGGCTCGCCGGTAGGCTTTCGAGCGCGCCAGAGGGCGTTGTAACGAGACTATTGGCGGGGAGCAGGCGTGCCAGACCTTTCGGGCATCGTGAAGGCCTACGACATTCGCGGCGTGGTCGGTGAGCAGCTGGACGCGGCACTCGTCCGCGACCTCGGATCGGCGTTCGCCCTGTTGATCAAGCCGGAGTCCGACTCCGTGGTGATCGGCCACGACATGCGCGACTCCTCGCCCGAGCTCGCCGCCGCCTTCGCCGACGGCGTGACCTCGCAGGGCCTCGACGTCGTGTCGATCGGCCTCGCCAGCACCGACCAGCTGTACTTCGCGTCCGGCTCGCTCAACCTGCCGGGCGCCATGTTCACCGCCAGCCACAACCCGGCGAAGTACAACGGCATCAAGCTGTGCCGCTCCGGCGCCGCCCCCGTCGGCCAGGACTCCGGTCTCGCGGAGATCCGCGACACCGTCGAGCAGGGCGTACCCGCCTTCGCGGGCCAGCGCGGTTCGGTGACCGAGCAGGACGTCCTCGCGGACTACGCGGCGTACCTGCGCAAGCTCGTCGACCTGTCGGGCAGCCGTCCGCTGAAGGTCGTCGTCGACGCGGGCAACGGCATGGGCGGCTACACCGTCCCCACGGTCTTCGCGGGCTTGCCCCTCGAAATCGTCCCGATGTACTTCGAACTCGACGGCAACTTCCCGAACCACGAGGCCAACCCGCTCGACCCGAAGAACATCGTCGACCTCCAGGCGAAGGTGCGCGAGGAAGGCGCCGACGCGGGTCTCGCCTTCGACGGCGACGCCGACCGCTGCTTCGTCGTCGACGAGCGTGGCGAGCCCGTCTCGCCGAGCGCCATCACCGCCCTGGTCGCCATCCGTGAGCTGGAGAAGGAGCCGGGCGGCACCATCATCCACAACCTGATCACGTCGAAGGGGGTCCCGGAGATCGTCGCCGAGCACGGCGGCAAGCCGGTGCGCACCCGGGTCGGGCACTCGTTCATCAAGGCCGAGATGGCCAAGACCGGCGCGATCTTCGGCGGCGAGCACTCCGCGCACTACTACTTCCGCGACTTCTGGCGCGCCGACACCGGCATGCTGGCCGCGCTGCACGTCCTCGCCGCCCTCGGTGAGCAGGCGGGCCCGCTGTCCGAGCTGACGGCGGAGTATTCGCGCTACGCGGCCTCCGGCGAGATCAACTCGACCGTCGACGACCAGGTCGCCCGCATGATCGCGGTCAAGGACGCCTTCGGCGCGCGTGACGGCGTCGAGATCGACGAACTGGACGGGCTCACCGTGCAGCTCCCCGGCGGTGGCTGGTTCAACCTGCGCCCGTCCAACACCGAGCCGCTGCTCCGCCTGAACGTCGAGGCCGCCGACGCCGAGGCCGTCCGGGCGCTGACCGAAGACGTATTGGCGATAGTCCGTGGGTAACGAATGTGTCGTGAAAACACACATAGAGATGTCCCACAGGTAGGGAGTAACCATGGCCGTCACGTTCGACGCACAGTTGCTGGAGATCCTGGCCTGCCCGTCCCCCGATCACGCGCCGCTGCGGCCGGGGACGCCGGCCGATCCGGAGGCCGATTCGCTGACCTGCACGGAATGCGGTCGCGTGTATCCGGTCCGTGATGGAATCCCGGTACTGTTGCTGGACGAAGCCACCGAGCCGACGACCCCGGATGGCGCCCATGCCGACGGTCCCTGACGATTCCCTGCTCGACGACCCCGCGAGGCTGGCCGAGGCCGACACCGCGGGGCTCCTCCGTGCCGCCGCGATGGCGGGCGCCCAGGTCCGGGCGACCGCCGAAGCCGCGGCCGAACTCGAGCTGAGCGATCGCCTGGACGTCGGGCGCCCGCGCTCGCTCGTGCTGATCGACCGGCCGGGGGTCAGCCGGACGCTGACCCGGCTGGTCGCCGCGCTCCTGACCCCGTCGTGCCCGGTGCCGGTGGTCGTCGCCGAGGTGGTGCCGAGCTGGATCGGCGCGCTCGACGTGGTCTTCGCGCACACCGACGACGCCGGTGACCGCGAGCTGGCCGCCTCCTTGGAACGCGCCGCCCGGTTCGGGGCGCGCGTCGTCCTGTCGGCGCCCGACGAAGGCCCCGTCGCGGCCTCCATCGCGGGCAAGGGGCTGTTGCTCGCGCCCAGGCTGCCGGTTCCGCCGGAGATGGCCTTCCCGCGTGGCCTCGCCGCCGCCCTGCTCACCGCGAACGCGCTCGGTCTGCTGGTGGCCGACCTCGAGCAGCTCGCGGACCACCTCGACGCGGAAGCCGAGAAGGATTACCTGGCCAGGGACTCGTTCGCGAACCCGGCCAAGGCGATGGCGCTGAAGCTGGCCGAGCGCCAGCCGCTGCTGTGGGGGCTGGACCCGGTCGCGGTCGCCGTCGGCGAGCACGCGGCCCACGCGTTCGCCGCGCACGCCGCCGTCGTCTGTGACGTGGAGGACTACCGCCAGGCACTGGCCAGGCCCGCTTTGCGGCGGGCGGCGTTGTCCGGCGGCGTGGATCGCGATATCTTCGCGGACCCTGAGGAGGGGGCAGGCGCGACGCCGAGGGTGCTGCTCCTCTCGGTCCGGACCGGGCCCGCCGCGGAGGCGGCCCGCTATCAGGTGGAAGACCTGCTGCCCGGCGGCGACGTGATCGCCCCGGCCGAAGAGATCGAAACGGACGAGATCGTGCGTGCGGCCGTTCTCGCCCTGCGTTTCGAGCTGGCCGCGGTGTACCTGGGGCTGGCCGTCGGCAGCATCGGCGGCGCCGGGAGGTACACGCCTGCAACGGCGTGAGTCCCGAGCGCGACGTAAGCAATGAGGGCCGGCACCACCCGTGCCCGGCGAGGAGTTGAGGTGACAGTGGAGCTGCTGCGCAATGCCGTGCGGCCCTACGCGTGGGGGTCCAGAACGACGATCCCCGAGCTGCTGGGGCGTCCGGTGCCGGCGCCGCATCCGGAGGCGGAACTGTGGATGGGCGCCCACCCCGGTGACCCGTCCCACGTCATCGGCCCGGACGGCGCCGAGCGGAGCCTGCTGGAGCTCGTCGAAGCCGATCCCGTCGGTCAGCTCGGCACGACCTGCGCCGGCCGCTGGGGCGGCAGGCTGCCGTTCCTGCTGAAGATCCTCGCCGCCGAAGAGCCGCTTTCGATGCAGGCGCACCCGTCGGCCGCGCAGGCGGCGGAAGGGTACGCGCGCGAGGAGTCGGCGGGTATCCCGCGCGACGCCTCGAACCGCAACTACCCGGACCCGACGGCCAAACCGGAACTGGTCTGCGCGCTGACGGAGTTCCACGCGCTGGCGGGCTTCCGCGACCCGGAACGCACGATCGCGCTGCTGAAGGCGATCGAGACGCCCGGGCTGGCGAAGTACGCGGTGCTGCTGGAGGCCCAGCCGGATCCGGCCGGGCTGCGCGCGCTGTTCACCACGTGGATCACGCTGCCGCAGGCCGCGCTCGACGAACTGCTGCCCGAGGTCCTCGATTCGTGCGTGAAGCACGTCCAGGAACGCGGTGAGTTCGACGTCGAATGCCGGACCATCCTCGAACTCGGCGAAGCGCATCCGCGCGACGCGGGGGTGCTCGCGGCGCTGCTGCTCAACCGGCTCACCCTCAGCGCGGGCGAGGCGATCTACCTGCCCGCCGGCAACCTGCACCTGTACCTGCACGGCACCGCCGTCGAGATCCTGGCGAACTCGGACAACATCCTGCGCTGCGGGCTGACTCCGAAGCACGTCGACGTGCCGGAGCTGCTGCGCGTCGTCGACTTCGCGTGCGGGGAGATGCCGGTCCAGAGCGGAGAGCGCGAAGAGCGGCTGTCGGTGTACCGCACCGACGCGCCGGAGTTCGAGCTCTCGCGGATCGAATGGGAGGCCGGGGACGACGGCGAGGTCGCCGTCCACGACGTCGGCCCGCAGATCCTGTTGTGCACCGCCGGTGGCCTGCTGGTGACGGCCGACGACGGCGAGCAGGTCGAACTCCGCCGCGGCCAGTCGGTGTGGCTCCCGGCCGCCGACCCGGCGGTCCGCGTGCGGCCGTTGTCCGGTGAACGCACCCAGGTGTTCCGCGCCACCGCTGGCACCTGCTGATCCTCCTCCCGCGTTTCGTCCTCTGAATGCGGTCCTTGCGCGCGCAAGGACCGCATTCAGAGGACGAAACGCGGGCTTGGCCGAAGTGTGTGCGTTCCGTGTGGCGGCTTCCGCGACCATCGACCGAAGGGGTGACCCGGCGCTTGGCGTCGGCTCGTCCCGGACATCGACGGCCAAGGAGCGACAGCAGTGACTTCCCATCCCGGCGCGGCGAGCGGACGTGCCTTCCGGGTGCCGGTTCCCGTGCGTCCCACCGTCCTGCTCGCCGCGCTCGGATTCGCCGTCGTCACCGCGCTCGTCCCGGTCGTCGACCTGGTCCTCCCGGTACCGAGCGGCCAGGAGCTGGTCGGCTCGGCGCAGGCGATGGCGGGGCTCGCCGGTGACGCGATCGAGTCGGTCAAGGCCGCGGGGAGCGGCCTGCAGGAGCTCGCGGCGGGCGCGGAGAGCAGGCTGAACCTCCCGCTGGTCGTGCTCGTCTCGCTCGGCGCGCAGGTGCTGCTCACCGCCGCACTGGTGGTGACGGGCACCCAGCCCGTCCGCGTGATGCTGACCGTCGCGGGATTGATCAACATGTTCGCGGTCTCGCGGCTCGGGGCCGCTTCGCCGCCGGTGTGGGACGCCGTGGCCAACGGCGTGCTGGCGATCACGCTGGCCTGGTTCTCCGCCGGACGGCGGGAACCACGGCACGCCGCCCCGTGAAGTGCGGGTGACTTCCGGGTGGTGCCCGTCTGAGGGGTCGGGCACCACTCGGTCAGGCCGGGGCGGGTTCGGTGAGCGACAACAGCAACCGGACGAGGGTCGAAGCGTTGGCGTCGTGGGGGACTTCCAATCGCTTCGCCTCTTCACCCGCCGCCTCGGCCGCTTCTGTTTCCCCGACGGCCTCGTACGCCCTGCGCAGTACGTGCAGGGTGAGGCCTGTCGCCGGTTTCCCACCCATGGCGCGGAATTCGTCGAGACATCGGCGCAGTACGGGGATCGCGCGGTCGGCCCGGCCGTCGCCGATCCAGCTCGCCGCGATCGCGCGGGTGCAGGAAAGCTCTCGCGGTCGTTCTTCGAGTGCTCCGGCCAGGCGCCGCGCGTTCTCGTAGGCCTTCACCGCACCTTCGCGTCGCCCGGCGCCCGCGAGGATCGCGCCCTGGGTGCGCAGCGACTTCGCCAGCGCCGATTTCGCCGTCGTCCGGCGAAGGACGCGGACCGATTCCTCGATCGTCGCCAAGGCCTCCTCCTGGCGGCCGTCGAGCATCAGCGACCACGAAAGCCCTTGCAGGGCAACGCCGAGCTGCCGATCGTCGGCGGATTCCCGCGCCTGGGCGAGGATCCGGCGATCGATTTCCAGCGCTTCGGAGATCTTGCCCAGCCGGTGCAGGGCGGCGGATTCCGCCCGTCTCGCGTGTGTCCCGGAATCCTCCACAGTGGACATTTCGCGGGCCTGGGTGGCGGCGTGCAGCGATTCCCCGGCCCGGCCGAGCCCGACCAGGCAATGCGCCAGATTGGTCTCCACCCACGCCCGGGTGGCGAGGTCGCCCAGCTCCGCCAATTCCTTCGAGCACGCGCGATAACCCTCGGCGGCGCGTTCGTACTCGCCGCGAACATGCAGCAGTACGGCCAAATTCGCGTCCGCGATGACGGCGATGTGCCGGTCTTCCGCCTCGCGGGCGGCGTCGCGCAACGTCTCGTACGACGTCCGCATGTCGGTGTAATGACTGTGCAAGTACAGGTACGCGCTCAGTCTTTCCAGTATCCGCAACGCTTTCCGCCGCCAGCCCACGGCGCACAGCGACGAGACGGCGGAGACCAGGTTCGCCCGCTCCACGGAGAACCAGGTGCCGGGATCACTCAGCAGCCGCTCGACCAGCTCGGCCTCCAGCGGCTGCGCGGGGACGTCGTGATCCGACAACGGCATCGGCACCGTCCTCGGCAGGCGGCGGGCCGCCGTGTCGGCGAGGCAGAGCGCCGCGTCCGACACCTTCGCGACGGTGGCCACCCGCTCGGCGCGGGTTTCCAGCTCCCGGCCGAGCTCCGTGGCGTACACGCGGACGAGGTCGTGCACGCGGAACCGCTGCTCGCCCGTCGCGTCGAGACCGGTGGCTTCGAGCAGGCTGGCTTCGACGAGTTCGTCGATGGCCTCGTCCGCGTCTTCGTCATCGATCAGCGTCGTCACCGCCCACGCGGGCAGGTCGAGCGTGCGGCAGCGGCCGATCAGCCGGAACGCGCGCCGAGCCGCCGGGCTCAGCGCCTGATAGCTCAACGCGATGCTGCCGCGGACCTGGAGATCGCTGACCTGGAGCTCGTCGAGGCGCGAGACCTCGTCCTCCAGCCGTCCGGCGAGCTTCCCCAGCGGAAGACCCGGCCGCATCGCGAGCCTGCTGCCCGCGATCCGCAACGCCAGCGGGAGATTGCCGCAGGCCTTGGCGATCCGTTCCGCGTCCGCGCGTTCGGCGCCCACGCGATCCGGTCCGGCGAGGCGGGCGAGCAGGGTCATCGCCTCGGCGCCCGACAGCGGCGCGAGGGGGAGACGATCCGCCCCGGCGAGCCCGGAAAGCCGTCGCCTGCTGGTGATCAGGACGGCGGTGCCCGGTGTGCCCGGCAGCAGCGCGCGGACCTGCTCGGGGCTCGCCGCGTCGTCGAGCACGACGAGGACCCGGCGATCGGCGAGACGGCCTCGATAGACCGCCGCCCTGGCTTCGACGTCGTCCGGGATGGCGGGCCCGGTGACGCCCAGCGCGCGCAACAGGTCGCCGAGGACGTCGGAGAGGTCGCGAGGGTCGGAAGCGCCGGCCAGCGGGACGAACAGCTGTCCGTCCGGAAAGGACCGGCGGAGCCTGTGCGCGGTGGCGACCGCGAGCGTGGACTTGCCCGCGCCCGGCTCGCCGGTGATCACCGCGACCGGGACGCCCGTGCCGTCGCCGAGCAGCCCGGAGAGCTTCGCGATCTCGCTCTCGCGGCCCGCGAGATCCGAAATGTCCGGCGGCAGCTGGCAGATCGGGAAGATCGGCGTGGCCTTCGCCGAGGGCACCGGATCCTCGCCGCGCAGCACGGCGGCGTGCACCCGGCGGACCTCGGCGCCGGGCTCCACACCGAGCTCCTCGACGAGCGTGGCGCGCAGCTCGCGGTGGACGGCCAGCGAATCGGCCTGCCGTCCGGCGCGGTGCAACGCGATCATCAGCTGCGCGGCCAGCCGCTCGCGCAACGGATGTTCGGTGATCATCGCCTGGAGTTCACCGGTGAGCTCGCCGTGCCTGCCGTCGGACAGCTCGGCGTCGACACAGTCTTCGAAGGCGGCCAGGCGCTCCGACTCGAGCCGGGCGACGTCGGCGTCGAGCCGGGGGATGTGCAGCCCGGACAGGACCGGCCCGCGCCATTCCGCCAGGGCCCGGCGGTAATGCCCCGCGGCCGACGCCGGATCGCCCGCCCGCGCCGCGGCCTTCCCCGCCGCGGCGGCTTCGCGGAAGGACAGCAGATCGAGGTCGGCGGGCGCGACGACCAGCCGGTAGCCGTGCGGATCCCGCTCGATCTCCAGCCCCTCGAACCTGGCCCGCAGACGGGAGACGTACGTGTGCAGATTCGAGGAGTACGACTTCGGCGGCGTATCCGGCCAGAGCGTCTCGACCAGGGCGTCGACCGGGACGGACGAGTTCGCGTTCAGCAGCAGGACGGCGAGAAGGGCACGCTGATGATCGCCGCGCGGCGTCGTGCGCCGCCCGGGCGGGTCCTCGATCGTCAACGGTCCGAGCACGCCGAATCGCGGCACGGGCACCTCCCCAGGTCATGAGAGGGGCGAGACTAGCGAGGGGCCCCGACAATTCTGTGACCTGTCCCGCCCGGCGCGTACCGGCTCATCTGCACTGCTAGCCTTCGAACCCGGCATATCGGGACACCATTTGGGGAGTTGCAAGTGTCTGCAGGTGGCGGAACCAAGGCGATCATCGCCGCGCTCGTGGCGAACGCCGGAATCGCGGCCGCGAAGTTCACCGGCTTCCTCATCACGGGGTCGTCCTCGATGCTGGCCGAGTCCGTGCACTCGCTCGCGGACACCTCGAACCAGGGCCTCCTGCTGCTCGGCCAGAAGACCTCGCAGCGGAAGGCGACCCGCGCCCACCCGTTCGGCTTCGGACGGGACCGGTACTTCTACTCGTTCATCGTCGCGCTGATGCTCTTCAGCCTCGGCTCGGTGTTCGCGCTGTACGAGGGCATCCACAAGATCTCGCATCCCGAGGACCTGACCTCGCCGCTGGTGGCGGTCGGCATCCTCGTGGTCGCGATCGGGCTGGAGTCGTACTCCTTCTACACCGCGATCCAGGAGTCGAAGAAGATCAAGGGCGACGCGGGCTGGTGGGCCTTCATCCGCCAGGCCAAGACCCCCGAACTCCCGGTGGTGCTGCTCGAAGACGCGGGTGCGCTGCTCGGTCTCGTGTTCGCGCTCGCGGGCGTCGGGCTCTCCGTCATCACCGGGAACCCGGTGTGGGACGGCATCGGCACCGTGACGATCGGCCTGCTGCTCGGCATCATCGCGATCATCCTGATCATCGAGATGAAGAGCCTGCTGATCGGCGAGGGCGCCTCCGAGGCCGACCTCGACGTGATCGTCGACGAACTCGCCGCGGGCAAGGTCGAGCGGGTCATCCACATCCGGACGCTGTACATCGGGCCGGACGAGATGCTGGTGGCCGCGAAGCTCGCGCTGGTGCCGGGGCTGGAGACCGCTGATATCGCGCAGGCCATCGACGACGCCGAAGCGCGTGTGCGGGCGAAGGTGCCGACGGCGAAGCTGATCTACCTGGAGCCGGACCTGGACCGCGCGCTGGCGTGAGCCGGTCTCCGCTCGCTTCACGGATGCCATGAAAGGTCCTTTCCTTGCGAAATTTGCGAGGAAAGGACCTTTCATGGCGTCGGTGGGGGCGCGACCGCCATCCGGAGCAACTCTCCGTGCTCCGCCGATTACCGCCGCGACCTCCGGGTACTTCGTTGCTCTCCCACCGCGCTGCCGTCACGACCGGGCGATAGGGTCCGTTGAACCGCAGTCAGGTGTAGGAGGTCAAGGGTGCCCGGAAACGGTCTGTGGCGTACGAAATCCATCGAGCAGTCCATCGCTGACACCGACGAACCGGGGACGAAGCTCAGGCGGAACCTGAGCGCGTGGGACCTGACCGTCTTCGGCGTCGCCGTCGTCATCGGTGCCGGTATCTTCACGCTCACCGCGCGCACGGCCGGCGACTACGCGGGCCCGTCGGTGTCGCTTTCGTTCGTCTTCGCCGCCATCGCCTGCGCGCTGGCGGCTCTCTGTTACGCGGAATTCGCGTCGACCGTCCCGGTGGCCGGGAGTGCGTACACGTTCTCCTACGCCACCTTCGGCGAGTTCATGGCGTGGATCATCGGCTGGGACCTCATCCTGGAACTCGCGGTCGGCGCGGCCGCGGTGTCGAAGGGCTGGTCCGCCTACCTCGAAACCGTGCTCTCCTACATCTTCGGCAAGGGCACGAAGACGACGTTCGAGATCGGCGGTGTCCCCGTCGACTGGGGCGCCCTGATCGTGGTGCTGGTGCTGGCGACCTTGCTCGCCCTCGGCACGAAGCTGTCTTCGCGGTTCTCGATGGTGATCACCGGGATCAAGGTCGCGGTGGTGCTGTTCGTGATCGTGCTCGGCATCTTCTACATCAAGGGCTCCAACTACAGCCCGTTCATCCCGGAGGCCCAGTCCGGCGCCGAATCGTCGGCCACCGGGGTCGACCAGTCGCTGTTCTCGGTGTTCGCGGGCAGCAGCAGTAGCTCGTTCGGCGTCTTCGGTCTGCTGGCCGCGGCGTCGCTGGTGTTCTTCGCGTTCATCGGTTTCGACATCGTCGCGACCACCGCCGAGGAGACCCGCAACCCGCAGAAGGCCGTGCCCCGCGGCATCTTCGGCTCGCTCGCCATCGTCACGGTGCTCTACGTCGCCGTGTCGCTCGTGGTCGTCGGCATGGTGAACTACAAGGAACTCGCCACCTCGGCGGGTGACGGCGGCAAGAAGACGCTCGCGTCCGCGTTCGCGGCCAACGGCGTCGACTGGGCGGCCAACATCATCTCGGTCGGCGCCCTCGCCGGTCTGACGACCGTCGTCATGGTGCTGATGCTGGGCCAGATCCGGATCATCTTCGCGATGTCGCGCGACGGCCTCATGCCGCGTTCGCTGGCGAAGACCGGCGCGAACGGTACGCCGAAGCGGGCGACCATCGTCGTCGGCGGCCTGGTCGCCGTCGCCGCGACCTTCTTCCCGGCCGACAAGCTGGAAGAGATGGTCAACGTCGGCACGCTGTTCGCCTTCATCCTCGTTTCCGCGGGTGTCATGGTGCTGCGCAAGACGCGACCGGATCTGCCCCGCGCCTTCCGGGTGCCGTGGGTGCCGGTGATCCCGATCCTGGCGATCCTCGCCTGCCTGTGGCTGATGCTGAACCTGACCGTTTTGACCTGGTTGCGGTTCATCGCGTGGATGGTGCTGGGCGTCCTCATCTACTTCGTCTACAGCCGCCGTCATTCGCTGCTCGGCAAGCAGAAGAAGGACGAGGTCCCGACGTCCGTTTCGGACTGATCATTCTCGTTTCGACGGCCCACCATTCCTTTGTGGATGGTGGGCCGTTTTGTCGGGGGCCCCGATTCCGGTGTGAAATCGGTGTGCGCTAACGTCCGGGCTCTTGCCTCACCCCGTCGGGTGAACGGGACTCGTGTAGAAGCACCGCGAGTTGACCTTCGTCCCTCAGAAGAGGCAACCGCGCTTTGCTCGTTGTCCCCCGATCGGTACAGGAGAGCTCTGAATGCAGATCATTTCCGCGCGGCGTGTCCGCTCCGCCGCCACCGTCGTCGCGCTGGCGACGGCCGCCCTGCTCGGCGTCACGGGCACCGCGCTCGCGTGCCACACCGACGACCCCCGCGCCATCCCGACCCCGAAGAACGTCAGCACCTGTGAGAAGGCGAAGCTGCCGGGCACCGAGATCTCGACGAAGGACCTGACCTTCACCGGTGGCACGGAGAACGACAAGTACCTCAACATCACCGCGGTCGGTGAAGGCGTCACCGTCACCGCGATCGTGGTGAAGGGCGGCGACGGCTACAACATCTACGAGCCCGGCAAGCGCGGCCTCGCGGAAACCCCGCCGTGGGAGAAGCTGCGTTCGCCGATGAACGGCGGCGGCAAGCAGGCCGACATCAGCCACTGGTTCGCCTGTGGCGAGAAGAAGACCAAGCCGACCGAGCCGACGAAGCCGAGCGAGCCGACGAAGACGACGACGGCCAAGCCGCCGACGAGCGCGCCGACCACCACGGACAAGCCGTCCGAGACCTCCGCGCCGTCGAGCACCGCGGTTCCCGCCCCGAACGTCGGCGGTAACGGCGGCAACGGTGGCGGCCTCGCGGACACCGGTTTCGACAACGCCTGGCTGCTGTGGGCCGGTGGCCTGCTGGTCCTGGCCGGTGCCGGCGTCCTGGTCCTGCTGCGCGTGCGCCGCGGAAAGACCGACTGAAACTAGTTGACGCCTGAAGGCCCTCTTCCTCGCGAAGGGGGCCTTCAGCGCATCTGCGGGAAGTCCCCGAACAGCGAACCCTGCTCGCCCCAAGGATTCTTCGGGCGGGGGCGGCCGAGACCGGCGGCCATCGCGACGGCGTTGTCCCATTCGGCGTCGACGACGTAGTCCGTGTGCTTGAGGACGCCGGGTGCCCAGCGGTGCCGTCCGGTGGGCCCGCGCATCGGGTCGGGCAGCCAGTGATCGCCGCCGAGCACGAGGACACCCTGCTCGTCGGGTTCGGCGGCCAGCGGTCCGGTGCCGCCGCCGGGCAGGTAGCCGTCGCCCAGCAGCTTCCCTGCCACCACGCGATGCCGCCACGTCGTGACGCCGCCGCCGAAGATGTCCGTGCCGCGGCACAGCGCGCGCCAGCGGCCGTCGAGACCTTCGTAGAGCCCGGCCAGCTGCGTCTGCGGCAGCATCGCGGGGAACGCGCGCTGATAGCCCCATTGCAGTGGTGAGCCCGCGGTCAGCAGCCCGACGCGGTCACGGTCCTCCGGTGGGAGGTCCGCGATGACGCGCGCGGCGGCGAGCACGGTCAGCAGGCTGCCGAGGTTGTAGCCGGACAACACGACCCGCGTGCCGGGGTCGGCCAGATGTTCCTTGACACGGTCCGCGAGTTCCGGGACGACCCTGAGCGCGTAACTCGGCGGCACGGTCGGATGGGCGGCACGCGGCCAGAAGCACACGAGATCCGCCAGCGCGCCGAGGTGACGGCTGCGTTTGGGGGTCGTCGCGGCGGCGAACACGACGCGCAGCAACCCCGCCGCCATCGCGCCGAGCGCGAATACGCCGATCGCGGAGATCGGCTTGGACCAGGCGCCCAGCGGGCCGAAACCGAAGCGCAGTACCAAGAGCACACCCCCACCCGCCGCCATCGCGAGCGCCACCGTGAGCGCGAGATGGTGCAGATGTTTGCGTTCCCACGAGGCGCGGGCCCACACCCGGGCGGCCTCCTCTTCCTGCGCCTTGCTGATCTCCATGAGCGCGACGATCTTCGGGATGCCCCGGCGCAGCCGTCGCAACGGGACGGCGACCGCGAAGCCCAGCACGCCGAGCACGACGGCGAGCGCGAGACCGGCACCCCACAGCACGGTCACCAGGGAGTAGGTGTCGGGCAGCCGGAGTTCGCTCGCGCCGACCAGTTGCCGCAGCGCGACCGCGAGTCCCGCGCCGAACCCGCCGCCGAGCAGGCCGGCCAGCGCGACGACCGGCGCCGCGGCCCAGCCGCCGAGCCACGGCCGCAGCCGGTGCGGCAGGTGTTTCCACGTCGATCGGCCGAGCAGGGCCGCCGGGACGAGCATCAGCGCGAACAGCACGGTCACCGTGACCATCGCGGCGCCCAGTGCTTCGACCGTCCCGTCCGCTCCGCCGAGCCCGCCGCCCGGAAGTCCCGCGGGCAGCGGTGTCCGGCGCACGACGGCGATCCCGACCAGCACGACGGCGAACGCGATCAGCCCGCCCCGGATCACCGGCCCGGCCGAGAAACCGACCGTCGAGGCCACCAGCGCGGCGAGGACGAGTGCCAGCGCGCAGATCCAGACGACCAGGTCGAAGGTCGCGGACGGCAGCCGGAACGGCCCGCCGAGCAACGGAAGCGCGACACAGGTCAAGGCGGCGACGGTGTGCAGCGTGCGCAGTCCCGGCGTCCGCGGCAGGTCCTGTGGCTGCAGGGGGCTCGAACTGTGCTCGCGGTGGACCCGGTTCCGCGAGCGCCAGTCCGACGAGGGGATCCGGTCGAGCACGAAGATCAGCGCCAGCAACGGCACCACGCCGATCGCCGTCCGCAGTGGCGCGAAGTCGCGCAGGAACGACGGCGCTCCTTCGAGACAGGTCGAACCCGGCGCGAGGCACTGCGCGGCGAACAGGTCGAGCGAGACCACCGCGAGCTGGCTGATCAGCAACATCGTCAGCAGCAGCGAGGCCACCCGCAGCAGCCCCCGGCAGGCGCCGCCGAGCAGCGCCGCGGACCGCCTGCCTTCCGGGACCGGCGGCAGCATCCAGTGCGCGACGTTCGCCAGGGAGAACGGGAACAGCAGCGCCCAGGTCGCCTTCGCCGCGCCACCGGAGGTCATGCCGCTCCACAGGTAGCCTTCGAGGATGCGCGGGATCGAACGGCCGAGCGCGGGCAGCACCGGACCGGGAGCGGGACGGCGCAGCCGGTCCGACGGCCGGATCAACCTGCCGACGCCGTCGCCCGCGACGTCGACCACCGACGTCGAATCCAGCAGGCTTTCACCGCTCGTGCCCACTAGCCCGGGTACGCGTATTTCGACGACGCGGGTATCGGGACCCGGCATGACCACGGTGAAGCCTCCAAACCGTTCCAGTGGGGACTGAACCGACAACGGTACTGTTCAGATGTCATCCAACCTTGGAGGAAGCGCGCATATGACCCCCGAAAGCGTTGCCAAGCGGCACGACACCCGCAACGGCATCGAGTTCGCCGTCGCCGATCTCGAGGCCGCCGAGTTCGGCCGCAAGGAGATCCGCCTCGCCGAGCACGAGATGCCGGGCCTGATGGCGCTGCGCCGCGAATACGCCGAGGTGTATCCCTTGCGGGGAGCCCGCGTTTCGGGCTCGCTGCACATGACCGTACAGACCGCGGTGCTGATCGAAACCCTCGTCGCGCTGGGTGCCGAGGTGCGCTGGGCCTCCTGCAACATCTTCTCCACCCAGGACCACGCGGCCGCGGCGATCGTCGTCGGCCCGCACGGCACCCCCGAGGAACCCAAGGGTGTCCCGGTGTTCGCCTGGAAGGGCGAGTCGCTGGAGGAGTACTGGTGGTGCACCGAGCGGATGCTGACCTGGGACGGCGAAGGTCCCAACATGATCCTCGACGACGGCGGCGACGCCACCATGCTGGTGCACAAGGGAACCGAGTTCGAGAAGGCGGGCGTCGTCCCCTCGCCGGACGAGGACACTTCCGACGAGTTCCGCGTGTTCCTCGAACTGCTTCGGGCCTCGGTCGCGGCGGACACCGGCAAATGGACCAAGATCGGCGAAGGCGTCCGCGGGGTCACCGAAGAGACCACCACCGGCGTGCTGCGGCTCTACCAGCTCGCCGCCGCCGGTGAGCTGCTGTTCCCGGCGATCAACGTGAACGACGCGGTGACCAAGTCGAAGTTCGACAACCGCTACGGCATCCGGCATTCGCTGATCGACGGCATCAACCGCGGCACCGACGTCCTCATCGGCGGCAAGGTCGCGGTCGTCTGCGGTTACGGCGACGTCGGCAAGGGCGCCGCGGAATCGCTGCGCGGCCAGGGCGCGCGGGTGATCGTCACCGAGATCGACCCGATCTGCGCGCTGCAGGCGGCGATGGACGGTTACCAGGTCAAGAAGCTGGAGAACGTCCTCGGCGAGGCCGACATCATCATCACGACCACCGGGAACAAGGACGTCGTGCTCGTCGAGCACATGGCGCGCATGAAGCACCAGGCGATCCTCGGCAACATCGGCCACTTCGACAACGAGCTCGACATGGCCGGTCTGCAGCGTTACCCGGGCATCCGGCGCATCACCATCAAGCCGCAGGTCGACGAGTGGGTGTTCCCCGACGGCAAGAGCATCATCGTGCTGTCCGAGGGCCGCCTGCTGAACCTGGGCAACGCGACCGGGCACCCGTCGTTCGTGATGTCGAACAGCTTCTCCAACCAGGTGATCGCGCAGATCGAGCTGTTCACCAAGCACGAGGAGTACGACAAGGAGGTCTTCCGCCTCCCGAAGAAGCTCGACGAGAAGGTCGCGAAGATCCACCTCGACGCGCTCGGCGGTGAGCTCACGAAGCTGACCAAGGAGCAGGCGGAGTACATCGACGTGGACGTCGAAGGTCCGTTCAAGACCGACCACTACCGGTACTGACCGCTGCAATGAAAGGTCCTTTCCTGGCAAATTTTGCGAGGAAAGGACCTTTCATTGCATGGGGACGCTACTGCCACTCCACCTCGATGCCGGCCAGACCCGGACCGGCGTCGCTGAAGAAACCGCTGGTCACACCGCCCATGTCGAGCGGCAGCTCCTCGGACTCGACGGGCACGGCGTCGTCGCGGGTGCGGAACTGCCGGGTGCAGCGGGCGGGCAGCGCGCCGAGCGCGAACTTCAGCTGCACCAGGTAGCTGGCGCACTGGTCCCGCAGCATCCGGAAGTAGCCGGGCGAAGCGGTGCCGGAGTCGTCGCGGACCTCGAAGCAGAACACGTGGATCTCGCCCTCGGCGAGCTTCCGGTCGAAGAGCAGCTCGGTGGCCATCGTCTCGGCCTCGGCGTTGCGCCGGATCCGGCCGACGCGGCAGCCCTCCGCGGTGATCAGCTCGACGTCGCCGATGTTGCAGCCGGGGTCGCCGTTGTAGACGGTGACGTACCTGTCCGGGCCGTGCCGCCGGGCCCGGCACACCAGCCGCGTCTGGAGGCCGACCTGCCGGTGCGCGGCGTCGAAGGTGATCGTGTCGTGCACCGCGAGCATCTCGAGGTCGGCGTTGTACCGGTTGGAAGACGGGTAAGCGCCCAGCTCGGCCAGCAGCTGGTCGACGATCGAGCCCATGTCGCCGGACCGGATGTCGTGGAACGACGCGGCCATCTGGTGCCCGCGCGCCCGCGCCGTCCGCGGCCCGATCAGCACGACGAGCGCGTCCGCGGGCAGCTGCAGCACCGATTCCAGCGCACGCACGGCCGGGAGCGCCTTGGGTACCTCCGGCTGGCGCAATCCGCGCTGCCAGTAGCTCAACGTCGACTGTCCGATTTGGACACCGCGGAGCCCGAGGTGGGCGCGGAGCCGGGCGAGGGACAGGCCGCGATAGGCGATCGCCTGGCGGAGCGCGTGGTGGAATTCGCCGCTGCGGAGTGCCTCGACGAGCTCCTTGGGCAAGGCTTCGAGCGGTTGACGGCGCGTGCCGTCGATGATCGTCGGGGTGTCCCCGTCTCGTGTCACCGCTCGTCCCTTCACCAGACCAGTGTGTGCGCTGAGCGTGAACACCGCGGAACGTTCACGTTAGCAGCGCACTGTGAACACTACGTCCCCCGTTCGGGGTTGTTGACCCCGGAAGAGTGACCGTTCCGGGGTGTGGAAACGCCCCGGAACGGTCCGTTCCGCCGAGTGCCCATCTTGCTCTGTGTGAGCCTGCTGTTCACCGTTGTGACCACATTGGTTCGCCATGGTGACCAGGAGGCCCGTCGTGCCTGTGTTCTCGAGGAGGGTTTGCGCCGCCGGCGCCGCGAGTCTCGTGGCGTGGCTGGCGATCCAGACCCCGGCGAGCGCGCTGCCGTCGGCGCCTGCCCGCCAGCACCCCATCGCCATGCAGGCGCAGGAGAAGTCCCAGTGGTGCTGGGTGGCTTCCGGCAACACCATCGCGGCACACCACGGCGTGGCCGTCACCCAGAACGAATTCTGCCGGATCGCCCACGACGAGCGACGCCGGGAGTGCGCCGACAAGCCCGGAACGCTGGGCGACGTCCGGCGCGCGTTCGGCAAGCTCGGCTTCTCGGCCCCGGGGAACTACCTCAAGGGCCGCATCCCCTTCGCCGCCGTCCAGGCGCAGACCGGCGACGGCAAGCCCGTCCAGACGCGGGTCGGCTGGGCCTCGGGCGGCGGCCACATGCACGTCCTCTACGGGGCGGACGCCGGCCGGAAGTGGGTCTCGTGGGGGGATCCACTGCCCACCGGCAACCGGTACAACTGGTCGACCTACGACTTCTACTCGGCCAACAAGTCCTTCACCTGGACCCACACCCTCACCGGGATCCGGCGATGAGCGCCCGGCGGTTCCTCGGGCTGGCCGGGCTGGTCGCGGTCGCGCTGCTGATCTCGGCGCCCGGAGCGCGCGCGGATCAGCTGTCGGGTGAAGATCTCGCGGCCGCGAAGGCGGCTGCCGACGACCCCACGCTCCGTGCGGAGCTCGGCCGCTTCTTCACACAGATGGGTGGTTCGAGCCACGCGCCGTCGGTGAGCGTCATCGACGAATCCTTCCCGGTTTACGAGCTTTCGAGGGATTTCGTAGCCGGTGACGGTGCGATCGCCGGACGGCTCGCCTACGTCGCGGTGCCGGTGACGGCGTCCGACGGGCAGACCGCGACCGTGTGGTCGGTCCGCGGTGACGACGGTGCCTGGCGCGTCGGCAACATCGCGTCGGGCGACCGGGAAAGCGCGCTGGCGCGGCGGTTGCCCGCCGGTGCGACGCTGCTCCACGAACCCCAGGTCGACGCCTGGTACGCGCTGCGCGACGGTCAGGTGACGATGCTCGACTCGGGCGCCAGTGGCTCGGCGACCGGTGCTTCGGCCACCCTCGCGGAGTATCAGAAGACCGTCTCCGGCCGCTACGGCGACATGCTCGCGAGCTCGCCGTACGCCCAGGAGGGCAAGGCCGGCGGCTACAACGCCCAAGTGATGCCCCGCGGCGACGGCGGCCCCGCACCCGACGCGCAGGACACCGGCTTCGTCCCGCTGCTGATCTTCGGCGGCTTGCTCCTCATCGGTGTCGCCGGCTTCTTCCTGCACTCGAAGAGGCGCGTCCCCTAGCGGACCGGTGGGCCGGACGTGAGCTGACCCGTCTGGCCCGCCGGTCGACCAACCTAACCGCTGGCCTGTGACAGCCACCTGCCACTTAACAACGTAGTCTAGGTGCGTGGGTCGGCTACTGGTGATCGAAGGCTTAGACGGTGTAGGGAAGAGCACGCTTGTGCGCAAGCTTGCTACGATGCTCAGTGAGCGGGGTGCAAAGGTAGCCGACTGGTCTTTTCCTCTATACGGAACGAACCCTGCAGCAGACCTTGCGTACGCGGGCTTGCATGGTGCTGCAGGGGACCTTGGTGAGTCTGTATACGGCATGGCGGCATTGTTTGCTTTGGATCGGTACGCGGCACGGGACGCTCTTAGCAGGGATCTCGATGAGTACGATGTCGTGCTCGTTGACCGGTACGTCGCATCCAATGCGGCATATGGTGCCGCCAGGCTGAAGCAAGACGCCGAAGGCGAATTCGTTCACTGGGTGCAAGACGTGGAGTTCGAGCAACATGACTTGCCGACGCCCTTCCTGCAAGTCTTACTCCATGCTCCTGTGCATATTGCGGCTAGCAGGGCTCGTGAGCGAGAGATGCTTGACCACGGGAAGAAGCGCGATGACTTCGAGTCTGACCACAGCCTCCAGGAGAGATGTGCGGCGGTCTATGATGAGCTAGCCGAAAACTCCTGGATCTCGCCGTGGTTGATAGTTGATGGTATGGCTGCCATCGATGAAGCCGAGCTAAGTGGTCGACTGTTGGCAGGACTACCTTAAGTCAAGTTTGGTTCTGGGTCGAGATCCTTCAGCATTGATTCGCGAAGCCTGTCGAGATTCTTAGTTGATTTGGCCACTGTTTCGACATTGAGGTTGACACCAATGCTGACGATCGCATCGATGCAGTCTTTTGCTTGACTGGTGATCGCCGCAGGTGCGATTAGTTGAACTTCGGCTAGGATTCCTTGCAAGGCTGGCACTGATATCACGGCAAAGAAGTGATCAGTTTTTATTCCTAGGCGTTCAAGGTAGTTTTTCCTGGCAGTGTCACTGCTCTGAGGCTCGCCAGGTTCTACTTTAGCGAGATTCTCATCCCCTTCTTCTTGATGTCCGGCTTGCATCTTATTTCCTGCTACGAAAAGGCTTGCGCGCATGTGGGCTTCGGATAGTGTACTGAGTGCATTTTTGTAGGTCGCGCGCTTCAGCTGCGAGTATTCGCGACGTCTTTCAAGGGTAATCCCCTCTCGAAGCAGCTTTATTTGTGAATCCTGTTGTTTTGTTCCTGTCTTGTGAGTGAAGTAGATTCCGATGGCGCCGCTTATTGCGGTTGCAGTTGGAGCAACCCATTCCCATGCCATATAGAACCTCCTTAGTTTGTTGGCGTGATTCTACATAGTCGACTCGTTGAGTCGCTAGTGTACATTTTGTGGAGATTTCCCTGCATCTGACGTCCTTTGGTTGAGAGTTTTCTGTAGCTGCGCTGGCGCTGCTCCCGTCTCGTGAGGTGACTCGCTGGAGTATTGGTGATCAGCCTGGCAGGATGTCTGCATGAGTGAAGGAGTGAACGCTGCCGGTGCTCGATACCGTGGTCTGGATGACTGGTATCGGGAGGTTAACAGGATCTACCTGGACAAAAACTTCTATCGGGACGAGTTCTCAATCTTTGCCCATCTTGTCGAAGTTGTCGGTGGATTAAGTCTGCTCGCCAGTGAGAAGAAAAAGGATGGCGTTGATGTAAACCGGCATGTTCCGCGTGCGGTAGCTTGGTGGCTTGCATTATGTGGCAAGGTTGGAATAAAAAGTGTTGAGCAAATGCTTTGGTGGAAATTTCCTTACCATTGTCCTTATTGTGAGAGGTCGGTTCATAACAATGATATTTGCTGGGAATTGAAGGAAGAAAATCGCGGTCCAAACTGGGGGCGTCTTGAGCGTCTGGGGGTGCAAAATGAAGCGCGCAGGCCAAGTTCGATAGGTGCTTGGCAGCGAATGTTTGGTGAGATATACGTGGTCGATGCGACGGCGTCATATGCAGTTATATTCGCTAGGTTCACAGAGGAGTTAGGTGAACTTGGAGAGGCGTTACGTGCGTTCCGTGTAGCTCCAGGTTATTTTTTGAGCGAGGCCGCAGACTTGTTTGCATGGTTGATGAATTTGCAGAATACGCTGGAGAGTAAAAGGAAAGTCACATTGGCGCGCCGAGGTGAGCGACTGGATGAGGCATTTTCAGATTCCTATCCTGGACGGTGTCGCGATTGTGGTGCGGGCGTTTGTGCTTGTCCAGCAATCTTGCAAAGCACGCTGGGGCGCATTGCGCATGAACTTCCTGTGGGTCGGCGAGTGCAAGATGTCGGGCATTACAGCAGTTCCTTTGTGTCGGTGCAAGATATTTACACACGATTTGATGAGCCTGTTGGATTGACTGGATCGACTGGCCATGATTTCACTTTCTCGAAAGAACAGCTAAATGCGTTAAATGGCGGAATATCCCAGTTGATTCAAAGGGTTATAGAAAGTCAAGAAAGTTTTGGATCGTCAGCTGCTTCGCTGGTAAATTCTCTCCATCTAATGGGTGAAACTGTTCGAACTCAACGGTTGTCGAATCATGAAGTTTCGGATGTTGCTCATGAGGTCGCCGCTCTTGAAGCGAGCGACCGTGAGACTGTTATTGGGCTTCTTCGTCAGGCGGGCATCGGTATAATTGAAGAGAGACTGGTTGAGGCGGTTGAAGATCTAGCCTCTGGTTGATCTCTACCTGAGGCGATTGAGCAGCCAGGTGTGGAACTCGCCGATGTGGTGTTCCGAGGGCATGAGCACGCCGCCCCCGCGGTAGGCACGGGACGCCATCGCGGGCTGGCAGCGTTCGCAGGCGTCGAAGTCCTGCTCGTTGACGCGGTGGAACAACTCCACCGACCGTGACACGTCCCGTCCCGACGCCACGACCTCCTCCGAATAGAGCCAGTCGCATTCGACGACCGTCCGGTCCGGCGCGAGCGGGTACATCCGGTGGAAGATCACGTGGTCCGGCACCAGGTTCACGAACACCTGCGGCCGGATGGTGATCGCGTAGTACCGCCTGTCCTGGTCGTTCGCGACGCCGTCGAGCCGGTCGAAACCCGAACGGCCGTCGATGGTGAACCCCTCCACGTCCTCGCCGAATTCGGCGCCGTGCCCGACGTAGTACTGCGCCGCGTACCCGTCGGCGAACTCCGGCAGCACCTCGGTCAGCTCCGGATGGATGGTCGCGCAGTGGTAGCACTCCATGAAGTTCTCGACGATGAGCTTCCAGTTCGCCTTGACGTCGTAGGTGATCCGGCGCCCGACCGACAGTTTGTCGAGGCGGTACCGCTCGATCGACTCCAGATCGCCCAGCCGTTCGCGCACCGCGCCTTCGACGTCGGCCTCGAACGACGGTGGGTCCGCGGCGAGGCAGACCCACGCGTAACCCAGCCACTCCCGCAGGTGCACGGTGTGCAGCCCGTACTCGGCCCGGTCGATGTCGGGCAGGTTCGCCAGGTTCGGCGCCGCGATCAGCTTGCCGTCGAGCCCGTACGTCCACGCGTGGTACGGACACTGGAACGCGCGTTTCACCGTGCCCGATTCCTCCGTGCACAGCCGGGCGCCGCGATGGCGGCAGACGTTGAGGAACGCCCGCAGCCCGCCGTCCCGGCCCCGGCTGACGAGCACGCTCTCCCGTCCTATTCGGACAGTGCGGAAGTCGCCGGCCGACGGCAGGTCCGCCGACCGGACCGCGCAGAACCACCGGCGCTCGAAGATCTTCTCCTGCTCGGCCGCGAAGATGGCGGCGTCGGTGTAGTAGCCGCCACCCAGCGTGGGGATGAGACTCGTCATCTCGCGACTCCGGCGAACCGGGCGGGGTCGAACAGGCCGATCGGATGCGCGGTGGTGCCGTCCACGACCAGGTCGGCGAGTATCTCGCCGACCACCGGGACGAATTTGAAGCCGTGCCCGGAGAAACCGCAGGCGACCACCACCCGCTCGTGCTCGGGATGGCGGGAGATGACGAAATGCTCGTCGGGCGTGTTCGTGTACATGCAGGTCGCCCCGCGCAGGAACGTGCCGGGCAGCGCCGGCATCTTCCGTCCGACGAACTTCGAGATCTCGGCGACCTCTTCGGCGTGCACCGTCCGGTCGATGGTCTCGGGCGTGCAGGGCCTGCCGCCGCGGAAGAACGCGACCTTCACGCTTCCGGCGTCGTCGTGGGAGGGGAAACCGTAGAACTGGCGGCCGCCCTCGCCTTCCCAGACGTAGATCGGATGCCGTTCGGCACGGAACGGCGTCACCTCACCCGATGGTGCGAACCAGTACTGGACCTGCCGTTCGATGGTGAACTCGATCCCGAGTTCGGTGAGCAGGCCGGGAGCCCAGGCGCCGGGGCAGATCACCAGCTGTTCGGCGGTGTAGAAGTTCTGCGCCGTGCCCACCCGGACCCCGGTGGACGTCTCCCGCCAGGAAAGGACCTCCTCCTCGTGGTGCAGCTCCGCCCCGGCCCGCGCGGCGAGCTGGAGATGCGCCGCCACACTGCCTTCCGGCACCACGAAGCCGGCGTTCTCCTCGTACAGCGCGATTTCGTGGTCCGCCGGGTTCATCGTCGGGAACCGGCGGCGGATCTCGGCCGCGTCGAGGAGTTCGTGCGGCAGATCCCAGGTCCGCGCGCTCGCCAGGCTGCCCGACACCGTCCGCGAATCGGGACCGCCGAGCATGATCCCACCGCAGCGGGTGAAGATCTTCCGCCCGGAATCGCGTTCGACGCCCTCCCACAGTTCGTGCGCCCGCAGCAGGAGCGGGACGTACGCGGGGTCCTCGAAGTACGCCTGGCGGGTGATCCGCGAGCCGCCGTGGCTGGACCCGAGGTTGTGCACGGGCGCGAAGCGGTCGATGCCCAGCACGCGGCGTCCTCGCCGGGCGAGCCGGTACGCCGCGGCACTGCCCATCCCGCCGAGGCCGATGACGATGACGTCGTAATGACTCATGCGGCGCTCCTGATCCGGGCCATGGCGGGGTCGAACAACGGCTCGTTCGCGA
Organism: Amycolatopsis japonica; assembly: GCF_000732925.1. Taxonomy (NCBI): domain Bacteria; kingdom Bacillati; phylum Actinomycetota; class Actinomycetes; order Pseudonocardiales; family Pseudonocardiaceae; genus Amycolatopsis; species Amycolatopsis japonica. The sequence continues at coordinate 1,003,967 of NZ_CP008953.1, forward strand.
CGACGGCGGGGATCCGCTCGCCGAAGTACTCGATCTCCAGCGGCCTTCCCGGCCGGCTGAACTCGACCGGAAGCCAGGCGTAGGCGATGTTCTTGCCGACGGTGTAGCCGTACGCGGCACTCGTGACGTACCCGGCGGGACGGCCGTCGGCGTACACCGGTTCCTTGCCGAGCACGACGGTGTACGGATCGTCGACGGTGAGACAGGTCAGTTTCCTGGTCACCGTTTCCTCCGAGCGACCGGCCAGCGCGTCCCGGCCGACGAAGTAGCCCTTGTCCATCCGCACGGCGAACCCGAGACCGGCCTCGTACGGATCGTGCTCGGTGGTGACGTCCGTGCCCCACAGCCGATATCCCTTCTCCAGCCGCATACTGGAGAAGGCGTCCCGTCCGGCGGCGATGATCCCGTGCGCCTGCCCCGCTTCCCAGATCGTGTCCCAGAGTTCGTGGCCGAGGTCGGCGCTCGTGTACAGCTCCCAGCCGAGTTCGCCCACATAGGACAGTCGCATCGCGATCACCGGAACATGGCCGATGTACGCCTGTTTCGTCTTGAAGTAGCCCATGGCCTGATGCGAGAAGTCCGTTGTGGACAGTGTCTGCAGTACAGCTCTCGCGAGCGGGCCCCAGAGCCCGATACAGCAGGTGCCCGGGGTGGTCTCGTGGATCTGCGCGGCGCCGTCGCCGGGGAGATGCCGCCGGAGCCAGTCGATGTCGATGGCGCTGTTGACGCCGACCTGGAACCGTTCGGCGCCGAGCCGGGCGACGGTCAGGTCGCTGCGCACGCCGCCGTCCTCGTCGAGCAGCAGGGTGTAGGTGACCGAGCCGGGTTTCTTGCCGAGCTGGTTCGTGGTCATCGTCTGCAGGAACGGCAGCGCGCCGGGACCGGTGACCTCCACCCGTTTCAACGACGTCATGTCGAACATCGCGACCCGCTGCCGCGCGACCAGTGCCTCGGCGCCGCCGATCGGCGACCAGTACCGGGCGGCCCAGTCGTTGCGCGCGGGGACGCGGTCGACCTCGGGAAGGTTCGCGTTCGCCTCGTACCAGTGCGGACGTTCCCAGCCGCCCGCTTCGAGGAAGAAGGCGCCGAGCTCGGCTTGCCGTTCGTAGAAAGGACTCGTCCGCAGTGGCCGTGGTTCTTCCATGGGCTGCAAGGGATGGACGATGTCGTAGACCTCGACGAAGCTCTGGCAGCTCCGTTTCATGACGTGGTCCGGCGCCAGTTGCACCCGCTCGAACCGCGCGAGATCGCAACCGTGCAGATCCGTTTCGGGCCTGCCGTCGACCAGCCACTGCGCCATGGCGCGCGCGACCCCGGCCGAATGCGTGATCCAGACCGCTTCGGCGACCCAGAACCCGTCGAGGCCGGGGTGTTCGCCCAGCAGCGGCATGCCGTCCGGGGTGAAGGAGAACAGGCCGTTGATGCCCTCCTCGACCTTGGTCTCGCCGAGTGTGGGCAGCAGGTCGACGGCGGCGGTCCACGACGCTTCGAAGTCCGCGGGGGTGAACGTCAGCTCCGAGGGCATTCCCTCGCCGGAGCCGATCTCCTTGGCGGGCAACGGCATCGGCCGGTGACCGTACGCGCCGATGCCGATCCGGTCGACGTGTTCGCGGAAATAGAGGTCGGCGTCCTGATGGCGCAGGATCGGCCTCGTGGCCTCCTCGGTCACGCCGGCGAGTGACGGCAGGGGACTGGTGCGCGCGTACTGATGCGCCATCGGGACCAGCGGGATCGTGAGGTCCACCAGTTCGCCGAGCACCGGCCCCCACATCCCGGCGCACGAGAGCACGATGTCCGCGCGGAAGCTCCCGGTCTCGGTGGTCACGCCGGTGACCCGGCCGGCCGACCGCTCGACGCCGACGACCTTCTGCCGCGCGATGAACCTCGCGCCGCGTCCGATCGCGCGGCGGGCCTGTGCCTCGGCCGCCCGGAGGGGATGGGCCAGACCGTCGGAGGGGATGTGGAATCCGCCGAGCACCTTGGCCGGATCGAGCAACGGATGCAGCGCCGCGCATTCGCCGGGATCGATCAGCCTGCTTTCGACCCCCGACGCGGTGGCCCAGCCGTGCCGCCGCGCCAGGTCGGCGAGCCGTTCCGGGGTGGTGGCCACCTCCAGCCCGCCGACCGGGCGGAAACAAGGGTTCCCGTCGAGGTCGAGCGTGCCGTATTTGGCGACGGTGTAGCGGGCGAACTCGGTCATCGTGCGGCAGGCGTTGGTCTGGAAGACCAGACCGGGCGCGTGCGACGTCGACCCGCCGGTGGCGAACAGGTCGCCCTGTTCCAGCACGGTGACGTCGGTCCAGCCGCGTTCGGTGAGTTCGTCGGCGAGCGCGCAGCCGACGATGCCGGCGCCGATCACGACGACGCGGGGTGCGGGGGGCATGGTGAGGGGTACCTCCTGCCTGCCCGGAAAGTCCACAAAGGACCATCGGGCATCGGGGTGACAGGCGCTGTTGCGAATGAGGCACGTTGTTCCGTCTTCAGCAACAAAGTGCGGCACCGGCGGGCGCGCTGTCAAGAGCCCGAAGAGGTCGGCCTCTTCACTCGGCGAAGTACCCCAGCTGTGCCGAAAGATCAGCCGACGCCTCGGTCAGCGGCCGGACGATCTGCCGCACCCGCTGTTTCGAAAGCCGGTACGACGGGCCCGAAGCGCTCATCGCCGCGACGACGTCGCCGCCGGGTCCGTGCACCGGCACCGCGACCGCGTGCATCCCCAGCTCCAGCTCCTCGAAACAGGACGCGTACCCGTCCTCGGCGACCCGCTCCAGCTCCGCGGTCAGCTCGTCCGGATCGACCGTGGTCCGCGGCGTGAACTGTTCGAGTTTCCGCCGGAGCAAGCGTTTGCGCTCGACGTCGCCCATGTACGCGAGCAGCACCTTCCCGCTGGACGTCGCGTGCAGGGGCGTGCGCTGCCCGGTCCAGTTCTGCGTGGTGATCGCGGCCGAGCCGCGGGCCTGGCTGACGTTGATCGCGACACCGTCGTCGGCGATCGCGATGTTGACCGTCTCGCCGAGCGTCTCCGCCAGGCCCTGGCAGGTCTGCCTGCCCAGTTTCGCCAGGTCCATCCGGCCGGTGGCGGCGCCGGCGAGCCGGACGATGCCGAAGCCGATCGCGTATTTGCCGCGTTCGCCGAGCTGCTCGACGAGGCCGCGGTTCTCCAGGACGCTCAGCAGACGGGAGGCCGTCGACTTGTGCACACCGAGCTCGCCCGCGATCTCGGTGATCCCCGTTTCCCCGTTGCGTGCCAGCAGTTCCAGCACGCTGATCGCGCGGTCGACGGACTGCACCTGGCTGGATGTTGCGTTCCCCGCGTCCTGGTTCCGCATGACGCAACAGTAGCCGTTTCGCCCGGATCCGCTCGGCTGAGTGGGCGAATCCCTTGACGCACCGGCCCCTCGGGGGTGATTGTTGCGCAGAGCACGTCCCGTCTCGTAATGCGCAACATCAACAACCGTCGGTCCTTTCCCCGGAGGCCCCGATGATCCGTGCCTGCTCCGTCTCCGAACTGCCCGAAGGCGAAGCCGTCCGCTTGGCGGGCCCCGTGCCCGTCTCGGTCTTCCATTCCGAGGGCGCTTATTACGCGCTCGACGACACCTGCAGCCATCAGGACGCGTCGCTCGCCGACGGCTGGATCGAAGGCTGCTACGTCGAATGCCCGCTGCACGCCGCGCGGTTCGATCTGCGGACCGGCGCGCCGGACTGCCTGCCTGCCAAGAACGCCGTGCGCACGTACCCGGTCGTGGTCGCCGACGGGGTGATCTACGTGGACACCGAGGTGCGGCAGGACGTCGCTTGAGAACCGTCGCCGTCGTCGGCACCTCCCTGGCGGGGCTCCGCGCGGCACAGGAATTGCGCGCCCAAGGCTTCGACGGGCGGCTGGTGATGATCGGCGCCGAGCCGCCGTACGACCGGCCGCCGTTGTCGAAGGATTTCTTGCTGGGCAAGGTTTCCGCCGACGACATCGCGCTCGCCGGGCAGGACGACCTCGACGCGCTGGCCGCCGAATGGCGCCTCGGCGTCCGCGCCGAAAAGCTCGGTCGCGAGGGCGTGACCCTCGGCGACGGCACCACGATCGCCGCCGACGGTTACGTCATCGCGACCGGAGCGGTGGCCAGAACCCTTGACGCGGCAAGGAGTCTGGCGGGCGTGCACACCTTGCGGACGCTCGAAGACGCGCTCGCCCTGAAGCAGGCTCTCGCGGCCGGGCCTTCCGCGGTCGTCGTCATCGGCGCGGGATTCATCGGCGCGGAGGTCGCGTCCGCGTGCCGGCTGCTCGGCCACGAAGTGAGCGTGATCGAGGCGATGCCCGTGCCGCTCGCCCCCGTCCTCGGCGCGCGGATGGGCGCGGTGTGCGGGGAACTGCACGCGGAGAACGACGTCCGTCTGATCGCGGGCGTCCCCGTCGCCGGGTTCACCGGAACCGGCCGGGTCACCGGTGTACGGCTCGCCGACGGCCGGGAGATCCGCGCCGATCTCGTCGTCGCCGGAGTGGGGGCGCGGCCCGCCACCGAATGGCTGACCGGCTCCGGGCTCGCCGTCGACGACGGGGTGCTGGTCGATTCCGGCTGTGTCACAGCGAATCCCCGAGTGATCGCGGTGGGTGACGTCGCGCGGTACCGCTGCCCGCTGCGCGGCGTACGGGTCCGCGCCGAGCATTGGACGGCGGCCGGGGAACAGCCGGGCGTCGCGGTCTCGAACCTGCTCGCCGGCTCGACCGTCACGCATTTCGCACGACACGGTTACTTTTGGTCCGATCAGTACGGACGGCGGCTCCAATTCGCCGGAGTGGCCACGGAAGACGTGCGGATCGCCGAAGGTGACACGGCTTCGAAGCGCTTCGTCGCGACCTATCACCGCGGCGATGTGCTGACCGGTGTCTTCGCGATCGACTCCCCGAGGCCGTTCACCAGGCTCCGACGTGCTCTCTAGGGGCAGAAGACCCTACTCGGATGGAGCAATTTGCCCGATTCGATGATCTTTCTGGTGGTCACATCGCCGGGTCGCGCGCCCGCACGGGGAAACTAGTGCGAACATAGGTTTATGAAGGCACGTGTTCTGGTCGTCGACGACGACCCTGCTCTCGCGGAGATGCTCACCATCGTGCTGCGTGGGGAGGGGTTCGACACAGCCGTCGTGGCCGACGGCTCACGGGCGCTGCCCGCGCTTCGTGAGCTGAAACCGGACCTGGTCCTCCTCGACCTCATGCTGCCCGGCATGAACGGCATCGACGTCTGCAAGGCGATCCGGGCCGAATCCGGCGTGCCGATCGTGATGCTCACCGCCAAGAGCGACACCGTGGACATCGTCCTCGGGCTCGAGTCGGGGGCCGACGACTACGTGGTCAAGCCCTTCAAGCCGAAGGAGCTCGTGGCCCGCGTCCGCGCCCGGATGCGCCGCACCGAGGCCGAGCCCGCCGAGTCGCTGACGATCGGCGATCTCGCGATCGACGTCCCCGGCCACGAGGTGACGCGGGAGGGCAAGGCCATCCCGCTGACCCCGCTCGAGTTCGACCTCCTGGTCGCGCTCGCCCGTAAGCCGCGGCAGGTGTTCACCCGCGAGGTGCTCCTCGAGCAGGTGTGGGGCTACCGCCACGCCGCCGACACCCGGCTGGTGAACGTCCACGTCCAGCGGCTGCGGTCGAAGGTCGAGAAGGACCCGGAGCACCCCGAGGTGGTGTTGACCGTTCGCGGTGTCGGGTACAAGGCCGGCCCGCCGTGATCACCCCATGACCGGACGCTTGCGAAGGCTCGCCCAGACCACGATGCGCCAGTTCCGGCGCATCGTGGTTTTCGTGCGCCGCAAGATCGTGTCGTTCAACGAACTGTGGCGGTATTCGCTGCAGTTCCGGGTCACCGTGTCCACGCTGGCGCTGTCGTCGGCCGTGGTGTTCGTGCTGGGCATGGTGCTGCAGAACCAGATCACCGATCGGCTGGTCGAGACCAAGCAGAACGCGGCGATCGCCCAGACCAGGGCGGTCGTCGAGACCGCGGCCGCCGAGCTGGTCGGTGTCGGCACCGAAAGCCCGGAAGCGCTCACCGCGCGGATGAGCAACGCGCTGAAGAAGATCTCCAGCACGACGTCCTCGCAGGACGGCGCGGGATCGACGGCGGGCACCTTCGAACCGGTGCTGGCCGCGGGCGGCCGCGATCAGTCCAGCAAACCGGTGGCCGCCGGTCCCTACGACCGGGTGCCGGTGCGGCTGCGCCAGTTCGTCGAGACCGAGCAGCTCAGCTACCTGACCCACACGGTCACCGAGGCCGACGGCGGCAAGACGACGTACCTGATCGTCGGCGCGCCGGTGAGCACGATGATCAACCCGCTCCAGCTCTACCTGCTGTACCCGCTGACCAGTGAGCAGAACACCGTCTCGACGGTGCAGAACACGCTGCTCGTCGGCGGGCTCGTCCTGCTGCTCCTGCTCGCCGGGATCACGAACCTGGTCACCAGACAGGTGGTCCGGCCGGTCCGGCAGGCCGCCGCGGCGGCCGAACAGTTCGCGGGCGGGGAACTCGACCAGCGGCTCGCCGTGCTCGGCGAGGACGATCTGGCCAAACTCGCCGTGTCCTACAACGAGATGGCCGCGAGTATCCAGCGGCAGATCCGCCAGCTGGAGGAGTTCGGCGGGCTGCAGCGCCGGTTCACCTCCGACGTCTCGCACGAACTGCGCACCCCGCTGACCACCGTCCGGATGGCTGCCGACGTGCTGCACGCGTCGCGCGAGCAGTTCCCGGCCGGGCTCGCCCGCTCCACCGAACTGCTGGTCGACGAACTCGACCGGTTCGAGGCACTGCTCGGCGACCTGCTGGAGATCAGCAGGCTGGACGCCGGTGTCGAGGAGCTCTCGGCCGAGCTGATCGACGTCCGCCCGATCGCTACCAGGGCCGTCGAGCAGGTCCGGGTGATCGCGGGCAACGCGGGAAGCTCGGTCGAACTGGTCCTCCCGGACGAGGAGGCACCCGCCGAAGTCGACGCGCGCCGCGTCGAGCGGATCCTGCGCAACCTGCTGGCGAACGCGGTGGACCACAGCGAGGGGAACCCGGTGGTGCTGACGCTGGCGGTCAACGAGACCGCGGTCGCCATCACCGTGCGGGACCGCGGCGTCGGGCTCCGGCCCGGCGAGGCGGAACTGGTGTTCAACCGGTTCTGGCGCGCCGACCCGTCCCGTAACCGCCGGACCGGCGGCACCGGCCTCGGCCTCGCGATCAGCCAGGAGGACGCCCGGCTGCACGGCGGCGTGCTCGACGCCTGGGGCGAGACCGGCCACGGTGCCTGCTTCCGGCTCGTGCTGCCGCGGCGGCAGGACACGCCGATGGGGGAGAGCCCGCTGCTCCTGCCCCCGCCCGATCACAAGGCGACCGACACGCACGGGTCGTCCGGACTGCTCGAAGTCCGGCCCGCGCCCGACGCGATCCTCGCCGAGCCCGAGGAGGTCGGCCGGTGAAACGGCTGCTGGCCCTGCTCGCGGTGTTCCTGCTGGTCGCAGGCTGCGCGAACATCCCGCTCGAATCCCAGCCCGTCGTCGTCTCCGGGGACAAACCCGGCCAGGCGCCGGCGGACGTCCCCGAACCGGCGGCCGGGATCGACCCGCTGACCGTCACCCGCCAGTTCATCCGCAACTCGGCGGCGCCGGGCACGGCGAGCGCCGCCGCGCGCGTCTACCTCGACGACGACGCCCGGCGTAACTGGAAGCCGTCGCCGGGGCTGACGATCATCGACGACACCTTCGGCACCGTCTACGACACTTCGTCGTCGTCGGGGAACCCGGACGAGCAGGTCGTGAACGTCCGCGGGTTCAAACTCGGGACCCTCAGCCCCGACAGCGCGTTCCTCCCGGTGAAGGCGGAGTACTCGCAGCAGTTCAAGCTGCGGAAGCAGCAGAACGGCCAGTGGCGGATCGTGGACCCGCCGCAGGAACTCGCCGTCACCGACGAGGACTTCGCGCTCAACTACTTCCGGGTGCCGATCAGCTTCTACTCGCCGGACTCCGGCGCCTTCGTCCCCGACCTCCGGTACGTCGCGGCGAAACCGCAGGCCGGATTGCCCGGCCGGGTGATGGACCTGGTGCTGCAGGGTCCGTCGGAGGGGTTGAAGGGCGCGGTCAAGGATCTGCTCGGCGACCAGGTCACCATCGAAAGCAACGTGCGCAGCACGGACGACGGGACACTGGACATCAACCTGACCGGTGTCGGCGGGGCCAGCCTCGTGGACCGGAACCTGATCGCCGCGCAGATCGTCCTGTCGCTGCAGACGGTGACGCTGAGCCGGGTCCGGCTGCTGGCCGACGGCACCGCGCTGGTGCCGGAACACGAATACTGGCGCTCCAGCGAACTGCCCAACTACAACGTGGACATCGCGCCCAACTCGGAACTGCTGGGGCTGATGACCGTGAACGGGCGGGTCCGGTCGCTCGGCGACGGGCAGCCGGTCGGCGGGCCCGCGGGCAACGGCGGGTACAAGGTCGTCAGCGCCGCGCAGTCCGTCGACGGCAAACGCCTCGCGGTGGTCGAAGAACGCGACGGCAGGCAATGGCTCCGGGTCGGCGACCTGGGACACGACCTCGCGTCGGTGGACCTGTTCGGCGGCAGCCTGAGCCGTCCCACCTGGCGTCCGGTCGCCCGTGGCGGTGGCGGGGTCTCCGGCGAGGTCTGGACGGTGGTCGACCACAACACCGTCGCCAGGGTCACCCTGGCCGCGGACGGCCGCTGGGTGAAAGCCGGCGTCGACGCGACCATGCTCACCGGGCTGGGGCAGATCACCGAACTGCGCCTTTCGCGCGACGGGTCCCGGCTGGCCGCGGTGGTCAACGGGCAGCTGGTGGTCGCCTCGATCGTGCGGACGGCGGACTCGGTGGCCCTGCGGGCGCCGCGGAAACTGCAGGAACGCGACCTCAAGGACGTCGTGGACGTCGACTGGGCGACCCAGGACCACCTGATCGCCGCGACGTCGTCGAATTCGCTGCCGGTGGTCAAGGTGCCGCTGGACGGGCAGCGGATGGACCCCTTCAGCGGCTCGAACCTGACCCCGCCGGTGCACGGCGTCACCGCGGCGCCGAGCAGGCAGAACCTGGTCGCGGACGCGGGCGGGCTGTGGGTCGCCTCGGAACTGGGCGAGGTCTGGCGGCCGCAGGCGCACACCGTCACCGATGCGGACCCGTTCTACCCGGGCTGAGGTTTCGCCGAAGTACATGAAGGCCCCCTTCCTTGCGCTCAGGTACAGGAAGGGGGCCTTCATGTACTTGGGGCATCGCCGAGGGGAGCAAGGGACCTTTAGTACCGCTAGCTTTCCTAGCGCTGCTAGCGAAGCGGAAAGTCCGTGAAGGCCTCCTTGAGGGACCCTGAGTCCCTCAAGGAGTCCTTCACGGACCGGGACCCGCGCGAAGTAGCCGCGAAGCCCCGAAGCGCCCTTCTCCTCGATTGACTTTTTCAACGACGCCCAGCCATGACCGGCCCCCTCGCGACGCGATGTGTCCAAAGCGGACCGGTCACGCCCCGGCAGCGTCCGGAACTGTCGGAGCCCCGGCCGACACTCGCCCCATGTCCAAACTCCTGGATCTCCTCATCCCCGCCCGTTGCGCGTCCTGCGGAGCACCGGGCGCGCCCAGTTGCGCGACCTGTCAGACCGCTTGGGGTTCGCTCAGCGAGATCATCCGAGGCCCGACGGCCGGCCTCGTCCCCGTCTACGCCCTGGCCCCCTACGCCGACGACGCCCGTCGCCTGATCCTCGCCTACAAGGAACGCGGCCGCCGCGACCTCGCCCCCTCCTTCGGCCGCGCTGTCGCCGAAGCCCTCGCCCACCTGCCCGAGTCAGGGCCGGAGCCGTGCCTCGTCCCGGTCCCTTCGCGACGGTCCGCCTCGCGTGTCCGGGGTGGACCGCACGTCCGGCGCATCGCCGAGGAATGCGTGAAAGCACTGGCGGACAAGGGAAAGTCGGCGATGGTGGCACCCGTCCTCAAGCTCGGGGCCGGTGTCCGTGATGCGGTGGGGCTCAACCGCGCCCAGCGGTCGGCGAACCTCGACGGCCGAATTCGCCTGGTCTCGGGAGCCTGCCGGGAGAAGGTCGTTCTTCTTGACGACGTGATCACAACCGGAGCGACCGCCGCCGCTTGTACGCGCTTTTTGGACATAAGCGGAATTCACGTTTCCGCGGTGGTAGCGCTGGCCGCCGCCGGGTGATCGGGGCGTCACCTACAAGAGTGATGAATGATCGGGAACGGGAATGGGTACATGGGCGTTGACGGGATATGAGGGACCTTCTGGGGAACACTCCGACGGCCCGCCACTCCACCGGGGTGGCGGCGGATTCCTCCGGGCACGGCCCACTGGGCACCCTCCGCATTTTCCTGTCCGAAGGCTTGCGCCGTCCGCGTGAAAACAAATCACGGGGACGACGCCCGACAAGCCGGATTGTCCCGCTGGCCACAGGGTCGTCGTCGCGTGCGGTGACGAGGTCTCACGTCCTGATATCCCCCGGCTCGGGGGCTGTTGCTCGCGGCGTGATGCAGCTAACGTGCAGCGCTATCAGCAATCCCGGCAGGCAGGGAGGTGACCAGCCCATGTCCCTGGCGCCGGAGCCGCGCTGAGTCCGCGCTCGGACATCCGACACGAGACGTCGTGGCCGTATGCCGAGTTCCCTCACCGCCCGCGATCCGGGCTTCGTCCCCGCATTACCGGCGCCCTAGTGAACACATCTACAGCTCGCAGTCATTTCAGCGAGGGAGGTCGTGTATGGACATCGTCGTTAAGGGCCGCAACGTGGAGGTGCCCGACCACTATCGGGCACTCGTCAGCGAAAAGCTGGCCCGGCTAGAGCGCTACGACAAGAAGGTCATCCGTTACGACGTGGAGCTCTTCCACGAGCCCAATCGCAGGCAGTCGAAGAACTGCCAGCGCGTCGAAATCACCGGTAAGGGCCGTGGCCCCGCCGTACGCGCCGAAGCGTGTGCCGGCGACTTCTACGCAGCGCTGGATTCCGCACTGAACAAGCTCGAAAACAGGTTGCGGAAGACACACGACCGCCGGCGCGTGCACTACGGCCGCAGCCGCCCGGAATCCGTCGCCGAGGCGACTTCGATGGCGGCCGCCGGTGGAATGACCACCGACACCCGACATCTGGCGGGTACCGCTGTGCTCGAAGCGCCGGAGGCCGAACCCATGGCCAACGGTTTCGCTGTCGAGAGCGGTGACTTCGAGATGCCCCAGCAGCAGCGCTGGGATGACGGGGTGACCGAACACCAGCCCGGTCGCGTCGTCCGCGAGAAGAAGCATGACGCGGAGCCCATGACGGTCGACCAAGCTCTCTACGAGATGGAACTGGTCGGTCACGACTTCTACCTGTTCAACGACTCCGACGCCGGGTGCCCGAGCGTCGTCTACCGGAGGCGAGGCTTCGACTACGGCGTCATCCGGCTCAGCTAGCCGGCCACTACTGCCCTGACGGCGGCCCGCACGCGTCCCGTGCGGGCCGCCGTCATGTCCGGATCAGGCAGGACCCGCCCCCGTCTCGTCAGGTACCGACAGACGGTGCGTGCGCGAACACCGAGGTGTTCCCTACGATGGGGGCGGACGGTGGTGCGTTACCAGGCACCGCCGCGGACGAGATTGCCCGGGACCGGCTCGGGTGCGATCACAATCAGCTAGTGAGGTCGACCGGATGGTGCTGAACCGCCTGCTCCGCGCGGGCGAGGGCAAAATGGTGAAGCGGCTGCGACACATCGCCGATCACATCAACACCCTCGAAGACGACGTCAAGGAACTTTCGGACACCGCGCTGCGGGCCAAGACCGAGGAGTTCCGTAAACGGCACGCGGACGGCGAGTCACTCGACGACCTCCTGCCGGAGGCGTTCGCGGTGGCGAGGGAAGCGGCTTGGCGCGTGCTCGGCCAGCGTCCCTACGACGTCCAGCTGATGGGCGGCGCAGCGCTGCACCTCGGCCAGGTCTCGGAGATGAAGACCGGTGAGGGCAAGACCCTGACCCAGGTCCTCCCCGCGTACCTGAACGCCGTGTCCGGCAAGGGCGTGCACGTCATCACGGTGAACGACTACCTCGCCAAACGTGACGCCGAGTGGATGGGCCGCATCCACCGCTTCCTCGGCCTGGAGGTCGGGGTCATCCTGGCCGACCAGACGCCCGAGGTCCGCCGCCAGCAGTACGCCGCCGACATCACGCACGGCACGAACAACGAGTTCGGCTTCGACTACCTCCGCGACAACATGGCGTGGAGCCTCGAGGACTGCGTGCAGCGCGGCCACAACTTCGCGATCGTCGACGAGGTGGACTCCATCCTCATCGACGAGGCCCGGACGCCGCTGATCATCTCCGGCCCGGCCGACCAGTCCTCGCGCTGGTACGTCGAGTTCGCCCGGATGACCCCGCTGATGAAGGCGGACATCCACTACGAGGTGGACATCCGCAAACGCACCGTCGGTGTCACCGAAAAGGGTGTCGCCTTCGTCGAGGACCAGCTCGGCATCGACAACCTCTACGAAGCCGCGAACACGCCGCTGGTCGGCTACCTGAACAACGCGCTGAAGGTCAAGGAGCTCTACAAGCGCGACAAGGACTACATCGTCCGCGACGGCGAGGTCCTCATCGTCGACGAGTTCACCGGCCGCATCCTGCACGGCCGCCGCTACAACGAGGGCATGCACCAGGCGATCGAGGCCAAGGAAGGCGTCGAGATCAAGGCCGAGAACCAGACGCTCGCCACGATCACGCTGCAGAACTACTTCCGGCTCTACGACAAGCTGTCGGGGATGACCGGTACCGCCGAGACCGAGGCGGCCGAGTTCCACCAGACCTACAAGCTGGGTGTGGTGCCGATCCCGACGAACAAGCCGATGGTCCGCGCCGACCAGGCCGACCTGATCTACAAGACCGAGCAGGCCAAGTTCGAGGCCGTCGCCGAGGACATCGCCGAGCGGCACGAGAAGGGCCAGCCGGTGCTGGTCGGCACCACGAGTGTCGAGAAGTCCGAGCACCTGTCGAAGCTGCTGCTCAAGCTGGGTGTCCCGCACGAGGTCCTCAACGCCAAGCACCACGACCGGGAGGCGCTGATCGTCGCCCGCGCCGGGCGCAAGGGCGCGGTCACGGTCGCCACCAACATGGCGGGCCGCGGTACCGACATCGTGCTCGGCGGCAACCCGGACATCATCGCCGACGAGGTGCTGCGCGACCGCGGCCTCGACCCGGTGGAGCACTCCGAGGAGTACGAGGCCGCCTGGCCGAAGGTGCTCGAAGAGGTCCAGGCCGACACGAAGGCCGAGGCCGAGGAGGTCCGCGAGGCCGGCGGGCTCTACGTGCTCGGCACCGAGCGGCACGAGTCGCGCCGGATCGACAACCAGCTCCGCGGTCGTTCCGGCCGTCAGGGCGACCCGGGCGAGTCCCGGTTCTACCTGTCGCTCGGTGACGAGCTCATGCGCCGCTTCAACGCGACGATGGTCGAGCGGGTCATGACCACCATGCGGCTGCCGGACGACGTGCCGATCGAGCACAAGATGGTCTCCAAGGCGATCAAGAGCGCTCAGACGCAGGTCGAGCAGCAGAACATGGAGATCCGCAAGAACGTCCTCAAGTACGACGAGGTCATGAACGAGCAGCGCAAGGTGATCTACGCCGAGCGTCTGCGCGTCCTCGAAGGCGAGGATCTGCGCGAGCAGATCGAGCACATGCTGGTCGACGTCATCAACGCGTACGTCACCGAGGAGACCTCCTCGGGCTACGCGGAGGACTGGGACCACGAGAAGCTGTGGACGGCGCTGAAGCAGCTGTACCCGGTCAAGGTCACCTGGGAAGAGCTCACCGAGGACGACGACCTCGACGCCGACAGGCTGCGTGAGGCGCTGCTCGAAGACGCCCATCGCGCGTACGACGAGCGCGAGGCCGAGATCGACGGCAAGGTCGGCGAAGGCGCGATGCGGAGCCTGGAGCGTCAGGTGATGCTCACCGTGCTCGACCGCAAGTGGCGTGAGCACCTCTACGAGATGGACTATCTCAAGGAGGGCATCGGCATGCGTGCCCTGGCGCAGCGCGACCCGGTCATCGAGTACCAGCGCGAGGGCTACGACATGTTCCGCGCGATGCTGGAGTCGCTGAAGGAGGAGGCCGTCGGCTTCCTGTTCAACCTCCAGGTCGAGCAGGCCGAGCCCACCACCCCGGCGCCCGAGTCCGCGTCCGCGCTGCCCGCCGGTGTCGGCTCCGGGAACGGCCAGGCCGCGAACGGCGACGGCAGGCACGCCCGCCCGACGCCTCCGCAGGGTCCGGCGACCGACACCGAATCCGTGCCTTCCGCCTTGCGGGGCAAGGGACTCGGCGGTGGTTCGCAGACCGGGCTGACCATGTCGGGCCCGTCCGAAGACGGCGGCGTCGAGTCGCATTCGGACAGTGCCGGCAGCGCCGGTGGCGACCAGAGCGGAACCCGCCGGGAGCGCCGCGCCGCGCAGCGCGCCTCCCAGAAGAAGGGCAAGAAGGGCCCGCGCCGCTAACGGCCCCAAGCGTGTGAAGGCCTCCTTCCCTCGGCTCAGCAGAGGGACGGAGGCCTTCACGCGCATCAGGCCGCGAGCGCGGAGACCCGTCGCGGAGGCTTCAGCAGATGGAAGCGGGTGCACACCCAGCCCGACGGCGTCCGTTCGAAGCGGGCGGCCAAGGCGAGGCAGCGTCCGTTCTGTTCGACGGTCGCGCAGGCTTCGACGACGCCGTCCGCTGGGTGACCCAGGTGCACCGACTTCGGCCGGTAGCCGCCCGCTGGACGACGAAGGCCGCTTTCGAGCAGTGCGTGGTGGAGCGCCGGGTCGAGGATCGGCCGCACCTGGACCGCCGGACGGCGGCCGTCACACGCTTCGAGGATGGTGGTCAGCAGCCTGCCGATCTGCCTGCCGTCCGGGGTGTCCGGTGACGGCAGCGGTTCCTCCACGACGCTTTCCCCGGCCAGCGGCAGATCCAGCACGAGCTGGTTGTCCGGCGATGCCGCCCGGTGCACCAGGCCGTCCGGCCGGTCGGCGACCCGGTACGGCGGTTCGTACGGTTCGAGCCGTCTCAGTACGTACGACTTCATCGAGCAGTCCCCCTCCGCGGCCCCCTCGGCCACGCCCAGCAACTAAGGGGCAGGCGGCGGGCGAAGCCGCGACAAGGACCGCCCGAGAGGATGAACCGGGCGGTGATCGCTTGTGTACGGTGAGCGCGTGCTGAAAGGGCTGGTCGTCGACTACGCCGGCGTGCTCACGGACGTGGGCGCGGACGAGCTGTACGCCTTCCTGCGCTCGGTCAGGGAGCGCGGCATCAAAACGGCCTTGCTCTCGAACGCCCCCGGCGCGTCGGACGAGGCCAAGCGGTCACTCGGTCCGTTCTTCGACGCGCTCGTCTTCTCCGGCGAGGTCGGCGTGGCCAAACCCGAACGCGAGGTCTACCTGCTCACCGCGGGTCTGCTCGACCTGCCCGCCGACCGGTGCGTGTTCGTCGACGACGCCGCGCACAACGTCCGCGCGGCGATCGCGGCCGGGATGGCGGGAGTGCACCACACGTCGGTCGAGGAGACGCTGACCGAGCTCAGCGCGTTGTTCCCGAAGCCTTAGTGGCCGCCCGGCGCACCAGCTCGAACGACAGCACCGCGGCGGCGGCCGAGACGTTCAGCGACTCGACTTCGCCGGGCATCGGGATCGACACCCACTCCGTCACCAGTTCGCCGACCTCGGCGCCGACGCCGTTCGTCTCCCCGCCCAGTACGAACGCCGCGCGCTGCGGCAGTTCGACGTCGAACACCGAGCTGCGTGCCGAAGCGCCCAGCGCGTAGATCCCGTAGCCGGCTTCGGTGAGCATCTCGGCCGCCTCGCGCGCGCTGCCGCACCGCAGCACCGGCGCGCGGAACGCGACCCCGGCCGAAGCCTTGACCACCATCGGGTCGAGGGCGGCGACCCCGCGCCGCGGCACCACGACCCCCTCCAGTCCGGCGGCGGTCGCCGTGCGCAGGATCATCCCGACGTTCGCCGGGGTGGTGATGCCGTCGAGCAGCAGCACCCGCGACGGCGGCCTGCCGTCGGACAGCGCCGCGTGCAACGAACGCATACGCGGGGCGACGACGTCGGCCAGCACGCCCTGGTCCTGCTTGCCGTTGCCCGCCAGCACCTTGACGCGATGCGCGCTCGCCCGCTGCACCGGCACCCCGGCGGCTTTCGCGGCACGCTGGATCTCGGCGGCGTTCGGCCCGCGCACGGTGTCGGCGAGGATCACCTTGTCCACCTCGAGCGCCGCGTCGTCCAATGCCTCGAGCACCGGTTTGCGGCCGTACACCGTCAGGAACCGGTCCTTCGGCGAGATCACCGACTCATCACCCACACCGGCGAGTGTCCCACTATGTAAGGATCGGCCCATGCCCGACCGCCTCTCCGCGCTGGACGCCTCGTTCCTGTACGTGGAAGACCACTCGACCCCGATGCACGTCGGCGGCGTGGCGATCTTCGAGCGACCGCGCGAGGGCTTCACCCACGAGCGGCTGCTCGACCTGATCGGGCAGCGCCTGGCGTTCCTGCCGCGCTACCGGCAGCGAGTGCTGGAGGTGCCCGGTCACCTCGCCCGGCCGGTGTGGGTCGACGACGTCGACTTCGACCTGAACTACCACGTCCGGCGGTCCGCGCTGCCCCAGCCGGGCTCCGACGGCCAGCTGTTCGACCTCGTGGCGCGGCTGATGTCGCGGCGGCTCGACCCGGGAAGGCCGCTCTGGGAGGCGTACTTCGTCGAGGGGCTCGCGGGCGACCGCGTCGCGCTGGTGACCAAGACGCATCAGTCGGTCGTGGACGGGATCGGCACCATCGAGATCGGGCAGCTGATCCTCGACGCCACGCCGCAGGAGCCGGAACCGTTCGACGACACCTGGCATCCGCGCCGGGAACCGAGCCGCACGCAGCTGATCCTCGACGCGGTCGCCGAGACCGTGCAGCGGCCGACGGAGCTGGTGGAGAACGTCCGCTCCATCGCCCACGACGCCACCGCGATGGCGGGCAAGGTCACCGAAACGGTCGGCGACGTCGCTTCTGCGCTGAAGACCATGGTGAATCCGGCGCCGTCCGGGCCGCTCAACGTCCGCACCTCCGGCGGCCGCATGTTCGCCGGGGTCCGCACGCGGCTGGAGGATCTCCGTAAGGTCCGCGCCGCGCACGGCGGCACGGTCAACGACGTCGTGGTCGCGGTGATCACCGGCGCGCTACGGGAATGGCTGCTCTCCCGCGGCTCGAACCTGACCGCGACGACCACCGTGCGCGCGCTGGTGCCGATGGCCGTCCGCGACGCCGAGACGGCCGAGTACTCGACGCCGGCGCTGGTCGGCAACCAGGTCGACGCCTACCTGGTCGATCTCCCGGTCGGGGAGCCGAACGCGGTCCTGCGGCTGCAGCACATCGGTCACGCGATGGCGGATCACCTCGACTCTGGCCGTTCGGTCGCCGCGCGCGGGCTGCTGACGGTCGGCGGTTTCGCCCCGCCGACGCTGCATTCGCTCGGCGCGCGGGTGGCCGGATCGATGTCGGGACGTATTTTCAACGTGCTGATCACGAACTCGCCGGGCCCGCAGGTGCCGCTCTACGCGGGACAGGCGAAGATGGTGGAGATGTTCCCGGTCATGCCGCTGGTGCGCAATCAGGCGCTGGCGATCGGGGTCACCTCGTATCACGGCGGTGTCTACTTCGGACTGAACGGCGATCGCAAGGCCGTGTCCGATGTGGACCTGCTCGCCGGGATGATCGAGGAATCGTTGGAAGAGCTGAAGGGTGCGCACTGGTGAGGGTCTATCTACCCGGGACGATCGCGATGCTCCGTGAGCTCGAAACCGCCGGAGAACTCCGGGCGCGCAGCGGCACGGGATTCGCGCTGACCCCGGCGCTGCGGGAGTCCTACGCCAGCGGATCCGACGAAGAACTCGAGTATGCCGCGCTGCTCGACGCCGCCAGGGCGTCGCTCCGGCTGATCGCGGCCGAGGAGAAGCCAGAGCCGCGGCGGGTGGTGATCTCGGCCGACATCGACGAGGTCACGCTGCGCCCGGATCTCGACGCCGCCGTCGTCCGGCTGGCCGGGCCGGTGAAGATCGCCGACGTCGCCGCGATTCACGTCGACGCGGCCGAAGCCGCCGAGTCCGTCCAGGCCGCCGCCGCGGTGATCGACCAGGCCGACCTCGGCGATCCGGACGCCGAGTTCACCCTCGGCGACGCCGAAGACCACGAACTCGCCTGGTACGCGCCCCAAGAGCTCCCTTTCCTGCTGGAACTCCTCTAGCCCCTCTCGCGTTTCGTCCTCTGAATGCGGTCCTTGCACGCGCAACGACCGCATTCAGAGGACGAAACGCGTCAGAACCAGGACGGGCCGGGCACCGGGCGTTCGGGGCGCCAGCCGGTCGCCTCGGTGAGCCGGGTCGAGACGACGCGCTGCGAGCGCGCCAGCACCGACATCAGGCCGAGCCGGTTCGCCAGCCATTTCGGCAGCGCGCGCGGCCGCCGGACCCCGGCCGCGGCGGCCATCGCCTCGCCGAGTTCCTGTTTCCGCATCGGATCCGCGGCCAGGTTGTAGACGCCGCTCGGCGCCCGCAACGCCGCGATCGCGCCCGCCGCCGCGTCGTCCGGATGGATCGCCGCGGTCCAGTCGGTCCGGCGGCCGAAGATCAGCGGCGAGCCCCGTCGCGCGGCCGCCAGCATCGTCCTGGTCATCGGGTCGTCGCCGACCAGCAGCCCGATCCGCAGCCGGATCGCGGTGCGTCCCTCGTCCGCCAGCTCCGCGATGTTCGCGTGCGCCACCGTCGAAGACGCGATGTTGCCGCGCAGCGCGAGCGGCGCGTCCTCGTCCAGTTCCTCGTCGCCGCCGTCGGCGTAGACGAACGAAATCCCTTCCTGCACCACGATTCCCAGCTCGCCGACCCGTCGCACGGCCGCCGCCAGGGTCCGGCTGCCGGTGATCCGCACGCGGTCGTTCTCGGCCCAGCCGGACAGCTTCATCGCCCGGCGCGCGTCCGGGATCCGGGTCGCGACGTTCACCACCGCGTCGTGCCCCCGCAGCGCGCCCGCCAGCGAATCGACGTCGAACAGCGAACCCCGCACCGGTTCCGCGCCGGTCGCGCGCACCGCGGCGACCCTGTCCACGTCGCGGGCAAGGCCGCTCACCTCGTGGCCTTCCGTCAGCAGACGCCGCACCAGCGGACGCCCCAGCATCCCGGTCGCCCCGATCACCATCACGCGCATGTTCGCTCCTCGAATCCGGCCTTCACGAACCCGACGAGACGGGGGAGCGGAACGTGACGGATCAGCCCGCCGGGATCTCCCCGATCTCCTCCGGCGGAGGCGCTTGGATGTCGGCCTGCGTTCCCCATTCGCTGTAGCGCGTGACGATCTTGGCGGTCGCGCTGTCCGGGGCGCCCGAAGCGGCGAGGACGGGGGCGAGGTCGAGCACGATCTGCAGCGGCAAGCGCGCGTCGTCGAGCCAGACCTCCATGGGGAGCTTCCCGACCTTGCCCCGCAGTTCGGCGACGGCCTCGGCCGACAAACCGGCGGGCAGGTCACCGCCCAGCGCGGCCAGGTCGACGTCCAGCCGATAGCGCTCGGCGGACATCCCGTCGAGTTCGCCGTGCTCGGATCCGGTGACCGTGCCCGCCTTCCGCACCTGGTCGAGCGCGCGGGCGGGGTCGTTCTGCTTCGCCAGCTGGTCGATGCTGCCCCCGGCGACCTGCGAGAACGGGTCGGCGCCATCGGGGGAGACCTTGACCCACGGTTTCCCGCCGGGCACCTCCTCACGGGCGGTCTCGGGGACCTTGGCGAAGACGATCTTGTCGACCAACCGGAGTTCGATCGGCTCGCCGAGGAAGTCCGTGGTCATGGCCAGCGCGGTACCCGTCCCCGCGACCTTGGCCTGCCCCTGGCTCTTCGACCGCATCGTCCCCGCCGTGACATCGGTGGTGAACTTCGCGGCCTTGCCGTTCATGGCGGACGAGGCCCCGTCGGCGAGCGCGCGGGCGTCGGCGAACGAGACGGAGTCGCCGTCACAGGCGGCGAGCAGCACACCGAGTACGAGCACGACGGTGGACAGGGCCGTTCTCCGCATGAGGACCTGCTTTCGATCGCGGGCACCCAAGCGAAACACAGCCGCGGGCCACGCCCCGATCGGGGGAACGGCTCAGCGGCTGTCGCCGACCGCCTCGGGCGGCGGCGCGATGATCACCACGTCCGAAGCCCAGCTGTCGTATTTGACCGTCGCCTTGCCCATGCTGACCTGCACCGGGCGCTGCTCGGCGTCCAGCCACACCTCGGCGGGCGCGCCACCGAGGTCGAGGACGTACCGCGTGGCGGCCGTGCCGTTCACGTCGGCCTGTTCGGATTTGGTGACCTTGCCCGACTTCGAGATCCGCTCGATCGTCCGGGTCGGATCCATCGTCTCGACGACGTTCGTCATCAGCGCGCCGTTGGCGGTGGAGAGCGAGTCCTTGCCGTCGGCGGTGATCTTGACCCATTCCTTGTCGGTCTTGAGCTCCTGGACCTGCGTGTCCGACAGGTGGTAGTAGAGGACGCCGTCGGCGAAGATCAGGTCCCGTTTCTCGCCCGCGACCTCGGCGACCATGGAGAACTTGCTGTTCGGCCCCTCGTAGAGCCCGGAACTGGTGACCACGACCTTGCGGCCGTCCTCCGCGGTGGTTTCGAGCGAGATCTTGGACGAACGGGCCTTCTGCGTGCCCGCGGCGGCGACCGTGGCCAGTTGCGCAGCGTCGTTCACCGGTCGCGCCGCCGGTTTCTCTTCGCCGGAACAGCCGCCCACGAGCAGGAGAGCGCTACAGACGACGGCGAATCCGGTGGCACGCATGGGACTCCCTCGGGTGAATGGTCTGTACCACCACCGTAGTGCCTGTCGCGTGAATTTCCACCGTCCGATGGTTCGGAAGCGCGTGAAGGCCTCCTTCCCTCGGCTCAGCCGAGAGAAGGAGGCCTTCACGCGCGGGCAGGGGTTAGTTGCCCGCCTTCTTCAGCAATTCGGTGTAGTCGGCCACCTCGGCGGCCGGCGGTGCGGTGACGTTCACCGGCGTGCCCCAGTCGCTGTAGGTGTAGGTCGACTTGACCTCGCCGGCTTCAGATGCTCCGGCCGACTTCATGACCGAGGTCAGATCCATGGTCAGTTTTAGCGGGAGCTGCTCGGCGTTGAACCACAATTCGGCCGGAACCCGCAGATCTTTGTCCCCGAGTCGCTTCTCGATCTCGGCCCGCTGGTCGGCGGGGACATCGCCGCCGAGGAACAGTTCGATCTGCTTCTTGACGTCGTACTCGACGAAGTAGTGGTTCACCGGGACGCCGTCCAGCTGGGTCTGCTCGGACCGGATGATCCGCCCGGCCTTCTCGATCAACTCCAGCTGTTTCGCCGGGTCGCCCATCTCGAACGACCGCAGCAAGGCCTTCCCCATGGCCTTCGCCCGGGGATCCGCGCTGTTCAGCTCGATCTTCCCCCAGGCCTTGTCCGTCTTGAGTTCGGCCTGTTCCGACGGGGGCAGCTTGAGGTACAGCGTCTGGTCGACCAGACGCAGGACGCCTGCTTCGCCCGCGATGGTCATGTTCGCCTCGATCTTCGAGGCCGGACCGTCGTAGTACGCCAGCAGAGTGCCCGTGACCTTGGCGTCTTTGGTGATGGCGTCGATGGTCGTCTTGGACGACTTCGTCTTCCGCGTCCCCTGCTTCGCGGCCTCGACGAGGCCGAACGCGTCGGTGAACGGGTTGGCCAGCGCGAGCTCGCCGCCCTTGTTCTCGGCCGTCGCGCCAGGGCGGGTGCCGCAGCCCGTGACCACGAGGGTCAGGGCCGCGGCCACCGCGATCAGCCTGTGGGTGGCGCGCATCTACCGGCCGCCGGCCTTCTTCATGATCTCGGCCAGGTCGCCGACCTGGTCGGCGGGCGGGGCGGTGACCTCCACCGGGGTGCCCCAGTCGGAGTACTTGACCGTGGTCTTGGCGACGCCGTCACCGGCGACGCCCATGGCCTTCATGAACGCCGTCTGGTCCGACACGACCTGCACCGGCAGCTGGTCGGCGTTGAGCCACAGCTCGGTCGGGATGGTGACGTTCTTGCCCTTCAGCTTCGCGTCGAGCTGCTTTTGGACCTCCGCCGGGAACGGCACGCCCACTTCGCCCGCGATGAGGGCGATGGCCTTCTCGACCTCGATTTCGACGACGTAGTGGTTGGTGAGCTCACCGTTCAGCTCGACCTGGTCCGACTTCGTGATCTTGCCGGCCTTCGAGACCTGCTCGAGGGTGCGCGACGGGTCACTGTCCTTGATGGCCTTCGACATCACCTTGCCGAGCATCTGCGAGATGGGGTCCTGGCCGTCGGCGGAGATCTTCACGTACGACTTGTCCGTCTGCATCTCGGCCTTGTCGGACGCGTCGAGCTTGAAGTACAGCGCGCTGTCGACGAAGAGGATCTCCAGCTTCTTGCCGTCGCTGTCCATGGACATCGAGAACTTGGTGTTCTCTCCGTCGTACATGCCCTGTCCGGTCGCCGTCTGCTTCTGGCTGCCGGCGACGCTCTCCATCGTCACCTTGGACGACTTGGCCTTCTTGGTGCTCTCGCGGGTCAGCGCCGCGAGCTGGATCGGGTCGCCGAGCGGCGACGAAAGCAGGCTCTTCCCCTCGGAAGGAGCAGGAGCGGGAGCAGCCGCGCCGGGCTGCGTCTCGCCACCGCAAGCGGACAGCGCCAGGACGGCGGCCGTGGTGATGGCGGCGAGCATGGTTACGCGCTTCAAGTGGGACCCCTCAGAAAGTTGATCTAATCCGAACGGGGTATCGCGCAAGATCGGATTTAGTTACCGATCGTCGTCATGCCCGGCTCGGGAACCCAGAAGGCGGCGCAAAGACTCCAGTCGTTCGTGACTGGCGTCACCATCCGTGACCACGTCGTCGAGCGCGCAGTCCGGGTCCGAAGGCGGTCCGAGATGACCGCAGCCGGACGGACATTCTTCGGCGGCCGCGGCGAATTCCTCGAACGCGAGCACGATGTCGTCGGCGGTCACATGCGCCAGCCCGAACGAGCGGACGCCGGGGGTGTCGACCACCCAGCCGCCGCCGGGCAGGGGGAGCGCGACGGCCGCGACGGACGTGTGCCTGCCCTTGCCGACCGCGCTGACCACGCCGGTCGCCAGACCGGCGTCGGGAACCAGGCGATTGACCAAAGTGGACTTCCCGACCCCGGAATGCCCGACCAGCGCGGTGAGCCTGCCCTTGAGCCGCCCGGTCAGTTCTTCCGGATGCTCGTCGTGCCGGGTGACCACGGCCGGGATGTCGAGGCCCGCGTAGCCGGCGAGGAGTTCGTCCGGGCTCGCGAGGTCGGCCTTCGTCAGGCAGAGGACCGGTTCGAGACCGCCCGCGTAACAGGCGACGAGACACCGGTCGATGAATCCGGTGCGCGGCGGGGGATCGGCCAGCGCGGTCACGATCAGCAGCTGCTCGGCGTTGGCGACCACCACCCGTTCGAAGGGGTCGGTGTCGTCCGCGGTCCGGCGCAGCACACTGGAGCGCTCGTCCACCCGGATGATGCGGGCGAGGGTGTCCGGTTTCCCGCTCACGTCGCCGACGATGCCGACGGTGTCGCCGACGACGACCGGGACCCGGCCCAGCTCACGGGCCCGCATCGCGGTGACGACGCGGTCGGGATCGGAGTCGATCGCGCAGGTCCAGCGGCCGCGGTCCTTGCCGATGACCATCGCCGTGGAGGCGTCCGCGTGCTCGGGACGGCGTTTGCTGCGCGGCCTGGTGCCCTTGCCGGGACGGATCCGCACGTCGGATTCGTCCAGCCTGCGCCAGTCCTTGCCCGCCAAACCGCCTCCTGCTCTTCGAACACCGCGGAACAATGATCCCATGCTGCTCGCCATCGTCTGGCCGGCGTGTAACGATGGCTGTCGATTAGGGAGGTTTTCGCATGTGCGGGCGTTATGCCGCCACCAAGGACCCGGCGGCGCTGATCGACGAGTTCGCCGCGGTGGACCTGACCGAAGGCCGGATCCGGACCGATCACAACGTGGCGCCGACCAAGGACGTGCCCACCGTCGTGCAACGGCATCCGCGTGACGCCGACGGCGCGGTGCTCGAAGACGAACCCGCCGTCCGGTCGCTGCGGATGATGCGCTGGGGCCTGGTCCCGTTCTGGGCGAAGGACCCCGGTGTCGGCTCGAAGATGATCAACACGCGCGCCGAGACGGCGAAGGAGAAGCCGTCCTTCAAGAAGGCGGTTTCGGCGAGGCGCTGCCTGGTCCCCGCCGACGGCTGGTACGAGTGGCGGCGTGACGGCAAGGAGAAGCAGCCCTTCTTCATGACCGGACCGGGTGACGGCTCGCTCGCGTTCGCCGGGATCTGGGAGACCTGGCGGCCGAAGGACGACAAGGACGCCGATCCGCTGATCACCTTCTCCGTGATCACCACGGACTCGGTCGGCAGGCTCACCGACATCCACCACCGCATGCCGCTGCTGATGCCGCGCGAGAAGTGGGACACCTGGCTCGATCCGGACCGGCCCGACGTCACCGACCTGCTCGTCCCGCCCCCGGTGGACCTGGTCGACACGATCGAGCTGCGGCCGGTGTCCAGCCTGGTCAACAACGTCCGCAACAACGGCCCGCAGCTGCTGGACCGCGTCGAACCCGCCGCCGACAGCGCGCTCTTCGAGCTGCCGAACCCATGACGAAACTCGAGATCGACACCGCCTACGGCCCCGCGCGGGCCGAGCTGCACTGTGCCGAAGAAGGGGTCGCGGTCCTGATGCTCGGCCACGGCGCGGGCGGCGGGATCGGGGCGAAGGACCTGGTCGCGGTCACCCGCGCGGCGCAGGCCGCCGGTGTCCACGTCGCGCTCGTCGAGCAGCCGTACCGCGTGGCGGGCCGCCGGGCGCCCGCTCCCGCCACTCAGCTCGACACCGCCTGGCTCACCGTGGCCGACGAGATCTCCGAGCGCTTCGACGACCTCCCGATCGTGTTCGGCGGCCGGTCGTCCGGCGCCCGCGTCGCCTGCCGGACCGCCGCGGCGGGGCAGGCGGTGGCGGTGCTCTGCCTGGCCTTCCCCGAGCATCCGCCGGGAAAGCCGGAGAAGAGCCGGCAGGGTGAATTGGACGCCGTCGAGGTCCCGACCCTGGTGGTGCAGGGTGAACGGGACCCGTTCGGCCTGCCCAAGGCCGGGCCACATCACGAGATCGTGGTGCTCCAGGGAGATCACAACCTCAGCGCCGACCTCGAAGGAGTGTCACGCGCGGCCGCCGAGTGGCTGGAGCGTGTGCTGCGGCCGCTGACCTGAGAACCGTCGCCGGGCGTAGTGCACGGTGACCACGGCCAGCAGCGGGCCCCAGAGCAGGAGCGGCGCGTAACAGGCGGCCATGACGATGTCGTAGACCGGCGAGTCCTCCCGGGTCCCCGGCGGCACCGAAGATCCGGCCTGCGTCCAGCGGAACAGCCATTGGACGCTCAGCCCGATCAGGACGATCGCCCCCGCGGCGGCCGGGAGGATCGCCGCGAGCGGCGGGATCCGGCGGCCGCGCAGCCCCGGGATCCAGCGCGGCCAGACCTCACCCCACGGCCGGACCAGCCCGAGGGTGAGGAACGCGAGCGCTTCGGAGAGCAGGCTCAGGCCGAAGACGTAGGCCGTGCCCCAGCCGGGGATCCCGAACTCGGCCAGTCCCCGCGCGGTGAACCCGACCGGGAGGCCGAGGCCCATCGCGATCCGCCACAGCCCGGACGGCACCGTCACCAGCGCCGCCGCGTGGGCGGCGAGGTTCGCCCATCTCGGTACGCCGGGCAAGGTCTCGGTCATTTCGTCGCTCCCGGGAGTCGTCGTTCGTTCGCCGACGACGATTCCCTGGCGCGGCCGCGCGATCTTCCCGCTGGGGACCGACCGCACTCCCTCTCACGGGTGAGCCCTACCCCCGCGTTTCGTCCTCTGGATGCGGTCCTTGCACGCGCAACTACCGCATTCAGAGGACGAAACGCGGGGAGTGGTCAGCCGGCGATCGGGGCCACCACGGCGCCGGTGAGCCGCGCCAGATCGCCGGGCGCGAGTTCGACCTCCAGCCCGCGCCGTCCCGCCGAGCAGTGCACGGTCTCGAACTTCTCCGCCGACGAGTCGATCACCACCGGCAGCCTGCTCCGGTGCCCGAGCGGCGAGATCCCGCCGAGCACGTACCCCGTCGCGCGCTGCGCGGCGGCGGGGTCGGCCATCTTCGCCTTCTTCCCGCCCGCGGCGGCCGCCAGCGCCTTCAGATCCAGCTGGCCGGTGACCGGGACCACGCCGACGGTCAGTTTCCCGTCGACCTCGGCGACCAGTGTCTTGAACACGCGCGCGGGGTCGAGCCCCAGCGCTTCGACGGCTTCGAGGCCGTACGACTCGGCCCGCGGGTCGTGGTCGTAGGCGTGCAGAACATGCGCCACTTTCTGCTTCACCAGCAGCGCCGTCGCCGGGGTTCCCTTGCCTGCCATGGGCGGAGTCTACGAGCGGCCCGGGAATGCCCGGCCGGGCGTCACTGTTGAAAGGCACGTGTCCACCACACTCGAAGCCCCCCGAATCCTGATCCCGCGCACGCCGGGCGGCCAGGTGATCCGTCCGCGCGTAAACTCGGCGACGTCTCATGCGCACAAGCGCATCGACGCCGATCGGGAAGGGAACGGTTTGCCGAGCACGCAGAATCCCGCGCCGGACACGGGCACGGACGCCGAAGAGGCGGCCGCGCGGGCCGAGCGCTTCGAGCGGGACGCGATGCCCCTGCTCGACCAGTTGTACTCGGCCGCCATGCGGATGACCCGGAATCCCGCCGACGCCGAGGACCTCGTCCAGGAGACGTACCTGAAGGCGTACGCGGCCTTCGCGTCTTTCAAGGCGGGTACGAACCTCAAGGCGTGGATGTACCGCATCCTCACGAACACCTACATCAACGGCTATCGCAAGCGTCAGCGCCAGCCGGTGCAGCAGCCCACCGAGGAGATCACCGACTGGCAGATCGCCAAGGCGGAGAGCCACACCTCCAGCGGGTTGCGCTCGGCCGAGGTCGAGGCGATGGACAACCTGCCCGACGCCGACGTCAAGGAAGCGCTGCAGAAGCTGCCCGAGGAGTTCCGCCTCGCGGTCTACCTCGCCGATGTCGAAGGTTTCGCGTACAAGGAGATCGCCGAGATCATGGACACGCCCATCGGCACCGTGATGTCCCGGCTGCACCGCGGCCGCGCCCAGCTCCGTGACCTGCTCGCCGACGTCGCGCGCGAGCGCGGCTTCATCCGCGCGGGCAAACAGCAGGAGGTGGCGGGGCGATGAGCGAGGACTACTGCGCCGGAGCGGACGACAAGGTCAGGTGCGAGGAGGCCCTCGCCGACATCTACCTGCTCCTGGACAAGGAGTGCAGCGCCGAGCGCGACGCCGCCCTGCGCAAGCACATCGAGGACTGCCCGCCGTGCCTCGAGGAATACGGCATCGACGAGCACATCAAGCAGTTGCTCGCCCGCAAGTGCGGTGGCGACCACGCGCCGGACGACCTGAAGTCCCGGCTGCGGGCTTCCATCCGCCAGACCGTGCAGACCAAGGGCTCGATCACCATCGAGCGCACCGAGGTCAAGATCGAGCAGACGTTCGAGTAACCACGGCCCAGGACACACGAAGGCCCCCGTACCGGATCGGTGCGGGGGCCTTCGTCGTCTGATCGATGATCAGGAGTTGGGCTTCTTGCCGTGGTTCGCGCCGTTCTTCTTACGGTCGCGACGCTTGCGGGCGCGCTTCGACATGTTTCACTCCTCGTCCGAGTGGCCCGCGCGGGGTGATACGACACCGCTGGGCCAGGGTCAACCTCTCCAGTGTGTCATGCGGCCCTCACCCTGCTTGGATGGGGACGTGTCCACCCTTTCCGATCTCCTCGCGGAGAACACCGGCCTGTCCGGTCAAGCCGCGGACCATCTCCAGACCGTGGTCGCCGAATGGCAGCTGCTGGCCGACCTGTCCTTCGCCGACTTCCTGCTCTGGGTCGCCGTGTCGGAGGAGCTACAGCCCGATGGCGGCGACTTCGTCTGCGTCGCGCACGCGCGCCCGACGACGGCGCCGACCGCCCATCCGGAGGACGTCGTCGGCTCCCGGTTCACCGAGGACGAGCATCCGCAGCTGGCCAAGGCGAGCCGCGAGGTGCGGATCTGCCGCGAAGAGGACCCGCATTGGTACCGCGACCTGCCGATGCGGCGCGAGGCCATCCCGGTGGTGTTCGGCGGCTCGGTGATCGCCGTCCTGTCCCGGGAGACCAACCTGGCCGCCTCGCGGGTGCCGAGCCCGCTCGAGATCGCCTATCTCGGCAGCGCGGGCGACCTGTGCCAGATGATCGTCGACGGCACCTTCCCCAGCCCGGGTAACCAGACGGACACCCACACCAGCCCGCGGGTCGGCGACGGCCTCATCCGCCTCGACCCGACCGGCACCGTGGTCTTCGCCAGCCCGAACGGGTTGTCGGCCTACCACCGGATGGGGCACGAATCGGATCTCGTCGGCCAGCGCCTCGCGCCGCTGACCAGGTCGCTCATCCGTGACCCGTTCGACGCGACCGAGGTGTCGCATCGGATCATCGAGGCGCTCGACGGCAAGCCCAGCAGCCGGACGGAGGCGGATTCCCGGCGCGGCGCCGTCGTGCTCTTCCGTGCGCTGCCGCTGCGGCCCGCCGGGCAGCCCGCGGGCGCGCTGGTGCTGGTGCGCGACGTCACCGAAGTGAAGCGCCGTGACCGCGCCCTCCTTTCGAAGGACGCGACGATCCGCGAGATCCACCACCGGGTGAAGAACAACCTGCAGACCGTCGCCGCGCTGCTGCGGCTCCAGTCACGACGGACCTCCAGCGAGGAGGCGCGGCTCGCGCTCGGCGAATCCGTGCGCCGGGTCTCGTCGATCGCGATGGTGCACGAGGCGTTGTCCATCTCGGTGGACGAACGGGTCGATCTCGACAAGCTGCTCGACAACGTCCTCCCGATGGTCGGCGAGGTCGCGACGGCCGAATCGCAGGTCGGGCTTTCGCGCACGGGCTCGTTCGGCGTCGTCGTCGCCGAGATCGCGACGCCGTTGGTGATGGTGCTGGCCGAGCTGGTCCAGAACGCCATCGAGCACGCCTTCCCCGACGGACGGCCGGGCAAGGTCGAGCTCGTGGTGGAACGCTCGGCGCGCTGGCTCGACGTCGTCATCCGCGACAACGGGCGCGGGCTGCCTTCGGGGTTCTCGCTGGAACGCAGCGACGGCCTCGGGCTCCAGATCGTGCGGACCCTGGTTGAGTCGGAACTGCGCGGATCGCTGTCGATCCGGGGATTGCGCGGGGATTCCGAAGAGACGGCCGGTCGCAGGCTGGGCACCGAAGCCGCCTTGCGCATCCCGCTGTCGCGACGTCTGTAGTGGACTGTCGCGTTTGATCGTCCTCAATGGACAGTCCCATCCGGACACGTTTTAGGGCCGGCGCCCGAAGAGAAGTGGCGCCGGCCCTGTAACGGTTCCGCGGGAGGACTTGTGAAAAGTCCGCTGAAGCCACACCCCCTCGGGGGCGTGTCGGCCTCGCTTGTTAAGCTCAAGTCGGGTAGGTGTCACCTCGCGACGCAGGGTCATAGCGCCACTGCACCGCGGGATTACCCGAGGCTTGGGGTTGTTACTCAGTTTTTGGTGATGCGATGAAGCGTGCGTGAGTTGAAAAACTCAGGCGGAGGTACGCGTGCCGATGTGCGTACGACGGCGCTTCAGGGCCCGTCGCTCGTCCTCGCTCATCCCGCCCCAGACGCCTGCGTCCTGCCCGCTGGCCAATGCCCAGGCCAAGCAGTCGGAAGCGACGGTGCAGCGGTGGCACACGGCCTTCGCCTGCGCTACCTGCGACAGAGCAGGACCGCTGGTTCCCACCGGGAAGAACAGCTCGGGGTCCTCGTCTCGGCAGGCCGCGTCGTGGCGCCAGTCCATGTTTCTGAGCTCCTTCATAACGGCGCGGTACTCCGCGCCATAGTCGTCATGGCGGTCGTTTTTTTGGGTGCTTGTGAATGCTTTCACGAAGCACCCGTTTCGACAAGGGTTTTCTGAAGATCGGTGAGTCAGCTCACCCGGCCGAGCGACGCTTCTGACCTGCGGTTTCGTTCCGAAACGGCCTTCCGATGGGAAGGCCGATGCGGTGAGCGGAGGTTCTGCGTCGATGAGCGGCAGTTCGTACTTTGCCGCAGGCGATCAGCGGTCCGGTCGTCAGACGATTACCGTCAGTGCTCCCGGGACGCTGAAGAACTCCACCCTCTTCCGCTGGCCGACGAGGTCGCCGTCCACCTGGAAGTTTACCGGTTCAGCAGCGTCTATGCGGATCATCGGCAGGTCATCGTGACGAAGGAGACGTCGCCCGCGTTGGTCGCTCTTCGTGAGCAATGCCTGCCGTACATGCTTGAACACGGTGGGCAATCCCAGACCGCTCAACGCGAAAAGGCCCAGTCCGGTGTCGAACGAGCTGTCCGGGTTCAGGTGGACGGGACGGTCGCCCAGGTAGCTCCACGGATCGGTGTTCGACACGAAAGCGGTCAGCACTTCGGTGGGCTCTTCACCCGGGATGCGGACCGTGAGGGGCGGACGACCGAGCGGAGGCCGCAGATGCGACGCCACCGCGGCCCTCAGATAGAGCCCCGCGGTGGTCTGCTTGCCCCGGCGCTTGGCCACGCGGCCGACGACGTCGGCGTCCCAGCCCAGGCCGGCGTTGAAGGTGAACCAGTGGCCGTCGGCGATCCCGAGGCCGACTTTGCGGCTTCGGTCGTTCTCGATGGCGTTGAGGAGCTGATGGGTCGCTTCGACGGGATCGTGCGCGATCCCGAGCGCGCGGGCGAAGACGTTCGCCGAGCCACCCGGTACGACACCGAGCATGGGGACGTCGCCGACCTTCGCCGGGTCGCCGTCGGCGTCCGCGAGGAGACCGTTGACCACCTCGTTGACCGTGCCGTCGCCGCCGTGGGCGACCACCAGGTCGATCCCGTCGCGGGCGGCGGACCGCGCCACGGCCATCGCGTGGCCGCGGTAGTCGGTCTCCACCACGTCGAGTTTGACCTGGCTGGCCAGTGCGTGCGCCAGAACGTCACGGCCACCGGCGGTGGTCGAGGTGGCCTGGGGATTCACGACGAGGATGGCACGCACATACCGCAGGGTAAGTGACTTCGGCCCGAAGAGGGGAGCGTCAGGTGACGCGAAGCTCAGTGGTCCGTGCGTCCTCGAAGCAGCACCTTGTGACCCTGTGGCGGGCGTTCCTCCTCATCGCCGGCGGCTCTCGCGCGTCGTGACAAGTGCACCCGGGCCGACCGCCCGCTCATCGACGACACCGCCAATTCTTCCCCTGCGGCGGCGAGGGGAAACCGGCCGACCGGGTGGCATACGATCGAAAGTGCTCACGTACGGTGACCCGCCCTGGTGGAGCACCGTGTCCGGAAGCCTGGAAGGCTGTTTCGCCGTGTCCATCGCCGACAAGCTCTCGCCCGCGCCCCGTGAAGTCCGCCTCGCCGGCGCCGTCACCGCGCTGCCGGGGCTCGCCCTGATCGTGTTCGCGATCCTGCTCCTGGTCAACGGCCGGGCCGGACCCGAGAACCTCCTGGCCGAAGTCGCCTACTACCTCGTCCTCGCCGCCGGGACGCTGGCCTGCGCCGCCGGGCTGATGATGGGGAAGACGTGGGCGAGGTCGCCCGGCGTGGTCGTCGCGCTGATCCTGGTGGGCGTCGGCTGGTACGGCGCGGGGCCGTCCGGGCAGCCGTTGTGGGGTGTGCCGCTGGGGCTGGTCGGCGTCGCCGTCATCGTGCTGCTGTTCCGCCGCCCTTCGCGCGCGTGGGCGCTCGGGATGCAGGAGGGCGAGACCGAGGAAGAGGCCGCCGAGCGGGACGGTGCCGCGGGCCGTGCGGCGCGTCGTGAACGCGAGGAACGCGACTCCTGACGCCGCACTCGCGTGATCAGAGGCGGATTTCGCGTGATTGGGGACGTGACTCGCGTGATCGAGGCCGTACCTTCGAGTGCGGCCTCCAGACACGCGAGTTACGTGTCTGATCACGCGAGTCACGCCTTGGCTAGACCTGGGCGGCGAGTGCCTTCAGGGGTTCGTCGGTGAGGCGGTCGACGGTCCATTCGTCCATCGGCACCGCGCCGAGCGACTTGTAGAACCCCTGTGCCGGGTTCCAGTTGAGCACCGACCACTCCAGACGGGCGTAGCCGCGCTCGACGCAGACCGCCGCGAGGGTGGCCAGGAGCGCCTTGCCGAGGCCGGAGCCGCGCTGTTCGGGGCGGACGTAGAGGTCCTCCAGGTAGATGCCGTGCACACCGCGCCAGGTGGAGAAGTTGAGGAACCAGAGCGCGTAGCCGACGATCTCGCCGTCGACCTCGGCGACGTGCCCGAACAGGCCCGGCGCCTCGCCGAACAGCGCGACGCGCAGCTGCTCGGGCGTGAGGTGGCATTCGTCCGGGGCGCGTTCGAACTCGGCGAGGTCGTAGACGAGCTGGACGACGGCGTCCACGTCTTCTTCGCGGATACGCCGGATGCGGTCGTCCATTTCAGTCCTCTGTGGTGGGGAGCAGGTTGAGGTGTTCGATCTGCGGCTCGCCGCGTTCGTCGCCGAGCACCGCGACACCGGCCGGGTCGAGTCCGAAGTGGACACCCGCCGTCGACGGGAGACCGATCCAGCGCGCGACCAGGACGCGGCTGAAATGTCCGTGGCCGACCAGGATCACGTCACCCCTGCCGAGCGGCTCGCGGATCCGGTCGATCAGCTTGTCCGCGCGGGCGTTGACGTCTTCCGCGCTTTCGCCGCCGGGGATCGGGTGTGACCAGACCGTCCAGCCGGGGACGGTCTCGCGGATCACCGGGGTCGTGACGCCCTCGTAGTCGCCGTAGTCCCATTCGGACAGCTCTTCGGTGACCTCGTCGACGCGCAGTCCGGCCAGCTCGGCCGTGCGCAATGCCCGGGTGCGGGGGCTGGAGAGGACGAGCGCCGGGCTGCCGCCGAGTACCGCCCGCAGGGTGCCGCCGGCCGCGCGGGCCTGCCCCTCGCCGGCGGGCGTGAGCGGGATGTCGGTGCGTCCGGTGTGCCGTCCGTTGACGGACCACTCCGTCTGACCGTGCCGGAGGAGGAAGAGCCGATGAGCCACGTTGCGAATATAGCCTGCCGTCCGGTTATGCTACTGGCGAGTAACATGGTGAGGAGGCCGTGATGGCGCAGAATCCGACCTACGCGATGTGGAACCGGCTGGCGGGCAAGCCGGTCGGCAAACAGCTGTTCTCGGCGGCGATGTGCCTGCGTGTGCCGTACTTCCGGACGGTGCTCCCGTCGGTACGCGAGCTGCGTCCCGGCCGGTGCGAGGTGACGTCCCCGAAGTGGTGGGGTGTTTACAACCACATCAAGACCTTTCACGCGATCGCGGCCTGCAACCTCGCGGAAATCGCGATGGGCATGCTCGCCGAGGCGACCGTGCCCACGACACATCGCTGGCTGCCGAAGGGCATGACGGTCGCGTACGTCGCGAAGGCCGAGACGAGTCTGCGCGCCGTCGCCGAGCTCCCGGAGTTGCCGGAATTCGGCGACGAGGGCTTCGAACTCCCCGTGCCGGTGACGATCACGGACACGAACGGGAAACCCGTCGTGACCGCGACCATCACCATCTGGGTGACCAAGAAGAAGTAAGACTCAGGCGTTTCGTCCTCTGAATGCGGTCCTTGCGCGTGCAACTACCGCATTCAGAGGACGAAACGCGGGTGGTCAGAGGGGTTTGAACTGCACGTAGGTCGACAGCTTGAAGGTGTTCTTCCCGCTCGCCGACGGGAGGCCGAGCACCTCGTCGGCCGCTCGTGTCAGCGGGCCGCAGCCGGTCGTACCCGGCAGGGCAAGCTGCGAGTCGACGACGCCGAACTTCACCGTCTTCGGGTTCTGCGAGATCACCTCGAAGGGGACGGCGGGATCGTCCTTGACCACCGAGTGCAGCGGCGCGCCGAGGGTGCCGATCGTGCATTCCTTGGGCAGCAACGGATGCCGCAGGGCGGCGTAGAGGTCCAGCTCGCCGCGGCGCTCGTCGTTCGACAGGAAGTCGGAGTAACCGCCGTACTTCAGCTGCAGGGTCGTGCCGAAAGCGCCGTGGATCCGGGCCGGAGCGTGCCGAAGTTCGCCGAACACCTGCGCGAACTTCCCGTCGACCTTGCCTTCGGAGAACGTCAGCCGCATCTCCCCGAGCGGGATCTCCCGGTCGCCGATGGTCAGGGCTCCTTGGGAGACAAAGGCTTCGCAACGCCACGTGCCGGGGTCGGCGTTGGCGGGCGGAGCGGGGCAGGCGGAGAAGTCGAAGTTCGGTAGCTCCGCCGCGGAGGCGTGGCCGGGGAAGGCGAAGAGGGCGGCTGCGGACAGTGCGGCCGCGGTCGCGGCGAGAAGGCGCTTCATGACTCGAAAGAGTGGTCTGTGCCCGTCCGAGCCACATCGGGGAAGCCACCCAAGGGACCCCTGAATCGCCACGTTCGAGTGAAAATAAACGGTGTTTACCCAGCTGACGCGAATCTGCTTCGGATTCGCTCTTGAAGGCGGCTCGAACAGCGGGCGATCATCGGCCCATGTCCCCACTGTCGCGCCGCAAGTTCCTCGGGTACACCGCGCTCAACTCCGCCGCCGCTCTCGGGCTGACCACGATTTCCACCGCGCAGGCCGAAGAAGTGTCCCCGGGCTTCTCGACGGCCGTGGTGATCGGCACCGGCTACGGCGCCGCGGTCACCGCCCTCCGCCTCGGCGAGGCCGGGATTCCCACGGTCATGCTCGAAATGGGCAAACTGTGGGCCGATCCCGGGCCGGACGGCAAGGTCTTCTGCGACATGCTCCGGCCGGACCGGCGCGCCGCGTGGTTCAAGAACCGCACACAGGCCCCGCTCGCGTCGTTCCTCTGGATGGACCTGGCGAACCGGGACATCGGGCGGTACCCCGGCGTCCTCGACAGGGTGAGCCACGGCGACATGTCCGTCTACGTCGGACGCGGCGTCGGCGGCGGTTCGCTCGTCAACGGCGCGATGGCCGTGACGCCGAGGCGGTCGTACTTCGAGGAGATCCTGCCCGCCGTCGACGCGGACGAGATGTACGGGACGTACTTCCCCCGGGCCAACCGGACCCTCGGCGTGAACCACATCGATCCGCGCTGGTTCGAAACCTGCCGTTCCTATCGCTACGCGAGGGTGTCCCGGAAGGCCGCGACGCGCGCGGGACTCAAGACGGTGTTCGTACCCAGCGTTTACGACTTCGAGTACATGAAACGGGAAGAAGCGGGCAAGGTGCCGAGGTCGGCGCTCGCCTCCGAGGTGATCTACGGCAACAACCACGGCAAACGGTCCCTCGACAAGACCTACCTCGCGGCCGCGCTGGGCACCGGGAAGGTGACCATCAAGACGCTGCACGAGGTCCGCGGGATCACCCGGCAGACCGACGGCACCTATGTCCTCACCGTGCACGAGACCTCCGAAGACGGCGCGATCGTGGCGAGGAAACAACTCGGCGCGAAATACCTGTTCCTCGGCGCCGGCAGCCTCGGTTCGACGGAACTGCTCGTGCGGGCACGGGAAACCGGGACGCTGCCGGGACTGAACGACGCGGTCGGTCGCGGCTGGGGCACCAACGGCAACGTGATGCTGGGCCGTGCCAACCACGCGTGGGATCTCGGCGGATCGCTGCAATCGGGAATGCCCGCGCTCGGCATCGACGCGTGGGACGACCCGGTCAACCCGGTCTTCGCCGAGGTCGCGCCGGTGCCCGCCGGGGTCGAGACCTGGTTGAGCCTGTACCTGGCGATCACGAAGAACCCCGAACGCGGCCACTTCACCTACGACCCCGCGAGCGACTCCGCGCGCCTCCACTGGCGCGCTTCGCAGGGGAAACCGTCGATCGACGCGGCGAAGTCGTTGTTCGACAAGGTCAACCGGGCGAATCGCACGATCTACCGCAGTGACCTGTTCGGGGATACGCGGTCGTTCGAGAACCGGTTCACCTATCACCCGTTGGGCGGTCTGGTGCTGGGTGAGGCCACCGACCTGTACGGCCGGGTGAAGGGCTACCCGAACCTCTACGTGACCGACGGATCGCTGATCCCCGGCAGCACCGGGGTGAACCCCTTCGTCACGATCACCGCGCTGGCGGAACGGAACGTGGAACGGGTGCTGGCCGAGGACGTGGCGCGCTGACTCAGTTCGCGGACCGCAACTTCTCGTAGTACGCCACACAGTCGTCGTACCGCGGCAGCAGTCCCTGCTCCAGGGCTTCTTTCAGCAGGGGCGCCACGGTGTCCTTTTCGGACACGACGGGTTCGATGTCCTGAGGCCAGGGCAGCGCGAGATCGGCGTCCAGCGGGTTGACGCCGTGCTCGCCTGCCGGGGCGTACGGCTCGGAGCAGAGGTACGCCATGACCGTTTCGTCTTCGAGAGCCATGAAGGCGTGGCCCAGGCCTTCGGCGATGTAGACCGCTTTGTAGTCGGTGCCGTCGAGCAGAACGGACGTCCATTCCCCGAAAGTGGGCGAGCCGACCCGGAGGTCGACGATGACGTCCAGCAGCGAACCGCTCGGGCAGAACACGTATTTCGCCTGCCCGGGCGGGGTGTCGGCGAAATGCACGCCGCGGATGGCGCCGCGGCGCGAGACGCTGGCGTTGGTCTGCCCGAGACGAAGCCGGTGCCCGACCGCTTCGACGAACGCTTCTTCCTGGTACGGCGCCACGAACAGGCCGCGGTGATCGGGGAAAGCCCGTGGGGTGAACTCGAAACAGTCGGGGATGCTGAGGCGCCTGGCTTGCATGTCCCCATGCTAACGAGCGCTTCCCAAACCGGATGGACGTCTTGCGAAACCTCTTTTGAGCTGCGGAAACCCGGGGCCGTTTGTGACATCAACCGCACCAGAGGGGCACACTGGTCCGCACGCCTGTCACAATGATCTGACCGCTGCGTCCGCGGCCGTCGCCACACCCACGGCACCGATGGCCGATTGGACGCTTCGCCGACAGGCCGGCGCTACCGCGCTGGGCTGCCGTGTCGGAGGACGAGTTACCCCAGGTGGCCGGGCCATGCCCAGTTGGCCTGCTCACCGGCCAGTTCCCCCGCTCGCAGTCCCAGGAGAATTCCAATGACCTTCGCTCGAATCGAGACTTCGCCGTCCTTAGACACGGCGGAAGCAATGACGGGAACCACCACGATGACCACGCCAGTGACGGACACCGAGATCTTCGAGGGGCACGAGGGCGGCAAGCTCTCCGTGGCCGCCACGCGACCGATCTCCTCGCCGCGTGACCTTTCGGTCGCGTACACGCCTGGCGTGGCGAAGGTGAGCCGGGCGATCGCCGAGGACGCGGCCAAGGCGAAGCGGTACACGTGGGCGGACAGGCTGGTCGTGGTGGTCAGCGACGGTACTGCGGTGCTCGGCCTCGGTGACATCGGCGCGAGCGCTTCGCTGCCGGTCATGGAGGGCAAGTCGGTCCTGTTCAAGACCTTCGGCGGGCTCGACTCGATCCCGCTGGTGCTCGACACCACCGACGTCGACGAGATCATCGAGACCCTGGTCCGGCTGCGCCCGTCGTTCGGCGCGGTGAACCTGGAGGACATCTCGGCGCCGCGCTGCTTCGAGCTGGAGGACCGCCTCAAGGAGGCCCTCGACTGCCCGGTCATGCACGACGACCAGCACGGGACGGCGATCGTCACGCTGGCGGCGCTGCGCGGGGCGAACCAGGTCCTCGGCAAGGACATCGCCGGCCAGCGCGTGGTCGTCTCGGGAGCGGGTGCGGCGGGTGTGGCCTGCGCCAGGATCCTGCAGAACGCCGGCGTCGCCGACGTCACCGTGCTCGACTCGCGCGGCATCATCCACGAGGGTCGTGAGGGCCTGAACCCGATCAAGCGGAAGCTCGCCGAGACCACGAACACGGCCGGCCTGCGCGGCGGCCTCGGCGAGGCGCTGAAGGGCGCCGACGTCTTCCTCGGCCTGTCCGGGGCGACCATCGACGAGACCCTGCTGGCCGGGATGGCCGACGACGCGATCGTGTTCGCGCTGTCCAACCCCGACCCGGAGGTCCACCCGGTCGCGGCGTCGCGGTACGCCAAGATCGTGGCGACCGGGCGCAGCGACTTCCCGAACCAGATCAACAACGTGCTGGCGTTCCCCGGCGTCTTCCGCGGCGCGCTGGACTCCGGTGCGCGGGCGATCACGGAGAACATGAAGCTGGCGGCGGCCGACGCGATCTTCGCCGTCGCGCAGGACGACCTCGGCCCGGACCGGATCGTCCCGAGCCCGCTGGACCCGCGTGTCGCGCCCGAGGTGGCCGCCGCGGTCGCGAAGGCCGCTGAGGCCGACGGCGTGGTGTGACGGTCCCTTTCACACTCGCTCGAGTGCTAGGAACGGTCCTTTCCTTGCGAAATTCGCAAGGAAAGGACCGTTCCTAGCATCTGGGGGTTGACACGCTCAGGCGAGCAGTTCCGCCAGCCGGTGCCGCGGCAGGTCGATCAGCCGCGCGTCCGTCAGCTCCGGCGGTACGTCCAGCGAGACGTTCGCCAGCCGCGCGTGCGCCCTGGTCAGCAGTTCGTCCTGGTGCTCGACGGCGTCCGCGACGACGATGGCGTGCCGGTTGTCCGGGGTGCTCCGCAGCAACCGCAGCTTGTACTTCGCCCCGACCAGCCGGTTGAGCGCGCCCTGCGCCTCGGCGTTCGTCAGATCGGGATGCGAGTTCGGGACCAGCAGCGCCAGCCGTCGCGCGTTGGTGCCCAGCAGGGTTCGCAGCAGCCACGGGCCGGGGTCGGCCGAGAGATCCATCGCGACCGCGTCGCCTTCCGGCCCGGAAACGGACCAGTCGACCGGCCGCGACTCCAGTGCCAGGCCGCCTTCGGTGGCGATCTCGTGCAGCTTGTCCAGCAATGACGGCTTGGCCGCGCCTGCGGACTCCACCGACTGCGGACCGTGCGTGTAAATCGCGGCCTTTCCCTTGCCGCCGCGGTTCTTCTTCGACTTCGCGGTCGGCTGGCAGACGTAGAGGTCCGCCGCGCTCCCGATCGCCTGAGCGCCGAAGTACCGGTTGAAGTCCGGCAGGATCGCTTCGAAGGTCAGCCCGAGCGTCGCGAGCGCCCGCTGCACCTGCGCGCCCAGCGCGGGGTGGCGCGGGCTGTAGCCGTAGGCGAGCAGCAGCCGTCCGTCCGAGGGTTCGGCGAGCGCCTGCACCCCGCGTGCCGCGAACAGGCCCATTCCTTCGGGGGTGTAAGGCGGATCACTGAACACAAGGTCCATCCGCCCGGTCACCGAGGGCGGCAGGCCGACGCGCAGATCCGTGTGCAGCGTCCGGATGGAGCGCTCGCTGAGTTCGTCGATGTAGGAGAGCACGCGGTCGTCGAGATCGACGACGGTGAGGTCCGCGTCCGGCCGCAACGCGCGCACGGCCAGCGAGGTGAGGTCGTGGTCGCCCAGGAACAGCAGCTTCGCCGTGTCGAGGTCGTAGCGCTCGTCGAGCCACAGCGCCCGGTTCAGCACCGTCTCCGGCGTCGCCTGCACGTGATCGAGCGCGGCCAGCGGCGCGGGCACGTTCTCGACGTAGCTGGTGATGGTCTTCAGCAGGTCGGGATCGGATTTCCGGTCCCGCGCCGCGAAGCGCGCGTACTTCTCCCTGGCGGCGGGGGCCAGCCGCAAGCGGGACTCGTTCCGCTCCAAGTCGTCGCCGAGCGCGTTCAGCACGTCTTCGACACTCCGGCGTGGCGCGGTGCTGACGCGGACCAGTTCGCCGAGGTCACGCCAATCCGTCCGGAGCAGGGAAATCACCTGATGGAGCGGTCGCACGTGGACACCGTGCGCCGCGAGGACGTCATCGACGGAAAGACTCACGGCCCGCAGCCTAGTGAACCGATCCCTGGGACACCGTGCCAACAGGGCCGATGTGGGCTACGGTTTTTCGACCAGACATGGGGAGAGACACGTGACTATCGAGTTCCGTGGCGTGACGAAGCGGTATCCGGACGGGACGGTCGCGGTCGACGACCTGAACCTCACCGTGGAGGACGGCACCATCACCGTCTTCGTCGGGCCGTCCGGCTGCGGCAAGACCACGTCGCTGCGGATGATCAACCGGATGGTCGAGCCGACTTCGGGCACGGTGCTGCTCGACGGCAAGGACGTCAGCGACGGCGACCCGGCACTGCTGCGCCGCGGCATCGGTTATGTCATCCAGCACGCCGGCCTCTTTCCACACAGGACGGTGCTGGACAACGTCGCCACCGTGCCGCTGCTGTCCGGCTGGGACAAGGGCAAGGCGCGCAAGCGCGCGGCGGAACTGCTCGAGACCGTCGGCCTGCCGTCGGAACTCGGCAAGCGGTACCCCGCCCAGCTTTCCGGCGGCCAGCAGCAGCGCGTCGGGGTCGCGCGGGCGCTCGCGGCGGATTCGCCGGTGCTGCTGATGGACGAGCCGTTCTCCGCCGTCGACCCGATCGTCCGCGAGGAACTGCAGGACGAACTGCTGCGCCTGCAGTCGCAGCTGGGCAAGACGATCGTGTTCGTCACCCACGACATCGACGAGGCCGTGCGGCTCGGCGACAAGATCGCGGTGCTCCGCGTCGGCGGGGTGCTCGCGCAGTACGGCACGCCTTCGGAGGTGCTGCGGCATCCCGTCGACGATTTCGTCGCGTCGTTCGTAGGCAAGGATCGCGGCTACCGCGGGCTTTCCTTCCTTTCCGCGGAAGGGATCGTCGTCGAAGAGGTCAAGCGGGTCGAGGTCGGCAAGCCCGCCCCCGGTCCGTCCGACGACTGGCAGGTCGCGGTCAACGCCGAAGGCCAGCCCCGCGGCTGGCTGCGTCCGGGGTCCACTGTGGACGGAGAGCTCGCGGAGACCGATCTCGTCGCCGGTGGTTCGCTGTACCTCCAGGGTTCGCCGATCCGGGGCGCGCTCGACGCGGCTCTCTCGTCGCCCGCGAGCCTCGGTGTCGTGGTGGACGCCGACCAGAAGGTCCTCGGCGTGGTCAGAGCCCAGCAAGTCCTCGAAGTGATCGAAGCGCCGTCGCTGAGTTCCTGATGGGGGACTTCTTCGCGGAGCTCGGCCGCTACCTGGGCAGCGCCAACAACAGGTCGCAGTTCTTCGGCGACCTGCTCGACCACATCTATCTTTCACTGGTCCCGCTGGTGCTGGGCCTGGTGATCGCGGTGCTGGCGGGCTGGCTCGGGCACCGGTTCCGGTCCGTGTGCTCCGTCCTGCTCGTCCTGTCGAACCTGCTGTACACGATCCCTTCGCTCGCCTTGTTCGTGGTGATCCCGGGCATCATCGGTTCGAAGATCCTCGACAGCGTCAACGTCATCGTGGCGCTCACCGTCTACACCGCCGCCCTCCTGGTGCGCCCCGTGCTGGACGCGCTCGACGCCGTCCCGCCTCACGTCGTCGCCGCGGCCACGGCGATCGGCTACAAACCCGCGCGCCGGTTCCTCACCGTGGAGCTGCCGCTTTCGGTGCCGGTGCTCGCGGCGGGCGTCCGGGTGGCCTCGGTCAGCAACATCAGCCTGGTCAGCGTCGGCGCGCTGATCGGCACCGGCGGGCTCGGCGTGCTGTTCACCGACGGCTTCCAGCGCGAGTACTTCTCGCCGATCGTCGTCGGGATCGTCGCGACGCTGCTGCTCGCGCTGATCGTCGACCTGATCCTGGTCCGGCTGCGCGATCTCCTCACACCCTGGGACCGGGTGGCGACCACGGCGGGGGCGAAATGATCGGCGACGTGCTGAACTGGTTCGGCGACCCGGCCCACTGGCAGGGCCCGGACGGTGTCCCGGCCCGGCTGCTGCAGCATCTCGGCTACACGGCGCTGGCGCTGGTCTTCGCGCTGATCATCGCGATCCCGCTCGGCCTCTACGTCGGGCACACCGGTCGCGGCGCGGTGCTGCTGGTGAGCGGCGGCAACGCGATCCGCGCGCTGCCGACGCTGGGTCTGGTGACCTTCCTGTTCCTGCTCTTCACCGAAAGCGAGCTCTCGACGATCATCGGCCTCGTGGTGCTCGCCATCCCGCCGATCCTCGCCGGGACGTACGCGGGCCTGCAGGCGACCGACCACGGCGTCGTCGACGCGGCGCAGGGCATCGGAATGACCGGCTGGCAACGGTTGTGGAAGGTGGAGGTGCCCATCTCGCTGCCGCTGGTGCTCGGCGGGGTGCGGAATTCGGTACTGCAACTGGTGGCGACGGCCGCCGTGGCGGCGTACGTCGGGCTCGGCGGGCTCGGCCGGTTCCTGCTCGACGGACTGGCCATTTTGGACTATCCGCAAGTGGTCGCGGGCGCGCTGCTGACGACGTTGCTCGCCGTCGTGCTGGACCTCGCGCTGGCGGGTGTCCAGCGACTGCTGGTGCCCAAGGGAGTCCGGCTGGCACAGGCCGCGAGCGGGAAGAAGGCGAAGGTATGAGGCGGCGGGTGGCGGCATTGTTCGCCGGGATCGCTTTGCTGACGGCGAGTTGCGGCAACCCGCTCGCCGGCGGGGCCGAGGGCGGCGCGACCGGCGACATCATCATCGGCGCGTCCGACGTCGGGGAAAGTCTTCTGCTGGCCCAGATCTACGCGGGTGCGCTGCGCAACGCGGGCGCGGAGAACGTGACCGTGCGCCCGCCGGTCGGCAGCCGCGAGGTCGTCGTCAAGGCGCTGCAGGACAAATCGCTCTCGGTAGTACCGGACTACAGCGGAAACCTGTTGCGCTACTTCGACAAGGACACGCAGGCGACCACGCCGCAGGACGTCTACGCGCAGCTGAAGCAGAAGTTGCCGTCGGGATACGAAGTCCTCGAACAGGCGCCGGCGGAGGACAAGGATCTTCTGGTGGTGCGCAAGGAACTCGCCGATTCCGGGATCCGGACCTTCTCCGATCTCGGCAAGCGGTGCAAGGAGTTCGTGTTCGGCGGCCCGGGGCAGTGGAGCAGCCGCTGGAAGGACAAGATCAAGGCGCTCTACGGCTGCGAGTTCGCCGAGATCCGCACGACCGACACCGGCGGCCCGGTCACGGTAGCCGCGCTGAAATCCGGCGACATCCAGGTCGCCGACCTGTTCAGCACGTCGTCGTCGATCGCCGCCAACGGATTCGTGCCGCTGGTGGACGACAAGAACATGTTCCCCGCGCAGAACATCGTGCCGTTCGTGGCGAAGGGGACGTTGTCACCGAAGGAGGTCGACGCGCTGAACCGGGTTTCGGCGGCGCTCACGACCGACCAGCTGACCGAGCTGAACGTCCAGTTCAGCGAGGAGAAGCGCAACCCGCTCGACGTCGCCGAGGAGTTCCTGCGCCGGAACAACCTCCTGGCGCCGTCCTGACCCCCGGCATTTCGTCCTCTGAATGCGGTCCTTGCGTGCGCGACTACCGCATTCAGAGGACGAAACGCGGGAGGGGCTAGAGGCGGTCGAACGCGGGTGAGTAGCGGAACTCGCCCTTGAGGTCCGGCGTGTGCGCCCGAAGGGTGCGGACCTGGAAATGCGGTGCCCATTCCGCGACCGGTGGCGTGATCCCGTGCTGTGCGGCGAGCACGAAACCGAAGCGGGAGTAGTAGTTCGGGTCGCCCAGCAGCACCACCGCGCCGTAGCCGAGCGCGTCCGCCGCGCCGAGCACGGCGTGCACGAGCGCGGAGCCGACGCCGGAGGCGTGGTACTCGGGCAGGACGCCGAGCGGGCCGAGGCCGACCGTCGACTTCTCGTCGCCGCCGAGCTTCGACGGGCTGCAACAGACGTGCCCGACGACCTTCCCGTCGCGTTCGGCCACGATGGACAGTGCGCCGATCAGGTCGCCGTCCTCCCGTAGCTCGTCGACGAGTTTCGCCTCGACCACCGGGACACTGAGTTTCGCGAACGCGGCCAGATGCACGGCGTGGATCGCCTCGCGGTCGGCCGGGATTTCCTGTCGGAGCAGCATGCGCCCGAGTGTGCTCCATCCGAAGGTAGGATGGAAATCGTTTTCCGCCCGCCGACGTCACGACTTTAGTAGGCGGCCATCCGTGTGTACTTCCCCGTGCATGAAACGCCGGGAGGGCGGGAAAACGACCACCAGATGTGCGGATCCCCAATTCTTCGTGGGCCGTACGGGCGCAAAACGCGACTAAAGGCGGGGGCTGAACGGTGCCCGAGCTGCGCCGACGCGGTGCCCATTACTACCGGGATGTCCGTAATGCAAGGTCTTCCTTGGGGTGAAAACGCGACTTAGTCTCAGCCTGCGCTCCTAAGTGGAACGCGGTTCACCTCTGATTCACCCCAACGATCCGGCGGGCTTCTTCATGCCCGTGGGTCGACCCTGCCTGGGAGGAATATCTTGAACAATTCCCTGGGAACCTTGAAGAGACGACTGCCCGCCTTCGGTGTGGCCGCGGCCGTCGCGGTGCTGACCGCGCTCGGCGGCACCACCGTCGCGTCGGCGGCGGAAGGTTCGATCGTCAACGCCGGCAGCGCCAAGGCGATCAAGGACAGCTACATCGTCGTGCTGAAGGACGGCTCGTCGGTCGAAGCCACCGCGAAGAGCGTGACCCAGCGCCACGGCGGCACGGTCGAGAAGACCTTCGCGTCTTCCGCCCGCGGTTTCTCCGGTGCGCTGACCGAAAAGCAGGCGAAGCGCGTCGCCGCCGACCCCGCCGTCGCGTACGTGGAGCAGAACCAGACCGTCTCGATCTCGACGGACCAGCTGAACCCGCCGTCGTGGGGTCTGGACCGGGTCGACCAGCAGAGCCTTCCGCTGGACCAGAAGTACAGCTACAGCACCACGGCGTCGAACGTCACCGCGTACGTCGTCGACACCGGGATCCTCACCACGCACCCCGACTTCGGCGGGCGCGCGACCCACGGCCGTGACACCGTCGA
Source organism: Amycolatopsis japonica (assembly GCF_000732925.1). Classification (NCBI taxonomy): domain Bacteria; kingdom Bacillati; phylum Actinomycetota; class Actinomycetes; order Pseudonocardiales; family Pseudonocardiaceae; genus Amycolatopsis; species Amycolatopsis japonica. The sequence goes on from NZ_CP008953.1 coordinate 1,048,769, forward strand.
CAACGACAACGACGCCACGGACTGCCAGGGCCACGGCACCCACGTCGCCGGCACCATCGGTGGTACCGCGCACGGTCTGGCCAAGGGCGTCAAGCTCGTCGCCGTCCGCGTGCTGAACTGCTCCGGTTCCGGCACGACCGCCGGCGTCATCGCCGGTGTCGACTGGGTGACCGCCAACGCCGTCAAGCCCGCCGTCGCGAACATGAGCCTCGGTGGCGGCGCTTCGACGACCCTCGACCAGGCCGTGCAGCGGTCGATCGCGTCGGGTGTCACCTACGGTGTCGCGGCCGGTAACGACTACGGCGCCAACGCGTGCAACAGCTCCCCGGCCCGCACGCCCGAGGCGATCACCGTCGGTTCGACCACCAACACCGACGCCCGGTCCGACTTCTCCAACATCGGCACCTGCCTCGACATCTTCGCGCCGGGCAGCGGCATCACTTCGACCTGGCTGAACAACGGCACCAACACCATCAGCGGCACCTCGATGGCGACCCCGCACGTCGTGGGCGCGGCGGCCCTGTACGCCTCCGCCAACCCGTCGGCGACGCCCGCTCAGGTCCGCGACGCGCTGGTCAACGCCGGCGTCAAGGGCAAGGTGACCAACCCGGGCACCGGTTCGCCGAACGTGCTGCTCAACACCGGCAGCGGCGGTGGCCCCGGCCCCGAGCCGACCCCCTGTGGCACGCAGACCAACAGCGGCGTCGTCGCCATCCCCGACGCCGGTGCCGCGGTGACCAGCACGATCACGGTCGCCAACTGCGCTCGCAACGCTTCGGGCACCACCAAGGTCGCGGTGAACATCACGCACACCTACGTCGGTGACCTGGTCATCGACCTGGTCGCGCCCGATGGCACCTCGTACCGCCTGAAGGGTTCGAGCGGCGACTCGTCCGACAACATCAACACCACCTACACCGTGAACGCCTCGGCCGAGGCCGCGAACGGCGCGTGGAAGCTGAAGGTTCAGGACGTGTACCGGATCGACACCGGCTCGCTCAACAGCTGGTCGTTGACCGTCTGATCCACCCCTGGAGTACGTGAAGGCCCCCTTCCTCCTGCTGGGAAGGGGGCCTTCACGTACCCGGAGGGTGATTCGGCGCCCAGTTGCGGCATTCGTCCACTAAGGACCGTCGTGAGGCTTTAACGTCTCCGCATGCAGCCCGGACCGCCCTACCAGCAGGGACCTCAGCAGCCGTATCCACCGCAGGGATACCCCGGCTACCCGCAGCCCGGATACGGGCCGCCGCCCAAGAAGTCGAACACCGGACTGATCGTCGGGCTCATCCTCGGCGCGGTGGTGCTGCTCGGCGGTGGCGGGGTCGCGGCCTTCCTGCTGCTGTCCGACTCCGGCTCGTCGTCGACCGCTTCACCGACCTCGTCCAAGAAGAGCGGCCCGCCGGACAAGTACTCCTCGATGCCCGGCTGCGAGAAGATCGGCAGCAAGGTGCGGAACCTGCCGCCGCTCGAAACGCCGAAGGGCGAGGAACCGGCGAGCACGTCGAACGACGAGATCACCTACACGCGTTCGTCCTGCTCCTGGCGTGAACCGAACGCGCCGTCGGCGACCGTCTCGATGTACCTGTCGAAGTCGAAGGAGCCGGGTTCCGGCGCGGGGGAGGCGTGGGCCAAGGCCGGGGTCGAGAACGCCGTGACCGACGGCGGCGTCCTCATCCCCACCATGGCGAAGTCCACCAAAGCCGTGCACACCAAGCTCGATTCGCCGAGCCAGTGCCAGATCAAGTTCTACCAGGGCAACGTCGAGGGCGAGATCATCGTGACCGGCCCGAACCCGTCCGGGACGGTCAACCAGACGGTGTGCAAGGAGAACGCCCTGAAGATGGCCAGGGCGACCTCCGAGGCGATCGGTTAACCGACCTCGGTGACCTGGACCTGCCCGCTCGGCCCGTCGCCGAACGGGTTCTCCCAGCCGTGCCACTCGGCGGCGAGGACGTAGAGCGAACGCCCGTCCTCGCCGCCGAGCACGCAGGAGAAGCAGCCACGGTCGGCTTCGACCTTCTGCAGCACTTCGCCTCCTTCGCGGACGCGGACGCAATGCTTGCTCGCGACGTCCGCGTACCAAACGGCTCCTTCGGCGTCCAGGCAGATGCCGTCCGGGTGATCGCCGCCGAGTTCGGCCCACACCCGCCTGCCGGACAGCGAACCGTCCTCGGCGATGTCGAACGCGGTGAGCCGGTTGCCGTACGACTCGGCGACGATCAGCGTCCCGCCGTCGGGTGTGACGACCATGCCGTTGCCGAACAGGATCCCGTCGGCGACCTGGCGCACCTCGCCGTCCGGGGTGACGACGGCGATGACGCCGGGCGACTGGAAGTCGTTCGTGCCGTTGACGAAGGCGTTTCCGCGGCCGTCGACGGCGACCTCGTTCCACAGGGCGGCGATGCCGCTCAGATCGGCGTAGCGGCTAAGGCCGGCGTTCAGCAGGCGCGCGTTCGGGCCGTCGACGATGAGGAGGCGGCCGTCGGGCAGCCAGTCGAACGTGAGCGGCATCGCGGACGGCACGTTCGCGACGACTTCGCTTTCGCCGCCGGGCGTGACGGCGAGGATCTCGCCGTCGCCCCAGTTCGCCAGCCAGAGACGGCCGTCGTGCCAGCGGGCGGATTCGGGGAGCTTGAGGCCGTCGAGCAGGGTGTTCATGGTGTCTCCTTCGGTCGTTTGCCCCCTACACGAACGGGACCCGCCGTTTTCGACACCCGGATGCCGTGAAGGCCTCCTTCCCTACCTTGAGAGTAGGGAAGGAGGCCTTCACGGACGTTCAGGCGATCAGTCGAACGCCCGCGCGATCAGCGCCTTCTGCTCGACCTCGTGCACCTTGGACGAACCGGCCGACGGGGCGGCCATCGGACGACGCGACACGACATCCAGGTTGGAGAACACCTCCGGGAGCTTCCGGGGCAGGTTCAGGCCGAAGAACGGCCACGCGCCCTGGTTCTCCGGCTCCTCCTGGACCCAGACCGCGGGAGCGCCGTTGTAGCGCTCCAGCGCCGCCAGCAGCTTCTTCTTCGGCAGCGGGTAGTACTGCTCGACGCGCACGATCGCGACGTCGTTCGCCTCGCGCTTCGTGCGCTCGGCCACCAGCTCCCAGTACAGCTTGCCCGACGTCAGCAGGACCTTGCGGACCTTCGACGGGTCGACGACGGCGTCGTCGATGACCGACATGAACTTCGTCTGCCCGGTGAAGTCCTCGACCGCCGAGGTCGCCGCCTTGTTGCGCAGCATCGACTTCGGGGTGAAGGTGATCAGCGGCCGGTTCACCCCGTCGAGGGCGTGGCGGCGGAGCAGGTGGAAGTAGTTCGCCGGGGTCGACGGCACCGCGACGGTCATCGAGCCCTCCGCGCACAGCGAGAGGAAGCGCTCGATGCGGCCGGAGGTGTGGTCCGGGCCCTGGCCTTCGTGGCCGTGCGGCAGCAGCAGCACGACGTCGGAGAGCTGGCCCCACTTGGCCTCGCCGGAGGAGATGTACTCGTCGATGACGGTCTGCGCGCCGTTGACGAAGTCACCGAACTGCGCTTCCCACATGACCAGCGCTTCGGAGTTGGCCACGGAGTAGCCGTATTCGAAGCCGACCGCCGCGTACTCGGACAGCGCCGAGTCGTAGATCATCACGCGGCCCTGGTTCTCGGCGAGGCTGGCCAGCGGCGAGTACTCCTGGCCGGTCTTGCGGTCGATCAGCACCGAGTGGCGCTGGGTGAAGGTGCCGCGGCGGGAGTCCTGGCCGGACAGCCGCACGAGGCGGCCTTCCATGGCCAGCGAACCGAAGGCGAGCAGCTCGCCGAAGGCCCAGTCGATGCCACCTTCGCGGGACATCTTGTGGCGGCGCTCCATGACCGGCTTGACCCGCGGGTGCGGGGTGAAGCCCTCGGGCACGTTGAGGAACGCGTCGCCGATGTGCTCGATGACCTCGGTGGTCGTCGCGGTGGGCACCTTGGCCGGGACCTGCTGCTCCTCCTCGACCGAGGGGCTGGCCTTCGCCGGGTGCTTCTCCAGCTCGCGGACCTCGTTGAACACGTGCTCCAGCTGGCTGGAGAAGTCGCGTAACGCGGCTTCGGCCTCTTCGACGGAGATGTCGCCGCGGCCGATGAGCGATTCGGTGTAGGTCTTCCGGACCGAACGCTTCGTGTCGATGATGTCGTACATCGCCGGCTGCGTCATCGAGGGGTCGTCGCCCTCGTTGTGGCCGCGGCGGCGGTAGCAGATCAGGTCGATCACGACGTCCTTGTGGAACGCCTGGCGGTAGTCGACGGCCAGCTTGGCCACCCAGTGCGCGGCCTCGGGGTCGTCACCGTTCACGTGGAAGATCGGCGAGCCGATCATCTTCGCGACGTCGGTGGCGTACTGGCTCGAACGCGAGTGCTCGGGCGCGGTGGTGAAGCCGACCTGGTTGTTGACGATGACGTGCACGGTGCCGCCGGTGCGGTAGCCGCGCAGCAGCGCCAGGTTCAGGGTCTCGGCCACGACACCCTGGCCCGCGAAGGCCGCGTCGCCGTGCATCAGGACCGGGAGGACGGTGAAGCCCTCGCCACCCTTGTCGAGGATGTCCTGCTTCGCGCGGACGATGCCCTCGAGGACCGGGTCGACGGTCTCCAGGTGCGACGGGTTCGCGGTCAGCGACACCTTGGTCTCGCCGTCGCCGAACATGCGGAAGTATTTGCCCTCGGCGCCGAGGTGGTACTTCACGTCACCGGAACCGTGCGCCTGACCCGGGTCGAGGTTGCCCTCGAACTCCTGGAAGATCTGCGCGATCGGCTTGCCGACGATGTTCGCGAGCACGTTCAGGCGGCCGCGGTGCGGCATGCCGATGACGACCTCGTCGAGTTCGTGCTCGGCGGCCTTGTCCAGCAGCGTGTCCAGCAGCGGGATCGCCGTCTCGCCGCCTTCGAGGGAGAATCGCTTCTGGCCGACGTACTTGGTCTGCAGGAAGGTCTCGAACGCCTCGGCGGCGTTGAGCTTCGAGAGCACGTACTTCTGGACCGCGGGGTCCGGCTTCTCGTGCGGGATCTCGACGCGGTCCTGGATCCAGCGGCGCTCCTCGGGGTCGAGGATGTGCGTGTACTCGATGCCGACGGTGCGGCAGTAGGAGTTGCGCAGCACGCCGAGGATGTCGCGCAGCTTCATCCGCTCCTGGCCGGCGAAGCCGCCGACCGGGAACTCGCGGTCCAGGTCCCACAGGGTCAGGCCATGGGAGAGGACGTCGAGGTCGGCGTGGCTGCGCTGCCGGTAGTTGAGCGGGTCGGTGTCGGCCATCAGGTGACCGCGCATGCGGAAGGCGTCGATCAGCTCGATGACGCGCGCGGTCTTGTCGACCGGGCCGTCCGGGATGTCGGCGACCCAGCGGATCGGCTCGTACGGCAGGCGCAGGCTGGTGAAGACGTCGTCGTAGAAGCCGTCCTCGCCGAGCAGCAGCTCGTGGATGCGCTTGAGGAACTCGCCCGACTCCGCGCCCTGGATGATGCGGTGGTCATACGTCGAGGTCAGCGTCATGATCTTCGAGACGCCGAGGTCGACCAGCGCCTTCTCGCTGGTGCCCTCGAAATGCGCCGGGTACTGCATGGCGCCGACGCCGATGATCGCGCCCTGGCCCGCCTGCAGACGCGGCACCGAGTGGTTGGTGCCGATGCCGCCGGGGTTGGTCAGCGAGATCGTGGTGCCGGCGAAGTCGTCGGCGGTCAGCTTGCCGTTGCGAGCCTTCTTGACGATCTCCTCGTAGGCCTGCCAGAACTGCATGAAGGTCATGTTCTCGGTGGCCTTGATGGAGGCCACGACGAGCGTGCGGGAGCCTTCCTTGCCCTTCATGTCGATCGCGAGACCGAAGTTCACGTGCTCCGGTGTGATCGCGAACGGCTTCCCGTCGATCAGCTGGTAGTGCCGGTTCATGTTCGGGAAGTTCTTCAGCGCCCGGACCATCGCGTAGCCGATGAGGTGCGTGAAGGAGATCTTGCCGCCGCGCGTGCGCTTGAGGTGGTTGTTGATGACGATGCGGTTGTCGGCCATCAGCTTCGCCGGGACGGCGCGCACACTCGTGGCCGTCGGCACGGACAGCGAGGCGTCCATGTTCTTCGCGATCGCCGCCGCGGCGCCGCGGAGCTGCTTCGACTCCGCCTCGGCGTCCTTCTCGGCCGGCTTGGCGGGGGCCTTCTCCGCCGCCTTGGGCGCGGCCGCGGGGGCCGCCGCCTTGGGTGCGGCGGCCTTCGCGGGGGCGCTCCTCGGCGCGGTCTGCTTCGCGGTGGACTCGGCGTTGCGGACTGTCTGCGCCGACGGCGTGGCGGCGGCCTGGCCGTTGGCGCCGGGACCCTCGTTGCCGGGGTCTCCGGAGTTCTGACGTGCGTCGTCGGCCTTCGTCTGCGCGTCCTGCGTTGGCTTGAAGTCCGCGAAGAAGTCGTGCCAGGCGGCATCGACTGAGCTGGGGTCGGCAAGGAACTGGTCGTACATTTCCTCGACGACCCACTCGTTGGGGCCGAATTGTGACGCAGGGCTGCTGCTGGACACGGCTTGGACTCGCCTCTATCCGTCTCGAGATCTTGAACACCGCTGATGCGCCTACCAGGCTAACCCCCTCGGTCGCAGCCGTGTGATGGAACTGGCCTGTGTGAGGCGTGGCGCACTAGGTGATGGGTCACTGTCTCGATCAAGAGACCGAAAATAGGCCACCCGCCGCCCTCGCCCGCCGCTGTCCGGGGGAGCAAGGGACCCTTGCTGCCACTTTCACTGTCCGTGCAGGTCAAGTCACTGTTTGGTCGGTAAAGGTTGGCTGGGTCGTCGTGCCCGGACAGCCTGGAGTTCACGTCGGGGCGCTTCGCTGGGTGGAGGATGCGGCCGGTGTCGTGCCGGCCGCCGATCCCCGCGAGGTGGTGGCGGCCCATGTGGCTGGACGAGTGCCCGTCGTTCTGGGACGAGGGGCGTGTGCGCCCGCTGGTCACCGAGTCCGGCAAGGTCGTGCTGATGTGCGACTCGTGCTCGGCGGTCTGGCCGACGCTCGCCGACTTCAAGGAGATGGAGCACGTCGAGCCCGACGAGCCGGACTGGACGGTCGCGGCAGGCGTGCACGTCCGGCCGGGGACCGTCCGGTGGGCTTCGGTCCAGGACCTGGAGGTCGCCGGGATGGGCGGCCTCAAGTGGCGGCCCTAGCCGGGGTACGGACGCTCCGCGGGTAGCAGCGCTTCGGCGTCTTCGATGCGGTTCGCCGCGACCAGGGCGCCGACTTCGCGCATGACCGGGGTGACGTCGGTGACCGCCGTGATCCATTTGTCGACATAGCGATCGACGGCCTCGCCGCTCAGTCCCATCTGGAGCGAACGGTGCCTCAGAGGACCGAGCCGGATGCTGCGTTCCGGATCCCACTGGATGCGGACCGGACTGGTCTTGACCTCGTTCTGCCACGTCTTCCGGTCGGGATGGACGTCCGCGTCGTAGTGGCTGAGCGCCGCGTGTTCGAGCGCCCAGGCGAAACCCTCGCGAGTGATGTCGAGGGCGAGTACGCGCTCTTGGCCGGGCTTCGCGGCCCAGCCGCAGCGGTACGCCATCCAGAGGAAGGACGGCTTGATCCAGGTCATGCGTTCGCGTTTGAACGGCGGCACGAAAGTGCCGGCCTTCAGCGCGGCATCGGCGATGGCCGGGGCGTACGCCTGATAGACGCGGATCGTGGTTTCGGTGTACAGGGCGCGGATCTGCCGCGCCGGGATCTCTTCGTTCATTTCCCGGTCAGCGTGACAGGTGCCGTGGGCGTGCGCGACCGAAATTCCCTTGCTCATCGGGTCATGCTGAACGCATGGCATTGCTGCGCAAGGGATCGCGACGAATCGTGGTCGATGACACCGCTTACCGGTGGATCGTCCGGCGTAAGCCCACTTATGCACAGGAAGGCGGATTCTTCCTTTCGTACGGAGTGGAACTCGAGGACGCGCGGGGTGCCGTGCTGGTGGTCCGGACCGAGCACGCGCATCCGTTGAATTACCTGGGCGTGCCATCGAAGGCGGTGCTGCCTTCGGACGTCGAACGCGCGATCCGGCAGGCGCTGGCGCGGGGGTGGGAGCCGGAGACGCCGGGGGCGCAGTTCCAGCTCGACCTCGCGGCTGGGTGAGGGGGGTTACGGCGTCGTGAGCGGCGTTCGACGTGCTTGAAGGCGCGACTCGCGTGCTTGAAGGCGCGACACGCGTGATTGGACGGACGACACGCGCGACTGGACGGACGACACGACCACGGCACGGTCAGCCGAGGGACCAAAGGCGGGCGTAATGGCCGCCCGCGGCGACGAGTTCCGCGTGCGTGCCCTGTTCGATGATCCGGCCGTGGTCCAGCACCACGATCCGGTCCGCCTTGGCGGCGGTGGCGAGACGGTGCGCGACCACGAACGTCGTGCGGCGGCGCGCGAGTTGTTCGGTCGCGCGCAGGACGGCGGCTTCGGTGGACGGGTCGAGTGCCGCGGTCGCCTCGTCGAGCAGGAGGACGTCCGGGTCCACGAGTTCGGCGCGGGCGAGGGCGACGAGTTGCCGTTGCCCGGCCGAAAGGGACCGTCCGCGTTCACCGACGGGCTGGTGGAAACCGGCCGGGAGCGCGGCGACACCGTCGAGCGCGCCGACGGACCGGACCGCTTCCTCGACCTCCGCGTCCGTCGCGGAAGGCCTGCCGTAGCGCACATTGTCCGCGACGGTTCCCGAGAACAGATGCGCTTCCTGCGGTACCACGCCCATTCGCGTGCGCAGGGCGGCGAGGTCGTACTCGCGGATGTCGGTCCCGTCGATTCGCACCACGCCGCCTGTCGCGTCGTAGAAGCGCGCGACGAGCTTCACCGCCGTCGACTTCCCGGCGCCCGTCGCGCCGACCAGTGCGACGGTCTCGCCGGGCGCGACTTCGAGTGAGAGCTGTGAAAGGGCAGGTTCGTCCGTTGCGGTGTAAGCGAAATCGACGTCCTTGAAGGAGACCTCGCCGCGCAGGCGCTCCGGCATGGCGACCGGGTTTTCCGCCTGCGGAACGGAAGTCGGTGTGCGCAGGAGATCGCCGATCCGCGTCAGGCCGACCCGCGCCTGCTGGTAGCCGTCGAACACCGAGGACAGTTGCTGGATCGGTGAGAAGAACTGCCCCAGGTACAACAGGAACGCCACCAGCACACCGGCCGACAACGTACCCGCCGCCACCCGGTTCGCGCCGACGATCAGCACGACGACCTCGGCCAGTCCGGAAAGCATTGCCGCGAAAGGGAAGTACGTCGCGACGAGACGCTGGGCGCGAAGTCGCGAACGCCGGTATTCGTCGCTTCGGGACGCGAACTTCTCAGCCGTGCGCTCCTCGCGCGTGTACGCCTGCGCGACCCGCAGCCCGTTCACGTTCTCCTGCATGTCCGCGTTGACGACACTGACCCGTTCCCGGGCTTCGGTGTACGCCTTGGACGACGCTCGTCGGAAGATCACGGTCGCCACGACGAGGATCGGCAGCACCGCGAGCGCGTACGCGGCCAAGCCGATGTCGGTGATCATCAACGCCGCCGCGATCCCGACCAGCGTCAGCGCGCTCACCACCGCCTGCGCGACACCGGTCTGCAGGAAGGTCGAGAGCGCGTCGACGTCGGTGGTCATCCGGGTCATGATCTTCCCGGACAGCTCGCGTTCGTAGAAGTCGAGCCCGAGCCGTTGCAGATGGGCGTAACTGCGCACGCGCAGCGAATACAGCACCGTCTCGCCGACCCGCGCCGTCATCTTCGTCTGGAGGTACACCACCAGCCAGTCGGTGAGGATCACCAGCGCGCCGATCCCGGCGGCCAGCCAGATCACCGCCTCCGCGCCGGCGCGCACCCCGTTGTCGATGCCGTGCTGATACAGCGCGGGCATCGCGATGGTGGCCAGCGCGTCCGCCGCGACCAGCCCGATCACCAGGGCGAGCGGGCCGCGCACCGGTTTCAGCAGGCGGCCGAGGCGGAACTTCGGTTCGGGCGCGGTGACATCCGTGCCCGGCAACCGCGGGACATCCGTGGCGGGCGGCAGTTTCCGGACACCCTCGATGAGTTCCTGGCTCGGCGGCAGGTCGACGTCCCATTCGCCGCCCGAGCCCTTCCGCTCGCCGGCCAGCTCGTCGGCCTTGTCCTGCTCCGGCCACAGCGCGGGGGTGATCCCGGCGGGACCGCAGTCGAGACCCTCGCAGCGATGCGGCTCCTCGACGTCGTCACCCGGACCCGCGACGAGTTCGCGGAACAGCGGGCAGCGGGCTAGCAGTTCCTCCTCGGTGCCGACGTCGACGACGCGGCCCTTGTCGAGCACGGCGATCCGGTCGGCGAGGGCGAGGGTGGAGCGGCGGTGCGCGATCAGCAGGGTCGTCCGGCTCGCGGTGACCGAACGCAGCGTGTCGTGGATCGCCGCCTCGGTGACCGTGTCGATGGCGGAGGTCGCGTCGTCGAGGACCAGCACGCGCGGATCGGTCATCAGCGCCCTGGCGAGGCCGAGCCGTTGCCGCTGACCGCCGGACAACGTGAGCCCGCGCTCGCCGACGAGCGTGTCGTAGCCGTCGGGGAGACGCTGGATGAACTCGTCCGCTTCCGCGGCCCGCGCGGCCGCGCGGATCTCTTCGTCGCTCGCGTCCGGCCTGCCGTAGGCGATGTTGTCGCGTACCGACGACGAGAAGAGGAACGCCTCTTCGAAGACCACGCCGATCGCACCGCGCAGATCGTGCTGCCGGACGTCGCGGACGTCGAGGTCGCCGACCTGGACCGAGCCGCTGTGCACGTCGTAGAACCGGGGCAGCAGCAAGGAGATCGTCGATTTGCCCGAACCGGCCGTGCCGACCAGCGCGAGTGTTTCGCCCGGCCGCGCCTCCAGGGTGAGACCGTCGAGCACGGGATCCGACCGCGTGTAGCCGAAGGAGACGTCCTCCAGCCGGACACCGAGCGGGCCGTCGGGCAGCGGCCGCGCGTCCGGGCTGTCGACGACGTCGGGCTGCGCGTCGATGAGTTCGTTGACCCGTTCCGCGCCCGCCCTGGTCAGCTGGGCCTGCACGACCAGGCTGGAGATCATCCGCGCCGGGCCGATCAGGATGGACAGATAGGTCGCGAACGCCAGGAAGGTGCCGAGGCTGACCTCGCCCTTCAACGCCAGGACGCCGCCGACCGCCAGCACCGCGACCTGTCCCGCGGCGGGAAGGGCCGCCGTCGTGGCCGTGGGCAACGAGGACAGCCGGGCCGCGCGCATACGTTCCGCGAAGAGCTTCTTCGCCGTCTTCTCCAGCTTCGCGACTTCGCGCGCTTCCTGGCCGAAACCCTTCACGACGCGTACGCCGGTGACGGTCTCCTCGACCTGCTGCGCGACGTCGGCCGCGCGCTGCTGGGCCGCCCAGGTCGCGGGGAAGAGCCGTTTCCGGCTCACCGCCATGATGATCGCGATCGCCGGGGCGACCACCATCGCGATCAAGGTCAGTGTCGGCGACATCCACAGCATCGCGCCGAGTGACAGCAACGCGAAGATCACCGAACCCGCCGAAAGCGGCACCTGCATCAGGACCGAAGTGACCAGCTGCAGATCCGAGATCGCGCGCGAGGCGACCTGCCCGGTGCGCAACGCGTCCTGCTTGCCGCCGTCGAGCCGCGAGACCGCGCCGAACACCTGGCGGCGCAGGTCGTGCTGGACGTCGAGGGCCAGCCGCCCGCCGACGTACCGGCGGGCGAACGCGTTGCCGAAGGTCAGCACCTGCAGCACCGCCATCACGGTGGCGAGCAGGCCGAGGCGGGAGGTGTCGCCCGCGACGGCGTCGTCCAGCGCCTCGCGGATCAGCAGCGGACCGGCGGCCTGGAGCCCGACGCCGATGATCGCCGCACCCAGCGAGAGCACGACGAGCCACGGATGTTTCCAGCACGAAGCGGCCAGACGGCGGATCCAGCCTCCGGCGGGTGCGGGGGTGGTCTCACGAGCCGGACTGGCTTGACGCGGACGAGGTGGAGCAGTAGTCACCCCGCAAGCCTAGGCGTCCGCACCGACAGTCCCGGCCGGTTCGCGCAGGGCCGAACGCCATGAAAGGTCCTTTCCTTGCGAAATTTGCAAGGAAAGGACCTTTCATGGCGCTTGTGGACTGTGACTTACGTGATGTCCTTCTTCTGGTTCACGGCCCAGCCGGCGAGGAAGAAGATCATCGTCCAGCCGAAGAAGATGAGCGCCGAGGCCCACCACGAGAACGCGCCCGGGGCACCGGCCGCGTACTGCAGCGCCCACGCCGTCTCGTCCTGCAGGCCGGGCACCTTCACGCCGGCGGCGCCGAACGCCTCCGCGCCGATGGCGCCCACGATGCCGTTGACCGTGCCGTTCGGCAGGACGCCGCCCAGCCAGGTGATGTCCGCGGCACCGAACATGACGAACACCAGCACGTTCTCGACCACCAGCATCCAGATGGTCAGCGTGATGATGCTGCCGACCACGCTGCGCCAGACCGCGCCGACCCCGATACCGAACAGGGTCGCCAGGATCGTCGCGAGGACACCCGCGCCCAGCACGCCCAGCCACTGGCCCGCCGTCGGCAGGCGCTGGCTGTCGACCGTGATCACGGTGCCGAGGCTCGCCGCGCCCACGATGATCACGCCGTAGATCGCGCCCCAGGCGATGTAGGTGATCATCTTCGCGCTCAACGCCGAAACCCGGTTCGGGGCGGTGAGGAACGTCGTCGTGATCGTCTTCTTCGTGTACTCGCCGGCGAGGGCGAAGACGCCGAAGATGATCGGGATCATCGTGCCGATGTTGATGCCGTGCCCGAGCGCGAGCAGACCGACCGGCAGCTCACCGGTCGAGATGCCGAGCGCCTCGGTCAGCTCACGGGTGTCCGAGCGGCCGAGGAAGTCGCTGAAGTCGTTGGTGACCATGCCCCAGAACAGGGCGAACGCGAAAGCGAAGACCACCGCGGGGATCATCAGCGCCCACCACGCCTTGAGCGTGAGCGTCTTGCGGAACTCCGCCTTGATCAGGTTGCCCATCAGCCCTGGCCTCCCCAGCCCTCGTTCTGGCCCTGCTGCTGCGCCTGCTGCTGAGGCGGCGCCTGCTGGTACTGCGGTTGCTGCGGCGGCTGACCCTGCTGTTGGAACTGCTGCGGCGGCGCGAAACCGGGCGGCGGCGTGTTCTGCGGCGCGTAGCCGGGCGGCGGCCCCTGATAACCGGGCGGCGGGCCCTGATAGCCCGGAGGCGGACCCTGGTAGCCCGGCGGCGGGCCCTGCTGGAAACCGGGCTGCGGCGCCGCGTACTGGCCCTGCGTCAGCTGGAAGAACATGCGCTCAAGATCCGCCGTCTCCTCCTGCATGCCGTAGACCGCGATGCTCGCCTTCGCGGAGACGTCACCGATCTGCTGCACCGTCGCGCCGGAGACCGCGACCCGGCCGTCGGGCATCGGCGCGACCTGCGTGATCCCCGCCTCCTGCAACGCGGAGACGAGACCGCTCGCGTCGGCGGACTGCACCAGCACCCGGGACTGGTTGCTCTTGCGCAACTGGTCCAGCGAGCCGTTGTAGCGCGTCATGCCCTGGCTGATGATCACGACCTGGTCGATCGTCTGCTCCACCTCGTTCAGAAGGTGGCTCGAGACCAGCACCGTGCGCCCCTCACGCGCGTACGCGCGCAGGAAGTTCCGAAGCCACAGGATGCCTTCGGGGTCGAGCCCGTTCGTCGGCTCGTCCAGCACCAGCACCTGCGGATTCCCCAGCAACGCCGTCGCCAGCGCCAGCCGCTGCCGCATACCGAGCGAGAACCCGCCCGCCTTGCGGTCCGCCGCCGACGAAAGACCCACCAGCCCCAGGACCTCGTCCACCCGCTGATCCGGCATCCCGATCGCCGCCGAGTACACGCGCAGGTGATTCCGCGCCGTGCGACCCGGGTGGAAACCCTCGTTCTCCAGCACCGAACCGACGACCCGTGCCGGATTCCCCAGCTGGTCGTGCGGGCGCCCGTTGATGGTCGCCGTGCCGTTCGTGGGCGTCACCAGCCCGAGCAGCATCCTCAGCGTCGTCGTCTTCCCGGCCCCGTTGGGCCCCAGGAAGCCGGTCACCGAACCGGGCTCCACCGTGAAGCTCAGATTCTGGACCGCGTTGACCGCACCGAACTGCTTGCTCAGGTTCTGCACCGCGATGCGGCCACTGCCGTCGTGCATACCGTCCCCTTTTGTTGACGAAGGCCGATCACGCGACATCCTGCCTCACGGGGTGAGTCCGTACCCGAGGAAGGGGTCAATCCGCCGAAAGCGACCTTCGTCACGTTCGACCGGGTGACGGATGCGTCCTCCAGGGCACCCGTCGCTGCGCCGAATGGCCGCTGACTACCGGATATACGACGCAGAGCGCGGAAAATCACCGACCTGGCCAGCGGTTCGTGAAGAAATAATTCGGAAGACATGGCAACCCCATGCAGCGCGACGGCCACTTATTACCTACGATGTAGGAGGCGGCCCGCTCCCAGTGACCCCCAGGCTGGTCGAGCGGGCCGCCCTCAGCCCCTTTGCCCCACTTCGGTCGACGCTGGCGCGTCTTCCCGAAGGTGGGGCTTCGTCGTATCACCCGGGGGGCCGAGCCCCCCGGACCCCCGCGGTGCGGTCGGCGCCGGTCTCGACGGGGTGGCCTAGGGCGCGGAGCGCCCTGGCCGGGCGAGAGCGCGCAGGGTACGGAGCGCGGGGAAAGGTCTGGGAAAGGTCGGGGCGTGATCCTGTCGTCTGTTAGGTGACGAGGGGAGACGACCGGTGGACATAGATCCGGTACGGAAGATCAGAGAGTTCGCGGAACTGCTCGCGAGGAGCAAGGCCGCGCTTGTGCAGGCCGAGGGGGAGCTGGCGGGGCGGCACTACACCGCGTCGGCACGTGGGGGACTTGTGCGGGCGGAGGTGGATCATCGGGCGCGGCTCGTCGGGATCCACATCGACCGGGCCGCGGTGGCACGCAGCCGCAGTGGAGAACTCGGCGCGTACATCGTCGAGGCGGTCGGTCAGGCGCGTGAAGAGGCCCGCGCCGAATATCGGCGGCTGGCCCGGGTGGGCGTCCGATGAACGGCCTGCTGCGGCTCCACGACCTCGATGACGAAGACGACAGGCGGGCG
Organism: Amycolatopsis japonica; assembly: GCF_000732925.1. Lineage (NCBI taxonomy): Bacteria > Bacillati > Actinomycetota > Actinomycetes > Pseudonocardiales > Pseudonocardiaceae > Amycolatopsis > Amycolatopsis japonica. The sequence goes on from NZ_CP008953.1 coordinate 1,063,825, forward strand.
ACCTCCCGGCGAGAAGAACACTTCGCCGGCGCGGACATCGACGCCGGTCTCGGCAGGGTCCACGTCGACGAGGCCGGTGACCTGGTCGCCGTCGACCTCGACGAGCGGGCACTGCGCACGATGAACCCGGCCGCGCTCGGCGGCCACCTCCTCTCGGCGATCGAGCGGGCCGAACAGGCCGCCAGGTCCGAGCGGATCGAACGGAGAAGGCTCTGATGGCAGAGGGAACCGGCTACGAGGTCGTCCCGGAATCGCTCGCGGACATGGCGACGGAGTTCCAGACCGCGGCCGAATCGTGGACCACGCTCAAGGACACGATCGGCGGGCTGACGATGCAACCGGGCGACCTCGGTCTGCTCGCCACCGGCGCGGGATACATCGAGGCGTACAACGACGCGTGCAAGCTCATCGTCGAGAAACTCGGCGAGGCGATCACGAGTTTCGAGGACACCGAGTCCGCGCTCGTCACCGTCGCCAACACCTACGCCGCGCAAGACGCCGAGTACTACGAGCAGTTCGGCTACCTGGGGAGCGACGATGACTGAACCCGCGCCGTACCCGGAAGGAGACGCGGCGACAGTGCAGGACGCCGCGGATTTCTTGAGCACTGTCTGCGGTCCCGCCGTCGCCACCGGGGTGAGGGTGATTCTCGACGAGATCCGCAAGCTTCTCGGCGACCGCACGATCCCCTCGTCGCGCGCCACCCAATGGGGCGAAGCGCAGAAGACACCGAGCACGGTTGCCGACGGGCTGAACACGAAACTCGGTTCGCTGGACGCGTATTGGCAGGGAGGCGCGTTCGACGCGTTCAAGACCCACACCGATCGGGTCGTCCAGGAGTGCGACCTGACGGCCGCGAAACTGGGGGAGGTGGGCTCCCTGCTCGCCCAAACGATCGCCTTCGTGCATGAGACGTGGGGGATGGCCATCGGGTTCATCACGAAGGCGGCCGCAGGCTGTGCCAGTCTTTTCGACCCGACCGAGGTGCTCGGCGCGATCAACGACCTGGCCACCAGCTACGCCGATCTCATCGAGAACGCCCTCTCGACGATGGGCGAGTTCGCGTCCAACGTCAAGGCCGTCGAGATCTCCGCGCTCAGCTTCCCGGCGCCGGGAACACTGCCGTCCGAAGTGAGCAACCCGGACAAGTGGGTCCTCGAACCGGCGCCGGAACACCCGCCGGAGGACAAGAAGCTGCCTGCCGAAGCCGGGATGGCCGAATCGCCAGGCGGCGTCACCACCCCCGACGAACCGGACACGGCGGAAGCGGAACCCGCCTGATCCGGGGAAACCCGGCCGCCTCGGCGCGTGGGCCCTCACGCGCCGAGGCGGGCCCGGATCTTCTCGGCGATCGGGTCGCCGGTGGCCGTGCACAGCCCGAGTGCCTCGTGGAGATGGTCCCGAGCCTCGGTTTCACGTCCGTCCGCCACCGACAGGTCGGCGAGCTGGACGAGCAGCCGCGCGGAGCCCCACCGGTCGTCCAGTTCGCGCGTGATCGCGAGCGCGTCCCGGTACTCCTCGCTCGCCTGCTCCCGCAGTCCCTTGTCCCGGTACAGATCGCCGAGCGTGCGCAGGGTGAACCGCAGCGACGTGCGATCGCCGCTGCTCCGCTGCAGTGCGACGGCGTTCCGCAGGTGACGCAGGGAGTCGTCGAAGAGGCCCTGCTGACGGCGAAGATCGCCGAGATTGTTCAGCGCGATGCCCTCGCCGTGGAGGTCGCGGTCCGCCTGGAACATCTCCAGCGCGGCCGTGTAACTTTTCGCCGCTTCGGCGAAGCGGCCCATGCTGTCCTGTGTCACGCCGAGGTTGTTCAACGTCCACGCCTGCCCGTGGCGGTTGCCGAGCTCGTGGAACACCTCCGCCGTGGTGCGGAAGTACTCGATCGCCTTCTCGAAGCCGCCGACGTCGTCGTGTGCGTTCCCGAGGCCGAGCAGCAGGTAGGCCTCGTCGACGCGTCTTCCCGACCGCCGGGCCGCGGCCACCGCGATCTCGTGGGTGACCAGCCAGTCGTCCCAGTGTTTGGTCAGGTAGAACAACCGCATCAGCGCGGCGGCCAGCAGGCAGCAGATGTGGTCGGCGCCCTGTTCCGCCGCGGTCCGCACCAGGGTCACCAGGTTCGCGCGCTCGGAGGCGAACCAGGCGAGCGCGTCGTCGCGGGTGTGGAACGGTGCTTCGGTTCGCGTCTCCTCCACCCCGCTCAAGTCGATCACCCGGGCCTTCGGGTCGACGAACGCGCGGGCCGCGATCACCGTGCGCAGGAACCACACGAACAGCCGTCGCATGCCCGCCTCACGGGAGGCGGGCTCGACCTCGTCCGCGAGTTCCCGTGCGTAGGCGCGGAGCAGGTCGTGTGTCCGGTAGCGCCCGGCGAAGCCCTCCTCGACGAGGTGCGATCGGGTGAGCGCGTCGAGAGCCTTTCGAGTGGCACGCAGGTCTTCGCCGGAGAGCGCGGCGAACGCAGACGCCGTGAGGTCGTGCCCGGGATGGAGGCCCCACAGGACGAAGAGCCGCGCGGAGGACGGTGGCAGGTGATGGAAGGACCGGGAGAACACCGAGCGGATCGCGGTGTGGGCGTCGCCGTCGGCGTCCATCAGGTCGAGGCGCCGGTGCTCGTCCGCCAGTTCGGCGGCGAGGTCGGCGACGCTGATGTTGTCGCGGGCGCGGAAGATCTCCGCGGCGACCCGCAGGGCGAGCGGCAGCCGGACGCACTGCCGCACCACCTTGTCGATCGCGTCGGCGTCGTCCGTCCGTTCGCCCGCGAGGCCACGGAACAATTCCCGCGCGTCGGAAGACGGTAGCCGTCGCAGGACGATCCTGTTCGCGCCGTCACGGGCCACCAGCCCGGCGAGTGAATCCCGGCTCGTCACGACGACGTGGCAGGAGGAACTCATCGGCAGCAGAGGCCGGACCTGCTCACAGGTCCGCGCGTTGTCGAGTACGACGAGCAGACGGCGGCGGGCGGCCAGCGCCCGGAACCGCGCCGCCCGCGCCGGGAGGTCGCGGGGGATCGCCGGTCCTTCTACACCGAGTGCCTGGAGGAATCCTTCGAGCACGTTCGCGGCCGAGGGCGGCTGCTCCGGCCCGTAACCCCGGAGGTCGACGTACAGCTGGCCGTCGGGGAAGCGGGGGCGGACGCGGTTGCCCCAGCGGACCACCGTCGCGGTCTTGCCGACGCCAGCGGTGCCCACCACGACGCACACCGGTGCCGAATCCCGGCCGGACAGGGCGAGCTGATCGTCCAATTCGGACAGCTCCGCCGCCCTGCCGACGAAGTTCCGTACGGTGCGGGGCAGTTCCGACGGCACGACCGCCGGTGCCGTCGAGCCCGCCGGCTCGATCGGTAACCCGGCGAGGATTCGCCTTTCGGCTTCGCGAAGCTCCGGACCCGGCTCGATCCCGAGTTCTTCGACGAACAGCCGTCGTGCCGCGCGGTAGACGCCCAAGGCCGTCGTGCGCCGCCCCGCGCGGTAGAGCGCGATCATCAGCAGTTCGTGCAGGCGTTCCCGGAACGGGTGACGGCGGATCAGTTCGGTCAGCTCGTCCACCAGGGACGAAGGCCCGCCGTCGGCGAGTTCGGCCTGGCACAGCGTTTCGATGGCGGCCAGCCGGCGCTCGGTGAGCCGCCGCGCCCGCTCGGCCAGCTCCGGCGAGTCGAGCCCGTCGTACGGCTCACCGCGCCACAAGGCGAGCGCCTCACGCGAAAGTTCGGCGCACCGCCGCGGATCGCTCGCGACGGCTTCGTCCACGAGAGACTCGAACCGCTGGGCGTCGAGTTCCCCCGGCAGCACCCGCAGGTGGTAGCCACCCTCCCCGCTCGCCAGCCGATCCGGTTCGCCGAGCAGCCGCCTCAGCTTGTGGACGTGCAGATACAGCTTCGACGCGGAATCGTCGGTTTTCCCCGGCCACAAGACGTCAACGAGCGTGCTCGCCGGGACGTCGCGGTTGGCGTTCGCCAGCAGCGTCCCCAGAAGGACCTTCTGCAGACGTCCGGTGACGGTGACGGATCGGATGCGGATCGGCCCCAGTACCTCGAATTCCATCGAGTACCTCCCCGCGGACAGTGTGCCGCGACCGTGGGGAGCCGAGGGCCGGAAAGCCGCAAAAAGGAGCGAGGGACCTTTGCTCTTGGGCAAAGGTCCCTCGCGTGGGAGTGTGGCGTGGGGGTCAGGCCAGGACGGCGGCCAGCTCCGTGGCGGGCAGGTCGTGCGCGGCCGCGACCGGGGCGTTGGTCAGCGCGCCCGCGTGCGTGTTGAGGCCCTTCGCGAGCGAAGCGTCGGCCTGCAGCGCCTTCTGCCAGCCGTGGTCCGCCAGCTGGACGGCGTACGGCAGCGTCACGTTGGTCAGGCCGTAGGTCGAGGTGCGGGGCACCGCGCCCGGCATGTTCGCGACGCAGTAGAAGACCGACTCGTGGACCTTGTAGGTCGGCTCGTCGTGCGTGGTCGGCCGCGAGTCGGCGAAGCAGCCGCCCTGGTCGATCGCGATGTCCACCAGCACGCTGCCGGGACGCATCCGCGACACGAGGTCGTTCGAGACCAGCTTCGGGGCCTTCGCGCCGGGCACGAGCACCGCGCCGATGACCATGTCGGCCTCCAGCACGGACTGCTCGACCGAAAGCGCGTTCGAGGTCACCGTGCGGATGCGGCCGCCGAAGTCGTTGTCGATCTGGCGGAGGCGGTCGACGTTGGTGTCGAGGATCTCGACGTCCGAGCCGAGGCCGAGGGCGACCCGCGCCGCGTTGAGGCCGGCGACACCGCCGCCGATCACGACCACGCGCGCCGGGTGGACGCCGGGGATGCCGCCGGGAAGCACGCCGCGGCCACCGCTCGGCTTCATCAGGGAGAACGCGCCCACCTGCGGCGCCAGCCGTCCGGCGACCTCGGACATCGGCGCGAGCAGCGGCAGCGCGCGGTTCGGGGTCTGCACCGTCTCGTAGGCGATCGCGGTGGTGCCCGCGGCCAGCAGCGCGTCGGTCAGCGGCCGGTCCGCGGCGATGTGCAGGTAGGTGAACAGCACCTGGTCGGCGCGCAGCCGCGGGTACTCCTCGGCGATCGGCTCCTTGACCTTGAGCACGAGTTCGCCCTCGGACCAGGTCTCCTCGGCGGTGGCGAGGATCTTCGCGCCCGCGGCGACGTACTCGTCGTCGGAGATGGACGAGCCGACGCCCGCGCCGGTCTCGACGAAGACGTCGTGGCCGCGCCCGGTCAGTTCGTGCACGCCCGCCGGGGTGAGCGCCACCCGGTATTCATGCTTCTTGATCTCACGGGGGACGGCGATACGCACGGAAAGCCTCCTGGCGACGGTTCTGCGAACAAGGTGCTGCCACTCACGGTGAGCCACCCGGACGGCGGTGTCATCGTTCGCTGGAGACAGTGTTGAGAACCGATCATGGTTTTCGCGGCACAATCGCTTGACCTCCAGTCAACTGGAGCTTGCACCTTGGGTCACATGAGAGCCGTGTGGTTGAAAGAGTTCGGCGGGCCCGAAGTGCTCGTCGCGGGCGACGCCCCGGATCCCGTGCCCGCAGCGGGCCAGGTGCTGATCGAGGTGGCCTTCGCCAACATCACGTTCGTCGAGACGCAGTTCCGGGCGGGCGGGGGCGGGCCGTTCCGCGCCGAGCCGCCGCTGATCCCGGGCAACGGCGTCGGCGGCGTGATCAGCGCGGTCGGCGAAGGGACGGACCTCGGTCTGGTCGGCAAGCGCGTCGTGACCTCCACCGGCGGTTCCGGGGGCTACGCGGAACGGGTCGCGGTCGACGCCGACGCCGTCTTCGAGGTGCCGGACGGCCTGGCCCTCGACGCCGCGGTGGCGATCCTCGCCGACGGCCGCACGGCGACCGCGCTGGTGACCGCCGCGCGGATCCGGCCGGGAGAGCGCGTGCTCGTCGAGGCGGCGGCCGGCGGGGTCGGCGGACTGGTCGTCCAGCTCGCCAAGGCCGCCGGTGCCGAGGTCGTCGGCGCGGCGGGCGGTGCCGCGAAGACCGAGCACGTCCGGGAGCGGGGCGCCGACCTGGCGGTCGACTACCGCGAGCCGGGCTGGGCGGAGAAGGCGGGCGAGGTCGACGTCGTGTTCGACGGGGTCGGCGGTGAGATCGGGACGGCGGCGTTCGGTTTGCTGAAGCCGGGCGGCCGGATGCTGATCTACGGCCTGTCGAGTGGTTCGTGGACGGAGGTGTCCGAAGAGGACGCCGCCGCGCGCGGGGTCACGGTGATCCGGGGCCTCGGTGGGCCCGATCAGATGCGGGCGTTCACCGAGTCCGCGCTCGCCGAAGCCGCCGCCGGACGGCTGGAACCCGTGATCGGCCAACGGTTCCCGCTCGCGCGGGCGGCGGACGCGCACGCGGTCATGCAGTCGCGGGGCGCGCTCGGCAAGACGTTGCTCGAGGTCTGATGTTCGACGTCGACGAATTCCTCGCCGGTCCCCTGACGGCCAGGGTCGCCGCGGCCGGGCCATCTGTACGCCCCACCTGGTACCTCTGGGAGAAGAAGGCCTTCTGGATCCTCACCGGACCATGGGCACGGCTGGCCGGTCTCGTCCGCGAGTCGCCGTCGATCGCGGTGACCGTCGACGTGTGCGACGTCGGCACCGGCCTGGTGCGGCAGGTGCTCGCGCGCGGTGAGGCCGAGGTGCTGCCGTTCGACGTCCCTCGTGGACAGCGGCTGCTGAGCCGGTATCTCGGTCCCGACGAGAGCAAATGGGATGCGCGTTTTCGTTCTTACCTGCACGATGATCCCGAGGTGAAAGGGACCGTCTGGGTCCGGATGGTGCCGAAGAGATTCGTCGCCGAAGACCTCGGCTATCGGGTATGACGCACGGCCGCGTTCGCTGGGGGTGGGCGCGGTCGTGCAACCTGCGAAACGGTAAATGCAGCACGATCGAGTCAAGATGTTGATCTTACTGGCCGGTAAGCTGCCATTCTGTTCCGCATGACAAATCAGGACTGGCGGCGGGAGCGGCGTGTCCGCACCGTCGACACCGAAGGCAATCCGGCCGATGTCATCGTCGGCCTTGTCGAAACCCCCGGGCACGGATACGAAGCCGCGCTTCGGGTCGACGGTGGCCCCGGTGTTCTTTTGCCGCTTTACCCCGGTGCCGATCTGCTCGCCGCGGTACGGCAGACCATTGAGGACGGATATCGCGCCAGCGCGCACTGAACCGTCGAATGTCATGAAAGGGTCTTTCAAGACGTTTTCCGTCCTGAAAGACCCTTTCCTGACGTCCGGGTGCGGAATGTCGCGCTACAAAGTGTTCGTTATCGAGCAGTTTGTAGTGGAATCAACTCCACCGCAGGGAAACGAGTTGCGTGATCAACGCCAGCCGGACGTCGGGATCGTCGAGATCCAGCGGGACGAGGTCGAGCAGCCGCCGCATCCGGTACCGCAGGGTGTTGGGATGGATCCGGAGTTCCTTCGCGGCCGCGCGCGGGTCTCCCGGATGCCGCAGCCACTGGTAGAGCGTGTCGACGTAGCCGCTCTCGTGAGCTTCGTCGTGCGCGCGCAGCAGGCCGAGCGGGCCGAGCTCGGCGACCTTCGAGGTGCTCGCCGCCGTCGCGCCGCGATGCAGCGAAAGGGCTGTCCACGCCTCGTCGAAGACCACGACGCGGCCAGGGACGAGCTTCGCGCGAAGCAGGCCCAGCGCCTCGTCGGCCTGGAGCCGTGAGGTCGCGAGCTCGCCGATTTCGCAGGCCGAACCGGCGGCCGCCCGCGGTGTCCCGCCCTTCCTCGACGACGGCAGGGCTTCGAGCGCCGCCCGGAGTTCGTCCCAGCCGTCGCCGTCCGGGACGACGGCGTAGAGGACGCCGCCGAGTTCGGTGGCCACCGGCCGCCTGCCGACACCCTGCGAGATCCGTTCGAGGAGCGCGAGCCGCAAGCCCTCGTCGTCGCGGCCGTCGCCGCCGGAGACCTCGATGACGACCACGCGGTGCGGCTCCTCGGACAGGTCGAGTTCCGCGATCGCCTTGCGCGGACTGGCCTTCCCTTCGAGGAGCGCGCGCAGGAGCTCGGCCGAGACCCGGCGCTGCGAATCGGTGTGCGCGCGGCGGCGCAGCAGATGCAGTGCGACGACGGGGGCCGCGTCGGCGAACGCGGCCGCGCGTTCGTCGGAGACCGGGCCCGCGACGACCGCCCACATCGACCCCAGCAGTTCGCCGCCCATCCTGATGGGCACGATGAGCCGCGGCAGGGTGCCGTCGCGTTGCGCGGGCACGAAGATCGTCTGCCGCCCACGGGAAAGTTCGCGGAACACGCCTCGCGACCGGAACCGCGCGAGCACGTCGTCCGGGATGCGGCGGCCCATGATCGTGGACACGCGCGCCGAGTCGGTCAGATCCTGCCGGGCCGAGTACGCGAGCACCCGCGAGTTGGTGTCCTCGATGGTGACGGGCGCGTCGACCACCGAAGCGACCGCGTCCGCGAGCCGGAAGAGATCACCGGAACCGGGGCCGCCGCCGTCCTCCAGCGCGTCCGACTCGTCGGCCAGCGCGTCGAGGACCGTCCTGAGCAGCCAGACGAGCTGGGCCCACGACGTCGCGGAGCGCACCTCGATCAACGCGATGTCGGCCGATTTCGCCGCCCGTTTCACCGAGGGTTTCGCCGCGAGCGGGGGTTTCAGCAGGACGGCGGCGGCGCCTTTGGCCGCGCTGAGCTTGACGAGTTCGGCGGCGTCCGGGGTCTCGGTGATCGCGACGCCGAGGACAAGGTCCCCCGCGGCCAGGGTGTGGCCGGGCTCGGCGATGACGACGTCGCCGACCGCGGGGGACTCCTCGGGGACCTGGAGGGCGTGCAGCAGCGTCGGCCCCACCCGGTCGACGACAGTGCGCACGGAAACCATGGGGCGATTGTCCAGCAGGTGGGACCACCGCACACGTCAGACCTCGCGGGGAGTCCTCCCGGCCGTAGCGTTCGCCGAAGAACATCTCCTCGACCGGCGCCTCCACGCTCGCGCCCGCGAACACCGCGCGCCACACGCCTTGCCGTAGAAGGAAAGCGACCTGTCGACGTCCTTGACGAACAGATGCGGCGTCAAGCCGAGCGCCCGGCTCACGCCGACTCCGCGCGCTTCAGGAGCCCCGCCTGGTCGGCGACCGCGACGAGCCTGCTCAGGAACTCCGCCTCGCGGGCGGCGACTTCGCGGCCGGCGCGGGTCAGCCGGTAGTAGCGGCGGCGGGAGTCGTGCGGCTGGTCCTCGCTCGCGTCCGGGGCCTCTTCGACCAGGCCGTCGGCGACGAGCCTGCCGAGGGTCCGGTACAGCGTGCCCGGGCCGAGTCGGTCGGTGCCGCCGCTCACCTCGTCGACGAAACCCATGATCGCATAGCCGTGCGCGCGCCCTTTCGCGAGCGCCAGCAGGGTCTGGAACGCCGCGGGGGTGAGCTGCGGGTTGCCGTCGGCCATCCGCGAAGCATACACTCCGATCTCGTTATATCCATTATGGATACAAAGGAGGCGGACGTGGCGATTCGAGGCGTGCACAAGATCGTGGTCGGCGTGCGGGATCAAGAGCGCGCGAAGCGGTTCTGGTCCGAAGTCGTCGGATTCGAGATCACCACCGACGTGCCGTACGACGACAACGGGAACCGGTGGGTCGAGGTCACTTCAGCCGATGGGGTGACGTCGCTCGTCCTGAGCACCGCGCCGGAGGACCTCAAGCGCTTCGAGGTGCGGGACGAACTCCCGACGGGCAATTTCTTCTTCTACGCCGACGACATCGAAAAGACGTACGAGGAGCTTTCGGCGAAGGGCGTCGAGTTCCCGGCCAAGCCGGAGAAGCAGCCGTGGGGCTGGTGGGCGATGTTCACCGATTCGGAGGGCAACAGGTTCGCTCTCCAGGAAAGGAATCCCACCTCCTGAGAGCGGTTGGGTGCTCCGTCCGGCGGAGCTAGCTTCGGTGCCAACAGCCGAAACCCCTTGAGCCGCTAGGAGAATCGCGATGAGCGCGGACGGATGGTCGTTCGAGACCAAGCAGATCCACGCGGGTGCGGCGCCGGACACCGCCACCGGCGCGCGGGCGACCCCGATCTACCAGACCACCTCGTACGTGTTCCGCGACAGCCAGCACGGCGCCGATCTGTTCAGCCTCGCCGAGCCCGGGAACATCTACACGCGGATCAACAACCCCACGCAGGACGTGCTGGAGCAGCGGCTCGCCGCGCTCGAAGGCGGGGTCGCGGCGCTGGCGTTCGCCTCCGGGACCGCGGCCACGACGGCGGCCATCCTCAACCTCGCGAACGCCGGTGACCATTTCGTCTCCAGCCCGGCGCTCTACGGCGGCACGTACAACCTCTTCCACTACACGCTGCCGAAGCTCGGCATCGAGGTCTCGTTCGTCGAAGACCAGGACGACATCGAGCAGTGGAAGGCCGCCGTCCGGCCCAACACCAAGCTGTTCTTCGCCGAGACGCTGGCCAACCCGGGCAGCAACGTCCTCGACATCCGCAAGGTCGCCGACGCCGCGCACGAGTCCGGTGTCCCGCTGGTCGTGGACAACACCGTGCCGACGCCGTACCTCGTCCGCCCGATCGAGCACGGCGCCGACATCGTGGTCCACTCGGCGACCAAGTACCTCGGCGGGCACGGCACCACGGTCGCCGGGGTGCTGGTCGACGGCGGCACCTTCGACTTCGGCAAGGACCCGGCGCGGTTCCCCGGGTTCAACGAGGCCGACCCGAGCTACCACGGTCTCAAGTACTGGGAGGCGCTCGGCCCGGGCGCGTTCGCCGCCAAGGCCCGGGTCCAGATCCTGCGCGACACCGGCGCCGCGATCGCGCCGCTCAACAGTTTCCTGATCCTGCAAGGGATCGAGACACTTTCGCTGCGGCTGGAGCGGCACGTGTCCAACGCGCAGGCGCTGGCCGAATGGCTGGAGCAGCGCGACGAGGTCGAGAAGGTGTACTACGCCGGGCTGCCGTCGAGCCCGTATCACGAGGCCGCGAAGAAGTACCTGCCGAAGGGCGCCGGCGCGGTGCTGTCGTTCGATCTCCGCGGCGGCGTCGAAGCCGGACGGGCCTTTGTGGACGGTACGGAACTGCACAGCCAGCTGGTCAACATCGGCGACGTGCGCAGCCTGATCGTGCACCCGGCGTCGACGACGCACAGCCAGCTCACGCCGGAGGAGCAGCTGTCGAGCGGTGTCACGCCGGGCCTCGTGCGGCTCGCCGTCGGCCTGGAAGGGATCGAGGACCTCAAGGCCGACCTCGAGGCCGGATTCCGGGCGGCGAAGGCCGCTCTGTGACCGGTGCTTGGCGAGAGGGAGAGCCGCCTGGACGTCGCCGCTTCGTCAGCGGCGTCCAGGCGCTCGAAACCGGTGGGACGCTGCCCTTCACGCTCGCCTACGAGACCTGGGGAACACTGAACCCTAGTGCCTCCAACGCGATTCTCGTCGAGCACGCGCTCACTGGGGACAGTCACGCCGTCGGCCCTGCGGAAGAGGGGCACGTCAGCCCCGGCTGGTGGGACGGCCTGATCGGGCCGGGCAAGGCGATCGACACGGACGAGTTCTTCGTCGTGGTCCCGAACGTGCTCGGCGGCTGCCAGGGGTCGACCGGCCCGTCGTCGGCGCATCCGGACGGAAAGCCTTGGGGCAGCAGGTTTCCCGCCGTGACGGTCCGGGACCAGGTAGCGGCCGAGACCGTCCTCGCCGACGCGCTCGGCATCGGCCGGTGGGCCGCGGTGATCGGCGGTTCCATGGGCGGGATGCGTGCGCTGGAATGGGCGGTGAGCGAACCGGAGCGGGTCGCGGCGCTGCTCGTCCTCGCGTCGACCGCGCAGGCGTCGGCCGACCAGATCGCCTGGGCCGCACCGCAACTGCACGCCATCCGGTCCGATCCGGGCTGGCACGGCGGCGACTACTACGACGTCCCGGGCGGCGGTCCGGACGCCGGGCTCGGCATCGCGCGCCGCATCGCGCACGCGACTTACCGCAGCGAAGCCGAACTGGCGCAACGGTTCGGCCATCGCCATCAGGACGGTGAGGACCCGCTGCGCGGCGGCCGGTTCGCCGTCGAGTCCTATTTGGACCATCATGCCGGGAAGCTGTCACGCCGGTTCGACGCGGGCAGCTACGTGGTGCTCACCGAATCGATGAACACCCACGACGTCGGCCGCGGGCGGGGCGGCGTCGCGACCGCGCTCGGCCGGATCACCGCGCGCACCGTCGCGGCCGGGGTGGACAGCGACCGGCTCTACCCGCTGTACCAGTCGCGGGCCATCGCGGACGGGGTCGCCGGGGCGGAATTCGCCGTCGTCGCGTCGCCTTACGGGCACGACTCGTTCCTGATCGAGACCGAGCAGATCGGGCGGCTGGTGAAGCTTCTGCTGGGATAGCCGCCACGCGTGATCAGACGGACGACACGCGTGATTGGACGGCCGACTCGCGTGATCAGCCGGACGGCGCACGTGACGTCCGGCTGATCACGCGTGTCGTCCATCCAGTCACGCGTGGCGGCCACGAGCGCGAGCGGCTAGTCCGCGACGGCGTCCGAGATCCAGGGCGCCACCGGCAGGTCCCGGTCCAGGCATTCCGCCGACAGCCGGATCGTCCACCGCAGCGCCTGCAGCACAAGACTGTCGACCTCGTCCGGCGCGGCGTTGGCGAGCGCGATCTCGACCTGTTCCTGCGCCGCCTCGCTGTTGCCGTGCACCTCGGCCAGCAGCGTGCGGACGGCCGTCCGCACCGGCGGGTCCGCCTGGTCGATCGAGACCTCTTCGCCGTCCTCGTCGAACACCTGCACCTTGACCGGCGCACTTCCTCCATCACCCAGCGTCGACACCATGGCGCTGCATTCGCCGAACAGCATCATCACGAGCTCTTTGGTCTCGTCGGAGCGGGCCTGCGGCTCGGCGGCGGTCGGCATGAGCTCGTCGAGCGCCTCGGCGTCCTCCCCGAGGCTGATCGCCACGAGCGCACGCTGCGCCTTTTCGACGAGCCTCCGCTCGTACTCGCTCCTGTCCGGCTCCACGTGCCTATCAAACACCAGAGGACGGAAAAGTGGGGATAGGCCGAAACCCGGTCGTGGTCACTTGGCGGAGTGCAGTGCACCCAGCGCGAGACGGCAGAGCATCTCGGCCAGTTCGCTGTCACCGAGATGGCGGTTGTACGGCGTCGAGTTGATCAACCCGAATACCGCGTGCGCCGCCGAACGCGCCTGGCGCTCGCCGATCCCGGGGACGGCGTCGCTGATCGCCCGCACCCAGACCTCGACGTACTGGCGTTGCAGGGCGCGGACCTGCTTGCGGTCACTGTCGGTGAGGTTGGCGAGGTTGCGTTCCTGGACGGTGATCAACGCGGGATGCGTCAGCGCGAAGTCGACGTGAAAATCCACCAGTGCTTCGAGGACCTCACCCGGCTCGTCCCGCTGGCTCGCCCTGGCCGTCCCGCCGTCGAGGAGGTAGCGGCTGATCGAGTTCAGCATCTCGCCGAGGATGGCGTCCTTGCTGCGGAAATGCCGGTACAGCGCCGGGCCGGAGATGCCGACGGCCGCGCCGATGTCGTCGATGCCGACGCCGTGGAAACCGTGGTGGGCGAAGAGCTCGGCGGCGGCGGCCATGATCTGTTCACGCCTGTTCGCCTTCTCGCCGTTCACGAGTGGGGTGGGGTTCGCCGGCATCTGGCCATATTAAGGCCGCGTGTTAGCGAGCGCTAACACGCGGCCGTACTTCCAGCCTGAGCCAAGTGGGCTACCTGGGGAAATGACCCTGTCGTGTGGGGCTACCACCTGGTAATGCTGTCTCTCGTTAACTTGTCACAAAGGAGTGACCATGTCCGTCCCTGCTCGGATCAAAGCTCTTTCCTTCACTCGTTTAGGTGCGGCCCTGGGGGTCGCTGTCCTTGCCACCCTCGGTCTCGCGGGCACCGCCCAAGCGGCGACCAACTACGTGGCGCTCGGTGACTCGTACTCGTCCGGCGTCGGTGCCGGCAGTTACGGGAACTCGGGCGATTGCATGCGCAGTGCCAACGCCTATCCCCAGCTGTGGGCTAACGCCCACGCCGGGACCACCTTCAAGTTCGTCGCGTGCTCGGGGGCGCGCACCGGCGACGTGCTCAACCAGATCGCGAACGTCACCTCCAGCACGACGCTGGTGACGGTCTCGGTCGGCGGCAACGACGCCGGTTTCGCCGACGTCATGACCACCTGCACCACCGGCAGCGACCAGACCTGCATCAACCGGGTCAACACCGCGAAGACCTACGTGAACAACACGCTTCCCGGGCTGCTGAACAACGTCTACAGCAAGATCAAGGCGAAGGCGCCCGGTGCGAAGCTGGTCGTCCTCGGGTACCCGCGCTTCTACACGGTGCCGGGTTCGTGCTCGGTCGGGCTGAGCGACACGAAGCGCACCGCGATCAACTCGGGTTCCGACGCGCTGGCGTCGGTGCTCTCGGCTCGTGCTTCGGCGAACGGTGCCAAGTTCGTCGACGTGCGGGGCGCGTTCACCGGGCACAACATCTGCTCGTCGGCCGACGACTACCTGCACAGCCTCACCTGGCCGATCGTGAACTCGTACCACCCGACGGCCACCGGCCAGCGGGGCGGCTACTACAACCCGCTGGTCTCCGCCATCGGCTGATTTCCAGTACGTGAAGGCCCCCTTCATTGCGTCTAGCGCAGTGAAGGGGGCCTTCACGTACTTCCGGGGTGCGGTGGACAAGCGACGTTAGTGGGCGTTAACCTGTGCACGCGAGTTAACGACGGCTAACTTGGCGACGAGGAGCCATGGACACACCCGTACTGAGCACTTCTGCCGATCCGGGCAGCGACGAGTACGCCCGCAGCGTCACCTCCCACGCCGAGCTGGTCGAAGACCTGCGCAAGCGGCTCGCCGCCGCCCGGCTCGGGGGCCCGGAGAAATCCCGCACCCGCCACGTCGAGCGGGGCAAACTCCTGCCACGCGACCGGGTCGACACCCTCCTCGACCCGGGTTCGCCGTTCCTGGAGCTGTCCCCGCTGGCCGCCACCGGACTGTACGACGACGAGGCGCCGTCGGCCGGGATCATCACCGGGATCGGGCGGGTCTCGGGCCGCGAATGCGTGATCGTCGCCAACGACGCGACGGTCAAGGGCGGCACGTACTACCCGATGACGGTCAAGAAGCACCTGCGCGCGCAAGAGGTCGCGCTGCACAACAACCTGCCGTGCGTCTACCTGGTGGACTCCGGCGGCGCGTTCCTGCCGAGGCAGGACGAGGTCTTCCCGGATCGTGAGCATTTCGGCCGGATCTTCTTCAACCAGGCCACGATGTCCGCGCGCGGTATCCCGCAGATCGCCGCGGTGCTCGGCTCCTGCACGGCGGGCGGCGCGTACGTCCCGGCGATGAGCGACGAAGCGGTCATCGTGCGGAACCAGGGCACCATCTTCCTCGGCGGCCCGCCGCTGGTGAAGGCGGCGACGGGCGAGGTCGTCACGGCCGAGGAACTCGGCGGCGGCGACGTCCACTCGCGTCAGTCCGGCGTCACCGACCACCTGGCCGAAGACGACGCCGACGCCTTGCGCATCGTTCGCTCGATCGTGTCGACCTTGGGCCCGCGTACGCCGCGCCCGTGGGACGTCCTCCCGACGGAGGCCCCGGTCGCCGACCCGAACGAGCTGTACGGCGTCGTCCCGACCGACCCGCGCGTCCCCTACGACGTCCGCGAGGTCATCGCGCGGATCGTCGACGGCAGCCGGTTCGGCGAGTTCAAGAAGGAGTACGGCTCGACGCTGGTCACCGGGTTCGCCCGGATCCACGGCCATCCCGTCGGCATCATCGCGAACAACGGCGTGCTGTTCGCCGAGTCCGCGATGAAGGGCGCGCATTTCATCGAGCTGTGCGACAAACGCTCGATCCCGCTGCTGTTCCTGCAGAACATCACCGGTTTCATGGTCGGCCGCGCCTACGAGGCGGGCGGTATCGCCAAGCACGGCGCGAAGATGGTCACCGCGGTGGCCTGCGCGCGGGTGCCGAAGCTGACCGTCGTCATCGGCGGCTCGTTCGGCGCCGGCAACTATTCGATGTGCGGCCGCGCGTACTCGCCGCGGTTCCTGTGGATGTGGCCGAACGCGCGGATCTCGGTGATGGGCGGCGAGCAGGCGGCGTCGGTGCTGTCCACCGTCCGCCGCGACGCCATCGAGGCACGCGGCGGCGAATGGTCCGCTGAGGACGAAGAGGCCTTCAAGGAGCCGATCCGCGACCAGTACGAGGCGCAGGGGAGCCCGTACTACTCGACGGCGCGGCTGTGGGACGACGGTGTGATCGACCCGGCGGACACCCGCACGGTGCTCGGCCTCGCGCTGTCGGCGACGGCCAACGCGCCTTTGTCCGATGTCAACTACGGCGTCTTCAGGATGTGAGCATGTTCGACACGGTTCTGGTCGCCAACCGCGGGGAGATCGCGGTCCGCGTGATCCGCTCGCTGCAGGGGCTCGGCATCCGTTCGGTCGCGGTGTACAGCGACGCGGACGCCGACGCCCGGCACGTCCGGGAGGCGCACACTGCTGTCCGCATCGGCCCGGCCGAAGCGGCGAAGAGCTATCTGTCCATTCCCGCGATCGTCCAGGCGGCGCTCGACACCGGCGCGCAGGCGGTCCACCCCGGCTATGGCTTCCTCGCGGAGAACGCGGAATTCGCCCGCGCGTGCGCCGAGGCCGGTCTGGTCTTCATCGGTCCGCCGGTCGCGGCCATCGACGCCATGGGCGACAAGATCCGCGCCAAGGCCACGGTCTCCAAGGCCGGTGTCCCGGTCGTGCCCGGTGCGTCCGATGTGGACATTCCCGAGGGTGGTTTCGCGGCCGCCGCCGAGAAGGTCGGGTTCCCGCTGCTGCTCAAGCCGTCCGCCGGCGGTGGCGGCAAGGGGATGCGGCTCGTCACCGAACTGTCCGAATTGGACGCCGCCGTCGAGTCCGCTCGCCGTGAGGCCAAGGGTTCCTTCGGTGACGACACCCTGCTCATGGAGCGGTTCGTCACTACACCGCGCCACATCGAGATCCAGGTGCTCGCCGACACGCACGGCAATGTGATCCACCTCGGCGAGCGTGAGTGCAGCCTGCAGCGGCGGCACCAGAAGATCATCGAAGAGGCGCCGTCCGTGCTCCTCGACGAAGCCACGCGCGCGAAGATGGGCGCGTCCGCCGTCGAGGCCGCGCGTTCGGTCGGGTACGTCGGCGCGGGGACGGTCGAGTTCATCGTTTCGGCCACCGCGCCCGACGAGTTCTTCTTCATGGAGATGAACACCCGGCTGCAGGTCGAGCATCCGGTGACCGAATTGGTGACCGGGCTCGATCTCGTGGAGTGGCAGGTCAAGATCGCCGCCGGTGACGTGCTCACCGTGGCGCAGGACGACGTCCGGCTGGACGGCCACGCCGTCGAAGCCCGGGTCTACGCCGAAGATCCCACCCGCGGCTTCATCCCGACGGGTGGCACCGTGCTCGCGGTCCACGAGCCGTCCGGTGAGGGCGTGCGCGTCGACTCGTGGATGAGCGAGGGCGCGGTCATCGGTTCGAACTACGACCCGATGCTGGCCAAGGTCATCGCCTGGGGCCCGGACCGCGCGGCCGCGTTGCACCGGCTCGATCTGGCGCTGGCGGACACCGCGTTGCTCGGCCTCGGCACCAACGTCGCCTTCCTGCGCGGGCTGCTCGCCGACGGCGACGTCCGTGACGGCAAGCTCGACACCGGCCTCGTCGACCGTCGACTGTCCACTTTGGTCTCCGAGGAGGTGCCGCCGGAGTTCTTCGTGGCGGCGGCGCTCGACCGGCTGCTTTCCCTGCAGCCGCAGGGAGACGTCGTGGATCCGTGGGACGTCCCGGACGGCTGGCGGCTCGGCGGTTCGGGCGGGATCGACTTCGCGCTGAAGTCGGGAAGCTCCGAAGTCGTGGTGCGCGTTCAGGGCACTCCGGCGAACGCGCTCGTCAGCGTGGACGGCGCCGAGCCGGTGAGGGTGTCCGCCCGACGCCTCGGCGATCTCCTGGAAGTCCGGCATCCCACCGGTTTCCACCGTTACCGGCACTCGGCCGGGAGCGGGCGGACGGTGTGGCTCGCGCGTGACGGGCACAGCTTCGCCATCGGCGAGCGTGAACGGCTGCGGTCCGCCGCCGGTTCCGCGGGCGGCGCCGGACCGGTCACCAGCCCGATGCCCGGGACCGTGCTCGTGGTCAAGGCCGCCGCCGGTGACGTGGTGACCGCCGGGACCCCGCTCGTGGTAGTCGAGGCGATGAAGATGGAGCACACGATCACCGCGCCGATCGACGGCGTGGTCAGCGAACTCCCCGTCCGCGCGGGCCAACAGGTCGCGCTGGACGAGACGGTAGCCGTGGTGACACCCCAAAAGGATGAGCAATGATCGACTTTCGGCTGGATGACGAGTACGAGGCGCTGCGCAAGACGGTCGAGGAGTTCGCGCGCTCCGAGGTCGCCCCGGTCATCGGCGACCTCTACGAACGGGAGGAGTTCCCGTACGAGATCGTCGCGAAGATGGCCGAGATGGGGCTGTTCGGCCTGCCGTTCCCCGAGGAGTACGGCGGAATGGGCGGCGACTACTTCGCGCTCTGCCTGACCCTGGAGGAATTGGCGCGCGTCGATTCCTCGGTCGCGATCACCGTCGAGGCGGGTGTTTCCCTGGGGGCAATGCCGATCTACCGGTTCGGCACCGAGGAACAGAAGGAGAAGTGGCTTCCGGAGCTGTGCGCCGGCACCGCGCTCGGCGCCTTCGGGCTCACCGAACCCGGCGGCGGCTCGGACGCGGGCGCCACCCGCACGCGGGCGAAACTCGACGGCGACACCTGGGTGATCAACGGCAGCAAGTCGTTCATCACGAACTCCGGCACCGACATCACGAAGCTGGTCACGGTCACCGCCGTCACCGACGTGAAGGAGAACGGGCGCAAGGAGATCTCGGCGATCATCGTCCCGTCCGGCACGCCGGGCTTCGCCGTCGCGCCGAAGTACTCCAAGGTCGGCTGGAACTGCTCGGACACGCACGAGCTCTCGTTCGACGACGTCCGTGTCCCGGCCGAGAACCTGGTCGGCGAACGCGGCCGCGGCTACGCCCAGTTCCTGTCCATTTTGGACGAAGGCCGGGTCGCGATCGCCGCGCTGAGCGTCGGGCTCGCGCAGGGCTGCGTCGACGAATGCCTGCGGTACGTCAAGGAACGCGAGGCGTTCGGGCACAAGATCGGTGAGTACCAGGCGATCCAGTTCAAGATCGCCGACATGGAGGTGCGCACGCACACGGCGCGGCTCGCGTACTACGCGGCGGCGTCGAAGATGCTGCGCGGTGAGCCGTTCAAGAAGGAGGCGTCGATCGCGAAGCTCGTCGCGTCGAACGCCGCCATGGACAACTCGCGCGACGCGACGCAGATCTTCGGCGGGTACGGCTTCATGAACGAGTTCCCGGTGAGCCGCTTCTACCGCGACGCGAAGATCCTGGAGATCGGTGAGGGGACCTCGGAGGTGCAGCGGATGCTGATCGCGCGGCACCTCGGCGTGGCCTGACGCCCTCGACCATGCCGATAACTATACCGGTATAGTTATCGGCATGGTCGAGTTGAAATCCGCCGCCGAGCTGGACGCCATGCGTGAGTCCGGCCGTGTCGTGGCGCAGACGTTGCAAGCGGCGAAAGAGGCGTCGGCGATCGGCGTCAGCTTGAAAGAGCTGGACGAGATCGCCGCGCAGGTGATCAGGGACGCCGGTGCGAAACCGTCGTTCCTCCACTATCGCCCGCATTCCGCGCCGACCCCGTTCCCCGCGGTGATCTGCGCGAGCGTCAACGACGCCGTGGTCCACGGCATCCCGTCGGACTACCGTCTGCGTGACGGCGACCTGGTCAGCATCGACGCCGGCGCCTACATCGACGGCTGGCACGGCGACGCGGCGATCAGCTACGTCGTCGGCGAGGCCGATCCCGCCGACCTCGAACTCATCGCGACCACCGAGCGCGCGCTGGCCGCGGGGATCGCCGCCGCGCAGGCCGGCGGCAAAATGGGCGACATCTCCCACGCTGTCGGCACCGTCGGTCGCGAAGCGGGCTACGGCCTCCTCGCGCATCACGGCGGCCACGGGATCGGGCGCAGCATGCACGAAGACCCGCATCTGCCGAACGAGGGCAGGCCGGGGCGCGGCATGCGTCTCCAGCCGGGACTGGTGCTGGCGATCGAGCCGATGCTCATCGCCGACGGCCGCGACGCCTACCGGACCGACGACGACGGCTGGACGTTGCGCACCGTCCGCGGCGCCAGGGCCGCGCACGTCGAGCACACGGTCGCGATCACCACAGAAGGTCCGCGTGTCCTGACGATGTTGTAGAACGGAAGGATGAGCGACTTCATCATCCGCCAGGGTGGTTCTGGGGATTTCCAAACGTTGCTGGACATGTTCGACGAGGTCGTCGCGTGGCTCGCCTCGCGCGGCAGTGAAGGGCAGTGGGGGACCGAGCCGTGGTCCACGATCCCGAAACGGGTCGAACGGGTCCGCGGGATGGCCGACGGGCCGGGGCTGTACCTCGCCGAGATCGACGGCGAGGTGGCCGGGGCGATCATCCTCGGGGACCGGTTCCCGCATGTCTCGCCGGTCGACGAGCCGGAGATCTACATCGGCCTGCTGCTGACCTCGCGCCGGTTCACCGGGCACCGGGTCGGCTCGCGGCTCATCGAGTTCGCGCTGGCCGAGGCGCGGGAACGCGGTATCGGGCTGGTGCGGGTCGACTGCTGGGCCGGTGGCGACGGCGACTTGCAGCGCTACTACGAGAGCCAGGGCTTCAAGCCGACGGAACGTTTCGACGTCAAGGGCTGGATCGGGCAGGTTTTCGAGCAACGTCCGTAGGACTGGCGTCGTCGCGGCTTCGGGTGCACCATAGTTGACACATCGCCAACAGTGCCCCGGACAGTGAAGTCGCAGAGGAGACCGGCATGGCCAAGCGTGAACGTTCCCTGGCGGGCAAGGTCGTCGTGATCACCGGAGCGGCGCAGGGCATCGGGGCCAGTACCGCGACGGCGCTGTCCCGGCTCGGTGCCAAGGTGGTCATCGGCGACCTGGACCAGGTCCTCGCCGAGAAGACCGCGGCCGAACTGGGTGCCGAGGCGCTGCCGCTCGACGTCACCGACACGAAGGGCTTCACCGAATTCCTCGACGAGGTCGAGCGGCGCGTCGGCCCGATCGACGTGCTGATCAACAACGCGGGCATCATGCCGCTCGCGCCGCTCGACGAAGAGGACGACGCGGCCACTCGCAGGCTGCTCGAAATCAACCTGCACGCGGTCATCCACGGCACCAGGGAAGCCGTGAAACGAATGCGCCCGCGTGGCACCGGCCACATCGTCAACATCGCCTCGATGGCGGGGAAGGCCGGTTTCCCCGGCGCGGCGACCTACTGCGCGACGAAACACGCCGTCGTCGGTTTGTCGGAATCGGTGCATCTGGAATTGCACGGAACCGGCGTGCTGGTGTCCTGTGTGATGCCGGCGGTGGTGCGCACGGAACTGGCCAGCGGGCTCGGCGAGGCGAAGTTCTTCAAATCGGTGCAACCCGAAGATGTGGCGCAG
Organism: Amycolatopsis japonica; assembly: GCF_000732925.1. Lineage (NCBI taxonomy): Bacteria > Bacillati > Actinomycetota > Actinomycetes > Pseudonocardiales > Pseudonocardiaceae > Amycolatopsis > Amycolatopsis japonica. The sequence goes on from NZ_CP008953.1 coordinate 1,085,328, forward strand.
GCCATTGTCGATGCGTTGCGCCGCCCCAAGTTCGACGTCTTCGTTCCCGCATCGTTGGACGCCATGGGCAGGATCACACGTCTGCTTCCGCGTCGTCTCGGCGAAGGGCTGCTCCGTGCGCTCGGCGGAGACAAGATTCTGTCCTCCGCAACGCATTCCTCCGCTCGCGCGGAGTACGAATCGCGGGCCGCGCGGAGTGCCCCGGCGGCGGAAAAGGGCGCTGATTCTTAACTCGGACGGCCTAGCGACCGTCCGAAATGGACGGCCTGTGACGGCGGCGGTGTTGAGTCGTGCGCCCCCAAGCGGCAAGATTACGTCTTACCGCGTTGATTCCCCAGGAGGCACACCATGGCCACACCCCCGGCACGGCTCGCCGCCGCCGCGTCGAACGTCGTCGGGAAGGTGCTGCACGGTGGTGTCGCGGATCTTCGCCCGGTGCCGCGCGTTCTGATCGACCAGGGGCCGAATCGCTCCCTCTACCGGCTGACCAACGGCAAGGGACCCCAGGAAGGCCCGCCGGTGCTGCTGGTGCCGCCGCTGGCCGCGCCCGCGCTGTGCTTCGACCTGCGCCGCGGCTGCAGCCTCGCCGAGCATCTGGTCGAGGGCGGCCGCAACACCTACCTCGTCGACTACGGGAACGTCGCCTTCTCCGACCGGCGCCTCGGTATCGAGCACTGGATCGAGGAGGTGCTCCCGCGCGCGATCCGCAAGGTCAGCGAGGACTCCGGCGGCCAGGGCGTGCACGTCGTCGCCTGGTGCCTCGGCGGGATCTTCTCCCTGCTGACCACCGCCGACCAGCCCGATCTGCCGATCGAGTCGATCGCGACCATCGCGTCGCCGTTCGACTTCACCGCGATCCCGCTGATCGCCCCGTTCCGCCCGCTGGTGGATCTCACCGGCGGCCACCTGCTGACCCCGTTCTACCGGGCGCTCGGCGGCGCACCGTCCTATTTGGTCAGCCGCGTCTTCCGGGCGACCGGGATCAGCAAGGAGATCACCAAACCGCTTGCCATCCTGAAGAATCTCGACGACCGGGACTATCTGGCGCAGATCGAGGCCGTCGACCATTTCATGGACAACATGATCGCCTACCCCGGGCGGACATTCGGCCAGATCTACCACCGGTTCTTCCGCGCCAACGATCTCGCCGAGGGCACGGTCGACCTCAACGGCCGCATCATCGCGCTGTCCGGGGTCAAGGTGCCGACGCTGGTCATCGCCGGACAGAACGACACGATCGCCCCGCGCGCCGCCGTCGAACGGCTCACCGAACTGCTGGACAACTCGCCGTCGGTGACCTTCGAGACCGCGCCCGGCGGGCACCTGGGCGTCCTCACCGGCCGGAAGGCCCGCGGGACGACGTGGCGCTACCTCGACCATTTCCTCGACGCACAGGCCGCCTGAGCCTCGTCCTCGTTGTGCTGGGTGATGGCGCTGCGCAATGACTGGCGAGGCGCGATCATGTCCACCATTTCGGTGATCTGGCGCCAGGCGTCGGTGATCTCGGCCGTCGCGCGGTCGCGTTGCAGGACGATCGTGGACAACGTCAGCGCGGTGAGCCCGACGGTGGCGTCGTAGGCCTGGACGTGCAGCATCCTGGTCGCCAGCTCGTAAGAACCGTACGGGCCGAGCCCCCGGATCGCGGCGAAGATCGTGACCGTGCAGACGCACAAGGAACACAGCAACGCTCCGGCTTGCCGGAAGCGCAGCGCCGCCCAGATGAGCACGGGGAAGACCACGAACAGCTTCGGCGTCGTCGTGGACGCGAGGACGGCCGTGCCGAGACCGAAGAGCGCGAGCGCCGCCGCCTCGCCCCAGCGGATGAGCGGAACCCGCTTGGGCATGTGGAACCTCGGCGCGAGAAGCAGGAGCGGCGTGATCGTCAGGACACCCATCGCGTCGCCGGTCCACCACACGAGCGCGGTCGCCCAGAAATCGCCTGGGCTCAGCGCGCCACCGAAGACCAGCACGCCGGTGCCCATGACGGCGCTGACGGCCGTGCCCCCGATCGCCCCGACCACCACCAGGAGGACGGCGTCGGGAAGCCGGTCGAGTTCGTTGCGGAAACCCAGCCGCCGCATCACCGCGTACGCCACCATCGGGCCGGCCGTGTTGCCTGCGGAGATCACCAGGACCGTGCCCAGCGAAGGCCCGAGGGCGATGTTCGTCAGGAGCGCGCCGAGGAAGATCCCCGGCCAGAACCGCGGGCCCAGCAGCATCGGCGTGGCCAACGCGACCCCCGCGGCGGGCCACAGTGGCGAGATCTGTTCCCGCACGATCGCCCACTGGATCCCGATCCGGGCGGTGGCGAAGTAGCAGACCGTGACACCGAGGACGATGAGACACCAGCGTGCCGCAGGGGGAAGCGGTCTCATCGCGACTCCGGCCTTCGCGGGCAAAGGAAAGTTCGAGAGTACCTCTGCCAGGTCACCACGAAGGTGTTGTCGAAATGGTGGAAATAAACGGGCTCGTGGGTGGCAAGGACGGTTGCCGCCATGGCTACCGGGTGCTGCCGGTCTCAGGCTCACGGTTTGTGGCGGTGTGTCGCGAAAGCCACTTTCGCGACGTCTGATGTCCCGAAAGTGGCTTTCGCGACATGATCGCCACGGCGTTCCCGCGCCCGGCCACGGCCGACGTTGCGAAAGCCACTTTCGCAACCTTCAACGTTGCGAAAGTGGCTTTCGCAACCCCTGGTCGCGGTAGGCACCCGGTCATGCGAGCCTCGCGCCTTACTTCAGCTCCGCGCTCGTCTTGCCCAGGATCCGGCGCGCCACGATCAGCTGCTGGATCTGTTGCGTGCCTTCGAAGATGTCCAGGATCTTCGCGTCCCGGCTCCACTTCTCCAGCAGCGATTCCTCGGTGTAGCCCAAGGTTCCGGCCAGCTCGACGCATTTCAGCGTGATCTCGACGACCGACCGGCCGGCCTTCGCCTTGGCCATCGAGGCCTGCAGCGAGTTCGGCTTGCGGTTGTCGGCCATCCACGCCGACTCCATGGTCAGCAGGTACGCCGCTTCGTAGTCCGCCTCCAGCTGCAGGAACGTGGCGGCCGCCGCGTGCTGGCTGTGGACGGGCTTGTCGTAGTCGATGGTCACCCCGGCGTCGGTGAGGATCTTCCGGGTCTCCTCCAGCGCCGCGCGGGCGACACCGATGGCCATCGCGGCGACCAGCGGGCGGGTGTTGTCGAAGGTCTGCATGACCCCCGCGAAACCCTTGGCGGTGTCGATCTCCGGCGTACCGAGGAGATTCTCCTTCGGCACGCGGACGTTCTCGAAGCGCAGCACGGCGGTGTCGGAGGCGCGGATGCCGAGTTTGTGCTCGACGCGCACCACCTCGAAGCCGGGCGTGCCCTTCTCGACGACGAACGATTTGATCGCCGCGCGGCCCTTCGTCTTGTCCAGGGTGGCCCAGACGACGACGGCGTCGGCGCGCTCGCCCGCGGTCACGAAGATCTTCTCGCCGTTGATCACGTACTCGTCGCCGTCGAGACGCGCGGTCGCGGTGATCGCGGCGGAGTCCGAGCCGCAGTCCGGTTCGGTGATCGCCATCGCGGCCCACAGCCCGGAGAACTTCTTGAGCTGCTCGTCGGTGGCGACCGAGCCGATGGCGGCGTTGCCGAGCCCTTGGCGCGGCATGGACAGCAGCAGACCGACGTCGCCCCAGCACATCTCGATCGTGCCGAGCACGATGTTGAGGTTGGAACCGTTGCGGTTGCCCGGTTTCTCGTTCTTCTCGGACCGGCGGACCCCCGCCGCGCCCGCGCCGCCCTCGCCGGAGGAGTTCAGCCCGTCCAGCAGCGCGGCGAACATGTCGAGTTCGGCCGGGTAGGTGTGCTCGGCGCGGTCGTACTTGCGCGAGATCGGCCGGAACACTTCGGCCGCGGCCTGGTACGCCTGGTTGATCAGGGTGCCGGCCTTCTTCGGAACCTCAAGGTTGATCATGATTGCCTTTCAAAGTCCTAGAGGAGGACGGCGCCTTCCATCACGCCGATCGCACGGAGGTCGCGGTACCAGCGCTCGACCGGGTGCTCCTTGACGAACCCGTGTCCGCCGAGCAGCTGCACCCCGGCGCTGCCGATCTGCATTCCCTTGTCGGTGGCCAGTTTCCGGGCCAGCGCGACCTCGCGGGCGTACGGCTTGCCCTGTTCGGCGCGGGCGGCGGCGCGGAGCGCGACCAGCCGCAGTCCTTCCAGCTCGATGGCGATGTCGGCCACCGAGAACGCGACGGCCTGCCGGTGGCTCACCGGTTCGCCGAACGCCTTGCGCTCGTTGACATACGGCACCACGTAGTCGAGGACGGCCTTCGCGGTCCCGGCGGCCAGCGCGGCCCAGCCGAGGCGCGAGAGCCGGACGACCTCGGTGAAGACCTCGGCCTTGCCGCCGCCGAGCAGTGCTCCGGCGGGCAGGGCGACCTTCTCCAGGTGCAGTTTCCCGGTCGCCGCGCCGCGCAGGCCCATCGCCGGTTCGGACTCGATGGTGACGCCGGAGTTCGAAGACTCGACGAGGAACAGCGCCGGGCCACGGCCTTCGAGATCGGCCGACACGATGAACAGCTCGGCGTCCGCGGCCCGCGGGACCAGCGACTTCACGCCGTCGAGCTGGTAGCCCTTCGGCGTGCGGCGGGCCTTCGTGGCGGGCTTGAACGGGTCGAACAGCGCGGTGCGCTCCTGCAGCGCGAGCGCCGCGGCCGGGACGTTCTCGCCGACGAACGCGGGTAGGTAATCCGCCTGCTGCTGCTCGTCGCCGTAGGACACCAGCGCGGTGCTGACCGCGGACGGCGCGAGCACCGCGACCGCGAGCCCCAGATCGCCGTGCGCGAGGGCCTCGGCGACCAGCGCGTTAGTGACCACCGACCGCTCGGTGCCGACGCCGCCCAGCTCCTCGGGGATGCCGACGAGCGTGATGCCGAGTTCGGCGGCGCGGCTCAGCAGACCCTCGGGGGCCTGGAGCTTCGCGTCGGCGTCGGCCGCGGCGGGCCGCAGCTGCTCGGCCGCGAACTCCGTCACGGTCTCGACGATGAGCTGCTGATCCTCACTCGGGGTGAGGTCGAACAGTCCCGTGTCCTCGGCCGACGCGAGCCGCGCGGGCTTGCCGAGCTTCTGGGCGGATTTGAAGGTCCGTCCCGCCGCGCCCGCGACCCGGAAGCCGTTGCGCGTCCCGGCACTGACCAGGTTCTGCACGGGCTTCCGAAGTCCGGCCCGTTCAATGACCTTGCTCCCGGCCAGCCGGGTGAGCGCGGACAGGCCAAGGCCCATCGCGTCTCGTTTCCTAGGCGCACCCACGGTGAGTCTCCCTGCCTCGCTTACCTACTCGTGAGTAGGTTAACTCCCCTCGGGCGGATGCGCTACCACGGGGGAGGCGAACGTCACGCCGATGAGTGATTCCGGGGGTGGAGGAGTCCCGGATTACTCACGAGCTTGCGCCTCTCGAACAGCACCAGTGCGACCGCGGCCACCGCCACGACGCCGACCAGCACGATCGCCGGCACCAGTTCCAGCACCGGCGTCGCTGCCAGCAGGACCACCGCGAGCACCAGCCGTTGCCCGTTCCATGAGCCCAAGTTCCGCTTCCGCAGCCCGCTCAACGCGATCAGATAGAGCGCGAGCCCGCCGGTCAGCGCCCAGATCGGTGTCCCGTGCAGACCGTCGGAAAGGCTGTGGTGCTCGGTGTCGGACACGTACAGCAGCGACTTCTTCAGCCCCAGCGCCACGAGCACGATCCCGGCGATGAGCGGGAGGTGCAGGAACGTGTACGTGTCCGTCCCGATCCGCACCCGCTCGACGCCGTCGGCGCGTTTCAGGTTGTGTTCGGAAACGTGGGCGACGACGGCGAAGTACATCCACCACATCGCCGAGGCGAGCGTGAGCCCGAAGACGGCGGCCAGCGTGATCGGCCAGGACATGGGGTACGAGCTGATCCCGATGCCGATCGCCACGATCGACTCGCCGAGCGCGATGATCACGATCAGCCCGAATCGCTCGGCGAAATGGCCGGGCTGGTGCAGCCGCCAGTCCGAGGAGCGGGTCCGGAAGACGTTGACGTAGTCGGCGAGCAGCGCGACCGCCCAGATACCGAGCTGCACCCAGCCCGAGAAGAACGCCGCGACGGTCAGCAGCGTGACGCTCGGCAGCAGTCCGACGAACATCTTCAGGACGACCTTGCGCAGCTCCGGATCGGTCCGGGCGGCGCCGAAGTACGCGGTGAGATGCAGCAGCCGCACGAGGAAGTAGCAGCCGACGAACATCAGCGGCGCGTACAGGCCGCCGGGCAGGTCGGTGAACGCCTCCGGGATGGTCAGCGAGACCAGGAACATCGTCCCCATCGCGGCGAACATCGCGAGCTGGGCGATACCGCGGTCGACGTGCAGGGTGTTGGCCAGCCAGGCGTAGGCGCACCAGCACCACCAGAGCACGGCGATCATCGCCACGCCCTGTCCGATGCCGAGCGGGCTGAGGTGATCGGCCATCAGCTGCGTGGTCTGGGTGATGGCGTAGACGAAGACCAGGTCGAAGAAGAGCTCCAGCGTGGTGACCTTGTGGTCTTCGTCCCGGGTCACCAGATGCAGGCCGCGTTTCGTGGGCACGCCGCATATCGTGCACCGCCTGCCTTTGCGGGACACGTGAGTTTGCTAAGAGCTGACTTTCAGGACGGCGTGCGTCAGCGCGGTCAGCTCGGCCTCGATGTTCGGGCGGCCGTTGACCCGCCGGGTGCGCGCGAGGTCGTTCGCGATGGTCAGCGCCGCGTGCACGGTGATCTTCACTTCGCGCAGGCTCAGTTCCGGGTGGACTTCCGACGTCAGCGCGATCCAGCGCGCGACGTAGTCACGCTGGACCCGGATCAGGTCCGCCTTGTCGCGTTCCGGCAGCTCCATGGGGCTGCCGGAGAAGGACACCAGCAGCTCGGGCGTGCGCAGCAGGGTGTGCACATAGGACGCCGCCAGCCTGCGGAGCGCGTCGCGTTCGTCGTCGGTGCGCAGCGCGCGTTCCGCGGCGAGTGCCAGCCGGTCGGCCGCTCGATGCCCGATCGCCACCATCAGCGCGGCCTTGCTGGGGAAGTGCCGGTACACGCTGGGACCGGCGATCCCGGCGGCCGCGCCGATCTCCTCCATGCTCACCGAGCGGAAACCGCGTTGCCCGAACAGCTCGGTCGCGGCGGCGAGGATCTGCTCGCGGCGGGACGGCTCACCGAGCGCCATCGACGGCGTCTCCTCCGGCGTCTCCTCGGGTTCGGGGAGTGTGACATGCAGCACCGACTCCGCCAGCTGCACGAGGATCTGCGCGAAGCGTTTCTTCGCCACGGACGTGTGATGCACGGAGACACTGCCGAACACGCTCAGCCCCGCCCAGCACAGCAGCTCGGCGTCGTCGGCGGTCAGTTCCGGACGCAACGCGCGCAGCGCCTTGGACCACGCTTCGAGCACCGCGCCGGACCGGCGGCGGATCTCGCGCCGTTCCTCCCGGGGCAGATGCCTGCCCTCCCAGCGCCACAGCGCGGCGACCTCACGTCGCTCCACCGCCTGTGCGGCGAGGGTGCCCAACAGGGCGTTGACCTGGGCGGGAACGGGAAGACCGTCGGCGAGCGTCTCGGTGGTGGCCGCCTCCATGTCGTCGATGCCGGACAGCACGACGTAGGACAGCACCGCCTGCTTGTCCGCGAAATGCCGGTACAGCGCGGGCCCGGTGATCCCGGCCGCGGCGGCGATGTCGTTGATGCCGACGCCGTGGAACCCGCGGGCGCGAAAGAGCTCCGCGGCGAGGCCTGCCAGCTGGGCCTTGCGGTCGCGCGGTCGGGGTGAACGCTCGGTCGGGTGATCCATAGGTGAACCCACGATAGCGCCGGTTGCGTGCATCGCAACCCATTGACACCATGGGGTTATCGCGGTTTATGTTAATCGGCATTAGCATGGCTACTGGCCGGTACGTTTGATCCTGATACAGCGCCGTACGCGGAGGAGTTTTTCTGTGAGTAGCGAGGCCTACATCTACGAGGCGATCCGTACGCCTCGCGGCAAGAACAAGGGCGGTGCCCTCCACGGCACCAAGCCGGTCGATCTCGTGGTCGGCCTCATCGAAGAACTGAAGGTCCGGCACCCGAACCTCGACCCCGCCGTGATCGACGACATCGTCCTCGGCGTCGTCTCCCCGGTCGGCGAGCAGGGCGCCGTGATCGCGCGCACCGCCGCGCTGAACGCGGGTCTTCCCGAGTCGGTAGCCGGTGTGCAGCTGAACCGCTTCTGCGCCTCCGGCCTCGAAGCCACCAACACCGCCGCGCAGAAGGTGCGCTCCGGCTGGGACCAGCTGATCATCGCCGGTGGCGTCGAGTCGATGTCGCGCGTGCCGATGGGCTCCGACGGCGGCGCGCTGTTCATGGACCCCGCCACCGCCTACGACAACTACATCGTCCCGCAGGGCACCGGCGCCGACCTGATCGCGACCATCGAGGGCTTCTCCCGCGAGGACGTCGACGCGTGGGCCGTGCGTTCGCAGGAGAAGGCCGAAGCGGCCTGGTCCGGCGGCTACTTCGCGAAGTCCGTCGTCCCGGTGAAGGACATCAACGGCGTCACGATCCTCGACCACGACGAGCACCGTCGCCCCGGTAGCACCGTCGAGGGCCTCGGCAAGCTCAAGCCCGCCTTCGCCGGTATCGGCGAGCTGGGCGGCTTCGACGCCGTCGCGCTGCAGAAGTACCACTCGGTGGAGAAGATCGACCACGTCCACACCGGCGGCAACTCGTCCGGCATCGTCGACGGCGCCGCCGTCGTCCTGGTCGGCAACGAGCAGATCGGCAAGGACTTCGGCCTGACCCCGCGCGCCCGCATCGTGGCCACCGCGACCGTCGGCTCCGAGCCCACGATCATGCTCACCGGCCCGACCCCGGCCACCGAGAAGGTCCTCAAGATCGCCGGCCTCACCCCGGACGACATCGACCTGTGGGAGCTGAACGAGGCCTTCGCCTCGGTCGTCCTCAAGTGGATCAAGGACCTGCACCTCGACGAGGAGAAGGTCAACGTCAACGGCGGCGCCATCGCGATGGGGCACCCGCTGGGCGCCACCGGCGCGATGCTGGTCGGCACCGTCGTCGACGAGCTGGAGCGTCGTCAGGCGCGCCGCGCCCTGGTCACCCTGTGCATCGGCGGCGGCATGGGCGTCGCGACCATCATCGAGCGGGTCTGAGGAAGAGACAATGACTGAAGCGAAGACCATCCGCTGGGAGCAGGACGCCGACGGCATCGTCGTGCTCACCCTGGACGACCCGAAGCAGTCCGCCAACACGATGAACGCCGACTTCCGCGAGTCGCTCGGCGTCGTCGTGGACCGCCTGGAGGCGGAGAAGGACAACATCACCGGTGTCGTCCTCACCTCGGCCAAGAAGACCTTCTTCGCCGGTGGCGACCTCAACGACCTGATCCAGGCCAAGCCGGAGCACGCCGCCGAGATCACCCAGAGCAGCTCCCTGATGAAGGGCCAGATGCGCCGGCTCGAGCAGCTGGGCAAGCCGGTCGTGGCCGCCATCAACGGCGCCGCGCTCGGTGGCGGCCTCGAACTCGCGCTCGCGACGCACCACCGCATCGCGGCCGACGTCAAGGGCAGCCAGATCGGCCTCCCCGAGGTCACCCTCGGCCTGCTTCCCGGCGGCGGTGGCGTGGTCCGCACCGTGCGCCTGCTGGGCATCCAGAGCGCGCTGCTGAACGTGCTGCTGCAGGGCCAGCGTCACCGCCCGGCCAAGGCCAAGGAGCTCGGCCTCGTGCACGAGCTCGTCGGCACCGTCGAGGAACTGGTCCCGGCCGCGAAGGCGTGGATCAAGGCCAACCCCGAGGGCGGCGTGCAGCCGTGGGACGTCAAGGGCTACAAGATCCCGGGCGGCACCCCGTCGAACCCGAGCTTCGCGGCGAACCTGCCCGCGTTCCCGGCGAACCTGCGCAAGCAGATCAAGGGCGCCAACATGCCGGCCCCGCGGGCGATCCTGGCCGCGGCCATCGAGGGCTCGCAGGTCGACTTCGACACCGCGATCACCGTCGAGACCCGCTACTTCATCAGTCTCGCCACCGGCCAGGTCTCGAAGAACATGACGAAGGCGTTCTTCTTCGACCTGCAGAGCATCAACTCCGGTGGCTCCCGTCCGGACGGCTTCGAGAAGTACACCGCCAAGAAGGTCGGCGTCGTCGGCGCGGGCATGATGGGCGCCGCGATCGCGTACGTCTCGGCGAAGGCCGGCATCGACGTCGTGCTCAAGGACGTCACCCTCGAAGGCGCCGAAAAGGGCAAGGGCTACGCGGTCAAGCTGGAGGAGAAGGCGCTCTCCCGCGGTAAGACCACGCAGGAGAAGTCCGACGCGCTGCTCGCCAAGATCAAGCCGACCGACAAGGCGGAGGACTTCGCCGGCGTCGACTTCGTGATCGAGGCCGTCTTCGAGAGCGTCGAGCTGAAGCACAAGGTGTTCCAGGAGATCGAGGGCATCGTCAACCCCGACGCCGTGCTCGGTTCCAACACCTCCACGCTGCCGATCACCGCGCTCGCCGAGGGCGTCCAGCGGACCGAGGACTTCATCGGGATCCACTTCTTCTCGCCGGTGGACAAGATGCCGCTGGTCGAGATCATCTGCGGTGAGAAGACCTCGCCCGCCACGCTGGCGAAGGTCTTCGACTACACCCTGCAGATCAAGAAGACCCCGATCGTCGTCAACGACAGCCGCGGCTTCTTCACCTCGCGCGTCATCGGCACGTTCCTCAACGAGGCCGTGGCCGCGCTGGGCGAGGGTGTCGAGCCGGCGTCGATCGAGCAGGCCGGTTCGCAGGCCGGGTACCCGGCCCCGCCGCTGCAGCTGATGGACGAGCTGACCCTGACGCTGCCGCGCAAGATCCGCAAGGAGACCCGCGAAGCGATCGAGGCCGCCGGCGGCACCTGGAACGCGCACGCGTCCGAGGGCGTCATCGACCGGATGGTGGAGGAGTTCGACCGCAAGGGTCGTTCCACCGGTTCGGGCTTCTACGACTACGACGAGTCGGGCAAGCGGACCGGTCTCTGGCCGGGCCTGCGCGACGCGTTCAAGTCGGGCAGCGCCGAGGTTCCCTTCGAGGACCTCAAGGAGCGCATGCTGTTCGCCGAGGCGCTCGAGACCGTGAAGTGCTTCGACGAAGGCGTGCTCACCACCGTCGCCGACGCCAACATCGGCTCGATCTTCGGTATCGGCTTCCCGGCGTGGACCGGTGGTGTCATCCAGTACATCAACCAGTACGAGGGTGGACTGCAGGGCTTCGTCGACCGCGCGCGTGAGCTCGCGGAGCGCTACGGCGACCACTTCACCCCGCCCGCTTCGCTGGTCGAGAAGGCCGCGAAGGGCGAGATCTACGAATAAGGCCGCTTCGCCCGCTTAACGTGCTAGGAACGGTCCTTTCCTTGCGAATTTCGCAAGGAAAGGACCGTTCATTGCATCCGGGGGACTAGCGCGACGACGGTTCCAGCGCCACGTGAGGCAACCGCCGGTCCAGCCACCGCGGCAGCCACCAGGCGCGTTCCCCGAGCAGCCGCATCACCGCGGGCACCACGAGACAGCGGATCACGAACGCGTCCACCAGCACCGCCACCGCCAGCCCGAGACCGAACTGCGCCAGCATCCGGTCGGGATTGAGCAGGAACGCGCCGAACACCACGATCATGATCGCCGCCGCGGCAGTGATCACCCCACCGGTCGAGGCGAGCCCTTCGCGGACGGCATGCCGCGCGTCGCCGGTACGCCGCCACTCCTCGTGCATCCGGGACACCAGGAACACCTCGTAGTCCATGGAAAGCCCGAACACGATCGCGAAGATCAGCACCGGCACGAACGCTTCGATCGGTCCCGCCTGTGCCCCGAACAGGCCGTCGCCGAACACCGCCGTCATCACGCCGAGCGCGGCGCCGATGCTCAGCAGATTCAGCACGGCCGCTTTGAGCGGGATCAGGATCGAGCGGAAGACGACCATCAGCAGCAACGCCGACAAACCGACGACCACCAGCACGAACAGCGGCAACCGGTCGCCGACGGCGTCCGCGAAGTCGACCGCGGCCGCCACACTTCCGCCGACCAGGTACTTGCCCGGCAGGCCCGGCAGAACCTCGGTCCGCAGCCGTTCGACCAGATCGGCGGTCGCGGCGTCCTGCGGCGAAGACGTGGGGAAGGCGAGGACCGTCGTGACACCCTGGCCCATCGGCGGCGTCACTTCGGCGATTCCCGGTGTGGCTTCGAGTTTCCGTTGCAATGCGACGCCATCGCCGTTCTCGGTGACCACGATCAACGGCTCGCTGAACCCGGGGCCGAAACCCTCCGCCATCAGGTCGTAAGCCTGCCGGGTGGTCGACGTCTCCGGGTCTGTGCCCGCGTCGGCGAATCCGAGGCGCATTCCCAGCGCGGGCAAGGAAAGCCCGACGAGGACGAGGAGCCCGATCGCGAGCGGCACCATCGGCCGTCGTTGCACCGCGTCCCCGAGCTTGCCCCACGCCTTGCCGTGTTCGCGGTTCGCGGCGTGCTTGCGGATGCCCTTTTCCAGGCGACGCCCGAAAAGCGAGAGCAGCGCGGGCAGCAGGGTGATCGAGGCGAGCATCGTCACGAGCACCGTGAGCGCGACCGCGAGAGCTACCCCGCGCAGCGAACCGAGGCCGAGCGCGAGCAGGCCGAGCAACGCGATGATCACCGTGCCACCGGCGAACAGCACCGACCGGCCCGCGGTGTCCAGCGCCCGCCGCGCCGCCAGTTCGCGGTCGAGACCGCCGAGGATTTCGCCGCGATAGCGGGAAAAGATGAGCAGCGCGTAGTCCACGCCGACGCCGAAGCCGACCAGCATCATCAGCGGAGCGGTGTAGCTCGCGATGTCGACGAACCTGCTGACGAGCACGATCACGCCGAGCGTGCTGCCGACGGCGAAGATCGCCGTGATCACCGGGAGCCCGGCGGCGAGGATCGAGCGGAACAGGAAGACGAGGATCACCAGCGCGGCGAGCAGCCCGACACCCTCCGACGGGCCGCCGCCCCCGCTGGTCCGCTTGATGGGCTCGCCACCGAGTTCGACCTGGAGCGCGGCGGTCTCCGCCTTCTTCGCGGTGTCGACGACGCGCACGATGTCGTCGTACGGCAGATCTTTCGACTCCAGGTCGAAAGCGACTGCCGCGTAACCGATCGTGCCTTCACGTGAGATGGCCGAAGGGGTGTCGAACGGGCTCGTCACCGATTTCACGTGCGGCTGGTTCCGGACTTCGGCGAGCATCGTGTCGATCGGCCCGCGTGCGGTCGCGAGTCCGCTCTCGGTCTTGAAGACGATTTCGGCCGTCGCGCCGGTCTGGGCGGGGGCCTGCGCTTTGAACAGGTCCAAGATCTGCTGGGATTCGGTACCCGGCAGGGAATGGTCGTCGTGGTAGGCGCTGCCCGCCAGTTGCGAGCCCAGCGTGACACCGACGAGGGTGAGCAGCCAGAGCGAAACGGCGAGCCAGCGGTGGCGCTGAGACCAGCCCGCCAGCTTCGAGAGACCGCCCCCAGGCCGCCTCTCGGAAAGAGTGATGGTGTCCATGGCGGAAAGCATCGGCTTTTCCCGGCCGCATATCGTCGGGCTCGGGCGGGCACTCGGGCCACAACTTTTGGGTACCCCTAAGGCGCTTCCCGTACTACCGGGGTTGTGGTCACGGGGTCAACCAGCGGGGGGTGACCATGCCCGATTCGTAGGCCAGCACGACGAGCTGCGCGCGATCACGGACGTCCACTTTGGTCATGATCCGGCTGACGTGCGTCTTCGCCGTCGCCGGGCTGAGCACGAGTTCCTTCGCGATCTCGTCGTTGGACAGACCGGCCGCGACCAGGCTCATCACTTCGCGTTCCCGCTCGGTGAGCCGGTTCAGGGTGGGCGAGGGGGCTGGCCGGTCCACCCGGCCGGCGAATTCGGAGATCAGGCGGCGGGTGATCGACGGCGCGAGCAACGCGTCGCCCCTGGCGACCACGCGGACACCGTGGATCAGCTCCTCCGGTTCGGTGTCCTTGACCAGGAACCCGCTGGCACCCGCGCGCAAGGCGCCGTAGACGTCCTCGTCGAGGTCGAAGGTGGTGAGGATGACGACCTTGGTCCCGGCCCGCGCCGGATCTCCGAGCAGATGCCGGGTCGCGGTGAGCCCGTCCATCACCGGCATCCGGATGTCCATCAGGACGACGTCGGGTTCGTGTTCGCGCGCGGCTTCGAGGGATTCACGCCCGTCGGCCGCTTCGGCGACCACGCTGATGTCGTCTTCACCGTCCAAAATGGACTTGAACCCGGCCCGGACCAGCCGCTGATCGTCGACCAGCAGGACCCGGATCATTTCCTCACCCGCAGGGGAAGCCGGGCGCGCACGCGGAAGCCGCCGTCCTCGCGCGCGGCCGCGGTGAGTTCGCCACCGAGTGCCTCGGCCCGTTCGGTCATGCCGCGGATCCCGTTGCCGGGCTCCGCCGTGCCTCCCCGGCCGTCGTCGTCGATCTGCACGGACACATCATGGGGCGTGTAGCCGATCCGCACCACGACGGTGTTCGCGGCGGCGTGGCGCGCGACGTTGGTCAGCGCCTCCTGGACGACGCGGAACGCGGCGTGCTCGACGTCGGGTGGCAGTTCCGTCGCCGTGCCGTCGATCTCGGTCCGGACGGTCAGCCCGTGCGCGCCCGCCGACTCGGCCAGTTCGGCGACCCTGGCCAGGCTCGGTGTGTCCGCCTGCCGCAACATGCCCAGGGTGGCGCGAAGTTCTCGTAACGCCTCCTTACTGGTCTTTTTGATCGTGGTCAGTGCCTCCTCGGCCTTCGCCGGATCCTTGCCGTGCAGGGCCGCACCGGCCTGGACGTTGATGAGCGCAAGGTTGTGGCCGAGGACGTCGTGCAGTTCGCGCGCGATCCGGAGGCGTTCGTCGGTGGCCCTTCGCTGGGCCTCGGCCTCCTTGGTGCGCTCGGCCTCTCGGCGGTAGTACGTCACGGCGCCGACCGCGACCAGCGCGATGAACCAGCCCGCCATCAGCAGGAAGGCGAAGTTGTCCACCTGCCGTGAGGCGCCGGCCCCCAGCTCGCCGATCGCGACGCCGCCCATCGAGGCCGCCGCGACGACCGCCGCGCTCCGGATCCGTCCGGTCGAGGCATTGTTGTACAGCGCGAAGGCGAACGCGAGCAGGACGAACCCGTCCGGATCGGTCTGCGGGTAGTAGATCGCGCAGCACACCGCGGTGAAGATGGTGACAGGGAGCGGGAACCGGCGGCGCAGGAACAACGCCGCGCAGGCGAGCGCCACGCAGACCCAGCCGACGGCCGCGTTGCGCGGTGTCTCCGCGCCGTCCCCGAGCGAGGCCGCGACGGAGCCCGCGATCACCGCCACGGTGACCGCGATTTCCGCCGCGTACCGCCGCAGGATCGCCACACGACGAGAGTAGCGCGATCCGGGCCGATTGACAAAATGGATTTTTACGTTCAAACTGATTTTTGTGATCAAGGGTGTGACGCCGTGAAGGATGTGGAGTACCTCGATCGGCTGGAGCAGGCGGAGGCGTTGCTGAAACCGCAGCGGGTGGACGTCCTGCGGCAGCTGGCGGAGCCGCGGTCGTGCACCGAGGTGGCGACGGTGCTGGATCAGACTCCCCAGCGGGTCTATTACCACGTGAAGCGACTGGTGGAAGCCGGTCTCGTGAAGCAGGTGTCGGAGCGGAAGGTGCGCGCCGTCAGTGAGGGCGTGTACCAGGCGACCGCCCGTTCGTACTGGCTGTCACCCGGACTGGTCGGACGGCTCGGCCCGCGGGTGGCGCGGGACGAGCTGAGCCTGGGCTACCTGGTGGACCTCATGGAGGAGGTCCAGGCGGACGTCGCCGCGCTCGACCGGGCCGCGCCGGAGCTGCCGTCGATCGGCGTTTCCGGCGAGATCCGGGTGGAGCCCGAGCGGCGCCAGGAATTCCTCGACGAACTGAAGACGACTTTGCAGGACCTGTTCACCCGCTACGGCGGAGCGGAAGGCGACGCCTTCAAGCTCGCCGTGGCCTGTTACCCGAAGGGAGATGCCCGTGACTGAACCGACGAGGTTTCAGGTGCGCCTGCGCGCGCCGATCGCCGAGGTCTGGCACGCGCTGACCGATCCCGGGGCGCTGCGCGAGTGGCTTTCCGAGTACGCGGAAGTCGACCTGCCGTCCCGGTACGAGTTCTGGGGCCGCTACACACCGGACGGCGATCGTCCGCGCCAGCGACTGTTGCTGGCCGAGGATAACGTCCTGCGGTTCGCGTGGACCGTCGACGGCAAGGAGACCGTCGTCGAGATCGTGCTGACGGAAGACGGGGACGGCACGTCCTTGTCGTTCAGTCAGAGCGGGCTGCCGGACTACACCGCGATGCTCGCCGACCCGGATTCGTCACTCGGCATGATGTACACGTTCTGGGCACTGTCCATCGCGAACCTCGTCGACCACGTCGAAGGACGGCCGCTCACCGCCCGCTGCGACCTCACCTCCCCGCTGATGAGCGAAGAGGTGCGGATCGACGCGCCGCGCGGCGAGGTCTACTCCTCGATCGCCGATCCCGCCGTGTTCACGCGCTGGTTCGGCGCCCGGATCGAGGCGGAGACCGAGGTCGGCGGCCGCTGGGCGATGGGGTCACTGGAGAACGACCCGGATCCGGCGAAGATCGTCGACCTGGTGCCCGACACCAAAATGTCGCTCGCGTATCAGGACGGCGTCGTCGCCACGTGGGAGCTTGAGGATTCCGACGGCGGCACCAAGCTGACGTTCGTCCAAAGTGGATTTTCCGACGAGAAGCCGCCCTACGGCTCGTGGATGGGCTGGCTCAGCGGTTTGGCGGAATTGCGCCGGTTCCACGAGATCGACCCGTGGCTCCCGCTGTGGGCCGACGTCCGGCTGGAAGGAATGCCCGAAGGTCTCATCACACTGGATGGAAAGTAGGAGGAAGCGATGTTGCTCGAAGGCAGGAACGCGATCATCTACGGGGCGGCGGGCGGAATCGGGAGCGCGGTGGCCCGCGGCTTCGCGAGAGAAGGCGCGACCGTCCATCTCACCGGCCGCACGCTGAAGAAGCTCGACGCGTTGGCCGACGAAATCCGGGAGGCCGGCGGGAAAGCCGAAACAGCGGAGTTCGACGCACTCGAAGAAGCCGCCGTCGACGAGCATGCCGCGTCGGTGGTTTCCACGGCGGGCAGTGTCGACATCTCGATGAACGTGATCACGCACAACGACGTCCAAGGCACTCCGCTCGTCGAGATGTCGTTGGAGGACTTGGAAAGCCCGGTCCGGACGGCGGTACGGACGAACTTCCTGACCGCACGGGCGGCCGCTCGGCACATGATCGAGCAGAGGTCCGGGGTGATCCTGATGTTCGGTGGCGACGGTGACCCGCTGCCGGGATATCACCTCGGTGGGCTCCAGGTCGCGTTCAGCGCGATGGAAGCGCTGCGGCGAGGACTGGCCTGCGAGCTCGGACCGCAGGGCATCCGTGTCGTGACCCTGCGCACCGGCGGGATCCCGGAGACGATCCCGGCGGAGGCCGGGCTCGAAGACGCCGTCCGTGACATGGTCGACGCGACGATGCTCAAGCGGACGGCTTCACTCGAAGACGTCGCCCGGGTGGCCGCCTTCGCCGCGTCGGATCACGCGCGCAGCATGACGGCGACGGCGCTGAATATCAGTTGCGGCACGATGGTCGACTGACCCACAGCCGCCGTTAACACCGGCGAACGATCTCCCGACTACGCGGCACTACCAGGTGCTGGGGAGGTTGTTATGCCGAAGAGCGCAACGAAGCTGGGCATGGCACTGGCGATCGGACTTCTGGTCGCCGGAGCCTGCGGAGTGGAGACCGTGCCCACGGGGCGGGTCACGCCGGCGAGCAGTCAGATGTCGACGCCGACGACCACCGCGTGGACGCCGCCGACGACCACGAGCACGGCGACGCCTACGCCGACACCTCAGCAGTTCGTTCCACCGGCCACGAGCGCGGTCGAGGTGCCGAAACAGGTCGAGCCGAAGCCGACGAAGGCGCGTCCGAAGACCACGCAGGCGACGCCGAAGGCACCGAATCCGGCGGAATGCGGAAGTGACTACTACCGCAACACCGACGGCGTGTGCGTCCATCGGCCGGCGAGCGGCCCCGGCGCGGCCGACGGTGCGACCGCCCTCTGCAAGGACGGTTCGTACAGCTACAGCCAGAATCGCCGCGGCACCTGCTCCGGGCACGGCGGGGTCCGCACCTGGCTGTGATCCCGTCCGTTGTTCATTCACTGGGAAGGGTGGTGCTGTGTAAGGTCGGATCATGGGATGCGCATGGTGAAACCGGTCGGACGGGCACCTTCGCCCCGGATCTTCGTGGTCGTGCTCGCCACTTGCGGGCTGGTGGCCTCGTTCATGCAGACGCTGGTCGTCCCGCTCATCCCGGCATTTCCGCGGCTGCTCGACACGACTCCGTCGGACGCGTCGTGGGTGGTGACGGCGACCCTGATCGCCGGAGCCGTGGTGATGCCGGTGAGCGGCAGGCTCGGCGACCTCTACGGCAAACGCCGGTTGCTGCTGATCAGCCTGGGGTTCCTGGTCGCCGGTTCGGTGGTGTCGGCGCTGACGAGTTCGCTCGCGCTGATGGTCGTCGGCAGGGGGCTCCAAGGCTGCGCGATGGGCGCGATCCCGCTGGGCATCAGCATCATGCGCGACGAGCTCGCACCGGAACGGGTCGGTGCCGCGATCTCGGTGATGAGTTCGACACTCGGTGTCGGCGGTGCCATCGGGCTCCCGGTGTCGGCGCTGGTCGCGCAGAACGCCGACTGGCACGTCCTCTTCTGGGCGTCGGCGGGGCTTGGGCTCATTTGCGGCCTGCTGATCCTCTTCGTGGTGCCGGAATCGCCGGTGAAGACACCGGCGCCGTTCGACTACCTCGGTGCCTTGGGGCTGACGGTCGGCCTGGTCTGCCTGTTGTTGCCGATCGTCAAGGGCAGCGAATGGGGCTGGGGAAGTGGCCGCACGCTGGCCTTCGGCGGGAGCGCGCTGGTGATCCTGCTGGTCTGGGGTGCCTACCAGCTGCGACGCCGGGATCCGCTCGTGGATCTGCGGGTCTCCGCGCGGCGTCCGGTGTTGTTCACCAACCTCGCGTCGATCATGATCGGTTTCGCCCTGTACTCGATGGCGTTGTCGTTCCCGCAGCTGCTGCAGGCGCCCGCGTCGACCGGCTACGGCCTCGGCCTGACGATGGTGCAGGCCGGTCTCTGCCTCGCGCCGAACGGCCTGGTCATGTTCATGCTGTCGCCGGTTTCGGCCCGGCTCATCGAGCGCTACGGACCGCGTACGACACTGATGGTCGGTGCCACCACCATCGCGACCGGGTATGTCTTCGCGACCGTGTTGATGGACAACGCCGTCGAGCTGATCACGGCGTCGATCATCATCGGCGGTGGTGTGGGCATCGCTTACGCGGCCATGCCCGCGCTGATCATGGGCTCGGTGCCGGTCACCGAAACCGCGTCCGCGAACGGGCTGAACTCGCTGATGCGCTCCGTCGGCACATCGACGTCCAGCGCGGTGATGGCGTCCATGCTCGCGTCGCTGGCGATCACCGTCGGCGGGGTCTCCGTCCCGTCCGCGGCCGGATTCCGGCTGAGCTTCGTGGTCGCCGCCGGTGCGGCGCTCCTGGGGCTCGTCTTGACCGCTTTCGTCCCGAAGCAACGTCAGCCCGAGCCGCTGGTCGCTTCGGTCCACTAGCGCGCCTTGCGTTGCGATGAAGTCCCTTCACCGCAACGCAAGGGCACTCCGCTCAGAACAGCGTCGGGACGATCGCGTCGATCAGGTGCGGGCCCGGCTCGGCGAGCGCGCGCTGGAACTGCTCGGCCAGCTCCTCGGCGGTCGTCGCCCTGGTCGCCGGGACACCCATGCCTTCGGCGATCTTGACGAAGTCCATGTCCGGCCGGGAAAGGTCGAGCAGTTCGTTCGCCTTGGGGCCGTTGGCGTCCGCGCCGACACGCTGCAGCTCCAGCCGCAGGATCGCGTACGCGCGGTTGTTCAGCAGGACCGTGGTGACGTTGAGGTTCTCTCGTGCTTGCGTCCACAGCGCCGAAATCGTGTACAGCGCGCTGCCGTCGGACTGCAGGTTGATCACCGGCCGGTCCGGTGCGGCGACGGCGGCCCCGGTCGCGACGGGCATGCCGTAGCCGATCGCGCCGCCGGTCAAGGTCAGCACATCGTGCCGGGGCGCACCCGCGGTCGCGGCGGGCAGCAACAGCCCGGACGTGTTCGCTTCGTCGGCGATGATCGCGCGTTCCGGCAGCAGCGCGCCGATCACCTCGACCCAGTTCTGCGGGGTCAGCGGCCCGGACGGCAACGCGGGCCGGGCGGCCTCCTGCAGTACCGGCTCGGTCTCGGCCGCGACCAGTTCCGCCACGTCGGCCAGAGCTCGCGGCACGTCCTGCGCTACTTCGGCCAGCACGTGGACCTGCGCGCCTTCGGGCACCAGGTTGCTCGCCTTGCCGGGATAGGCGAAGAACGAGACAGGAGCCTTCGTGCCGGCGACGATCACGTGTTTGATCCCGTCGAGCTGGTACGCGACCTGCTCGGCGAGGTAGCCCAGCCGCTCGATCGTCGGCAGGCCCTCGCCGCGTTCGAGCCGGGCGGGGAAGGTCTCGACGAACGTCTTGACGCCGGTCGCGGCCGCGATCCGGCTGGTCGCGCGCAGCCCGGCCTCGCGGCAGCCGCTGCCGCCGACGAGCAGGGCGACCGGTTCGCCACTGGTCAGCACTTCGGCGATGTTCTTCACCGTCGTCGCGTCGACGACCTGCGGAATCCGAGGCGGGATGGGCGCGCACGCTTCGCCGCCCTCGCCCCAGGACGCGTCGGCGGGGAGGATCAGCGTCGCCACCTGCCCGGGGGCGTCCTGCGACGCCGCGACCGCCGCCGCGGCGTCGGCACCGACGTCCTTCGTGTGCTCCGAACGGCGGACCCAGCCGTCGAGCGAACCGGCGACGGCCTCGATATCCGATTCGAGCGGGGCGTCGTACTGCTTGTGGTAGGTCGCGTGATCGCCGATCACGTTGACGATCGGGGTGTGGGCCCGACGCGCGTTGTGCAGGTTCGCCAGCCCGTTCCCGAGTCCGGGGCCGAGGTGCAGCAGCGTCGCGGCCGGCTTGTCGGCGATGCGCGCGTACCCGTCAGCGGCGCCGGTGACGACGCCTTCGAACAGGCCGAGCACGCCGCGCATCTCGGGCACGGAGTCGAGCGCGGCCACGAAGTGCATCTCCGAGGTGCCCGGATTCGAGAAGCACACGTCGACGCCCGCGTCGACGAGGGTGCGGATCAGGGACTGGGCGCCGTTCATCTCACTCACTTTTCATGCCCTCTCAGCGAAAAGAACGCCGGGGTTGAGGATCCCGGCCGGGTCGAAGCTTTCCTTGATCCGGCGCATCAGCGCGATCTTCGCCGGGTCCTCCAGGTCGAGGAAGTAGCCGGCCTTGGCCCTCCCGAGGCCGTGTTCGCCGGAGATCGCGCCGCCGAGTTCCATGCCCAGCGCGAAGATGTCGGTCAGCAGCTGCTTCCGCTTGTCCGTGTCTTTGCAGAAGATGGCGAGGTGGACGTTGCCGTCGCCGGCGTGTCCGCAGCCGAGCGCGCCCGCCTCGCGCGACATCGCCATTTCCCTCGCCTTGCGCAGGAATTCGGGCATGGCGGACCTCGGGACCACCACGTCGATGACGTCGTCGGCACCGGCCGCCTTGGCCGTCCAGAACGCCTTTTCGCGTGCCTCGATGAGCTTGCGTGCCGAAGGGCCTTCGAGCACGTACACGTCCATCGCGCCGAGGTCTCCCAGCAGCCCGCCGAGCTCCTCGACGTCCGAGTGCAGCCGGTCGCTGTCGCGGTTTTCCAGCGCCACCACCAGATAGGCCTGCGCGGTGTCCCGGATGGAGTCGGGCACGCCGAGGCTGAGTTTCTCGTTGTAGCTGATCGCGGCGAGCGTCAGATTGTCGATGTACTCGAGGATGTGCGGCGCGAGCCCGCTGGAGATGATCTTCGGGACGACGGTCATCACCTCGTCGAAGGTCTCGAACGGGGCGAACACCGTGGCACCGTGCGGCAGGCGCGGGTACAGCTTCACGATGACCTCGGTGGCGATCGCGAGGGTGCCTTCGGAGCCGATGATCAGCTGGGTCAGGTCGTAACCCGTCGACACCTTCGAGGTCTTGCCGCCGGTCCGGATGATCTCGCCGGTCGGCAGCACGGCCTGTAGGCCCACGACGTTGTGGCGGGTGACGCCGTATTTGACCGCGCGCATGCCGCCCGCGTTCGTGCCGACGTTGCCACCGACACTCGCGCTCAGTTCCCCGGGATAGACGGTGTAGCCGAGTCCGGCCTCCGTGGTCTTTTCGTCCAAATCGGACAGTGTGACGCCGGGCTGGACGACGGCGACGTGGTTTTCGGTGTCGATCTCCAACACGGCGTTCATGCGTTCGAAGGAGATCACCAGGCCGTCCTCGCGAGGCCGCGCACCACCCGACAGGCCGGTGCCCGACCCGCGCGCGGTGACCGGCACGCCGTGTTCACTGGCCGCCTTCAGCAGCTCCGCGACCTCTTCGGCGCTTCCCGGTTTCGCCAGGTGGGCGGGCCTCTGCGCCGAGGTGGTCAAAGCCTCGTCGTGTGCGTAGTCCTCGGGGATCGCCTCGCCTGACAGCAAGTTCGCGTCCCCGACGATCTCGGCGAACCGTGCCGCAACATCGCCCATCGACTGCCCTTCCTCACGCTTCTTTGCCTGGTTACCGAAGCGTAGTACGTCGTGGGCGGGGATGGCCATGAATCATTTTCATGTTTGCTTCCGCCGGTCACAACCTCACGACAACCTCACTCGGATACCCATGTCGCAGCGGGCCGCGGCGGCCCGCCGGAAGGGGTGGACGCTCGATGGGATCAAGGATGAGGCGGATCGCGGCGCTGGGGGCGTCGTTCGCGATCGCGTTCGGGCTCGCGGTACCGGCGGCCGAAGGCGCGGGAACGGGCTGCACCACGCCCGTGGTGAACGTCAGCGGCGTCAGCCAGGCCGAGGGGACAAGCGCCGGGTACACCACCCTTCTCTTCACCGTTTCACTCGCCGACGGCGGTTGCGCACCGCAGGGCTCGGTCGAATACCGGACGATCGAGGGCAACGGTTCGCCGGTCGACCCGGCGTTCGTCGCGAAGGAGAGCGTCGATTATCTGCCGCGTGCGGGCACGCTGACCTGGGCCGGGCGGGCGGACACGCAGACGGTCGCGGTCAAGGTCCGCGCCGATTCCTTCGTCGAGAACGACGAGTTGTTCTCACTGCGCCTGTACGGCGAGAAAGGCGTGCGGATCGGGCACAGCGTCGGCGTGGCTTGGGTGGCCGACGACGACAAGGCCAAGACCGTGCCGCTGGCCACCACGCAGGAAGGCGAGATCTGCTGGTCGCTCCCGCCGAACTTCGCGCAGGCCACCAGCTGCAAGGTGCCGCTCGTGCTCTCCCGGCCGTGGCTCGCGGGACCGCTCACGATCCGCTACCGCACCGAAGGCTCCGCTCACGAGCCGGTGAAGGACGGTGTCGTCACCTTCGAGCGCGGTGAGACCAGGGGATACGCCGAACTCACGGTCCTGCCCGGGCAAACGGGGAAGGCGCGGGTCGAGTTCTTCGAGCCGTCGCAGGGCAGGCTCGTGTACGCGACCTCCACCGTGGTGATCAGCCCCGCCGGGTGACGAGGTCGGCGTCGGCCGTCGCGTTCGCCCGCCGGTACAGCTCGATCGCTCGAGCCCAGTGGGCGGCCGCGGCGGCCGTGTCGCCGCACCGTGTCTCCAGGTCGCCGAGGTCGCGGTGCAGGTGAGCCTCCTCGTACGGATCCGGGACACCCGCCCGGACCGCGACTCCGCGCTCGAGGCTTTCCCTCGCCGACGCCAGATCGCCGAGCCCCAGGTGGGCGCGGCCGAGCCGGTCGAGGGCGGCTGCCTCGCTGTGCCGGTTCCCGACGTCCCGGCTGATCAGCAGCGCCTGGTCGAAGTCGTCCCGGGCGGCCCGGAAATCCTTGCGGGCGAGGTGGACCTGGCCGGCGTGCAGCAGCGACTCCCACTCCTGCCAGCGGTCGCCGATCGCCCTGGACGCGGCCAGCGCCTTGCCGAGGTGGTCGAGCGCGACATCGTGATCGCCGAGTTCTTCGTAGGCCTCGCCGAGGGTGTCCAGGGTGGCCGCTTCCAGCCGGGCGTTGCCGAGTTCGCGGAACGTCTCCAGCGCGGCCGTCAGCGGGCTGAGACCGTCCATCGGCTGGCCGCGGCGAATGTAGGCGTGGCCGAGGTTGCGCTGGGACAGGGCGCGGCCGAGCCGGTTGCCCGCCGAGGTGCACCGCTCGACCGCGAGCCGGTACGCGGTGATCGCCTCGTCGAACCGGCGAAGCGCGGCGTAGGCGTTCGCGGTGTTGTTGTAGATGTGTCCTTCGCCTTCGAGATCGCCGGCCGCACGGGCGGCCTTCAACGCGCGGGCGTTGGTTTCGAGCGCGTCCGTCAGCCTGCGGGTCATGAAGTAGGCAGCGCCGAGCGCACGCAGCATTTCCGCTTCCGCCAACGGATCGTCGAGCTCGGCGGCCGCCGCGGCTCCCTCGCGGCAGAGCCCGATCCGCTCGTTCCAGCCGCCCGTGGTGTCGTAGAAACTGGTGAGCAGGTAGGTGAGCTGCCAAGCGGCGGTGTTGCGGCCGTGTTCGCGTGCGAACCGCACCACAGGCAGCAGGTTCGGGCGCTCGGCCCCCAGGAACGCCAGCGCCGCACGTCTTTCCGCCGGAAACGGCCTTCCGGGTGCCGGGTGTCGCAAGGCCGGGACGACCAGATCGCGGTTCGGGTCGATGATCCGGTTCGCCTCGGCGGCGACGTGCAGATACCAGTCGATCAGCCGATCCGCGGCCTCGGCGCGGCTCGACGTCGTTTCGTCGGTGCGGACGCACGCGACGGCGAACTCACGGATCAGGTCGTGGAGGCGATAGCGATCCGGGCCCGCCGGGGTGATCAGGTGCGCTGCGGAGAGTTCGGCGGCCGCGGCCCGGCCCGCTTCGGCGGGCACCCCGCACAGCGCGCCGCCGAGTGCAGCGCTGAAAGACGTCCCCGGGATCAGCCCGGACAGCCGGAACAGGCGGGCCGGAGCATGCTCCAGCGGCAGGTACGCACTCGCGAGGACGGTTTTGACCGTCCGGGAATCCCCTTGCACCGCAAGGGTTTCCAATCGTCCGACACCGGTCAGCTCATGGGTGAGTTCCGCGATCGGACGGCTCGGCTCACCGGTCAGGCGCGCGGCGGCGATCCGCAACGCCAACGGCATCCCGTCACACAGCCTGGCCAGCCGCGCGGCCTGCGCGGGCTCGCGGGCGACCCGGTCCGCGCCCAGCACCCGGGTGAGCAGCGTCATCGATTCCGGATCGGCCAGCGCGTCGAGCGCGAACACCCGGACGGCGTGCCTGCTGCCGAGCGCCGCCAGTGTCTGCCTGCTGGTGACGATCAGCATCGCCTTCGCCGTACCGGGGACGAGGGGAAGGATCTGGTCGACGCCGCCCGCGTTGTCGGCGACGATCACGCAACGCCTGCCGTGCAGCAGCGAGCGGTAGAGCGCCGCGCGTTCGGCCGTCGCGTCGGGCAGCCGGTCGTCGGGGAGGCCGAGACCCCGCGACAGATGCGCGAGCGCGTCGCCCGGCGACAGCGCCTCGTTCGGGTCGTGCCCCGCGAGATCGAGGAAGAGCTGGCCATCGGGGAAGCGATCCGCGATGCGATGCGCCCACTGCACGGCGAGCGCGGACTTCCCCATTCCCGCCGCCCCGGAGATCACCACGACCGGCGGCTCGGCTTCGTCGAGCAGTTCGTCGAGTGAAGCGAGCTCCTGCTGCCGCCCGGTGAAATGTCCGACACGGGCGGGGAGTTGGGCGGGCGCGGTACCCCGTGCGGGTGCGTCGAGTTCGGGCGCGCGGCGCAGGATCGACGTGTGCAGTTCGACGAGTTCCGGTCCGGGATCGACACCGAACTCGTCCGCCAGCCCTCTGCGCACGGCCTGGAACGTCTCCAACGCCTCGGCATGTCTGCCGCAGCGATGCAGGGCGAGCATGTGCAGCGCGGCGAGCCGTTCGCGGTACGGGTGTTCGGCGCGGAGCCGTGGAAGTTCCCGGAGGACCTCTTCGTGTTCGCCGAGCCTGAGCTCGGCGTCCCAAAGTTCTTCCCAGGCGGACAGCCGTAGTTCCTGGAGCCGTTCGACCTCGCGCAGGCCCCAGCCGTCGAGTTCGGCGTCCGCGAAAGCCTCACCGCGCCAGAGCCGCAACGCCTCGCGCAACGCCGTCACCGCCTGACCGGGATTACTCCGCTTGGCGGCACGAAGTTCTTCTTCGAAGCGAAGAGCGTCGACAGAGGACGGTGCGACCGTCAGGACGTACCCGGGTTTGCGCGTCTGCAGGACCAGCGGGAACCCGCAGTCCTCCAGTGCCTGCCGGATCCGTGCGACATGGCTGTGCAGGGTTTTCACCGCGGTGCGCGGCGGATCTTCGCCCCAGAGCACGTCGACCAACCGGGGGATCGGGACGACCGAACCCGCGTGCAGGGCGAGAACGCCGAGCACGGCTCGCTGGCGGGCGCCGTGCAACTCCGCCCGCCCGGTGGGGCCGATCGCTTCGACCGGGCCCAGCACCCGTAGTTCCCCTGGCCCGGGCACCCTGCTCCCTCCGGCATGTGACCTCGGTGAGCGTATCCGGGCGAAGACTCACCGAAATCGGCCAATTAGGGCACACGATCTCGACAACCCCGCCACAACCGGTCTGACCGACGGTCAACGGGTCGAACGTTTCGCCCTAGGAGGGGAACATGATCAGCAGGAATCCGCGGCGCAGGCGAGCACTGCTCGCTTCGGCCATCTTGGCCGCCGCGACGCTGTTCGCGGGGGTCGCGCCGGCGGTGCAGGCCGCACCGGGGGACCGGAGCGACGTCTTCATCCGCGACAACACGTCCGATGTCGGGTTCGAACCCTCGACCGGTTCGCTCTACTCCAGCCCCGACATCCGGGTGTGCAAGGGAATAACCCCCTGCCTCACCGACCAGCCGGTCCACCAGGGGGAACAGGTCTACATCCATGTCACGTTGAACAATCCCGGCCCGTACGGGGACGGGCTCGAGAAGGGAACGCTGCAGGTCTACTACACGAAACAGGGCACCGTGGCCCAATGGGCGAGCCAGTGGACCTACATCGGTTCGAAGACCGGCGTGTCCGTACCGTATGGCACCAAGACGGTCGTCATCCCGTGGACGGTCCCGTTCGGCTCGCACTTCTGCCTGCTGGCTCGGTGGCTTTCGCCGACCGATCTGCCGACCGAAGGTTTGAGCACGTCCACCAACGCACGCAAGAACAACAACATCGGCTGGCACAACGTGAACGTCCTGCCGTTCAAGATCAAGATCCCCGAGTACCGGCCGATCGTGTTCGGCTGGGACGGCCCCGATCCCACCGCGGTCGGCGACATCGTCTTCACGCAGCCGGGTAGGCCGTTCACCGGCCCGGGACGGATCACCATCGACCTCGGACCCGACCTCGCCGCACGCTGGCGGGCAGCCGGCGCGAAGGGTGAGGGTGTCGAACGGATCGGCGAGACCGAGCTGGCCATCGTCGATCCGCAGCGAGCCCGGATCAGTGGCCTGACGTTCAAGTCGGGGGAGCAGGTGGGCGCCAGACTGAGTTTCACCGCGGGAGCCGAAGCGGCCGGCGGGCAATACACCGTCAACGTGACTCAGGTCGACCAGCGCGGCGAAGAGGTCGGTGGCGTCGAGTACCGGCTCTCCGAATTGAAGCAGTAAGCCAGGGTGGGGTGCCGGCCCGTGGGCGGTGAGGGTGGAAACCCGCACCGCCCACGGGTTTCACGCGCGGGCGAACGAAAGCGTCTCGCCCTCGACACCGCGCAGCCACAGATCCTGCGCGGCTTCCGCCATCTCGGCCAGACCCTCTTCGATCGTCGCGAACACGTTGCCGGGCACCCAGCCCGCGTCGCCGTTGATCAGCAGGTTGTTGCGGCCGTAGAAGATCGCGAGATCCGTCGCACCCTGATCGCTGTGCGCCTCACTGTCCTCGTCGTAGCCGTACGCCGGGTTGCCGATCTCCCAAGCCTCGAACCCGAAGTACACGACATCCCCCGGAATCGGGGTCACCGTGGGGTTTTCGCGGCCCGGCTTCGGTTCGGCGAAGGGCGGCACGAGGGTGTAGACCTCGTTGCGCGCGTACTTCGCGTGGTAGGCCGAACCGCTCTGCGGCAACGCGTCCCACACCGCGCGGCAGGTCCGCGGGGCTTCGGCGTCGAGCAGCCGGGCGCGGCAGGAAACCCCGCGCTTGTCCAGGGTGATCGTGATGTAGCGGGCCATCACTCGACCCCCGCCACAACGTCGCCCCAGATCCGCAGCGCCTCGTCGACCTGTTCCGAGTCGACGATCAGCGGCGGCACCATCCGCACGACGTTCATGTACGCCCCGCAGGTCAGCAGGAGCAACCCGTTGGAGGACGCTGCCTTCTGGGCCGCCTGAGCCTTCGCCGTGTCCGGCTCGCCGTCCGGTGTGGTGAATTCGGAACCGACCAGCAGCCCCAGCCCGCGCACGTCACCGATCGACGGCGACTTGTCCGCGATCACCCGCACACCTTCCAGGAGCTGGCGTCCTCGTTCGGCGGCGTTCTCGACCAGACCTTCGCGCTGGATCACTTCGAGCGTGGCGATCGCCGCGGCGCAGGCCACCGCGTTACCGCCGTAAGTGCCGCCCTGGGAACCGGGGAGCGCCTTCGCCATCAGCTCCTCCGACGCGGCGATGCCCGAGATCGGGAAGCCGCTCGCGAGCCCCTTCGCGATGAGCACGATGTCCGGGCGTACCCCGAAGTGCTCGTGTCCCCAGAACCGGCCCGTCCGGCCGAAACCGGTCTGGATCTCGTCCATCACCAGCAGGATCCCGTGCTTGTCGGCGCGCTCCCGTAGTCCGGCGAGGAACGCGGGGTTCGCCGGGACGTACCCGCCCTCGCCGAGCACCGGCTCGATGAAGAACGCGGCCGTTTCGTTCGGCGCGCAGACCGTCGCGAACAGGTAGTCGAGCTCGCGCAGGGCGAACTTCGTCGCCGTCTCCTCGTCCCAGCCGTAGTGGAAGGCGTACGGGAAGGGTGCGACGTGCACCCCGGACATGAGCGGCGAGATCCCGGCGCTGAACCGGGTACCCGACGTCGTCATCGTCGCCGCCGCGACCGTCCGGCCGTGGAACCCGCCCTGGAAGACGATGACGTTGGGCCGCTTGGTCGCCTGCCGCGACAGCCGGAGCGCCGCTTCGACCGCCTCGCTGCCCGAGTTCGCGTAGAAGAGTGAATCCAGGCCCTCCGGCAGGACGCCGCCCAGCTTCTCGGTCAGCTCCAGCATCGGCTTGTGCATGACCGTCGTGTACTGCCCGTGGATGAGTTTGCCGATCTGCTCCTGCGCCGCGCTCACCACGTGCGGGTGGCAGTGGCCGGTGCTGGTCACGCCGATACCGGCGGTGAAATCCAGGTGACGTTTGCCATCGGTGTCGTAGAGGTAAACCCCTTCACCGTGGTCGACCACGACCGGCGTTGCCTGCTTGAGCAGCGGTGATAGCTGGGCCATGGGCTGCGCTCCTAGGTCGGCTGAGCTGTTGTCGATTGTTGACAATATCCATAGCATGGCGTTCGGGACAACATGGAGGAGCGTTGGGATGAGCTCGATCAGTGAGGCCGGCGTGGTCACGTCGGTCGACAAGGAACTGTTCATCGGCGGCAAGTGGGTGCCCGCCGCCGACGGGAAGACCTTCCCCGTTCTCGACCCCTCGACAGGCGAAGCCCTGTGCGAGGTGGCCGACGCGTCACCGGCGGACGGTGTCAGCGCACTCGACGCGGCCGTGGCCGCGCAGGCCGACTGGGCGAACGTCGCCCCGCGTGAACGCGGTGAGATCCTGCGCCGCGCCTACGAACTGCTGATCAAGCGCGCCGACGAACTCGCGCTGCTGATGACCCTCGAGATGGGCAAGCCGCTCGCGGAGTCGAAGGGCGAGATCACCTACGCGGCCGAGTTCTTCCGCTGGTTCGCGGAGGAAGCCGTCCGGATCGACGGTGGCTACGCCGTCGCTCCCAACGGGACAGGCCGGTTCCTCGTGACCAAACAGCCGGTCGGCCCGTGTCTGCTGATCACGCCGTGGAACTTCCCCATGGCGATGGGCACCCGCAAGATCGGGCCCGCGGTGGCGGCAGGCTGCACGATGGTCATCAAACCCGCTGCTCAGACCCCCCTTTCGATGTTGGCCCTCGCGGCCATCCTCGCCGAAGCGGGATTGCCGGAAGGCGTGCTGAACGTGCTGACGACGTCGGACTCCGGCGGCGTGATGGAGCCGTTGATCCGGGACGGTCGCGCCCGCAAGCTGTCCTTCACCGGCTCGACCGGCGTCGGCCGGAAGCTGCTGGAACAGTGCGCGGACAAGGTGCTCCGCACCTCGATGGAACTCGGCGGCAACGCCCCCTTCCTCGTCTTCGAAGACGCCGACCTCGACGCGGCGGTCGAAGGTGCGATGACCGCGAAGATGCGCAACATCGGTGAAGCCTGCACGGCCGCGAACCGCTTCTACGTCCAGCGGGGCATCGTCGACGAGTTCTCCCGGCGCCTCACCGAGCGCATGGAGGCCTTGCCCATGGGGCGCGGCACCGAGGAGGGTGTCGTGGTCGGCCCCCTCATCGACGAAGCCGCCGTCGAGAAGGTCAGCGGCCTGGTCGCCGACGCCACCGAGCGAGGCGCGCGCGTCCTCACCGGTGGATCCACTGTGGACGGTCCGGGCAACTTCTATCAGGCCACGGTGCTCACCGACGTGCCCAAGGACGCCAGGCTCGCGTCGGAAGAGATCTTCGGGCCGGTCGCCCCGATCACCCCGTTCGACAGCGAGGACGAGGCCATCGCGGCGGCGAACGACACCGAATTCGGTCTCGTGTCCTATGTGTACACCTCCGATCTCAAGCGGGCATTGCGGGTTTCGGAACGGCTGGAGGCCGGCATGATCGGCCTCAACCAAGGGCTGGTTTCGAATCCGGCGGCGCCGTTCGGCGGGATCAAGCAATCCGGCCTCGGCCGCGAGGGCGGCACCGTCGGCATCGACGAGTTCCTCGAGACCAAGTACATCGCGGTGGCTCTGTGACTTCTTCGTATCGGATCGCGAGCATCCCCGGCGACGGGATCGGTGTCGACGTGACGGTCGAGGCCCGCAAGGTCCTCGACCGCGCGGCGGCGTCGCACGGTTTCTCCTTGTCGTGGCAGGAGTTCGACTGGAGTTGTGAGCGGTACACCAAGACCGGCTCGATGATGCCGGACGACGGTATCGAGCGACTCTCCCGGTTCGACGGGATCTTTCTCGGTGCCGTCGGCTTTCCCGGCGTCCCGGATCATGTTTCCCTGTGGGGCCTCCTCATTCCGGTTCGGCGCGCGTTCGGTCAGTACGTCAATCTCCGGCCGGTCCGGCTGCTGCCGGGGACGACGTCGGCACTGGCCGGCCGGAGCGCCGACGAACTGGAGATGGTGATCGTCCGGGAGAACTCCGAGGGCGAGTACTCGGAGATCGGGGGCAGGCACAACCGCGGTCTCGGCAACGAGTTCGTCTTACAGGAATCCGTGTTCACGCGGGTGGGGGTGGAGCGGATCATCCGCTACGCCTTCGAGTTGGCGAAGACGCGGACGGGCCGGGTCTGCTCGGCGACCAAGTCCAACGGGCTCATTCACTCGATGCCGTTCTGGGACGAGATCTTCGCCGAGATCTCTTCGGAGTATCCGGACGTGCACGCCGAACAATGTCATGTCGACGCGCTCGCCGCGCGGATGGTGCAGGCGCCGGACCGGCTCGACGTCGTGGTCGCTTCCAATCTGTTCGGCGACATCCTGAGCGACCTGGCGGCGGCCGTGACGGGCGGGCTCGGGATGGCGCCTTCGGGCAATATCAATCCGACCGGTGAGCTCCCTTCCATGTTCGAGGCGGTACACGGCAGCGCTCCCGACATCGCCGGACAGGGCATCGCGAATCCGGTGGCGCAGATCCTGGCGGGGGCGATGCTGCTCGAACATCTCGGGGAAACCGTTGCGGCACAAGATGTACGCGCCGCGGTGGAAAAGGTTCTCGAGGAGGGGACCGTGCAGACGCCCGACCTCGGCGGGAAGTCCACCACCGCCGAACTCGGATCCGCGGTGGTCGCCGCTCTATCTTGAACCATCCGCCCGGTGACGTGTCAAGTCCTGGATGTCATGAATGGTCCATTCATGGTTTCAGGTAGTACGTGAAGGCCCCCTTCACTGCGTTAGGCGCAATGAAGGGGGCCTTCACGGTCCGGTTCGCGCGGGAGGTTGCGAAAGCCACTTTCCCAACCTTCAGCGTTGCGAAAGTGGCTTTCGCAACACGTCACCTTCCTTCTCGGCAAACCTGCAGATTTTCTCACGACGAAAAAACGTTGCCACGAAAGGGAATCTCGGCGCGAAGTCCGGTATGAAAGTCCGTTCGTCGCACGTGCGCCGATCCGGGGCGCGAGTTTTTGTCGGTGCCCCGGTGCACAGTGTCGATCATCGGATTCGACGACTGGAGGAGTGCCGATGTGCTGGCATTGCGACAACCCCGGGAAGACCCGCGCCGACTACCTCACCGAGGAGGTCCGTCCGCTGATCCGGAAGTACGGCTGGATGGTGCAGACGGTCGAGCGCGGAATCGTGCAACCAGGTTTCGCGTACACGGTCGGGCTCACCGACGCCGGGCTTCCGGAACTGGTCGTCACCGGCCTGAGAGAACGAAGATCCGGTCAGCTGCTGAACTATTTCGCCCAGCAGGTGGTCCGGTCGGGGCCGCCGGAGCCGGGCGAGGTGCTGCCCGCGGAGGTGGGATGGCCGTCATTGGAGGTCGTCCCGCTCAGTTCGCCGTCGGCGCATCTGCTCACCGCCGTCCTGCTGTACGGCGAGAACTTCCGCGCCCTGCAACTGGTCTACGAGGACGAGCACGGAAATTGGCCGTGGGACAGGGAGTTCCGTGGCGGGACCGGTGGGCAGCCGGTGCTGGGGGCGCGGGGCCGTGGCTGAATCCCTAGGGCACCGCGGGAGCTTCGCCCTCCCGCAGGCTGGTTCCCGGTGCCAGTCGCTGGACGGCGTCCTCCATATGGGCTTCCAGCAGCGAAAGCGCGGTCTCTTCGTCGCCCGCCCGCAGGGCCTCGATGATCCTGGTGTGCTCGGTGACCCGTTCTTCGACCTGCTGGTAGGTGCCCTGCAGAGCGGTGAGGCACATCCGCGTCTCGATCAGCAGCGTCCGTGCCATGCGCACGAGCCGTTTGCTACCGGAGGCGGCGATCAGCGCCTCGTGGAACCGGAGATCCGCCCAGGAGAGCGCGGTCGGGTCGTCGTCGTCCGCGGCGGCGGCCATGGCGCGCACGGCCTCTTCGAGTTCGGTGGCGACCCGTTCCCGGTCCCCGCGCAAGGCGCGCAGCATCGCGGCGCGTTCGATGGCCGAGCGCGCCGAGTAGATGTCGTAGACGTCGCCGGGTTCGAGGTCGATCACGAACAGCCCGCGGTGGCGTTCACTGCGCAGGAGCCCTTCGGAGACGAGGTGCTGCATCGCCTCGCGCAGCGGTCCCCGCGAAACCTGGAACCGGGAGGCCAGGTCCGTTTCACCGAGCTGGGTGCCGGGAGGGAGGGCGCCGGTCATGATCGCGTCCCGCAGCTGGCGCGCGATGATCCCGGCGGTCGACTCCCGGCTGACCGGCTCGATTTCCGGCAAGGACATGGTTCAGCTGCTCCTCAGTCCGAACAGGGCGCCTAAGGTGCGGACGAGCGGGGCCTTGCCGGTGAGCCGCAGGCCCTCCCAGACGGTGACCTGGTTGGCGGTCAGCACCGGCTTGCGGAGCCTGGTTTCGAGCGTGTTGATCTCGCCGAGCGTCCGCATGGCGGTGTCGGGGACGAGCAGGGCGTCGGCGGCCGGGTGGTCGCGGCTCACCGCGAGTTCGACGACGGCTTCCGGGGCGAGTTCGCCGACCTCGGCGGCGGTGTCGATGTCCGCGCTGCCCATCGAGACCACTTCGATCCCGCCCGCGCCGAGGAATTCGACGAACAGGCGGGCGACGTCGTCGGGGTAGCTGGCGGCGACCGCGACCCGCCGGACGCCGAGGGCCTGTGCGGCGTTGACGAAGGCGAAGGAGGTGCTCGACGCCGGGACGCCGGCGACGGCGGCCAGCCGGTCGGCCTGATCGCGGGCACCTTCCCAGCCGTAGACGAAACTGCCGCTGGTGCACGCCCAGACCACCGCGTCCGGTTCGTGTTTGGCCAGCAGTGCGGCGCCGTCGGCGAGCCGGCTTTCGCTGCCGAGGTCCAGGAGCTCGGGCACGGCGTGCAGGTCGGTCCCGTAGATGTGCTCGACCGGCAGTTTGATCCCGGCCATGTCCCCGCCGAGGAGCTGTTCCGCGAGCGGGTAGTCGTCTTCGGCCGCGTGATCGGGGTAGATGAACCCGATGGTGGTCGTCTCGGACGGCGGCTCGGGTGGGGCGAACGGCGTGATGGGCACGGAACCTCCGGAGGGCAGATTGTCGACAATCGTAAGGGAAGAGGTCAGTCGACCTCCCGGAGCCACTTGCCGGGCCCGACGATCGGCAGGTTCATCCGCCGGAGGCAGGCCCACATCGTGAGCTGATTCGCGGTGAGGACGGGTTTGCCGAGCGCGCTTTCGAGTGGCTCGATCAGATCGTAGGTGGGGAGGTTGGTGCAACTGACGAAAATGGCTTCGGCGTCGGCGTGGTCGGCGGCGAGGATGCGTTCGGCGATGGTCCGGTAGCTGACCTTCCAGATGCCGCCGCCCAGGCCGAGATGGTCGCTCGAAACGGTGCGGACGCCGAGTTCGGCCAGGAAGTCGTGCAGCTTCCCGGTCAGGTCGCCGTCGTAGGGCGTCAGCACCGAGACCCGGTGGAGGTCGAGCTGATGCAGGACCTCCGCCAGTGCTCCGGACGTGGTGACGGCGTCCGTCGCGCCCGCATCGCAGATCGCCTTGGTCAGAGAACGTTCGTAGTCCACACCGTTGACGAAACTGCCGGAGGTGCACAGATAGGCGACGACTTCGGGCTCCACGTGGAGCACGTCCCTCGTGGCGGCGGCGAGATGCCTGCTGTCGCTGACGAGCTGGGCCATCTCCATGCTGACGGGCACCGGCTCGTACGGTGTGCGCGCCAGATGGAGGGAGACCTCCATGGGAACCCAGCGCCACAGCTCGCGTTCCAGGGCGAGGTCGAAGGGGGCGATCACGCCGATACCGCGCTGCGCCAACGGGCCTTCGAACTCCAGTAAGTCGAAATCCAAGTCTCAGCCTCCGGAAAGCTTCTGCTGCCACAGGTCCGGTGCTCCGGGGGTCGTTCCTCGGATTGTTGACAATCATACGAGCCACTTTTACGGTGTCAACGTGATCGCCTCGGAGACCCCTGTGCTGGCGGTGCTCTGCGGAGACACGCGCCCACCGGACATGCGCGCTATCGAAGCCGAAGCGGTGGTTCGTTACACCGACGCGGCCGGGTTGGCCGATGCGTTATCCGGCGCCGACGCGTTCTTCGTCTACGACTTCCTGTCCACCGCCGTCCCGGGCGCCTGGCACGCGGCCGACCGGCTGCGCTGGCTGCACATCGCCAGCGCGGGCGTCGACCCGGTGCTCTTCCCGGGGCTGCAGGAGAGCGACGTCGTACTCACCAATTCGCGGGGGGTGTTCGACGGGGCGATAGCCGAGTACGTGCTCGGGGTCGTCCTCGCGTTCGCCAAGGATTTCGCCCGGTCGTGGGACCTGCAGAAGCAGCGGCGGTGGAAGCACCGGGAGAGTGAACGGATCTCCGGCCGCCGGGTACTGGTGGTCGGCACCGGACCGATCGGCCGGTCGATCGCTCGGATGCTGCGGGCGGCCGGGATGTCGGTGGCGGGTGTCGGACGCCGTGCTCGTGAGGGCGATCCCGACTTCGGCGACGTGTACGCGTCTTCGGAGCTGTCTCGTCATCTTCCCGGAGCGGACTACGTCGTCGCGGTCGCGCCGTTGACCGAGCAGACCAAGGGCATGTTCGACGCGGAGGCCTTCGCCGCGATGAAACCCGGCTCCCGGTTCGTCAACGTGGGCCGCGGTGAACTGGTCGTCACCTCGGATCTGATCGGCGCGCTGCGGGACGGGTCGCTCGCCGGTGCGGCGCTCGACGTCTTCGACACCGAGCCACTGCCCGCTGAAAGTCCTTTGTGGACTATGGAGAACGTGCTGATCTCGCCGCATATGTCGGGCGACTTCGTCGGCTGGCGTAATACTCTGGTAGAGGTGTTCGCGGACAACTTCCGTCGCTGGCGCGCGGGGGAGCCGCTGCGCAACGTCGTGGACAAGCAGCTCGGATACGTGCCGTCGGAGACGCTTCGCCAAGGTTAGGGGCCGGATTGAACGACACCAAGTTGACCGCGAGCGAGCTCGTCGCCGCGTATGCCACCGGAGAGCTGTCGCCGGTCGAGGCCACCCAGAACGCGTTGCGTGTCATCGAGGAACGCGACGGTGAGACCAACGCCTTCTGTCTGGTCGACGCCGACGGCGCGCTCGAACAGGCGAAAGCGTCCGAGATTCGGTGGCGGGACGGTAACCCGATCGGCTGGCTCGACGGTGTCCCGGCGTCGATCAAGGACATGTTCCTGACGCAGGGCTGGCCGACGCTGCGCGGTTCGCGGTGCATCGACCCAGATCAGCCGTGGGACGTCGACAGCCCGGTCACCGCGCGACTGCGCGAGAACGGCTTGGTACTGCTGGGAAAGACCACGACGCCGGAACTGGCGTGGAAGGGCGTCACCGACAACACGCTGACCGGGATCACCCGCAACCCGGTCGACCCGTCGACGACGGCGGGCGGCTCCAGCGGGGGCAGTGCCGCGGCCGTCGCGGCGGGGATGGGCGAGCTTTCCGTCGGCACCGACGGTGGCGGCTCGATCCGGATTCCGGCTTCGTTCTGCGGAATCGTCGGTCTCAAACCGACACACGGCCGGATCCCGCTGTTCCCGGCGAGCCCGTTCGGGCCGCTCTCACACGCCGGCCCGATGGCGCGGTCGGTGGACGACACGGCGCTGCTCCTCGACGTTCTCGCGATGCCCGATTACCGCGACCCGGCCGCGCTCGCCCCGCCCGTCTCGACCTACCGCGAGGCCGTCCGCCGGGACGTGCGCGGGCTGATCGCCGCGTACTCGCCGACGCTCGGCTATGTCGACGTCGATCCGGAGGTCGCGGAGATCGTCAAATCGGCGGTCCAGTCGCTCGGGGACGCGGGCCTGCACATCGAAGAGGCCGATCCCGGTTTCACGGATCCCAAGCCCGCCTTCGACATCCTGTGGTCGACGGGGGCGGCCAAGTGGCTGGACACCTTCCCCGCCGGTTCGGAGAACAAGGTCGATCCCGGGCTGCGGAAAGTCTGGGAATTCGGCAAGACCTTCTCGGCGAGCGACTACCTCGGCGCCAACGCCGAGCGGGCCGCGCTGGGCATCCTGATGGGCGAGTTCCACACGCGCTACGACGTGCTGATCACGCCGACCCTGCCGATCCCCGCCTTCGAAGCCGGGCACGAGGTGCCGCCGGGCAGCGGGCTGAGCGGCTGGCCGGACTGGACGCCGTTCACCTACCCGTTCAACATGACCCAGCAGCCCGCCATCAGTGTGCCGGCCGGCCGCACCTCCAGCGGCCTCCCGGTCGGTCTGCAGATCGTCGGCCCGCGGCACTCCGACGACCTGGTGCTCGCGGTCGCGAAGCTCCTCGAGGAGGTCCGCCCCTGGCCGTGACCTGCGGAAAGGGAGCAAGGGACCTTTGCTACCACTTTCGCGGGGCGGGCGGTCAGGGCTGGGCGGCGTAGGTCTTCCGGACCAGTCCGCGCACCTGACCGCTGCACAGGGCGAGACAGGTGGCGGCCACGACCAGGGCGGCGCACGCGAGCAGGGTCGTGCTGACCCCGAAGTGCTGTGCGGCCGGTCCGGCCGCCATCTGGCCGAGCGGCAGGGCGATGAAGGAACCGAGCATGTCGTAGGAGTAGACGCGCGCGAGCTTGTCCTCGGGCACGTTCTCCTGCAGCGAGACGTCCCACGCGACCACGAACTGCTCGATCGCCAGTCCGGAGACGAACATGGCCGCGAGCAGCAACGGGAGCAAGGGCGCCTGGCCCAGGAGGATCAGCGGCGGCGCTTCGAAGAGGATCACCGCGACCCCGACGAACAGCGCGCGCCGCGGCTGCCATCGGGCCACGAGGATCCCGCCGACGAGCGAGCCGATCGTCTGCGCGGCGAGGGCGAAACCCCAGCCGGAGCGCCCGAAGCTGCTGTCGGCGACGACGGGACCGAGCACCGCGATCCCGCCGGCGATGACGGCGTTCACCACCATGAACTGCACGACCACGACCCACACCCACGTCCGTGACCGGAATTCGCGCCAGCCTTCGGCGAGTTCCGCCAGCGGGCGGCTGCCGGGGACCCGTTCCCGGCGGTCGAGGCGGATGCGCCGGTAGGACAGGGCGGAGCCCAGGAACAGGAGCGCGTTGCCGCCGAGCGCCCAGCCGGGGCCGACCGCGGTGACCAGGATGCCGCCGAGTCCGGCACCGGCGATCCGGCCGGAGTTCGACAGCAGCCTGGCCAGCGCGTTCGCCTGCGCGAGCTGCGTGGCGGGCACCGTCAGCGGGGTGAGCGACGCCGAAGCGGGTGCCGAGATCGCGGCCACCGCGCCGTTGACCACGCTCAGACCGACCAAGAGCGGGATCGACGCGAATCCACAAAGGACACTCGCGGCGATGGCGGCCTGGGTCAGGGTGGCGGCGACCTCGGTACCTTGCAGGATCACCGAGCGCGGCAGCCGGTCCGCGAGCACGCCGCCGAACAGCAGCAGAACCACGCTCGCCACCGAGCGGGCGCCGACGACGATGCCGATGTCGACGGCGGAACCGGTCAGGTCGATCACGGCGAACGCGAGCGCGAGCGGGGCGACGGCGTTGCCGAACTCCCCGAACGTGCGGCCACCGATCAGCCAGCGGAAGTTGTGCTGGCGCAGAGGTTCGCGCAGGGACGTCACGGACGCCTCATCTCGAACATCGCGACCGTCGCGCTGACCGGGATCGTGCCCCGGGTGCGGGGCGGTTTCGCGGCCGAGTGCAGCAGATCGCTCAGTTCGCGGGCGTGTTCGAGCGCCTTCTCCCAGGTCTCGCGGTCGACCCACATTTCCGCGTCGCTGATCGACCCGCGTTCGTCCGGAAGGCGGAATTCGCTGCGGCGCTTGAGTTCTTCGACCATCGCCGCGATGAGCAGCTGTTCTTCGTCCGGGTTCTTCGAGGTGAACCGCATCCCGGACTCCGGATCGTGGCGGTAGCGTTTCGCCAGCCCGCCCCGGATCCGGACCTCCTCGGCGACGTCGAGCAGCCCGGCCTCGTGCAGTCGCCGCAGGTGATAGCTGACATTCGCTTGTGTCTCACCGAGTTCGCGCGCGGCTTCGGCCGCGCTCATCGCGACACCGGTCAAAAGCGACAGAATGCGCAGCCGCACGGGATGGGCGAGGACGCGAAGCCCATCGAGGCTGGGGGAGTCGGACATGCCACGAGTATCGACTGCTGGGACGTCAACCGTCAAACAGTTATTTGGGGGTTTCGTTGGCCGGGAGAACCGGTGCGGTGATCCGATGTCTGTGCTCTGCTGGAGTCATGCGTACGACGACATTGGGCAGGAGCGGTCTCGAGGTGTCGAGGATCGCCTTCGGCACCTGGCAGCTCGGTGGGGACTGGGGTTCGTTCGACGAGGACACGGCGATCGCCGCGATCCGCCACGCCCGCGAACTCGGCGTCAACCTCTTCGACACCGCGCAGGCCTACGGTTTCGGGAAATCCGAAGCCATGCTGGGGAAGGCGCTGCGCGAGGAACTCAAGCGCGACCGCGACAACCTCGTCATCGCGACGAAAGGCGGCATCAAACCGCGCTCCGAACGGCCACGCGACTCCCGGCGCGAGTGGCTGACGCAAGGCATCGAGGACAGTCTTCGCTTCCTCGACGTCGACCACATCGACCTCTACCAGATCCACTGGCCCGACTCCGACGCCCCGGCCGAGGAGACGGCGGGAATCCTGCAGGAGTTCGTCGACGCCGGGAAGATCCGGCATGTCGGCGTCTCGAACTACGACGCCGCCGGGCTGGCCGCCTTCGACAAGACCCGGCCGGTGGAAACCCTGCAGCCGCCGTATCACCTGTTCCGCCGCGACATCGAGACCGATCCTCTGCCGTACGCTCGGGAGAACGACATCGGTGTGCTCGTGTACAGCCCGCTCGGCAGCGGCCTGCTGACCGGAGCCTTCACCCCCGAGACGACGTTCGAGAAGACCGACTGGCGGTCCCGGTCGTCGGCGTTCACCGGGGAGACCTTCCAGCGCAACCTCGCCGTGGTCGACAGGCTCAAGGAATTCGCCGCGGGCAAGGGGATCTCGGTCAGCCAGCTCGCGATCGCGTGGACGCTCGCCCAACCGGGCGTACACGTCGCGATCGTGGGCGCGCGCAAGGCGGCCAACATCGAGGCCAGCCTCGCCGCCGCCGACATCGACCTGTCCGCGGACGAGCTCGCGGAGATCGATCGTCTCACCGCCGACGCCGTTCCCGTTTCGGGCGCTAGCCCCGAAGGTGTCGCCTAGAGCTTGAATTCCTTACCGTCCAAGGGAAGGGAGGCGCCGCCGGCCAGTACGGCGGCGTGCTCCGGCGAGGCCGGGTCGATCACCGGGTTCGTGTTGTTCAGATGCGTGTACGCCCACCGCGGGCCGGGCCGCAGCTTCGCGAGACTGCCGGTGATCGGCAGATGCCCCATCGCCAGCTGGGCGCCGTCGCCGACCTCTGCCGCGGTGGCGCCCGACATCTCGTCCGGCGCGTAGAAGGTTCCGTCCAGCAGCACCAGACCGGCGTCGCGGGTGAAGTCGTCGAACCCGTCCGGCCAGCTCTTCAGGCATGGTGCGTATACGAAGACGCCGCCGGTCTGGACGTCTTCGATCCGGTACGCCACCACCCACGGTCCGTCCTCAGTGGACGAACGGGCGTACTTCGGT
Source organism: Amycolatopsis japonica (assembly GCF_000732925.1). NCBI lineage: Bacteria > Bacillati > Actinomycetota > Actinomycetes > Pseudonocardiales > Pseudonocardiaceae > Amycolatopsis > Amycolatopsis japonica. The sequence goes on from NZ_CP008953.1 coordinate 1,126,397, forward strand.
CGCTTGTCGCTCACGGGAAGCATGCTCACGCGGAGACCGTCGATGGAGACATCCGACGACGGCAGCCACTGCCAGCCACCGTAACCGTCGATGATCGACCGCGCGGGAAACTGTTCGGACAAGGCACCCAGAACGGCGTCCGGTGCCCACACGGGAAGGCCGCCCGCTTCCCGCAACAGGAGCAGGCCGAGGGAATGGTCGAGTTCGGCGTCGGTCAGCAACACCCCGCGCAGCGGGATTTCCCGCGGCCCCGGCCCAGCGCGCAAGGGCGGCGTGGCGAGGATCTGCGCGCGGATGTCCGGTGACACGTTGAGCAGGTACCAGCCCTCGCCGTCCGCGCTCACCGCGACACAGTCCTGGGTCCGCGGCGGCGCGTCCGAGACGCACAGCGCGCAGGCGCAGTTCCATTGCGGGAAACCGCCGCCCGCCGCGGTGCCGAGCAGGATCACCCTCATCGCGGCGCCCGCATCACGAGTTCGTCCGTTTTCGGCGGCGTGGCGAGAATGAGGTCGACGACGCCGCGATGCGGCGAGCGCGAGCACACCGGGTCCGTCGCCGCGGCGTCACCGGTGAGCTGGAACGCCTGGCACCGGCAGCCGCCGAAGTCGATCGCGCGCCGATCGCAGGTGCCGCAGGTGTCCGGCATCCAGTCCTCGCCGCGATAAGCGTTGAAGGAAGCGGATTCGTACCAGATCCAGGCCAGCGGCTTGTCCCGCACGTTGTCGAATTCCAGGGTCTCGATCGCCGTCGACGCGGGACACGGCAGCACGTTGCCGTCGGGCGCCACCGTCAATTGCCGCGCCCCCCAGCCGTACATGCACGGCTTCGGGTACTGCTCGTAGTAGTCGGCGACGACGTAGATGATCTCCATCCGGCCGCGCAGCCGTTCGGTGGCCGCGCGCACGATCGGTTCGGCCTCGTCGAGTTGCCGCCGGGTCGGCATCAGGGCGTCGCGGTTGCGCAGGGCCCAGCCGTAGTACTGCGTATTGGCCAGTTCGAGCCGGTCCGCGCCCATTTCCTCGGCGAGGTCGATGATCCCGGCGAGCTGGTCGTGGTTCTGCCGGTGCAGCACGACGTTGACCGAAAGCGGCAGCCCCGCCTTCTTGATCAGTTCGGCGGCGACCAGTTTCCGGTCATGGGCCCGAGCGCCGGCGAGCCGGTCCGCGCGGTCGGCGGTCGCGCCCTGGACGGAGAGCTGGATATGCGCGATGCCGCGTTCGACGAGATCGTCCAATCTGGACTCCGTCAGGCCCAGCCCGGACGTCACCAGATTGACATAGCAGCCCAGTTTCGTGGCGTGCTCGACCAGGATGGGCAGATCCGGCCTGGCGAGCGGCTCGCCGCCGGACATGTGCACCTGGAGCACGCCGAGTTCCCGCGCCTGCGAGAGTACGGAAAGCCATTCCTCTGTGGACAGTTCGCCGTCACGGGCGATCAGCTCCACCGGATTCGAGCAATAGGGGCAATGCAGCGGGCAGCGATGGGTCAGCTCGGCCAGCATGCCCAGCGGTGCCGCGGTGTTCAGGTCCATTCGACGATCCGCCGATCTCCGAGCCGGGACAGGACGTCCAGGATTTCTTCCTCGCGGACACCGGCGTAGCGCTTGCTCAACGCCGATGCGATCCCCGCGACGTCCTCGACGCCGTCGCAGAGGGAAAGTACGGCCGCCGCCGTGGCATTCGGGACGAGCACGCCTTCGGGGAACAGGAGGACGTGCGTTTCCCTGGTCTGGTCGTAGCTCAGCCGGACCCCGCGCCGCAGCCGCGGCACGGAGCCCCTTTCGAGGATGGTCATGGCTACTCCTTGGCCGCCGCGCGCTCGATGGCGTCGAGCATCGACCACAGCACGTCGGTCTTGAACGACAGCGCGGCGATCGCCTTCTCCTGCTGCTCACGGGTGACGGCGTGCCGCACCACGATGTCGAGCGTTCCCTTGCCCTCGCCGGAGACCTTGTCGATGCGATTGGTGAAGTAGGCGAGGTCTTCCGGGGCGATCCACGAATAGTTCGCCAGCATGTCGGCGACCCGCCGCTGCATGAGATGGCCGGCGAACATTTCGGTCAGCCCCGAAGCGACCGCTTCGAGCCAAGGTTTCGTGCGGGCGAAAGTCACGTAGGCGTCGACGGCGAACCGTACGCCGGGCGCGACGTGCCGCTGATCGAGAACCTCTTCGCGGTCGAGCCCGACCGCGGTGCACAAACGGAGCCATCGCTCGATTCCGCCGTCCCCGGCCCGCGCCCCGTCGTGGTAGACGATGCGGTCGAGCCATTCGCGGCGGATCTCCGGCAGCGGGCAGTTGCTGATGATGGCCGCGTCCTTCTGCGGGAGCACACATTGGTAGTACCAGCGGTTCGCGGCCCAGATCTTCAGTTCGTACTCGGACAGGTCGCCTTCGTGCATCCGCACGTGGAACGGGTGCGTTCCCCAGTAGCGATGCGAAAGCCCGCGCAGAGCCGCGATGAACTCCGACGACGACATGACGGACATCGGGCTGCCTCCAACGGCTCGCTGATCGGGACGGCGGCGCGGTGGTGGGGGACGGCCCCCACCACCGGATGCGGATTCAGTCCTCCATGCGGGCCGCGTAAGCGGTGACCTCCATGGGGGTTTCGTACTCGACGAAGTCGGGCGTGGTCCATACCTCGATGGTTTCGATCATTTCCGCTCCTAACGTCCACATGGGATCGAACCGGGCCGAGCCCCGCCACCCTAGAAGCGCGCCGCCGATTTCCGGAGCTATTTTGTAAAGTTTCCTACCTATGGCGGATCGTGCCGCCCGATTCGTCACGCTCGGCGCACACAACGGTTAACAGCCCGCGTGCCCGATAGCCCGTCCAGTGGTGTCCGTTTCGTTATGTTGTGTGTTTCTATCCAACTCAACGGGGCTCCAGGGGTAGTTGAAGGAGGCGTCCCATGTCCTTACGTCGTACTCTCGCCGCCACGTTCGCCGCGGCGACGGCCGTGTCGATCGCGGCCGTCCCGGCCACGGCCGCCGAAGCGCCGTCCGTCCAGGCGATCAGACAGCTCGCGAGTGGCCTGAACCAAGCCTGGTCGATCGACTTCCTGCCCGACGGCACCGGCCTTTTCACGCAGAAGGACGCCAAGACGATCAGCAAGATCGACAAGGCGGGCAAGGTCACCACGGTCCAGACCATCCCCGGCGTGAGCGTCACCGCGGAGGCGGGCCTGCTCGGCATCGCCGTCTCGCCGAAGTACGCCACCGACGAGACGGTCTTCATCTACTACACGACCAGTTCCGACAACCGCATCGCCAAGCTGAAGCTGGGCCAGCCGCCGACGCCGATCGTCACCGGCATCCCGCGTGGTTCGCAGTACCACCACGGCGGGCGGATCCGGTTCGGGCCGGACGGCTACCTCTACGCGGGGACCGGCGACGGCCAGAACGGCGCCAACGCGCAGAACAAGAACTCCCTCGGCGGCAAGGTCCTGCGCGTCACCACCGACGGCGCCGCCGCGCCCGGCAACCCGTTCAACAGCCGCGTCTACTCCTACGGCCACCGCAACGTCCAGGGGCTGACCTGGGCGAACGGGCAGCTGTACGTCTCCGACATCGGCGCGAACAAGCTCGACGAGCTGAACAAGATCGAGCCGGGCAAGAACTACGGCTGGCCGACCTGCGAAGGCCCGTGCAACACGGCGGGGATGACCAACCCGGTCAAGTCCTGGCCGACGTCCTCGGCGACGCCGAGCGGGCTCGCGGCCTACAAGGGCTCGCTGTACATGGCGTCGCTCAAGGGCGGCACGTACAAGCTCGACCTGAACGGCAACGGCGGAAAGCTCTGGACCAACCTCGGCCGCACGCGTGACGCGACCGCCGGCCCGGACGGCCAGCTGTACACGATCACCCCGGGCGGCCTGTACGTCTCCGACGGCAGCTAGCCCCCGGCGCGTTCAGCCCTCTGGATGCGGTGGTCCACCGCATCCAGAGGACTAAACGCGGGGCAGGGAGACCGCGTGTTCCAGTTCGGCGAGCGCGGTGTCCAGATGGGTCAGGATGCGCTGCAGATGCGGGACGCTGCGGCGGCAACCGGTGACGCCGAAGTCCAGGTTGTCGCCGTTGCTGGTCAGCGTGATGTTCAGCGCCTGCCCGTCCAGCAGTACCGACGCCGGATAGATGCCGTCGAGCGACGCGCCGTTCCAGTACATCTGCTTGCGCGGCCCCGGCACGTTGGAGATCACCAGGTTGAACGGCGGTTTCGTGTTGTTCACGAAGCCGGGGATCGGGGACACGCCGAGCTGGGCGACGTTGATCCCGGACAGCAGCAGCGTCTGCAGCGGGGTCAGCTCCGAGAAGAGCTTCTTGCCGTTCCGCATGGACGCGTTGATCGTCGCGAGCCGCGCGGCCGGATCGGTCAGATGGGTGGCGAGGTTGCACAGCAGCGCGCCGATGTTGTTCCCCGCCGCGTCCCCACTGTCCTTGCGCCGCAAGGAAACCGGGACCATCGCGGTGAGCGGCGCGTCGGGGAGCGCGTTCTGTTCGATCAGGTAGTCCCGCAGCGCGCCCGAGCACATCGCGAGGACGACGTCGTTGCGCGAGACCCCGGCGGCGGTCGCCACCTTGCGCACCCGGTCCAGCGACCACGACTGCGCGGCGAACCGCCGGGCCCCGCCGATCGGCACGTTCAGCATCGTCTTCGGCGCCTGCGCCGGCAGCGTGAGCGTGTGTTCCTGGAACGCTTCCCGCGCCACCTTCATCGCGGCGGGCGCGATCCCGGCGAGCTGGTTGACCGTCTTGCCGAAGGTGCTCAGCATCGAGGGCGACGCCTTGCCGTTGCGGCCGCCGTCCGGTTTGGCGCGCCGCCCCCACGGCGGCGGGCAGTCGAGGTCGGCCGGGTCGTCCGACAGCGTGCCCTGCAGATGCCGCAGCGCCGAGACACCGTCCATCAGCGCGTGGTGGATCTTGCTGTAGATCGCGAACCGGCCGTCCTGCAGACCCTCGACCAGGTGGATCTCCCACAGCGGGCGGTGCCGGTCGAGCAGGGTGCTGTGCCAGCGTCCGGTCAGCTCCAGCAGTTCGCGGACGCGGCCGGGCTGGGGCAGCGCGGAATGGCGGAAGTGGTAGTCGAGTTCGAGTTCGGTGTCGGTCGACCAGGCGAGGTGGCCGGCGGTGTTGACCGGCCGGGCGGGACGGCGCCGGAACACCGAGCGCATGTTGTCGGACTCGAGCATGCTCTTGCGGATGTCGCGAAGATAGTCGGGACCGGCGCCCTCGGGTTTCTTGAACAACTGCAGACCGCCGACGTGCATCGGATGTTCGCGAGTCTCCACGAGAAGGAACATCGAATCGGTCACGGGCATGAACGGCATCGTCGGGACCACCTTCCGCGCGGCGGCGTGCGAACACGCCGGGTGCCAGAGTCTACGCACACCGAAACCACCATCTCACGCTTTAGGGTGGCTCACATGACGATCCCGACCGATCCGCAGACGGGTGAGTTCCGTCGGTCCGCCAACCATTTCGACGCGCGTGTCACCGCCGACGGCCGCGACGGCTGGCCGGTGGAGGCGGGGAGATACCGGCTGGTGGTCAGCCGGGCCTGTCCCTGGGCGAGCCGCGGGCTGGTCGTCCGGCGGTTGCTCGGTCTCGAATCCGCGCTGAGCGTGGCCGTGGCCGACCCGATCCAGGACGAGAAGAGCTGGCGGTTCACCCTCGATCCCGGCGACCGGGATCCGGTACTCGGGATCAAGTACCTCGCCGAGGCCTATCACGCGGCCGATCCGCACTACATGGGCGGGATCAGCGTTCCGGCCATTGTGGACATTCCGAGCAAACGGCTGGTGAGTAACGACTATCCCCAAATCACCCTCGATCTGTCCACCGAATGGACCAGCCTCCACCGGCCCGGCGCGCCCGACCTCTACCCAGAGCGACTGCGCGGCGAGATCGACGACGTCAACGCAGGGGTCTACGCCGACGTCAACGCGGCCGTGTACCAAGCCGGTTTCGCGACCAAGCAGGCCGCGTACGAGGACGCCTACACCCGCCTCTTCACCATGCTGGACGTGCTTTCCGAACGGCTCGAAAAGCAGCGCTACCTCGTCGGTGACACGATCACCGAAGCGGACATCCGGTTGTTCACCACGCTCGTCCGCTTCGACGCCGTCTACCACGGGCACTTCAAATGCAACCGGAGCAAGCTGGCCGAGCTGCCGGTGCTGTGGGCCTACGCCCGCGACCTCTTCCAAACGCCGGGCTTCGGTGACACCGTCGACTTCGACCACATCAAGCGGCACTACTACGCGGTGCACGAGCAGGTGAACCCGACGCGGATCGTCCCCTTGGGACCGGACCTGTCCGGCTGGACGACGCCGCATCACCGGGAGCAGCTGGGCGGGCGCCCGTTCGGTGACGGCACGCCGCCGGGACCGCCGCCCGAGGACGAACGGATCGGGGACACGGATGGAGTCACTGCCTGAACGCACCGACGTCGTCGTGATCGGCGGCGGCATCATCGGGGTCGCCTGCGCGTACCGGCTCGCCGCCGCCGGGGTCTCGGTGCTGCTGCTCGAACGCCACACCCTCGGTGCGGGCTCGACGGCGAAGGCGGCGGGCGGGATCCGGTCGTCGTTCACCACCCGGGTCAACATCGAGATCGGGCTGCGCGGACTGGCCGAGTACGCGTCCTTCGCCGAGACGTACGGGACCGAGATCGACTTCCGCCGCGACGGCTACCTGTACCTGGTCACCGACCCCGCCGACCTGCCCGAGTTCGAGCGCTGCGCCGAACTGCAGAACTCCTACGGCGTCCGCAGCCGTCTCGTCGAGCCCGCCGAAGCGCGGCGGTTCTCCCCACTGATCGACACCGAGGGCGTGGTCGCGGCGCTGTGGTCGCCGGACGACGCCAAGGCGACTCCGGACTCCGCGGTCCAGGGCTACGCGCGGGCGGCCCGCGGGCACGGCGCGGTGCTGAAGACCGGCGTCGAGGTCGTCGGGATCGAACGCGACGGCGACGAGATCACTGGTGTCCGGACCTCGGCCGGTTTCGTGCGGACGGACGCGGTGGTCTGCGCCGCGGGCGCGTGGTCGGGACGGATCGGCGAGCTGGCCGGTGTCGACCTCCCGGTGCGGCCATACCGGCGGCAGGTCGTGTTCACCGGCCCGGTCGCGGATCTGCCCGGGCGAGTGCCGCTGACCATCGAGATGCCCTTGGCGTTCTACTTCCACCGCGAGGGCCTCGGCCTGGCGATGTCCTTCTGCGACGGTGACGGTGACCCCGGCTTCGACACCCGTTATCAGCCGGGCGAGTGGCTGCCGAAACTCGCCGAAATCGCCGCGCGCCGGGTGCCCGCCGCGCTCGGCGCCGGGATCCGCGGCGGCTGGGCCGGGCTGTACGAGGTGACCCCCGACCGCAACCAGATCGTGGGGGAAAGCGTCCACCTGTCACGGTTCTTCTACGCGACGGGGTTTTCGGGACACGGGTTCCAGATGGGCCCGGCCGTGGGGGAGCTGGTGCGGGACCTCTACCTGGGGCGGGTCCCGGCCATCGACATCACCGGGCTCGACGTCCGCCGGTTCGCCGGCGACCGGGCCGTGACGAGGGAGCACAATATTGTCTGAGTTCGTCGAAGTCACCACCGAGGCCGAGCTGCGCGAGATCCTGCCGCCGCCGCTGGAGCGGACCGCGAACAAGGCGCGCCCGAAGCTGCACGAGATGGACCGGCAGTGGCTCGCGGAGTCGCCGTTCGTGCTGATCGCGACCTCGGCGGCCGACGGCACCTGCGACGTTTCGCCGAAGGGCGACCCGGCCGGATTCACGCTGGTGCTGGACGACACGCGGATCGCCATCCCGGAGCGGCCGGGCAACCGGCGCGCCGACGGGTTCCACAACGTGCTGTCGAATCCGCACGTCGGGCTGATCTATCTCATCCCGGGCCGTGGCGACACGCTACGGATCAACGGCCGCGCGCGGCTCGTGCGGGAGGCGCCGTTCTTCGACGACATGATCGTGAAGGGCAGCAGGCCGAAGCTCGCGCTGGTCGTCGACATCGACGAGATCTTCCACCACTGCCAGAAGGCGTTCATGCGGTCGAAGCTGTGGTCGCCGGAGACCTGGACGCCCGACGCGATGCCGTCGCGGGCGGCGATCGCGAAGACCTTCGAGCGGCCGGAGGAGAGCATGGCCGACCTCGAGGCGTACTACGAGCCGGGGCGATACGCGGCGGGCCTGTACTGAGGCCCGCGCGTTGGTTGCTGGATCGTTGAACGATCTGGCACTATCGGCGGGGTGCCTGCACCTACCGGAGCCCAGCATCTCGTCGACGCGCTGACCGCTCTGGGGACCGAAGTCGTCTTCGGTCTCCCCGGGGTGCACAACCTGCCGTTATGGGAGGCGCTGGCCGACACGGACATCCGGCTCGTCGGGGTCCGGCACGAGCAGACGGCCGGGTACGCGGCCGACGGGTACGCCCGCGCCACGGGCAAGCTCGGGGTCGCGCTGGTGACCACCGGACCGGGCGCGGCGAACACGCTCGCCGCGGTCGGCGAGGCCATGGCGTCGGCGGCGCCGGTGCTGATCATCGCGACCGACATCCCCTCCACGCTGCGGCGGCCCGGCGTGGTCCGCGGCGTCCTGCACGAGACGTCGGATCAGCAGGCGATGTTCGCGCCGGTCACCAAGGCCGGGTTCACCGTCACGAGTGCCGACCAGGTCGCCGCCACCCTCCACCGCGCGGCCCGGCTCGCGCTCCAGCCGCAGAGCGGGCCGGTCTACCTCGGCATCCCCACCGACTTCCTGTCCGAGCGGACGCCCGCGCGCCGTCCGCCGCGTTCGCACGCCCGGCCATCCGAGATCCCGGATCTCAGCGAGGCTGAGGCCCAGCTCGCCGCCGCCGACCGGCCGCTGATCTGGGCGGGCGGCGGCGCGTTGCGCGCCGAGGCGGGTGAGGCGATCGGGAAACTCGCCGAACGGCTGGCCGCGCCGGTGCTCACCACGTTCGGCGCCCGCGGGCTCCTGTCGGTCGACCATCCTTGTCTCGCCCCGAACCCGGTGCACGCGCCCGAGGTCGGCGCGCTGTGGGACGAGGCCGACGTCGTCCTCGCCATCGGCACCGACTTCGACGGGCTGATGACCCAGAACTGGCTGATGCCGAAGCCGAAGAAGCTCATCGCGATCAACGTCGACCCCGACGACGCGGCCAAGAACTACCAGCCGGACATCACGCTGGTCGGCGACGCCCGCGTGCTCGTCGAGGCGCTGAAGGTCGAGGAACGGTCCGGGATCGCGGCGCTCGTCGGCAGGCTCGCCAAGGTCTCCGCCCGGGTCCGGCAGCGGATCAAGGAAGAAGAGCCGCAGGCCGCCGACCTTCTGTCCACTTTGGACGAAGTGCTGCCGGCCGACGCGGTCGTGGTCGCGGACATGTGCGTGGCCGGGTATTGGATCGGCGGGTTCCACCGGGTCCGCGCGCCGCGCAAGCTCGCGTATCCGATGGGCTGGGGCACGCTCGGCTACGGTTTCCCCGCGGCGCTCGGTGCCGCCGCCGCGGGTGGCGGCCGCGCGATCTGTGTCACCGGTGACGGCGGCTTCCTCTTCGGCTGCGGTGATCTCCACACGCTGGCGCAGGAACAGTTGCCGGTCACGACGATCGTCGTCGACGACGGCGGGTACGGGATGCTTCGTTATGACCAGGATCGTGCCGGGCTGCCGCGGCGTGGCGTCGACTGGGACAGCCCTGATTTCGTCGGCCTGGCGAGGTCTTTCGGCGTGCACGCGGATCGCGTCTCCGGGTTCGGGCGGGCGTTCCGGCGGCTGCTCGGCGAGTTCGTCGAGTCCGACGAGCCGAACGTGCTGGTCGTCCGCGCGAAGATGGCGCCGCCGCTCAACACCTCGCCTCGCTGGTACCGCAAGGAATCCCCGTGACCGGGCTCCGGGTCGGCGTGGACATCGGCGGTACGTTCACCGATCTCTGCGTGCTCGACGAAACCGGGGTCGTCGCCGTCGGCAAAGTGCTGACCACCCACGACGAGCCCGCCCGCGCGGTCGAGGAAGGTCTCAAAAGGACACTCGCGGACGCCGGGTTGGCCGCGCGCGACGTCGAGCAGTTCGTGCACGGCACCACGCTGGTCACGAACGCGCTGATCGAGCGCAAGGGAGCGCGCACCGCGTTGCTCGCGACCGCCGGTTTCCGTGACGGACTGGAGATGCGCCGCGAGCACCGCTACGAGTTGTACGACCTGCTCATCGAACTCCCCGCCCCGTTGGTCCCGCGTCATCTGCGGTTCGACGTCCCCGAGCGGATCCTCGCCGACGGAACCGTCCACACAGGACTGGATGAGGGGTACGTCGCGCGGCTCGGCCGAGAGCTCGACGCCCGTGGCATCGACGCGGTGGCGATCTGTTTTCTGCACGCCTTCACGAATCCCGCGCACGAACGCCGCGCCGCCGAGGTGCTCAAGGAGGTGGCGCCCCGGTTGCGCGTCGCGCTGTCGAGCGAAGTCGTTCCCGAGATCCGTGAGTTCGAACGCGCGTCCACCACGGTCGCGAACGTCTATGTCCAGGACCTCACCGAGCGCTATCTGCGTGACCTGGAACGGCGTCTGCACGAGGCAGGGGTGCGGCCGTCGCCGCACATCATGCTGTCCAACGGTGGGATCGCGACCGTCGACACCGCCGCCCGCTATCCGATCCGCATCCTCGAATCCGGCCCGGCGGGTGGCGCGCTGGCCGCGTCCGCGATCGGCGCCGCGGCCGGTGTCGAGGATCTGCTGGCCTTCGACATGGGTGGCACGACGGCGAAACTGTGCATGATCTCCGGCGGCGCCCCGCTGGTGACGCACGAGTTCGAAGTGGACCGGAAGTACCGGCTGCTGCCGGGATCCGGGCTGCCGGTCAAGGTGCCGGTCACCGACATGATCGAGATCGGCGTCGGCGGCGGCTCGATCGCGCGTATCGACACGCTCGGCCTGCTCACCGTCGGCCCGGATTCGGCGGGGTCCGAGCCCGGCCCGGTCTGCTACGGCCGAGGCGGCACCGAGCCGACCGTGACCGACGCCGACCTCGTGCTCGGCTACCTGGACCCGGGATACTTCCTCGGTGGCGGAATGACTCTGGACGCCGAGGGCGCACGCGAGGCGATCCGCTCGAAGATCGCGGAACCGCTCGGCGTCAGCGTCGAGGAGGCCGCTTGGGGCATCCACACCAGCGTCAACGAGGACATGGCCAACGCCGCGCGCGTCCACGCCGTCGAGCGCGGCAAGGATCCGGCGAAACTGCCGATGTTCACCTTCGGCGGCGCCGGACCGGTGCACGGTGTCGGCGTGGCGCGGGCGCTCGGCGCACCCGAGGTGGTCGCGCCGCCCGCCGCCGGGGTGCTGAGCGCGGCGGGATTCCTCACCGCGCCGCTGGCGTTCGACTTCGTCCGTTCGGCGCGTTCGGCGGTGCTCGATCTCTCCTGGGAGCAGGTCGACGCGTTGTTCGCCGAGATGGAGGCCGAGGGTGCGGAACTACTGGAGAAGTCCGGTGTGGACAGTGTGACGCATCGCCGGATCGCCGAGATGCGGTACTCCGGGCAGGGCTACGAGATCCGCGTGCCGGTCGAGCAAGGGAACTGGCCGGAGTCGCTCATCGGCGCGTTCACCGAGACCTATCGGACGTTGTACCGGCGGACCGGGCCGGACGTCGCCATCGAGGTGCTCAACTGGCGGGTCGTCTCCAGCGGGCCGGCGCCCGAGGTCACACTGAAACTCGCGGGCGCCGAGGTCGAGGGCGACGCGCGCAAGGGAAGCCGTCCGGCCTACTTTCCCGCCGAAGGTGGATTTGTCGACACGGCGGTGTTCGACCGGTACCGGCTCAAGCCGGGCGATCGTGTCGACGGCCCGGCCATCGTGGAGGAACGAGAGTCCACTGTGGTCGTTCCGCCCGGGGCTCGCTGTGTCGTCGGCGAAGACGCCAGTCTGGCGGTGACGGTATGAGCGTCGACCCGATTCTGGTGGGATTGCTGGGAAACCGGCTGCACTCCATCCTGGCCGAACAGCAGAACGCGCTCGTCAACACGGCGTTCTCCTCCGTGGTGCGGGAGTCGCTCGACCTCGCCTGTGCGGTGTTCGACTCGCGCGGCGAGATGATCGGCCAGTCCGTCGGCGGCACCCCCGGCCACATCAACGCGATGGCGACCGGGATGCACCACTTCGTCGCCGCGTACCCGCCGGAGACCTTGGTGCCGGGCGACGTCCTGCTCACCAACGATCCGTGGCAGACCGCCGGGCAGATCAACGACATCACCGTCGCGACGCCGGTGTTCCTGCGGGGCAGGCTGGTCGCCTGGTTCGCATCCTGTTGCCACGCCCCGGACATCGGCGGTCGGCTGGTCTCCGCGGAGGCGCACGAGGTCTTCGAAGAGGGACTGCGCCTGCCGATCATGAAGTTCCTCCGCGCGGGCGAGGTCAACGCGGATCTCGAACTGCTGATCCGCGCGAACGTCCGTACCCCGGAGGAGACCATCGGCGATCTGTACGCCCAGGTCACCGGGAACGAGGTCGGCGCCGCCAGCCTGGTGCGGCTGCTGGAGGAATTCGGCCTCGATTCGCTGGACGAAGTCGCCGCGGAGATCATGAACCGCTCCGAACGCGCACTGCGCGACGCGCTGGCGAAACTGCCGGACGGCACGTACACCAGCGAATTGGCGACAGACGGCTTCGATGACGAGGAAGTCGTCCTGAAGGTCGCGGTGACCATCGACGGTGAGGACATCCACCTCGACTTCGCGGGATCGTCACCGCAGAGCCGCCGCGGGATCAACGTCGTTTTGAACTACACCAGGGCGTACGCTTCGTTCGCGGTCAAGGCGGCCATTTCACCGGAAGTGCCGCACAACGCGGGCTCGTTCCGGCCGGTGCACGTCACCGCGCCGGAGGGATCGGTGCTCAACTGCACGCCTCCCGCGCCGGTCGCGTCCCGCCATCTGATCGGGCATTTCCTGCCGTCGCTGCTGATGACCGCCTTGCCCGGCAACGCCTTGGCGCACAGCGCGGACGCGTTGTGGATGACGATCTGGCGCGGTATCGACGCCGAAGGCCGCGAGTTCATGCTCAACGTCTTCCAGACCGGCGGGATCGGCGCTCGGTCCACAAAGGATGGACTGAACACCACGGGATTCCCGAGCGGCCTGCGCTCGACGCCGACGGAGGTCATCGAGACGATGGCTCCGCTGATCCAGCGGGAACGGGTGCTGCGCATGGACTCGGGCGGCGCCGGGAAGTGGCGCGGCGGCCTCGGCCAGTGCACGACCATGGCCGCCCGTGGCGAGATCTCGTGGAGTGTCAACGGGAACGTCGACCGGGTGCGTCGTCCGGCGTCCGGTGTGGACTCCGGACACGACGGGGCGGCCGGCCGGTTCGAGCTGGACCGCGGCGCCCTGCCGTCGAAGAGCCGGGTGAACCTGCGGCCGGACGACGTGGTGAACGTGGACCTGCCGGGCGGCGGCGGTTACGGCGATCCCTTCGAACGGGATCCGGGGGCCGTGCTCGCCGACGTCGTCGACGGCTACATCTCGGTGGAAGCGGCGCGCGAACTGTACGGCGTCGAGGTCACCTATCACGGAGATCCTGAGGCGCTGGTGCGCCTTCCGGAGGATTACACAGCGGTTTCGTCGCGAGGGAGGAAATGAGCATGGGTCGGCTGGCAGGCAAGGTCGCGGTGGTCTTCGGGGGAGCGAGGGGTATCGGGCTCGCCACCGTGAAGGAGTTCGTCGCCGAGGGCGCGACCGTGTTCTCCAGCGACATCCGCGAGCCCGCGGAATCCGTCGAAGGGGCGCGACACTCCCTTGTGGACGCGACCGACGAAGGACAGGTCGACGAGTTCGTGCGCGGCGTGGTCGCCGAAACCGGTAGGGTCGACGTGCTGTTCAACAACGTCGGCATCCACCTCGGGAAGCCGTTGGCCGACACGACGTTGGCGGAATTCGACAACATCTTCGCGCTGAACGTGCGGGCCGCCTTCCTCGGCACGCGGGCGGTGCTGCCGCAGATGATCGCGAACAAGGCGGGCAGCATCGTCACGACGTCGTCCAACGGCGGCGTGATGGGCCGCCCCGGCGACCCGGTGTACAACGCCACCAAGCACGCGCTGGTCGGCATGATGAAATCGATCGCGGTCGCGCACGCGCACCAGGGGATCCGGGCGAACACGGTCAACCCGGGCGCGATCGACACGGACATGCTGCGCGGCACGCTCGCGTCGCCGGAGGACTTCGAGGCCAGGCAACACCAGCTGGTCGCGAGCACGCCCGCGGGCCGGGTCGGCGAGGCATGGGAGGTCGCGAAGGCCGTGGTCTTTCTGGCGAGCGACGAATCCCGGTTCGTCAACGGGGTCGCGCTCCCGATCGACGGCGCGAAGGCCGCCGGTGCCATGCCGGGCAACCGGTACAGTCTCGACTTCGAACTCGGCGTCAGGTAACGCCGTGTCCACATCTGCCGCCGAGGAGACGCTGGCCCGCGACAGACCCTTGCTCGAACGAAGCGGGACCGCGGAACGGGTCGCCGAGATCCTGCGTCAGCGCATCACCGAAGGTGTCTTCCCGCCGGGGTCGAGGCTTTCCGAACCGTCGATCAGCGCCGCGCTGGGCGTCTCGCGCAACACCCTGCGCGAGTCTTTCCAGCTGCTGGCGCACGAACGGCTCGCGGTGCACGAGCTCAACCGCGGCGTGTTCGTCCGTGAGCTGACCGCGCAGGACATCTCGGATCTGTACGTGATGCGGCGGGTCACCGAATGCGGTGCGCTGCGGCGCGCGTCGGAACTGTCCACTGTGGATCTGTCGGCCGTCGCGGCCGCCGTGCGGGACGGCCGTGCCGCGGCCGACGAAGGCGACTGGCAGGCCGTCGGGACCGCGAGCATCGCGTTCCACCAGGCGGTGGGCGATCTGGCGGGCAGCGAGCGGGTCAGCACGACGATGCGTCAGGTGCTGGCGGAGACGCGACTGTTCTTCGTGCTGGCCGAGAACACGCGCGCGTTCTTCGAGCCGTTCCTGGAGCGGCACGAACGGATCCTGCGGGACTTGGAGCGAGGACGCTTCGGGCCCGCTGAGACCGCGCTGGAGAAGTACTTGCGAGAGGCGGAGAAGCAGCTTCTGGCCGCTTATGAGCGCCGGGAGGCGTGAGCGGCAGGAACGCTAGGAAAGGACCGTTCCTTGCAAATTTTGCAAGGAACGGTCCTTTCCTAGCACGCGGAGGGGGCCAAGGCTGCCTTCACGCCTTCCCCAAGTACATGAAGGACCCCTTCACTGCGTCTAGCGCAATGAAGGGGTCCTTCATGTACCGCAGGAGCGAGCTTTAGCAGCGCAAAGTGGCGCCCGCCCAGTCCGCGTGGTCGGAGTCGACCCCGTCGCCGCCGTCCGTGACGACCAGATCGAGCACCTGAACCCCGTTCAGCGGCACGGAAAGCTTCTCGGCTGCCTGACCGCGCTTGAGCACGCCGGTGTTCGCTAGCCGCTTGCCGTCGCCGACGACCTCGAAAGCCACACTGCCGCCGGCCTTCTCGTCGTCGACCCCGACGGACGACGTGAACGACGCGCATCCGCCGCCGAGGTAGACCCGGACCTTCGACGGCGCGTGGACGCCCAGCCCGTCGTCGTAGGTCACCCCGCCGATGCTCATGCGATGGCCGTCGCCCGCTTTCGATTCACCGTTGCTGGTCCCGCGTTCCACCGGGCCATAGCCGTTGTCCGCCGTCATGAACACCGCCTTCGACAGCGCGTTCGTCCCGGCGGCGGGCGGTTTCACGACGGGAGCGCTTCCGTCCGCGGACAACGATCGCGTGCCCCAGGACGTCCGGTAGCCGAACCGGCCGGAGACCTCGACCCGGTCGCCGCCGGGGGACGACGGCCGCACCGTCCACGTCCGTTCCCACGACTTCCCCGGCGCGACAGCGGGAACGCGTGCTTCGGTGGCACCGTCGGGCTTCCAGCCCGCGCCGACCGCCAGCTTCACCACGCCCGACCGGACCGGGGTCCGACCGTCGTTGAACACCCGCAGTGTCGTGGTGAACGGCTTGTCGACGGCCGCGTATTCGGGTGAGGCCAAGGAAAGCGTCGTATGCGGCGCGGCATTCGGCTGGTTCGACGGCCAGACGCGGAACACCGCGGAGCCGTGGCTCGGCAGCCCGGCACGCAAGGTACCGGCGGATTCGGTTTCCGCGCCGGTCCACAGATCCCGGACTCGGTAGCCCGACGCCGAGGGGGCGCCGATCTCGGCGGCGGTGGCGGACAGGGTCGCCGGGGCGCCGCCGCGGTTGAACAGCACGACGACGTTCGAGCCGTCGGACATCGGTTTGGCCCAGACCTCGGTGTCACCGCCGTCGCGGATCTTGCGGCCCTGCTTGCCGCCCCAGTCCTGGTCGACCGCGAGAAGATCCTTGTTCATCAAGATCTTCTTGGTCGCCTCGGACATCGAGCGCAGGTCGTTGCCCGCCAGCAGCGGCGCGTTGAGCAACGACCAGAGCGCGAAGTGGGAGCGGTATTCCGTGTCGGTCATGCCGCCGTTGCCGACTTCGAGCATGTCCGGATCGTTCCAACCGCCCGGCCCGGCGTAGCCTTCCAAGCCGACCTGCTGGTCTAGGAGGTTGGTCATACTCGACCAGGAGTCGCTGATGTCGCCAGTGGTGCGCCACAACTGCGCGCCCGCGCTCTTGCCCCACTCCCACGGCTTGTTCTCGCCCCATTCGCACAGGGCGTAGACGATCGGGCGGCCGGTCTTCTTCAGTGCCTCGCCCATTTTCGTGTACCGCTCCAGCGCGGGGCGGCCCTGATTGTGGCAGTTGTCGTATTTGAGGTAGTCGACTCCCCAGTCCGCGAACGTCTGCGCGTCGACCTCTTCGTGGTCGAGCGAACCGGGCATGGTCCGCGCGCAGGTTTCCGTGCCGGCGCTGGTGTAGATGCCGAGTTTCAGGCCCTTCCCGTGCACGTAGTCGGCCAATGCCTTGATACCACTGGGAAAGCGCGTCCGGTGTGGTGCGTACTTCCCGTCGGCGGTGCGGTTCTTCTCGGCCCAGCAATCGTCGATGTTGACGTACTGGTAGCCCGCCGCCTTCATCCCGGACGAGACCATCGCGTCCGCGGTCTCCCGGATCAGCTCTTCGGTGATGTCGCAGCCGAACTTGTTCCAGCTGTTCCATCCCATCGGCGGGGTCGCGACCGGTGGCGGGCTCTCGGCGGCGGCCGCCGCAGGAACGACGCAGAGGGCGGTGAGCGTGCAGGCGGCGACGAGCGTGCCGGCGAGACGACGCATAAGTTCCTCCCAGAATGCTCAACTTTGAACAAACTCACTCATCAAACAACAGGATCGCTCGCCGCCGGTCAAGGGCCGAAGGGATGGTGTTGGAGATTCACCGGCGGCCGCCGCGACAAGCCGGACAGGTCCGGAGCGCGAACTGTGCACGATGGAGTGTTCGCGTCCCGGCCGGATCCGGGTGAGGATGGGGGCACGAGCACGAGGAGGAAGATCATGGTTTCGTCGGCGTCCGCGCGCAATCCGCTGTGGCACCCCTTCGCGGACATGGGAGCGGTCGACGGCGACCGGCTCGTCATCACCCGCGGTGAGGGTTCCTACGTCTGGGACGACGAGGGCAAGCGGTATTTCGACGCGACGGCGTCACTCTGGTACGCGAACTTCGGGCACGGGCGCGAGGAGATCGCGCAGGCCGTCGCGGACCAGTTGCGGACGCTCGATTCGTACAACCTGTTCGGCTACAACGCCAATGAACCCGCGCTGAAGCTCGCCGAGCGCGTGTCCGCGCTCGCGCCCGAACCGGGTTCGAAGGTCTTCTTCGGATCGGGCGGCGGTGACGTCATCGACACCGCGGTCAAGATCGCCCGTTCGTACTTCGCCCATACCGGGCGGCCGGAGAAGGTGCACGTCATCGGCCGGGTGCAGGGGTACCACGGCACCCACGGTTTCGGCACGGCCGTCGGCGGCATCGCGGCCAACGCGGCGGGCTTCGGGCCGCTGCCCGGCGACATCTCGCACGTGCCCTACGACAGCGCCGAAGCGCTCGAAGCGGAGATCCTGCGGGTCGGCGCGGAGCGGGTCGCGGCCTTCTTCTGCGAACCGGTGATCGGCGCGGGCGGCGTCCTGCTTCCGCCGGACGGGTACATCGAGACGGTCGCCGAGATCTGCCGCGAACACGACGTGCTGTTCGTCGCGGACTGCGTGATCGCCGCGTTCGGGCGGCTGGGCACCTGGTTCGGGATCGACCGGTGGGCGGTGAAACCGGACATGATCACGACTGCGAAGGGCATCACCGGCGGGACGATCCCGCTGGGCGCGCTGGTCGTCGCGCCCCGGGTGGCCGAGCCGTTCTTCACCGGCGCGCCGGGTGCGCCGGTGCTGCGGCACGGCGCGACCTACGCAGGCCATCCGGTGGCCTGCGCCGCGGGGAACGCGACGCTGGACCTCTACGAGCGCGACGGGCTCATCCCGCGCGGGCGGGAACTGGAGAAGCCGCTGGCGGACGCGCTTTCCGGGCTGGCCTCGCATCCGCTGGTCGAAGAAGTGCGGGCCGGGCTGGGCTTCCTCGGCGCGGTCGAACTGAAAGCGGACGTCGTCGCGGCGAACCCCGGCGCGGCGAACCGGCTGCAGCGGCTGGCGCGGGACGAAGGCGTCCTCGTGCGGAACCTGGCCAAGGGGATCGCGGTGTCGCCGCCGCTGATCGCCGGGGAGACCGAACTCGACCTGCTCGCGACGGCCTTGCCGCGCGCACTGGACAAGCTCGCCTAAGCGAAAGCCTCGTGAGTGGTAAGGACGGTTGGAATCCGTCCTTACCACTCACGAGCCGCGCACGAGGGCCGCGCGCTCGGTCATGAAGGGCACAGCCGACGGGACCAGGTCCCTTCATGACACCCCCAGTGGCGGGCCCTCGTGGGCCCGCCTCAGGAGAGGCAGAGTTCGTTGCCTTCCGGGTCGGCGATCGTGATCCACTCGGCGGGACCCTGCTTGCCGCGGTGCAGGAACGTCGCACCGCGCGCGGTCAGCCGCTCGAGCTCGGCCTCGATCTTGTCCGCCCCCATCCGGATGTCGAGGTGCAGGCGGTTCTTGACCGTCTTCCCCTCCGGCACCAGCTGGAAGAGGAACCGCTGCTTCGTCTCGGGATGGACGATCGCCGCGCCGTCCTTCCACACCAGGACACCGTTGTGCGTGGTCGTCGCCTCTTCCGGGGCATACCCCTTGGCGACCATCTCGCGGATGAACTCCTCGTTGCTCCCCTCGACCTGCCAGCCGAGCATCTCGGCCCACCAGTCGGCGAGGTCGTGCGGTCGAGCGGAGTCCACGGTCACCTGGAAGTCATACGCCATACCGGCACATTAACGACCCGCCCCGACAATTCCGGGCGCTCATGCCCGCTGACCACGGTGAACCGCCATTTGTCGACCCCGCCGCCGATGATCTCGGCGTAGCGACGGGCGCCGTCCGCGTTCGCGAAGCGCACTTGCTGCCCGTTGGTGAGATGGGTGATCTTGACCGCCATCCATGCCTCCTGAAGTCCGGTGCCGGCCCGCGGAGCTTCCCCCTCCGGGACCGGCGCGGACAGTAGAACACATGTTCGACAGTCGTCGCCAACCCAACCCCCCGCGCGGGTCAGCGCCGCATGGTCACCCGCGGCCACGCGTCCAGGCCGCGGGCGATTTCGTGGGCGCGGACGGCCCGAAGGCCCTCCGTGAGGCTCTCTTCGTCGAGTGTCGTGAAGCCGAGCCGGGCGTAGTACGGCGCGTTCCACGGCACCTCGGCGTACGTCGTCAGCGTCAGTCCGGCGAGGCCTTCTCGCGAGGCCCACTCCGCGGCGTGCTCGATCAGCCGCCGCCCGAGACCCCGGCGCGCGTGATCGGGATGGACGGACACCTGCTCGATGTGACCGTGGCCGTCGACGACCTCGGCGAGCAGGTACGCCACCGGGCCGTCGCCGGCGTCCCAGACCCAGGCCCGGCCGTCGCGCTGGAAGGCCGTGAGGTCCGCGATCGACGGCGGATCGTCGTCGGCGATCGCGGCCATGCCGAGCGCGCGGAACGGTTCGCCCGCGGCGCGTTCGATGTCCTGGAGGGCGGGCAGGTCTTCGGTTGTGGCGAGTCGGATCACGGATCGAGTTGTACCCGCCGGGGTGAGCGGCCGCCTGTCATTTACAGCGAGAACGACGAAACGGCGCGATGGATCCGGCTCGCGTACGACTGGAGCGCGACGATGGCGGCCCGTTTCGCGTCGTCGCCGATCCGGGTCGCGGGGGCGGCCAAGGTGAGCACCGCGGGCCGGTGCCCGGTGCTCGGGATCGGCACCGAACACGACCAGACGCCGTCGTCCAGTTCGCCCCAGCTCACCGAATACCGGTTCGCCCCGGCGCGTTTGACCTCTTCCCGTACGCTCGGGCCGCGGCGCTGGACGATCGACGAAAGCCGTCTTTCGCGTTCGCCCTCCGGCAGCATGGCGAGCAGCATCTTGCCCGACGCGCCGGTGCCGAGCGGGACGGAATGCCCCGGCTGGAAGGTGAACCGCATCGCGCGTTCGCATTCGACCCGGTCCGCGCAGACCGCGGAATCGCCGAAATGCTGGAACAGCAGCACCGTCTCGCCGAGGTCGCGGGCCGCCTCCTCCATCGACGGCCGGGCGAGGCGGGCGAGATCGTTGGCCAGTTGCGCGGCCCGCGCGAGCGGCATCACCTGGCTCGTCACGTGATAGCGCCCCGTCTTGCCTTCTTCCAAGAGCTGGAGTTCCTTGAGTAGCGCCACATAGCGGTACGTCGTGGCGACCGGGGTGCCGATCCTCGCGGCCAGTTCGGCGACGCTCGCGTCCCAGCGGCGTTCGGAAAAGGAGAGCAGCAGCTGCAGTACCTTGCGTGAACTGCTGGCGCCGGGGGTGCGTTTCGGCGGGGCGGTGCTGTCCAGGGATCGTGCGGCAGGCGTCATCTCGACCTCTCGCCGGAGAATCACGAAGAGTCAAGAAAGTAGCACATTGTGTGAATTGCGGACCAGGGACTTTGGTCCACGAACAAGCGGACTTCTTGCTAGGTTCGGACCATGGAAAAGCCATTGGCGGGCAAGATCGCGTTGGTCGCCGGGGCGACTCGCGGGGCCGGTCGGGGAATAGCGGTCCAGCTGGGTGCCGCGGGCGCGACCGTTTACGTGACCGGCCGCAGTACCGGTTCCCGGCGATCGGAAATGAATCGCCCGGAGACGATCGAGGAGACGGCGGCGCTCGTCGACGAGGCGGGCGGGCGCGGGATCGCGATCGGTGTGGACCATTTGGAGGCGGACCAGGTCCGCGAACTGGTGGAACGGATCGACGCCGAACAGGGCGCGTTGCATGTGCTGGTGAACGATATCTACGGCGCGCCCATCGAATGGGGCAAGACGGTCTGGGAGTCCACTTTGGACGTCGGGCTGCGGACGCTGCGGCTCGCCGTCGACACGCATGCGATCACCAGTCATTTCGCGCTTCCGCTCATGATCGCCGAATCCGGCGCGCTGGTCGTCGAGGTCAACGACGGCACCACCGAGTACAACTCGGAGAACTACCGCGTTTCGTTCTTCTACGATCTCGCCAAGACCGCGGTGAACCGGATGGCGTTCGCACTCGGGCACGAATTGGCACCGCATGGCGGTACCGCGGTGGCCGTCACGCCGGGCTGGTTGCGTTCCGAAGCGATGCTCGACGCTTATCGGGTGACGGAAGAGAATTGGCGTGACGCGACGAAGGTGCAACCGCACTTCGCCATTTCTGAAAGCCCCGCGTTCGTCGGCAGGGCGGTCGCGGCGCTGGCCGGTGACGCGGAAGTCGCCCGCTGGAACGGGAAATCGATGTCCAGTGGCGAATTGGCGAAGGAATACGGATTCACCGACCTCGACGGCAGCAGGCCCGACTGCTGGCGCTATCTCGTCGAAGTCCAGGACCCCGGTCTGCCCGCGGACGTCACCGGCTATCGCTGAGCATCACGGCGAAGGAAAGGCGTGAGCAGGCCGGGCGCGGCGCGCTCCGCCATCGCCAGCCCGGCCGATTCGCCGACGTCGACCACCTGGTAGGCACCCCTGCCCGCCGCGATCGGGGCCGTCACGGTGATCAATCCGGCGCGGCGCTGGAAGAACGAGCGGCTGACGACGATGCCGGTGAGGCCTTCACGCCGGATCGCCACCGTCGCCCGCGCGAGCGAACCGGACCGGCTGACCAGATACCTCCCGACGATCGCGTGGCCGAGGTTGCGGTAGCGGTCCCAGCCCACCAGCGCGGCGAACGGCACCAGGCCGAGCGCGACCTGCCACATCCACGACGGCAGGAAATCGATCCACGCCAGCCCGAACAACGCCGCCGCGAGCAGCAGCACGCCGCCGATCGCGCGGGTGAGCCGCCTCGTCAGCGCCCGTCGCGGATGCCGGTTCAGCGGCACGGTGGCCGGGTCGAAGTTCTCGCGCAGCACCTCGGCGGCGACCTCGTGGACCCGGCCGACGGGCGCGGGTGGCAGCAGGAGGCCACCACCCTTGTCCCCGCCCTTGCCTTCGCGCAGCCCGCCCGCGATCGCGGTGAGCCGCGCGCCGCCCGCGATCCGCAACGGCAGCGGCTCCTTCACCTCGACGCCGCGAAGCCGTTCTTCTTCGATGGACACGGAACGCGTGGTGATCAGCCCGCGCCGGACGTGCAGGGTGCCCTCGGATTCCCTGGTGAGCTTGAAGTTCCAGAACGAGAGCACGTAGCCGCCGACGGACAGCAGCGAGACGACCACGAGCAGGCCGACCGCCGCGACGACCACGATCAGCCACAGCGCCGTGTTCGCCAGACCGTCCAGGAGATCCCGCAGCGGTCCGACGTTCTCCGGGGCGATGTCCAGCTGGTGCGCGAAATGCCAGACCGCGGCGAACACCGCGCCCACCACGGCGAGCCCGGACAGCGTGAACGGCGCGTACCGCACCCACTTCCGGTCGACCTCCGCCACGACCTGCTCCTGGGGTGCCGCCTCGGCTTCCGGAGAGATCTCCTTGCGGTGCAACAGAATCGTGCGCAGCCGGTGCGCCTCGGTCTGGCTGACGGCGTCGAGCACCAGCTGGTCGTCGCCCGAGCCCTGTGCCACGGAATGCCGTCCGGTGCCGATGCGCACGGCGCTGAGGGAGAACAAACGGTGCTTCGGTTCCGACGTGACGTCGACCGTGCGGATCCGGTCCAGCGGGATCGCGCGATGCTTGCGCAGCAAGAGCCCCGTGGTCCATTCCACCTGGCCGTCCGCGACGCGGTACCGCGACGTGAGCACATGCGAGACACCGACGAACACGGTCAGCGCGGTGACACCCAGCCCGAACCATTCCCAGCCGTTGCCCCGGCCGAGGATCACCGTCCCGATCAGCACCGGTAGCGATTTGACGACATCGAGGACGGGGCGGATCAGCAGCATTCGCCGGTCGAGCCGATGCCACTGGCCGACGTCGGTGTCCGGTGGTGCCTCCGTGCTCATGTCGCGTCACCCGGCGTGGCCTGCGTGGTCCTGGTGAGCTCCGCGGCCAGCGCGAGTGCCTGGGTATGGTCGAGACCGGAGATCTTGACCGGGCCCGCGGCCGACGCCGTCGTCACGGTGATCTTCGCCAGCCGGAACAGCTGCTCGACCGGGTCGCGTTCGATGTCGACGGTCTGGATCCTCGAGATCGGCGCGATCCGCCAGTCCTGTTTGAGCCAGCCCTCCTGGGTGTACACGGCCTCGCCGGTGACCTCCCAGCGGTGGATCCGGTACCGCCACTGCGGCATGACCAGCAGATGCAGGGGTGCGAGCACGCACGAGATCGTCAGCGTCACCGTGAGCCACGTCGGCGCTCGTGAACACGAACACGGCTTGCGCCGCGACGAGGATCACCCAGCCGACCGCGGCCCACACCGTCCAGTAGCCGATGGCGCGCCTGCTCACCCGATTGGCGGGCGGGCGCAGGCCGAGGATCTCTTCCGTCACCCCTCCACCCTGCACCACCTCGACGCGGACCGCCCACGACACCTGTCACGGACCGATAGGATTTCGGCCACGGCCGGCGGAATGGATACCCCCTATCGGGGCGTTGCCACCCGTAGACGGTTGCACGCACGAAACCTGGAGGATCTGGTGGCGCTGGACCCGGAAGACCTGTACGAGGTGGACTCGGACGTCCCTGACCTCGGCGGGGCCGTGCTCCTGCACTACTTCGACGGCTTCATGGACGCGGGCTCGGCGGGCAAACTCGTCGCCGAGCAGCTCCTGAACTCCTCCGAGCACCGCGTGATCGCGCGGTTCGACGTCGACCGGCTCATCGACTACCGCTCGCGGCGCCCGGCGATGACCTACTCCATCGACCACTGGGAGGACTACGACGCCCCCGAGCTGGTCGTCCACCTCCTGCACGACGCCGACGGCGTGCCGTTCCTGCTGCTCACCGGGCCGGAACCGGACCACGACTGGGAGCGGTTCTGCGCGGCCGTGCGTGGGCTGGTCGAGCGCTGGGACGTCCGGCTCACCACCGGTTTCCACGGCATCCCGATGGGCGCGCCGCACACCCGTCCGCTCGGCGTGACCGCGCACGCGACGCGGAACGAGCTGGTCGGCGAACACCGCCCGCTGCCCAACCGGATGCAGGTGCCGGGCAGCATCGCCGGGCTGCTGGAGTTCCGCTTCGGCGAGTGGGGGCACGACGCTTCCGGGTTCGCGGCGCACGTGCCGCACTACCTGGCGGACTCGACGTACCCGAGCGCCGCGCTGAACCTGCTCGGCGCCGTCGCCGCGGCGACCGGGCTGAACCTGCCGGACGGGGAGCTGCGGGAGGCCTCGCACGAGGCGGAGGCCGAGATCGCCCGCCAGGTCGCCGGCTCGGAGAAGGTCGCCGACGTCGTGCGGGCGCTGGAGCAGCAGTACGACACGTTCATGGAGGCGTCGGGCAAGGAAAGCCTGCTCGCGGAGTCGGTCGAGCACATGCCGACCGCCGAGGAGCTGGGCAACCAGTTCGAGCGGTTCCTGGCCGAGCAGAACGGCGGGGACTCGCCGGAGCGCTGAGTCACGCTCGTGAAGTACATGAAGGCCCCCTTCCTTGCGCTAGACGCAAGGAAGGGGGCCTTCATGTACTTGGGGAAGGGTCCTTCACGCGCGTCTGCTGCGGCTGGTGGTGTTGCGGAGCCGTGGGTGGCGATCGTGTAGTCCGTGAAGGCCTCCTTGCCTACCTTCAGGGTAGGGAAGGAGGCCTTCACGGACCTGCGGCCAACCGCCACCCAACGTTCAGTAGGTAACCAAGGCAGCCCCGGTCACTCACCCGCGCCGACCACCTCGCCGCCGGCGCCCGTGTCGCGAAAGCCACTTTCGCGACGCCTGATGTCCCGAAAGTGGCTTTCGCGACACGTTCGACAGGCGAAGCCCGCGATGACCCCTACGCCACGTTTGACTCACGAGGCCGGAGCCGGGTCAGTAGTCGACGGCCACCATCGCCCTCGAATGCGCCGGCCGTTCGACCTCGTCGACCAGCGCCACCGCGAGATCCGCGTACGAGAACGGCTTCGCGTCCTCCGCGCGCGGCAGTACCCGGTGGTCTCCGCTGCGGTACACGCCCGTGCGCTCGGCGTGTTCGTCGAGGAACACCGGCGGCGGCGCGACGATCACCCAGTCGAGCCCGCCGCCGGACGTACGGAAGACCTCCAGTCCCGCCGTGTGCCCGAGCGAGAACTCGCGGTGCTCGGGCGGCACACCCGGCTGATCGTGCAGGGCGACGCCCGGCTCGATCTCCAGCGCCGTTCCGATACCGACGACGACCAGTCTCGCGACCCCGGCGCGCCCGAGGCCGTCGATCAGCGCGTGCGCGGCGGCCGGGTAGTACTCGCGTGACGGGAGATCCGCGCGGTAGACGGAACTGATCGCGGCGTCGTGTCCGGCGGCGGCCTTCGCGACGTCGTCCGCGACGGTGACGTCGGCGGCGATCAGGGTGACGTTGTCCCCGGCGAGATCCGCGTGGCGGCGGGGATCCCGGACGGCGGCGGTGACCAGGTGCCCGCGGCTCACGGCTTCGGCGACGGCACGGCGCCCTCCGCGTCCGCCCGCCCCGAAGATGACGATGCTGCTCATCGCGCTCCTTTTCTCGTGCCGGTACCCGAGTACCGGCGGCGAACGCGATGCTAGGAGCGGACCCCTCGGTTACCGCAACGAAACCGGGCCCGGGATGTTCTGGTCCCGTTCACTCGAACGGTCCTGGTGTATCGTCCCGGAATGCGTCACCTGGTACCCCATTCAGCACTGAAGACCTTGGGCCGCTCGGCCCGCGGAACGTTCGGCCGGGGCCTGCACCGGCTCGCCCGGCGATTCCATGATCCTTATACGGCGGAACTGGAACGGGTCGCCGCGGAATTGCGGGCAGAGATCGTCCGGCAGGGGGACCGCTGTTTCGACCGGATCGTCGAGTTCGAAATCCGGAGCCGTCGCGACATCATCTACGCGGGCGATCAGGACGCGGCCCGCGACAGCAATCGGTTCGCCCGCGAGCATTTGACCGGGACCAAACACTTCGCACGTCCACAGGAGACTCTCGCGTACGCGCTTTCCCTTGCCCCGTCAGGGGGAATGGCCCTCGAATTCGGCGTCGCGAGCGGGAACACGCTGCGCGTGATCGCCAAGGCGCGTGGCGGTGTCGAGACCTACGGGTTCGACTGGTTCCAGGGCCTGCCCGAGAACTGGCTCAATGGCATGCCCGCCGGTTCGTTCGCGCGCGACGATCTGCCGGACGTCCCCGGCGCCGAACTCGTCGTCGGCCTTTTCGCCGACACGCTTCCAGGCTTTCTCGAGCGGCATGAAGGCGTCGTCGATTTCCTGCATGTGGACGGTGATCTGTACAGCTCGGCGAAAACCGTGCTCGACCTGGCGGGACCGCGTCTGCGCTCCGGCAGCATCGTGCACTTCGACGAGTTCTTCAATTACCCCGGCTGGCAGCGGCACGAGCATCAGGCGTGGCTGGAATACGTCGAGCGCACCGGTGTCGAATTCGAATACGTGGCCTACACCTATGCCGACAATCAGGTCACCGTGCGGATCACCTAAAGCAGCTCGCGCACTTCGATCGTCCCGATCGCGGCCCACGGGTGGGTCTTCGCCGCCTCGACGGCTTGTTCACGGCTCTCGCATTCGAGGATGGCGATGCCGCCGATCTGCTCCTTCGTCTCGGCGAAGGGGCCGTCGGTGAGCAGTGCCTCGCCGCCCCGGACGCGGACGGTCGTCGCCGACTCGGGCGGGTGCAGGCCCATCCCTTCGACGCGCAGACCGCGCCGCGTCAGCTCCCCGGACCAGGCGCGGCAGGGTTCGGTGATGTCCGTGTCGAGCCCTTCGTCGCCGGCGGTTCCGCCGAGCATGAGCAGGTAGCGCACTGGACCTCCTAGTCCGTGAGTCCGTCTTCGTACGCGCGCAGGGTGTCGATGAACGTCCGGCGCTCGGCCGGGCTCAGCGGCGCGAGCGCCTTCTGCCAGGCGCGGGCACCCTGCGCGAGCCAGCCGTCGATCGCCGGCCGCATCCGTTCGGTGATGGCGACGATCCGGCGACGCCGGTCCGCCTCGTCCTCGCGCCGGTCGAGCACGTCCTTCTTGCTCAGTTCGCCGACCATCAGGCTCACCGTGGTCGGGGCGACCTCGAGCCGTTCGGCCAGCTCGTTCACCGTCATCGGCCCGTCGAAGAGCAGGTACGACAAGAGCGACAGGTGCCGCGGAGCCAGCGACAGAGACTGGAGTTCTTCGGGGATCTTGATCCGCTTCGCCCGCCCGACCATCCGGGGCATGAGCAGCAGCAAGGCCCGCACGGCGTCGTCGACTTCCATGTCCTCGGTTGACACCGGCCACCCTCCTGGATACCTTTGCAAGCAAAGAGGCTTTGCTTGCAAAGCAAAATAGCTTTCACGCTGATGCTACCTGGGGAGTTCCGTTGCTGATGACCACCGCGGACGCCGAATCGGGGCGTCCCCGCACCACGCGCGTCGCTTGCCGCCCTTCCGGAAGCCGGTATCTGGTTTACGCGCCCGACGACGCTTCGCCTTGGTATCGCGACCTCCTCGTCAGTCCACAAGCGACACTCGAAATCGACGGGGTGCCGCAGGCCGCGCGTGCCGTGCCGCTCGACGGCGGGGAACGCGGGTTCGCGTTGCACCTGCTGGAAGTCGATGCCGCCCGTGGCCGCGCGATCGCGGATCAGCTGCTCGTCCATCACGGCGAACTCAGGAAGACCTTGGCGGCCGCGCGAGCCGAACTCGACGGCGGACCGGTCGTGGACCGGTCGGGCCTGCGGCGCGAGCTGTTCGGCCATTGCGTGACCTTCTGCAACGACCTGCGCATGCACCACCTTCGCGAGGACGGCGCTTTCACCGCGATCGAGAAGGCCCATCCCGGGCTCGCGCCGGCGCTGAAACGGCTGCGCCAGGAGCACGAAACGGTGTCCCGCGCGCTGCTCGATCTCGACGCGTTGCTTCAGGGTGGGGGAGACCGTGGCGCCGTGCGCGAGAAGTTCGACCGGGTCGCCGCCGGGCTGGAGGAACATTTCGCCTACGAGGAAGCGAATCTGCTTCCGGCGCTTCGCGGGAAGGACCCGGTTACTCCGATAGGGTGAGGCGGGCGAGCCACTTGGCGGGGGACAGCGGTAACGAATGTCCGTTCCTGGGCGACTGATCGTTGTCCGCACCGATCGGCGCGACGCCCCCGACCGGAATAGTGAGAACCGAATGAAGCTTCGAAGAGCCTCACTTCTGTCTCTCGTGGCCGCAGTGGCCACGATCATGCTCGTGGCGCCCACCTCCGCTTTCGCCGCCCCGCCGACCAGTGCGGTGGAGGTCTCGCCGACAACCGTCCAACGTGGACAGACGTTCACCGTGACGCAGACCGTCTACAACGCCGACGCGACGTCGACGATCGAGGGCGGCAAGGCGACGCTCTACGGCAAGGAATCCTCGTTGCCGGGGATCGTCGACCTGGTGTCCTGCCCCGGCGCGTTCGCCTGCGACATGCTCGGCGGCAGCATCCGCGGCGGCGTCGGCACCGTGACCCCCGGGCAGAGCAAGACCGTGGTGTTCACCTTCCGGGTCAAGGACGACGCCCCGCTGGGCCCTGTCACGCTGCAGCACCAGTTCGTCGGCGACAACTACAGCTTCGAGATCCTCGACGGCCCCGTGCTGACCATCACCGACACGCCGAGCGCGGCCGACCTCGGGGTCACGCTGACCGCGTCTCCGCGCGGGATCCTGACCTCGTCGATCGACTACACGGTCAAGGTCACGAACGCGGGCCCGGCCGCGGCGTCCGGGATCCGGGTGGTGTCGACCCTCGGCAACGGGCTGCGCTTCACCGGCTCGTCCGTCTGCTCGAACCCGAGCGGTACGAAGGTCGTCAATTGCGACTTCTCGTCGCTCGCGTCCGGAGCCAGTACGACGGCGAAGTTCTCGGTGGCCGCGGGTCTGTTGAGCATCGGGCCGGTCAAGACGACCGCGAGGATCACGCAGAGTTCCGTCGCCGACCCGAACGCGGCCAACGACACCGCGTCGGCGACCTGCACGGCGATCACCGGTCTTCTGCTCACCTGCTGAGTCACGCCGTTCGGCACCCGCTCGCGAGCGGGTGCCGAACGGTGGTCAGCGCAGGCGTTCGGCGCGAGCGTGGAGATAACGCCGGTGCGGCAGGCCGGTCGCCAGGCGCGCCGCGTCCACATAGGACTCGATGGCTTCGGCGATGTCCCCGGCCATCTCGAGCAGATGTGCGCGGGCGGCGTGGAACCGATGGTCGCCGGAGATCCGGTCACCGAGTTCTTCCAACGCCGCCAACCCTTCTCGTGGCCCACGGGCCATCCCGACGGCCACGGCGTGATTCAGCGCCACCACGGGATTGTCGGAGAGCCGCAGCAGAACTTCGTACAGTGCCTCGATCTGCGGCCAGTCGGTCTCCTCGGCGCTCGGCGCCTCGTCGTGCAGGGCGGCGATCGCCGCCTGGATCTGGAACTGCCCGGTCGGCCCGTTCGGCAGCGCTTCGGACAGCAGCGCGATGCCCTCGGCGACGTACCCGGCGTTCCACCGGCCCCGGTCCTGTTCGGACATCGGGATCGGCGCGCCGTCCGGCCCCGCCCTCGCCGGACGGCGCGCGTCGGTGAGCAGCATCAGCGCGAGCAGGCCGGTGGCCTCGCCGTCGTCCGGCACCAGCCGATGGACGATCCTGGCCAGCCGGATGGCTTCGGCGGAAAGGTCACTCCGCACCAGATCGGGGCCGGACGTGCTGGCGTAGCCCTCGTTGAAGATCAGGTACAGCACGTGGAGCACCGCGTCGAGCCGTCCCGGTTCCGCCGGCAGGGCGAACGGGACGCCGCTCGCCTTGATACCCGCCTTCGCGCGGCTGATCCGCCGGGTCATCGTCGCCTCGGGGACCAGGAACGCGCGCGCGATCTCCGCCGTCGTGAGACCGCCGACCGCCCGCAGGGTCAGCGCGATCTGCGACGCGGGCGAAAGAGACGGGTGACAGCACAGGAAGAGCAGGACGAGCGTGTCGTCCGCGGACGTGACGTGTTCCTCCGGCAGCCTCCACTGGAAGACGGTGTCCTCGCGACGGCGCCGCGCCTGCTCGGCGCGGAGCAGATCGGTCAATCGCCGTGAGGCGACCGTGACGAGCCACGCGCGTGGATTCTCGGGCCGCCCTTCGGCGGGCCATTGCGTCGCGGCCGCGAGAAGCGCCTCCTGCGTCGCGTCCTCCGCCAGGTCGAAGTGACCGTAGCGACGGACGACGGCGCCGAGGACCTGCGGCGACAGTGTGCGCAGCAGGTCCTCGATGCCGCTTTCCGGCATCTAGAGCTCCAGGTCTTCGAAGCCGTCGGCGCACGGCCGGATGTCGACGTACCACTCGCGGCCGAGGTCGCTGTCCTCCGGATGCGGGATGTCGGCCAGCCGGGCCGCGATCTCGGTCGCACGGTCGTAGCTCACGCAGTCGACGGTCGTGTACCCGACCAGGACCTCCTGCGTCTCGGCATACGGTCCGTCCGTCACCACGGGGGCCCCGTCGCGCAGGGAGACGCGGCGGGCGTGCGCCGGCTGGGAGAGGCCCTGCGCGTCGACGAACTCGCCGGACTCGACCAGGTCGTTGTTCCACTCGGTCATGAACTCGTGCAGGGCCTTGACGTCGTCGGCGTTCCAGGTGCCGATGCCGTCGAGGTCCTTCTGCGAACCGAACATCATGATCATGTACTTCACGGTTGTCTCCTCTCGGCGGGCACCGTCGCGGTGCCTTCTGCCGGAGACGTCGAAGCCGCCGGAGGAGGACCGGACATCGTTCGCCGGGAATTCTCCCTCAACCGCGGTCGGCCGCCGTGTTCATCGCGTCGGCCGGTGCCAGGGTTCGCCCGCCGGTGATCTTGGCGTAGAGGTGCGCGCCGCCGAGGACCGGCGGATATTTCGGCGGGTTCCCGGCGGACTGGCAGGTCGGGAGGCATTCGAATCGCGCGTCGTGGTCGCCGTCGAAGAAGAACGCCACGCTGCGCCGCCGCGACGGTCCCGGCCCGGACGGCGGCACGACCCGGTGCAGGGTCGAGCGCCAGCGGTCGTTGGTCCACTGCGCGGTGAGGTCCCCGAGGTTCACGACGAGCGCGTCTTCGGCGGGGATCACGTCGTGCCAGGCGCCATCGGGGCCGTGGATCTGCAGGCCGGGGACGGGATCGGCGTAGAGCACGGTGACGATGCCGTAGTCGGTGTGCGCGCCGAGCCGCATCTGTCCGGGCAGGGGTTCGGGCGCTCCGGCGCGGCGCTCGAAGTGATTCACCCGCAAGGTGCGTGTCGGGTGCCGGGTGTACGCGCCGAGGTAACCGTCGGGGAGGCCGAGCGCCGTCTCGAAGATCTCCAGCAGGACTCGCGCGACGCGGTGCGCTTCGTCGGTGTACTCGGTCAGCGCGGGACGCAGGTTTTCGGGCAGCTCAGGCCAGATGTTGGGGACGAAGAAGCCGTACGGGTCTTCGCCGTCGATGTGCTCCGCGCCGATGACGAACGATTCCGACAGGTCGGGCGGCGTCGTCTCACCGAGGCTGTACGCCAGCCCTTCGGTGCCTTCGGCGGCGTACCCGCGATCCGAGGCGCGGTCGGCGGGCGCGGAACGGAGCTTCTCCTCGACGGGGAGCGCGAAGAAGGCCGCGGTGGCTTCGCACATGGCGTCGATCGTCGCTCGCGGGATGCCGTGTCCGACGACCTGCAGGAACCCCACCCGCGTCAACGCCTCGTCGACGGTGTGCGCGAGCTTCGCGCGGTCGCCGTCGTCCCAGATGCTCAGATCGACCGTCGGTACGAGTGTCATGACGTGACGGTAACCAGGGTGGTGCCGGTGATCACCGGGTCACGGTCATCCGATCGGGCGATCTGTCCTGCCCGATCGGCCCGCGCAGGCTCGCCGCGCACACCACGCCGACGAGCAGCGCGCCTACAGGAAGCAGGAAAGCGGCCTTGACGGCGTCCGTGAGCGCGGCGCCGGTGACCTGGGCGAGGAGTTCCCGTGCCTGGACGGGCAGATCCGCGGCGACCTCGGGGACGCCGCCGAACTCGCCCGCCGCGACCGCCGAACCGGCCTCTCCGGCGAATCCGTCCACGAAACGCTGCCGGATCCCGGCGGGCAGCATGGCCGCGGCCTCGTTCGCCCGGACCGCCATCGAGGCCCTGGTCTGCGCCTCCAGCAGGACTCCGACGGCCGCGCTGCCGAGGACTCCGCCCACTTGGCGCGCGGTGTTGAAGATGCCCGACGCGCTGCCGACCAGCGACCGCTCGACGGAGTTGATGGTCACGTTGTTCATCGGGGAGAAGGTGAACCCGACGCCGAGACCGCAGAGCAGCAGCCCGGGGAGCAGGGCCAACGGCTCACTCACCGGGATGAGCACGAGCGAGACGACGCAGAGGCCGCCGCTCAGGGCGAGCATCCCCGACATCAGCAGGTACTTGGGGTTCACCCGGTCCGACAGCCTGCCCGCGAACGGCGCGACACCGCCGGACACCACGGCGAGCGGCGCGATGAGCAGACCGGCGTCGGCCGGGGACAGGCCGAGCACGGACTGGAGGTAGATGACGAACACCAGGAGCAGGCTGGTCATCGCGAAGCCGACCATCACCGCGGACGCGGTACCGAGGGAGAAGTCGCGATGGCGGAAGATCCGCAACGGCAGCAGCGGTTCGCGACGGTTGGCCCGCTGCCATAGCACGAAACCGCCCAGCAGCAGCACACCGGCCCCGATGATGTCGAAGGCCGTGCCCCAGCCGTACGTCTGTCCATTTTGGATACCGAAGACGACGCAGACGAGACCGGCGCCGAAGAGCAGGATCCCGGGAACGTCGAAACGGTGCGAGTTCCCCGGCCGCCAGTCGGGGACGAGGACGACGGTGAGCGCCAGCGCGATCAGCCCGACCGGGACGTTCGCGAAGAAGATCCACTCCCAGCCGAGGTGATCGACGAGCACGCCGCCCAGCACCGGACCGGCGATCATGGCGAGACCCGCGACACCGCCCCACGCGCCCATCGCCGGGCCGCGTTCGTCCGGCGGGAACAGATGCGTGATGAAGGCCGTGGTCTGCGGGGTCATCAACGCGGCGCCGAAACCCTGCACCGCCCTGGCGACGATCAGCGTTTCCACGTCACCGGAAAGCCCGCACCACAGCGACGCCCCGGTGAACACCAGCAGCCCGGCGACGAAGACGCGCTTCGGCCCGAACCGGTCGCCGAGTCTGCCGGCCGGCAGGATCGGGACGGCGTAGGCGAGCAGGTACACGCTGGTCACCCAGATCACCGCGGTCAGCTCGGTGCCGAGTTCGCGCACCATCGACGGCACCGCGATGTTCACGATGCTGATGTCCAGCATGACCATGAAGAAACCCAGGCACAGCGCGAAAAGCGCGGACCAGGGCCGGGTTCGCTTCGGCATCCGTCCTCCTGTTCCCGGCGCCGGAAGGGTGGGACGACGAGCGCGACCACTCGCCGTCCACCCCGGGGGTCATCCTGCTCGCGCGGCCATTGCGACGGCGGGCACGCGGGGTCCGCCCGGACGGCCGATGCCCTGATAGGAGAGTCCCGTCCTGGCCACGGTGAGCGGGTCGAGCAGGTTCCGGGTGTCGATGACGGACCGGCCGTGGAGCCGGTCGGCGATCCGCCCCCAGTCGAGGTCGCGGAACTCCGGCCATTCGGTCAGCAGCACGATCGCCGCCGCGCCCTTCGCCGCGTGGTAGGCGGTCCCGGCGATCCGCACGTCGTCGGTCACGCCCGGCACCGGCGCGTGGACGCTGGGGTCGTAGCCGGACAGCTCCGCGCCTTCGGCGGCCAGCCGGGCCGCGATCGCCAGCGAGGGGGAATCCCGCAGGTCGTCCGTCCCGGCCTTGAACGTCAGACCGAGCAGGCCGATCCGGACTCCGGCGAGGTCGCCGCCGACGGCCTTGCGCACCTTGCCGACCACCAGTTCCTGCTGTTTGACGTTGGTGTCGATCGCCGCGCGCAGCAGGGCGAAATCGCTGCCTGCCGATTCCGCGGTGCGCAGCAGCGCGAAAGTGTCCTTCGGCAGGCAGGAACCGCCCCAGCCCGGCCCGGGCCGCAGGAACGCCTTGCCGATGCGGTCGTCGTAACCCATCCCGGCCGTCACGTCGTCGATACTCGCGTCGAGGTATTCGCACAGTTCGGCGACCGTGTTCACAAAGGACAGACGCGTCGCGAGATAGCAGTTGGACGCGTACTTGATCAGCTCCGCGCTCGAGGAATCGGTCACCAGGACCGCGGTGTCGAGGTGCTCGTACAGCGCCGCGACCCGCCTGGCGGGGACCGGGTCGCGGTCCGCCGAGCCGACCACGATCCGGTCGGGATTCAGGAAGTCGTGGACGGCGAACCCTTCGCGCAGGAATTCGGGATTGGACACGACGGCGACGTCGGCCCGGTCGATCAGGTGCGCGACGTGGGCCGCCGTGCCGACGGGGACCGTCGACTTGTTCACCACGACGCAGCCGTGCGGCAGCAGATCCCGCACCTCGGTCACGACGGATTCCAGCGCGGTCAGATCCGCCGCGCCGGTCGCGCCCATCGGCGTCGGCACGCAGAGGATCACGATGTCCGCGCCCGCCACCGCCGCGCTCGCGCCGAGCACGAAGTCCAGCCGCCCGGACGCCAGCCCGTCCACCACGAGTTCGCAGATCCCGGGTTCCCTGATGGTCGCTTCACCGCGCCGCAACGCGTCGAGCTTTTCCTGGTCCACGTCCGCGCAGACGACGCGGTGTCCCAAGGACGAAAGGCACGCGGCCGTGGTCAGCCCCACGTAGCCCGCGCCGATCACGGCGACCTTGACCCCCGATGTTGCACCCATTCTCTTACCCTCCAGTTTCGATGCCGCCGGGCGGCGCGGAGTCGCCCCGCCCGGCGGCATCGCGAGATACGGATTTCGTGTTCAGTCGGAAAAGCCTGGTGTCACTTGGCGTGCGGGATCGCGCGGATCCCCTCGTACGGGGTCTCCTTGCCTAGGTAGTCCACCGTTTCGAACAGGCCGATCGCGTGCATCGGGTACCGTGCGCCCGCTTCCGCCGCGAAGACGCAGGGAAGGATCTGCTTCCGCTCGGAGGCGGCGGCCTGGCCGCCCTTGCGGATGTGCTTGTGGGTGTGGATCAGGATCGGCATGTAGCCGCCGCCGAGGAACGAACCCGACTGCAGGACCGCCCCGCCGACGCAGTCGATCACGCAGCCCTTGCCGAGGATCGCGTCGCGGCCCTGGTAGTAGTACGAAGGCGTGGCGAGCGTGCCGTGCTCCACATGGAACACACCCGCCGAGAGACCGATGATCGAGCGGCCGCAGGTGCGCAGCACCGACCGGTAGAAGTCGACCAGGATCGGCCGGACGGTCGTGTCCGGAAGCGAGAATTCCCCGCACATCAAGGTGATGCGCACCAGTTCCGCGAGCGTGAGGCCGGAGCCGTGCTCCCCGGGGAACTCCTGGTCCCACGGCACCAGGTAGTCCGACGGCGCCACCATCGTGGTCCCGACGTCTTCCAGGATCAGCCGTTCCGCCTCGCCGACCTCCTCCGACGGCACGACTCCGTTCGCCAGGACGCGCACGGCGAGCAGGTGCCTGCTCTCCAGCGTCTTCGCCCTGCTGGCCGCGATCAGCAGGTTGAGCCTGCCGGTCACCGTTTCCGGGATGTCGAAGAGGTGGTCGATACCGTCGGTGGGGACGGCGATCTTGGCCTGCAAGCCGCGTTTGGGCAGCGGCTCGTAGGAATCGACGACCTCCTGGAAGGCGCCGGTGAACTCGCCCGCCCCGACCTGGACGAGCCTTTCCGCGGCCAGCGCGCGGTAATCGAACGGGATCGAGGTCGACGTCGAGAGCACGACGTCGGCGAGCAGGGCGCGATAGCGGTCGTCGTCCAAAGAGGACGCGGCCAGTTCCAAGGACAGGTAAGGGGATTCGTCGCCGGGGCCGTGGATCCAGCTCGCGGTGTAGGGCGCCTCGAACCGGCACGCCTTCGCGAACAACGCGCGGGCGTCGTCGTCGTTCTTGACCTGGCCGGTGACCTCGGCCAGCGCCACGTCGCGGTCCGCGACCTCGGGCAGCATGTCCTTGGCCGGCCGCAACAGTGTCGAAAGGTCCTCGATGCTTCGCGTCATGCTTCGCTCCCAATCCGTGCGTACTTCTCGTTTTCCGTTGTCTGCGGGAAGGTTCCGGTGAACATCGCCGAACCCAGCGCGGCGAGGAACCGGTGCTCCGCCGGGCGGACCACGGTGGTGCCCTCGTCGAGGTGCCGCAAAAGGTCCAGCTGCGTCAGAAGTGCCTCCTTGAAATGATTGACGGCGATGAGGAAATGGCCCTCCGGCACCGCGTCCCGGACGTGGACCGCGTGGATGTTCTTGTGGCCGGGATCCGCGCCGAAGAAGGGCTCGAAGACCAAGGTGACGTGCTTCCCGGACAGCAGCTCGACGTCCGCGAAGCGGTACCGGAACTCGGAGCCGTACGGGATGCTCGACGGGACGATGAAGTCCTTCAAGACTTTGTCGGGGAAAGCGAATCCGGCCAGTTCGGGGAAGGCGATGGCACCGGTCGACGACGTGTACAGCTCGACGTCGGGCAGGTCGGGGGCCGCGGTCCGCACCCGCATTTCCGCCGTCACCGAAGAGGGCACCGTGCGCAGATAGGACCGGTACTGCTCGGCAGGGAGGATCGCGCGCAGGATGCTCAACATGTGGAAGCCCTCGTAGCCGGCTTCGCCGTACTGCGTGTCGACGAACCTGCCGTTCGCGACGTCGAATTCCCGGTTCTTGGTGAATTCGACGGTGATCTTCCTGATCGGATCGGACGCGCCGAGCTCCCGCACGGAGGCCGCGAAACGCTGCACGGCTTCGCTGTGCGAATACACGTCGTTGACGATGATCCTGGCGCGGGGATGACGCCGGACCGTGCGACCGAGGCCGTCGAGGTCCTCCGGGTAGCAGGCCGGTTTCTCCAGCAGGACACGGGCATCGGGCTGCCGCCGCAGGATCTCGTCGACGACCGCGAGATGGGTCGCCGTCGGGGTGGCGACCACCCAGGCGTCGACCGACGCCGGATCCGGCACCTGGGCGACCCGCTCCCAGTCGGCCCCGTCGCCGATGTCCACCGTGCGGATACGGTGTCCCGCCTGGCCGTAACAAGCGGCGTACAGCGACCCGATCTTGCCGAGCCCGACGATGACGATCGTCTTCTCAACCGGCGACGGTGCCGACACGGGCTTCCCCTCCCCGTGCTCGGATGGCGTGGCGGGCGGCGGACGTACCGGCGGCCCGGCCGAGCACGGCACCCGCCATCAGGCCGGTGCCACCCGGATAGCCCTGGTCGTAAAGGCCGCCGACGATCACGCCTGCCGCGTAAAGGCCGCTGATCGGCTCGCCACCGCCGCGCACTTCGGCGTCGGGGGTCACGGAGAGCCCGCCGTAGGTGAACGTCAACCCGCACACCACCGGGACGAACAGGTACGGCGGGGTGTCGAGCCGCTTCTCGTCCTGATCCGCGTGCAGCCGCTCGATTTCGGCGGTCAGGTTCGCGGCGTCGATCCCGAGCCGCCGGGCGCCTTCCTCGATCGAGGAGACGGTCACCGACGCGGGGTCGCCGACATAGCCCTTGGGGAGCGCGCCCGCCGAGACGACCTTGTCGTCGAAGATCTGGAAGGCCGTCCTCCCCGGCTGCTCCTGGATCTTCTGGCCCAGCGTGACGTAGGTGAGGTTGCTGTAGCCGCCGGATTCGTCGAAGAACCGGCGTCCCTCCCGGTTGACCACGACGCCCAGCGGATAGGCGTACCGGGCGAGACCGTGGGACTTGTGCATCTGCCCCGGCAGCATGTGGTCGGGCAGCTCGATGCCCTGCGGTGTGGTGTGGCACTTCTCCCAGTTGCCCGCGGTGTCGGCGCCGAGCTCGACGGCGGCCGTCAGGGGAGCGCCTTCGTTGAACGGGACGCCTCGCAGCTTCACGTCCCGCCACGCCTCGCCGAGATGACGTTCACGCAGCCGGTCGTTCGCTTCGAAGCCCGCCGACGCCAGCACCAGCGCGTCGGCGATCACCGGGAACGCGGGCCCGGAACCGTGGAGCAGGTACCGGCCGTCGGCGGTCTTCTCGAAGCCGGTGACCGCGCTGTCGTAGAAGACCGTTCCGCCGAGCCGTTCGAACCGGTCGAAGTTCCGGTCCTGCAGGCTCTGGCCGCCGCCGTCGAGGACGATCGGCACGTCACCGGGAAGCGGGGTCGGTCTCGGGGCCCAGCGCTGACCGAAGTCGCGCATCCAGGCGATCGTGTCCGTCGAACGGCGGATGATCGACTCGATGAGCGCGACGTCCACCTGATCGCCGGAGACCCGCAACCAGTCTTCGAGGTACTGCTCGTCGCCATAGCCGGAGCGGCCGGCCAGGATCTCTTCGACCCGCTCCTTGTCCGCCTCCCGCAACAGGGCGGCGATGAAAGGGCTTCCCTGCCAGGAGAAACGCATGGTCCTGGTCAGGGAGCTGTTCCCGCCGCGCAGTTCTTTCGGCGCGGCTTCGAAGACGCTGACGGAGGTCGCGCCGGCCTGCACCGCGGCTATCCCCGCGCAGAGCCCCGCATTACCCCCGCCGACGACGGCTACCTGCCATTCGGCCGCATCATTTTGCCCGTTATGCATCGACAACGCTCCACAATCCGGTGTTCGCCATTCAGGACGACCGAGTTCGAACAAGACCGAGCCATATCGCCGGAGAACGGTGCGAATGCTTATATCGACGCACGGTCACCGGGCGAATACAGGTCGAATCTGTGAACAAGTGGTCTGCTACTGGATTCGCAGCCCTATTCCCTCGTGTGTGCTCAGACCGGCGGCG
This sequence comes from Amycolatopsis japonica, assembly GCF_000732925.1. NCBI lineage: Bacteria > Bacillati > Actinomycetota > Actinomycetes > Pseudonocardiales > Pseudonocardiaceae > Amycolatopsis > Amycolatopsis japonica. The sequence goes on from NZ_CP008953.1 coordinate 1,165,683, forward strand.
CACGAGGACTATTCTTCGGAATCGGCGGCCGACGCCGCATTCAGGCGACGGCAGACGTCATCCGGTGTTCAGTACGGAGATTTCAGTGGACGCCTTCCGAGATGAACCAGCTGTTTCCGCCGGGTTCACCGTCGCCCTTGACGATGGTCGTACGGATTCCTCTGGTTTGCTCATTTTCTTCGGCTCGGTATTCCCGAGCCTCCCCAGTCGTGGCCGGCGTGGGGGCCGACCGAGGTCAGCCTGACTTCCTGACCAGCGCAGGGGCAACCTTCGGGTAGTTCGGCCTTGTTCGAAATCGTTCGAGTGGTCCGAACAGCAGATTCCGGCGCCGCTGAATGGCGGTATCGCGGCTCAGATCGGCTCAGTCAATCTAGAGCGATGATCGTTGACGAGGGGGACGGCGACGGGGAGTCGCCGACGACGGTTCACCCACCGGACTCCACGGCTTCACCGGCTGAGTTCACGGCAGCACTGCGTGTATTGAGAACGTGGTCCGGATTGACTTATCGGCAGCTGGCCGGAAGAGCCAAAGAACTCGGCGGAACACTTCCGGCGAGTACGGTCGCGACCACCCTCGGCCGCACCACACTGCCGCGCGAATCGTTCGTCGAGACGTTCACGCGCGCGTGCGGATTGACCGACGAAGAAGTGCGGCGGTGGCTCGACGCCCGGACGCGGATCGCGATGGGGGCTCCGCCGCGGCCCGCCGACGAACCGAAGTCGGAAGCCGTCGCGCCGCCGGAACCGGAACCGCGGCGCCGTCGGCGCTGGCGGACACCGATGATCGTGGCCGCGTTCATGAGCGTCGTCCTCGTCGGGACGCTCGGTTATCTGACGCGCTCCTTCGGGGCGTCCTCCAAACCCAAGGACACCGTGGCCGTGGTGCCGGGCCTCGACGTGCGCGAGGTGGGCAGCTGGGCGCGGATCCGGCCCGCGCGCTCACCCGAGTTCTGCCTGGCCGAGGGGACGGACCGGACCCGGCTCTACCCCGGCACCATCGTCGCCCAGCAGACCTGCGGCGGTGACGCGTCGCCGCACCTGTTCCTCGATCCCGTCGGGGAAGAGAACGCCGTGCAGATCCAGTGGCACCATCCGGACACCGGGGTCGGCTGTCTCACGGTCGTGAACGAAGGGCTGGGGCACGACCTGCTCGAACCCCGCGACGACTGTGACGACGATGGTATGGACCAGCTCTTCACCATCGGCGCGGCCGGCCCGGCGGAACCGGGGCGGTTCGTCATCCGGCCCGTCGGCACCAGCCAGTGTCTCGGCCTGCGCGACCTGGACACCGTGGCGGGGACCGAGGTGGTGCGGGAACGCTGTTCGGGGGCGCCGGACCAGACGTTCTTGATCGATCTGATCCCGCCTCCGTGAGTGCCTGGTGCGGTCCCGTGTGATCCGACGGACGACACGTGTGATCCGACGGACGACACGTGTGTCTGGACGGACGACACGCGGCGGAGCTTGGTCGTGGATGTGTCGTCCATCTGGTCACGTGTGTCGTCCGTCGGATCACACGTGACGTCCGACCAGTCACGGGAGGCCCGTTTCCGGCTAGGTCGAAGGCTCCTTTCGTCGCATCGGACTCGGCGAAGGGAGCCTTCAGCCCACTACCGGCCCCCGCAGCGACAGGTTCCAACCGTCCTTCTCACTCACGAGGATTTGGCGACGCCGGGAACCGAAGACGACCTTTCGACGACTTGTGGGGCTGAATCGTGCGGCCCGGCGAGCGGAGAGAGATGCACTGGTACGAGGACGACGACCTGTGGGTCGGCTTCGCGGACGTGATGTTCCCGCCCAGCCGGGCCGAAGAGGCCGAACGCCTGACGGCCACGTCACCGCTGCTCGAAGTCGCCGACGGCACGAAGGTGCTCGATCTGGCGTGCGGCCCGGCGATCCACGTCGTGCCGCTGGCCAGGAGGGGCGCCGACGTGACCGGCGTCGACCTCAGCCCGGCGATGCTCGAACGCGCCCGCGAGGCCTGCGAAAACGCGGGAGTCGCCGCGAAGCTGATCCAGGCCGACATGCTCGAGTACACCGAGCCCGGCGCGTACGACCTGATCATCAACATGTACACGTCGTTCGGCTACTTCACCGAGCCCGGCGACAACCTCACAGTGCTGCGAAACGCCCACGCCAGCCTCGCGCCCGGCGGCAGGCTGCTGGTGGACGTGCTCGGCAAGGAAGTGCTGGCCGGCTGGGTCGGGCGACCGAAAGCGGTCGACATCGACGGCGGGACGGTGTTCATGCGCGACACCATCCTCGACGACTGGACCCGCCTCGAAACCGAATGGACCCTGGTGCGCGGTGGCGAGGCGAAGCGGGCGTCGATCCTCTCCTTCTTGTACAGCGCCGCGGAACTGAAGGCGCTGTTCGAGACCGCGGGCTTCACCGGCGTCGAATGCTTCGGCGACTTCGACGGCTCGCCGTACGACAACCACGCGCGCCGCCTGATCGTGCGTGGTGAACGTGCCTGAGCCGCTCCGCCTCTTCGCGGAACCGGACGACGAGACCTCACGCCCGCTCCGGCTCACCGGCCCGGTGCTTCTGCTCTCGGCCGCGCTCGTGCTCTCGCTGATCGCGGGCATCGCGCTCGGCCCGTCCACCGTCGCGCTCGCGGATGTCCTGCGCTACCTGGGAAAGGCGATCACCGGCGGCACCATCACCGGCGACGAGGTCACCGGGTACTCGATCGTCTGGCAGGTCCGCACGCCGCGGGTGCTGCTGGCGGCCGTGGTCGGCGCCGGGCTCGCGGTGGTCGGGGTGGCCGTGCAGGCGCTGGTCCGCAACGCCCTCGCCGATCCGTTCGTGCTGGGGATCTCCTCGGGCGCCTCGGTCGGTGCCGCCGCCGTGGTCGTGTTCGGCCTGTTCGCCGGGCTCGGCGTGCTGGCGCTGTCGACGGCCGCGTTCCTCGGCGCGCTCGGTGCGACCGCGCTGGTGTATCTGGCCGCCCGCGGCAAATTCGGGCTGACGCCGTTGCGGCTCGTGCTCACCGGAGTCGCGCTCACGTACGCCTTCCAGGCCGTGATGAGCGTGCTCGTCTACCTCTCGCCGAACGGCCAGGCCGCGCAGACCGTGCTGTTCTGGCTGCTCGGCAGCCTCGGCTCGGCGACGTGGGCGTCACTGCCGCTGGCCGCGCTCGGCGTGGCCGTCGCGGTCGTGGTCCTGCTGCGCTACGGCACCGCGCTCGACGTCCTGTCCATGGGCGACGAGACCGCGATGAGCCTCGGCACCGACGCGGCCGCCTTGCGACGCTGGCTCTTCCTGCTCACCGCGGTCGTCACCGGATTGCTCGTGGCGGTCAGCGGTTCGATCGGCTTCGTCGGGCTGGTCCTGCCGCATGTGGTGCGGATGATCGCCGGTTCTGGGCACCGCCGGGTGCTGGCGCTCGCGCCGCTGGTGGGCGCGGTCTTCCTGGTGTGGGTCGATCTGCTGGCCCGCACACTCGTCGCCCCCGAGGAACTGCCGCTCGGCGTGATCACCGCGTTGATCGGCGTTCCGGTGTTCCTCGTCGTGATGCGGCGCCGCGGCTACACGTTCGGAGGCCGCTGATGCTGTCGTTGCGCGAACTTTCGGTCGAGGTGGCCGGGACGACGTTGATCCGCGAGCTGCGTTTGGACGTCGGCGAGGGCGAGGTCGTCGGCCTCCTCGGCCCCAACGGGAGCGGCAAGTCGACGGCGTTGCGCTGCGTCTACCGCGCGTTGGCCCCGTCCGGGGGCGCGGTCCTGCTCGACGGGACCGACATCGCGGAGCAGGGTCTGCGCGACACCGCCCGCCGGATCGCCGCGCTCACCCAGGACAGCCGGGCGGATCTCGACTTCACCGTCGAGGAGGTCGTCGCGCTCGGCCGGTCGCCGCATCAGCGCGGCAACCTCCGGCTCTCGGCCCGTGAACGCGCGCTGTGCCGGGAAGCGTTGCGGCGCATGGACATCACTCATCTCGCGCAGCGCGGTGTGCTGACGCTTTCGGGCGGCGAACGGCAGCGGGTCCTGGTGGCGAGGGCGCTCGTGCAGGAACCGGAGGTGCTGGTCCTCGACGAGCCGACCAATCATCTCGACGTCCGCCACCAGGTGGAACTGCTGAAGTTCCTGCGTGACTGCGGGCTCACCGTGCTCGTCGCGCTGCACGATCTCAACCTCGCCTCCGCCGTTTGTCACCGGATCGCGTTGCTGCGCGCGGGATCGCTCGCCGCCTGCGGCACGCCGTCCGAAGTGCTCACGCCGGAAACGATCCACGCCGTCTTCGGTGTCGAGGTCACCCAGGTGACCCATCCCGTGACCGGCGCGCTCCAACTGCTCTACGACCTTCCCGCCGACGAAACCGAGGGGATCTCACGATGAAGCCGTCCAGGGTGACCGCGCTCTTCGCCGCGGCACTGCTCCTGAGCGCCTGCGGTGCCCAGGTCGAGGCAGGGCCGAGCGCGCCGGCACAGGCCACGGTGACCAACTGCGGCGCGCAGGTCACCTTCCCGGCGCCGCAACGTCCGGTGGCGTACGACGTTTCCGGTGCCGAAAAGCTGTTCGCGCTCGGGCTCGCCGGCCGGATGCGCGGCTACGTGATGAATTCGCTCGGCGACCCGTCGATCGCCGGTTCGCCGTGGAAGGACGACTACGCCAAGGTCGAACGGCTCGGCACCTCGCGGGTCACCCGCGAGATCCTGGTGAACGCCAAGGCGGATTGGGTGATCGCGGGCTGGAACTCCGGATTCAGCGAGGAGCGCGGTATCACGCCGAAACTGCTGGAGCAGGTCGGTATCCGCAGTTATCTGCACACCGAGACCTGCTGGGAGTATCCCACCGCGAAGTCGGAGGTGACGCCGCTCGAAGCGCTCTACACCGATCTGCGCAACCTCGGTGACATCTTCGGCGTCCGTCAGCGGGCCGACGAACTGGTCGCGGAACTCAAGGGGCGCTTCGACAAGGTCCGTGCCGGAGCGCCGAAGTCGCCGCCCGCCAAGGTGTTCGTCTACGATTCCGGCACCGATCAGCCGTTCACCGCCGGGAAACACGCCGCTCCCAACGACATCATCGACGCCGCGGGCGGGACGAACGTCTTCCGCGACCTGCAGGACGGCTGGGGCAGTGTGGGCTGGGAAGCGGTGGTGAAGGCCGAACCCGAGGTGATCGTCGTCGTGGATTACGCCGACCGGCCCGCGCAGGAAAAGATCGCGTTCGTGAAATCCTCGCCACAGCTGAAGAACACGCCCGCCGTGCGCGACAACCGGTTCCACGTCATCTCCTACGGCGATCTCGTGAGCGGTCCGCGTAACGCCGCGGGCGCCGAGTCGCTGGCCGCGTACCTGCGCTCGATCGGCCGGTGACCGCGATGTCCGCGCTGGTCCACGAACATGTCACCGACGCGATCAAGACGCCGTCGTTGATCCGGCTCGAACCGAACGTCGTGCTGATCCGCTTCGAAACCTTGAAGGTCTACGCCGCGCTCGGCGCGGTCCGGTCGCTGCTCGCCGGCGGATCCGTCCGAAAAGGACAGACGCTGATCGACAGCTCCAGCGGGATCTACGCGCTCGCGCTGGCGATGGCCTGCCACCGCTACGGCCTGCGCTGCCATATCGTCGCGTCCACCACCGTCGATCTCACCATGCGTTCGCAGCTGGAGATCCTCGGTGCGACGGTGGATCAGATGCCGCCGTCGGACGACCTCCGCCTCGACCAGCGGCGCCGGGTCGCGCGCGTACGCGAACTGCTGGACCGGCATCCGGACATGCATTGGATGCGCCAGTACCACGATCCCGTGCATTACCTCGGGTATGCCGAGGTCGCCGACCTCGTCGCCCGCGCCCTGCCGTCCGGGCCGCTGACCGTCGTCGGCAGCGTGGGCACCGGCGCGTCGACCGGCGGGATCGCGCGCTCGTTGCGCGAACGCGATCCGGACGTCCGGCTGACCGGCGTCCAGCCCTTCGGCAGTGTCACCTTCGGCAGCGAACGGTTCACCGATCCGGACGCGATCATCGCGGGCATCGGCTCGGCCATCCCGTTCGACAACGTCGATCACGAGCTGTACGACCGGATCCACTGGCTGGACTTCGTGCACGCCATGGCCGCGACCGTCGGCCTGATGCGCGAGCACGCCGTGTTCGCGGGGCTGTCCACCGGCGCCGCGTACCTCGTCGCGGGCTGGGAGGCGGCGCGGCATCCGGACCGCACACATGTCGTGATCGGCGCCGACACCGGTCATCGTTACACGGCAAGGGTTTTCTCCCGGCATCGGGAGGCCGTCGACCCGGCTACGCTCGCGCCGCGTGAGATCGCGTCGCTGGACGACCTCGCCCTGCCGTGGGCGGCCATGGACTGGCGGCGCCGCCGCTTCGGGAAACCCTCACTGCCGTTGTACCGGAAGGAGCGGGCGTCGTGACCGTCGTCCTGTTGGAAGCACTCACCTTCGGCCTGGGCAGGCTGGCCGACGCGGCGGCGGATTCCGGGCGGAAACTGGTGCTGTTCACCGGAAACCGCGACATCTACCGCTATGAACTCGGCACGCTGGGGCCGGACAGGGTCGAGGTCGTCGACATCGACACCACCGACATCGAGGCCTGCGAAACCGCGTTGCGCGCCATCCCGGACCTCGCCGGGATCATCAATTCGACGGACACCTGGGCGCTGCCGGGCGCGGAACTCACCGCCCGGCTCGGCCTGCCCGGTCCGGACGCGGCCGCCGTCCGGGTGCTGAGGGACAAGGGCGCCGTGCGTGACCTGCTGTACGAACACGGGCTCACCCGCGGCAGGCCGGTACCCGTCATGGTCGCCGAAGAACTCGGATTTCCATTGGTGGTCAAGGACTCTTCGGGAACGTCGTCCCGTGGGGTGTGGCTCGTCCGCGATCAGGACGAACTCGACCGGGCGAGGCTGGAGGCGAAGGAAACGCCGCTCAAGGGGCATCTGATCGCCGAGCCGTATTTCGCCGGGCCGCTCTACAGCGCGGAAACCGTCACCTGGCAGGGAAGGACCCGGCTGCTCGGGATCCTCTCCCGCCAGCTTTCGCCGGAACCCGTGCGGCGGGAGGAAGCGGCGGCGTTCCCGGTGGCGTTCCCCGAGGCCGAGTACGCCGAGTTGGCCGACTGGATCGGCCGGGTGCTCAAGGCGGCCGGACACGAGCAGGGTTTCGCGCACACCGAATTCGTGCTCACCGCCGACGGCCCGGAGGTCGTCGAGATCAACATCCGGATCGGCGGGGCGATGCTCGGCGAGGCGTTGTGCCGGTCGCTGGGCACCAACGTCTATTCCGCGATGATCGCCATGGCACTGGGCGAGGAACCCGCTCTGCTCACCCAGAAGATCGGGGGAGGGCCGGGAATCGGGTTCGTCCTGGCGTATCCGGCCGTGGCGGGCGTGCTGAAGGGCTGGTCGGGGCTCGACAGGTTGCCCGGGCTGCCCGGCGCGCCGGAGTGGTATCCGACGGCGAGCCCTGGCGACGAGATCCGGCATCTCGTGGATCAGCGGTCGTGCACCGGGATCGTCCTCGCCGAAGGACCGACGGCGGAACTCGCGCTGCATCGCGCGCTCGCGGCGGCGGGCGGGATCACGCCGGAGATCGATTCTTGAGAGTTCCTCAAAGGGTGGCGCGTTGTGAAAGCCACTTTCGCAACGCGCGCGGACGCCAGGAGCGGAAGACGCCTTAGCTCGGAGCCGCGCACTTCTTGGCCTCCGCGGCGGCGGCCATCAGTTCCTGCGTGTCGATTTTGAGCGCCGGCATGAGGTCGGGGGTTTCCGTGATCGGCTTCTGGGTGGCGTCCATCGCCTTGATGCCCGCGTCCATGGCCGCACTGTTCCCGGACTTCTCCAGCCGCTGCTTGCCCGCGTTCGCCGCGTCCCTCGCGGCGGTGTACTGGTCCACAAGGGACTTCCGCACCGTGTCGCCGCCGGGAATCGGCGACGGGGGCAGCGCGGTCAGTTCGTCGACCGCCTTGCCCGCGAAGCCCGCGCGGATCCCGAGTTCTTCCTTCAGCGCGTTGCGGGTCACTTCGGTCCCCGATCGCTGCTTGCTCGCGTAATCGTTGGAAGCCTTCATGTAGCCGTATATCGCGCCGCACATCCCGTCGAGCCAGGCGACGGTCTTGGCGTCCGGCCCGGCGGGCGCTTTCGGCGCCGAGGACGACGGGGTGGCGGTGACCGTCGCGGGAGCCGGCGCCGGCTCCCCGGAACAGGCCGTCGTCACGAACAGCGCCAGGGCGATGAGCAGAATTTTCGTCTTCATGGAATCCCCTCCGGGATGAACACGCGCCGGAGGGGCCGAGGGTTGCCTTCAGCCGCAGCCACCCATGATGCGGGCCAGTTCGGCGGGCTCCAGCGGGGGCTCCGGCAACGGGTTCGCGGCAGGTGCCCGCATCCCGTCGAACAGCAGCGCGAGATGACGTCGCCAGACCTCCGGCCGGACGGTCGCGGTCGCCTCCACGGTGCGCGCGATCCCCCAGGTCACGAAGGCCATGTCCTCGAGGGTGAAGTCTTCGCGCAGGGCGCCGCTCTCCTGGGCGCGTTCGACGATCCGGGTCATGAGTTCGTAACCGCGTTCGAGGTCTTCGGCCTGCGGTGGCCGCGTCGAGGCGAGTTCGTTGTAGCCGCGGTCGGCGGCCTGCAGTTCGCAGACCCGTTCGACGAACGACGTCAAACCTATCCACGGGTCGTCGAGGGAGAGCGCGTGTTCGGCCAGCTTCGCGACGGTCTCGGTCCGGTCGGCGAACACGGCGTTCACCAGATCCGCCCGCTGCGGGAAGTGGTTGTACAGCGTGCCGATGCTGACGCCGGCGGTCTTGGCGATCTCTTCGAGCGCGACGTCGAGGCCGCGTGCCGCGTAGAGCCCCCTGGCCGCCTCGATCAGCAGGTCGCGGTTGCGCCGGGCGTCCTTCCGCAGGGGTTTGGTCATGACCGCATCGTAGCCAAGTTGAAGGTGGCCTCAAGTTGTGTGTACCTTCGAAGAAGTTGAGGAAACCCTCAACTTAACCTGGGAGGACAGATGACCAAGACGCTCGCGATCTTCGGCGCCGGGCCGGTGCTGGGACTTTCGCTCGCCCGCCGGTTCGGCCGCGAGGGCTTCCGGATCGCCCTCGTCGCGCGTACCACGGAGAACCTCGACGCGCTCGTCGCCGAACTCGCCCGCGACGGCATCGAGGCGAGCGGGTTCGTCGCCGATGTCTACGAGCCGGCTCGGATCGCCGCCGCCGTCACCGCCATCGGCCGGATCGACGCGGTCGCGTTCAATCCCGGCGGCGGGACCATGGGGGAGGGCATCGTGCCGGTGCTCGACGTGGATCCGGAGAACCTGCGGCTCATCCTGGACCGGTTCCTGGTGTCCGCGGTGGCGCTGGTGCGGGCCGTGCTGCCCGCCATGACCGAGCGCGGCGACGGCGCGATCCTGTTCACCGCCGGGCAATCCGGCCTGTACCCGGCGCCCTTCCTCGGCAACGTGGGCATGGCGCAGGCCGGGCTGCGGAACTACTTCCTCAACCTGCACGCGGTGCTCGCGGAGAAGGGGATCTACGCCGGGGCCGTCAACGTCGGCGCGCTGATCGAGGGCAGCGTGCCGCATCGGGCGATCACCTCGAGCCCGCTGGACTTCGAGCCCGAGGTGATCCATCCGGATGTCTTCGCCGACGCCTTCTGGAAGCTTTACGAGACGCGCGAAGCGCCTGAAGCGCTCGTCGGGTCTTTCGGGAGGTGATTACTTCTCGACGGCGTAAGCCTCGATCTCGACCTTCATCTTCGGGTCGAGCAACGCCGACACCTCGACCATGGTGGCCGCGGGCAGCACGTCGGCGAAGGCTTCGCGGTGCGCCCGCGCGACCAGGTCGGCGTCCTTGATGTCGGTGACGTAGGTGACCGTGCGCACCACCGCGGCGAGGCTCGAACCGGCCTCTTTCAACGCCGTCTCGATGAGCGACAGCACGGCCGAAGCCTGCTCGTACGCGTCGCCCGAGCGTTCCGGCTCGCGCGCCGTCGTCCCGGAAACGTGGATGTGCTCGCCGACGCGCACCGCCCGGCTGTAGCCGAAGACCGGCTCGTAGTCCCCGCCGGAGGAGATGTTCACCCGTTCAGTCATGACCGAACGAAAGCACAGGCGGTCCCGCGCCGGAACACCGGGACGGGACCGCCTGCTTTCACTTCTCTTCCTTGTCCTCCGGTGGCTTCTCGTTCGCGGCGGGCGGGATGGCCTTCGTCAGCTCGACGACGGTCTTCCCCGCCATGCCCGACGCGCCGTAGGTCGGGTCGCTGAGGATCTTGAGCCCCTTTTCGAGCTTGTCGAGCGCGTCCGCCGCCTTGGGGAACCTCGTTTTCAGGTCGCCGATCGGGAAGCTGTTCCAGTAGTCGTACCGCTCCAAGATCTTCTTGGCGTCGGGGTGCCCCTCCAGCTCCTTCGCCAGCTTCTCGCGCACCACCCTCGGGGGGATGTCGCCGAGCTTCTCCGGTTTGGGCTTCGGAGCGTCGGGCGTCGCGTCCGGAGTGTTGTCGCCCGGCTTCGGGGGCGGGCCTTCGATCGGCTTCTTGCCACCGGGCATCGGGGTACCGCCGGCGGGTTTCGGCTTGGGCAGCTTGATTTTGCCGCCGCCGAGCGTCAACTTGACGACGTCGTCGGCCGCGCCGCGGGTCTTCGCCAGGATCTTGAGCATCTCGGCGAGCTTCTTGGCGACGTCGGCGATCTGCTTGGCGATCTTGGCGATCGCCACCCCGACCGTGGTCATGATGGAGGTGATCGCCGCGATGATCGAACCGCCGAAGGTGACCGGCGCCAGTGCCACCGCCACGATCGCCGCCTTGAGGATGCCCGCCAGCGTCATGGCGATGATGTCGCGGACGATGCCACGGACCGCGCCGATGACGGCACCGGCGATCCCCATCTGCTTGCCCGCGAATTCGATGTATCCGGCGAGCGCGTCGATCTGGGCGGCGACGCCCTCCATGTCGGCGCGAAAGGTGTCGGCGGCCTCGCCGTCCCACTTCTCCATGAACTTGGTGGTGGCGGCCCCGTGTTCCTTCGACCACTCCCGCACTTCGGCGGCCTCTTTGTAGATCGCCGTCTTGGCCGCCTCGATGCCCTTCGGGTCTCCCAGCAGGAAGTCCAACGGCCAGCGGAAGATGACGATGTGCTCGATCAGCCAGCCGATCCCGGCGGTGAGCAGCGATCCGATCGGATCGGCGACCATGCCGAGGATCTCGATCGCCATCCCCGCCGAGGCCAGTCCGATGCTGAGGCTGTCCCCTTCGTCGACGGCCTTCTTCAGCGAGAACGCGGAATCGAAGAACCCCGCGCCCGTGGTGTCGCCACTGCCCGCGAGGAAGTTGTTCTTCTCGTCCTTGAAGTCGCTGGCCTTGGTGCCGGTGTTGTTCCCGAAATCGCCGCGGTGGTACTCGTCGCTCACTTGACCTTCACCTCGTCGATCCCCTTGCCGGCTTCGGTGATCAGCCTCTCGGTCTCCTGCTCGTTGGCGTTGTACTGCTTCGCCGCCTCACGCAACCTGTCCGAGAACTCCTGCACGTTCTCCGAGTACTTGTTCAGCTGGTCCCGCGCCTTCCCGCAGTGCATGCTCGCGCCGGCGCCGTAGATCTGGCCGCCGAAGATGCCGAAGATGCCGGGATCCGCCACGCAACTGCCCACCATGTCGGCGCTCTTGCGCAGCTCGTCCTCGAGTCTGTCGAGGTGACCGGCGAACTCGGTCATGGTCTCCGTCTTGACACCGAATCCGGTCACCACGGGCTCATTTCGTCGTCGTCGGGGGAGGCCGGTCGCCGGGTTCGCGGCGCCGGGGGGTTCGGGGGCCGCACGGGACGGCCGGGCTGCGGCGGCATCGGGGGACCCGCCTGCGGAGGTGGCGGCGGCCGGTACCCAGCCTGAGGACGCGGCGGCTCGTTGTGCGCCTCGGGGGCCCACTTGTCCTGCTCCGGGTTCTCCGGGGCGCCTTCCTCGTCCTCCACCTTCGGCAGGAACGTGCGGACCAACTGCGCGGCTTCGTCTTCGCCGTTGATCTCGGTGTAGGACTCCGTGACCTTCTCGACGGTCTTGCGCTGGGCCTGGCGCACCGTCTGCATGACCAGAGAGGAGAGCCGCGCCGGTCCCAGCGAGGTGGCCCGGTTGCCGAACTCGATGGCGCTCAGCGAGCCGTTGGCCTCGACCGTCACCGTCACCGAGCCGTCGGGAGAGGTCACCGTGGACGCCGAGGCGGTGAACGCGGCCGTCAGGGCCTGGGCTTTTTCCTCGAGTTTCTTGGCCTCTCGCTCCAGAAGGAGTGCGAAGTCCTCACCTGCGTCGAAATTGGGTTGCATGCGTCGCCTTGGCTCGAGGGGGATGGGCACGAAAATGCGAGAGGTCGCGAGGTGGATCGCCCGTATCGTTACCACCGGGCGGACGGTCGGACAAGCCCGATGATCAGAGAGTGCCCGAAAGTGCCTCAGGGGTGGCGGATCGGGGCAGGCCATGGAAAGCGGACCGATCGTGCGGGACGCGGATCGCGACGACGTCATGGCCATCTGCCGTTTCGGCGAAGAGCACGTCCGGGCCCACTACGCGCCGTTGATCGGCGACGAAGAGGCTGCCCGGCAAGTGCGGATGTGGTGGAACACGGCGAACATCGCCGGGGCCGTCGCCCTCGGCGAGGTCGTGATCGCCGAGGACGGCGGGCGGCCGGCCGGTGTCGGGCAGCGTGGTCTCGACGGCGGCGAGCACGTGATCCGCAAGCTGTACACGCTTCCTCGGTATCGCGGGTTGGGCTCGCGGTTGCTCGAAGTCCTCATCGGACGGTTGCCCGCAGACGCCGGGCGGGTGTACGCCGAGCATCTGGTGGCGGACGAACGCGCGGGCGCCTACTTCGAGCGCGAAGGTTTCACGGTGGAGCGGGTGGAGCCGAGTGGCGTCGTCCGGCGGGTCCGGGGAAGGTGAGCCCGGCCCCCGCCCGGACGTCCCCGTTACCGGTGTTCGGCGGCCTTCTTGAGGTCCTTCAGCCAGATTTCGAGGCCCTGCCCGAGCATCGCGGTGGAGCCGGGCACGTCCTTGTCGACCTGCGGACCGGTGTGGCTCTCTTCGGTGCGGACGATGACCCCGCCGGGCACCTTGACGAAGTTCCAGACGTGGACGCCGTCGATGTGCATACCGCCGGGACCGTCGAGCGGGCCGGTCCAGCGGAGGCATTTGCCGGGCTGGAGTTGGCGGACGGTCGAAACGATGGTCACGTCGCCGGGCGGGTACGGCATGCCGGGCGGGACGGGGATGGTCCACTGGAAGCGGGAATGCTTGCGCAGCGGGCCGTCGTCCAGCCGTTTCATGGTGACGGGGATGGCCGGGTTCTGCCAGGACGGCCAGGCCTCCACGTCGGTCTGCAGGTTCCAGATGGTGCGCAGCGGCGCCTTGACGAAGGTCTCGGTCCGGTAGTGCACCTTGGCCGACCGGTCGATGCCTTTTCCTTGGCAGGTAAGCGAAGCCGGTTTGGTGTGGTGGGTGGGGGCGGCCTGGGCCGGTGCTGTGACGCCGAGGACGCCGGCGATGGCCAGTGGGATCGTGAGCAGGGCCGCGCGCTTGCCGGACATGGGCTTCTCCTTCACTCCAGTTGTTATCGCTTGTCGCGATAGTTAGAAGCTATAGCGAAGCTGCCGTGAACGTCAAGAGCGGAAGTGAGAAGGTCTAACGAGGGTAAGTCTTCGCCGGCTTTCCGCGTGTCGAACGTGTCGCGAAAGCCACTTTCGAGACATCTAGCGTCGCGGAAGTGGCTTTCGCGACACAGGCGCCGGCGGCGAAGTGGCCGCGGCGGGTGAGTGACCGAGGTGAAGGCTCCCTTCACCGCAGTAGACGCGGTGAAGGGAGCCTTCGCTCCATCATCGACCCGTCCGCCACCGCGACACGTTTGCCTTACCCCTCAATAACTCGCGTGGGCAGAGGTCCGTGAAGGGCCCCTTGAGGGACCACGGACCACGGACCACGGTATCGGCGCGGCGTAAGGGTTGGCCGCAGTGGGCTCTTCGCTACTTCAACGAGAAGTCACAGCCATTCCGCCTCCGTCGCGATGCGGATCGCGTGCACCCGGTTGCGCGCGTTGAGCTTCGTGACGATCGCGGCCAGATAGTTCCGGACCGTGCCGGGCGACAGGAACAGTTCGGCCGCGATGTCGGCGACGGTGCGCCCGCGCGCGGTCACCCGCAGGATCTCGACCTCGCGTGTGGTCAGCGGGCAGTCGTCGGTTTCCCAAGCGGCGAGCGCCAATTCGCTGTCGATCACCCGTCGTCCGATCGCGACCGACCGCACCGCGTTGGCCAGCCTGTCCGACGGCGCGTCCTTGAGCATGAAGCCGTTGACCTTCGCGTCCAGCGCGCGCCGGACCGTGCCGGGACGGCCGAGGCTGGTGAGGATCAGCGTATGACAGCCGGGCAGGCTTTCGCGGAGCTCCATGGCCGCGGTCAGACCGTCTTTGCCCGGCAGATCGATGTCGATGACCGCGACGTCGGGCCGGACGGATTTCGCCGTCGGAAGGATCTGGTCACCCGCGGCGACTTGGGCGACCACTTCTATATCGGATTCCATGTTCAGCAGGGCGACGAGCGCCCCGCGAACCATGTGCATATCTTCGGCAAGCAGCACTTTGATCACCACGAAGCACCTCGCACCCCAGTTCAGTGGCTCCGCCGTCATCCTACGGGATTCTCACCCCATGCGGTGATATCGAAGAATACGCTTTCCGATCATGCGAACGGCATAGGCCGGTCGCGCCAGCGCCCGCGGCCGGATGCCGCAAGGGAAAGCGCTTCAGAGTACGTCCAGCTCTCGCGGCCACTCGACGGGTTCCCTGCTGAGCCCCAGCAACTCGTACTCCGAACGCACCCAATCGATCCGCACCCGGATCGCCAGCGCGGGCGCCACGGTCAGCAGGAATCGGCCGGGACCACCGCCGAGTTTGAAAACCCCGTAGGTCAGGAACGCGGATCCGTCGCAGACGGCGAACAACGCGGTGAAAACCGTCGCGCGTTCGCTTTCCGGAATCGAATCCAGCCATTCCATCCCGCCGGTCAGCACCAGCCGCACCGTCATCCGTGCCTCCTCGCCGCACCGGCTTACAGTATGGCCGCCACCGAGGGCGTGGGGCGTCTCGTCTCCTGCGCCGAACGCGGTGCGGGGACTGCTCAGCCCGCCTGCCGGTAGCGCTTGAGGTACTCGCCGGTCACCGAGCTTTCCGCGGTCAGGAGCTTCTCGGGCGGGCCGGTGAAGACGATCTCGCCGCCGTTCTTGCCGCCACCGGGCCCGAGGTCGATGACCCAGTCCGCCTGTTCGATCACCGCCAGGTCGTGCTCGATCACCACCACCGTGTTGCCCGCGTCGACCATGCCGTTGAGCAGGCCCAGCAACAGGTCGATGTCGGTCAGGTGCAGACCGGTGGTCGGTTCGTCGAGGATGTAGACGTTGCCGCCGCCGCCCGAAAGCCGGTCCGCCAGCTTGATCCGCTGACGTTCACCGCCGGACAGCGTGCTCAGCGCCTGACCCAGCCCGAGATACCCGAGCCCGGTCTCGATCAGCGCGTTCACCTTCGCCAGCACCGGGGCCTCGGTGAAGTACTCCGCCGCCTGTTCCGCGGACAGGTCCAGCACGTCGGCGATCGACTTGCCCCGCAGCTTGTGCGCGAGCACCTCGCCGGAGAACCGGCGCCCGTCGCAGCTCTCGCAGCGCTTCGTGATCGGGTCCATATAGGACACTTCGGTGATCAGCACGCCGCGGCCCTGGCATTCCTCGCAGGCGCCTTGGGAGTTGAAGCTGAACAACGCCGCGTTCGCGCCGCTCGCCTTCGCGAAGAGCTTGCGCACCGGGTCCATCAGGCCGAGGTACGTCGCCGGAGTCGAGCGGGACGACGCCGCGATCGGCGTCTGGTCCACGAAGATCGCGTCCGGATGCGCCTCGCGGAAGACACCGGAGATCAACGAGCTCTTGCCCGAACCCGCGACACCGGTGACGGTGGTGAGCACACCGGCCGGGATGTCGACCGACACGTTCTTCAGGTTGTGCAGCGAGGCTCGCTTGATCGAAAGCTTTCCCTTGGCCTGACGCGGATCCTCCTTGACGGCACCCGAGCGTGCCAGCCCGGCCCCGGTCAACGTCTTGCCGGCGCGCAGCTGCCGGTACGTCCCCTGGAAGACGACCTCGCCGCCGTGCACGCCCGCACGCGGCCCGATCTCGACGACATGGTCGGCGATCTCGATGACGTCCGGGTCGTGTTCGACCACGAGGATCGTGTTTCCCTTGTCCCGCAACGCCCGCAGCAGCTCGTTGAGCCGTCCGACGTCGCGGGGGTGCAGGCCGACGTTGGGCTCGTCGAAGAAGTAGGTCAGCCCGGTCAGGTCGCTGCCCAGGTGCTTGACCAGCTTGAGCCGCTGTCCCTCACCGCCGGACAGCGAAGTCGTCGCCCGGTCCAGTGAAAGGTAGCCGAGGCCGATCGCTTCGATGCGTTCGAGCGCGGCCAGCACGCCCTGCGCCATCGCGGCGGTCTGCTCGTCCTTGACGGACTTGATCAGCTCGATCAGATCGGTGATCTGCAGTTCGCACCACTGCGCGATGTTCTTGCCCGCCAGTTCGGTCGCCAGCGCGGCTTCGCTCAGCCGTCCGCCGCGGCAGGCCGGGCATGGTCCCTCGGTGATGAACTTCTCCGCCTGGGCGCGGGTCTTCTCGCTCATCGATCCGGTGTCGCGTTTGAGGTGGCGGCGGGTGAAATTCGCGACCAGGCCTTCGAACGTCAGCGTCTGCGTCTTGCCGTTCTTGAAGGTGAGCTGGACCTTGCCCTCCTTTCCGTGCAGAAGGGTGTCCATCTCCTTCGCGGTGTACTTGCCGAGCTTCTTGGCCGGGTCGATGGCGTCGTGGTTGGCGTAGAACTGCCAGCCGGGGCTGCCGACCGGGTAGCCCGGCACCAGGATCGCGCCCTCGTCGAGCGATTTCGTCCTGTCGAGCATCAGCTCGGGGTCCGGGCGCAGCGCGCGGCCGATGCCCTCGCAGTCGGGGCACATCCCGTTGGGGTCGTTGAACGAGTACAGCGATGGATTGCCCGCGCTGGGCTTTCCCTGCCGGGAGAACAACACTCGCAGCAGCGGATGGATGTCGGCGACCGTGCCGACCGTCGAGCGCGCGTTCCCGCCGAGCGGGCGCTGGTCGACGACGACCGGGGTGGTCAGGTTCTCGATGCCGTCCACGTGCGGGCGTTCGTGCTTGGGCAACTGGTTGCGGATGAACCAAGGGAAGGTGGCGTTCAGCTGGCGCTGCGCCTCGACGGCGATCGTGTCGAACACCACGGAGGACTTCCCGGAACCCGAAACCCCGACGAAAACCGTGATCTGGTTCTTCGGGATCTCGAGCGAGATGTCCTTCAGGTTGTTCTCGTGAGCGCCGGTGACGCGGATTCCCCCACCCGCGGCGTCCAGGGACATGAACAATCCGGCGGCGATTTCGCGCATGATTCACTTTCCCACCTCCGCGCGCGACGCTCCAAAGGATCGAGCACTTCGGAAGAGGTCAAGCGGACAGGCAGGGCGGAACCCGGGCCCTGAGGAGGGAAGGCCCGGGTTCCGATGTGGAGGGTTCAGGCGGCCGTGCCCGGCTTCGGCAGCTGCTGCTTGGCGGGCGTGTTCTGATAGGACGCCAGCTGCCAGGCGCCGTCCCGTTTGACGACCGTCCACGACGCACGGATCGACTGCGAGTCCGCGACCTCGGTCTCGCCGGGGCCGAGCACCCCGCCCTGGGTGATCAGGACACCGGAGTCCGGGGTGAAGAAGCGGATCTCGAGCGGACGGCCGGTGACCTGGGTTCCCTTGTAGTTGCCCGCGAACGATTCCACGAGGAACGCCCGGATGTCGTCGCGGCCCTTCCTGAACACACCGGGGAGGATCATCGTGCCGTCCTCGGTGAAGACACCGGCGAAGGCGTCGGCGTCGTGGTACGCCCACGCGGCGATCACCTTCTGGGTCAGCGCCGCGATCGCCGCCTGGTCGGCTGCCGTGCCGGTTTCGGTCGTGGTCATCGGAGGATCCTCCTAGATGTAGAGGGTGTTGGGCTCGAGCCCGCAGAGCACGCGGCCGTACAGCTCGGTGTTGGTGTTGGGGTGCATCAGCGCGTGGAGGTTGACCGCGGCGACGTCGCGGGCGATGCGCTGGATCGGGATGCCGTGGTAGATCGACGAGCCACCGGAGGCGGCCGCGAGGATGTCGATGCCTTCCTTGGCCCGGCGGACCACGGCGCCGAGGTCGGCCCGCGCGATCGCGCGTTCCTCGAGTTTCCACGGGCTGCCGTCCGCGGTCTTCGTGTCGACCAAAGTGGACAGACGGTGCGCGTGGAACC
Source organism: Amycolatopsis japonica (assembly GCF_000732925.1). Taxonomy (NCBI): domain Bacteria; kingdom Bacillati; phylum Actinomycetota; class Actinomycetes; order Pseudonocardiales; family Pseudonocardiaceae; genus Amycolatopsis; species Amycolatopsis japonica. Next base: position 1,183,983 of record NZ_CP008953.1, read on the forward strand.
CGGCCTCGTCGATCTTCAGCGCGGCTTCGGCCACCTGGTGGTGCGTGATCGGGGCCTCGCGCTGGGATTCGTAGGCGGTGTAAGTGATCTTGCGGTCCGGCAGGCGCTTGAGGAAGGTTTCCTGCGCGCCCCGCGCCATCCCGACCAGCGTGCCCACCGACGACGCCGAGGCGACCGGCAGCAGCGGCGCCCGGTAGATCGAGGCCGAAGCCCCGCCCTGGCCTTCCAATACCGCAGGCAGTGGGAGCACACGCTCCGCCGGGATGAAGACGTCCTGCGCCACCGTGGACACGCTGCCGGTGCCGCGCAGACCCGAGGTGTCCCAGTCGTCCACGACCAGCAGATCCGAGATCGGCACCAGCGCCATGATCGGGTACGGCTCGCCCTCCGGCGGCACGAGGATCGCGATGATCTCCTGCCACTGCGCGTGCAGGGCCCCGCTGATGAAGCCCCATTTGCCGTTCACCACGACCCCGCCGTCGACCGGCGCGGCCATCGCGGACGGGCTCAGCGTGCCGCAGACGCGCACGTCCGGGGTGGCGAACACCTCGTCCTGCACCGCCTCCGGGAACTGGCAGGCCATCCAGGTCGGGATCCAGTACACCGAGGCCACCCAGGAGGTCGAGCCGTCGGCCCGGCCGATCTCGGTGGCGACGTCGACCAGGGTGCGGGTGTCGGCCTCGTAGCCGCCGTAACGCTTGGGGCGGCGCAGCTTGAAGACTCCGGCCTCGGCCAGTGCTTCGATGGATTCCTCGTGCACCCGCCGGTTCTGTTCCTGCCAGGCCGAGTGCTTCTTCAGTGCGGGTGCCAGTTCGGCCACGCGGCGAACCAGTTCCTCCCGCGTCGGAACATCGGTGCTCGACACCTTGACCTCCTAGATCGTCGACTGGTCCAGCTTCGCAGCGGACGGACGCCGAGACGTCTTCCCGCTTGCCGGTGCGTCAAGCTGCCGCACGTTCGGAGGTGCGGCCGAGGAAATCCACCACGTTCTGGCCGTCGCGGCGGGCGAACCAGGTCGCCATCGGCGCCGCCATCGCGGTCGAGACCAGCGCCATGATCACCAGCATGGTGAACAGCGTCGGGGAGAGCACGCCGAGATCGAGCCCGATGTTGAGCACCACCAGTTCGGTCAGGCCGCGGCAGTTCATCAGCGCGCCCACCTGCAGCGACCGATTCCAGTTCTCGCCGACCGCCCGCGCGGCCAGTGCCGAGCCGCCGAACTTGCCCGCGACGGCCACGAGCAGGATCGCGCCGCACCAGAGCCACGCGCCGCCGCCGGAAAGCAGGCCGAGGTCGGTGCGCAATCCGCTGTAGGCGAAGAACAACGGCAGCATCAACGCCGTCGTCAGCCCACCGGCCTTGTCGTGCAGCCAGGTCGCCACCGGGTTGTCGCGGGGGAACACCACCCCGAACACGAACGCGCCGAACATCGCGTGCACGCCGATCCACTCGGTCGCCATGGCGCATATCAGCACCCCGACCACCGAGAGCGGCGCGACCCGGTGCAGCCGTACCGCCGGAGCGCCGGCCACGAACTTCCGCAGCAGGGGCCGCACCACCAGGCCGAGCAGTGCCACGAAGGCCGCGGTGAGTACGACCGTCAGCACCACGCCGAACAGCGAGGAAGCAGTGGTCAGCGCGATCACGAGTGCCAGCAGGCTCCACGCGGTCACGTCGTCCACCACCGCGCAGGTCAGCGCCACCACGCCGATCTCGCTGCGGAAGAGCCCGATCTCGTGCAGGATCCGCACCAGCACCGGCAACGCCGTGATGCTCATCGACACCCCGAAGAACAGCGCGAACGGCAGGAATCCACCGCCCGCCCCGAACCGGGTGTAGGCGACCATGGCGAGCCCGACGCCGAGCAGGAACGGCAGCGCGATGCTGACGTGACTGACGACCAGCGCGAGCCGTCCGCGGCCGCGCAACAGCCTGGTGTCCAGTTCCAGCCCGGCGAGGAACACGAAGAAGATCACGCCGAGCTGCGCCACGACGTTCAGTTGCGGCACCGCCGCCTTCGGGATCAGCACGGCCGCGCCCGAAGGCCACAACGCACCGAGCACGGACGGGCCGAGCAGGATGCCCGCGGTGACCTCGCCGATCACCGCGGGCTGCCCGATCCGCTGGGCCAGCCACCCGACCATCTTGCAGGCGCCGACCACCACGGTGATCGCCAGCAGGAGCTGGGCCAGTGAAGGTCCGGTCGCCTCCTTCGCGGCGGCCACACCGGCACCGCCTTCGCCCTGCCCCAGCAGGATGATCGCGGCCACCACGGGGACCACGACCAGTCCTATGTAGACGAACAATGCCCGGCGACCGGGTCGGGGTTCGCTCTCCACCATGTCCCTTCCGCTCAACGTTCGGTGACGTTCGCGACCAACCGTCGAGGGTGATCGGATCGTGCCGACAGCCGGAATTGCTTGACCGAAGCTAACAATCCCGAATGGAGATCCAGTCAAGAACCGGTTGTCTCGTAACGCTTTTCGGGACAGCAGTCGAAGAGACGCTCCCAGTGCCTCCCGCACCGCCGGACGACCACGGGGCGCCACAGGCCATGCGTCGATCGGACGCACGCTTACTCCACCCGATGCTGTGCCGGCCTCGTGGCCCGGCGGCGCGGTGACGACTCGGACACGGAGGCGTGACAGGTCGTCACGTCGGATTGGTCGGCGTTCGCCGCTCTGGTTTTCACGGTCGTGTGGCGAGATTCTGGATATCGCGCGCCGATCGGCCGCCCGACTACACCGGGAAAACGATCACGGTGAACGAAATAAGACATATGTTCAAAGGGAAGCCGACCAGTACGAAGACCGACTTCTCCCTGGACAACCACGAGCGGGTCCCGGTGTTCACCTCGTACTACGAGACCGGGGCGGGCACGTCGTTCGACTACTGGTACATCGACTTCACCGACGGCGAAGACACCTACACGGTGCCGAGCAACTTCTACTGCTCCCTCACCAAGTTCGACGAAGGCATGAACGTCGAACTGAGCTTCGACCTGGAGCTCTTCTACGTGAACCCGCCGCAGTCCAGTAGTTGTCGTAAGACGCTCGACAAGTCGTGACTCCGGGCACTGCCCGACTTGCCTGGCGAATCACACCGATCGCGAAGTCGTGGTCGACGTCGTGCGACATTCCTGCTCCGGCAGGCACGTGGCGGAGCGAACGGGCTTCGTGCTGCGCGCGGGCGAGCGGGTCCACGTTTTCGGCGCCCGATTCGACGACGACACCGAACCTGGCCGCGACCATTGGTACGTCGAGTTCACCTGCGAGGGCAGAGCATATCGGCCGCGCGACAATTTCCATTGCGACTTGTCCGTCGAGGACGACGGAACAGCTGTCGAACTCGCATTCACCTGGGATCGGTTCAGTGCGAGTCACGTGAGCGTCAGCTGCGATACGAAAATTCGCGAGCGACGCTGATGAGTCGACGACCAAGGGAAAATCATGAAGAACCTTTTCACGTCCACTTCGCGCGCCGCCGGGACACTGGCGGTCATCGTGCTGGTCGCGGCCGGGATCGCGCCCGCGGCCGAAGCGTCCGTGTTCTCGACTTCGCCCGGTACGATCGCAGCCGGACCGGACGAAGTCGAGAACAGACCGTCGCCGGTCTCGGCGAGAGGCCCCGGGGACGCGGTGATCACCTGCACACCCAAGGTGCATCACCCGCACCATTCCACCCACCGGCCCGGCAGGGTCAACGTCGTCGTCGAAGTCCGCTGCACGGCGCAGGTGGCGAGGATCAGGATCCGGGCACGGCTGTACCGCGACCGGACCAGGGTGTCCGTTTCCGACGAGCGGAACGTGCACAACACCTGGGGAGCGCAGAACAACGCGGCCACGGACTGCAGGGACGGTAAATACAAGGGCTGGATGCGCTTCATCGTCGACTTCCCGGTCCGCTTCAGGCCGGATTCCGGCGAAAGCAGCGGCATGGGCAGGTTGGTGCGGATCGTCTGCCCGTGATCACCGGAGCCGGGGAACCCTCAGCCGGTGGCGGTACCTGGAGCCGCCCGCGGTCGTTCGAAACTGGACACTGATGCCGGCGAGCCGATTCACTCCACCGAACCGGGCACACCTTAGCCAGGACGCGCTACCCTCCGGAGTTGGCTGAAGACGCACTGCGTTGGGAGTTCGACGATGGAGCAGGCAGCGGAGATCACGATTCTCGACGGAGTTCGCCTCGACGCCGAACGGCGGTTCCTCCACGACTGGTTCCGGACTGCTCCCGGGTTTCGCGGCGCAGTACGCACACCGGCGCCGCCTCCGGAGTCCGGAAAGCTCGGTGGTGTCTCCGACGTGCTGGTCGTGGTTTTCGGGGCCGGTGGAACCGCTACGTTGTTGGTCAAGCACATGGCGGATTGGCTTGTCGCTCGTCGTCCCAAGGTGCACATCAAGGTCACCGGTCCCGACGGCCGGACTGTCGAGGTCGAAACAGAAAACCTGACCGGAGATCAGCTCAGCGACGTGGTGTCGAAGGTCGTGCACCCCGAAGACAAGGCATGAACGTCCCACATTCCGCCACCTCCTCGGCGGTCCTGGTCGGGAGCAGCCGCTTCGCCGACCATGAACTGCTCAACGTCCCATCGATCCGCACCAACGTCCACGACCTCGCCTTCGAGCTCTCGCTCGAAGGGCACGGTTTCCTGGCTCCGAGCAGGATCACGTCGCTGATCGACAAGGAATTGGCCGAGGTCGGAGGCGCCGTGCGGCAGGCCTGTGCCACGGCGACCGATCTCCTCGTCGTGTACTACGCGGGCCACGGCCACCTCGATCACGCCGGCGAACTGTACTTGAGCCTGCCGGGGACTTCTCCGGATCTCCTGGCATGGACGGCCATTCCGTGTGCGGCATTGCTCGCGGAGATCGACGCTTCGCCCGCACGGCAGCGGATCCTGATTCTGGACTGCTGCTACGCGGGCCGCGCGGCGCTCGGAGGGGAACCTCAGGAAGGCCTCATCCAGCAACTGCCCGAGCCGGAACGGACCTTTGTGCTCGCCGCGACACCAGCCCACACCCGCGCTGATGCACCCGTCGGTGCCAGGTACACCGCCTTCACCGGCGAGCTGATCGAGCTACTACGTCACGGCGCACCCGGAGGCCCCGGCCTCCTCGACGCGGAGTACGTCTGTAGTCAGTTGCAGACCCGGCTCACCCGTCGTGGACTGCCGGCGCCCTGTCGCAAGGCGACCGGTGGCATCCGGCCGGTCCTGATCGGGCGGAACCCCGCCGCCGGCACCTTCGCGCCGGAAGAACCCGCGCCCCGCGTCGACGGCCAGGGGGAGGCCGGCGCCCCTGTGCTGCCGGCGCGGTCAGAGCGGCTGTCCTGGGTTCCTGATCCCGCGGGAGATGTGGTCCGGCGGCTGGACTCGATCGTGGAACAGGCACATGCAGCAGATGGGATGGGTGGCGCCGGCCGCCCTGAACGCGCGGCAGCGCTCCTCGAGGAGCTGATCGCCGATGCTGCCCTGCTCGTCGGCCAGGATGACCGTCACGTTGTTCTGTTGAAAATCAAGCGGGCCGGCTGGCTGAGGCGAGCCGGCGCGATAGCCGAGTGTCTCGAGGTGTGTGAAGACGTCCTGTCCGGATACGACGAGCTGGATCTCGACAACCAGTGGACCCGGGCCGTGGTCATCGACTACGCCCACGTCCTCGGTGAGACCGGGGACTTCACCAAGGCGAACGAGTACGTCGACCTGGTCACAGCCGAGACCGATGGGCTCGTCGACGACTACGACCTCGAGCCGGTCGTTGAACTTCGCTTGGCGCGCATCGAGTGGGAACGCCGAGGTGGAGACCTGGCGCGGGCGGCCCGGCTTGCCGCCGACCTGCTGGGGTACCTGAGAGCCCGCAAAGGATTCTCCGGCAATCTGACCTGGCAGGCCGAGAAGGTCTACACGAAGCTGATCAAGAAGATCGGCCTGCGCCCCGGCCTGAGATTCCGGCTGCGTGCCGCGCGCACCACGGCAGGCACCATCCTCAAGGACAACTGGTGACCTGCTCTGCTCAACTTTGGGCGCTGGCACGTATTCAGAGGCGTAGCGAGGATTTGACTGGACTGCATCGCGCCATTACGTCTCGTCGTTGCTGAGCACTGTGGCGAGCCCTCGAACCGGCATTACGCGCACGATGATGGCCCGGGTTCCGTAGTGGTGTTTCGTCGGCGACGGAGTAGTGGTGACCGTGGCGCCGGGCTGAGGGCTCGGCACCACGGTCTCAGCTCAGCACTTCTTCGTCGAGCCACCGTTGCTGAGGTACTTGTCGGAGAACCAGCCTTCGCGCTGTGTGCCCGCGACACGTCCCCAAGTCCAGGTGCTCACGCCGCCGACCGACTCGCCTGAAGTCCAGCAGTGGTAGTAGATCAGCGTGTTGCTGCCAGCTTGTCCCAGTGGCTCGCAGGAGGTGTGCGGCCCGGTCCGGTAGCGCAGAACCGTTGTCGTCCGGCCCGAGCCGCTGTCCTTGTTCGAATGCGCGTGACTGCAGTCCATGATCTGAACAGGTCCGGCGTGCGTTCCCGCGGGTGCGGCCGTGGCTGTCCCGCCGACGCTGACCAGCGTCGCCGCGACCACGGCAGGCAGTGTGAGCAAGGCGCGGGTTAACGATTTTCTCATCATTCTCCCTCTCGATCGGTCTTTTCCGATGTGAATGCGTCGCCGTGAAGACGCAATGGAAATTATTCGACGGCCCCAGTTGAGGAGTAACCTATCTCGGGAACTCGATCCAGTAGATCGCATGACCAGTTTCTGGCACTCTCGACTGCGCTGCCATGTGTTCAACCACAACTGAAACGTGCGGCTCAGTCGCATCTGGGGGATGACGTGCTGAAGGTGTTTTTTACTGCAGAAGACTTGCTTAAGGTCACCGTGGCGGACACACCCGCTCCGCTGATGGAACTTGTCCTCGCGCTGATGACGCTGCAGCGCCGCGACAATCGCTACGTCTTCGGTGGCTGGCGAAGACGGACGGCACGCGGTCTGCCCGTGCAGGCCGAGCCGCTACTGCAGTTGTTGTCTCCTACCGGTATCGGACCCCTGTTCCTCGACCCGCCGAGTGCCGGGCTGGAGGATGGCTTGTCTCAGGTTCTCGCTACCGACCGAGCGGTCGTCGAGGCGGAATTGCGACGGATCTGCGCGGTCGACCGGCCGCGGACCGCCTGGATCCGGCAGCTTGCCGCACAGGATCGCCACGCTTGGCGCATCCTCGAGCACGCCATCACGGAGGCGCACAGACACATCTTGGCCGTGGAGTGGCCACGGCTCCAGGTCGCCTTCCACGCTGAAGCGGCCTGGCGCGCGCATTTCCTTGCCCGGCATGGGCTTGAGCGCACCTTCACAAGCCTGTCCGTCGGGTTGCGATGGCGCGAGATGAGCCTGGAGATCAATGCGCCCGGCACTGACAGGGAAGTGACGTTGCGCGGCGAAGGCGTGGTGCTCCTGCCGTCACTGTTCTGGACTGGCCGGGTTCTCGTGGCGCCACAGCCTGCCGGACCGGCGTTAATCGTCTACCCGGCCCTCACACCGCTTCCCTTGCACGATGCCGACACGGTCGGCGATCCTCTCGCGGCACTGCTGGGCGGCACACGAGCGGACACCTTGCGTGCTCTGACGAAGCCGCACACCACGACCGAACTTGCGCGCACCCTGAATGTCTCCGTCCCCGCGGCCTCGATGCAAGCCAGAACCCTGCGCGACGCCCGGCTGATCACCACCCATCGCGACGGCAAAGCCGTCCTGCATTGGTGCACGCCACTCGGCGTCGGTTTGATCGCAGCTCCAACAACCGAGCCCATGAATCACCGCGGCGTTGTCGCGGGTGGATAACGCAACCGGTCGGTGTGCGGAAACGCTGCACGGCGCCGCGCTGTGGCCCGGTCAGAGGTCCGGAAGCCCTCGACGAGGGCCGCTGGTCGAGGTGACTGGGCCCGTGCGGCGAATGACGAGACACAGGATCGAGGTTCGACTACGCTGGCCACTCGGCCGATTACGCTCGTGTAGTAATCGCGGGCGTCGCGGTCAGGCCGTGGGGGCGGCTGTAAGGAGTATGTCGGGCGACGGGGAGGGCGAGCCGGCGTGTCATTGAATGTGGCCAAGCTGCGGCAGCAGGCTGGTGAGCTTGATGCTGAGCTGGAGCAGGCCCGGTTTACCGGGCGATCGGCTGACGGTATCGCGTCGGCGGTGGTGACCGGCCGGGGCGAACTGGTGGATCTGACGATCGCGGATCATGTGATCCGGAGTACGCATCCACAGCGGCTGGGGCCCGCGGTGCTGGAGGCGGTGTCGGCGGCCCGGCGGGCGGCCGCCGAGGTCGGTGTCGCCAAGGTCCGGGCGGTGGTGGACAAGGACCAGGAGTGGATGCCCGAACCCGCCTCTAATCCTGTGGCACCTCAGAGGAACAACGTCACGACGTCATCTGCTCCCCGTGCCGCGGCGGCGGCCGTGCCACGTGGAGCGCGTCCCGATACCGGGGAGGTCGAGGAGGAGAGTTTCGATCAGCTCGACTTCCTGGACGCTGATCCCGAAGACGAGGGGCGGGACCGCTGGTGAGCTACCAGGACGAGCTGTATCACCTGGCGCGAGAAATCGACGCGACGGTGGCCGCGGTCGAGCAGGCCGCGACGAGCGCGGCGCGGGATCGCGTCACGTGGACGTTGCCGGGGGATCTGGGGTCGGTGACGGTGACCGCGGGCGGTGAGCTGGTCGATGTGTCGGTGGACGTGGCCGCGATGAAGGACTACAGCGCGCCGAGCCTGTCGCGTCAGCTGCTGCTGGGAATCCAGCGGGCGGAGGAGACCGCGGCCCAACGGTACGAGACGGCCATCGCTGCAGTTCGGGATGAGGAGCGGCTGGTATGAGCTTTCCCGATCCGTTCGACCCCGGCCCCGGCCAGGGCTATCACGTCTATCCCGAGAAGTTGCGAGCCGCGGCCGACACAATTGCTGAGGCAGCGGACCTGCTGCAGAACTTCGCGATCGTGGACCTGGCGAACGTCGCGCTCGGCCCCTACGACTTGGGTTTGCCGGGAACGGCGACGAACCTGATGCCCGGGCTCAACGGCCTGGGGACGGTGGACCGGTACAACGCGGCCATCGACACGATTCAACGGATCACGGCCGAGAATTCGGCCCAGCTCGCCGTGCTGAGCGCGGCGTTGGGCAAGGCCGCGAACCACTATGAACAGCTGGATCAGGAAGCGTACGACCGGATGAAGAAGCTGGAGGGTGAGATCAAATGACCACCTCCGACCCGGGCCAGGCCGCCGCGGAACTCGCCACCATGACCTATCCGGAGGCCGCGGACGCGAAGATCCGGGAGTACGCGGACCTGATCGGCGCGCACGGGATCATCGGGCTGCTCGACAAGCTCCGCGTGTTCGTCGCCGGCAACTTGGAAAAGACGCTGGATCTCGCGGGTGTGTTCGCCAGGCAGAGCAAGTTGAAGGACGCCGCCGAGAAGGTCAATGACGCTAAGCTGTCGCTCAATGCCGCGTGGCATGGTGACGCGTTCGACCAGTACTCCATGTATTCCGGGATGGCCGTCGACAGCCTGAACAAGGGCCAAGCCTCCGTCACGAGCCTGACCAAAACGGTGAGCACGGTCGCGATCACGGTGATCGACACGTACAAGAACCTGTTGCTCGCGCTCGGGAACTGTGCGGCGAACCTCGCGCAGCTGAGCGGGAAGTTCGCGATCGTTCTCGGGTCGTTGGTCGTCCCGCCACTGGCGGTGTTGTCGGCCAAGGACTTCGTGGACGCGATCAACTCGGCGTTCGAGAAGTTCTGGCGTGACTGCAACACCCTCCTCGCCGGCATGATCACCAACATCGGGGCGCTGGTCGGGAGCGGTCTCGAGCTGACGGCCATCGAGACTACCTTCCCCAAGATCCCGGATGTCGGCACGAGTGCCGAGGTGGTCGGGGAACCCCGTCGCTGGCGGATCAAACCGGGAGCCGATCCTTCGTGAAACCACGTCTCGCCCGAGGACTCGCCCTGCTGATGGCCGGTGGCCTGGCGGTGCTGGCCGGCTGCGGAACGAGCCCGCCACCGACACCGCCGGAACCGTCGGTGTCGGTCCCGCCGATCCCCGCACAGCTGAACGGCGCCAAGTTCAAGGCAGATCCGTGCACGGCGATCACCGTGGAACAGCTGCAGAGCATCGGCTTCAGTGACAACGGCACCCAGCAGCGCGGCAGGGACGGGGAATGCTTCGTCGCGTTCGGCAAATCGGTCGAGGTGACCGCATCGTGGCATCCGGTGCTGGAGGACAGCAACAACATCGGCGCGCTGTACCGCGATCACGCGAGTGGCCGCCATAACCCGAAAAACTGGGAAGAAGTCACGATCAACGGTTACCCCGCGGTGATCACGGACATCGAGGAGAACGTCCTGACCAAGCAGGACGAGGGACCGCTGGCGTGCAGGCTGGCTCTCGGGGTCGATGACACCACACTCGTGTACGTCGGCGCCAACACACGCGGTCGTGAGGAAGCCGGCCCCTGGAAGAACGATCCCTGCGGCGCGGCCAAGAAGATCTCCGAGTTCGTCCTCGACAACCTCCGCAGCTAGGTGCGGAGGTCTGGCCCGCGAAACGGCAAGCGGAAGCCCGCGGCGGACGTGGCGCAAGGCGTCGAAACTCTCGCAACTGCTCGTTGATTCCGCACTGTGACGGACCTGCCAGCACCAGCGTGAAGTCCCATTGGGAAAGTCCGGGGGCGGGAAGGTCGATGACGACGTCTGCCGGCGAGCCGGTGCCAGAGCCAAGGACGACGCAACCCGTGTCCACGGTGAAGGCCGCATGAGCAGGCTGATCGTTGTTGGTGACGACTGCGATGAAAATAATGTCTTCGCGAAGTTTTGAAGCGCGTATTTATCCACTTTTGATGGCGCGAACTCGAATCGCAACCAGTGGGGAGCCAGTGGCGACTGGCTCACGGCCTGGCTATTTCTAAGGGGAGCGTGGTCGCGGCGCCCCGGAAAACGGTGGCATGACCCCGGCATCACCGGCACGATGCAGTCATGCACCGTCCCGATGACGCCAACGCGCTGACGGAACTGATCCCGCGGTACGTGACACCGGGACGGCGTTACCTTCGACTCGGCGGAGGACTGCTGCGGCCCGAGGTCGCTGACCGAGCCGCGTTCCTGCGGGAGTTGTCGGAGGCCGCCTCGCGCATCACCGACGCGGAACTCGGGGTCCTGCTGGACAAGGGCGGGTGGCGCGAACGCAAGACCGCCGCATGGTTCGTCGCGGTAAACGGTCGGATCCGGTTTCGCGACACGCTCGGCGCTCTTCTCCTCGCCAGCGAAAGCCCTAATGCCGGCCGGGCGTACTGCGTGGCACTGACCTGCCTCGGCACCGAAGGCGACGCGGCCTACCTCATCGCCTACCTCGACCGGTATCTGCTCCGTCCGGACCTCGACTACGACCAGAGCGAAGCATTGGGCGCACTCTTGTGCCTCGACGAGGCACTCGGAACCGACCACGCCACGCGCTTCATCGAACCCCGCGGTCTCTGGTGGCGATTCTGCGCCGACATCCCCGCCGGAGCCGTCGTACCTCCGCCGCAACACGCACAGCGGTTCATGGGCCAGATGTGTGCACTCGCCATGGAAAGTGCGCGCTCCGGATCACCTTGAGGAACGTCGCTTAGCACCATGCGAGACGTCACCGGGATGTTTGGTCGGAGAGTCCATGTCACGAATCATGGTTTGATCGATGTGGGTGAACAGCCGAAAGTGCTGTTCACCAGTGTGCCCTCGGCAGGATTCGAACCTGCGACACCTGCCTCCGGAGGGCAGTGCTCTATCCCCTGAGCTACGAGGGCGTTGCCGCCTGAGCGACGTTGGAAGCTTAGCGCATGTCCCCGTGGGCTCTCGCGAGTGGTGGTCGTTAACCGGCGCGGCGCTCGACGAGGCGGCCCTGGATGGCTCTGACCAGGTCTTTCAGCTGGTTCAGGCGCAAGAGTGAGCCGTTGGGCAGCCGAAATGCGTAGCGTTGGTGGTACCGACGAACTGGGAGGACCTGGTGATCGAACCGTTCGAGGTGAGGATCCCCGAATCCGACATCGAAGACCTGCGCGTCCGGCTGCGCGCGACGCGCTGGCCCGAGCCTGCCACCGTCGACGATTGGGAGCAGGGGGTCCCGCTGGAGTTCGCGCGGGAGTTGTGCCGGTATTGGGCGGAGGACTACGACTTCGGACTGGCCGCCCGGGTCAACGCTTTCCCGGGCTTCAAGACCACTGTGGACGGTCTCGGCATCCACTTCCTGCACGTTCGCTCGCCGGAGCCGGACGCGACACCGCTCGTGCTCACGCACGGCTGGCCGGGTTCGGTCGTGGAGTTCCTCGACGTGCTCGGTCCGCTGACCGATCCCGCCGCGCACGGGGGCGATCCCGCGGACGCGTTCCACGTCGTGGCGCCGTCGTTGCCGGGGTTCGGCTGGAGTGACAAACCATCGTCGACCGGGTGGAACGTCGAGCGCATCGCCCGGGCTTGGGACGAGCTGATGGGGCGGCTCGGTTACGAGCGGTACGCCGCGCAGGGCGGCGACTGGGGTGCGGGGGTGACGAACATGCTCGCCAAGGTGGCCCCGGAGCGGCTGATCGGCGTCCACGTGAACATGGCGGGCGTCGCGTACGACGAGTCCGTTCTCGGCGAGCCGACGGCGGAGGAGAAGGCGGCGATCGGCGACCTCGCGCGGTTCCGCGCAGTCGGGTCCGCGTACGCGCAGCAGCAGGCCACGCGTCCGCAGACGGTGGGCTACGGGCTCACCGACTCGCCGGCGGCGCAGGCCGCGTGGATCGCCGAGAAGTTCTGGGAGTGGACCGACAACGACGGCTCGCCGGAGACCGCGTTGTCCTGGCAGCAGATGCTCGACGCGATCTCCGTCTACTGGTTCACCGCGACGGCGGCCTCGTCGGCGCGGATCTACTGGGAGAACAAGGAGCGCGACGTCAGCGCCGTTGAAGTTCCTTCGGGTATCTCCATCTTCCCTCGCGAGATCATCCGGCCGTCCCGGCGTTGGGCGGAGCTGCGCTACACCGATCTTCGCTGGTACGAGGTGCTGGCCGAGGGCGGCCACTTCGCCGCGTTCGAGCAGCCCGAGGCCTTCGTCGGCCAGTTGCGGGGGTTCTTCCGGTCGCTTCGGTAGCGGTGCGTGGCGGTTTCAGGTTTCGGGAAGGCCCTCCTGGGGGATGGCTTCCTTGTGTGGCTTAAGACATGGTGAACTTAGGCTCACCTGTATTGCACATATGCGCATGTGACAATATATTCGGCCTGTCGACTTCACGAGAGGCGGAGCAATGGGTCACGGGCACGGGCATGGGACGGCCGCGCCGTCGAGCGCGTCAGGCCGCTACCTCAAGAGCCTGACGATCGCGCTGGTCATCGGCGCCGGCTTCATGGTCATGGAGTTCATCGTCGGGTTCGCCACCGGCTCGCTCGCGCTCATCTCCGACGCCGCGCACATGTTCACCGACGTCCTCGGCGTCGGCATGGCGCTGGCGGCCATCCTGCTCGCCCGGCGCAGCGGCCCGACGCTCACCAGGACCTTCGGCTTCTACCGCGCCGAAGTGCTCGCGGCGCTGGGCAACGCCATCCTGCTGTTCGGCGTCGCGGGCTACGTCCTGGTCGAGGCCATCGGCCGGATCAGCGACCCGCCCGCCGTGCCCGGCCTGCCCGTCCTGCTGGCCGCGGCCGCGGGCCTTGTCGCCAACATCGTTTCCTTCATGATCCTGCGCAAGGGTGCGGAAGAGAGCATCAACGTCCGTGGCGCGTACCTCGAAGTCCTCGCCGACCTGATCGGCTCCGTCGGTGTCCTGCTGAGCGGCGCGATCACGCTGCTGACCGGCTGGCGCTACGCCGACCCGATCATCGGTGTCGCGATCGGCCTGTTCGTCCTGCCCCGCACCTACGCCCTCGCCCGGCGCGCGCTGCGGATCCTGTTCCAGCACGCGCCCAAGGGCGTCGACGTCGCCGGGATCCAGGCCGAACTCGGCGGGCTGAAGGGCGTCGAGGACGTTCACGATCTACACGTCTGGACACTGACTTCGGGTATGGAGGTCGCTTCGGCGCACCTCACCATCGCGCCGACCGTCGAGCAGGCCGAAGTGCTCACCGAGGCGCAGAACCTCCTGGCGAACCGCTACTCGATCGAGCACGCGACCTTGCAGATAGAAGTGCCCCAGTGCGCGCAACGCTGCCGGGAACTCTCCTGGTAACCACGCATTTCGTCCTCTGAATGCGGTAGTCGGCAAAGCGAACTACCGCATTCAGAGGACGAAATGCGTCAGGCGGGGAGGGGAGCGGCGCCGCGCTCCTGGAGCAGGCCCTTCATCAGGGTCATCTCCGCACCCTGCGAAACGAGCATGCTCTGCGTCAGCGACTTCACGTCGGCGATCGACGTGTGGTCGTAGCCGTACTGCGCCATCTCCGTCCCGCCCATGTGGTGCCGGAGCATCAGCTGCAGGAAGAAGACGTCCATCTCCTTGCCGGTCAGCGACCGCAGTTTGGCGAGTTCGGCCGACGTCGCCATCCCTGGCATCGGGGCGCCGTTCGACGGCTTCATGTCGGCGCCACCGTGCCCGCCGTGGCCGGCCATCGGCTCGGTCATCCAGGTCATGTAGGCGCCGGTCGTCTGCTCGGGCTGGCCCCACAGACCGAGCCAGCCCTTCATCCGGCCGACCTGGCCGGTCTGCGTGCGCTCGATGTCGAACGCGAGGGTCTTGATCGCCGGATCGGTCGTGTGGTCCCGCGCCCAGCCCGCCATGGTGACGGCCTGAAGGTGGTGCACCGACATGTCCTGCGCGAAGCCGACCTCGACCGAGCCCGTGCCCGGGGTCTTCTGCTCCGGCTCGGAGTCGATCAGCCTGGTCGTCAGCGCGCCGAGGCCGAAGCCGAGGATCAGCATGACGACCAGGGCGGCCCCGATCACCAGCCATCGGCTCTTGGCCGACCTTGAGACGTCTTCCTGGAGATCGGGGTCCACTTGGCTCACTTACTTGCTCGCGGGCGCCGAGGGCTGGGTCGCGGGTGCGGACGGCTGACCGGCGCCGGGCTGGTCCGGCTGGGTGCCCGCGCTGCCCTTGTAATCCATCGGCTTCGCGTCCGGCCCCGGCGGGGTCGGGTCGAAGTCGCCCGGCTCGATCTGCGCGTCGCAGGTGGCGTCACGCTCGGGGTACGCGCCGTACGGGTTGGTGCGCAGGGCGGCGATGAACTGGTCGATCCGCTCGTCGGAGGCGGAGTCCAGCTTCAGCTGGTGGCCCCAGGACTGCACGGAGATCGGCTTGTCCAGGTTCGGGTACGGCGACATCACCGTGTACGGCTTGCCCTCGACGCGGACCCGCAGCAGCTCCAGCGCGTCGCCGGAGATCTGCGCCGGGTTGTAGGCGATCCAGACCGCGCCGTGCTCGAGACCGTGGACCATGTTCTCGTTGCGGACGGCCTTCTCGTAGACGACGCCGTTGCACGCGGCCCAGGCCTGGTCGTGCGGGCCACCGAAGGGCGGGGTCTTGTCGTAGGCGACGCGCTCGGCGGCGCTGACGTGCACGGAACCCTCGTAGGTGGCCGTGGTCACGCCCGCGATCCGCTTCGACGGGTCCGGGTCCTGCTGAGAGGGGGCGAAGGCGGCCGCGGCCTCTTCACGGGTCTTCTGCTCACGCTTGGGCGCCGAAGCGACCATGTAATAGGTGACCACCGAGGCAGCCAGGACGACGATCGCGACGACGGCGATGATCGTGCCCCAGGGCGTGCCCTTCTTGGACACGACGGAACTACGGGCGGCCTTCATCGCGTTCTTCGACGACGCGCCCTTTTTTCTGGTTGTCCCGTTAGCCATGGCTCCTGCGTTCTCCGAAGGGGGTGGTCCCTGCGCGGGCCAGTGTAGAGACCGCGCGTCTGAT
Source organism: Amycolatopsis japonica (assembly GCF_000732925.1). Lineage (NCBI taxonomy): Bacteria > Bacillati > Actinomycetota > Actinomycetes > Pseudonocardiales > Pseudonocardiaceae > Amycolatopsis > Amycolatopsis japonica. Next base: position 1,199,879 of record NZ_CP008953.1, read on the forward strand.
CACCGTGAACAGTTCGAAGATCACCGGCTTGGCTCACACCTTCCGGCGGTCGCTGCGAAGCCCGGACCAGGTCACACCTAGAATTCCGCGAGTGACTCCCGCAGCTCTCGCCGACCTGGTCCGTAACTCCGCCGTGCAGGTTCTCACCGCGCGCGGCCTCGACGATTCCGTGCTGCCGGAGAAGGTGACGATCGAGCGTCCCCGCAATCCCGAGCACGGTGATTACGCGACCAACCTGGCGCTGCAGGTGGCCAAGAAGGCGGGCATGAAGCCCCGTGACTTCGCCGACGCGCTGGCCGAGGCGCTCTCGGCCACCGACGGCATCGACTCGGCCGAGGTCGCCGGGCCGGGCTTCCTCAACCTGCGGCTCGCCGCCGACGCGCAGGGCCAGATCGTCCAGCAGGTGCTCGACGCCGGGGAGAAGTACGGCCTCGGCGACGCGCTGGCGGGCGTCAAGATCAACCTCGAGTTCGTTTCGGCGAATCCGACCGGCCCGATCCACCTCGGCGGCACCCGCTGGGCCGCGGTCGGCGACGCGCTGGGCCGCGTGCTGTCCGCGCAGGGCGGCCTGGTCACCCGGGAGTACTACTTCAACGACCACGGCGCGCAGATCGACCGCTTCGTCCGCTCGCTGATCGCCGCCGCCAAGGGCGAGCCCGCCCCCGAGGACGGCTACGCGGGCGGCTACATCAACGACATCGCCGCCGAGGTCATCCGCCAGGAGCCGAGCGCGCTGTCGCTGCCCGACGACGAGCGGGCCGAGACCTTCCGCCGGGTCGGCATCGAGCTGATGTTCACCGAGATCAAACAGAGCCTGCACGATTTCGGCACCGATTTCGACGTCTACTTCCACGAGAACTCGCTGCACGAGTCCGGCGCCGTGGCGACCTCGGTCCAGCAGTTGAAGGACTCCGGGAACCTGTACTTCGAAGACGGCGCCTGGTGGCTCAAGTCCAAGGAGCACGGCGACGACAAGGACCGCGTCGTCATCAAGAAGGACGGCAACCCGGCCTACATCGCCGGTGACCTCGCCTACTTCCAGGACAAGCGCAAGCGCGGTTTCGACCTGTGCATCTACATGCTCGGCGCGGACCACCACGGCTACATCGCCCGGCTCAAGGCCGCGGCGGCCGCCTTCGGTGACGACCCGGCCGTCGTCGAGGTGCTGATCGGCCAGATGGTCAACCTGGTCTCCGAGGGCAAACCGGTCCGGATGAGCAAGCGCGCCGGCACCGTGATCACCATGGAGGACCTCGTCGGCACCGTCGGCGTGGACGCCGCCCGCTACGAGCTGATCCGCTACTCCGTCGATTCCACTTTGGACATCGACCTGGACCTGCTTCGCAAGCACTCCAACGACAACCCGGTCTACTACGTCCAGTACGCCCACGCGCGGCTGGCCTCGTTGCAGCGCAACGCTTCCGACCTCGGACTGAAATCCGATGGCGAAGTCGACTTCGGCCTGCTTACGCTGCCCGCCGAGGGCGATCTGATCCGCACGATCGGCGAATTCCCGACCGTCCTCCGCCGGGCCGCACAGCTGCGCGAACCGCACCGCGTCGCCCGGTACCTCGAAGAGCTCGCCGGCGCGTACCACAAGTTCTACACGGTCGGCCGTGTTCTTCCCCAGGGCGACGAGGAGGCCACCCCCCTCACGTTCGCCCGGCTCGCGCTGTGCCAGGCCGCCCGTCAGGTGCTGGCGAACGGCCTCAACGTGCTCGGTGTCTCTGCTCCGGAACGGATGTAACCCAGAATGGCTCACCCCGCGGGCCCCCGCCACGCCGACGTCTACCCCCACGCCGACGCCTCCGGTTTCCCGCCGTCGAGTCCGGAAGAACTCGACAGGCTGTACCCGAAAGTCTGGCCCCGCAACACTTTCCGGGGCGGTGACGGCGTCGTCCGCATCGCGGGTGTCGACGTCCGCGAACTCGCCGAGAAGTACGGCACGCCGCTGTTCGTCGTCGACGAGGCCGACTTCAAGTCCCGGTGCGCCGACTACGCCGAGGCGTTCGACGACCCGGCGCTCGTGCACTACGCGTCCAAGGCGTTCCTGTCCATCGAGATCGCCCGCTGGGTGGCCGAACAGGGGCTGAGCCTGGACGTCTGCAGCGGCGGCGAACTCGCCGTGGCGCAGCGCGCGAACTTCCCGGCCGAGCGGATCACCTTCCACGGCAACAACAAGGCGCTGTCCGAACTGGAAGCCGCGGTCGAAGCCGGCGTCGGCACGGTCGTGGTCGACTCCTACTACGAGATCGCGCGGCTGGCCGACGTCGCCGCCCGGCACGACATCGTGCAGAACGTCCTCATCCGGGTCACGGTCGGCGTCGAGGCGCATACGCACGAATTCATCGCGACCGCCCACGAGGACCAGAAGTTCGGTTTCTCGCTGGCCTCCGGTGACGCGGCCGAGGCCGTGCGCCGCGTGCTCAACGCGCCGTCGCTCAAGCTGATCGGCCTGCACAGCCACATCGGTTCGCAGATCTTCGACGCCGACGGTTTCGAGGTCGCGGCCCGCCGCGTGGTCGGGCTGCTGGCCGAACTCGGCAAGGAGCACGGCCCCGAACTGCTCGACCAGCTGTCGATCGTCGACCTCGGCGGTGGTTTCGGTATCGCCTACACCGACAAGGACAACCCGCCGCCGCCCGCGCAGATGATCACGCAGATCCGCGAGATCGTCCGCAAGGAATGCGAGTACGCGGGCCTTCCGGTGCCGAAGATCGCCGGCGAGCCCGGCCGCGCCATCGCCGGTCCCGGCACGATCACGCTGTACGAGGTCGGCACCATCAAGGACGTCTCGCTCGGCGACAAGGCCGCCCGGCGTTACGTCAGCGTCGACGGCGGGATGAGCGACAACATCCGCACCGCCCTCTACGACGCGGTGTACGACTGCCGTCTCGTATCCCGGTCGGCCGACGACGATGGCGACGGCCAGGTGGGTGCCGCGCTGTCCCGGGTCGTGGGAAAACACTGTGAGTCCGGCGACATCGTCGTCCGTGACTGCTGGCTCCCCGACACCCTTGCTCCCGGCGACCTGCTCGCCGTGGCGGCCACCGGGGCGTACTGCTACTCGATGGCCAGCGGGTACAACCGGCAGCCGCGGCCCGCGGTGGTGGCCGTGCGCAACGGCAGCGCCCGCGTGCTGCTGCGGCGGGAGACGACGGACGACATGCTGCGCCTGGAGGTCTAGCAAGTGTCTACTGTGGACGGACGCGTGATCAGGGTCGCCCTGCTGGGCTGCGGGACGGTCGGCGGAGAGGTGGTCCGGCTGCTCACCGAGCAGGCCGAGGAGCTCGCCGCCAGGGCGGGCGCCAGGGTGGAGCTGGCGGGTATCGCGGTGCGGCGCCCCGACAAGCACCCCGAGCTGCCGCCGGAGCTGGTGACCTCCGACGTGACGAAGCTCGTGACCTCCCCGGACGTCGACGTCGTCGTCGAACTGGTCGGCGGTATCGAGCCGGTGCGGCAGTGGCTGCTCGACGCGCTCAAGGCCGGGAAATCCGTTGTCACGGCAAACAAAGCGCTTCTGGCCGAGCATTCCGCGGAGCTGTTCGAGGCCGCCGACGCGGCAGGCGTCGACCTCTATTTCGAGGCCGCCGTGGCCGGGGCGATCCCGCTGCTGCGCCCGCTGCGCGAATCGATGGCCGGTGACCGCATCACCCGCGTGATGGGCATCGTCAACGGCACCACCAACTACATCCTCTCCGCGATGGACTCCACCGGCGCCGGCTACGCGGAAACGCTGGAAGAGGCCAGCAGGCTCGGATACGCCGAGGCGGATCCGACGGCCGACGTCGACGGCTACGACGCGGCGTCCAAGGCCGCGATCCTCGCCTCGCTCGCGTTCCACACCCGCGTGACCGCGTCCGACGTGCACCGCGAGGGCATCGCCGACGTCACCGCGTCGGATCTCGCCGCGGCGAACGTGCTGGGCCGCACGGTGAAACTGCTCGCCATCTGCGAGCGCGTCACCGCGGACGACGGCACCGAATCCGTTTCGGCGCGCGTGCATCCGGTGATGATCCCGCGCGGTCACCAGCTCGCCGGGGTCGGCGGCGCGTACAACGCCGTCTACGTCGAGGCCGACGCCGCCGGTGAGCTCATGTTCTACGGTCAGGGCGCCGGTGGCGCGCCGACCGCGAGTGCCGTGCTCGGCGACCTCGTCGCGGTGGCTCGAAACCGGGTCGTCGGCGGCCGTGGCCCGCGCGAATCCGCGCACGCCGCGCTCCCGGTCAGGCCGATGGGCCAGACGCCGACGCGGTACCACGTCAGTCTCGACGTGGCCGATCGAGCGGGCGTCCTCGCCCAGGTGGCCCAGGCGTTCGCCGGGCACGGTGTCAGCATCGCCGCCGTGCGCCAGCGCGACGCGAACGACACGGCCAGCCTGGTCGTGGTCACCCACCTGGCGCCGGACGCGGCATTGCGGTCCACTGTGGACGACATTGCGAAGCTCGATGTGGTGAACCAGGTCGTCAGTGTGATGCGTGTGGAAGGCGAAGACCAGTGATTCCCCAACCATGGCCAGGAATCATCCAGGCTTATCCCGACCGGATCCCGGTCCCGTCCGGCGCGAAGGTGATCACGCTCGGCGAAGGCAACACCCCGCTGCTGCCCGCGCCGCACCTCTCGGAACTGACCGGCTGCGAGGTCCACCTCAAGGTCGAAGGCGCGAACCCGACCGGGTCGTTCAAGGACCGCGGGATGACCGTGGCCATCACGCACGCGCTCGCCAGCGGGCTCAAGGCGGTCATCTGCGCCTCCACCGGCAACACGTCGGCCTCGGCCGCGGCGTACGCGGCCCGCGCCGGGCTCACCTGCGCGGTGCTCGTCCCGCAGGGCAAGATCGCGATGGGCAAACTCGCCCAGGCCGTCCTGCACGGCGCGCGGATCCTGCAGGTGGACGGCAACTTCGACGACTGCCTCGAACTGGCGCAGAAGACCGCGATCGACTACCCGGTGACCTTGGTCAACTCGGTCAACCCGGTGCGTATCGCCGGCCAGAAATCGGCCGCGTTCGAGATCTGCGACGTGCTCGGCCGGGCACCGGACATCCACTGCCTGCCGGTCGGCAACGCGGGCAACATCACCGCCTACTGGGCCGGATATTCCGAGTACGCGGGCGACGGTGTGGTGAAGAACACCCCGCGCATGTTCGGTTTCCAGGCGGCGGGTGCCGCGCCGCTCGTGCACGGCGAGCCGGTGGCCGATCCGGACACGATCGCGACCGCGATCCGCATCGGCAGCCCCGCTTCCTGGGACGGCGCGATGAAGGCGAAGAACGCCTCCGCCGGGCTGTTCGAGGCGATCACCGACGAGAAGATCCTCGAGGCGTACCGGCTGCTGGCCCGCAAGGAAGGCGTGTTCGTCGAGCCCGCCTCGGCGACCAGCGTCGCGGGCCTGCTCGCCACGGCCGCCGACGGCCGCCTGCCCAAGGGCTCGACCGTTGTGTGCACCGTCACGGGACACGGTCTGAAGGATCCGGCCACGGCGCTGGAGGGCAACGTCGAGGTCGAGCCGCTCGCCGTCGACCCGACCGCCGTCGCCGCCGCGCTGGACTTGCGATGACCCTGCTCAAGATCAAGGTCCCGGCGTCTTCGGCGAACCTCGGCCCGGGGTTCGACGCGCTCGGCCTGGCGCTCGCGCTGTACGACCGCGTCGAACTCCAGATCACCGACGCCGGGCTCAAGATCGAGGTGACCGACGTCGGCGCGGGCGGCGTGGACGACGTCCCGACCGACGAATCGCACCTGGTCGTGCGGGCCTTCCGGCGCGGTTGCGAGCATCTCGGTCTCCGGCCGCCCGGCGTGCACCTGCGCTGTTTCAACGCCATCCCGCACGCCCGCGGCCTCGGCTCGTCCGCGTCCGCCGTGGTGACCGGGGTCGCGGCGGCGTACGCACTGGCTGAGAAGCCCCTGGACGACGACGCCCTGCAGCTGGCGGCCGAGTTCGAGGGGCACGCCGACAACGCCGCGGCGAGCCTGCTGGGCGGCTTCGTGGTGGCGTGGAACGAGGGCGAGCGGTTCCGCGCCGAACGGCTCCAGCCGCATCACGACATCCGGCCCGTGGTCGCCGTCCCGGCGCTGCGGTCCTCGACCGACGCCACCCGCGGGCTGCTTCCCGACCGGGTCCCGCACGCCGACGCGGCGTTCACGGCCGGTCGCGCGGCACTCGCGGTGCACGCGCTGACCGCGCGCCCCGACCTGTTGCTCTCCGCGACCGAAGATCGGCTCCATCAGCATTACCGGGCGTCCGCGTACCCGGCGAGCAGCGAATTGGTGCGCGCGCTGCGGGCCGAAGGGGTGGCCGCGGCCATCTCCGGGGCCGGTCCGACGGTGCTCGCCTTGACGACCGAGGGAATACTCCCGGCGGGCGTCGACGTTACGTCTTTCGACGTCACCGAGCTGCCGATCGATCCGGGCGGCGTTCAGGTTGCGGCTCAGTAAAGCCTCGGTCACATGCCGGAGCCCCGCCCCGCCACGCGGGGGGTGGTTGTTGCACCGGACCGTGGCGCGGTCTACCCTCGGGGGCGTTCGATCACCGTGCGTTTCCGCACCCGGTGCCGGTCCAGGTGACCAGTGTCATCCTTGGCCCGCATCCTTCGTTGATCCGCCAGTTCCGTACACCGCCTGGCAAGCGGGGAGTAGCGGATGGACGCAGGCGGGTTCCCGGTTCCGGCGGTGCCGAATTCCGCTTCCTCCGTTTGGAGGACGCAAATCCCTGTGCTGGAGGCCTTCTAGCTGTGTTCAACACGGCCGAGGAGCTGATCGCCCGTATCGGGGGCCAATTACGCCGTTTCGCAATCGGACGCGAGCGGCGGTCCGCTGATCCACCTGGAGGCGTGGATCGGTCAGGAAGGACATTTGTGAGCAACACCGATCTTTTGAGCGACGTCGAAGGTGGCGCCGCCGAGTCGAACGGCGTCGTCGCTCCCAAGCGCACGGTCGGCGGATTGACCGGCAAGACCGTCGCCGAACTGCGCTCGATCGCTGGGGACCTTGGCATCGGCGAGACGACGGGCATGCGCAAGGGCGATCTGATCGCGGCCATCCGCGAGCGCCAGGGCAAGACCAAGCGCAAGACCCCCGCCGCGGCGAGCGAAACGCTTCCGCTCGAGGGGATCGACGCACCGCGCAAGGCCCCGAAGGCCGAAGCGCCCAAGACCGAGGCCCCGAAGCAGGAGGCCCCGAAGGCGGAAGCCGCTCCGGCCGAGGCTCCTCGTGCGGAGAAGGCCGAGAAGGTTTCGGAGAACGGCTCCGCGCCCGCCGCCGAGCGGCCCGCGCAGCAGGACAACGGGGCGTCGCAGGACGGCCAGCCGCAGCAGGAAGAGGGCGGCCGCAGCCGTCGTCGTCGCGGCTCCAACCGTGCCGCGGGTTCGCCCGAGCAGGGCGGCCAGCAGCGTGACCGCAACGAGCGCGGCGACCGGGGTGACCGGGGTGACCGCAACGAGCGGGGCGACCGCGGTGACCAGGGCGGCAACCGTCAGGGCAACCGCGACGGCCGTGGCCAGGACAACCGCCAGCGCAACCAGCAGGGCGGCGGCCAGGACAACAGCCAGCGCCAGGGCCAGGGCCCGCAGGGTGACGACGACGAGGAAGGCGGCCGTCGCGGCCGTCGCTTCCGCGACCGTCGCCGCCGGGGTTCCGGCGGTGGCCGCGAGCAGGGCGGTTCGCCCGACACCGAGATCCGCGAGGACGACGTCCTGCTGCCCGTCGCGGGCATCCTGGACGTGCTCGACAACTACGCGTTCGTGCGTACCTCGGGCTACCTCGCCGGGCCGAACGACGTGTACGTCTCGCTTTCGCTGGTCCGCAAGTACGGCCTGCGCCGCGGTGACGCCATCACCGGTGTCGTGCGCCAGCCGCGTGACGGCGAGCAGCAGCGGCAGAAGTTCAACCCGCTGGTGCGCGTCGACTCGATCAACGGCCTGGAGCCGGACGAGTCCAAGCGTCGTCCGGAGTTCACCAAGCTGACCCCGCTGTACCCGAACGAGCGGCTGCGCCTCGAGACCGAGCCGCACAAGCTCACGACCCGCGTCATCGACCTGGTGATGCCGGTCGGCAAGGGGCAGCGTGCCCTGATCGTGTCGCCGCCGAAGGCCGGCAAGACGACGATCATGCAGGACATCGCGAACGCGATCTCGACGAACAACCCCGAGTGCCACCTGATGGTCGTGCTCGTGGACGAACGTCCCGAAGAGGTCACCGACATGCAGCGGTCGGTGAAGGGTGAGGTCATCGCCTCGACCTTCGATCGCCCGCCGTCCGACCACACCTCGGTCGCGGAGCTGGCCATCGAGCGGGCGAAGCGCCTGGTCGAGATGGGCCACGACGTCGTCGTGCTGCTCGACTCGATCACCCGCCTCGGCCGTGCGTACAACCTGGCGGCCCCGGCGTCCGGCCGGATCCTCTCCGGTGGTGTCGACTCGACGGCGCTGTTCCCGCCGAAGCGGTTCCTCGGCGCGGCGCGCAACATCGAGAACGGCGGCTCGCTGACGATCTTCGCCACGACGATGGTCGAGACCGGTTCCACCGGTGACACGGTCATCTTCGAAGAGTTCAAGGGCACCGCGAACGCGGACCTCAAGCTCGACCGGAAGATCGCCGAGCGGCGCGTGTTCCCCGCGGTGGACATCAACCCGTCCGGTACCCGCAAGGAAGACCTGCTGCTCTCGCCGGACGAGCTCGCGGTCACCCACAAGCTGCACCGGGTGCTGCACGCGCTGGACTCGCAGCAGGCCATCGACCTGCTGATCTCGCGTCTGCGCAAGACGAAGACCAACATCGAGTTCCTCATGCAGGTCTCGAAGACGGCCCTCGGCTCGAACGACGACGACTGAGCTTCGTAGCTGAACCGAAGGGGCCCTTCACCGCATCCGATGCGGTGAAGGGCCCCTTCGCTGCGTCTGATGGGGGAAGCATGGCTTCGGTGCCGGGACGGATCGTCGTGTACGGGGTCACCGGTTCGGGCAAGACGACCTTGGCCGGGAAACTGGCCCAGCGGACCGGGCTGCCGTGCCATTCGGTCGACGACGATCTCGCCTGGCAGCCGGGTTGGCTGCCCGTGCCCGACGACGAGCAACGACGCCGGATCACCGCGCTGGTCGCGGGGGAGCGCTGGATCATCGACGGCATGTTCGCCAAATGGCGAGACATCGCGTTGCCCCGCGCCGAACTGATCGTGGCTCTGGACTATCCGCGCTGGGTATCGCTGAGCCGTTTGGTGCGCCGGACCGTGGTGCGTTGCGTCACCCGTCGCCGGATCTGCAACGGCAACGTCGAAACGCTGAGAGGCATGGTTTCCGGCGATTCGATCATCGTGTGGCACTTCCGCTCGTTCGCGCGCAAACGGCGCACGATCCGCGGCTGGGCCGCTGATCCCGGAGTGCCGGTGGTGCGGCTGACTTCGCCGCGCGCAACCGAACACTGGTTGATGTCGATCGACGGTCCATGAAGGCCTCCTTGAGGGACCCAGAGTCCCTCAAGGAGGCCTTCATGGACCGTCTGCCCCGAGGGCTCAGCGGTGCGGAACGGCCGCGGGGGTCCAGCCGCGGTAGTTGTTGAAGTAGTGCACGCTCGAAGCGTGGCCGATCTTGCCGCCGATGCTGGAGGCGTAGATCCCGCCGGAGCCGTCGGCGATGCCGACGTGGCCCCACTGGCTGATGTTCCAGTACACGAAGGAGCCCTTCGGCGGCGTCCCGGTCGTGTGCTTCGGGCTCGCGCCGTTCCAGTGCGCGTTGGCCGAGGCCCAGACACCGGTCGTCCCGTACGCGTTCTCGACGGCCTTCTCGCAGAGGCCCTGGTACGCGGTCGAGCCGGCGTGGTTCTTGAACCACTGGACGGCGCCGGCGGGCGTGCCGTCACCGGCGCCCTGGATGGCCAGGTCGCCCTCGGGCACGGTGGTGAACGTTCCCGCGGCCGGGTTGATGTCGGCGGCGGTGATGGTGGCGCCCGCTTCGGGGGCGGCCGGAGCGGCCCCGGCGACCGGAGCCACGGCGAGGGCCGCGATGGCCAGCGCGGCGACGGACGCCGGCTTCGCCACCTTGGCGAGGATGGTGCGCATGATCAGTACCTCCTGTTGAGGAATTACCAACAGCGAGGACGATCCCGTGATCAAGTACAAATTTCGTACAACTCAACGTCGATAGTTGATAACTCAACGTGTTGGAATATGCCGGAGGTGGGGTGCGTTGACGCCACTGCCAGCACATCTGGCAAAATCACCCGCTGAAGTCCGGCACCGGTTCACCCCGCTCGGGGACCCGGGGCCAACGAGAGAGGACACCATGAAAAGCGGTATTCATCCCGAGTACGTCGTCACGCACGTGAACTGTGACTGTGGCAACGAATTCACCACGCGCAGCACCAAGACCTCCGGCAACCTCCACGTCGAGATCTGCTCGAACTGCCACCCGTTCTACACCGGCAAGCAGAAGCTCATGGACACCGGCGGCCGCGTCGCGCGCTTCGAGGCTCGCTACGGCAAGCGCAAGAAGGCCGAAGACGCCAAGTAGCTTGAACGACGGCGCCTACCCGCATGTCCGGGTGGGCGCCGTTTTCTTTGGTGTTACAGCCTTGGTTTTGTCAGGGTCCGTTGAGAGGTGGAGTGGTGGATTCGAGTTCGCTGAAGGGTCTGCTCGAAGAGCACGCCCAGCTGGAAGAGCAGCTGGCCGACCCGTCCGTGCACGCCGACCAGGCGCGCGCCCGCAAGCTCGGCCGCCGGTACGCGGAGCTGAGCCCGGTCGTCAAGACGGTCCGTGAGCTCGACACCGCCCGCGACGACCTCGAGACGGCGAAGGAACTGGCCGCGGAAGACGCCGCCTTCGCGGCCGAGGCCGAGGAGATCTCCGCCAAGATCTCCGTGCTCGAGGCCAAGCTCACCGAGCTGCTCCTGCCGCGCGACCCGTACGACGGCTCCGACGTGGTCATGGAGATCAAATCGGGTGAAGGCGGCGAGGAGTCGGCGCTGTTCGCCGGCGACCTGCTGCGCATGTACCTGCGCTACGCCGAGCGTCACGGCTGGAAGGCCGAGGTCCTCGACTCGGTCGACTCGGATCTCGGCGGCTTCAAGGACGTCACCGTGTCCATCAAGAGCCGTTCGGCCGAGGCCGACGGCGTCTGGGCGCGGCTGAAATTCGAGGGCGGGGTGCACCGCGTGCAGCGCGTGCCCGCCACCGAATCGCAGGGCCGCATCCACACCTCCGCCTCGGGCGTGCTCATCTACCCCGAACCCGAGGACGTCGAGGTCGAGATCGACCCCAACGACCTGCGGATCGACGTCTACCGCTCGTCCGGCCCCGGCGGCCAGAGCGTGAACACGACCGACTCGGCCGTGCGGATCACGCATATCCCCACCGGCGTGGTCGTCTCGTGCCAGAACGAGAAGTCGCAGATCCAGAACCGCGCCCGCGCCCTGCAGGTGCTCCAGGCCCGCCTCCAGGCGATCGCCGAGGAAGAGGCCGCCGCGAAGGCGTCGGACGCGCGCCGTTCGCAGGTCCGTACCGTCGACCGCTCCGAGCGGGTTCGCACGTACAACTTCGCCGAGAACCGCATCGCCGACCACCGGGTGAACTACAAGGCGTACAACCTGGACCAGGTCCTCGACGGCGACCTCGACGGCGTGCTGGACGCGCTCATCACCGCGGACCGCGAGGAGCGGCTCGCCGCCCACGCCGGCTGATCCGCGCCGTCCTAAGGAATCTCGAAGTTCTTGGAAACCGACAGCAAATAGTCGCCTGGCCGTACTCCCAGGTCCTTTTCGTCGAATCTGCTGAACATCGCCGTCACCGCTGTGCCGGCGACACGAATCACGGACTGGCGATCGATGAGGTACGGCTCCACGGAAAAGGTGTGCCCTGGCCATGTTTCGAGTTTGATGGACGAAACCCGGTCGCGGATGACGTCCAAATACAGGCTGTCCCAGCGATAGGGATATCCATCGGCTTTGCCGCCGAGCAGACGGATCGCCGGATGGGGATGACCCGGACCCAGCACGGCGGAGGCCGCTGCCAACGTCATACCGCCGTGGATCGGCCCGACGCGGCCGGTGCCGGCGAACTCGATCAGCAGGTCCATCATGCCGCGATATTAGCCAGCCGGGGCGGGTATCAGCCCGGCTCGGTGTAGAACGGATCGTCCTCCAGCGCGGTGTGGATCGCCCGGACGGACATGCTCACGTGCGAAAGCCTGTCGGTCACCTCGTGCGTCACCCGGCTGAGCGCCTCTTCGCCGCTTTCCCCGGCGAGAGCGGGAAAAGCCGATAACAGCACCGCTTCGCAAGGGCCCGCGTCCGTGCTGATCCGGACCAGCGACGCCGAAAGGTCGGTCGCGGGGCGGCCGCACAGGTCCACGGCCAGCCGCAGGTCGCCGGTGGGGACGTAGAGATGCACCCGCGAAATGACATCGGTTTCCGCGCGCGGGGTGAAATCGTGCCTGGTGACGTACGCGGGTTCGCGGGGATCGGTGCCGCCGACGGACGCCATCAGCGAATAGAGTGTGAATCCGTCGGCCGGGGTGTCGTAGGCGTCGTAGCTTCCGTATTGGCCGGTCTCCGGCGTGCCGTGGATTTCGAATAATTCCGCATTCAGACCGAAGTGAAAAAGCGCGGGTACCGCGGCCCGATGCAGTGTTTCGGCGGGATCTTCGCCGTCGGCCGGAGGCGTGCGATAGCCGACGGAGACCAGGTATCCCGTCCAGCCGCCTTCCGGGTCCGCCCGGCAGATCTCCAGCTCGGTGGCCTCGAACTCGCCGATGAGACGTTCGCCCAGCGCTGCGGCCGCGGCGAAATCCTCGGTTTCGATATTCGCCGATATCCGCGTGACGACCGTCGTTTCCCGGAGATCCATGACTGTTTCTTGAGCCCTTCGGCGCGTACAGGGTTCGTTCAGCCTACGGGTGGCGGGGAGCGGCGTCCGATCGGGCCTGTCGTCGATTCCCGGCTTCCGCTACGGTCCCTGGTCGATAAGGGGAACCCGTCCCGGGAGAACACGAATGGAAAGATCGTTTCCGGCGACCCGGAAACGTGTTCCGCGAGCACTCGTTCTCGTTGCCGGAACGGGACTGCTGAGCGCGGCCGTCGTCGCGAGGATCGGCCGGTTCGGGTTCAACCCGACCGATCAGGGCTTCGTGCTCGCCCAGGTGTGGCGCGTCCTGCACGGCGAGATCCCGCAGGTCGATTTCCTCGGGCCGAGGCCGTTCGGTTCGGCCTATCTGCATCTGATCGATCATCTCGTCCCCGCGCCGCTGATGATCGGCTCGGGTTTCGTGATGATGGTGCAGCTGACCGTCGCCACGGTCGCCCTCGCCGCGTTCCTGACCGGGACCTCGCCGCTGGACTGGGGCCCGACGCGGCTCGGGCTGGTCTTCACCGCCGTTCTGGTCGGCCTGAACACGTATCCGGTGATGGCCTGGCACACCGTCGACGGTGTCTTCCTGGTCGCGGTCGGCTGGTGGCTGCTCGACGGCGGGCTGCGTTCGGGCTCGCGATGGCGGCGTCTGTCCGGCCTGTTCTGCCTCGGGTTCGCGGTGATCGTCAAGCAGAGTTTCCTGTTCGCGGTCCCGATCGGGGTGCTGATCCTGCTGTTCCACCCCGCCGCGCCGCCGAGAAAGGTGCCGCGTCTGCTGGGTGACCTTCTGATGCTCGGCGCGGCGCCGTCGCTGTACTTCGGCATGGTCACCGTCGCCGGGGGCCTGCGGTCGGCGATCGCGCAGCTCTCCAGCGGCACTCAGACCTGGGGTGAAGGCCTTTTCCGGTTCTGGACGGCGGAATTCGCGGGCCGGGCGGACCCGCGGACGTATTTCGTCCCGGTGCTGCTCGGAATATGCGTGCTGGCCGTGGCGTGGTCGGCCCGCGACCAGTTCGGCGAGCCGGGCCGATGGCTCCGTGGCGCGACGGGCTTGTGCGTCGTGGCGGTCGTGGTGTTCGTCGTGGCCGACGGCGGATTCGAGCACGCGGGCGGCTGGCCGGTCACCCTGCTGTGGCTCTTCCTGGCCGCCGCCGTGCTCGACGCCGTCGTTCGAAGACGGTTGCCCTGGCGGTACCTGGCGATCGCCGCGCTCGGCTGGATGGCCAGCCTGTCCTGGGGCTACCCGCTTCCCGGCCTGCTGGCCGGGATCTTCGCGCTGGGAGTGCTGGAAGCGGTGCCGCCGCCGCGCCCGTCCGAGTCCGCGGGCGGGGTCTTCGCCGCGGCCGCGTTCGTGCTCGCCGGGCTGCTGCTGATGTCCGCGCACGACAAGGCGCCGTATGCGGACCGGCCGCAGGGCGAACTGACGAAGGATCTGGGGGACATCGCCCCGGCGCTGCGCGGCGTCCGCACGAATCCCAGCGTGTACACCTACGTCGCCCAGATCCGGGGCTGCCTCGACCGTTATCCGGCGTCGAAGGTCGCGGTCCTGCCGGACAATCCGTTCGTCGCCCCGGTTTTCGGGGTCCGCAACCCGTTCCCACTGGACTGGCCGTTGCCGATGGAACTGACCGGCGACAGTCCGGAAAGGATGGTCGCTGCGGCGGAAAACATTGACCGCGAAGGGGATTACCTCGTGCTCTTCCAGACGGTGAAAGCCGTTTCGCTGACCGCGGGCGCCCCCGTCCCTGAAGCCGTCGGCCCGGACACGCGGACGATCGCTTACACCGGCGTGGAAAAGCGGATCCAGGACGAGCTCGCGGGAGCCAGGGTCGCGTGCGGCAGCTTCGCCGGATTCTGGGAACCGGCGCGTTGATGCCTCAGGCGGAGAGGGACGCCGTCTCCGGCTCGCGTTCCTCGGCAACCGGCGGCTCTTCCTTGCGCTTCGGCAGGAACGAGAGCGCGGCGAAGGCGGCGGCGAGCAGGGTCGGGTAGATCGTCAGCTGCTGGTGCTTGACGTTCTCGATGCCTTCCGCGAGGCCGGACACCAGGATCTGGCCCATTGCGAAGAGCAGGAACATGAGCACCACTATGCCGACGTCGCGGCGTCCGGTGCGGTTCCGGAAGGCGCGGAGGCCCGCCCATCCGATGAGCAGCCAGATCGGCAGCAGGGCGAACAACCCCAGCGGCGCGAGCCAGCCGGTGATCCCGGACAGGACCGGGACCCGGTACTCCTTGGCGAGCGGCGGCTGCCCGGCGTGCTCACCGAAGCTGCCGAGGTTCGGCACCCGCGCGGTCAATGTCTCCTGCGCGGACCGGTGCAGCATCTCGACCACGCGCACCGGGTGGTCGAGGTAGTACTGGGCGACGTTGCGGCGGCTGATCTTGTCGCGGTACTTCGCGTACTCGGGGTCGCGCCAGGCCGCGTTCGCGCTCCACCAGCCGGTGCCGACGTACTTCGCGAACTCGGGCGGGAGGCCCAGCGCGGCGAGGTCGCCGGTGGTGTCGTGTTTCCCGTCGACGATCCCGTTGAACACGACGTGGTACATGTTGGCCTCGCGGTACTCCGCGTTGGCCGAGTCGCCCGCCCCCTGCACCAGCGCGGTACCGGTGCCGACGACGGCGAGCACGGCCAACGGCAGCGCCCACCGGGCCAGGCCGCGGCTGCCTTCCGGCCGGACGAACAGCAGCGCGAGCGCGAACAGCGGGATCAGCAGCAGCGTCTGCGACTTCGCGTTGATCCCGATCATCGCGCCGAGCACGGTGACCGCGGCGCCGGTGTAGCGCCACGGCCCGGTGCGGTGCATGAGCAGGAGCCCGCCGGCGAGCAGCAGCATCCCGACGAAGGCGGCGCCCTCGCTCAGCACGGAGGCGAAGTACCCGAAGAAGGCCGAGTCCGCCGCGACCAGCAGCAGCGCGGCCGTGGCGATGACGCTGTTCCGGACCGAAAGTCGCAGGCCGACGACGATCGCGGCGATCCCGCCGGCGACCAGCAGACAGCCCAGCACACCCAGTACCAGCAGGTTCAGGATCGCGGACGAGCCGAGCAACTGCCCGATCTCGCTGGCGATCTTGTCGATCCAGCTCTGGCTGGAGATGTACTCGCTGTTGCAGGCCGGGGCGGGGCCGTAGGAGAAGCGGACGAAGTATTCCGAAGGCCGGTCGAGTTCCCGGGCGCCGAGCCGGCACAGAATGCGCCAGCCGTCGCCGTTGTCCGCCATGCCGATCGGACGCGGCACCAGGAAACGGACGAGGAGCACCCCGAGCGCGGCGAAAAACACGCCCAGGGTCAGTCGGATTTCCCGGATCTTCACCCGCGTCACCTTAGAAGATTCCGCAGGGTGATCAGTTCGTACCCTCTCTAACACTTGCGGAGAGGAACTTCTGGATCACGCCGAGCCATTCGTCGCGGGCCTCGACGCCGATACCGTGCCCGGACTCGATCTCGACCAGTTCGGCGCCGGGGATCCCGGCCGCGAGTTCGCGGGAGTGGGCGGGCGGGGCGAGTCCGTCGAGCGTCGTGGCGATGACGAGGGTGGGGACCGAGATCCCGGCCAGCTCGGCCCGGGTGTCGACGCTCGCGACGAGGCCGACGTGTTCGGGGCTGCCCTCCGGGATGAATCCGGCGAGGCCTTCGATGGCGGCTTCGAGATCCGAAGGTGACAGGGCGTTCAGGTGCTTTTCGCCGGTGGCGGCGAAGGTGAGGAACTTCGCCAGCAGCTTCCGGTCGCCGCCCAGCAGTTCGCGCCAGATGTCGACGGCCAGCAGGAGCCGGTTGTCCGGTTTCGTGAACCCGGCGGTCAGGATGAGCCCGGTGACCCGATCGGGGTGCCGGGTGGCCGCGCGGACGGCGACTCCGGTGCCGAGCGAGTAGCCGAGGATCGCGAAGCGTTCGAGACCGGCGTCGACGGCGATGGAGACCAGTTCGTCCGCGACGGTGTCGAGGTCCAGCGGCTCGCTGCTGCGCGGCGTGGCCCCGGAGCCGGGGTAGTCGGGGCCGACGACGGTGTGGGTGCGGGCGAGGTCGTCGAGGATGCTCCCGAAGTTGCCCTCGACGCCGCCGCCACCGCCGTGGGCGAGCAGCAGGCCGGGACCGGAACCGCGGACGACGTGCGCGAAATGATTCGTCATGCCGGCGACGTTAGGTACTGACATCGATGTGAAGGTCAAACTCGGATGACGGGGGTCACATGCTGATCGGCGAGCTGTCCCGGCGGACCGGCGTGAGCCAGCGGCTGCTGCGCTACTACGAGGAGCAGGGGCTGCTGGTGTCGCGGCGCGATTCCAACTGCTACCGCACCTTCGACGAAGACGCGGTCACCACGGTGCGGCAGATCCGCGCGCTCCTCGCGGCCGGGCTGAGCACGCACGTCATCGCGAAAATGCTGCCGTGCGCGAACGGTGAACTGCCGGAACTGGACATGTGCCCCACGGTCGTGGCGGAGATCCGGCGCGAACTGGCCGAAATGAACGACCGCATCGACACGCTCAGGCAGCGGCGCGGGACACTGGCCGGATATCTCACCGTCGTCCATCCATGCCCCCGCCCCCACCCTCAACGGTGACGCTGCGCGTCGCTGTGTCGATTCAAAGGAGAACTGTGGAAGCCCTGGCCAGATTCGGCTTCGAACTGGGTGTGCTCAAGCGGATCCGGCGGGCCGGATGGTGGCAGGCGGGCGTCCGCGATCCCGAATCGGTGGCCGAGCACACCACGCGGGTCGCGCAGCTGGCCGGCCTCCTCGCGGCCGAGGGCGGCGCGGACCCGGCGAGGGCGGCGTATCTCGCGCTGTGGCACGACACGCAGGAGACGCGCACGGGCGATCTCCCGCACACGATCAAGGGTTTCGTCGAGAAGCCGGATCCGCGGGCGATCACCGCCGCGCAGACGTCGGCCCTGCCCGGCGCCGCGCGTGACTCGGTGCGTGACGCCGTCGACGAGTACGAGTCCGCCGAAAGCCCCGAAGCGCTCTACGCGCGCGACGCGGACAAGCTCGAAATGCTGCTTCAGGCCGTCGAGTACCGCGACATCGGTGTACGGAACGTGGACGAATGGATCGCTTCGGCGACGAAGAGCCTTCAGACCGACCTCGCGCGGCGGGTGGCCGAAGCGGCCCTGACGTTGTCCTCGCTCTCGTGGCGGGTGCGCTGAAAGGAATCGATACCCTGAGCCCGCGTGTATCGACCCCGGCACGCGTGCCTCGTGTGTCAGGCTTGACTCTGTGAAGGAACACCAGTGAACCGGCAGCCGTTGCGCCTCGCCATCATGGAAGCGACCCGCATCCTCACCGAGGCCGGAGTGGCGTCACCGCGTTCGGACGCGGAACTGATCGCCTCCCACGTCCTCGGTGTCGAACGCGGCCGCCTGCCGATGGTGCCGCTGGTGGACCCGCCCGTCATCGACGCGATCGGCCAGCTGGTGAACCAGCGGGCCAAACGGATCCCGCTGCAGTACCTCACCGGCTGGGCCGCGCTCGGCGACATCACGGTCAACGTCGGCGCCGGGGTGTTCGTCCCGCGCCCGGAGACCGAACTGCTCCTGGAATGGGGCCTCAAACTGCTGCACGGGCGCGAGTACCCGGTGGTGGTCGACCTGTGCACCGGCTCCGGCGCGCTGGCGCTGGCAGTGCAGCACGCGCGGCCGGACGCGGTCGTCTACGCCGTCGACATCGACGCGCAGGCCCTCGCGTGGGCCCGGCACAACGCCGACGTCCACGCCGACGCGGGGGACACGCCCATCCGGCTGTACTCCGGCGACGTGGCGGACAGCACGATGTTCGCCGAACTCGACGGGCTCGTCGACCTGGTCCTGTGCAACCCGCCGTACGTCCCGGAAGGCACGCCGGTGCCGGCGGAGGTCGCCGAGCACGACCCGCCGCGGGCGGTGTTCGCGGAGGAGAGCGGGCTGGCGGTGATCCGGCACGCGATCGCGGCCGCCGCGCGCCTGCTGCGGCCCACCGGCGGGATGGCGATCGAGCACGACGACACGCACGGTTCCGCCGTCCCGGCGCTCGTGCGGGCGCGGCGGGTGCTCACGGACGTGCAGGGGCACCTCGACCTCGCCGGACGGCCGCGTTTCGTCACCGCCCTGCGCGTCTCCTGACCCCCGCGTTTCGTCCTCTGGATGCGGTAGTTCGTGGTGCGAACCACAGCATTCAGAGGACGAAACGCGGGATGGAGCAGGGCGTTGGGCCGGATAGTTAGCGAGACTCACGACTTCCGGCGGTGCCGAGGGCAAAGCCCACCTCCTAACGTCGATCACGGCCGCCTCATCGGCGGTCCGACTGGGAGGTGTACCCCGAATGCGATCGTCTCTCCGACGAGCCCCACTCAGAACACTCGCCGTCCTCGCCACCGTCACGCTACTGCCGGGTCTGGTCGCCCAGCCCGCGTCCGCCGCGGCGCCGGTCCGAGGCTGGCCCGCCGCGATCGACGGGTCGACCTGGGAGAACCAGGACCACATGACCTGGGACGACTACCGCAAACCGCCCGGCACCAACTGGGCCGACCCGGCGCTGAAGCCGACCAAGCGGATGTTCAAGGGCGCCGTGGTGCTCGCGGACTACCCGGATCAGGAATTCGCCGTCACGCAGCCCCCGCGTTCGACGGTGTTCGGCAACCCCGGCCCCGCCGCGAGCAACATCCCTCGCGCGGAGGTCGCGAAGTTCTACCAGGACTTCCTCAACAAGCCGCAGGCGCTCAACCAGGGCCACACGATCAACGAGTACTGGATGGAGGACTCCGGCGGCAGGCTGGGCGTCGAACTGACCGCGTTCGGCCCGTACCGCCTGCCCGGCAAGTCCTTCGAATACGGCATGGAGTTCCAGCCCGACGCGTGTCCGCCGGGCGCGAACTGCAAACGTGACCTGCGCGCCGACGCGGGCGCCGCCTGGCGGGCGGACGTGGGCGACGTGTCCAAGCAGTTCGACTTCGTCTTCTATCTTTCCGCAGGTCAAGACGAGAGCTCGACCTGGCAGGAATTCGGCGTGATGAAGTTCGGCGAAAAGGAGAACGTCCCCGACGCGTTCGGCCCCGGCGTCGCCGGGATGCCGAACGCCGCGTCCACCCGCTACGTCCCGTGGACGTCGTGGAAATCCGCGGCGAGCATCTGGCCGAACGCGGTCACCGGCTCGTCGACCCAGGCGGAAAGCTCGGGCCAGGGCGTCTACGCGCACGAGTTCAGCCACATCCTCGGCATCGGGGACAATTACAACAATCCCTTCGGAAACCCGCCGTCCCGTACCTACACCGGGCCGTGGGAAATGATGTCGCGCGGCAGTTTCAACGGCCCCGGCGGACCGCACACCCGCTGGCAGATCCCGGCGACGCAGGGCGGCTCGATGGGCTCGCACCACATGCTGCGCACCAAGATGAAGCTCGACATCATCGACCCCGAAGACGTCCTGAAGCTCGACCGGAACTCCCTCGCCAAGACCGGCCCGGTTTCGGCAAGGATCACGGCGCGTTCGGTCCTGCCGGGACAGGGCGCCTACAGCGGTATCAACATCGCGCTCACCGGCGGTGACCTTTCGCCGAAATGCGATCGCTCGAAGGATCCGTTCTGCGACGGCGGCGGCTACAACAATTACACCGTCGAGGTCGTCGACCGGATGGGCAGCGATTCCTTCGCCCCCGATTCCGGTGTCCTCATCGCGAAGACGAAGAACCAGGACAACGCGCCGTTCGAATGGATCGTGGACGCGAATCCGGCCGACATCGGCATGACCGACTACAAGAAGCCGGACGGCACCCCGGTGCCGATCCCGATCGGCGACTACCGCCAGCTCAACGACGCCGCGTTCAAGGCGGGCACCGGCTCCGCGAGCAAGTACGAGTACACCGACGAGGCGAACAGGCTGAAGTTCCTCGTCTCCGACGTCGAGCGCGACCGCAAGGGCGTGCTGTCCTACGTCATCACGGTGGCTTCGCTCGACGGCTCCGGCTCGCAGGCCAGGGGCGTTTCGCTGTGGCCGTCGGCACCGGCGTTCGCCAAGCAGGGGCTCGCGAGCTGCTCGTTCCCGGTGATCAACACGGGCAACGCGAAGGGCGCGGCGGCGCCGTTCAACACCGACACCTACCGCCTGAGCGCGTCCACCAGCGCGAAGGGCTGGGAAGTGCGGCTGCCGAACGAGCTGTCCACCGTCCCGTTCGGCGGGCGGTCTTCGGCGACCGCGCACGCCAAGCGGGCCGCGGGCGGTGACCACGTCGCGCACATCAAGCTGACGGCGACGTCGATCGCGGACCCGGCGAAGACGGCGACGTCGGTCTGTACCGCTTTCGCCTTCTGACGGGAGCTCCGCATGCCATGAAAGGTCCTTTCCTTGCAAAATTTGCCAGGAAAGGACCTTTCATGGCGCGGGCGTGGCTCATGAGTGACGATTCGGGTTCTGGCGGCGAGTGGGGAGGATTGGGGACGTCCAGCGTCCGAAATCCTCCCCACTCGGTTGCGTACCGAGTCGTACGAGCCGTAGCAGCCAAACCTCGCACGGTCAGGTGACCCGTCACATTCGTCCTGCTCAGGTCTGACTGGGCAGATAACCGGTCCGCTCCACCCCGGATCGCCACCCGGCCGACGCGGCGGCCGAGACGGGCACCTTGGCGAGACCCGCGACACCGCAGCGCTACGCTCACTGGCCATGAGCGCGGTGTACGACTGCAGCAAGCACGAATCCCGGGCCGACGGGCTCGCCGCGGCGGCGAGCGCGGTGCGCTCCAGCCGCCTCGTCGTCCTCCCGACCGACACGGTCTACGGAATCGGCGCGGACGCCTTCGACGGCGGCGCCGTCCAGTCCCTCCTGCGGGCCAAGCAGCGCGGCCCGGACATGCCGGTCGGTGTCCTGGTCGGCTCATGGTCCACTGTGGACGGACTCGTGCTCGGCACGCCCCCGCAGGCCCGCGCGCTCATCGAGGCGTTCTGGCCCGGCGACCTCTCCATCGTCCTGCCGCACGCCCCGAGCCTGCAGTGGGATCTGGGCCAGTCACGCGGAACGGTGATGCTGCGGATGCCGCTTCACCCGGTCGCGTTGGAGCTGCTGCGTGACGTCGGCCCGATGGCGGTCTCGAGCGCCAACGTCTCCGGCCGCCCGCCCGCCTCCACCGCGCAGGAAGCCGTCGACCAGCTCGGCGACAGTGTCGCGGTGTACCTCGACGGCGGATCCACCGGAGAGCCCGTTCCGTCCACGATGGTCGATCTCACCGGCGACGACCCGGTCATCCTGCGGGAGGGCGCGGTCAGCCGTGCCGCCGTCGCGGAAGTACTGGGTGTGCCCGCGGAGTCACTGGCCTAGGACCGTCGGCCGCCGTATCCCCCGCACGCGGTAGCGTGTTCGAGTGACTTGGACCTCGGCGGCGTAACGCACCATGCCTCCTACGCAAGGCCTCCCGATCCGGGAGTACATCCTCGTCGCCCTCACCGCGGCGGCCGTGACCTTCCTGCTCACCGGTGTCGTGCGCCGGGTCGCCATCCGGATCGGCGCGATCGCCAACCCGCGGGCCCGCGACGTCCACGTCACCCCGATCCCGCGGATGGGCGGTATCGGCATCTTCCTCGGTGTCGCCGCCGCGATGGGGCTGGCGCATCAGCTGCCCGCGCTGAGCCGCGGCTTCGACTTCTCCTTCGACTCGCTGGGCGTCCTGCTCGCCGCGGGCGTGATCTCCCTGATCGGCGCGCTCGACGACCGGTTCGAACTGGACGCCTGGACGAAACTGGCCGGCCAGGTCATGTGCGCCGGGATCCTGGTGATCTTCGGGGTGCAGTGGGTGTCGTTCTGGGTGCCGTGGGGCGGCGGTGGCGAGTCCTTCGGCCAGGTGCTGGTGCTGGACAAGAACCAGGGCGCGTTGCTGACCGTCGTGCTGGTGGTCGTCATGGTCAACGCGATGAACTTCGTCGATGGTCTCGACGGGCTCGCCGGCGGCCTCGGCTTCATCGCCGCCGCGGCGACTTGTTCCTTCTCTCTCGGCCTGCTCGACTCCTCGGGCGGCGACGTCGGCGCGTACCCGCCCGCGCTCATCGCCGCCACGCTCGCGGGGGCCTGTCTCGGCTTCCTGCCGTACAACTTCCAGCCCGCGAAGATCTTCATGGGCGATTCGGGCTCGATGATGATCGGGCTGATGCTGGCCGGCGCGACGACGTCCGCGTCGGGCCGTGTGCCGTATCCGCAGTTCAGCGGCAAGGACGCGCTCGCGCTGCTCTCGCCGCTCGTCGTGGTCGCCGCGGTGCTGTTCGTGCCGCTGCTCGACCTGATCATGGCGGTGATCCGCCGCACCCGCCGCGGCGAGAGCCCGTTCGCGGCGGACAAGATGCACCTGCACCACCGCCTGCTGGAGATCGGCCACTCCCAGCGCCGCGCGGTGCTGCTCATCTACTTGTGGGCGGGTCTGCTCGCGTTCGGCGCCGTTTCGGTGACGCTCTTCGACAGTGTCGCGGTTTTCTGGATTGTCGGATTCGGTTTCCTGCTGGCGACCCTGGTGTCGATCGTGCCCAGGCTCCGGTCCCGGAACCGGACCGCCTGAACCGCGCGCATCGGCACGGGCCTACACTGGCGGGCTGAGACGACCAGGGAGTTTTCTGTGAGCGAGACCGAGAAGACCGTCGAGGCGGAGGAGAACCCCCACGCCAAGGTGGTTCTGCAGGCGGCCAACTCGATGATGAAGGCTTCCCTGAAGCTGGTTCCGCCCGCGGTGCTGATCTGCGTCGTGCTCTTCACCATCCTCAATGGACTCCCGGGTCTGCTCGGCTCGGTCATCGGTGGCGTGCTCGCCATCGTGTCCGCCCTCGCGACGCTGGGCCTGATGCGCTTCAGCGCGGGCATGGACCCGATGTTCGTGATGGTGATCGCTCTCGGTGGTTACGTGCTCAAGATCCTCCTGCTCTTCGGGGCGCTGAGCCTGCTTCGCGGAGTGTCCTCGATCCACCCGACGGCCTTGGGCGTCACCATGATCGTCGCGATCCTCGTGGCCGCCGCGGTGGAGTTCGCCGCCTTCCGCAAGACCAAGATCCCGACGATCATCCCCGCCTCCCGCTGAGGTCGGGACCGAGGTCCTGACCTGGGACGGGACCTAGGTCCTCGGCCGATCGGGGGCAATGTAGTACGCCTGTACGGCCCGTCGGAACCTGCTGATATGGTCCGCGTATGGGCGGCGGCCTCGGCTGCCGGCTCCTGATGACGAACCCCGAACAGCAGTGTGGCGGCGGCGTTGAATCGTCCCTCATTACCCGCTGGTAGGCGTCTGTCTCCCGGGAGCACTGCATCGAGAATCCTCGTGTGCGGAACGTGAAACCGTGTTCAGCACATCGTGGGGTGGCCGCCTCCGACGGCCCGATACGTGTCGGGTACGTTAAGTCCAGATCGTGACGATTCCCCCGGCGGAGTGAACGCCGGCCGGGAGAACCGGAAGGAGCCCAGTGGGCGCGCTGGTACTAGCCGAGGGTGCGGAGTTCGCGCCGCCTGGTGTCAAAGACTTCAACCTGCCGCCGTTGTTCGGTTCCGGCTGGTTTGCTTTCACCAAGCCGATGCTGCTGGTGGTCATCTCCCTGATCATCATCATCACCTACTTCATGGTGACGTCTCGCCGGTTGAAGGTCGTCCCGGGCAAGGGACAGTTCATCGCCGAAAGCATCTACAACTTCGGCCGCAACAACATCGCGCGTGAGCAGATCGGTTCGGCCGACTTCAAGCCGTTCATTCCGCTGATCCTGGGTCTGTTCAGCTTCGTGCTGGTGAACAACCTGTTCGGGATCATCCCGTTCTTCCAGTTCCCGACGATGGCGCGAATCGGTTTCCCGGTCGCCCTCGCGTTCCTTGTCGTTTACCCGGTGTACCACTACGTCGGGTTCAAGCGCCACGGTTTCAAGGGTTACCTGAAGAAGGAACTGGCGCCGGCGGGTATTCCCGGGTTCGTTCTGCCGCTGTACTCCACCATCGAGTTCGCGCAGAAGTTCTTCATCGCGCCGGCGACCCTGGCCATCCGGGTTTTCGCCGCGATGTTCGCCGGCCACCTCATCATCATGGTCTTCACGCTCGGTGGCAGCTTCCTGCTGACCGAGGGCGAAGGTCTCGTGAAGGTCGCGTCGCCGGTGGCGTTCCTCTTCGCCATCGCGATGACCTTCCTGGAGGCATTCATCCAGGTCCTGCAGGCATTCATTTTCGCACTGCTGTCCGCAGGCTACATCGGCGCCGCGCTGGCGTCGGAGCACTGAGAACACCAAAAGACCCCCGATCCGCGTGAGTCGCGCGGACCGAGTTTGAAGGGAAACGCACGTGAGCAACATCGTTCTTGCGCAGGCCGCCACCGAGGCCGTCAGCATCAACAAGGGTCTCGCCGCCATCGGTTACGGCCTCGGCGCGATCGGCCCCGGTATCGGTGTGGGTCTCATCTTCGCCGCCGTCATCAACGGCACCGCCCGTCAGCCGGAGGCCCAGGGCAAGCTGCAGAGCATCGCCTTCTCGACCTTCGTGCTGACCGAGGTGCTGGCGCTGATCGGTATCGTCATCTACTTCCTCGCCTCCGCCTAAGGCTGAGTTTCGCTCATCGCTTAAGGAGACGTTGTGCTGAAGACCGAATTGGTGTTGGCCGCCGAAGAGGTGCCCAACCCGATCGTGCCGCACGTTCCCGAGCTCATCCTCGGGTTCATCGCCTTCCTTCTGCTGCTGTTCGTTCTGAAGAAGTACGTCGTCCCGCGTTTCGAGGCGACCTACGAAGAGCGGACCAAGCTGATCGAGGGTGGCATCGAGCGAGCCGAGAAGGCGCAGGCCGAAGCCGAAGAAAACCTTGCGCAGTACAAGGCGCAGCTGGCGGAAGCCCGTGCCGAGGCCGCGAAGATCCGTGACGACGCCCGGCTCGAAGCCGAGCAGATCAAAGCGGAACTGCGGGCCGAGGCCGAAGCCGAGTCCCAGCGCATCGTCGCCCAGGGTCAGGCTCAGCTGCAGGCCCAGAAGGCGCAGATCATCGCCGAACTGCGCGCCGAACTCGGCCGTAACTCCGTCGAGCTGGCCAGCCGCATCGTCGGCGAGTCGCTCGCGGACGACGCGCGCCGTCACGGCACCGTGGACCGGTTCCTGGCCGAATTGGAGACCGCGGGCGCCAACGGTGCCGGTCTCGGAGCGGGGAAGTAGACCAGAATGACGCTGCATGCTGCGAGCCGTGAAGCGCTCGACCTCGCCGAGAAGCGTCTCGGCGAGGTTCTGGCCGAAGCGGGTACTGACCCGGCGACGGTCGGCGACGAGCTGCTTTCGGTCGTCGCCCTGCTGGACCGGGAGATCGGCCTGCGCCGGGCCGTCGCCGACGGTTCGGCCTCGTCCGAAGCCCGGATCGGCCTCGCCCGCGGGATCCTCGCGGGCAAGGTTTCCGAACCGGCCCTGCAGGTGCTCGACTCCGTGGCGGGCAGCCGCTGGTCGAGCCCGCGCGAACTGACCGACGGGCTCGAGGCCCTCGGCCGCTCGGCGCTGCTCACCAGTGCGGAGAAGTCCGGGAACATCGACGCTGTCGAAGACCAGCTGTTCCGGGTCAGTCGTATCGTCGCGGGTGAGCCGGAGCTCGAACGGGCACTCTCCGACCTGACCGCCCCCGCGGAGGCGAAGCGGACCCTGGTCCGCACCTTGTTCGCCGACAAGGTGGACGTGGTCACCAAGACCCTCGTCGAGCAGGTCGTCCTGCGCGCCAAGGGCCGCGGGGTCGGCAACGCCCTCGAAGAGCTGGTCCAGCTGGCCGCGGAACGCCGTGAGCGCTCGGTCGCCCGGGTGACCAGCGCGAGCGCGCTTTCCGACGAACAGCAGGCTCGGCTGAGCGAGAAGCTCAACGCCCTTTACGGGCGGCAGCTCGCGCTGCACGTCGAGGTCGACCCGTCACTCGGCGGCGGACTCGTGGTCCGCGTCGGCGACGAGGTCATCGACGGCAGCACCGCGGGGCGGATCGACGCCCTGCGTCGCCGGTTGGCCGGCTGACCCACAACAACGACTTTGCACACTGGCACGAACGAAGCGAGAGCGGGAACGAAATGGCGGAGCTGACGATCTCCTCGGATGAGATCCGTAGCGCGATCGAGAACTACGTCTCGAGTTACGCCCCGGACGTGAGCCGGGAAGAGGTTGGCGTCGTCGTCGACGCCGGTGACGGTATCGCCCACATCGAGGGTCTTCCCTCGGCGATGGCCAACGAGCTGCTCGAGTTCCCCGGCGGGGTCCTCGGCGTGGCGCTGAACCTGGACGCGCGCTCCATCGGTGCCGCGATCCTCGGTGACTTCGAGACCGTCGTCGAAGGTCAGGAAGTCAAGCGGACCGGTCAGGTCCTCTCGGTTCCGGTCGGCGAGGGCTACCTCGGCCGCGTCGTGAACCCGCTGGGCGCCCCGATCGACGGCCTCGGCGAGATCGAGACCACCGAGCGCCGCCCGCTGGAGGTCAAGGCCGCTTCGGTGGTCGAGCGCCAGCCGGTGGCCGAGCCGCTGCAGACCGGTATCACCGCGATCGACGCGATGACCCCGATCGGCCGTGGCCAGCGCCAGCTGATCATCGGTGACCGCAAGACCGGTAAGACGGCCGTCGCGGTGGACACGATCATCAACCAGAAGGCCAACTGGGAGACCGGCGACCCGAAGAAGCAGGTTCGCTGCATCTATGTCGCGGTCGGCCAGAAGGGCTCCACGATCGCCGCGGTCAAGAAGTCCCTCGAGGACGCCGGCGCGATGGAGTACACCACCATCGTCGCGGCCCCCGCGTCGGACTCCGCCGGCTTCAAGTGGATCGCGCCGTACACCGGCTCGGCCATCGGCCAGCACTGGATGTACGAGGGCAAGCACGTCCTCATCGTGTTCGACGACCTGACCAAGCAGGCCGACGCCTACCGCGCGATCTCGCTGCTGCTGCGTCGCCCGCCGGGCCGTGAAGCCTTCCCCGGCGACGTCTTCTACTTGCACTCCCGCCTCCTCGAGCGTTGCGCGAAGCTCTCGGACGAGCTGGGCGCGGGCTCGCTGACCGGTCTCCCGATCATCGAGACCAAGGCGAACGACGTGTCGGCCTACATCCCGACGAACGTCATCTCGATCACCGACGGTCAGTGCTTCTTCCAGTC
Organism: Amycolatopsis japonica; assembly: GCF_000732925.1. Classification (NCBI taxonomy): domain Bacteria; kingdom Bacillati; phylum Actinomycetota; class Actinomycetes; order Pseudonocardiales; family Pseudonocardiaceae; genus Amycolatopsis; species Amycolatopsis japonica. The sequence goes on from NZ_CP008953.1 coordinate 1,227,774, forward strand.
GGACCTGTTCAACGCCGGTCAGCGCCCGGCCATCGACGTGGGTATCTCGGTTTCCCGCGTGGGTGGTGCCGCACAGGTCAAGGCGATGAAGGACGTTTCGGGTTCGCTCCGTATCGACCTGTCGCAGTACCGCGAGCTGGAGGCCTTCGCGGCCTTCGCTTCGGACCTCGACGACGCGTCGAAGGCGCAGCTCGAGCGCGGTGCCCGCCTGTACGAGGTGCTCAAGCAGCCGCAGTACTCGCCGATCCCGGTCGAGGAGCAGGTCGTCACGGTGTACCTCGGCACGAACGGTCACTTCGACACCGTTCCCACCGAGGACGTGCGCCGCTTCCGCGACGAGTTCGTCGACTCCGCGCGTCGCAAGCACGGAGAGCTCCTCAAGGACATCCGCGAGTCGGGCAAGTTCTCCAAGGAGACCGCTTCCGGGCTGGTCGACGCGGTGAACGAGTTCAAGAAGGAGTTCACCACCTCCGAGGGCAAGAGCCTGGTCGAGGTCTCCGACGCGATGGACGCCGAGAAGGTCGGGCAGGAGACCGTCAAGGTCAACAAGCCCGCCCCGAAGAAGTGAGCTGATAGCTCATGGCCGCACAACTCCGAGAACTCCGGTCGCGTATCAAGGCGACCAAGTCCATCGGCAAGATCACCAAGGCGATGGAGCTCATCGCCACCGCGCGCATCACCAAGGCGCGGGCGAAGGTCGCGGCTTCCCGGCCGTACTCGGACGAGATCACGAACGTGCTCTCGGCCCTGGCCGGAGCCTCGGCGAACCTCGACCACCCGCTTCTGGTCGAGCGTCCGAACCCGAAGCGCGCGGCGGTCCTCGTGATCACCAGCGACAAGGGCCAGTGCGGTGGGTACAACTCCAACGTGCTGAAGGCGACCGAGGAGCTCCTCACGCTGCTGCGTGAGCAGGGCAAGGAGCCGGTGCTGTACGTGACCGGCAACAAGGGCCTGAGCTTCTACCGCTTCCGTGGCCGCGAGGTGGCCGAAAGCTGGACGGGCTTCTCCGACCAGCCCGGTTACGTCAACGCCGCGGAGGCCGGTGAACTCATCGTCGAGTCGTTCCTGAACGGCGCCGACGACGAGGCGGGCAACGCCGACGGCATCCTGGGTGTCGACGAGATCCACGTCGTCTACACCGAGTTCGTCTCGATGCTCACCCAGCGTCCCGTCGCCAAGCGCGTCGCGCCGCTCGAGGTCGAGTACACCGAGGGCGAAGAGGAGAAGCCCGAAAGCCTGCTCCCGAGCTACGAGTTCGAGCCCAGCGCCGAGAAGCTGCTCGCCGCGTTGCTGCCGAAGTACATCAACACGCGGCTCTTCGCGGCGATGCTCGAGTCGGCCGCGTCCGAACTCGCGGCCCGCCGTACCGCGATGAAGGCGGCGTCGGACAACGCGAACGAACTGGTGAACACGCTGACGCGGGAGGCGAACCAGGCCCGCCAGGCGCAGATCACCCAGGAGATCTCCGAAATCGTCGGTGGGGCGAACGCTCTCACCGCAGCAGGAAGTGATGACTGATGACCAGTACTGAAGCCCGTGCCAAGGGGCGCATCGTCTCGGTGACCGGCCCGGTCGTCGACGTCGAATTCCCGCGCGGTTCCGTTCCCGACCAGTTCAACGCGCTCAAGGTCGAAATCGAGTTCGAGCAGCTGCGCAAGACGGTGACGCTCGAGGTCGCCAGCCACCTCGGTGACAACCTCGTCCGCACCATTTCGCTCCAGCCGCAGGACGGCCTCGTCCGTGGCGCCGAGGTCACCGACACCGGCGGCCCCATCACGGTCCCGGTCGGCGACAAGGTCAAGGGCCACGTCTACAACGCGCTCGGCGAGTGCCTGGACGAGCCCGGCTACGGCGAAGACCTCGAGCGCTGGGGCATCCACCGCAACCCGCCGTCCTTCGACCAGCTCGAAGGCAAGACGGAGATGCTGGAGACCGGCCTCAAGGTCGTCGACCTGCTGACCCCGTACGTGCAGGGTGGAAAGATCGGCCTGTTCGGCGGTGCCGGCGTCGGCAAGACGGTGCTCATCAAGGAGATGATCACCCGTGTCGCCCGGAACTTCGGTGGTACCTCGGTGTTCGCCGGTGTCGGCGAGCGCACCCGTGAGGGCAACGACCTCTTCCTGGAGATGTCCGAGGACGGCGTCATCAACGACACCGCCCTCGTCTTCGGCCAGATGGACGAGCCGCCGGGCACCCGTATGCGGGTCGCGCTGTCCGCGCTGACCATGGCGGAGTACTTCCGCGATGTGCAGAACCAGGACGTGCTGCTCTTCATCGACAACATCTTCCGGTTCACCCAGGCCGGTTCCGAGGTGTCGACCCTGCTGGGCCGCATGCCTTCGGCCGTGGGTTACCAGCCGACGCTGGCCGACGAGATGGGTCAGCTCCAGGAGCGGATCACCTCGACCCGTGGTCGTTCGATCACCTCGATGCAGGCGATCTACGTCCCCGCGGACGACTACACCGACCCGGCCCCGGCGACGACGTTCGCCCACCTGGACGCCACCACGGAGCTTTCCCGTGGCGTGTTCCAGAAGGGCATCTTCCCGGCGGTGGACCCGCTGGCGTCGACGTCGACCATTCTCGACCCGGCCATCGTCGGTGAGGACCACTACCGCGTGGCCTCCGAGGTCATCCGGATCCTGCAGAAGTACAAGGAGCTGCAGGACATCATCGCGATCCTCGGTATGGACGAGCTGTCGGAAGAGGACAAGCTCACCGTTCAGCGCGCGCGCCGCATCGAGCGGTTCCTGTCGCAGAACATGCTGGTCGCCGAGGCGTTCACCGGTCAGCCGGGTTCGACCGTGCCGCTGTCGGAGACCATCGAGTCCTTCGACCGCATCACCAAGGGCGACTTCGACCACTACCCGGAGCAGGCGTTCCTGGGTATCGGTGGCCTCGAGGACCTCGAGAAGAAGTACAAGGAAATCACCAAGAAGTGATGTTCCGATGAGCGGCGGGATCAGTGTCTACTGTGGACGCTGGTCCCGCCGTTCGCTTACTGGGAACTTCGACTACTACACTCGGTGCCAGCACCTGAGGTGAAGGGAAGCTACGTGGCTGAGATTTCTGTCGAGCTGGTAGCCGTCGAGCGCCGTCTCTGGTCCGGTACCGCCACGTTCGTGGTGGCGCAGACCACCGAGGGCGAGATCGGCATCATGGCCGGTCACGAGCCGGTTCTGGGCCAGCTCGTCGAGGGTGGCGTCGTGAAGGTGACGACCACGGACGGCGAGACCGTGACCGCCGCGGTGCACGGCGGTTTCCTGTCGGTCACCGCGACCGGCGTGAGCATCCTCGCCGAGAGCGCGGAGCTCTCGGACGAGATCGACGTCGACGCGGCCAAGAAGGCGCTGACCGGCGAAGACGAGCAAGAGCGGGCTAGGGCGACCGCCCAGCTTCGCGCGGCCGGTCAGTCAGTCTGACCGGGCGAGAGGCAGGGGCCGGGCCGTGGAAATCGCCGTGGGTGTTCTCGGGGCCCTGACCGTCCTGGCCGTGCTCGCGGCCTGGTATTCGTTGCGGTGGGTCCGGATGCGCCGCGGTGGCGGCGTGAGCGTCGCCCTGCGGTGGCGTCCGGACGAGGCGCGGTCCAGCTGGCATCTGGGGCTGGGCCGCTACGAGGGCGAGAAGTTCGTCTGGTTCCGCGTCTGGAGCCTGCGAACGGGCCCGGATCGCGTGTTCGAGCGCGAAAGCATGGAGATCGCGGACCGGCGAGACCCCTCCGGCACGGAGGCGTACGCCGTCCCCGAAGGTTCGATCGTCCTGCGGTGCGAATCCGCCAAACAGGAGGCGATCGAGATCGCGATGGGTCCCGGTGCCCTCACCGGCTTCCTGTCCTGGCTCGAGTCGGCCCCGCCGGGCCGCCGCCTGCCGCGCGCTTCCTGATCACGCGTGTCGTCCGTCTGATCACGCGTGTCCCGCCTTCAATCACGCGAGTCCCGCGTCTGATCACGCGAGTTCGCCGTTCGGGCACGCCGTATGCTCACGCCGTGACCATCGTCGACATCCCCGGTTCGAAGTCGATCACCGCCCGAGGCCTGTTCCTCGCGGCCGCCGCCCACGGGACGACCGTGCTGAGCAGGCCGCTGCGTTCGGACGACTCCGAGGGCTTCGCCGAGGGCCTCCTCAAACTCGGCTACCAGGTCTCCCGCGCTCCCGGCGAGTGGACGATCGAGGGCAAGCCCGAGGGCCCCGCCGTCGACAGCGCCGACGTCTTCTGCCGTGACGGCGCCACCACCGCGCGGTTCCTGCCGGCACTGGCCGCCGCCGGCCACGGCACCTTCCGGTTCGACGCCTCCGAGCAGATGCGCGCCCGGCCGCTGGGCCCGCTCACCGACGCGTTGCTGGAGCTGGGCGTCGACCTGACCTTCGAAGGCTCGCCGGGACACCATCCGCTGGTGGTGCGGGCCGCCGGGATCAAGGGCGGCGAGCTGACGCTGGACGCCGGGCTGTCGTCGCAGTTCCTGACCGCGTTGCTGCTGGTCGGCCCCTTGACCGCCGAGGGCCTGCGGATCACCGTCACGGACCTCGTTTCGGTGCCCTACGTCGAGATCACCATCGCGATGATGCGGCGCTTCGGCGTCGAGGTCGTCCGGGACGGCGACACGTTCGTCGTGCCGCCCACGCCGTATCAGGGCTGTCGCTACGAGATCGAGCCCGACGCTTCGACGTCCAGCTACTTCTTCGCGGCCGCTGCGCTGACCGGCAACTCGGTGACCGTGCCGGGGCTCGGTGAGGGCGCACTGCAGGGGGATCTGGCCTTCGTCGAGGTCCTGCGGCAGATGGGCGCGGACGTCGAAGTCGGCCCGGACGCCGTGACCGTGACCGGAACGGGTGGCCTGCGCGGGGTCACGGTGAACATGCGCGACATCTCCGACACCGTGCCGACGCTCGCGGCCATCGCTCCGTTCGCGGACGGGCCGGTACGGATCGAGGACGTCTACAACACGCGCATCAAGGAATGCGACCGGCTCGCGGCGTGCGAGGAGAACCTGCGCGCGATGGGTGTTCCGGTCGAGACGGGGCGGGACTGGATCGAGATCCAGCCCGGCGTGCCGACGGGGACGTCGGTGAAATGCCGCCGGGACCACCGGATCGCGATGGCGTTCAGTGTCACGGGGCTGCGGACGCCGGGGATCACGCTGGACGACCCCGGTTGCGTGAAGAAGACCTTCCCCGGTTTCCACGATGCCCTCGCTTCGCTCCGAGCCTCCTGGGGCATTTAGTCCTCTGAATGCGGCATTTCTACCGGGCTGCGGACGTGATCCACGTCTATTCTCGGTCCATGACTCAGAGCGAGGACACGAACCGCTGGAGCCACCTTCCCGAGTCCGTGTCCCTGGAGGACACGATCACGATGAAGGCGATCGACCCGGGCAAGGACGGCACGCCCGACGTCGACCTCGAGCGCTATTGGGCAGCACGCGAACAGGGCTGAACGTGAGCTGAAGGGCGCTATGAAAGCGTCCTTCAGCTCGCCCCGCCCGGCTGCCACAGGATGTCGCCGTCCGGATTCGCCAGCCGCGACAGGATGAACAGCAGGTCCGAAAGCCGGTTCAGGTATTTGATCGCCAGCTGGTTCGTCGTGGCCTGCTCGGCTTCGAACAGCGCCCAGCCGGACCGCTCGGCCCGCCGCGCGACCGTGCGGGCCTGGTGCAGGAAAGCCGCCCCCGGGGTGCCACCCGGCAGGATGAACGACGTCAGCTTCGGCACGCGCTCGTTGAACTCGTCGCACCAGCCTTCCAGCCGTTCGATGTACCGCTCGGTGATGCGCAGCGGCTCGTACGGCGGGTTCTCCACGATGGGCGCGCACAGATCCGCGCCGACGTCGAAGAGATCGTTCTGCACCGCACGCAGCACCTGCGTGATCTCCTCGGGAAGCGCGCCCATCGCGAGCGCGAGCCCGATGACGGAGTTGGCTTCGTCGACGTCGGCGTACGCGCCAAGGCGGGGCGAGGTCTTCGGCACGCGGGAGCCGTCGCCGAGCGCCGTGGTGCCGTTGTCGCCGACCTTCGTGTACACGCGGTTGATGCGAACGACCATGAAGCCGACTCTACCGGCCCGGCGTAAGGCAAATCCGGGCGAGAGGGCATGATTGGCGCCCATGAGCGAGCACTTCGACGTGCACGGCGGAGCACGGCTGGTCGGCGAGGTCGACGTGGTCGGGGCCAAGAACAGCGTCCTGAAACTGATGGCCGCGGCCCTGCTGGCCGAGGGTACGACGACCATCACGAACTGCCCCCAGATCCTGGACGTTCCCCTGATGGGCGACGTCTTGCGCAGTGTCGGCTGCGAGGTCGTCATCGACGGCGACACCGCCACGATCACCACCCCGGCCGAGCTGTCGCACCGGGCCGATTCGGCCGCGATGGGCAAGCTGCGCGCGTCGGTGTGCGTGCTGGGGCCGCTGGTCGGACGGCTCAAGCAGGCCGTCGTGGCGCTGCCGGGCGGGGACGCCATCGGCTCGCGGCCGCTGGACATGCACCAGAACGGACTGCGCAAGCTGGGCGCCACCAGCACCATCGAGCACGGCTGCGTCGTGGCGAAGGCCGACGGGCTGCGCGGCGCGCAGATCTGGCTGGACTTCCCGAGCGTCGGCGCCACCGAGAACATCCTGATGGCCGCCGTGCTCGCCGAGGGCACCACGGTCATCGACAACGCCGCGCGCGAACCCGAGATCGTCGACATCTGCACGATGCTGACCGAGATGGGCGCGAAGGTCGAAGGCGCGGGCACCTCGACCCTCACCGTCGAGGGCGTCGAGAAGCTGCACCCCACCGAGCACCGCGTGATCGGCGACCGGATCGTCGGCGCGACCTGGGCGTTCGCCGCCGCGATGACCCGGGGCGACCTGACCGTCCGCGGTGTCAACCCGCACTACCTCGACCTGGTCCTCGACAAGCTCCGCCTGGCGGGTGCCGAGGTCGAGACGTTCGACGACAAGGGCTTCCGCATCGTCCAGAACGAGCGCCCGAAGGCCGTCGACTGGGTGACGCTGCCGTACCCCGGTTTCGCGACCGACCTGCAGCCGTTCGCGGTGGCGCTGTCCGCGGTCTCCGAGGGCACCTCGATGATCACGGAGAACATCTACGAAGCCCGGTTCCGGTTCATCGAAGAGATGATGCGGCTTTCCGGCGACGCGCGCACCGATGGGCACCACGCCGTCGTCCGCGGCGTGGAGAAACTTTCGAGCGCCCCGGTGTGGGCCGCGGACATCCGCGCCGGCGCCGGGCTGGTGCTGGCGGGGCTGTGCGCGGACGGCGTCACCGAGGTCTGGGACGTCTTCCACATCGACCGCGGTTACCCGCATTTCGTGGAGAACCTGAACCGGCTCGGTGCCCGCATCGAGCGCGTCGCGGGCGAACCCGAGCGGGCTTGATCAGGGCAGGGCGACGAACGGCGCGAGGAAGTCACGCGACGTCGGCGAGTCCAGCCGGTAGGTGACATTGGTGGCGTAGCAGGGCCCGTCACCGGTGATGGTCGTCGACACGAGGACACGCTTGCCGTCGATCGTGGCGAAGTTCGGCCCGCCGGAGTCGCCGTAGCAGGCGCCGCCGTTGCCCTGCGGTGCCGTCATCGCGAGCCGGACCCAGGTCTTGTTGAGCGCGTCGAAGGTGACGGGCGCCTTCATCCGGACGCCGCCGCCGGGATGCGTGTGCCCGCCCGGCCCGTTCACGGCTTCCTGCGTGCCGTAGCCGGCGACCACGAACGGCGTCGAGTTCAGCCCCTGCGGGCCGAGCTTGTCGAGCTGACCGGCACTGGGCAGCTTCGCGGGGGTGAAGCTCCAACGTGCGGCGACCTGCTTCGCGGGCAGCTGGACGACGGCGATGTCGTGCGAGTCGGCGGAGTTGCCGGGGTAGCCGGGCTCGCTGTGCGCGACGCCCTCGACGGCGACGGCCTTGGCGACCGCCGCCGGGTCGCCGGGGTACTTCTTCGCGGCCGCGTCGAGACCCGCTTGCACGTCCTGGTCGAGCGAGACGAAGAACCGCACGTTGGCGGGCCAGTCGGTGGTGCAGTGCGCGGCGGTGAGGAAGGTGTCGGCGTCCACCATGGTGCCGGAGCACACCCAGTCGACCCGGTCCGGTGTGGCGGGGTCGCCGTCGTTGTCCCAGGTGGCGACGAGGGCGCCGACCTCGGTGCGCTCGGGCGCGGGGGTCGCGTTGTAGGAGTTGATCGCGGTCGCGGCGGTGGCGCCGCCCAGCAGCAGGGCGGCGGCCATCGCCGTGACGGTGGCGGCGGGGGTGAACCTCACGAACGGCCTCCTTGGCTAGGTGCTCCGGGATTCAACGTGGTGAACGCCGGAAAGTCACCCGCCGAAAGTAGTCATGCGTCCCGGCGCCGCCGCGTTCCCGCGTAGACCGCGGCACCGCCCGCGGCCAGCGAACCCAGCCCGGTCAGCAGTACGGGTTCGAGATCGAAACCGGTCTTGGCCAGTGACGGCGAGCTCGCGACCGCGACGTCGGCGCGGGGCGCGGCGGCCGCGGCGACGGCCGCCACCGGCACGACCGCGGGAGGGACGGCTTCGGAGCGTGGTCCCCCGGGCGGGGGAGTCTCGGCCGGCGGCTTCGTGGCGGGCGGCGTCCGGTCCGGCACGCAGGCGGTGTGCGCGGGATTGCCGCGTCCGACGCCGTGGTTGCGGTCGCATTCGTAGCCCGCGTTCGCGTCGGAACCGCCCGGCAGCTGCCCGCGCGGGTTCTTGTTGTCGGCCTTGCCGACGCAACCGGCGCAGGGCTTGCCGATGGCTTCGCCACCGCCGTTGCCGTTGGCCGACGGCGAACCGTCCCGGGTGGAGTCGTACGGCCCGTGCTTGTTCGCGCCGTGCCCGGAGAAGTCCGCTTTGGACGGTGGCTGCGGTTTGGTGGTGTCCCGCGCGTGTCCGGGCGGGGCTCCGGAGTTACCGCGCTCGCCGGCGTCGGCGGGACCCGCGCCGAGGAGAATGAGGGAGAAGGCGGCTCCGGCGAGAACGCCGTAGGTCTTCTTGTTCATCGAAGCCTCCCTGAGGTCGCGCCATTGCGACATCCGGAGTATCGCGTGAACGACCGAAGGGGTTACTCCAGCACGAGCGCGGTGCCGAAGCCGACCAGCGCCGTGCCGGTGACACCGTCGAGCGCCCGGCGGACCTTGCGGCGTTCGAGCCAGGTCCGCACGCGGTGCACGAAGAACAGCAGCAGGAGCTGGGCGACCGTGCCCGCGGCCGCGATCGTGTACGCCAGCAGCAGCGCGTCCCCGGTGCCGGTGACGCCCGGGGTCAGGAACTGCGGCAGCACCGACAGGTACAGCACGAGCACCTTCGGGTTGGTGACGTTGGAGAGGAAGCCTTCCCGCCAGCGGCGGAATCCGCTCCGCCGGGCGGCTGCGGTCTCGGCGAGCCCGGCGTAGTCCCCGCGGAAGGCGCCGATCAGAGCCCGGACGCCGAGGTAGCAGAGGTACGCCGCGCCCGCCCATTTCACGGCTTCGAACACCGGCCGCGAGTTCATGATGACCGCGCCGAGACCGAGCGCGGCCGCGGTCGCCTGCGCGAGATTCGCGGCGCCGACGCCGAAACAGGCCCAACCTCCGCCGCGGACACCGCCGGACAGCGCGTTCTTCAGCACCACCATGTTGTCCGGGCCGGGGACGAGCGCGAGCGCCAGCATCATCAGCGCGAAACCGCTGTACACACCCCAGGTCATGACTCGAACACCAAAGCCGCGCCGAAGCCGACCAGCGCCGTGCCGGTGACGCCGTCGAGCGCCCGCCGGACCTTGCGGCGTTCGAGCCAGGTCCGCACGCGGTGCACGAAGAACAGCAGCGTCAGCAGCCAGATCGCGCCCAGGACGGCGACCGTGTACGCGAGCAGCAGCGCGTGCCACGCCGACGTCGTCACCGGATCGAGGAACTGCGGCAGCACCGAGAGGTACAGCACGAGCACCTTCGGGTTGGTGATGTTGGAAAGGAAGCCCTCGCGGAAGCGGCGGAACCCGCTCGACCGTTGCTGCTTCACCGCCGTGACACCGGAGTAGTCGCCCCGCCACGCGCCGCGCAACGCCTGGAAACCGAGGAAGACCAGGTATGCGGCGCCGACCCATTTGAGCGTCACGAACACCGGCTGCGACTGCGCGATCACGACACCGAGGCCGAGCGCGGCGGCGGTGCCCTGGACGGCGTTGGCCACGAAGATCCCGGCCGTGGTGAGGAAACCGCCGCGGGTGCCGCCGGACAGCGAGTTCTTGAGCATCACCATCGTGTCCGGCCCGGGCGCGAGGACGATCAGGACGACGATGACCAGATAGCTGCTGTACGAACTCCACGTCACGGTCACCCACGCTAGACGCCGGTGGCGGGGGAGTCTCGCGGATTTCGGTCACAGTCCAAGGCGCGGTCGGCTGCCCTGGGGCGCCACTCACGAGGACTCGTGTCGCTTCGGCGGTCACGTGTGTTCGAGGGGACGGCGGGCGTGATCAGGTGGACGACACGCGCGTAGCCGGCCGGTCCTGCCCCGAGCCGTCCGCCTGGACACGCGTGTCGTCCACCTGATCACGGGTGTCGGCCATCCAGTCACGGCGAGGCCGGGCCGGGTGGTCGTGGGTGGCGATTCGGGTTCTATTGAGAGGTAAGTCGAAAATGGCGTGATCGAACCCCTGCCACGCGGGATTCCGGAATGACTCGCGGGGATGAACGGCGCGCCCGATTGATGTCATTATGTCCGGTTCTCGCGTGGGTCGTGAGTGGCAAGGAGGGTTAGGGCGACCATCGCCGCTCGCGACCCTTGGGCAATACTACGCAAAGTGCCCAAATCAGACGTTTTGATCAAAAGTGTCCTTTTTGGACGGTCTGAGGGGCATGCTGGGCCTCGGCGGTGCGAGCCCGCTCGCACCGCTGACTCCATCACGCCACCTTTGACTTACCCCTCGATAACCCGAATCGCCACTCACGACCACCTGTACCGAAGGCTCGCCAGGTCCGTTCGGCCCGATGGGCGACCGACGAACGGACACTCCTCGCCCGTCCCCCGGACGGGTAATGTGCCGTGGCATGCATGAGGGGCAGATCGACCTCCTTCCAGGCGAACGGGTCATCTGGGCCGGGCAGCCCGTGCGCAGGCCCCTCTTCAATCCCGGCGACTACTTCAACGTCCCTGTCGGCCTCCTCTGGCTCGGCGCCGTCACGGTGTTCTTCGCGGCCAACCACGACACGGCGTTCCACACGGCCGCATGGGTCGTGCTCACCGTCGCGGGCGTCCTGCATCTCGCCGGTAGGCCGCTGATCCGCTACCTCAGGCTCGCCTCGACCACGTACGCCGTGACGGACGGCCGGGTCATCGCGACCAGTTCGCTCGTCCGCCGCAAGGAGGAGTCCGCGGCGCTGGCCGGCCTCGCGGATCCCGTCGTCACCCCCGGGCCGGGCAAGACCGGGACGATCACCTTCGGCAGGCTCGGCGTGCTGGCGTGGGCGTCGGCGAACTTCGGCGCCGGCACCGGTAAGGACCGGAAGCCGCCGGTCATCCTGGTGGGCGTCAGCGACGTGGCGAAGGTCCGGGAGAAGCTGGCGAAAGCCGTCGAAGAGGCGCGAAACCGGAACCCTTAGCGGCCACAACACCTTCACAACATTTCCCGGTGGTGCCGGATGTGAATCTCTCCGCGTTGGCACGGATTCCCGACAGGAGAGAGAGAAATGCGCAAGCTTTGGAGCAGCACCCTCGCCCTGCTCGCCGCGGGTGGGCTGTCCGTCACCGTCTCCCCGGCGATTGCGGAGGCGGCACCGCCTAACTTCAGGATCGGCATCCAGCTGGCCGACAACGGCGGCCGGGGCGGATTCGGGGTCGAGCAGTTCACCGGATTCGCCAACTTCGGCACCAGCGTGTCGCAGTGGGCCGGGGACAGCAACAACTTCGACCCGGACGGCGCCAGGATCGATCTCAATCCCGCGTTCGGTGGTGGCCAGCTGAACCAGATCGACTTCCGGATCGGCGGGCAGGCCCGCGACCGCGGCAGGGAACTCGGTCCGGTCACCTACACGCCGTGGGCGAGCCAGGGCGGTGGCACGACCGACCTGATCACCGACAGCAACTCCTTCGACCCGGACCAGTACCGGCTGTTCCTGGAGACGCGTCCACTGCCGCCCGGCGTCCAGATCACCGACCTGCGCCTGTCCATCCTGGCCGTCGACCGCGGCGAGCCGGAGGGCGTGCCCACCTTCACCCGGTGGGCGAGCCAGGGCGGGGGCCAGAGCGACTTCGCCCTGGACGCCAACGCCTTCGACCCGGACGGGTTCCGCATCGGGCTCGAAGTCGTCTGATCCCGGTGCTCGGGTCCCGTGTCGTCCACCGGGGCCCGGGCACCTTCCAGCCGGAAGAATGACCCGACTGTGTTCGATTCAACTGCGCGGCGCATGTTACCGGCCGGTACACTCAAGCGGTCGTCCAGCGCCGGAGGTATGCCGTGCCCTATCCCACGGACCGTGAACGGGACCGCCCCTGGGTGATGCGGACCTACGCGGGTCACTCGTCCGCGGCCGCGTCCAACGAGCTGTACCGCCGTAACCTCGCGAAGGGGCAGACCGGCCTCTCGGTCGCCTTCGATCTGCCGACGCAGACCGGTTACGACCCGGATCACCAGCTGTCCAAGGGCGAGGTCGGCAAGGTCGGCGTCCCGGTCTCGCATATCGGCGACATGCGGCGCCTCTTCGACGGCATCCCGCTCGCCGAAGCCAACACGTCGATGACGATCAACGCGCCCGCCATGTGGCTGCTGGCGCTCTACGTCTCCGTGGCGCGTGAGCAGGCCGAAGCCGAGGGCCGTGACGTGGACGAGGTGCTGGCGAAGCTCACCGGCACCACGCAGAACGACATCATCAAGGAATACCTCTCCCGCGGCACCTACATCTTTCCGCCGGGCCCGAGTCTCCGCCTGATCACCGACATGATCGCGTGGACCGTGCACCACGTGCCGAAGTGGAACCCGATCAACATCTGCAGCTACCACCTGCAGGAAGCCGGTGCGACGCCGACGCAAGAGGTCGCGTACGCGTTGTGCACCGCCATCGCCGTCCTCGACGCGGTCCGCGATTCCGGCCAGGTCGAGCAGGCCGACATGGCCAAGGTCGTCGCGCGGATCTCGTTCTTCGTCAACGCCGGGGTGCGGTTCGTCGAAGAGATGTCGAAGATGCGCGCGTTCACCGCGCTCTGGGACGAGATCACCCGGGATCGTTACGGCGTCACGGATCCCAAGGCGCGGCGGCTGCGCTACGGCGTGCAGGTCAACTCGCTGGGCCTGACCGAGGCGCAGCCGGAGAACAACGTCCAGCGCATCGTGCTGGAGATGCTCGCGGTCTCCCTTTCCCGCGGTGCCAGGGCCCGCGCGATCCAGCTGCCCGCGTGGAACGAGGCGCTCGGCCTGCCCCGGCCGTGGGATCAGCAGTGGGCGCTGCGGATGCAGCAGGTGCTGGCGTTCGAGACCGATCTGCTGGAGTACGAAGACATCTTCGACGGCTCGCACGTCATCCAGGCCAAGGTCGACGAGATCATGACGGGCGCCCGCGAGGAGATCGCGCGGGTGCAGGATCTGGGCGGCGCGGTGGCGGCCGTCGAGAGCGGCTACATGAAGTCGCAGCTCGTCGCTTCGCTCGCGGAGTACCGGCGTGGCATGGAGAACGGCGAGCGGATCCTGGTCGGGGTCAACAAGTTCGAGACCACCGAGCCGTCCCCGCTGCAGGCCGAAGGCGCGAAGGCGATCGAAACGATCGACCCCGCCGTCGAGAAACAGGCGGTCACCGCGATCGAGGAATGGCGGACGCACCGCGACAACGCGGCCGCCGAGTCGGCGCTGGAGAAGCTGAAGACCGTCGCCAAGACTTCGGAGAACCTGTTCGAAGCCACCATCGAGTGCGCCCGCGCCGGGGTCACCACCGGTGAATGGTCGGGTGCGCTGCGCGAGGTGTTCGGCGAATACCGTGCTCCCACCGGGGTTTCCGCGTCGGCGGCCGCGGGCGAGGGCAACGAGGAGATCCGCCGCGTCCGTGACCGGATCAAGGCGACGAACACCGAAATCGGCGAGCGGCTGCGGATCCTGGTCGGCAAACCCGGTCTCGACGGGCATTCCAACGGCGCCGAGCAGGTGGCCGTGCGGGCGCGTGACGTCGGTTTCGAGGTGGTGTACCAGGGCATCCGGCTCACGCCGGAGCAGATCGTCGCGGCCGCCGTCCAGGAGGGCGTGCACGTGGTCGGGCTTTCGGTGCTCTCGGGTTCGCATCTCGAGGTCGTGCCGCAGGTCGTGGACGGTTTGCGGGCCGCGGGCGCGGGCGACATCCCGGTCATCGTCGGCGGCATCATCCCGCCCGACGACGAGAAGCTCCTGCTGGAGCGGGGAATCGCGCGGGTGTTCACGCCGAAGGACTACGAACTCACCGACATCATGGACGGAATTGTCGGATTGGTACGGGAGCGCCACGGTCTGAGCACCTAAAGTCACCGTAAATCTCGGTACCGTAACAGCGGGTGGTTCGTCACCCGCTCACACTGCTCGCGTGTGGGTACCCACCTACGTTTCGATTAAACCGATTAATCGAAAAGAGGTGCCGCGATGGTGCACGGCGAATGGTCGAGGCGAGAGTTCTTCCGGCGGTCGGCGGTACTGGGAGCGGTGACGATCGGCGGCCCGGTGCTGTTGTCCGCGTGCACGTCGACGTCTTCCGGTGACGCCCTGCAGGCCGCCAAGGACGCGAAGAAGATCAAGATCGGGATCGCGAACGAAGCGCCGTACGGTTTCACCGACCAAGCCGGCAAGGTCACCGGTGAGGCGCCGGAGGTCGCGCGCGCCGTCTTCAAGGCCATGGGCATCGACAACGTGGAAGCCGAAGCGGTCTCCTTCGACCAGTTGATCCCCGCGCTCAACGCCAGGAAGTACGACATCGTCGCGGCCGGGATGAACATCAAGAAGGAACGGTGCGACGCGGCGGCCTTCTCGATCCCCGACTACTCGGCGCTGACCGCTTTGCTGGTCCCCAAGGGAAATCCGCAGCAGGTGCTGAAGTTCGAGGACATCGCGGCGAAGAAGGTCAAGGTCGCCGTGCTCTCCGCGGCCGTGGAAAAGGGATACGCCACCGACTCCGGCGTCGCCGAGGACCAGATCGTCACCCTCGACTCGCAGGACAACACGCTCCGCGCGGTCACCGACGGCCGGGTCTACTGCGCCGCCCTCACCGACATCTCCCTCAAGGACGTCCTGGCGAAGAGCCCGGGCGCCGCGGCCGAGGTGACGCCGGGCTTCGACCCGATCAAGGACGGCAAACCGGTCGTCTCCGCCGGCGCGTTCGTCTTCCGCAAGGACGACAACCCGTTGCGCGAGGCCTTCAACGCCGAGCTCAAGAAGCTGCACGACAGCGGCGAATGGACCAAGATCGTGACGCCGTTCGGGTTCTCGGCGGACAACCTGCCGAAGGCCGACGTCACCACCGAGAAACTCTGCGCGGTGTAGCGGGGCTGACGTCATGTCGTCGTCGGTATCGCATATCATCACGACCGTCCTCAGTGGACTGACCGCGACCGTCACCGCCGCCGTCGGCGGGATCGCGCTCACCGTGGTGCTCTCCCTGATCGCCGGGCTCGCGCTGGGCTCGCCGTCCCGGACGGTGCGGGGGATTTCGCGCGTCTACGTCGAGATCTTCCGCGGCACTTCGGAAGTCGTCCAGCTGTTCTGGCTGTACTTCGTGCTGCCGGTGCTGGTCGGCTTCCAGCTGGTGCCGATGTTCGCCGGGATCCTGGTGCTGGGCCTCAACCACGGGGCGTACGGCGCGGAAATCGTCCGCGGCGCGGTGAATTCGGTGCCTCGCGCGCAGTTCGAGGGCGCCGTCGCGCTCAACCTGACCCCCGCCCAGCGGATGCGGCGCGTGATTCTGCCGCAGGCGTTCGCGGAAATGCTGCCACCGTTCAACAATCTCTTCATCCAGTTGCTGAAGAGCACCGCGCTGCTTTCGTTCATCGCCGTCCCGGAGATGGCACGGCAAGGTGAATTGCTGCGGCCGGTGTTCGGCGCCGAGCTCGGCTGGATCTACGGCACAGAACTCGTGCTCTATCTCCTGATCGCGTTGCTGATCACCAGCGGGATGCGGCTGCTGGAACGGATCGCCGCGCGGCGCCTCGGCCGGGCCCCGGCCAGGATGACGGCCACCGCGGGAGGTGTGTGATGGACTGGAGCTGGGAATCCGCCGCGAATTCGGTTCCCCTTCTGCTGGAAGGGCTTCTCGTCACCGTCGAGATCACCTTGCTGGCCTCGGTGGTCGCGTACGCGCTCGGTCTGGTGTTCGCGCTGATCCGCCGGACGGGGATTCCCGTGCTGTCCCAGGCGGTTCTGCTGTTCATCGAGTTCGTGCGCAGTACGCCCTTGCTGATCCAGGTGTTCGTGCTCTACTACGTGATCCAGCCGGTGGGCGGGATGACGTTGTCCCCGTTCGCGACCGGCGTCATCGCGCTCGGCGTGCATTACGCGACGTACGCGGCCGAGGTCTACCGCGCCGGGATCGAAGCCGTCCCGAGAGGACAGTGGGAGGCCACGACCGCGCTGAACCTGCCGAGGTCGCGGGTGTGGACCGCGGTGGTGCTGCCGCAAGCCGTGCCGCGGGTGCTGCCCGCGCTCGGCAACTACACGATCTCGATGTTCAAGGAAACCCCGTTGTTGCTGGCGATCGGCGTCGTCGACGTCCTGGCGAGGGCGAAGGAGGTCGGTGCCGACACGTTCCGAGTCACCGAGCCGTACACCCTGGCCGGGGTGCTGTTCCTGCTGGTGAGCCTGCCGGCTTCGATTCTGGTGAGAAGGTTGGAGCGACGTGCCGCCCACAGTTGATTCCCCGATGATCCGGTTCTCGCAGGTGGTCAAGTCCTATGGGGACCACGTGGTGTTGCAGGACCTCGATTTCACCGTCGCGCCGGGGGAGTTCGTCTCGCTGATCGGGCCGAGCGGGTCCGGGAAGACGACGATCCTGCGGCTGTTGATGACGCTGGAGAGGGTCGACGGCGGCACCATCGAGGTCTGCGGTGACTACCTGAGTCACATGAAGCGCGGTGAAAAGCTGGTGCCCGCGGACGAGAAGTACCTGCGGGAAGCGCGCAAGCGGATCGGCATGGTGTTCCAGCAGTTCAACCTGTTCCCGAACATGAACGTGCTGCGCAACATCACCGAAGCGCCGATCCACTCGCTCGGCGTCTCGCGGGACGAGGCCGAGGCGCGGGCCGTCGAACTGCTGGAGATGGTGGGGCTCGCCGACAAGAAGGACGCGCACCCCACCCGGCTTTCCGGTGGTCAGCAACAGCGTGTCGCGATCGCCCGCGCGCTCGCGATGCGGCCGGACGTACTGCTGCTGGACGAGGTGACTTCGGCGCTCGACCCGGAACTGGTGGCCGACGTCCTGCGCGTGCTGCGCGAGATCGCGACGTCCACCGACATCACGATCCTTTGTGTCACGCACGAAATGCAGTTCGCGCGGGACGTTTCGGACCGGGTGATGATGTTCGACGAGGGGCAGGTGCTGGAGGACGCCGCGCCGGGCAAGCTGTTCAACGATCCGGAGCACGACCGGACGCGGCGGTTCCTCAAAGCGGTGATCGACCGGGCGTGAGGGGGAGGCGGCGGGAGGGCGTGGGTCGCGCGGGTCGTGAGTGGTAAGTGTCGTTAGAACGACACTTACCACTCACGACCAACTCGACCCACGCCCTCCGTCGGCCTCAAAGCGCGCTCAAGATCTCCTTCGTCGAGGTGACCGTGGCGAATCCGCCGCCGTGCAGGTTCGTCGCGGTCGCCCGGTACAGCTCGTCCGCGGTCAGGACGCCGCCGTCCGGCCCGGCGAGGTCGAAGGTGAACGTGGCGTCGAGCGCGAAAGTCACGTCGTAGCCGAGGTTCCCGCCGACGCGCGCGGTGGTCTCGCAGCAGAAGTTCGTCTGGATGCCGGCGAGCACGAACGAGGTGATGCCGCGCGTCTTCAGCCAGCCGTCGAGATCGATGTCGCCGTGGAAGGCCGAGTTGACCTTCTTGCCGAACATCAGATCCGCGCGCACGCCGTCGAGTTCCGGCTTGAAGTGGTTGCCCTCCTGCCCCGGCCGCAGCGACGAGCCGGGTTTCACGGAGTCGTGGTGCACCAGCACGATCGGCAGCCCGCGCTCCTGCCAGGCGTCGACGAGCGCCTTGATGTTGGCTTCCGCGCCGGGGTTGTTGCGCGGGCCCCAGACGGGCCGGTCGAAGCCGCGCTGGACGTCGATCACGATCAAGGCCTTGGTTTCAGTGGTCATGGCCTCGAGTCTCGTGCTCGGAGCGGCCGCCGAGGGAGTGGCAGAAGACGCGCGATGCGGTACTTTCCTGCCATGCGAACCGTGGGTGTGCTCCTCCTGCCGGGCAGCCGGGCCTTCGATCTGGGCGTGATCGGCGAGGTCTGGGGCGTGGACCGGACCGACAGCGGCATCGGCCCCTTCGAGGTCCGGCTCTGCGCGTCCGGCCGCGGCCGGGTCGCCATCCACCCGTTCGGCCAGGTCGAGGCGACGCATGGGCTGAGCGGGCTGGCGGGCTGCGATCTCGTCCTCGTGCCCGGCCGGGTCGATCCGCACGCCGAGGTGCCCGTGGCCGCCGTCGCCGCGCTGCGCAAGGCGCACCGGGCCGGGATCACCGTGGCGTCGCTGTGCTCCGGTGCCTTCACCCTCGCGGCGGCAGGGCTGCTCGACGGCCGGTCCGTCACCACGCACTGGCGGCTGCTGGACGATCTCGAAACCGCCGCTCGTGACGCGGTCGTCCAGCGGGACGTCCTGTTCACCGACGAGGGTGACGTCCTGACCTCCGCCGGAGTGGTCGGCGGGCTGGATCTCTGCCTGCACCTGGTGCGCCGCGACCACGGCGCCGACGTCGCGGCCGCCCTCGCCCGGCGGCTCGTGATGCCGCCGGCGCGGGAAGGCGGCCAGCGGCAGTACGTCGACAATCCGTTGCCGCCCAAGCCGTCGCGGCCGAGCGTTTCGTCCACAATGGACTGGGCGCTGGAGCGTATCGCCGACGACATCGGCGTCGACGACCTTGTCGGGCACGCCGGGCTCAGCGAGCGGACGTTCCATCGCGAGTTCGCCGCGGCCACCGGTGTCACGCCGGGACGCTGGCTGCGCGCGCAGCGGGTGCGGCTCGCGCGGCGGCTGCTGGAGACCACCGAGCTGCCGGTCGAGCGGGTCGCGCAGCGGTCCGGCCTCGGCACCGCCGCCAACCTGCGGCGACGGCTCCGGGCCGACGTCGGCGTCGGGCCCGATTCGTATCGCCGGACGTTCCGGTCGGTTACCGTCGAAGCATGGCCGAGTACGAGCACATCCTCGTGAAGCGGGACGGCGACACCGTCACGATCACCATGAACCGCGCCGTGCGGCGGAACTCGTTGTCCGCCGACCACCTCGCCGAGCTGCTCGCGGCGTTCCGCGAAGCGGGGGACACCGACGCCACCGGGATCGTCCTGGCCGGCGCCGGGCCGGTGTTCTCGGCGGGGCACGACTTCGGCGACGTCGCCGCCCGCGACCTGATGGGCGTGCGCGAGCTGCTGCGGCTGTGCACGGACCTGATGGGCACGATGCAGTCCGTGCCGCAGGTCGTCGTCGCGCGGGTGCACGGGCTCGCGACCGCGGCGGGCTGCCAGCTGGTGGCGTCGTGCGACCTCGCCGTCGCCGCGGAATCCGCGGGCTTCGCCCTGCCCGGCGGCAAGGGCGGCTGGTTCTGCCATACGCCCGCCGTGCCGGTCGCCCGCTCGATCGGGCGGAAACGGCTGATGGAGCTGGCGCTCACCGGCGACGTCGTCGACGCCGCGACCGCGCTGGACTGGGGCCTGGTGAACCGCGTGGTCCCGGACGACTCACTCGACGAGGCCGTCGCTTCACTGCTGGGACGTGCGACGCGGGGCAGCCGGGCGAGCAAGGCGATGGGCAAGCAGACCCTCTACGCGCAGCTGGACCGGCCCGAGGCCGACGCCTACGCGCTCGCGCTCGAGGTGATGGCTTCGGCCTCGCAGCTGCCCGGCGCCCGCGAGGGGATGGCGGCGTTCCTGGAGAAGCGCTCCCCGGTGTGGCCGGACTGAGCGGCCGTCACAACGTGCGCTCGCGCACGAGCAGGAGCGTGTAGGCGGCCAAGGTCTGCGCGTCGGTGATGTCACCCGCGGCGATCATCTTCTCGAACTCGTCGCGGTCGAACCACGCCGTCCGCATGTCCTGCTCTTCGACCTCGCGCTGGGCTTCACTCTGCGTGAGATCGGTGGCCAGGAAGACGCGCCCGCGCTGGCTCGACATCCCGGCGGCGACGTCCGTCACGCCGAGTTCGGCCATCGAGCCCGCGACCAGGCCGGTCTCCTCGCGCAGCTCGCGCGCGGCGAGTTCGAGCGGCGGGACGTCGGCCAGTTCGGGTGCGGTGCCCATCGGGAACTCCCAGCGCCGAAGCCCGAGCGGATAGCGGAACTGCTCGACCAGGTGAAACCTCGCCCCGTCGAAGGGGATCACGACGGCGCAGGTGGGTTTGTCGACGACCGCGTAGATCCCCTCGGAACCATCGAGCCGCCGGACGTCGTCCTCGCGCAGGGTCATCCAGTTGTTCCGGTACACCTCACGCGAGCTGACACGCTGAACGGGGTCCATGCGCACAGTATCGCCGTGCTTGTCCTACCCTCGCGGGGTGCGCCTTGTGATCGCTCGCTGCCAGGTCGACTACGCCGGCCGTCTGACCGCCCATCTGCCGATGGCCACCCGGCTGCTGCTCGTGAAGGCCGACGGCTCGGTGTCCGTGCACTCGGACGACCGCGCCTACAAGCCGCTGAACTGGATGAGCCCGCCGTGCTGGCTGATCGAGGACGGCAAGCTGTGGATCGTCGAGAACAAGCAGGGGGAGAAGCTCGTCATCACGATCGACGAGATCTTCCACGACCACGCCCAGGAACTCGGCGCGGAGCCGGGCCTGCAGAAGGACGGCGTCGAGGCGCACCTGCAGGAACTGCTCGCCGAGCACATCAAGACCCTCGGTGACGGCTACACGCTGGTGCGGCGGGAGTTCCCGACCGCGATCGGCCCGGTCGACATCATGGCCCGCGACGCCGACGGGGCCAGTGTCGCCGTCGAGATCAAACGGCGCGGCGAGATCGACGGTGTCGAGCAGCTGACGCGCTACCTCGAACTGCTCAACCGCGACCCGCTGCTGGCGCCGGTGCAGGGCGTGTTCGCGGCGCAGATCATCAAACCGCAGGCGCGGGTACTGGCCGAGGACCGCGGGATCCGGTGCCTCACGCTGGACTACGACGCGCTGCGTGGCATCGAGTCGGACGAGTTCCGCCTGTTCTGAGCAAGCTCGCAAGTACGTGAAGGCCCCCTTCACTGCGCTAGACGCAGTGAAGGGGGCCTTCACGTACAGCGATCACCAGCAGGTGTGTCCGCCAGGATGGGTTTCGGAATAGCGCTTGATCGCCGTGCAGTTGCCCAAGTAGGAGCTGTAGTCCTCCATCGTGCCGAGGACCCCGTCCGGTGAAGGTTCGGCGTAGACGCCGGGTGCCAGCATCACCATCTTGTCACCGTCGACGTACTGCGTGTACCGCTTGTCGACCTTGGCCTTCGGCACGAACTTCGGATACTCGCTCGTCGGGGTCGATGTCGTCGGGCTCGGCGAACTCTTGGTCGGGCTGATCGGCTGGGTCGATGTTGTGGAGGTCGTCGACGATGACGGTGGCGAGCTTGCGGTCACCGTCGACGCGGTGGGGTTCTCCGCGCATCCCGCTGAGAACCCGCAGAGCAGGACGACTGTGAAGATCATCGCGACGCGCTTCATGACGCGAAGTCGGGCACGGCTCCCCACACGTTACGGCGCTGAACAGCCGATACCGAATCGAGTCCATGATTCGGGTATCTGCATTCTTTCTCGCGCCACAGAATGCCCTAAAGGGCGGCGGGAAATTAACGAACTCGCGTTCTCCCGCAAAAGAACCAGCTACTTCCGGGCCATTCGGGTGAACGCCGGATTCCTCGGTCTCGCGCTGTGTCACACTCGATTTCCGCGAGGGGTACCACCGACATCCGGTGGTCGCGGGGTCCGAAGGTGAAGTGCCATGGCTGATTCTCCGAAGTGTGTCGATCTGGTGCTGGAAGGCGGCGGCGTCAAAGGCATCGGGTTGCTGGGCGCGGTGCTGGAGTTGCACGAAGCGGGTTATTCGTTTCCCCGGATCGCCGGGACGAGTGCCGGTGCGATCGTGGCGACGCTGGTCGCCGCTTATCAGAAGGCCGGGAAGGATCTCGGCGGTCTGGAAGCGGTGATGAACGACATGGACTGCCGCCGTTTCCAGGATCAGTCCCTGTTCGACAAGGTCACCGGCCCGATCGGCGACGGCGTGGATCTGCTCCTGCACGACGGGATGCACTCCGGCGACTATCTCGCGGAATGGCTCACCCCGTTGCTGGAAGACGTCGGCGTGCGCACTTTCGCCGACCTCGCCATCGACGATCCGGAAAGTACTTTGCTTCCGTACCAACGGTATTCCCTCGTCGTCCACGTCAGTGACCTGACGCGTCGCGTGCTCGTCCGGCTGCCTTGGGATTATTCCCAGTACGGCCGCGATCCCGGTGCGGAGAAGATCGTCGACGCGGTCCGCGCGTCCATGTCGATCCCGCTGTACTTCCGGCCGGTGCAGTTCGCCGTCCGTCCCGAGGGCACCGTCACCTGGGTCGACGGCGGGCTGCTGTCGAACTTCCCGATCACCGTCTTCGACCGGACCGACACGAAGAAGCCGCGCTGGCCGACCTGGGGCGTGAAGCTTTCCGGGGAACCGGTGGGCGGCAGGGACAAACCGGTGAAGAGCGCGTTGCGGATCGCCATCGGTTCGCTCGAAACCCTGCTCTCGGACTGGAATCGTTACCGGTTGCACGAGGAGGGTGTGAACCGGCGGACGGTGTACGTCGACACGACCGGGGTTTCCGCCGTCGACTTCGGGCTCGGCGAAGAGGAGAAGAAACGCCTCTTCGAAAGCGGGCGGGAGGCCGCGCGGCGGTTCCTGGAAAAGATCGTGCCGCAATGAACTCGCCGGCGGTATTCCGGTGGGATGAGGGATAGGAGGATCCCATGCGTTATCGCCCGATCGGTAGTGACCCGGCGGACGGCAGGCTCGGCCGGTTCGTCCCGGACGACTGGCGCCACGTCGAGCGCTATCCGCTGACCGCGCTGGCCACCGAGGACCGGCCCACCCGGTCGCCGGTCGTCATCGGTGTCAACTGGTACAAGGAATTCGACGTACCGGAGAAGGACGAGAAGTCCGGCGAATTCTTCGTCGCGAAGGGCGGCGCGAAATCGCTCACCAGGATCCGCGGCGGGCATTGCGTCTGCCTCGAACCCGGTGAGTCGACCGACGGCGAAAAACAGTACGCCTTCTACGACCAGGGCCGGGAAGGCGCGTGCGTCGGCTTCGGCTGGTCGCGCTGCATGTCGATGTTCAACGGCGACCTCTACGCCGCGCGGTGGCTGTGGGACCAGTCGAAGATGCGTGACGAATGGGACGAGACCAACCCCGGGGACAACAACGGCACCTCGTGCCGTGCCGCCGCCGAGGTCCTGCTCGAACTGGGGCACGTCCCGTGGTCGGAGACCTACGCCGACGACGATCACGTCAAGCGGGCCGCCTACACGCCCGACGTGAAGAACGGAATCCAGGCCTATCGCTGGGCGACGTCGGTCGAGGAGGTGCACGAGGTCCTCGGCAATCCGCGTGCCGACGAACTCGGTGCCGTGCCGTTCCTCAACTCGTGGGGTCCGGGCTACCCGCACCGCACGTACATGCCGGACGACGTCCTCGCCCGGTTGATCAAGGAGGACGGCGAAGTGGGCCTGCCCACGGACCGGTAAACCCCCACCGGTCACGGGAGAGGGCCGTTCTCGGCGGAAACGCCGGGAGCGGCCCTTTTTCGCGCCCTTTTCCCGGCGCCACAACACTTCCACAACATCCCCACTGACGACGGCGGGCACCATCGGCCTCGGTGAAAGGGGAATGAAATGGCTACATCCCATCTCGCTCGCCGCCGGCGAGCGACCGTCTCGATCTTCTTGGCCGGGGCGATGGTGCTCGCGAGCGCCCTCGCCGCCCCGGCGTCGGCCTCCAGCCACCGGGAAGCCCCGCTGATCTCGGGCGACCCGGCGGTGGACAACACCGACGTGTACGCGTTCGTCAGCCCTGACAAGCCGGACACCGTGACCCTGATCGCGAACTGGTATCCGTTCGAAGAACCCAATGGGGGACCGAACTTCTACCCGTGGGCCACGGACGCGAACCACGACATCAACATCGACAACAACGGTGACGCGAAAGCGGACCTGACCTACCGGTGGACCTTCCGCACCGAAGACCGGCGCGGGAACGACACCTTCCTCTACAACGACGATCCGGTCACTTCGCTGGACGACGAGGACCTGTTGTTCCGCCAGTTCTACACGCTCTCGGTGATCGACCGGGGGACCGGGCGGACCACGAACCTGGTCACCAACGGCAGGGTCGCGCCGTCGAACGTCGGCCCGGCGTCGATGCCGAACTACGGCGTGCTCCGGAACCAGGCGATCACCCCGGTCCCCGGTGGCGGGCAGACGTTCGCCGGGCAGGCCGACGATCCGTTCTTCCTGGATCTGCGGATCTTCGACCTGCTTTACGGGAAGAACCTGTCCGAGGTCGGGCAGGACACGCTGGCCGGCTTCAACGTGAACACCGTGGCGTTGCAGCTGCCCAAGAGCGCGCTGACGCTCGGGGGCAATCCGGCCAGGAACCCGGTGATCGGGGTCTGGAGCGACACCGAACGCAAGACGATCACGCTGCGCACCCCCGGTGCGGAGCGGGCGCTCGGCGCCGACGTCCAGGTTTCGCGCCTGGGCAACCCGCTGGTGAACGAGGTCGTCGTGCCCGCCGGGCTGAAGGACCGGTTCAACTCGCTCCTGCCGGAGCAGGACCGGACGGTGCCCGCGCTGGTGAACAAGGTGACCAATCCGGAGGTGCCGGACCTCGTCCAGCGGATCTACGGCATCCCCGCGCCCGCCAAACCCCGCGACGATCTGACGGAGATCTTCCTGACCGGGATCACCACCAAATCCGGTGACAAGATCAACCTGGATCTCAACTCGCAGCTCAACAACGCCGACGTCAACCCGGCGCGGTTCGCGCCGTCGGAGCAGCTGCGGCTGAACACGTCGATCCCGGTCACCGCGCAGCCCAGCCGGCTCGGTGTCCTCGGCGGCGACCTCCAAGGGTTCCCGAACGGCCGTCGGCTGGCCGACGACGCGCTCGACATCAGCGTCCAGGCGCTGGAAGGCGCGGCGGTCAGCGGCATCGTCAAGGCACTCGCCGCGGGCGACCGGGTGGACCGGAACGACGTCCCGTTCGGCGCGGTGTTCCCGTACGTCGCCCTGCCGAACAACAAGGCGGTCAACTCGACCGTCCGTTGATCCCCCCTCCCCTCGGTGGCCGCCGCTGACCCCCGGCGGCGGCCACCACCCCCATCTCCGCGGAAGGCGGACCCGATGTCCCACGACGTCCCCGAAAGCACGACAGGTATCCGATTCGGGAAGCGCACTCGCCGGTTCGCGCTCCTGGCGGTCTTCGGCGCGAGCCTGCTCACCGTGGGTGTCGCCGCGTTGATCCCGCCCGAACCCGTCCTCGGCGAAGGGCCGCAGGGCGGCGTGAGCACTCTCGACAGGGCGGTCCGGACGGCGGAAGCCAAGCTCGCGAAACACGAGCAGGATCCGCGGGCCTGGGCCGAACTCGGCGCCGCCTATGTCGAGGCGGCCCGGGTCAAGGCCGACCCGGCCTACTTCCCGAAGGCCGAAGAGGCGTTGCGGAAGTCGTTGGGGCAGCAGCCCGACGGCAACGGGATCGCCTTGGCGGGCATGGGCGCGCTCGCCAACGCGCGGCACGACTTCGCCGGCGCTCGCGACTGGGGCGAGAAGGCGAAGGCCGCGCTGCCGGACAACGCCGAGATCCACGGCGTGCTCAACGACGCCTACACCCAGCTGGGGGACACGGCCGCGGCCACCGCCGCGTTGCAGCGGATGCTCGATCTGAAACCGGGTGTCTCCTCGTTCACCCGCGCCGCCTACGAATTCGAAATACACGGTCGTGTCGACGACGCCCGGCACGCGCTCGATCGGGCACTGGCGGACGCCGTCGATCCCAGCGACGTCGCGTTCTGCCGCAATCTCCTCGGCGAACTCGCCTTCGACAACGGGGATCTCGACACCGCACAGCTGCATTTCGAGGCGGGCGAGCGCGCATTGCCGCAGGAAACCTCGCTCCAGCAAGGAAAGGCCAAGGTCGCGGCGGCACGCGGGCAGACCGCCAAGGCGCTCGCCGGCTATCGGGATCTCGTGGCCCGTCAGCCGAACGTGGGGAATCTGCGCGAGTACGCCCTGCTGCTGTCGGCGTCGGGGGCACCGGAATCCGCCGCACGTCAGTACGAGCTCTTCGAGGAGCAGCGACGCCTCGAAGTCGACTCCGGTGCGAACGTGGACCTCGAAGCGTCCTTGGTGGCCGCGGACCGCGGCGACGCCGTGCAGGCCCTCCGGTTCGCGCAGGCGGAATGGGAGCGCAGGCAACCCGTGTTCGTCGCCGACGCCATGGCCTGGGCACTGCACCTCAACGGCCGGAACGCCGAAGCCCTCACCTTCACCGACCGGGCGGCGAGCACCGGCTGGCGCAGCGCCTCGTTCTCCTACCACCGCGGCATGATCCTCGCCGCGCTCGGACGGCCGGGCGAAGCCGTCAAGGCGCTCGCCGAAGCGCTGCGCATCAATCCGAACTTCTCCTTGACCGACGCGCGGACGGCACGCACCACGCTGGCGAACCTCGGCGGTGCCGGATGAGTCCGCGACGGCGGGACCACGACCGGAAAGGCGGCCCACCCATGCGCAATCTGCCCACCGAAAGGGTTCCGCGCCGGTTGCGCGGCGCCGCGCTGAGCACGCTGGTCTTCCTCGCCGTAGTCGTGGCGTGCTCCGAGACGGGGGCCGACGCCGGGCCACGGTTCGACGACGAGACCACCGAGGGCGTCGTGACCGAATTGACCTGTATGAAGCATCAGCCGCGGGCGCCGGGTCCCCGCTACACCGACGACTCGATCCGGCGCACCGACGAGACCCTCGCCCTGCTCCGCTACTACACCGCGAACGGGTCCAAACCGTACTGCGACGGCGGCGACGTCACCGACATCGATCGCCAATGGATCGACGTGTACATCGCACTGGGCGCGGACGAGGAAAAGGTGAAACGTCCCTGAGTGCGCCTCGACCGGACAGGAATTGTCAAGAATCGCCCTGAAACAGACACTTCAGGGCACTCGTCGCGCACCCGCACTGCCGTTCCTGAATCCATGCAGTATGGTCCGCGATTGACGCGATACCGGCGTTTCTCGTGGACATTTTCACTATGGAGGTGGGTCGGTTGCACGTGCTGGCCGATGCGAACCTGCGGCTCGACGCAAGTCCGATCGACTACGTCCTGCTCGCCTTCTATTTCGCGCTGGTGCTCGGCATCGGGTACATGGCGCGGAGGTCGGTCTCGAGCAGCCTCGACTTCTTCCTCTCTGGCCGGTCGCTGCCCGCCTGGGTCACCGGTCTCGCCTTCATTTCGGCGAACCTCGGCGCGGTCGAGATCATGGGCATGTCGGCCAACGGTGTGCTCTACGGCCTGCCGACCGTGCACTACTTCTGGATCGGCGCGATCCCGGCGATGCTGTTCCTCGGCATCGTGATGATGCCGTTCTACTACGGCTCGAAGGTCCGCAGTGTCCCGGAGTTCATGCTCCGCCGGTTCGGCAAACCCGCCCACCTGGTCAACGGCATCAGCTTCGCGAGCGCGCAGATCCTCATCGCGGGCGCGAACCTGTTCCTGCTCGCGAGCGTGGTGAACCTCCTTCTCGGCTGGCCGCTGTGGGTGTCGATCATCGTCGCGGCCGCGGTCGTGCTCTCGTACACCGCGCTCGGCGGTCTCTCCGCCGCGATCTACAACGAGGTCTTGCAGTTCTTCGTGATCGTCGCGGCGCTGCTGCCGCTGACCATCGTCGGGCTGGTGAAGGTCGGCGGCTGGCAGGGCCTGGTCGACAAGGTCACCGCGAGCCCCGGCGGCGACGCGCAGCTGCACTCGTGGCCGGGTGACAACCTCACCGGCTTCGGCAACAGCTTCCTGTCGATCCTCGGTCTCGTCTTCGGTCTCGGTTTCGTGCTGTCCTTCGGCTACTGGACCACGAACTTCGTCGAGGTCCAGCGCGCGATGGCGTCGAAGAGCATGTCGGCCGCGCGGCGGACGCCGATCATCGGCGCCTTCCCGAAGATGCTGGTCCCGTTCATCGTGATCATCCCCGGCATGATCGCCGCGGTCACCGTTTCCGAGTACGTCCAGGACAAGCAGGTCCTGCTCGACGGCGGCGACGCGCCGAGCGGCGTGACCGCGAACAACGCCATCCTGCTGCTGATGCGCGACCTGCTGCCCAACGGCATGCTCGGTGTCGCGCTCGCCGGTCTGCTCGCCTCGTTCATGGCCGGGATGGCCGCGAACCTGAGCTCGTTCAACACCGTGTTCACCTACGACATCTGGCAGTCGTACGTGAAGAAGAACGAGTCGGACGGCTACTACCTCCGGCTCGGCCGCCTGGTCACCGCCATCGGCACCGTGCTCGCCATCGGCACCGCGTTCATCGCGTCGAACTCCGGGAACATCCTGACCTACCTGCAGGACCTGTTCTCCTTCTTCAACGCGCCGCTGTTCGCCACCTTCATCCTCGGCATGTTCTGGAAGCGGATGACGCCGACCGCGGGCTGGGTCGGCCTGGTATCCGGTACCGCCTCGGCGATCACCGTGTGGCTGCTGTCGCAGGCCGGGGTCCTCGGGCTCACCGGGCAGGGCATCAGCTTCGTGGCCGCGGGTACGGCCTTCGTCGTGGACATCGCGGTCAGCGTCGCGGTCTCGCTCGCCACCGCGCCGAAGCCGGAGGCCCAGCTGGTCGGCCTCGTCTACTCCCTCACCCCGAAGGAGTCGCTGAAGCACGACGAGACGGGCGACGACGCGGGCTGGTACCGCAAGCCGGGCCTGCTCGCGGGCATCGTGCTGATCCTGACCATCGCGCTCAACATCATCTTCTAGGAGGCCGGAGATGGCTGCTTCGCAAGCTCCCAAGAAGGCCGGCGTCTTCGACATCCGGCTGATCATCGCCCTGCTCATCGGCGGTTACGGGCTGGTGCTCACGATCATGGGCATCGGCTTCACCACCGAGGAGGAGCTGGCCAAGGCCGCCGACGTCAACATCAACCTGTGGGCGGGTATCGGCATGCTGGTGTTCGCGGCGTTGTTCATGCTCTGGGCGAAGCTGCGGCCCATCGTGGTGCCGCCGAGCACCGACGGCGAGAGCGGCGAATAGCCGGGTTGTCCGGACAGCGGCGAGGGGCTCCGGCTACCGTGCATCTCGTGCTGCTCAACGCTCGACGTCGCCGGATCGCGTCCGTGCTGGCCCTGGTCGCCACACTGGGCGTGCTCTCGGCCTGCGGTCAGAACCTCGGCAAGTCCAACTTCGCCCGCACCACCGTCGCCGCCGAACCCGGCTCCGGTTCCGGTTCGGTGCCCGACGGGGACATCAACGATCCGGCGGTCACCCCCGCGGTGCTGCGCACGATCGACCCGTGCGGCCTGGTGAACAAGGAAGTGATGAGCGGCCTCGGCACGCCGGAGGACCCGACGTCGAATCTCACCTCGTTCGGCACCTGCCGGGCGAAGGCCGTCGACGCCGGAGGCAAGGCCCTCACGGTCAGGGTCGAGATCGGCGCGTCGACCTTCTCCTCGATCAACGGCGTCACCGTTTCGGCGGTCGACGGGCTGCCGCAGATCGAGCGGAAGGACAAGGACGGGAAGAGCTGCGACGTCGGCATCATGACCCTGCGCAAGCCCGAGCGCGGGATCAGCTTCTCGGTCACCTACGACGGCGGCGACCCGTGCGCGACAGGGCGTGCGGTGGCCGCGAAGGCCGTGAAGAGCCTGCACGCGTCACCGGCGAAGTACCCGGCCGCCGCGGGCACGCTCACCGCGGTCGACCCGTGCACCGCCGCCGACACCGCCGTCCTCAACGAGGTGGTGCCGCACGGCGCGGCCGAGCTGACCTCCTTCCACTCCTGCGACTGGACACCGGGCTCCAACCCGCGGATCTCGATCAACTTCCGCAAGGGCCTTCCGCCGGAGGAACGCGACGGGACCAAGAAGGTCGACCTCGACGGCGTCGCCGGGTACCAGAAGTTCGGCAGCGGCAACGCCGCCGAGTGCAAGATCGAATGGCAGCACAAGCCGTGGGTCGATGACGATGTCGAGATCGTCAGCGTGATCTACAAGAACTACGACGAGAAGCCTGAGGAAGCGGTGTCGTGCGGGAAGGCCGCGAAGATCGCCAAATCGGTGATCTCCAAGCTGCCGAAGCCCTGACGCTGGCGGCATCCGGCCGGGAGAGGTAGGAAGGGGGCACCCCACCCGCCGACGGCCGGAGGCCACCCTTGAAGAAGATCATCAACGACCCGAAGACGGTGGTCGCGGAATCGTTGCGCGGACTCGCCGCGGCGCATGCGGACGTCCTGCGCGTGGAGGACGACCCGGCGATCGTGGTACGTGTGGACGCGCCGGTGGCGGGCAAGGTCGCGGTGATCTCCGGCGGCGGTTCCGGGCACGAGCCGCTGCACGGCGGTTTCGTCGGGCAGGGCATGCTCGCCGCCGCCGTCCCGGGCGCCGTGTTCACCTCGCCGACGCCGGACGCCGTGGAAGCCGCGGTCAAGGCGACCACCGGGGACGCGGGCGCGCTGCTGATCGTGAAGAACTACACCGGTGACGTGCTCAACTTCGAGACCGCCGGGGAACTCGCCGCCGCCGAAGGGCTGGACGTGCGCAGCGTGGTCATCGACGACGACGTCGCGGTCAAGGACTCCACGTACACGGCCGGCCGTCGCGGCGTCGGCGGCACGGTGCTGCTGGAGAAGATCACCGGCGCCGCCGCCGAACGGGGCGACACGCTGGACGCGGTGGAGGCCTTGGCACGCAAGGTGATCGGCCAGGTGCGGTCGATCGGGGTCGCGCTCACCGCGCCGACCGTGCCGCACGCGGGCGAGCCGAGTTTCGACCTCGCCGACGACGAGATCGAGTTCGGCATCGGCATCCACGGCGAGCCCGGTATCGAGCGCACCGCCGTGACGACGGCCGACGAACTCGTCGCGCGCATGGTCGAAGCGGTGGTCACGGACCTGCCCTTCGCCGAGGGCGACAAGGTCCTGCTGTTCACGAACTCGATGGGCGGGACCCCGCTGGTCGAGCTGTACCTCGCCCACGGGATCGCCGAGCGGCTGCTGGCCGAGCGTGGGATCGTGGTCGAACGGCGGCTGGTGGGGCCGTACATCACCAGCCTCGAGATGCAGGGGATGAGCCTGACGTTGCTGAAACTGGACGACGAGCTGACCGAGTTGTGGGACGCGCCGGTGAACACCCCGGCCCTGAGGTGGGGAGTCTGATGGCCTGCACCGCCGAGACGCTCGCCGCCGCCTTGCGGGCGGCGGCCGCGGTGATCGCCGAGCATCGTGCCGAACTGGTCGACCTCGACCGCGCGATCGGCGACGCCGACCACGGCGAGAACATGGACCGGGGCTTCACTGCCATCGTGTCCGCTTTGGACTCCGCCACGCCCGAGACCCCCGCCGCGGTCGCGAAGCTCGCCGCCACGACGCTGATCTCGAAGGTCGGCGGCGCGGCGGGC
Organism: Amycolatopsis japonica; assembly: GCF_000732925.1. Lineage (NCBI taxonomy): Bacteria > Bacillati > Actinomycetota > Actinomycetes > Pseudonocardiales > Pseudonocardiaceae > Amycolatopsis > Amycolatopsis japonica. Next base: position 1,259,524 of record NZ_CP008953.1, read on the forward strand.
CCGTTGTACGGCACGGCTTTCCTGCGCGCGTCGGTCAAACTGGGCGACGCGGCCGAAGTGGACGGTCCGCTGCTGGTCGAGGCCCTGCGCGCGGCGCTCGAAGGAGTGCAGGCGCGCGGCAAGGCCGTCGGGGGAGACGCGACCATGGTCGACGCCCTGATCCCCGCCGTCTCCGCCGCCGAGGAGGCCGTCGGCGACGGCGTCGCGGCGATCCTGGCCGCGGCCGCCGACGCCGCGGACAAGGGCGCCGAGTCCACTGTGGACCTCGTCCCGCGCAAGGGGCGGGCGTCGTACCTCGGCGAGCGGGCGAAGGGGCATATGGATCCCGGTGCCCGCTCGACGGCATTGCTGCTGCGCGCGTTCGCGGAGGCCGCCAAGTGAGCGTCGGAATCGTGCTCGTCTCCCACAGCTCCAAACTCGCCGAAGGACTCGCGGAACTCGCCGCGCAGATGGCGCCGGACGTCACCATCGCGGCGGCGGGCGGCCTGGCCGACGGCGGGATCGGAACGGACTACGACGAGGTCGTCGCCGCGACGCAGCGCGCCGATTCGGGATCGGGCGTCGTCCTGCTGTACGACCTGGGCAGCGCGCAGATGACCGCGGAACTGGCGGTCGAATCGCTCGCCGACCCGTCGGCCGCGGTCGTCGTGGACGCGCCGCTGGTCGAAGGCGCGATCGCCGCCGCCGTCGCGGCGCAGGGCGGGGCGGACCGCAAGGCCGTCGCCGAAGCGGCCGCCTCGGCGGGCGCACCGCCGGACCTGACGTTCGACGAAGGCGCGCAGGACGGCGAGAGCAGTGTCGAACTCACGTTGCGGAACGACGTCGGGCTGCACGCGCGGCCGGCCGCGGTACTGGTGCGCAGTATCGCGGGGCTGGACGCGCAGGTCACCGTGCGGCTGGGCGACGAGACCGCGGACGCCAACAGCGTGCTCGCGCTGATGGCGCTCGGCGCGCGCCAGGGCGACCGGATCGAGGTCCGCGCGAAGGGCGCGCAGGCCGATGAAGCGCTCACCAAGGTCAAGGATCTGGTGGAGCAGAACTTCGGCGAGTGAGCTGAGGGCGTCGAGGCCTTCACGGACGCCCCAAGTACATGAAGGCCCCCTTCCTTGCGTCTAGCGCGGTGGGTGGATTCCAGGGATGGTTGCAACACGGGTGATCAACTGGTTTCGGTGAGGAGTTTGGTCAAGCGCTCGGCTGGGGTGTCCCAGCCGAGCGTTTTGCGTGGGCGGCGGTTGAGCTGGGCGGCGACGGCGGTGAGGTGGTCGGGGGTGTGGACGCTCAGGTCTGTGCCTTTGGGGAAGTATTCGCGGAGCAGGCCGTTGGTGTTCTCGTTGGAGCCGCGTTGCCAGGGTGCGTGGGGGTCGCAGAAGTAGACGGGCATGTTGGTGGCGATGCTGAATTCGTGGTGTCGCGCCATTTCCGCGCCTTGGTCCCAGGTGAGGGAGCGGCGTAAGTGTTCGGGCAGGGTTGTGATGGTGGTGACGAGGGCGTCGCGGACGTGTTCGGCGGTGCGGGATTGTCCGAGGTGGACGAGCATGACGTAGCGGGTGGAGCGTTCGACCAGGGTGCCGATCGCGGATGCTCCGTTCTCGCCGATGATGAGGTCGCCTTCCCAGTGGCCGGGGACGGCGCGGTCGTCTGCCTCGGCCGGGCGGTCGCTGATCATCACCATCGGCGTGGTGAACCGGGGCTGGCGTTGCTCGCCGTTGCCGCGGGGTTTGCGCTGGGTGCGGCCGGTGCGTAGCGCGGCTTTGAGTTCGCGGCGCAGCTCGCCGCGGCCTTGGACATACAGGGCTTGATAGATCGTTTCGTGGGCCACGTGCAGCTCCGGCTGGTCGGGGTGATCACGGCGCAGCCGGTTACTGGCTTGTTCGGGGCTGCACCGGTCGTCCAGCATGTCTTGGATCCGGTCCCGCAGCTCGGGGTTGGCCGCGATCTTGCCAGGTTTGGGCCGGGGCCGGCGAGCGTCGGCCCGGGCCTGCGCGGAATAGGGAAGATACTCATCGCTGGCGGGATCGGCGTTGCGGCCCAGTTCCCGGCTGACCGTCGAGGCCGGGCGGCCGATCCGGCGGCCGATCTCCCGGGGGCCGTGCCCGGCCCGCGCCAGATCCGCGATCAGAAGCCGCTCGTCCTGAGACAGAAACCAGGTGGACGGAACCCGTGCTCCGCCCGCAGGCAGGCGGTCCGAGGAAGGCGACTCCGGCACGGACGGGCACGACGGCGGGGCGGAAGGCCTGCCGGCCTTCCGCCCCGTCTGACTCGCGCGTCCTTGCCGCCACCGATGCCCGGTCCGGCGGTTGATCCCCACGATCCGGCACGCCTCAGCAGTGCCCATCCCTTGCGCCACAAGATCAAGATATGCCCGGCGCTCGGCAAGCAGCTTCTTCGGCCCCTGAGGCGACCGATCCATACGGATCTCGAACAACACAACCCCTGAACAACTCAGGTGTTGCAACCACCACTAGAACCCAAGGTGAAGGGGGCCTTCATGTACTTGGCCCTCGCCGGAGGCAGAACTTCGGTGGGTGAGGTGAGGCCTTCACGCACCAGGCGCTTCCCTGATTGTCCATAGAGGACGCCTGCTGTGGTGAATTGCCCGATTTGCGAAGGTTTGTCCATATTCTCAAGTCTGTGAAGGCCTCCTTGAGGGACTCTGGGTCCCTCAAGGAGGCCTTCATTTGTGTACTTACGTCCGATCTGCGTGGGAGTGAGAGTCCGGTTGTCGTCGAGGGATGACGATGAAGGAATTGGGACGTTGAGTGTCCCGATTCCTTCATCGTCGCGGTGGCCGTCCTGGTCTTGAACCCTTGATCGTGCCGGTCGCGCCTCGGGGTGGACGACCGAGTGGGGAAGATCCTGGACGTTGGACGGCTGGAATCTTCCCCGCTCGCCCAAGACGACAGCCGGCATGAGCTTCACTGCCCGCCTGCCTCACCGACGGGGTCGACCGTGGAGGATTCAGGACGCACAACGTCCCGAATCCTCCACACTCGGCCCCGGCCACGCCAGCGGGTCAGCAAATACGGGTCCCTCAAGGAGGCCTTCACGGACTTGAGGGTCGTCGCTGGCGGACCATCGGCGCCGGACATCGGCCAGCTGGTAGCAAAGGTCCCTTGATCCGGCCATCGGCGCCGGAGGAAAAGCGTCCTTCAGCCCTCGTCCGCGAGTGACACTTACTCGATTCGGAGGGTGACAGCCGCTGCTTTCCGCGCCCCGGCATGGCACGATCGGAGAAACTACCAGCGAGTAACCTCCGGAGGCCGGTTGTGGCGCGGGAAATCTCGAGTGTGGGAGTCATCGGTCTCGGCACCATGGGTGCCGGGATCGCCGAGGTGCTCGCGCGGAGCGGCGTATCGGTCGTCGCGGTGGAGATCGACGACGACGGCGTCCACCGCGGCCGGGGTCATCTGGAGCATTCGACCGAACGGGCGGTGTCCGGCGGCAAACTCGACGCCGACGGCCGGAGCGCGCTCCTGGACCGGATCCGGTACACCACGTCGCTGGCGGAATTGTCCGATGTGGACCTGGTGATCGAGGCGATCCCGGAGAACCTCGAAGCGAAATCCGACGTGTTCGCGCAGCTGGACAAGATCACCGGTCCGGACACGATCTTCGTCTCGAACACCTCTTCGCTGTCGATCACCGAGATCGGCGTGCACACCGCGCGGCCGGGCAAGGTCGTCGGGATGCACTTCTTCAACCCGGCGCCGATCCTCAAACTGGTCGAGGTCGTCCGCACCGTCGTCACCGAGCCCGACGTGGTCACCGACGTCGTCGCGTTCGCCGAACGGCTCGGCAAGACCCCGGTGGTGATCGGCGACCGCGCCGGGTTCATCGCCAACGCCCTGCTCTTCGGGTATCTCAACCACGCCGTGCGGATGTACGAGCAGCGCTACGCCACCCGCGAGGACCTCGACGCGGCGATGCGGTTCGGCTGCGGATATCCCATGGGGCCCTTGGCTTTGCTCGACCTCATCGGGCTGGACACCGCGTACGAGATCCTCGACACGATGTACCACCAGTCGCGCAACCGGCTGCACGCGCCGGCGCCGCTGCTCAAGCAGATGATCACCGCCGGGCTGCTCGGCCGGAAGACGGGCCGGGGTTTCTACACCTACGACGAGCCCGATTCGCCGACGGTGACCGACGCGGTCACGAAGTCCACAGTGGACACTGCGACGGCGCGCGAAGTGCGCAAGGTCGGCGTCGTCGGGACCGGGACCATGGCGACGGGCATCGTCGAGGTGTTCGCGAAACGCGGCTACGAGGTCATCCTGCGCGCCCGGAGCGCGGAGAAGGCCGCGGCGTCGGTCGCGCGGGTGAAGAAGTCGCTGGACAAGGCCGTCGTCAAGGGCAAGCTGTCCGAAGAGGACGCCGCCGCCGCGCTCGGCCGGATCTCGCCGGCGGTGGAGTTCGAGGAACTGGCCGACGTCGACCTCGTCGTCGAGGCGGTGGCCGAAGACCTGGCCGTCAAGCAGGCCGTCTTCGCCGCGCTCGACGACGTCGTGAAGCCGGGCGCGGTCCTGGCGACGACCACGTCCTCGCTGCCGGTCATCGAATGCGCGGCCGCCACTTCGCGGCCTTCCGACGTGGTCGGCGTGCACTTCTTCAACCCGGCGCCGGTGATGAAACTCGTCGAGGTCGTCTCCACCATCGCCACCGCTCCCGACGTGATCGCGACCGTCGACGCCGTCTGCGCTGCCGTGGGCAAGCACCCCGTGCACTGCGGCGACCGGGCCGGGTTCATCGTCAACGCGCTGCTGTTCCCGTACCTGAACGACGCGGTGAAGATGCTCGAAGCGCACTACGCGGAAGCCGACGACATCGACACCGCGATGAAGGTGGGCTGCGGGCTGCCGATGGGCCCGTTCGAACTGCTCGACGTCGTCGGGCTGGACGTTTCGCTGGCGATCCAGCGGACGCTGTACAACGAGTTCCGCGAAGAGGGCTTCGCGCCGGCGCCGTTGCTGGAGCACCTCGTGACCGCCGGTCGGCTCGGCCGCAAGACCGGGAAGGGGTTCAAGGACTACTCGGCGCGGTAACTTGGATGCCATGCCGGTTTCCGCGGGGGTCAGGAAACGGATCAAGGAACTCCTCGATCCGGACGACGAGATCCACTACGTGTTCCCAGCCGACGTCTTCGGCAGCACCAACCCCGGAGTGTTCTTCGCGGTGACACGCAAGACGATCACGATCCTGACCACCGGGTACCTGAGCCGGAAGATGCCGAAACGCGTCGTCGCGACGACGTTGCGGAACCATCGGATCGGGCCGGTCGACACCTCGACCGTCCCGTGGTTCAAGTTCAACGGCGTCGACTACGAGATCGACGACGAGTACATCTCCGTCGTGCACGCCGCGGATGCCGAGATCATGCGGGGAAAACCTGAAGATCCGCTGCCGGACCTCTAAGCTCCCGGGAGTGCGTCAGCTCACATACGACGGGGTGCCCATCCCCGGTCTGAACGACCTGGTCCGGACGGCCATCCGGCTGCACCCCGCGCCGGGATTGCCCCGTCCGGACGAAAGCCACTTCGGCGGGCCGCTGCTCTGGCCGTCGGACGAGCCATGGCCGGAGTGCCCGGTGACCTGGCCGCCGGACCCCGACGCGTCCGACGACGCGTGGCCGGGCGGGCATCCGCTCGACGAGCCGGTCCCGGCGATGGTCGGCGCGGCGCAGTTCTTCCGCGACGACTTCCCGGAGCTGCCCTTCCCGGAGGGCACCGACGTCCTGCAGATCCTGTTCTGCCCGCTGGAACACGACAACCCGTACCACCGCGGCCCCGCCGTCCGGCTGGTGTGGCGCGATTCCGCCGAGGTGGGGGACATCGCGGAGCCGCCGCCCGCCCCCGAGGACGCCCAAGCCGCCTACCTGCCGGAACCGTGCGTCTTCGAACCGTGCTCGATCGACGAGCTGCCGCGCCTCTGCGATTTCCCGCCGGAGACCCGCGCCGCGCTCGGCATCCCCGAAGGCGCGAGCGAAGACCCGGAGGGCTGGCCCGAACTCGACCACTACGCGAAGATCGGCGGCTGGACGGCCTGGCACGTGGCCGAACGCGTCGACCTGGGCTGCCGGGAGTGCGGTGCCGAGCTGAGACAGACGCTCGCGCTGGCCACGGAGGAACACGAGGTCGGCTGCGGTTGCGGGGTCGACGACGAAGAACCGGCGTGCTGGGCGTTCGGCGACCGGGGAGTGCTGAACATCTTCACCTGCCCCACCGATCCGCGGCATCCGTTCAAGGTCCGGATCGCCTGATCAGCCGGGTGGTAGCAAAGGTCCCCCGCTCCAGTGCTGGAAGACGAGGTTCGTGTGCACCCTGGCGACCTCGTCGCGGGCGGTCAGTTCGTCGAGCACCAGCCGTTGCAGCTCGGTCGCCGACGCGGTGGCGACATGCGCGAGGAAGTCGTCCGGGCCGGTCAGGTGGTAGACGGCGCGGACCTCGGGCAGCGCCAGCAGATGCTCGACGAACGAATCGACCAGTGCGCGCCGGTGCGGGCGGACCTGCACGAACAGGAGCGCTTCGAGCGGGCGGCCGAGTTTGGCCGCGTCCACCTCGGCGCGCTGGCCGATGATCACTCCGAGCTCGCGCAGCCGGTTGACGCGGTCGAGACAGGTCGAGGGTGCGACGCCGACTTCGGCCGCCAGATCCTTGTTCGAGATCCGGGCGTCGTTCTGCAAGAGCCGCAGAATTCGAAGATCAACCGTGCTCAGTTCGACGGAATCCGACATCAGCGAATGATATCCGAGGATATTGCGGTCGATCCGGAGAAAATCGCACCATCTGGGGTATGACCGCAACGCTGCGCACCCGAGCCGTCCACGCCGGCCGTGACGATCTCACGGACCTCGGCGTCCACGCCGCTCCGCTCGACCTGTCCACGACCTACCCGTCGCGGGACAGCGTCGAGGAGGCGGGCCGCATCGACGAATTCGCTGCCTCGGGCTCGCTGTCCGGGCTCCCGGTCTACGGGCGGCTGAGCAACCCCACTGTCGAGCGTTTCGAGAAGGCGCTGGCCGAACTCGAAGGGTTCGAAGACGCCGTCGCGTTCGCCACCGGCATGGCCGCGGTTTCGGCCTCGCTGCTCGCGGCCGTCGCCCAGGGCAAGCGGCACGTCGTCGCCGTCCGGCCGGTCTACGGCTGCACCGACCACATGCTGACGTCCGGGCTGCTCGGGACCGAGGTGACCTGGGCCGATCCGGAGGACGTCGCCTCGGCGCTGCGTCCCGACACCGGGCTGGTGCTGCTCGAAACCCCCGCGAACCCGACCCTGCGCGAGGTCGACATCGCCGAGATCGTGCGCGCCGCGGGCGAGGTCCCGGTGCTGGTCGACAACACCTTCGCGACCCCCGTGCTCCAGCGGCCGGGACGGCACGGCGCTCGGTTCGTCCTGCACAGCGCGACCAAGTTCCTCGGCGGGCACGGCGACGTCATGGGTGGCGTGGTGGCTTGCAGCGCCGAAGACGCGGGGATGCTGCGGCAGATCCGCTTCGCCACCGGAGGCGTGCTTCACCCGCTCGCCGGGTACATGCTGCTTCGCGGCCTCTCGACCCTTCCGCTGCGCGTCAACGCCGCGTCCGCGACGGCCGCCGAACTCGTCGAGCGGCTGCGCGGCCACGCGAACGTGAGCGCCGTGCACTACCCGGCCATCGGTGGTCCGCTGATCGCGTTCGAGGTGGACGGCGATCCGCACGCGCTCATCGGCGCGGTCCGGCTGATCACCCCGGCCGTCAGCCTCGGCAGTGTGGACTCGCTCATCCAGCATCCCGCGTCGATCAGCCACCGGATCGTCGCCGAGGACGACCGGCGCGGCGCGGGGGTCACCGACCGGCTCATCCGCATGTCGGTGGGGCTGGAGGACGTCGAGGACCTGTGGCACGACCTGGATCAGGCACTCAAGGCGTGCTGAGTTCTGCGATCGTCATCACCGGGATGTCGACAAATCGTCCGGCCTGGCTAACCTGGTCGGGTGAAAGATCTGGTCTCGTCCTGGGTGGAATCTTCGGCTCGTAGCACGCTTTCCCGGCTGCACCAGCAGATCGGTGTGGCCGGGCTCGCCGCCGCGGCGGCCGTGCCCGCGCTGTCCGCCGTCTTCGATCAGCACTCCGCCGCGGTGCGCGACATCCTCGCGGTCGGTGTCGAAGGCTCGGCGGCGGTGGCCGGGGTCGTCCTGCTCGCCGGCTACACGCGCGGGCTGCTCGACGAGGCGAAGGCCAAGGGCTGGACGTTCCGGGCTCCGGCCGATCTGACCGCGTGGACCACCAGCGACTGGTTGACCGCGCGGCTGGTCGGCGTTTGTTCGCTGGCCGCCTCGATGGACGACCGGCGGACCCAGCCGACCGGGAACGGGTAGGGCGGCCGGACGCCCCACCCGCTCCCGTGGAAGGTCAGCGGTACTCCGGCGGAGGGGGCATGTTTCCACCGGGGGGCCGCTGGCCGGGATCCTGATGCTGCGGCACCTGACCCTGGCTGGGCGGGAACTGCTGGTGCTGCGTCGGCGCGTTCGGGTTCACGGCGTGATGCCCGGCGGACACCGGCTGGTTGACCGTCGTCCGCTCCGTCGGCACCTCACCCGAGCGGCCCGCGTCCTCGCGACCGCGCTGGTAGGCCTCGGCCTGCGCCTTCGCGGCGGGGATCTCCGCCTCGGCCCGGCCGAGCCAGGTCTCCCAGCGCTGCTGCATCGGCTTGATGAGACCACCGCCGACACCGACGACGGCGATACCGCCGACCGTGGCGAGCACGGCGATCAGCACCGGCATCGTGACCGCGGTGGCCACGCCGATCTGGTTCAGCGCGGCGATCGCACCGAGGCCCCAGATGAACACCGAGGCGATGGTGGCGAGCACCTTGCCGTAGGAGACACCGCCGAGGGCGTTCCCGATCAGATCCTTGACCGCCTTGGCGACCGCGCCGGCGATCACCACGATGACGATCGCGACGATGGCACGCGGCAGCCACGCGACGATGTCGTTGAGCAGCGCGCTCACCGGGTTCGGGCCGAACACGCCGAACGCGAACTGCAGGGCGATCAGCAGGATCGCGTAATAGACGATCTTGCTGATGATGCCGGACGCGTCGAACTGGCTGCGCGCGAGCATCTGTTTGAAGCCCCCGCGTTCGAGTAGCCGGTTGAACCCGACCTTCTCGAGCACCATGCTCACGGCCTTCGAGAGCGCCTTGGCGATCAGCCAGCCGATGAACAGGATGACCAGGAACGCGAGCAGTTTCGGGACGAAGGTGGCGACCGAACTCCAGGCGCTCGACACGCCTTGACCGAAGTCGACGGCCGCCAGTGCTGATGTGGCCACTGGACTTTCTCCCTTCCCACCACTGGAGCTTCCAGACTGGTGGGAAGGGGGTACCCGCCATTCGGGCGATCACACGTTGCGCCACCCGAACGGGTGGGTCAGCTGCAGCAGCCTCCGCCGCAGCAACCGCCTCCACCTGCGGGAACAGGGGCCGGACCGGAAGCGGACCCGGTCAGCGCGACGGTCGTCAGCAGCTTGACGGTGTCCTGGTGGCCCTCGGGACACGGCGCGGGCGCACCGGACTCGCTCATCGGCCGCAGCAGTTCGAAGGTTCCGGCGCATTCGCGGCAGCGGTAGGCGTAGGTCGGCATTCCGGCATTATCCCATCTCCTTCCGGCCGCCGGGATGGCAAGCTGGCCGGGTGGAACTGCCTGTCGCGGCGCACGTGCCGCATCTCGGCCAAGTCGTCCCGTCCGTGCTTTCCGCCCTCGGCGCCGAGGGGTTCGCCAATTCGCTGAGCCTGGCGGAGGCGTCCAGCGCCTGTGTCCTGCTCATCGACGGTCTCGGCTGGGAGCTGCTGGCCGAGCATCCCACCGACGCGCCCGTGCTCACCCAGCTGGCGAAGTCGCCGCTGCGGGTCGGTTTCCCGGCGACGACGGCGGCCGGTCTCGGCGCGATCGGCACGGGCCTGGCGTCGGGGGAACACGGCCTGGTCGGGTACAGCTTCGAGGTGCCGGGCACCGGCGTCCTGAACGCGCTGCGCTGGAGCAGCCACGTGGACGGCGGCGATCTCCGCGGCGCCCTGCCGCCGCGCGAGGTGCAGCCGCTGCCGACGACGTTCGAACGCGCGGCGGCCGCCGGGATCACGACCAGCGTGGTGTCGTCGGCGAAGTTCGCCGACACTGCGCTCACCCGGGCGACACAGTCCGGCGCGCGCTATGTGGGCGTCCACGCGCTCGGTGACCTGGCCGCCTGCGTCCTGCACTGCCTCGAAGCGCGGCCCGCGTTCTGCTGGGGCTATCACAGCGAACTCGACATGCTGGGCCACATCTACGGGCCCGGTTCGGCGCCGTGGCGGATGCAACTACGGCAGGTCGACCGGCTGGTCGAGTCCCTTGTGGACGGCCTGCCGCCCGGCGCGCTCCTCGCCGTCGTGGCCGACCATGGCATGGTCACCGTCGAGGGCGCGCTCGACATCGACGAGACACCCGCGCTGCTCGGCGGCGTCCGGGCCATCGGGGGTGAGGTCCGGGCGCGGCACGTCTACAGCGAAGCGGGCGCGGAGGCCGACGTCCTGGCGGCGTGGCGCGAGGTGATCGGAGACCGGGCGTGGATCCTCCCGCGCGACGAGGCCGTCGAGGCGGGCTGGTTCGGGCCGGTCTCCGATCGGGTCCGTCCGCGTATCGGCGACGTGGTCGTGGCGGCGAAGGGACGCTTCGGGCTCGTGCGAGAACTGGCGGAGGCCGTCGAGTCCTCCTTGGTCGGGCAGCACGGCTCGCTCACGCCGGCCGAGCAACTCGTCCCGTTGGTCCTCGCGCGCGGCTAGCCGCAGAACTCGGCGAACATCGCGCGGAGCACGGCCGAGCGCGCGGTTTCGGAGGTGAGGTTCGTGGTGACGCCGACCGTGATCTGCCTGGCGCCGTCGGAGGTCCGCATGCTCCAGGTGTTGTAGCCGGGTACCGAACCGTTGAAGCCCCAAGCCTCCGGCGCGGCGCAGCCCTGCGGGAGCCGCAGCCGCATGACGCCGAGGCCCGAGTCCACCGCGGGAACGCCGCTGGGCACGGTCTTGCGCATCTCGGCCAGCTGCGCCGCGGGGAAGAGTCGTCCGGTGAACACGGCGCCATAGAACCGGTTCAGATCGTCGGCGGTGGAGATCAGATTCCCGGAACCCCAGAACCGCGACATCTCGTAGTCGGTGACGTCGGTCAGCGGCGCGTCGGGACCGTACAGCCGTTCGTAACCACGGGCGGCCGCGTGATGGACGTGGGGATAGCGGTACGGGAGGGAGCTGTCCCGCATCCCCGCCTTGTCGAGAACCCGGCGCTGTAGCACGGAATTCAGCTCGTCCCCGGTGAGCTTTTCGACGAGTTTCCCGAGCACGGCGTAGTTGGTGTTGGAGTACACCATGCCCTGGCCGGGTGGGAAGGCCAGCGGTTTGCCCTCGGTCCCCAGCCGGATGGTCTCGTCCGGTGACTGGTGCCGCCAGCGGGTCGTGTCGATCTCCGGGAGGCTGTTCCACCGGTCGGTCGCCGGGATCCCGCTGGTGTGCTGCAGCAACTGGCGCACGGTGATCGGCTCGGTGTACGGCAGCAGCCCGGGAAGGCGGTCCTGGACGCGGTCGTCGAGGCCGACTTCGCCCTCACCGGCCAGTTGCAGGACGGCGGTGGCGACCACGCTCTTGGTGATGCTGCCCGCCCGGAAACGGCCGCGGGGGTCCGGCGCGCCGCCCGTCGTGACGTCGCCGACGCCGCTCCGGCCGTACCAGCCGCCGTCCTGGTCGAGCACCGCGGCGTACGCGCCGGGCGCACCGGCGGCGACGGCGTCGTCCAGCGCCTTTTGCAGTCCTGCCCTGGCGGGGGCGGCGACGGCCTGACCGGCCGCGAGTGTTCCGGAGAACAAGGCGGTGCCGGCGGCGATCGCCGCCAAACCGCGAAACAGACGATTCATTGCCCCGACGCTAGGACGCCCCTGGCGCCCGGACAGCCCCTAAGACCCGGGCTTTTCGTGAACGAACCCCTAGCCGGTCAGACGGGCTTCCTCGCCGAGAACTTCACGGAGCGCTTGGGTACGTGGTCGACCTCGATGTCGGTGAATCCGGCGTCGGTGAGCCGGGGCCAGAGCGAGACCGGGTCGAGCGCGTTCATCGTGTCGCCGAGGTGGAGGAGCCGGAACGGCGCGTTCGCCAGGCTGTCGATCGCGCGCAGGACACCGCCGGGGCGGAGCACGCGGAACGCCTCGGCGAAGATCGAGTCCTGTAATGCCGTCGTGGGCACGTGATGCAGCATCGTGAAGCAGACGACCGCGGAGAACTCGCCGTCCTCGAAGGGCATCGCCGCTCCGTCGCCCTGGACGATCCGCACCCGGCCGTCGAATTCCCGCTTGAGGAGGTCCGCCGACGCCTCGTCGATCTCGACGGCGGTGAGCCGGGGGACGAGCCCGACGAGCGCGCGCGTGGTCGCGCCGAAGCCGGGGCCGATCTCCAGCACGGAGTCACCCAGGTCGAAGCCGGCGACGTTGCCCGGCATCTCGGCGGCGACGGCCTTCGCCCACAGCGCGGAACTGCAGAGTTTGCGGTGCACCAGGTTCATCGGCATGCGTTCGAAGCTAACGGTGACCGATAGGCGATAGGCTGCCAACCGATGTCGAATATCGGACTCCTGCCGCCGATGTCCACGGCGATGGTGCTCGGCGAGATGGACCTGCCCGCGGGCACCTGGCTCCCGTGGCACGAACACGACGGCCACCAGCTCGCCTGGGCGGCGCGGGGGATCCTGAGCGTGAACGTCGGCGAGCGGTACTGGGTGCTGCCGCCGACGCGGGCGCTCTGGATCCCGGCCGGGGTCGTCCACCGGACCGGTGCCACCGCGCAGACCGTGTTGCGGGGGATCTACGCCGCCCGGGACCGATGCCCGGTGCACTGGCCCGAACCGACGCTCGTCGCCGTCCGCCCGCTGCTGCGCGAACTGCTGGAGCACCTCGGCGCGGCCGACCTCGGCGACGACGCGCGCCGCCGGGCCGAGGCGGTCGCGTTCGACCTGCTCGAACCGGTGGACGTCGTGCCGATCACCGTGCCGATGCCGTCCGACGAACGTGCGCTGGCCGTCGCGCGGGCGGTGATCGCCGATCCTGCGGACCGCCGCGCCCTCGCCGATTTCGGCTGGCACGCGGGCGCGAGCGAACGCACCCTCGCGCGCCTGTTCCTCACCGAGTGCCGCACGACGTTCGGCGCGTGGCGGGTCCAGGCGCGCCTGCGCGCGTCACTGCCGCTGCTGGCCGAGGGCATGCCGCTGACCGCCGTCTCCCGCCGGATCGGCTACTCGTCGCCGAGCGCTTTCGTCGCCGCGTTCCGCCGCGCGGTCGGGGTGACGCCGGGCGCCTACTTCGGCGGCTGACTCCCCGAGTCACGCCTCCGATCACGCATGATCCGGCTTCGATCACGCATGATCGGCCGGACGACACGGGTGATCCGGCGGACGTCATGCGTGATCAGGCGGACGACACGCGTGACGGAAGGCGGACCGGGTGTGACCCTGCGCGCCTACGTCGGCGGCCGGCCGGGCTCGCCGTATACCGTTTCGGGCGTGCCACGACGTAACCGGCCCGAACGCGGTGGACGCCCCGACCTCGGCGCGTCGACCGGTTGGGCGCGCTCCGAATCCGCCTCCGACGGCGAATGGCTGGTGCGCACCGTGCCCGGCGCGCAGGCCACCAAGGACTACCGCTGTCCCGGTTGCGACCACGAGATCCGGCAGGGGACCCCGCATCTGGTCGCCTGGCCCGCCGACGACACCGGAGGCGTCGCCGACCGCCGCCATTGGCACAAGGCGTGCTGGGGCGCGCGGTCCCGGCGAAGGCCAGGTCGTTGGTGACTCGGCCGCTGGTGAGCTTCAGCGCCGCAGGTGCAGCGAAGGTTCTCCCTCGTACTCCTCCTCCGTGTGGACCGTGAAACCGAGCCGCTCGGCGACCCGGATGGACGGTTCGTTGGACGCCATGATGTTGGCGATCACCGGGACGTCGGGGATCTCCCGCTCGGCCCACTCGACGGCGGCGGCCGCCATCTCCGTCGCGTAGCCCTTGCCCCAGGCGAACGGCCAGAAGCGATACGCGAGGTTCAGCACGCGCTCGCCGTTCCATTCGTGGTACCGGACGCCACCGAACCCGACGATCACCTCGGGTTCGTCCAAAGCGGACACCGTGAGATAGCCGAATCCGTGCTCGGCCCACTGCGTCATCCAGGCGTCGTACAGCTCCCGCGCACCCTCGACGGTGTGCGGCACGACGTTGAACTTGTTCGTCTCCGGATCGGCCTGCAGCGCGACGATGTTCTCGCGGTCCGCCTCGCGCAGCCTCCGCAGCAGCAGCCTCTCCGTCTTGATCTCTGTCAGCACGGTTCTGACGGTAGCGCCAGGGTGCGACAGAATTATCGCCATGAACGATCTCCCGCTGGTACTGCTGCACGCCTTCCCCGTCGACGCCCGCATGTGGGACGCGGTCCGCGCGCCGCTCTCGGAACGCCTGCGGCTGATCACCCCCGACCAGCGCGGTCTCGGCCGCAGCCCGCTGCCGGAAACGGACCGGGAGCCGGATCTGGACGACGCCGCCCGCGACGTGGTCGCGCTGCTCGACCGGCTGGAGCTCGACAAGGTCGTCCTCGGCGGCTGCTCGATGGGCGGCTACCTGACGATGGCGGTGCTGCGCCTCGCGCCGGAACGTGTGGGCGGGCTCGTGTTCATCGACACGAAGGCGACCGCTGACACCCCGGAAGCCGCGCAAGCCCGGCACGACGTCGCGGCCCGGGTCGAAACGGAAGGCGCCGGCTGGATGCCCGAAGCGGTCACACCCGGATTGCTCGCGGAGAAGGCGCGCCCGGAAGTGGTCGAACGGCTTCGGGAACTGATCACGACGCAGCCGCCGTCGGGGATCGCGTGGGCGGCGCGCGCGATGGCGGCCCGGCCCGATTCGCTCGAAACGCTGCGTTCGGTGGACGTGCCCGCGCTGGTCGTGGTCGGCGAAGAGGACGGCCTGACCCCGTTGGAAGCGGCGAACACCCTGGTGGAAACGCTGCCTGACGCGACATTGGTGGTGCTGCCGGAGGCGGGACATCTGACGCCGCTGGAGGATCCGGCCGGAGTCGTCGAAGCGATCTTGGGCTGGTATCCCGCGTAAGAAAAGGTTCCCCTCGCCCCTTTAAAGGTATAGCGGACCCCGGGGCTTGCGGCAAGCCCCCATTCCCGGTCCACAATTCGTGCCTTCACGTTTTTGCCGAAGGGGGATTCCCATGCGTGTACTCCTGTCCACTATCGGGACGAGGGGTGAGGTGCAGCCGCTGGTGGCACTGGCGGTGCGATTGCGGGAACTGGGCCAGGAAGTCCGGCTTTGCGCGCCGCCGGATTTCCGTGAGTGGGCCGAAGGTCTAGGGATCTCGTTCGCGCCGTTGGGGCCGGAACTGCGGTCGACGGCGAAGCCGGATTCCGCGATGACCAAGGCGATGGCCACACCGGAAGGGCGGCGCGCGATGGCCGAGGCCATGGTGGTGAACCAGTTCGAGACGATGCCGGACGTGGCCGAGGGCTGCGACGCCGTCGTCGCGGGAATGGCCTTGAACATCGCCGCCCATTCGGTGGCCGAGCGAAAAGGGATTCCGTATTTCTTCACCGCCTACTGCCCGATAACGCTGCCTTCGCTGCACCATCGTCCGCCCGTTTTCCCGGGATGGGCGCCGAAGAATCCCGACGCCGACATCCCGGCCTTGTGGGCCGACGACGCGGAACGGTGGAACGCGCAATGGGGCGACGTGCTCGACGCGCAGCGGAAACTGCTGGGCCTGCCGCCGGTCGACGACGTGCGCGGGCACATCTTCACCGAGCGCCCGTGGCTGGCCGCCGATCCGGTGCTGGCGCCGTGGCGGGGCCCGTCGGCGCTGGACGTCCACCAGACCGGTGCCTGGCTGCTGCCGGACCACAGCCCGCTGTCGCCCGAACTGGAGGCGTTCCTCGACGACGGGGAACCGCCGGTCTACTTCGGATTCGGGAGCATCCGCGCCCCGGAGGAGATCGCGAAGGCGATGATCGAGGCGGCGAGGGCGCACGGACGGCGGGCGATCGTGTTCCGGGGCTGGACTGAGCTGGCGCTCATCGACGACGCACCCGACTGCATCGCGATCGGGGACGTCAACCAGCAGGCGCTGTTCCCGCGGGTCGCGGCCGTCGTGCAGCACGGCGGCGCCGGCACGACCACGGCGGCGACCCGGGCCGGGGTGCCGCAGGTGCTGGTGCCGCAGATGTTCGACCAGCCCTACTTCGCGCAGCGCGTGCGGGATCTCGGGGTGGGGACGTCGATCACGGGGGAGCCCTCGGTCGAAGCGCTGACGCTCGCTCTGGGCGAGGTACTCCGTCCCGAAGTCGCCTCGCGGGCCCGGCAGGTCGGCGGCGAGGTGCGGACGGACGGCGTCGATGAGGCGGCTCGGCTCCTGATGTCCGGCGTTTAGTCCTCTCGATGCGGTACTTGCGCGTGCAACGACCGCATTCAGAGGACTAAACGCGGGAGGAGAAGTAGCGCTCCAGGGCGGCTTCGGCCTCCGGGAGCCGTTCGGGGAACCGCTGCGCGATCACGAATCGCCACGGCACCTCGAACAACCGCCGCAACGCGATGAACGGTTCGAGCGACGAAGGCGCCACGTCCGCCGGGTACGCGTCCAGAGTCGCGCGCCCGGCCTCCGCGCAGAGCACGCCGAGGTCCCAGCCGAGCGGTCCGCGCCAGGTGTCCTCGAAGTCGAGCCAGCACGGCCCGGCCGCGGTCGCGACGACGTTCCCCCGATGGGCGTCTCCGTGCAGCGGCCGGGCCTCGCCGTCCGGAAGCGCCGCCGCGACCCGTTCGAGTTCGTCGTACAACCGGGGCGCCGCATCGCCCATGACGGCGCCGTGCCGGTCGAGCACCGTCCGGAGTTCGCGGACGGGCCCGAGTTCGGGCAGTTCACCGGGGTAGTCCGCGAGCGCGTCGTGCACCCGGGCGAGGGAAAGCGCCACCTCGCGCGGCGGCAGCGTGTGGCCCGGCTCGTGCGGCGTGTAGTGCCAGAGAGTGACCGGCAGTCCGTCGGCGAAATGCGGTCCTGCCGGGGGATCCGTGGTCGGTGAGACGACGAGCACATCACGTTCCGTGAGGTGCCTCGACAGCTCGACGTCACGCGCGAGCCAGTCCTCGGGCGACGACCGGGCGAGCCGGGTCGTGCCGGGCACCCGTGCCACCACCGGACCCAGCCTCACCAGCACGTTCGACTTGAAATGCAGGACATCGGGACGGCCCGTGGGCAGCCCGTACCGGTCACCGACGGCGAGCGCCGCGGCCACTCCCGCACGGGTGTGTTCGTCGGTCACGGCCCGATCTTGCCAGCCGGTGCGCGCGACTGTCGGTAGTGAGGGCTACGATCCCCACTAGCCGCCGGATTGGGTCCCGAACCCGCCCGGCGACCGCAAATTGACCACCACAAGGTTTGAGTGTTGGAGGCAGGAGTGACGGCCGTAGCCCCCAAGCCGATCGCCACGCGCCCGTATCCCGCGCGCGAGTCGGTTAAGGGTTCGTACCTGCTGCGGTTGTTCCGCACGACGGACCACAAGCAAATCGGCATCATGTACCTGGTCACGTCGTTCGCCTTCTTCATGGTGGGCGGCGCGATGGCGATGCTGATCCGCTCCGAGCTGGCGCGTCCCGGGCAGCAGTTCCTTTCGCAGGAGCAGTACAACCAGCTGTTCACCATGCACGGCACGATCATGCTGCTGCTGTACGCGACGCCGATCCTGTTCGGCTTCGCGAACTTCATCCTGCCGCTGCAGATCGGTTCGCCCGACGTCGCGTTCCCGCGGCTGAACGCGTTCTCGTACTGGCTGTACCTGTTCGGCGGCCTGATCGTGATGTCCGGCTTCCTGACCCCGGGTGGCGCCGCCGACTTCGGCTGGTTCGCCTACACCCCGCTGTCGGACGCCATCCACTCGCCCGGCGTCGGTGCCGACCTGTGGATCTCCGGTCTGGTCGTGTCCGGTCTCGGCACCATCCTCGGTGGCGTCAACATGATCACCACGGTGATCTGCCTGCGCGCCCCCGGTATGACGATGTACCGGATGCCGATCTTCACCTGGAACATCCTGGTCACCAGCATCCTGATCCTGCTGGCGTTCCCGATCCTGACCGCGGCCCTGATGGGCCTGCTGGCGGATCGGCATCTCGGGGCGCACGTGTTCGACCCCGCGAACGGCGGCGTGATCCTCTGGCAACACCTGTTCTGGTTCTTCGGCCATCCAGAGGTCTATATCGTCGCGCTACCGTTCTTCGGGATCGTGTCGGAGATCTTCCCGGTCTTCAGCCGCAAGCCGATCTTCGGCTACAAGGGCCTGGTCTGGGCGACGCTGGCGATCGCCGCGCTGTCGGTGGCCGTGTGGGCGCACCACATGTACGCGACCGGCGCCGTGCTGCTGCCGTTCTTCTCCTTCATGACCTTCCTGATCGCGGTCCCGACCGGTGTGAAGTTCTTCAACTGGATCGGCACGATGTGGAAGGGCCAGCTGTCCTTCGAGACGCCGATGATCTTCTCGATGGGCTTCATCGTCACGTTCCTCTTCGGCGGTCTGACCGGCATCATGCTGGCCGCGCCGGCGATCGACTTCCACGTGTCCGACAGCTACTTCGTCGTCGCGCACTTCCACTACGTGCTCTACGGCACGATCGTGTTCGCCACGTTCGCCGGGATCTACTTCTGGTTCCCGAAGATCACCGGCCGCATGATGGACGAGAAGCTCGGCAAGTGGCACTTCTGGACCACGTTCATCGGCTTCCACGCCACGTTCCTGGTGCAGCACTGGCTCGGCGCCGAAGGCATGCCGCGCCGGTACGCGGACTACCTGCAGTCCGACGGGTTCACGACGCTGAACACGATCTCCACGATCGGCGCGTACATCCTCGGTGCCTCGACGCTGCCGTTCATCTGGAACGTCTTCAAGAGCTACCGGTACGGCGAGATCGTCACGGTGGACGACCCGTGGGGCTACGGCAACTCGCTCGAATGGGCGACGTCCTGCCCGCCGCCGCGGCACAACTTCACCGAGCTGCCGCGGATCCGGTCCGAGCGTCCGGCGTTCGAGCTGCACTACCCGCACATGATGGAGCGCATCCACAAGGAGGGTGAGATCGGCTTCTTCGGGAAGCAGAAGGTCAACACCCACCGGGCGCCGTCCCAGGTGCTCACCGAGGCGGCCATGCCGGGTGACCACTCCGAGGACAACTCCAGCGAGAAGTGACCCGATAAGCGGAAACGGCGCGTGCCTTGCCTCACACAGGGGCAAGGCACGCGCCGTTTTCATGGCCGGCTGAGGGAGACTGACCTTCGTGACGCAGACACCAGTTCTCATCACCACCACCGGACCCGACAAGCCGGGTGTGTCCTCGGTGCTGTTCGCCGTGCTGTCGCGCCATGACGTGGACGTCCTCGACGTCGAGCAGGTCGTGATCCGCGGCCAGCTGGTGCTCGGCGTGCTCGCCGGCGTCTACCGCGACCCCGAGGGCCTGCAGGAGTACGTCGAGCAGGCGATGGCGTCGGTCGGGATGCAGGTCGAGGTGAAGATCGGCTCGGCCATCGGCGCCGACCCGTTCGCCATCGGCCAGAAGGACTCGACGCATGTCCTGCTGATGCTCGGCCGCCCGGTGACCGCGCGCGCCTTCTCCGACGTCGCGCGCAGGCTCGCCGCGCTGGACGTCAACATCGACTCGATCCGCAGTGTCGCCGACTACCCGGTGACCGGGCTGGAGCTGTACGCCTCGCTCGCCCAGGACACCCCGGAGGCCGACGCCGCGCTGCGCACCGCGCTCGCCGACGCCGCCGTCGAGGCCGGGATCGACATCTCGGTCGAACGGGCCGGGCTCGCCCGCCGGGCCAAGCGCCTGGTGGTCTTCGACGTCGATTCCACGCTCATCCAGGGCGAGGTCATCGAGATGCTCGGCGCGCACGCCGGGGTCGAACCGCAGGTCCGTGAGATCACCGAGGCCGCGATGCGCGGCGAACTGAACTTCGGCGAGTCGCTGGAACGCCGCGTCGCGCTGCTGGAAGGGCTGCCCGAAACGGTGCTGGACGAGGTCGCCGCGTCCATCGAGCTCACCCCGGGCGCGCGCACGACCATCCGCACGCTGAAGCGGATGGGCTTCCGCTGCGGCGTCGTCTCGGGCGGGTTCACCAAGATCATCCAGTCCCTCGTGGACGACCTCGGCCTCGATTTCGCCGCCGCGAACGAACTCGAAGTGGTCGACGGCAAGCTAACCGGCCGGGTGGTCGGGGAGGTCGTCGACCGCGCGGGCAAGGCGAAGGCGCTTCGCCGCTTCGCCGACGAGTACGAGATCTCGCTGCAGCAGTGCGTCGCGGTCGGTGACGGGGCGAACGACATCGACATGCTGTCGGTCGCCGGGATGGGTGTCGCCTTCAACGCCAAGCCCGCGCTGCGCGAGGTCGCCGACACCGCGCTTTCCCACCCGTACCTCGACGCCGTGCTGTTCCTGCTCGGCGTCACCAGGGCCGAGATCGAGGCGGCCGACGCGGCCGACGGTCTCGAGCTTTCCCGGCCATGAGCGTGCTGGAGCCGCTGGCCGCGCGCTACGCCCATTGGCTCGGCCTCCCCGCGGAAAGCACGGTGGACACCTCGGACGAGGATCCCGCCGAGGTCCGCGCCATGCCGGTGATCCTGCGGATGGAACGGGCCGAACCGCCGTCGCGTACCGCGTTGCTGGAGGCCGCCGCGGCGGCCGCGGTCGCGGTCTGTCTCGACGAACGCGCGCTGCCGGGAGGCGACTGGCACGACCCGCTCAAGGCGTGGGTCGACGGCCGGATCCGCAAGGTCGCCCGGCGGGCGCGCGGCGCGCACTGGCAGGCGGTCCAGGAACTGCCGGGCATCACGGTCGAGGTCGACGGCGCGGAGGCGCGGGCGCTGCTGCCCGGCCGGGTCGTGGAGTCCCCGAAAGAGGTCTCGCGGCTGCAGATCTCCGGCAGCGAACTCCCCGCCGACGAGCCGGGGCCCGCGCCCGACGGCCTCCCGCGGTTGCTGCTGAACCCCGAGGTCTCGATGACCGTCGGCAAGGGCGCCGCCCAGGTGGGGCACGCGACGATGATCCTGGCGTCGGTGCTGGACGAAGCCGAACTGGCCGCGTGGGCCGCGACCGGGTTCCGGTGTTCGGTGCGGACTCCGCCGGTCGCGACCTGGAAGGCACTCTGCCCGGTCGAGGATCCCGAAGGTTCGTGGCGTCGTGACGGGGTCGTCGCGGTCCGGGACGCCGGGTTCACCGAAGTAGATCCCGGAACCGTCACGGTCATAGCCCAAAGGGCTTAGCCTCCTATACTCCCCGCATGGGTGACCGGCTGATCGCCGGGCGCTATCGCTTGGAGGAGCGGATCGGCGCCGGGGGTATGGGCGTGGTCTGGCGTGCCACCGATCTGGACCTCGGGCGGGTCGTCGCCCTCAAGCGTTCGCAGGCGGGCGACAGCGGTCAGATCCGGCGCGAGGCGCGGATCGGCGCGGGCCTGCATCATCCGAACGTGGTCACCGTCTTCGACGCCGTGATCGACGGTGACGACCGCTGGCTCGTGATGGAGTACCTGCCCTCGCGCAGCCTCGCCGACGTCATCGACTCCGACGGGCCGCTGCCACCCGGCAAGGTGGCCAAGATCGGCGTCCAGCTCGCCGCGGCGCTCGCGGCGATGCACGAAAAAGGCATGGTCCACCGCGACCTCAAACCGGGCAACGTCCTGGTGGCCGACGACGGCACCGCCAAACTCACCGACCTCGGCATCGCGCAATGGGCGGAGGTGACCCGCACCGGCGGCGGCCTCGACGTCGGCACTCCCGGCTACGTCGCGCCCGAGATGGCCGAAGGGCGGCAGGCGGGCGCGGCGGCGGACGTGTTCTCGCTCGGCGCGACCCTGTTCGCCGCCGTCGAAGGCACCTCGGTGTGGGGCGACGCGAACGTGGGCCCGTTCGTGCAGCTCCGGCGGGCGACGGCGTACACCCTGGAGCCGATCCGGCGGGCAGGGCCGCTGGCGCCCGCGCTGACCGAACTGTTGCGGCGCAGGCCGGCAGGCAGGCCGAACGCCGTCCGTGCCGCCGAACTGCTGTCCGAAGTCGCGGACGTCGACGGTCCCGTCCGGACGCGACGGTTCCGCGTGCCCAAACGCGCGCTCGCGATCGGTGCCGTCGTGGCGGTGCTGGTGCTGACCGGGGCGCTGTTCTTCGCCACCAGGGAGCCCGCGTCGATCGCGGCGGGGCCGCCGTCCGAGCTGATCGGGGACCGGCGGACGGCGGATCCGTGCGCGCTGGTGGAGCCGTCCGTGCTGAACCATCTCGGGACACCGGAACTGGACAGCGCCGGCGGCAACTTCAACGCGTGCGGTGTCCGGCTGCGCCTGAGCCCCGACGACGAGGACATCGTCGACATCCGGCTCGAACTGACGACCCCGACGTCACCGTTA
This sequence comes from Amycolatopsis japonica, assembly GCF_000732925.1. Lineage (NCBI taxonomy): Bacteria > Bacillati > Actinomycetota > Actinomycetes > Pseudonocardiales > Pseudonocardiaceae > Amycolatopsis > Amycolatopsis japonica. The sequence continues at coordinate 1,281,987 of NZ_CP008953.1, forward strand.
CTGGACAAGCCGATGCCGGGCCAGCTGATCGTGCGCGAGGTGCCGAGCGACTCGGAAGACAAGTGCGCGCGCGGTATCCCGCTGCCGGACGGCAACCAGGTGTGGGTGCACGCCCGGCACATCAAGAACTGGCACGCGCATCTGTGCGACTACGTCGATCCGGTGGCCACGCACGCGGTGAGCGTGCTGAACCGGGAGCCGGTCGAGCGGCGTCCCGCGCCGTTCCCCGGCGGTTCGCTCGGGAGTCTCGACGCCTGCGTGCTGGGCGGGAACCTGCCGCAGGCGATCGTCGGCGGCCCGGCGACGCCGGATCCGGTCTTCGGCAACTGGGAGTGTTACTGGAACCATCGCGAGACCGAGGTGACGGTCCGGTTCGAACGGGAGCGGGCGCCGTTCGAGGACGACGGCAGACGCGTCGCTCTCGGATCGCGGGAAGCCTTCGTCGAGATCTCCACCGAATGGAAGGCTTGCCAGGCGGAGATCCCGCACCGGGGCTTCACCGGCGACGGTCGTGCCATGATCGAGACGGTGGAGATCTACGTCGCGGACAAGGTCAAGCAGCCGGCGGAGATGTGCCCGGCCGCGGAACGGCTCGCCGGCGAGATCGCCCCGAGGCTGCCGCCACTCTGAAAGGAAACACCGTGTCTTTGGAAGTCCAGCGCGACGGTGAACATCGCTTCATCGGCCGCAACGAACGCGGTGCCGAGGTCGTGATCGGCCGCAAAGGTGCCGAGGGTGCCTTCTCGCCCGCCGAGCTGCTGCAGATCGCGGCGGCGGGCTGCTCGGCCGTCACCGCCGAGAACCTCATCACGCGCCGGATCGGGGAGGACTCGAAGTTCCGCGTCGGCGTGACCGCGGACAGGCGCGAAGATGCTTCGGAGCTCGACGCCGTCCACGTGGCTTTCGACGTCGACGTGTCCTCGCTGCCCGCCGCGGATCGAGAGGCGCTCGCGGCGGCGGTGGATCGCGCCATCGAGCGGTTGTGCACGGTGAGCCGGACGCTGAAGAAGGGCATCCCGGTCACGGAAAGCTTCCCCGTCGAGTAGCCGCCTCCGGATGCCATGAAAGGTCCTTTCCTTGCAAAATTTGCAAGGAAAGGACCTTTCATGGCACTTGGCTCAGTGTTTGGCGGCGTGGCCTTCGGAGCTCCACACCACGTACGCCTCGTCGGCGTCGGTGGTCATGGCCTCGATGAACTTCTCGTTGTCGAAGCCGGGCAGCGTCTGCAGCCGCTCGATCAGCGCGTCGGCGGCCGGGTCGCCGCTGGGGATCGCGGTGCCCTTCCCGTCGGCGCCCGCGAGCATGAAGAAGACGTCTTCCTTCCACGGGCCTTCAGGGATCACTCTGACCACCACCGCGGACAGCTCGGACCACGTGACGGCTTCTTCGCTGCCGTCCGCGAGCTGGCGCCGCACTCCGGTGTCATCGACGCTGACGGTCCGGGATTGTGCGTTGGGCGACTCCTGGGACAACCGGTTCTCCCTGTCTTCGGCGTTCCGTTAACGGTACTCGGCCGTGTTCCAGGCCACTCAGGCCGGGGCGGCCGCGTCGAGGCGGCGCAGCGCGTCGCGGGCGACCTTCGGGTCCATGGTCGGCCAGAACGGCGGCAGCGAGGCACGCAGGAATCCGCCGTAGCGGGCGGTGGCCAGCCGCGAATCCAGGATCGCCACGACCCCGCGATCGGTGACCGAACGGTGCAGCCGCCCGGTGCCCTGCGCGAGCAGCAGCGCGGCATGCGTGGCCGCGACGGTGAGGAACCCGTTGCCGCCCCTGGCTTCCACGGCTCGCTGCCGCGCCGACGAGACCGGATCGTCCGGGCGCGGGAACGGGATCCTGTCGACCACCACGAGCTGAAGCGACGGGCCGGGCACGTCGACGCCCTGCCACAGCGACAGCGTGCCGAACAGGCACGTGCGCGCGTCCTCGGAGAACTTCTGCACCAGCAGGCCGGTGGCGTCGTCGCCCTGGCAGAGGATCGGCAGGTCGAGCCGCTCCCGCATCTCCTCTGTCGCCTGCTTCGCCGCGCGCATCGAGGAGAACAGGCCGAGCGTGCGCCCGCCCGCGGCCTCGATCAGCTCGGCCAGCTCGTCCATCGTCGAGGGCTGCAACCCGTCCCGGCCCGGCGGCGGCAGGTGTTTGGCCAGGTAGAGGATGCCGTTGCGTTTGTGGTCGAACGGCGAGCCGACGTCGAGGCCGGTCCACTTCGGGCCCTCGGCGTCGTCGCTGTCGGCGGGCGCGGCCTTGTCCGTCGCCGCGCCGGGTGCCTTCTCGACCCTGGCCCCGCCGGGCGGGAGCCCCCACTGCCGGGCCATCGTGTCGAACGTGCCGCCCAAGGTCAGCGTCGCCGAGGTGAGGACGGTCGTGTGCTGGTTGAAAACGCGTTCCCGCAGCAGGCCGGCGACACCGAGCGGAGCGACCTTCAGCGCGGGCGGGCGCGGGTTGGTGGAGAAACGGTCCCCGGTCAGCCAGACGACGTCACGCTGATGCGCCTTGTCGTCGTCGAAGGCTTCGAGCAGCCGTACGGCGGTGTCGTGGACCTCTTCGAGCAGTGAACGCGCCAGTTTGCGGGCCGTGGCCTCGTCGACGTCCTCCTTGCGGTCCTTGCCGAGCGAGGTGAGGCAGCGGTGCGCGGCGTCGCGGACCGCGGGGATCGCGCCGGTGAGGGCCTGTGGCAGTGAGTCCATGCGGCCCGAGGGCATGTCGTCGAGGATGAGGGCCAGCCCGTCGCTCGCCTCCAGCAGCTGATCGGCCACCTCGTCGTCGACCAGTTTCCCGCAGCGCCGGGCGGCGGCGGAGACCATGCCGCTGGTCAGCTCGCCGGTCGCCACGGAGGTCACGCGGTCCACCAGGTCGTGCGCCTCGTCGATGATCACCAGATCATGCTCGGGCAGCACCTGATAACCCTGCAGCGCGTCGATCGCCAGCAGGGCGTGGTTGGTGATCACGACGTCGGCCTTGCCCGCCTCGGCGCGGGACCGCTCGGCGAAGCAGTCCGTGCCGATGGGGCAGCGTGAAGCGCCCAGGCATTCCTTGGCGGTGACGGACACCTGGCGCCACGCCTGGTCCGAAACGCCGGGGACCAGCTCGTCGCGATCACCGGTTTCGGTGTCGGACGACCATTCCCGCAGCCGCGTGACCTCCTTGCCGAGCCGGGAGACGGCGAACGGGTCGAACAGCTGCTGGTCTTCCGGCTCGTCCGGGGCGCCGGAATCGAGCCGGTGGAGACAGAGGTAGTTACGGCGGCCCTTGAGGATCGCGAAGGTGGGCTCGCGGCCGAGGGGCTTCTTGAGCGCCTTCGCCAACCGGGGGAGATCCCTGTCGACGAGCTGACGCTGCAGCGCGATGGTGGCCGTGGAGACCACGACCGTGGCCTCCTTCTCGACCGCGTGCCGGATCGCGGGGACGAGATAGGCCAACGACTTCCCGGTGCCCGTGCCCGCCTGGACGGCCAGATGCTCGCCGGTGCGGATGGCGCGGCCGACGGCGTCCGCCATCTTGACCTGGCCCTCGCGCTCGGCACCGCCCACGGACTCGACCGCGTGGGTCAGGAGTTCGAGGACACCGGGGAAATCAGCACGGGAGGGCACGGGACAAGACGATAGCCGGGGGCACCGTCAAGATCGTCCGCCCCGTGCAATGAAAGGTCCCTTCCTTGCAAAATTTGCGAGGAAAGGACCTTTCATTGCAGGTCGTGGCGCGGTGAAAGGACCGGTCACGACTCCTTACGGAAGCGCGAGACCAGCGCCCAGGTGCCCGGAAGCAGCGCCGCCGCGACGGCGATCTTGAGCGCGTCCCCGATCAGGAACGGCACGACACCCTTGTCGAGCGCGGTCGACAGGCCCATGCCGGTCGACGCCATCAGCCACGGCACACCGACCGAGTAGATGGCGAGGTTGCCGAGCACCATCGTCCCCGCCGTGCGCAGCGGCGTGCGGTCACCACCGCGGCCGGCGAGCGCGCCCACCAGGGCGCCCGCGAGCACGAAGCCGACGATGTAGCCGGCGCTGGCGCCGAACAGGCCCGAAGAACCGTTCTGGAACCAGCCGAACCCGGCCGCGCCGACGGCGAGGTACAGCGCCATCGACAGCGCGCCGCGCTTCCAGCCGAGCGCGGCGCCGACCAGCAGGGCGGCGAACGTCTGGCCGGTCATCGGCACCGGCGAGCCGGGGACCGGGATCAGGATCTGCGCGGCCACACCGGTCAGGGCGGCACCACCGGCGACCAGGACCGCGTCACGGACCAGTGCGCCGGGAACGAGGTCGGCGAGAACCGGGCGGGTGCCGGTCACGGACAGCGAAGACACTCAGACCTCCTATGAGTACACGAATGTGAACCGAGGTTAACGTCAGATGGCGGGGCGCGGACCGAATGTCGGGCACCTCACGATCCACTCGACCGGGTGGCATGACCCTGCACGGGACAGGCGGTTGGTGAAGGCTGCCGGACATGAGGAAACCCGTTTCGAGGCTGTTGTCGGTGACGATGCTGACCGGGGCGCTGGTGACGGGGGGACCGGCGATCGCGTCGGCCGAGCCCGCGCCCGCGACGGCGGCCGCGTCGGTCGGTTCGCTCGACGTGGAGATCGGCGACGAACACGTGGTCACCGGCGAGCTGGCGCCGTGCGACGTCGACGGCCCCTTGAACGCGAAGACCCAGGGCGGATCCACCGGAGACTTCGCCCGGTTCGGCGGCGGGGAGTCGCGCTGCGGCCGGAACGGTGAGGCGGCCATCGGTGAGGCGGCCGGGCGGCGCTTCGAGACCACCCTGCTCAAGCGGTTCGGCGGCCCGGTGATCAAGGTCCGCACGTTCATGGCGAAATGCAGTACCACGAAGGACGGCAGCCTCGGCTACATCGAGTTCGGCGACGTCAGCGGGTTCACGCTGCCGGAGAACATCCCGCAGAACTACCGGCTGACCATCTCCGGCGGCAAGGGCGGGACGGCGCTGGCGTCGCTCACCGTCAACGAGACCGTCACGCCGACGCCGCCCGACGGCAGCCTCGTGACGCACATGCTGCACATCAAGCTGTTCCCGCAGGGCGGCGGACCGGCGAAGGGCGACATCTACCTCGGGACCGCGCGCTGCGACCCGTACGGCAAGAAGAAGCCCTGACGCCCCGCGTTTCGTCCTCTGAATGCGGTCCTTGCACACGCAAGTACCGCATCCAGAGGACGAAATGCGTCAGGTGCGCGAGACGTACTTCGCGGCCGCGGCGACGAACTCACTCGCCCGGGTGGCGAGATCGGCCAGCGAGCCACTCGAGGTGAGCGCGTCACCGAGCAGCGGCGTGGCGGCCGCGACGGCGATCGAACCCGACTCGAGGTACTTCGCGACTTCGGCCAGGTGGACGCCGCCCGTCGGGACGAGCGGGATGTCGGGCATCGGCGCCCGGATCGCCCGCAGGTAGGCGATCCCGCCGACGGCCGCGATCGGGAACACCTTCACCGCCGCCGCGCCGAGACGCCATGCCTGGTCGATCTCGGTCGGGGTCAGCGCGCCGCAGATCACCGGCAGCCCGCGTTCGTGCGCGCGCTCCATGACCAGCGGATTCACCGTCGGCGTGACCAGGAACATCGCGCCGGCGTCCGCCGCTTTGTCCACATCGGACACTTCGCGCACGCTCCCGGCGCCGACGTACGCGTCGTCGCCGAGCTTCTTCCGGATGGTCGCGATGGCGTCCGTGGCGCCCGGCGTGGTCAACGCCGCTTCGAGTACCCGCACGCCCGCCGCGTGCAGCACCGTCGCGGCGTCGGCGAACCGGCTCGCGTCCGCGGCCCGCAGGATCGCGACGAGCCGGTTTTCGATCAAGGTGTCCTGGAGGTCGTGCTGGATCATGCGGCGGGGACCGGCGCCTTCCCCGTGTAGGTCACGCCCGCCTCGTCGAAGTCCTTGAGCGCGGCGTCGACCGTCGGCTGCGAACCGCCGACCGTGAGGTCGAGCAGCACCCGCACGGTGAAGCCCGCCTTCGCCGCGTCGAGCGCCGTCGCGCGGACGCAGAAGTCGGTCGCGATGCCGACGACGTCGACCTCGGTGACGTCGTGCTCCTTCAGCCACGCGTCGAGCGTCTTGCCGTCGCGCGCGTTGCCCTCGAAGCCGGAGTACGCGGCGGTGTACTCGCCCTTGGAGAAGACCTCGCTGATCGGGACCACGTCGAGCGCGGGGTGGAACGACGCGCCGGAGGTGCCCGCGACGCAGTGCCGCGGCCAGCTGTCCTTGAAGTCCGGCGTCTCGCTGAAGTGGTCGCCCGGGTCGATGTGGTAGTCGCGAGTGGCGACGACGTGCGCGTAGCCACCCTCCGCGGCCTGCTTGGAGATCGCTTCGGCGGCGGCGGCGCCACCGGGCAGGCCGAGCGACCCGCCCTCGCAGAAGTCGTTCTGCACATCGACCACGATCAAGGCGGTCCCCATGTGTTGCTCCTGAGTCTCTTTAGACGAATACGGTCGGGATGGCGGGCTCCCCGTGCGAGAGCTTGAGGCCTTCCCACGGAAGGCTCACCAGCGCCCGCCGAAGCCGCTGGCGCGCGTCGTCCAGCGTGGGCAAATCATCCACCGTCCGGCCGCCCCGGACCAGCGGAATCTGCAATTCGTGGTCGTTCGGTCCCCGTTCCGGGACCGGCGAGGCGGCCGTCCAGATCACCTCTTCGACGGCGGTGCCGGTCTCGCGGTGCCGTCGCAGCGCGGATTTCCGCCCGCCGCGGGATTCCTTGTGCGCGCTGCGCTTCGCGACCGGTTTGCCGTCGACCTCGACGAGTTTGTAGACCATCCCCGCCGTCGGCGCGCCGGAACCGGTGACGACCGAGGTCCCGACGCCGTACGCGTCGACGGGTTCCGCCCGCAGCGCCGCGATCGCGTGCTCGTCGAGGTCGCCCGACACCACGATGCGGGTGTCCTTGGCGCCGAGGGCGTCCAGCTGCTCGCGGGCCTTGCGCGCCAGTGGGCCCACGTCGCCGGAGTCGATGCGGATCGCGCCGAGCTCGGTGCCCGCCACCCGGACGGCCGTTTCGATGCCCTTGGTGATGTCGTAGGTGTCCACCAGGAGGGTGGTGTCGGCGCCCATCTTGTCCACCTGCGCGCGGAAGGCCTGCTCCTCGCTGTCGTGCAGCAACATGAACGCGTGCGCGACGGTGCCCCGCGTCGGGATGCCGTAGCGGCGCCCGGCTTCGAGGTTGGAGGTCGTGGCGAACCCGGCGAGGTACGCGGCCCTCGCGGCGGCGACGGCGGCGTACTCGTGCGTGCGGCGGCCGCCCATCTCGATGATCGGCCTGCCGTGCGCGGCGCCCGACATCCGCGCCGCCGCGGACGCGATCGCGCTGTCGTGGTTGAGGATCGAGAGGATCAGCGTCTCCAGCACGACGGCCTCGCCGAAGGAACCGGTGACGGTCATGATCGGGGAGCCGGGGAAGTACAGCTCACCCTCGGGGTAACCGTGGACGTCCCCCGAGAAGGAGTAGTCCGCGAGCCACGAAAGTGTGGCGTCGTCGACCACGGCCGTCGCTTCCAGCTGGCTCAGCTCGGCGTCGGTGAACCGGAAGTCCGCGATCGCGTCGAGGACCCGGCCGGTGCCCGCGACGACGCCGTAGCGGCGGCCGTCGGGCAGGCGACGTGCGAAGACCTCGAAGACGCACGGCCGGTCCGCCGTCCCGTCGGACAGGGCGCTGGCCAGCATGGTCAGCTCGTAGTGGTCGGTGAGCAGCGCGGTGCTGGCGCCAGTGGCCGCCTCGGGGAAACCCATGGCACCAGCCTATTCACCCACATGGCCGGACCTGCCAGCCCGTACCGGATCGGGCCCGTGACACCATGGAGTGCATGTCCACGCCTGTCGCATCCGAGCAGACGCAGGTTGATCCACAGGGAGTAGAAGTCGTCTCTGAGGACAAACCCTGGCGGACGGTCGTCTGGAACGATCCGGTGAACCTCATGTCGTATGTGACGTACGTGTTCCAGAAGCTGTTCGGTTACAGCCGGGACCACGCGACGAAGCTGATGCTCGACGTGCACCAGAAGGGCAAGGCGATCGTGTCCTCCGGTTCCAAGGAGAAGGTGGAGACCGACGTCGCGAAACTGCACGCGGCCGGTCTCTGGGCGACCATGGAGCAACCTTCATGAACGGATGGCGCCGCAAGGGCGAGACCATCGTCGCCGGTTTCGAGCAGCAGGAGGCCGCCGTGCTGCGCGGTCTGGTCAGCCAGCTGGAGGACATGCTCACCGCCCGCGCCGAGGAGGCGCCGCAGGACGAGCTCGCCGAGCTGACCGGGATCCGCACCGGCCCGACCGAATCGCCGGACGACCCGGTGCTTTCGCGGCTGCTGCCGGACTTCCACAAGCTCGACCCGGACAACCCGACCCGCGAGGACATCGACTCGGCCGCCGCGATGCGGTCGATCCACGAGCCCGAGCTGCTGGACAAGAAGGTCGGCGTCGCGAAGATCGTGCTGGACACCCTGCCGCGTGACGGCGGGAACGTGCGGCTGACCTTCGAGCAGGCCGACGCGTGGCTGGGCGCGCTCAACGACGTCCGGCTGGCGCTGGGCACCGCGCTCGACGTCACCGAGGACATGCCCGACGAACTGCCCGAGGACGATCCGCGCGCGCCGCATCTCGGCGTCTACCACTGGCTGACCTGGGTGCAGGAGACCCTCATCCAGTCGCTGACGTCATGATCACCGACGTCCCCGGCGTGCTGGTCGGGCACCACGAGCGGGTCGGCGACGGCTGGGCGACCGGGACGACGGTCGTGCTGGTGCCCGGTGGCGCCGTCGGGGCCGTCGACCAACGCGGCGGCGCGCCCGGCACGCGCGAGACCAACCTGCTGGAGCCGGAGAACCTGGTCCAGCACGTCAACGCGATCTGCCTGTCCGGCGGGAGCGCGTACGGACTGGCCGCCGCGGACGGCGTCATGCGCTGGCTGGCCGAGCGGAACCAGGGCATCCCGGTGGGGACCCAGCCGTACGAGGTGGTGCCCATCGTTCCCGCCGCGGTGTTGTTCGACCTGCCGCGCGGTGACTGGGGCAACCGTCCGGACGCCTCCTTCGGTTACGCGGCATGCCAAGCGGCCAAGGACGGCCCGGTGCCGTCGGGGACCGTCGGCGCGGGTGCCGGGGCGAAGGCGGGATCACTCAAGGGTGGGATCGGGACGGCCTCGGAGAAGGTCGGCGAGTTCACCGTCGGCGTCGTCGCCGCCGTGAACGCCGCCGGCGAGGCCGTCGATCTCTCGACCGGCCGCGCCTACGCGGCGGATCACGAGGTCGACGGCGAGTTCGGCGTCCGCTGGCCCGACCGGCCCGGAGACGTCGAGGCGAAGGCCGCGGGGCTCAACACGACCATCGGCGTGGTCGCGGTCGACGCGGCACTGTCCAAGGCGGAGGCGCGACGGCTCGCGGTCGCCGCTCAGGACGGCCTCGCCAGGGCGGTGCGGCCCGCGCACACGATGTTCGACGGCGACACGGTGTTCGCGCTGGCGACCGGCGACCGGGAGCTTCCCGGGGGCGCGGGCCCCGTCGCGGCGGCGCGGCGCGCGCTGGTGCTGGACAAGCTGTGCTCGGCGGCCGCGCGGGTGTTCGGGCGGGCGATGGTGCACGGTGTGCTGTCCGCCACTGCGGCGGGGGACATGCGGGCGTACCGGGACGTCTGGCCCGAAGCGTTCTCCTGACCACGCGTTTCGTCCTCTGAATGCGGTCCTTGCGTGTGCAACTACCGCATTCAGAGGACGAAACGCGGGGGTGAGTGGCGGCGATCTCAGAGTGTGGACCGGCTCTGTCCAGCACCTAAGATGGGCGACGTGCTCCGGATCCGCCGTGAACTCGTCGACGAGATCGTCGCCCATGCCCGTCGTGACCATCCCGATGAGGCGTGCGGGGTGATCGCCGGTCCCGAGGGATCGGACAGCCCCGAGCGGTACATCCCGATGCTGAACGCGGCGCGCTCGCCCACGTTCTACGAGTTCGACTCGGGTGATCTGCTCAAGCTCTACCGCGAGATGGACGCCAACGACGAGGTGCCGGTGGTCATCTACCACTCGCACACCGCGACCGACGCCTACCCGTCCCGCACCGATGTCTCGTACGCCTCGGAACCCGACGCGCACTACGTGCTCGTTTCCACCAAGGACCCCGATTCGCATCAGTTCCGGTCGTACCGGATCGTGGACGGGGAGATCACCGAGGAGCCCGTCGAGATCATCGGCTGAACCCGCCCCGTCCGGGAATAACCCGGACCGGCCCGAACGTCTGCGTTGCAGAGAACCCACCGGAGGTAGAAAACCATGGCCGTGACCGTGTCCATCCCGACCATCCTGCGTACGCACACCGGCGGCGAGAAGTCCGTCGAGGCGACCGGCAAGACCGTGCTCGAGGTGATCGACGACATCGAGTCCCGCCACGGCGGCCTCAAGGCCCGCCTGGTCAAGGAAGAGAAGCTGCACCGCTTCGTCAACGTCTACGTCAACGACGAGGACGTCCGCTTCTCCGGCGGTCTCGAGGCCGAGGTCAAGGACGGCGACACCCTGACCATCCTGCCCGCCGTGGCCGGTGGCTGATCGATGGCTCGCTTCGAGTCGCTGCTCGACGCGCTCGGCGGCACCCCGCTGGTCGGCCTTCCCCGGCTTTCGCCCACCCACGACGTGCGGTTGTGGGCGAAGCTGGAGGACCGCAACCCGACCGGTTCGATCAAGGATCGCCCCGCGCTGGCGATGATCGAGGCCGCCGAGCGTGAAGGCACGCTCCGGCGCGGCTCCACGATCCTGGAGCCGACGTCGGGCAACACCGGGATCGCGCTGGCCATGGCCGCGAAGCTCAAGGGCTACGGCCTGGTGTGCGTGATGCCGGAGAACACCTCGACCGAGCGCAAGCAGCTGCTGCAGGCGTACGGAGCGCGGATCGTCTTCTCTCCGGCCGCCGGCGGGTCGAACGAGGCCGTGCGCCGGGCGAAGGAGCTCGCCGAGGCCAACCCGGACTGGGTCATGCTCTACCAGTACGGCAACCCGGCCAACGCCGACGCGCACTACCGCGGCACCGGGCCTGAACTGCTCAAGGACCTGCCGACGCTGACGCATTTCGTCGGCGGCCTCGGCACCACCGGCACGCTGGTCGGCGTCGGGCGCTACCTGCACGAGGCGAAGCCGGACGTGCAGATCATCGCGGCCGAACCACGCTACGGCGAGCTGGTGTACGGCCTGCGGAATCTCGACGAGGGCTTCGTCCCGGAGCTTTACGACGCCAGCGTGCTCAACGGCCGGTACTCCGTCGGCGCGTACGACGCGCTTCGCCGGACGCGTGAGCTGCTGGAGCACGAAGGCATCTTCGCGGGGATCTCGACCGGTGCCGTACTGCACGCCGCGCTGGCCGTCGCCGAGAAGGCCGCCGCCGCGGGGAAGCCCGCCGACGTGGCCTTCGTGGTCGCCGACGCGGGGTGGAAGTACCTCTCGACGGGCGCGTACTCCGGCTCGCTCGACGAAGCGGCCCAAAGGCTCGACGGGCAGCTCTGGGCCTGACCCCCTCTGCGCGCGCTATGAAAGGTCCTTTCCTTGCAAAATTTGCAAGGAAAGGACCTTTCATAGCGTTCGGGAGGGTGGCAGCCGGATGTCATGAAAGGGTCGTTCAGGACGAAAAACGTCCTGAACGACCCTTTCATGACATTTGGGGAGCGAGGCGGTCCGGCGCTGGCACGATGGTGGCCATGAAGGTCATCGGGTTGCTGGGCGGGATGAGCTGGGAATCGTCGGCCGAGTACTACCGGCTGGTGAACGAGCGCGTCCGTGAGCTGCGCGGCGGGTACCACTCCGCGCGCACCGTGCTGTACTCCGTGGACTTCGCCGAAATCGAGGCGATGCAGGCCGACGCCCGTTGGGATGAAGCCGGACGGGAACTGAACCGCGCCGCACGCGCTCTCGAAGCCGCCGGAGCGGATTTCGTCGTCCTCTGCACCAACACGATGCACAAGGTCGCCGACCGGCTCACCGACGGTCTGGGCGTCCCGCTCCTGCATCTCGCCGACACCACTGCCGTCGCCATCAAGGCCGCAGGCATCAAGCGCGTCGGGCTGCTGGGCACCGGTTTCACCATGGCCCAGCCGTTCTACCGCGAACGCCTCGCCGCGCACGGCCTCGACGTGCTCGTGCCGGACGAGGACGACCGCGAGACGGTGCACCGGGTCATCTACGACGAACTCGTCCACGGCGTGGTCACCGAGGAATCCCGTGAGCGGTACCGCGAGGTCATCGCGAGGCTCGTGGAAGCGGGCGCGGAAGGCGTGATCTACGGCTGCACGGAGATCGAACTGCTCGTCGGTCCGGAAGACAGCACGGTGCCCACCTTCCCCACGACGAGGCTGCACGCCGAAGCGGCCGTGGACTACGCGCTGGGCAAGGCCTCACTCCCTCCCGCGGTGTGACGTTCGTGCTGGGCGACGGCCTGTCGCCACAGCCTGTCCTGTTCTTCACCGGTGAATCCGCCCCGAGGCACGCCGAAGACGTCCTCGATGGCCGTCCACCACTCGGCCGGTGTATCCAGCACGGTCTTACCGCCCGGCAGACCGGTCAAGGTCAGCGCGCGCAGCGAGTCCACGCCGTCGGCGTCGCGCCGCTGCAGCACCAGCGTGCGGACGAAGCCGGAATCCTCCGCCGTCGACAGCTCGACGTGTTTCTCGGCGAAGTCGGCCATCACGGCCGTCTCCGGCGCGAAATCCATCCCGACGAAACTGCCCTGCGGGTCGTGGTCGAACCGCCAGCCGCCGGGCGTGATCTCCGAGGGCCGGATCCGGAACACCAGCGGACCCTGTTTGTACTCGCCCTCACGCAGCGGGAGCGGCTCGTGGATGCCGTCCCCGAGACCTACGTCGACCAGCCAGCCGACTTCGGGCGTCTCCGGCAGCCCGGTCACCTTCAGGGCCAGGTGGTTGAGGTGGATGCCCGCCTCCCCGCCGGGCATCTGCGCTCCGCTCGGATGCCGGGTGACCTGGTAACCGAGCGCCCGCAGCAGGGCCGAGAACGCGCCGTTGAGGTGATAGCAGTAACCGCCGCGGCCTGCGGCGATCCGGCCGAACGACACCGCCGGGTCCAGCGAGGTCACCCGGCCGAGCTGGACTTCGAAATCTTCGTACGGCACGCGTTCCACATGGGCCGCGTGCAGGCGGAAAAGGGCGTCGAGGCTCGGCGGCTCGTGCTCGAGGCCGAGTCGCGCGAGGTAGGCGGGCACGTCGACGTGCTCGGAAGAAGGGAACCCCATGTGATCGACCGTAGCGGGCACCACCGACAAATCAGGGTTCTCACGGAGGCGATCCCGCCGATCCGCGCCGTAGCCTGGGGAGGTGACCACATTGCCTCCCCAGCCGGTCCCGGCGAGCGAGTCGTCCGGTACGGATCCGGCCAAACGCGTCCTGCCGCCGAACCCGAGGGCCGCCGCGATCGTGGCGCTCGCCTTCACCGCGCTGCTCTACCTGGTCGAGCTGGTCGACGTCGTGCTGCCCCTCGACCTCGATCAGAGCGGGGGCATCGTCGCCCGTGAGGTCTCCGATCTCGACGGCGTGCTCTGGGCGCCGCTGCTGCACGCGGGCTGGGGGCACCTGTTCTCCAACACCGTCCCGGTGCTGGTGTTCGCCTTCCTCGCGATGTCCGCGGGTATCGGCCGGTGGGTGCTGGTCACCGCGATCATCTGGGTGCTCTCCGGCCTCGGCGTCTGGCTGATCGCGCCGAGCGGCACGGTGACCGTCGGAGCGTCCGGCGTCGCGTTCGGCTGGCTCGCGTTCCTGCTGGTCAGGGGCATTTTCAACCGCGCCGTCGGGCAGATCCTGGTGGCCGTGGTGCTGCTGGGCATCTGGAGCGGGATGCTCTGGGGACTGCTTCCTGGTGACACGGGCATCTCCTGGCAGGGGCACCTGTTCGGCGCGCTTTCCGGGGTGTTCGCGGCCTGGTTGATGGCGCGGGCCGACAGGTCCCAGGCCAAGAAAGCGGCGGGCCCCGGTAGCCTCGCCGTGTGACCAAGCCGAGCGCCGACGCCCCGATCGGCGTCTTCGATTCCGGAGTGGGCGGGCTCACCGTCGCCAGGGCGATCCTGGAGCAGCTGCCCGGTGAGCAGCTGCGCTACGTCGGCGACACCGCCCGCAACCCGTACGGTCCGCTTCCCATCGCGACGGCACGCCAGTACGCGCTGGAAGCGCTGGACGACATCGTCGAAGGCGGGGTGAAGGCGCTGGTCATCGCCTGCAACACCGCCTCGGCCGCCTGCCTTCGCGACGCGAGGGAGCGCTACGACGTCCCCGTGATCGAGGTCGTCCTCCCGGCCGCGCGCCGGGCCGTGTCCGCCACGCGTTCCGGGCGTATCGGCGTGATCGGCACCGAGGGCACCGTCCGGTCCCGCGCCTACGACGACGCCTTCAACGCCGCGCAGGACGTCGAGATCACCAGCGTCGCGTGCCCGCGGTTCGTGGACTTCGTCGAACGCGGGATCACCACCGGCCGTCAGGTGCTCGGGCTCGCGCAGGGCTATCTGGAACCACTGCTGGACGCGCAGGTCGACACGCTGGTCATGGGCTGCACGCACTACCCGTTGCTCTCCGGGGTGCTGCAGATCGTCATGGGCCAGGACGTCACGCTGGTGTCCAGCGCCGAGGAGACCGCGCGTGACCTCGTGCGCGTCCTCACCGAGGCCGATCTCCTCGCCGAGCGCGACACCCCGCCGCGGCACGAGTTCGTCGCCACCGGATCCGCCGAGCCGTTCACCAGACTCGCTCAGCGGTTCATGGGCTTCGCTCCGGGTGTGCTGGCTCCCACCAGCGCGTAAATCGCCGATTCCGTGCTTAAGGTGTCACAGTGCGTCTCACGATCCTCGGCTGCTCAGGCAGCATCCCCGGGCCCGACGCCGCCGCGTCCGGCTATCTGCTCGAGGCGGACGGGTTCGTCCTGGGGCTCGAACTCGGCAACGGGACGCTCGCCAGGCTGCAGGCCCTGCGCGACCCGTTCGACCTGGACGCGTTGATCCTTTCGCATCTCCACCCCGATCATTGCGCGGACGTCAGCGCGCTCACCGTGCTGCGCCGCTACCACCCGGCGCTGCCGTATCCGGCGAGGCCGCGACGGCTCCCGGTGTACGGGCCGTCGGACGTGCACGAGCGGCTCGCCCACGCGTACGCCGCGAACGAGGACGAGCGGGCGACCACCGATCTTTCCGATGTCTTCGCCTTCGAGGCACTGCGGTCGGAGCCCATGGAGATCGGGCCGTTCGAGGTCACGGCGGTCCCCGTCGACCATCCGACCCCGGCGTTCGGCCTGCGGTTCGCGTACGGCGGCAAGACCCTCGCGTACACCGGGGACACGGGCGTCTGCGACACCCTGACCGATCTCGCCTGCGGCGTCGACGTCCTGCTGTCCGAAGCGTCGTGGACCGACTCGCCCGACCGGCCCGCCGGGGTCCATCTGTCCGGCAAGGAGGCGGGCGAGCTGGGACGCAAGGCCGGGGTGGGGCGGCTGCTGCTCACCCACGTCGCGCCCTGGACCGACCGGGACGCCGTCCTCGCCGAGGCGGCCGTCGCGTTCCCCGCGGCCGAGCTGGTCGAGCAGGGCGCCGTCTACGACCTCTGACGCGGGGTTCTAGAGTGGCGGCCGTGGCGAGAAAAGACGGCAGGAACGACGACCAGCTTCGCGACATCAAGATCACCCGCGGTTTTCAGCGGTGGCCGGCGGGATCGGTGTTGATCGAATTCGGCGACACCCGGGTGCTGTGCGCGGCGAGCGTCACCGAAGGCGTCCCCCGCTGGCGGGCCGGTTCCGGCCTCGGCTGGGTCACCGCCGAGTACGCGATGCTGCCGTCGGCGACCAACACCCGCAGCGACCGCGAATCCATCAAGGGCCGCGTCGGCGGCCGCACGCACGAGATCTCCCGGCTGATCGGCCGGTCCCTGCGCGCCTGCATCGACCTGGCGGCGTTGGGGGAGAACACGATCGTCATCGACTGCGACGTCATCCAGGCCGACGGCGGTACCCGCACGGCCGCGGTGACCGGCGGCTACGTCGCCCTCGCCGACGCCGTCACCTGGCTCGGCGCGGCGGGCCGCCTCGCCGACCCGCAGCCGCTTTCGTCTTCGGTGGCCGCGGTGAGCGTGGGCGTCGTCGACGGCCGGGTGCGCCTCGACCTGCCCTACGAAGAGGACTCGCGCGCGGAGGTCGACATGAACGTCGTCGCCACCGACGCGGGCACCCTGATCGAGGTGCAGGGCACCGGCGAGGGTGCGACCTTCGCACGGTCCACTTTGGACACCATGCTGGACGTGGCGCTGGCGGGCTGCGAGGAACTGACCCGTCTGCAGACCGAAGCGCTCGCGTTGCCGTACCCCGGCGAACTCCCCGAGCCGCGCCCCGACAAGAAGAAGGGCGCCAAGTGACCAAGCTGCTCCTCGCCACCCGCAACGCGAAGAAGCTCGGCGAGCTTCGGCGCATCCTGGTGTCAGAGGGGATCGAGGGCGTCGAGGTCATCGGCCTCGCCGACGTCCCCGAGTTCCCCGAAGCACCCGAAACCGCTCCGGACTTCGAAGGCAACGCGCTCGCGAAGGCCCAGGACGCTGCCGCCGCGACCGGTCTCCCGGCCATCGCCGACGATTCGGGTATCACCGTCGATGCGCTCAACGGCATGCCGGGCGTGCTCTCGGCGCGCTGGTCGGGCAAGCACGGCGACGACGACGCGAACCTGGATCTCGTGCTGGCACAGCTGTCCGACACACCTGACGAGCGGATGGGCGCGGCCTTCGTCTGCGCGGCCGCGCTGGTCGTCCCCGGCGGCGACGAAACCGTGGTGCGCGGGGAATGGCGAGGCTCGCTGATCCGGGAACGCCGCGGTGCCAACGGATTCGGCTACGACCCGATCTTCGTGCCCGAAGGGGGGACGCGGACCTCGGCGGAGCTGGATCCGTCCGAAAAGGACGAAGCTTCGCACCGGGGGAAGGCGCTGCGGGCGTTGGTGGGAGAGCTGCGGAAGCTGGCCGGTTGAGTTGGTCGTGAGTGGCGTTTCGGTTTAGAACCCGAAACGCCACTCACGAGGCTCACGCGAGCGAGAGGTCCCGCAGCAGCTTCGCGACGTGCCCGGTCGCCCGCACGTTGTACTGTGCCACGGCGATCTTGCCCTCGGGGTCGACGACGAACGTCGAACGGATGACGCCCTCGTAGACCCTGCCGTAGTTCTTCTTCTCGCCGAAGGCGCTGTACGCCTTCAGGGCCGTCTTCTCCGTGTCGGAGAGCAGCGGGAACGTCAGCCCTTCCGCCTCGACGAACTTCGCCAGCTTCGCGGGCTTGTCGGGCGAGATGCCGAGCACCTGGTAGCCGGCGTCGTTGAGCTGCGCGAGGCTGTCCCGGAAGTCGCAGGCCTGCTTCGTGCAGCCCGGCGTGCCGGCGTTCGGGTAGAAGTACACGACGACCGACTTGCCGCGGAAGTCGCTGAGCTTGACGTCGTTGCCCTCGCTGTCGGGGAGGGTGAAGTCGGGCGCTTTGTCGCCGGGGGAAAGTCGCTGCTCGGTCATGACGCACACGGTAGCGAAACCGGCGGCGTCAGACCTTTCCGCAGTACTTCGCGGCGACGGGTTCCGACGGGCTCGGCCGCACCTGCAGGCGCAGCTTCACCGGCCTGTCCGGAACGGCGAACGCCAGGTTCAGGTGGACCGACCGGCCGGGCGCCACGTCCTTGCCGGCGTCCGCGACGCCGTTGTAGCCCTGCACCGGGTCGACGACCTGTTTGACCGCCGCGGTCTCCCCGTCGACCTCACCGGTCACGGACAATCCGGAGAGCCGGTACGTGCCGTCGCCCGCGTTCGTCACCTCGATGCCGAAGGCCACCGCGCGCGGGCTCTGCGGATACGCCGACGCGCTGGGGCGGAACGACTTCGGCGCGGAAACGGAGATCGTGACGCCGGTCGCGAACCGGTGCGGGGCGCCGAACGCCAGGTCGCCTTCCGCGTGCGTCGCGGCCAAACCCTGCGCGGGGGCGTCCGCGCCGAGCACGGCGGCACCTTTTTCCGGTGCCGGGACCCCGCACGCAGCCGCCAGCATCAGCGAGCAGGCGGCGATGAAGAGCTTCGGGGTGCGCGGGGGCGCCATGTGCGGTTACTCCAGTCGGAGGTGCGGGTGGGCCGTTCGAGGTAGGTATTAGTGCCGAAGAGTCCAGAGTGACGGTCTTCCGCAGCCGAGAGGAGCGGCACGGCCGGGTTGAGGCGCACCTGGTGTACAGCCGTGGCCGATCCGTGATCGGAAGGGTACGGCTAGTGACAGCCGTCACCTCGATGGCACATCCGCGACGGGTCAGACGGCGAAGGCGAAGAACAGGATGAAGATCGCCAGACCGGACACCCAGGCCACGATCAGCCAGCCGAAATCGCGCATCGGATCGACCGCCCGGCTCTCTTCGCCCGGGACGTAGACGCCGCGCTCTTCGAACCAGTCCGCCCACCGGGTCAGCCAGCGAAAGGGGCTTCGAGACGCCATGGTGGTCACAGTACGGGCATGGGTGAGCCGCGTCAGCCACGGAGGGGCCGCCCGAAAGGGCGAATCGGGCGAACCAGTTATCGCCCACTAGGCCCTTTTGTCCAACTGGTTCACCCGTCAGGCTGTAACGATGGCGCTGGGAATAGATATCTACAGTCGCTTTCAATCCGTTACCAATTGGCAGGCCGTCAAGGATCACGGCGTGACGTTCGTCTTCGTCAAGCTCAGTGACGGCGGAGGCCTCCCGAACGGCGGCCGCAACACCGGCGACGCGTTGGTGGCAGGGGCGAGATCCGTGGGAATCCCGGTGGGGGGATATCACTACGCCCAGGCGAGTCCTTCGCCGGAGGCGCAGGCGGACGTGCTGATCGGGGAGGTCCGGCGACTCGGGGCGACCGGATGTGTCCCGATGCTCGACCTCGAGGACAACCCGCCGGGTTCGGGTACGCCGAACATCCCCGACTCGCGCAAGCGGGACTTCTCGATCAGATTCTGCAACCGCGTGGCCGGACACGGCTTCCGGCCGGGCATCTACATGAACAACTCGCTCGCCAAGATGCTGCGTCCCGATCAGTTCGGCGTACGGGATCTCGTCATTTGGATCGCGCGCTACGGCGCGAAACCCGATCCGGCCGCCGGCCGCTACGACGTCCACCAGTATTCGGACGCCGGCCAGATCCCCGGTATCCGCGCGAGCGGTGTCGATCTCAACGAGTCCTACACGAACGCCCACTTGACCGGCGGCGGCGCCGCCCCGAAGCGGAAGGCGACGACAGAACTCATGGAACGCAGGACCATTCCGGCCAGTCCCTCGACCACCTCCGTGCGGCTGTTCCTCTCCGGCAGCGAGACGGCCGCGATCATCGTCCGCCCGCGTGTCGACGGGGACGGCATCACCGACGCGCCCGTATGGCAGGGCAACATCTACGCCTGGGGCAGCGACAAGGTCGGCGTCGGCGGTAATCCCTTGCAGACGCCCGGATTCAACCCGAAGACGGTTTCGCACCGGCGGTACCACCTGCCGGGCGCGGTGTGGGCCGACTTCGAATACAGCTCGAACATGGAGTTCGAGATCGACATCGTCGGCTGAGGCCGGAGTACGCGGCTGTGCGCCCGATGTGGCATTGGGGACGTCGGGTGTCCCCAATGCCACATCGGGCGCGCGGTTCAGTGGTGATCCCTCACCGGGCCGCGTCCCGGACGGCGTCCACGATGAACTGGTATCCCGTGCACCGGCACAGATTCCCCGAGATCGCCTGCCGGATCTCGGCGTCCGTCGGGTCCGGGTTCTCCTTCAGCAGTTCGGTCGCCGTCGCCAGCATCCCCGGCGTGCAGAAGCCGCACTGCAGCCCGTGGTGCTTCCGGAACGACTCCTGCAGCGGATGCAGTTCGCCGTCCGACGCCAGCCCCTCGACCGTGACGATCTCCGACCCGTCCACCTGCACCGCCAGCAGGCAGCACGCACGCGCGCTCGCCCCGTCGAGGGTGATCGTGCACGAGCCGCAGACGCCGTGTTCGCAGCCGACGTGCACCCCGGTGAAACCCAGGTCATGGCGCAGGAAATCGGCCAGCGTCCGCCGTGGTTCGCAGTCCGCGCGGTAGGTCCGGCCATTCACCGTCAGGGTGACCGTGATCATGCGCCCTCCTTGGCCCGTGCGAGCGCACGCCGGGTGAGCACCGCGGCCATCTCGCGCCGGTAATCGGCCGGCGCGTGGAGGTCGCCGGGCGGATCGGTCGCCGCGGCGGCTAGTTCCGCGGCGAGGGCGATCGCGTCGCCGGTCATGGGGCCGCCGGTGAGCGACGCTTCGGCGGCGGTGGCCCGGATCGGCGTCGGACCCGCGCCCGCGACGGCGATCCGCGCGGATTCGCAGACCTCACCGGTCATCGTCACGGTCGCGAAGACGGCGACCAGCGCGAGATCGCGACTCCGCCTGCTCAGCTCTTCGACGGCCCAGCCGCCTCGATGCGACGGCACCGAAATCCGCGTCAGCAGTTCGCCCCGGCCCAACGCCGTCCGATGCGGGCCGAGGAAGAAGTCCCGTGCCGCGACGGTCCGTTCGCCGGAAGCGCTGCGGACGGTGAAATCGGCGTCGAGCGCGACCATCACCGCGGGCAGTTCCGCGGCCGGATCGGCGTGCGCGAGACTGCCGCCGATCGTGCCCCGGTTCCGGATGGCCACGTGCCCCACGTGGCCGAGCGCCTCGGCGAGCAGGGGGATTTCGGACCGGACGACGGCGGACGTCTCGACCGCGCGGTGCCGGGTGAGCGCGCCGATCTCCAGTCGTCCGTTCTCCTTGCGCAGGAAGGAAAGTTCGTCGAGCCGGTTGATGTCGACCACCAGCGACGGGCGCGCTTGACGCAGGTTCAGCAACGGCACGAGGCTTTGCCCACCTGCCAGCGCTCGTGCGTCCGGGGTGCCCAGGGCTTCGATGGCCTCGTCGAGCGACGTAGCCCGCAAGTACTCGAACGGCGCGGCCTTCACCGGGCCGCTCCCCGCTTCAGCGCGGCCAGCAGCCGCGGCGGCGTGATCGGCAGCGAGGTGATGTCCACGTCGTGTTCGCGCAGCGCGTCCTCGACGGCGTGCGCGATCGCCGCGCCGCCGCCGATCACGCCCGCTTCCCCCATTCCCTTGAACCCACCGGGAACGTGCTCGGTGGGAGTCGTCATATGCGCCACGGAGAACGGCGGGATCTCGGTCGCGGTCGGCAGCAGATACCCGGCGAACGACGTGGTCTCCAACCGGCCGTCGGCGCCGTAGACCAGTTCCTCGTACAGCGCCCCGCCGATCGCCTGCGCCGCGCCGCCGTGCAGCTGCCCGTCCACGATCGTCGGATTGATGACGGTGCCGCAGTCGTGCGCGATCAGGTAGTCCAACAGCGTCACGACGCCGGTTTCCTTGTCGACTTCGGCGAGGACGGCGGTGCAGCCGAACGAGGTCGCGACGTTGACCGGGTCGTAGACCTCGCGTTCCTCCAGTGTCGGCGTCTCGTCCTCGGGCCAGACGCCGTTCAGCCGCCGGTACGCCGCGTCGCCGATCGCGGCGAGGGTGACCTGCCTGCCGGGTACGCCTTTCACCGCGACGACACCGTCCTGAATGGACAGATCGTCGGGGGATGCCTCCAGGATGTGCCCGGCCACTCGCAGGATCTTCGCCCGCAGCCGGGTCGATGCGTTCAGCACGGCCGCGCCGCCGACGGCCGCCCCTCGACTCGCCGCCGTGCCGTAGCCGGTGTACGGACAGCTTTGGGTGTCCCCGGAGAGCACGGTGACGTGGTCGAGCGGGACGCCGAGCGTATGCGCGGCCACCTGCGCCAGCGTCGTGTGGATGCCCTGCCCGATCGCGGACAGTCCGGTGTGGACGGTCACGTGGCCGGTCGAGTCGACCCGCACGACCTCCTCGTCGAACCCGGAATGCCCCAACCCGGCGAGGTTGATGATCCGGCTCGGCCCGAACCCGGTCAGTTCGTTGTGGAACGCGTACCCGATGCCGACACCATCTCCGCGACGTTCCGCCCAGCCCGCGTCCTCGACGGCCTTCAGGCAAAGATCGAGGCAGTCCTCGTAGCGGCCGCTGTCGTAGACGAACACCGGGCCCTGATACGGGAACGCCTCCGGTGGGATGAAGTTCTTGCGCCGCACGGCGTGCGCGTCCATGCCGAGCCGTTTCGCCAGCTGCTCCACCAGATGTTCGTGCACGAAGTTCGCCTTCGGCAGCCCGTAACCGCGGAACGATCCGTACGGCGACCGGTTCGTCATCACGGCGACGAGGGTGAGTTCCGCGTTCGGGATGGCGTACGGCCCGGTCAGCAGGGCGGTCGTCGTCCAGCACGGGCTGGCGCCGACGGTCCCGAGCACGCCGCCGAGGACGCCGTACACGGTGGCGCGCAGGCCGGTGATCGTGCCGTCGTCCTTGGCCGCGAGTTCGACGTCGATCTTCTGCTCGCGCGAGTGCGCGTTCGCGACGAAGCTCTCTGCTCGGTCCTCGATGAGCTTGACCGGTTTCCCGGTGCGTCGCGAGAGGATCGCCGCGACGACTTCCTCGGCGTAGAAGTCGAACTTGTTCCCGAAGCCGCCGCCGACGTCGGGCGTGCGCACGCGGATCCGGTCCATCGAGAGCCCGAAGACCTCGCCGAACAGTTCACGCGCGAGGTTGGGCGCCTGGGTGGCGAGCCAGACGTCGAGCCGGTCGGTGAACGGGTCCCAGGTCGCCACCACACCCCGCGTTTCGATCGGCGTGCCCATCTGACGGGCGAACCGGAACGACTCGGTGAGCACGACGTCGGCTTCGGCGAACGCGGTGGCCACGTCACCCATCGGGATGGTGCCGGTGCCGGCGATGTTGTCCGGCCAGTCCTCGTAGAGCTTCGGGGCGTCGTCCGCCAGCGCCTGTTCGAGCGTGCCGGCGGCGGGGAGCTCCTCGTACTCGACCTCGATCAGCTCCAGCGCGTCCTCGGCGGTCGCCCGGTCCTTCGCCGCGACGGCCGCGACGCCTTGGCCGTGGTAGCGCACCTTTCCGATGGCCAGGGCGTGGGTTTCGGGCGTCCGCATATCCGGCAGATTCGACCAGATCACCGGTTGGGGTGTCTTCGTGATCGCCCGGACGTCCTCGCCGGTGATCACGGCGTACACGCCGGGATGGGCTTCCGCCGCGGTCGTGTCGACGCGCAGGATCCGCGCGTGCGGCAGGGGACTGCGCAGAACGGCGGCCTCCAGCATCCCCGGCAGCCGTACGTCGTCGATGTACTGCGCCCGCCCGGTCAGCAGGCGGACGTCCTCCTGCCGGGTCACGCTCGCACCGATCAGCCCCATGGCCTCACTTTTCCGTACCGAGGGCCCCTCGCGCATCGTGCACACGGGTCACGCGTCACCACCGCCGACGGCCGGTTCCGAAGCCTGGGCGACGATCTCGTGCAACGCGGCCACGTGACCGCGGTAGGCCTCTCGTCCGGCACTGGTCAGCAGGAGCCAGACGCGTTGACGCGTGTCGCGAACGGCCTTGTCCTGCCTGACGTAACCGGCGTCCATCAACACACCGACGTGTTTGCTGAGCACCGAAGCGCTGACGCCGAGCCGCTCCTGGACCACGCCGAACTCGGCGCGTTCCACGGAGTCGAGCAGGGCGCAGATCTTCAGTCTGTTCGGGGCGTGGATGATCAGGTCGAAGCCGTCCTCGCTCACCGGGAGCGCGCCTCGCGTCGCATGATCGCGCCCAGCACCAAGACGAGACAGGCGAGCAGGCCGGACCCGGCGAACCAGACCCAGACCTGGTCCATGACCTTGGCCACCACCATCGCGCCGATCATCACCAGCGCGGCGACGGCGAGCACCGGCCAGACGCGCCGGATCGGGACGGCGCTCAGCCGGGGCACGACGCCCGACTGCCGGATGAACGTCCCGATCGTGATCCCGAACAGCGCGGCCCAGACCGCGAGCCCGCCGAGGCCCAGTGCCGCGCCCGCCGCCGTCGACGGGGTGAGCTGGATGAGCGGCACGATGGCCAGCAACGCGGCCAGGGCGAGGAAGTACCACCACGGCGGTGGGACACGCGCCAGCGAGGCCTGTGCCTCTTCGATGTCCCGCAACGCGCTATTGGCTTCTTCAGGCGTCGGCCGCTTTGTTTCCATGTTGGAAACTTTACACTTTCCAACATGGAAAGTCAGGGGAAGTCGGTCATGGCCTCCCGATCGGACACCGGGAGCCACTGCCGCACCGGATCGAAGGGCCGGTACGCGGAGCGGACGTGCTCGATCAGCAGCGGCAGCGTGGGATGCCGGTTGTCGTGCCGCCACAGCAGCGAGAACGGGTACACCGGTGTCGGGTCGACGAGCGGGATCTGGACGACGTCCGGATGCCAGGGCACGTGCATCTTCGCGCCGACGAAGCCCAGCCGGTCCTTCGACTCGCCGATCACCTCGATGTGGTGTTCCAGTCCGTAGTTCGGGCCGTCGGTGTCGACCAGGATGCCGAACGCCGGGCAGAGTTCCGCCCAGAACTCCGCCCATTCGCTGGCACGCGCGTTGTAGGGCATCCAGGCGGTCAGGCCTTCGAGTTCCGCCATCGCCACCTTTCGCCGCCGTGCGAGCGGATGCCGCCGCCCGACCAGCAGGTTCGCCGGTTCCAGATAGGCGGGTGTGCGGCCGATCCCCGGGGACGGCGCCGTGCTGACGCGGGCGAACGCGGCGTCGACGGACTCCGGCAGTAGCGCCCGGCGCACCGCGCCCAACCCTGGCGTGACGAGTTCCAGTTCGTCGTCGTGGTCGGCATGGAAGGCGCGGATGACCTCCATGGTCGCCAGCCGCGTGCCGAGGACGTCGACGCGCAGGGGACGTCGCCTGCCCTGAAGACGCTCGACGGCTTGGTCGGCGAGGCTGATGAGCGCCCGGGCGTGCTTGAGGAACTCCTCGCCGTCTTCGGTCGGTTCGGCGCCTCCGCGCGTTCGCGACAGCAGCCGCACGCCGAGATCGCTCTCGAGCTTCGCGACGCGTTTGGAGACCGCCTGCTGGCTCATGTCCAGCCGGATCGCGGCCTCGCTGAAGTACCGGTCCTCGGCCACCGCGACGAACGCGCGCACCGCGCCGAGATCGAGTTCCCTTCCCGGCATCACGCCGCGCGCCGCTGCATCCTGAGCTGCCCGATCTCCGACACGTTCTTCATCAGTTCTGCGTTCACCCACGCGACGGTATGGGCGAAGGTCAGCCCGGCTTCCTCGCCGAACGGGTACGCGGAGGGCGCGTCGAAGTCGGTGTCGGTCAAGCGGTCCAGCCATTCCTGGCGAAGGCCGCCAAGCCAGGCGATGGCGGTTTCCGCGCCGGGCCAGGCGATTTCCGTGCGCTCGCGCGGAGTTCGCCCGTTCGCGTGGTCCAGCGCCACGCTCCACCACCAGCCGATATGCCAGGTGAGCCAGGCGATCGTGGGGACCGGGACGGGGTCGGGTTCGGTGTCGGCCCAGTCGGGCGTGCCGTCCGGCCGTATCGTCCAGCAGTGGGACGTGGGCTCCCAGAAGAAGTCCTCCGACGTCAGGTCGGCGAGGTGATACTCGAACAAGGACCAGGTCAGATCGAACTGCCAGCGGGACAGTTCCGAACGCGATGCGGGCACCCGCCGGATCCTCGCTTCGGGGCACGGCGGCCGCAACCGGTTTACGGTGCGGGCATGAGTCCCTATGTCGCGCAGCGGAACGGCCGGACGGCGACCGCCGAAGACTTGGCGCCACTCGCCTTCGCCGGCTTCGCCCACTTCACGGCCATGCAGGTGCGTGATGGCCGGGTCCGCGGTCTCGACCTGCATCTGGATCGGCTCCGGACCGCTTCGCTGGAGCTGTTCGGCGACGCCCTGCCGGACGACCGGATCCGCTCGTACGTGCGCGAGGCGCTGAAGTCCGGACCCGCCGACGTTTCTCTCACCGTGACGATCCACCTGCCGGGTGACCTCGAAGTCCTGGTGCGCACCCGGCCCCCGGCTTCGGGTCCGGCCGGTCCGCTGGTGCTGACGGCCGTCGGCCACGAGCGCGTCCTGCCCGCCCTCAAACACACCGGTGAGATGGCGAAGACCTACTTCCGGCGGCGGGCCGTCGCCGAAGGATGCGACGACGCGGCGTTCGTCGATCGCCGGGGCAGGCTGAGCGAGGCGACGATCTGGAACCTCGCCTTCTCCGATGGCGATACGGTGGTGTGGCCCGACGCCGATCTGCTGCAGGGGACCACGATGGGCATCGTCCGGCGACGGCTGGCAGCACTCGGTGTGCCGCAACGGGTCCAGGAGGTCACGCTCGCCGACCTGCCGGGGCTCGCGGGCGCGGTGGTCATGAACTCGTGGACGCCGGGGATCGCGGTGCACCGGATCGGCCCGGCGCCACTGCCGGAAGCGCCGTCGTTCGTCGAGGCGCTGCACCGGGCCTACGAAACAGAACCCCTTGTGCGACCTTGAAAGGAAAGCGCCGACACCGTTAGTCGGTTGACCGCGCTGCCACAGTGGTCAGTCGTGACCACCCATGACAAGGACAGACAGGAATTCCTCCGGCTGGCCGGTCTCGCGACGCCGATGGCATTGCGCGTCGCCGTGACACTGGGACTGCCGGACCGGTTGTCCGGCGACGGCGCGGCCGCCATGGACCTGGCGGCGGAACTCGGCCAATCCCCGCTCGCGCTCGACCTGCTGCTGGGGCATCTGACCACGCTCGGCGTCCTCGAACGGACGTCGACCGGCTACCGCACCACCGAGTACGGGGCGAAACTCCGCGCCGACGCGGGCAACGGTCTCGCCGGGCTGCTGGACATCAACGCCGCCGGCGGACGGGGCGAACTGGCGTTCGTCGAACTCGCCTACAGCATCGCAACCGGCGAGGC
This sequence comes from Amycolatopsis japonica, assembly GCF_000732925.1. Taxonomy (NCBI): domain Bacteria; kingdom Bacillati; phylum Actinomycetota; class Actinomycetes; order Pseudonocardiales; family Pseudonocardiaceae; genus Amycolatopsis; species Amycolatopsis japonica. The sequence continues at coordinate 1,308,788 of NZ_CP008953.1, forward strand.
GGGCTACGTCCGCCGCTACGGCCAGGACTTCTGGACCGATCTCGCCGAGAATCCTCATCTCCGGGAGACGTTCGACCGGCAGATGACCCAGCGGTACCTGACGCAGGTGCCGCGGTTCGTCTCCGGGTTCGACTGGTCGCGCTTCGGCACGCTCGTCGACGTCGGCGGGGGTCACGGCAGCCTGCTCGCCGCGATCTTGAAGGCCAACCCCTCGATGCGCGGTCACCTGGTCGATCTCGCGCCCACCGCGGCCGCCGCCGAAATGGAACTGCGCGAGCAAGGGCTCGGAGACCGGGTCGAGGTGAGCGCGGGCAGCTTCTTCGACCCGCTTCCGGCCGGGGCGGACGCCTACCTGCTGTCCGACATCCTCCACGACTGGGACGACGAGCACGCCCATCGCATCCTGGCCCGCTGTGCCGAGGCGGCCGGTGCCGGAAGCCGGGTCCTCGTCATCGAGGCGGTCGGCGGGCTCGGGGCCCAGACCGAGTGGGACCTGGTCATGCTCGTGCTCTACGGCGGCCGCGAGCGACGTCTCGACGAGCTTCGCGAGCTCGCCGCCGCGCACGGCCTGGTCTTCGACTCCGTCACCACCCTGACCGAGCAGCGCAGTCTGCTGGAGTTCCATCGCCAAGATATTCCTTGACAAGAATATTCTGCTGAGTGAATACTTCTCGGTATGGAGCAGATCGCAGCAGCACTGGGAGACGGAGCGAGGTGGCGCCTCGTCGAGCTTCTCGCCGAGCGGCCCCGGTCCGTCGGTGAGCTCGCCGAGCTGACCGGCCTGCGGCAACCGCAGACCACCAAGCACCTGCAGACCCTCGCCCGCGTCGGGCTCGTGACGGTGTTCCCGCTCGGGCAGCGTCGCGTCTACGCGGTCGAAGCGGGCCCGCTGAAGGACCTCGAAGGGCGGCTGCGGACGCTGAGCACGACCATCGAGGCGAACGCGGGTGAGCGCGACGTCCTCACGCGCTATCAGGCCGCGATCGGCGCGGACACCGAGGCCGCGAAGCAGGACCGGTGGGCGGACGGGCGGGCGTTCTCGTTCGACCGTCTGCTCGCCGCGTCGCGGAACGACGTCTGGCGGCACTGGACGGAGCCCGCGCTGCTCGCGTCCTGGTGGGCGCCGCCCTCGATGACCGTGACCGACTGCGTCATCGAGCCGTGGACCGGTGGCCGTGCCGTGCTCGACTACCGCGACGCGGAAGGGCGCTACCGGTCTGCGGGGGAGGTCCGCGCCGCGACCGAACCCGAACATCTCGAATTCGACCTCTCGGTGCTGGACCCCAAGGGGGACACCTTCTTCACCGGTCATTACGACCTGCACTTCACCGAGGCGCCGGGCGGGACCCGGCTCCGGCTCGACCTGCGCATCACCGAAACCACCGTCGAGGCCGTCCCCTTCATCGCCGGCATCGAAACCGGCTGGGGCCAGGTGCTCGACAACCTCGCGACAACACTGACCCAGGAAAAGGACTGAACGACATGACGAACCACACCGCCCGCCGCGTCACCGCCAACATCAGCCTCACCCTCGACGGCCACTACAGCGGCCCTGGCGGCCCCGGCGACATGGGCGCGATCGTCTCGTACGCCACCACCGACGTCGCCCGCGCCCACCTCGGCCGTATCCACGAGACGGCGACCACCGCGGTGCTCGGCAGGCTGAACGCCGAGGGCTTCCTGGGCTTCTGGCCGACCATCGCCGCCGACGAGAACGCCGACCCCCGCGACCGCGCGTACGCGAAGTGGCTGGTGGATGCCGAAAAGGTGGTCTTCTCGACCACGCTGACCGAAGCGCCCTGGGACCGCGCCCGCGTCGTGAACGCCCCTGCCGCCGAGGTCATCGCCGACCTCAAGGCGGACGGGGAAGGCGACATCCTGGTCAACAGCAGCGCCAGCGTCATCAAGGCCCTGCTCGCGGACGACCTGATCGACCGGCTGTACCTGATGATCTGCCCGGAGATCACCGGCGGCGGGCAGCGGCTGTTCGTCGACGGCCTGCCGGCTTCGAAGTGGGCGCTGGCTTATCAGGAGGTCGGGGAGCTGGGGGAGATGGCGCTGGTCTACGACCGGGTGCGCTGAGTCACTTGGGTCTCGTGAGTGGTCAGGACGGTTAGCCTGTTGCCGAGAAACGGCGACACGTCCGAACTTCAGAAGCGGCCGCCGCTCATTCCGATGCCCGCGTCGAGTTCGAGAATCAGGCTCACGTGGCCGCGCGTGGTCCGATGTGACGCTTCGACCTCGCAGACTGATCTAGCTCGCGCCCATGTCCTGAAGGCCCCCTTTGAGACGTTCAACGTCTCAAAGGGGGCCTTCAGGACATGGGCACGCTCCGGGGGAGCGCCGCTCACGTGTCCCCAATGTCGCATAGGGGACGCTGAGCGTCTCAAATGCGACATTGGGAACCTTGCTGCACCCGGCCCAGTCCCGACGTGTCGCGAAAGCACTTTCGGGACATCGGCACCCGTCTGGCCGCGGTTGTCCACAGCCCTTCACTGTTGTGGATAACCCGACCCCGCCAGCGCTTTCCCGGCGGGTCCCGCCTTCAACCCCCGATAGGCTGGACTCGGGGCCGCCCCCCTGGGACGGGTGGGGGCTGCGTAGGTGAGTTAAGAGCGGAGGGTTCGGCGACTTCGGCCTGACTTTCGCGCGGTCCGGTCGTCGAGCAGGTTGGGTGGGCCCGGAGAGACTCGAACTCTCACTGGCACGGACCTAAACCGTGTGCCTCTGCCAATTGGGCTACGGGCCCCCAGTACTGCCCCGAAATCGTAGCGTGCGACACGTTCGGCGTTTCTCGGCGTGGCCGATGCCACGGCGTGGGGTGGCGTCCTCTAACGTGGGCTACCAGCAAGTCCGTCGCGGCGAGGAGGACACGTGGCTCGCGATCCCGAGACCATCGAGCGTGAGATCGAGCAGGCCAGGAACGCGCTGGTCGCCACGCTCGACCAGCTGGGCACGAAGGCGAACCCCGCGAAGCTGGTGGATTCCGCGAAGACCGGTCTGCGCGCGAAGCTGGACGAGCCCAAGGTGAAGTACCCGCTCATCGGCGGGGCCGTGCTGATCGGCGTCCTGCTGATCCGCAAACTCCTGAAGTAGGTCTCAGGAGGTCTGGGCCGCCTTGGCGGGTGTCTTGGCAGGCTCGGACTTCTCCTTGGACTTCGCCTCGTCGACGGCCTTCGGGAGTTCCTTGCCCTGGGGTACCGGAGGCTTGCCGCCGGTCTTCTCCTTGGCCTTGCCGTTCGCCGGCGGGGGAACCTCGAGCGGTTCGATCTCCGGGAGCGTCAGCCTCGCCGTCATGTAGGCGGCGGTGAACTCGAGCGCGCTGCCGTTCAGCAGGTGCACCACGGTCGAATGTTCCGGCGGGGACAGTTTCTCGACCAGCTGGTCGGCCCGGTCCCGTGCCGCGATGATGCCCGGCGCGCGACCGGTCAGTTCCTTACCGGAGCCGCTGACCGTGACCTTCCAGTCGTCGTCCTCTTGGACGTACGACGCGGTGATCGGTTCGGTCATCCGCCTCACCCCTCTCCTCGCGAGCATGCGTCACTCAATGGACTTCGTCACGCCGCCGTCATGACGCCACTTTCGGGTGGTGGCGCCCCCTCCTGACGGAGGCCGCGACTGTCCATCAGACTTTCTACAGTGTCATCGATACAGTAGGACAACTCTGTGTCACAAGACACTGGCGGCAATGTGCTCTGAGTGACGACCGAATGGCCTAATGCACGAGCATCTTCACGGTCGTTTCAGCGGGCCCTCGCCGACAGGCCTGACCAGAGGATGTCCATCGCGTATCCGGTCGCCGTTTCGGGGCTGACGTCCTCGTGTCGTTCGCACCAGATCGCGAGGCGTTCGCACGCCCCGACGACGAACTCCGCGGACGCCTCGGCGCGGAGGTCGTCGGCCTGGTCGAGGTGGTCGCTCATCAGCGCGGCGATCAGGTCGGTCTGCTGGCGGCGGGTCTGCTCGATCTCGTCGGCGGCGCCGGTCCCGATCAGCGCCATCTCGTGGCGGAGCAGTGACCAGGCCTGTCGCCGTTCCCGGATGAAGACGAAGAACGCGAGCAGTCCGCGCCGCAGCGCGTCCTCGGCCGACGTCGCGCCGACGGTCGCCCGTTCGGTGACTTCGCGCAGGGCCGCCCGCGACTGCTGGATGCAGGCGAGCAGGAGTCCCTCTTTCGAGTTGAAGTACTCGTAGAGCATCGGCTTGGAGACCCCGACGCGTTCCGCGATGTCGTCCATCGACGCCGCGCTGTAGCCGCGATCGGCGAAGACTTCTTCAGCGATCTCGATCATTTGCCGCATCCGCTCTGCTCGTGGCATGCGTTTGCGCTTCGCCGTCGTCATCACAACACTCTACCGAAGGTAACCTACTTCGAGTAAGGTGAACTCCCGGTAACAGGTAATGCGAACGAGAGGTCGGGGTCATGGGCAACCGCACCGAGACCGGTGTCGTCATCGTCGGAACCGGCTTCTCCGGGTTGGGCATGGCCATTCAGCTGCGGAAAGAGGGCCGCGAGGACTTCGTCATCCTGGAGAAGGCCGACGACGTGGGCGGCACGTGGCGCGACAACACCTACCCCGGCTGCGCCTGCGACATCCCCTCGCATATGTACTCGTTCTCGTTCGAGCAGAACCCCGGCTGGTCCCGCACGTACTCGCCGCAGCCCGAGATCTGGCAGTACATGCGCGACGTCGCCGCGAAGTACGACCTGCACCGCTTCATCCGCTTCGGCCAGGAGATGACCGGCGCCCGCTGGGACGCCGACGAGAACCGCTGGCACGTCGCGTCGAAGTCGGGCGACGAGTTCGTCGCGCCCGCGCTGGTCGCCGGCGTCGGTGCGCTGCATCTGCCGCAGATCCCGAAACTGCCCGGCATCGAGCGCTTCAAAGGCCGTGCGTTCCACTCCGCGCAGTGGGAGCACGACTACGACCTCACCGGCAAACGGGTCGCCGTGGTCGGCACCGGCGCGAGCGCGATCCAGTTCGTGCCTCAGATCGCGAAGGACGTCGCCGAGCTGACGCTCTTCCAGCGGACACCGCCGTGGATCATGCCGAAGCCGGACCGTGAGATGCCCCAAGCGCTGCGGAAGACGTTCAGCTCGGTGCCGCTGCTGCAGCGCGCTTTCCGCGACGTTCTCTACTGGGGCCTCGAAGCCCGCGCGATCGGCTTCAACGGGCAGCCGTGGGTGATGAAGATCGGCCAGCGCATCGCGAAGCGCAACATCTTCAAGAGCGTCAAGGATCCCGAACTGCGCAGGAAGCTGACGCCGGACTACACCATGGGCTGCAAGCGGGTCCTGGTCTCTAACGACTACTACCCGGCGCTCGCGCGGGACAACGTCGACGTCGTCACCGACGGCGTGAAAGAGGTCCGTGAGCACAGCGTCGTCGACGGCGCCGGCGTCGAGCACGAGGTCGACGCGATCATCTACGGCACCGGATTCCACGTCACCGACGCCTTCGACGACCTGGAGATCATCGGCCGCGACGGGCGCAACCTCGGCAAGGAGTGGGCGACCGAGGGGATGCGGACCTATCAGGGCATCACCGTGTCCGGGTTCCCGAACCTGTTCTTCCTGCTCGGCCCGAACACCGGGCTGGGGCACAACTCCGTGGTGTTCATGATCGAGGCGCAGATCTCGTATGTCGCGCAGGCGCTGCGGCTCGCGCGAGGCAAGGCGCTCGACCCGCGGCCGGAGGCGCAGGAGCGTTTCAACGGTGAGATCCAGCGCAAACTCGCCAAGGGCATCTGGACCCAGGGCGGCTGCAAGAGCTGGTATCTCGACGCGAAGGGCGTCAACCGCACGATCTGGCCGGGCTTCACCTGGCGGTACTGGCTCGACACCCGCAAGGTGCGCCGCGAGGACTACGAACTCCTCGGCTGAGGAAAGGGGGAGGGTCCGTGAAAGCCAAGATGGGGGGCATGGCCTTCACGGACCGGGGAACGCCGCGCTCATGAGGGGTTGAGCCGGCGAAGCCTTCCGATGAGATCGACGGTGGGGATGCCGCAGAGTTCGGCCATCCGTTCCAGCGCCGCGAAATCGAGGTGGACCTCGGCCGAGCCGTTGTCACTCGATCTCTTGAGCCGGTCGTCGGCCCACCGTCGCAGCGGGAGCAGTTCCTGCTGCTCGTCCTTGATCACCAGGCGCAGGTCGATCCGCACCCGGCCCGGTTCGTCCACGAACACCCGGCGGTGCACCTTGGCCAGCAGATCCTGTGGCAGCTCGTCCATCGCGACGCACAGTTCGACCAGCCGCACCACGGAACAGTGCCGGGTGCCCAGCTCGTAGGTGGCCAGCGTCTGGAGCGAGATCTCGCTCTGCAGATGCTGGTTCAGTTCCTTGCGTGTCCAGCCACGTTTACGGCGGAGCTTGCGGAGCTCGTCTCCGAGTATCCGCTGATAGCTCTCAGCGTCGATCAGCACTCCCCATCCCCTGCCTTGCCAACCTTCTCCACCGCCCGTCCCATGTGACAAAACCAGGGACGAGCGCGCTCACGTGTATGAAAGTCGGCAGGGGCGCCGCTCTTACGCGGTTTCGGGGGTGGTTTTCCCATCTATTTTGGCCGGCTGGGCCGAATGGGTGAAGAAACCCTGCTCGAAGAGCGCGTCAGTTGACGCAGGGCACGCCTTCGGCGGTGATCGGCTTCTCGTCGGACTGCTCAGGCGGCGGAGCCGCGGCCGACGAACCGGCGGCGTTCTGCGACGAACCGGAGCCTTCGGCGCCGCTCGGCGCCTTGAAGTCCGAGCCGAGGAAGACCATCACGTGCCCGGCCTCGACGCTCTTGTCCTCTTGGACGGTCGGGTTGCCGCCGAGTGCGTCGGCGACCGCCTGGCCCGCCGCCTTCTCGCCCTTGGCGACCCAGACCACCGTCTTCTTGCGCGCGCTCGCGGTGGCCGTGTCGCCCGCGGTGAAGCCCTTGTCGACGAGCTGCTTCAGCACCGACGAGGCCAGCCCGTCCCGGTTCGTGGAGTTGCGGACGTCGACCGTGGTCGCCTTGTTGGCCGACTCGGCGGGCGGCGCCTGCTGCTGTTCGCCGGGCTGCGGGCCCGCGAGCCCCTGGACGAAGCTCTTGACCTGTTTCGGGTCGACCTGGATGGCGACGCCGTCGTTCGGGGTCTTGTACTCGATGTTGACGATCGGGATCGTCCGGAACTCGAGCTGACCGCCGGTCAGGCTCTTCATCTGCTGCGCGAACCCGAAGACGTCCCAGTTCTGGTTGAGCACGACCGACTTCTTGATGGCCGTGATCAGGTCGTTGAGCTTGCCCGGGTTCGCGAGCGTGCCCGCCGAGAGCACCTTCCGCGCCATCCCGGCCATGAACACCTGCTGCCGGACGACCCGGTCGAGGTCGCCGCGCGGCAGGCCGTGCCGCTGCCGGACGAAGCCGAGCGCCTCGACGCCGGAGATGGTGTGCGGGCCCTTGGTGAACTTCGCGCCGGAGAACTGGTCGTTGACGTCGTCGTTCAGGCAGACGTCGACCCCGCCGATGGCCTGCGTGATCTCGCTGAAGCCCAGCAGGTTGATGGCGGCGTAGTTGTCGATGGTCGAGCCGGTCAGCTGCTCGACCGTCTTGATCAGCGTCTTCGCGCCGGCCTCGTTGGCCTTCTGATCGAGTTCCTTCGGGTCGGAGACGCCGTCTTCCTGCAGCTTCTTGCGCTCGTCGAGCATCGCGCGGGCGTAGGCGGAGTTGATCTTGTGCTTGCCGAAGCCGCCGGGGATGTCGACGTAGGAGTCACGCGGGAGCGAGATCGCGACGGCCTTGGAGCCGTCGTTCGGGATGTGCACGAAGATCAGCGAGTCGGTGTTCAGCTCGCCGTCGGCCTGCCCGGCGCGCAGCTGGGCCAGCACTTCCTTCGACAGCGGGTTGCCCTGCGCGTCCGTGCGGCTGTCGAGGCCGACGAGCAGGATGTCGCGGGCACCGTCGGCGGGTTTGTCGCCTTCGTCCGCGCCGATGCCGACGTTCGCGAAGGTCAGGCCGTCCATCGCGGCCCACGCGTACCCGGTCAGGCCCATCACCAGCAGCGACACGAGGCCGAGGGCGATCTTGGGGCCGCGGAACGACTTGCGCCGCGGGGCCGGGCGCCGGGGCGGCTGGCCCGCGGACTGCCGGGCGGGCACCGGGCGGGCTCCACGGGGCGGGGCCGGGCGGGAAGGAACGCGTCCGGGCGCGTCCTGCCTAGGCCGGGCGGGACGTCGATCCCCATGCCCATTCCGAGGCGGGTACTCCACGCGGTCTGCTCCTTCTGTTCGTTACCGGTTCGACGGTCTCTTCAAGGGACGCATGGTGCCTGTTGCGGGTTGTCGCAGGATTACACATCCCCCCGAAGATGTGGCACGCACCACCGGTTTCCTCTCAAGGGTACGGAAATCCCCTGGTCAGCGCCGTGTGGTTCAGGGGAGGACACGCCGGGCCGCGCGGGCGGGGACCAGCGTGGCGGCCGCCGCGAGCATCGCGACGACGATCGTCGCGACCGGCAGCGCGACGGAGGCGGCGCTCACCCGCTCGCCTTCGAGGGCGGTCATCAGGGGCGGCGCGCACGCGACCGCGCAGACCAGCCAGGTCCCGGTCATCCGGCTCGTGCCGTTGCGCACGGTGTGCAGCAGGTACACCCCGAGCAGCAGGTTGACCAGGCTCTGGACCGGACCGAACCGGATCCCGAGGAGGTCGGCGTCGGCCGAGGCGCCGCCGAACCGCGTCAGCGCGAACCCGAACACGCCGAGCATCGAGTACGCCATCCCGACCGTCGCCGCCGCGCGGCAGAACACCATGGCCCGCAGACCCGGCTCGTCGACCGCCCGCTGCTGAGGTCCCGAATGGCGTTCGAACCACCAGAAGACGAGCACGGCGGGCACGGCGAGCAGGGCCATCGCGAGCAGGACCTTCGGGCGGGCCAGCCAGCTGAGCCCGTCCACGAACGGCCCCGGCAGGTAGACGACCGCCACGAGCAGCAGCATCGCGGCGAGGAAGCCGAGGTACAGGCTCATCGGGGCGCGCAGGACGAGACGCGCGGCCGCGGCGACCGCCGGACGGCCGCCGAGCCGGGCCAATGGCCGGGCGAGCAGGCCGAGGAGCGCGAGCTGCACCAGGCCGAGCAGCAGCACGCCCCACGGCGGACCCGAAAGCGCGGCCGGGGCGCCGGGACCGCCGAGCAGCATCGGTCCTTCGCCGCGGACGGCGACCGTGAGGCCCAGCCCGGCGGCGCCGGTGAACGCCGTCGCCACGAGGACGCCGCGCGACGGGCGGGCACCGGCGGCGTGGGCGAACGCCAGTTGCTGGACGAAGAGGGCGAGGAACAACGTCTCCGCGTAGCGGGGGACGGCCGAGCCGGACCACTGCGCGGCCGCCTCGCTCGCCAAGGTCAGCGCCAGCAGCCCGGCGACGGAGGCGGCCCGCGTCCGGTGATACAGCGCCAGCAGCGCCGGCGCGAGGACGACGGTCAGCAGGAAGACGCCGAGCAGCCAGAGCGGATGCAGCGCGATCCGCATGACCGTGGCGTTCGTGCCCGTCGGGATCCCCAGCACCTCCAGCGCGAGCGGGACGACCAGCGCGACCACGGCGAAGATCAGCGCCGGGCGCAGCAGCGGGCTCGCCCGGTCGGCGAGGTACTGCGGGTAGCGGCCGCCGTTCGCGCGGATCGACCGCCAGCCCGCCTCGTTGATGCGGCCGACCGCGAAGAAGATGAGCGGACAGAGCTGGGCCAGCCAGGTGAACGGCCACAACGACCGCTCCGGCGCCCCCGCCCAGTGCGCGAGCGCGACGGCGGATTCGCCGAGCACCATCAGCACGACCCCGGCGACCCCGAGCAACGCCCATCGGCCGACCGGGACGACCGGCCGCGGTTCGCGGGGGAGCGTGACGGCCGTGCGGCGGGTGCGGACCCAGCCGCGGAGGCGGAACACCAGCAGCGCGCCGATCACCAGCACGCCGACGATCATCGGGCCGAGCGGGTCGCCGACCGGCGGCCCCCAGCGCTGATGCCAGGAGTTGAGCACCAGACCGGCGGTATAGAGGGAGGCGACCACGTCGCAAGTGCCGCGTGAGTCCATCGGGTTGAGGACGCAGGCGTTGTGCATGTCGGCGGAGAGCCGGTCGTCGAGCGAGGCCCTCGCCTCCTGGCCGAGCGGGTGACCCTTGCGTTCGGCGTAGCGGAGGATGTCGTAGCCCAGGTCGTGGGCCTTGCAGGGGACCGCGTAGTCCCACTTGGTGTTGTCGTCGCCCCAGGGCGCCGAGCAACCGCCGTCGGTGTGGACGGCGCGTACGGTGCCGTCCCGCGCCGTCATCACCCCCGGGGTGATGCCGCTGACCGCGGTGAAATCGGCGGGGAGTTCGGCGATCACGTTCTCGACCGGGCCCGGCCGCACCAGCGCGTCGACCGCGTTCTGCGCGGCGAGGAGATCACCCGTCGGTGGGCCCTGGTCCGGCGGCGAGGCGGGCCGTGACGCGATCAGGCCGAAGCCGAAAACCAGCACCGTGACCAGCAGCAACCAGCCCGAAGTCGACCATGGCCGCCGGATCCGGGCAGGTCGAGCGGCGGCGTCGGCTGTCGCTGGCATGGGATCAAGGGTGCCATCCGCCGATCGGGGCCGACATCCGGATAACCCCCGGGTTCACCCACCAGGTGTCCCTCGGTCAGGTGGCGGGCCGGTCGACGTCCTGGGCGAAGCGCACCTGGTTCCGGCCGTTCTCCTTGGCCACGTAGACGGCGGCGTCGGAGGCGTGCAGGAGTTCTTCCAGGGATTCACCGTGACGAGGGAACAGTGCGGCCCCGATCGAGGTCGTGCGGCCCGAGATGGTCACCCGGCTGCCCCTTTTGTCGGTAGTCACTATATGCAGTTCGGCGATAGCGCTGCGCACTCGCTCGGCGGCCAGTTTGGCCGCCGTTTCGTCGATATCCGGCAGGAGTACGAGGAATTCCTCGCCGCCGAACCGGCCGATGACGTCGGCGGGCCGGGTGACCTCGTCCAATTTCCGCGCCACATCGCGGAGGACGTCGTCGCCCGCCGGGTGTCCATATGTGTCGTTAATCCACTTGAAGTGGTCGAGATCAATCATCAGAAGTGCCAGGTTGTCGTCCGATCGGGCAGTCCTTCCGAGCGCCCGATCGGCCGACTCCGACCATCCGCGCATGTTGAGAACACCGGTTTTCGGGTCCGTCCGCGCGTCGTTTTGCAGTTGGTCGATCTCGGCGAGGCGATTGAACACCACCGTCACCACGGCCATCACGATCACCATCGGTGGCATGATCAACAGCAGTACCGCGGTGACCGCGCCGAGGCCGATCGTGATGGCCTCCAGCAGGTTGTCCGCCGCGTTGCCGAGCACGGTGGACAGCGACGGCCGCTTCGGCGAGCCGATCGCGAGGATGCCGCCGATGTAGGCGATCTGCACCGCTTCGAAGACCATCCCGGTGACGATCAGGACACCGAACTCGCCGAGGGTGTCCCAGCCGGAAATCCTTCCCCATTCATGCGGTCCGAACGCGGCGAAGGTGAGCGAGGCCAGTGTCACCGAAACGCCGTGCGTGACCGACGAGAACACGAAGTTGTGTGCGGGCCGGCGGGCGATGAACCAATGCTGGATCCGGACGATCGCGATGATGGAAAGCGTCAGCGAAAGCGGCAGGATGACCGCGGCCGGAAATGTCCATACCGCGGTGAGGTCGATGAGGACGGTGCGGCTTCGATCGCGCCGTCTTTCTTCTTGACGCTGAGTGAGCTGAATATGTGCCGTGGCGCCGACGGCGAGAATGGCGAAACGAACCCAGTCGATTCTTCCCGGATTCGTGGAATTCATCGTCGCGACGACCATGATCGCGATTCCGATGGCCTCCATCGCGAAAAGGAACGCGATGAACCGCTTCGGCCGCTGCCACAGCGCCCACGCCCTGGGATCGTAGGGATGGCGCTCCGGAGGTCCGGCCTGGTCACCTTCCGGGCTTGCCTGCCCGCGTTCGGTCACCGGTACACCGCTGTCCGCGGCGGCCGCGGCCGTTGCGCCGTCAAGGTCGCCGGTGCCGTCACCGTGCTGGCGGCGGTCGCCGGTCTCGGCTGGCAATTGCTACCTCTTTTCCGCCCGGACGGCACGGCTGAGTAATCTCACCGGTACCGACTGATACACCGTTCGTATTCCACGGCCGGTATCATCCCATCGCAACAGTTGTCCGACACCGGCAAGGGTGCCCGCGAACACGGACCGGAGGTGGCAATCGTGTCCCGTGATTTCTGATCTTGGTCGCTGAATGTTTTTCGAGACGCGTCGCGGAAGGGGTGACGGATAGTGTCCAGTCGTGACTTCTGAGCCCGGACAAGGTATTAGTTCGCAGCAACGAGGATGCCGGGAGGTGTCGGACAGTGTCGAGCCGTGACTTCTGATCGAGAGTCGTTTCTTTTCGCCCAAGTGTCGAAGGGCCGAGCGTGGAAGCGGTGTCCCGTGTGGATTCCTCATGACAGCAACGGTTCCGGGCTGGATCCGTTGATGTGGCCCCAGCTGAGCGCGACCAGTACGGCCAGCAGCAGGCCGACCACGCCTGCCAGCGCGATGGCCGAGGTCGCCGCCCCGAGCCGATCGGCGGCGAGCCCGCCGAGTCCCGCCCCTATTCCTTGAGCCACCCGCAATCCCGTGCGGTACACCCCACCCGCACCGCCCCGGAGTTCGTTCGGGACCCACGTGATGAACGTGGCGCTCACCGTGATCAGGTACGCCCCCGCGGCACCCGCCGCCGCCAGCAGGAGCAACGCCGGAATCAGCCCCGGCTTGAGCGCGAAGGCGATCAGGGCGACCATCGGTAGTGCCGCCAGCACGCCGAGCAGCTTCCTCCGTTGTTCCGCGGAGACGAATCGGGACAGCAGGAACGCCCCGATCACGAATCCCAGCGGATCGGCGGCCAGCAACCAGCCGACGGCTTGTTTCCCCACGCCCATCTCCGCGGCGAGCGGCGCGGCCAGCCCTTCGGGGATGACGGCCAGGCCGACCAGCCACGAGAACCAGATCAGCACCCGCAGATGGCGGTTGCCGAAGACCTGCTTCACCGCGCCGAACCAGCTGCCGTTGCCGTCGGACGCCGCCGCCCGCCTGGAGACGGAGAAGCGGACAACGGCCGCGCTCAGCAGGAACGTCGCGGCGTCCAGCGCCAGCGCCCAGCTCGCCCCGACGTGCGACACCAGCAGACCGCCGCCCGCCAGCCCGAGCAGCATCGCGGTGTTGGTCGAGATGCCCCGGATGTCCTGGCTCTTCAGATAGAGGTCGTCGTCGGTGAACACCTCGCGGGTCAGCGCGTTCTGTGCCGCGTTGCCGGGCGCGTTCGCGAGCCGGGCCAGCACCACCAGCCCACACAAGAGGGCGAGCGGGGTGCCAGGGATCGCCATGATCGCGATCAGCGCGCCTTGGATGAGGGACGAGACGACGAGGACGGTGCGCCTCGGGTAGCGGTCGGCCAGCTGGGAGAGGCCGAGACCGCCGGCCAGCGCGGGCAGGAAGGTCAGGGAGTAGACCACCGCGGACAGCAACGCGGAGCCGGTCCGGTCGTAGACGAGGATCGCCAGCGCCACGATGGTGAGCTGATCCCCGATGAGGGACTGCACCTCGGCGAGCCAGAGTGCGCGGAACTCGCGGTTCGCCAGGGCGGCGGTCATCCGCGGCGCCGCGTTCATCTTCACTGCGTGACCACCTCCCCCCGATCGGGTGAACTTGCTTTCCTCGCATTCTTGCCTGCCGTGTTACGTGGTCAGCGAGGGAGTCACAGTTGCCGTCCCGCCGGACGACGTTCAGTATGCCTCCGGCTACAGCGAGACGAACAGAAGACCGGCCGATCCTTCGCCTGTTGGGCTGATCGGGCTACGCCGTCTGACCGGTGGGTGATGTCGGCCTGACTCGTCCGCGGGTATCTCCGGGCCGATCGCCCCACCCTCGCTCGGCGCAGCCGGGCCGCCGTTCGCCGCCGCCGGAGGTCCGGCTGGGCCGAATGGTCCAACACTGAGTAGAGACCGGTCTGGAGGTGGAGGCCGGCTGGGTCAAAGGGGTGAAGGCGATGAACGGTTTGCTCGACGACAAGGCCGTCGTCGTGACCGGGGCGGGTCGTGGCCTCGGCGAGGCGTTCGCGGTGCACGTGGCGAGGGCGGGCGGGGCCGTCGTGGTGAACGACATCGACGCCGAACTGGCCGAACGGACGACGGAGAACATCCGGCGGTTCGGGGGCAGGGCGGTCGCCAGCGGTCACAGCGTCGCCGATCCGAAGCAGGCGCAGGAGATCGTGGACCTCTGTCTCGCGGAGTTCGGCGCGATCGACGGGCTGGTCAACAACGCGGGCCTGAACTACGAGGCGCTGCCGTGGGAGGACGACGTCGAGCAGGCCCGGGAACTGGTCGAGGTGAACGTCCTCGGCGTCATGTACACCGGGCTCGCCGCGATCAAGGCGATGGTTTCGCGGGGCACGCCCGGCTCGATCGTCAACATCTCGTCCGGGGCGTCGCTCGGGCAGCGCAAGCTCGGCGTGTACGCCGCCAGCAAGGGCGCCGTCGCTTCGCTGACCTACTCCTGGGCGCTCGACCTGGAGGAGAGCGGGATCCGGGTGAACGCGGTCTGCCCGCTCGCGCACACCCGGATGGTGTGGAAGTCCGAACGGTCGCTGCGGGCCTGCCCACCGGACCGGACGCCGTCGCGGATCGCGCCGGTCGTGCTCTTCCTGCTCGGCTCCGGATCCGACGGGATCACCGGGCAGATGATCCGCTGCAACGGGCCGCAGCTGCACGTCATGGGCCAGCCGTACCTGAAGCAGCCCATCCTCGAGCGGCCGGTGTGGGACACCGAGACCGTGCAGCGCGCCTTCGACGAGGTCTTCAGCGCGCACCTGGAGAACTACGGCCTCGAAAAGCGTGTCCCGCCCCGGCTCCGCAAATGGACGGAGTCCACCCGGACCGCCTGACACCCGTGATCAGACGGACGACACGCGTGATCAGAGACGGAACTCGCGTGATCAGGCGGCGAACTCACGTGATCAGAGACGGAACGCCTCCAATCACGCGAGTCCCGTCCCCAATCACGCGAGTTCGCCATCCAGTCACGCGTGTCGTCCGGTTTAGCCGATGACGAAGGGCAGCTTCGCGGCCAAGTCGCCTAGAGCGGCCTTCTCGGCGTCGGTCGCTTCGCGGCGTCCGGTGCCGACCAGGAGCGCGTCGGTGTCGGAGAACGACTCGGGGAACTTCTCGCCGGTCCGCTCCTCCAGGATCCGCCGCGTCTCGGCGAGGCCCTCGGCGGCGGGGCCGTCGAGGTGCGGGAGGTGCGCGACCAGGTCGAGGTGGTGCAGCGTCCACTCCAGGACGTATGCGGAAAGGAAGTCGCCCGCGGTCAGGACGATGTCGCGGGTGGCGACCCGGGCCGCCGGGTCGGCGAGGGTGGCGGCCCTGCCGGCGGCGGAACCGACGTCGTCGAGGTGGAACTTGAGCAGCCGCGGCTCCTGGTATGCGGCGGCGAGCCGCACGATCAGCGCGTCGAGGTCGTCCTCACCGGTGGGCGGTTCGTCGGACACCTCCCAGTAGGTGACCGCGTCGCGCGTCGGTTCCGTGTCGGCGGGGGTGGCGAGGGTGATCAGCACGTCCTGGGCGTCGATCACGAGGTGACACGCCAGGTCCCGCACCAGCCAGCCGGCGCAACCGGACGGTTTGTCGAAGTCTTCGTCGGGGGTTTCGGCGACGGCGGCGAGCAGCGCCGCCCAAGATCGGGAAAAGAGATCCACGGCGGCAAGTTAGCAGCGGTCGCCGACCGGTCGCGACTCCTTTCGGCCCGGTCCGCGTGCGATGAACGGTCCTTTCCTGGCAAATTTCGCAAGGAAAGGACCGTTCCTGGCGCGCGCGAGGGGTCAGGAGCCGGCGGCAGGAGCGGGTTCGGGGGTGGCGGCCGCGTACAGGTCCGCGATGGTCGGCGCGTACCGGTCGTTGATGATCCGCCGCTTCAGTTTCAAAGTCGGCGTCACTTCGCCGGTTTCCGGCGTCCACGCCTTGGGGATCACGTGATACCGCTTGATCTGCTCGATCCTGGCCAGCCGTGCGTTCGCCGCCTCGACGGCCTTCTCGATCTCCGCGCGGACCTCGGCGTTGTCGGCGAGCGATTCGCCCTCGGCGAGCTGGATGCCGTTCGCGGTCGCCCAGCCCGGCGCGATCTCGTCGTCGACGACGATCAGCGCCGTGACATACGGCCGTTTCTCGCCGATCGCGACGGCCTGCCCGATCAGCGGGTGTTCCTTGAGCAGCCCTTCGATCTTCGTCGGGGCGATGTTCTTGCCGCTCGAAGTGATGATCAGTTCCTTCTTGCGGTCGGTGATCGTGACGAAGCCGCGTTCGTCGATCGTCCCGATGTCGCCGGTGGCGAGCCAGCCGTCGGCGTCGACGTCCGGTTTGATCGTGCCGTCCGCCTGGAGGTAGCCGAGGAACACGATCGCGCCGCGGACGAGGAGTTCGCCGTCTTCGGCGACCTTCACCTCGATGCCTTCCAGCGGGCGGCCGACCGAACCGGCCTTGAACGCCGTCGGCGTGTTCGACGTGACCGCGCCGGTGGTCTCGGAAAGTCCCCAGACCTCCTGGATCTCGACGCCGAGCCCGGCGATGAAGTACAGGATCTCCACCGGCAGCGCGGCGGCGCCGCTGGACGCGACCTCGATCTGGTCGAGGCCCAGCATCGCCCGCACCGGCGCGAGCGCGGCCGCGTCGGTCTGCGCGATCTTCTCGGCGAGTTCCGGCGGCACTTCCTTGCCGTCACTGCGCAGTTTGTAGCCCTGCTGCAGCAGTTCGTTCGCGCCGATCAGGCCGTTCCGCTTCTCCTCCGGCAGCGAGCCGAGCAGGTTCTTCAGACCCGCCACCATCTTTTCCCACACGCGCGGGACACCGAAGAAGCTCTTCGGGTGCACCTGGCCCAGCGCGCCGACGACGCCCGTCGGATCGCCGACGGTGTGCACGTGCCCGGCCCACACGATCGGCATGTAGATCGACAGTTCCCGTTCGGCGATATGCGCGAGCGGCAGATACGCGATGTTCGTGGCGTGCATCGGGGAGTCGTGCAGCTTCTGGACGGCGACGGCCTGGTAGATCGCGTTGCGGTGCGACAGCACGACACCCTTGGGGTCGCCGGTGGTGCCCGAGGTGTAGATCATCGACAGCGGGTCGTCCGGCGTGATCGCGGACCACGCCGTCTCGAACGCCTCCGGGTCGGCCGCGTGCGCCTCGGCGCCCGCCGCGCGGAGATCGGCGAAGGACAGGAAACGCTTGTCGTCCTGGGGAATCACGGACGCGTCGAGCAGCACGACGTGCCTCAGCGCGGGCAGGTCGTCGAGCACCTGGGACCAGCGGTCGAGTTCGTCGGCACCGGCGAGGACGACGACGCCGGCGGCGCTGTGCCGGGCGACGAACCCGATCTGCTCCGGGCTCAGCGTCGCGTACGCGGTGCAGGGGATCGCGCCGAGATGGGCGGCGGCGAGGTCGGCGATCAGGTGCTCCGGGCTGCTCGGCGCCATGATCAGCATCCGGTCGCGGACGCCGAGCCCGAGACCGGCGAGCCCACGGGACACCTCCGCGATGGCGGTGCGGAATTCGGCCCAGGTGAGGGTCGGCTTGCCCTCGATGTCGAGTGACGTCACCGCCGGCAGGTCACCGAACTCCTGGGCGTTGCGGTGAAGCAGGGCGGGGATGGTCTGGCCTTCGATCTGCTCGGCGACGGTCGGCTGGGTGGTCAACGCTGGCCTCCTCGATGCTGCCTGATCAGGCACACTGTAAGGGCTGTCGGCAGTGCTGGATAGAGAATCGCGGCCACGGTTGCGCTACGCGAAATGTCCACCTTTTCCGTTTTCACCGCGTCAGCCCCGAACAAGGAGGAGCCTCGACGATGACCGGTTCGGCACGCGAGTTGATCGACGCGGTCCAGGCGGAACTCGCCCCGCGCGACGGCGAGAACAGGCTGGTCCCGTCGGTCGAAGCGGGCGAGGCGCCGCGGGAGGTCTTCGCCGCGATCGCCGAGGAGGAGTACCGGATCGTCCGCAGCGACTGGCGCAGTTTCCTGCACCTCGCCTCGCGTGCGGGGGAGCGGAACGCGAGAGAGTTCTTCGCGGCCTTGGCTTCGGGCGAGGGGCTGGCGCTCGGCAAGCTGGCGGCGCTCGCGGAGGAATCGCCCGATTTCGAGCCGCGCGCGGGATGCCAGGCGTATCCGGCGTTCGTCGCCTGGCTGGCGCTCAACGGCGAACCGGCGGACGTCATCGTGGCGATCGTCGCGAACTTCGCCGCCTTCGGCCGGTACTGCGCCGCGATCGCCGCCGCGATGCGCGAGCGGTACGGCTTCGACGACGAGGCCTGCGCCTTCTTCGACTTCTTCGGCGCGCCGTCGCCCGAGCTCGAAGACCTGGCCGTCCGTGCCGTGCAGGCCGCGCTCGACGCCGGTGAACTGTCCGAAAAGGACGCTCGGACGCACGCGCGGCTCTTCCAGTCGTACGAACTGGACTTCTGGAACACACTCGCCGACGATGGTGGCCGTGACTGACCTCGTAGCCGAGGCCGCGGCGCTGGACGCGGCCGATCCCTTGGCGCACAAGCGAAACGACTTCGACCTCGACGCGGGCGTCGCCTATTTCGACGGCAACTCGCTGGGCGCCCCGCCGAAACACGTGGCCGGACGGCTCGCCGCGGTCGTCCGCGAGCAATGGGGCGGCCGGCTCATCCGGTCCTGGTCGGAGGGCTGGTGGGAGGCGCCGGTACGGGTCGGCGGGCGGATCGCGCCGCTCGTGGGCGCGGCGCCGGGTCAGGTCGTCGTGGCGGACTCGACGAGTGTGAACCTGTTCAAGGCACTGGTCGCCGCCACCCGGCTCCAGCCCGGCCGCGACGAGATCCTCGTCGACGCCGACACCTTCCCGACCGACGGCTACATCGCCGACGAGGCCGCCCGGCTGACCGGGCGCACGGTGCGCCGGGTGGTCGCCGAGGACATGCCCGCCCAGGTGAGCGAGCGGACGGCCGTCGCGCTGATCAACCACGTCGACTACGTCACCGGGCGCGCGCACGACCTGGCCGGGCTGACCGCGGCACTGCACCGCGCCGGGGCGCTGGCGCTCTGGGACCTCTGCCACAGCGTCGGCGCGCTGCCGGTCGAGCTGGACGCGGCAGGCGTGGACCTCGCCGTCGGCTGCACCTACAAATTCCTCAACGGCGGCCCCGGCGCGCCCGCTTTCCTTTACGTGGCGACGAAATGGCTGGACCGCTTCGAGCAGCCACTGGCGGGCTGGGCGGGTGACCGCGACCCGTTCGCGATGCGGGGCGCGTACGAGGCGCACGCCGGTATCGAGCGTGGCCGCGCGGGCACGCCCGACATGCTTTCGCTGCTCGCGCTCGACGCCGCCCTCGACGTCTGGGACGGCGTGGACCGCGGCGTGCTGCGGGAGAAGGGCCTCGCGCTCGGCGACTTCTTCTTCCGGTGCGCGGACGAGCTCCTCGGCGGCGCGAAGATCCCGACCCCGCGCGGCCGGGACCGCGGGCATCAGATCTCGGTGATCGACGACGACGCGGCCGAGACGATGGCGGCCTTGATCGACCGTGGGGTGATCGGCGACTTCCGCCCGCCCAACGTGCTGAGGTTCGGGCTCGCGCCGCTCTACACCACGTACGGCGAGGTGCTCCGCGCCGTCACGACGCTGCGGGATCTCCGGGGCTGAGCGCGGAGTGATACCCGGTGTGGTGAAAATGGTGAACCGCATTCGGAAATGGGTGGCAAATAGGTGATCGCCTCGCCCCGGTGGGGGAGAACGGGCGATCTTTCGCGAATCCGCTGTTAATCTCGACATTCGCTCTCGCCGCGAATGTGACGTAGATCCTTCCCCTGTGGCGTAAGGAAAACCTACGTCGCCCGTCTTACCGGTGAGGCGCGGGCCACGGCGCCTGGAGAAGGAGGGGATCGTGTCGTTCACCTATGTCGTCGTCGCCGTGTTCGGTGTCGCCTCCGGTTTCCTGCTCAACGAATTCGGCTCCCGGTACCCGGTGGAGACGGTTCTCGTCGCGATCCTGATCTGCGGGGTGGGGACCTTGTGCTGGGCGGGCGTCCGGATGCTGCGGGACGCGTCCGGGCGGGTCGAGGCGCTCATCGACGACGAACTCGGCCGCCGCGACGAAGATCATTTCGCCGAATCGGCCCCGATAAGCGTCGGAAATTCTCGATTCCGTGGCGCGAAGGGTGTTACGACGGCGTTCCTCCGCGGTGATGTCGTTCGCAAACCGAACGGTATGTGGAGCCCTGGTCCAAAAGCGTGAGCGACGTCACGGCGAGTAGTTTTCGTCGACTTTTTCGCTGAGACGCGGACGTCACGAGGTGTGACTTGATCGTGTCCGAAGAGCGTCGATCAAGCCGCTGCCTGCGCTAAACCGCCAGGTGATCTACTGGTCGGTCACTTAGCCGGGTGCCCTGTCCCACGTGGTGGACTTTCCTGGTCCGGCTGCCTCTTGTCAGCAGGTCACGGCCATACGCGACTACCCTTCGCGTCTGGACTTGACTCACCCGTTTGGGTCTCCTAGCGTCTTCGCGGGCGGAGCGGACCACGCTGTGTTGATCCGGCTATCGGATCCCGCGGGTATGAGATCCCCGGCGACCCGACACCAATAACTGCCGGAAGGAAAACGGACCACGGTGAAGCAGATTTCCCTTGGACGAGGCCGCGGCTCTTCGATTCGTTCGCGCGTTCTGACGATCGCGCTCATTCCGAGCATCGCGCTGATGCTGGTCGGTCTGGCGATCGGCGGGTACCTGATCTTCGACGCGGTCAATGGCCGTGACTACGCGCAGCGGATCCGTGACTCGGAAGCCCCTTCTCTCCCCTTCTTCGTCCAAGTACAGGAAGAGCGGCGCCTGGCGCTGCGCGAGCTCGCCGGCGACCGGTCGCAGCACGCCACGCTCACCGAGCAGCGCGCCAAGACCGACGCCGCCGCCCAGGGTGTCGCCGCGCATCTGCAGAAGTTCATCGGGGACTCGCCCGACAGCGTGCAGCGCAACATCGCCACCCTGAACGGGCTCCTCCAGAAGATGCCGCAGATCCGGCAGTCGGCCGACTCCGGTCAGCTTCCGCTGCTGGACGCCTTCACCTTCTACAACCAGATCCTCGACCAGTTCGTCGACGGTCTGACCGGGCTGGCCCAGGACGCGCCGAACGCCGAGAACGCGTATCAGCGGATCACGGCGGTCCCGCTGTTCACCGCGATCGACCAGATGCAGCGCGCGAACGCCCTCGCCGCCGCGGCCGTCGCGGGCGGCGGCTTCACCGACGAGACCTACCGCGCGTACGTCACGGAGGTCGGTTCCTACCGCTCGCAGCTGGAGTCGTCGGTCTCGCGGATGCTCCCGGACGTCAAGGCGAAGTTCGACCAGCTCGTCGCGAGTGATCCGTGGAAGGCCGTCAACACGGTCGAGAACACCTTCCTGCAGAACAGCAAGGCCACGCTCCCCATCCCCGAGCAGACGTGGCTGCAGGCCGCGCGCGGCGTCAGCGACGCGATGATGCGCGGCTTCGTCGAGCAGAGTGGTACGGCCACGACGCAGGCGGTCGACGACGCCGACCGGACGCTGATCACGTCGGCCATCGCCGCGGCCATCGCGCTGCTGGTGGCGATCGGCGTGTTCGTCATCGCCCTGCGGCTGTCGAACCGGCTCATCGGACGGCTGGCCCGGCTGCGCGAGGACACCCTCGACGTCGCCGAGATCCGGCTGCCGGAGCTGGTGGACCGGGTGCGCGCGGGCGAACCCGTCGACCTCGACGACAAGGGTCACTTCCTCGACCACGGCGACGACGAGATCGGCCAGGTCGCCGAGGCCTTCAACAAGGCTCAGCAGACCGCCATCGCGGCCGCCGTCGAAGAGGCCCGGACCCGTGAGGGCACCAAGACGGTGTTCCTCAACATCGCGCACCGCAGCCAGGTCATCGTGCACCGCCAGCTCAAGGTGCTCGACCAGGCCGAGCGCAAGCAGGAGGACCCGGAGCAGCTGGACACGCTCTTCCAACTGGACCACCTCTCCACCCGCGCCCGCCGCAACGCCGAGAACCTGATCATCCTCGGTGGCGGCCAGCCCGGCCGTCAGTGGCGCAAGCCGGTGACGCTCGCCGAGCTGACCCGCGGCGCCTCGGCCGAGACCGAGGACTTCGCCAGGGTGAAGACGGCGAAGATGCCCGCGATGGCGGTGCAGGGCCCGGTCGTCGGCGACCTCGTGCACCTGCTCGCGGAGCTCATCGACAACGCGACCTCGTTCTCGCCGCCGCAGTCGCGTGTCGAGCTGCGGGGCAACGTGGTCGGCAAGGGTGTCGTGATCGAGGTCGAGGACCAGGGCCTCGGTATCGAGCCCGAGCAGGCCGCCGAGCTGAACGCGATGTTGGCCGATCCGCCGGACTTCGGCATCATGGCCTTGTCAGCCGAGCCACGGCTGGGCCTGTTCGTGGTCGCGCGCCTCGCCGCACGGCACGGGATCTCCGTGCACCTGCGCGAATCCGCGTACGGCGGCACCAGGGCCATCGTGCTCGTCCGCACCGACCTGCTCGCGCCGGTCCCGTCTGATGAGCCGGAGGACGAGGTGGACCCCGAGAGCACCGAGGTGCCGGAGGCCGCGCCGCTGCTTCCGGGCCGTCGTGCCCGCCACCGCACCGAGTTCCCCGCGGAGCGGCCCGAGCTGCCCGTGCCGATGCCGGTCGCGCCGCAGCCCCAACCCCAGCCGCAGGTGCAGCAGGGACCGGAGCAGCCTGGAGGCGCCTTGCCGCCGCTGCCCCCGCGCCCGCCGCGCGTGCCCCGGCCGGAAACGCCGCGGCCCGAGCCGATCCGCCCGGAACCCGCGCGTGCCGAGGCCCGTCCGCAGCCGGTGCAGCCGCCGGCGTGGCCGCCCGCCGACACCCGGCCCCAGGACGGCCGTCCGCCGCAGACCCGGCGGCCCGGCCCCGAGGCGCCCGGCAGGCCACCGCTGCCGCAGCGCCGTCGTCAGGCGAACCTGGTCCCCCAGCTGATGGAGGACCGGCCGGCCGCCCAGCGCGAGGAGGTCCGCGAGGACACCCCCGAGCTGGCCAGGAACCGGCTCGCCGCGTTCCAGCAGGGCACGCGCCGCGGCCGGGACACCGAACCCACCGACGACTACACCGACCTCGACATGTGCGGAGATCGTGACTAGATGGCCAACGCGGGAGTCAGTGAACTCGACTGGTTGCTGGATGACCTGGTCAAGCGCGTCAGCGGGGCGGACAGGGCGGTGGTCCTGTCCTCCGACGGCCTGCTGATCGGACGGTCCGGGAACCTGTCGGAGCAGGACGGCGAGCACCTGTCCGCGGTCGCGTCGGCGTTCCAGAGCCTCGCGCGGGGCACGGGACGGCACTTCGGCGGCGGCAACGTCCGTCAGACCATGGTCGAGATGGACCACGCCTTCCTGTTCGTCACCGCGGCCGGCCGCGGCGCGTGCCTCGCGCTGCTGGCGAAGGAGGACGCGGACATGGGCCTCGTGGCCTACGAGATGAACCTGATGGTCAAGCGGGTCGGCGCGGTGCTCACCTCGGCGCCCCGCGCCGCGACTCCCACTTCGCCATGAGCGGGCGGCACGAGTCGTGGTTCGAGGAGGAGGCCGGGCCGCTGGTCCGGTCGTACGCCGTCACGGGCGGGCGCACCCGCTCGGACACGCTCGGCCTCGACCTGATCACCCTGGTGGTCGCCATGCGCTCCTCGCACGAGGTCGCGGGCTTCGAGCCGGAGTACGGGCGGATCCTCAACCTGTGCCAGAGACCGACGTCCGTCGCGGAGGTCGCCGCGCGTATCGATCTGCCGTTGCCGGTGGTGAAGGTGCTGCTGAGCGACCTCATCGAACAGAACCTCGTGCTGTTCCGCACCGCGACCCCGGTCACCGACACCCCCAACAAACACGTACTCCAGGCGGTTCTTGATGGCATCCGGAAACTCTGAGCCCCGGCGATCGTTGACCGCGAACGCGGTCAAGGTCCTCATCGCCGGCGGGTTCGGGGTCGGTAAGACCACGATGGTCGGTTCGGTCAGCGAGGTTCCCCCGCTGCGCACCGAGGAGGTCATCACCGCGGCGTCCGAGGGCGTCGACGACCTCACCGGCGTCGAGAAGAAGACGACCACCACGGTGGCGCTGGACTTCGGCCGCATCACCATCAACCCCGAGCTGATCCTGTACCTGTTCGGCACGCCCGGTCAGGACCGGTTCTGGTTCATGTGGGACGAGCTGGCCGAAGGCGCGCTGGGCGCCGTCGTGCTGGCGGACACCCGGCGGCTCGACAGCTGCTTCGCGGCCGTCGACTTCTTCGAGCGCCGCGGGCTGCCGTTCGTCGTCGCCGTCAACTGCTTCGACAACGCGTACCGCTACGGCACCGAGGAGGTCCGGCAGGCGCTCGACGTCGGCATGGACGTCCCGCTGCTGCTGTGCGACGCGCGGGAACGCGAGTCGACCAAGCAGGTGCTGACCGTGCTGATGGAGCACGTGCTGGCGCTTTCGGACCTGGCCGCCGGGTTGCCGCAGGGCCGCTGACGCCTCTCCGGAGTGCCAGGAACGGTCCTTTCCTTGCAAATTTCGCAAGGAAAGGACCGTTCCTGGCATCGGCGGGGGTTCAGGACTTGCGGCGGCGGCGCAGGGTGTCGAGCGCATAGGTGCCCGGTCCCACCACCGCGAACAGCAGGAAGATCCAGGAGTACAGCGCGGCCGTCTCGCCCTTGTTCTGCAACGGAAGCAGCGCGTCGGGCTGGTGTACGACGAAGTACGCGTACGCCATCGTGCCCGAGAGCAGGATCGCGACGGGGCGGGTGAACAGGCCCGCCAGGACGAGCAGCGAACCGACCGTTTCGATCACCCCGGCGTACCAGCCCGGCCAGGTGCCGACCGGTACGGCGGCCTTGTCGAACAGTCCCATCTTCTGCAAACCGTGGCAGAGGAAGAGGAACGACACCACAACGCGGACCACGGAGAGGGCAAGTCCCTGCCACTTCGGAGCGGTCGGGCCCACCTCGGTGGTCGTGGCGGCGGCTGTCTGGGTCATGACGCATCCTTCCGGCTCAAGGTGGTCTAAACCATTGATGTGATTGAGGATGCCGGATACCCCCATCGGTAGGGAACTTTCTTTCGGGGGGTAATTCCATGTTATGCCCTCATTTATTGACAGCGAATCGACAGGTACGCGATAAAAAGGCTCCTTTCCTGGAATCAATCCAGGAAAGGAGCCTCGCGATTCCCGTTCAGCGTCGACGGCGCAGGGTGTCGAGGGCGTAGGTGCCCGGGCCGATCGCGGCGATCAGCAGGAAGATCCAGCAGTAGAGGGTCGACAGCTCGCCCATGTTCTGAAGCGGCAGCAGGCCTTCCGGCGCGTGCACGGTGAAGTAGGCGTAGGCCATGACGCCGGAGAGGAGTACCGCGACCGGCCGGGTGAACAGGCCCACCAGCACCAGCGCGGCGCCGACGACCTCGATCACGCTGCCGTACCAGCCGGGCCAGGAACCGAGCTCGACCGAGCCGCCCGCGCCGTCGACGCCACCGAAGAAGCCGAATCCCTGCAAACCGTGGCAGAGGAAGAGGAACGAGACGACGATCCGGACGGCCGACTGGATCGCGCCCTGGGCCTTGGCGGCACGCGAGGTGGTGGCGGTGGTGGTCTCGGCGGGGGTGATGGTCTGCGTCATGGTTCCGGTCCTTCCGGGAGTGTCTGTCGGGCGGCTTCTGACAACGCGTCGGACAGGCTCGACGCGAATCGACATCCACGACGAAACTTTTTTCGCGGGCCGGTCACATCACCCGGTCGGAGCAAGGCCAGACTGGACGGCATGGCGGGTAAGACGAGTGCCGGGATCCTGCTCTTCCGCAGGTCGGGCGAGGTGACCGAGGTGCTTCTCGGGCATATGGGCGGGCCGTTCTGGGCGAAGAAGGACGCGGGCGGCTGGTCGGTGCCCAAGGGGGAGTACGAGCCGGACGAGACGCCGGAGGCCGCGGCGCGGCGCGAGTTCCAGGAGGAGCTGGGGCTGCCGGCGCCGGAGGGGGAGTACCTCCCGCTCGGGGAGGTGAAGCAGTCCGGCGGCAAGGTCGTGACGGTCTGGGCGGTGGAGGGCGACCTCGACCCGGCTCAGGTCGTGCCGGGTGTCTTCGAGATGGAGTGGCCGCCGCGGTCGGGCCGGACGCAGGAGTTCCCGGAGGTCGACAGGGTCGCCTGGTTCGGGCTGGCCGAAGCCGAGGAGAAGTTGCTCAAGGGGCAGCGCCCGTTCCTCGTCCGGCTGGGCGACCTGCTCGACGGCTGAGCAGCTCGCCGAGTGGTTTGTCGGCCAGCGAACCCAGCACGAGGTCGGCGTGGTCGAAGTTCAGCACCGCGGTGATCGCGTTCGGCACGGCGACGCATTCGAGCCCGGCGGCCTTCGCCGCGGTGACGCCGTGCGGTGAGTCCTCGAACGCGATCGCCTCGGCCGCGGGCAGATCCAGCGCGGCGAGCGCGGCCAGGTAGAGGTCCGGGCTCGGCTTCGCCTGGTGGAGGTCGCCGGTGAGCACGGCCTCGAACGCGTCCGTGAGGCCGAGCCGGTTCAGGTGGGTGGTGACCCAGTCGCCGGTCGAGCTGGACGCGATGGCCAGCCGCAGGCCCTGCTCCTTCGCGTCCGCGAGGTACTCCTCGACGCCGGGACGCGGCCCCACGGCTTCCAGCAGTTCGGTGACCCTGGCGCGGACGCCGGTGCGGACCGCGACCCGGTCGAGGTTCTCGTCGTTCTTTTCCAGCAGCTCGAACATCGCGACGGCGGTGTTCTGCGTGCCGATCACGGTGTGCCAGACGTCGAGGGGGAGTTCGTCGCCGCGGGCGCGGAAGGTCTCCTGCCAGGCCACGAGGACGGCCGCCTCGGTGTCGACCAGCGTCCCGTCGAAGTCGAAGATCAATGCGCCGGTCATGGGACGAGTCTACGTCTTGACTCACTGAGTGGTACGGATTACCGTACGCATTCGTTAGGAAACTTACCAAACGAACAAGTGTACTCGAAGTGAACGCCGCGCACCCGTCCCTCTCAACCCGCCGCCACGGATTCCCGGGGAGATCGATGTGAAGGCCCGAACCCGACTACTGCCACTAGGCGCGGCCGCCATCCTGTTGCCGACGCTGCTCAGCGGCAACGCGCAGGCCGCTGATGTCCTTTTGTCCCAAGGAAAACCCGTCCTCGTCTCCTCGGTGGAGTCGTCGTCCTACGGCGGTCCGCTCGCGGTCGACGGCAAGACGAGCACCCGCTGGGCGAGCGCCGAAGGCGTGGACCCGCAGTTCATCCGCATCGACCTCGGCGGCCCCTCGGCCATCAACCGGGTCAAGCTGAACTGGGAGGCCGCGTACGCCAGCGCGTATCGCCTGGAAGTCTCCAACGACGGCTCGGCGTGGACCTCGATCAAGTCCGTCACCGGCGGCAACGGCGGGACCGACGATCTCACCGGGCTGTCCGGCCGCGGCCGGTACCTGCGCCTCGTCGGCACCAAACGCGCCACCAGTTACGGCTACTCCCTTTGGGAGATGCAGGTTTACGGGACGTCGGACTCGTCCGGCGACACGCAGGCGCCCACCGCGCCGACGAACCTCAAGGCCGGTTCGATCACCGCGTCCACTGTGGACTTGACGTGGACCGGTTCGACGGACAACGTCGGCGTCAGCGGCTACGAGGTGCTGCGGAACGGTCAGGTCGTCGGCACAACTGAAAGCGCTTCCTACACCGACAGCGGGCTGAGCGCGTCGACCGCGTACAGCTACACAGTCCGTGCGAAGGACGCCGCCGGCAACACCTCGGCGGCCAGCAACCAGGTGCAGGCGACCACGCAGGCGGGCGGTTCGTCGTTCGTCCTCGCCGCTTCCGGTGACATCGCCGAACAGTGCACCGCGTCCTCGTCCTCGTGCATCCACCCGAAGACCGCCGCGCTGGTCGGCCAGATGAACCCGGCCGCGGTGATCACCATGGGCGACAACCAGTACGACGACGCCCACATCGAGGACTTCACGAGCTACTTCGACAAGACCTGGGGCAAGTACAAGAGCATCATGCACCCGGTCCCCGGCAACCACGAGACCTACGACCACACCCCGCTGGGCGCCTACAAGCAGTACTTCGGCAAGATCGCGACGCCGAACGGGAAGACCTACTACAGCTGGGAAATGGGCAACTGGCACTTCGTCGCCATCGACAGCACGGAGTTCTCGCCCGGTCTGGCCGCGAACGGGATCAGCGACGAGCAGCTGAACTGGATCAAGCAGGACCTGAAGAGCAACACCAAGCCCTGCGTCGCCGCGTACTACCACCACCCGCGCTACACCTCGGGTGACCACGGCGACAACGACAAGATGGCGACGCTCTGGGAGACCATGGTCGGAAACAAGGTCGACCTGGTCCTCAACGGGCACGACCACCACTACGAGCGCTTCTACCCGCAGAACGCCGACGGCGACAAGGACGCGGCCGGTCCGGTGCAGATCATCGGCGGTGGCGGCGGAGCGACCCTCTACCCGGTCAAGACCGAACACCCGGCCACCGCGAAGGCGATCTCGACCTACGGCGTGCTCAAGCTGAACATGTCGGACAACGCCTTCTCGACCCAGCTGATCGGTCTCGACGGCAAGACCATCGACTCCTCTCCCACCTACACCTGCCACTGATCCCCGTGAGGAGGTGCCGCGTCGCGTCGCGGCACCTCCTTCCGGCGCTGGAGGTCTCCCATGTACATCGCCACCAGTAGGGGATCGGACGCCGCGGCGGATGTCCCGAAGAGCGGCGTCAAGCGGGCCGTCACCGGGAACGTCGTCGCGCTCGGCCTGGTCAGCCTCGTCACCGACATCTCGTCGGAGATGGTGACCGCGGTCCTCCCGCTCTACCTCGTCCTCGGTCTCGGCCTGAGCCCGCTGCAGTTCGGTGTGCTCGACGGCCTCTATTCCGGTGTCACCGCCGTCGTCCGGCTCGTCGGCGGCCATCTCGCGGACCGCTGGCAGAAGCTCAAGGCGGTCGCCTGCTTCGGTTACGGGCTCTCGGCTTTGGGCAAGATCGGCCTGATGCTGGCGGGTTCGTCCACCGTCGCGATCGGCGCCGTGCTCGCGGCCGACCGCACCGGCAAAGGCGTCCGGACCGCCCCGCGCGACGCGCTGATCACCTTGAGCAGCGATCCCGAACACCTCGGCCGCGCGTTCGGCGTGCACCGCGCGATGGACACCTTCGGCGCGTTCCTCGGCCCGCTGGTCGCGATGGCCGTGCTCTGGCTCAGCCTGGGCAGCTACGACTCGGTGTTCTTCACGAGCTTCTGCATCGCCGCGATCGGCGTGATCATCCTGGTGGTGCTGGTCAAGGACCACCAGCCGAAGCCGCGAGCCGAGCGGACCAAGGTCTCCTTGCGGGAGACGGCGGGCCTGATCCGGCAGGCGTCGTTCCGGCGGATCTGCGTCTGGGCGGCGCTGCTGGGCCTGGTCACCCTCAGCGACTCGTTCCTCTACCTCGTGCTGCAGCGCCGCTGGGAACTCGGCGCGGTCTTCTTTCCCTTGCTGCCGCTGGGAACCGCGGGGGTGTACCTGCTGCTCGCCGTCCCGTTCGGCAGGCTTTCGGACCGGATCGGCCGCTGGAAGGTGTTCCTCGGTGGGCACGTCGCACTGGTCGTCGCGCTGCTGGCGCTGCTCGGCCCGGTGGACGGCGGCATCCTCGCGGTGCTGGCGCTCGTGCTGCACGGTGTCTTCTACGCGGCCACCGACGGTGTCCTGATGGCCGCCGCCGGGCCGCTGCTGCCCGAACACCAGCGGGCGAGCGGGCTGGCGCTGGTGCAGACCGGGCAGGCGACGACGCGGATGCTCGCGTCCGTCCTTTTCGGACTCGCCTGGACCACCTGGGATCTGCACGCCGCGGTCCTGGTCGCCGCGGGCGCGCTGGCCGTGGTGGTCGTGGCGGCCGCCGTCCTCCGTCCGTTGCGGACCTACGCATGAGGGCGCGGATCCTGGGAGTGGCGGCGGCGGTCGTCGTCCTGATCGCGGCGGCCGTCGGCTACGGCGTCCTCTCCCGGGACCGCGGGCCTGCCGTCAACTCGGTCGCGGTCGTGACCGGGCAGCCGGTTTCGGTGCAGGCCAAGGGACAACTGCTGTTCCGCAACACCGCTGAAGGCCCCGACTTCGGCCATCTCGCCACCGTTCCGGCCGACCGTCCCGGCGAACCCCGGAAGGTGTCCGGCCTCAGCTGCGACCGGTTCGCCGCTTCGGCGGGGACGGCGCTGTGCCTGGCCGCGCAGCCAGGAGTGCTGCCGCCGATGACCGACGTCATCGTGCTGGACAAGGACCTCAAGGAGATCCGCCGGATCGAACTGCCCGGCACGCCCAGCCGCGGCCGGGTCTCGCCGGACGGGAAGCTCGCCTACTGGACGCTGTTCGTCAATGGGGATTCCTATGCGGAGACCGGGTTTTCGACCAGGGCGGGGATCTTCAACCTGGCCACCGGGAAACTGATGAAGAGCATCGAGGAGATGGGGCTCCTGCTCGACGGCAAGCCGTACTACTCGTCCGACGTGAACTACTGGGGGATCACCTTCGCCCCCGACGGCAAGAAGTTCTACGCGACCGTGGGGACGAAGGGGAAGACGTACCTGGTCGAGGCGGACTACGAGAAACTCGTCGCGAGGATGATCCGGGAGAACGTCGAATGCCCGTCGCTCTCGCCGGACGCGAAGCGGATCGCGTTCAAGAAGAAGGTCTCCGCCGATCTCGCGGCGCCTTGGCGGCTGGCCGTCCTCGATCTGGCTTCCGGCAAGGAGACCATGCTGGCCGAGACACGGAGCGTGGACGACCAGGCGGCCTGGCTCGACGACCGGACCGTGGCGTACGGCGTGGACTCGGCGGTCTGGTCGGTTCCGGCGGACGGGAGCGGGGCGCCGCGGGAGCTGGTCGCGCAGGCCGCCTCACCTGCCGGTGTGTAGTGGGTCGTGAGTTGCACCGCACTCACGTGATCGAGGGCGGAACTCGCGTGATCAGAGGCGGAACACCCGAGTGCGGCCTCCAGTCACGCGAGTCACGTCCCTGATCACGCGAGTCACGCCGTTGCTCACGCTGCGCCCTGCGCTTCGGATCGGTAGATACTGGGTCGGGCACCTGAAGTACATGAAGGCCCCCTTCCTTGCGCCTGGCGCAAGGAAGGGGGCCTTCATGTACTTGGGGAAGGGGTGAAGGTCGAGTTTCCTCGGCTGAGCCGAGGGATGGGGGCCTTCACGCGCCGCCGTGGTGGTCGTTGTGATTGCTGGTGCAGGTGAGCTGCAGGTGGCGATCTCTGAAGGTAGTGAAGGCCTCCTTCACTACCTTCAGGGTAGGTAAGGAGGCCTTCACGGACTTTCGACCAGCAGGTACGTAAGGTCTTAGCCCGAATCGCCACTCACGAGGCCCATGGCGTCCGCCTGCTCCCGGAACACGTCGTAGGCGGCGGTCCCGAAGAGCACGAACCGCACCAGTTCCACCGAACAAGACCCGGCCGCGAGCGTGTTCGTCACGGTCTCGAGGGCGATTTCCGCCGCGGACTCGACGGGCCACCGGTAGATCCCGGTCGAGATCGCGGGGAACGCCACGGTGTGCGCGCCGAGATCGGCGGCGACGTGCAGCGAGTTGCGGTGGCAGGCCGCCAGCAGTGCCGAACGGTCTTCGGAATCGGACCACACCGGCCCGACGGTGTGCACCACCCAGCGCGCCGGGAGGCGGCCCGCCGTGGTGGCGACCGCCTCTCCGGTCTTCAGTCCCTTGCCGTAGTGGCCCGCGCGCAGGGCCCGGCATTCGGTGAGGATCTCCGGCCCGCCGCGGCGGTGGATCGCGCCGTCCACCCCGCCGCCGCCGCCGAGCAGTGACGAGTTCGCGGCGTTGACCACGACGTCGACCTCTTGTTCGGTGATGTCGCCTTCGACCAGTTCGATCATCGGGATCGCTCCGTCAGTCGGTGAAGTACTCGATCAGGATTGGGGCAACGGCCTTCGGCTTGAGCATATGCGTCTGGCCCTCGATCGTGCGGTGCTCGGCGCCGGGCACCGCCTTCGCCAGGGCGGCGACGCCGTTGCGGACCCAGGCGGGGCTCTTGCCGCCGTCCATGACCAGCGTCGGCACGGAAACGCTCGCCCAGCGGCCTTCGGGCAGCGGGGTGCCGTCGTGCAGGCCGTCGAACAACGCGGCGTCGTAGCGCAGGGTCGGCGCGACCTTCTTCAGCTTCGGCCACGCGGGCATGAACTGCATCATGAAGACGACCGGCGCCGGGACGCGGACGCCTTCCCGCATGAAGGTCTTGATCGCGGTGCCGGGACGGCCGGCGGCGATGGCTTTCTCCAGCCGCTCGTCGTAGTCGGCCGGGACCGGCGGGCGCGTGTCGTCGACGACCAGCGGGAATTCGTAGACCGCCAGTTTCGTGATCGGCAGCCCGCCCTTCGCGGCTTCGAGGGCGAGCGCGGCGCCGGACGAGATCCCGTAGACGTGGGCCGTCCCGCCCGCTTCCTTGATCAGTGCAGCGATGTCCTCTACTTCGCGGGCGACGGAGAACGGCGCGGTGTCGCCGCTCTCGCCGCGGCCGCGGCGGTCGTAGGTGTAGACGGTGAAGTGCGCGGCCAGTTCGGCGGCCAGCGGTTTGGCCGGGCCGAACTCGCGATGGCACATCGCGCCGTCGACCAGGATGACGGCGGGGCCGGAGCCGGTGCGGGTGTAGGCGATGGTGGTGCCGTCTTGCGAGGTCACGGTGCTCATGGCGGGAATTCTCCTGTAGTCGTTCAGCGGGTGGTGCGGAGGATGACGGCGGTGACCCAGCCCCAGGCCAGCATCACGGCGGCCCAGAAGGCGAGCATCACGACGGCGTTCGCGTTGCCGGAGCTCATCGTGGCGAAGGCGGCGAAGAACGCGATGCCGGTGGCGCGGGAGTAGGCGGCCCAGCCGCGGTGGCCCTCACGGGAGAAGCGGCTCGCGAACACGAAGGTCGCGGCGATCAGCGAGAGGAAACCGACCGAGCCGGCGGTCATGTGCAGGATGCCCGCGGTGCTGATGGTGGCGGGGCCGGAACCGGCCGGGAAGCCATTGCCCGGGTCGGCCTTGAAGACCGCGGCGAAGAGCAGGCTCACGCCGAAGACGCCCAGCAGCCGTGGCCCCCACGTGCTTCCTCTGCCCGGTTCGAGTGTCCGGCTCAGGCCGACCGCTCCCGCGATCATCAGGACCCCGGTGACCAGGAAGTTCGTCACCTGGATCCAGCCGGCGTCGCCGTTGCTCAGCATGCTCGCCGGGTGCTTCGTCAGGTCGAAGCCGTCGCGTACGGCGGCCTGGGTGAGCGAGGTCAGGAAGTACAGCGGGCCCGAGACGGCGCCGCAGGCGAGCAGGGCGCGGGCGGGAAGCGCGACGTGGGGCCGGGTGGCGGTGATGGTCATCGGTTTCTGCCTTTCGGGGCGGGGTGCGTTGGCACAACTCTCGCTCCGAAAGGCTCTATTGTCAAGACAAAAAAATTTGTCGGTGATGCCGATGAGGCACGAGAGGTGTCGCAACGGGGTGGCTACTTGCCGTTTCGCAAGGTCAGGAGGGTGATCTCGCTCGGCGCGAAGACACGCAGCGGCGGTCCCCAGAAGCCGGTGCCGCGGCTCGTGTAGAGCTGCGTGCGCGCGCCGTGGCGCGAAAGGCCGGCCAGCACGGGCTGGTCGAGCCGGACCAGGAGATGGAACGGCCAGATCTGGCCGCCGTGGGTGTGTCCGGAGATCTGGAGGTCGATACCCGCCTCCGCGGCCTGCTTGACCTGCTTCGGCTGGTGGGCGAGCAGGACGACCGGCGTGCTCGCGGCGACGCCGTCGAGCGCGGCGGGGAGGTCGGGGCCGTGGCCGGGCAGGCCGGAGGCGGCGCCGGTCGGGTCGTCGATCCCGGCGAAGACCAGTGTGTCGCCGCCCTGGTGGACGGGCAGATGCCGGTTGTGCAGCGGCTCCCAGCCGAGGTCGCGCATATGGTCGAGCCAGGCCTGCGCCTCGCCGAAGTACTCGTGGTTGCCGGTGATGTAGAACTTGCCGAGTTTCGCCCGCACCTTCCCGAGTGGCGCGACCTGCTCTTGGCGCTTCGCAACTGAACCGTCGGCGAGGTCACCCGCGTGGGCCACGACGTCGGCGTCGAGTTCGTTCACCACTTCGACGACCTTCTCCGACCACTTCATCCGGTTCAGCGGGCCGAAATGGGTGTCGGTGATGATCGCGAAGCGGAGGCCGTCGAGTCCGGCGCCGAGGCGGGGGAGCACGACGTCGAGTTCCTTGAGCCTCGGCACGCGCCGGGCCTCGGCCATCCCGTACGCCGCCAGCGCCACGAAGGCCACCAGGACGACGCCGGACACAATGCCTGCCGCACTGTCCACTCCGGACACGGCGAGGATCAGCCGCAGTACGTTTCCGAGTACGGACAACGAGAACAGCAGCCAGATCAGCCCGAGGGAAAGGTCGCCGATCTTCGCGGCGAGGTCGCGCTGCCACGGGCCGTGGCCGAGGACCATGCACGCGGGCACGGCGAGGGCCGCGACGGCGAACACGATCGTTCCGAGGACTTCGAGCGCGGCCGGGAGCTCGGGGGAGCCGATGATCGTCCACCACGGCACACCGAACAGGAGGGCGAGGACGGCGATCAGCGCGGCGACGCGGACAAGGATGCGGGGCATGATGACGGCCAGACTAACAGCCCATTGGTCTCTACCGCCGTTTTCGCTGAGGGGCGTCTCAGGTACGTAGACGGACGTACGCGCGGTGTCGCTTCACGGCCGACGCTTTCCTCGTCGCCGCGGAAGACACTCGACGGCATGATGCGGACGATCGAACGTGTCGCCTACGCGACCGGGGCGCTCCTGTTCCTCAGCGGTCTCGTGCACGCGGTCGTGCTGATCGCGTCCGGCGGTTCGTGGACCGGGCCGCTGTCGATGCGGAAGGCGGTCACGTTCGGCCTTTCGTTCGGGCTGACGCTCGCCACCGTCGCCTGGGCGACGTCGTACGTCGCGGTCCGGCCACGCGTGCGGAACACGCTGCTCGGCGTGTTCACGGGGGCGAGTGTCGTGGAGACGGTGCTGGTGAGCATGCAGGCCTGGCGCGGGGTGCCGTCGCATTTCAACTTCGAGACCGGCTTCGACAACGCCGTGTCGACGACGCTCGCGGCGGGCGGCGGCGTCATCATCCTGACGGCGGTGACCTTCACGGCCGCGGCGATGCGCGGCGAAGGGGAGACGACGGCGAGCATGCGGCTCGCGGTGCGGTTCGGGCTCGTCGCGCTCCTGGTGGCGCTGGGCGCGGGCGCGGCGATGATCGCGAGCGGCGTCGTCGAGGCGCGGGGCGGGAATCCGCAACTCGCGTACACCACCGCCGGCGCGCTGAAGCCGCTGCACGCGGTGGCGATGCACGCGATCCTCATCGTGCCGGGGCTCGCCTGGCTGCTGCGGTTCGCGGACTGGACGGAACGGCGGCGCGTGCGGCTGGTGTGGGTGGCGATCGGCGCCTACTCGGTGCTGACCGCGGTGGTGGGGCTGGAGTCGGTGACCGGGGTTTCGCCGCTGGCGGCTTCGCCGGTGGAGATGGTGACTTCGGGACTGGCCCTGGTGGTGCTGGGGCTTATCGGTGCGGTGGCCGGCCGTGAAGCGGTTCGGCGTCGGTCCCGGCTGCCATGAAAGGTCCTTTCCTTGCAAATTTTGCAAGGAAAGGACCTTTCATGGCACGCGCTAGCGGCCCACGTAGGTGCGAAGGTGCCGCGCCGTGAGCGTGTCACCCGAAGCGACCAGATCGGCCGGAGTGCCCGTGAACACCACCTGGCCCCCGTCCGAACCCGCGCCCGGCCCGAGATCGACGATCCAGTCCGCGTGCGCCATCACGGCCTGGTGGTGCTCGATGACCACCACCGTGTTCCCGTCGTCGACGAGCCGGTCGAGCAGGCCCAGCAACTGGTCGACGTCGGCGAGGTGCAGGCCGGTGGTCGGCTCGTCGAGGACATAGGTCGCCGACTTCTCCGCCATCCGGATGGCGAGTTTGATCCGCTGCCGCTCCCCGCCGGACAGCGTGGTGAGCGGCTGCCCGAGCCCGAGGTAGCCGAGGCCGACGTCGGAAAGCCGGTCCAGGATCGTCCGCGCCTGCCCTGACGGGAAGAACTCGCGTGCCTCGGCGACGGGCATGGCGAGCACCTCGCTGATGTCCTTGCCCCGCAGTTTGTAGGTCAGGACCTCGGCGGTGAACCGCTTGCCCTCGCATTCCTCGCAGACCGTCGCCACCCCGGCCATCATCGCCAGGTCGGTGTAGATCAGCCCGATGCCCTTGCATTTCGGGCACGCGCCTTCGGAGTTCGCGCTGAACAGGGCCGCCTTGACGCCGTTGGCCTTGGCGAACGCGGTGCGGATCGGGTCGAGCAGGCCGGTGTAGGTCGCCGGATTGCTCCGCCGCGAGCCGCGGATGGCCGACTGGTCGAGCACCACCACGTCGTCCCTTGTGGACAGTGAACCGTGGATGAGCGAGCTCTTGCCCGAACCGGCGACCCCCGTGACCACGGTCAGCACGCCCAGCGGGATGTCGACGTCGACACCGCGCAGGTTGTGCCGGGTCGCGTTGCGGATCTCGATCTGCCCGCGTGCCGCGCGGACGTCCGTGCGCAGCCGGGCACGGTGGTCGAGGTGCCGTCCGGTGAGCGTGCCGGACACCCGCAGGCCGGCGACGTCGCCGGTGTAGCAGATCTGCCCGCCGTTCGGGCCCGCGCCGGGGCCGAGGTCGACGACGTGGTCGGCGATCTCGATGGTCTCCGGTTTGTGCTCGACCACGAGCACCGTGTTCCCCTTGTCCTTCAACAGGAGCAGGAGACCGTTCATCCGCTGGATGTCGTGCGGGTGCAGCCCGACGGTCGGCTCGTCGAACACGTAGGTGACGTCGGTGAGGCTGGAACCCAGGTGCCGCACCATCTTCACGCGCTGCGCCTCACCGCCCGAAAGCGTCCCGGATTCGCGATCGAGGCTCAGGTAGCCGAGGCCGATCTCGACGAGCGAGTCGAGGGTGCCGCGCAGGGTCTGCATCAGCGGCCCCACCGACG
This sequence comes from Amycolatopsis japonica, assembly GCF_000732925.1. Classification (NCBI taxonomy): domain Bacteria; kingdom Bacillati; phylum Actinomycetota; class Actinomycetes; order Pseudonocardiales; family Pseudonocardiaceae; genus Amycolatopsis; species Amycolatopsis japonica. The sequence continues at coordinate 1,345,829 of NZ_CP008953.1, forward strand.
GATCGTCGATCTTGCGGAGGAAATCCGCGAGATCGTTGATCTGCATCGACGAGCAGTCGGCGATGTTCAGTCCTTCGATCTTCGAGGACAGCGCCGCTTGGTTGAGCCGCGCGCCGTCGCACGACGGGCATCGCCGGAACGTGATCGCCCTGTCCACGAAGGCCCGGATGTGCGGCTGCGTCGCTTCCTTGTCCTTCGACAGGAACAGCCGCTGCACCTTCACCAGCAGGCCCTCGTAGGTGGTGTTCATCCCGCCGAGCTTCATCTTGGTGGCGGGTTTGTGCATGAAGTCTTCCCACTGCTGCGGGGTGTAGTCCTTGAGCTTGACCGCCGGATCGACGAAACCGGACTCCGCCAGCCCCTTCCAGTACCAGCTGCCGGGCGCGAAGTTCGGGACGGTGATCGCCCCTTCGTCGAGTGAAAGCTCTTTGTCGACGAGCTGGTCGATGTCGATGCTGGAGACCTTCCCCAGCCCCTCGCAGTCGGGGCACATCCCCTCGGGAAGGTTGAAGCTGAACGCTCCCGACGTCCCCACGTGCGGGGTCCCCAGCCTGCTGAAGACGATCCGCAGCATCGTGTGCGCGTCGGTCGCGGTGCCGACCGTGGAGCGGGAGTTGGCCCCCATCCGCTCCTGGTCGACGACGATCGCGGCGCTCAGGTTCCGCAGCGCGTCCACGTCCGGCCGTCCGACGGGGGCCATGAAGGACTGGATGAACGCGGTGTAGGTCTCGTTGATCAGCCGCTGCGATTCGGCGGCGATGGTGCCGAACACCAAGGACGACTTCCCCGACCCCGAGACACCGGTGAAGACGGTGAGGCGGCGTTTGGGGATGTCGACCGAGACGTCGGCGAGGTTGTTCTCTCTGGCTCCGCGCACCTGGATCATGTCGTGGCTGTCGGCGGCCGAAGGCATGGCTCTCCCCTGGTTGGAACTCTTTAGCCTGTAAAGTGAGGGTAGCAGAGGTTAGTTTATGCTGTAAGGAGTTGGCAAGTGGTCGTCTACGCGGCGCAGGGTGACCCTCGGCGGTCGATGGCACTGCTGTGGCGGACCGAGCCGCCGGACGCCGAGCGGCCCGGCCCCAAGCCGGGGCTTTCGGTGGAACTGATCGTCGAAACCGCCATCACCATCGCGGACGCCGAAGGCATGGCGGGCCTTTCGATGCGTGCGGTCGGGGACAGGCTCGGCCGGACGGCCATGGCGCTCTACACCTATGTCCCGAGCAAGAGCGAACTCGTCGATCTCATGTACGACAAGGCGCTCGCCGAGGTCTCGGTCGTTTACGACGGAGACGGCTGGCGCGCGGACGCCGCGCGCTGGGCCGAGGATCTCTGGGACTTCTACCTTCGGCACCCGTGGGTCCTGCAGGTCTCGCAGGCGCGGCCGGTGCTCGGGCCGAACGAGTACGTCGTGCTGGAAGCGCTGGTGAAGATCCTGCGCCGGACCGGGTTGCGCCCGGCGGCGCTGCGACGGCTGGTCAGCGCGCTGTACTCGTGCGTGCGAGAGCCCGCCAGGACGGCTTCGGAGGCCAGGCTCGCCGAAAAGGTGACAGGGCAATCCGACGACGAGTGGTGGCACGCGAGGTCCGCGCATCTGAAGGAGGTCTCGCCGGACTTCGCCGAGCGATTCCCGACGCTGACCTGGATGGAGGCCGAGCAGGCGTTCCGCATGGAGGACGAGACGGTGTCCTATCTGGAGCAGGAGGCGAGGGAGGCCTTCGAGTTCTCGCTGTCCGTCTTGCTGGACGGAATCGAAGTCGCGACCAAAGCGGAGTAGCCTTCTCCGCATGCCCTCCGATTTCGCCTTGAAGACCATGAACGCCGTCCACCGCGTCATCCAGAAGGTCAGCGGCGGCCGCGCCGGCTGGCAGGTCGCCGGGATGACCGTCCTGGAACTGACCACCATCGGCCGCAAATCCGGCCAGCCGCGCACCGTCCTGCTGACCTCGCCGCTGCGCGAGGGCGACGCGTACGTCATCGTCGCCTCCCGCGGTGGCGACGACCAGCACCCGGCGTGGTTCCTCAACCTCCGCGACAACCCCGACGTCCAGGTCACGCTGAAGGGCGAGGCCGCGAAGCCGATGGTCGCGAGCGTCGCCGACGCCGATCTGCGCGCCCGCCTGTGGCCGAAGATCACCGCGGACTTCAAGAACTACGCGCAGTACCAGACCAAGACCGACCGGGAGATCCCCGTCGTCCTGCTCTCGCCCAAGGCGTAACCCGGCATCCCCCGCACGGGCCGGGTCCATCGGCCCTACCGGCGAGTCGGTAAGCCGGGGACCGTGGACCTCGACGCAGAGGAACTACGAGAACGCGGGGATGCCGATGTCCGACTCCTTGGGTCTCGAAACGCTCGATCGCGAGCAGTGCCTGGCGCTGCTCGCGCGGGCCGGGCTCGGCCGGGTGGTGTTCACCTCCCGGGCCATGCCCGCCATCCAGCCGGCGCGGTTCGCGCTGCACCACGGCGCGATCGTGGTACGGACGCCGTCACAGAGCGCGCTGTTCGCCGGGGTACTCGACAGTGTGGTGGCCTTCGCCGTCGACGAGTTCGCCAAGGACCTGGGGACGGGCTGGTACGTCACCGTCGTCGGCCGCGCCTCCGAGGTGCGCGACCCCCTGGTGATCGCCGAACTCGAGACCTTGCCGCTGGGCTGCTGGACCGGCCGGACGGACTCCCGGTATCTCCGGATCCCCATCGAGTCGGTAACCGGTCGAAGGATCCTCGGCGCTTGCAGTAACGAAGCACTGTCCGTGATCGACGCACCAGATGAGCGATCCGGGCGCGTTTGTCATTCCTGACCCCACTGCCCGGGGAGTTACTCCGGGACGGTGACGGCGGTGCGGCGGGTGAGTGCGGCGAGTGACGCCAAGGCGCCCAGGATTCTGGACGCGGTGGCGGGGATCGCCCACGATCTCAGCCTGTCCGACGTCCTGCGGCGGATGGTCGAATCCGCCTGCGAGCTGACGGGTGCGCCGTTCGGCGCGCTCAGCGTGCTCGATTCGGACGAGTTCATTCGCTTCGGCGAGGCCTGGGAGCGGCCGCCGTCCGACGACGACGCCCGCGTGGTGCCCATCCGGATGCGCGGCCGCATCTTCGGGATGCTGTACCTGGCGCGTAAACCGGACGGTGAGGAGTTCACCGAATCCGAGGACGACCTGCTCGTCGCGCTCACCGCGGCGGCCGGTGTGGTGATCGAGAACGCCGCGCTGTTCGACCAGGTGCAGCGGCGCGAGCGGTGGCTCGAAGCCTCGTACCACGTCACCGGCGCGCTCCTGACCGACCAGGATCTGACCGCGACCCTCCGCCTGATCGCCGAACGCGCGCGCGTCGTCGCCGGCGGTACCGCGGGCGCGGTGGCCCGGCCGCGCGGCGACGGGCAGCTGGTCTTCGAGATCGTCGAGCCGCCGGGACCGGACTCGGACAAGCTCGCCGGTATCGCCGTGCCGACCGAGGGCACCGCGACCGGGATGGCGTTCACCACCGGAAAACCCGTCGTGGTCCGGGATTACGGCGAGAAGGTGGTCGAGTACCAGGGCGATCGCGGCGCCGTGATGCCCGCGGCGATCAAGGACCTCGACTCCACGGTCGCCGTTCCGCTGATCGTCGGCGAGGAGAAGCTCGGTGTCCTGCTGGTCGCGAAGTTCCGCGACCGGACCCCGTTCTCCGCCTACGACGTCCAGCTGGCCGAGACCTTCGCCGCGCACGCCGCGCTCGCGGTCGAGTTCGCCCGCGCGCAACAGGACAGGCAGCGGCTCGCCGTCTTCGAAGACCGCGACCGGATCGCCCGCGACCTGCACGACCTGGTGATCCAGCGGCTGTTCGCGATCGGGCTCGGGCTGGAGGGGCTCAGCAGGCTCGCGAGCGAACCCTCCGTCGCCGACCGGGTGACCGGCTTCGCGCACGAGATCGACCGCACCATCCGCGAGATCCGCAACAGCATCTTCTCCCTGCAGGAACCGGCGGAGGCACAGGGCAGCCTCCGGTCGGAGCTGCTGCGGGTCGCGCTGGACGCGGGCTGCGCGTCGGAGCCCCGGGTCGGGTTCGACGGGCCGCTCGATTCCACCGTGCCGGACACGGTCCGCTCGGATCTCATCGCGACGCTGCGCGAAGCACTGTCCAATGTGGTCAGACATGCCGCGGCGACGACGGTCTCGGTCGACGTCTCGGTCGATCGCGACGGGCGGTGGCTCAAACTCTCGGTGGTGGACGACGGCGTCGGCATGCCTGCCGAACCCGGCCATCGCAGCGGGGTGGCGAACCTCGCCGAACGCGCGGCCCGGTGGAACGGGACGTTCCGCGTCGAGGCGCGGCCCGAAGGCGGCACGAGGCTCGACTGGTCGGTGGAACTGCCGGCCCGACAGGGGAGTGTGGGATGACGATTTCGGTGTTCCTCCTGGACGATCACGAACTCGTCCGCACCGGGCTCAAGACCGTTTTCGAGGCCGAAGACGATTTCACCGTGGTCGGCGAAGCGTCCACCGCCGCCGAGGCGTACGTGCGGATCCCCGCGGTCAAACCGCAGGTCGCGGTCCTCGACGTCCGGCTGCCGGACGGCGAGGGAGTGAGCGTCTGCCGGGAGATCCGGGCGTCCATCGACCCGCCGCCCGCCTGCCTGATGCTGACGTCCTATTCGGACGACGACGCCTTGTTCGGCGCGATCATGGCGGGCGCGGCGGGTTACATGCTCAAGCAGGTCTCCGGGGGCGCGCTCGTCAAGGCCGTCCGCACGGTCGCCGCGGGCGGATCGCTCCTGGACAGCACGCTGACGGCGTCGGTGATGAACCGGCTGCGCGGCGAGACCGACGCCCCGGACCCGCGGTACGAACAGCTGAGCCCGCAGGAGCGGCGGGTGCTCGACCACATCGCCGACGGGCTGACCAACCGCCAGATCGCGGAAAAGCTGTACCTGGCGGAGAAGACGGTCAAGAACTACGTGTCGTCCCTGCTGCACAAGCTCGGCTTCGAACGTCGCACCTCCGCCGCCGTCTACGCCACCCAGCGCCGTAAGTCCTCTTCCTAGAAGAAGGTGAAACCACCGGCGAAATCGGGATCCTCGCGCAGCACGCGGCGCAGTTCGTTGAGGGCCCGGTGCTGGGTGACGCGGACCGCGCCCGCGCTCGCCATACCCAGCGCGCCCGCGGTCTCTTCGGCGCTGTACCCGTGGATCACGCGCAGCACCAGCACGTCGCGCTGCTTCGCCGAGAGAACCTCGAACAGCCGGGACAGCCGGCGGCTGCGATCCGCCCTCTCGACCTCTTCGAACGTCGGGTTCCACGGTCCGTCCTGTTCGGGCTCCGGATCGGGCACCGGCGCGGACGGGTCGCGCGCGAGGTTGCGGCGGACGTCGGCGACCTTGTGCGAGGCGATCCCGAAGACGTACGGCAGGAAGCTGTTGTCCTGGTAGCTGTAGCGCGGTAACGCGACGAGGACGGCCATCAGGACCTCCTGTGCGCAGTCCTCGGCACCCGCGACGCCGCGTGTCGTCCCGCCCAGCCTGCCCGCGCAGTACCGGAACACGATCGGCCGGAGGAGGGCCAGCAGGCTCTCGACGGCCCGCCGGTCACCGCTGATCGCCGCGCGGATCAGCTCGCCGTCCGGTTCCCCCGGCCGGGGTACATAGGTGGGACGCACGGCTTCGGACACGGTCATCACGCCGGATCGCCCGTTCTCGGCACGCTCCTGTGCGTTCCCATCATCCCCACCTCCCGAAAGCCCCCAGCCCTCTTTGGCCCTTCCGACGTTACGGAGCGCGCCCGCGCGTCACACCGGTACAGCAGCCCGGAGTAGTCGGGTCTTTAGACCCTGGTGGGCCAGGGGTATGGACTTTCGCCAGATTGGTCTAGACAATTAGCCCAGCGCGGCGGCAGGCCGCCCTTTCACGGAGGAATCGCGATGAGGCGTTCCAGATCCATGGCATTTCTGGCCGTTTTGGTGCTCACCTTCACCGGCCTGATCACGGGCGGCGGCACCGCGAACGCGGCCAACCTGCTCCTCAATCCCGGTTTCGAGGCGGGTTCGACCTCCGGCTGGTCCTGCGCGGCGGGCGCGGCCGTGAGCACACCGGTCCGTTCGGGCGGTTACGCCGTTTCGGTCACGCCCGGCTCGACGATCGGGAAATGCGCACAGACGGTATCCGTCCGGCCGAACACAACCTACGCGGTTTCCGCCTGGGTGAACGGGAATCCGGTGTACCTCGGCGTCACGGGCGGGCCGTCGACCTGGACCGCGGCGACCTCGTACACGCAGCTCTCGCTCTCGTTCACGACGTCGGCCACGCAGACGACGGCCGAGGTGTACGTCCACGGCTGGTACGGGTCGGGCACCTTCTACGCGGACGACATCAGCCTCGACGGCCCCGGCGGTGGCACGCCCGGCGCGCCGCCGACCCCGGGAAACCCGGCCGTCGGCACGGTGACGAACTCGTCGATCGCGCTCTCGTGGGGCGCCTCGGCGGGGACGGTGACCGGCTATCGCGTGTACGAGGGCGGGACCGTGGTCGCGACGGTGACCGGGACTTCGGCGACGATTTCGGGGCTGACGGCCTGTTCGTCGCACAACTACTCGGTGGCCGCGTACAACAGCGCGGGCGAATCGCCGAAGACCACCGAGGCGGGCGCCACGACCTCCGGCTGCGTGGACACCGGCCTGCCGAAGCACGCGCTGATCGGCTACCTGCACGCGAGTTTCGCCAACGGGTCCGGCTACACGCGGATGGCCGACGTCCCGGCGGCGTGGGACATCATCAACTTGGCCTTCGGTGAGCCGACCTCGGTGACCTCCGGCGACATCCGCTTCACGCGGTGTCCGGTCGCGGAATGCCCGGCCGTGGAAAGCGACGCGGACTTCATCGCCGCGATCCGCGCGAAGCAGGCGCAGGGCAAGAAGGTGCTGATCTCCATCGGCGGCCAGAACGGCCAGGTCCAGCTGACCACGACCGCGGCGCGCGACGCGTTCGTCAGCTCGGTGTCCGCGATCATCGACCGGTACGGGCTGAACGGGCTCGACATCGACTTCGAGGGACACTCGCTGTACCTCAACTCCGGGGACAACGACTTCCGCAACCCGACCACGCCGGTGATCGTCAATCTCATTTCGGCGTTGAAGACGCTGAAAGCCCGCTATGGCGCGGGATTCGTGCTGACGATGGCGCCGGAGACGTTCTTCGTGCAGACCGGGTACCAGTACTACGGCGGCCTCGGCGGCGCCGACAACCGGACGGGTTCGTACCTGCCGGTGATCCACGCGATGCGGGACGCGCTGACCGTGCTGCACGTCCAGGACTACAACTCCGGGCCGGTGATGGGCCTGGACAACCAGTACCACTTCATGGGCGGCGCGGATTTCCACATCGCGATGACCGACATGATCAAGGCGGGCTTCACAGTGTCGTCGACCGGGTTCCGGTTCCCGGGGCTGCGTGAGGACCAGATCGCGTTCGGCCTGCCCGCCGCGGTGAGCGCGGGCAACGGGCACACCGCGCCGGCGGCGGTGCATTCGGCGCTGAACTGCCTGGTGAAGAACTCCGGATGCGGGTCGTATTCCTTGCGCGGCGGTGCTTCGCCGGCGTTGCGGGGGCTGATGACGTGGTCGATCAACTGGGACCGGTACTACGGGTGGGAGTTCCAGAACGCCCACGAACCGTTCCTGAACGCTTTGCCCTGATCCGCATCCAGAGGACTAAACGCGTCGCTTGTGGGCGTCGGGACTTTCCGTGAAGGCCTCCTTGAGGGACCCAGAGTCCCTCAAGGAGGCCTTCACGGACCGGCGACCCCACGCATTTCGTCCTCTGAATGCGATCCTTGCGCGTGCAACGATCGCATTCAGAGGACGAAACGCGGGCAACAAGGGAGCGAGCCCGCACCGTGCAGCATCGGTGCGGGCCCGCAGTACGGGGAGCAAGGGACGTCAGAAGCCCGCGGTGATCCGCGTGAAGTCCCAGTCGTTCTGTGCGATACCACTGCAGTTCTCGGCGACCCCGCCGTTCGGGCAGCCCCGGTCACGGTTGGTCGACCAGAACGCCAGCCTGGCGATCTTGTTGGTCTTCGACCAGTTCGTGATCCGGGTCCAGGTGTCGAGACTCGTGAGTTCCCGCTGGTCCGAAAGACCGTTCATCCCGCTGATGCCCAGGTGGCCGTACGCCGTGGCGTCGTTCCACCCGAAGGTCGACTTCAGCTTGTCCCGCAGACCGTTCGCGGCGTTGATCGTGTTGCCGTACATGTCCGCGCCGCCGCCGAAGTCGAACGGCATGATCGTGTAGACGTCGATCCCGGCGTTCAGCGCCTTCGACTGGTCGATGAGCCGCTGGCCCCAGAAGTTCGGGCCGGTGGTCGTCGTGCCGAAGGTGAGAATGGTCTGGATACCGGGGTTGTTCGCCTTCACGATCTTCAGCGCGTTCAGCACGCGGTCCTGCACGGCCGCGTTCTCGAATTCGTCGGTGTTCTCGATGTCGATGTCGATCGCCTTGAGACCGTAGGCGTCGATCACCTTCTGGTAAGCGCCGGCGAGCGCTTCGGGCGTCGAGCAGTTCGGGCCGAGCTTGTTGCCGCTCCACCCGCCGAAGGACGGCACGATCTGCCCGCCCGCGGCCTTGATCTGCGCGATCGCGTTCGCGTCGACGCCGCCCTGCAGCGGACGGCTGCCGTCCCAAGCCGGGTTGCAGCCACCGGACGACAGGATGAACGCCATCGTGAACCATTTGATCCCGGTCGCGTTCATGACCGTCTGCGGGTTCGGCGGACTTCCCCAGCCCATGTACAGATACGGCGCGCCACGGCCGCCGGGCAGGGGCGGGTTGCTCGTGGTGGTCGTCGGGGAGGACGTCGTGGTCGTGCTGGTGGGCGTGGTCGGCGTCGTGGTCGGGCCGCCACCGCCCGGATCGCACGAGCCACCGTTGATCTTGCAGTTCGCCGGGGCGACGTAGCCGCCGGAGTACTTGACGTTGAACCCGAAACTGGTGCTGCCACCGTTGGAAAGGTTGCCGTTCCAGGTGTTCTTCACCGTCACGTGCTGCCCGGAGACCGAGTAGCTGCCGTCCCACAGCGAAGCGATCGAGTGCCCGGCCGGGAGGTCGAATTCGACCGTCCAGGCGGGAAGGCTCGATCCCGAGTTGTTGCTGATCGTGTACTTGCCCTCCCAGCCGGAGCCCCAGTCGGAGCCCTTGCTGAAGGCGGCACCGACGCCGCCGGCCGCGGAGGCCGGCGCGATCACGAGGACCGCGCCGGCCGTTGCGGCAGCGGCGGACAGGCCGATGGCCTGGATCCAAGTCCGCTTAGCCACAGTCAACCTCTCAGTTCAGGCCATTGCGCATGGCCGTGACCAGTTCACCGTTCGAGGTGTCGCCACTGAGCTCCCAGAAGAACGCGCCGCCGAGACCCTGGTTCTTGGTCCAGCCCATCTTTCCGTTGATGGTGGCGGGAGTGTCGTAGCTCCACCAGTTGTTGCCGCACTTCGCGTACGCGGTGCCCGCGATCGTGCCGGTCGACGGGCAGCTGTTCTTGAGGATCTTGTAGTCCTCGATGCCCGCCTCGTACGTGCCCGGCGCCGCACCGGTCGCGGTGCCGCCCGGGGCGTCCTGGGTGACGCCGGTCCAGCCTCGGCCGTAGAAACCGATACCCAGCAACAGTTTGCTCGCCGGGACACCCTTGGCCTTGAGCTTCTGGATGGCGTCGTCGGAGTTGAAGCCCTGCTGCGGGATGCCGGGGTAGGACGTCAGCGGCGAGTGCGGGGCCGTCGGGCCCTGCGCCGCCCAAGCGCCGAAGAAGTCGTACGTCATGACGTTGTACCAGTCGAAGTACGCCGACGCGGGGCCGTAGTCGGCGGCGTCGATCTTGCCGCCGCTGCTGGCGTCCGCGGTGATCGCGGCGGTGACCAGGAACGAGGAGCCGAACTTGGTGCGCAGGGCCTGTGCCACGTTCTTGATCGCGGCGGGACCGCTGGTGTCACACGTGAGACCGCAGGCGTTCGGGTATTCCCAGTCGATGTCGATGCCGTCGAAGACGTCGGCCCAGCGCGGGTCCTTGATCAGCTTGTAGCAGGATTCCGCGAAGGCGGTCGGGTTCTTCGACGCCTGGCCGAAGCCGCCGGACCAGGTCCAGCCACCGAACGACCACAGCACCTTCAGGCCCGGGTACATCTTCTTCAGCTTGCGCAGCTGGTTGAAGTTGCCGCGCAGCGCGCCCGCGTCCCACGTGTCCGCGACACCGTCCACACTGGACCCGGCGTCGTAGAACTTGTCGTAGTCGGCGTAGGTGTCGTCGTTCGCCGTGCAGGAACCGTTAGTGACGTTGCCGAACGCGTAGTTGATATGCGTCAGCTTGGCCGCAGAACCGGAAGTGTGGATGTTCTTCACGTGGTAGTTACGGCCGTAGACGCCCCACTGCACGAAGTAGCCGAGGTTCTTCTTCGCGCCCGGGTTCGGGTTCGAAGTCGTGGTGGTCGGCGGGTTGCTCGTGCTGGTCGACGTCGGGGGATTGGACGTCGTGGTGGTCGGCGTGGTCGGCGTCGTGGTCGGGTTGCCGCCACCCGGGTCGCAGGAGCCGCCGTTGATCTTGCAGTTGGCGGGCGCGGTGTAGGCGCCGGAGTACTTGACGTTGAAGCCGAAGCTGGTCGAGCCACCGTTGGAAAGGTTGCCGTTCCAGGTGTTCTTGACGGTCACGTGCTGGCCGGAGACGGTGTAGCTGCCGTCCCACAGCGAAGCGATCGAGTGTCCCGCAGCGAGATCGAACTCGAGGGTCCAGGAACTCAGGCTGGATCCCGAGTTGTTGGTGATCGTGTACTTGCCTTCCCAGCCGGACCCCCAGTCCGAGCCCTTGGTCAGGGTGGCTCCGACCCCGCCCGCCGCGTTCGCCGGGACGGTCACCAGACCGACCGCGAGCGCCGCGACGGCCGTGAACAGGCCGACCAGATGCCATCTTTTTCTCGACATTTCACTCCTTACAACCCGGTGCAGGGAAATGATCTTGGAGATGATTTCGTCAAAGGGAAATCGGCGACATCGCGTTGCCTCGGCCGAAACCGGGCAGGCGGGGATGAGTCTTCATCGACCACCTCCATGCGGAACGCTTTGTTGCGGGAGACGGTACGTGGTCTGGACCAATATGGGAAGCATCACTACGTAGAGTGGTGATTTTCCTGCGAACGGCCTAATACGTTCGACAGCGTTAATCGTTCACTGGTCCGCTGCCCTTCAGCGGCGGAATTCGTCCATTTCGCCGAGCCGGGCGATATTCGCGGATTCGTCGGGGTCGGGCAGGACACCGGAAAGGAACACGTCGGTGATTTCGACGGCCACGTCGGGCGCGAGCCGCTTGAGGCTCAGTGCCAGCACGTTCGCGTCGTTCCACTTGCGCGCGCCCGCGGCGATCCAGGTGTCCCAGGCCAGCGCCGCGCGGACCCCGGGCACCTTGTTGGCCGCGATCGCCGTGCCCGTCCCGGTCCAGCACATCACCACGCCGAAATCGGCCTCGCCGTCCGCGACCGCCCGGCCCACCGCCGCGCCGAGTTCCGGCCAGACGTCCGACGCCGCCGGGCGCAGCACCTCGTGGCCCGCCTCGGCGAGATACGCCTGGACGGCGTCCGTGGTGGCGTTCCGGTCGTCGGCGGCGAAGGCGATCCTCATGTCCGGATCGTAACGCCGCGTCGACAGGTGACGAACCCGAAGTCATGGGAGGATCTCGGCGTGGACTCGTCTGCGGAGGAGCACCAGGTCCAGCGTGAGCAGGAGATCGCACGGACACGGATTCTCGAAACCGCCGCCCGCCTGATCGGCGAGGCAGGTTTCGCCCGGCTCAAGATCGGCATGATCTGCGCCAGGACCGGCTATCCCAGCGGCGTCGTCTACCAGTTGTTCGGCTCGAAGGAGACGCTGGTGCAGCGGCTCGTCGAGTTCGCCGCGGAGAAGTTCGCCGACGTCTTCAGCGCCGCCGTCGCCACGCGGACCGGCGGGCTGACGCCCAGCCCGATGGACATGCTGCGTGCCCTCCTGGACATCTTCTTCGAGCTGCTCACCGACATGCCGCCGCTGAACCGGGCGTTCGTGGTGCTCTGGACGGACGCGACCGTCGGCGATCCGGCGGTGCGGTCGGCGATGACCGAGGCCGACCGCCGGTACCGGTTCGCCATCGCGCAGACCGTCGCCGCCGGACTCGCGGACGGTTCGATCACCGGCGTCCGCGACCCGGACGCGTACGCGGCGGCGCTGGTGGGGCAGCTGCGGGGGATCGCCGTGGCCTCGATCATCGACCCGGGCGGTATCGACTTGCGGGCGGTCCGCGCGGAGATGGAGTACGCCGTGGACCGGCTCGCCTAACCCGGACCCCGCCCCGCCGCCACCCTCAACGGACAGGCTTCGCCTGGCTGTCAGATCTTGGCCAGCTCGGCCGCGCCGAAGGACACGTTGAACCGGTCGCACCAGATCGTCACGCTCGAATAGCGCGCCAGATCGGTGCCCGCCGGCAGCGTGTAGTTCTGGCTTCCCTTGTTGCCCTTGAGTTTCCCGGCGCTCACGTACGCGCCGTCGTCGAACACGGACCAGCCGTCCTTGCCGGGGAGTACCGGCGCGTCGGTGAGCCAGACCCGCAGATCCGGGCCGTTGCTCGTGTCGAGGTTTTCCAAGCGCAGCACCAGCGATCCGTCGGCCGCGCGCAGGATCCGGACGTCGCCGGTGGTCGCGTGCTCGTGGCTGATCAGCGTGCCGGTCGCCACGACCATGGGCTCTTTCGGGGCGGGCGTGGCACTTCCGGTGGCTTGGGTGGTGGGCTGGGCCGTGGTCTCGGCGACGGGCAGCGCCTCCTGGACCGTCTCGTTCACCCAGAGCTTCCACGGCTGGAACCAGTAGAGGCCCGCGGCCACCGCCACCACCAGTCCGGCCGCCACGACGGCGAGCACCCGCTTGCGTTTCATGCGTTCATTCAACCCCGTGCGGGGCGAGGAGTGCGGTTACCGAACTCTTACGGGTCACGTCTGGGTTTCGGTGGCTTGACCGGGTTCTCGCCGCTTGACACGATTGCCGATCTGAAAAGGGCATATCGGACGGAGGCCCCTCGATGGGTACGGCGATGTTTTCGATCCTCCTGCCGATAGCGCTGGCGCTCGTCATGTTCGGGCTGGGACTGACCCTGACCGTCGGCGACTTCACGCGCGTGCTGAAGTACCCGAAGGCCGCCGTCATCGCGCTGGTGTGCCAGATGATCGTGCTGCCCGTGATCTGCGTGGGCCTGATCGTGCTGTTCGGGCTGGAAGGCGTGCTCGCGGTCGGGATGATGCTGCTCGTCGCGTCGCCCGGCGGCACGTCGGCGAACCTGTTCAGCCACCTCGCCGGCGGCGACGTCGCCCTCAACGTCACGCTCACGGCGATCAACTCCGTACTGGCCGTGTTCACCCTGCCGCTGGTGGTCGGCCTGTCGATGGCCGAATTCCTCGACGGCGGCGCCTCGGTCGGGCTCCAGCCCGCGAAGTTCGTGCAGGTCTTCGCGATCGTGCTGATCCCGGTCGTGCTCGGGATGGCGGTGCGGCACCGGTTCACCGCCTGGGCCGAGCGGATGCGCAAACCGGTCAAGATCGGCTCCGCCGTGGTGCTCGTGCTGGTGATCGCGGCCGCGATCGCGCAGGAGTTCCGGACGCTGGTGGACAACATCGGCACGCTCGGGCCGGTGGCGCTGGCGCTTTCCGTGCTCAGCCTCGCGATCGGGTACTACGTGCCACGCCTGTTCCGGGTGGACCGCGGGCAGGCGATCGCGTCCGCCATGGAGATCGGTGTCCACAACGCCACCCTCGCGATCGCCGTGGCGTTCTCCGTGCTCGGTGACAAGGCGATGGCCGTGCCGGCCGGGGTCTACGGCGTGCTCATGTTCCTGCCCGCCGGGATCGCGGCGTTCCTGTTGTCCCGCAGCAGGGAGAGCGCGCCGGTGTGAGCTAGTTTGGGGGCGTGGCGCGTTCCCCCATCGGCGACATCCTCGACGTGAACGGCGTCGCCGTCCATGTGCGTCAGGACGGCGCCGGGCCGCCGGTGGTGTTGCTGCACGGGTATTGCGGGTCGGTGCACTGGTTCGACCGGCTCACCCTCGGCCTGTCCGCGACGCGGCACGTGATCCGGGTGGATCTGCTGGGGCACGGATGCACCGGTGGTTCGTCCGGGCTCGACGCGGTGTCGCAGGCGCGCATGGTGGCCGGCGTCCTCGATGCGCTGGGCGTCGAGGACGTTCTGGTCGCCGGTCACTCCTTCGGCGCGGATGTCGCCTTGGCGCTGGCCGAAATCTCGCCGCGGGTGGGTTCCCTGGTGCTGATCGGGCAGGCGCCGGATTACAGCTACGCGTCCTTTCCGCCGGGGAGTGCGGTGCTGCTGCCGATGGTCAGCGCGCTCGTGCGGCTCGTGGCTCACCGCCCATGGGTGCGGTTCGCGTCGCGGTTTCGCCGAGCGGGCTGGTTCGACGATCCCTTGCAGGACTTGGCCGATCACGCGGTCACCTCGCCCGCGATGGCCCGGGTGGTACTCGTGGAACGCGCGCGACTGCTCGCATTTCGTCCTCTGGATGCGCAAGTGGCGGCCTTGGGGTTGCCGTGCCTGGTGATTCTCGGGCGCCGGGACCGTTTTTACGACTGTGACAAGACTTTCGCGCGGTATTCGGCGGTCGGGGCGCGGGTGGAGGTCGTCGAAGGCGTCGGGCATTCGCCGTTCTTGGAGCGGCCTGGCGAGGTCGCTCGGTTGCTTCAGGAGTTCAGGGGGTCGTGAGTGGCGTTTCGGGTTCTAACCCGAAACGCCACTCACGACCAGCGCGCCCCAAGACCGGCTTGCCTTTTACGCGCTTGCGTCCCCGATCGCCTGATCCAACACCGCCAGTCCCTCCGCCAGTTCGTCTTCGGTAGCCGTCAGCGGCGGAGCGATCCGGAAGACCCCGCCCATCCCCGGCAACTGCACGATGTTCATGTGCAGCCCCAATTCGAGGCAGCGCCGCGTGACCAGGGCGCCCAATTCGTCGGAGCTGCGTTTCGTGGCACGGTCCACGACGAGTTCCACGCCGACGAGCAGACCGCGTCCCCGGATGTCGCCGACGACGGAATGGCGGGCGGCGAGGTCGTCGAGGCCGCGGCGGAGGAAGGCACCCAGCTCGGTGGCGCGTTCGTCGAGACGGTCGCGGGTGAGGACGTCGAGCACGGTGTTCCCGACGGCCGCCACCAGCGGGTCGGCGACATGCGTGGTGAAGAACAGGTAGCCGCGGTCGTGCGCCTCCTGCTCGATTTCCGCGCTGGTGATCACCGCCGCCAGCGGGAGCCCGGCGCCCAGCGTCTTGGACAGCGTGAGGATGTCGGGGACGACGCCGTCGCGTTCGAAGGCGTACCAGTTTCCCGTGCGGCACAAGCCGGTCTGCGCCTCGTCGAGGATCAGCAGCATTCCGCGTTCCCGGCATTTCTCTTGCAGGGCGGCGAAATAGCCCACCGGCGGCTCGATGATCCCGCCGGAGCTCAGGATCGGTTCGACGATGCACGCCGCCAGACTGCCGACGGACTGGGCGTCGATCATCTCGAATCCGAAGTCCAGCTGGCGTTTCCAGTCCAGTTCCCCGTCCGGGCCGACGAAATCCGGCCGATACGAGTTCGGCGAGGGAATGGCGAAGTTGCCGGGCGCGGTGGGGCCGTAGCCCTTGCGGCCCGCGCTGTAGGTCGCGTTCGCCGCCGCTTGCGTCATCCCGTGCCACGACCGGGCGAACGACACGATCTCGTGCTTCCCGGTCACCAGTTTCGCCATCCGGATCGCGGCCTCGTTCGACTCCGCCCCGGTGGTCAGCAGCAGCGCCTTTTCCAGCGGTGACGGCAAGGTCTCGGCCAGCTGTCGCGCGAGGTCGACGACGGGGCGGCTCAGCATCCCGCTGAACAGGTGGTCCAGCGAGCCGATCTGCCGCCGCACGGTCTCGACGATCTCCGGATGCGAATGCCCGAGGATCGCGCTCATCTGCCCGGACGTGAAGTCGAGGATCCGCCGCCCGGACTCGGTGAACAGGTAGCTCCCGGCGGCGTGATCGATGATCTCGCGGGTGAAGTCGCCGGCCCCGGCGTAGCGCACGAGATGCCGGTCGGCGTCGGCCCAGAAACGGTCGGTGGTGGACAGGTCGGTGAGGGGAGCAGCCATGTTCCGACGGTAAGTGGGAGCCGAGCGACACGTCCAGCTCACGATTCCGGCTGTGCTGTTCGGCTGATCCGTACAACAATGGGTGCCATGCTCAATCCTTGGAGGCTCAGCCTGTTGAGCAGGCTGGACACGCTGGGCACTGTCCGCGCGGTCGCGAAAGCGGCCAATCTGAGCGCGTCGAGCGTGTCCCAGCAGCTCGCGGTCCTCGAGGCCGAGACCCGCACGCGGCTGCTGGAACGCACCGGCCGCCGCGTCCGGCTGACCCCGGCCGGACGCATGCTGGCGCGCCGCGCGCGAGCGATCCTCGACCATATGGACACCGTCGAGGCCGAGTTGCGCGGCCTCGGCGAGGGGCCCGCGGGGCACGTCCGCCTCGGTGCCTTCCAGAGCGCGATCCACACCATCGCCGTCCCCGCGGTGAACCGGCTGGCGCGTTCGCATCCGAGCCTCCAGATCGAACTGCTCGAACTCGAACCGCATGTCAGCATGCCCGCGCTCCGGGTCGGCGACGCCGACGTCATCGTCACGACCACGGACTTCGTCGAGCAGCCGCTGGGGCCGGACATCGACCTGGTGCCGCTCGCGACCGACCCGATCGTGCTCGTCGTCCCGCCCGGTCATCCGGCCGCGGGCCGGGGTCCCGCCGACCTCGCCGCCTACGCGAGCGAGCCCTGGGCGTTCGACATCCCCCAGTCGTACATGGCGAACCTCGCGACCCGGCTCTGCCGCGAAGCCGGTTTCGAGCCGCGTGTGATCGCCCGGTTCAGCAACTACATGATGACCTTGCAGCACGTCGAGGCTGGGCTTTCGATCGCGCTCCTGCCCGGCCTCGCCGTCGACAAGCGGTACCGCGTCGCCACCCGCGAGCTCGCGACGCCGGTCGACCGCTCCATCACCGCGGCGATCAGGCGCGGGTCCGCGCCTCGCGCCGCGGTCGACCTGGTTCTCGAGGCGATCCGGAGTCATCCGGAACTGCCGCTGTGAACCCGTGCCGTCGCGCCACCAGCACCACGGCCAGCGTCGGCACGAGCAACACCAGGACACTCCAGGGGAACGACTCGGCGCCGAAACCGTCGAGGAGGACGCCGCCGGCGATCCCGCCGCCCGCCATCGCCGCGTTCCACAGGGTGACCAGCATGGCCTGCGCGATGTCCGCCGCGCCGCCCTGGTCACCAGCCCGTGCGGCGGCGGTCTGCAGCAGGGTCGGGATACCGCCCCAGCCGAGCCCCCACAGGGTCGCCGCGATGTA
Source organism: Amycolatopsis japonica (assembly GCF_000732925.1). NCBI lineage: Bacteria > Bacillati > Actinomycetota > Actinomycetes > Pseudonocardiales > Pseudonocardiaceae > Amycolatopsis > Amycolatopsis japonica. The sequence goes on from NZ_CP008953.1 coordinate 1,363,199, forward strand.
GACCAAGGCCGGATTCCGGCCCAGCAGAGCCAAAAGTGTCGCACCGAGCGCCACGAGGACGGTGCCCGCGACGGTCAGCGCCCGCAGCCGCCGGTCGATGTGGACACCGACGAGCCAGATGCTCACCATCGAAGCCAGCCCGAACACCAGCAGGATCCGGTCGACCGAGCCGCCCATCGACACGTGTTCGAGGAAGGTGGCGATGTAGGTGTAGAGGATGTTGTGCGCCAGCACGAACGTCAGCGTCACGAACAGCACCGCGGCGACACCGGGCACGGCGAGGGTCTTGCGCACCGGGAGCCTGCCGCCCTTGTCCTGTCCGGGGAAGTCGGGGACGCCCACCGCGATCCAGCCCAGCAGGCCGAGCGCGAGCACCGACATCAGCGAGAACGTCACCTGCCAGCCGAAGACGCCGCCCAGGAACGTGCCGGCGGGGATGCCGAGCGAAAGCGCGAGCGGGATACCGGTCATCACGATGGCGATCGCCTTGCCCCGCACCGGTTCCGGCGCCAGCCGCCGGGCGTAACCGGCCAGCAGCGCCCAGACCACGCCCGCCGCGATCCCGGCGACGAACCGCGCGCCGAGGGTCAGGGGGTAGTTCGTGGACAGCGCCGTGACCGTGTTGGCCACGGCGAACCCGGCCACTCCGGCCAGGAGCAAACGTTTGCGGCGCCAGCCCGCGGTCGCGGCGGACAGGGGGATCGCGGTCAGCGCGGTGCCGATCGCGTACACCGTCACCAACTGCCCGGTCGCCGCCTCGCCGACGCCGAGCCCGGCGCTCATCGCGGGCAGGACGCCCGCGGGCAACGCCTCGGTCAGGACGGTGACGAACGCCGCCGTGGTCAGCGCGAGCAGCGCGCCGAGCGGGAGTTTCGAAGTCATGCTCCGTATGCTCGAACCATCACATAGATGTGAAGGTCAAGTCGGCCGGAGTGAGGTGGCGCACATGCGGATCGGGGAGCTGGCGGAGCGGACGGGGACGTCGCGCCGTCTGCTGCGGTACTACGAGGAGCAGGGTCTCATCATCTCGGAACGGCTGGCGAACGGCTACCGCGACTACGCCGAGCCGTCGGTCGACAGGGTCATCCAGGTGCGCGGCCTGCTCGACGCCGGGCTGCCCACCAGGATCATCAAGCAGATCCTGCCGTGCCTGGACAAACCCCGGCAGATCTACTTCCCGGACGCGACCGCGGAGATGCTCCAAACCCTGGAGGCCGAACGCGACCGGATGACCCGGCGGGCCGAATGCCTGCTCCGCAACCGGGACGCCATCACCGAGTACCTCGACGCCGTCCGCGCCTACGACCCCGCTTCCTGAGCCGGAGGGACTTTCCTCGCATCGGTCTTGACAGGGTGAGAAAGCGCTTTCAGGATGTGGTCAGGAAAGCGCTTTCAAAGGAGAACGGATGACCACGCGGAAACTCGGCGTCGTGATGAACGGCGTCACCGGGCGGATGGGCTATCGGCAGCACCTGGTGCGCTCGGTCCTGGCGATCAGGGAGGCCGGCGGGGTCGAGCTGGCCGACGGTTCGCGGGTCCAGCTGGAGCCGGTCCTGGTGGGGCGCAACGCGGACAAGCTCGAAGAGATCGCCACCCGGCACGGGCTGACCCGCTGGACCACCGACCTCGACGCCGCGCTCGGCGACGACGACCTCCCGCTCTACTTCGACGCGCAGCTGACCGCGGTCCGCGAGAAGTCGATCGTCCGTGCCATCGACGCGGGCAAGCACATCTACACCGAGAAGCCGGTGGCCGAATCGGTCGAAGGCGCGCTCGCGCTGGCGCGGCACGCCGAGGCGGCCGGGGTCAAGAACGGCGTCGTCCACGACAAGCTGTACCTGCCCGGTCTGCTCAAGCTGAAGCGCCTGATCGACAGCGGTTTCTTCGGCCAGATCCTCTCCGTGCGCGGCGAGTTCGGCTACTGGGTCTTCGAGGGCGACTGGCAGGCCGCGCAGCGCCCCAGCTGGAACTACCGCGCCGAAGACGGCGGCGGCATCGTCGTCGACATGTTCTGCCACTGGAACTACGTGCTGGAGAACCTCTTCGGCGCCGTCAACGCCGTGACCGCCAAGGCCGTCACCCACATCCCGGAGCGCGTCGACGAGAAGGGCGACCGGTACGCGGCCACGGCCGACGACTCCGCGTACGCGATCTTCGAGCTCGAAGGCGGGGTCATCGCCCAGCTCAACTCGTCCTGGTGCGTGCGGGTCCACCGTGACGAACTGGTGGAGTTCCAGGTCGACGGCACCAAGGGCAGCGCGGTCGCCGGTCTGCACAAATGCGTCATCCAGCCGAGGGAAGCCACGCCGAAGCCGGTGTGGAACCCGGACCTCGCGGAGACTCAGTCCTATCGGTCGCAGTGGCAGGAAGTGCCGGACAACGAGGACTTCGGCAACGGTTTCCGCGCACAGTGGGAGCAGTTCGTCCGCCACGTCGTGGACGACGCCCCGCACCCCTACGACTTCATGGCGGGGGTGCGCGGCATCAGGCTCGCGGAAGCCGGCCTCGAGTCCTCGCGCGAGGGCCGCCGGATCTCGCTGGGCTAACGCCCGAAGACCGCGCTCGGGTCCTCGGCGATCAGCACCGAGATCTCCCGGATCTTGCGGTTCGTGTGCTGCGACGCCTCGGTGAGCCAGCGAAAGGCCTCATCGGCGTTCAGCTCCAGACGTGCCATCACGATTCCCTTCGCGGTGGCGATGGCGTCCCTGGTCTCCAACGCGGCGACCAGGGTCTCCGCCTGGCGTTCGGCGGCGGCCCAGCGGGACGCGGTCAGGATGATCGCCGAGATCGCCGAGGTGAACATCGCGACCAGGGCCGCCTCCACCGGGTCGAAGGCGTTCTCCTGGAAGCTCCAGACGTTGAGCGCGCCGGACAGCGGCTCGGACGCCCGCCGCCTGAAGTGCGACTCGTCCGGGACGAACAACGGGCAGGCCAGCGCGGTCCGCACGCCGAGCAGATCGGCGGTGGCGGCGAAATCCGGCCAGCGTTCGGCCGCGTCGGCGTCCAGCAGGGTCCTGACGATCGTCCCGCTCTCGGCGGCCTTGAGGCAGGGGCCTTCGTCCGCGCTGTACTGCGCCTTGTCCAGGGGGAGCAGGGACTCGTCGGTGGCGGCGACGGTGCTCGGTTCGTTGTCGGAGTACAACGTCACCGTGGCCGCGTCCGCGCCCGGCAGCAGCCCGACCACCTTCTTCGCCACCCGTTCCAGCAACTCGTCACGGGGCTCGTCGAGCCGCATCGACTCCGTGAGCTCCCGCAACGCCGAAGCGGTGTCGCGAAACTGATCCATCGTGGCCCTTTCCCTCGGACGGCGGATTTCGCCGTCCACCAAGAACGTACTCGTTCCGGCTAGCCGGGCATTGGCCGATTCGGGCTAACCCGGGGCCGGTGGCCCGCCGGTTCGGTGGCCATCAGGCCTTCACCGTGGGTGAGGCCGGGCAGTTGCTGCTCGAACCGGGCGACCTCGCCCAGCGGCAGCACGCCCGTCAGTTCGGCCCGGTCACCGCGCACCACCGAACCGGTGACGAGCCCGCCGCATTCGACCAGCCTGGAGAGCGTCGCGGTCACCGAGTCCGCGGGCAGTTCCACCTCGACGCGGCTGACCGGTTCGAGTATCTCGGTCCCCGCGTCCCGCAGCGCTTCTTCCAGCACGAACGGAGTGACCTTGCGGAAATCGCCCGCCGCGCTGACCGGGCTGAAGTAACCGGTGTGGGTGACGGTCACCATGCAGTCGATCACCTCCCGGCCGGACGGGCCCCGCCGCAGTGTCGCGTCGACGGTCTCCTCGATGGCCTTGTGGAACGCGAGCGGAAGGGAGCCGAGTTCGACGTCGAGGCCGAAGGTGAGGCCGGATCCGGGGGCGCCCGGGCCGACCCGTAGCCCGACCGTGGCGAAGTACGGATTCCGCTTCTCCGTGATGAGCCACACCGCGTGCCCGGTGCCGATCGGCCGCTCGACGCACACCGGCCGGGTGAGGCTGAAGCCGACGTCGAGGCCGTGCTGTGTGGCGAGTGTCTCCGCGATGATCTCCTTCTGCACTTCGCCGTAGAGCCGCACCGAGATCCGCCGCGTCTCGTCGTCCTGCCGGACGGTGATCAGCGGATCCTGTTCCGCCAGCTCCTGCAGCGCGGTGAACACCGACGCGGTCTCGGCAGGGACAGCCGGGACGACCTCGGTTTCCAAGGCGGGCGGCGGAAACTGTGGGGACACACCGTCGTCTTCGGGGACGCCGAGGAGGTCGCCGATCCGGATCTCCTTGAGCCCGGTGATCTTGGCGATCTGCCCGGCCCGCGCGCGGGCCTCGACGGTCTCGTCGCCGAGTTCGAAGACGCGCACCGCGCTCACCTTCGCCTCCTCCGTGACCGCCCCGCCAGGGCGATGGAACCGGACGTGGTCCCGCGCGCCGATCTCGCCGGAGAACACGCGGACATAGGCGATCTTCTCGTGCGCGCGGCCGCGTTCGATCTTGAACACCGCCGCGCGCAATCGGTCGTCCGGCGCGGATTTTCCAGCGCCACCAAGGAATTCACGGATACCCGAAGTCAGTTCGGCGATCCCTTCGCCGCTGCGTGCGGAGCCGAAGTAGACCGGGGAGACCGCGCCGAGCCGGGTCTGGCGGACGACCTCGGCCCGGTAATCGTCGGCCGTCACGGCGTCTTCTAGATACGCTGCGAGGAAGGCGTCGCTGTGCTCGGCGAGCTGCTCGACCTGTCCGGACGACGGCGAGACCGGCCGGACCTTCGCGGTCGCCGTGCCGAGGCCGCCGACCTCCGACATCGGCACGCAGGCGACGCCGAGGCGTTCGGCGAGGTCGGCGAGGAGGCCTTCGTGACGGGCGCCCGCCCGGTCGATCTTGTTGACGAAGATCAGCACGGGGACGCGCAACCGCTTGAGCGCGCGCATGAGCACCCGGGTCTGCGCCTGCACGCCCTCGACGGCGGACACGACGAGGACGACGCCGTCGAGTACGCGCAGCGCGCGTTCGACCTCGGCGATGAAGTCCGGATGGCCCGGGGTGTCGATCAGGTTGACCCGCAGGTCGCCGACGCGGAAGGACACGACGGCCGAGCGGATGGTGATGCCGCGACGGCGTTCCAGCTCCATCGTGTCGGTGCGGGTGTCCCCGGCGTCGACGCGGCCGAGGGTACCGATGGCGCCGGTGTGATGGAGCAGGCGCTCCGTCAGGCTCGTCTTACCGGCGTCGACATGGGCGAGGATTCCGAGGTTCAGGTACTCCATGGATGAACGGCTCCAGGGCTGTCGAAAGGTCCATACGGCTCGGGGACTCGACAGCTCGGCGCACGCCGTTCTCCTTCTTTCCGGGAAAGCACCTGGTCGGGCCGGACGTTAGCAGCGTGTTTCCGGCCGGTCACGCGATTTAGCTCCGGCCGTTGACTTGCGGCGCCCCATGGGCTGTAATTCTTGAACATTTCAGCGCAAGAACATGACAAGAGTCAGGAAGATTCCGCTCAGTCCCCTCCCGGAACAGAGGAATGTCATGAGAACGAGGCGCCTTCTGACGTACGCCGCCCTGTCCCTTCTTCTGGCCCCACCCGTCATCGCGAGCGAAGCCCCGACGGCTTTCGCGACTCCTGCCGCGGCCGCCGAAGCGGCCGACGCGACGTACACCGCCAGCAGTCAGCTGCCCGGCTACGCCGTTTCGAACGTCGGCGACGGGAACCAGGCCACCTACTGGGAAAGCACGAACAACCAGTTCCCGCAATGGATCCAGGCCGATCTCGGCGCGGCCACGAACATCGCCCGGCTCGTGCTCAAACTGCCCTCCGGCTGGGAAGCCCGCACGCAGACGTTCTCGGTGCAGGGCAGCGGGAACGGCGCGAGCTTCAGCGATCTCGTCCCATCGGCGGGCCACCGGTTCGACCCGGCGACGGGCAACACCGTCACCCTCGACGTCACCGGGAACACCCGGTTCGTACGGCTGAACATCATCGCCAACACCGGCTGGCCGGCGGCCCAGCTCTCGGAGTTCGAAGTGCACGGCCCGGCGGGCGGGGACACGCAGCCGCCGTCCGCGCCCGGGAACCTCGCCTATACCGAACCGTCGAGCGGCAAGATCCGGCTCACGTGGTCGGCCTCGACCGACAACACGGGAGTCGCGGGCTACGACGTGTACGCCAACGGGCAGCTGCGAGGCAGTGTCGGCGGTGACGTCCTGACCTACACCGACGACCAGCCGGACAGCGCGACCGTCGCGTATTCCGTGCGGGCCCGCGACGCGGCGGGCAACCAGTCGCCGAGCAGCGGCACGGTGACCAGGACGGGAACGCGCGCCGGCACGAATCTCGCGCTGGGCAAGCCGATCACGGCGTCTTCGGTGCAGCATTCCTACGTCGCGGCCAACGCCAACGACGACTCCGTGACCACCTATTGGGAGGGTGCGGCGTATCCGAACCTGCTGACCGTGGCGCTGGGATCCAACGCCGACCTCGACCGTGTCGTGGTCAAGCTCAACCCGGATCCCGCGTGGGCTCAGCGCACGCAGACGATCGCGGTCGAAGGGCGTGACCAGGGGGCGGCCGCGTTCACCACGCTGGTGTCCGCGCAGACGTACACCTTCACCCCGTCGAGCGGCAACACCGTGACGATCCCGGTGAGTGGCCGCGCCGCCGACGTCCGGCTGCGGATCACCGCAAACTCCGGTGCGCCCGGCGGTCAGGCCGCGGAATTCCAGGTTTTCGGTGTCCCGGCCCCGAATCCCGACCTCACGGTTTCGGGTGTTTCGTGGTCGCCGGCGAATCCGGTGGAGACCGACGCGATCACGGTGTCGGCGACCGTCCGCAACGCCGGGACCGCGGCGTCGGGCGCGACGAACGTGAACCTCTACCTGGGCACGGCGAAGGTCGGCACGGCACCGGTCGGCGCACTCGCCGCAGGAGCGTCGGCGACGGTCTCGGCGGACATCGGCACCCGGGAAGCGGGTAGTCACCAGGTCACCGCGAAGGTCGACGAGGCCAACGCCGTCGTCGAGCAGGACGAGGCCAACAACTCCTACACCGGCGCGACGGCGCTCGTCGTCAGCCCGGTCCAGAGCTCCGACCTCGTCGCGGCCACCGCCTGGTCGCCGAACAACCCGACGGCGGGCGGCGCCGTGACCTTCTCCACGACGGTGCGCAACCAGGGCACGGTCGCTTCGGCGGGTGGCGCCCACGGCGTCACGGTGACGATCACCGATCAGAACGGCGCCGTCGTCAAGACGCTCAGCGGCTCGTACTCCGGCGCGATCGCCGCCGGGGCCACCGCGCCGCCGGTGAACGTCGGCACCTGGACCGCCGGGAACGGCCGGTACACGGTCAAGACCGTCGTCGCGAACGACGCCAACGAGTTGCCCGCCAAACAGGGCAACAACACGAGCACGCAAGCGTTGTTCGTCGGCCGTGGCGCGAACATGCCCTACGACATGTATGAGGCCGAAGACGGCGTGGTCGCGGGCGGCGCGTCCGTGATCGGTCCGAACCGGAAGATCGGCGATCTCGCGGGGGAGGCGTCGGGGCGCAAGGCGGTGACGCTGAATTCGACCGGGGCCTCGGTCGAATTCACCACCCGCGCGGCCACGAACACCCTGGTGACCCGGTTCTCGATGCCGGACGCCGCGGGTGGCGGCGGGCAGAACTCGACGCTGAGCGTCTACGTCGACGGCACGTTCCTGAAGGCCATCGACCTGACTTCGCGCCACGCGTGGCTTTACGGCCCTGAAGCCTCTCCGCAGAACTCGCCGGGAGCCGGTCCCGCGCGGCACATCTACGACGAGGCCAGCATGCTGCTCGGCACCACCGTTCCCGCCGGGCACAAGATCAAGCTGCAGAAGGACGCCGGAAACGGCTTGAACTACGCGATCGACTTCGTGAACTTCGAGCTGGCCACGGCGGCCGCGAACCCCGACCCGGCGCGCTACGCCGTCCCGGCCGGGTTCAGCCAGCAGGATGTGCAGGCCGCGCTGGACAAGGCGCGCCAGGATCCGAACCTCACCGGCGTCTTCCTGCCGCCGGGGCAGTATCCGGTGACGAACAAGCTCACCGTGTACGGCAAGCCGATCACGGTGCTGGGCGCCGGGCCGTGGTTCACGAGGTTCACCGCGCCCGCCGGGCAGGAGAACACCGACATCGGGTTCGACGCGCAGGCGAGCGCGAGTGGTTCGACGTTCGGCGGGTTCGCCGTGTTCGGGAACTACACGTCCCGGATCGACGGGCCCGGCAAGGTCTTCAACTTCACGAACGTCACGAACATGACCATCGACGACATCTGGGTGGAGCACCAGATGTGCCTGCTGTGGGCGACCAATGTGGACAACACCACGGTGAAGAACTCGCGGATCCGCGACATGTTCGCCGACGGCGTCAACTTCACCAACGGCAGCACGGGAAACCGGGTCACCAACAACGAAGCCCGCTCGACCGGTGACGACAGTTTCGCGCTGTTCGCCGCCACGGATCTCAACGCGGGCAACCAGTACGACAACGTGTTCGAGAATCTGACCGTGCTGCTTCCGTGGCGCGCGGCCGGGCTGGCGGTGTACGGCGGGTACAGCAACACTTTCCGGAACCTGTACATCGCGGACACGTTGACGTACTCGGGGATCACGATCAGTTCGCTCGACTTCGGCTATCCGTTCCTCGGCTTCGGCCCGCAGCCGACGACCGTCCAGAACGTCTCACTGGTCCGCACCGGCGGACATTTCTGGGGACAGCAGACGTTCCCCGCGATCTGGATGTTCTCCGCCTCCAAGGAGTTCCGGGGGATCCGGGTGTCCGATGTGGACATCCAGAGTCCGACGTACAGCGGCATCATGTTCCAGACCAAGTACTCCGGAAGCCGTCCGGAGAACCCGGTCGAGGACACGGTGCTGACGAACGTGTCGATCACCGGAGCGCACCGCAGCGGTGACGAGTTCGACGCGAAGTCCGGGATCGGGATCTGGGCCAACGAGCTGCCGGAACCGGGTCAGGGCCCGGCTGTCGGTTCGGCGACGTTCTCCGGGCTCACCCTGAGCGACAACGCCGAAGACATCCGGAACACGACGAGCACGTTCACCATCAACCGCAGCTGAGTGCCCCAGCGCGTGAAGGCCTCCTTCCCTCGGCTCAGCCGAGGGAAGGAGGCCTTCACGCGCAACCGGCGGAACCGCCCGTTGCTGAAGTGCGGAATCCGTGCTTCACTCCTTGCCATGCCGTACCGACGGACTCCGAAGACGCAGGCCAGACTGGACTCGCAGCGAGGCGAGATCCTGGCCGCGGCCATCGCACTCCTGGCCGAGACCGGCTACGCGGGCTGCTCCATGGCCGCGGTCGCCACTCAGGCGGGGGTGGGCACCGGCAGCGTGTACCGGCAGTTCCCGTCCAAGGCCGACCTCGTCGTCGAGGTCTTCCGCGAGGTCGTCTCGCGGGAGGTCGACGCCGTCGAGGCCGCCGCTTCCCAAGGCGACGTCCGCGAGCGGGTGGTCGCCGTGATCGAGACCTTCGCCGGGCGGGCGTTGAAGGCGCCGAGGCTGGCGTACGCGTTGCTGGCCGAGCCGGTCGACGCCGTGGTGGAGGCCGAGCGCCTGGTCTTCCGTCGCGCGTTCCGCGAGGTCATCGCCAGGAACATCGCCGACGGCGTGAAGCGGGGGCTGCTGCCTGCGCAGGACGCGGAAGCGACCGCCGCGGCACTGGTCGGCGCGGGCGCGGAGATGCTGGTCGGCCCGTTGGCCGGCGAGAGCGGACCGGACACCATCCCGCACCTGGTCACCTTCACCCTTCGCGCGCTGGGGGGCACCGATGGCGTTTGAGACGCTCACGTACCGCGTCCAAGACCGGAAGGCTTACCTGACCCTGAACCGCCCCGAGCGGCTCAACGCGATCAACGACGTCATGCCCGGCGAGATCCGGCAGGCCGTGGAGCTGGCGAACGAGGACGACGCCGTCCGGGTGATCGTGGTGCGCGGCGAAGGCCGGTCGTTCTGCGCCGGTTACGACCTCAAGCAGTTCGCCGAGGGCGACACCGAAGGCCGCTGGAACCAGGGCCCGGTCTGGGATCCGATCAAGGACTACCGGGTGATGAAACGCAACACCGACGACTTCTTCAGCCTGTGGCGGTCGCTGAAACCCACAATCTGCCAGGTGCAAGGGCACGCGATCGCCGGCGGCAGCGACATCGCGCTGTCGTGCGACGTGCTGATCATGGCGACCGACGCGCGTCTCGGCTATCCGCCCGCCCGGGTCTGGGGTTGCCCGACGACCGCGATGTGGGTCTACCGCGCCGGGGCCCAACGCGCGAAGCGGATGCTGCTCACCGGCGACACCATCGACGGCGCCACCGCGGCGGAATGGGGACTCGCGCTCGAGGCGGTGGAACCCGAAAGGCTCGAAGCCGCCGTCGAGGAACTGGCCGACCGGATGGCCGGTGTGCCGACGAACCAGCTGGTGATGCAGAAGCTGATGATCAATCAGGCCTACGACAACATGGGCCTTTCCGGCACCCAAACACTCGCGACGCTGTTCGACGGCATCACCCGGCACAGCCCGGAAGGCCGCTGGTTCCGCGAGTTCGCCGAACGCGATGGTTTCCACGAGGCGGTGGCCTACCGGGATTCCGGACAGGTCATCCCGGACGGCGGCGGACCGCTGCCGGAGCACACGGATCCAAGGAGGTCGTCATGACCGCGAACACCGAAAGCGAACGGGTCGCCGAGCGTCTGCAGCGCTCCTCCGCGCGACACTCCTACGACCCGGACGTCGACGTCGACTGGCAGGCACCGTTGGTCGACGGCGCGTACGGCAAGGCGCCGGAGCGCTGTTCCTTGTACGGCACCGCATTGTGGGACCGGCTCGACGATGGGCAGCGCGCCGAACTGAGCCGTCAGGAGGCCGCGGCCGCCGCCGCGTCGGGCATCTGGTTCGAGCTGATCCTCATGCAGGGCCTCGTCCGTCACGTCTACAACAGCGACCCGACGACCCACAACGCGCAGTACGCGCTCACCGAGATCGCCGACGAATGCCGTCACAGCACCATGTTCGCCCGCTCGATCGAGAAGAGCGGCGGTGTCGTCCGGCGTCCGAGCCGCACGGCGCACCGCTCGGGCAAGATCTTCGGCGCGGTCTGCGGTCCGGCGTTGCTGTTCGCCGGCGCCATCTACGTCGAAGAACTCGCCGACGGCATGCAGCGCGAGATGATGCGTGACGACAGCCTGCAGCCGATGATCCGGATGATCTCCCGCATCCACGTCATCGAAGAGGCACGCCACATCAGCTTCGCCAAGGACGAACTGGGCCGGGCCTGGGCCCGTCACGGTCGCGTCGGCCGCGAGCTGATCCGCTGGGCGATCGCCGGAATGGCCTACGTCGCGACGTCGGAGTTGTTGCACCCCAAGGCATACACCTCCGTCGGTCTCGACCCGCGCGAAGCCCGCCAGGCCGCCACCGCGAACCCGCACTGGCGCCGGACCAAGGCGGCGTGGGCGGCCAAGGCCGTCGACTACTTCACCGAGATCGGCCTCATCGGCGGCCCGAGCCGACGGCTCTGGCGCCGAGCCGGCGTCCTCGACTGAACGAAAAGGAAGGCAACTCCATGTCCGCACGCACCGGCAAGCTCCTCGGCCTCGGCATCGCCGCGACCGGGCTCGCCCACTTCGCCGCTCCGGCCGCTTTCGAACCCGTGACGAAGATGGCCTTCGCCGACGACGTCCGCAACTGGACCTACCGCAACGGCGCCACCGAACTCGCCATCGGCCTGGCGATCGCGGCCCGACCTACGCGGAAGGCGGGCGTCGCCGGGCTGGCCGTCTACGCCGGATGGCTGGGCAAGCGGGTCCTCACCCGGCGCTGACATCCCGCTGGCTCATCGAACGTGGGTGGCGCAGTGGGAGCGCGCCACCCCGAACAGAGCCGGGCCCGGGCTTGCTGATCAAGGAGGTCCGCTAGTGGGTCTGGGCTCCCGTGGAGCTTGTGGCACTCCACCGGATCCCGTAAGCGAATCCCGGGGTGAGATGCCGGAACTCGGCCTGCACCTCACCGGAAGCGTCCGGCGTCAGTTGCGTACCCATCACCTCGGTGTCCCTGGCATCGTCTTGGAACACACGCTCAAGGCGCGAGACGCGAACCGGCGCAGGACTGGCGAATCGGAGGTGGAGGATGAACAAGTCGACCGGATGCCGGGGTACGCACACGAAATGCGAGTACCTGAAGGGGGCGCGGAACCGCAGAGCAAATTCATGTCGTTCGCCGCGAGAGAGCTGCCTAGGAAGACGTAGGCCGAGCCCGACCCGTTCGCTCGATTCCATGGCACGGGCGGTCAGCACTCCACCGTAGAACACGTCTACCCTCAGATCACTCCCACTGCTGCGGCCACCGCGCCCGTGGGCGCCTAGCGTCAACGCGAGGTCAAGCTCAGAAGTGTGGTCGGTGTCGGCGACGATTCGGCGAAACTCAAACGTCTCGGGTGTCGGTTGATCGAGTGCGACCATCACCCGGAGTTCCTCGGTGTGCCAGAGCCTGCCTGGCTGTTCAGGCTCTGGGGAACGAACGCCGCCCAAGGCCAGGACCGCAAGCTGGTCCATCCCCTCATCGATGCGGCGGCGGGCGGTGCGGTCGTCGCGATCCAAGGTATGGGCCAGCCACCTCACTCGATCCTGATAGAAAGGATGTCCAGCCTCTTCGTGCATCGCGAGGGCGGCCAGCACCGCGAGACGTAGGTCGTTCGGCAACGTCCTCGCTAGCGTCAGCAGGCCTTCTGTGATTTTGCGTCTGACCTCCGAGTTATCGTCGCCTTCGGAGATCCGGAATGTGGTTTGCAAGGCAGGCCCGGCGCGTTCGCGGAGCTGTGGTGCGGCGACGCCTCTGCCCCGGCGAAGCGATCTGAGCTCGCCGCTCAGATCGGCCACGCTGACCGTCATTTCGGGATTTTCACGTACGCGGAAATCTTCGAACTGAGAGCGGCCGCACGGGAGTCGACTCCTGTCGTGCTGTACTCAGGGACCGTCGAAAGCAGCCCCCGCGCGGCCGCGCTCACACTGCCCACCCGGGGCGAAGCCTGCTGAGCCTTCGCCCGAGCTGTCCTGCGGCCAAGCAAGTAGCACCTGAAGCGGCGAGAGCCACTTCCAGTGTGTAGCCACGGGTGATCAAGAATCCTGTGAAGGCCTGGATCAGGATCACGATGACGACTGCTTCGCGGAGATGGCGTGCTGGAGCTCCAGGAAATGGATCGGGCGTGCAGGGGCGATCCTTGTGTGCCGGTGCCATTGTTCTGTGAAATCCTCTCTGTATCGACCTAGGCTGCACATCCACAGACATGTGGCGAAGGTTGCAGCCCTGCCACGTGGACGGCTTGAGTCTTGCGCAGAGTGTTCATGATCGGAAGAGTGACTACGGAGCGTCAGATCATGGTTGCAAGGCTGAAGGGGCCGCCGGCTGCAACCGGGGCCCCTTCGGCGACTCGCCTAGGTCGATAGACAGATCGCAACAGTCAGGATCGCTGACCGGCTCGACGATGTCGTGTGTTGTCATGCTTTTGACCAGGTTTTGTCCACTTTTTGCCCATGGGTGTCCGGTCCCACTTGTGGCTTGGCTTGGCGTGAATACTGGTCAGTGCCGGATTGCGCCGTCCCATGTCCGGATCGTGAATCCTGCCTGAGTGATGTCGTCTCGGCAAGGCCTTCGCCGCGGCGAACTTCGAGGCTTCAGGGCGCCTCGGGTGCGAGCTATCTTGAATAGTATTCGGAAGTAAATTCGATCCCTGCGGTCACGTTGGCCGCGGATCGGCCCGGTGAACGATCGTAAAGGGTGAAGCGTCGAGTATTTCCTTCTCTGTAACACCTTCAAGTCCGACGTAGTGCCCTGGTCCGCTGTCTGCGGGCAGAACCGGCACGCCTCGAGAACGAGGCGTGCCGGTGCCCGGTGATCAGGAGCCGGTCTGCTGCCTGATCCAGCTCAGGTGCTGGGCGATGCCGGTGTAGAGGGTGCTGGTGGCGCATTCGCCGCCGTTGTCGCCGGGGCCGTGGGTCTCGCCGACCAGCGTCCAGCGTCCGGTGGTGCCGACGACCGCCGGTCCGCCGGAATCGCCGTGGCAGGCGGAATGCCCGCGGTCACCGGAGATGCAGACGTCGCCGGAGCCGCCACCGCCGCCGTAGCAGGAGCTGCTGGGAAGCACCCGGAGATCGATCTGGCGCAGTGTGGTCGGGGTGCTGCAGCTCGGCCAGCTGGTGCATCCCCAGCCGAGAAGGCGCGCGGTGGTGTTCGGCGCCGGGTTGCTCGTGGCCATCGCGACCGGAGTGGCGCGGACGGCCGTGGACAGGTGCATGAGGGTGAGGTCGGTACCCGGCTTGTTGACGCGGCGGTCGATCCTGCCGACTTCGCCGCCGGAGTACTTGTTCGTCGAGCCGATCCGGCCCTGCGACGCGCCGCCGCAGTGGGTGGCCGTCACGATCCATTGGGGCGCGACGAGGCTGCCGCCGCAACCGTTGTTGAGCGAGACCATGAAACTGTAGGTCTCCGTGGCGGTGCCCCCGCCGATGATCGAGGGCTGGACACCCGAATCCGTTTGGGCTTGGGCGATCCCGGGCGTGGACACCGCGAGTGCCGCAGCCAGGAACCCGAGAGCGATTGAAGCGATTTTCCGCATGGTTGCTCACCTTCGGGCGGCCGAGCCGCCTGGTGGTCGGGGAGGAACAAGGGCGATGCCGGCCGCCCAAATGTTTCCGACGACGGGAGAGCCGGAATACCTTCCTAGGTAGTAAGACGAAAGTCGCGGATCGTTCCGGCCGGAACCAGGCGTGCGGAACCCCGGCCTGCCTCCCCATTTCCGCCATTGGCGGGCTTTCGCGATGGAAAGCCCGGAATGTTCACGGTCTGGATCAGAGAGTTCGGATGGCCATTGATCCATGCTTTGGAATGGTTTCTCCGAATTGTCCGAAAGATCAGGGACATTCTCGAAAGGTGTGCACTCGAAGATTATGTGCGAAGTGCTTTATCGAGGTCGTCCGGCTCGACGCCGAGTTCGGCGCGGGCGATGTCCGGATCGAGGACCATGGCGGTGGCGTGCAGTTGGCTCCATTGCGCAGGGTCGAAACCGAGAGTGAATCCTAGACGGCGTTGGCGGATCACTGCCCAGCGGAGCAGCAGTTCGACGGCGATCCGATGCAGTTTCCAGATGCGTTTCGGAGAACGGCCGCTCGCGGTCGCGAGACGCGTGAAGAGATCGGCCCAAGGGAGATTCGCCGTGACGAGCGGGTAGTTCCCGTTCGCGCGACGTTCCAATGCGGCGACTGCCGCTCGCGCGGTCTGGGTGACGGTGACGACCGCGGTGGTGCCGGGGTAGGCGAGGATGTCCTTATCACCGACGGCCATGCTGCGCAGCATGGGTTCGAGAGGTGATTGCCTGCCCGGAGTCGTGCCCGCCACGTACGGAAGTTCGAGAATCGCCACCGAGGTTTCCGCGGTGACGGCGGCGCGGGCGCGCTCGGCTTGGTCGATTCTGCTCGAGATGTACGGACTGCGTTCGGCCAACCGGAGTTTCGGCTGTTCGCGCTGGAGGGTGGCGTAGAAACTACCGAGGATGACGGCGCGGTCGGTCTGCGCACGGCAGCCGGCGGCGAGCAACCTGGCGACCGGTGCGACATTGGCATCGTGGAAGAACGCGGCGATGTCGGCGCCGCGCGGTGCGGCGACGGCGGCGGCCGATGCGACGACGATGCCCTGATGACCGGCGACGATCGCCTCGAGTCGTTCCTCGGACAGGTCGGTGAGGTCCCCGAGGTGAACTGTCACCGCGTCGGGAAGGTGCGTGGACGGCGTGCGGACCAGCACCGTGACGTCGTGCCCGCGTGCCAGCAGTTCGCGCACGACGTGCTGTCCGATGAAGCCGCTTCCGCCTGTTACCAGGATCTTCATAGGCCTTCCTTTCATCCGGTGAACCCGAGAACGACCTGGGCCAGCAAAGCCGAGGTGAAGAAGGAACCGGCGAAAACGAGAAGCGTCACGACGACCGCGCGCCAGCTCAGGGTCCGCAGGATCCTCAACTGCCGGACGGTCACGCACAGACCGACGCAGCTGAGCACGGCGGTCGCCAGCGTCAGCAGGTCGACGGCGGACAGGACGCGCACCATGGTCGCCGACCACGGCAGTCCCGGAACGGTCAGCGCGGCACCGACGAGCGCCGCCCACAGCACGGTCGGCACGAACCGGCCGGTCCGGTCGCCGAGCATCCGCACTCCGAAGGCGAGGGCCAACAGCAAGAGCATTCCCGGCACCGCATGCCATCCCGCGGTGACGAGCAGGAGCACGGTCACGGCCAAACCGGTCACCAGCCGAGAGGGCACGACCGTCGCCGCCGGCTCGGCGGAGTCCCCGGAGACCAGCCGATTCCGTACCGCGGTGGGGGAACGGTACAGCCTTTCCAGCACCGGAAGGACGATGAAAGCACCCAGCAGCACGGTGGTGATGTAGGTCAGCACATCACTGGCCGTCGCCAGCGCGACGATGTCGTCCTGGGGCAGGTCGCGGGAACCGTGCGCGAGCGAACCCGCACAAGAGATCGTCATGCCCCCGCTGCCGACCCCGCAGGCCATCGCCAGCGCCGTGGAACTGAACAGCGGAATCGCCGAGCCGATGCCCGCGAGCGCGGAGAAGAACAAGGACCCGAAGAGCGTGCCGCTGATGTAAGTGGCGAGAACGCCGGAACCCTCCGGGCCGGAGATGCCGTATCGCTCGGTCACCAGGGCGATGCTGGGTTCGCGGCCGATGGAGAACGTGGCGCCGATACTCGCGCGGCCGAAGCCGAGCAGTAAGGCCGCAGGGAAAGCCAGCAGCGCCGTCCCTGCCTTTCCGAGGCTCTGTACGAGGATCGCCGGTCCGGCCTCGACGATCGTGGGGAGCGCCGTACCGAGCACGACTCCGGCTCGCACCACGAAGACCACCGTCAGCAGTTGCAGGAGTTGCCCCGCGCAGGACCAGATCGGTGCGGCCGCCTCCGGACGTCGCCAGGACAGCGACAGGTTGAGGGCGACCGTGATCACGAAGGCGAAGAAAAGCGGAAGCAGGACGAGCGCGAACGAGCCGATCCGTAGTTCCAGCGCGCCCGCGTACTCGGTTCCCACAGTGACCAGCGCGCACAACGCGGTCACCCCGATGGCGACCGCCGTCCCGGCGTTCGATGGTCTGGACATGGCCGTCGTCCCCCTCCCGGAACCACCATGTCCGATGATCATGGCCTCTCGGTGGCTCCTTGGCCAGGACGGCCTGCCCGGTCTGCGGTTTTCCGCCCTGGCGCAAGAGTCTCGACCGGCCGGCGAGGCGGGCGGCAAGCTGTTCCCATGCCCGTGAAGGGCCAAGGGGAGGGGAACGATGATCCGGAAAATGATGCTCGTCGGCGGCGCGATGATCTCGGCGCTGGTACTGGGGACCTCGACCGCGGAGGCGGCGACCGGCTACACCATCTGGCAGGGAAAGGACTACGCGCAGTACGACACCGTCCGCGATGCCGCCGCGGTGTGCGACGAGGAGCAGGACGGCAACGGCGTCTACGCCGAGTACAACCAGAAGAACGGGACGAAGCTGACCATCGGCGACAGCAATGGTTCGAAGGTCGGCTGCGGCAACGCCACGATCCCGGACGTGACGTCCTTCCGGATCTGCGAGGACGACGCGGGAGACGACAGTTGCTCGCTGTGGCGGATCGTGCGCTGAGGGCTCAGCCCAGCAGCGCGGCACCCATCGGCGTGAGGTTGTGCAGCACCACGGCTCCGTGGCGCCGGCTGGCGATGAGCCCGGCTTCGCGGAGCACCGTGGTGTGCCGCGAAACCGCGGCCGCCGAAATGCCGAGCCGGTCGGCGAGTTCGCCGCTGGTGGGGCAGCCCGCGACCGCGTACAGGACGGCGGCGCGGGTCCGGCCGAGCAGGGTGGCCAGGTGTTTCGGCAGGGGAGCGGGCTCGTGCTCGTGGGACACCGGGAAGACGAGGACCGGTGGAAGGTCGTCGTCGGCGAGGGCGACGGGGGTGTCCCAGCAGAAGTAGGACGGGACGAGCCGGATACCGCGACCGTCGAGACGGAGGTCGCGGTCGACGGGGTAGCGCACGGTCAGGACCGGCGCCTCCCAACGGAAAGCGGGCCGGAGCGATTCGAGAAGGCCGAGGGTTCCGCTTTCTCCGGCGAGACGTGACCGCAAGGCCCGGTCGATGTCGACCTGGGTCCGCACGTTCGTCCATTGTGGAGCGACCAGGGTGTCGTGGGCGATCCGGAGCGCCCCGGCGACCTGATCGAGCGCCGCGCTCGCCCCCGCCGCCAGCCCCTGTGTCCAACCGGGCAGGCGGTGGTGCTTCGCCATCAGCGCGACTTCGCGCCCGAGCCGATCCGCCGGCGTCCCACGAAGGGCGGACAGCCCCGCCTTCAGCCCGCACGCGGACTCGGCGGGGGTGAGGAAGTCCGGGAAGTACCGGGCAGGCGGCGCGATCGTCTGCAGGAACCGGACCGCGGTCCTGGCGTCACGCTCCCGCAGGCCTTCCCGCACCCGGCGCCGCCAGCGCGCGAAGGCGGGAATGCCGTCGAGCGTGAGCTTCTGCATGGCCAAAACCGTTTCCCACAGCGGATCCGGTGCGGCCGCGACGCGGACACGGGCCAGGTCACGGTCGGTGAAGTGAATACGAAGCATGACGCCTCCCCCATGGAGTCGTCATTCATTTATCACACTGGAGGGGAACATGAAGGGGATTCTGAGCAGGAACCTGCGGCGGGCGGCCACGGCGATCGCCGTGGCGTCGGCGGCGACACTGGCTTTCACAGGCACCGCCTCGGCCGCGACCGGCGCGGCCACCGCGTCCGGGAGCGAGGTGTACGGCTCGGCCAACTGGACCTGGACGTTCAGCGGCATGACCGGCATCAACATGGCCGTGCGGGACACGAAATGCGACGGCAACCCGGTCTACGTGTTCTTCGAGGCCGATCTCGGCATGGGGACCATCGACCCGACGCCGTACCGCTGGAACGAGAGCGGATGCGGCACCACGAGCTACTGGAGCAACCTGAAGTACAACTCGGGCACCAAGCTGAGCAGGGTCCGCGTCGTGACCTGCGTGGATGACGCGGGTTGGGACACCTGCTACCGGAGCGGATGGCAGTACAACCGCTAAGGCTTAGACCGAACCGGTATCGCCGTTGGCCGGCGACGGTGGCTCCTTCTCGTTGAGTCATGGAAGGAGCCGCCGTCGCTCATCGGTCGTTCACTTGATCGGCTCGAGCTCTTGCGCCTGCTTCACGAGATCGACCAACTCTGTTGCGAAGTCGTAGGCTTCGTCGTCGCCCGGGTACGATTCGGTATACATACTAAGGAAGAAATAACCTTCAGTGAAGTGGTGCAGCCCTTCGGGGAGTTGATCGTCCGCGACTTCGCCGGCGACAAACTCGACCACGCGGAGCAGCCCCCGTGAAGGCATCCATGACAACATCTGCGGTGGCTGAACGCGCCCCGGCGGGGCCACGAGGAAATCTCCGGACAACTCATTTCCCCTCAGGAGTCCGCCTCGACGCGGACAGTGATCGCCGCGCGGCGAGCTTAAGCGCGGTTGAGGAACTGTCGTCCGCTCACGCCGCCACTTGTCCGCGAAGGCGGGCATGGCTGCCGAGCGGCTCGCCCCCGAGTTCATCGCGCCCGCCGAAGGGGACGAATTCAGCGGCGACGAGGGCGGCGGGCGACATGGACGGCTGAGCAGACCGCGGCCGGCGCCTCGCTGGCTGTCCCGCCTCGGGCTCGTACAGCAACAAAGCCCACCGACGGTACCCGGAAAACCGGGGCAAACCGTTGGTGGGCTTCGTTTGGAACTGTGCGCCATCAGGGACTCGAACCCCGAACCCGCTGGTTAAGAGTCGACACCTGGGCGTTTCGGACGGTGTCGAGTGATGCCGGACAAGACCTTTTCGTCTGGTCGCGGGGCAGTCGCTGTGTCGGGGTGTGTCGCCTGGTGTCGGACTGTTTCGGGCCTCTCGGGCGCGTCTCGGGCTCGCGAATGCCGGGTTCTGTCGCTTGGTCCAGACGCCTTGGGCGGCCGCGTTGCCGGTTGGTGTGGATGGTGACGGTGGGGGACAGGCGCGATCCGGTTGTGTCGGCTGTGAGCACGATGGTGGGGGCCGTGGTCGGCTTCGGGTTCGGCAATGTGTTTACACTCGCTCTCCGGCTCGGTATCCGGGTGTGGGTCGTGCCCTTGGTCGCGCCCGCGGTGGACCTGACGGTGGTGGCGTTGCTTGTGGCGATCCGCCGCCTCTCGGAGCACGGAGCGGCTCCTGAGGTGCAGCGCTCGGCGCGACGGCTCCTTGTCCTTGCGAGCGCGGTGACGCTGGCGTTGAACGTGGCTGAGCCGCTGATCGCTGGTGAGGTCGGCAAGGCGTCGTTCGCCGCGGTGGGGCCGCTGTTGCTGATCGGCTGGTCTGAAGTCGGTCCGGGCCTGCTGCAAGCGCTCGCCGATCTTCGTCAGAGTGTGGAACCTCCCGCCGATTCGGTACCGCTGACCGCGATGGCAGAATGTGAATCGGAGATGTCGAACGTGGTCGACACTGGCTTGGACGGCGATTTGGTCGAGCGGGCGAAGTATATGGATGCCCGGCATCGTGAGTTGCGCCAGCGACCGATCTCGGCCGAAGGGCTTCATAAGGCTTTGGGCGTCGGAGCGGAGCGTTCCCGATCCCTCACGCGCCTGGTCCGGTCGGAATGGCGCGATCCGTTGGATGTGAACTCGGAGTCCGCTTCGTAGCTGAGCTCGGGATGGTATGTCCTGCAATGCTTCGTGGGACCGTTGCCCCAGCAAGGCCACCGCGGGAAGCCTTGGGGGTCGATTCGCTCCTCCAACGCGTCGACGACCAGACGCGGCCAGTTGATGACCACCTGGCGCACCAGCTCGGGGTGCATGTACGAATGGTTCTGAGTGTCCTCGTAGTAGTCGAGCAGCTTGAGGAGGAACTGCCAGCACGTCGGCACCCCCTTGGTGGACACGTTGGTAATCTTGTCGACAGCTGGCCCCGCGTTACGTGACACTGCAAGAGTCACTATGTAACGCCATATCGAAGGGACGATGCGGATGAGCTGCCAGTGTCCACTCGTGCGGCGTAGACGGAATGACCGGAAGAAACTGTTGAGAACTATCGCGGCCGTGCTGATCATCTGGGCATCGCTGACGATGTGGCTTCTCGCAGGAGTGGTGGCGAATATCGTCAGCGCATCGATGGCATCGCTGATCGTGCCGTTCATATATTTGATCGGGATACTCTTCTGGCTTTCGATGGCACAGCGGCACCGGCCCAAGGTTGCCCCGAGGTCGATCAGCCTGCCCGACCTGTGTGGGATCATCTTCTTCGTTCTCAGCGGCTCATGGGGCTTTTACTCGTATTTCAAGGGCGGATTTACCAGTCCGTGGGCGTGGGTGGCGACTGCGGTGATGATGAGCGCGCTTGCATGGTTCGGTTGGGACTTCGTTCTCAGGATTCCTGGCAGGGCAGAAAAATTTCGGGTGGACTACCTCTCTGTGAACGCCACGCCTGAGGCCATCAGGCTTCAGTTCGAATGGGTCAGGCATCGACGAAGGTGCCTGGGGAAGCCCAAAAATGACGAAGACCTGCGCGCGAGAAGGGCGGCTGCGCGGCGCAGAAGTGATCGGACCACGGGAACGTTGCCGCACTTCCTCTACGTGCGTTTGAACGGACTTGTCGCCGCTTACGAAGACCGCTCGCTCATGATCGCGCTGTTCACGGGTACTGCAGGGCTGGCACCCAACTTTCTCGCCGACCTGGAACCGAGCCTCGGGGCTGCATCGCTTCTCATTGCCCCGTTTATTCTCGTGCCATTTATACACGCGATGCGACAAGGGTCTCGTCGTTCGGCAGCAGCTGTCAGGGCGGTCGACTAATTCTCATCGTATGACCATCCTTCCCGATCGTGGACGGTTGATGGTCACCAAAGCCAGCAGGGCACTGGTGGCGAGCGCGCCGATGACGACGTTCCGGCTGATCAGCCCGGCGTTGCCGCCGGGCACCTGGTCGGTCGCTCTGCCCATCGCGAGCATGCCTGCCAGCAGAACGGCGTAGGCGAGTGCGATCCAACCGGATACCTGCGGATTCGCATCGCGGACAATATAGATCAGTGCTGCGATGGTAATCCCGCCGGCGATCGCCGCGACGTCGGCTGACCACAGTCCGCCGAGCACGGCAGCGAAGACGGACAGCCTGCCGTCGGGCGCGAACGCGGAGGTCGCCAGCGATTGACGGCCGGGAGGTTTGGTCAGAAACCATGACACGACAACGAGAACACCGACGGCGCCGGGAATCAGGATGCGCAGACGCGAGTCGTTGCGCAGAAAGGCGATCAGTGCCAGGACGAACCAGATCGGCAGCGCCGCGCCGAAACTGGGGCAACCCAACACTGCGGCGACGCCCGCAGCCCAGCTCAGGCTGAGATGCGCACAGGGGATCGCGAGCACGCAGAAGAATACTGCGGGGATCCAGCTGATCCCGTTGGTGCCCTGCAACCACAGTTCTGCCGCGTGGGAGCTGAACAGCACCCTGCCGACCAGTGTTATTAATAGGTAGGCTGAGCACGCGTTCGGTCAGTTCCCTGGCACGCCGATGAGGGCGTGCTCCGTGCGCGTGTATTTGCCCCGCGGTGAGGCGTTTGCCGCATGATGCCGTGGTGCGGACAGGTGCGACGTTTCGGATCTCTGGTGATCGCGGTAAGTAGTGAGGCTGATGAAGGCCGCCTTGCGGGTATCCACTCTCGAGAGGTGGCCTTTGCGCTTCATGCGGGTCCTTCCTGCGGTTCGGGGATCGCTTCGAGCGGTCGCCCTTCGCTCTTCAATACGCGGAGCGCCATGACCGCTCCATCGCCATCCATGGTTATGATTCCCGTCCAGTCTCGCTGTACCGCCGCCCAGCGCCTCTTGCACTCGGCGACCACCTCCGGCATCGTCTCCGCGTAGGCTTGGGCGCCGTCACCCGTCTTGAGGATCTCGTGCAGTTCTTTCGGCATCGCCGAGAAGACCTCGACTCGCTCACGTGCGAACCGGAAGACGTGGTCGGTTCCGACGAATGCGATCCCGCCGAGTTCGATGCGAACGTCACATTCCGCGTTGACTGCCTGCGGAGAGTGATCGGCGCCTAGTCGCCGTTGCTGTCGCACGGTCAGGTACTTGTACGCGTTGTCGCGATCACCGACGAAAGTCAGGAGCGCTGCAGCGCTTGCGCGGACCAACACCCGAGAGAACCACTCGAACCTATCCGATGTGATGTGGAAACCGGGACGGCTCGAGGTCTGGCCCTGTGCGTCGACGGTCTGGATGTCCGGGAAGAAGTTCTCTTCTTGCACCGGGCCGTACGGGTCGGGAGGGGGCTTGCCTGGTTCGGCGAGTACACCGCCGCCCACGGGATCGAGCAGGCGTATCTCGATCCCGCCTTCCGCGACGAACGCCGTCGACATCAGCAGGCTCGGCAGCGGATCGGCACTGCCGCGCCCATCGCCGAGTGCGATCACTTGGACCCGCTCGGCCGAGGCCATCAGCTGACTGTGCTGCGCGCTGGGCTGACCGTGTGACCCGCGTCCGTCGACCAGCGCGATGCGCAAGGGCTCACCGCCTTTCCTGCCAACGAGAAAATGCCCAGGTCTGCTCCGTCGTGTGCCCTTCGCCTCCGCACCTTGACCCCGTAGTGCCCAGCCTGCGTCGAGTGCGAGGTCCACGTCGACGGGCTCGAAGCGGTACCCAGGATGCCTTCGCTGCAAGATCTCTCGCGCCGCAGTCAGCGCGAACGCTGCACCGAGTTCCTGCGCTTGCACGCCCTTGCGGTGATACCTCGGGTCATGTCCGTCGGGTGAGAGTGCCAGCCGGCCACGATGAGCTTCCAGCGTGGTGAGGTAGCGCAAGCAGTTCCAATGCTGGGAGAGGCCGCGCGACGGGTTCTGCCCAGACAGCGTGGTCGCGCGGCCGAACGTCTGAAGTAACTCCCACGGCGTGATCGTGAAGCCGTTTCGATGTTCGGCCGGAGGGACGGGCCCGATTTCAGGCTTGCGCAGCACCTCCGGTTTTTCGTCTTTGGAACGCTTCTCGTCTTGTTTCGCGATGTAGCGGGTTACGGCTCCGGACAGCTCTGCGGTGGAGTGAATCGCCACATGAGAGCTCTGCAAGAGCTTCTCCAGCGCGTCTCTGAGCTCCATGGTCTCCCCGTCCCCTCGTGCGTCCGCCGTGATGCACCGCTTTCCAACTCACCGGATTTCCCGGAGTTTGTCTGCCGCCTGAAGGATGACGATCCGCGCAGGACAGTTGACGCTGTGTATGCCTTCTTTGGTGAACAGCGGAAACGTTCCGCTCAGCTGCCTTCCACGCCACTCGTTCGGCCCAGTGATGCTGCCGACCCGGGTGAGTTCCTTGTAGGACGGCAGCTCAGTTCCACAGCCGGACGGATTGTGCGTCGAAGAAGGCGATCTCCAAGCCGACCTTCGCGTACGCCGTCGCTCGACGTGATTGCATGTCCTGTACGGCCTTAATCGTCGCTTCGTTTGACGGCGAGGTGACGTCGCCGAAGAGGGATACGACCAGTCGGGTGATCTTCGAGTGGACGATGGCGTCCATGATGTGTGCGTCGTTCTTGCTGAACGACATCCCGTACGACAGCAAACCGCCGCTGATCGCTGCGAGTGACCGAAGTGCGCGACCGAGGTAGTCACTGGTGCCGATACGGGTCAGCTTCTCGCTGCTCGTCCCTTCTGCCACGTATAGAGGGAATGAGTCCGCTTCGAGCTGGGCGCGGATCTGGTCGATCAGCGGTTCGTTGGTCCGGCGCCACGTCAGCTTCTTCAAACCACCCTCGCTGCGGTACAGGTGAAGGGCTCCGTGGAGGTAAAATACGTTCTGTGAATGGGGATCCAGGTGGTTCCACACGACGTAGTCGGTAGCCTCTCCAGGATCTCGAAAGCCGTCGTCCGCCTGCCTTGCCTGCAGGTTTTCCTCGGGAAAGTCTTGCATGAAAGTCCAGTAGAGCAAGAGGTCGTAGTTCGCGGTGTAGATACGGTCGAACTTTTCCAGGAACCTGCGGACTCGTAAGTAGGCTTCGGCGTCGATCTCGTACGGCCGTTCAGGGTGAAGCGCCGCGAGGATGTGAGCCAGTGCGTCCTTGAGCTTCGAGGCTTCCTCGTTAAGTGTCGTGGCTTCTGCCGCGTACTTCGTTGCATCGAGCGCGTAGAGCCCGATAGCGGCGTCCTCGAGCGTCTTGATGACAATCTCGAAGTCCTGAGTGTCCAACTTCTGGAAGAGGTGCTGGGCAGTAGCGCTGAGCATGCCTTGCGCCTCGGCATGGGATCGCAAAGCCGAGTATGAGAACCTGGCGGGGTCGAAGGCGATGCTGAACCCGTTTCCCAGTATCAGTCGGATAGGCGACGCTCTGCCCTTGGAGTTTGTCGGTTCGCTCAGCCAGGCGATGGCCCCGTCGTAGTCCATGAGGTCCACTGGTCCACCTCAAATCCGTTTCTGCAGCGAGTGTCCAGGCTTATGTGCCGTGGGCCAACTGCTGGCTGGAGCGCCATTCCTGTGCTTCCGGCTCTTCGACGTAGTCGAGGAGATTGTCCTTCAGGCCCATGTCTTCGAGGATCGTGAGGATCTCGGCTGGAGTGGCGTAGAAGAACTCGCGCCTGAGATTGACCCGGTTGACGCGCCGGTCGGCGAGATGCTGGTGTAATCGCGTCTCCAGGCTCACGGCATCGGCGTCGAAAATCTTGGCGTGGACGTCGAACCTGAATGGAACCGAGGCGTCGCCGAGTTCACGAACGCGTTCGAGTGGGTCGAGCCGCCGGGTCAATCCGACTTTGACGATGCTGTCGCCGAAGGATCCGACATTGGAGATCACGTAGACCCATCCAGTGCGGATGTTCGCTTCGCGCTCCTCGACGCCTCTGATTGCGTCTCCGATCTCGTCCAGCTTTGCCTGTGCAGCCGCGGCTTGCTGCTCGTCGCCAGATGCGGCCCACTTTTGCAGGGCGTTCCGCCAGTGTGCTTCTTCCTTGGCCAGCCTGGCTTTCTCGCGTTCGAACTCTCGTTGAGCTTGCTGCTCGTCCCGTTGCCGCTCCCGTTCGGCTCGGATGCGTTCCTTGTCCTCTTCGACCTTCGCGAGATGGTCGGCGGTTAGTTCAAGTTCTTCGAGGCGCAGCCTGTGGTAGCTGGGGGAGATGTTGATGTTCATGGTTTTGCCGAGGCGAGAGATGACCTCACGGGTCTTGGTCAGTCGATCTTTGGCCGATTCAAGGCGATAGGGGCGCATGGACCTCACGCAGTTGTCCGCCTCGGCGTTGTAGGCGCGAAGCATGAGCTTGGAAAAGTCTCTCACCATGCGCTGGCCTTCGACTGTGGAACCGTTCACAGTCCAGTCTGTGGTAGCGGTGATCGCATGGTTATTCTTTGCCGAGATCTTAATGGAATCCTTGAGACGCTGCAGGGCAGCCTTGTAGGCGACGGCGTCGGCCAGCCTGTGCCGGAACTCGTAGATTCCGGCCTCCTGGAGCAGCGTGATCTCTTCAGTCTCGACCACTTGGTCGTGCAGTGACTTGAGCTTCGCGGCTGCTTCATCGATCTGCCGTCGAACCGTGGCCAGTTGTGCCTCGGCGTCCTTAAGGCTCTGCGCCTGTGCGTCTTGGTGTTGCCGCGCCTCTAGCCCAAGTTCGGCGATAGTCTGGCGCATCTGCCGGATTTCTCGCTCAGCTTCCAGCGCGTCTTTGCCTCTGAGCTCGGTGTACTTGGCCTTGAGATCTACTAGTTGCGCACTCAACGTAGCGTTGTGTGCGTTGACTTCCCGAAGCTGAGATGCCGCTTGTAGGAACTTGGTTGTTTCCGTGCCGAGCTCGGCTTCGAGTTCTCGAACCCGTTTCCGAGCGCCGAACAACCCAGGCTTGCCCGATGCTGCGGAACCAGGCCCTGCTTGGAAGGGTGCCATTTGCGGCTGCGGCTCGGGATCATGGGTCCACAGTTGCCAGAACTTCGGTGGCGCGGGCCAGTCGGCTGGTGGCTGCCAGCCCGGCGGAGGCGTCCATCCGGCGGGGACAGCCGGCCAGTTCGGTGGCGGATTGAATCTATACCCCATACCACTACCCTCCGCTGATCCTGATCACGGCAGAAGTCGCGGCTTCGTGAGAGTGTGTTACACGGTCATCCTCAGCCCTAGGTCGCCGGCTCGTAGAGGCTGAACGGGATGTCCTGGTCATCGTGACAGTGCGCGATGCGGCTGACACCGGGGATGGTTTGGACGTCTTCGCTGTGTCCCCGGGTTCGCGAAGCCGTTCGATACGTAACGCGGGCTCCAGTGCTGCCCATTCTCATGCGCGAAGATCCAGCGTTCAGACGGTTGGTCACCAAGTCTGGGTTGCCGCCGGTACGGTTCCACGACCTCCGGCACGGCGCGGCGACGTTGTCGCTGGCCGCGGGGAGCGACCTGAAGACGGTGCAAGCACTGCTGGGCCACGTAAGCATCGTCCTGACGGCCGACACCTACACCAGCGTGCTCCCGTCCCTCGCCCATGCGAGCGCCGAAGCGACCGCGAGCCTGGTTCGTCGGGCCGGCTACGAACGGGGTCAGAAAATCCGCAGGTCGCGCGCCACTCGTGGTCGACAACAACGAGGTCAGGGCGGCGGCCGAGGTCCGCGGCTCATTCATCGTGGAGGGGCCCTTGGCGGAGCTCACGGTGGCCCCACCTCAGGCTCGCACAACAACAAAGCCCACCGACGACATCCCTGAATCAAGAGATAATCGCTGGTGGGCTTTGGAACTGTGCGCCATCAGGGACTCGAACCCCGAACCCGCTGGTTAAGAGTGAGCTGCTCTCTATGTCGGATGGTGTCGAGTGATGCCGAACAAGACCTTTTCGTCTGGTCACCGTGCATCGGCAGTGTCGGGGTGTGTCGCCTGGTGTCGGACTGTTTCGGACCTCTCGGGCGCGTCTCGGGCTCGTGGATGTCGGGTTCTGCCGCTTGGTCCAGCCGTCCGGAAGGATCGCGTCACTGGGTGGTGTGGTCGGTGATGGTGGAGGAGCGGCGCGATCCGGTTGTGTCGGCCGTGAGCACGATGGTGGGGATCGTGGTCGGCTTGACGTTCCTCTTCGGGTTCGGCAATGTCTTTGCGCTCGCACTCCGGCTCGGCGTCCCTGTATGGGTGGCGCCCTTGGTTGCGCCCGCGGTGGACCTGACGGTCGTGGCGTTGTTGGTAGCGATCCGCCGCCTCTCGGCGCATGGAGCAGCCCCTGAGGTGCAGCGCTCGGCGCGACGGCTCCTTGTGCTCTCGAGTTCGGTGACGTTGGCGTTGAACGTGGCAGAGCCCCTGATTGCTGGCGAGATCGGCAAGGCGCTGTTCGACGTGGTAGGGCCGTTGTTGCTGATCGGCTGGTCCGAGGTCGGACCGGGCTTGCTTCAGGCGCTCGCTGACCTTCGGAAGGATGTTCGACCCCCTGTCGTCGCTACGTCGATGAACTCGGCGCAGGAAGGCTCGTCGGATAGATCGATTGTGACTCCAGCAGGGCTCGAAGACGGCTTGGTTGAGCGTGCGAAGCTGATGGACGCTCAGCATCGGGAGTTACACCAGCGGCCGATCTCAGCCGAAGCGCTTCGTAAAGCTCTGGGCGTGGGGGCCGAGCGCTCTCGCGCTCTGACGCGTGTGGTGCGTGCGGAATGGCGCGGATCGTCGGAACTACCTGAAGAGTCGGTTGCCTAGAACGAACCGTTCTGCGGCTCTAACTGATCTTCCGCCTGCCTGAGCATGGCGATAGTTGCATCCTGTGGGGTCGTGTACGTTTTTCGACAGGGCGTGAAGTACCGCTTCCTGGTCCCAACCCCATCTCGCCGGCGATGTCGTAACCCCTCCATCACCGTGACCACTCACCTCGGCTGATAGGTGATGCAAGTCTGGATCACCTATCAGCCGAGGTGCGCGGCGCAAGGTCGTCGGCCACTCGTCCGCGGCCTATACGATCTCGATCAGCGTCATCGGCGTTGACTCTCCCCGGTCGAGTTGTTGGCGCATCCGGGCGATCGCCTGGTGCTGTATGACCCGTACGGCACCAGGCGCGAGGCCCAGAGCTTCGGCGGTTTCTCTGCCCGATAGGCCGACCATCATCCGCAAGGTGATGACTTCTTGCTGAGTCTTGGTAAGCGCACCGAGCGAACCGGAGAGACGGCTTTGAAGGTCACGGGCGTGGTGTGAGCACAACTCGATACCGGCTGGCTCCTGCAGCCGCGCAAGTCCGGTTCGGATATCTCGCTGAGCTGCGCGACGTCCGTCGGTGACCTTGTTGTTCGCGATCGCGTAGACGAAGCGCAGGAACGAGTCACCAGTGCCGTGATACCGGGGCAGGGCAGTGAGGACCGTGACACACACCTCCTCGGCGACGTCGTCCGCTGTCAGGGACGAGATCGTTTGCCCGTTCATCCGGGCGCGGCAGTACCTGACGACCGCGGGCCGAATGACTTCGAGTAGGGCGCGGATCGCGAGCGGGTGACCACCCTTGGCGTCCATCACCAACCTACTGAGGTCCTTTATGGACATTCGTCGAGTCGGAGAGCTGGATGTGTCCTCTGCACGCTTGAGTACGTCGAAAGCGCTGGCAACGCGGGTGTTCCCGTCGATGGGATCCATGCAGGGGGCCAACTTGACCTCGATAATCCAGCGCTTCATCTGAGTGATGACGTCCCACCCGCCATCGGGTGGAGTGATCCGACCATGCCCTACAACCAGGTCATCGAGCATCCCCTTCGACCATAGCTTTGTCTGGAAGCCGCCGTGATGTTGTAGGGCTACTCTCCCGCTCCAGTCCGAAGGAGGCATCAGTTTCCAACTCCAGTCCGACACCAGTTCGGCAGGCTCGCGTTCGTTGAGGCTGGTGTTCTGCTGTGCGGCGACGACTTGATCGAAGATCGGCGTCTCCGCGTCGGCCCGGTCCTCCGCAGGGGATGTGTCCTCCGCGAGTTGGCTGGCCAAGCTCGCCTCTTGCTCGTCGGCGTGCGCCTCGCGCCGCTGCGGGACTGGAACGGTACTCGCTACACAGATCGCCAACATTGGTTCGGCGTCGTCGATGCCGTACTCCACCGCAGTGGAAAGCCACGGGATCGCGTCGGCGAACCGCTCGGTGGCCATCATCTGCATACCGATCTCGAAGGCCTGGTAAGCGATCTCGGCGACGTGGGCCATGGTGGGCATCACGCGGCCGTACGCGGCCATGTCGATGTCGTTGGCCGCCTCGGCGCGGTCCATGACGTGGTCGACGTCGAACCGGAGATCGTCGGGCGCAGGAGCTGCGGTCATCGCTGAACCTCCGAGGCAGGACTGCGGTAGTGCGCAAGCAGAGGGGAGGCCTTGAGCTCGGCGAGGCCCCGCTGACGGAGCGCCTTGACGCTGGGCTTCGTCGCTACGAGAAGCGCCGCGACCTCGTCGA
The DNA here is from genome assembly GCF_000732925.1 of Amycolatopsis japonica. Lineage (NCBI taxonomy): Bacteria > Bacillati > Actinomycetota > Actinomycetes > Pseudonocardiales > Pseudonocardiaceae > Amycolatopsis > Amycolatopsis japonica. The sequence continues at coordinate 1,393,610 of NZ_CP008953.1, forward strand.
GGCTGTCCCCGTAGCCGTAGAGCCGTATCAGCACCTGACGTTGCCGGGTGGGCAGCGTTCGGAGCGCTTTCACGAGAAGTTCGTCGGTGAACAGCCCGTTCGCGAAATCGGGGTCGTCCTTGACGTTCGCCGCCGTGGCTCGCAGGATCGCCGCGTCTTCGACCGCGCACCTGGTCATCACCGCATCGCAGTGCAGGGCCGCCGAAATGTCCTCTTCGGTGCTCGGGATCGGACGCCGCTTCTGCCTGCGGAGCTCGTCCTTGACCCTCAGCTCAACGATCTGGATCAAAAGCTTCCGGGGCTCGCGCAGCGATCCCTTTTCCTGCCACCGCTGCACGAGTTCCTGAAAAGCGGTGGCCACGACCTCCTCGGCGGCCGAGTGGTCACCGAGGAAGCGCTTCGACGCGAAGGCGATCGCTCCGGGCACGCCGGCGTCGCGGACGCGGAGCACCTCGTCCCGGTCGTACCGGATCCGCGGCTGATGCTCGTACTCGCCGGGATCCGAGTCGGGATCGGGGCTCTCATGATCCCCGCTCGGGGGGCGTTGGGCGCCCGTCATGCGGACTCCGAGGTCGCCGGTACGGCCGGGCCGAGAGTAACGGCCCATTCGCCACCGGCCGGGTCGCGGCTGATCACGTGGGCGGCGCGGCCGGAGTCGCTGAGGACCTGCGCGGCGTCAACGAGGGCGTCATGACGGTCGCGGGCCATGGAGCGCTTGGTGCGCAGGGTGAAGACGTCCATCATCGCCCGGATCACCGAGCGGGGGCGGGGGATCATGATGCAGTCTGTATCAGGGGAGCTGGCGGGGCCTGTGTCCATGTTGGCCTCCCTTCCTGCTCCCATACCGAACCGAGCAGTGCAAAAGAACCGGTTCCGGCGAAAGATCTTGAAACTTTTCCGGCGCGAGGCAAGCCCAAGGGGAAGCCGCGCCGTCGTCGACGTCACGTCGACGGCGGGGTCCAGCCGAGTTTGCCGAGGGTGCGCGAGATGGTGGCCTGGGTGATGTGCGCGTGGGGCTCGATGGCGCGCTGGCTGAGGCCGAGCCGCGCCGCTTTGAGCAACGCCTTTCCGAACTTGGCGTTCGCGTCCTCGACTTCCTTGGAGGCGGCTGCCACTTCGGCCAGCTCGTTCCGCTGTGCCGCGGTGAGCGTGGGTCCTTCGCTGTTGTTCATCGGGCACACCGTAGAGACCTCACACGGTTTGAGCAAATCCGGAAAAACCTATGCACGCTGCATCACATAAAACGTCACCGTGACGAAACAACCTAGGGTCGAACCCTGCCCGCATAGCAGGCCTTGATGCGTCCTGTTGTGGCGATAATATCTTTTATCGCCACAACTGGCCGGCTCCGAGTCGTTCCAGGGGACCCGGGTTGGGTGTTTCGACGGCGAGGGCTTCGATGTCGTCGGCTGCGACAACGACGTCTGCGGGAACGCACTCGGCGATGTCGGCGGCGGCTTGGGGCCAGTGCGCCGCGGCGATAGTCGCTGCTTGTTGGGGTCGACTTCGTGGAGAAGTTTCTCTGAGCCGAGTGGGTGTTCGCGGAAGAGGTCGCTGGCCGCGTTCACCTGGAGTGGGGAGGCGTCGGTGCGGGTGAGGAGCATCGCTTGTTTCGCTCGTTCGGAAAGGTCGCCGCGTTCGGCCTGTTCGACGGCGCGGAGCTCGGCTGCGACGTCGGCAATCAGCTGCTCGGTCAGCGCCTTGTCGCCGAGCGTGTGGGGTGCGCGGCCAACGCGGTGTGCTGCTTCCTCATGTTGATTGTGATCACGCGCCCACACTTCACAATTTGCTGGCCGTGCTGGTATCGACTGGCGCGTAGGGGCTCGACGAGATATACGACATCCCCCGCGCCCTCTGAGGCCAAGCGATTCCCCTCGGCTTCGCAAGAGTTGTGCGGTCGTTTCGTCAGTGTTCGATGCGGCAGGGGGAAGTGGAGTCGGCACCTGGGATGCGAGTGATGATGTCGCGTTCGGTGTCGACATAGTCGCGGTCGTTGATGGCGCAGAGGTGCAGCAGCCAGTTTTCTTGGTTGAGATCGATCTTGAATGCGCCAGTGCGGACGAGGCCGATCAACAGTCCAGAGTTGGTGGTGCGCCATTCGCTGCTCGATGTTGGAAGTGAGAGGCGGGCGACGCTCCGGCCCTGGGTGATATCCCAGAACTCCAGTTCTTTGGAGGTCATCCGGTTGCGGACTATGAGACTGCCCCCGGGAGCGAACGTCGTTAGTTCACGGTCGGCCGCCATGGCTGCGGGTGGGCGTGAGCTGCCGTCGTGCTCAGGATTCCAGGTTTCCAAGGTTCCGTTTGTGGTGTGGACCGCGACTTCTGCGGAGTGACCTTGCGTAGCGACTTCGCTGAAGTTCGAATTCCCTGAGGCGCGGAAGGTACGGATGCGGTGCCGATTGGTAACGTCCCATAGTTGAAGTTCGTTATCGGTGATGACGATGACTTGGTCAGGGTGGCCCTGCCGTGGTACGGCATATGCTTGCGGCGCGTGAGCGCGGGCGATCTCGGTCTGTTCTTGGAGTGGCAGCGGTTCGCTGAGTTGTTCGCCGGTGCTGACGCGCCATCGGGTAAATATCCCACCGTTCAATACCGCAATTTCGTCCCCGTTGGCTGGGATTGCGGAAAGGTTCCACGTCGTTCCCTTTTGACTTTGCGGAAAGGAAATGGTACGACGTACCCTGAAATCTAGTGTCGATATCACTATCAGGTCAGATTTCAACCTGCTTTTGACGAGTAAGAATCGTTCGTCCGTGGTAAAGATGGGTGAGAATGTATAATCCACGTCGATCGTTGCGAGCGCTTCACCGCCGATCTGTCGATGTGTCGTGCGGTCCACCACTTCCAACCTGGTAGGGCGGTCGAAGCCACCTGTCGTCATGGCAAGTGTCGTGCCGTCGGACATCTGTTTCGCCCCAAACAATTCGCTGCCCCGGAAGAGCTGTGGAGCTTCCTTCGCTTGGAGGGGCCTTGTGCGTACCACGCCGCTTGAATTGACGATCAGTATTTCCGGCCCGCCAGGTCCGTGGACTACGTTCATCAGCTGCTTTTGCGGGCCAGAGGGTGGGACTATGGTTTGTATTTGGTAAGTTTTCCTGGTATGCACGTCGAGGACGTGTATCATTTGAAAGGAGTCAGCCTGTTGCCCGGTTGGGTCGAGCAAGAAATTATGTGTCCCGTCGAACTCTGCTTTGGTGCAATCGGATGTCGCAGTTCGTAGTATCTCTTCGGAGTTTGCCCCCGCGCGCAAGACTGCTTCGTTTGTTTCGAGATCACATTCTATGGCGACGCCGGCCCTGTTGAGGTTTCCCTTGTGTAAATCGTGGACAATCCGACCTGTGGTCCAGTCTCGAATGACGTTGTGCCCCTCGGTCTCGGTCATCGAAGACTCGCTCATCCACACCGTACCGGCGGTATCGACCCGCTTGACGGCACGACCTCTGAGACCGTCCGACGGGATGTTACTGGGCAACCGTTGTCCGGTATCCACGTCAAAGATCTGTAGCGGATACTGGTTAGACCCGGCAGGGGTTTGCGTCGTCACAGTGGCCGCGAGCCGACGGCCATCGGGTGACAGGGTGAGGCTGGTGACGTCGTCGCGCAGAGGGTCGGTCGGAGGATTCGGTTCGCGTAGGCGGATGGGTCCGGTGCGGTCCTTGACGTTCCACACCTCGATCCCGCTGTAGTCGGTGCGCATCGCCAGCCTGCTGCCATCGTCGCTGAGTTCCACCTCCCCGGCCTTGATGCGCCCAGAGTTGACCTTCCACGACGTGGGTGTCGGTGTGCCCAGACCGAACCAGACCGTCATCGCGCCGTCGGATTCTTGTACGGCGATTACCTGGCTGTCCGCACTTGTGACCAGCGCGGTGATCTCTTGAGACCAGAGCCCGGTCTGCACGCGCTGCGCGGTGCCGAACCGGGCCTGCTGGATGAGCATCGCTGCCGTCGCGGCGGGGCTGCCTGGGTCGTGTTGCCAGGCAGCCTGAGCGAACTGCAACGACGCCAATGGTGCCGTGTCGGCGCGTCGTTGTGCCTCCTCGGCCAGCGCTGTGGCGGCTTGTTTGCGTAGCAGCGCGGTCAGCTCGGTGTTGCGGCGTTGAGCGAGGACGGCGAAGCTGCCAGCCACCACCGCCAGTACGGTGATCACCGCGGTTGCCGCCTGCCATCGTCGTTTCCCTCGGCGTCGACCGGCTTGGCTGGCGGTGAGGAATTCGCGCTGGTCTTCGGTCAGTTCGGTCGGTCTTTCCGCGGCGCGCCCTTCAGCGATCGCGAGATCTCGGCCTCGCAACAAGCGACCGGGGTCTTTCCCAGCCTCACGCCAGAGGCGGAAGGTAGTATCCAGGCGGTCACGCCACACCAGATAGTCGCGATCCTCGTTGAGCCACCCGGCCAGGGTCGGCCATTGCCGGATCAACGCCTCGTGGGCCAGTGCGAGCAGGCCGTCGCGCGTCACGACCAGGCGGTGGCGACTCAGTATCTCGACCATCCCGTGCAGCTGGGGGTCGATACCGTCAACGGGGATGCGATGCAGGGTGAACCCGCCGTCCTCAGTGGGGCGCACCAGTTGTAGCAGAAGCCGTCGCGCGAAATCCCGTTCCTGTTGGGTGGGCAGTTGGTGTCGGTAGACGGTGTCGGCGTAGCCGGCGAGGGCTCCGCTGACGCGTCCCAGTTTCGTGTAGGCCTCGTGGGTGAGAACCCCGTGGTGGTGGCGCTCCCAGAGCATGGTGAGAGCGAACTCCACCAGGGGCAGTTGGCCGGGCGCGTCCACAGCATCTTGCACGATCACCTCGGCGAGGCCGGGATCGAATCGCATCATCCCAGCCGCGCGTACCGGCTCCACCACCGTGTCGCGCAGATCGCTGCGGCCCATCGGCAGCAGGTGTACGGCGCCGTCGCGCAGAATCTCGGCGTGCTCGGAAGTCAACACCCCGTCCAGATCGGCCGAGCGGAGGGTGAGGATTGCCTGCAATCGTGGGGGACGGCCTGGTGCTTGTGGTACGGCGTGGACGCGCTGGGCCACGGTCTCGAACAAGGCTCGGGCAGTGCCGGGTTCGGTAGCCACGATCTCCTCGAACTGGTCGAGGAAAACCACGACCCGTTCTTCTTCCCGCAGTGGGGTCAGTGCCTCGGTCAACTGCGCGGAGGGACTGACGGCAGCCTTGGCCTGGAAGTCCACCACACGGCTGCCTTCCGCTTTCAACTTCGGTACGAGCGAGGCCCGTACCAGGGAGGATTTGCCGCTGCCGGAACCTCCGGTGACCACGACCAGCGGGCGGTGGGCGGCATACTCGGCCAGCAGGGCCGCCTCGCGGGTCCTGCCGTGAAAGAACGCGGCATCGTGTTCACGGAATGGTTCAAGACCGCGATACGGCGAAGGCGGTATCGCGGCGTGCATGACCACCGGTTGTAAGTCGAGCACAGCCTGAAGCGGGATCATGTACGCGGTGGTTGTGGCGTGTTCGGCGGCGACGACGACCCCGATGACACCGCCGGCCTGCGGATTCCATACCGGCCCTCCGGAGAAACCGCGGGCTATCTGTGGCCCACGGGGCACCTCGATCTGCAACCATCCGGTGGCTTGCCCAGCGCGCAGCTTCCCCGCAACCCAGATCCCCGAGTCCCGTCCCTCGGGAAACCCGAGCATGCGTAGGTCGTCGTTCCACGCCCCGCCGGCGGGTGCGAGTCGCGGAGGGCGCGCATCGTTCGGCAGGGAATCCAGTTCGAGGATCGCGAGGTCACCCGTGCCATCGGGATGGATCGGATCCCAGACCAGGACCCGACCGGTACACGCCGGTCCGTCGAGCAGCGGAAAATCTACGGTGATGGCGTTTGTGGGTGGTCCCCCACGGGCATCCACGCCGAACGCATTGGCCACGACATGAGCGCACGTGCATACCAGCCGCCTGCCCAGGAGAAACCCCGTTCCCTGGATCTGGCCGTCTGGGCGGAGCAAGCGCACTACCGCAGACTCGAACATGCGGACCCCCTTACGCGACAGGTGGTTTGACCCACTCCACGCTGAGCTCGAAGTTGGCCTCGCTACTCGCCTTTGCGACGACCACACCAGCCGCCGCAGTGACCTTGATTCCAAACTTCAGCGTGATCTTGTCCGGGGGCTCGACCAGCCCACGCATCTGCTTCACGACGGCCTCGATCGCCGACTGCGTTCGCCGCAGCGCGTCCTGCAACGTCTCGCTCGTCGCGTGGGCCACCGCCGCGGTTCGACCGACGCGGTCCAGCCCGGCGCCATCGACATCCGCCACCTCGACCAAGACGACGTCCCCACTGTCCAGCGGCAACTTGACGACCTGCGGCACAACCGGCCCCCTCCTGTGTAGCGCGAAACTTGATCACAACCGAGGGACCGTGGTGGCCACCCGAGGCTCCGCACACGCAGACTAACGGAATTCACCTAAACGTACCGATGTGACCACTCACGGCGCCGGCCGTCCATGCCGAACACCGCGTTGCCGATTTAGGCAGGCGGATGACCACGCGGGGGGCTGCATTTTGGGGGTAATCACTTTGGCTGGGCCGCCAGTCAAATTTAATGCATGCTTCTCATCTCAACTGATCCTGGACGCCAGGCGTGCTATCTGCGAGCCTGGTAGTGGCCTGTGCAGGGCCAGTCTTATTCTTCGCGAACTGGAGGTTTTCCTCGACAACCCACCGGCTTCCGGCGACCGCACTGGGTAGGCGGCGCGGCAGAAGTAGCAGGTTGGCTTGCTGATCAAGCGGCGGACAAAATATCTGCTGTCCACCTGGGTGACGGGATCGAGCAGGAGCGAGGGGTTCCGCGCAACGGCGTCGCTCGTATAGAGCGGCTTCAGCGGAAAATCGCTGACACCCGAGCCGCCAGAAAGTCTTGGCCATTGCTGCCTAAGACCGCCGCGGCACCCGTCCACCAGGTCCTGCCACCCAGACCGGGCGGTCCTGCGCGCTCGCATGCTTTGTGAACGTCTGAACTTGAAGCCGCGTCGCGCGAGCAGCGGCTCGCCGCTGATCCCACCGCGGCGTCGACCGCGCTGCCCGACGAAGCTGCACGACGAACTTACCGAGCAGCACGGTCGCACAGCAGAGGCGATCTGTTCCCGGTTGATCAAGTTTCACTGCGATATTGACACGCCTGCCCGGGCAAGCCTGCACGCCTGAACGCGGCGCCGAACTCAAAGCCCGGCTCGATGTCGACTACGCAGCAGCCGCAGCTAGCACGTGGGGTTCGGCGCGCGCCTAGGATCGATGATGGGGGAACAAGCCGTAGCGACCGTGGTCTGCGTTTTTGGTGAAGGAGATGTCCCGTGTCTCGGACTCTAGGTGGTCCGGTGGGTTCTGGTTTTCCAGGATGATGATTTGGCCGGAGAAGTTCGTCTGGATATCGGCGAAGAACCGGGCTGAGAGGCTGGTGGTGTCGAGGATGTCGCCGCTGTTGTCGGGTTCGTCGTTCGGGTCCGGTGGCCGGTAGACGACGAGGGGGGAGTCGAGTATGACGAAGCCGGGGTGGGGGAGGTCGTTGTCGAAGCAGTATTGGGCGAGCGAGATGGTGAAGGCGGCGTGCAGGATGGCCCGGACGCCTTTGCCGTGGGCGGAGCGCAGCTGGTTGCCGGACATGATGTCTTTTTTGTCGAAGTTGTAGCTGGTGGTGTCGGCTTCCTGGTAGCCCCAGGCCCTTAGCCTTGCCGCGATCATGCGGGAGAGGTTGGCGACCGCGGTGCGTTGCAGACCCGCTGTTTGCTCCATTTTGTCAGGCTTCGGCGCCTCTTCGATCTCGGTGCGGAGTCTTTCGAGGCGCTGAATGCGTTTGATGGCGTCGGCGTCGCGTTCCAGTTGAGATGATTTAGTGAGCAGGTCGCGGAGCTCGGTTTCCTGGGGATTGAGCAGGTTGTCCAGCCGCGCGATCTCTGTCCGTGCTTGGGCTGCTTGGTCGGTGAAGGCCTGGAGCCTCTGAACCTTCTCGTCGCGTTCGGCGCGCAGGCCGGCGATGGCTTCAACCAGGTCCCCGCGGAGCGCGGTCGTCTTGAGCTGTTCTTCGCGTACGGATTCGGCGAGCGCAGTTGTGTCGTCGGCGCAGTCCTCGTTGAGGTGCTGGTGTTCGGGGTCGGCGCCGCAGAACACACAACGTCCTGGGCTGAAGTAGCCGAGCAGTGTCCCGGCTTCAGCTACGGCGTCCAGCCGGTCTAGGTCAGAGGTGTACTGCTTATGCAGCAGTGTGAAGCGCGCCTCGAGTGTCTCCAGTTCGGCCAGGCTTCGCCGTGCGGCGGTGGCAAGCCGCTCGTTGTTGGACAGGGCGTGCCCCCACTGCTGCCTCGCTTCGGCGGCCTGCTCGATGCTCGCCGTCGATGTGGCAATCGTCCCTTGTAGGCGCTGGAGTTGTTCGTTGATCTGTTGAAGGGTCTCGTTGCTGCGGAGTTGTTCGCGCAGCTCGGAAATCAACGTGTCGATGACTTCGCTCTTGGCTGCCTTGGACCTGCTCTGGTCCTTCTCCGATTCGCGTGGCGTGAGCGCGGAGTCGTCATCGCCCTGCAACAGCAGCCGAAAGGCAGAGATCTCTTTGGTCTCGTCTGTCACCTGCCCCGATGAGATCGGTGAGGTCTTGGCCTGGATCTTAATTTCGTTCACGAGGACCAAGGGAGCCAGGGTTCGAACGGAGAACGAGACAGTGTTCCCGGCTCTGTCTTTGCGAATGACCTTGTTATCGAGGCCGAGCTTGCCCAGGAGATAGCGCGAGAGATTCTCGGTGCTCCTGGCACTGTGTTTCGCCGATAATGACCTGCGGTCGACGGGCAACGGGTAGGCGCGATGATCCCCCTGGAAGAGGCTGAACTTGCCACCGTGCGGGCTCCGGGCCAGTGTCACCGGGGTCCCGTCGGGCAGCTGCACGCCGAGCAGCACTTGGTCGTAGCCGTCGTGTTCGGGGAGTTCCTCGAGTTTCGAGCCGCCCAGCATGAAGTCGAGGGAGTCGGCGATGTGGGACTTCCCCGTGTCTGACGGTCCGCGGACGAGGGTGAGCTTGGGGCCGAATTCCACGGTGGCGGGGTCGACCGACGCGCCTATGAAGGTCAGGTGCAGCAGCCTCAGCCGTTCCATGGCTCTGCCTGCCTCTCGCTGCTGGTGAAGCCTGTGTCAGCGGGGCGTCTGCGGAAGATCACCGTAGTCTGCTGGCGGATCTCCTCGTCGGACATTGTCGCGAACCGCTCGACCACCCACCGGGTGCGGTTGCGCAGTTCGGTGATGTAGCTGGAGGCGAGTCCGCTGACGAAGCTGTATGCCTCATCTCCGGCTTGGTATCGGATGCCGGTGTTTGGCGCCTGCATGTCGATGAGCCCGGCGCGCAGCATGACTCGTAGCCCTTCTTCGACGTTGGCCCGCCGGACGCCGAGCTCACCGGCGTGCAGGGGATGGTCAGGATGGATGGAGGGTGGCCCTCCGAGTTCGGCGGTATGGAGCACGGTGTGGTCGAGCAGGACCAGGTGATTGATGTCCAGCTGTTGCGGATAGGCCTCGGTCAGCATCACGAGGACGCGGAGCCCGTATTCGAGCGGACCGTTGAGGGAGCTTCTCATGACTCGTCCACCCACGTCAGACGGTCATCGTTGGCCAGCTGGTGGCAGACGCCCTGGCGGTCTTCGATCTCGGTCACGTTGATGAGCTTGTGCCGGCTGAGGTCGAGGCTGCCCACGTGCGTCATCACCTGGTTCAGCTTCGCGAAGCCGTTCGGGTGGTCGGCATCGGCGACGTCGACCACCCCTGCGTGGATGTCCTCTTGAAGCTTCTCGAAGGTGCCCGGCGGCACCGCTCCTGCGGAGTAAGCCTTGAGCGACTCGGCCTTGAAGAATCGCACCCGTTGCCGCTGCAGGTTCTTGGCCATCTTCGGGACGGCGGTCACGGATTCCAAGGTGGTGATCGTGCCTGGGTGGCGTTCGGCGTATACCGCCAGAAGCTGCTGCAGGTAGCGCGTCTCGTCCGGCGAGTAGTCCTCCGGCGGGCTCTCGCTGCTAGCGCGTTCGGGAAGTGACGTGCCGAACCGGGAGGCATGCCATCGGGTCTGGGAGTGAGTGGTCAGCGCCTCTTGCACCTCCACCGACCTGAACATGCTGAAGGCGGTGCCTGTCACCAACGTCCGCACCGCTTCGATTGCGTCTTCGTCCAGCCCTTTCACCAGAGCGTCGCCGTCGACGAGCCGGTCCAAGAACTTCGCGCGCAGGGCAGTCGGCTTGCTGACCAGCATGTTGAGCTGAGTGGACAGCCCCCTCGGCGCCAGGAACTGGTAGCTGCGGGGAAGGGTGTATGCCCCCTCCAAAGTGGACACGAAGACCTTGAGGATCTCCTTCGCAGCGTCACCGAAGCTAAGCGGCTTGTCGTAGTGCTTGGCCTGGAAGCAATCCCACGGCCCCTCGAACTGCTCGTGGGTCTTGAACGCGGCGATGTCCGCGCCCTTGTCGCCCGCTCCGCCGAGGCGCTTGATCTGGAAGTAGTCTTCGTTCAGGGCAGTGGCCCACTCGCGGATGAACTCTTCCCAGTCGTCAGGCGAGTACGACATGATGCGCGCCATAGGTGGGACGGGAGGCCCGTCCAAGGCCACCGACAGGGTCGAGTCGGCGGGCGTGGGCATGGCGCTGACGGCGATGCGCCGGTCGACCTGCTGCTCACCCGTGGTCACGCTGTGCTTGCCCTCCGCCCCAGTTGGTTGTCGATCATAGTGTCGTTCCAAGGGCCGCACATGTAACAGAGAGCTTGCAAGCAAAGTCAACGGAACTCGTAGCCATGGCGCTGAAGCCCTTCGAAATCCGACGCTGGCGAACCAGATGCCTGACTGTTAGTCGTACCGGTTGTGGAGACAATCCCGAGCGCTCCCGGGGTGCCGGTGAACCTGCGGTGGTACCTCGAAGACCACCTGTCCTAGGGACTTGACCTGCGCATACTCGGCATTCTTAGGTCAAGTGGGTTACCGTCGAACTATGAACGGCGCGCACGTGGACATCGGTGTGCGGGGTGACGGGAGCTCGCGATGGCGCGGAGGGCGGTGCGCAGCCAGGCGGAGGGCGGCCGGCTGCGGGAGGGTCGGAGTGGGCGTACGAGTACAAGCTCGACTTCTGGACACGGTTTCAAGCTGTTGATCGAGACTGCTGACCGACGTCTGGCCTCTGGGGAAGCGGACAAGGAACCCGGACCCAGTCCTGGCACATAGTCGGCATCTCGTTACTGCGAAGGGGTGGTGGCCCCTCCGGCGTCTCGGGCGAGCGATTTTGTCGGTGCCCGTCGCTATGGTTCCTGGCCATGCCCTCAGAACCGAAGGGCGATCGCAGGAAGGTGGCGCACGCGCTCGCGTTCGTCCCCTACGAGAAGTCGATTGCCGCGCTCTTCCCAGGTCTGGTATCCGAGTTCGTCCGGTGTGTGAAGTACCCCGACTTAATGCCGGCCCAGCTCAGTCCGAATTCCGGCCTCGAATGCATCTGGCTGTGCCCGACGTGCGAGAAGCCGTGGAATGCCCGGCCGGAAGAGCGGACGAAGGGGCGCGGGCGCGTGTGTCCGACTCTCTCCTGCCGAGGACAGGTCTCGTTCGCCGACGCCCGTCCACACTTGGTATTTGAGTTCATCGAGTTCGTCGGGAAACCTGGCCGCACCTTGCACAACACTCCTTCTGGGTCTGAGCTGATGTGCCTATGGCGCTGCCCCGTTGGGCATCCTGACTATCCGATGCGGCTCCATGCCCGTGCTAAGGAATCTGAGTCTGGCTGCCCCCAATGCGGAGCTGCGCGCGCGGGGATGGCTCGGCGCGAACCTAAGCCCGGCAGGTCGCTCGCTGATACCCACCTGCATCTGGTCGAACAGTTCGTTCGCAATCTCACCAGCCCCGGCAGCAGGCCGGACCGGCTGAGTTACGGGTCGAACGACAGGTGCGTGTGGCGGTGCCCGCTTCACCACGAGCGCGAAATCGTCGTCAAGAGCCGTGCCAGGAACGGCTGTCCGGGATGTGGCACGGCTGGGACGTCCCTGCTGGAACTGAAGATCGCTGAGTTGCTCATCGCGGCGACCGGGGCAGAGGTCGAAGTCGACGCTCGGCGTGCTGTGGCGAAGGGCAACAAGCTGCGTATCGACCTGCATATCCCGGCGATCGACTTATTCATCGACTTGGATCCCGACTTCACGCACGGACCCGGCAGGCTCGCGGCCGATCTGCGCAAGAACGAGAGAATGGCGGATGTTGACTACGTGCGCATCAGGTCGACGAACGTGCCTCGCATCCCCCGGTCGATCGTGGTCGCCGAAAGCGAGCCCTGGGAGCGACCGTGGGAGTGGGCTCGGGCTCTTGGGCACCAAGTGAAGGACCGCGGGCTGTCGTGGCGGGACCTCACCGATGCGGAGCAGGCCGAAGCGGTCCACCGGGCCACGCTTCGTTGGTTTCAGCTCCCCGGATCCCGGCCGAAGGTATCGGCACTCGACGCCGCACCTCATCTGGCCGACGAGTTCGTCGTCAACAAAGATCGTCCAGGTATTGGGCTCGACATGCTCTCCCCAGGCGCCAAGGACAAGTGCCGGTGGCGGTGCGAACAACAGCATGAATGGGATACGAAGGTCAGGGACCGCACGAAGCCAAAGGGCACCGGGTGTCCCGACTGCGACCGCGCAAGGCGGGCTCACTTCGCTCGTGAGAGGGCCATCGCAGCGCCGGGCGAGTCGCTCGCCGACCGGCGTCCTGATCTGGTGGCCGAGTTCGTTGCGTGTCTGGACCGTCCAGAGTTGACGGAGCAGACGATGAAGCCTGCTGCGGAGCTGCTGTGTTTGTGGAAGTGTGCCCGCGGCCACAGATGGAAAGCACTGGCCAACAACAGGTCAAAACCCAACGGCACAGGATGTCCCGACTGCCACCAGGATGAGAGGTGGAAGAACCGCGGTCTCGCGAAGCCCGGAGAAGCACTTGCCGATGTGCGCCCTGAGATCGCAACCGAGTTCGTCGCCTGCATCGATCAGCCGGAACTGACAAAGCACACGCTCAAACCACACTCGAAGTACTTGTGCTCGTGGCGATGCGGCAAGTGTGACGACACGTGGGAAGCGAGAGCGGCGGCTCGCAAGCAACCATGGTGCGAGTCGTGCAATTCGAAGGCGGGGTGGGAGCGGAGACGTCAGGCCAGTTCTAAAGAGAGTCTCGCTGATGCGCGCCCTGAGATCGCGGCCGAGTTCGTCGCTTGCATCGATCGACCGAAACTGACGAAGCACACGCTAACACCAGGATCGAAGTTTTTATGTTTGTGGCAGTGCGGTGAGTGTGGCCACCGATGGGAGGTGGCAGCGCAGAGCCGTAGGCGGCCACGATGCCGTTCATGCAACTTGAAGAAGGGGTGGGAGTTGAGGCATCGGGGTAAAAACGTGCCTGTGGCACCGTGATTCCTACGCTTTGGCGGAAGCGAGCAAGTACAGACCTGGGCCTGATCGGCAGCGGCTCGAATTGCCACCGTAGTCCAGCGGTATAGATTCGCTGTCTGCCACAGCCCGTTGCCCGAGCCATTATCAAGGAAGGGCCACCAGTCATCGCGCCTCGGCGGCTCGCCGCGCGTGGCCAGCATCGGCGACAACAGGAAGCAGTGGCGGCTCCACAGTGGACATAATGCCCGGCGGCGAGGTGTTCGAGCACTTCCAGCTCGCAGGGCGTCAGCGTCCGCACAACGTTGTCTCGTGTGGGGCGGGAGGTGTCGGTGGGGCGGAGCCGTTCGGCGAAGTGGCCGATCAGGCTTCGGGTGACCGCAGGGGCCAGTAGGGACTCGCCGCGGGCGATCGTGCGGACGCCGTCGACCAGCTGCGCCGGTGGCGTGTCTTTGAGGGAACCCGCTGGCGCCGGCGCGAAGTGCCTCGTACACGTACTCGTCGACGTTGAACGTGGTGACGACCAGCACCTTCACCGGTGCCTCGACCACCGGGGCCTGCCAGCCGGCGGGTCGCCTCGATGCGAACAGGTAGTTGACATACAGCGAGTACTCGGTGAAGTGCAGCCACAGCCCGGCGCCGGCGGATCCGGCACGCCGCCATGTCGAGCTGGGATGGCTTGGGAAGCCGTTCGTCAGACGGCTGAGGTGCTCCAGCGCCACGCGTCCCGCATGGCGGCGATCAGGACTTCGTCGTCGGAGACGGTGGGCTCGGCCTCGCCGACCGAAGCCAGAGCTCGTCGGCGACGTGCCCGCACAGACGCAGAGCGGCCTCGATGTCGGGATAGACCACGGTCTCCGCCGGAGGCTTGATGATTCGTTCCGCCGCTCGGCATCGTGATCACCTCAGGAGAAGTACCCCCGAATACCCGAAGTGTTCGGGGGCTTGCTCGGGACGTCGTCTCGCCGTTCCACAAACTGACGTTGACGGCAACCTTCTCCAAGGTTCGGGCTAGGGTTGCCGGGATTTGGGCGCGTCAGCGTCGACCGACCATGGATCCGCGATCTGTGCCGCGAGCGTGATACCGTACCGCTGCAGATCGCGCTGGGCGTGATGATCTCTGTTAAACGCGAACAATGTGTCGATTCTAGCTGTCGCTTCTGGATGCGCATGCAGAAGAGCGAACAGGTATAGATCGAGCGCGTCGACGTAGCGGCGCTGTAGGCGCTTATGGTCGCCGAGGCTAATGTGAGACTCGATATCGCCATGCTCTACACCTTTCTCGAGGAAGTCGATAGCCTCCTCCTTATGGCCGTAACGCATCAACGACCTTGCGACCGGAGTAACTGCATTAAAATCTGCTTTTTTCAACAGGCTCCACAGCTCGGCTATTGCTTCGTTGGACTTCCCTTGTCCAGCAAGAGCAATTGCCATGTCAACATCGACGTTAGTTTTGGTTGTCCTTCTCAGGGTGTCGAGATGTCGATATGCTTCAGCATGTCGATTGAGTCGAAATAGCAATTTTACCAGTTTCGTTCGCGCCGCAGGGTCTCCGTGTATAGCCGCATCGTTAAGGAGGTCTGCGGCGACGAGGAGCTTTCGGGATGACACTGCGTTTGCCCCGATCGCTCCGTCATACTGGTTCGCCGAGGCGTGGACCTCTTCCTCGCCTGCGCGCAGGATTCCTTCGGCGAGCCAGGAGATTGCCTGAGGTCGCGACATTGAGACCAGTTTGACATAATTCGACAAAGCAAGGTCCACAGTGTCCCAGCAAAGTGAGGCTTCATTTTCCCTTGCAAGAAATACGTCCGAAAGTGGGATTATGATGTCCGGATTCGAAACGTCAGGCAATGTTTTGAAGTACCACGCGAACGCGTCGGAGATTTGACCGGCCTCGCATAAGGCAACTGCGATCGTCGAAGGCGGTGGAGCACAGTTCTTTCGCTGCGCCTGACGATGGTAGTCGAATGCTCTGTCGCTCCAGCCCTTCATTGCAGCCAGCTCGGCCGCCCTGGCCAGTGCTTGCCTATCCCCTGCCTTGGCGGCATTCTCATAGCAGTCAAGGGCATGTTTGGTCAATCCCTTAGCGGCGTGGACGTTTCCTAGTTTTGTGAGAGCTTCTGGACTCCCCGCTTCGACCGCCGCTAACGCGTGTCTCATAGCCGCCTCGGAGAATCCGAGCTGGGCATTGATATTCGCCGCGAACTTGGAAGCGTGAGATGCCTTGCACTTTACAGCTTCCCTACACCAGTCCAGAGCATCTTCGACTCGACCGTGCGAGAACAAAATCTCGGCCCCGATCAGCCAGGCGTAGTTCTTTCCCGTCCTCGCATAGCGTTCGAGTCGGTCCATAGCGACCTCTACCTGCTTGCCATCCACAAGTAGTTCAATCGCGTGTTCGACAATCTTCGGCCCGCATTTATCGGCAAGTCCCATCAGCCATTCAACGGTATCATCGATGACTTTCGATCGCTCAGAGTCCGTGGCTGCGCCGACCGTCATGTCTGCCACCATAGCTGCTTCTTCGGCGTGACCATCTTCGGCAAGTTTGCGGTATAGGCGCAGCATCTCGCTGCGTTGCTTCAGGTGCTCCCTGGCCCTTGCGGTCAGCACCGTCGCCTTGCGATTTCCATTCTTCGTCAGACCTTTTAGTAGATCGATGGCGTCCAGATTTCGATCCGCTGCAATGAGCATTTCCGCCGAGAGGGTTATCGCGTCACGGTCGCCTCCATCTATCAAAGGCTGGTACTGTTCAAGTGCGTCATTGATACGATCCGCCTGGCGAAGCATGTCCGCCAACTCCAAGCGGGCAGACCGGTCGCCGTCGTCCGATGCGCGGAGGTAGAAGCGCATCGCCCAGTACAGTAGGCCACGCTTGCGACACTCCCGAGCCAGTGGCACGCGGCTTGTTGTGTCGGCTTCGTCAACCAGGATAGGGAACAGTTGCGGTTCCACCGTAACCGGATCGGTCGCGTCGAGAACATGCCTTCGTTCAAGGTAGCTATCAAGTCGATATCGGGTGGCAAGATCGTCCCGGCTGACGGTTTCGTCACATTTTATGATCATGCTCGCTTCCCCGCGGCCCCGGCGCTCCAGTTCCGCGAACGCCTTATCGAACCGGTCATCCCCCGCGAAATGCTGAACCTTATCATGCAGAAGTGCGCCCGCGCATTTTTCCAGCAAGCCACGCGTCAGCCAGACATCATTGCCGAAACGCCTAAGTTTGATAGCACACTTCAAGATCGTTTCTTCTAAGATGTCGGCCTTCTCGAAACGGGTCTGGAGATCGTGAACGTCCACCATGTGTTGAACGACGTACCGATCTGCTTCCGCCAGTATCGCACTGTCCGCGACCCGGGGGTCTTCTGAGCTCAACGCCCGAGCCATTTCCTCAGGGTTGAACTCGTCGGGCACCTTGATCTCGCTGCTTTCAACAAGCAGCTTGGCATGTGGAAACTTGACGCAGGCCGACTTCAGGTCCCGTAAAGGTCCCATACGAATTGTTGCGAGTACCAAGATTGGCACACGTGAGGGATCGTTGAGCGTCTCCCGCAATACCCGAGCGACCGTATCGCCGACCGCTAGGTCCGGGCCGCCAAAATATCGGTCGAGTCCTGGCAGGAAGTAAACCGTTCGGGGCCGTGCCGACCTGGCTGCCTCAATCAGAGCCTCGGCGCTGCTCGGGCTGACCGCCGGCCATATTGCCCAGTCCCGCATCAGCAGTCTCCCGTTCTCGTCTTTCGACTGCCAGAGACACTCCCACGCTGCTCGCTTCTTCCCTGCGACAAGGTCACTCACCAGGGTCACCATGACACTTGACCCTGCCGCAGCACGGGCAACCGCGGCACGGAGTTCGGCGTCGACGTCGCGCGTAAGGTAGGTGGGCAAATCCGGCGAGCCCTCGCGCCGGTCTGCAGCTCCTCGAAGCGGGAAGAGCTCGAACTGGCTCGGCACGCAGTCGCGGAGCGGCAAGCCGACGCCAGGACCTGGCTCAGCTACCGGTTGCTGGCCGCCATCGTTGCGTAGCACTCTTACCTGCTCCTTCATCGCCGCACTTGCGTCATGCACGTGCATATGACCGTGCCGGAGTGTCGTCGGACGCGTCCACTCGCCCATCAACCTGTGCGACGAGCGGTCGTTTCTGGCCGACAAACAGTGGATGTCTTCGTTCTGCCTAGTCGGACGTTTCACTCGAAGGAGTGGATTACTAGGGCTTAGCTTGACTTTGGGATTGACTCGCGTTTCGACGAGTATCGGCCGGTTCGCCGGTTCGACCTGCACGCGGCTGAAGTGCTCCGGCGCCACGCGGGTACACAACGCAGCGATCAGGGCTTCTTCGTCGGCGATAGTGGGTTCGGCTTCTCCGACCGGAAGCTAGAGTTGGTCGACGACGCGCCCGCACTGGCGGCGGGTGACCGTGATACCGGCATAGGTCATGGTCTCCGCGAGATCGCACGGGTCTTCGACAACCAACGGTCCTGGGTTTCCAGCGCAGCTGGATATGCCGTTCGTTCCGTATTCGGCGCAGCTCCTCCTAGTCGGTCTCGTTTCGCTAAGTCGTCTGTCAAGCGGCGCATGTAACAGGCGGTGTCCCCGCCCGGCGGCGAAAACCGTGGTCACCTGGGATGCGTCATGACGGAATCCGGCGAGAGTGCGCCATTCGGGGTACGGTGAATCGCGCACGTGAGAGCGCGGTCCGCAGGTACCCGGCTGCTCGGGAGGCCGTCATGGCACGAGACGCCGCAAGGAGTGAGCGTTCGCGGGTGCCGGCGTTCATCGAGCCTATGCTCGCGAGCCAGGCGCGGAAGGAGCTTCCGGACGATCCGCGGTACGCCTCCGAGTGGAAGTGGGACGGCTACCAGGCGGTAATGAGGGTCGCCACCGACGGGACGATGAGGCTGACCAGCCGCAACGACAAGGACTTCACCGGCAGACTCCCGATCCTCGGCGATGCTATGGGCGACGCGCTGGAGGGCCGCCAGGCGGTGCTCGACGGCGAGATCGTCGCGCTGGACGACCACGGCCGCCCGGATTTCGGTCTGCTGCAGAACTACGCCACCAGCGACGATGTGTCTGTGGCGTACTTCGTCTTCGACGTTCTGCTGCTCGGCGGTCAGCGGCTGCTGGACGAACCGTATGAGCGGCGGCGGGCGGTGTTGGAGGGGATCGAGGTGCCGGACAAGAACCTCGTCGCGATCACCCCGTCCTACAGCCACGCCGACCTCTCGGCATCCGGCATGTCCCCGGCTGATCTGCTCGACGTCGCGAAGGACCGCGGCCTCGAAGGCCTGGTAGTGAAGGCGATCCAGTCGACGTACGTCCCTGGGCGCCGGTCTCCTGAGTGGATCAAACACCCTTTGATCCAGACCATCGAGGTCGTGGTGTGCGGGTGGCGTTAACGGCGATGAATTGCAGCTACTGCAGGAAAATCCCGCTTCAGCCTCGTAGAGCCGCGGTGGAGAGCTTACCTCCTGGGGCAGTGGGTCCCCACCCTGACCAGCAGACCTTGCCTGAAACGTGCATCTGATGCATGATTCACCCGTCTTATGAAGGCGGTGCGGAGTGTCTGCTGACGGGAAGCTTCCGGGGTCCGCGCGGCTGGAGTTGGCCGACGGGGTTGCTTTGCTGCGACCGGAGGATGCCGTGGTGCAGGCGATGCTGAGCGGCTGGCGGGCGCAGCAGATTGGCGGGCGTGGACTGCGGGACTCGACGGTGCGTGACCGTCTCGGTGTTGTTCGGCGTTTTCTGGCCTATACCAACGAGTTTCCGTGGCATTGGTCAGCGGCGCACGTCGATGAGTGGATGACGGACCTGGTCAGCGACAGCGACCGTGCGAAGTCGACACTGCGGAACTATCAGGACGCTGTGCGCGGGTTCTGCGACTATCTGGTGCGCCCGGAGTATGGCTGGGTTTCCGAGTGCGAGCAGCGTTTCGGTACGCATCCGGTGCAGGTCTGCTTCGAGTGGAACACCCTGGGGCATCTGGTCGCCTACGAGGGTGCGCCCGAGCGGCGGCCGATGACGCGGGAGGAGCTGCAGCGGTTCTTCGACTACGCCGACGACCAGGTGGACCGCGCGGTGCGGCTGGGGCGGAAAGGGGCGCTCGCGGCCTATCGGGACGCGACGCTGTTCAAGGTGATCTACGCCTATGGGCTGCGTGCCACGGGAGTCGTCGCGTTTGGACACTATGGACTGGTACCGCAATCCCCAGGCTCCGGAGCTGGGGCGGTTCGGGAATCTCGAAGTGCGGTGGGGAAAGGCGTCGAGAGGAAGCCCGCCGCGGCGGCGCACGGTGCACACGGTCATGCCGTGGATCGTCGAGGTCGTCGACGATTGGCTGACGAACATCCGGCCGCGGTACGGGTTTCCGGATCATCCGGCGGTGTGGCTGACCGAACGGGGCGGCCGGATCGGATCCCGGCATATCGAGCAGCGGTTCGCCGACTACCGCAGGGCGCTGGGTCTGGACGAGACACTGGTCCCGCATTGTCTGCGGCATTCGCATGTGACGCACCAGATCGAGGACGGCGTGGATCCGGTGTTCGTGCAGCAGCAGGTAGGTCACCGCTACGCGTCGACCACCGCGATCTACACGGGAGTCAGTGGCGACTTCATGAACACGATGATGACGAACGCGATCGGCAAGGCCTTAAGCGCGGAGGAGACGAACGCATGGTGAGCGCGAAGCTGGACTACACGTGGAATCTGCGTGAGCTGATGGCACGGCAGGGAATGTTCCAGACCACCCACCTGCGGCCGAAGCTCGCGGAACGGGGCATCGTCCTCTCCGACAGCCAGGTCTATCGGCTGGTCGCGGACAAGCCCGAACGGCTGAGTCTGAAGACGCTGGTGGCGTTGGTCGACATCCTCGGCTGCGGGATGGAGGATCTGATCGAGCCGACCGTCGCCGCGCCGTCCCTCCGACGCAGCACAGCGGTCGGAGCGGATGACGACGCCGGGGTCGGTGACTTCCGGCCCAAGCGGGCCAGAATCGCCCCGGATCGCTCGTGACCGACCCCGAGTCGCCCCGGTCGCTGACGGACCCGGTCGGGGTCGTCCTCGCGATCGTCGGCACGGTCGAACCCGATCTGAGTTCCGATGTGGTCGAGGAGGCGGTGAGAGCGGTCGCGACGTCGCGGACCGGGCATCGGCAGTTGGCCCGCATTCTCGAGACCGACCCGGGCGTGCTGCTGTCGGGCCGGACGGACGGGCCGCCGTTGGTCGACCGTTTCATCCGCCACCTGCTCGCGGCGGGAGCCAGCCAGGTCGTGCAGCCACGCTGCCCGGATTGCGGTCGAGCCGCCGCGCGGATGAGTCATCGCGACCAGCAGGGCCGGCGCGTCTGCACTGGCTGCCGTAACCGCGGCTCGGGGATCTTCGAGCCCCGCCCGTGTTCGGCGTGCGGCACGGTGACCCGTGCCCGCCACCGCGACCGCGAAGGTCGGCCCTTGTGCGTTCGCTGCCCGCCCGAGCCCGGTGTCGATCACGTCGAGGTGATCAGCGACGTGATCGTCGCCGCGGCGCCGGGCCTGGATCGTGGCTGGCTGCGCACCGTGAT
This sequence comes from Amycolatopsis japonica, assembly GCF_000732925.1. Taxonomy (NCBI): domain Bacteria; kingdom Bacillati; phylum Actinomycetota; class Actinomycetes; order Pseudonocardiales; family Pseudonocardiaceae; genus Amycolatopsis; species Amycolatopsis japonica. The sequence continues at coordinate 1,414,532 of NZ_CP008953.1, forward strand.
CCTCGGCGTGGTGGTACAACCGGCCCGGCAGCGGCAGGTGGCCTGGGAACTGCAGGACCGGCCGGAGTTGCTGACCGGTGCCGCTGCCGAGGGGACACTCGCGGTCCGCCGGCTGGCTGCGGCTTTGGCCGACCACGGCGTCGAAGGCATGGCACCCGCGACCTGCCCGGGTTGTGGCAAGCACCAGCCGGTCATCCGCCACCAGGACGGCACGATCTCGTGCAACACCTGCTACCAGAGGGCCCGGGCCACCGCGTGCTCCCGCTGCGGCATCGTGCGATCGGTGGTGGCGCGAACCCCCGACGGCGGGCCGCTGTGTTCCTCCTGCCGTCCGCTGGTCTCGTACAACCAGCGGACGTGCTCGCTGTGCGGGCAGCGCGGCGTCATCGGCGGCCAGGCCGACGGCGCGCCGGTGTGCGTCGGCTGCTACCGGCTCCCGACGGCGGTGTGTTCGGTGTGCGGCCGGGACAGGCCCTGCTACCGCGCCAACTCCTCGGCACCGCGGTGTCTCCCGTGCTGCAGAGCGGCCCGTACCGCTGTCTGCGCGCGCTGCGGCAAGCTCCGGCAGATCGCCGGGCGCGACCCCGACCGTGCGCCGCTCTGCCGACCGTGCGCCGTTCGGCGCGAGGCTTGCTGCCGGTGCCGGCGAGTGCGGCCGGTCGTCGGACGAGTACAGGACGGGCCGCTGTGCTGGACCTGCATCGAGACCGAACCCGCCTACTTCCGTGCTTGCGCGGACTGCGGCGTCATCGGGCGCACGCACCACTTCGGACTGTGCGCCAGGTGCGCCGCACCGAAAGTTCTTCGTACCCTGCTCGCCGGCGCGGACGGCACCGTCCGGGACGAACTCCATCCCGCGCTGGACGCGCTCGGCCGCACCGAACCCGCGCCCCTGCTGGAATGGCTGAGCCGCACGTCATCACGATCTATGCTCGCGCACCTGGCCGCCGCGCAGGGCCCGCTGACCCACGCGACACTCGACGACCTGACACCGGTCGCGGCTGCTCATCACCTTCGGCACGTCCTGATCGCGCACCACGTCCTCCCGACCCGTGACCGGCACCTCGCGGCGCTTCAACGCTGGATCGACCAAACCCTGGGCGACATCGACGATCCGGACCACCGCCGCGTCCTGCGCCACTACGTCACCTGGACACACCTACGACGGCTGCGGCGGCGGCGCACACCCGTCACGCCCGGTGCCGCGTACTCCGTCCGCAACGAAGTCAGCGTCGCGATCCGGCTGCTGGAATGGCTCAGCTCGCGCGGGCGGAACCTCAGCACCTGCACACAGACCGACCTCGACACTTGGTGCCTGGCGATCGGACGACCCGCCCACAAGGCCCGGTCGTTCATCACCTGGTGCACGGCGAGCGGGCATACCCGCGATCTGGACATTCGAGCACGAGGAGACCATGGACGCCGCGACACCTTGCCCGGAGAAGACACACGCTGGATCATCGCCCGGCGTCTCCTGCATGACACCACCATCGCCGTGCCTGACCGTGTCGCGGGCCTGCTTGTCCTCCTCTACGGCCAAACACCCTCTCGGATCACCACTCTCACGGCCGACGACATCACGCACTTCCGCGGCGAGGTCCACCTGTGCCTCGGGCCACAGCCACTCGCCCTGCCCCGCCCGATCGCCGAACTCGTGCTCACTCTCGCCGACACCCGCCGTGGACACGTCTCCCTCGGCGGCCGCACCGACGAGCAACACCGCTGGCTGTTTCCCGGCCGCCTGCCTGGCCAGCCCCTGCACACCGCCACCCTCGCCCGGCGGCTCGCCACACTGGACGTCCACAGCCGCATCAGCCGCAACAGCGCGCTCATGGGCAACGCGGCCTCCGTGCCGGCCAAGGCCCTGTCGAGCCTGCTCGGCCTGTCGATCGTCGGCGCGCAACGCTGGATCAAGCTGGCACACCCCAGCGGCGACGACTACGCCGCCACGATCACCCGCCGTGCGACAGCGGACGCAGATGATAGTGATGCGGCATCCTGTCACAGTCCCTGCGAGTAGGACCGATCGGCGCACCTCGGCCTCACTTCCACACCACTGGACCCGGGACGTGCTCGCCGACAGCGACTCCTGGCCGTACTCACCCTGCCCAGCACACAAAAGTGTCCTGAGTCGTCAGCTGGGACACAGGCCGCAGATAGCATTCTGACCCCATCCGGAACCTGTAGGTCGAACGATTCTCGTGTGACGGTGAGCAGTTCGGCGCCTCACGCAGAGGTGAGGACGGCCGCGGGTCACGGTCATAGCGCGCAGCCAGTCGATAGCAATGTTCCCGCTGGGTGTCCTGGTGGCGACGGTGAAATCGAAATGCTCAGCGTGCTACTGGTGATGCTGGCGGAGCCAGACGACGAAGGGCTGGCCGATCGCGGCTGACATTCGCTGCTTCTGACATGTCGGCCACCAGCACGCGATTCCCCATCATTGCTCTTACGGCTATCCGATCCTAGGACTAAATCTGCAAGGTCCAGATGTCCGCTCATGCCGATGACCGCGCGCTGAAGATCGCTGAAGCTGTCCAGCTGCGACGAGTGGGCGGTTCGAGCTTTGTCGGGCGGCGGGTGCTCGTGGTGGTGGTGTGGGCACCTGCCTGAACGACGTTTTCGCGGAGCGGGTCGGGGCGTGGGCAGATTGGCGTGCTGTTGGCCGTCGCGGTCGTGCTGTTCGCATTGGCGGCACGCGGAGGTTCGACGTCGTAGACGACCGAGTGCTGCGATGGCAGGCGGGGCATGCATATCGTACCCGGTCAAGCCGGTGTGTCCGCGACGGCAGGCGCCGTGGGCCGACACGCAACAACCACAGTCTCAAGCCAGGCCGTCACCCACGCGAAAGATCCGGGCTAACAGTCCTGCTCAGACGGAGTCGCCTCGGTTCCGTTAGCGAGCTCCTCACTCTCGCGCAGCCAGAGATCATCGTTCATCTTAATCACAAGCGAAACCAGTAGTTTGAGCGCGGTGATGTAGGTACGGTAGTGCTCCTCTTCATCCGCGACATCAAGGATTGCGCCATGCAGGTACCTGTTGCGCAGGTTCAGGCCATCGCTGAAGTCCTGATGATTGAGGCAGTAGTTGAAGTAGCCTGCTTCAGGCTTAGACAACAGCGACTCGGCCCGCACAAGCCAACCCTTTGTGACCATCTCATCGATTGCTTCGCGCGCACCTTTGCGGTGGTGGTAGTAACTTGCCGCTTCCAACTCGTAGAGATCGCGCAGCACCACGAACTGGTCGGCACTTGCTATCCGGATATGGCCTCCAGCGTTCTCGACCACGCCGTGCGCGATTAAGTAGTCGACTTGATCCTTCTGGTAGTCATGGAAGTCACCATAATAAACATCGTGCTCGATGAGTAGTCGAGCACCGTTGTCGGCCCTGAGGCTATCATTTATGTACCCCAAGCCGGACTGATCCGAGAAGAGTAGGCGCATGACGTTGTGGATGTTTGGACTCTCGCCTACATAGACATATTTGCCGACCAAGCAGCTCGGCACGTCTCGGTACTTGACCTGGGCCGACATCATAGCCAGTAGCTCAGGGTCAAACTCGCCGTTCTCCACGTAGAGCGAGAACTGCATGACGATACTTTCCATCTCGGCGAACAGATGCCGACTCTTCTCAAGGTATGTTGCAGTCCTACTTGAAGGCGCGAACCGTAGATTTGCCACACCAAAACTATCTCTCAAGTAGTCCGCGAAGAACCACACGATTACCGACTCAAGCTCAACATCTTTGTGTCTGAGAAGCCGCTCATACATGGAGACCTGCAGGAAGGAACTCTGCTCCTTAAGGCGAAAGGCGAAACCCGCTGGATAAGCATCCTTTCCTGAGGTTCCCATCGCACGCTCAATCGCTCCGACTTCCGCCTGATACGAGGGCAGCGTCAACAGCATGTGACGATCTGCGAACTCAAACACATAGAGAAAGTTGTTGAGGATCGTAGGGTAATCGAGGTTCTCATCGAACCACTCGCGACTGTAGGAGTACTTCGTGACGAGCCCGTCCCTTGATGCCTTCACGGGCTCATCTTGCCCCTTGGTAACAGTAACGTCGCAGCCGATCACCATTCCGCCACCGTTAGACTCAAAGAACTCCTTCGTCCATCGTTCATGCTTGCGCTTCGCTTTGAGCTTCATCTTCTCGTCGATTCCAGCAGCTGCGTTGACGCGCGCGACGGAGATCAGCTCGAGAAGATTCGGATGCGCCTCCTCGCTATCTATGTACGCGTCAAGTAGTGCGCGCTTGTCTGAACTCTTCAAGCTCTGCGGCAAGTACAGCTGCGAGCGATCATCACCGCTGAGATATAGTCGAATCAAATGCTCAGCGTTGGCCACGTTCGAAACAAGACGCGTACGTATCTCTTCATCGTAAACCCGCACAAGGCTTCCACACGAGAGCATCGTGCCTGTACTGACGTGCAGGCTGTCTAGGACTGCCAGCACAGTCGCGGCGGAGCAACGGCTGTAGACCTTGTGTCGTGACAGGAGTTCCAGCAAGTCCGCGTGATACTCATGGCTGACCCCTGCGATCCGGCAACTCAGCGTTTCGTCGGTGAGAGAGCCAAAGAATTTGGACTCGACTTCATGCAATCCGGGAATGAGCGCCTTAAATGCCGCGCGCTGCTCCTCGGAAGAGGAAGCAGGAAAGTACCCGTTCTCCACGAAGAGTCGGGAATTATACAGTTCGAGAACGTCGGAAGCAGTGTACGTCGTGACTGATGCGTCGAACCGACTAAGAACCTCAGTTGCGCGTCCCGCCTGGAAATATTTTCCGAGGTCCGCTGGACCAAAGAACTTCAGGCGTCGATGTGGTGCAGGCTCGGTGGTCATTCTTCTTACTATACTAGCTTCGTACCTCGGAGTCGGCTACCTTCGAGGTGGGTTACTCGGTTCAGCATCCGTTCGCCCCGGCGGTGCATGAAGCCTTTGAGTTCCCGTGTCATGGTTCGTCGATCATGCCTGCGAGCTCCACCCTCAGCTTCGGCGTGTGAGTAGTCGCCTCGAACTCCTACACCGTTACATATCCGATCGCTCTGCGCGAACGCACTCTCATGCCGCTGACCGCCTGAGTGCGACCGACGTGCGGAATGCCAGGTGGGACAACTTTGGAGCGCCTCTGGAACACTCACCCTGGCCCCGCACATACTCAGGTGAAGTCGCCGCTGGCCGATTGGTTCTGCACCGACGTGACAGCGGATAGCCGGGCATTCGACGAGTTCTGATATTGCGACCTGCCAGCATTGTGCGACCTGTCAGGCTGTCAGATGGGAACGTTTGAGGGAAGACTCCAGGTAGTAGCGTGCGATGCGTCCCCGCCCGCGCGCATTGTGTGGGCGTTGGCGTCCAGGAGTCGCATTTCGGCTCCGTCGAACAGGTACGTCGCTGAGTAGCTACGTGAAACCGGTTCACCATCCTTGGGCCAATGGTGGTCGGGAGTGACCGTGTCCTTTTCGGCTAGGATTGTCCACAGTAAACATTGACCGTTGCTGGCCAGGGCGCTACGGAGGAGTTCTGCGGAGACGTGGACTGTGTCGGGGCCTGGTTCGCGGGCTGCGAAGCTCTCTGCCAGAGATATTCCCGCGCGCCCCCATTGGAAGTCGCCGACTCGTTGGAGATCCATCGTCTTGCAGAAGGTGGTCGAGGGCATGAACGTGTACAGGTGTTTGCTGTCGGATTGGTCCCAGTCGTTCGCGACGCCACCATACCGGGTTGTCGTGACTATAAGGGTCCCAGGCGGCGATTCCCGGTAGGCGGTTCGGTCGCGCCCCTGCAGGTTGGGCCAGTCTGACTTGTATGGATGGTCGGCGAGTATCAGTCCCGTCGGGCTCCCTGACTCGGGCATCCACCTGCCGTTCCAGTCTTGACCTTGCGCCCACGCCTCCCAGGCGTCGACGTCGACGGAGTTGACGAGGTAGGAGCGAATCTGTGCCCAGGTCTTGTGGTGAGGTATTCCGGCGGCGGCTTCGTCCGGGGTCTGCGGTTGCGACCACTGGTAGTGGCCTTCGAGCACCAGCCACCGATCTCCGGCTGTGTTGGTGCATGCGAGTAAGCGGTCGATGGGTGGGGCGTGTCTATCGTGGGTCGCCCAAGTTGGGTCGAGCACGACTGGGAACGTCGCGGCAGCTGGTGCGAACCAAGTGCGCGGGGTGTCCGCGTAGACCCGATTTTCAATCCGCCGCAGCAACGTTGTCGGGTCGATGTCATGCCCGTAGACGTCTAGTGGCGTCTGGTAGTCGGTTCTGCTGTCGTCTCTGTAGGCCGGATCGAGGGCGAACCGGTCGGTCATGCGCCCGACCAGCTGCTTGAACGCTGTCCAGATGTACTTGCGGGCGTATCCCTCGTGCTGTTTCTCGTCCGCACCTCCGGCGCGCCGGAGGTGCCGGTCGATGGAGCCGAACAGTTCGGGCGTCCACCCCAGATGCAACGCCTGGTCGAAAACGATCCTCCCGAGATAATCTGTGTCAACATTGCCCTCGAGCCGGAAGTCCCGCGTCAGCGAAGCTATGACGTGCTTATGGAAGTCGTCGAAGTCCGACAAGGCAGGTCCTTTGACGGCGCTGTACCGGTAGGCAGGCGGCCCCGAGAGCTCTTCGATCTCTTCTGGCGACCGTTCCGGCGTAATCCAGTCCGTCGTGTACGGGGGGCGTACGCGAACGGCGATGTTGCTGGGGTCGGGTTGCCAGCCGTGGTCCAGTGCAACGTCGACTGTCCGGCGTGCGTAATCGCGGCTAAGGTAATTCTGGGGCCAGTAGCCGCGGCCAATGGTGTGGTCACGCACCGCTACGGCGATAGCGGCGGCGGTGGAGGCGTCACAGGTCCGTTGAGCGATGCCGCAGGCGACTGCCAGAAGGCGTTCCTCGATGGCGTCATCACCACAGTCCACGAAACGTTGCAGGATCGGCCCGAACAAGTGGGGCGCTGGTTCCAGCAACGCGATGATTGCTTTGGTGGCGTTGTCGCGGGTCGGCCGATGCGAAGCACCGAGGGCCCAGCTGAGGGTGAGTGCCGCTAGATGACGGGTGTCCTCAGTGGCCGTGGCACTGGCATCCGACCATGCCCAGCTAATGAGGTTCGGCAGGTGACCGGCACTGTCATGCTGCCAGTCGCAAAAGTGGGACCAGGTCACGTCTCGGTCCGGCAGCGTCAAGCGGCGGAGCTGGCCGTGGAGCCACTCCGCGTTCAACCGGTGGCCTGGAACGGTGGCCACCTGCAGCAACGCGCTGTTGGCAGCATCGGCGACGTCAGGGTTGGACTGCAGTTCGACGAGGATCGCCTCGGTCCGAGCGGTCAGAGCGTCTGGTTTACGCCACGCGATGCTGAGTAAGAAATCAGTGTGGGTGTCTGGGTGATACTCGCCAGTTGGGATCGAGAGGACGTCAATCAACTCGATGCCGTGCGTCTCGGGCAGTACGGAAGCGAGTGCTTGAAGAACGCCGGCGTTGCGGTACCACCGCTGCGCCATGGAGGCGGTCCGCTCGGCCACGGTGGCGAGGTCGTCGGCTGCGATGAGCTTGGCCCATGCGATGTCGCCGAGGCGCTCATATCCGAATCTGATGTAGCTGACACCATCGATAAGGAGGTCAGCGAGGATCGCTTCCTTCAGCAAGCCGTTGAGCAGACTCCGGCTCCATCCGCGACCCGGCAGGAGCGACGCGGTGAGATTTTCGACCTCGGCCCTGGGCAGTCGGCGTTCGTGAGTCTGAATCGCAGTGGCGATCTGCTCGACGGCTCGACGGACCAGCGCGCTGCTGCGGTCGTAGTCACAGCGCTCCGGAGCCGCGAGGCGGTCGTTGATCGCGTCGAGGAAACTGTCATAGATCCACGAGGCTCCGAAGCCAGTGCGCGGGAATCGGTGTTCGCCTCGCGTCTGCAGGGTGGTGCAGAGCAGTTTGAGGAACAGCGGATTAGTGAACTCCGGGTCCAGCAGCGGAAACGATGGTCGCTCGATGCCGTACCAGTCGAGAAACTGGCGCACCGCGTCCCGGGAGACCTCGGCAAAACCTGTGTGCTTGACCGTATGGAGGCGCTGACGCAGAGGATCGGACAACGTGTCGGCGAGGAACTCGGTCCGGCACGAGAGCACGACCCGGATATGCCGGTACTCGGCAGTCTCGTTGAGGAAGCTGTGCAGGTACTTATTCCACACGCTTCGGTCGGCAGGTTCGTTCAGCCCGTCGATGATGATCAGCCCGACTGTACCCGCGTTCTGGCAGGCGGCCTCAAAGGTGGCGAGCAGTTGCCCAGCTGGACTGCTGAATCCGATGATCCTGCCGAGATCTGTCTCGATCGGCCCCCGTTCGAACTGCTCGCCGAGCACGATGATCGTCGGCAGGTTGTTCGCCGTGCGGGTCCTGGCGAGGTCGCAGAGCAGATGGGTCTTTCCGGATCCGCCGGTGCCGGTCATCAGAATGGCGGTCTGGTCGTAGCTTTGCCAAGCTCGACCGGTACGCAGCTCCCGCAACCCGAAGATTGCCGCTTCGATGCTCGAAATCTGGTGGTAGAGGCTGGCTGCGTTTCCGGTGTAGTGGCGATCCCGCAAACAGTGCTGCCGGAGCAGCTCGGCAACGCTGTCAACGGGGTCGTTGGTCGCGTCGATGGCAGATATGACGTCGGGAAGCGTGCCTTTGGGGTGACAGGCCTGGGTGATTGCCCCGGTGACTGCTTCCTCGAGGTGGTCGAGGCACTCGTTGAGCGTCGCGATCGCGGGTTCGAACAGCTCAGGCTGTTCTGTAGGTGTAGGTAGGCCGTATGTGCCTCGGGCGTTGCGAAGTGCCGCAAGTGCTAATCGGATGACGTGCTCGAACGCAGGCGTTCGGGCGAGGCCGTCGAAGGCAGCGGCGATCGGTACCTTGACGTTCAGTTTAGGGGTGTACCGGCCTCCCGCGTCGGCCTCCGCCCGGGCCGCGATCGTCCGGAATCGATCTTCCGAGAACGTGTCCAGATCGAACCAGTAACGCAGTCGGCCCACCTGAGACTGCTGAAGCAGACAACTGTTGAGCTGCGTTTCACCAACATATTCGAACGTCACGGTTCGACCTGCCGCTTCGGCCATGACCTGCCACTTCGCGACGTACTCGTTCCACTTGGTCCACGCACTCTTCGTCTTGGGCGTGTCGCCCGCTGGCAGATTGAGGGGCAGCAGTACGAAATAGCGTTCAAGCATGGGCTCGGTCTCTAGGACCCGGCGTACCGACTTGGTGATCTGCCCGAACTCATCAGTGTCGAGCTCAAACAGGCATTTTGCCTGCCACGCCCACACCGCCCCACCGGGAAGTTCACCACGCCCTTCCCTGCCACCATCTGGGTTCCCGAACACGCTGAAGGTAGTGCCAGGCGGCCAGGCCACGAGTCCGCCAAAGATCATCAACTGGTTGACGAGTTCCTCGAACCCATCACGTTGCGAGCCCGACGGCGACTTGCCGCGGAGTTGCCGCCAGTTGATCTCGGGAAGTTGAGTCACGAAATCTCGCCAGTCAGTGGGAGGTGGATGGAACTGGACATCTGAGCTAGACAACTCTAGACGTGTGGATGGCATCGGTGGGTCAATGACACAATCGCTCCTTGCGGCGACACCCAAACCTTGTCGCCTTGCGTGGTCAAGAACTAACACTCGGTGATATCTTGACGCGACCTTCCGCGATCACGACCGAATCCTCCCCGCTGCTGCTGATCAGGCTATCTGCACACGAATACTGGAAATGGCCGCCTTCTCAAGCGCGCGAGATCGGCTGGACAGGGACAGGGAAGCATGGCTGAGCCTCTCGCGGTGCGTCGGCGACCTTACAAATGCCACTCAGGAGTGACCGCCAGCTGGTAGAGCGACGATTGTGGGCGGCTACGTTGCGTGATGCATTCTTGTGCTCGAGTCCACGGTGTCGCAGGGCTTGAGCTGACCAGCGATCGTCCGAACAGACAGCCCGCCCGACATGCCGTCTCCTATCCGCACAAGCTGCACGACCTGACACCTCGACGGTAGGTGTAGGTGCATTCGACGCGTTCTGACATGGCGCCCTACCAGCACCCGGGCAGGGACGGCTGGACGGGCTGATGGGCGGGCTCCTGCTCGGTGCCCACGACCCGGATAGCGGCGACCTGGTCTACATCGGTGACGTCGGCACCGGCTTCACCGAAGCCGAACGAGCCCGCTTGCAGGCCCGGCTCGACGTCCTCGAGCGGAAGCGGCATCCCTTCGCCGAGACACCACCCAGGGCCGACACCGCGAGGGCGCAGTGGGTGGAGCCGGAGTTGGTGGGCGAGGTGGTGTTCCGGCAGTTCACCCGCGGCGCCGGCCGCCTGCGGCACACCGCGTGGCGCGGACTGCGCGACGACAAGAAGCCCGCCGACGTCCTGGCCCCGCAACGACGCGAGCCCGCCTCTGCCCGAAAGACCACGCGTGAGCATGCGCAAGGTGAACCGGTGGCCGAGGAACGGCCCACGGCTTCACCGGGGGCGAAGGTCACCGTCCAAGCCGGTGACCGGAGACTCGTTCTGTCCAATTTGGACAAACCCTTGTATCCGGACGGATTCACCAAAGGCGAGGTGATCAACTACTACTCGCGTATCGTCCCGGTGCTGCTGCCGCATCTGGCCGGGCGTCCGGTGACGTTCATCCGCTTCCCGGACGGTGTCGGCGGTGAACAGTTCTTCGAGAAGAACGTCCCGCACAGCGCGCCGTCGTGGCTGCCGACCGTCCGGATCGCCCGCAGCGGCAGCCGGGGCTCGACAGAGCCGATCACGTACGCGTTACTGGACGAACTCGCCGCCGTGGTGTGGGCGGCGAACATGGCCGCGCTCGAACTCCATGTTCCACAATGGACCGTCGACAGCGACGGCACGCGCCGCCCGCCGGACCGGCTGGTGTTCGACCTCGACCCCGGGCCGGGAACCTCGATCGTGCACTGCTGCCGCGTCGCCGAACGACTGCACGACGCCCTGACAGACGACGGGTTGACCGCGTGGGCGAAGACGTCCGGCTCGAAAGGCATGCAGCTCTACTGCGCCATCACCACCGACGCCCCTGCCGCCCCGTCGGCGTACGCGAAGAAACTCGCCCAACGCCTGGCCCGAGAGACACCGGACCGGGTGACCGCGGTGATGGCCAAAGCCCAGCGGACCGGGCGGGTGTTCATCGACTGGTCCCAGAACAACCCCGCCAAGACCACCGTCGCCCCGTACTCGCTGCGCGGCCGCGACCACCCCACCGTCTCCACCCCGATCACCTGGGACGAAGTCCGCGCCTGCCGCCGCCCAGCACAGCTGGTGTTCACCGCCGACGACGTCCTCGACCGCGTCGACGAACACGGAGACCTCCTCGGCAACCTCGACGCCACACGAGCAGCTCTCCCGTAGTGCTCGACCGTCCGGGACGGACAGCGTTGCCGTCAACTGGTCAGAGCGACTGAACGAACCCTGTGGTCGGCCGACCATCGCTGTCCGAACACTGTGGAGTCAGCCCTAGTTGGTGGGGTCGTCGTTCTTGTGGGGAAGGAGGGCAGTGGGGTGAAATTGCGTGCCGTCCACCGTTGCCTTGTCGAACGAGCTTTTACCGTTGAAGGTCACCGCGTTGAACTGGGGTGCGCCGGTGAAGCGTGCCTCACGGAACCAGGCGCCGCTGCCGAAAGTTGCCCCGTCGTACAAGACGTCGTCGGCGAAGGTCGCTAGGTCGAAACTGGCATCGCTGGTGAAGGCTGCCTTGGTGAACCATGCCTTGTCAGTGAAGGTGACCTTGTCGAACTTGACGAACCTGTTGAAGACCGCCTGGTCGAACTGCGCGGGACCGGTAAATGTCGCTTCTTCGAACCTGGTGTAGGTGTTGAAGGCCGTCTTGTAGAACACGGCCTTGCCGGCGAAGGTCGCCCTGACGAACCTGGCATCGCCGTGGAAGGTCGCCCTGTCGAACATGACGCCGCGACGGAAGGTCGTCTTGTTGAACCAGCCGTTGAGGCTGAAGGTCGCCTCGTCGAACCACGCGCCGCCGGTGAAAGTCGTCCCCTCGAACCGGGCGTTGCGTGTGAAGGTTGCCTTGGTGAACAGGGTGGCGCCGGTGAAGGTCGCGTGGTCGAAGCTGGCGGTTCCGGTGAAGGTCGCTTTACGGAATGTGCTGGTTCCGGCCCGAGCGCCGGTCAAGGTGAAGTCGATGAGTTGGGCGCCCGTGAGGTCAAGGTCGAGTTCGCCCCAGTAGCTGGAGCTGCGGCGGGGGTTGAGATGGTCTTTGAGGAGGCGTTGGGCGGTAAGCCGGACTTCGCGTTCCTGCGTGCGCTCGCGGTAGTTGTCGACGTCATTGATGCCGCCACGGTCGTCAGGCTCCGCCTCGACCGGAGGTTCGTACGGCATGCGCAGGTAGGCGCAGAGGACGTTGACGATGGTCTGGCGCTGGGTCTCGTTGTCCTGGGCGAGGCGTTCGAGTGCGTAAAGGCCGCTGAGCCGCACCGGGGCTTTCTCGGAGCCGAGTAGCTCGGCGGCTTTGAGGTAGAGGTCGGTGATCCGGCGCGCGGTCGCGTCTGAGCGAGCATCGTCGGCGACCCGTTCCTGATGTGCTCGGTTGGCGGCGGCGTCGGCTTGCTGGTGTGCGAGGACTTCGTATTGCTGGGCGAGGGCGCGTTCGCGGTTGTCGAGGTCGGCTTCGGTGGAGTGCTGGCGGCGCCAAGCGAGGTAGAGGGCGACCACGCCGCCGCTGCCGACGCCGATGCTAAGCCCGATTTTCAGAGCATCGAGGCGGGCCTTCACCAGATCGGCGCCGGTGAGCCCGGCGGTGGCCGGCCACCACAGCACAGTCACCGCACCCGCGGTCAGGACCCCGATCACCAACGCGGTCCACCACATCGCGGCCCGGGTCAGCTCGGGCAGCCGCTTTACCGACGAAGGGGTCGGACTCGGCGGTGTCGGGGGGCTGGCGGCTCCCTGCCGCGCATCGTCGGTCATGACCTTCATCGTTGCGTACTCAGGTGAGAACGTCTCAAGGACGCGCAAACGGAGCCCGTGGTCGCCCGAGCTGGAGTCGCGAACTTAGCGAGGCTGGTCGACGTGGCACAGATCAGCTTGCGCTACTTGGTAGATCTCCTCGCGGAGCGAGGGCTAACTCACCACTTCAATCCAGGTGGGCATGCTGCGCAATGTCGAGGCTGCGACGAGGGCGGGGCGGGGGGTGCCGTCGAAGGGCTGGTAGTAGGTGGTGTCGTCGGGCAGGACGTACCAGCGGCCACCGCCGAGGGTGGGCTTGTCGGCGGCTTCGTACACGGTCGCGCCGGTCAGGTCGGGTTCGTCCACCGTGCCTCCCAGGTCACTCTTACGGCCTAGCGTGTTATCAAGTCGAGTCAACCATGCCAGTCCCTGCACATGGTTCACTGGTCGGGGTGGTGTCGGGTCCACTACCTGGTGTTATGTCAAGCACAGGGCTTGACGGGAGCAAGTTCGGCGTTCAGGATCGTCGACAGAGTTCGTGCGTATGTTCGAGTGTTTGTCGCTGGCTTCCCCCCCACGGCAGAGCGTGTGGTGTGGAGCTGGTGTGGCGTTCAACAATCCTGCTGTCCCGTGGCGTGAGATCCAGCGGGTCGCGTCCGGTCGTCCTCGTGTGGAGGGTGACGGGAACGATTCGCCGGCGTGGTCGCGTAAGCGAGAGGGTTACGCGGGGCCGCCGGTGGATCTACGGGTCCGCGAGGGAGACGACGACGGCGGCGCGGTGCCGCGAGTTCCGTACGCGGAGTTGCACGCGCATTCGAACTTCAGCTTCCTCGACGGCGCCAGCCACCCCGAAGAGCTGGTCGAGGAGGCCGCCCGCCAGGGCCTGGACGCGATCTTCCTGACCGATCACGACGGCATGTACGGGGCAGTGCGGTTCAACGAGGCCGCCCGCGAGCTCGGGGTCCGCGTCGGGTTCGGCGCGGAGCTGTCGCTGGATCTGCCCGCACCGCAAAACGGCGTCGCGGACCCGAGCGGCGCGCACCTGCTGGTGCTGGCCCGCGGCCTCGAGGGCTACCGCCGCTTATGCCGGGTGATCTCCCGCGCGCAGCTCGCGGGCGGGGAGAAGGGCCGCCCGGTCTACGACGAGACCGCGCTGGTCGATGACCTGGCGGGGCACGTGCTGGTGCTGACCGGCTGCCGAAAAGGCAGGATCCGCCGCGCCCTCGCCGCCGACGACAAGATCACCGCGATGTCGGAGCTGATGTCCCTGGCGGACAAGTTCGGACGCCACAACGTGGCGGTGGAACTGATCGATCACAGCCTGCCGCTCGACTCCACCTACAACGACACCCTGGCCTCGATGGCGGAAGCGGTCGGCGTGGTGACGGTGGCGACGAACAACGTCCACTACGCCCACCCCGGCCGGGGCCCGCTCGGCGACGCCGTGGCCGCGGTCCGCGCCCGCCGGTCGCTCGATGACATGGAGGGCTGGCTGTCGGCAGCGCACATGGCGTTCGTGCGCTCGGGCGCCGAGCAGGCCGAGTTCTTCGCCCGGTATCCCGGCGCGGTCACCCGCGCCGCCCTGCTCGGCGTCGAATGCGCCTTCGACCTCAACCTCGTCGCACCCGACTTGCCGCCGTTCCCGGTCCCGGCCGGGCATGACGAGATGTCGTTCCTGCGGGAGCTGACCTGGGCGGGTGCGGCGAAACGCTACGGGCACCGCGAGGACTATCCGAAGGCCTACGCCCAGCTCGACCACGAACTGAACATCATCGAGAAGCTCGGGTTTCCGGGGTATTTCCTGGTGGTGTGGGACATCGTCCGGTTCTGCCGCGACGCCAACATCTTGTGCCAGGGCCGGGGATCGGCGGCGAACTCCGCGGTCTGCTACGCGCTGGAGATCTGCCATGCCGACCCGGTGAAGTGGGGGCTGCTGTTCGAGCGGTTCCTGGCGCCGGAGCGGGACGGGCCGCCGGACATCGACATCGACATCGAGTCCGACCGCCGCGAAGAGGCGATCCAGTACGTCTACGACAAACACGGCCGCTTCCATGCGGCGCAGGTGGCGAACGTGATCACCTACCGGGCGCCGTCGGCGATCCGGGACGCCGCCAAAGCCTTAGGTTTCAGCCCCGGCCAGCAGGACGCCTACAGCAAGATCGTCAACCGCTGGGCCGGAGTGAAGAAAACCAGCGAGGAGGCCGCGGGGGAGATCCCGCCGGAGATCCTCGAGCTCGCCGACGCCCTCGAAGACTTCCCCCGGCACCTGGGGATCCACTCCGGTGGGATGGTGATCTCGAAGGAGCCGGTGTCGGAGGTGGTGCCGGTCGAGTGGGCCCGCATGCCCGGCCGGTCGGTGTTGCAGTGGGACAAGGACGACTGCGCCGCCGTCGGGCTGGTGAAGTTCGACCTGCTCGGCCTCGGCATGCTCTCGGCGCTGCACTACATGATCGACCTCATCGCCGAACACCACGGGGAGACGGTCGACATCGGCACGCTCGACCTCGCCGACCCCAAGGTCTACGACATGCTGTGCGCCGCCGATGCGATCGGGGTATTCCAAGTGGAGTCCCGGGCGCAGCTGGCGACGCTGCCGCGGTTGCGGCCGCGGAAGTTCTACGACCTCGTCGTCGAAGTCGCCCTGATCCGGCCCGGCCCGATCCAGGGCGGTTCCGTCCACCCCTACATCGCGCGTCGCCGCGGCGAGGAAACCTGGAAACACAAGCATCCTCTGCTGGCGCGGAGTCTCGATAGGACACTCGGGGTGCCGTTGTTCCAGGAGCAGGTCATGCAGATGGCCGTCGACGTCGCGAGCTTCACCCCGGCCGAGGCGGATCTGTTGCGGCGGGCGATGGGATCGAAACGCTCCAGCGCCAAAATGCAGAAACTCGCCAAAAGGTTCTTCGACGGTGCCGCGGCGAACAGCGTCGACCGCGACACCGCCGTGTCCGTGTTCGAGCAGATCCACGCCTTCTCCGGCTACGGCTTCCCCGAAGCCCACTCCATGTCCTTCGCCCTGCTCGTCTACGCCTCCGCGCATCTCAAGTACTACTGGCCGGCGGCGTTCTGCGCGGGCCTGCTGCGGGCGCAGCCGATGGGGTTCTACTCACCGCAATCGCTGGTCGCCGACGCCCGCCGCCACGGCGTCATCGTGCGCGAGCCGGACATCAACGCCAGCCTCACCCACGCCACCCTCGAACCCGAACTCGAAAGCACAGGCGGCCACGCCATCCGCCTCGGCCTCGCCGCGATCAGGAACGTCGGCGACAACGCCGCCGAAGCGATCGTCACCGAACGCCAAGCCAACGGCCCGTACACCAGCATCGGTGAATTGACCGAACGCGTGCGGCTGAAGAAGCCCGCGATCGAGGCGCTGGCCACCGCCGGTGCGTTCACCAGCCTCGGCCCCGAGCGACGCCAAGCACTCTGGGCCGCCGGTGCTGCGGCCACCACCCGGCCCGAACACCTCCCCGGTCTCGCGCCCGGCCTGGACGCCCCGGCGCTGCCGGGGATGACGCGGTTCGAGGTCACCGCCGCCGACCTGTGGGCCACCGGCATCTCACCCGGCTCCCACCCCGTCGAATACCTCCGGACCTGGCTCACCGAACACGGCGCCATCAGCGCCGCCCAGCTCGGCCAGGCCGAAGACGGGGCACGGGTGTGGATCGGGGGAGCAGTCACCCACCGGCAACGCCCCGCGACCGCCGGCGGGATCACCTTCTTCAACCTCGAGGACGAGACCGGCATGGCCAATATCCTCGTCTCCCCGGGACTGTTTCACCGGAGCAGGAAGGTATTGCTGGCGACCAACGCGTTGTTGATCCGCGGAATCGCTCAGGTGACCGAGGGAACGTGCACGGTGGTCGCGGACCAGGTGCAGCCGTTGGACCTGCAAGGCCTGGCGTCAAAGTCGCGTGACTTCCGGTGACCGGAGCGAACCGGGAATGGCGAACGCTGGAAGTCCCGATCCGGCCGGGCACGGGCACCCCGAAACGATGTCCGTGGGGCCATGAGCTCGCGGTCGGTGGTGTGCGGCAGGGCTGGTCGCAGGACTACCGGGCGCCGGAATGGCTATGCGAGGCCTGCCACGCATTGACCGGTGTCGGCGGAGTCTGGGCGGTGATCGACACCGCCGTCGAGCGGCAGGTTATGGAAACCGGGGTGGACGAGTACGGCCTGCGCCTGGTCGTCCTGCCGCCACCGGTGTCCGCCGGGATCGGCGTCATCCAGCTTCGCTTAGGGCACACGGTCTTCGGTGAAGTGCGGCTATCGCTGTGTCCGGTCGACCGGCGCGCGATCCTCGTCCATGTCGAGGTCGAGGAGAAGCACCGTAGGCGTGGGGCGGGCCGAGCGCTGGTGAGCGCCGCCAGGGAGCGGGGCGCCAGGTTCGACTGGTCGATGCTGCCCATCGGGCGCGACCCGGTCGCTGTGGCGTTCTGGGCCCGGGTCGGAGCGGTCGGTCCGGCGAGTCCGCATCCGTGCACGCACCAGGTCGAGGCGAAAGTGGTTCCCGCCGAGGCGCGATGGATGAAGTGGTGGTGATCGGAAGTCGTGGCTGAAGCAGGCAGCCGGTGCGGGTCAGGCTGCAGCTCGCCACCGCTCGTCATGCCGATATGGCTCAGGCGGCGGTTGCGTACGGCTGCGTGCGGGCAGGTGACCGCTGCTCCGCTGATGTCTTTCGCGAAACGGCATGCTTGCCCGAACATATCAACGGGCGTTAGATTGAGAGAGTGAGTGACGATGCCTGCGAACTGCTCTGTATCGACTTCGACCACGCTGAGTCCCTGCGGACCGCGCTGCCGGACGAGGACCTGCTCGCCCGCCGGGCCGAGCGGCTGCGGGCGCTGGGGGAGCCGACCCGGCTGCGGATCGCGCACGCGCTGCATGTCGGTGACGAGCTGTGCGTGTGCGACCTGGCGTGGATCGTCGGGGCGTCGAAGGGCCTGGTGTCCCATCATCTGAGGCTGCTGCGAGCGGCGGGGCTGGTCGCCTCGCGCCGTGAGGGGAAGCTGGTCATGTACCGGCTCAGCGCCGATGGCTCTGGGCTGCTGGCCGCCGTTAGGAGCCTGGAGGCGCAGGTGTACCCGGCATGAGTGACATCTGCTGCGGCCCCGGCGACGAGCACGGCCACGACGACGAACACGAGGCGCCGCAACGGTTGTGGCGGGTCCGCGAGATCCAGCTCGCTGGTCTCGCCGCCGTGTTCCTGGTCGCCGGGTTCCTCGCCGGCTGGCTGGGCTCCGTGTCCGGGGGTATCGCGCTGCATCTGGCCGCGGCCGCGGTCGGGGGCTGGACGTTCGTCCCCGGAACGCTGAAAGCGCTGTGGCGCAGGCGGATCGGGGTCGGGACCCTGATGACCATCGCCCTGGCCGGGGCGTTGATCCTGGGCCAGTTCGCCGAGGCGGCGATGCTGGCGTTCCTGTTCTCCATCAGCGAGGCGCTGGAGGACCACTCCCTGGCCCGCACCCGCCGCGGACTGCGTGCGCTGCTGGCCCTCGTTCCGGACACCGTCACCGTGGTCCGGGCCGGGATCCAGTCCGCGATCAGCCCGGAGAATTTGCGCGTCGGGGACCGGATGCTGGTGCGCGCAGGGGAACGGATCCCCAGCGACGGCGTGGTCCGTGACGGCCGGTCCAGTGTGGACACCTCGGCCATCACCGGCGAATCCGTGCCGGTCGAGGTCGGACCCGGCGGCGAGGTGTTCGCCGGCGCGATCAACGGCACCGGTGTCCTCACCGTCGAGGCCACGGCCACGGTCGCGGACAACTCGCTGGCCAAGGTCGTGCGGGTCGTCGAGGACGCCCAGCAGCGCAAGGGCGCCCGGCAGCGGCTCGCCGACCGGATAGCCCGGCCGCTGGTGCCCGCGGTCATGGTGCTCGCCACCGCGATCGCCGGTCTCGGCGCCCTGCTCGACGAGCCCGCGACCTGGATCGAGCGCGCGCTCGTGGTGCTCGTCGCCGCCGCACCGTGCGCGCTCGCGATCTCCGTACCGGTCACCGTGATCTCCGCGGTCGGCGCCGCCAGCCGCCTCGGGCTTTTGGTCAAGGGCGGTGCCGCGCTGGAAACCCTCGGCGCGGTCCGCGTCGTCGCGCTCGACAAGACCGGCACCCTCACCCGCAACAACCCGGCCGTCACCGAGATCATCCCCGTCGACGGCGTCACCTCCGAGCGGGTGTTGCGGGTCGCGGCCGCGCTGGAAGCACACAGCGAACACCCGCTCGCCGCCGCGATCCTCGCCGCCGCCCCCGCACCCGTCCCGGCCGACGCGGTCACCACCGTCCCCGGCGCCGGGGTGGAAGGCCTCGTCAACGGCACCCCGGCCCGGCTCGGCAAACCCGGCTGGATCACCGCGCCCGCCCTCGACGCCGACATCACGCGGCTGCAGGAGAACGGCACCACCGTGGCCGTCATCGAGCACGACGGCGTTGTCCTCGGTCTGATCGGCATCCGCGACGAACTCCGCCCAGAGGCCCCGGAGATCGTCGCCGAGCTGCGCGACGCGGGCATCGAGGTCGCGATGCTCACCGGCGACAACACCCGGACCGCCGCCGCACTGGCCGCTCAGGCCGGGATCGCGGATGTCCACGCCGAACTCAAACCCACAGACAAAGCCGCCCTCATCACCCGCCTCCAAGCAAGCAACCGTGGTGGGGTGGCGATGATCGGCGACGGCGTCAACGACGCCCCCGCGCTCGCCACTGCCGACGTCGGCATCGCCATGGGCGCCATGGGAAGCGACGTCGCCATCGAGACCGCCGACGTCGCGTTCATGGGCACCGACCTGCGGCACCTGCCTCAGGCCCTGCGTCACGCCCGCCGCGCGCGGACGATCATGCTGCAGAACATCGGGCTCTCCGCGCTGATCGTCCTCACCCTCGTTCCGCTCGCCGCGTTCGGGATCCTCGGCCTCGCCACCGTCGTGTTCATCCACGAAGTCGCCGAAGTCTTCGTCATCGGCAACGGCGTCCGCGCCGGCCGCCTGCGCGCACTGCGCGGCGCGCCCGCACCGGAACCCGTTGTCGTGCAACGAATCCCCGCTGTCCCGCAAGCGGGGGAAGACGGCTGCTCCTGCTGCGCCGAACCGCCGATCGTCCCCGCAAGACGCCCCAACCTGCTCGACCTACGACCACCCGCCCGGCGCGACACCTGACGGCACCCCGACCCGAACACGATCCCTGAGACGAGTAGGGATCCGCGAACATGGCCGCTCGCGCTGGGTTTGTCACTGCTGTGCCCGCTGACCGCGTTCGGCCTGCGTACCAACACCGAATTGTCGGCCTTCTTGCTTGCCGTCGGTGTCGGCGCTATCGCCCAGGTCGTCATCCAGATCGTGCCCTCCCTGCGCGACAAGGACGGGCGTCTGCTCGAACCCGCCACTGTCGGCGGCGTCGCAGTAGGTCTTCCGACGATGTTCCTCACCGGATCACTGGTCACCGCCTAGACGGGGCGAGGGCGGCAAGGCCGCGACCTTGAGTAAGTGGTTGAACGTCCGGTATGACGGTCCGAGCAGGCAGGCGTTCGCGGCGAGTGGGTGTGTGCTTCCGGTTGTCATGATTCAATCTGCCTCAAACATCCGCAGTATGCGAGGGTAAAGGGCGCAGTATTCGTAGAGATCCGCCGGAGTCGCCTTAATCAGGCGGTATCGAGCGGGCTGGTCGACTGGATCAACGTTGCACCCGAGTGGACGACGCGGTGTCGGCTCAACGGGGGGCACCATTTATCGGCTACCCGGTCCGTGGATTCTTTTCTTGATCATCGCGGCCCGAGGTCCGGGGTTGGTAGTGCACAGTTCGAGGGGTGGGGTGACTAAGTCGTGGCTCGTACCGCAACGACGTATGTCGAACGCTCCTTTTCTCGTCTCGTCGAAGGCGAGTCTGCGCACTATTTCTCGGCCGGCACGAAGGAAATCTGGGAACACTGTATTGCTGGGCTGCCGTCATATCGCGCAGAAGGAGAGACGTCGGCCTGGTGGTCGGGTTCCGCCACCATCAGATGACCAGTGAAAGGCCCATAATGGAGCATGCTCACGCTGCTGCACGAATTACGGAACTGCTTTCGGCGGATCTGCCGCCGGTGGCGTTGACGTTCACCGACGGTCCACCAGACGGTGTCGCGGTGTCGGCGGAAGCCGTTCCCTCGAGTTGTAACTTCTGGCGGGTCGCGGAGAAGGGGGTATTTTACGCCTCCGCCGAGCGGCACTTCAACTGCCCGGTCGGGGCGATGGTGATGGGTTTCGAGCTGCCCGAGGCAACAGGGGAGCAGCTCGGCGGCCTCGTGCAGTCGATGTGCGACGCCCGGTATCTGGATCCTGACGAGGCGGCCAACATCCCCTCGGTGGGAAAGAAGAGCACGGGGATCGTGTACGGCCCGCTGGCGGAGTTTCCCGTCGAACCCGACCTGATCCTGCTGTGGCTGACGCCGGCGCAGGCGATGATCTACAACGAGGCCGCAGGAAACGCCAAGTGGACCGCGTCCCCGATGGACGTCTCGGGCCGGCCCGGTTGTGCGGCGCTGCCGCTGGCGCTGAAGAACCAGACACCGCGGATGGCTCTGGGCTGTATCGGCATGCGGACGTTCACCGACATCGCCGATGACCGCATCCTCGCCGTGCTGCCCGGCGGCAAGGCGGAGGAGTTCGTGGTGGCGCTGGAGACCACGGTGACCGCCAACGCCGAGATGAAGAAGTTCTACGAGACCGCGAAGGCCAGCTTCCTGTGAGCCTGACCGTTCCTTGGTGATGTGCGTCGCGACAGCCCCTGCCGCCGGTGGTTGGACCATTCCGGTGGCAGGGGTTGTGTGCTGAACCACGGGCCTCGTACGGTCGAACACATCGAAGAACCTGGATCTAGTACATCGAGGTCACTCGATGTAGGGGGCTGATGTGACTCAAAGGGAGCGGACCGTGGTGGTCACCCCGTCCGAGGCCGAGTGTGCCCCGATCCCACCGTCGGGAGTGCCGCTGTGCAGCGTTCCCTTGACGACGCCGCGGCTGCCCGTCGATGAGGCCAAGCAGATCTCCGTGCTGTTCAAGGCCCTCGGGCACCCGCATCGGGTGCAGCTGATAAACCTGCTGGCCCGCCAAAGCACTCCAGTATGCGTCTACGACATCACCATCGCGATGGACCTCGCGCAATCCACCGTGAGCCACCACCTCAAGCAACTCGTCTCGGCCGGGCTGCTGCGCCGGGAGCAACGCGGGATCTGGGCCTACTACTCGGTCGACCACGCAGCCACGGCGCACTTGTCCGCGGTGATCGACCTGGATGTCGCACCGCAGCGGAACGAACTCGACACGGCGGATACGGCCGCCCCAAGAGCCTGAACGATCTTGGCAGTGCTGGGGAGGGAACCGTTGGGGGAGAACAAGAAACGCACCGTGTTCACCGATGAAGGCGCCCGGGTGCTCACGGGTCGTGAACGCGACATCCTCCCGCCCGCCGTGCGGACGAGGGCGCTGCGGTCGCTGTGGGTGTTGCTGATGGTCGCCGCGGCCTGCCTCGGAGTTCTGGCGATCCTGATCGGGCGGCTGCTGTGACACGCACGGGATCCCTTACCCGGCCGCGCAGCCGGGTACCGCTGGTGCTGCAGTCCAGCAACGCCGAATGCGGTCTCGCGTGCTTGTCGATGATCCTGGGCTATCACCGGCGGCCCACTCCGGTGCGGGAACTGCGCGAGCTGAGCGCCCCGGGGAGAGACGGAGTCAGTGCGGGCGGGCTGCTGCGCGCCGGCCGAGCCTGCGGGCTGCGGATGAAGGGGTACGCCGCCTCACCCGAGGCATTCGGGACCGTCGGGCTGCCCGCGATCGCGCACTGGGAGGGCAACCATTTCGTTGTCGTGGAACGGTTGTCACCACGACGGGTCGACATCGTGGACCCTCGCCGCGGACGTCGGCGCCTGACGTCTGAGGAGTTCCGTAACGGGCTGGGACGGGCGGTGCTCAGCGCTGGGCCCGGCGACGAGTTCGCACCGCGATCGGCGCCCGGGGAGCCGTTCTGGCGCACCTACGCGCGGTCGCTGTGGCAACTGCCCGGCACGGTGGCGCTGCTGTTGCAGGTGCTCGCGGTCAGCATCGTCGCTCAGGCGCTGGTGGTGGCGATGCCGCTGGCCACCCGCACCGTCGTCGACGATCTGCCGGCGTTGCGGTCCACCGAGCTGTTACCGCTGATGGGCATCGGTATCGCGGTGGTCGCCGTGGCGCAGCTGATCACCACCTTGCTCAGATCGTCGCTGCTGGTTCATCTGCAAGGCCGCCTCGACACCGCCGCGCTGCTCGGGTTCAGCGCGCACCTGTTCCGGTTGCCGCTGCGGTTCTTCGAACAGCGCAGCACCGGCGACCTGGTCACCCGCTTCGGCAGCATCGCGATGCTGCGCGACCTGATGACCGGCCAGACCCTCGGATCCTTGCTGGACGCCGTGCTGGTTCTGGGCTACCTCGGTGTGCTGGCCGCCCTCGACCTGCCGGTCGCGCTAGCGGTGCTCGGGGTGCTGGCCGCCGTGGTGGTGCTGCTGATCGCCACGACCCGCTCGGTCCGGGAACGGATGGCCGCGGACCTGGCCACCCAAGCCGAGACCCAGGGGTATCTCGTCGAGTCCCTGGAAGGGATCGCCACCTACAAGGCCGCGGCGGCCGAAGACCGCGCGCTGGGCCGCCTGGGACACCTGCTGTCCGGCTGGATGAGCGCCACCTTGGGCCGGACCTACCTCGCCGCGGTCGTCGACGCCGTCACCACGGCGCTGCGGGTGCTGACACCGCTGCTGGTGCTGTGGCTGTGCGCGACCCGCGTTCTCGCCGGCACCATGACACCCGGCACCATGCTGGCGGTCGCCTGGCTCGCCTCGGCCATCGTGTCCCCGCTGGCGACCGTGGTGGCCAACGGGCAACGCCTGCAACTGGCCGGTGCCCAGCTGCAACGACTCGCCGACGTCCTGGACAGCCCACCCGAGCGCAGCGACCCCGCCGCCGCGGGCCACCGGCTCGACGGCCGGATCGACCTCGAACAGGTCGGCTTCCGCTACGACCTCTACAGCCCGCCCGTCCTGCACGACATCAGCGTCCGTGTCCAGCCCGGTGAGAAGGTCGCCGTCGTCGGTGCCACCGGCTCGGGCAAGACCACCCTCGGCATGGTGCTGCTCGGCCTCTACAGCCCCACCAGCGGCCACATCAGCTTCGACGGCATCGGCGCCGCTGATCTCGATCCCCGCGCGCTGCGCGCGCAGATCGGTGTCGTGCCGCAGGAACCGTTCGTGTTCGCCGGCACCATCGCCGACAACATCACCTTGCGCGACACCACCGTTCCCACCGAGGAGATCGAACGCGCGGCACGGCTGGCGTGCCTGCACGAGGAGATCGCCGCGATGCCGATGGGCTACCGCACCCAGCTCGCCCAACGCGGCAGCGGACTCTCGGGCGGACAACGGCAACGACTCGCTCTCGCCCGCGCCCTCGTGCGCGAACCGCGGATCCTGCTGCTGGACGAGGCCACCAGCCATCTCGACGCGGCCACCGAAGCAAGCATCCACCACAACCTCGCCGGACTGCGCTGCGTGCAGATCGTCATCGCCCATCGGCTCAGCACCGTCCGCGACGCCGATCAGATCCTCGTCCTGCACCACGGCCGCATCGCCGAACACGGCACCCACACCGACTTGCTCGCTCACGGCGAGCACTACGCCCGGCTTGTCGCCGCCCAGATCGACCAGGCACCCAACGGCCGTGGCACCGGCGTCACCGTCGAACCGGTCACTCCGGTTTCCCAGCTCACCGCTCCTGCTGGCGGCGAGAACCACACACCACCAGATACCGGAAGGAGGTGAACCACCATGGAAGACACCATCGTCACGCCCGAACTCACCGAAGCCGAACTCGAGGAGATTCAGGGCGGCCACAACGGCGGCCCGTGCTGCGTCCTGACCGCGGACGGCGGCTGCGGCTGCTGACCCGTTGAGGAGAACCGGGTGGTGGGCGGGCCAGTCGTACCCTGGCCCGCCCACCACCCGGCCATCTCACGCCCGCCACCACAGCGGGCGCAACAGTCATCCTGCCGTGAAACCCGATCGGCCGCGTAACCGTTGTACGCCGGATGCCCGGCGCACGAGCGGGGGGCCACCGGCCTGTCGCGGGTTCTCGACGCTCACGCCACACCCGGCGCTGAGACCGCATCAGCACGCGACAGGAGGTGACACACATGGAGATCACGACTGCCCCGCCGCAGGAACTCACCGAGACCGAACTCGACGAGATCCAGGGCGGCCAGGGCGCGCAGGTATGCGCGAGCAGCGTGGACGGTGACTGCATCTGCAAGCCCGAATAGACGCTGGCGTCCGCGATGACCGCGGACGGATGAACGTGTGGTGAGCGGACCAGTCTTACCCTGGTCCGCTCACCACACCCATCTCACGCCCGCGCGAACAGGCGCAGTACGCATCTTGCCGCGAAACCCGTTCGCACCGCTGACCGAGCCCGGTTCAGGCCAGCAGCGAGCCGAAGATCGCACGCCCCAGCCGGCCCGCCTCGACCACGCCGAGAATCGACCCCTGAACGTCGGGATGTGCCGCGGCCCAGTTCGCGGCGTCAGCGTGACTGGTGAAGAAGTTCAGGTGGTCGCAGCACACCTCCGCGGCCGGCCCCGCGTCACAGCCAGCGCCGACGAAGACCACCGCCGTCGACGGCTCGGCCCCGGGACATCCGCCGCGTACCGTGACGACGACTTCGGCGCCGTCGGGTGTGGTCGAGACGATTTCCGCGTCCGTGGCCAGCATCGCCGGGATCCCGAGAGCGTCGACCGCGCACATCGCGAACACCGGCACACCACCCGCCGGTGTGACCCGATGCCGGGTCGGGAGTGCCGAAAACGGATAAGCGGCCATGATGCACCCGGCCTCGTCCAACCGGAGAAAGTCGCCGCTATGCAACGCGGCCAGCACCTGCGAGACGGTGGTCGAGGACTCCGCGGCCACCCGAGCCAACTCGTCCGTCGTCGGCGGACGCCCCGTCGCGGCGAAGGAACGCATAACCGCCTGCTGAATCGCCCGCTGTCCCCGTTCTTCAGGGGCTAGGCGTCGCTGCCCGTCGACACCCAAGACCTCGCGCAGCCGCGGTGACAGGCTCGCACCCGCCTGGACGAGCGCGGCGACCAAGGCTGCCTTCGATGGCGCAGGCCGCGCCTGGCCGTCCTCGCCACGGAACAGCCGACACGACACACTCGGCTGTGAACCCTGCTCGGCGAACGGGTCGATCCCGTTCACCAGCAGGGTCGGCGACCCACGCATTCCCTCACGTTCGGCCTGCCCCAGGTCGAGGACCTCGCGGTGAATCACCCTGACGCCTTGGCGATCGGCGAGCACGATCCGCAGCAAGTCGTCCATGAGTGCAACATTTGGGCAGCCCGGAACCGACAGTACGACCAATTCCATGACACCCGTCCTCTGTTGCCCTGCACGTGCGGTGAACTCGATGACGACCGTAAACCTTCCCCTCGACTGGAAGGTCAAGGCGTAGAGTCGGCACCATGCGCATCGGCGAACTCGCCCGGACCGCAGCGGTCAGCACCAAGACGATCCGGTATTACGAGCAGGCCGGCCTGCTGCCTGAACCGCCTCGCACCTCCAGCGGCTATCGCGACTACGACCCCGATACCGCGCACCGGCTCGAGTTCATCCGCACCGCCCAGGCCGCAGGACTCTCCCTGACCGAGATCCGGGACATCCTCGCTATCCGAGACACCGGTCAAGCCCCGTGCGACCACGTCGGCGAACTCATCGACCGCCACCTCAGCAACGTCCGCCGCCGCATCGCCGACCTGCGCACGACCGAGCAGGACCTGCACCAGCTCAAAGCACGAGCCAGCACCTACAGATCCGCCTCCTGCACCAGCACCACCGTCTGCGGCATCTTCACCCGCTGAGAATCCAGGAAGAACCGGGTCAGGCCAGCCGTGACGGCGACCCGCCGCGTTGTTCAAGCCACGTTGCAAGGGCGTGCGTGCCGGAGCGGCGGGCGGCGTCGAGCGGGTTCCCACCGCCTCTTGCTAACCGCCTAGATCGGCTCGATCTCGCCATTCCGGTTGGCCATAGTGAGTTGGGTGAGGTGAAACTCGAAATGCTGTGCCGGGAAGCGGTAGACATCGGCGAGGGTCATGTACTCGGTGAAAAAGGGATCCCAGCGTTCGGGGTAGTACATGCCCCGGGCCAGAGCGGCCTCGGTTTCGGTGTCGAGGCGCAGGTGGAGCCGGGCGACGGTCCGGTCGCAGAGATGTTTCATGGCTCGGCGGCTGAGCGTGTTCCCGGCGAACCGAGAGCTGAGGTAGTTGACGGCGTCGAAGGGCCGGGTACCGGCGTTGAGCAGGCGGGCGTAACCGTGGCTGATTGCTGGTGGGAGGCGGCCAAGCAGGCCGACGAGATTCAGCAGGGCGCGCATGATGAGAAAGCCGAGAAGCATGTGGAACAGCAGTTGCCGGTTGGTCCAGCGGGTGCCGTTCGACTGGCGGCGCAGATCGTCGTCGCTCGCCTCGGCGAGAAGCCGCTCGAAGGTGAGGCGAACGCGTTCCCAGTCCTGGTGAACCGCCTGCCGGTCCATGGTCCCAGTGTGCGCCCGGCGGATTCCGTTCCGCTAGGTGTTCAGCACCGCGACGTGTTGTCTGCCTTGGACAAACGGGCGGACCGGTCGGCGAGCGGCCCGCCGGGACGCAGCAGGGTTTCCAAGGTCTCGAGCGGTTCGGGGACGACGGTGTACCAGCTCCAGGTGCCGCGCCGTTCCCGCTCGAGGATGCCCGCAGACACCAGGACGCGCAGGTGATGGCTCAGCGACGGTTGCGGCATGTCGAACTCTTCGGCCAGGTCGCAGAAGCACGCCTCGCCGCCGGGGGAGTACCGCACCAGCGACAACAGGCGGATCCGCACCGGATCTGAGAGGGCCTTGAACAGCTTCGCGGCCGTCTCGGCGTCGGCGGGGTCGACGACCGCGGCAGGCTCGGCCATCAGCAGGGTCACCGGGACCGGCTTTCGGGTGCGGCCGTTCTCGTTCGCCATGTGTCCCTCCTTCGCGCCGGGTGGCTGCGGGGCCGAGCATACCGCTGAATTGACAAACCTCGATCCACGCTATTCAATTGCATCGGCAGACTTCGATCCAGCCGTCCTGTCCAGAGGAGATGCCATGACCCACGCCACGGATGGCCTGCCCGGCCGTGAGGTGCTGGACCAGCTCGACCGGATCACCGACGAGCTGACCGACCGGTTCCATGGAACGTTCGGCCGGGAGACGGTCGAGCACTTCGTCGAGGAGACCTTCCGGCTGCTGGATCGCTCGGCGACGGTCAAGATCTACCTGCCGACGCTGACCGCTCATTTCGCCCGGGAGCGGCTGGTCGACCTTGCCAAGGTCGACGGGCTCACGCTGGTGACCGCGCCGCAGGTGCTGTTCGTGTGCGTGCACAACGTCGGCCGTTCCCAGCTGGCCGCGGCGCTGCTCAACCACCACGCCTTCGGGCATGTGATGGTCCGCTCCGCCGGATCACAGCCCCAGGGCGAGATCCCGCCGGTGATCACCGAGGCGCTGGGGGAGCTGGACATTCAGCTCGCGGGGGCCTTCCCGAAGCCGCTGACCGACGAGGTCGTCCGCGCCGCGGACGTCGTGGTCACGATGGGCTGCGGAGACGCCTGCCCGATCTTTCCCGGCAAGCGGTACCTGGACTGGGACGTGGCCGACCCGATGGGACAGCCGCTGAGCGTGGTCCGCGGCATCCGCGACGACATCGGCCGCCGCGTGCGGCACCTGCTCGACGAACTCATCGACTGACATCCCTGCAAGGAAAGGAAACCGGGTCATGGCCCGCACGCCGGAAGTGCTGTTCGTCTGTGTCCACAACGCTGGCCGCTCCCAGATGGCCGCCGCGTTGTTGCGGCACTACTCGCTCGGCCGGATCGCCGTCCGCTCGGCGGGATCGGAGCCCGCCGAGAAGGTCAACCCGGCCGCCGCGGCCGCGCTCGCCGAATGGGGCCTGGACATCACCGCCGAGGTGCCGAGCAAGCTGTCCACCGAGGACGTCGAGGCCTCCGATGTGGTGATCACCATGGGCTGTGGTGACACGTGCCCGGTGTTCCCCGGCAAGCGGTACCTCGACTGGCCGCTGGAGGACCCTGCCGGGCAGGGCGTGGACGCCGTGCGCCCCATCCGCGACGAGATCGACCGCCGCGTCCGTGGCCTGGTCGCCGAAATCCTCGACGCCTGACCCTTCACCTCCCGCCTTCCCGTACTTCTGGAGCCAGCCCGTGACTCAAACCGCCGACAAGGCCGGTACCCCGGCCGACACCGACGTCCTGCACAAGCTGTCCTTTTTGGACAGGTTCCTTCCGGTCTGGATCATCGTCGCGATGGGCGCCGGGCTGCTGCTGGGCAGCGTGATCCCCGGTCTGCAGGGTGTGCTGGACGCGGTGAAGATCGGGCAGGTGTCGCTGCCGATCGCGCTCGGTCTGCTGCTGATGATGTACCCGGTGCTGGCGAAGGTCCGCTACGACAAGCTCGACACCGTCACCAAGGACAAGCGCACCATGGTGCTGTCCCTGGTCCTCAACTGGATTCTCGGTCCCGCGCTGATGTTCGCGCTCGCCTGGCTGATGCTGCCGGACCTTCCCGAATACCGGACCGGCCTGATCATCGTCGGTCTCGCCCGGTGCATCGCGATGGTGATCATCTGGAACGACCTCGCCTGCGGTGATCGCGAGGCCGCCGCGGTGCTGGTCGCGCTGAACTCGGTGTTCCAGGTGATCATGTTCGGTGTACTCGGCTGGTTCTACCTCGATCTGCTGCCCGGCTGGCTGGGTCTCGACACCACGAGCATCGACTTCTCGCCGTGGGAGATCGCGCTCAGCGTCATCATCTTCCTCGGCATCCCGCTCGCCGCAGGCTACCTCTCGCGTCGAATCGGGGAACGGGCCAAGGGACGGGACTGGTACGAGGGGAAGTTCCTGCCCAAGATCGGTCCGGTCGCGCTCTACGGTCTGTTGTTCACCATCGTGATCCTGTTCGCTCTGCAGGGCGACACCATCACCTCCCGGCCGCTGGACGTCGCCCGGATCGCGTTGCCGCTGCTGGTGTACTTCGCGATCATGTGGATCGGCGGTTATCTCCTGGGCAAGGCCTCCGGGCTGTCCTACGAGCGCACCACGACGCTGGCGTTCACCGCGGCGGGCAACAACTTCGAACTCGCGATCGCCGTGGCCATCGGCGTCTTCGGCGTGACGTCGGGGCAGGCGCTCGCCGGGGTCGTCGGACCGCTCATCGAAGTGCCCGTGCTGGTCGCCCTGGTCTACGTCAGCCTCTGGCTGCGCAAGCGCTGGACCGCGAAAGCTCCCGCGGAGTGACGGGAGCCGCGCGGGTAGTGGTCGTCGGCGGTGGCCAGGCTGGTCTGGCCGCGGGCTACTACCTGCGCCGCGCCGGGCTGGACTTCGTCGTCCTCGACGCCCAGACCGAGCCGGGCGGTGCCTGGCTTCACGGCTGGGATTCGCTGCGGTTGTTCTCTCCGGCGCGGCACAGTTCCCTGCCCGGCTGGCCGATGCCACCGTTCCCGGGCCCCGGCTATCCCACCGCCGAGCATGTCGTCGAGTACCTCACGGCGTACGAGAAACGTTACGAGCTCCCGATCCGCCGATCCGAGACGGTGACCGCCGTGTCCCGTGACGGCGACCGGTTCCAGGTGAGCACCGATACCGGGAACTGGTTCGCCGAGGCGGTGATCAGTGCCACTGGAACCTGGTGGCGTCCCTTCCTGCCGTTCATGCCCGGCGGGTTCACCGGGCGGCAGCTGCACACCGTCGACTACCGCGGCCCGGAGGAGTTCGCGGGCCAGGACGTCGTGGTGGTCGGCGGCGGCAACTCCGGCGCTCAGATCGCCGCCGACCTCGCCGGCTCGGCGAACCTGACCTGGGCCACTCGCCGCCCACCCCGCTACCTTCCCGACCACATCGACGGCAAAGCCCTCTTCGACGTCGCCACCCACCGCCGTCAAGCGCTGCAGACCGGGCAACCCGACACCGCGGGAGTCGCCGGGCTGGGCGACATCGTCGCCGTTCCACCGGTCCGCGAGGCCCGCGATGCGGGGCTGCTGCGGCCGCGCGAGATGTTCGCGCGGCTCGACGGCGACGGTCCTGTGTGGACGGACGGCACCCGTCGGCATGCGGACGCGGTCATCTGGTGTACCGGTTTCCGCCCCGCACTGGGCCATCTCGCGCCGCTGCGGCTGCGGACCACTCGCGGCCGGATCTTCACCGAAGGCACCCGCGCGGTCGCCGAGCCCGGCTTGCACGTGCTCGGCTACGGAGACTGGACCGGCCCGGCCTCGGCCACGCTCATCGGTGTCGGCATGACCTCCCGTGCCGCCGTCGCCGACATCACGGCCTACCTGGATGCCGGCTAAGCGCTAACTCGCGAGCCGCCGCACGGTCGCCACGACGAGGCGGGTCGCCGCGACGAGCGTGTCCTTCTCCACGCGGTCCGCGGTCTCGGCCGGGGTCTGGTACCCGGGCATTCCCATGCCGATTCCGACAGCGGCGAGCCCGGCGGCGGCGTAGCGGCGGTTGTCCGACGCCATCGCGCCCGCCCGCAACGGCACCCCCGTCTCCCGGCCCGCGTGGTCGAGCGCCGCCAGCAGATCGTGCGCGGGCCCGGCCGCTTCGACCGCGGCTGCCTCGCCGAGCTGGGCGGCGCCGTCGATGTTGATCACCACGGTGCCCGGATCGACCTCCGGCGCGTGGTGCGCCGAACCCCGGGCACCGGCTTCCTCGGCGTCCAGGAACGTCACCCGCAATCCGGCGGATGCGGGCAGCAGCCGTACCAGCACGCGGGCCGCTTCCAGCACGACGGCGACACCGGAGGCGTTGTCCGCTGCTGCGGGAAGTCGCTGCCCGGGATCGTCGCCCACCCCGTCGAAATGCGCGGTCAGCAGCACGCTGATGCCTCCGGGGCCGGGTGTCCGGAAAAGGCCGTGCACGTTCGACCCGGTCACGTCGACACTGCGCAGCGGCATCGACGCGCTGACCGTGCCCCCGCCGGTCGTGGACATCTGCTCGTGGAGGTCGGTGCGAACGGCGAGGACCGGCAGCTTGCCCGCGGGTGGCCCGGCGATCATCTTCGGCATCCAGCCCTCGGCGTCGGCCCTGCGCGGCAGCAGCAGCCCGGCCGCACTGTCGGCCAGTGCTCGCGCCGAGACCCCCAGGTCCGGCGCGAGCACCCAGCGGTCACGCCACTCCTCGGCCGCGGTGGTCACGACAGCGCCTTCGCGCTGCAGGGGCAGGTCCGCGGAGACGAGATGTTCGGCGAAGTCCCGGCGGTGCACGAATTCCTGCACTGCCGAGCCGTGCCTCCACGCCAGCTGCGGTGTCCGGTACAGCTCGCGGACATCGTGAACGTCGAACTCGTCGGTGGTGACCGACGCGCCGATCTCCCGCAGCCGCGCGGCGAGCCAGAGACCGGCGGCGTGGCCGCCGGGTGTGCCCACCCGGCGGC
The DNA here is from genome assembly GCF_000732925.1 of Amycolatopsis japonica. Taxonomy (NCBI): domain Bacteria; kingdom Bacillati; phylum Actinomycetota; class Actinomycetes; order Pseudonocardiales; family Pseudonocardiaceae; genus Amycolatopsis; species Amycolatopsis japonica. The sequence goes on from NZ_CP008953.1 coordinate 1,446,938, forward strand.
CTGCGAAGCGGTTCTCGGTCAGTGCGGAGATCACGCGCTCCAGGCGAGCGGCCGACACCGCTGCGCTGGGCCCGGTGGATGTCGTGGTCACGAGCAGCAGGTCGCACCGGCGGCGACCGCGTCCGCTTTCGCGGCCGGAGCGCAGCACGAGCCCGCGTCGGCCGCGGCCTCGGCGGTTCCGCAGCAAGTGCTGGTGGCCGTCGGCGAGGCGGTCGTGGTGGCCGGGGTGGTGCCGCAACAGCCGCTCGAAGCCGGCGGGGTGAACGCCTCGGCCGGGTCACCGGTGAAACCGCCGGTCGTGTTGGTGCTCATCACGGAACTCCTTGTGGTTAGAGGGATTCAGAAGCGCGAGGGCAGCTGCAGGGCCCGGTCGCGGGCGGCGTCGAGCAGGGTGTCGGCGCGGCACTGGCCGGTGCACACCTGCACGCACGCGTCGCAGTAGTCGACGGTCGGCGCGCTGGTGAACAGGCGACGGAGAAGCGTGATCATCAGAACCTCTATCTAGACGCTTATCGAAACAGTGGAGTCAGTTTGCTCCCGGCTTAGATGGATGTCAATATAGACAGGTGTCGAAGTCAGAATCGAGTGTGAAGCTGCTGCCGGTGGTGGAGCAAGGCTGCTGCGCGCCGCTGGTGGCCGAGCCACTGACGGCGGAGCAGTCGGTGGACCTGGCGAAGGCGTTCAAAGCACTCGGCGACCCCGTGCGGCTGCGGCTGCTGTCGCTGATCACCTCCGCGCAGGGGGAGAGCTGCGTGTGCGATCTGACCGCGGCGTTCGACCTGACCGGGCCGACGATCTCTCATCACCTGAAGGTCCTGCGCGAGGCGGGACTGGTCGGCAGCGAACGCCGAGGGACTTGGGTGTACTACTGGCCGCGCTCCGAGACGCTGGGGCAGCTGTCTGGCTTGCTGGCGACGCCGGGCTTCGCGTCAGAACCCTGACCGTGAGGGGTGAGGTGTCGCGGTGCGCGGCGACGGTTGGGTGCCCGTGCGGCAGCGGGAACGCGTTACCGTGCCGTGTGTCTTCCTCGCGGCAGCAGCCGAAGCACGGCGATGGTCAGGTTGAATCATCGGTCGGGCAAGTCACGCGGAGCTCATGGCCGGGTGCGTTGTGGTGGGGCGCGGCGATCGGGGTGCTGGGCGGGATGATCGGGCTCGGCGGTGCCGAGTTCCGGCTGCCGCTGTTGATCAGTGTGTTCGGGTTCGTCGCGTTGCAGGCGGTGATCCTGAACAAGGCGATGAGCCTGATCGTGGTGATCACCGCGTTGCCGGCCCGCCTGATCGTGGTGCCTTATGCCGAGGCCGCGCCGCAGTGGCCGATCGTGGTGAACCTGTTGTGCGGCAGCCTGGCGGGGGCGTGGATCGGTGCGACCTGGGCGACCCGGATGCGGTCGGCGACCCTCTACCGGGTCCTCGCCGTGCTCCTCGTCCTCATCGCCGCCGCGCTGGCGTGGAGCCACATCGGTGGGATGAGCGCCGTGTCGCTCTCACCCGTTATCCGGGTGGTGGCGGGTGTTGGAGCCGGTGTCGCGCTCGGGATCGTCGCGGCGCTCATGGGTGTCGCCGGTGGCGAGCTGCTCATCCCGACCATCGTCCTGTTGTACGGAGTGGACATCAAACTCGCCGGAACGCTCTCGCTGGCTGTTTCCCTGCCGACGATGATCGTCGCGTTCACCCGGTACAGCCGCGATCAGAGCTTTCAGGTCCTGCGCGCCAACACCTCCTTCGTGGTCGTCATGGCTGCGGGTTCGGTGATCGGCACGGTGCTCGGCGGGCTGCTGCTCGGTGTCGTGCCGGCTGTCGTGCTGATTCCCGTCCTGATCGCGTTGCTCCTGCTGTCGGCGGTCAAGGTCTGGCGCCACGACTGACTCCGCGCGGTGTTCCGGCACGGTCAGCCGACGGGCTGGCAGCAGCGCTTTCCCGTGCGTGTCCTGCTTCCGGTCAGGCGGGCGCTCACGTAGTGGGCGTCGCGGCCGACGCCGCGCAGGGTGGCGGAGGCGAAGCTGCGTTGCCATTCCAGGCCGACGTAGGCCAGCCCGGGGTGGGTGGTGGACAGGCCGCGGTCGTGCAGCGGCCGGTCATCCGGTGCGAGTGCGCCGAGTCCGTCCAGGTAGGACAGTCCGGGGCGGAAGCCGGTGGCGAGCAGGATGGTGTCGACGTGTTCGCGTGTTCCGTCCGGCCAGGCCACGGTGTCGCCGTCGATGGTGGTGAACATGCGGCGCTGGTCCGGTCGTCCTTGGCGGATCGCGGTTGTGTAGATGCCGGGATCGTTGACCGGTGAGGTGAGGGGCTTCGTCAGCAGGTGCCCGATCGGCAGGTGGTCGAACCCGACGGCGGCGGACCAGAAATGCACGTCCTTCCCGAACGGACGCTGCGGCGCGAACTTCACCGGTGCCCGGGTGGCGAGGGTGACGCGGGCGTGGGTGGCGAGTTCGGTGGCGATCTGGACGGCGGAGTTGCCTGCGCCGACGACGACCACGCGCTGCCCGGCGAAGGATTCCGGGCTGCGGTACTCGCTGCTGTGCAGGAGGGTGCCGGTGAAGGTGTCCATTCCGGACAGTGCTGGAAGGTATGGCCGGGAGAATCCACCGGACGCGGCGATGAGGATCGGCGCGGTGAGAGCGCGCTCGCCGGTGGCGTACACGGCGAAGGCGCCGTCGTCGTGGGTGACGGTCTCGACGTGGTGGCCGGTCCGGATGTCGGTGTCCAGGCACGAGGCGTAGCGGCGGAGATAGTCCACGACCTCGTCGCGGCGCGGGTAGCGCTCGGAATCGCCGGAAAACGGCAGGCCGGGGAGGCTGCTGTAGCGGGCGGGGGAGAAGAGGGTCAGCGAGTCGTAGTAGCGGGGCCAGGACCCGACCGGTTCGGCCCCGGCTTCGAGGATCACCGGGCGCAGGCCCCGGGTGCGCAGGGCGTGAGCGGCGGCGAGACCGGCCTGGCCGCCGCCGACGATGATCGCGTCGTGGTCGTTCATGAAGTCCTCCCAGGAAGAAGTCGGCGTGTGCTCGCGAGCGTGAGGACCGCGGCGGCCACGGTGACCGCGGCGAGCGCGAGGAAGGTCGGCGAGTAGCCGCCGATGCCGCTCGCGATCGCTGCCCCGGCCCAGGGGGCGAGGGCGACGGTGATGGTCAGTGGCGCTTGCAGCAGCGCGTTGAGGCGCCCGTAGTGGGTGGCGCCCCACGGTCGGCCACCGCGGTGGCCTGCAGGAGCGTGAACACCCCGCGCGCCATCCCGGCCACGATCGCGGCGACGATGAGCCCGGCCGTGGTGGTGAGCAGCCCGAGTACGGCCGTGGTCGCGGCGGCGGCGCCGAACACGATCGCCGTCCGGGTCCGGACCGTCGTCAGCCGGGTGAGCGTGGTGTACCCGAGGCGTCCCAGCACCTGCCCGGCGCCGCCGAGACCGAGTGCGATCGCCGCTGTGGTGCCGTTGGCGCCGCGTTCGGTGAGCAGTGGCACGAGGTTGATCACTCCGGCGTAGACGGCGAACGCGGCCAGGCTGAACGCGATCACCAAGGCCCGGAACGAGATGCTCCTCGCGATCCGTGCCGGGTTCCTCTGCTCCAGGTGGGCGCTGAGCGGCGGCTCGGGGGGCGGCCACGGCCCGCGTAAACCCCACAGGTGCGCCGGGATGGTGACGACGGCCAGCACTCCGGCGAGGATCAGATAGGTGTCCCGCCAATCGAGGCGCGTGGTGAGCAATGCGGTCAGTGGCGCGAACACGGTGCTCGCCAAGCCCGCGGCCAGGGTGAGCACGGTCAGCGCGAACACGCGCCGTTGCCCGTACCAGCGGGTCAGGGCGGCGAACGCGGGCGGATACAGCACCGCGCCCATCGCGACCCCGGCCAGCAGCCACGCCACGGTGAACCACACCAGGTTCCGCGCCAGCGCGACGGCCACCACCGCGGGCACCGCCAGCACCGATCCGGCCGTCATCACCGAGCGGGGACCTCTGCGGTCGAGCCACCGCCCGACAGGGATCCCGGCCAGCGCGGCGACGATCTGCCCGGCCGAGAACGCCGCGATCACCCAGGTGGTCGACCAGCCCGTGGTCTGGCTGATTTCCGGTGCCAGCACAGGGAAGGCGTAGAAGAGGATGCCCCAGCTGGTGATCTCGGTGACGCAGAGAACGGCCAGCACGCGGCGCAGCCCGGACGTGGTCAACCCGGGCGACGCCGCGGCGGTCGCGATCGGCATAGCGGTCAGCGTGCCGCGGCCGACGGTGCGGACAACGTGAGGACTTCCGGCTCCGCGGTCGCGCAGCAACCGCCGGCGGCCGGTGCGTCGTCGGGTTCGTCGAACAGGCCGGCGCCGCCGCAGACTCCGGTCTCGGCCATCCGCAGCTCGACCCGCGCGGCCGCCTCGTGGTCCCCGGCGAGCTGGGCAGCGATGCTGCGCACCTGCTCGTAACCGGTCATCGCCAGAAAGGTCGGTGCCCGGCCGTAGCTCTTCATCCCGGCAAGGAAGAAGTCCTTCTCCGGATGCGCGAGTTCCTTCGCACCGTGCGGATACACGGTTCCGCACGAGTGGACGTTCGGGTCGATCAGCGGCGCGAGCGCGACCGGTGCCTGCAACGTCGGATCCAGCTCCAGCCGGATCTCCGACAGCCAGGTCAGATCGGGCCGGAAACCGGACAAGGTCACGACCTCATCGACCTGCTCGATCCGCTGCCCGCCCGAGGAGACCAGGGCCAACCGTCCGTCGATGTCGCGGTCGACCGCCTCGGTGCGGAACCCGGTCACCACCGTGATCAGGCCGGACTCCACCGCGGCTCGGGCGCGCAGGCCGAGGGCGCCGCGGGCGGGGAGCTGGTCGGCGTCGCCGCCGCCGAAGGTGTTGCCGACCGCGCCACGGCGCAGCACCCAGCTGATCCGCGTGCCGGGCGCGTCTTTCGCGAGGCCGGACAAGGCGACCAGCGCGGTCAGCGCCGAATGTCCGCTGCCCGCGACCACCACGTGCTTGCCCGCGTACCGAGCCCGCACCGTGTCGTCGCCCAGATCCGGGACTCGGTACGTGATCCGGTCGGTCGCCGCACGCTCACCGACGGCGGGAAGTCCTTCGCCGCCGAGCGGATTCGGGGTCGACCACGTGCCGGACGCGTCGATCACCGCCCGCGCCGCGATCCGCTCCTCCGTCCCGTCGGCGGCGCGGACGTGCACGGTGAACGGCTCGTCCTCGCGGCCGCTGTCCACGACCCGGTCCCGTCCCCGGCGCGCCACCCCGACCACTTCGGCGCCGAAGCGCACCCGGTCACCGAGCGCCGCCGCCTGCGGACGCAGATACAGCGCGGCCCAGTCCGAACCGGTCGGGTACGCCTCGCCGTCGGGCCGTGTCCAGCCGGTCGTCTCCAGCAGCCGCCCGGCCGCCGGGGCGACGAGTTCGGACCACGGCGAGAACAGCCGCACGTGGTTCCACGCCGCCACGTCGGCGCCGGCGTGCGCGCCGCGCTCCAGCACCAGCGGCTCGAAACCCCGCTCCACCAGCTCGGCGGCCGCCGCCAGCCCCACCGGGCCCGCTCCGATCACCACGACAGGAAGCTCGTTCATCCCCATGCACCTTTCATCGATCCAACTCGATTGAGTCGATGCGGGGGACTGTATCGACCAGTGTCGATTGACGCAACCATCGATTCTGGTCGATACTGGGCGGCATGACCACCGTGGTGCCTGTTCCGCTCGCCGGCCTCCTGCCCGAAACCGAGGCCGCGACCTACGCCGGCTGGTTCGCCTGCCTGGCCGAGCCGATGCGGGTGAAGCTGCTGCACGCGGTCGCGACCTCGCCTCGCGGTCTGACCGTGGGCGCGCTGACGGAGATCCTCGGGACCAGCCAATCCACGTGCTCCCACCATGTGCGGAAACTGGCCGATGTCGGTTTCGTGCACCTGCGGAAAGAGGGCACGGCCACGGTCGTGACGATCAATCAGGCGTGCTGCAGCGGCCTGCCGCACGCAGCCGACGCCGTCATGGGCCTGCTCGCGCCGCGGCCCTGCTGCCCGGACAACCTGCCCGAGGACGTCACCGTCAGGTCGATGGCCGCCAGTGACTGGAACGCGGTGCGCAGGATCTACGCTGAGGGCATCGCGACCGGCGTCGCCACCTTCGAGACCGAAGTCCCCAGCCGTAAAGCGCTCGACGCGAAATGGCTGCCCGGGCATCGGTGGGTCGCCGAGGCTGACGGCGAGGTCGCCGGCTGGACCGCCATCACTCCTGTCTCAGAACGCGAGTGCTACCAGGGAGTGGCCGAAACATCGGTCTACGTCGCCGAAAGCCACCGCGGCCGCGGCGTCGGGAAAGCCCTACTCTTCAAGCAAGTCACCGAAGCCGACGCCGCCGGAATCTGGACGCTGCAGACCTCGATCTTCACCGACAACCGAGCCAGCATCGCCCTGCACCACAGCGCCGGCTACCGCACCGTCGGCATCCGCGAACGCATCGCCCAACGCGACGGCATCTGGCACGACACCGTCTTCCTCGAACGCCGCAGCCCCGTCAACTAGTCCACACCCGCCACTCGACGGACCCCAACCCCGGTTCGTTCGGGCTAGCGTGCGCGAGCGCGCAGGACGGTGTGGCGCGAGAGGTCGAGCTGCAGCCACAGCATCCGGTCCGCGGTCGTCTCGTTCCGGGTACCGGCGCGGATCGCGTCGCGGTGGTCGGTGACGGCCCGGGCGAGTGTTTCCAGCGCGGTTCGCAGGTCATCGATGACGTTGGTTTCGTCGAGCAGGCGGACGCGGGGTGCGATGCTCCCGCGGCGCTCACACGCGCGGTTCAGGAAATGGATCGTGCGTGACTTCCATTCCTCATACTCGACTTTTGCTCGCCGGCGGTCCTTATACGTGCCTTCGACAGCGCGCAGGCTGGCTTTGCGTTGAAGGAAGGAGACTTCGACTTGTTTGATCAGCAGTCCGAGTGCGCGGTGGGTCTGCCGGAGTCGCTCGTCGTCGGTGGTCATCGCTCGCCAGCGTGCCGGGTTCGGCCGGTTGATCTCGTGGCCGACGGCGGTGATGGCTGCACGGTCGTCGTCGAGTGCGTAGGGGAGATTCATGCCCCGAACCTCGCTGCAGAATCGCGGTGGTCTGGGATGCGAGCCTGGTCGGGTTCCAGACGATGCTCGATGTCGGCCACCGTTCGGATGAGCCATTCCGTGGTTTCCCAGTGGCTGAGTGACAATTTCGCCAGACGTGCTGTCTGTGTCTCGTAGTAGGCGAGGTCGTGTGGTTGTTCGAGGAAGGTACTGAACGTGGGGTGCTGAAGGTGGAGAACGGGCGGGTGTTCGTCGTGCTGATACACGGTGAACGCGATGGAGATGTCATCCACGGGCGCGTCGGCGGGTACGAGGTGGATGCGGCAGCGGGGCGCTGCGGCCAGGACCGCCAAATGCGCCAGCTGGTCGCGCGCGACCGCAAGACCTCCGGGGTGGGCGAGAAGAACCTTTTCGGGGATATAGAACGTGAACGGGCCTCGTTGAAGGCTGTTATGGGGCTGCCATCGAAGGCGGTTCTGGACACCGGCCTCGAACTCTGGCCCGTCCTGGTGGCCGTGGCGGCGAAGGGTGAGGCGGATGTGCGCTTCGGTTTGGATCTGACGGGGAATGTCGCGGGGGTCGTAAGTTGTGCAGGACATGCTCTCGGCGTCGAGCAAGGAGACGAGGATAAGGCCGTCAGGAACCTCCCGGGGGTGTGGCCTCGCCTGATAGCCGTCGTCGGCGGCGCGGTCCAGCGTCAGCAGGCGATCGAACTCCGCAGTAGTGGCTCTCGCTCGCGCGAGGTAGAGCGCGATCTTGCCGTCAGGTGCCTTCCACTTGCCGTGCTCCAAACGCGACACTGACGAAGTGGGCCAGTCCAGCATGTGGCTCATGTCTTTTACGAGGTACCCGGCACGAGTTCGGATGCGTTGCAACTCGGCGCCGATCTCCCTCCTTTTCGCGCTGGAAACGTATTGACTGTTGGCTGGTTTCATCGGGGCCTCGTTGTCGTGCTGCGGAAGCAGTGGTGAACCGGGCACGTGTCACGTGCCGCTGTCAGGTCAGTGTGGCGGCGGTGCTGATTTCGCCGATGGATTCCATTTCGCTCAGGGCATTGTCTTCAGTGCACTATTCTCTCTGCTGATACGGCCAAGTCGTTAGCGTGTTCTGATCGAATTGCGGTAGAGGGATGGTGGCGTCCCGGCGGGCGCGAAGAGGTTTGCCGGGACGCCACCGAGCGGGCCCAAGGATGGCGATCCCGTCAGTACGGGCCTTTCACAAGACATAGCGGGTAGCCATCGCTTTGAGGGTGGTCTCCAGATCCAGAACTGACATCGAGCATACGTCTGCGAGCCAGTTCAACGCCGGTTTATCCAACGAGTACGTTGTGACAGGCTTGTCCTGGTTCAGTAGGGTTGCGGCCCAGCGGCGAAGAGGCTCCAGCTCTGGACGTTCGTTCTCGACGACCTTTCGGAGATTTAAGCGGATTCGCCGAGGACTGTCCCCGAGTACCTGTCGCTGAACCCTTGCGACGATCTCGGATGGACTCTCGTCCATCGCCAGGCATAGTTCGAAAAGTCGCGTCACTGATATCTTGCGCGTGCCAAGCTCGTACGTGGCAATCATCTGTCCCGAGACGTCGGAGTCCAGGCGCTCCAGCAGATCATTCCTGGTCCACCGGCGCTGTTGCCTTTGCTTCTTTAGCTCGCGCCCCAGGACCCTCTGGACGCTGAGGAAGTCATCTGCTGACGCCAGCGAGTTCATCTGTGCCTCTTCGCTGTATTCCGTTCCCTGCCGCTCGCGCAGAAGATCGTGAAACTCCAACGCCCGGGCGATCGCGATCTTCCTGTGGCCAAGAGAATCCGCAATCTCGTCTACCGTCAGCCTTTTCCCGCAGAACATGTCGCGGAGCTGCCGTCGCCCGGTTTCCTGCAAGAGCTGACGCTTCGGGAGGCCGAAGACATAGACGTGGCGATAGAGACTGGCCGTGCCCATATCGAACATCGTCTTAAGATCCGAGACGCTGATCTCTAGGTCGAACCACGCTTCGGTGAACGCCTCACGCCGCTTGCGCTCGGTCGCCGCTGCGTCGGACGGGTCGTTGTCGGGATCTTTCGCCGTCGTCACTGGTCACCCCCGACCCTTTGATGACTGCCGAGCGCACGGTGTATCTCGGCGTTGCTGGCGTCGGCTTCACGTGCGATTGTCGCGACGGGCTTACTGTGTAGACGCCGATGCGCCCGTAGCGGACGGCTACTGTCCTGAGCGGACTGCCTTTGACCCATCCTGGATGAACTCACGATGATCCCGCTGTCGGCCGGGCCGGATGTAGCTGAGCCCGGTAAAGTGAAAGGTGAATTCCTTGGTGCTGCTGGGGTGCAGTTGTGCCCGCTCGAACCCGCACCGAATCCAAGCCGGCTATGTCGTGCACAGGAAGACGACGGCTGGGCGGCGGGTCTAGCCATGTAGCAGTTGCTATTTGCCGCCGAGTGCGAAGTCAGTTGTCGGTAATAGTCCAACGGTGCTCGCTATCGGGTTCGTCCAGCCACACCGTGTTGTGGCCGTACTTGTCGACGGTCAACCCAAGCCGTTGCCAGTTCGGGCGGCCTGAGTCGAGCCAAAGCCGATGCGCCTGCTCGATTGGCCGCCACAGTGCGGTTCTCCCGCTTTCGGTGACGGTGCGCTCAGCGAGGTTGATTCGGGTCCACGAGCCGTCCGGTGCGGCCAGCGTGGCTTCGTAGGGTTGTCGGGTTTCGCGATCGAGCACCATGCCGAACCGCACACCACGGGGGAGACCGCTGAGTTGCGCGAGGAACCAGACGACCGGCGAGTTCCAGGGAGGGACTGGAGCGGCGGCGGTGAAGGTCCGTTCGCCGTCGACGTCCTCGACCGGGGGCACTGAGACGATTTCGTCGTTTTCGTGCCGCATCGCCATGAACGAGGCAAACCTGGGTGCGAAACGGCCCTCCAGGGTTCCACCGTCTTTGAGGTGGAGGTGCACGAGGTTCCCGGCGCTGATCGCGAGTTTTAGGTCAACGAGGACCGCGCCACCGGGCGCTAGTTGTTCGGCCCAGGAGACGGGGACCGCCGGGACCGCGCAGGTGGCGATGATCCGGTCGTAGGGCGCGTGCTGCGGTAGGCCGCCCTGTCCGTCGGCGGCGATGAGGGTGGGCCGGAAGCGGATGCTGTTCAGCCGCTCGCCCGCCAGCGCGACCAGGTCCGGGTCTATGTCGACGGAGAAGACCCGGTCATCACCGAGGCGATGGGACAGCAGAGCGGCGTTGTATCCCGTGCCGGTGCCGATCTCCAGGACGCGGTGACCGTCGTGGAAGTCGAGTAGTTCGAGCATCCGGACCATCAGCTCGGGATTCGTGCTCGACGAAACGGGATCGGGAAAGCCGCGGCGATCGTCCAGCGCGGTGACCAGCGTTCGGGTTGCGTAGACACGGTCCCAGCGGTCGGCGGTGTCCCAGCCCGTCCACTGGCCCGTGTTGTCCTGCTCGTACGCGTGTGGCACGAACACGTGGCGAGGAACGTCCGCGACGGCGGCGTGCCACGCCGGCGTCGTGATATCGCCGCGTTCCCGCATCAGGTCAGCGAGCTTTCGGGCGTGTGTGGTCCAGTTCGCTGCGGTTGTCATCGAGGCCCTTTCATGAGCAGTTCGGCGAGGTGGTCGGTCAGCGGTGCGCCGGTCTCATGCTCGATCCACCCGTACTGTCCGCCCGCGTTGATCTCCAGGAACGTCCACGTGCCGTCCGGGCCGATCACGAAGTCGAGAGCGCCGTAGACCAAGCCCAGCTCCGTCATCAGGCGGCGGACGCCGTCGATGACCTCGGCTGGTGGCGTGACCAGCTCGTAGGTGTTGCTGCCGTATCCGGTGCGCCAGTCGACGTGGGCTGACTCGGTGTGCGAGTGGATCGCGGCGGTGGTGACGTGCTCGCCGATGACGAACATGCGCGCCTCGTACGCCTTCGGTATCCACCGCTGGAATTGGTGCGCGGTGACCTCGACACCGGCCAAATCGGGCAGGTCGTCTGCGTCCAGGACGTGGGTGTGAGCGAACCTTCGCACGCCGCCCTCCACGATCGAGACCGCGCCGAGCATCTTGGTGACCGTCTTCCCGTCCCCTGCGAAGCGGAGGACGGGCTCCGGGTCGTTGGTGATCAGGGTGTCGGCAACCTGCAAGCCGCACCGGGCTGCGACCGCGAGCTGATACGGCTTGTAGCCGGAGTCCGCCAGCCGCGCCGGGTGGTTGACCCACAACGCGTCCAGGGACATCAGCACGCCGCCGATCCCGTACTTGGCTTCGATGTTCGCGTGTTCGCGCTCGGCGGTGTTGAGCGCGGCCGGGAAACGGTATGCCTTCGGCGAGCGGTACCAGACCGCCTGGATTTCCTCGAGGTCGACCACATGGTGTTCGGTGCGCAGGCAGCCGGTCCAGCGGCCCCCGCGCAGCTGAGCGGTGATGCTCAGCTGCGCGGGGAACCAGGCGGTGTTCAGCCTGTACACCTTGGCTCCGCGGTCGTGGAGGGCGAGCACCATCGAGTCGGCGCTCGGATCCCGCTCTTCGGCCAAGATGAGTATGGACATGTCAGTCGTTGTGGTAGTCCTCGGACTGATCCCCTTCGGAACCGTCCTGGCTGCCCGTGGTGGGCGCGGTCGGCGGTCCCATCTCGATCAGCGGTCGGCCTTCCCCATCGACACGGATCTGACGCAGAGGGTCGTAGCTGCCGACAGGGCTGGGTGTTCCGTCGAAGGCGATCTCGGCCATCCGGCGGAGGTTCCACGGGCGGACACCCGCCGGGGACGGAGCCTCGCCGGGTTCCGAGGCGACCGAGCCCCGGGACAGGGGGAACCGTGGGCTGTGCGACGCCAACGGATCGTCCGAGAAGCCTGTGACGTCCAGCGTTGCGGTCACGATGATCATCTCCAGTTCTGTGGATTGATTACTCATTACAACCGGCCGACTGCTGTAGCGAGTCGGCGCGGAACTTTTCTCACTCGTGCGGTGACGAGGTCGGGTGGAGGGCCGGTGGGAGAGCCACGCTGACGATCACGGTGGTTGTCCCGGCCAGCCGGTGGACGAACGCCTGTCTCTGACGCTCCCCGTTCAGCGCGGCCGGTTTCACGGCGTCGAGGACGTCGTAGAGTGCGCCGACGATCTCGTCGGGCTGGTCGCTTCCGCGTAGGTGGCGGTCAAGGAGGTCAGCCGAGACTCCGCTGAGGGTCACGGCAATCGAGTTGCCGAGGAACAGAGGTTCGGCTTCGGCGGTCGTCGCGTCGGTACCATCGGAGACCATCTCCAGCGCAGGTCTTTCGTTCATCTCGTCCTCCGTTCGTCGGTCAGTCAGTCGGGGTGCGCCGCACCCGGCCGCCAGCCGGGTGCGGCGCAAGTTGAACTACGCGCCCATGGGAAGACCGCGAGCCGTGTCGTAGATGAAGCCACGGAAGTACGGCGAACTCGTGTAGACGGTCGGAGCCGCACCCGGATAGGGCGAGCCCGCGCGGCTGGCGCCGCCGACCAGCTGAGGCACGCCACCGACGTACTTCACAGCGGGGCCGCCGGAATCGCCGGCACCAGGGCCGTCCGTGCCATTCGGGTTACCGGTGCAGGTCTCCCCGGCGGACTGCCCGGCGTCCGCGCAGCGGGAGGGCGGGATCACCCTGGTGGAGAGCTGCTGCAACTGCGTCGGAATGGTGGGCGTGGGGTCCGGTGTGTCGTCGCCCCAGCCGAAGAGCTCCACGCGGTCGCCCGGCTTTGCCGCACGCGGTGCGAGCTGGATCGGCTGGAGGTTCACGACGTGGTCGAGCTGCACCATGGCCATGTCGCACGTGACGGGTTCATCCGGCTGCGGGAGCGCGACCTTGCACTTGTGTCCGCCCGGAGAGTTCCAGTCCCAGCCCGGGTTCACCACGATCCGCTTGACCACGGCGGTCTCGCCGCCCTGGGTACGGTCGTGGGAGCCAATGCGCACGGAGAAGCGCTTGGCCTTGGTCGGGATAGGTAGGCCGCCGTTACGGAAATGCAGGCTGCTGCTGGTCTTCTCCGCTTCTTCGGGCGGGTCGGTGACGCAGTGCGCGTTCGTGGCGACCCAGTCCCGGAAGACCAGGGCGCCTCCGCACGTGTGCCGCGCTTCGGCGATTCCGTAGTCCGGGGCGGTGTACTGGAGCGACGCCATCCACGGCGTGGAAACCGTGGCGGGGTGCCCGCCCACGATGTACGGCTGGACGTCCGCGCTCGCCACGCCCGCACCTGCCGTAGCGGCGAACGCGAGACCGGTTGCGGCGGCTAGGAGTTTGATTCTCAACAGTTCTCTTTTCCTTGTGTGTTAACAGAACTCCGGCTGTCTGGCTATGCCGGAGGCCTTGATGACCGGGGTGAGACCCGGTCAGTCCTGTGGTGAGGAAGTTGGCCGTGAAAAAGGCCTTGTGCTCTAGAGTGAAGGCGATGACGGCCGGTGCTGACTACCTTCTGCGGCTTGGGCTGCGTCCGATCAGGGAACTGATCTGCGATCTCCAATGGCTTCCCGAGGTCGCCCCTGACTCTTGGCATCTGCTGCGTGGTCTCTGTTCCCAGCGCGCACATCTCCTGCCACATCTCGAAAGCCTCGTCCCGCCAATACTTGGCGTCTTCGTGAACGTCTTGAACCCTGCGCAATGCCCTGTGTGCAATGAACCCGGCGCCGGCAAGTGAAACAAGCGCACCAAGTGCGGGGAAGAAGAACACGGCGAAGGCAGCGAACGCATCCTGATCAAACCCCTTAGTCATCGCTCCACCCAGGTGTGAATTGAACGCGCGCCCGTCTTCCGGAAAGTGATACGCAGGCAGGCCTTCGGTGCAGCGTCACCCAGTTCGAGTGATCCTGCCGGAGGCTTACCGATGAGGTAGACGAAGGAAACATGAAGTTTAGGTTGCTTCCGAGATGTCTGGCTCGTCCTTGGATTCGCCAACGTTTGGCGTCCGAAGGTCCTCGGTTCCGCAGGGGAAATGTGCTGGCTATTAGTCGGATTCATCGGTTTCCTTGCCTGTCCGCGTGGCGACGGCGATGCTAGTCAGGTCGGCATTCGGTTCGTTGGTATCACGCTCTCTGAATTCAGGTTAGGGCGACGGATCGCCTTGTTGGCTGTGTGTGCTGATGTGTCAGGGTGACCATGCCCACCATGGAATATTCGACGACAGGTTTCCGGTCAGAATCGCATCTCTGATCGCGGTTGGTCGCAATAGGATGAGATCTGGCTCGTTGGCCCACCAGTGCATACAGGGAAAGCGGTCGGAGATGGTGCTGAGGTCAGGAAGTATGACGTCGAACAGGAAGGCGGCTTCGGATGCCGAGTCCTGCGACGATTTCCTGTCGACCTCGTGCTCTATCACTGAACAGAACTCCATGCTGGCCACGGTTGTCCCGAGTTGATCGAACATGAGGCGCTGAAGTGCGTGCTCGATCGGCTCGCCGCTGCGGACGGGGCCTCCAGGAAGGACGTGGCTTCCGCTGTCGTTTGCAATGAGCAGGATTTGCTCGTGGCGGCCGATCAAGGCGTAGGCGCTCACCCGCGGTCCTGGTGCGTCATCGCCTGGGCTCATGGCAGGGCCCGCGGCCTCTTTGTGTGGAAGCCGGTCTTGATCGGAAATAGGCGGCAACTCAGGCCTTCGATGGGCATCCATCGCATGCTCTTTTCAGGATGAGTGGCGGTTCGACAATCAGGCATGGTCAAGCGCGGCAGTGTTGGCCTCAGGGCTTCGTTAGAAATGCTCGCGTTGCTGCAGCCAGCGGGTGATCGTGCTCCGAGACCGCCCAAGCTGGATGGCGATCAAGCGGATCGGCAAGCCTTGAGCGCGCCGCTCGATGGCTTCCCAGACTTGGTGAGGTCGCCGCCCGTCTCGGTGCGTCGACATCCGGAGATCCCCAAGCAAAGAGGAGTTCTTCGTCCAGTCTGGATCCACGGCATGGCTGCTCAACTCGTGGTGGCATGTGGCGATCTGGCGACCGATCGTCGGCCATCTCGAACCGAGCACTGACTTTGCAGTACGCGATTGGTGTGCAGGAAAGGACATCTTGATTCCTCATCTTGCGCCGCGGTAGATGCAGGGTGAATCAGGACAGGAGACCGGGGTTGGGCGGCGTGAGCCTTACAACGTCAGCGGAAGTCCGAAGTAGAGTCTCCCCGCGAGGTAGGCGAGGACGAACGCGCTGCCGATGATGACGCCGCCGCCAACCAGTAAGAGAAAAAAGCCGAGATAGCTGACGTGGCCATGTTTTGAACTGGTTGAAAGGAGTCGAGAGGTAACGTGTGCGTGACGTCCCGTGGGCATCGGCAGCCCTCCTCAGGCTGAGGGTGGTGTTCGGTGCGGTGAAAGGGCGGGGTGAGAGGAGATCAATGGATCGTTGGTGGCAGCCGAGCTGTTGGAGGCTAGGTCTCGATTGCCTTCCTTGGTGATGCAGGGCCTGCGGCACACCCGCCGGACGTCAAGCGGCGTCGGGTAACTCGGCGTAGCTGGCTCTCAGGCCGCGGCGAGCGCGGAGGGCAAGTGCGTGGGTAGCGTTGGGCGTCCGTCCGATGATCGCGGCCACGTCGGCTATGGGCCGCTCATCGATTACGGTGAGTTTGAGGACCTGGCGCCAGGATTCAGGAAGACGGAGAAAGGCATGGGTCGCTCGACTGCGTTCCAAGTGTGACTGGATTCGCTCCTGGATTATCGTGGCCGGCGACAAATCTGTGTCTTGCGTGAATTTGTCGATATTGTCGACAAACTTCAAGTGATGGCTATTGCGGTAGTCATGAATAGCTATGTTTCGGACTGTGGCCATCAGATAATTTCCGAAGTCGTTACGCGGCCCCCGGCATTCGAGCAACATTAGGTAGATGTTGATAAACGCATCGGCGGCAACGTCTTCCGCGGTAGCGTCGCACCTGGTGAGACGTCGAGCGTAGCGCAGGGCGGTGAGCCAGTGGCGCGTATAGAGTGCACTGTAGGCGGTGGCGTCGCCTGCGCGGACCGCGGCTACGAGGTCGGCATCGGCAGTAAATCCGGAGTTCATGGTAATCGAGTTATGAAAGTCGGTTTCAAGCATCGCTGTTTCGCCTTCGAAATCACTGGGCGCTGGAAAGCTTTGGTATTCGACGTGGAACGGCGGCAGGAGTGAACGGAATGAGCACGTACTCCCGCCGCCTGGCTTCGGGCGGCAGGCTGAGAGGAAGCCCGGCGAGGGGGCAGGCGCCGGGGTCCCTCTCAGCCTGCCGCACGCGCACATGGTTGGCGTGCCGCGAGAGGGCGGTCATGACGGTCAGGGTGCCCGCTCGTAGCTTCGGTTCTCGGCTGCTTGGTCGTCGATCGGGCGGTCGACGCCCGGAGCAGTGTTGCTACCGTAAGTAACTCGATGCATGTACTGAGTGTCTGCCCGTGGTCTTCGGGGCGAAACGACAAAGATGTATGGAATCTGCTGGTAGACGGCCATGGTCGTCGGATTCCATACATGGAAGGTATGGAATCCGATGACACTGAGTGTCGGGTCGCATACACTGAGGTTGAGAATCGACGGGGGTGACCATCGTGCAAGAGGGAGTGCGCAAGTGTGAGGCGTGCGGTGCGCGCCTGGCTCGCGATCGCGTGAGCAAGCACTGCGGACCATGCATTCGTCGGCTGGTCTCTCACGAAGCGCCGACGCGGCCGGAGTCCTTCTGGCAGGCTGAGGGCATCCGCGCTGCATTTGAGGCGCGTCATTTTGGTCGGCTCATTGCTGCATATCGCAAGGAGTGCACGCCGCATGTCTCGCAAGCGGCGCTCGGCCGATGGCTTGGGCTTGCGCAAGCACATGTGAGCCGGCTCGAGGCGCCAGATGCTCGGCCGCCTGGCAATCTGCATAGCCTCGAACGGTGGGCGGAGGCACTTCGTGTCCCACCCGCGCTCTTGTGGTTCAAGGTTTCCTATACACACGAAGCATCGGCAGACGTGGAGCGGAAAGCTAATCTCGACGACGTGCAACGGAGACAATTCTTCAAGGCTGCGGGCGCAGGCGCGACAGCCGTTGGTGCGTCCCTTCTCGGTGTGACCCCCGCGTCGGCGTCAGTTTCGCCGAAACCCAGAAGTAGCGACGTCGACCTTGTTCGGGACATGACGGCGACGTTCCGGCGACTCGACAATCGGTACGGCGGCGGTCACAGCAAAGCGACGTCGACAACCACCAGGTACTTGACTTCCACCGTCACGCCGATGCTGAACGACACGAGTAAGAGTGCGGCAGAGCGTGAAGTACTGTTCGGAGCAGCTGCCGAGCTGCACCAGGTTGTCGGCTGGATCGCATACGACATCGGCAACGCAGGAGAAGGCCAGCGATACCTGCGTGAAGCGTTGAAGTTGGCGCAGGACGCCGGCGACGATGCGCTTGAAGCCGAAATGCTGGCGGCGATGAGTCATCACGCTGCGTTCAACCAGGCCCATGGGGTCGCCGTCGATATGGCGTTGGCCGCTAGGAGGACGGCGAAACGATCCGGCCTCGTGGCCTTGCAAGCCGAGGCCGCGGTACTGGAAGCACACGGTCACGCGCTGCAGGCGAACACTTCTGCTTGCTTCGCAGCGCTTCGCGATGCGGAAAGTGCCTTCGAGCGGTTCGTGCCGGGCTCGGGACCGACGTGGTTGACCTATTTCGACAACGCCTACCTAGCGGCCAAGTTCGCGCACACGTTCCGTGACCTCGGGCGTCCGGTCGAAGCCGAGCGATTTGCCCGGCAGTCATTGGGCATGAGCGATGGATACGAGCGCGGAAGGCTCTTCAACACCGCGCTTCTCGCGTCAACGTTGGCCGATCAAGGGCGTCTTGACGAAGCCTGCAAGGTCGCCGCGACGGCGGTGAAGATGAGTGAGGACGTCCGGTCGGTTCGCGGTGGCGCCTATCTCGCCGATGTTGGACGTCGCCTTGCAGTGCATCGCGGCGACCGACGCGTGCGATCGCTGTACACCCAGATGACCGCGGCAGGTGTCCCTACTCCAGTATGAAGGGTCAACGATGGAACGCGAGAACGTGAAGTAACGCGACCTGGGACGCCGCGCCGACGATCTCGCCCTTGGCGATGCGGTCGCGTATGGAGTCGAGTTCGATCCAAGCTACGCGCTCAGCCTCGTTGATGTCTTCGGGCTCACCGACATATTCGGCTCCTCGAGCGACGTACAGGAGGTTCTCGGCGTCGGCGCTACCGACCATGGGTTGCAATGAGCCGAGAGGCTCGACGTCGAGTGGCCGCCAGCCCGTTTCCTCCTCGACTTCACGGGCCGCGGTCTTCGCGGGATCTTCGTTAGGGTCGGCGTAGCCGCCGGGCAGCTCCCACACCCATCGGTCGATGATGAACCGATGACGCCACATCATGAGCACGCGGTCTTGATCGTCGAGGACGGCCATCATGGCCGCCTTGGGAATGCGTAACACGTACTGCTCGAACGTCACACCGTCGGGCAGTTCGACGGAAGCGATACTCAGTCGTAGGCGACGCGTGTCGTCGACGAGTCGCTCCCCGTGGATCTTCCAGCGTGTAAGTTCGTGCCCGTTGGGTTCGGTAGCCACGTGGACAGATCCTACGGCGGATCGCCGTCGAAGCAGCATGGGTTGGTCGGCCGCGGCGGCCCAGAACTCTGGGCCGCAACTAGCGACCACAAGCCGTCGCGGTAACCATGTGTAGTCTGCATGGTACTTCCGAGTGAACCTAACTTGCGAAGAGCGATCTCTTCCCGGTTCCCACCTACCGTAGCTGTCGGGATACTCGCTGTGGTAGCGGTAAGGGGGCCGCTGCTTTGAGGGTTGCGGGGGAGGGAATGGCTGAGCAGGGCAAGTCTGGCTTTTCAATGCCGCTACGCGTGCGTGAGTTCCGCTCGCTGTGGATAGCCGAGTTGGTGTCGATCGTCGGCGACCAGGTCGCTCGCGTGGCGCTGTCGCTGATGGTGTTCGCCCAGACCTCTTCCGCGGTTTTGACCGCTTTGACGTACGGCCTGACCTTTGTGCCTTCAGTCGCGGGCGGGTTTCTCCTCTCCGGTCTGGCCGACCGCTTTCCCCGTCGGACAGTGATCGTTGTCGCCGATATCGTGCGCGCGGTTTTGGCTTCGCTGATGGCGATTCCGACCATGTCGCTGCCCGCGTTGTGGGTATGCGTGGGTTTGCTGAGTGTCGTGGCAGGCCCATTCAAGGCAGCTCACATGTCGCTGATACCGCAGATCCTCGCGCGCGATGACGAGTACGCGGCGGGCGTGGCTCTTCGGCAGTTCACTACCCAGGCTGCTCAGCTCGCTGGTTTCGCAGGTGGCGGGTTGCTGTTGGTCGTCGTTGAGCCACACGTTGGCATGCTTCTGAACTCGGCGACGTTCCTGTGCAGCGCAGTCCTGGTCCTCGCAGGAGTTCGTGCGCGGCCGGCCGCTCGGGGGCAATCGGCGGCCGGTGAACATCGTTCGGGCGACCTTGGTCACCGTGGCGAACTCGCCGTCCTTTTCGGGCTGGCATGCCTCCTTGGCCTGTACATCGTGCCGGAGGGGCTGGCCGTTCCGTACGCGAGCGAGCTGGGTATCGCCGCTTGGGGTGTGGGTCTTCTCCTGGCGGCCGATCCTGCCGGAAGTGCGATCGGTGCCTGGCTCACGACTCGCATACGGATTCCGACTTCACCGTTCGCCGCTATCGTGCTCGCGGCTGTGGCCGGCCTCGCCCTCGTGGTCTGCGGCCTCGGGCCTGGGCTTCCAGTATCCGTAGCACTCTGGGCACTCTCGGGGGCACTCTCCACTGCCTACCTCATCCAGACGCAGACGATGGTCGTCGGGGTGGTTCCGGATCGGCACCTCGGTCGGGTGATGGGCCGGATGGCCACCTGTATGTACTGCTCGCAGGGCATCGCCGTGGTTCTTGCGGGGCTCGCTGCGGAGTCGATTGGCTCCTTCCGCGCAGTCGCGGGTGCGGGGCTGATCGCCGCTGTTCTGGCGTTGGCACTCCTCGGTATGTGGAACTGGACCGGCTCCCGGCGAAGGCGCGGGAACCGGTCCGAACGTGTTGCGGATTCACCTCACCATTCCTTTCCGGCCACGACGAGCACCTCCTCCCAGGAAACGGACTGCGCGGACGGATCGCCGACGGAGGCGGGAGCAACGCCAACCGCGGTTGGACCGTCCGGGGACGCAAGCGCAGCCAGTATGAAGGGTGAGGATCACAGGACGAGCGGTCGGGCGCGCAGTGTAGTCAGGCGCAACCGAAGAGCGACGAAGGCAAGACTCTTCGCCTTGCGGCCTCGCGTGGTCGCCTTCGTCGTTGGCGTTGTGACAGCTGCGGTCGTCACGACGGTCGTGGTGGCCGTCAACAGCTCGGTTACCTTGACGGGCTGGATCGAATTCGGAGTACTGCTCGCTGCAGGGCTGGTCGTCGCGGAAGCGACGCGATACATCGAACGCATTCGCAGGCAGCTTTCGGATACGCCGCATGTCAACATGAGCTCGGTTTCGATCCTGGCCGTGACGATGTTGGCCGGCCCGGCTCTCGGCGCAGCCGCGGTCGTCCTCCTGTACCTGCACTTGTGGTGGAGAACGTGGCGCTGGACCTCCGGCGTCCCGATCTATCGGGCGGTATTCAACGCCAGTGTGATGATCTTGTCGGTATATGCGGCGTGGATCGTCGTCCACGCGGTTCCGCACGGTCAGATCCTGGATATCGTCCGACCGCAGGACCTGATCGGGCCGGCGCTGGTCATCGCGACATTCTGGACGATGAACTCAGTGCTTGTCGGCGCGGTGATCGCACTGGAGGACGGCGAACGGTCGTGGGCACGTCTGCTCGGCAGTTGGAGCGACAACGCCTTGGAGATCGTCACGCTGTGCATCGGTGTCCTGACCGCCGCCTTGATGATCTGGCGGCCGTGGCTGATCGCGTTCGTGCTGCCGACCGTCTACGTGCTGCACCGCAGCGTCCTCGTCAAGCACCTCGAGCAAGCAGCGACCACGGACCGGAAGACTGGCCTCCTCAACGCGACCAGCTGGCGAAGCCTCTCTGAACGTGCGTTCGGCAAGGCCCAGCGGTACCGGACATCGGTTGCGGTGCTGATGCTCGATCTCGACAGTTTCAAGCGCATCAACGACACCCATGGTCACCTTGTCGGCGACCGGGTGCTTCAAGCCGTCGCTGACACCGTCCGGCGTCAGGTCCGCGCATACGACCTGACCGGACGCTTCGGCGGCGAAGAGTTCGTCATTCTCCTGCCGGACGCGGCGGTTGACGACGCCGTCAACGTCGCCGAGCGGATCTGCGCGGCCGTTCGAGCGCTCAGCTTCGGCGAAGAGGGCGAGCGGCTAGCCGAACTTCGAGTCAGTGTGTCGATCGGCGTCGCACAGTATCCCGGCGTTGGACAGGACCTCGAAGAGTTACTTCTCGCCGCGGACAACGCGATGTTCGCGGCCAAGCAGGCGGGGCGCGACCGTGTCTGTGTGGTCAAGGGTGCACCGCCATCATCGCGGGTTCCGCAGGCTGACCATCGCTGACGTCAGTCGACCCGGACGGCGGCGTGGTCGTCCTGATCCTCGTACTCCTGAGCCCATTCGACGAGTGGACGAACTGCTCGAAGGAGGGCTCGGCCCTTAGAAGTCAGCTCGTAAACGGAGACACCCGAGCGCCGCGGATCCGAGAGTTTGTTGATCAAGCAGTGTGCTTGCGCTCTCTTCAGGGTGTCCGTGAAGACTCGATCTGACAGCGGGGCCCGTCCGCCTCCGCCCGGACGATGCTCGGCCGTGTTGACCGCCGTCAGCAGTTCCTTGTACGGCAGCTCTCCGAGCGCGAGCGCGGCGAGGACGGAGATCGTCCACTGCCCGCGGAGAATCGAGACGGCATCATTCACTCTTTGCTGATACGAGATGTTCTCCCCACCCATACCTTCAGCTAACACGACTCGGCGGCTCCGCATGTGGGAAACGTCGAGTCGGTCGGTCACCTGCACCAAACGGGTGAAAGGTGGCCTACTGAGCCCACACTCACCCGAGTACTTACCTTGCGCTCAGTCGGCCCCGTGGGTGTACGTGTTGATCTCAACCAGGAAAGGACTCCCTGGTGACGCAAGAGGAGCGCGGTCGGTCAACTGGGTGTGGCAAGCCAGCGGAGGAACGCATTTCGGGCCCGCCCATTCAGTTGGCCGCCGTTCAACAGTTTCGATCCAGAGAGTCATCGTCGCTCCAGCGAGACTAAGGCAGGTGCCGTTAACCCCGGCATGAGCGATGAGAGGAGGCGAGAGCAATGGCGGCCGACAACTCGTGGGACGACACGGTGCTAGTACGAACTGATCACCGAATTTGCTTTCCGGCTCGGTCGGGAGGATCTCGTGGGTTCGATCATGGTGGTCGCCGTCGGTACGGGAAGTTTCGTCGCGGGTCCCGCAATGCTCGCGGCCGCGAAGCGCACCACGGGCACGGCTCTGATGGCCGGGCTCTGGACACAGGTCGCGTCCGCGGTCGCGATGTCGGCCGCGACGGTGGCGGCGAGCTGGATCGGCTGGCTTCGGCTGGGCGCGACGCCGAGCTGGCTGGTGTGGTGCTGGGTCTGCGCGCTGGGAGTTGGTCTCGCGCTCACGGATCTCCGCTGCCGACGGCTTCCTTTCCCGATGGTGATGGCGCTGGCGGGCGGTTGCGTGGTTCTCTTCTTCGGCACTGCGCTCATGGACGGAGACTGGCCGAGATTCGGCTTTGCCTGCGCGGCTGCCTTGGTCGCGTACGGTCTCGCGTCTCTGGTCCAGCTCTGCGCGCCGGACCACACGGGAGGAGGCGATACGGCACTGTACGGCGCTCTCACAATGTTCCTCGGATGGTTCGGATGGGACTGCTTACTGCGGGGCCTGCTATTCGCCAGCGGACTCACCGCGGTGGTCGCCCTCGTAGTCGCGGTGTCGTCCAAGAGCATGAACTCCACGTTCGCCGCCGGTCCGTCGCTGCTCGGCGGAGCGTTGTTGAGCGTCGTCGTGGCATAGACAGATCGGTGACCGCGCTTGGACGGAATGGTCGCGCATGGACTCGGCCGGCTTTGGGGAGGAAATCGTGAGCAAACTCAGTACTCGGCGAGCACTGCCAGCTGTTCTGGCCGGAGCGGCGGTGCTGCTGTTGGTGGGCTGCAGCGGCGGCACCGACCAGGTTTCGCCGTCGTCACCGAATCTGTCCGCGCCGCCTCAGGAGGCGAGTTCTGCGGGCCACGACGAGCGGTCAGCGGTCGAGGCGGCCTACTCCGCTTTCTGGTCCCGGACCCTCCAGACCGACGACGAGCCCGAAGACAGCTGGCGTGCCGCGATGGCGGCGGTGGCGGTGGATCCCCAGCTCACCACGACGCTGAACGCGATGCGCGCTCAGAAGCAAGCCGGGATCAAGGTCTATGGCGACGTCACCGCGCGGATTCAATCGGTTCAGGTCGACGGCGCATCCGCCATAGTGAGGGATTGCCAGGACGCGTCGCGCACGGGGCAGGCGGATGCGGCGACCGGTGATCCGAAAACCGTCGGGGTGCCGAGGAACCCGGTGAGCGCCGACCTGAAGCGGGACAGCTCGGACGGCCGGTGGCGAGTCGCTAAGGTCGCGTTCCCCGGCGGGACATGCTGATGATCCGACGAGTAAGCACGCGTGCGACTTCGATGGGCCTAGCCTGCCTGATCGGAGGAACGGTCCTCGTCACGCCCCAAGCGCACGCCACGGTGCCACCGACCGCCGATGACGGTCAGGTCATCGTGGTGCCGGGCGACTCGTCGGGGCTTGTCGCTCCTCCGACGGTCGACATGGAGGCGCTGCGGCAGCGGGGACAGGCTCCTGTCCGGCCAGGCGGACCGGGAAGGAGACCATCGGGTCAGGACCGGCGGGCGGCAGCAGATAGCGGAGCACAGGCGCCGTCGGACGGGCTTCCTGCCGGTTGTTCGCTCGGCGGTTTCGGTGTTGGTGGTTCACCTGGCGTAGGTCGTGCAGGTGGCAGTGCGTTCGGGATCCGTTGTCTTCCCTCGCTTCCTGTCGACGAACTCGCGGCTTCAGGTGGACCGGCAGCTCCGCCTTTGCCGACGCCTGCGGAACTCGCTGCGCGCGCATTCGAGCAGCTGCGGTTGCCGTTGCCGGTTCCCCGGCACTCGCCGGACGTGCGGTTGCCCGGTGGTCGGACCGCCACGATCGTTGGGGAGAACACCTGGATCTGGACCGATCGAAGCGTGTGGAAACCGGCGGTCGAGCGGGTACAGGCCGGCCCGGTGTGGGCCGAAGTGACCGCGACACCGACGGGAATGACGTTCAACTCGGGGTCCGGCGGGTCGATGGCCTGTTCGGGGCCAGGGACGCCGTATGACCGGTCCCGTGGGTTGCATGCCGCCAGTCCCGATTGCGGTTTCGTGTACACCCGTAGTTCGGTCGGGCAGCCCAACGATCAGACCACCGCGGAGTGGGCGATCCAGTGGTCGGTGAGCTGGATCGGCTCGGACGGGACAGGCTCCGTCGGCGGCGACTTCCCGCTGATGCAGTCCCGGGCGAGAGCGACGTTCGCCGTCGCCGAGGTTCAGGCCCTGCGCGCGAAGTAGAACCGCGCTCTGCGAAAGAAATTGACGGCATTCTAGACGTCGTTAAGTCGCACTTAAGAATTGTGGAGGAATACCGCAATGGGTACCGCTTTGTCTTTTTCGCGCCCACCGAGAGCGCACGGCAGCGACCCGGCGTTCGCTGAACAACTCGGCGACGACGAGCCGCCGCGGGTGCCACGGCGACGGCGCTGGTGGTTGTTGGGGGTCGCGGTGGTGCTGGCCGCGGTCGTCGCGTTCGGCAACTACGCCCTGATCGCTGGGCAGGACGACCGTGTCGATGTCCTCGCGCTGACCCGTGAGGTGAGCTGGGGGCAGACGATCGGAGAGGGCGATCTCGGTGTGGTTAAGGCAGTGCCGGACCAGTCGCTGGCCTTCATCCCGGTCGGTGACAAAGCCAGGGTCGTGGGGCAGGTCGCGCGGTCGCTCCTTTCCGCCGGGACGGTGCTGGCGCCTGGGCAGCTGTCCGGGCAGCCGATCCCGGGGCCGGGAGAGCGGCTGGTTGGGCTTCCCGTGCGGCCGGGGCATCTACCAGCCCGTGGTCTGTCGGCTGGGGATTTGGTGCAGGTCACTCCGATCGCGGTCAGCAACGGGCCGGACGTTGGGCAGTCGCCGGCGAGCACGTCCGGTCCGTTTCGTGCGCGGGTGCTCGGCGTCGGCCCGCCGGATTCCACCGGCGCGGTGACGGTCGATGTCGTCGTCGTCGGCGCTGACGCCGCGCATGCCGCGACCAGTGCCTCCGCGGGGCAGGTCGTCCTGGTCCAGCTCGGGCCGGGCGCGTGAAAGAGACCGGCTGTCGAAAGGGATTGGTGAGAGAGATGGCGATGATCGCGATCGTGTCGGGGAAGGGATCGCCCGGCGGGACCACGTCGCTGGCCGCGTTGGCGGCGGCGTGGCCGGCGCCGGTGCTGCTGGCCGACTGCGACCCCGCCGGGGGTGACTTGGCACTGGGCTGGCTGGGGCATTGGGTGGTGAACGGGTTTCTCCGTACTGATGTCGGTGTGTTGTCACATTTCATCGCGACCCGGCACGCGACGGCAGGGGACCCAGGGTCGCTGATCGAGCACGTGCAGGCGGCGCCTCCGGCGCGGCATGTCGGCCTGCTGGCCGGGCTGAGTACACCGGGCCAGCACACCGCGGTCGGCACGGCCGGATGGACCCGACTGACCGTGGCGTTGGCCGCGTTCAAGACCGTGGCCGGGCATCCGGCTGACGCGCTGGTCGACCTGGGCCGTTTCAGCTCGGCGACACCGTGGCCGGTGCTGCTCGCGGCGGATCTCGTGCTGGTCGCGGTGCGCCCGACGCAGCGGCATGTGCTGGCCGCGCGTCCCGTTCTGGCCGAGCTCGCCGAGCGGATTCTGCCGCAACGGCTGGGGCTGGCCGTCTGCGCGACAACGCCCGCAGGCACCCGCGAAGTCCGCGTGGCGCTGGGACGGGAGGCCGCGGTGGAAGTCCCGATGGCCGCGCGGACGGCGGCGGTGTTCTCCGACGGCATCGACGGAGGAACGCCTCCGCACCGATCGCCACTGCTACGCACAGCGCGCCGCGTCGCGCGGCGCCTGCACGGCACCTACCACACCTACACGCCGAGCGAACCGCGCATTCCGGCCACTGCCGCACCCTTCCACCTACTTCCCGGAGGTGCACGATGACGTTGCCGCGCAACGGGTTCCGCCCTGCAGATGATCCAGCGACGCCGCCGTATCCCGTGACATTGCCGCCACCCCGCAGCAACTCGGCGGAACCCGCAACAGCGATACCGCGGACACCACCGCAGGACAGTGTGCTGACCGGGCGGATCGATCCCGAAGTTGTTCGGGAGATCCGGGAAGCGGTCGCTGCCCGGCTGGAACGCGTCGCGGCAGGCGAGTCCTATGTAGACACACCTCTGACGGCCGAGGAACAGCAGGCACGGATGCGTGCCTACGTGGCCGACGAGGTCGCCGGCTGGGTGCAACGCCGCGCGACCGCCGGACACGCGCCGCTGCCCGTTGCCGACGAACGCCGGCTGACCCGGGCGGTCGTCGCGGCGCTGTCCGGGCTGGGCGCCTTGGAAGAGCTGTTGGAACGCGACGATGTCGAGAACATTCACGTGCACGGCTGTGACCGGATCCTGCTGGAGCTGGCGGACGGCACGGTCGAGCAGTGGCCGCACCCGGTGGCCGACACCGACGCCGATCTGGTGGAGATGTTGGCGGCGATGTTCGCCCGCCAGGGCCAGACTTCCCGGGAGTTCAACGCCGGGCGTCCGCTGGGGAACCTGCGGATCGGCGCGGGTGGCCCGTTGGGGGCGCGGGTGGCCGCGGTGATGGAGGTGTCCGACCGGCCGCGAGTGGCGATCCGCCGCCACCGGCTGGTCGACGTCGGCCTGAACGATCTCGTGGTCAACGGCACGCTCGATCCCTTGCTCAGCGCTTTCCTGCAGTCGGCGGTGCGGGCGGGCTGCAACGTGATCGTCTCCGGTGGCCCGGCCGCGGGCAAGACGACGTTGCTGCGCGCGTTGTGCGCGGAGATCCCGGACTACGAGCACGTTGTCACGGTGGAGGAGGAGTACGAACTCGGGTTGCACATCGGCGCCCGGCCCTTGGTCACACCCTTGGAGGCCCGTCCGGCGAACTCGGAGGGGATCGGGGAGATCTCCTTGGACGACCTGCTGAAGCAGACGCTGCGGCACTCGCCGAGCCGGGTGATCGTCGGGGAAGTCCGGGCCGGGGAAGTGACCGCGATGCTGCGCGCGCTCGGGAACGGCGCCACGGGCGGCATGTGCACCTTGCATGCCACGAGCGCTACGGCGGTGTTCGACCGGATCGGCGCGCTCGGGCAGCTCGCTCATCCGCCGCTGGCGATCGAGGCCGCTTACCAGTGGACTGCCTCTGCGATCGACCTCGTCGTGCACGTCGCCCGCGCCGACCACGCCACGGCTGGTGGGCGGCGCAGGCAGCGGTTCGTCACCGAGATCATCGAGGTCGGCCCGGTCGGGGATTCCGGCCGACCGGACACCACAAGGATCTTCGCCCCTCGCCCCGAAGACGGCCGCGCTGTCCCGGCCTACCCACCAAGCCGTGACCTGCTGGAGCGCTTGACGAGGCACGGGGTCGACCGCCACCTGTTCGACACCTCCGGAGCCGACACCTGGCAGTCCACTGAGCTGCCGGGCGGAGGAAGGCGATGACGGGCGTCTGGGCGGGCCTGCTCGGCGTCGTCGCGGCGGCGGCGATCGCCTGCGCTGTTGCGGCCTTCCGCCCGCCCGCTGCGCGGTCGACGACACCGCGCAAGGTGCGCCGCACGGGCTGGAAGACGTTCGCGGCACGGGTACCGCGGCGGCGGGTCGTCGTCGCGGTCGCCGCGGGCGGGGTCGTGTGGTGGGGCACTGGCTGGCCGGTAGCCATCGTTCTGACCGTCGCCGCGGCGCTGACGGTGCCGATCCTCGCCCGCGGACACGACGCCCGCCGCGTGATCGCGAGGTTGGACGCCCTCGCCAGCTGGGTCCGGCGTCTCGCCGATGTCCTGGCCTCCGGCGCCGGCGGACTGGAGCAAGCGATCGCCACCTCCGCCCGCACCGGCCCCGAAGCACTGTGCAGCGAGATCGAAACCCTGGCGGTGCGTCTGCGGACGCGTGGCCTGGAGGCCGCGCTCCGCGCCTTCGCCGAGGACGTGGGCGATGAAGCCGCCGACGAAGTCGTGCTCGCGCTGATCCTGCGCGCCCGCGCAGGCGGACGCGGACTGGTCGACATTCTCGACAGCAAGGCCACCGCCCTGGAACGCGAGGTCGTCGCCCGCCGCGACATCGAAGCCGACCGCGCTAAGCCCCGCACCGATGTCCGCGCCATCCTCGGCATCACCGCGCTCCTGCTCACCGGCCTGGTCGTCTTCGCGCACGAGTTCCTTACCCCGTTCAACGACCTGCTCGGCCAGCTCGTGATGGCCGGGATCGGCGGTCTGCTGGGCGCGGCCGGGTGGTGGATGCACCTGCTGACCCGGACGCGCCGCCCCGCTCGTCTGCTTGGCGCCGCCTCGAGGATCCCTCCCGGGGCACCGAAACCGAGGCGCACCCCGATCGCTGCTGCCCATGTCGACGTGGAGGTGCCGCGATGAATCCCGGGATCACCGCTGCGCTGCTGGGCGCACTGGGCGGCTTGGCTCTGGTCTGCGTGCTCCTGGCGCTGCTACGCCCGGCTCCGGTCAACGTGGCCGCCGCGGTCGCCGAACTGGACGACCGTGCCTCCCGCCGTGCTGACGGAGCGCCGCCACGCAGCCGCTGGTCGACCCGGATCGAACGTCTGGCCGGAGTCTCCGGACGATCGTCGAACCGCTGGTGGGGCATCCCTGCCACCGACCTCGACGTCCTCGATCAGACCGCCGACCGCTACCTTGCCCGCCGCCTGACCTGGGCTGCTGCCGCTGCCGGAACCGTGTTCGTGATGGCCGGGCTTAGCTGGTTCGGCGGCATCGAGCTTTCCGCCCCGGTGGTGGTGCTGGCCGTGATCGTCGGCGCGGCGGCCGGATCGGCGGTGCCGGTCCTGGCCGTGCAGGAGGACGCCTTTCGGGCGCGGGAGGAATTCCGTCGCGCCACCGCCGCCTATCTCGACCTCGTCGCGCAGGAACGCGCCACCGGCCGCGCCCCCAGCCAGGCGCTGGGGGAGGCCGCCGCCGTCGGAGACTCGTGGGTGTTCGCCCGGATCAGCCGCACCCTCGGCCGCGCGACACAGGCCGGTCATACCCCGTGGGAAGCGTTGTCTCGGCTGGGGAAACGTATGGGAGTCGTCGAACTCAGCGACCTGGCCGACATCCTCGCCACCGCGGCCGACGGCGCCGCCATCTACACCACCCTGATCGCCAAATCGAGCTCCCTGCGCGCCGCCGCGCTGGCCACCGACAAAACCGACGCCAACGCCCGCTCCCAACGCCTCGCGCTCCCCGTCGCACTGCTGCTGGTCGCGTTCCTGCTCCTGGTCATGTACCCCGCCATGATCAGGCTAGCCGCAGGAGGGGGTTAGCCAAAACGCGCGACGTCCCTGGTCGCCACCTCCGCTTTCCTTTCCAGAGACAGAAATCGGCCCCGGCTGAAGGAGAAGCCTGATGCACAACCATCAATCGCCTGCAACGGTGCCGCCGGTACTCGACTGCGTGCTCCCCGACGGCTACGCCACCGTGCTGCTCAATCCTGCGATGACCCCGCGGCAGTGGCGGCGAAGGCAAGCGCTTAGTCTCGTTCGCCCCACGACCATCCTCAAAGGACTCTTCGCTGCAGGGCTGGTCATTCAGATGTCCTGCGGCGGTCACGGATTCGGCGAGAAGTTCGGCATCGGCCTGGTGACCTTGATCGTGGTGCTGGGTGTCTTTCGCCTCCTTGGCCGCTCAGCCAGTGAGACCTCCTTCGAGTATGAAGGTGTACCGCGGCTTCGGCTTCGGTGGGGAGAGTTCTACCGGCGTCGCGATTTCGATGACCTGGGTGCAGATTCCCGTGAACTGGTCGCCGAGTTGCTGACGGGGATGCAGGTGCTGCACCGGAGTCCGGCGCTCGCCTGGCTCGATCCCGCATTGCCGGGTGAGATCCACACAGTGGTGTGGCGGACTTTGTGCTGCCTCGACCGCAGCCGCGAGGCCCGCGCTCTTGCTCAGGAGGTCGCTGCCGAGCTCGACACGACCGATGACCTTATCAACGCGACGCGGCGAGCGGTCGACGACGTCGATTCGAGCCTGCGGGAGGTAGCGCAGCATGTGCGAGGGTGCGTCGTGCTCTGTCGTGCATGGGAGCAGAAACTCCGGCGACACGATCTCGCTGCCCGCGTCAGTCACACCCTGGCCACCATCCCGGGGCAAGACCACCTCACCAGGTTGTCTCAGGACTCCGACGCGTTGCCGCGAAAAATGTTCGCTCACGTCACCGCGGCACGAGATATCACGCATTCCGGGGCATTCCCGTGGGAGCAACCTCCGTCCGAGTGGCCCGGAGCAGGTGACCTCCCGGCCGGGCGAACCATCAACACGCCTAATCACGAAGAGGCAGCCGTGAACGCGAAGTCAACCGGCAAGCCTTATAGACCAACGAATTCATTGGGAAAGGAGAACGGGACTCATGCTTAACCATCTCAAGCGCTGCGCGATCACAGTCCGGCGACGAGGCGCCCGGCTCGGGCTGTTCCTCACCGCGTGGGTGCTCAGCTACGTCGTCACTGCAGAAGACCAGTGGACGCGGGCCCGTGCATCGGGAGACTGCGGATCCGAGTCCGTGGAAAAGGCGGTCCTCGTTGCGATCGGCCTCGCCGTGGCGATCGGGCTTGGCTTCGCCATCCGTGCCGCCGTCCAGACCTACCAAGGCCAGATCAAGTGAACCTGTCCGTGCCAGGAAGCCCTTAACCGCAAAGGAGACCACACGATGCCGACCGCTGAGGAGATCGAACGACGCGTCGAAGTAGCAGACACTGCCCGGAGTGAGAGGAGGTCCGCCGCGGCACGGCGCGTCGGTGACTTGGCAGACCGCCACGCCGAGCTGGCCGAGCAACTCGGCGGCATCGAACGCGAACTGGGTGAGGTACTGGCCGAGTCCGGCGACGTGATCGAGATCGACGAGCTGGCCGCCTTCACCGACGTGCCCGCAACCGAGCTCGCCCGCTGGCTCAACAACGCCAAACCCAGCCGCATCAAGCGGAAGAAGCCCACCGGAACGAATCCTGCGAAGACCACCCAGCCCCGGAAACCGGCCGCTTCACACCAGCCAGCGCACAACGTCGCAGCCGCGCAAGACATTCCACCCGCACGCGGCGGCACCGTTCCTCTCCCGGCGGTAGCGTCGTGACAACATCAACTTTCTCGCTCCGCCAGGCCGACCGGCCACTATGGACACGGTGCCGAGTATCCGTCCGGGCGCGGCTTCACGACGACAGGGGAGCGGAGTCAGTCGGCTTGGCCGTGCTGTTTCCGTTGGTGTTGCTGCTGATTCTCGCTATGGTGCAAGGCGGCCTGTGGTGGCACGCGCACTCCGTGGCCGCTCAGGCGGCACAGGCCGGTGTGGACGCCGGACGTCCTGTCGGCGCCACGCAACCCGTCGCGGCCGCCGCCGCACGGTCGTTCGCCGACCGCGCAGGCCGCGGTGTCCTGACCTCACCCGAGGTTCGTGCCACCATGACCGCCGACACTGTCCAGGTCGCGGTGTCCGGCACGACGGTCCGGCTGCTGCCGATCCCCGGACTTGATATCGGGGTCGAAGTGACCGCGCGAGCGGTCAAGGAACGCTTCACCACGTCTTTGACCGGAGGCGGCTCGTGACTCGCCACGCACGTATCGGTCGGTTGTGGACAGACACGGGTTCCGTCAGCGTCGAAGCCGCGGTGCTCGTGCCCGCCGTAATCATCGTGGGCCTGCTGATCATCGCGGGTGCCCGTGTCAGTTCCGCGGAGCAAGCCGTCGACAACGCCGCCACCGCGGCT
The DNA here is from genome assembly GCF_000732925.1 of Amycolatopsis japonica. NCBI lineage: Bacteria > Bacillati > Actinomycetota > Actinomycetes > Pseudonocardiales > Pseudonocardiaceae > Amycolatopsis > Amycolatopsis japonica. Next base: position 1,478,864 of record NZ_CP008953.1, read on the forward strand.
GCCCGCGCCGCGTCGATCGCCCGCAGCCCTCACTCGGCGCAGCAGGCCGGAGCGGCTGTGGCTCGTGATCGTCTCGGACGTGAAGGCATCACCTGCCAGGAAACCAGTGTGTCGGTCGACGCCAGCCAGATCGCCGTCGGCCGCGCCGGCTTGGTGAGGGCCAGCGTGACGTGCCGTGTCGCGCTCAGCGACCTCGCCCTCCCCGTCCCCGGCGGTACTCGCATGATCACCAGTTCGTTCACCAGCCCCGCCGATCCGTACCGGGGACGGCCATGATCACCGTGGCACGGCCACGGGATGCCGGGTCGCTCAGCGTGATGATCGCGGTCCTGGTGCCCGCGTTGCTGTTCGTGCTCGCCTTGGTCGTCGACGGCTCCGCCCGGTTGCGGACCATCGCCCGCGCCGACGCCTTGGCTGCTGAAGCCGCCCGCGCCGCCAACACCGCCGTGGACACCCGCAGCCTGCAGGTCGGCATCGACACCGCCACAGCCGCCCGGACAGCGGGCGACTACCTCGCCCGTACCGGGCACCCCGGCCAGGTCAGCATTACCGGTACCCGCACAGTCCGGGTGACGGTCACGGTCACCGAGCCCACGCCCATCGGACTGCTCGGCCGTAGTGTCCAGGCCACCGGTACCGCGGTGGCCGAACTCGGCGTCGGGACCCGCGACGGCGGACTCCCATGACGTCCCCGGCGGCAAAGCGTGTCCGCGGCACGCTCGCCGCGCTGGCTCTGCTCGCATTCGTCGCCGGCATCCCATGCGGGCTGCTGGCCCTTGGCGCCGATCCCGCTCGCCTGATTCCCGAACGGTGGCCGGACCCGGTACAGATCACTCAGTGGCCCGAGCAGATCTGGGCCACGCTGCGCTGGGCGTGGATCACCGGCGACCTGGTGATCTGGCTGATCGTCGCCGTGGCATGGACGGGCTGGCTGGCCCTCACCGTCTCCGTGATCGGGGAAGTGATCCGCCAGACCGGCCGAGCCGCCCGCGGCCCGCTGCGGCGGATCCCGACCGGCCGGTGGATCGCCGGGCTCGTCGCCGCCGTCCTGATCGCCACATCCGCAGGCACCGCGGCAGCGTCCGGACTCCCCGCCACACCGATCACGGCCACCGCCCCACCACGGCCTCATCCGAACCCGGCCAGCGCGCCCCGCGATTCCACTGCGGCCACGGCGACGACAACCACGCACGGCGCGATCCCGTACACGGTTGTGCACGGCGACACTCTGTGGGACCTCGCCGAGCGTCATCTCGGGGACGGCAGGCGCTACCACGAGATCGTGCGGCTCAACCCCACCCTGCTCGCCGGCAACCCGGACGACCTCGAACCCGCCTGGACCCTGCTTCTCCCGCTAGACGCCGCCGGTCTTCCCCCGCGCCACGACACCACCTCGGAGACCGTCACCGTGCAGCCTGCGGACACCCTCACCGGCATCGCCGAGCGCCACCTCGGCGACCAGGACGCCTGGCGGGCGCTCTTCGACCTCAACGCCGGGCGGCCCCAGCCCGACGGCCGTGCCCTGCGCCACCCCGACCAGCTCCTACCCGGCTGGACGCTCGCCCTGCCCGCCACCGCGCCAACCGCACCACCGGCAGAAATCCAGGAACCACCGCCGAGCGTGTCCGCACCCGAACTCCCGGACGATCCACCCCCAACCGGCCAAACACCCCCGCCCACACCCGGGGGCGAACTGCAGAAGCCCGCGGCGTCCGGAGACGGCGGTGTGTCACTGCCGGGCGGGGCGTTCGTCGGCCTCGGACTGGCCGCTCTGATCACCTTGGCGACGGTCACGGTCCGAATGCGACGTCGCCGTTGGTACCGGCCTGGCGTCCGAACCGACGACGATCCCACTGGATTGCCGGTCGTGCGCGCGCTACGCATCGCTCACGACGCAGCCACGCAACCTCCAGCCGACCAGGAGACTCCGGCGACCGAACCGACGAACTCCCGACACAGCCGGCTGGTCGAGCTGGACACCCGCGACCGAGCTAAGGCCGTCGTCCGCGCCGCACACCCGACGACACCCGGAACCGCGGTCGGTATCCGGGACGGACACACCATCGCGCTCGACCTCGCCCGGACACAAGGCCTCGGGCTCGTCGGGCCCGGCGCCCGCTCCGCCGCGCGGGCCCTCATCGTCACCCTGCTCGCGCAAGCCGCCAGCGACAACCTCGACGCCACGATCGTCATCCCGCACCGTGTCGCCTGCTCGCTGCTCGGGGACACCCTCCCGGACCGCGTACCGCGACGGCTGAGAATCGTCGACGCCCTGCCCGCAGCTCTTGATGTGCTGGAAGCCGAACTGCTCGCCCGCACGCACGGCCAGAGCCTCGCCGGGAATGATCCGGATACCCAGACACCTCGCCCGTCGAGCCGTTCCGGGCCCTTTCTCATCGTGGCCGCGCCCAGCGCGGACGCCGACCGGCGCCTGCACACCATCCTCGAGACCGGAGCCCACCTCGGCCTCGCAGGATTGCTCCTCGGCCCATGGCGTCCCGGCGGTACCGTGCGCGTGACCGTTGACGGCATAGTCGACACGGCTTCCCCGGCACTCACCAGCAACCTCGCCGGCGCGCGACTCTTCACGCTCCCAGACGCCGACGCCCGCGATCTGCTCGCACTGCTCCACGCTGTCAAGCCCGACCGCGCCGAACCGTCACAGCAGCACACGTCCGTCGAACCGGCGGCGACGACCGTCTCCGACTACGAATTTAGTAAAGCCGGTCCCGAACACGACGCCGAAACGGAACCGGCACGCACGCAACAGGGCATCGGGCCAGCAGAGACCCACCACGCGGACCGATCCCCGGATCGGTCGCTGAGGCTGCACGTAGTCGGCCGTCTCCGCCTGAACCGCACCGGCCCCGAACCGTACGACCTCGTCGAAGCGCTCGCGCCACGACAACGGGAGATCCTCGTCTACCTGGCATTGCACCGCGAAGGCTGCCGCCGCGAAACCCTCAGCGCCGCGCTCTGGCCGGACGCACCAGCCGAACGCCCCTACAACACCTTCCACGCAACCCTGTCCCAGCTCCGCCGAAGCCTCCGCCGCGCCACCGAGAACGACGCCCTCGACATCATCACCACCCAGGACGGCCACTACGCCCTCAACGAACAACTCGTGACCGTCGACCTCTGGCAGCTGCACGACGCGCTCACCGCCAGCCGAACCAGCACACCGGCCGACGCCACCGAGGCACTGAACGCCGCGATCGCGCTCTACCGCGGAGACCTCGCCGAAGGCATCACCGCAGACTGGATCGACGGACCCCGCGAAGCGCTCCGCCGCGACGTCCTCGATGCGTTCGGCACCCTGATCCGCGCAACCCGTCGCGACGCGCCCGAACACTCTCTCGCCCTGCTGGAACACGCCCGACGGCTCGACCCCTACAACGAAGCGATCTACCGCGACCTCATGCGCACCCAAGCCCGCCTCGGCCAGTACGACAACATCCCGCGCACGCTGCGGCTCCTCGCCACGGTGTTCTCCGAACTCGGAGAACACCCTGCCCGCGACACCGCCGCCCTCGCCGCCGCACTTCAGCAACCGGGAAACGGCATCCCGGGCAGGCGAGCTAGCTGACACGACTGAGCGAACTGTCCTCATCGCGCGCGCGTCCAACTTCGCAACCCAGGTTGCAACTGTTGAACTGTCCGCAACGAGCACCGGGTTCAACAAGTTGGAAGACGGCGATGGCGATACGGATTTCCCTAGGTCCCTACGAGACTCGGCAGAACGACCCCTTGGGGCGTTCCCACGTTGGCTACTTCCCCCGGATGTCCGAAGCCGAAGCATGGGAAGCCGGACGGGGCCTGTGGAAGATAAGCCGCGACCGCCTCGCTCGGCAGCAGTTTGTGCTGATCACGGGAGAGGGCATGGTTCGTGCGGTCGCCGAGATCACCGGTACGACCATCCTGGCCGGGCGCACCGCTCTCGAAGGACAACTACTTGCTGCCGGGCACCCCATCCGGGACGCCTACTTCGACAAGCCAGACCCCATAGTTACTGAGTCGCAGAATCCCGTCGCATACGGAGGATTACCGGAAGAACTTGAACTGCTGGCCCGGCCGTGCGGGTGCGGCTGCGGTGCTATCGGCCGTCGAGATTTTCTTCCCGGCCACGATGTCCGTGCCATCCAGGCCCGTGTGCGCGCCAACTTCCACTCGCCCCTTGAATTTATCCGCTGGGTCGACGCGCAGCTGGGAACCAACGCCAGCACGCCGTCCGAGGAGATCTCGGAGCCGGCGATCGACAACCCGGCCGAGGCAAGACATGAGACCAGCCGAGCGGCGGACAACGACTTCGACACCACCGAACGCGCGATCGTTGAGGCCGTGCAGGAAATCGTCGCTCAGTGCTGGCTCGTGTTCGACTCTGTGGGATGGGCCCGCCTCGCCGAGGCCGCCGGAAGGCACGGGCAGCCAATGACTTCTCGCGCAAAGCTCGCGCACGGTCTCGCCGGAGTCTTCGGCGAGAACGCCCCGAATCTCGTCCGAGACCGCCGAGGTGCCTGGGTGTACACGGTCACCGACCTCTGGGCTGCGGTGAATACCTGGCGCGCATCGCGAGGGCTGAACGACCCCTTGGAGTATTGTTACAGCAGACGCGAAACTAAGGCATTCATCGCCCTGCTGCATCAAGCCCTGAACGTTCGCCACGGACTCGACACGAGCAGCAAGGGCCGCCTTCTTGCTTCGCTCCGCGAAAATGACGTCACCATCCCCACCGCACTACGTTCGAGCTTCGCGGACGTACTGCGGCGCTACCAAGATGACGTGCTCACGTGGCTTCGCCTGGGACCCGGGACCCCCGAGGCGTTGCCGGGTGAGGCTCCGGGGGAGCGGACCGCTGTCTCACCAGACAGCAGCGCTCCCTAGCGAGAAGTCGGCTCTTCATCGAGGCGGCAGGAGCTTGTCCGCCTACTTGTCCAGCTTCCTTTCCGCCTTCCTCTCCGGGGACCTACTAGAGCGGAAAGGGCAGGGAACCTGCTTGTCGCAGCACAGGTACGTCGGTACCCCTTCCTCTGTGCCCCCCAACTTCGGTGCCAGCAGGCATCTGAACAGTCTGTCGGGTGGGTGGTCGGCTTCCGTATGTTTGGATTCGGCGGTCACGTTGGGCACGATGGTTGCGTTCGCATGCCAAGGGCTTCCCGACATCCGAAGTATTCTTCCGCCCCGCCGGCCACCGGCCGGCGGGGCGGCTTGCTGGTCGTCGTGTTGTCCTGCCCACATGACTGTCTACTATGGACAAAAGGTCGTTGCTTGAGATAGGGGACGACGCTTAGCGGCCGCTAAGTGCTCACTGCGGCCAGCTAAGCGCGCCTAAGGCGCCCCCGGAGGCTCGGCTGGACGCTAACGGGACTCTGCCTAGCTCACGGGTACAGGGCTTGACGTAGGCCCGAACCTAAACGAGTCCAGTTTGGGCCCGGACACTGATCGAGGCGAGACGCTTAAGCGCGTGTCGCCCGGCAGTTTCCTCCGGCTGCATCGGCTCATGGCGCCCGGGGCCGGGCATCTCGCGCTGCCCCAATCGAGTGATGTTGAATCTGCGCATTCCGCCTTTGACCTGCGCTTTTAGGCCAAAGTGCAAACGTCGAAGTACGGGGCATCTTGCATAGCCCCGTACGGGGTGCTTATATATGTGACGTACCGCCGAGAGCGAGGCAGGAGAGGTTCTCCGGCTGACGCAAGAGCAGTACCCCGCATCACTGTTGATCTTTCAAAATCGCATGCACTGCGAGCCGCCCCCTGGGCTTAGATCACCGTTCTCTCGAACGGAAACCGCTTGCTGGTCAAGATGGGGAATGAAGTCCTGCCGTGTCACGTAACGCGCTTAAGTCGCGTGACGTGGGACCTAATTCCAGCTAACCGCAAGGGAAGGGGCGTCATCATCGCGCATTCCGGCCGGACCATTGTCCGGTGAGGAACGAAAACCCGCGGTGATGCCTCGCAGTGTAGCGCTCAAGCGCGCTTAATGCGGTTTAGGTGCTTGACACATACATAGTGAGCTTAGCTTTCAAAGGCACGCGTCCGCAGTTGTTGACCGGATGCGCAAAAACGTTTAGCGGGTCGCCTCCGCGCGGACTGGGTCGTCGACTTGTCCGACCTATATCCAAATGTGGCCATTGAAAGCGCGGTGCCTTCCCTTGGTAGACGGCTCACGTGTCGGGCAGTGACAGTGCTTGACGTGCATTTGGAAGAGATGAGCGAATCGTACGCACGGCTACTTTGCAAAACCTTAGACAGATGCAGCGTAAGCATGACGCCAAGTTTTCTTTCGGCACCTTAAACCCGGGTTCTCCGGGGGCCTTCTGCTAGGAAGCCTCAGTCTCTAAGGGCTGCTGACCGGTTCAATTCCGGAGAAGGTGCAGAGTGAATATCCGTAACCGAATTAGGGGTTGATGCATGATGTTCGTCAAGCACTCGAAGCGCACCTTGCGCAGTGGCTGTAAAAAGTGTGGAAAAAAGGCGCTCTACTGGGCGCATGACACGGCGCAGGCGGGCGGAAACTACTGTGACGAATGCAAAACTTCCGGCAAGTGGGTGCTGATCGATAACTTGGGATCACTGCATAAATGCGGTGAAGACAACCCGGTGGACCCGGGCCACGTGGAAGATAACCTGCCGAAGAATACCGATGAAAAAGGTGCTGATCGCATGATCGAAGCGGCGACGAATACGGAAAATCAGGCGCAGTCGCCGACCGGCAATGGCGACGCCTTTGCGGCGTTTCAATCGTTGATTGCAAGCCTTGCTCCCAAAGTTGACAGGGGCGAGGTCGCCGCAATGATTAAGCATGAGCTCGCCAACGTCGTTGTGCCAACGCGTACCGTTGTCGAACGTGTCAGTGGCGACCGTAAAATTGTTGCCAACTCGCATGAGAAGCTGGCCGACGTCACCACCGACTTGCTTGCCGGTGAGCATGTTCTCATGGTCGGCCCTGCCGGTACTGGTAAAAGCACAATTGCCGAGCAGGCGGCCGAGAGTCTCGATATCCCCTACTACTCAATCAGTCTTTCTCCGATGACTCCCGCGTCGCAGATTCTCGGCTATATGCAGGCTGAGGGAGAGTATGTCAGGTCACTTTTCCGCGAAGCGTACGAAAACGGTGGTGTCTTCCACTTCGACGAATTTGATAATGGTCACCCTAGTGTCCTAGCAGTGATCAATGCGGCATTGGCTAACGGTGCGATGGCATTTCCCGATCAAATGGTCAAGCGGCACGTAGACTTCCGCTGTGTCGCCTCGGCCAACACGTACGGTCAAGGTCCAGACCGATCCTACGTCGGGCGACAGCAGATCGACGCTGCAACACTTGACCGATTTTCGGTCGAGAATATCGGGGTAGACGAAGCACTTGAGCATTCGCTTTGCAGTGCTACCGGCCTCGGTAAAGACGACGTCTCCCAGGTTCTGGACTACATTCGACGCCTTCGAAAGCGCGCCGAAGAACGCGCCATGACAGTCGTCATCTCGCCACGTGCAAGTGTCGGAATGTGCCGTCTATTGGCCGCTGGCAAGACTTGGGATGCGGCCGTGGAAGCACGTGTGCACCGGGGCATGGGGGATAAAGACTGGAAAAAACTCTGCGATATCTACTGACGGCATCCATTTTGCAGGTGTACTACTCCGCTTTGCGTGTCGAATCGGATTGCATTTGAAAGGTTGGGTCAAGTGGAAGTAAATGAAACGCCTAGCGAAGTCGAGCTTGTATTCGGATCGGTGGGCGAAATGGCCGAGTTCTCGCAAAGGAATATGCACTTCTATGATCGCCTTCTGCGCAAGGAATGGCATGGGGTTGACACGCATGCCGAGGCTCGCAAACTGGCGGCCGAAGGTTGGATTGCGGAGGCTGAGCTGGCAATGGAAGTCGCCAGCGAGGCAGTCGAGTTGGTGCGGCGAAAGCACAAGCTGACCGGTTTTCGGCCAGTCTGGGAGGTAAGTGGTTGTGAGATAGATGTAGCGCGCTACCTGGCAGGAGAACCCGAGAATATGATCGACTACGAAATTGTTCCGACATCGCGCTCGGGGCGGGTAATCGTGCTCTGCGCATCGGTTGCCTACAGTACGGCCGTATCGCCGGAAACCATCAAAAAGCGTGGCCATGGCATCGCAGCGCTTACCTTTGCGCTTTCGGCGCTTGGGTTCGCGACGGAGCTATGGGCGGACATGAGCTTTGGGGACGCTAAGAAAGGCTCGAAGTTGTTCGGGCGGATTCGCGTGCAAGTAAAAGGGGTCAACGATTCGCTAGACCCGGCGCTTATTATGTTCGGCTTCTCGCATCCGGCCATGCTTCGAGCCCTCGGGTTGCCCGTAATGCACGAGATGCCTTCTCGTTTTCATCGGCCGATCGACATAGGTGGCCATTACGGCTACCCCGTTGACCCTGATCAAAATCTTCCCGATGGAACTATCTATCTGCCCTGTGTCATGGCCCCGCGGGACGTTCCTGAAGTCAGGGAAATTCTTGTCGGCAATCTCCAGCAGTTAGGCATATTGGAAGGTGGTTTCGATCTGCCCTGAACCATATGCGTCCCACGTCGTTCTGAATTTTGTGTTTGTGGTGGTACGTGTTATTTCGGTGTCGCGTGGCTCTGCCTCGCGACACCGTGACCACACGGCCCGACCTTGATCGTTCGGCAAATGAAAGAAGCCTAACGTGGTTAACCTAGGTAATATTGCTACGGCTATTGCATGTGAGTTGGGTGAGGAATGGCATGTCGAGTCAGGTCAGAGGTTTGACGGCCGAGATGTCTACCTGCGAGGCGCTGACGACGTGCGTATACGAGTCGCTACGGAGCACTACAAGAAATATGGCAATAACAGATTCTTCGTGTCGGAAGCGGTTTGCGGTGACTTGGGCAAGTTTGTACAGCATGACCGAGTGATCAGCGTTGCCAGAGACCGTGATATTAGGGAGATCGCGTGCGAGATCCGGCGACGTCTGCTGCCCGGAGTAGGAGAAGCGATCGCCAGGGCTCGCGTCGACAAAGCCGAGAGCGACATCCGGGACGCTGAGCATCAGCAAACCTGTGAAGCGATGGCGAGTGCGCTCAATGGCGCGACCTATCGCCATGATCCGAACAAGGTCCACTTCGGTTCATACGGTGATGGTGTCAACGGCACGGTCGAGATTCGCAAGTTCGGTGACCATGTCAGATTCGAAATAGCCGTGCCAAAGAAGCTCGCCCCAGCGATGGCCGAAAATATTTCCTCATTGGGCAAAGTAGATGTTTCGGAAGGAAGTGAACCTCAGATGGCTCCGGAAGTAGAGAGTGAACGGGAAACCCCTGATCAGGTTCTGACGGAAGACGCGAACGATGGAAAAGAGAAGCGGTCGAAGCTTACCCCAGAAGAACGCAAGGAGAGGCACGACGCACTGAGCAGAAAACTTTCCGACGGCATCGCCGAGCTGGCAGAGGACGACGGCCGATGGGAAGAGTTCCTCCGGGCGGCACAGGGCTTCGCGGCCACCTGGAGCTTCAACAACATCATGTTGATCCTGTTGCAAGCGGCGGAGCGAGGGTTCACACCGTCGATAATGAAAACGTCCAGGGCATGGAACAAGCTCGGGCGCAAGATCAAGGCAGGCGAGAAGGCCCTCTACATCTTCGAACCGATGAAATACCGTCTTTCGCTGGAAGAGGCTCAGAAGGAAGGAAAGAAGGGGTTCGGCAGTGACGGTAAGCCGCGGATGGCTATCCGTGGCGTTCGGCCTTCACCTCGCTTCGACGTCAGTCAGACTGAGGGCGAGCCGCTCCCCGAAGACCTGGCAAGTCGTGCTCTCGTCACCGACGACGAGATCGCGGAAGTCTGGGAGGCGGTCGCCGCTGAGATCCGGGGGTCTGGCTACGACGTGGTAGGCGGACCACCCGATGACGTGGACAGCTACACGGATCCGGAAGCCCTTGAGGTTTGGGTCTGCGACACCCTGGACGACAAAGCGGCAATCACGGCCGCACTCCGCGAGCTGGCGCACATCCGGCTCGATCACTTGGACGACGCAGACGAGTATCGGCAACACCGCGAACGGATGGATCGTGAAGCGTCAGCGGTAGCGATCATCGCAGCAGGTGCCCTAGGCCTGAACACCTCGCCGCATCAACAACCTGCTCTCGCTGACTGGCTGGAAGGTGATGCCGAGTTGCTCGCCGAAACCGCCGAGCGAGTAACGACCGCAGCGCAGGAAATCATCCGGGCACTCCAGGAGCCCGCCGTACCCGTGTAGGGGCAATGCTCGGAGGCCGGAGTCTCCGTCCAACCCGTAGAAGACAGTCAGGCCCCGCATGCCGAAGGCCGTGCCGCTAGCGGTCGCGCACATCTTTGGATGCGCGCGCGCCGTGGCCACACGGAACACGGAGGAGATACCAATGGACGACATGACACATGCAGAACGACAGGGTACGACGCCCCGAGATCGACAAGATCCGGTCGGGTTCCGGCTGGCCGCGCCGGCGACCGTCGACGGGTTCACGGTGGTCGAGGTCGCGTTCTTCACTCCTGGGGGTTCAGGGTCCAACGCCTCAGCGTTGGCCGTGACCCGCCGGAGCACGAACTACAGCACGCACGTCTTGCTGTACGACGAGAGCCGGGATGCATGGTCGCTCGAGGTCGGGCACTACGACTTCGCCACGCTGCCGCTGGCCCAGGAAGACCTCGCCGCACGGGGCAACATCGCCCTCGGAGGCGCCGTCGCGCCGATCGAGGTCAAGGAAATGCAGGACGTAACCCACCTGCCGTCGACGGGGACACGCGAGCTGATCGTGGAGTGGGTCCGAGAGCATCAGGGTAAGACCCCGGCAGAGATCGCCGCAGGACTTGGGCTCGGACGAGACCAGGTCCGGCAAGCATGCCGAAGGATGGTGCGCGATGGCCAGCTGCGAAGCACGCCCGGAGGCACCTACTACCCCTGACCGGCTACGGTGTCACCCGAGGCTCGCTGAACAGGCGGAACGGCGGATTACTCCGGCCACAGCGATCGGACTGCCGCGAACGCGCGGTGACACGGAAGTGCAGGTGATGACGCAGGTGGAGCCGCTGGAGGTAACGCCGGAGGTTCAGACGGTCATCGATGCCTGCCGAGAGTTCATCACCGGAGGCGGGGGCTCCTCGATCGAGGCGCTCTACGGTGGCAACGATCTGCCAGAACTACAGTCCGCGGTCCGTGAGCAGGTCGACCTCCTGGTGAGGCTCGCGCGGGCTGGCCAGCTCGTCGGCGTGGAGCTCGAACCGCCCACGGGCGGCGAAGACTCGGACGACGATGCCGTCGCGCGCTGCTCGCGTGCCGTCGCCCGATGGAGGGTCAGTCGGGACCTGCACAAGAACCTCCGGGCCCGGACGACGCAGGCGAAAAACGACGAGCGCGAGAAGCAGCAAGCCCGAGACAAGGCCGTGCTGGACCTGGCGGCCGCGCGACCGGACTGGGGCACCCAACGAATGGGCAAGGCAGTCGGCCTCCCGGAAAAGACCTTGCGCGACATCCTCACAAAAGCCGCCAATCCGCGCTAACAGCCCAGCCAGATTGCCCGCGAGAGCAAGCTCTTCAAGATGTTAAGGGCGCACCCGTCGATTCAGGCGACCAAGCCGATATCTGAACCGTGCCCAGCCTGAACAGCTAAAGTACGAGCGCGGCCCGTGCATGCGTGCCCTCACGGCCGTAGCCGTCCACCTATCACGCCTTGCGGAATTCAATAACTCGCATGTCCACGCGACTTCCCCGAGGTTGATGTAGCAACCGGGGCATGACGCCAGAATTCGTTTGTGCGTCGACGACATGCGCAGACCACTGTGGAAGATTCGAAATTCCTTGCCTATTGGATGGCCTTCAAAAGTTCTCGCATAGGGACACCCTAGTGAATCGATTGGTCGAAAGAGTATCTCACTTGAGGAGTAGCCATGGTTGCATCGGCTAATTTGAACGCGGCAAGCAACGAAGTCTATGTCGCCTTGTTAGTGCCAGACGCCCCATCCTTCCCTGCAATTATCGACGATGAGAGGTGGAACACCTTTGCCGTGCCGAGGTTTCGGCGCGCGACTGCTGAAGCGGTCGCGTCGTGGCTCAATGCCATGTACGAGGAAGACCCGCGAACCTGGCCGGGTGGAGCCGCTTTTGGCCCGGACGGCGTTCTGACCGTGCTGGAAGGAGAAGAACGCGCGACTGTGCGGGTTCTTCCGGACGCGGAAGGCAGGTACGCGATCGGCTTTCAAGGTTGGGCGTGGGTACTTAGCACTCCGACCATTGACAAGCATTGCAATGCTGAATTGCTCGACGATCGGGCGCGGCTAACGGCGGAGAGTCGCGAAATCCTCGTCACCATCAACATCGATGGCACGGACCCCGCGTTCCCCGCACTGCCCTCGGCGGAGCACGGCTGGTCCCGGGCGGGATGTCCGCGGTTCCGGCGTGAGGTCGCCGAGGTGGTCGTTGCCTGGATCAACGACGTCGCCCGCAGTAGCCCAGAGGGCGCAGACCGCGCGTACTGGGACGCCGACACGATCGTGCTGCTGGACAACCAGGCAATCGCCGACGACGGCTACCTGCCGACCCGAATCGACGCCGATTCCGACGGACGCTACGCGATCGGCACGACATTCGAATGGGAGCTCGTCGATCAAGAACTATAAATTTGCAAGCAGTTCGAGGAGGAAACATGGAAGAACGAGACGACATGGTCGTGACACTGGATATGCCTGGAACCATCGCGGAGTTCCTGCAAGATCTGGATATGCAGGACGACGAGATCGAGGCATACGACGGTGCTCGCTTCATCAATCGCTCTCGCGGATACACGCTCCGCGTCACGGCGACACTGGCTGTGCATAGAGCGCTTCTCAGTCGTTGCTGGACATTCGAAGGTGGCGACGGCATCGAGTCGAGCTCAACCGAACGATCGGCTTACCGCGCGTACGCGCAGCGGATAGAACGCGCAGAGCATGACCCTAGTAAGTAGTCGATACCGCATGCAAGCACGCCAGAAGGAGTGGGAAGATGGTCAAGAATCACGAACCCAAATACCCGTTTCGGATTCTGCGGACTGCTAAGAACGTCCGCCGAGTCTCGATTCCCTATGACACACGCGAAGCACGGGATGCAGCGGGCAGCCGTTATGCGGAGCAGGACGCCGCGCGGGTCCTGCTGGAGTTCTGGAGCGAAACTCACCCGCAGGACCCGCTGAACGAAGGGTGGGCTTGTGACGGACATGTCGATCCGCCCGGAGCGGCCCTTGCTGGCCCGTTGGACGATGCCTCCGCACTGCTGACCCGTATCCGCGATGCGCTGATGCAGATCGACGACGCCGACCGGGCGGGGACGCCCGGTGACGAAGACACAGCACGTGAACGGCGCGAAGCCCTTCTCGATGACCTCGTCGGGGCGGTGGACGTCCTGGACAAACTGCTGTCCGAGGGCGGCGCCCTCCCCGGAGCGTGGTCGCGGCGGAGCACCAAACAGGCAGTGACCTACGCCGCGGTCACCCCCGATGTGTCGGACGTCTGCCAGACCCATGCCGGAGCGAAACTCGGCCCCATGGTCGTCCAGGGCGTCGAGGACGCCACGAACGCCGGTGTCTACCACTGCCGCTGGTGCAGCAACGCCTTCAACCGGCAGCAGCAGGCAGTGCTCGCGCGGCATCCGAACGAGGACGAGCTCTACGGCTTCCACGAAGCCTGCGCCGGGGACTTCGCCCTCAACTACCTCCCCATCGTGGTGACCGTGCGGCCGGACCGCTCAGCCCAGGTCACCGGTCCACCGAACACCAGCGTCACCGTGCTCATCGAGGACTAGCAACTCAGGAGGAAGGGCCATGCAGCAGAAGACAAGAACCATCTACGTCGCCGTCCACCGAGTCACTGGACAGGAGCTGGAAACAGGCTTCCCGGTGAAGGTCGCAGGCCCGCACGGGCGTGGTGCTGTGTTCCTCCACGTCGTACGGCCTGATCGCCGCGAGCCGCACCGGGAGCTGGCCGAGGTTCACGTCTGCTGGGATGCGAACGGCCGCACCAGCGACTGCTGGGCGCGAGACGTCGGGATCCGGGTCGAGCCACGCGAAGTACCCATCACAGGAACGACGCCGCTCGTGCCGGCAACGGCGCGCCAGCAGGACGCTATACGCCACGCCGTTCCCGCAGCCGAGCTGGACGGCTGGCATTTCGGCACAGGGAGCATCGTCGTGCCGCACCCACCGCTAGAGGCACTCGCGGTAGTCCAACGGGCCTTCGACTGGGCGGCGGAGAAGTACGGCGCGAACAAGTTCCCTGCGGCTTCACTTCGTTCCGTGCTGAAGAGCCTCAAGGAGAGGACAAGCTGAGACACGAGGGATTTCGGTACGTGCAGGTCGGCGCGGGTACGCCAATGAGTGCCCGCGCCGACCTCAAGTCCTAGCAGACCCATCGGCGGCACGCCGTCCCACCGCGAGCGCCTTCCAAGGGACAGCGCGAGTGCAAGCGGACAGGACGTGCCCCCTCGAATCGCAACCGGCTTGGAGAAGAGACCATGACTGCGCGCCCCAACAGCCCCGACCCGTCCGCCTTCCCTCTGGAGGAGGCATGCCCTGCCTGTCACGTTGAAATCGGACAAGCTCACGAACATCGCTGCGAGGTCGCCCGCTGCTTGGCCACCGGCCGACAACGCAACGGCCACATGTACTGCCGTTGTCCCGAGGACGTATGGACGGGCCTGATGTCCGGGATGGCCGAATGTATCGAGTTCGGCTGGATGCAAGAAGGAGACCCCAGTCTCCCCGACCTCAACCGCCTCTACACCGCCGCGACCTGGAACCCTCGCCGCCGCCGCTGGACCCGGCCCTGAGCTGCCGACCCCGCATAACCACAATCGAATGAAAGCCTTGTTCCACGGCCCGTTGCGGGAACGCTGTGCGCTGCACGTGGAAGCGACGCCACCAGGGTTCCAGTTGGGCCGAATGGCGGGGCCCTGTAGCTCCGCCTGCGGGAACCCTGAGCCCTGTCATACGACCTTGCCAGTTGTTGATCATTCACCCAGTTAGCCCTTGTCTGGTATCTAACGTGCCGTGTTCACTTACGGTGAGTGCAACCGCTCGCCAGGGGAGGGTGAAGGTGGCAGTATTTTGTGCGTCGGGGAAGGCTTACCTTCAGTAGATCGTCCTGCTCCTGGTTGTCCAAGATTTGCGAGTAGGGAGTTCGACTGCTGTGCGTTTTTCCAATTGGAAGCTAGTCTCGGCCGTAGTGCTGACTGCATTGATCAGTGTTCCACAGGTGGCAATAGCGGACGCAAATGTAGGCTCTGAGTGGAAACCTGGTAGCAATATCTCGGCGGCGCAGTCGAAGAAAATGATCTCTGATTTCGTGGCCGGTATTGCCGGTAGACATAATATTCACATCAATCCGGCGGACTACGAAGTGGTCTCGCACGGGAAAGAGATCTCGATTCGAGCTAAGAAGCAATCGTCGGCCGCCGTCGCGTACCGCTCTGGTGGAGCAGTTTCCGAAGCGGTTCCAGTAATGACCGGGTCGAGCTCTGAAGTGTCCGCACTCGACTTTAATGTAGCTCCGCCGTCGGCTGCCGAGATCGCAAGTGCAAAGGGTCGGGCAGCGCTGGGGATTCAGGCAGAGCCGAACTGGTTTCCGGTCGAATGCTACCGGCGCACAATTTGGGTACAGCCGGATCCGGACGGCGTAGTGGGCGATACGGTAGTTGGATGGCAGGACGCCTGCAAGCAGTTGGGATGGCTGCCGCCGACGGCGGGCCGGGGCAATTGGGTCTTCCGTATGTGGCAAACATGTGCCACGCAGCAAGAGCGCAAGATCTTCACCCTGACTGGTTGTGGCGTGCAGAACCTTGTCTCATCGCCAGATGCCAGGTGGGTGGACTGGAGTCCGCGCTCGGAGTTGCCTGTTGGGCAGTGCAAGACAATTTCGTATGGAGTTACGGTGGGGCCGATCACTGGCTCGTGGAGCTATCCGGCTTGCGATACAATCAAGATTGACAAATGGAATCCAGGAGTGTACTTCAAGGCTTGGTGGTCTGGACGAGCTTGGGGGAAGACTCGGGCGTCGGAATTGGTCTACTCGTTCACGCTTCCAGAAGGTGCTGGCGCATCGGGTGATGCTCGAATTTCGATGTCGTGGGATCCTTGCATTTACCCCGGAGCGGGAGATAAATGTCAAGACACCCAGTAGTGATTGGGGTCTTGTGAGCCTGTTAAGATAGAGTCTCGCTAAGCGAGGTGGTTACATGAAGGAATCAAGACAGGCTATCGCAGTTTTAACGATAGCTTCCTCTTTGATGATTGTCATTGCATCATGCAAGTCGTATGATGCTACAGCTCCTTCGCAGTTGCCGATCTCGCAGGCGCAGGCTGAAGGGCTGCTCAATCAGGCCATCGACCTGGTGCAAGCGAATAACTACGACGGCTTGTGCCAGGTCGTGGCCGCAGCTGAGCAGAATTGCCGAATTCAGCTTGAGGGCGCGGTCCGATCGAAGCAGCAACCCGGCTCAGATCGTCCGAAAGTAGTTGGGTTTTCAGTTCACAGTGAACAGAGCGGATCTACTGCCGTTCTGAGGCTGGAGGGTAGTCGTGCTGACGGTGTTGCTTACGTAAGCGACTTCGCCGTCATTCGCACAGAAGGGTCAAAACTTGGCAGCCTTACTGCTCCGTATTGGGTTGGGATTAAGTATATTGGCGGCGATCAGTCGCCTAGCACGACGTCAACGTCAAGCTCGGGTAACTGAATGATGCGAAGACTTTTGATCGGGCTGCGCGGTCATCGAAATTTGTTCATTCCTCCGGAACCTTAAGATGGTCAGGCCGATGGACGGGTAGCGCCCACGTAGTCGTCTCTGGGACGGCGGTGGTTATCGATCTGCACGGGTTGGCCAAAGGTGGGGGCGTTGATCATTTTGCCTTTCCCGATGTAGAGGCCGACGTGGTGGATTCTGGCGGGTGTGCCGTAGAAGACGAGGTCGCCCGGCAAGAGCGGTTGGCCGTCCGGCACTCGGGGTCCGGCGTCAAACTGAGTGTGGGCGGTCCGGGGTAGTGCGATCCCTGCTGCGCCGTAAGCCGCCTTGGTCAGCCCGGAGCAGTCGAATCCTTCGTGTCCGCGGTCCGGTCCGTTTCCGCCCCAGATGTAAGGTAGCCCGCGCTGATGGCAGGCGTAGGTGATCGCGGCTGTCGCTGCGGGGGTTGGTGCCTGGATCGCGTTGCAGTCGCCTGTCCCGCTGGATGTACAAGTCGCGCCATGGACTGCGGCAACGATCTGGCGAGCGGCTGGTTCGAACTGTGCGTAGCGGCCGGGGAAGCCTGATCGCTGTACGGTTTGGGCGGCTTCGGCGACTGGCATGGTCTGCCAGTTCGGCAGCGCCATGAGATGCCGGTAGAACTGCTCGCTGCTGTAGTTCGGGTTCATGATCTGGGCGACGGAGCCCCAGCCTTGCGAGGGGCGCTGCTGGAAGAGGCCGATGCTGTCGCGGTCGCCGTAGGTGAGGTTGCGCAGTCGTGACTCGGTGATCGCGGTAGTGATCGCGATGACCCAGCCCGTTTCGGGAACGTTCATCTGCTTGCCGACGGCGACGATCGTCGCCGCGTGGCCCATTTCTTCGGGGCCGTATCCGGCTATCGATGTGCCGGTTGCGCCTGCGGGGATGCAACTCGTGCTTTGTGCGGAGCTGCCGACCACTGCTTGGACGACGGCGATCGCACCTCCGCCGATGAGAAGAAGCAGCACGACGAAGAACGCGACGCCGGCTACTGCGAGCTTAGCCATCGCTTAAGGCCCCCTTAGCTGTTAAGGCGTGAGGAAACGGCTGGCGGCATCGGCGTGGGCGGCTCCAGCCCCGGTCGCATGGCGCGCGTGGTATCGAGGTTGCGCCCACCGCTCGACGGCGGGGATGCGGGCAGATGCGGCCAAAGCTTCGGAAGCTCGGCCAGGGCTACCCGTCCCAGAGCTCCGGAGTCATCGACCCGGAGCCATCGAGATGCGGACATGTCGAGTGGATCAGCGGAGGACTCGCCGCTCGTCGTCGCCACTGGCACTCGCGCGGGGCTGTCGAGACTTCGCAGCACTTCGGCCAGTACGCGGCGCGCGTTGGCTTCTCTGACGGCGGTGGGAAACCAGGCCAGAACGGGTGTGGCGATACCCGTGGCGTCGGCGAGGCGCTCATAGCGGACCAACTTGCTCGCCAGACGGGACAGTGTCTCTGTGCCGAAGTCGAACTCGACGAACCATTCGACCTCCCGTCCGGCTTTGACCCACCTGCCGTAGCCATCCGGGGTGACGATGTCGCCCCAATGTCGTCCGCACCGGGCCGCCGACCACCAAGTGGTGAGCTTTGCGGCGGCCTCGGGTTGACGGGACGCGCGAATCAGGGTGGTGAAGAGCGCGTTGCAGCCCACGGTATGGGCGAGTTGGAGAGAGAAAGCGCGGCCCACTTCGCGTTCGCGGCTGTAGCCGAGGTCTTTGAGCTCAAGGCCGTCTTCATAGGCGATCGCCGCGGCTCCTGCGGTATCGAGGACGTAGTGCATCGGGTGCGAGCCGACGGACCGGTGCGGTTGGAATCGGTGCACAACGCCCCACCGGTAGAGGTTGTGCAGGCGCAGGTTCGCGGCACGGCGTCCAGGGAAGGCGATGTCGACGATCTGAGTGCTGGTGAGGACGTGGTGCTCGAACAGCATCCGGCACAACCAGCGGTCGCGGTCGGTGAGATGCCGGGCGAGCCAGGCGTGGTGCTCGGCGCTGTTCAGTACGCGTGGTGCGGGACGTTCCGGCCGGTGTGCTCGCAGCTGTCGTTGCGGGGTGGGGTTGCTGATCTTCATGTGGTGCACCTCCAAATGCGCCAATGCGCGGCGTTGGGTTCAAACGAGGAATTGCGAGTGCCGGGTCAGGCGGCACGCCGGGGATCGAATGCTGCGGATCGTGCGTGTTCGGCAGTGTGCGGTGTGCTCGGAGCCTTAGCGTTGGTCCGTGCGAGCTGGCGGATCTCCTTAGCGCGTCCGGGGATCGCGGGCGGAAGCTTCTCGGTGACTGATGTGAACGGGGGTGCTTCCTCGCTGTTGAGCACCAGCCGTGCGGCGATGTGGTAGCGGCCCAGGTTGGCGAGGTCGTGTTCGGAGAGCTGGGGCTCGGTGTGCCGCGCGAGGTCACGCGCGTCTTCGGGCGACGCGGAGAAGATGATCTTTGAGCGGGCGTTGGCGCTGATGCCTTCTTCCAACTCGCGGGGGAGCTGGCGCAGGTATTGGTGGGCCAGGGTCATCGACATCCGGTAGCCGCGAGCTTCAGCGAGCATGTCTTCCAAGGGGTAAGCGAGGGACAGGAAGTTGTGGCATTCGTCGATGTAGAGCGAGCTGTCGAGCCTTTCCCGCTGGGGGATTCGGACGCGTCGGGTGGCGGCTTGCCAGGTGCGGGCGACCACGATCGAACCGACCAGCCGGGCGGTGTCGATCCCGAGCGAGTTTTTACTCAGCCGGACGAGGCAGATGCCACCGTTGAGGACCGCGTCCATGTCGACGGTGGATTCGCCGCCTGCGAGGGAGGCCCGGATGAACGGCCGCAACAGCAGGCCGCGGAGCTTGTTCATCAACGGTGCGACGACCTGGGCCTTGCTGGCATCGGATAGGTCGTCGTACCAGGCCCAGAAGCCGCGCAGGACGTCGTCGGAGACCTGTGCGAGTGCGCGTTCCCGGAAGCTCGGCACGGTCAGAAGTTTCGGCAGGTGGGTCAGGGTCGAGGTGCCGGGAAGTTCGCGCAGGGTCAGCAATCCGGATCGGAGGATGTCTTCGGTGCGTGGGCCCCAGCTGGAGGAGTACACGTGGGAGAAGATCGACACCAGGTCATCGACGGTGCGAGCAGTGTCGGCACCTTCGAGCGGGTTAAGCACCGGTGGCCGGAAGCGGCTATCGGCGTCGAAGAGCACGACCTTGTCCCCGAGCCGTGACGGAAGCCGCATCAGGACGTCGGTGATCAGGTCGCCTTTCGGGTCGATGACCACCAGGCCGCGGCCGGCGTCGGCATCGTCGAGAATCATCCGCGCCATCAGTTCGCTCTTGCCGCTGCCGGTGGCCCCGAGGATGTGCAGGTGGTGACGGGCGTCAGCGACACGCAGCCCGACCGGACGGGAATGGCCGGAGTCACTGACCCCGATCGGCTTCACCTCTGCGCCACCGGTGGCGATACCAGGCGGTGGTGGGACAGCCTTTGCCCCGGCGCGCTGCAGGCCGGGTATGGCGTCGTCGGTCGGGAGGTGCGCGAGCGCGGCCAGCTCGGTGATGGAGAGCAGGTCGCCGTCGGCGAGGCGGCGTTCGGTGACGGCACGGACTGGGTGAGAGAGCCGGACACGGCGGTAGTAGTTGTGCTCGCTGAAAGCCGCGAACGCACTGGCGATGGCGTGGCCGCGTCCGGCCAAGTGCTCGTGCACCGGCGAACGCTTCGCGTCGGTCAGGTCCTCGTCGACGAGGGTGGCGACGGCGTAGCGGATGCGGGTTTCGTACTGGGGGCCGCGCTGCTTGGCCACAATGACCCGATCTCGGGACGAGGTCTCTAAGACTGTCTGGCGATCGGCGACCGGCTTCGTCGTGCTGGCTCGGGATTTGCGTCCCTTCGTGTGCGGGGTAATCAGGTCCAGGAAGCGTCCCGCCACTTTCGCGGAGCTTCCGGAGCGGACGTGGCGGGCGGCTCGGCGGGCTTGGCGGACACGCGCACCGGTGACCGGTCGCGCGAGGATCTGCACGACGGCGCGTTCGCGGGAGCCGAGTCCTGCCGGTGCGCCGAGCAGGGCGCGGACCGGGTCGGCGGGGAAGTCGGAGCGGATCGGCAGTGCTTCGCTGCGAGCGAGCCGCATTTCCCCGCCGACGGCCTCGACGGCTTTTCCCGCGGGCGTGGATTCCGGGATCGGTGGTTTGGCCGGGGTGGTGCGGGTGTGGGCGCCGGGCCAGGCCGCTTCGATCGCGCGTTCGGCCATGCCGGGCGGGACGATCCCGGGCAGCCATACTCGGACGGCGACTCCGGCGTGGGAGAAGACGTATTCCCATACGATGTGCGGCTGTCCGTGGATCCGGCGTTTCCAGCCGGGACGTAGGAGTCCGACCAGGTTGGAGAAGAGCGCCTCGGCACCGTCCGGGTCCACGGTGGGCGGGGCGAGCACCGTGACCAGCCGGGCCCCGGCGGTCATCCGGTCATGGCGTCGTCGCATCCACCACCGTCGTCCGAGGACGGCGCCGGTCCAAGCCAGCGCGAGCGCGGGACCGGCGACCGGTCCCCACGACATGGCGACGTCTCGCACCGCGGTGAGCAGGGCGTGCACCGCGCCTCCGGGATCGCGGAGGTAGTCTTGCAAGGGAGAGGTAATCGCCTCCGCGTAGGCAGCCGCGGATGGGGCAGAAGACATCAGAACTCCTTTCTGCACTGGGGAAATCAGGCGTTCAGGCTGCGTGGCGATGGGCGTCCGCTGGGCGCGGAAGGTTCTGCGGCGACGGCGGCGCCGGGCTCGTGCCGGGTACGAGCCGGAGGTGTCGGCGTCGTTTGTGGGCACGGTCGGCGTCGATTTCGGCCTGCCATTCCGACAGTCGTCGCCCGTCCATCCGTTTGAGGAAGTGCGGGATGTTGTTCGCGGGTACCCCGACGAGCCGCGGGCCGAGTACGGCCAGCAGGTCGGAGGCTTCTTGCGAGGACCATCCGGCTGTGGTGATGGCGGCGGTGTCGGGGAAAACGTCGGCGACCCGGTCGCGGCTGGGGTCGATGTGGGTGTCTTCTTTGCCGCCGTAGCTGTAGACCCACAGGAAGTTGCTGGGCGGATCCGGCTCGATCAGCCGTTTGAATCGGAGGACTTCCTTGGTATAGGCGTAGAAAGTCACGTCCGGGCAGGCTCGCATGACGCGGCACCATGCGAGCGTGTAGGGGTCGTCGAAGAAGTCTCCGGCGTCGTGGACGCGGATGAATTTGCCGGTGAACCGTGGCGCTGAGAGTTCGCGGATCATGGCCGTTTCCCAGCCGGGCAGGTCGTCGAGGACGAAGGCGAGATTGGCTTGGTGGCGGGCTTTCACGGCAGGGAAGCGGTAGGTTCCGTTGCGGGCGTAGCAGATCTGCGCGCAGGCCGAGGCCGCGGGGCAGGTCACCTGTGTTCGTCCGTCGGGCAGCCGGGCCGCGAGCGCGGGCAGTGTCCAGTTCCAGACGCCGATGGCGCGCATCGCCCGGTTCTGCGTCAGCAACCGCGCGGGCCGGCTGACGTTAGCCAATTTCGTGCCGGGTAAAGACATAAAGCACCTCACACAAGCAGGCAGGAGCAAGGAAAGGGAGCGGCTAAGCGGGCTTAGCGTCAGGCGGCGGGATCGACGTCGATGTGACGGTCGGTGTCGTCGTCGAACGTCGCCTCGGTATCGATGCCGTCAAGGTCGACGAACGCGCTGTCGTCGGCCTCGACGCCGGATTCGGCGTACGCGGCGAGCTCGGCCGGGTCTGTGGTGATGAGCGCGTTCTCTTGGGGCGAGGCCAAAGCTTGGAACGCGACTCGCTGTGTCCCGGTGCTGAGCAGGCCTTGTCCTTTGTCCGCGGAGACGAGGAACTGTTTCTCCCCGTCGGACAGGTTGAACGTCGTCACGATCTCGTCGATCGCTTGGGTGGCTTGGCGGAGCAGGATCTGTGTGGCGGCGTTGGCGATGATCGCCTTGCCCAGCTCGGTGCCGAGGACGTCGCCGGCATCCTGTGTCGCGATGGTCAGGCCTGCCCAGTGTTTCCGGGCGGCTTTGGCCATGCGGTGCAGGAAACGCGCCCCGGCGGGGTCCTGCATAAGGAGCCATGCTTCCTCGACGGTGATTAGCCGTGGCCGCCGGATGGCGGGGTTGGAGACGCGCCGCCAGATCGTGTCCAAGGTGAGCAGGGTCCCGATCGCGCGCAGCTCGTCTGGCAGGTCGCGGAGGCTGAACACGGTCAGGTGGCCCTCGGGTCTGGTGGTGGTGGGCCCGGCGAACATCGCTGAGGATGCGCCGTCGACGAACGGATGCAGCCGGGACGCGAGGTCGGCCGCGACCGGATCACTGGTGCCGGTGAGGGTCGCGGAGAGGTCGGCCAGCAGTGGTGCCTGGCGGCCCCAGGTCCGGGGATCGCTGGTGATCCCGGCATTCTTGTAGGTGGTGAGGAACGCGCGGTCGAGCACGGCCCGCTGGTGCGCGGACAGTTCCATGCCGAGCAGGACGCCGATCACGGTGTGCAGGAACAGAACGCGTCGGGTCAGCGCGTCTTTCGGTGCGGTGCGGCGCCCGTCCGGGCGTGTCGCGATCGGCAGGTCGAAGGGGTTGATGCGGACCGCTGGATCGCCGAGGCGGATATAGGTGCCGCCGATGGCCTCGCACAGCCGGCGGTACTCGTCTTCCGGGTCGATGATCGCGACTTCGATACCCCGGTAGAGCGAGCGGAGCGCTTCGAGTTTGGCCAGGTAGCTTTTTCCGGCGCCGGACCGGCCGAGGACGACGCTGTTGTAGTTGTCCGCGGCGAACCTGTTCCAGTGCACCAGGCCCTGGCTGCCGATGTTGAACCCGTACAGCACACCGTCCGGCGCGGTGACGCTGGTCGGGTCGGCGGGCGGAAGGTCCGGTGAGGTGAACGGGAACGCGGCGGCCAGCGCGCTGGTGTCGAAGGTGCGGCGCATGCCGATGAGGTCCAGCGCGAGCGGCAGGGTCGAGACCCAGCCTTGTAGCGACCGGTAGGTGGTGGGCTGAGCGTTCATCAGCAGCGACGCCGCGAGGGACCGGACCGCGGCGACGTGTTCGGCGAGATCGGGTTCGCTGGTGGCGTGCACGGTCAGATACAGGCCGAACCGGTAGAGCTTTCCTTCGCCGCGGGCAACGCGGGCGGACAGGTCGTAGGCGTCCTCGGTGGCGGCCTCGACCATCGGGTCCAGCAGCCGCCCCTTCTCGTTGCTGTGCCGTCGTCCGGATTCCAGTTTGGACAGCTGGCGCTTGAGCCGGTTGGCGGCGGTGACCGGGTCGATCGGCTCGATGTGCAGCGAGACATCGACCCGTCCGGGATAGGACAGCAGCGGTTGAAGCCATCCCGCGTGCACTTCGCGCGGGTAGCCGGTGATCGCGAACGATGCGACCCATTCGCCGCCGATCTCCAGATGGCGCGGCGAGACCGAGAGCGAGTCCGGGGTGAACGCGCTCGCTCCGCCCGCCGGGGTTGCCGCGGTTCGTCGGGCGCGTCCTCGAGTGTGGCTGGTTTTCCTGCTCATAGGTCGTCGCCCTCCCAGTCGTCGAGTGCTGTTGCCTCCGGTGCCGCGCGGCGGGTGGGCTCCCGGCGGGTCCTCGGGGTTCGGAGGGGTGGTTCGTCCTCGGGTTCGGCGGCGGTGGTGATCACCTCGTCTGCGCCGGCGAGCCCGGCCGACGGCGGGATGAGGTTGTCGGGATTGCAGGCGGTGGCGAGGACGGCGGTGGCCTGCCCGGCGTCCAGCGGGGTGATCGTGATCCCGGCGGGGGAGAGCAGTTCGATGGCTTCGCCCAGGCGGCGCACGAGCCGGGTTTCCGCGGATCGCAGCGCGCTTTCGGTGACGGTGTCGTTCCGGTTGGCGTGGCGGCGTGCGCGCAGGACAGCCAGCGGTGATGCGCCGCCGAGCCCGTCGGTCGGACCGGCCGCGCGTACCGGTTCGCGCAGGACGATCAGCACCTGGCGGCGTAGCAGATCGGTCGAGCGGCGCAGTTGGTCGAGGTAGGTCGCGTGCTCGCGCGCGGCCGTTTCGAGCATCGGATGCGGCAGGCCGGGAGCGGCCTCGCGCAAGTCGTTGATCTGGTGGCTCAGGTCGAGTCGCTCGGCGCGGACGAGGATCTGCACGGGGGCGGAGATCGAGTGCAGGTACCGGCCGAACGATGCGACCAGCGCTTCCTGTTCGCCGGGGGTGCGGAGCGCGAAGTTCACGGTGCTGGCGACCGCGACCATGGCTACGCCGTCGGACCCGAGGTCGATGACACCGGCTTCGGTGACCCCTTCCGCGGGCAGTCGCAGCGCGGCCGGTGACACCTGCGAACCGTCCGCCGCGCCAGTGTCGTCGTTCGCCGCGACCTGACTGGTCAGCCAGTCGGGCGCGGGACGGACACCTTCGGGCGCGGCTACCCGATGCCGTGGCTGCATGCGCTGCCGGATGGCCGCGAGCACGAGCCGGTCAAGGCTCACGCCGTCGCGCTGCCCCAGGGCCAGCACCGCGGCCACGACCCCGATCGGGACGGCGATGATCAGGTACACCAGCAGCGGCACCGTGCCGCGGACCAGCGTCCACCCGCCGTAGAGGGCGATTCCGGTCACCGCGAGGATCGCCAGCTGCCGTGCGGTGAGATTGACGAGGACCCGGTCCTCCCGATCCACATCGGACGGTATGCGCACGGGCTGGGTCATGACGTCTTACCTCCACGGGACGAGGGCTTCGGCGCGGGTGCTGGGGGCGCCGGTGGCGGAGTCGGCGCACGGAACGTGACCGGGGGAGCGGCCGGAGTGCGCGGTCTGGCGTCCGCGGGACGCGGCTCGGGACGCGGGGTCCGGAACACCGGCGCCGACGGAGTCGCGGTCGCGGGCGTGTCTGGCCGGGACACATGGCCCGGTTCCGGCGCAGCGGGTTGGAACCGCAAGTGCGGCGGGACCGCCGCGACACCGACGGGCCGCGCGGGCGCCTGCCCGTTCCCCTGGCGGTGTGACGGATTCGCCGTCTGGAATCGCGGGTTCGTCACGCGCCGCCGACCACCGCCAGGCGGTGGGAGCGGGACGGCGGGCCGGGGCGTCGAACTGAACTTCGGCTTGGGGGGCGGTCCCGATGGAGTGGGGCTGACGGCGGGGTCGTGCGTCGTGGTTTGCGGACCAGGTTGCAGGAACTTCGGTTCTTGCGAGGGGACGCGGGGGTGCTGGGCGGCGAGCAGCCGCTCGGCGTCGTACTGCTGTTGCATGCGCTTGTTCACTGCTTCCGGAGTCGGGGCCAGCCGCGGTTGCGGCGGCCAGGGCGGGTCGGCGACACGGGCACGCCCATTCCCGCCGCGGCCGCGGGGTGTCGTGGCGATGCCGGCTGCGCGGGACGCGCCGAACCCGCCGGAGCTGCCGGCGATGGCGCCGAAGGTCTTCGCGGCGATCACGGCTTTGACCAAGCCGCCGAGAAACGAGCGGCCGCCCCCGCCGAGCTTCGTGGCGGAGAGAAACCAGGACGGAATCTTGATCAGGATGTAGAGCAGCCCGAGGACGGCGAAGAGCATCATCAGACCGCCGCCGACGGAGCTGAACAGCTTCGTGCTGCCGTTGAGGAAGGTGTTGACCGCGACGATCAGCGTGAGCGATTGGACTACCTGGATACCGAGGGTTGCGGCGAGTGCCCGCCAGCCCCAGCGGGCGATGCCGTCGGTATGGGGAAGGGCGTGGCAGGCGACCCACAGCGGGGCGGACACGGTCAGGAGCAGCGTGATGATCACCCGCACCACGTAGACCAGCAGCAGCGCGATGACCGCGATGACCAGGACGACTTGCAGCAGGATGACGAACAGCCCGCCGGAGGCCATCGCGGAGTAGGTGCCGTTGATCGACTGGGTGAGGTTGTCGCCGAGCTTGGGCGGATCCGCCCCGCCGGACAACACCGCGGTCGACAGCGCGTTCGCGAGCCGGATCGCCTTGTCGATGACGAACAGCGACAGCATCGAGGCGATGAAGGAGATGACGAGACGGGGCGCGATCTCCTTGATCGAATAGCGGCTCTGGACCGACTCGTGCGACATCACGATGATCCCGCCGATCATGATCAGCCCGCTGTAGCAGGCCAGCACGATCAGCCAGGAGTTGTTCCACAGGTTCGTCACTCCGGGCAGCGAATCCAGCGTCGGCGTGCTGAACGCGGTGTCGCCCAGCAGTTTCAGCAGTGGGTCGAGCGCGGACTTGACCAGCTCGCGGAACACCGCGTTGATGGCCTTGTTGATGCAGCCTTCGATGTTGGTGATCCCGCAGTCCGGGTCGTCACCGTCGGCGCCCGGCCCGGTCGGCCCCGGAGGCGTGGACGGCGCGGGGGAGCTGGGTTGCGGGATGCACCCTTCACCGACGCAGGGACTGCCGGGGCTGGTGGTCGGAGCCGTGTTTGGTTCGCCGGGTGCGCAGCCGATCTGGCCGGGGAAACAGCTCTCCGGCGGCGGCAGTTCGGTGATCGGCGGCAGCGGGGTCGCAGGGACCGACGGCCGTGGCGACCCAGTTGGGAAGTTACAGATCGGGTCCGGTGATCCCGGCGGACAGGTCTCACCCGGTGCGACCGTCGGGAGAGGCAGGGGAAGCTCGGGCTGCGGTTGCGCCGCCGCGGCCTGCGACACGGCGGAGGACGGCGAAGGCACTGGCGCCGCCCACGCTCCGACCGCGAGAAGACAGCCGAGGACCACGACCAGGCCGAGCGGAAGCAACCGCAGCAGGCGACGCCGTGGACCACCGGTCCCGCCCGAGGCGGACGGGCTGAGCAGGATGCGCCCGCGAACCGTCACACGCGTGTCGGTCTCGCTGCGACCGGATGTGAGCGCGGGGTCGGGACGGGACGTGGCCATGACCTCAGGCCCCGACAATCCCGCGCAAGATCTCCACGGCGAGCGGCGCCAGCGCCGCCAACCCGTAACCCCACGCAGCGTTCCGGAAAGCCGACTTCGCCTTCTCCGTTTCACCCGGGTCGCCACCGGCCAGCAGGTACCGAACACCGCCGACGGTCAGGAACACCGTCGCCAGACCCGCCAAGATCCCGACCAGCCAGTTACGGATGTTGGTGAAGACCTGATCGACGGTGGTCGCGAGCGCGACAACATGCGTTGAGGCCTGCGCCGAATCCGCCGTGTGCGTGGTCAGAAGGAGCGCGGTGACGATCGCCGAGCTGACCAGTCGGGAGAAAGTGGCGCGCGCGGACCGAGAACTAGTGCTCGGATGACTGGTCTTCGAGTTGCCGCGCGCTTCGTTCGGCGGAGCAGGCCGCGCGTGCTCGGTAGTGCTTGCCGCGCCTGGCGGCGGCGAGACGGTGGGCTGGGTCGATGGATGGGGTATCAGGCGCATCGGCGCACCTCCGAAGTCGGCTCGTTCTCGGCGGTCCGCGGAGAGTTGGTCGGGCTCTCCCCGCACCCCAAGAGGCCGGATTTCGGGTTGTTTTTCGACACCGAGCGTGACGCTTTCTTTCGGTTCGCCGGTCGCCCGTTGCGGAGACGCCCGCTCACCGCGCGTGACTTGTGGGTGTCGTCGTCGGTGGCGGCGGCAGGAGCGGCCGCCCTGAGCGCGCTCAGGGCGGCGTCGGCGACCGGGTCTTCGTCGCCGGTGCCGTCGGTCTGCTGCCGAAGCCAGGACACCAGTCGGTCTTCGGCCCGGTTGCGCGCCTTGTATGCCGTCGCGAGGGCCGTGTCGTGGCGTTGTGCCCATGCGGTCATCGACGTCTCGCCGAGACGCGTGGCGGAGATCAACTCCGCTTCGGCAGGGGTCAAGATCTGTTCACCGACTGCCGTCGCGAGCACCAAGTCGGGGTGTCCGTACGGTGGCTTCGGAACGGTCGACCGAAAGGCCATCCCGACGGGACGAGGTGCGTCGAGGGACTCCTCCAGTGCCGCTTGGCCGGCGCGGCGGGCCGCGAAATGGAGCCGGAGGAAGATGCCGGGATCGGTCAGGTCTACGGTCGCCAACGCCTCGATGAACCCGGCAAGAACTGCCGCGTGTGCGTCGGCTCGGTCGCCGCGGTACCGCGCCGCCAACCACCCTGCGCTCGATGCCAGCGAGGGCAGCGCCATGCCGACACAGGCCACCGTCCACGCGCCACCTTGAGCGCGCGAGCTCAACACAAGATGTGCCCAGACGGCATCGCGAGTACGCGATGGGCACTGCTTGCTCAGCAACCGGTCCCGGAGCTCGTCCAGCGGCACCGGCCGCCGCGGCAGCCCGGCGAACTTGGAGCCGTGCACGGCCATCGGATCCGGGCCGGTGACCAGCCAGCTGAAAGCATCGCGGGCGGTATCCAGAGGCAACCATTCATGCTCGTCCCGGCCATTCCGAGGTGAGGTGGAGAAGGTGTCGTCGACCGTCATGACCTGCTCCTGTTCTGCTGATTTGGAAATCCGTGAGAACAGGACGCCAGAGCTCCGACAAGAAAAGAACAAGAAAAGAACAAGGTCAATCCGAGATTGGGACTAAAGAACTACTAAATAGGCCGAAGGTGATCGATTCAGCGAGCGGGTGTCGAGGTGTCGAGACCGCGCGTCGACCCGTGGCACAGGTGCGCAAATATGCATCTCTACCTGGTGTTTAAGTAGTTGTTAGTCGGGTCTCGCGGGTTGTGCGCGTCGAGGCCCTTGGCTGTAAGTCTGGTAGTTCGGTCATGCTCGTAATCGGGGTGAATGGTGTCGGAGGCGGCGGTTTGCAGACTGCGTCCGCTTGCCCGTCTCGCAAGCATGGGCACGGGCGCAGTCCTTGCGTTACTGAAATAAGATTTTCGTCGGCCCCGGCAGAGTTGAAGGAATTCGGCGTGCGGTGTCGAAAATCGGGCTCAAAAGCGGCCTCTTGGGGTGACTTGGCAGACCGCGCCGAGGACTATCCGCGAGGAAGGGCTACCGATGACCTCGACACCGCACCGTGATCACAACGGCCGCCCCTGCCGCACACCACGGCATCACCCGACCCACGACGGTCACGACAACCACGCCAGGCGCCGGACGGCGTCCCTGGGCTCCGCCCGGCGGCGCATCCGCGGCCCCCGGCCGACGACATTCTGGGCATTCGCGGACGCCGAGCAACTGCCCGGCACCGCACAGCTCGCCGGCTGGCTGGGGCGTACCGTCGTCACCATCGTCACGACCTACACGAGCCCGGGTGACCGCGTCCTTCTTCTCACGCCGCCCGCGCCGAACCGGGTTGCGCCGCGCGCCACCGGCAGGGGCCACGACTCCGTCCACTACGGCGGACTCGCTGAAGCGGTCTGGACCGTCAGCCGCCTCGGCCGCGGCGTCGACACCGCGGCCGCCGTGCCGGTCCGGGACCAGTGCAGCGATCGCACCGACTCGCGCCCGGTCACTCGAAACGAGTCGGTGACGCGACCCCGCCCGAGTCGGCTCGGCCTGCGGTCGGTCGCCGAACCGTCCCCCGACTCCGCGCGTTGCGCGCGGGCCGACGGGGACCGCTCCCGCGGCACATTCGATCTGATCATCACCGCTGTCAACCCGGGCGCCACCGACTGGATCGGACACACCGACTGGAACTCGCAGATCACTCCGGGAGGCATCGTCGCCCTCGTCACCCACAGTGAACGACGAGCCGGGCGCCTCGTCGAACCCATCGCCGAACTGGCTGCCACGCTCGGTAATTACCAGCTGCGTTGTCTCGACCACATCGCCGTGCAGTCCGCCCATGCCTCTGACTTCTCGGTCGCACATCAGGACGCGCATACGAGGGAGGGCCGTGTCATTAAGCCTTCCGCGAGCCTCGACAGGCCGATGCCCTTCCGGCAGGTCCATCACGACCTCGTCCTGTTCACGCGGACATCGGTCACAGAGGACGAGGCCGACGTTGCCGGGGGAGGAGAGACCTCTGATGTCTGAGCGCACGAGCCGGCCGCTGTCCGCTGGAGAACTCGACCAGGAAGACCGTCTCGTGCCGACTTCGGTGTGGCCGACGGGGACGCTTTCTTTCCGAACTCAGCTCGAGGAAGGCGGTTACCACGAGGCCACGGGCACCGACTCCGCGCTCATGGCTCCGGCGATCGCCCGATACGCGATCTCGGCGTTCACGAAACCCGCAGATGTGGTCCTCGATCCGGACTGCGGAGCAGGCACAACGGTCGTCGAAGCGCTGCGCTGCGGAAGGCACGCGATCGGGCTGACCGATCAGCGCCGGTGGTGGCGGCTCGCCCGGGCGAACGTGACCACCACCAAGGCCGATGGCGTGTTCGTCGACGGCATGGTCCTGGTCCTCGACCGGCGCCACGGCACGGCCGTCGCCGCTGCGACAGCGGGCCTGACCGGACGCGTGGATCTCCTGCTGACCGCGCTGCGTCCCGGCCGGAACAGCGACATGGAAGGCGACGTGGACCGGCTGGGAACCTTGCTGGCGCAGTACCGGCCGCTGGTTCGTCCCGGCGGCCACATCGTCGTCACCTGCTCCCCGCACCGCCACCCGACACGGCACGAGCTGCTCGACGTTCCCGGCCGGATCGAGGCGATCGGGAACACAGCCGGGCTGGTCCCGGTGGCCCGCTGCGTCGCCCTGACCGCTGCGGTGCAACGAGGCAGGACCCACACCCGCACGACGTTCGCCCAGCGCCGCGCCGTTCGGCGAGCAGAAGACGCCTTCGGGTACCCGATCGCGCTCCCGGCGCACCACACGGTCCTGGTCTTCCACGCCGATCCGGACGCCATCGACCAGGCCGCGGCCGAACCGGCGTGGCCGTCTCCCACGCGCGTGGACGTGCACCGACGACGACGCAGGAGCCGTCGACGTCCGGAGGCAGCGACTTCCGGCATCGACACACGAACCAACGCGGATCAGGAGGCGGCGTGAACACGCAACCGAGGAGCACCGTCCACTACCGCGACGAGTCGGTCACGCTGCTGACAGGCGACGCCGCGTCGACCCTGACCGGAATGCCGGATCGGTCGGTGGATTGTGTTGTCACCAGTCCGCCCTACTGGGGATTGCGTGACTACGGCACCGGGAGCTGGGTCTGTGGCGACGCCGACTGTGCGCACCTGGCCGCAGCCGGGCGCGGCGGCAACGTTCGCCAGTCCATACAGCGTCAATCCGCTTACCCTGCCTCGGCCGCGCATCGTGGCGGTGCACCCGCGCGTTGTCGCCGGTGCGGCGCGCGGCGGGAGGACGACCAGCACGGTCTGGAGCCGACGCCGCAGGACTACGTCAACCGCCTCCGCGAGGTCTTCGGCCAGCTGCACAGGGTGCTGGCCGATACCGGCACGGTCTGGCTGAACCTGGGGGACTGCTACGCCACCGAGCCTCCCGGCCGCGCCGACGACGCGATGCGGGCGAGCACGTTGACCGGCCGGAGCACGGCGGCGCAGCTGCAGGATTCCGTCCGCCGTGCGGGAGCAGCGCGCGCCCACGACCTTCCCCGGAAGAACCTGATGGGAATGCCGTGGCGGGTCGCGTTCGCGCTCCAGGAAGACGGGTGGATTCTGCGCAACGCGATTGTGTGGCACAAGCCCAACGCCATGCCCGAATCCGTGCGAGACCGACTGTCCAACCGGTACGAGATGTTGTTCCTGCTGACGAAACAGCAGAAGTACTTCTTCGACCTCGACCCCATCCGCGAACCACTCGCCCGTCCTGAAGCGGTCGGGGAGAGCATCGTGATCGGCGGCGCGAACGAGGGCCGCTACGGCGGGATCGACGCAACCGCACGCCGCCGCGGCAACAGCGTGTACGGCAAATACCGGGACACCGAACCGTTCGCCGGAAAGCCCCACAGCGACGCGATGCGCCCGACCGGCACACAGCACACCGCGGCGCATGCACGGGGCAAGAACCCCGGGGACGTCTGGTCGATCACCACCCGACCGTTGCGGGAAGCGCACTTCGCCGCGTTCCCGGTCGACATCCCGCTACGCTGCATCGCCGCCGGCTGCCCCGACGGCGCTGTGGTGCTCGATCCGTTCAGCGGCGCAGCCACCACAGGCCTGGCCGCAAGGAAACTCGGACGGAACTACATCGGTATCGACCTCAATCCCGACTTTCACGACATCGGGCTGCGGCGCCTCGGCCTGGAAACCAGAGGTGGAGATGAGGTGGCGGCATGACGGACTCGCACATAGCCAGCCACAGCCGACACGGCCTAGTCCCCTCCGCTGACGGCGATCGTGTCCGGCTGTGCCTCGGGGACGCACGGGAAGTCCTTGCCGCCATGCCGCCGGCGTCGGTGGATTGCGTGGTGACGTCTCCGCCGTACTGGGGCTTACGCGACTACCGGGTCAACGGCCAGCACGGGGCGGAGCCCACGATCGAACAGTACGTCGACCGGCTTGCCGATGTCTTCGACGAAGTCGGGCGGGTGCTGACACCGACCGGCACGGCGTGGCTGAATCTCGGCGACAGCTTCGGCGGCTCATGGGGGAACTACGTCGCCCGCGGATCCCTCGCCCGGACCGCGTCAGCCCGCTCGGCGCAGGCCTACGGAGTGCACCGCCCGCCCCAGTCGAGGTATCGCGCGAAGGATCTGATCGGGGTCCCGTGGCGCGTCGCGTTCGCCTTGCAGGACCGGGGCTGGTTGCTGCGGAACGCGGTGGTGTGGGCGAAGACCAACGGGCGTCCGGAGAGCGTCCGGGACCGACTTTCGCAGCGCTACGAGTCGGTCTTCCTCTTTGCCCGCGACGGTGAGCACTGGTTCCGCGGAGACGGTGCCGTAGGAGTGGATTCGGATGTCTGGACGGTCGCGGCGGACCGCGGCCGGACCGGGCATCGCGCCGCGGGAACCGTGGAGGTCGCCCGCCGCTGCGTGCGGCTCGGATGCCCGGACGGCGGTGTCGTGCTCGATCCCTTCTCCGGCAGCGGAACGACCGGCCTTGCCGCGCTCGCGCAGGGCTGCTCGTTCATCGGGATCGATCTGGATCCCGAATGCCATGCCCTGGCCCGGCGCCGGCTCGGAAGCTTCCTGGAAGAGCCGTGAACCCGGACGCTGAGCGGTTCACGACGTTGACCCTGGACGAGGTCGCGGCGTTGCCCGCCGTTGTCGATTTGATGACCGCCGCGCGTGCGTTGGGGATCGGCCGGACCACGGCCTACGGCTTGGCCCGCAACGACGACTTCCCCTGCCCGCTGCTTCGAGTCGGTGGCGAGTACCGCGTACCCACCACCGGGCTTCTACGCGCGCTGGGGATTGATCCATCCATCAGGTGAATTCGTCACCTCTCGGGCTTCCCCGAGAGGTGTGGTCAGCGCGAGCATCGTGCGAACCCGCTGATTCAACCGAACAGAAAGGAGGACGACTGGTGGCACAGGTGCCGTTGGGGTCGGTCTTCAAGCGTTGTTCCTGCCGGGACAACAACAATCGCGAGCTGGGCAGCAACTGTCCGAAGCTGACTCAGCATCGCCATGGCCAGTGGTGCTGGCGGATCGAGCTACCCGCCGACACCAAGGGCACCCGGCGTCCCCGTCGCCGAAGTGGCTTCGAGTCGGCGACGAAAGCCCAAGAGGAACTCGACCACGTCCGGGATCTGCTCGCGATCGCCGAAGACGACGACGAGGACACGCGACGGAAGATTGGTGACGTGATCGCCACCGCTGTCGCGAAGAAGCAGAAACTGCCGGAGGTGGACGATGTCCGGCGTCTCGTGCGCGCGGGTGCGGGCGTCTTGGAACACCCGTACATGGGCGACGTCTTCACTGCGTTTCTGGCCTTGAAGAAGAAAAATCGAAGCCGTAACACCTATCGGTCGTATGAGTCGCATGTCCGGCTCTACTTGCGACCGCATCTCGGTCACATTCGCAGGGACAAGCTCGGCGTGCCGCACCTGGAGAGCATGTTCGACGCGATCGTGGAGCACAACGACCGCATTGCCGAGTACCGCAACAGCGGGGATCCGCAGAAGATCGCGGCGGTGAAGTGGCAGCGTCCGGTCGGGCCGACGTCGATCCGGCGAATCCGGGAGACGCTGCGTGCGACGCTCAGCCCCGCGGTGAAGCAAGGTCTGCTGACGGTGAACGTGGCATCGCTGGTCGAGTTGCCCCCGGCGAACCGGCCGACGCCGAAGGTGTGGACGGCGGAGCGCGTCCTGCGCTGGCAGCTCACGGGAGAGATCCCGTCGCCGGTGATGGTGTGGACGCCGGAGCAGACCGGGCAGTTTCTCGACGCCGCGGTGAACGATCCGCTGTATCCGCTCTTCCACCTGGTCGCGCATGTCGGGGTCCGGCGTGGCGAGGCCTGTGGGCAACGCCGGGCGGACACTTATCTGGATGCTGCGACGTTGGAAGTGGCGAACCAGATCGTGCAGTACGGGTGGGAGACCGGCCAGTCAGCGCCGAAGACCACGTCGTCGGAAGGCCTGGTCGCGCTCGACGCGAACACTGTCCTCGTCCTGCGTCGGCACATCGCGTGCCAGGACGCGGACAAGGCTCGCCTCGGTAGCGAATGGGTCGACAGCGGCCTGTTGTTCACCCAACCGGACGGGAGTCCTCTGCATCCGGCTGATGTCACCGCGCGGTTCTACGAGATCGTCCGGCAAGCCGGGCTGCCGCCCATCCGCCTGCACGACCTCCGGCACGGTGCTGCCACGCTCGCCCTCGCCGCCGGTGTCGATATGAAGGTCGTTCAGGCCATGCTCCGGCATTCCTCGATCACCGTGACCATGGATACCTACACCACGGTCCTGCCTGAGATCGCCCTCGCAGCGGCCGAGGCGACGGCCAACCTCATCCCCAGGAATCCCGCCCGACAGCTCGGGCTCGTCTCGGGCGCGGATCAGACCACAATGGACAGTAAGGAAGTGGAAGAAATGCGTCCAGATAACACAAAACCCCACGTCATCGAAACCGAAAACGTGGGGCTTGGATGTGCGCCATCAGGGACTCGAACCCCGAACCCGCTGGTTAAGAGCCAGCTGCTCTGCCAATTGAGCTAATGGCGCCTGCTTGTTCCGCCGCTTTGGTGTTCCCCTCGGCGACGTGGAAAACATTAACACAGGGTTGCTGGGGCCCGTTTCAGGGGGGTCCCCTAACGCCGGGCCGGGACGTATTCGGCCATCCGGCCGCGAGCGTTGCGGCCGGTCAGGCAGACTATAGCCAGACGTAGGGGTTGGTACCACGCGAAACGGGCGGTGTGCATGAGGGTCTGGGGAGCGACGGGGCGGTCGCGGGTGGCTTTGGTGGCTTTGGTGGCCGGGTTCACTCTGGCCGCGTGCACCAGTACACCGTCGGGTGAACAGCCGTCGCCGGGGGGCGCCCCCGGGGGTTCGCAGCAGAGCGGAGCGCCCGCGCCGGAGCCGAAGCCCGCCGTGATGACGCTGACCCCGGCGCAGGGTGCGGCGAACGTGGCGCCCGGCGAGCCGGTCACGGTGGCCGTCGCGGACGGCAAGGTGGGCGAGGTCAAACTGACCGGCGCCGACGGCAAGGTCGTCGCGGGCAAGCCGAAGGAAGACGGTTCGGGCTGGGAGTCGGCGGAGCCGCTCGGTTACGGCAAGAGCTACACCGTCACCGCGGCCGCGACCGGGACCGACGGCAAGCCGGTCACCGCGACCTCGACGTTCTCCACGGCCAAGCCCGGCCGCCAGATCGGTGTCTCGATCAACCTCGTCGAAGGGGAGACGGTCGGCGTCGGCCTGCCGTTGATCTTCACCTTCACCGGCAACGTGCCGGACAAGGCCGCGACCGAGAAGGCGCTGAAGATCGTCACCGAGCCGGTGACCGAGGGCGCGTTCCACTGGTTCGGCGAGAAGACCGTGATGTGGCGGCCCAAGGAGTACTTCAAGGCGGGCACGAAGATCTCGGTCAACGCCGCGATCTACGGCAAGAACCTCGGCAACAACACCTTCGGCCGTGAGGACAAGCCCGCCAAGGTGGTCGTCGGCGACAAGCTGGTCGCGACCGCGGACGGTGGCACGCACCAGATGAAGGTCGTGGTGAACGACCAAGAGGTCAAGCAGATGCCGATCTCGATGGGCAAGCCGTCGAGCAGCACCCCGGCCGGGACCTACACGGTGATGAGCGAGCACACCGGGTACACGATGGACTCCAGCACGTACGGCGTCCCGACGGACAGCAAGGCCGGCTACCGGACGTTCGTGAAGTACGCGGTGCGCATGTCGAACAGCGGCATCTTCTACCACTCGGCGCCGTGGTCGGTCGGATCGCAGGGCAAGCGGAACGTGAGCCACGGCTGCATCAACCTGTCGACCGAGAACGCGAAGTGGCTGATGGACACTTCCAAGAAGGGCGACATCATCACCGTCGCCAACTCGGGCCCGCAGGTGCTGGAGCCGACCGACGGCTGGTCGGTGTGGCAGATGTCGTGGGACGACTGGAAGACCGGCGGCGACCGGAACTGACTTGTTCTTCATGAGGGTCCTGTCAGGACGGTTTCGTCCTGACAGGACCCTCATGGCGTTCAGGGTGACTTCTTGACCGAGGACGTGACCTTCACTGGTGGACGTGGGCTCAACCGCAGCGGTGCGGGTACTCGGTTCGGCGGAGACGCCACGAAGATCCTGAACTCGCGCGAGCACCACGCCGCGTTACCGATACCCCCGGAAAAAGCGAAACCCCAGCCTGCCGGAAAACCGGCCGAACTGGGGTCGATGGGGTGAGCGACGGGTTTCGAACCCGCGACCTCCTGGACCACAACCAGGTGCTCTACCAGCTGAGCTACGCCCACCATCGCCGGGCTCGGGGAACCCCCCATCACCTCGGCCGCACTATATTAGCGTGCCCGTTTCCGGGGCTCGCAACGGGTTACCGTTCGTGGCGTTCCTGCACTTCAGCGGCCGCGGCCTTGGCCTGTTCGGTGGTCGGGCCGGGCTGCGGGACGAAGGCGACGCGACGGTAGTAGTCGAGCTCGCCGATGGATTCCTTGATGTCGGCGAGCGCGCGGTGCGCGAGGCCCTTCTCGGGCTTGGCGTAGTAGATCCGCGGGTACCAGCGCCGGACGAGTTCCTTCACCGACGAGACGTCGACCATGCGGTAGTGCAGGTGCGCGTCGAGCAGCGGCATGTCGCGGGTGATGAAGCCGCGGTCGGTGGCGATGGAGTTGCCGGCGAGCGGGGCGACGTTGGCCTCGGGCACGTGCGCGCGGATGTACTCGAGCACGCGCTGCTCGGCTTCCTCCATGGTGACCGTGGAGCGCCGGACCTCTTCGGTGAGGCCGGAGCGGGCGTGCATTTCGCGGACGACCTCCGGCATTCCGTCGAGGGCTTCCTCGTCGGCGTGGATGACGATGTCGACGCCCTCACCGAGGACGTTGAGCTCGGCGTCGGTCACCAGCGCGGCTATTTCGATCAACGCGTCCTTGCCGAGGTCGAGCCCCGTCATCTCGCAGTCGATCCAGACTAGGCGGTCGTTCACCCCGAAACCCTAACCCGACCCGGGGATTCGTGGCGCGCGACGTGCGGGTTCGGCGCGTTGCTGGCACCGTGTGCATCCTCAGGTGAGTCATGTCACAGATCGGGGAGCGACAGTGGCCGAACAGGGTCCAGCCCAGGAGATCGCGCAGGGATATGTGAGCGACGGGGCGGCGGTGGAACTCGGCGCCGTCGTGATCGACGGCAAGGCCGACGCCGGCGCGGCGGTCCGCCTGCCGCTGGCGACGCTGAACCGGCACGGGCTGGTCGCGGGCGCGACCGGTACCGGCAAGACGAAGACCTTGCAGCTGATCGCCGAGCAGCTGTCCGCGGCGGGTGTGCCGGTGGTGCTGGCGGACGTGAAGGGCGACCTGTCGGGGCTCGCCGCGCAGGGCGAAAGCAACGACAAGATCGCCAAACGCGCGGAGGAACTGGGCGACTCCTGGGAGCCCGCCGCGTTCCCGGTGCAGTTCCTGTCGCTGGGCACCGGCGGCAAGGGATCGCCGATCCGGGCGACGATCACGAGTTTCGGCCCGATCCTGCTGTCGAAGGTGCTGGGGCTCAACGAAACGCAGGAGTCGACGCTCGGCCTGATCTTCCACTGGGCCGATCAGCGCGGTTTGGCACTGCTGGACACGAAGGACCTTCGCTCCGTCATCACGCACCTGACGAGTGACGAGGGCAAGGAGGACCTCAAGGGCATCGGCGGCGTCTCGGCCGCGACGGCCGGGGTGATCCTCCGGGCGCTGTCCAATCTGGAGGCTCAGGGCGGCGAGGACTTCTTCGGCGAGCCCGAGCTGGACGTCCACGACCTGATGCGCGAGGCCGACGGCAAGGCGATGGTGACCTTGCTGGAGCTGGACAACCTCCAGTCGAAGCCCGCGCTGTTCTCGACGTTCCTCATGTGGCTGCTGGCCGAGTTGTTCGAGGAACTGCCCGAAGAGGGCGACCTCGACAAGCCGAAGCTGGTGTTCTTCTTCGACGAGGCGCACCTGTTGTTCAACGACGCGTCGAAGGCGTTTCTGGAACGCATCGAGCAGACCGTGAAGCTGATCCGGTCGAAGGGCGTCGGCGTGTTCTTCTGCACGCAGCTTCCGACGGACATCCCGAACAACGTCCTGTCCCAGCTCGGCGCGCGCGTGCAGCACGCGTTGCGCGCGTTCACACCCGAGGACCAGGCGGCGCTGACGAAGACGGTGAAGACGTACCCGAAGACGAAGCACTACGAACTGGACTCGGCGCTGACGTCGCTCGGTATCGGCGAAGCGATCGTCACCGTCCTTTCCGAACGGGGCGCGCCGACGCCGGTCGCGTGGACACGCCTGCGCGCGCCGCGTTCCAAGATGGGCTCGATCGGCGCCGAAGCCATCTCCGCGGCGACGACGTCTTCGGACCTGCACGCGAAGTACGCCGAGACGATCGACCGCGAGTCGGCCTACGAGAAGCTCGCCGCGAAGGTGGCCGCTCCGCCTGCCGGTGAGGCGCCGCCGCCCGAAGCGCCCGCTCCGAAGCCGGAGAAGCAGGAGCCGGGGATGGTGGAGCAGGCGATGAAGAACCCGGCGGTGAAGTCGTTCCTCCGCTCGGCGGCGAGCGCGCTCGGCCGGGAGATCACGCGCGGTCTGTTCGGGAACCGGCGGCGGTGAGGAATACCTGACGCGATCTGTCAGGTATGCGCGGCAGACTCGGTGCCATGACCAACAGCGCGACTGCGTCGTTCACCGTGGACGGCTGGGATCCCCAAGCCGCCGAGAAGGCCGAAGGCACCGAGTTCTCGAGGGTGCTCCTGACCAAGACGTTCACCGGCGACGTCGAAGGCACCAGTGCCGTCGAGATGCTCACGGCGGTGAACGAGACGTCGTCGGCGTACGTCGCCTTCGAGCGGCTGGCCGTCTCCGTCGGCGGGCGTAAGGGCGGCTTCGTCCTGCATCACTCGGCGGGGGACAACGGGCATCACCTGATCGTCTTGCCGGGGTCCGGCCATGGTGAGCTGACCGGCATCACCGGAACGGCGGAGATCGTCCAGGACGACGAGGGCAACCACACCTTCACCCTCACGTACGAACTCTGAAAGCCCGTGAAGGCCTCCTTGCGAAAGGAGGCCTTCACGGACTGTGCCTGCTGGGCCGCCCCCTGACAGCGGTCCAGACGGCGGGGTCAGCCGACGATCTGCTCGACGATCTTCTTCGCGTCGTTGATGGGGATCGCGAAACCGATGCCGATGCTGCCGGTCGAGGCCGGGTTGTACAGCGCCGAGTTGATGCCGATGACGTTCCCCTGCGCGTCCACCAGCGCCCCGCCCGAGTTGCCCTGGTTGATCGGGGCGTCGGTCTGGATCGCGGTGTAGCTCGGCCCGGCTTCGTTCGTGGTCCTGCTGTAGGGCGAGCGCCGTTCCTGGCCGCTGCTCAACTCGTCGAGCTTGCGGTTCAGCGCGCTCACGATCCCGGTGGTCACGGTGTTCTGCAGCCCACCGGGCGAGCCGATCGCGACGACCTGCTGGCCGACGGCGAGTTTGCTGGAATCGCCGAGCGAGGCCGCGGTCAGCCCGCTCGCGTTCTTCGCCTGGAGTACGGCGATGTCGGCCTTCGTGTCGGCGCCGACCACGCTCGCCTTGTACTGCTTGCCGTCGGACAGCGTGACGGTCACGTCGCCCTCGGCGTCCGCGACGACGTGGGCGTTGGTGAGGATGCGCCCGTCCGCCGTCAGGATGACGCCGGAGCCGACGGCCTCACCCTGCGCGGTGGTCACGTTCACCTGCACGACGCTCGGTGTCACCTTCGCGGCGACCCCGCTGACGTCACCCGAGGTGTTGTTCCCGACCAGTTGCCCGTCGGCGACCGCGGACGAACCCGTGCCCGACGCCGACGAAGCGGAGCCGATCCCCATGATCGCCGCTCCGCCGACCCCGCCGACGAGTGCGGCGGCGAGTGCCGTCGCGCTGACGAGGACGGCGATCCGTCCGCCCTTCTTACGAGGTGCGGGCTGCGGCGTGAAGAGCGGATTCGGCGCGGCCTGCCAAGGGGTGTAACCGGGGTACTGCTGCTGGTGCGGCGGCTGGTGCCCACCGGTTGAGGCGGGGCCGGGCCGACTCTCGTTCTCGGTCATGGAACAAGATTCGCGCCCGTACTTGTGAACCGCCTGTGGAATCCCCCTGTGCTTTCCTGAGAAGAATTACCTGAGAAAACTCAGTCGAAGAACGCCGGCACGTCCAATGCTCCGCCCGATGCCTCGAACTCCTCGTGCACCGCGGCGCGGAGCTTCGCGTCGGCCAGGTAGTCGACGGCCGTCAGCGCCAGCCCCAGCGCCCCGTCGACGACCGCGCGATCGCCGTCCGGGGAACCGGCCGCGGCCGCGAACTCCTTGGTGTGCAAGGCGGTCGTCGGTCCGGCGATGGCGATCATCGGGTGGATCGCCGGCATCCGGTACGAGAGGTTGCCGAGGTCGGTCGAGCCAGTGAGGAATTCGGGCACGATCCCCGGCGGCAGCGGTTTGCGGCCGGCGTCGACCTGATGCGCCGACCAGCGTCCGGCGAGCGTGGTGTTGAACCGGATCGGCAGATACGCGGGCTGGGCGTCCCACCGGAGTTCGACGCCGCAGCCGGTCATCTCCGCCGCGCCGCGCGCGACCGCCGAAACCCGCTCGGCGAGGTCGCGCAGCGTGTCCGGTTGCGCGGACCGGAGATAGAACAGCAGCGCCGCGCGTTCGGGGACGACGTTCGGCCGCGCGCCGCCGTCGGTGAAGACGCCGTGGACGCGGTCACTGGACGGCAGATGCTGCCGAAGCGCCGCGACACCCTGGTACGCGGCGACGGCGGCGTCGAGCGCGTTGCGCCCCATGAACGGCTGAGCCGACGCGTGCGCGCCGACACCGTGGAACACCATTTCCAGCTGGCGCCTGCCGAGGAACGGGTGCATGGCGATGTCGTGGCTGAACGGGTGCAGCATGAGCACGGCGTCGACGTCGTCGAAAACACCGGCGCGGGCCATGGTCTCCTTGCCGCCACCGCCTTCCTCCGCCGGTGTGCCGATCAGCGAGACCCGGCCGCCCACCCGTCCGGCGACCGCGGCCGCGCCGAGGAAGCCGCCCGCGCCGGCGGTGCAGATGACGTTGTGCCCGCAGCCGTGGCCGAGCCCGGGGAGCGCGTCGTATTCGGACAGGACCGCGATGTGCGGGCCGCTGCCGGGAGTGGTCGCGACCAGAGCGGTGTCCAGCCCGCCCGCGCCGATCGTCACCTCGTGGCCGTGCCGCCGGAGCAGGTCGCCGAGCGCGCGGACCGAGCGGTGCTCCGCGAAACCCTCTTCGGGGTGAGCGTGCAGGTCTTGGCTCAACTCCACCAATTCCGCCCGCAGCGCGTCGATCTCGGCGACGACGGCGTCCCGTGTGGCGGCGTCCGCGCCGTCATGGGGCGAGCCGAGTGGTTCGGCCGCGGCGACGGCGTCCGCGGTCGCTTCGACCAGTGAACGGAGGTAGCTGTCGTCGGGAGGGATCGGCGAAGCGTGCTCAGAGCGGATCATTTCCGGATGTTAACTCCTAGCTCGCCCGTGACGATCTGCGTGACACCGGAGTACCGCTCGTCGACGTGGTCGAAGCCGCGCCGGAACAGTTTCGCCGCGATCTCGCCGCGGTCGAACATCCGCTGTCCGCTCAGCCTGCCGAGGACGGTGTCCGCCAGCCGCATCGGCTGATCGCCGTGCCGGGCGCTCGTCAGCATCACCAGCGAGCCACCGGGTTTCAGCACGCGGGCGAACGAATCCAGGGCGGCGTCCGGGTCGGCGAACATGTGCAGCGCGGCGAAGCAGCAGACCGCGTCCACAGTGGAATCGTCCAGCGGCAGGTCGACGGCGTCGGCGCGCAGATACGTCACCGAAGCGGGATTGGGTGCGGCGAGCGCCTTCTCCAGCATGGTGACCGAACCGTCGAGGCCGATGGAGAGCCCGTCCGGGCCGACCGCCTCGCCGAAGGCCCTCGTGAACCGGCCGGTGCCGCAGGCGACGTCCAGCGCGATCCGGCCGGGGCGCAGGCCGAGCGCTTCGATCGCGATGCGGACCTCGTCGGCCATGCTCGGGCCGTTCAGTCCTTTCGCGACCCTGCCCAGCGCCGGGCGCCAGTACCGCTCGTAGATCATCGGCACGGCGGAGGTGCGCATGAGCCGCTGCGCGAGCCCGGTCGGCGGCCCAGCTTGCGGGATTTCTCCCAGCAGATCAAGGAATCCCTTGCCCTCACCGGTGGTCGTGATGCCCGGCCTCAGCAGGCTCCTCAGACGTTCGTGATGGTCCGGCACGGCTGCTCCCTTCACGGTGTTCCCCCGAGAATCTGCCATGACCGGTCCGTTCGCGACATTCCCGCCGCCGCGGCCCGAAACTGTCGGTGCCCGTCTCTAACGTCGGAGGGAGTCGCCGTTCCCCAGCCGAAGGAGCCCGAAAATGACCGGCTCGATCCTGCAGCACCCCGCGTCGACCACGCTGCGCATCCCGGTGCGCGGCCCGTTCGACCTCGACAAGTCCATCCGCTTCCTGACCGACTTCCCGCCCGCGTGCCGCGCGGACGCCGCCGCCGAGCCCGGCACCTTGCGCTTCGCCTTTCCCGCCGAAGCGGGTTGGGAGCACGTCGGTGCGGCCGTCAGACAGAGATCGCCCGGCACGATCGAGGTGGAGGTCTTCGCCGACGAAGGGCTCGCCGTCGAGGTCGGCGCCCAGGTCCGGCGGATCCTCTCGGTGGACGTCGACGGCGTCGGCTTCGCCAAGCTCGGCGCGGCGGATCCGGTGGTGCGCCGCCTGCAGCGGGAGCATCCCGGGTTGCGCCCCGTGCTGTTCCATTCGCCCTATGAAGCGGCCTGCTGGGCGATCCTGAGCCATCGGACGCGGATGTCGCAGGCCGCCACCGTGAAAAGGCGGCTGGCCGAGGAGTTCGGCAGGCCGGTGGACGTCGGCGGGCAGGTTCTCAGGTCGTTCCCGGCGCCGGACGTGCTGGCCGGGCCCGAAGCCGGGCGCGGGCTGCCGGCGGTGAAGGCCGAGCGGTTGCGGGCGGTGGCCAACGCCGCGAAGGACGGTCTGCTCGACGCCGCGTACCTGCGCGCGATGCCGGTGCCGGACGCGTTGCGCTGGCTGCAGCTCTTGCCGGGGATCGG
The DNA here is from genome assembly GCF_000732925.1 of Amycolatopsis japonica. NCBI lineage: Bacteria > Bacillati > Actinomycetota > Actinomycetes > Pseudonocardiales > Pseudonocardiaceae > Amycolatopsis > Amycolatopsis japonica. The sequence goes on from NZ_CP008953.1 coordinate 1,522,964, forward strand.
CCCGTTCTCGGCACAGCTGATCCTGATCCGGGGCGCCGGGCATCCCGACGTCTTCCCCACCGGCGAGCCGCGGTTGCAGGAGGCCATGCGGGCCGCGTACGACCTGCCGGAGGCGCCGCCCGAGGAGCTGGAGGAGCTTTCCGCGATCTGGCGGCCGTTCCGCAGCTGGGTGGCCTTCGCCCTGCGCAACGACCCGGAGTTTCGCACGCGGGGGATCGGAGGTTCCATGACCGCCTGACACGGGACATATCCGGCCTGTGGTGAGCTGGTGAGGTGAGCTCGTCTCCCGCCGAAACGGTTTCCGACATCGCCCAGTCCACTCCGCCCGGCACGATCACCCTGGTCACCGGTGGTCTCGCACTGCTCGTGGTGCTCTCGGGCAGGCCTTGGCGGATCGCCCGCAACCTGATCACGCTCGTCCACGAGGCGGGCCACGCGCTGGCGGCGGTGCTGGTCGGACGACGGTTGCAGGGCATCAAGCTGCACTCGGACACCTCCGGCGTCACCGTCTCCCGCGGCAAACCGGAGGGACCGGGGATGGCGTTCACCGCGCTGGCCGGATATCCGGCGGCCGCGGTGCTCGGGCTGGTGTTCGCAGGGCTGCTCTCGTCGGACCTGATCACCGTCGTGCTGATCGTGATGGCCCTGATGCTGCTGGGTGTGCTGGTGATGGTGCGCAACACCTACGGGGTGTTCACCGTGATCGCCAGCTCGGTGGTGCTCGGGCTGGTCGCGCTGGTGGCGCCGTCGTGGTTCCAGGCGATCTTCGTCTACCTGCTGACCTGGTTCCTGCTGTTCGGTGGCGTCCGGCCGGTGGTCGAGCTGCAGATCAAGCGGCGCCGGGGTGCGGCGAGGGATTCCGACGCCGACCAGCTCGGCAGGCTCACCGGGATGCCCGCGGTGCTGTGGGTCCTGGTGATGGCCGTGCTGACGGTGAGCTGTCTCTTCGCGGGCGGGTTGTGGCTGCTGGAGCCGACCGTCGCCTGACCGGGGCGGTACGGCAGACTGATGGCTCGTTCCGCGCGGAAGGAGTCAGCAGATGGACGAGGTCGCCAAGGCCGTCGAGGAATGCGCTCGATCGGCGAAACGGGCCGCGCCGTCGCTGGCCGCGGCCTCCCCGGAAGCGATCGACGCCGCGCTGAACGCCATGGCGGACAAGCTCGTCGAGCACGCCGAAGTCGTGCTCGAGGCGAACCAGGCCGACATCGCCAAGGCGCGCGAAGACGGGATGAGCGCGGGTCTGCTCGACCGGCTCACCATCACTCCCGAGCGGCTGACCGGCATGGCCGAACAGCTCCGTCTCCTGGCGGGGGCGCCGCATCAGGAGCGGTCCGTTGACGTGTCCACTTTGGACGGAGGGCTGCGGCTGGTGGAGCGCCGCCGTCCGGTCGGCGTGATCGGGGCGAACTACGAGGCGCGCCCGAACGTCACGGTCGACGTCGCGTCGCAGCTGGTGAAGTCGCGCAACGGTGGCGTGCTGCGCACGGGCTCCGCCGCGCTCGGCTCGGCCCAGCGCCTGCGCGAGACCGTGATCGCCCCCGCGCTCTCCGAAGCGGGCATCGATCCGGACGTCATCCAGCTGGTGCCGCGCGCCGAACGGGAAGCGGCCTCCGCGCTGGTCCGGTTCCCCGCGCTCGTGCCGCTGGTCATCCTGCGCGGCAGCGGCGACAGCACCAGGGCGCTGGCCACCGAGGCGGCCGTCCACGGCGTCCGCACGCTGGCCCACGCCGACGGCGGCGGCGTCCTGTACATCGACGAAGCGGCCGACACCGACAAGGTGCGTGACCTGGTCTTCAACAGCCTCGACCGGCTCGGTGTCTGCAACCGGCTGAACCTGCTGCTGATCCACGAAGACGCGCACGACCGCGTGTGGCCCGGCATCTCCGGCGCGCTGGCCGAACGCGGCGTCACGCCGTCACTGGCTCCGCACGAGCACGCCATCGGCTACGAATGGGCGCTCGACTCGGACCGCGAAGCGACCGTCACCGTCGAGAAGGTCTCCGGCCTGCCCGAGGCGGCGGAGATCGCCAACGAGCGGACCTCGGGCCTGGCCGCCGGCATCGCGACCGAAAGCAGCGAAGCCGCCGACGCGTTCTTCGACGCGTACACCGGCACCGGCGTGTTCTGGAACGCCCCGACCCGGCTGCTCGACGGCTTCAAGCTCCTCGCCGTCCCCGAGACCGGCATCAACCTGGACAAGGTCCCCGGCCCGCGCGGCCCGGTCACCTACACCGACCTCTACGTGCGGCAATACGCCGTGCTGCCCGCCTGACGGGCTCCGCTCCCTTCCCCGACGTCATGAAAGGGTCGTTCAGGACAAAAATGTCCTGAACGACCCTTTCATGACGTCTGGGGTCGAGAACGTCCGCAGCCGTCGGAAGTGGTAGCAAAGGTCCCTTGCTCTCCCCGGCAGGGGATCAGCGCCGCCGCCGCTTCGACCGAGGCCGAGGCGGCAACGAGTCCGCGGTCGCGTCCTCGACCTCCTCCGAAACAGGCGTCGGGTCCGGAGTGGCGTCGGCCAGCCCCAGCATCTCCGCCGCGAGCTGCTGTGAAGACGCGAACACGCCCGAAGGCCGGTCCCGCGCCCGCCGCAATGACGAAGGCCGCAGCCGGTTGTACCCGCGCACCGAAACCGGCCGCCGCGTGCGGACCTCGAACTGCGGGAACTCCGAGAGCTCGGTGGCGAGTTCCTTGTCCACCAGGATGGTGCCCGGTCGCGCGGTCGAGGTGAGGCGGGCGGCGAGGTTCACGACCGAGCCGTAGACGTCGCCGAAGCGGCTGAGGATCCGTCCCGACGCCAGGCCGGCGCGCACGGCGGGCAGGGTTTCGTCGGCGTCGGCGCGTTCGGACAGGGCGAGGGCGATCTCGGCGCCGTCGACGGCGGAATCGGCGACGAACAGCACCTCGTCGCCGATCATCTTCACGATCCGTCCGTGATGGTCGGCGATCACCTCGGTGGCGACGGATTCGAACCGGTCGAGGATGTCGGTGAGCTCGTCCTCGTCGACCTGCCTGGTCAGCCGGGTGTAGCCGACCATGTCGACGAACCCGACCACCTCGGTCCTGGCCTCGAGATCCTCGTCCGGCATGGCCATCGCCCGGCCGGCGTAGGCCGCGAGGTGGCGGCGCCAGACGAACTCCTGCACCTTCTCCAGCTCGGGCAGCAGCCGTTCGACGAGCCGCCCGATCTGGCGTTCGCTGCTGCCGATCTCCTTGTTCTCGGTGATCATCGTCCACAGCATGTGGACCTGCCATTCCGCGAGCCGCGAAAGGTGCTGGCCCAGCGCGCGCGTCACGGCGAGCTCGATGCCCGGATCGATCAGGCCCGAGTTCATCAGCTGGTCCGCCGTGCGGATCGCCTCGATGTCGGCGTCGGTGAAGACGACCTCGTCGTCATCGACGGTCGCGAAGCCCAGCGCACGCCAAAGCCGCCGAGAGCGTTCCTCGGGAACGCCTGCCTTCTCGGCGACTTCGAGCCGGGTGTATTTCCGTTTCCCGCCGAGCAGGATCCGTTCGAGACGCTGTTGCAGCGCGTCGGGCGAGATCTCGCCGGGTTCGGGCATCAGGTGGTGTGGACGATGAGCACGTCCACCCCGGACTTCCGCGCGACTTCGGACGGCACGGAGCCGAGGATGCGGCCCGCGAGCGTGTTCAGCCCGCGGTTGCCGACCACCAGCAGATCCGCGGAGCGCTCGGCGACGACCTTGCGCAGCGAGTCGACCGGGTCGCCGACCACCGCGGCGGTGTCGATGTTCTTGGCGCCGGCCTTCGCCGCCCGGTCGCGGGCGGACAGGAGGGTGTCCTCGGCCGGGGCCGAGCCCACCACCTGGTACGCCTCGTCACCGAGGACGTCCTGCGCCTTCTCCACGTCGCCCTTGTTGGCGGGGTAGTAGGCGCACACGATGACCAGGGTCGCTCCGGAGTCCCCGGCGACGCCCGCCGCCCGGTCGACCGCGGCGAACGAAGAATCCGAGCCGTCCGTGCCCACGACCACGGTCCGATATGCAGCCATCCGCAACCTCCACCGATCTGACAGCCCGCACCTGCGTGCGAGCAGCGACGATAACCGCTCGTCGGCGGCCCCGCAGGCCGTCGTGAGCACGGTCGGGTGAAAAGGTTACTCGCCAGTCGGTTTCTGCGCTGCCGCAGGTCGCGGTGAAGCCTTCGCGCCGGATGTGGCCTTCGGCACATCGGCCGTCCGGAGCTGCACGGTGGCTTCCGCGTCGGGCGACGGCTTCGCCTTCAGGTCCGCCGGGACATGCGGCTCGTCGCCGAGCACGTGCGTCGCCTCGGCGAGCGCGGTCCGGGCGGTGCGGACCTGCTCGGCCAGGCTGGAGCGCACCTTGCGGAGCGCTTCGACCCGTTCGGTGGCCTGGGTGATCCGCCGGTTGGACTCTTCGGTGGCCTGCCGGACGCGGCGGCGTGCCTCGTCGGCCGCCTCGGCGAGCCGGGCGTTGGCCTCGGTGATCGAGTCCTGCTTGCGCTTGTTGGCGTCGGCGACGGACTCGCGCTGACGGCGTTCGATGTCGGCCTTGGCCGCCGTCTCCTCTTCGAGCACCTTCGCGCGGATGGCGGCGGCGTCCTCGGTGGCCTCGCGGACGCGGCGCGCGGCCTCGGCCTTGCTCGCGGCCTCCTGCTCGGCCAGCGCGTGCATGGCCTCGGTGCGCCGCGACGCCATCGCGATCTCGAAGTCCTCTTCGACCTGAGTGCGACGCTGCTGCGCCTCGGCGTCGAGCTTGTCGCGCTCGGCCTTCGCCTTGTCGGTGATGTCCTTCGCCTCGGCGCGGGCCTTCTCCAGCACGCCGCGGTGCTCGGCCTCCATCTCCTTGCGACGGAGGTCGAGCTCGTTGAGCAGCTGCTCGTAGCGGGCCCGCATGGCGCTCGCGTCGGTCTCGGCCTTGGCGCGGATGTGCCCGGCTTCGGCTTCCGCGCGCGCCTTGGTGTCGGCGGCCTCGTCCTGCGCGAGCCGCAACATCCGCTGCAGCCGCTCGGAAAGGCCTTCGACACTCGTCGGCGGCTGGGCGAGCCTGTCGACCTGCCCGCGCAGATCCGCGATCTCGCCGCGCGCGATCTCCAGCTGCCGTGCCAGGTCGCCCGCCTGTCCGATGGCGGCATCGCGATCGGCGGTGAGCATCTTCAGATCGGCGTCAAGCCGTTCGAGATGTTCGTCGACCTGCGCACGGCTGTAACCGCGCTTCGCCACGTCGAAGCCGGCTCCCAGCGGCACTAGCTCCCGTTCCTCGCCAAGGCTCATCCTTCTACCGTAGTCGAGCTGGAGTCACGGAAGGGTGAGCACCCACGCAACGCGCGGCGAAAGCGCGTTCTGGCGCGTTAAACGTTCCGGAAAGCGTTGATGCCGTCGATGTGCTTTTCGCGCAGCTCGTGGTTGCGGACACCCAGACCTTCTTCCGGCGCAAGGGCGAGCACACCGACCTTGCCCTGATGCGCGTTGCGGTGGACGTCCAGCGCGGCCTGACCGGTGTCTTCGAGCGCGTAGGTCTTCGACAGCGTCGGGTGGATCAGACCTTTCGCGATCAGCCGGTTCGCCTCCCACGACTCGCGGTAGTTCGCGAAGTGGCTGCCGACGATCCGCTTCAGGTTCATCCACAGGTAGCGGTTGTCGTATTGGTGCATGTAGCCCGAAGTCGACGCGCACGTGACGATCGTGCCGCCCTTGCGCGCGGCGTAGACGGAAGCGCCGAAGGTTTCGCGGCCCGGGTGCTCGAAGACGATGTCCGGGTCCTCGCCGCCGGTCAGCTCGCGGATCTTCTTGCCGAACCGCTGCCACTCCTTCGGGTCCTGGTTGTTTTCGTCCTTCCAGAACTTGTAGCCCTCGGCGTTGCGATCGATGATCAGCTCCGCGCCGAGCTTCCGGCAGATCTCCGCCTTTTCGGGGCTGGAGACCACGCACACCGGGATGGCGCCGCCGTTGAGCGCGTACTGCGTCGCGTAGGAGCCGAGGCCACCCGAAGCACCCCAGATCAGCACGACGTCGCCCTGCTTCATGTCGGCACCGTTGCGCGAGACGAGCTGGCGGTAGGCCGTGGAGTTCACCAGACCGGGGGAGGCGGCCTCTTCCCAGGTGAGGTGGTCCGGCTTCGGCATCAGCTGGTTCGACTTCACGAGCGCGATTTCGGCGAGCCCGCCGAAGTTCGTCTCGAAACCCCAGATCCGCTGCTCGGAGTCGAGCATCGTGTCGTTGTGCCCGTCCGGGCCTTCGAGTTCCACGTTGAGGCAGTGCGCGACGACCTCGTCGCCCGGCTTCCAGTTGTGCACGCCGGGGCCGGTGCGCAGCACGACGCCGGACAGGTCCGAGCCGACGACGTGATAGGGCAGGTCGTGGCGTTTCGACAGCGGCGAGAGCCGCCCGTAGCGCTCCAGGAACTTGAACGTCGAGACCGGCTCGAAGATCGACGTCCAGACGGTGTTGTAGTTGATCGCGCTCGCCATGACCGCGACCAGCGCCTCGCCGGGGCCGAGCTCCGGCACCGGGACCTCGTCCACGTGCAGCGACTTGCGCGGGTCCTTGTCCCGGCTTTCGAGGCCTTCGAACATGTCGGCCTCGTCCTTGTGCACGGTCACCCCGCGATAGGTCTCCGGCACGTCGAGCGACGCCACGGCGCCGAGGTCATCGTTCAGAATGGCCTGCTGGATCTCGCCGAGCTGCGACATCGAAACCTCCGCGATTGGGGTCATGGCGTTGGGGCCACAAATTACTCACGGGTAACCAAGTCCACAACTGTACGAGACGTGGAGCACGTCCACATCCCGAAGTGTTATCGACCGGTCTTGACCGGCCGGCCAACCAAGCGGACCATCGGACGTGGAGATCTCTCCGACCTGCAGGTTCAGCCGATTTTCGGAGGTGAGCACGCATGAATGAACCCACGACGCGCCCTTGGAGCCGTCCCCATGACTGGGCGGAGGTGGTCATCGGTGTCGTCGTCGCGCTTTCACCCCTCTGGATGACCACGGACAACACCGCCATGTGGACGCTCGTCGTCCTCGGCGCGCTGGTCGCCCTCGACGGTCTCGCGTCGCTTGCGATGCCTGGCATGGTCTACGGCGAAGGCATCCAGATCGTTCTGGGCGCGCTGCTGTTCATTTCGCCCTGGGTGATGGGATACGCCGACTTCATGGGCGCGTCCTGGACCGCTTGGATCGGTGGCGTCCTGACCGTGGTGGCCGGGGCGGCGGCGATGCCAATCGCCCAGGCGACGCACAAGACGGCGGGACAGCACTGACCCGGGAGGGAACGGCGTGAAAGAGGATTCGGCGAAACAGCGCATCCTGCGAGCCGCGGAGGCGCTCTTCGCCGAATCCGGTTTCGACGCCACGCCCACTTCGCGGATCGCGGAGCGGGCTGGCGTGCCGAAAGGCCTCGTGCACTACTACTTCCGGCGCAAGTCGGATCTGCTGGCCGCGCTGGTCGCCGAACTGCCCGACGCCCGGATCGAACCGGCCGTCGTGGTGGTCCCCGGCGACCTCGCGGGCAGCCTTCGCGGCCTCGTCGTGGAACTCGACAGGCGGTTCAACCGGTCGCTGGCGCTCTCACACCTGTTGTGGCGGGAAGCCGATACGCACCGCGCGGTCCGCGACGCGCTGGCCGAACGGTTCCAGCAGCTCGTCCGGCAGGTGAAGGCGGTGATCGTCGCCGCGACCGGCGGCAAACTCGCGATCGCCGACGTCGATTCGGCCTCGGGCCTGCTCGCGCGGGCGGTGAGCCACCGTCACGCGACGGCGCGGCACACCGAGGACGGGGACCCCGCCGAGATCGACCGCGAAGTCCTCTTCATCGCCTCGGCGCTGACGCGGGGTCAGTGACCGTCCTTCGCGGGCTCGACCAGTTCCACCAGCACACCGCCGGCGTCCTTGGGGTGGACGAAGTTCACCCGGCTGTTGGACGTGCCGCGTTTCGCCTCGGCGTAGAGCAGCCGGAGTCCCTGCGCGCGCAGAGCCTCGGCCGCAGCGTCCACATCGGACACTCGATACGCCAGCTGCTGCAGCCCGGGCCCGCTCTTCGCGAGGAACTTGCCGATCGCGGAATCGTCGCGCAGCGGCGCGAGGAGCTGGATCGCGGTCTCGGTCCCGGCGGTGCCCGGCGCGCGCAGCATCGCCTCGCGGACACCCTGCTCCTCGTTGATCTCCTCGTGCGCGACCTCCAGGCCGAAATGCTCGGCGTGGAAGGCGATCGCGGCGTCGAGATCGGGTACCGCGATGCCGACGTGGTCGATGGCCGTCACGAACGGTTTCAGCGCCTGGTTCATGCAGAGCAGGATAGGTGCGCGGGCGGGCGGACCGGCGTGCGCCGCCTCACACTGGCTCCATCAAGAGGCCCGCGACCCGGGTATGGTCGCGAAGACCCCCTTTGCCCTTGCGCCGATGCTTGGAGGACGCCGTGTCCGGTTCCGTGATCCTGGGTGCCGCCCGTACACCGATCGGGCGATTGCTCGGTTCCCTGAAGGATTTCTCGGGCGCACAACTCGGCGGATTCGCCATCAAGGCGGCGCTGGAGCAGGCCGGTGTCTCCCCGGACGCGGTCCAGTACACGATCATGGGCCAGGTGCTCACCGCCGGCGCGGGCCAGATCCCGGCCCGTCAGGCCGCGGTCGCCGCCGGTATCCCGATGAGCGTCCCGGCGCTGACCATCAACAAGGTCTGCCTCTCCGGTCTCGACGCCATCGCGCTGGCAGACCAGCTCATCCGCGCGGGTGAGTTCGACCTGATCGTGGCCGGTGGCCAGGAGTCGATGACCCAGTCGCCGCATCTGCTGCCGAAGTCCCGCTCCGGGTTCAAGTACGGCGACACGACCCTCGTCGACCACATGGCCTACGACGGTCTGTTCTGCGCCTTCGACCAGGTCGCGATGGGCTCTTCGACGGAGAAGTACAACAGCCGCTACGGGCTCACCCGCGAGCAGCAGGACGAGTTCTCCGCGCGTTCGCACCAGCGTGCCGCCGCCGCGATCGCCGAGGGCCGCTTCGACGCCGAGATCGCGCCGGTGTCGATCCCGCAGCGCAAGGGCGACCCGGTCGTCTTCTCCCAGGACGAGGGCGTCCGCGCCGACACCACCGCCGAAGGCCTCGCGAAGCTGCGTCCCGCCTTCGCCTCCGACGGCACCATCACCGCGGGCTCGGCCTCGCAGATCTCCGACGGCGCGGCCGCGGTCATCGTCGCGAGCAAGGCCAAGGCCGAGGAGCTGGGCCTGACCCCGCTCGCCGAGATCGGCGCGCACGGCGTGGTCGCCGGCCCGGACGCCAGCCTGCACGAGCAGCCGTCGAACGCGATCCTGGCCGCGCTGGCCAAGGAGAAGCTGACCGCGGACGCGCTCGACCTCGTCGAGATCAACGAGGCGTTCGCCGCCGTCGGCCTGGTCTCGGCCGACAAGCTCGGCGTGAGCGCGGACAAGGTGAACGTCGACGGTGGCGCCATCGCCCTCGGTCACCCGATCGGCGCGTCCGGCGCGCGGCTCGCCGTGCACCTGATCCACGAACTCCGCCGTCGCGGCGGCGGCCTCGGCGCGGCCGCCCTCTGCGGTGGCGGCGGCCAGGGCGACGCGCTGCTCCTCCGCGTCCCGTAAAGCCCTTGCCGGTACAGCTGGACATCGACGAACTGGTCGGTCGCGCGCGGGACGGCGTCCCCCGCGCGATCGCCCGGTTGTTGTCGCTGGTCGAGGACGCCCATCCGCGGTTGCCCGAGGTCGCGGCGAAGCTGACGCCGCACACCGGGAACGCGCGGATAGTCGGCCTGACCGGGCCACCCGGTGTCGGTAAGTCGACATCGACTTCCGCGCTGCTCACGGCTTTACGGGCGAAAGGCCTGCGCGTCGGCGTACTGGCGATCGACCCGTCGTCGCCGTTCTCCGGCGGCGCGCTGCTCGGCGACCGGATCCGGATGACCGAACACGCCACCGATCCCGGCGTGTTCATCCGGTCGATGGCCACGCGCGGCCATCTCGGCGGGTTGTCGTGGGCGACGCCGCAGGCCGTCCGGGTACTCGACGCGGCCGGGTTCGACGTCGTGCTGATCGAGACCGTCGGCGTCGGTCAGTCCGAAGTGGACGTCGTGAAACTGGCCGACACCACCGTGGTCCTGCTCGCGCCCGGGATGGGCGACGGGATCCAGGCGGCGAAGGCCGGTGTGCTGGAGATCGCGGACGTGTTCGTGGTCAACAAGGCCGACCGCGAGGGCGCGGACGCGACCGTGCACGACCTCAAGCAGATGATCTCGTTGGTACGCCGGGAGATCCGCGGTCCGAGCTGGCGTCAGCCGATCGTGCGAACGGTGGCGTCGCGCGGCGAAGGCGTCGAGGACGTCGTCCGCGCGCTCGACGAACACCACGATTGGCTGGTCCGGCGCGACGAACTGCCCCGCCGTCGTGCGGCGCGGGCCCGGGACGAGGTCGAGGCGATCGCCGTGCAGCGGTTGCGCGCGGAAATCGTCGACCTGCGTTCCGGGGACCGGCTCACCGAATTGGCCGAACGCGTGGTCGCGCGGAAACTCGACCCGTTCGCGGCGGCCGAAGAACTCATCGGAGATCTTCGCGGTTCGTGAGGGTTCAGAGGATTTCGATGACGCGGACCTTCGGCGGCCGGTTCGGGAAACTGATGTCGGTCCACCGGTTGATGCGCACGTCGGCGCCATTGCTGTCGTAGTACATCAGGTCGTTGTTGCCGGTGTAGATCCGGTCGATCCACCAGCCGCCGAAACCGATCCGCCCGCGGTTGGCGTAGCAGTCGACGCTGCTGCTCCCGCCGAGATGCGACCAGATCTTCAGGAAGTTCTCCCCATCGCGGCAAGGGATGTGGTCGATGGCGAACGAGGTGCCGGTCGGGGCGAGCAGGCTGAACGCGGCGGCAGCGGCGGCCGCCACGGTCAGGACGCGTTTCTTGATCGAGAACACGGAATTCTCCTTTAGTCGTGGAAAAGGAGCCTGTGCTTCGAGCATCTCGATCACCGGTGACGCATGTCAATTTCCCGGTACGCCGGGACAGGCAACTCTGGTCTTACGGGCAGCGGTCAGAATTCGACGTACATCTTGATGTCGCCGAAGTCGCTGTCGAGATTGTCCAGATGGGCGATCGCGTCCTCCTTCCAGACTTCGAGCTGGTTCGTCTCGCCGTAAGTGAGCTGTTCGCCGTCGGCCACCTTGTGGGCGTACGTGGTGATCGTGACGGTCTGCCCCCGGCAGAACTCGACCCGCTCCAGGAACCTGTCCGCCATGTCGGGATCGAAGACGCGGCCCATCCGGACGTAGCCGTTGTTGATGTGCTCCTCGCAGTAGAAGTGCGCCGCCGCCGAGGCGATCCACTCGGTCAGCGACGGTTCGCGCGGCGGCCACTTCTCCCGGACGTGCGATTTGATCTCCCTGGCGAGGCGGATGACGCGGCGCCGTTCGAGGTCGGTCAGCCCGTCCTCCTTGCGGAAGTCGAGGATCATGTCGTCGACGACCTTGGCGAGCCTGAGCATGCGCGGTTTGTCGAGTTCGGCCGGTTTCTCCGGCGGCAGCCCCGCCATGACCCGCTCGTGCACGAGGACGTACTGCGTGTACGCGTACAGGAAGGTCAGGGCGTTCAGCTGCCATTGGTGTCGTTCGGCGATCTCCACGGCTTCGACCCTAACCGCGGACCTACTTCCGGACCTGTGTGAGCGCCGGGGATTCACCCTATGCTCTCTTCTTCGTCCACGGCTGGGAGGCAGGAACCGTGCAGAGGATCGCGAAGGTCTTTGTGGCAGTGCTGGGAGCCGGGCTGATGCTCGCGGCCGGCACCGGAACGGCGTCGGCGGAAGGCGCGCCGCCGAAGGTCACGAAGGGGCCGTGCCAGTACACGCAGACGCCGGACGACCCGGCCGCGCGCCCGGTCCCGCTGCCGCCGGACCCCCGTCGGACGCCGGACCGGGGCAAGGTCCCGGTACAGCTGAAGACGAACCAGGGCACCATCGATCTGACCCTCGATCGGGCGAAGGCGCCGTGCACGGTGCAGAGCTTCCTGCACCTGGCGAAGCACCGGTTCTACGATCGCACGACGTGTCACCGGCTGACCGCGTACCCGACGTTGAAGGTGCTGCAATGCGGTGACCCGAGCGGCACCGGCGAGGGCGGCCCCGGCTACAAGTACAAGGACGAACTGCCCGTCGGCCTGCCGCCCGCGCCGACCGACCCGACCGGTGAGCGCAAGGTGTATTCGCGCGGCGTCCTCGCGATGGCCAACGCGGGCCCGGCGACGAACGGGAGCCAGTTCTTCGTGGTGTACGGCGACTCCGCGCTGCGGCCGAACTACACGATCTTCGGCACCGTCGGGCACGAAGGCCTCGAAACCCTCGACGACGTCGCCGCCGGTGGCATCCAGCCGACTCCGGAGAACCCCGCCCCGGTCGACGGCGCCCCGGTGCTGAAGACCGACATCCTCCGGGCGCGTGCCTGGTTCTGCTAGGTGACCCCACGCATTAGTCCTCTGAATGCGGTAGTTCGCGATGCCAACTACCGCATTCAGAGGGCGAAACGCGGGAGGCGAGGGTCAGGTGACCTCGAAGATGGCCTCGCGCAAGGCCTGGGTGGCGCCGCCGAAAGCGTGCTTCGCGGCGGCGCCGTACCCGATGATGAGCCCCTCGCGCTGCGGCTCGCCGATCCAGTAGCCGCTGAGGCCTTCGAGCCCGATCGCGCGACGGCGGCAGGCGGCCAGCACCTCCATCTCCCTCGGGACCTCGCCGGGGAACTGGAGCACCAAATGCAGACCGGCGGAGATCCCTTGCGGCAGCACGGAATCCGGCAGGGCCGCGAGCAGCTTGTCCCGTCGGGAGCGGTACTCGATCCGGCAGCGGCGGATGTGCTGGTCGTAGGCGCCCGATTCGATCAGTTCGGCCATCGCCAGCTGATCCAGTAGCGCGGGCCGTGCCCCGCTCTCGGCCAGCGCCGTGCGCACCGGTTCGACCAGGAACCGCGGCAGCACCATCCATCCCAGGCGTAGCGACGGCGCGAGCGTCTTGCTCGTCGTGCCCACGTACACGACCCGTTCCGGCGCCAGCGCCTGCAACGCGCCGACCTGCTGGTGGTCGAACCGGAACTCGCCGTCGTAGTCGTCTTCGATGACGACGGCACCGGTTTCCTCCGCCCACCGGGTGAGTTCCGCCCGTCGTCCCGGGGCGAGCGTGACGCCCAGCGGGTACTGGTGCGCCGGGGTGACCACCACCGCCGGACTGTCCAAAGAGGACACGGTGATCCCATGGTCGTCGACGGGGACGCCGACCACGCGGGGGCCGTTGGCGGCGGCGATGTTCCGGTAGATGTGCAGCGACGGGTTCTCGAACGCGATTTCGTCCGCGCCGCGCGCGTGCAGGACCCGCGCCAGGATCGCGATCGCGTGCGAAAACCCGGAGCACACCAGGATCCTCGCGGGGTCGGCGATCACGCCGCGGCTGCGGGCGAGATAAGCGGCGAGCGTCTCCCGCAGTTCCGCCGCGCCGGATTCGGCCGTGTAGTCGAACGCCGTCATCGGCGCCCGGTGCAAGGCCCGGCGGGTGGCCGCGAGCCAGGCGGCGCGGGGGAACGCGGACAGGTTCGGCCTGCCGGGCCGCAGATCCCAGCGCGGCGCCGGGTCGCGGGGGACGGGCCTCGGCGCCGACGCGGGCAGCGCGCCCGCCGTCGCGACGCGGGTCGGGGCGCCCTGCGCCGTCCGCAGGTAGCCCTCGGCGGCGAGATCGGCGTAGACGCGGGTGACCGTTCCCCTGGCGACGCCCAGGTCCTGCGCCAATGCCCTGGTCGAGGGCACCGCTGCGCCAGCTTGCCAGCGTCCGTCCCGGATCGCCGCGCGGATGGCCGTCGCGAGCCCGGTCCGGCCGCTTTCGGGCCGCCAGTCCAGGTGGACGTCTATTCCCGAACTGGACCACGAATCTGCCATGACACTGGACCATACTCGTGGGCCAGTCGCCGCTAGATTCGCAGTCATGACCGAGCGAATCCACGTGGGCAAACGAGTGCCCGAGATCTACCAGGCCATGGCGAAGCTCCAGGCCGAAGTCGAGAAGGCCGCCGCCAACGCGGGCGTCGACCAGAAGATCCTCGAACTGGTGAAGATGCGCTCGTCGCAGATCAACCACTGCGCGTTCTGCCTCGACATGCACTCCCACGACGCGTTGCAGATGGGCGAGTCGCCGCGGCGGCTGTTCGTGCTGCAGGGCTGGCGGGAGACCGAACTGTTCACCGAGCAGGAGCGTGCCGCGCTCGCGCTCACCGAGGCGATCACGAACGTCGCGACCCTGCACGACGTCCCGGACGACGTCTACGAAGAGGCCACGCGCGTCTTCACCGAGGAGCAGTACCGCGCCATCGTCTGGGAGGCGATCGCGATCAACAGCTGGAACCGGATGTGCGTGACCAGCCACGCGCCGCTGCCCGAGCGCGCCGAATGACCGCGGCGCGGCTGCGAGAACTGCACGTCGCGGGCGAGCCGCTCCTCCTGCCGAACGCGTGGGACGCCGACAGCGCGCGTCTCGTGGAGGCCGCCGGGTTCCCGGTCGTGGCGACGAGTTCGTTCGCCGTGGCCAAGGTCCTCGGGTACGACGACGGGGAGGACGCGCCCGCCGACGAGATGTTCGCGGCGGCCGCGAGGATCGCGCGGGCGGTCTCGGTGCCGGTGACCGTCGACGCGGAAGGCGGGTACGGGCTCGAAGCGGGAGAACTCGCGGCGAGGCTGACCGAGGTGGGCGCCGTCGGCTGCAACTACGAGGACACCGACCATGCGTCGGGCGGCGTCCTCCCGGTGGAGACACAGGCGGAACGGGTCGCGAAGTTGCGCGAGGCCGCCGGGGACGCGCTGGTGATCAACGCCCGCGTCGACGTCTTCCTCGGCGCGGCCGACGAGCGGGCGGTCCTGGACGACGCGATCTTGCGGGCGAAGGCGTATCTGGAAGCCGGGGCGGACTGCGTCTACCCGATCATGGTGAAGTCGCCGGAAGTGCTGGGCGAGTTCGTGAAAGCGGTGGCGCCGGGGGCGGTCAACGCTTCTCCGATGCCTGCGGGCCCTGATCTCTCCGCGCTCGCTGCACTGGGGGTGGCGCGGATCTCGCTGGGCACCGGGCTGTGGAAGTCGGCGAGGGCCGGTCTCCGCGCGAAGCTGGCCGAACTGACGGCGGGGAAACTGCCGTACTGAAGGGGAATGGGAACCGGGGCGGTGCGGCCGGGGGCGTTGGATGCCGGCCGCACCGTCCCGGCGACTAGTGGGCGACGGCCTTTTCGGCGCCCGCTCCGGTCAGGGACCGGACCTCCATCTCCGCGTACTTCTTCTGGTTGTGCTCCTTGGATAGCACGGTCCCGAGCCAGCCGAGGAAGAACGCCACGGGGATCGAGACGATGCCGGGGTTGTCCAGCGGGAACCAGTGGAAGTCGACGCCCTGGATCATCGAGGCGCTCTTCCCGGTCTTGGCGTCGACAGGCTTCCCCGAGACGGCGGGCGAGAACACGATCAGCAGGATGCAGACCGCGAGACCGCCGTAGATGCTCCACAGCGCGCCTTGGGTGTTGAATCGCTTCCAGAACAGCGAGTAGAGGATGGTCGGCAGGTTCGCCGACGCCGCCACCGCGAACGCGAGCGCCACCAGGAACGCGATGTTCTGCCCGTTGGCGAGGATGCCGCCGAGGATCGCGACCGCGCCGATCACCAGCGCGGTGATCCTGGCGACCTTCACCTCCGAAGCCGGGGTCGCCTTGCCCTTCTTGATCACGTTGGCGTAGACGTCGTGCGCGAACGACGCCGACGCGGTGATCGTCAGTCCCGCGACCACGGCGAGGATCGTCGCGAAGGCGATCGCCGCGATCAGGCCGAGCAGGATCGGGCCGCCGAGTTCCAGCGCCAGCAGCGGGGCCGCCGAGTTCACGCCACCGGGAGCGGCCTTGATCTTGTCCGCGCCGACCAGCGCGCCGGCGCCGTAGCCGAGCACCAGGGTGAACAGGTAGAAGACGCCGATCAGGCCGATCGCCCACACCACGGAACGACGGGCTTCCTTCGCCGTCGGCACCGTGTAGAAGCGCATCAGGACGTGCGGCAGGCCCGCGGTACCGAGGACCAGCGCGATGCCCAGCGACAGGAAGTCGAGCTTCGTCGTGCCGGTCTTGCCGTACTGGTTGCCCGGCCCGAGCAGCGCCTCACCGGCCTTGCCCGCCTTGTCCACCGCGCCCTGCAGCAGCGAGGAGAGGTTGAAGCCGTACATGCCCAGCACCCACAGCGTCATCGCCAGCGCGCCGACGATGAGCAGCGCCGCCTTGATGATCTGGACCCAGGTGGTGCCCTTCATCCCGCCGATGAGCACGTAGGCGATCATGATGATGCCGACGATCACGATGATCGCGGCCTGCCCGGCCTTGCTCTCGATCCCGAGCAGCAACGCGACGAGGCCACCGGCGCCCGCCATCTGCGCGAGCAGGTAGAAGAACGACACGGCCAGGGTGGACGTCGCCGCCGCGGCCCGCACCGGGCGCTGCTTCATCCGGAACGCCAGCACGTCGCCCATGGTGAACTTGCCGGTGTTGCGCAGCAGTTCCGCGACCAGCAGCAACGCGACCAGCCACGCCACCAGGAAGCCGATGGAGTAGAGGAAACCGTCGTAGCCGTAGACGGCGATCGCGCCCGCGATCCCGAGGAACGACGCGGCGGAAAGGTAGTCGCCCGCGATGGCGACGCCGTTCTGCGGACCGGTGAACGCGCGGCCGGCGGCGTAGTAGTCCGACGCGGTCTTCGTGTTGCGGCTCGCCCGGAACACGACGAACAGCGTGACCACCACGAACAGGCCGAAGATGGTGATGTTGAGTACGGGGCTGCTGCCCTCGACTCCGGCGGCGAGGGTCATTTGGCCTCACTCTCGATGTCCGTGCGGATCTTCTCCGCGATGGGGTCGAGTTTCTTGTTCGCGTAGCGGACGTAGAGCCCCGTGATCACGAAGGTCGAAACGAACTGCAGCAGACCGAAGACCAGCCCGACGGTGATGTTGCCGACCAGCTTCGTGCTCATGAAGCCGTGCGCGTAGTCGGCGAGCAGCACGTAGAGCAGGTACCAGAGGAGGAACAACGCCGAGACGGGGAAGACGAACCGGCGCAACCGAGCCCGCAGTTCCTTGAACTCCGCGCTGTCATGGGCTTTGTCCCAGTCGACGTCGGGCGGACTGGGAGTGTCCGTTTCGGTACTCATCGTGCTCTCCTCGCGCCGCGAATGTGTTCCGCGACACGTTAAGGAGAGGTCAAGGAGACCGGAACCTTCAGCGGTTCAAACGTCTGCCGAGACGACGAACGGTCGACGAACGGTGGTCGGACCACGACGAAGGGGTCTCGGCCGTGCGATCGTCCAAATGCAGCCGCAGCATCGCGGCCGTGGACCAGGCGGGAGGCCTGCCCCGCCAGGAAACCACGATCATTACGCCGAATGCCAGCGGAACCGACCAAGGCGCGGGCTGCGACACCAGGATCGCGGGCAGGCCGCTCAGGCTGGGGACGAACAGGGCCACCAGGATCGAGCCCGAAGACGCGACGAGCCCGGCGAGGACACCGCTGATCGCGCCCGCGGCGGTGAGCCGGTTCCACCAGATGCCGAGCACCAGCAACGGGCAGAACGTCGACGCGGCCACGGTGAAACCCCAGGTGACGAGGACACCCGCGTCCAATCTGGCCGACGGCAACGCGAGCAGGACCATCACCGCCGCCGCGCCGAGTACCGACCATCGCAGTCTCCTCAGGCCGCCGGGCGCGAGGTCGTGCGCGACCGCGCCGGAGATCACCAGCAGCAATCCGAGCGACGTCGCCAGGAACGCGGCGAACGCGCCCGCCGTCAGCAGCCCGGTGAACAGCGATCCCGCCCAGCCGTCGTCGATCTGCGCCGGTAACGCGACGACGACCGTGTCCGTCGCGCCGGAGACGTACAGCTCGGGCACCAGCACCCGGCCGAAAACGCCGTAAACCCCTGGGAACAGGTAGAAGACGCCGAGCAGGGCGACGGTGATCGCCGCGGTCCGGCGGGCGGCGCGGCCGTCCGGGCTGGTGTGGAAGCGCATCAGGACATGCGGCAGGCCCATCGTGCCGAGCATGGTGGCGATCAGGATGGCCCACGTGCCGAGCAGCGGATAGCCCTGGTCGCCGAGGTCGAGCAGCGGCCGTTGCCAGTCCGGCCCGCCGAGCGGGGCACCGCCCCGGACGGCGGGAACCGGGGTCCCTTCGGCGAATTCCAGGGTCTCGCCGCTCCTGGCAACCAGCTCACCCGGTGGCACGACATGCTTTTCCGGCGTGAGCAGGGTGGTCGGCTCGCGCAGGGTCAGCGTCACGTCGATCTCGAAGGACAGCCGGGTGTCGCGGGCGAAGTGGCTGAATTCCACCGGATGCACCGAAGCCGACCGCTGCTCCGGGGACACCTGGGAGACCAGCCAGATCGCGGGAACGATGAACAGCAGCAGTTTCAGCACGAACTGGAAGGCCTGGACGTAGGTCGCCGCACGCATCCCGCCGAGCGCCAGTGTCGCGCTGACGGCGGTGCCCGCGATGACGACACCGACCCAGTACGGCGTCCCGCCGACCGCGGTGAGCACGAGCCCCGCCGTACGGAATTGCGGTACCAGGTAAAGGGTTCCGATCACGAGGACGACCACGGCGGCGAGGCGGCGCAGGGCGGGGGAGGCGAGCCGCGCTTCGGCGAAGTCCGGGACGGTGAGCGCGCCGGAGCGCCGCATCGGTGCCGCGACGAGCACCAGCATCGCGATGTACCCGGCGGTGAACCCGACCGGATACCAGAGCGCGCCGATCCCGTCCTTCACCACCAGCCCCGCGACGCCGAGGAACGACGCCGCGGACAGGTATTCGCCGGAGACCGCGGCGGAGTTGACCAGCGGTGAGATCCGGCGCGAGGCGACGAGGAAATCCGACGTCGTGCGCATGGCCGCGACCCCGCGCAACCCGATCAACAGGGTGACCAGCACGACCGGGGCCACCGAGAGCGCCGCGACCACTATTCGTCCTCGATCTTTTCCGCCCGGCGCAACTGCCACCACGACAGCAGGGCCATGGCCGGGTACGGGAGGATCGCGATCATCAGCCAGGACAGCGGGATTCCCGCCAGCCGCACCGAATCCAGCCCGGGGAAGATCCCGAACACCAGCGGGAGCCCGAAGACCAGCCCGAACATCCCGGCCAGCGCGGGGAGTCCGCCACGGCGCTGGGCGCGGTACAGCAGGTCCGCGCGCTCGGCGTCGCTCGCCGCCAGCCGGGGGACGCGCCAGCGGCCGCGTGCCCGGGGCCGCGACCGCGCGAGCCGGGTCTGCGGGCTGGTGACGGCGACCCGTTTGACGCGGCTCACGGGCGGCCTCCCCGGCCCAGTTCCCCGCGTTGCGCGGCTGCGAGTAGCCGATCCCGCAGGTCGCGCGCGTGGCGGCGGCTCACCGGCACGTCACCCGCCTCCGTATGCGCCAGCAGCCCGCCGGTGGTGTCGCTGCGCAGTTCGAGCACCGCGTCCACGGCGAGCAGGAAACCCCGGTGGACACGGGTGAATCCCGTTCCCTCCCAATACTCTTCGAGCCGGGAGATCGGCATCCGCGTGACATGCACGCCGGATTTCGTGTGCAACCGGACGTAATCGCCGTGCGCCTCGACGAACTGGACGTCGTCGCGCCGGACGTACCGGGTGCGCCCGCCGGATTCCACCGGCAGCGCGGACATCGCGTCCGGCGCGGGTTTCGGCTCGTCGGCCTGGTTGCCCGCCATCCGGACCACTTTGGACAGTGCGGCGGACAGCCGTTCCGCGCGGACCGGTTTGAGCAGGTAGTCGACCGCGCCGATACCGTACGCCGCCACGGCGTGCCCGTCGTGCGCGGTGACGAACACGATCACCGGCGGTTCGTTGAGCCGCGCCAGCAGGGAGGCGAGTTCGAGACCGTCGAGTCCCGGCATGGAGATGTCGAGGAACACGGCGTCGAAATGACTGCCCTGCAACAGCTTGAGCGCGTTGACCGCGTCACCCGCGGCGACCACTTCGGCGACTTCCGGAGCTTCGCGCAGCAGGCTGCACAGCTCGTCGAGGGCGGGCGGGACGTCGTCGACCGCCAGCACCCGCAGCCCGTTCGTCACGGCAGCACCCCCGGCTGGAACCGGGGCACCCGCACCACGACCCTGGTACCCGCGCCGGACTCGGTCTCCACCGTCAGGCCGTACCAGGGGCCGTAGACGCTGCGCAGCCTTCTGTCCACATTGGCCAGTCCGACGCCGCCGTCGTCGCCACGCCCGGCCAGGATCGCCGCCGCGCGTGCGGGGTCCATGCCGACACCGTCGTCCTCGACGCTGATCACGCAGTCGTTCCCTTCCGCCATTCCCTGAACCTGGATGAACCCCGCCTCGGCGCGTGGCTCGATCCCGTGCCGGATCGCGTTCTCCACCAACGGTTCCAGCACGAGGTACGGCACCGCGACGGCCAGCACCTCCGGCGCGACGCGCACCTGCACGCGTAGCCGTTCGCCGAGCACGGCGCGCTGCAACGCCAAGTACGTCTCGATGGCGCGGAACTCCTCGGCGACCATCGTGTACTCGCCGTGCCGCGCGAGGCTGTAGCGCGTGTACTCGGCGAAATCGAGCATCAGGTCGCGGGCGCGGTCCGGATCGGAGCGGACCAGCGAGGAGATCACGGTGAGCGCGTTGTAGACGAAATGCGGCGAGATCTCGGCCCGCAACGCCCGCAGTTCCGCCTCGGCGGCCTGCTCGGCGGAGGCCTCCAGCCTGCCGCGTTCGAGCGCGTGGACGACGAGTTCGACGGCCTGGCGGGCGACGGCGTTCGTGGTTTCGGTGACCAGGAGGACCCCGGCCAGTTCGTCGTGGACGTGCAGGGGCATCGCCAGCAGCCCGGGTTCGGACACCGGTGTCTCGGAGTGGAGGACCTCGTCGAGCGCCGCGACCACGACGTCGTCGGCGGCCGGTCGGCCCGACCAGATCAGCGAGCCGGAGAGGTCGGTCAGCCCGAGGCCGGGGACGTCGAACAGCCGTCGGAGGCCGTGCGCCGCGTGGCGGGCGCGGGGCCCGGCGAGGCCGTCCATGAGGTCGTCGGAAACGCGCTGGGCGGCGGCGAGCACCGGCACCGGATCCGCGCTCGCGGCCGGACGCCAGGGCAGACGGGTGGTCATCCGGCCTCCTCCACGACGTCGGGGCCTAGATCCTAACGTCGGTGCGTGGTTTCGCCGGTTACGCTCCGGGCATGGTCCCCGGTGATGCGGTGATGGTGCGCCTGGACGTCGTGATGCGGCGGGTCGCGATGGTCGGTTTCGTGGTGTTCGGCGTCGGCGGCCTGGTGGCCGTCGTACTGGCGTTGTCCTCCGGCTCGGTTTCCGGGGTGGTGTTCAGCCTGCTCAGCGTGGCTTTCGCGGGGCTGATCCTGCTCGCTCTGCGGAAGTCGGCTAGTTCGTTGGTGATTTCTGCTGTGGGGTTTTCGGTGCCGGGCGTGTTCGAGGTCCGGTGGACCGAGGTGACCCGGCTGCGGGTGTACCGGGAGAAGCGGCGGGTGGGGCGGTGGATGCACTGGTGGCACTACCGGCTCGACTGGACCGGCTCGGGGCCCGAAGTGTTGCTTGAGGACGGCGAGTATGCGTACGCGCTGGGTCACCTTGGTGGGGGCGCTCGGCTGTACGCGGCTCTCACGCGCTTCGCGCCCGCTGGGGTGGTCGAGTTCGCCGAGTGAGCGCGCCCTGGATGTCATGAAAGGGTCGTTCAGGACGTTTTTCGTCCTGAACGACCCTTTCATGACATCCAGCCCCTCGACCACGTGAGATGAAGGGGCCTTTCATCGCAACTTTCGCTATGAAAGGCCCCTTCATCTCACGCGAAGGAAGCTGGTCGAGTTCGCCGAGTGAGCCGGTCCCGAACGCTATGAAAGGTCCTTTCCTTGCAAAATTTGCAAGGAAAGGACCTTTCATGGCATTACCAAAGCGCGTCAGCAGCTCTGCTTGTAGAAGTACTGGGCGTTCGCGTCCATGTTCGCCTTGGTGATCGAGTGCAGCGAAGCGGTCAGGTTCCGCGTCACCGGCTTGCCCTCCAGCGCCGCGATGGCCTGCTGCACGCCCTGCTGCCCGATGGCGGCCGGGTCCTGCGCGATGAGGCCCTGGTACTCGCCCTTCTTCAGGCCCTCGATCTCCGACGGCGAGGCGTCGAAACCGATCAGGTTGACCGCGCCGACCTTGCCCGCGTTCCGCAGACCGGTCGCGGCGCCCTCACCGGTGTTGAGGTTGGTCGCGAAGATGCCGATCAGGTCCGGGGTGGACGCCAGCGCGGCGGTCACCTTGGACGCGGCCTGGTCGGGCTCGTTCTGGGTGAACTGCACCCCCGCCGACTTCAGGTTCGGGTAGTTCTTCAGCTCGTCCTCGAAACCCTTCGCGCGGGTGTTCGTGGTCGACGTGCCGGCGATGGTGTCGAGCACCAGCACCGAACCGGTCTTGCCCGCGGCCAGTTCCGCCATGGTCTTCGCGGCGAGCTTGCCGCCCTCGGCGTTGTCCGACGAGATCGACGACTCGGCCACGCTGGTGTCCTTCAGCGCGGTGTCGACCTCGATGATCTTCGAGCCGCGGCCCTTGACCTGCTGGATCGGCGCGAGCATCGCCTGGGCGTCGGTCGGCGCGATGAGCAGCGCGGCGGGCGGGTTGGAGCCCAGCGCGTTGACGAGCTGGGTCTGCATGGCCGCGTCGAACTTCTGCGGGGCCTGCGTGGTGAGCTCGTAGCCCGCCTTCTTGGCCTCGGCCTCGGCGCCGCACTGCATCGAGATGTAGAACGGCTCGGCCTGCACGCCCGGGATGAGCGACAGCTTCTTGTTGTTGGTCTTGGCGCCGGAGTCGCCCGACGGCGCCTCGCCGACGGTGCCACCGCCGCAGGCGCTCAGCAGGAGGGCCGCGGACAGGGCGGCACCGGTCACGAGCAGGGTCTTCTTCATGGGGATTGCACCTCTTTGTGCGTAGGGATCAGCGAGAATTGCGGCGACGACGGCGCCGCTGGTCGAACCAGACCGCGGCGATCAGCACCGCGCCGACCGCGATCATCTGCCAGAAGTCCTGGACCTGCGTGATGTTGAAGCCCTTCTTCAGCACGGCCGGGATGAACACGCCGATCACCGTGCCCAGCACCGAACCGACACCGCCGAAGAGACTCGTCCCGCCCATCACCGTGGCGGCGATGGCGTTGAGGTTGTCGGTGGTGTGCGCCGAAATCGTCGTCGACGCGTAGTACGCCAGCGAGAGGAAACCGGCGACACCGGCGAGGAAACCGGTGAGCGTGTACACCTTCAGCAGGTGCGCGGTCACCCCGATGCCCGCCCGCCGCGCGCCCTCGGCGTTCGAGCCGACGGCGTAGGTGTAGCGGCCGAATTTGGTGGTGTGCAACAACCAGGCGCCGATCAGCGTGATCACCACGGCCACCAGCACCAGGTTCGGCACGCCGCCGAACGACGTCCCGTAGCCGAGCGTCTTGTTGAGCTCGGTCGGCACGCTGCGCACGTCGGACCCGTTGTTCAGCAGGTACGCGGCGCCGAGCGCGGCACCCATCGTGCCGAGCGTGACGATCAGCGGCGGGATGTTCGCCACCGCGATCAGGAAACCGTTGATCAGGCCCCAGATCGTGCCCGCGACGACGGCCGCCACGAGCCCGGCGGTGATGACGCCCCAACCGGCCTTCGTCGCGTCGCCGTCCGGGCTCAGCGCCTCCATCGTCTTGCCGGCCACCATGCCCGCGAAGATCAGCACCGAGCCGACCGAGAGGTCGATTCCGGAGGTGATGATCACGAACGTCATGCCGACCGAGAGCACCAGCAGCACCGAAGTTTCGATGAGCAGGGTCTGGAAGGTGAACAGCGTCGCGAACTCGGCGGGCGCGATCGCGGTGAACACGATGATCAGCGCCAGCAGCACCAGCGCGATCCAGAACGTGTTGGCCCCGATGAGCCGTTGCCCGATCGAACGTTTGCCGAAGCCACCGTCCACAGAGGTCTGGATCTCGGAGCCGTTCTTCGTCGGAGTGGACACGGTCACGCCGCCTCCTCTTGTACGAGGGCGCCCGTCATCGCGGCGACCAGGTCTTCCAGTTTCGTGCCGTCGCCGGTGAACCGGGCGACGCGTTTGCCGAGCCGCAGCACCTCGATCCGGTCGGCCACCGACAGCACCTCGGGCATGTTGTGGCTGATCAGCACGACGGCGATGCCCTTGTCCCGCACCTTCTTGATCACGTCGAGCACGCGTTCGCGCTGCACGACGCCGAGCGCGGCCGTCGGCTCGTCCATGAACACGACCTTCGACGCCCAGACGACCGAACGCGCGACGGCGACACTTTGCCGCTGCCCACCCGAAAGCGAGCCGATGGGGACGTCGGTGCTCTGCAGGGTCACGCCGAGCCGCTGGAACTCCTCCACGGCCTGGCGTTTCATCTCCTTCTTGTCCAGCATCCCGAGCTTGCCGAGGATCCCCTTGCGATGGATCTCCCTGCCGAGGAACAGGTTCGCGGCCGGGTCGAGTTCCGGGGCGACCGCGAGGTCCTGGTACACCGTCTCGATGCCCATCCGCCGTGCCGTGGTGGGGGAGTCGAGCACCACCGCGGATCCGTCGAGCAGGATGCTGCCGGACGTCGGCTGTTCCGCGCCGGACAGGCATTTGACCAAAGTGGACTTCCCGGCGCCGTTGTCGCCGATCAGTGCGGTGACCTCACCGGCGCGGGCCTGGAAGGACGCGCCGCGCAGGGCTTCCACCGAGCCGTAGCGTTTGACGAGGTTCTGTGCGTCGAGCAGGAGTTCGCTCACGATCGCTCCCTCTTCTCGGGTGCCGGCGGACGGCAGCGGATGACCGTGAGATCACCCTCCACAGTGGATTGACCGGCGTCGTGCGGGACCACGTACGTCTCGCCCTTCCGTAGCGCGTACTCGCCGCCGTGTTCGGTGCGGAGCGTGCCCGCACCGTCCATGACGACCAGTACCGCGAACGACGGATCGAGTGACAACGTTGTCGCCCTACCCGAAACAGCCGGACGGAGCTGGTCGGCGCGGAAGAACGCGTCACTGCCGTCGGCGAGCAGGTCCACAGTGGACGCTTCATCGCCGGCGGTCCGCTTGACGATCGAGCCGAGCCGTTCTTCGTCCCAGCCTGTGGTGTCCAGGGTTTCGATGGCGGTCTCGAAGCCGATGCCGAGGTGCGCCTTCTCCGGGTTCGCCAGGAAGTCGCGCCATTCCAGGGTGAGCGAGAAGTCGGTCGGCTGCTGGAGTTCGACGACGAACACGCCTTCGCCGATCGCGTGCGGCAGGCCCGCCGGGATGTAGACCGTGTCGCCGGGCGTGACCGCGACACTGTTCAGCGCCTCGAGCATGGCGGGCGCGTCCTGGGTGCGGGCCCATTCGTTGACCGTCGCTTTGTCGACGGTCTCCTTGAAGCCGGGATAGACGCGCGGGTCGTCGCCGTAGGTGCCGACCACGATCCACGCCTCGGTCTTGCCGAAGTGCGAGTCGAAATGCCGCTTCGCGAACGAGTCCGACGGGTGGAAGTGCACGGGCAGGCGCTGGCCCGCGTCGAGCAGTTTCACCAGCAGACCGGTCGAGTCGCCGAGCGCCTCGACGTGCTTGGCGCCGAGCCAGGCGGCCGGGTTCTCGCGGACGGCGTCGCGCAGCCAGACCCCGCCGGGCAGCTTGGTCAGGCCGTTGGTCTCCTGGCCGAACATCGTGGTGGCCGAGCCGACCCAGTCTTCGGGCCCGAATTTGGACTCCGACGGGGCGCCCCGCAACGCCGCGATGGCGTCGCCGCCGCGGTAGAACTGCGGCGGCTGGTTCGCCGGCAGGCGGATCGGTTCGAGGTGACCGCTCATGAAGGCGCGACCTCCCCGGAACCGCGGGCTACGAGATGCACGGGCAGAACTACCTTTCTCGGTGCGGATTGATCTCCCTGTACCCGGGCGAACAGCAGTTCCGCGGCCGCCCGGCCCAGCGCGCTCACGTCGTGCGCGATCACGGAGACCGGCGGATCCAGCAGATCCGCCAGTTCGAAGTCGTCGAAGCTGATCATCGCGGGACGCCGCTCCGCGTGGGCCAGCGCGCGCAGCAGGTGCACGGCGACCCGGTTGTTGCCCGCGACCACGGCGGTGGCCGGATTCGCGCCGGTGAGCAGCCGTTTCACGGCGTCGCCGACGCTCTCGGCGGTCGGCGTCCGCATCACGACGAGGCTGTCGTCGAAGGGGATCCCGTTGCGCACGCAGCCTTCCCGGAATCCGCGCAGGCGCTCGCCCGCGGTGAAGATGTCGGGACTGTCGGCGAGGAACGCGATCCGGCGATGGCCGTGTTTCGCGAGGTGGGCGACCGCTTCGACGGTGCCGCCGATGTTGTCGACCAGCACCGTGTCGGCCATGATGTCGCCGGCGGGCCGGTCGAGGAACACCACGGGCGTGCCGGCGCGCATCTCGGGGACCAGATAGCCGTGCTGCATCCCGGCGGGCACGACGAGGATGCCGTCCACCCGGCGGGAGCAGAACTCCAGGACGAGTTCGCGTTCGCGGTCGGAGTTCTCCTCCGACGACCCGGTCAGCACCTGGCGGCCGAACGAGGTCGCGATACGTTCCACCGCCCGGTTGAGCTCGGAGTAGAAGGGGTTGCCGACGTCTTCGACGATCAGGCCGATCGTCCCGGTCGTCGAGCCGCGCCGCAGGTTCCGCGCGCCGAGGTTGCGCCGGAACCCGAGCTGCTCGATCGCCGCCATGACGCGCTCCGCGGTGTCCGGATGGACGGCGGGCTCGTCGTTCACCACCCGCGAGACGGTCTTGATGCTCACGCCCGCGAGCCGGGCCACGTCACTCATCGTGGCCCGTCGGCCGGTTGTGCGGTGGCCGTTGTCCGGTCCGCTGGAAGACAACGTTGTCATAGTGGCCGGAATTGAACGCCAGCGACGCCGCCGTGTCAATGCCCGGTTCGTCCTGGGTCCGCTTTCCGAGTTCGAACCGTTACGGCCGTCCGGGTCGCTGTCCTGAATCGGACAGGGTTTGGCGGACCTCTTGACCAGGTGGTCTGTTCTTGTCGAAGGTGAGCAGGCAGCGACAACGTTGTCAGGAGGCGGCCTTTCCCATGCCTGCACGCACTTCGACCCGCGTCGCCGGGTTGCTCACCGCGCTGGTCGTTCCCGCCGGGCTTCTCACGCCCGTCGCGGCGGCGGCGCCCGGTGGCGACCCTGTGGACGCGGTCAACACCTTCATCGGCACCAAGGACGACGGCAACACCTTCCCCGGCGCTTCGGCCCCGTTCGGGATGACGCAGGTCAGCCCGATCTCGTCGCATTACGCCGGCTACCGCTACGACGACACCGCGATCCGCGGCTTCGGGCATTTCTTCCTGTCCGGGGCGGGCTGCTGGGAGCAGGGCGGCCTCGTGTCGACCCTGCCCACCACCGGCGCGGTCGGGCCCGGCGCGGCGTTCGACACCGCGAAACCCGAGACGTTCGACCACAAGAAGTACGCCTCGCCGTACACGCACGAGGGCGAGGTCGGGAAACCCGGCTACTACAAGGTGCGGCTCACCGGTTACGGCGGCGTCGACGCGGAGACCACCGCGACCACGCGGACCGGTGTCGAGCGGTACACCTTCGCGAAATCGGGCGACGCGAACGTTTTCGTCAACGTCGGGCAGGCCAACGACAAGGAACCGGTGACGGCGAGCCAGATCCGCGTCGTCGGCGACCGGACGGTCGAGGGAATGGTCGAGTCGCAGGCGTTCTGCGGTGGGAAGCCGTACAAGACCTGGTTCACCACGACGTTCGACAAGCCGTTCAAGTCCTTCGGCACCTGGTCGCCGACGGGCGGCACGCCGGGCTCGAAGGAGTCCGCCGGTGGTGAAGGGCTGCGCGGCGCGTGGCTGACCTTCGGTGGCGGGCAGGTCACCGCGACGACGGCGATCTCCCATGTGGACGCTTCCGGCGCCAAGCTCAACCTGGCCTCGGAGAAGGGTCGTTCGTTCGACGCGGTCCGCGACGGTGCCCAGCGCGCCTGGCGCAAGGAACTGTCCTCAGTGGACATCAAGGGCGGTACGAAGGACGACCGCACGGTGTTCTACACCTCGCTGTACCACGCGCTGCTGCAACCGTTGACCGGCAACGACGCCGACGGCCGTTACCGCGGGTTCGACGACAAGATCCACCGCGCGCTGGGCTGGACGTATTACGAGTTCTTCTCGTTATGGGACACCTATCGCACGCAGAACCAGCTGCTCGCGCTCCTGCGGCCGTCGCGGGCGAAGGACGTCGCGAAGTCGGTGCTCGCCATCCACGACCAGGGTGGCTGGCTGCCGCGCTGGGCGTACGCGAACCAGGAGACGAACACGATGACCGGCGATCCGGTCACCCCGTTCCTGGTCGACCTGTGGCGTTTCGGCGCGCTGTCCGGGCAGGAGCTCAAGGCGTACCAGGCACTTCTGCAGAACTCGCGGGAGATCCCGCCCGCGTCCTCGCCGTTCCAGGGCCGCTCGGGCAACGCGAGCTACCAGAAGGACGGATTCGTCCAGTACGACAAGGACTTCCCGAAGAAGGGGCAGGACACCGACCCGAACCACGGCGCTTCGGCCACGTTGGAATACGCGCTCGCGGACTGCTCGCTGTCCATCATGGCCGCCGGTCTCGGCAAGAAGGACGACGCGAAGGCCTTGGCGGACAAGGGTCGCAGTTATCGCACCCTGTGGGATTCTTCGGTCAGCGATCGCGGCTTCACCGGTTTCTACCGCCCCAAGGTGACCGGTGGGGACTGGTTCAGCCCGGCGGACAAGCCGTACACCCCGCAGAGCCCGGACGGGTTCCACGAGGGCACGTCGTGGCAGTACCAGTGGCTGACGCAGCAGGACGTGCCCGGCCTCGTCGAGCGGATGGGCGGCAAGGAGAACGTCGGCAAGCGGCTCGACGACTTCTTCGCCTACGGGGATCTGGTCAAGGACCCGGCGAAGACCGTGCGCGAGGAATGGGTCGTCGGCCCGTACAACTACTACAACCAGTTCCGCTACAACCCGAACAACGAGCCGGATCTGCACTCGCCCTGGATGTACACGCTGACCGGGCAGCCGTGGAAGACCTCGGCCGTCGTCCGCGCGGCGCACACGTTGTTCACCAACGCGCCCAACGGGGTCACCGGCAACGACGACCTCGGGACCATGTCCGCGTGGTACGTCTTCAGTGCGCTGGGGCTCTATCCGGCGGTGCCGGGAACCGGGCAGTTCCTCCTGAACGCGCCGCGGTTCGAGAAGTCCGTGGTGCACTTGGAGAACGGTCGTGACATCACGATCAAGGCCGACGGCGCCGACGGGGCGAAGCTCAAGTACGTCCAGGGACTGGGATCCGGTTCGCAGCGGGCGTATGTCGGGTTGGAACAGTTGACGCGCGGGACCACTTTGGACTTCGAGCTCACCGGGGATGTGGCCAAGGCCACCTGGGCGACCGGCCCGGAAGGTGCGCCGAAATCGCCCTGCGCCGGGTGATCCGAGTGGTTTAGACCGGTTCTCACCGGGGGTCGTGAGCAGCATCACGACCCCCGGTGTTCCGGTGAGGGCCGTCACGCCTCACACTGGTATTACCACGTCCGACAGTGCTGTTGACGTTCTTGGCGAGTCCGCCTTGGACAGTGCTCGTCGGACGTAGTCATGTGTGCACGCATAGTGGTGAGACCCCACAGGAGGAGAAAGTGTCCAGCAAGGCCGCTCTAGTATTCCGCGTGGCCGCGGTAGCCGAAGCCCTCTCCTGGGCCGGGCTGCTGGTCGGGATGTTCCTCAAGTACGCCGTCAAGCTCGGCGAGGGCGGCGTCCCCGTCCTCGGCATGGTGCACGGCGTCGTGTTCGTCCTCTACGTGCTGGTCTCCCTGTCCGTGGCGAAGCCGCTCGGC
The DNA here is from genome assembly GCF_000732925.1 of Amycolatopsis japonica. Lineage (NCBI taxonomy): Bacteria > Bacillati > Actinomycetota > Actinomycetes > Pseudonocardiales > Pseudonocardiaceae > Amycolatopsis > Amycolatopsis japonica. The sequence goes on from NZ_CP008953.1 coordinate 1,552,833, forward strand.
TGGCGTCCGAAGACCCTGATCCTCGCGCTGCTCTCCAGCATCCCGCCGCTGTTCACCTGGCTGTTCGAGTCCTGGGCGCTGCGCAACGGCAAGCTCGACGGCCCGCAGCGGCTGTCGCACGGTGGTGTCGGCCTGTTCGCGGCCAAGTCCGCGGAACCCGCCGCCGTCTGATTCTTTAGCGCGTGAAGGCCCCCTTCACTCGGCTCAGCCGAGTGAAGGGGGCCTTCACGTACTTCCGGGGTTATTCGGTGAAGTCGCCGGTGGCCTTGCGGACCTTCGTGAGCAGGTCGGTCAGCTGCTCGGTCTGCTTGCCGGTGAGCCCGGTCAAGCCGAAGTCGATCTCGGTGACCGCCTTCGTGGCCTCTTCGCGGCGTGCGCGGCCTTCGTCGGTGATCTCGACCAGCGTGGTCCGGCGGTCGGTCGGATGCGGCACGCGTTTGACCAAGCCGTCCTTCTCCAGCCGGTCGACGATGTTGGTGACGCTCGTCGGGTGCAGCTGCAGCCGCTCGCCCATCACGCGCATCGGCAGATGGGACGCGCGGGCGAAGGTCAGCAGGACCAGTGCCTCGTACCGGGCGAAGGTCAGCCCGTGGGGTTTGAGCGCGCCGTCCACCGCGGACTGGATGATCTGTTGCACGCGCATGATCCCGGTCACCGCGGCCATGGTTTCGGAAGGCCCGATACGGGCTTCCCACAGCTGCGCCGCGCGGGCGATCGGGTCGAACGGCAACGGACGGCTCATGGCGCTCGAAGTTACCAGCGGGTACCCGTGCCATGCCGCACCACCGGGTGTTATGCGTGGAAAAACCGTCTGAATGAGGAGCGAAAGATGATCGTGGCCTTCAGTGTCAGCCCGTCCGCGGCCGAGGAGGACGGCGGTGTCAGCGAGGCGGTCGCCCGCGCGGTGAAAGTGGTCCGCGAGTCCGGCTTGCCCAATTCCACCAACGCGATGTTCACGAACATCGAGGGCTCGTGGGACGAGGTGATGGACGTCGTCAAGCGGGCCGTCGAGGCCGCGGGCGAGGGATCGTCACGGGTCGGGCTGGTGCTCAAGGCCGATATCCGTCCCGGCTACGAAGGCCAGCTGACCGCGAAGGTGGAGCGCGTCGAGAAGCACCTGAGCGACTGAGTCAGGGGAGTGGCGGGGTGAACGAGACCAGCCACAGCTTGTCCTTGACCGCGACGGCCACCGGATAGCCGAAGGAGCGGCCGTCGCCGAGCTTCCCGCTGACGGTGGCCGAGGTCGGCGCGAGATCGTCCGGCGCGAACTTCACCGTGACGTCGTGGGCGCCGCGGCCGGCCAGCGTGTCGATATAGGACTTGGCGAAGTCACCCGCCGACGCGGGCGGGTAGTCGATGAGTTCCGAGAGGGCCTCGACGTCGTGCTCGTTGAGTGCGGCGGTGAGGCCTTCCCGGAGCTGCCCGGGACTGGCGACACCGGGGTCGGGCTGATGGGCGATCAGGACCGTGATGACGCTCACCCACGTGACGGCGATGGCGATCGCGATGGCCACGGTGGCCGTCCTGCGTGTCGGAATGTCGATCACCCCCTCGTGGCGAGCCTGCCGGAACACCGGCGTCCTGCCAAGCGGGCAGCCGGGGGCATGCGGTGAAACGCTCGGGGATGCGTGCCAGGATGGAACCCGTGACACACCCACGCGGATCAGCATCGAAGACGGCGGCCCTGTCCGCCGCGCTTTCCGGCGCGGTCGACCTTTCCGCGCTCAAGGCGCGTGCCGAAGCGCCCCAGAAACAGCCTCCTGCCCCACCTCGTCCGGCGGACGGTGCCGCCCCCGCCGCGGGTGGTGCCGTGATCGACGTCACCGAGGCGACCTTCCAGACCGAGGTCGTCGAGCGCTCCCTGCAGCAGCTGGTGGTCGTCGACCTGTGGGCCGAATGGTGCGGCCCGTGCAAGCAGCTCAGCCCGGTGCTGGAGCGCCTCGCCGCCGAGTCCGGTGGCGCCTGGGTGCTCGCGAAGGTGGACGTCGACGCCAACCCGCGTATCGCGCAGCTCTTCGGCGCGCAGTCGATCCCGACGGTCATCGCCATCGGTGGCGGCCAGCCGGTTGACGCGTTCTCCGGTGCCCTGCCCGAACCCGAGATCCGCAAGTGGCTCGGTTCGCTGCTCGACGCGCTGCGCGACCGGCTGCCCGGTATCAAGGCCGCCGAGGAGAACGGCGGCGGTGTCGAGGTGCCGGAGGACCCGCGGTTCACCGAGGCGGAGGAGGCCTTCGAACGCGGTGACTTCGCCGCGGCGCAGGCGGCCTACGAGCGCATCCTGGACGTCGAACCGGCGAACGAAGAGGCCAAGACCGCGCTCGCGCAGGTCAAGTTCACCGCACGCGCCGAGGCCGCCGGCCCGGACGCGATCGCGAAGGCCGACGCCGACCCGGCCGACCTCGACGCCCAGCTCGCCGCCGCCGACCTCGAGGTCGCCGGGCAGCAGCCCGAGGCGGGCTTCGCGAGGCTGATCGACGCCGTGCGGCGTACGGCGGGCGACGAGCGCAACAAGGTGCGGGAACACCTGGTGGCGCTGTTCGAACTGTTCGACTCGGCGGACGAGCGCGTCATGAAGGCGCGCCGGGATCTGGCGAGCGCGCTCTACTGAGCTTCCGCGACTCCCGAACGCCATGAAAGGTCCTTTCCTTGCAAATTTTGCAAGGAAAGGACCTTTCATGGCACTTCAGGGAGCGATGACCGGACCGTTCAGCCCGATCAGCCGTACTGGGTCGAGCAGACGGACGAGCTCTCCAGGTAGCCCTTCCGCAGGGCCTCGAGCCGCTCGAAACCGTTGTCCACGCGCTTGCCGTTGACGTCGGCCGAGACCAGGCTCTCCGGGCTCAGCAGGTCCGAGATGGCCTCGTCGAGGTCACCGGCCGAAAGCCGCAGCGTCGCACCGGGCACGGTGCTGGCCTTCGCCCACGCGCCGACCAGGCAGGCGGTGCGCAGTCCCGCGTTCGCGTTGTCGATCGACGCGCCGACACCCTTCTGGATGCCCATCGCGTACCGGGACGCGATCTCCGAGAACGCGGCGAAGTCGCCCTTGCCCTCGCTGTGCCCGCTTTCCCATTCCGCCTGCTGGTCGACCGGCTGGGCGAGTTCCCGCAGCTTGGCCATGTCGATGCTGACGGTGTTGTTCGACGGGCAGTACGACGCGGGCGGGGTGCTGGGGCCGCCGGGGCAGCTGCCGTTGCCGTCCTCGGTGATCTCCGGGCCGGGCACGCCCGCGCCCTTGAAGGCCTCGTCGAGGCTCTTCTTCAGGATCCCGATGATCTCGGCGTCGAGCTTCTCGTCGCCCTTGCCCTTGTCACCCTTGTCGAACGGGCGCTCGGTGATCCGCGCCTTGATGTTGTCCTCGTTCATCGCGGCGCATTCCTTCGGGCCCTTCTCGAACCCGACCTGGAACGCGTACGTGCGGTCGAACGCCGTGCCGTGCGCGCCCTGTTTGGTCGCGCTGGTGCCCGCCTGGTCGCGGATCAGGAACAGCGACGCCATGACCTGGTTGAGGCCTTCGGACGTGGAGACCCGGTAGTACTTGCTCTTGTCCTCGGCGACCCAGCGGAAGTAGCCGCCGGCGAAGCAGTCGGCCTGCTGTTCCTTGACGATCGACGGGGTGTTCTTCTTGATGCCCGCCTTCTCGGCGAGCCGGTACTGCACGGCGTGCCCGAGTTCGTGCGACAGCACGACGGCGCCCGCCATCTTCCCGAACCGCTCGCGCAGCATCGGCAGCAGCACGCCGCGGTCCCACGCCACCAGGTCACCCGGCGGGCAGTAGAACGCGTTGACGAGCTTCTTGACGCTCCCGCATTCGGTCTCTTCGTCGTCGGTCTTCGCGCTGTAGGACAGCAGCGACTTCAGCGGCTCGTACGGCTGCCCGAAATCGCGCGGCATGACCTCGGTCCAGTAGGCCTGCGAGTCGGCGATCGCGGCGATGGCCAGCTGGTCGTCTTCGGAGCCGTCCTCGTTGCGGACCTGCAGGTCCGGTTTCGGCGCGTTCGGCTTGAGCCCGCTCTCGAAATGCGTGATCGGCAGGCCGGCGACGTCACCGGCGCCCGGCTGGCTGCCTTGCTGACCGGTCGAGCTTCCCTTGTCGCTGCAAGCGCTCAGCCCGAGGGCCAGCACCGTCACGACCGCGATCAGAGCCGGGCGGCGAAAGCCCCGCGCTCCCCCTTGGATCATGTTCACTCGCTTGTCGTCAGGGCCCCGACCGGGCCGCGTACTCCGGCAAGCACGGACCCTACCCAGCGCTTATGGCCCGCGTGCAGGTAATCCCCGAAGTGGGTCTTGAGCGGGGCGGGGGCCCTGCCGATATGGTCGCTCCTCATGAGAGCAGTCCGCCGGTTCACCGTCCGCGCGAGCCTGCCGGAGTCGCTTTCCGGCCTCGGTGACCTCGCCACGAATCTGCGCTGGACCTGGCATCCGCCCACGCGCGACCTGTTCGCGTCGATGGACGCGGAGCTGTTCAACCGCGTTCGCGATCCGCTGCGGATGCTCACTGCCCTCCCGCCCGCCCGGCTCGACGAACTCGCCGTGGACGACGCGTTCCTCGCCCACGCGCGCGAGGCGGTCGCCGATCTGGACCGCTATCTCGCCGAGCCGCGCTGGTATCAGAAGCAGGACGACCCCGATCTCCCGCCGGCCGTCGCGTACTTCTCGATGGAGTTCGGCGTCACCGAAGCGCTGCCGAACTACTCCGGCGGCCTCGGCGTGCTCGCCGGGGACCACCTCAAGGCGGCGTCGGACCTCGGGGTGCCGATGGTCGGCGTCGGGCTGCTCTACCGCGCCGGGTACTTCCGGCAGGCGCTGTCCCTCGACGGCTGGCAGGTCGAGCACTACCCGGTGATCGACCCCAACGCCTTCCCGCTGGAACTGCTGACCGACGGCGGCGAACCGGTGCTGGTCGACGTCGCGATGCCCGCCGGGCGCACGCTGCACGCGCAGATCTGGAAGGCCCGCGTCGGCCGGATCCCGCTGCTGCTGCTGGACACCGACACCGAGGCGAACGACGAAGACCTGCGCGCGGTCACCGACCGGCTGTACGGCGGCGACGCCGACCACCGCATCCGGCAGGAGATCCTGTCCGGGATCGGCGGTTTCCGCGCGGTGCGGCGCTACTGCGAGCTGACCGGGCATCCGCAGCCGAAGGTGTTCCACACCAACGAAGGCCACGCCGGATTCCTCGGGCTGGAGCGGGCCCGCGAGATCATCCAGGCCGACGGGCTGGCGTTCGACGAGGCGCTGCCCGCCGTCCGCGCCGGCACCGTGTTCACCACGCATACGCCGGTCAGCGCCGGGATCGACCGGTTCCCCGTCGACCTGGTCCAGCGGTACTTCACCGACGGCAGGCTGGTCCCGGACGTCGACCCGCGCCGCGTGCTCGCCCTCGGCGCGGAGGACAACCCCGGCCTGTTCAACATGGCTCATATGGGCCTGCGGCTGGCCCAGCGCGCGAACGGCGTCTCGGCCCTGCACGGGCGCGTCTCGCGGCGGATGTTCTCCCGGCTGTGGCCCGGGTTCGATTTCGACGAGGTGCCCGTCTCGTCGGTCACCAACGGCGTCCACGGGCCGACCTGGGTGGCGCGCGAGCTGAGCGCGCTGCTCGGGCGCAACCACGAGGAGCTGGGCCTCGACGGGGCACAGGGCAAGCCGCTGCGGGACGGCGTCACCGACGAACAGCTGTGGGCGCTGCGGCGGGAGCTGCGCGAGAAGCTGGTCGCGGAGGTGCGGCGCCGGGTGCGGGCCGCGTGGATGCAACGTGGCGCGTCCGCGCTCGAACTCGGGTGGACCGACACGGTCTTCGACCCGGACGTGCTGACCGTCGGCTTCGCGCGCCGAGTGCCGACGTACAAACGGCTCACGCTGATGCTGCGCGACCCGGATCGCCTGCGCGCGCTGCTGCTGGACGAGCGGCGCCCGATCCAGCTCGTCGTCGCGGGCAAATCGCATCCGGCCGACGAGGGCGGCAAGCAGCTGATCCAGCAGATCGTCCGGTTCGTCGACGATCCCGAGGTCCGGCGCCGCATCGTCTTCCTGCCGGACTACGACATGTCCATGGCGCGCTATCTCTACCGCGGCTGCGACGTCTGGCTGAACACGCCGGTGCGGCAGCTCGAGGCGTGCGGCACGTCGGGGATGAAGTCCGCGCTCAACGGCGGTCTCAACCTGTCCATCCGCGACGGCTGGTGGGACGAGTGCTACGACGGCAGCAACGGCTGGGCGATCCCGACCGCGGACGGTGTCACCGACCCGCTGCGCCGCGACGAACTGGAGGCCGCGGCGCTCTACGACCTGCTGGGTCACCAGATCGCGCCGCTGTTCTACGACCGCGGTGCCGACGGCGTGCCCGGCGGCTGGCTGTCGATGGTGTGGCACACGCTGGAGACCCTCGGGCCGCGTGTGCAGGCTTCGCGGATGGTGCGCGAATACGTCGAATCGGGTTACCTGCCCGCCTCCCGGATGGTCGCCGAAGCCACGGGTGACGGCTACCGCGGCGCGTTGTCGCTGGCCGACTACCGGACCAAACTGGACGTTTCCTGGCCGCGGGTGCGGATCTTCGACACCGAACTGCTCGTCGAGGATTCCGCGCCGATGGTCACCGGCACCGAGGTGACCATCCGGGCGCGGATCGACCTCGCCGGCCTGGAACCGTCCGAAGTGGACGTCCAGGCCGTCGTCGGGAAGGTGGGCGACGGGGACGAATTGAGCGACCCCGTCACCGTCGGCATGTCGGGCGACGGCATCGGCGCGTTCGCGGCGCGGCTGAAACTGCCGCATCCGGGCTCGATCGGCTACACCGTCCGCGTGCTGCCGAAACACCGTCTGCTGGCCACGCCCGCGGAACTGGCCCGCGTCGTCCACGCCTGAATCACCGCAAGAACGGCGCACCGGTCCCGTTCGGGTACCGGTGCGTCGAGACGTATCCGGCGTACCGCGCGTATTCCCATGCCTGGGCGAAGTGAACGAGTTCCGCCTGGCGGCGCTGATGCCACCGCGCCGAAACGAGCCAGCCCGCTCCGGCACCGAGCAGCATCGCCAGCCCGGCGATCACGACGAGTTCCATTCCGTGCTCCTGATTCCCGGCCGCTCGATCGGCGGCTGTCGCTTCGACGCTAAGCAAAGGGATCGTCTTCGCGCATCCCTTGCGGGACCTTGGCCAGGAAGTGGTCAGGAGACGTACGTACGGTTTTCATTTGCCATCGATCGGTCATCCCCGCCCGTTGTCAAGTCGGTGGCAAACAAAAGGCGAACCCGGGCCCGGATGGTGTCCAATAAATGGCAAAAGTGCAGGTGAAAGCCGCTTTATCGAGCGATTGGGGGTGATTCGTGCGGCGCATTGTGATCGCCTAGGCTCTTCGACTTGAGGTCGCACAGGGGAGGAATGGTGACTTCGACGAGGAAAAGAAAAAACCCGAGGACAGCGTGCTCGGGATCCACAAGCGCAACGGCATCTGGCAGGACGGGCTCGCCACGGTGATGGGGCCGGAACTACTCGAACGCTGGGGAATCGCGGAAGACGCCGAGGCGTCACGCGTGCGGGAGATCGTGCTCGTGCGCTTGAACCGGGTGCTGGACCACTTCCGGAAACCCGAAATGCCCGTGATCGTCTGGACCGCGTACAACCTCGGTGCCGGTTCGCCCGGCGAGGAAAGCGGCGTCGTCCGGCGGCTCGAAAGGCTGGTCGGCCAGGGCGAGGTCGAACGCAGTGTCCGAACCTGCACCCGGCGGTTCAACGACGTCTTCCTGCCGGCCGTGGTGAAGAGCTTGAGCGGCGGGCAGAGCGCGATCACCGACGGGGATCTCGCCCGGGCTTCGCGCTGGCTGGCCGCGAACATCCGGCCCGGTGCACCGGAACCCGCGGCGGCCGCGGGCGGACTGTCCACAGCCATCAAAAGGCTGCGCGCGCCGATGGAACCGGTGCTGAAGATGTTCCTCGACGGCACTGTCCACGGCCCCGCGGACGGCGACGGTGTCCCGCTCGCGGCGAAACTCGGTGCTCAGGGCGAGTGGCTGTGCGTCTTCACCGGAGAGGGGCTGCTGGCCGCGTATCGCGAGTCCGCCGGTGCGGGGTGGCCCAGGATCGGCCGCTGGACGGGCCGGGACGTCGTGCGGACGGCCGCGGGCCGGATCTTCCCGACCGGGATCCTGATCGATCCGAGTCCGGTGATGGGAGCGGGGGCCGACGCCACCTTGCCCCTCCCGCCGGAGGAGATCGCCCGGCTCGCCCGTGAATGCTGATCCGAGACGAGGACACCGGACATGATCGATTTCGAGGCCGTTCCCGACGAACTGAGCCGGGCGGGCGACCGGCTCCACGACATCACCGAGATGATCACCAGGCAACCGGCGCTGAAGTTCAAGGCGACGGCGAGCGAAGCGGGGGATCCCGTGCTCGTGGCGGCGCTGGAGAGCTTTCAGGAGGCTTCCGCGCACAGTGTCACCGTTCTCGCCGAGGACGTGCGGCGCCTCGGCGACCGGCTGGGCAAGGCAGCGCGGGACTACCGGAACGGTGAAGAAGCGGCGGTCGAGAAGGTCAACCTGATCGATGCCGCCGAAAGCCTCAGTCGGCGGGCCCTCGCCTTCGACGCGGGGAACGTCAACACCATCCAGGCCGTTCTCGGCTGAAGCGAAGAGGACGGACGATGAAGCCGGAAGACCCGGACGGGCCGAGCGCGCCCTGGACGGCTGGGACGGTCAGCGTGCTCCGAAGCGAGGCGGAACGCCTGCGAGCGGTTTCCCGGTCGTTGGAGGACCAAGCCGTCGAGGTACGCCAGATCGATCCTCATGGCTGGTCCGGTCCCGGACACGACGCGTATCTGGGCCGCCGGGCCGAGCTGACCGCCCGGTGCCGGGTGGTCGCGGAGGAGCACGGCCGCGCCGCGCGGGCGCTGGACGATTTCGTGGCGGTCCTGGAGCAGTTGACCAGGAACGCTCGGGACACTTCGGATCCGTCGCTCGTGCGGAGACTGATCGCCCAGCGGACCGAGGCGGCGGCACGGGCCGCAGCCACGCTCACCGAAGTGGGCAAGGATCTGGCCGCGTTGAAGACGGTGCTCGGTGAGGTCGACCGGAGCGTGGTGCGGGAACCCCGGCCCGCTCGCGAAGCGAAGCCGATTTCACCGCCGCCCGACGCGGTCACCGGTCAGACTGGGCTCGCGCCCGCGTTGCTCCTCACCGACCCGGCCGAATTCGACCGGCGGACACAGGGACTGAGCGACGCCATGTGGCGATTCTGGTCGATGCCGCCGCTTGTCAAGCCGGTGGCGAACAAAGGAAACCCCTGATTCTCGATTTTCCCCGAACAATGCGGGAAAGCCCGGTGAAATAGACTTTGCCGGGCCGATCGCGAATCGCGGAGGAATGGTGGCTTCGGCGAAGGAAACGAAAACATCGCGCAGGGCCAAGGACCGGCTGCACCATGTCCACGCCCGCGCCGGGATCCGGCAGGACGGCCTGCGCCGCGCGCTCGGGCCGGAACTGCGGGACATCTGGGGGATCGCCGAGGACGCCGAGGCGGGCCGGGTGCGCGAAATCGTCCTGCTGCGGCTGAACCGCGTTCTCGAGCGGTTCGCCGACCCGCTCATGCCCGAGATCGTCTGGACCGCGTACAACCTCGGCGTGGATCCGGTGAACGGCGGGGCGGGCATGGTCGGCCGGATCCGGACCATGGTCGGCCGCGGCCGGGTCGCCGTCTCCGAGCGGACCTGCACCAGGCGGTTCTACGACTTCCTGGGGAGTGTCAAGAACAGCCTGGACGGCTTCCAGGAGGACCTCACCGGCGAGGACTTCAGGCTCGCTTCGCGATGGATCGCCGAGAACGTCCGTCCCGAACGGGAGCGAAATCCGAGCGAGCCCGTGCCGTCGGTCATGCGGATGTTCCTCGACGGCACGGTATGCGGCCCGGCGGACGAGGCGGGCGCGCCGATCCCGGCCCGCCTCGGCGCGCACGGCGAGTGGCTCTGCGTCTTCACCGACGAGCGTCTGCTGGCCGAGTACCGTGCGGTCACCGGCGCGGGCTGGGCCCGGATCCGGCACCGGACCGGCCGCGAGGTCGTGCTCGCCGCCGCCGGTCGCGACGCGGCGACGGGGGTGCTGGTCAACCCCAGGCCGACGCGAGGCGCCGGGATCCACGCCGCGCTCCCGCTCTCCCCGGACTCGATCGCGCGGCTCGCGGTCCGCCGCTAGGGAACGGCGGGCGTGCCGCCTTCCCGGATCGGGAGGCCGGCCGAACGCCAGGCCCGGAACCCGCCTTCGAGATCGGTCGCGCCCGGCAGGCCGAGCCGCTGCAGGTCCGCGGCGGCGAGGCTCGACGAATAGCCCTCGTTGCACACGACGATCACCGTCGAGTCCGGGTTCACCTGCGGCAGCCGCCACTCGCTGTCCGGCGCGAGCCGCCACTCGAGGTGGATCCGCTCGACGACCACCGAATCCGGGATCTCGCCCTCTTCGAGCCGGTTGACGTGGGGGCGGATGTCCACGATCAGGGCGCCGTCGCGCTGCAGGCGCAGCGCCTGCTCGGGCGCCGCCCGGTCCAGTCCGGCCCGGGCGGCGGCCAACAGGTTGTCGATAGCGCTCATCGGCCCAGTATCGGGGCCAGCGAGGGGATCTCGGCGGGAACGTCGGCGAGCGTGCGGTATTCGCGGGTCGCGACCAGCGGCGGCGAGTAGGCGTGGACGCTGGCGGCGGGCTCGGTGCCGATGCCGGTCACCTGGTGCGCGCGCCCCGCGCCGAAGCCGATGCCCTCGCCCGCGACGTGCGTGCGGCGCCGGATCGGGCCGCCGGGGTAGCGGTACTCCTCGCCGAGTTCGCCCTGCAGCACGGTGAACGAGCCGGACGCGCCGCCGTGGTCGTGCGGCTTGGTCTGCTGGCCGGGCAGCCAGGACAGCAGCCACAGTTCGACGCCGTCGGTCAGCGCGAGACGCGCCCACCAGCGGTGGTCGGCGTCGAAGCGCAGCAGGCCGCGCAGGCCCGAGGTCAGTTCGGTGGCGACGGTGGAGGTCAGGTCGGCCAGTTCCCGCGGCGTCCACAGCAGACGGTCGGGGTGCAGCAGTTCCGGCAGCAGCGGGTCGACCAGCTGCGGATGGATCTCGAAGTCCTGGCGCGGGGTGATGGACGTGGTCACGGTGAGGCTCCTCGTGAAGGTTCGCGGGCTCGGAAGCAGGGCCGAACGCGGCGCGACACGGGAGTGCCGTCGGAAGAGTGAGGACTCAGCCGTGTCGCGCGGTGGTACACCCGCACGAGGCGACGAGCAGCAGGTCGATGGCCCGGCGGCGCCAGAAAGAGCCCCCGATGACGGGGAAGGCGGCGGACACGGACCTGATCACGTGCTCGATGCTGCCACAGCGGCCGCTTCCGGGTCGCTTCGTCCCACTCCCTGGACCAGCCGCTTTCCACCGACCGGCGGCCCGGTGCACACACGCGCGCGAGTGCGGACACAATGGGCGCGTGAGCGAGCCGATCCAGCCCAGCGAACTTGACGACCTCGTGGTGAGGATGACCGGTGTCGGGGTCCGCCGAACAGGCAACGACCTCCTCGCCGACCTCGATTGGACCGTGGAACTGGACGAGCGCTGGGTGGTGCTCGGCCCGAACGGCGCGGGCAAGACCACCCTGCTCCGGCTGGCCGCGGCCGAACTCCACCCGACCTCGGGAACGGTCGACCTGCTCGGCGACCGGATCGGCAAGGTCAACATCTTCGAGCTGCGCCCGCGGATCGGGTTCACTTCGGCCGCGATCGCCCAGCGTGTGCCGGGTGAGGAGCGCGTCGTCGACGTCGTGGTGAGCGCCGGGTACGCCGTCGTCGGCCGCTGGCGTGAGGAATACGACAGCCTCGACACCGACCGCGCCCTGGAGCTCCTGGGCGCGCTCGGCATCGCGCACCTGGCCGAGCGCACCTTCGGCACGCTGTCGGAGGGTGAGCGCAAGCGGACCCTGATCGCGCGTTCGCTGATGACCGATCCGGAGATGCTGCTGCTCGACGAGCCCGCCGCGGGGCTCGACCTCGGCGGCCGCGAGGACCTCGTCGCCCGTCTTTCGGAGCTGGCCCTCGACCCGGAGGCGCCCGCCATGGTGCTCGTCACCCATCACGTGGAAGAAATCCCGCCGGGGTTCACCCACGCGCTGCTGCTGCGCGACGGCCGCGCGGTGGCGTCCGGGCTCGTGGACGACGTCGTGACCAGCGACAACCTGTCCAAGACGTTCGATCAGGACCTGCTGCTCGAACGGTCCGGTGATCGCTTCTTCGCCCGTCGCCGCTGACGGGTCGTACTGACCGGTAGCCTGCAATCTGTCTTGGACGGTTAAGGAGGACGGCGTGGGAGAGTTCGTAAGTCTCGAGGTCGAAGGCGGGGTCGGCACGATCCGGCTGGACCGCCCGCCGGTCAACGCGCTGAACAACCAGGTGCAGGCCGAGCTGGCCGAGGCGGCCCGTGAGGCCTCCGAGCGCGACGACGTGCGCGCCGTGATCCTCTACGGCGGTGAGAAGACCTTCGCGGGTGGCGCGGACATCAAGGAGATGGCCGAGCGCACGTACCCCGAAATCGCGAAGTTCGGCGCCGCGCTGACGGCGTCGCTGGCCACCATCGCGAACATCCCGAAGCCGGTCGTCGCGGCCATCACCGGCTACGCGCTGGGCGGCGGCCTCGAACTCGCGCTGACCGCCGACCGCCGCATCGCCGGCGACAACGTCAAGGTCGGGCAGCCCGAGATCCAGCTCGGCGTCATCCCCGGCGCCGGCGGCACGCAGCGCCTCGCGCGGCTCATCGGCCCGAGCAAGACCAAGGACCTCGTGTTCACCGGCCGGTTCGTGAAGGCCGAAGAGGCTCTCGCGCTGGGCATCCTCGACGAGGTCGTGGCGCCGGACGACGTCTACGCCGCCGCGCACAAGTGGGCCTCGCAGTTCGCGAACGGCCCGGCTGTCGCGCTTCGCGCCGCGAAGGCCGCAATCGACGGCGGTCTCGACACCGACCTCGCGAGCGGCCTGAAGCTCGAATCCCACCTCTTCGCCGCGCTCTGGGCGACCGAGGACCAGCGCAACGGCATGAAGTCGTTCATCGAAAACGGCCCCGGCAAGGCCACCTTCGAGGGGAAGTAAGCGCGATGACCCAGGTGAACGATCCGGCGCCGAATCCGCACGCCACCGCTGAAGAGGTCAAGGCCGCCTTCGACGACCCCAAGCTCGCCAACGTGCTCTACCACGACTGGGAAGCCGGGACCTACGACGAGAAGTGGTCCATCTCCTACGACGAGCGCTGCATCTCCTACGCGACGGACGTGTTCAACGCCGTCGCCGGTGAAGACGGCCAGCCGTACCCGACCGCGATGGAACTGGGCAGCGGCACCGGTTTCTTCCTGCTGAACCTGATGCAGGGCGGGGTGATCAAGAAGGGTTCGGTCACCGACCTCTCGCCGGGCATGGTGCAGGTCGCGCTGCGCAACGCCGAGAACCTCGGCCTCGACGTCGACGGCCGGGTCGCCGACGCGGAGCGGATCCCCTACGAGGACAACAGCTTCGACCTCGTCGTCGGGCACGCGGTGCTGCACCACATCCCGGACGTCCGCGCGGCGTTCGCCGAGGTGCTGCGGGTGCTGAAGCCGGGCGGCCGGTTCGTCTTCGCGGGCGAGCCGACGAAGGTCGGCGACTTCTACGCGCGCAAACTCGGCCAGGTCACGTGGTATCTCACCACCAACCTGACGAAGATCCCGGTGCTGAACGGCTGGCGCCGTCCGCAGGAGGAACTCGACGAGTCCTCCCGCGCGGCCGCGCTGGAGGCCGTGGTCGACATCCACACCTTCGACCCGTCCGAACTCGAGTCGATGGCCCGCGGCGCGGGCGCGCAGGACGTCCGCGCGGTCACCGAGGAGTTCGCCGCGGCGCTGGCGGGCTGGCCGATCCGCACCTTCGAGGCCGCCGTGCCGCAGGAGAAGCTGACCCTGCGCTGGCGTCTGTTCGCGTACCGGCTGTGGCTGCGGCTGTCCGCATTGGACAAGAAGCTGCTCGCCAAGGTGCTGCCGCGCGAGCTGTTCTACAACGTGATGATCACCGGTACCAAGCGCTCGTAGGTTGCCGTACCACTTCACGCTCGACGACGTCGCCTTCCTGCGCTCCGGCGCGGGAAGCGCGGCGCTCGCCGCATGCTCGTCCCTGCCGCTGACCGACAAGACCCGCATCGCCGACGTCGCCGCCGTGCGCCGGATCGCCCCGGACCACGCGGCCGCCGTGCTGGAAACGGTGGTGCTGCGGCGGAAGTCGTCGGCCAAACTGGACTCCGCGGGTTCGTGGCTGTTCACCGGCGACGCCCTTCAACAGGCCAGCGCCACACTCGTCGCCCGGCACCGGGCTTCGCGGCTCGCCGGCCGCGACGTCCACGACGTGACGTGTTCGGTCGGCGCGGACCTGGTCGAGATCGCCCGCGTCGCCGCGAAGGCGCTGGGTTCGGATCTGGACGAGGTCCGGCTGGCGATGGCGCGCCACAACGCCGCCGAGGCCGGGGTTTCGCCCGCGTTGCTCCGGGCCGACGCGCTGCGGCCGGTCAGCCGGTCTTCGGTCGTCGTCGCCGACCCGGCCCGCCGCGACTCCGCCGGACGCCGGGCGTGGAAGCCCGGCGAATTCCTGCCACCGCTGGACGGCCTGGTCGAGGCGTATCCAGGCCGCGAACTCTCGGTGAAATGCGCGCCGGGGCTCGATTTCTCCATCGCGCCCTGGGCGGACGAGGTCGAACTGGTCTCCTTGGACGGTCAGGTCCGCGAGGCGTGCCTGTGGCGCGGCGTGGATTCGACGGTGTCGCGCCGCGCGACGGTGTTGCGTTCGGACGGTGCACAGTGGACGGTCACCGACGCCGATCCCGACGAGATCCCCGTGCGCGAGCCGGGCGAATGGATCGTCGACCCCGACGGCGCCGTCGTCCGTGCCGGACTCGTGCGGCATTACGCCGCACGGCACGGTTTGTGGCAGCTCGACGAACGCATCGCGTACCTGACCGGCGACACTCCGCCGCCGGGAATCCGGGCGTTCCGGGTGTTCGAGCACGGACCGTACAGCGAGAAGAATCTTCGTGTACTGCTGAAAAAACACGATATCGGTCGACTGGAAATCCTCGTCCGCGGTCTCGATATAGACCCGGATGCCTTGCGGCGCAAGCTGAAACCTCGCGGAGGTGAAGAAGCTACTTTGGTTCTGACCAGAATCGGTCGTTCTGGAGTAGCGTTCCTTTGCCGCGCACAGCTGACGTGAGGAGCATTTCCATGAGCCGGTTCACCGGTCTGTTGAAACTGGCCGCCGCCGCGGCCGCCGGAGCCGTCCTCGCGGGCGGCGCCACCGCCGTCGCGAACACCGACGACGCCACCTGGCGGCGCGGTCACGAGCCCGCGAACATCGGCCAGGTCAAACTCGACGTGAAGGCCTACTACGGCGACGTCGTCGGCAGCGACGGCAAGCACGGGTACTCCGAGGGCAGCCGGTTCGTCTCCGACACCAAGCGCCAAGTCGAAGACGCCAAGCGCTATCTCACGCGCAGGCTGGACCGCGGCGTGAAGAACCCCGCCGTCGTGTTCGACGTCGACGACACCGCCGAAGTCACCTACGGCTGGGAAGCGGACAACGACTTCGGCTTCGACCCGAAGAAGCAGCAGGAAGCGATCGACAAGGGCACGTTCGTCGCGAACAAGCCGGTGCTGGAACTGGCGAACTGGGCCGCGCAGCGCGGCGTGAAGATCTACTTCCTGACCGGGCGCAACGAGTTCCAGGGCCCGCAGTCGCTCAAGAACCTCGCGAACGAGGGCTACCCGGCGCCGGCGGGGGCGTTCTTCAAGCCGAAGACCACCGCGCCGGACTACCTGCCGTGCGGGCTGACCTGCACCACCGTCCAGTACAAGGCGGGCACGCGGAAGCACATCGCCTCGACCGGGGCGACCATCCTGGCCAACTTCGGCGACCAGTTCAGCGACCTCGAAGGCGGATACGCCGAATTCCCGGTCAAGCTGCCGAATCCGATGTACTACCTGCCCTGACGGGAATATCCGCACGTTCGGCGTCGCTGTGCCCGGTATGTCTGACAAAAAGGTGTTGAAGCCCAGCGCGGACCACCCGATCACGGTGGCGCCGAACGAGGCGCGAGTGGTCGTCACGATCGGCGGCAAGGTCGTGGCGGACAGCGCGAACGCGCTCACCCTGCGGGAGGCGAACTACCCGCCCGCGCAGTACATCCCGCGTGCCGACGTCGACTTCGACCTGCTGGAGCGGACGGACCACTCGACGTACTGCCCGTTCAAGGGCGACGCGTCGTACTACAGCATCCGCACCGGCGACGGCCTCGCCGAGAACGCCGTCTGGACCTACGAGGCGCCGCACGACGCGGTCGCCGAGATCAAGGACCACGTGGCGTTCTACCCGACGAAGGTCGACTCGATCGAAGAGCGCTGACCCGCTCACGGGAGCTGGTTGATCCGGTCCCCGTCGGCCGCGAGCGAGGTGTCGGACTCGATGCGCCAGGCCTCCAGGCCCGGCGCGTCCAGCAGTGCGTCGATCAGGGCCTCGTCACCCGCGACGAGGGTCGAGTCGAAGTCGACCTCGGTGGCGACGCACCACGCGCGGTCGTCCGGCCAGAACAGGTTGGGCGACTGCGCCTCGAACCAGTTCGGCCGGGGCCGCCAGCCGAGTTCGGTCGCGGCCGTCAGCGGCCCGTGGAACAGCAGGTAGTCCCGGCCGGGATGGCGCAGGCGAGGCGCGGCGAGGTGTTCGCGCGACAGCGTCGCCTCGTCGGCCCAGCCGTAGCCTTCCCAAAGGCAGAACCAGCCGTTCAGTGTGCTCGTGTGCCGGCCGAGCACGGCCAGCAGCGCGGTGAGGCTGTGTGACGGCAGCGAGCCCCGGTCCGGCGGGGAGCCCCGCCAGAGCGAGCCGGTGAGATTCACCGGATCCGGGGAGCCGACGAGCGCGTGCCACTGCATGGCGGCATGGGCCCGGCGCCCCGTCTCGGCCGCGGCTTCGCGCCAGCTCGCCCAGCCGCCGCGATCACGCTCGGCGGGATGGCAGACACGTGCGTACGCGGCGTAGCCACGCGGAACCGTGCGGCCCGCCGCGCCGAACGCCCCACCGAGCCTGGGGGAGATCCACTCGGCGGGGGACGGGTCGAGCACCGGCAGCAGCACGACGGCAAGTCTTCAGCAAGATCAAGTGAAGCGCATCTTGTCGGTGGCCGGGGGCATACTGCCGGACGTGGGTGTTCCGCTGCGTCGACGGTCAGGTCGCTCGGTGTACCGCGAAAGCAGGCCGGTCGCGGCGGTGGCCGGCGTCGTCGAGAGCGTCTGGACGGGCTTGGTGGGCTGCCGTCGTCCGCTGAGGGTGTTCCCGGACGGCTGTGTCGATCTCGTCTGGGACGGGACGGTGCTGGCCGCGGTCACCACGGTGCGCGGGGTGCTGCGGCACGAGCTGCCGTCGGTGGTGTGGACCGCCGGGCTCCGCCTGCGGTGCGGCGTCGGCGGTGCGGTGCTGGGCCTGCCGATGACGGAGCTTTCCGCGGGCGCCACCCCGTTGCGTGACCTGTGGGCCGCCCAGGCTCGTCGTGCGGAGTCCGAGCTGGCCGGATGCGGGACGCCCGGCGAGGCGCGGTCGGTGTTGGAAGCGTTGGTCGCCGAGAGGCTCCGGGATGTCGAGGTGGACGGGCTGTCGATCGCGGCCGCTCGCGCGTTGAGCGCGCCCGGCGCCCGCACTGATCGGGTAGCGGCTCGGCTGGGCGTCAGCGAGCGCGGCCTTCGGCGGCATGTCCGGCACGACGTCGGCGTCGGCCCCAAGGCGTTGCAGCGGGTGCTGCGATTCCACGGTTTCCTGAAGCGGGTCGAGGCCGTGGCGCGCGACCAGGCGTCGCTCGCCGACGTCGCCGCCGATGTGGGCTACGCGGATCAGTCCCATCTCGGGCGGGAATGCCGCCGTCTGTCGGGCGCTTCCCCCGGCGCGCTCGTGCGGTCCTGGACTGGCCGAAACGTTCCAGACTGAGGCGGCCCGCCGAAGCGAAGATCGGGAAGTGCTCGAACCTTTCCGCGTCACCATCGACATCCGTACGGACGATCTCGACCTCAACGGCCACGTCCGCGGCCCCGCCTACCTCGCGTACGCCGATCACGCGCGCTGGGAATGCGTTTGGGCGGCCGGGGTGGACCCGCTGGCCTTGAAGGCGGGGAACCTCGGCCCGGTCAACCTCGAAACGACGATCCGCTTCCGCCGCGAGCTTCGTGCCCGCGCGCGGATCGACGTCCTGACCCGGTTCGTCTGGGAGCCGGGCAAGGTGTCCCGGGTCGACCAGGAGTTCGTGGCGCCGGACGGTGCCGTCGTGGCCGAGGTCGAAAGTGTCTCCGGACTGCTGGATCTCGAGTCGCGGCGCCTGGTCCCGGAGCCGGGACGGTATTGGCGGAAATACGCCTCACGGCCGGAGGTCCTGGGCTTGCCGTGACTCGGTCACCCGCTTTTCGTAGAGGCTGGTGGGCCATTTCGCTTCAGGCGGGTCCGCGACGTGCTCGAATCCCGCGCGCTCGTAGTACCCGCGCAACGCCGGGTTGTCCCTCGTGGTCGCCACGCGGACGAAGGTCTTGTGGTGAGCCGCGGCCTTCTCGCCGACCCAGCCGACGATCCGGATCCCGAGCCCGGCCGCTTCCCGCGCCACCGCGAGGCGGCCCAGATAGTAGGCCGGTTCCGTGGTTTCGCCCCAGAGCCCGGGATCCGCCTCGGCCACCGCACAGGTCGCGACCGGCCCGCCGGGCCCGACGATCAGCAGCGCCTCACCCACCCGGATCTGGTGCCGCACGGAAGCCACGGGAAAGCGTTGCGGCCATTGGTGAATCCCGCGCGTGGCCAGCCAGGCCGCGGCTTCGGCGAGAAGATCGAGGACCACGTCGTCCTCGCCCGCCCGCGCAGGGCGGATGGTGGCCTCCGGGGTGAGCGGCTCGGGACCGGCGAGGATCGGCCTGCCCCGATGATGCCCCGGCGGTGGTTGGATGACCGTCGTGGTCGACGAGAACCTCGTACGGAAGCTGATCGCGGCACAGTTCCCCCGATGGGCCGGGCAGGCGATCGAACGATGGCCCTCCGATGGCACGGTCAACGCCATGTTCCGGCTGGGCGACGACCTGGTCGTGCGGTTGCCCCTGACCAAGAGCGGCGCGAAGGACATCGCATTGGAACAGAAGTGGCTGCCCCGGCTCGCCCCGAAGCTGCCCACGCCGATCCCGGAGGTACTCGGGGCAGGAGTGCCCGCCGACGGATACCCGTGGCCGTGGTCGGTGTACCGCTGGCTGCCCGGCGAGAACCCGCGGCCGGAAGCACTCGGCTCGCCCGTGCCGCTGGCCGAAGACCTGGCGGAGTTCGTGCTCGCGATGCGCCGTGTCCCGCCGGTACCCGCGCCTTCTCTCGCGCACCGTGGCGGACCGCTCGCGACGTTGGACGCGGAGACCCGGTCGGCGATCGAGAGCCTCCGCACGATTCCGGAAGAGAACGTCGACTGCGACGCCGTCCTCGCGCTTTGGGAGGAGGCTTTGCGGATCCCCGTGTGGGAGGAGCCGGCGGTGTGGCTGCACGCCGATCTGATGCCGGGCAATCTGCTGGTGGATGGTGGCCGCCTTTCCGCGGTGATCGACTTCGGTTGCCTGGGTGTGGGCGATCCGGCCTGCGACCTGTTCCCGGCGTGGAACCTGTTGCCCGCCGACGCGAGAGGCGTCTTCCGGGAGGCGCTGGGCGTGGACGACGCGACCTGGAGCCGCGGCCGCGGCCGGACACTTTCGCAGGCGCTGATCGCGCTGCCGTACTACCGCACGATCAACGAGGCCATGGCGGGCAACGCGCGGCACGTGATCCGGGCCGTGCTGGAGGAGGTGGGGTGGGCATGACTCTCCGACTGGCCGAGGTGACGGCCGCCGACTTCGACGCCGCGATCGATCTGAAGGTCCACCCGGCGCAAGAGCATCTGGTCGCGCCGGTCGTGAAGTCTCTTGCCGAGGCATTCGTGTATCCCGGTATCGCTTGGCCACGCCTCATTTTCGACGGCGACCGGCTGGTGGGGTTCCTCATGGCCTTCCTGGACATCGACTTCGCGGGCGACGGCACGGGCACCGACATCCGCTCCGGTCTGTGGCGCCTCAACATCGCGGCAGGCGAGCAGGGCCGGGGCTACGGCCGTTTCGCGGTCGAGGCCGTGGCCGCCGAGATCCGCCGCCGGGGCGGAAACCGCCTCACCGCCACCTGGCATTCCGGCGAGGACGGTCCCGAGCGCTTCTACCTCAGGCTCGGCTTCCGGTTGACGGGAGAGATGAGCGGAGACCAGGTGGTCGGAGAGCTGGCGTTGGATTAGGAGTGCCTGATCGGTGGGCAGGGACGAACCCCGGCCGTGAGTTCTCAAGGTGGCCGGCTGTTCGGTCTCGGAAGCTTCGCGAGGTCGGCCTATGTCCTGAGGTGCATGGTGTTCCTCCTTGGCGTTCCGGTCGGGTCGAGGTAGGCGGGTGGGGTGAATTCGGGTAGGCCGTCTTGGGCGATCTGGACTTTCCATTCGCTGCGGTGGATGAGTCGGTGGTGCTTGGTGCACAGGAGTACGAGGTTGTCGATTTTGGTTTCGCCGTGGTGTCGCCAGAAAACAATGTGATGAGCCGTGCACCGGGGGACGGGCATGTCGCAGCCGGGGAACGCGCAGCCTCCGTCCCGGAGGGTGAGCGCGTATTTCTGCGCCAGCGACACGGTGCGTTTGGAGCGGCCGATGTCCAGTGGTTCGCCCGCCGTCCCGAGGACACCGGGTCGGACACGGGCATCGCAGGCAAGGATCCGGGCGTCGGTCGCACTGATCGGGCCGACCAGATCCAGGTGGGCTTCACCGATGTCCCGGATCAGGTCGTCGTAGGACATGGTGATGAGGATGTGGGTGGCTTCGCCTGCTTGGCCGGGGAGGTTCCGGCTGGTGGTCTTCAGGCGGACGTAGTCGGTGAAGGCGTCGCCGTAGCGTTCGTCCTGAGTGCGAGAGTCCCGGACTCCGTCGATGGCCTTGTGCGGCTTGGCCATCGGATCCAGATCGGACTTCAACCGCGCGTAGGTTTCCAGGTCGAGCCTGGCTTTCAAACCGAGTGACCCGTCGCGGTGCTTGACGAACCGCAGCTCCGGCCGGGTCTCCTTCGGGTCCTCGTTGCGGGGTTCTTTCCCATCGGGGTCGAGTTCGTCCAGCAGACGGCGTCCGGCGCGGGCGATCTGGCGTGGTCCCGCATGTCTGGCCAGTTCGACGAGGATCTTCTCCCCAGCTCGCACGTCCGCTTCGGGCACGCTCGACGGGATCCGGGTGAGGGTCTTGATGATGGCGTCGATCTGGCCGCCGCCGATCGTGCCCTCCGCGGCAGCCTCGGCAGTGAGCGGCGCCAGGGGCGGTTCGGGGTCGCCACCGATCGACGGACCGGCATGTAGAGCCAGGACGCGGTCGGCGCGGGCGGCGGCTTCCTTGTCAGAGACCAAGAAGTCTTCGAGTATCAGCCCAGCCAGCGCCGAATGACCGCTACAGCCACGGATCCCCCGGGAATTGATCTCAGCGAGGATCGCGTTCTGTTCGGCATCCAGTTGGCGCTTAAGAACTTCGAGTTCCTGTTTGCGGGCGTGCAGCGTCGCCGTGTCGACGCGCCACCACTCGGCGGGCGTCGTCTCGGGTCTGCTGTCGTTGAACACAAGATCAACGCTACGCCGATTCGAACACCTGTGCTATAGCGTATTCAGACTATATCGAAAGGTGTAGGGCGCCTAAGGTAATGCGGAGGGCGTGAGTGGCCGCATTTAGTCGACTAAATGCGGCGGGGGAGAGCAAGGTGGGTGCGCGTCGGCTGCGGCCCGTGCTAACGTCGTCGCTGAGCCCCGTATGGGCCTACGCATGGAGGTAGCGGCTACTCGGCCACCAGAGACCGGCACACACCGTCTCTCCTTTCACTCATCCCCGCGTCGTGGGATGACGCCTCCATGTGGTGCGCCCGAAAACGGGCGTATGTGTGCTCCTCCAGTGACTGTTCCGCGCCCTCCTGTCGACACGGCGATGGGAAAGGAACGCAGTGACCTTCAACGACCAGGTGATCGAAGAATTCAGGCAGGGCAAGAGCGGCATGCTCGAGGGCTGGAGGCTGATCCTGCTCACCACCACCGGCGCCAAGACCGGTCAGCGGCGGACGAATCCGTTGGGGTATCTCGAAATCGACGGCAAGACCGTCGTCGTCGCTTCGAACATGGGCGCCCCGGCGCATCCGGGCTGGTACCACAACATCCGGCGTGACCATCGGGTCACGATCGAGACGGAGACCGAGACTTACGAGGCCATCGCGTCCATCCCGCCCGCCGCGGAGCGTGACGCGCTGTTCGCGAAGATTGTCGCCGAGGAGCCGGGATTCGCCGAGTATCAGGCGAAAACGACGCGCAAGCTGCCGGTCGTGATCCTGCACCGGATCGATGACCGGGTGCGAGGGATGGGCGACTTCCTGGTGGAAGTCCATGAGTGGCTGCGGGAGGAGCTCAGGACGTTACGCGCCGGGGTGGAAGACATCGTGGCCGGCCGCGCCGACGCGCTCGTCATGGAGAAATCCTTGAAGGCGCACTGTGTTTCGTTCTGCGAGGCGCTGACCAAACATCACACCGGCGAGGACATGGGCGCGTTTCCCCTGCTGGCACAACGGTTTCCCGCGCTCGCGCCGACGTTGACGAAGCTGGGGGAAGACCATGTCGTCGTCGCGGCGACGCAGAAGCGGATCCGCGACCTCGTGGAGGGCTACGTGCACGGCGAGGGTGATCCGGCACGCTTGCGTGACGAGTTCGACGCCCTCGCGGGGAAGCTTGAAGCGCATTTCGCCTACGAAGAGCGGAGCGTCGTGGCCGCGCTCAATGTGACAGTGACCGGCTGATCAGGGTGGACGCCCTGGGGTTTCGGCCCCGGGGCGTGTACCGTGAGAGGTGGCGGCGCCCTCGGCGTGACGCCGCGAGGCGGGCGGAAATCGTCCCCGGCCTCGCCGAAGACCGCGAAACAGCGGTCCCCCTCGAAAGGTTTCACCGTCAAAACTCACAGCACGGACAGTGCGCTGTTCAGTCACCCGCTCGCAGCTCAGGACGAGCCCCACGAGCCGACCACTCCCCAGGGCGAGCGATACATGGATCTTTTTCGCGAACCTTCTTATCCCGCACCGGAACCATCGGCCGACGTCGTTCGTTGAACTGACCAGTCCAACGTTTTGGGTGTCGTGTTGTCCCAGCACGCTCGCGCAGAATTCGTCGCGGGCATGCCTTTCGTGCGCCGCGTCGTGCCTCAGGCTCCAGCAGCCGGCACATGCCGCGGCCATCGACAAGAAACGGCGACATGACCTCAGTTCTCAGACCCCCGGCCAGCGAAGAGCGGCAGTCGCCGCAACCCCTCCTGTCGGGAGAGCAGTCCCGCACCGAAAACCTTCTCGTCAAGCTGTTCGCGGTGGTGCCCCTCGTGGCACTGGCCGCCTCCGTCCCCTTCGCGTGGGGCTGGGGCCTCGGCTGGGTGGACCTCGGCCTCGCCGCCGGGTTCTACTTCCTCACCGGCCTCGGCGTGACCATCGGATTCCACCGCTACTTCACCCATGGCGCCTTCAAGGCCAACCGCGGCCTGCGGATCGCCCTCGCGGTCGCGGGCAGCATGGCCATGCAGGGCCCGGTCATCGGCTGGGTGGCCGACCACCGGCGGCATCACGCCTTCGCCGACCGCGAGGGCGACCCGCATTCCCCCTGGCGCTTCGGCACCACCCCGGCCGCGCTGGCCCGCGGCTTCTGGCACGCCCATATGGGCTGGCTGTTCGACCGCGAGAAGACCAACGCGCGGCGGTTCGCCCCGGATCTGCTCACCGATCGTGACATCGCCCGGATCGATCGCCTGTTCCCGCTGCTGACCGTCGTGACGTTGCTCGCGCCGGCCGTCCTCGGCGGCGTGATCACCTTGTCCTGGTGGGGCGCGGTCACCGCGTTCTTCTGGGCGAGCCTCGTCCGGGTGGCGCTGCTGCACCACGTCACCTGGTCGGTGAACTCGCTGTGCCATCTGATCGGCGACCGCCCGTTCGCCGCCCGCGACAAGTCCGCGAACTTCTGGCCGCTCGCCATCGCCTCGATGGGTGAGTCCTGGCACAACTCGCACCACGCCGACCCGACCGGCGCCCGGCACGGCGTCCGCCGCGGCCAGCTCGACATCTCCGCACGGCTGATCTGGCTGTTCGAGAAAGCGGGCTGGGCGACGGACGTCCGCTGGCCGAAGGCCGACCGTCTCGGTCGCAAACTCAATCCCGGCCACTCGTTGTCGCTGCGCCGTCGTACGCAGCGGGCTTGAGCTGTCAGCGGATCGCGCCCGCGATGGCGTCGATCAGCTCCGGCCCGTCGGAGAACACCGGGTCGTTGTGATCCGCGCCGGGGACTTCGATCGTCCTGGCACCGGCGGCCCGTGCCACCTCACGGCTCTGCTCGGCGGGGACGATCGAGTCCTCGGCGCCGAACACGACGGTCACCGGCGCCTTCACCCGGGCGACGGCGTCCTTCGTCGGGAACTCGTCCCGCAGCAGCCAGCGGACCGGCAGGAACGGGTAGTGCCGTTGTCCGACCGACGCGAGGTCGACGAACGGCGAACGCAACACGAGCGCGGACGGCGGACGTTCGGTGGCCAATTCGGTGACGACCGCCGAGCCGAGGCTCTCGCCGAAATAGATCATGGGCGTTCCGGCCTCGCGCGTCAGGAAGTCCTGTGCGGCGCGGACGTCGAGCGCGAGCCCGTTCTCGGACGGCTCGCCGGGATTGCCCCCGTATCCGCGATAGTCCAGGAGCAGCACCGAGAGCCCGCGCGCGGTCAGCGCGCGGGCCAGCGGCGCGCGGAACGACCGGTTCCCGGCGTTGCCCGGCGCGACCAGTACGGCCGCTTTCGCGCCCGCGACCGGGAAGTACCAGCTCGCCAGGCTGAGCCCGTCCGAGGTGGTGAGCGTGACGTCCCTGCCGCCGGGCAGGACCGTGGCCGCACCGGGAACCGGACCCGCCTCGGGCAGGTAGATCAGCTTGCGCTGGAAGGCGAACGCGCCACCGAAGACCACACCGACGAGGGTGACGGCCACCGCCAGCGCGATCAACACCTTCTTGCGCACGCTCAAGGCTTCGCCGGGGGAAGGCCGAACCGTGCGAACAGGTCCGCGTCGAGGAACGAGGTGATGTCGCGGATCCGATCGTCACGAAGGGACAGCACGGTGATCGACCAGGGGGTGTGGACGGCGTCCGCCGACTCACCGAGGTAGCAGGCGACGGCGGGCTGCCCGTTGGCGGTGACGATCTCGGTGTGCCAGCTCGGGCACCGGCCGAGCGGGACCTCGGCGGCGAAGCCGGAGACCGCCTCGATACCGCTGTACCAGTGCGCGAGTGGCGGCATGGACCAGGTGACGTCCTCCGTCAGCAGCGCCACGAGCGCGTCGGCGTCACCACGCTCCAGCGCGGAGGCGAAGCCCGCGGCGATCTCGCGCGTCCGGGTGTCGTCCAGTTGCCGCTGCTCGCCGGGCGGCGGGACCTTCTCCGCCACGATCGCCCGCGCGCGTTGCAACGCGCTGTTCACCGCCGCCACCGAAGTGTCCATTATGGACGCGATTTCGGCGGCCGGGAAACCGAGGACGTCGAAGAGCACCAGTGCGGCCCGCTGGTTGCCCGGCAGGTGCTGCAACGCGGCGACGAACGCCAGCTCGATGGCCTCGCGCCGCTCGTACCGGGTCTCCGGGCCCTCGGGGTACGGGCCGAGCCACGCCACCTCGGTCAACGGGGCGTGTTCGAGCACGACCTGCTCGCTCGACGGGCCGAGGTCCATCGGCAGCGCGCGTTTCCCGCGCGCCGCCACGATGTCGAGGCAGGTGCGGGTGGCGATGGTGTAGAGCCAGGTGCGCATCGAGCTCCGGCCCTCGAACCGCTCCATCCCCCGCCAGGCCCGCAGAAGCGCGTCCTGCAGGGCGTCGTCGGCGTCGTGAGCCGAGCCCAGCAGGCGATAGCAGTGGGCGTGCAGCTCGCGCCGCAGCGGCTCGACGAGCCGATCGAACTCCGCGTCGTCGGTGCGCACGACGGCTACTTGGCGCGAAGCGCGGTGACGGCGGGGGTGAACATCGTCGTCTTGATCGCGGACAGCGTGCCGCGGTCCTTCCCGGCCAGCGGGCGCACGAGATCGGCCGCGTACTCCAGCAGGGCGGGCTTCTCGGCGACGGCGTCCACGAGTCCGAGGTCGCGCGCGTCGGTGCCGCCGAACCGTCGTCCGGTGGTCATCGACGCGATCGCGGCGGCGGGGGTGAGCTTGCCCTGGATCAACGCCGCCATCCCCGGCGTGAACGGGATGTTGATGTCCGCTTCGGGGAAGCAGAAGAACCCGCGATCCGCCCGCATCACCCGGAAGTCGTGCGCCATCGCCAGCATCGCCCCGGCGCCGAAGGCGTGCCCGTTGATCGCGGCGACCGTGTGCACGCCGAGGGTGAGCACGCGGGCCAGCAGCTCGTGCACGTCGGCGACGTACTGCGCGGCCTTGGCGGGGTTGCTGGTGAGCCAGTCGAGGTCGAGGCCGTTGGAGTAGAACTTCCCGGAGCCGACGGTCACCAGTACCGCCGGATCCGGATAGGCGACGACGGTGTCCAGCTGGGAATGCACGGTTTCCAGCCAGGACGGCGAGAACCGGTTCTCGTCGTCCCCGAGGTCCAGCAGGAACACCGGGGCGTCGTGGCGCAGAGTGGGCATGTCAGTCCTTCCGTGGGGGTGGGAGCAGGAGTATGGCGTGGACCGCGGCGGACAGCCGGGCCCGGGAGTCTTCGGAGATCGGCTCGCCCGCGGTGAAGGCGCGGCGGAACAGGGCTGTCGGCAGGTCGACGACGCAGGTCGTCAGCACTTCGACCGCCTGCGCGTCCCGCCTGCCCCAGAGCCGTTCGGCGAGCGTGACGAGAACCCTGACCAGGCGTTTGTCGAGTGCGAGGAGCTCGCCGGCGAGATCTTCGGGGACCTGCGGGCCGAGCAGATGCTCCTTCTTGACGGTGATGAGCAGGCGGGCCGCTTCCGGACGGCGGTGGGCGAATTCCGCCGGCGCGTCCGCCGCGGCCGCGATCGCGGCGGCCGGGCCTTCCGCCTGATCGGCCAGCTCGGTCTGGAGGTCGAGAAAGGCGCTCGCCGCGCGGAGCCAGACTCGGGCCAGCAGCGCGCCGAGCGAGCCGAAAGCGTGGTAGATCGTCCCGTTGGACACGCCCGCGGCGGCCGCGAGGGATCGCACGGTGACGCCCCGGGCGCCGACCTCGACGACGAGGCGCTCGGCCGCGTCGAGCAGCCGGTCCAGGTCGTGCACGCGGGGGCGGGGCATGCGGCGAGGATAACAGAGCACTTGCTCTAAAACGACGGCACCCTGTGACGTGCTTCACCCGACGGGCTGTCACATCGGGCCGGTGGCCGGGGTCAACCCCGCGAACCACCGAGAAGCCAAGGAGAAACCGAAATGACCACCGCTTATGTCATCGTCACCGTCGTCGGAGCGTTCATGGCCGCGTTCTCGGCCGCTTCGATCTTCTTCCGCGCCAAGTGGGTCGTGCAGCCGCTGGCCGATTACGGCGTTCCGCGCGGCTGGTGGACCCCGCTCGGGGTCGCCAAAGCCGCGGGCGCACTCGGCCTGATCGCCGGTCTGTGGGTGCCCGCGCTCGGCGTCGCGGCCGGGATCGGCCTGGTGCTCTACTTCACCGGTGCCGTGATCACCGTGCTCCGCGCGCACTGGCCGTCGCACGTCGCGTTCCCGCTGATGTACATGGCGCCTGTCGCCGCCTCGCTCGTGCTGGGCTTCGCGGCCTGATGTCAGGAGTCCGGGGACCACACCGCGAGTTCGGCGCCGCCGGGCTCGCGGAAGTGGAACCGGCGACCGCCGGGGAACGAGAACGGCTCGACCGTGACGATTCCGCCCGCGGCCTCGACGGAAGCCCTCGCCCGGGCGAGGTCGTCGGTGCGGATCGTCACCAGCGGCGCGGCCGTCTGCTGCGCGGTGTCCTGCTGGAAGCCGAACGAGACCACGCCGCCGCTCTGGACGTCGGTGTACGCCGGGCCGTACGCCGTCGCCGTCCACCCGAAGGCCTTTTCGAAGAACCCGCTCGAGCCCGCCGCCGAGCTCGACGGGAACTCGACGAAGTCGATTTCGTACATGGGCCGCAAGCTACTCCGGCCCACCGACAAAACCGCGTCAGACGCTGCGCAGCACCGAGACCACGACGCCGAGCACGCTCGCGCGGTCGCCGTCGATGACCTCGTAGGCGGGGTTGCGCGGTTCGAGGTACACGTGGCCGTCGCGGCGGCGGTACACCTTGACCGTGGCCTCCTCGTCGATCATCGCGGCGACGATCTGGCCGGAGTGCGCCTCCTTCTGCTGTTTCACCACGACGATGTCGCCGTCGCAGATGGCCGCGTCGATCATCGAGTCACCGCGCACCCGCAGGCCGAAGACGTTGCCCCGCCCGGTGAGTTCACGCGGAAGGGTCATCACGTCGTCGACGTGTTCGACGGCGGAGATCGGCGTGCCCGCGGCGATGTCACCGACGACGGGGACCGGCACGGAGTCCTCTGTGGACTCCTTCGACGCGGTGCCGTGCAGGAAGGCACGCACGTCGATGGGGCGCGAGATGGAGCTGCTGCGGCGGAGGAAACCCTTCTCCTCCAACGCCGCCAGATGCTTCGACACCGAGGACGTCGAGCGCAGCCCGACCGCTTCGCCGATCTCGCGCGTGCTCGGCGAGTAGCCGTACTCCACCACCCATTCGCGGATGGTCAGCAGGATCTTCTGCTGCCGCTCCGGCAGGGAAGCGGCTTCCTCGAACAGCTCAAGATCGTGGTAGGCGGTCATCAGCGGAATGGTAGTTCGTGCAGGCCGCCGCGATCGCCGCGGTGTCCCAGTAGAACGGCCGCACCTCGGTGATGCGCCCGTCCGCGACGGTGATCGTCTGCAGGATCGGGAAATCCAGCTCACGGCCGGTCGCCCTGGCCCGGACGTGCACGTGGGTCAGGATCACCAGCGGATCGGTCTCGCTCAGGAAGCTCTGGTCCAGCATGTCGAAGACGTCCCACGTGCCGCTCATGGCGACGAAGAACCGCTCCATGCCCTCGTGGCCGCGCCAGATCCCGCCGTAGGGCAGGCCGTCCGCCTGGTGCAGCACCACATCGGGGGAGAAGAACGGGGCGAGCGACGCGAAGGACGCCTTGCCGGGGCCGCCCGCCGCGAAGTACTCGGCTTCCGCCGCGTACATGCCCTTGAGCACGGACAGGGCGTCTGTTGTCGTCGTCACGACGATCACTCTGTCGCGCGGGGTGGCCGATCGCTGGCGGTTATCCGTCGTCGAGATCGGCCGGATGGCGGCACGGCCGGGCCGAAAGTCCGATCCCGTGAACGTTTCCGCGAGGTTGACTCGATCGTATGAACACGAAGATCACCGCGGCGGTGCTCGCCGCCGCGACGGCCACCATCGCCCTGTCCGGTTGCGGGCTCAAGGAAGGTCTGACCGAAAAGGCGAACGGACACGTCAAGACGGTCGGCTACGCGACCGGCGCGGAGGGCAAGCGGGACAAGGACGCCCGGCTGCCGGACTGGGTGCCGGACGGGGCGGCGTCGGTCACGGAGGTCATCCGGACGACGGGTTCGGAGCGGCTCCTGAAGTTCACCGGCGGCACGCTGCCGGCGCTCTGCGTGCCGGGGGCGGCCGCGACACAGGCGGCCACGCTCGCCGCGCAGTGGTGGCCGCAGGGTCAGGAGGGCAGGACCGACAAGGTCTGCGGCGAATGGCACGTGCTGGTCCAAGGCTCAGACGTGTACGCGTTCAAGCCGGAGACGCTGGTGAGCACGAGGTCTTGAGTCATTCCCCGGGTGTGAGCGCGTCGGCGCAGGCGGCGAGGTCGTGCACGAGCCGTTCCCGGCCCGCTTCCGAAAACGGGGCGAGCATGCGGTCCTGGACCTCGCGCACTAGGCCACTCGCGGCGCGGAGCTGCGCGCGTCCGGCGGGGGTGAGCGTGCTGGGCAGGGCGCGGCCTTGCGGCGCGGTCGCCGGCCGGGTGACGAGTCCGCGGTCCTGCAGACCGCGCAGGACCAGGTTCATCGACTGCCGGGTGACGAACACGGCCCTGGCCAGTTCCGCGTTGGACAGCCCAGGTCGCTGCGAGAGCACTTCGAGGCAGGAGTACTGCGGCACGGTCAGATCGAGGGGGCGCAACGCGGTGTCCATCGCCGTCCGGAGCGCCGTCGCCGCCCGCTTCAGCAGGTATCCCGCCGATTGGTCCAGTGGTCCGACCGTCATGTCAGCATCATGACATATCCGCGGCCCGGCGGAGCAGCGTGAGGGCCTGCTCGTCCGACGAGCCCGCCCGGGTCGTGCACACGATCAGCGACTGGTCCGGCGAGCGGGCGATCGACAACGTCTGCTGGGTCACCCGGACCGAACCGACGACCGGATGGCGCAGTTCGTAGGACTCGGCGTCGCAGGGCCGCACGCGATGGTCGCTCCACAGCGCGACGAACTCGGGGCTCTTCATCGACAGTTCGCCGATCAGTTCCGCGAGCAGCGGGTCGTCGGGATACCTGCCGACGGCGATCCGGAGGCTGCCGACCACGGCGCGGATCTTCCGCTTCCGGTCGGCGTACAGCTCCTGGCAGTGCGGGTCCAGGAACAGCATCCGGCTCGTGTTCGGCCGTCGTGCCGGGTCTTCCGGGGCGTGGAAGTCGAGATGCCCGCCCAGCAGGGCGTGGCCGAGCGCGTTCCACGCCAGGACGTCGGAGCGGCGGCCGAGCACCAGGGCGGGAGCGTCGACGGTGCTCAAGAGGTCCCGTGTCTCGTCGTGGAGCTTCTCGGGCCGCGGACGGCGCGCCCGCGGGGTGCGGCGGGCGGCGCCGGCGAGCCGGTCGAGGTGGCCGCGTTCGTGGTCGTCGAGCCGGAGCGCGCGGGCGATGGCGTCCAGCACCTCGGCCGAGGCGCCGCGGGACATGCCCTGTTCCAGCCGCGCGTAGTAGGAGACGCTGACGCCCGCGAGCTGGGCCAGTTCCTCGCGGCGCAGCCCGGCCACCCGGCGGCGCGATCCGAAGTCGCGCAGGCCGACGTCTTCCGGCCGCAGCCGCGCCCGTCGTGCCTGCAGGAAGTCGCCGAGCGGGCCAGGTCCGTCCATGGGCCCGAGTATCCGTGGCGCGGTCCGCGTCAGCCACACCCTCCCAGTGGGAGGACGAACGAGGTGTGGTCCGTGTCCGGCCGGGGCTGAAGGCTCGGGGACATGGACGAGATCACCATCGGAGACGTCACGGTCACCCGCGTCAAGGAGTTCTACGGTTCGCTCGGCATGACCCCGGCCGAATTCCTGCCGGAAAGCCCCGACGGAGCGTGGGACGAACACCGCGGCTGGCTGGCGCCCGATTTCTGGGACCCCGAGACCAACGAGTGCCACGCGGCGCTCCAGTCCTGGCTGATCCGCAGCGAAGGCCGCACGATCCTCGTCGACACCGGCGTCGGCAACCACAAGGACCGGCCGTACGCGGCGGTGTGGAACCGCCTCGACACCGCCTACCTCGACAACCTCGCGGCCGCCGGGGTGCGGCCCGAGGACGTCGACGTCGTGGTGAACACCCATCTGCACATCGACCACGTCGGCTGGAACACCCGGCTCGACGGCCGCACCTGGGTGCCGACCTTCCCGAACGCCACGTATCTGATGCCTCGGCCCGATTTCGACTTCTGGAATCCGGCCGAAGCGCACGATTCCGTGCTGGGACGCGGAAATCAGAACGTCTTCGAGGACAGCGTCGCGCCGGTCCACGAGGCGGGGCTGGCCCGGCTGTGGGACGGCACGTACCGGATCGACCGGAATCTGCGGCTGGATCCCGCGCCCGGTCACACGCCCGGCTCGTCCGTGCTCACCCTGGAATCGGGCGGGGAACGGGCGTTGTTCGTGGGCGATCTCGTGCACACCGCGCTGCAGATCGTGGAACCGGACACCAATTCGCCCTATTGCGAAGATCCGGCGGGATCACGGGCCACCCGGCACAAGCTGCTCGGCCAGGCCGCCGACGGCCGCGCGCTCCTATTCCCGGCGCATTTCGGTGCCCAGGGCGCTGTCCGGGTCGAGCGCCGCGGATCGAAGTTCGCGATCGCGCGGTGGGCCGCGTTCTCGCCGCTCTCCTGAGGAGTTTTCGTGTACGTGCAAGCAGAAACCCCGGCCGGTGCCGTCCGCGGCAGCCGTGATCCCTTCGGTGAGCTCTATCGCGCCATCCCGTACGCGGCGGCGCCGATCGGCCCCGGCCGTTTCCTCCCGCCGGCGCCGCATCCGGGCTGGTCCGGCGTCCGGGACGGGACGCGGCCAGGGCCGACGGCACCCCAGCCGGTACGCGACTTCGGCGAGCTCGACATGACGCCGTACTTCGGACCCGGCTGGGTGCGTGGCGAGGAGTACCTCACCGTCGACGTCCGGACACCGGCGGCGGACGACGGACGGCGTCCGGTCATGGTCTTCGTGCACGGCGGCGGTTTCGTCACCGGTTCCACTCGCGCCGCGCTCTACGACGGGAGGGCGTTCGCGCGCGACGGCGTCGTCCTGGTGACGGTGAACTACCGCCTCGGCGTCCCCGGTTTCCTCGATCTGGAAGGCGCTCCGCCCAACCGCGGCCTGCTCGACGTGCTCGCCGCGCTTCGCTGGGTGCGGGACACGGTCGCGATGTTCGGCGGCGATCCGGGCGACGTCACCGTGTTCGGGCAGTCCGCGGGGGCGACGCTCACCGGCGCGCTGCTCGCGACACCGGAGGCCAAGGGCCTGTTCCGCCGGGCGATCGTCCAGAGCGGCAGCGGAACCGGCGCCTTCACCCCGGAACAAGCGGCCAGGGTCACCGCGGCCGCCGCGTCGGCGCTGGGAGCCGAGCCCACCGCGCGGGCGTTCGGAGCGATCACGGACGAGCGGTTCCTGCAGATCCTGCCCGCGCTGGCCGGGCTCGATCTGCGGACCGAAACCGCCGTGGATCCCCTGGCCGGGCTGAGCCCGTTCAGCCTCGTCCTGCCGGTCCAGCCCGCGGACGGTCCTCTCGACGGGGATGTCGCGCTGCTCATCGGGACCAACACCGAGGAAGGAAACCTTTACGGCGAACCGGATCTCGGACGGAGGTTGTTCGGCGACGGCACCGAGCGGCTGGCGCGGGCGCACGCGGCGCTCTCGTCGGGGCACACCCACCGGTACTCGTTCGGCTATCGCTCGACGGCGTCGAACGGACGACTCGGCGCCGCCCACACCGTCGAGTTGCCGTTCGTCTTCGACGTCGCCGACGAGCCGTGGCTGCACGGGGACACCGGCCTGCTCGGCCCCGATCCCGTCCCGGACGGGCTCGCGGCCCGGGTGCACGGAGCGTGGGTCGCGTTCGCGAGTACGGGTGATCCCGGCTGGGGAAAGGACATCGTCGAGTTCTTCGGCTGACAGCGCCTGCCAGACCGGTGCCAGTGTCGTGTGCGGCGTCTGACAGCGGCCCGCGACACGCTCTGGAATGTCATTCCAGAAGCGATCGAGGGGTCACCATGAACACACCTGTCACGATCATCGGCGCCGGTCTCGGCGGGCTCACCCTGGCCAGGGTCCTGCACGTCCACGGCATCCCTTCCGAGGTCTACGAAGCCGAAGCGTCGCCGACCTCGCGCCTGCAGGGCGGGATGCTCGACATCCACGACTACAACGGCCAGCTCGCGCTCGAAGCCGCCGGGCTGATGGACGAGTTCCGCGGCATCGTCCTGGAGGGCCGTCAGGCGTTGCGGGTGCTCGACCGGGACGGGACCGTCCTGTTCGAGCGGGGCGACGACGGCACGGGCGGCCGGCCCGAGGCGCAGCGCGGTGACCTGCGGCGGATGCTGCTCGACTCGCTCCCCGAAGACACTGTCCATTGGGGACGCAAGGTCGTCGGCGCCCGGACGCTCGGCGACGGCCGCCACGAGGTGACCTTCGACGACGGCTCCACCGTCGTCGCGGGTCTCCTGGTCGGTGCCGACGGGGCCTGGTCACGGGTCCGGCCGCTGCTCACCGACGCCGTTCCCGAGTACTCCGGCACGTCGATCGTCGAGACCTATCTGTACGACGCGGACACCCGGCACGCCGCCGTGGCGAAGACGGTCGGCGGCGGATCGATGTTCGGGGCCGGGACCACGGAGGGCATCGGTATCAACGCCCACCGCGAAAGCGGCGACACCCTGCACGCCTATGTGGAGCTCGGCAAGCCGTTGGAATGGTTCGACGCCATCGACTTCTCCGACGCCGATGCGGCCAAGGCGGGGATCGCGGCGGAGTTCGGCGACTGGTCGCCGGAGCTGACCGCGCTCATCACCGAAAGCGACATCGCACCGATCCACCGTCCCGCCTTCACGCTGCCGTTCGGGCTGCGCTGGGAGCGCGTGCCCGGCGTGACCTTGCTCGGCGACGCCGCGCATCTCGCGCTGGCGAACGGGGAAGGCGCCAACCTGGCGATGCTCGACGGCGCCGAACTCGGCAAGGCGCTCGCCGCGCGTCCCGACGACGTCGAGGCCGCTCTCGCCGAGTACGAACACGCCATGTTCGTGCGCTGCGAAACGCCGATCGAGGAGGACTTCCTGCTCGAAAGCATCTTCGGCGAGGACGTTCCCGAGGTGCTGCTGAACATGTTCGAGGAGCGGAAGGGCTGAGTCAGGCCTTGCCGCCGGCGAGGGCCTCCAGGCCGCGGATGATCGTTTCCGCGCTGGGGGCCCGGTCCGGGGCGACGAGGTGCTGCATCATCACGCCCGCGATGAGGGCGAACTGGACGGCGCCCGCCGCCTCGGCGTCGGTGGCGGACAGCCGCTCGCCGAGGACCTTGCGGGCCTCGTCCTGGGCGTCGGCGAGCCGTTCGCGCAGTTCCGGGAAGCGGATGGCCTGGGTGGCGCTCTCCAGGACGGCGGTCCACAGATCGCGCTGCTCGCCGAAGGAGTCGACAAGGCCCTGCCAAGTGGTGGTGAGCGAAGCGTCCTCCGGCTCGCGCAGGCGCTCGACCACTTCGGTGGACAGCTCGATCATGGCCTCGTTCATGAGGGCCTCTTTGGAACCGAAGTGGTACCCGATGGAGCCGAGGTTCGCTCCCGAGGCCGCGGTGATGTCCCGCGCGGTGGTGTGCGCGTAACCGCGTTCGATCAGGCAGCGCTTGGCCCCGTCGAGGAGGTCCTCTCGTTGTCCCATGCGGCGATCCTAGCGCGGGGCTGTGACAAGCGTCTTATACAAATGTATTATACAAATGTTCAAGACGCCTAGCAGCAAGGAAACCCGACGATGAATCGCTACGTCCTGGGCAACTTCGCCCCGGTCACCGAAGAGATCACCGCCTTCGACCTGCCCGTCACCGGGAAGATCCCGGACGACCTCGACGGCCGCTACCTGCGGATCGGCCCGAACCCGCTCGGCCTCGAAGACGCGTCGGCGCATATCTGGACCCTCGGGGAGGGCATGGTCCACGGCGTTCGCCTGCGCGACGGCCGCGCCGAGTGGTACCGCAACCGCTGGGTCCGGTCGGCCTCCGTGGCCGACCGGCTCGGGGAACCGCGGCGCGGGCAGGTCGCCGACGAGCGCCTGGACTTCGCGCCGAACGTGCAGGTCGCGGGCCACGGCGGCCGCCTCTACGCGCTCATCGAAGGAGGTCTGGCGCCGTACGAGCTGACCGACGAACTCGACACCGTCGGGCCCGCCGCCCTCGGTGCGACGGAACAGGGTTTCTCCGCCAACGCGCACAGCAAGTACGACCACGCGACCGGTGAACTGCACTCGCTGGCCTTCCGGTACGGCGCGGATTTCGTGCAGCACATCGTGATCGGCCCCGACGGGCGCAACCGGAGCGTCACCGACATCAAGGCGCCCACGTTGCCGTACATGCACGACTTCGCGCTCACCGAGCACTACGTGGTGTTCTACGAGTCCCCGATGGTGTTCATGCCCGAGCGCCTGGCGACGGGCGTGCCGTTCGGCTGGAACCGGGAACTGCCGTCACGGCTGGGATTGCTGCCGAGGGCGGGCGGGACGGTGCGGTGGTTCGAGACCGCGCCCGTCATGGTCGGTCACACCTTGAACGCCTTCGACGACGACGGAACAGTGGTGGTGGACGTCGTCGTGCATCCCCGGCCGATCGACTTCGCCGACGTCGGCGCCTCGAAGCCCGTGCTGGAACGCTGGACGGTGGATCTCGCGGCCGACCGGGCCACCCGCTCGCTGCTGCACGACCGTCCGCAGGACTTCCCGCGCCTCAACGGCCGGTTCGGCGGAAAGCCTTACCGCTACGGCTATTCGGCGGCGGCCGAGCTGTACGCCACCCCGAGCGCCACGGAACCGGACCGCCCCGACGAGGGTTTCAGCAGCGCCTTGCTCAAGCACGACCTCCTGACCGGCGTCACCGAAGCCCACGAGTTCGGCCGTGACGCGAGCGCGGGGGAGACCGTGTTCGTCCCGTCTGCCCGCGCGGCCGCGGAGGACGACGGCTACAACCTGGTCTACGTCCACGACCGCGACCGTGGTGCGGCGGATCTGGTGATCCTGGCGTCGCAGGACTTCACCGGCGAGCCCCTGGCGAGGGTTCACCTGCCAGCCCGTGTCCCCTTGGGACTGCACGGCAGCTGGATCCCCGCGGCCTGACACCGATGGCTAATCTGAGGTGATGCTGACCGGTGCGCGCGAGGTCGAGGTGTTCGAGGCGGCCCGTGGCCGGTTGGAGGCGATCGCGTATCGCCTGCTGGGGTCGGCGAGCGACGCCGAGGACGCGGTGCAGGACACGTTCCTGCGCTGGCAGTCCGCCGATCGCGAGTACGTCGAGACGCCGGAGGCGTGGCTGACGAAGGTGCTCACCAACCTCTGCCTCAACCGGCTCACCTCGGCGCGGGCCCGGCGGGAAACCTATGTGGGCCAATGGCTCCCCGAGCCGGTCTTCGCGGGGGACCGGATGCTCGGCCCGTCCGACACCGTCGAGCAGCGCGAATCGGTCTCCATCGCGATGCTCACGCTGATGGAACGGCTCTCGGCCAAGGAACGCGTCGTGTACGTGCTGCGCGAGGCGTTCGGGTACTCCCACGCCGAGATCGCCGAGGTCCTCGACGTCACCGAGTCGAACTGCCAGCAGATCTACCGGAGGGCCAAGCAGCATCTGGCCGCCGACCGGCGGCGGGTGGAGGTCGACACGGCCGCGGCCCGCAAGATCGTCGAGGAGTTCCTCGCCGCGGCGCTCAGCGGCCGGACCGACGCGCTGGTGCGGCTGCTGGCCGACGACGCGATCAGCGTGGGCGACGGCGGCGGCGTGCTCTTCTCGCTGCCGCGGCCGATCACCGGCGCGGTCCGGGTGGCGAGGTTCCTGCGCGGCCTCTTCAAGCCGAGCGCCGCCAAGTGGTCGTTGATCGGCGGCAAGCCCGAGCTGTTCTCCACCATCGCCAACGGCGTTCCCGCGCTGGCGCTGATGGTGGAGGGCAAGCTCGTCGGCGTCGTCTCCTTGGAGGTCACGGCCGACGGCATCGCCGCGGTCCACGCCCAGGTGAACCCCGCCAAGCTCGACCGCGCGGCGGGTCAGTGGGGCATCTCCGAGCACGGGGAGCCGCTCACCGTCCCCTGGTGACCCGGATCACAGGTCGCCGCTGTCAGGTTTCGTGTCGCTGCCTGGTTCAGGCAGCGAACACCGACCGGACAGGAGTGAGACCATGAAGCACCGAATCGTCGTTCTCGGAGCCGGATACGCCGGAGCCAACGCCGCCGGGCGGCTGGCCAAGCGGCTGCACCCCGCCGACACCGAGATCACCCTCGTCAACGCAGACCCCGAGTTCGTCGAGCGGGTCCGCATGCACCAGCTCGCGACCGGCCAGGACCTGAAACCCCGCCTGCTGACCGAGGTCTTCGCGGGTACGGGCGTGCGGGTGCGGACGGCGTGGGTCAGCGCGGTCGACACCGAACGCAAGACCGTCGCCCTCGACGACGGGGACATCGCCTACGACACGCTCGTCTACGCCCTCGGCAGCGCCGCCGCGGACAGCGGTGTCCCCGGTGTCGCCGAGCACGCCCACCACATCGACGGCAAGGGTTCCGCGCTGCGGCTGCGGGCGCGGTTCGCCGGCCTCGACGCGGGCGGGACCGTGCTCGTCGTCGGCGGTGGCCTCACCGGCATCGAAGCCGTCACGGAAATCGCGGAAGCCAGGCCGGATCTCGAAGTCGCGCTCGCGGCCCGCGGCGGTCTCGGCGACTGGATGAGCGAGAAGGCGCGGCGCCACCTGCGCGGGACCTTCGAGAGGCTCGGCATCACCTTGTACGAGGACACCGACATCACGCGTGTCGGGCCGGACGGCGCGACGACCGCGGCCGGCCGCGAGATTCCCGCCGAGGTGACCGTCTGGACGGCCGGTTTCGCCGTCCATCCCATCGCCGCCGCAACGACACTGGACGTCTCCGTGACAGGACAGATCGTCGTCGACGACACGATGCGGTCGGTCTCGCATCCGGACGTCTACGCCGTCGGTGACGCCGCGCTCGCGACGGGCGCGAACGGGACGCCGCTGCGGATGTCCTGTGCCTCGGGAGTTCCCACGGCCTACCGCGCGGCCGACGCCATCGTCGCCTGCCTGACCGGAGGCTCGCTCCCCGAGAACAAGATCGGGTACACCGGCCAGTGCGTCAGCCTGGGCCGCCGCGACGCCGTCGTGCAGTGGGTGACCCCGGACGACCGGCCCAAGGACTCGGCGCTCACCGGCAAAACGGCCGCCCGGCTCAAGGAGATCATCTGCAAGGCCGCGGCCTGGAGCATCTCGCACCCGACGTCGATGCGTCCCGTGCGTCGCCGCCGCATCCTCCAGGCCGAAGAACTCGCCAGCGTCTGACCATCCGCACGCCGAACAAAGGAACGATCATGATCCTGATCACCGGAGCGAACGGCGTCGTGGGACGTCAAGTGAAGAATGTCCTGCTGCGCCAAGGTATCGACGTCACCACGATCACCCGCGGCGACGGGGACCTGTTCAGTCCCGCCTGGATCGAACCGGCGCTGGAAGGTGTCGAAGCGATCCAGATCAGCCCGCGGGCGACCGGCCCCGGCCTC
This sequence comes from Amycolatopsis japonica, assembly GCF_000732925.1. NCBI lineage: Bacteria > Bacillati > Actinomycetota > Actinomycetes > Pseudonocardiales > Pseudonocardiaceae > Amycolatopsis > Amycolatopsis japonica. Next base: position 1,591,913 of record NZ_CP008953.1, read on the forward strand.
GAAGAGCTGCTGAAGCTGGCGGCCGGACGAGGGGTGCGGCGGGTGGTGCTGCTGTCGGCCACCACCGTCGAGTACCCGGCCGGGGAGGCGCGTTTCGCCGCCCAGTTCAAGAAAGCCGAAGAGCTCGTCACGCGCTCCGGTCTGGAGTGGACGGTCCTGCGCCTGGCGGATTTCGCCGCCAACGCGCTGGCCTGGGTACCCCAGCTCCAGGCGGGTGACGTGGTGCGCGGCGCGTACGGCCGCGCCGCCACCTCCCCGATCCACGAAACCGACATCGCCGAGGTCGCCGCGCGAGGCCTTCTCGGCGACCTCCCGGCGGGGTCGGTGTCCACGCTGACCGGTCCGGGATCGGTGGACCAGCACGAAAAGGTGCGGCTCATCGGCGCGGCCGCCGGCCGGGCACTGTCCTTTCAGGAGCTTCCGCCCGAGCGGGTACGGCAGGGAATGCTCGCGCAGGGACTCCCCGAGGAGGTCCCCGACCGCCTGCTCGGTTCCCTGGCCGACTACAGCGAACGCCCCGGGCCCACGACCACCACGGTGGAAGAACTCCTCGGACGGCCCGCGCTCACCTTCGCCGACTGGGCGCGCGACAACGCGACGGCCTTTCAGGCCCAGTCGATCCGTTCGTAGAACGGCGTGATCCACGCCCGGAACCGATCACCGTGGGCTTCCCGGGCGGCGGCCACGACGGTGTCCGGATCCTCGGACGGCGTCAGGCCCCGCCCCCGGAGCCACTCGACGAACAGCTCGTGCGAGCCGCTGTGGTCGTCGTCTTCCGCCCGGTAGTAGTAGGCCGAATCGTGGTCGACCATGATCTCCGCGTCGAAACCCAGCAGCCGCAGGAAATCCGTGAAGTCGCGGGCGACGACGTGCTCGCCACCCTCGTCGCCGAAGACGACGATGGGCGCGAGGGCGAGGTCCGTCTCGTCGTCGGCTCGCCAGATGGCGTAAGTCGAGCCGCTCCCGTTCGCCTGGGCGAAGGGGATCAAGCGCGAGAGGAACGCCGGGTCGTCCAGCTCCTGGGGGAAGCTGCTCTTGTCGTCGTAGTCGTACAGCTCGAAACCGTCGGCGAGGTAGTCGCGGGTCGAGTCGTAGAGGTCCTTCAGCTCGTTCAGGACCGGAATCGGTGAGTACACGCGCTCACCCTATGTCGCGACGGCCTTCGGCGGCGTCGAGTGCGGGCGCGAGGGGCGCGAGTGCGCCGCGGAGCAGGTCGGGCAGTGAGCCGGAGGGCACGACGAGCCCGCCGGCCGTACTCGGCTGGAGCCATCGCTGGAGCGCGATCCGCACCGCGGCGGTCACGCTCGCCGCGAGCACCAGGGCGATGTGCGGCGGGATGTCGCTCCGACGTTGGGCGATCGCGTCGGCGAGGGGGACTTCGAGCGCGCTCGTGGTGTCGGCGAAAGCCTCGCGCAGCGCCGGCCGGGTGGTGATCAGCAGCAGTGCGTCGCGCTGGTGTTCGCCCGGATCGGTGTACTGCTCGACGATCGCCTCGATCACGGCGTCGGCGAGGCCGGCTTCAGCGGGCTGGGCCGCCACCGCTGCCGCGATCCGCGCTTCCCGCTCGGCGGAGACAGCGGCGACGATGGCCTGTTCGCGGCTGGAGAAGTAGTTGTTGTAGGTCCGGGGCGAGACTCCGGCGGCTTCGGCGATGTCGTCGACGCGCACGTTTTCGGGGCCACGCTCCAGGGCCAGCCGCAGCGCCGCCTCGCGCAAGGTCTTCCGGGTGGCCTGCTTCTTCTGGTCGCGCAATCCGGTCACCGGCCGAGTATCCCAGTGAACTTGCGTGAACGCAAACTTGCGCGCACGCAAGTTTCTGCCTAGTCTCGGGCACCACATTCCGACAAGAGAGGACCGAACCCATGCGTGCCAAAGGCATCGCCTACGACACCGGCTTCGTCCGGGGCGGCGCGATCTCCCGCGAGAACTTCGATCTCGACCTGGTGAAACGCGAGCTGGCCGTCATCCGTGACGACCTGCACTGCAACGCCGTGCATCTCGTCGGCGGCGATCCGGAGCGGCTGGAGCAGGCCGCTCACCTCGCCGCGGAACTCGGGCTGGAGGTCTGGTTCTCGCCCTACCCGCTGGAGCTGACGCCCGAGGAGATGCTGGCGTTGTTCGCCGACTGCGCTCAGCGGGCGGAACGGGTCCGGCGGGCGGGAGCGGAGGTCGTGTTCGTCACCGGCGTCGAGCTGAGCCTCATGGACCACGGATTCCTGCCCGGCGCCGACATCACCGAGCGGCTCGAACGACTCTTCAGCAGGCCGGAGAGCCTGGGTGAGCGCACCGCCGAGGCGAGCGCGCGCCTCAACGACTTCCTCGGCGACGCCGTGGCGGAGGTCCGCCGGCACTTCCACGGGAAGCTCACCTACGCCTGCATCCCGTTCGAGCGGGTCGACTGGAGCCTTTTCGACATCATGTCGGTCGAACTCATCCGGTCCGCGGAGGTGGCCGACCGGTTCCAGGAGGGGGTGCGAGCCCTTGTGGCGCAAGGAAAACCGGTCGCGATCACCGGCTTCGGCACGGCCACCTGGCGCGGCGCCGGCGATCAGGCGCCGCGCAGCATGGAGATCGTCGAACACGACGAGAACGGCGACCCGGTCCGGCTGAACGGGGAGTACGACCGCGACGAGGCCGGTCAGGCCACCTACTTGCGCGAGCTACTGGAGATCTTCGACGCCGAAGGTGTCGACGGCGCCTTCGTCTACCTTTTCGCGCTCTCCAACTACCCGCACCGTCCCGGCGACCCTCGCCGTGACTTGGACTTGGCCAGTCTCGGGATCGTCAAAGTCTTCGAAGACCGCGACGGCGACACTTATCCAGGCATGCCTTGGGAACCCAAGGCCGCGTTCAGCGCCCTCGCCGACTACTACCGCGGCTGAACCGGTGGCCCCGATCCCTGGGGGAACGGGGCCACCGGTCATGCGGTCACCTGACGTACACCGAGTAGCCGATGCCACCCGACTTGCCGCCGTCGGCCGTGTTGCCTCGCACGTGGACCGAGTAGATGCCCCGGTCCGGTGGGGTCCACGTCATCGTCCCCGTACCCGAACCGTCCGCCGGTACGGTGATCTCCTCCGTCACGGCACCCCAGTCGTTCCGGACGGAGTAGGTGTACGAGACCATGCCCGGCATACCCGGCGTGAAGGTGAACGTCCCCGGCACGCCGGCACCGCCCGACCACTCGCTTTCCGGGTATTCCTTCGACGACACGTACGGTGCGCTCAAAATGTTGAAGTAATACGTCTTCTCTTGCGAGGAGACGTTGTCGGCGGTCACCGTACGCACCCGCAGGTTGTGGTAGGCCGAGCCTTCCGGTGGCAGCGGGGGAGTCCACGCCAGCACGGCGCGCCCGTTCTCGGCGGCCGTCCGCTGGAACGGGCCCCAGTCGAAGGAATACTCGAACGCCACCGCGCCCGGCTGGCGGGCGTCGAACGTGAAGGTGCCGGGGAACACCCGCCCGTTCAGCTGGAATTCCTTGGAGGTCACCGCCGGGTCGTTCGTCGTCGTCCAGGTGAGGTTGCCCGTCGACGACCACACGCCCGCCGCGTTCTTCGCGCGCACCAGCATCTCGTAGTCGCCGATCCTCGGCAGGGTGTAGTTCACCGTCGCGGTGTTCCCGCTGACCGGCGCGGTCCACTTCGTCGCCGGGTCCGCCGCCAGCCAGTACTCGAACTCCACGGCGTTCGGCATCGGGGTGGTGAACGTGAACGCGACGGCCGCGCCCTCCGTCGCGATGTCGCCCACGTAGCCGACCGTGGGTCGCCAAGTGTTGAGCCACAACCGTTTCTCCGTCACCGGGGACAGGCCGCCGGAAGCGTCGCGGGCCTGGACCCGCAGCAGGGTCTGCTCGGTCGAGGTGACTTCGACCGGCAGCGCGGCGGTTCCGTCGGCGTTCGCCTTGACCGTCCACTTCGTACTCTCGGCACTCGCGAACCAGTAGTCGTACTCGACGATGTGCGGCATTCTCGGTTTCGCCGTGTACGTGACCGAGGTGCCGAGGTCGACGTTTTCGGGCCCGCTCACCACAGGTGACGGGTCGACGAGGAAGCGGTACTCCCGTTCCGGCGACTTCACGCCCGAGGCGTCGGTGCTGCGCACGAACAGCACGTGATCACCGCCGGTGGCCGGCGTGATCGTCACCTCGGCGACGCCGTCCTGGCCCGCCGTGACCGTGGCGGACGCGCCGTCGTTCAGCCGGTAGTCGTACGCCACGACGTTCGGTGCCGCCGGCGCGAACCGGAACACGCCAGGCACGCCGATACCGCCGTCCGGGCCGCCCTGCGGCGGGTAGCGGTCGGACGTGACCGTCGGTCGCGTCTCCTTGACGATGAACGAGTGGTAGGTGCTGAGCGAGAGGTTGCCCGCCCGGTCCCACGCCCGTACGACCACCGAGTCCCAGCCGTTGGTGGTGGGGGTGAAGCTGATGGTGGCCGTGCCGTCGGGGCCCGCGGCGATCTCCCGCATGTCCCCGCCGAAGTCGTAGTCGTAGCGCACGACGTCGGTGGAACCGTTGGGGGAGAAGGTGAAGTCGCCCGCCACGCCGACCCCGCCGCCCTCGGTGCCCGCCGGGTACGTCGCGGAGGCGACGGCGGGCGCGTTCGGATTCGTGCGGTCGACGGTGAACCGGCACGGGCCGGTCGTGGACGACTTCGCCCCCCAGCTGTCCTGTGCGTACACCTCCCACGCGTAGGTACCGTCGGCGAGGCCCGAGGCGTCCACGTACGCCTCGGCGGCGGTGGCCGTACGCCGTTGTGACGGGTCCGCCACCGGCCACCAAGTGAACTGCCCGAACGTGGTGTCGCCGTTCGGGTCGGATAGCCGTGCGCTCAGCTTCGCCTGGTAATTCACCAGCGGTCCGGTGCCGTCCTTGGCACAGGTCTCGTCGTTGGTGCGCAGGTCGGTCGGCGTCGCGGGCGGAGCGTTGTTCACCACCCGCAGCGTCGCCGGGGACTCGATCCTCCGATAGAACGCAGGGTCCGCCTCGTGGGCTTCGGCGACGCGGATGCCCAGCGTGAGGTGACGGGCCTTCTGTGCGATCGCGTCCCGCACCGCGGCGGTGACGTCGAACGTGGCGTGGTTGTCGATGCAGGTGCTGTCGGCACTCCTGGACGCGACCCGTGTCCGCTCCTCCGGGCGGCTCTGCCAGGTCGACTGCTTGGTGTAGGCGGAGGTCCGCCACACCTCGGTGGCCCGGCTGTCGCAGTTGACGTAGTGCGTCTCGCCCGCCGACAGCAGCACCGTCGTGAACGGCACACCCCGCAACGAGCCCAGGTCGAAGTTCACGTAGGAGCGTTGAAGGTGCGGTGTGGTGTCCCAGGTACCGACCGGCAGGCTGCCGGACGGCTTGAAGTAGGCGGTGGCCGGTGTCGCCGAGTCGACGTAACCCCAGGACGTCGCGGACAGCGTTACCTCTGAACGCTGGTGATCGGTGGCCGCCGCCGTCCCGCCACCGGTGACGGTGAGCGCGACGGCGAGCGCGACAGCGGGCAACGTCAGTGATCTTCGTAAGGTCATGCTGGCCCTCCCTTGTGGCATGCACGACGTACACGCCTCAAAGGGAGGGTTGGTTGCCCGTCGTCCTAGGCCGTCGGGCGGCCCGCTCCGGCGTAGTCGTCGCCCTGTTTCCGATAGGTGTGCACCTGCACCGCCTGTCCGGTCTGCGGGGCGTCGATCATCTGCTGGTTCCCGATGTACAGTCCGACGTGGTGGATCTTCGTGTTCGGTTCGCCGTAGAAGATCAGGTCGCCCAGCTGGGGATCAGTCACCCTGCTCACGCTGTGGTACTGCGTGTGGGCGGTGCGCATGAGCTTGACGCCGGCGCTGGCGTACGCGGCCGTCGTCAGGCCGGAGCAGTCGAAACCGGGGTCACTGCCGCCGGTGCCGTTGCCGCCCCAGACGTACGGCAGCCCGATCTTGTCGATGGCGAAGTTGACCGCGCTCAAGGCGGCCGCGTTCGGCGGCTGCGGGTTCTGGCCGACCGTGCCGTAGACGTTGACCGTCGCGAGCGTGCGGTGCATCAGCAGCGGCGCGGGTTGCAGCGTGCTCACGGCGTTCCACCACGTCTGGCCCTGGCCGAGGTCGCGGCCGCCCGCGCACAGGGCGCGCCCGGCGGTGAGCGTGGCGTCGTCGATGTTCTGCGGGTCCGGTTTCCCGCCGCTCGCCGAAGCCTTGAACCGGTCCCACACCGACGGCGTCAGCTGCAGCGGGCCGCTCGCGTTCGCGGACGAGACGACCTTGTTGTAGAAGTCGCGGACCTCGACCGCGCCGAGCGGCTTGGTCAGCACGCCGTCGGCGTTCAGCCCCGAACCGGCGGCGCGGCCGTGATCGGACGCGATCTTCCCGAGCGCGGCCAGCGTCACCCAGGAAAGGCGGCAGCCCGGCGTTTCCTTGCTCAGCGCCACGGTCGTCTTCGCGTACCCGGTCATCGCGCGCAGCGGGATGTCGAGCCAGCCGCTGGTCTTCGACACCCAGGCGTCGAACTCCTGCCCCATCTGCTGCGGGACCTTCGGCTGTTCCTTCGGCATCTCCGCCGGGGCGGACGACGACGGCGGCGGCGTGGGCGGGGCCGAGGACTCGACGGCGGCGGCCTCCGTCTTCGGCTCCTCCTTCGGCGCGAAGGTGATGGCGGCGACCAGTGCGGCACCCGCGACGACGACCGCGGCGATGATCACCGGGAGTCTGCGGCGGCGCGAGGTTTCCTGCTCCATCACCGGCCCCCGGTGATCCGGCCGAGGACGAACTCGCGGAAGGCGTCGACATCGGTGGTCAGCGCGACGTCGATGGTGCGGCCGGGCACGGCTTGCGGATCGGTGCTTCGCAGCCTTCGCCGGTCTACCAGGGTCGCGCCGCGGGCGGGGCCGAAGCCGCACTCGACGTCCACGGGGTACGACTCGACGTCGAGGATGCCCGGCCGGATCGCCTCGGCCACCGCGACCGCGTCGTGCATGACCATCCCCGGCATGCCGAGGATCGGGGTGTAGTGCTCGACGTAGGTGGGCGTCAGCGCTTCGAGCGCCGCGCCGAGCGGTCCGGACGCGGCGAGTTTGCCGAGCCAGCCGGTGTCGACCGAGCACTGGTGCGTGATGTCCAGCGGGACCAGCACCGTCGGGATGTCCTCGTCGACCAGTACCCGGCGCGCGGCCTCGGGGTCGCTCCAGATGTTGAACTCGGCCGCGGTGGTGGAGTTCCCCTTGGTCACCCCGCCGCCCATCACGACGATCCGGCCGATCTTCTCGCGGATGTCCGGATGCGCCGCCAGCAGCAGCGCGATATTCGTCAGCGGGCCGATCGGGGCGATGGTCACCGGTTCGTCGGCGGCTTCCAGCAGATCCACCAGCAGGCGGACGGCGCCGCGTTCGTCGAGCGGGCGCTTCGCCTCCGGCAGGATCCCGGCGTGGCCGGACAGGCCGTCCTCGCCGTGGACGAACCCGGCGGGCTTGGCGTTGTCGTAGACCATCGGCCGCGCGGCACCGGCGGCGACGGGCACGTCGTCGCGGCCGAAGAGCTGGAGCAGGCGGCGGGCGTTGGCGGTGGTGTGGCTCAGCGGGACGTTGCCGAACACCGTGGTCACGCCGAGCAGGTCGACGTCCTCGGATTGCGCGGCCAGCGCCAGCGCGAAGGCGTCGTCGACCCCCGGGTCGGTGTCGATGATCAGCTTGGTGCCCATGCGCGTGCTCCCCTTTGCGGTCGACGGCCTGTTCACAGGTTACGGTCACCGGTATGACGTCCATGTGGGGTGCGCCCGCGTTGTCGCGGCTCCGCGCCTGGGGCCAGGCCCGTCGTGATCCGCGTCAGGCGAAGTTCCTGACCAAGGACTCGCTGCGCTGGGTGCTGCGAAACCGCGCGTACACGCCTTGGTACCTCGTGCGCTACTGGCGGCTGCTGAAGTTCCGGATCGCGAACCCGCACATCATCCTGCGGGGGATGGTGTTCCTCGGCAAGGACGTCGAGATCCACTGCCGTCCCGGCTACGGGCGGCTGGAGATCGGCCGCTGGGTGCACATCGGCGACGGCAACGCGATCCGCTGCCACGAGGGCTCGCTGCGCATCGGCGACAAGGCCGTCTTCGGGCGGCAGAACGTGCTCAACGGCTACCTCGACATCGAACTCGGCGCGGCCACGCTCGTCGCGGACTGGGTGTACATCTGCGACTTCGACCACGTCACCACCGACATCACCGTCCCGATCAAGGATCAGGGCATCGTGAAGTCGCCGGTGCGGATCGGCCCGGACACCTGGATCGGCACCAAGGTCTCCGTGCTCAAGGGCACCCGGGTCGGCCGCGGCTGCGTCCTCGGCGCGCACGCCGTGGTGCGGGGCGAGATCCCGGACTACTCGATCGCCGTCGGTTCGCCGGCGCGCGTCGTCCGGAACCGCCAGGACGACTACGCCGCCGACGCCGCCCGCCGCGAAGCCGTCGCGGACATGGCGCGCAAGGCGAACAAGGCGCTGCAGAAGACCCTGGGCGTCGAGAGCTAGCCGCGCAGCTGTTCGCGGACCTCCATGAGCGCGAAGCCCAGGAGGTTCTGCCCGCGCCAGTAGTCGGGGCGGGTGGCGTTCTTGTCCTCGCGGGCGAGGCCGCTGCCCCAGACCAGGTCCATCCTGGACGCCTCGACGATCACCTTGTCGCCCGTGCCCAGCAGGAACTCGCGCTCCTCGGCGTGCTGACGGAACTTCTCGAGGTTCCCGTCGATGACGATGTCGAAGCGGTGCCGCTCCCACACCTCGGCGTCGAAACCGGAGACCTCGCGCCCGAGGATCTTGGCGGTCTTGGGATCCGGCGCCTGACGGATGTTCGCCGCGGCCTCGTGATCGCCGAACAATTCCGCCTTGCTCGCCATCATGTAGTGCTCGGCCGTCGGGTACCGCTCGCCGCCCGCGACGAACGGCGCCTGCCACCACTGGCTCAGGCAGGCCGCGTTGACCCGGCCGCTCTTGAGCGGGGTGTGGCCGTAGAAGAGCTGGTACTCGGGCTCCGCGCCGCTGTGGACCAGCTCGCGCAACGCATCGAGACTCCGGACTCCGTCGACCTTGCTCACCATGGCGACCAGTGGACCACAGGCCACCGACAACCCTGTGAAGCACCCACTGGACCACTCTCCGCCGTGGCCGGGGGCGGTCAGTACATTCAGCATTCGTGCGAGGGATCGAAACGGTGAGCGCCCGAACGGTCGAAGAGGCCGCCAAGCGATTGGCCGGGGTGGTGACCCGCACGCCGCTCGAACCGAACGAGCGGCTTTCGGCGCGGGTGGACGCCCGAGTCTGGCTCAAACGCGAAGACCTGCAGACCGTGCGTTCGTACAAGATCCGCGGCGCCTACAACTTCATCGTCCAGCTCGACGCGGAGCACCGGGAGCGCGGCGTCGTCTGCGCGAGCGCGGGCAACCACGCGCAGGGCGTCGCGTACGCGTGCCGCCGCCTCGGCGCGAACGGCCGCGTCTACGTCCCCGGCACGACTCCCCGGCAGAAGCGCGAGCGCATCGCGACGCTGGGCGGCTCGCATATCGAGGTCATCGTCGTCGGCGAGACCTACGAAGACGCCTTCAGCGCCGCGAAGCAGGACGCGGAGAGCACCGGCGCGACGCTGGTCCCCGCGTTCGACGCGCCGGAGACGGTCGCCGGGCAGGGCACGGTCGCGATGGAGGTCGTCGCGCAGCTGGGATTCGTCCCGGACGTCATGGTGGTGCCGGTCGGCGGCGGCGGACTGCTCGCGGGGATCGCCGCGTGGGCCGCGGAACGCGCGCCGGAGATGCGGATCGTCGGGGTCGAGCCGGCGGGCGCGACCTGCATGGCGGCCGCGCTGGCGGCGGGGGAGCCGGTGCGGCTCGAGAGCGTCGACACCTTCGTGGACGGTGCGGCGGTGGCGCTGGCCGGATCGGTGACGTATCCGCTGGTCCGCGACGGCGGTGTCGAGCTCACCGACGTCGCCGAGGGCGCGATCTGCACCGAGATGCTCGCGATGTACCAGTCCGACGGCGTGATCGCCGAACCCGCGGGCGCGCTCGCGACCGCCGCGCTGGGCACGACGGTGAAGATCGACCCCGGGCAGATCGTGGTGTGCGTCGTCTCCGGCGGCAACAACGACGTCAGCCGCTACGGCGAAGTGCTCGAACGGTCGTTGATCCACGAAGGACTGAAGCACTACTTCCTGGTGGGATTCCCGCAGGAGCCCGGCGCGCTGCGGCGGTTCCTCGACGAGGTCCTCGGGCCGGACGACGACATCACGCGGTTCGAATACGTGAAGCGCAACAGCCGAGAGACGGGCCCGGCGCTGATCGGTGTCGAACTCGCGCGGCCGGGTGACCTGGAAGGCCTGCTGCACCGGCTGGAGGTCAGCCCGCTGCAGGTCGAGCGGGTGGAACCGGGCAGCCCGCTGTTCCACTTCCTGGTGTGACCCGGATGTCATGAAAGGGTCGTTCAGGACGAAAAACGTCCTGAACGACCCTTTCATGACACACGCGGGGCTAGCGGAAGGCGGCCAGATGCGTCCGGGCCCAGGTCGCGAACGGTCGTGGCTCCCGTCCGGTCAGATCCTGGACCGCACCCGTGACCGCGGAGTCGTCGAACTCGCCCTCGACGAAGAAGCGGAAGAAGGCGTCGACGTACTTCGCCGGCATCTCCGCGCTCATCGTCACGCGGGCCTCGGCGTCCGAAAGCGGATCCAGGCGCAGCTCCCGCCCCAACAGTTCACTCAGGACACGGAGCCGGTCGGCGGGCCGGAGCGAACCCGGGCCGGTGATGGCGTACGCCCGGCCTTCGTGTCCCGGCGTGGTCAGCGATTCCGCGGCGACGGCGGCGATGTCGTACGGGTCGATCGTCGCCACCGGGACGTTCGCGAACGGCTCGCGCACGACGTCCCCCGCGCGAAGCTGCGCGACCCATTGGAGCGAATTCGACATGAACCCGCTCGGCCGCAGGAAGGTCCACGCCAGCTTCGAAGCACGCACCGCCGCCTCGGCCGCCATGTGCATCCCGGCGACGGCGTTGTCCGCGTGCCCGCCGACGACCGAACGGGACGACAGCAGCGTCACCTGCTCGACACCCGCGTCCCGCATCACCGCGAGCGCGCCGGGCATGTCCTCGTAGCCGCCGAGCAGGAAGACCGCCCGGACACCGTCCAGCGCGGGTTTCAGGCTCGTCGCCTCGTTGAGATCGCCCACCACCGCTTCGATGCCGTCCGGCAACGGCCGCGGTGTGCGGACCAGCGCTCGGACGGGATGCCCGCCGCGCGCCAGGATTCCGGTCAGTTCCGAGCCGACGTTGCCGCCTGCCCCGGTCACCAAGATCATTCAGTTCTCCCCAGTGCGGTGGCCGCCGTCACACCGGCGGCCGTCGACGGCAACCCTGCCAGGGAGATCAGGACGGCTCAAGGCGCCTTCGGCACCGCCGGGTACGGGACGAAGGTGCTCGTGTTCTCGTCGACGGTGAGCTGCTTGCCGATCGTCGGGAACGCGCGCTGCGAACAGGCCGGACGTTCGCAGACTTTGCAACCCATGCCGATCGGCGTCGCCGCCGCGCGGTCGTCGAGGTCGAGCCCGGTCGAGTAGATCAGCCGTTTCGCGTGCCGCAGTTCGCAGCCGAGGCCGACGGTGAACGTCTTGCCGGGGCTGCCGTAGCCGCCGATGTTGCGCGAAACCGTCCGCGCGACCCAGAAGTAGCTCTTGCCGTCGGGCAGGGTCGCGATCTGGGTGAGGATCTTGCCCGGCTGGGTGAACGCCTCGTAGATGTTCCACAGTGGACACGCACCGCCGACGCGGGAGAAGTGGAAACCGGCCGCGGACTGGCGTTTCGACATGTTCCCCGCCCGGTCGACGCGCACGAACGAGAACGGCACGCCGCGGTTCTTCGGCCGCTGCAACGTCGAGAGCCGGTGGCAGACCGTCTCGAAGCCGACCCCGAAGTGGTCGCACAGCCGCTCGATGTCGTAGCGGAAGCGTTCCGCGGTCGACAGGAACGGTCCATAGGGGAGGATCAGCGCGCCCGCGAAGTAGTTCGCGAGCCCGACCCTGGCCAGCGAACGCGCGGCGGGTCCGGAGAACGCCCACGAATCGGCGAGTTCGGTGATCAGGTCGTCGTATTCGAGCAGGGCGATCTGCGAAGCCATCCGGAACGCCTGCTGCCCGACGCGCAGGCTCGGCGCCAGCCGCAGCACCCGCGGCCCGGGTTCGTACCGGTGCTGTTCGCCGTTGGCCTCGTCGATGCCTTCGCTGGTGACGTCGACGCCGTAGCGCTGGATCAGCGTTTCCTTCAGCGCCGCGAGCACCTGGCCACGCTGCAGCGGGATGTCGTGCGCCATGCGTTCGGCGCGTTCGTCCAGCTCGGCGACGTAGTTCTCCCGCTCGTAGAAGAAATCGCGGACCTCTTCGTGCGGCAGGGCGGTGGCGGCGCTTCCATGCAGGCCCAGGCCGTTTTCGGTGGTCAGCGCGGCGGTGTTCTCGACGGCGTTGCGGTAGCTGCGGTGCAGTTTGACCAGTGCCTGGGCGATCGTCGGCAGGTTCGTGGCCAGGTCGTTGAGCTCGCTGTTCGTGACGTCCACGCCGAGGACCTCGTCGAGCAGCGCTTCCTTCACGTCCGCGACCAGGCGGGCGGTGTCGTTGTTCGCGAAGAACTCGGTGTCCACTCCGAACGCTTGCGTGATGCGAAGGAGCACCGGGACGGTCAGCGGTCGCGAGTTGTGCTCGATCTGGTTGAGGTAACTGGGTGAGATCTCCAGCACACGAGCCAGATCCGCCTGGCTCATCGACCGGCTTTCGCGCAGATGCCGCAGCTTCGCTCCGGCGAAGGTTTTGTCCACTGAGGCCTCTCTGTCCGCAAGGTTTCCGGGCCTGAACGATTCAGTGAACGGTCAAGCACGTGGATTTTCGCTCCGCTTGCGAACCTGTGATTCGCAACCTTTGCAAGATGCTACGGAAGCTTCGCAGAAATTGGCAAATTGGAGGCCTGGATCGGATTTCCCCAGTCATGTCAGGGTCGGATCAGGAAAGGCGATCACTCGCAAACTTCGCAACACCGGGAGAATCCGATGACTCAGCACGCGCAGCAGCTGGAGCAGGCGGCCGCCGAACTGGCCAAGCAGTGGGAGACCGACCCCCGCTGGGCGGGCGTGAAGCGGTCGTACTCCGCGGCTGACGTGGTCAAGCTGCGCGGCAGCGTGGTCGAGGAGCACACGCTCGCTCGCCGCGGCGCCGAGAAGCTGTGGGACCTCCTGCACAACGAGGACTACGTCCACTCGCTGGGCGCCCTGACCGGTAACCAGGCCGTGCAGCAGGTGCGCGCCGGCCTCAAGGCCATCTACCTGTCGGGCTGGCAGGTCGCCGCCGACGCCAACCTCTCCGGCCAGACCTACCCGGACCAGAGCCTCTACCCGGCCAACTCGGTGCCCGCCGTCGTCCGCCGCATCAACAACGCGCTGGGCCGCGCCGACCAGATCAACTGGGCCGAGGGCAACACCGACATCGACTGGTACGCCCCGATCGTCGCCGACGCCGAGGCCGGCTTCGGTGGCCCGCTCAACGCCTTCGAGCTGATGAAGGGCATGATCGCCGCCGGTGCCGCGGGTGTGCACTGGGAGGACCAGCTCGCTTCCGAGAAGAAGTGCGGTCACCTCGGCGGCAAGGTGCTGATCCCGACCAAGCAGCACGAGCGCACGCTGAACGCCGCCCGCCTCGCCGCGGACGTGCTGAACGTGCCGTCGCTGATCGTCGCCCGCACCGACGCGCAGGCCGCCACGCTGATCACCAGCGACGTCGACGAGCGTGACCGCAAGTACGTCACCGGCGAGCGCACCGCCGAGGGCTTCTACAACGTCACCAACGGCATCGACCCCTGCATCGACCGCGGTCTGGCCTACGCCGAGTACGCCGACCTGCTGTGGATGGAGACCTCCAAGCCGGACCTCGAGGTCGCCCGCCAGTTCGCCGAGGCGATCAAGGCCAAGTACCCGAACCAGATGCTGGCCTACAACTGCTCGCCGTCGTTCAACTGGAAGAAGCACCTGGACGACGCGACGATCGCGAAGTTCCAGCGCGAACTCGGCCACATGGGCTACAAGTTCCAGTTCATCACCCTGGCCGGCTTCCACGCCCTGAACTACTCGATGTTCGACCTGGCGCACGGTTACGCCCGCGAGGGCATGACCGCCTACGTCGACCTGCAGGAGCGCGAGTTCGCTTCGGAGGACCGCGGTTACACCGCCACGAAGCACCAGCGCGAGGTCGGCACCGGCTGGTTCGACAACGTCGCGACCGCGCTGAACCCGGAGAGCTCGACCACCGCGCTCGCCGGTTCCACCGAGGCCGAGCAGTTCTGATCCCTCGCAAGTAGGTGCCAGGTGGCGGTCTCCGGACTCCCAGCGGAGACCGCCACCTCCCATCCCCTTCTATCTCTCGCGAAGCCCCAGCGGAGGCACACCATGGTTGAGAAGCTGAACTACCGGATCGACGTCTGCGGACCCGCCGGTGACCGGTTCGCCGAGATCCTCACCCCGGCCGCGCTGGACTTCGTGGCCAAACTGGACAACGCGTTCGCCGGCCGCCGCCGCGAACTGCTCGACGCGCGCCGTCTGCGCCGCGAGAAGCTGCAGTCCGGTGAGGAGCCGCTGGGCTTCCTGCCCGAGACGCACGCGATCCGCGACGACAGCAGCTGGTCGGTCGCCCCGGCCGCGCCCGGTCTCGAAGACCGCCGCGTCGAGATCACCGGCCCGACCGACCGCAAGATGACGGTCAACGCGCTCAACTCCGGCGCGAAGGTCTGGCTCGCCGACTTCGAGGACGCGACCTCGCCGACCTGGCACAACGTGATCGACGGGCAGCTCAACCTGTTCGACGCGATCCGCCGCAACATCGACTTCACCACCGAGGCGGGCAAGCGCTACACGATCGGCGACGACCCCGCGACGATCGTCGCCCGCCCCCGCGGCTGGCACCTGGTGGAGAAGCACATCCGCATCGACGGCCGCCCGGTTTCGGCGAGCCTGGTCGACTTCGGCCTCTACTTCTTCCACAACGCGCGCCAGCTGCTGGCCCGCGGCAGCGGCCCGTACTTCTACCTGCCGAAGCTCGAGAACCACCTCGAAGCGCGGCTGTGGAACGACGTCTTCCTGCTGGCGCAACGGGAACTCGGCATCCCGCGCGGCACGATCCGGGCCACCGTGCTGATCGAGACGATCACCGCCGCGTTCGAGATGGAGGAGATCCTCTACGAACTGCGCGAGCACATCGCCGGGCTGAACGCCGGCCGCTGGGACTACATCTTCAGCGTCATCAAGAACTTCTCCTCGCACGGCGCGGACTTCGTGCTCCCGGACCGCGCGCAGGTGACGATGACCGTCCCGTTCATGCGGGCCTACACCGAACTGCTGGTGCGCACCTGCCACAAGCGCGGGGCGCACGCCATCGGCGGCATGGCCGCGTTCATCCCGAGCAAGGACCCGGAGATCAACGCGACCGCGCTGGAGAAGGTCCGCCAGGACAAGGAACGCGAGGCGAACGACGGTTTCGACGGCTCGTGGGTCGCGCACCCCGGCCTCGTCCCGGTCTGCCGCGAGGTGTTCGACAACGTCCTCGGCGGCTGGCCGAACCAGCTCGGCAAGCTGCGTGAAGACGTCGTCGTGACGGCCGAGGATCTGCTCGACGTCGCCAGCGCGGGCGGCGAGGTCACCGAGGCCGGTGTCCGCGCCAACATCAACGTCGCGCTGCGCTACATCGACGCTTGGCTGCGCGGCACCGGCGCGGCGGCGA
The DNA here is from genome assembly GCF_000732925.1 of Amycolatopsis japonica. NCBI lineage: Bacteria > Bacillati > Actinomycetota > Actinomycetes > Pseudonocardiales > Pseudonocardiaceae > Amycolatopsis > Amycolatopsis japonica. The sequence continues at coordinate 1,607,653 of NZ_CP008953.1, forward strand.
TCCACAACCTGATGGAGGACGCCGCCACCGCCGAGATCGCGCGCTGCCAGGTGTGGCAGTGGATCCGCAACGGCACGAAGCTCGAAGACGGCACCGCGCTCACCCGCGAACTCGCCGTGTCCTATTTGGACGAAGAGCTGGCGTCGGTGCGGGCCGAACTGGGCGAGGACACCCGGCTCGGCGACGCCTACGAGATCTTCACCGAGACCGCGCTGGGCGAGAAGCTGCCGAGCTTCCTCACCACCGGTGCGTACGCGCGATACCTGACCACGCACTGATCGAGGCTCCGGCCGCCCCTACCTGACGCGGGGCGGCCGGGTTCCACACCGGTTTGGGACGGTGTGGCCCAACGGGTCCGGTGGCGGAGGCTCCCCGCCACCGGACCCGCTTCACGCGCGCGCTCTTCCGGTAGCGCTGTCGGGCGTGCGCCTCGCCGCGGGGACCCCGCTCACCCCCACACCGCAGTGGGCGGGGTCTCCGCGGCTTTCTTCGGCTTCAATCACGCGAGTTCCGGCTTCAATCACGCGTGATACGACTCCGAGCACTCACGGGACCGGACGAATCGGTCACGGACCGCGAATAGGTAGGGGTACCTAGTGAAGCCCCCGTTGTTTCGGCGGCGGGTCGCGCGGATGCTCGGCGCCGGGTGGGAGTTCCGCCCGTTTCCCCGAGGAGCCACCATGAAGAAGCAGTTGAGAACGCTCTTGGCCGCGACCTTCGCCGTCCTCGCCGTCGCTCTCGCCGCCCCGGCGGTGTCCGCTTCGGCCGGGGTCTCGGTGCAGCCGGACTGTGTCCGGCCCTGCCATTTCTGATCTTCGCCACCTAGAGCAGCCCCGGGGGTCGCGCCCCTCGCGACCCGCGACGTTCGTGGAGGGGGATCCGGGTCCCCCGACGTCCCGGATTCCCCTCCGCCCCCCCCCGCATTCAGAGGACTAAATGCGACCCGCCGCGTTTAGTCCTCTGAATGCGTTTGAGTGCGGCGGGGGCTCAGGGCTCGAAGGCGTTGCCGGTGGCGATCTTCGGCCGCCCCAGTTCCACCGGCTCGGCGACGCGAGCCCGCCGGTAGACCGCCACGGTCGCCTCGGCGATCCGGCCCCAGTCGAAGTCCGCGGCCAGCCGCGACTGCGCGGTCAACGCCCGCCGGGCGGCGGCGACCTCGTCGTCCAGCACCGCCTCGACCGCGTCCCCGAGGGCGTCGACGTCGCCGGGGCTGAACGCCAGGCCGGTCTCGCCGTCGACGACGACCTCGCCGAGCCCGCCCGCGGTCGAAGCCACGAGCGGCGCCTTCGCGGCGGCGGCCTCCAGCGCGACGATCCCGAACGGTTCGTACCGGCTGGGCAGCACGACGGCGTCGGCCGCGGCCAGCACGGCGCGCAGTTCGCGGTCGGACAGGTGCCCGACGAAGTCCACCGCGCGCCGGACGCGCAGCTTGCGGGCCTGGTCGACCAGTTCCTCCAGATGCCTGCCTTTGCCGGCGACGACCAGCCGCGTCCCCGGTTTGGCGCGGCGGATCCGGGGGAGCGCGGCGAGCAGATCCTGTACGCCCTTCTCCCATTCCAGCCGTCCGAAGTAGAGCAGCAGCGGCGCGCCGGAGGGGCTGTAGACCTCGCGCGCGTGCGCGACCTCCTCTGCGGGCACCTGCCAGGTGCGTTCCTCGATGCCGTTGTGGATCACGGTGACCGCGTCGCCGTCGACCTCGAACAGATGCGCCACTTCGCGGCGCATGGCCTGCGAGCAGGTGATCAGCGCGTCCGAGCGGTTCGCGAGCCACCACTCGACGGAGTGCACCTGCTGGTTCAGCGGATGCGAGAGCCAGCCGGAGTGCCGTCCGGCCTCGGTGGCGTGGATCGTGCCGACCAGCGGCACCCTGGCGGCCTCCGCGATCGCGATCGCGGGATGGGTGACCAGCCAGTCGTGCGCGTGCACGACGTCCGGCTGCCAGCCGCGCAGCAGGTCGGTGGCGGCGCGGACCATCGCGTGCCCCATGGCCAGCGTCCACGCGACGAGGTCCCGTTCGAAGGTCACGTGCATCGGGTCTTCGGCGACCCGGATGATCCGGACGCCCTCGACCACGCGATCGGTCCTCGGATGGGTCTCGGCGTCGGTGCCCGCCGTGTGACGGCACAGGACGACCACGTCGTGCCCCTGCCGGGCGAGATGCCGGGCCAGGGCGTGGACGTGCCGTGCGAGTCCGCCGACGACCACGGGTGGGTACTCCCACGACAACATCAGCACGCGCATGGGTGGAGGTTACTCGTGAGTCGGTCGGCGCCGGGACGGGGCGATCACCCCCACAGGTGACACCGATCGAGGGCGACGGGGGGCGGCGATCTTTGCCACCATCGGGTCGATGACGTCTTCGGTGAACGCGGCCGGACCGGCCTGCGAGACCGTCGAACCGGTGCTCTCGACGCCGTGGTCCGCGCAGGTCGGACCCGGCAACGCGCTGCCCGAGTACCCGCGTCCCGGCTGGTCCGCGAACGCTGGCTGAACCTCAACGGCGTCTGGGAGTACGCGGGCAGCGGCGCGCCCCGCCGCGACGGGTACGGCGAGCGGATCCTGGTGCCGTGCCCGCCGGAATCGGCGCTCTCCGGCATCGGACGGCGGGACGAAACCCTCTGGTATCGCAAGGTTTTCCACGTTCCGCCCGGTTGGGACGGTCAGCGGGTGCTGCTCCACTTCGGCGCCGTCGACCAGTCCGCGACGGTGCGGGTCAACAACCAGGAGGTGGCCGTCCACGAAGGCGGGTACACGGCCTTCAGCGCCGACATCACCGACGTCCTGCGTCCGTCGGGATCGCAGGAACTCACCGTCCGCGTGACGGATCGGACCGACGCCGCGACGCATCCCGTCGGCAAGCAGCGGAACGACCCGAAAGGGATCTTCTGCACCGCCGCGTCGGGTATCCGGCAGACCGTCTGGCTGGAGCCGGTGCCGTCCGCGCATATCCGGGATCTGCCGCTGACCCCCGATCTCGATGGGGTGACGGTTGTGCCCAAGGTCACAGGCGGCGCCCGGGTGGAGCTGATCGTCAGCGAACCCGGCGGCGCGGAGGTGACACGCGTCGAAGGAGCCGTAGGGCAGCGGTTGCGGACAGGCTGGGCCTGCTCGTCTGGCAGGACATGCCGTCGCTCACCGGACCTCGACCCGACCAGGGACGTCGTCGCGAACAGCGGGGTGAACTGCTGCTTCTCCCGGCCGGACACCGGCGCGGGTGACGTCTACGACGACCACCTACGTCGGGCCGGGGAGCCCCGCGGTAAAGGACCACAGGGTGATCGTCGACGGCGAGTACGGCGGGCTCGGCCTCGTCGTCGACGGGCATCGCCGGCCGGGGGAGCCCCAGGCCTACGAGATGACGCCGACCCCGGCACAGCTGACCAAGCGCTATGCCGAGGTCGGCGAGCACCTCGAACGGATCGTCGCCGGAACCGGCCTTTCCGGCGCGATCTACACGCAGACCACCGACGTCGAGAACGAGGTCAACGGCCTGCTCACCTACGGCCGGCGGGTGGTGAAGGCGGACGCGGAGTCCGTCGCCACCCGCAATCGGGCGGTCATCGAGACGGGTCAGTCCGGCTGAGCCTCCACCGGACCGCCGGAGTCGCGGACCCGGACGGGCACTCCGAGCAGCTGAGAAGGCAGCTGCCCGGAGTCGTGACCGGGGGTCATCCACACGTCGATCGTGGGTGCCCCCTCGGCCTCGCCCTGCCCGACCCCGACTACTCCGGGGACGTCGTCGAGCCATCGGGACGCCGTCACGAGGGCGGCATCGACATCCGATACGTCTTCGGCCACTACGGATGCACCCTGATCCCAAGCGACGCTTCGACCAGCGAGATCCGGTTGATCACCGTGACCACCGGCGAACCGGCGAACAGCAGGCCGACGGCGTTCTCGCTCAGGTCCGCCACGAGACTGCCCGAGTCGCCACCGGCCGACATGTCGGTGGTCAGCAGTTGCTGCGCGAACCGGGCCACCCTGCCTCCGCCGTAGTTCACGTCGACGGTGGCGTTGATGTTCGTGATCCGCCCGGTCGTCCAGTTCGTGGTCCGGCCGGTCTTCTGCACGAGCGTGCCGACCGCGGGCGCCACGTTGGTGCCCTTGAGCTCGCCGACCCAGAAGATCCGCCGGTCGAGGTCGTGGAACTGGCCTTCGGCGATCGCGGCGTCGACGAAGTTCAAGGGCACCGGCTGCCCCGGCTGGATGAACTTGATCGGTACGAACCGGCTCAGCCTGGCGATGACGTCGGTGGGGACGACGCCGCCGTCGAACGGGCCGGGCTGCAGGATCGGGTCGCCGATGGCGGCGGCGTTGGAGTTCGCCAGCACGTGGTTGTTGCTCAGGATGTAGTACCTCGGCGGTTTGCCGGGCAGCGCCGTCGCGTCGTAGACCGCGGTGCCGTAGGTGCCGGCGGTGATCTTGAAGTGGCCGACGCTCAGCCCGCCGAACGCCGGGCGGAACCGCTTGGCGAGGGTGAACGGACCGACCTGCTCACGGGCGAGTTCGTCGGGGCGGGCGAGTGTCGGAGCCTGGGGCTCGTCGACCATCGTGGCGGCGCCGTTCACCTTGGGGGCGGCGACGCTGCGACCGGCCTGGAGCACCCCGACCTCCTGGACGTCGGTGGGCACACCCGACAGCGCCGCCGGGACGAGGTCGTCTTCACGCAGCATTTCGTGCGGCATCTTCGTGTCGACCAGGACGGTGATCGCCTTCTCGCCGGTGTCCCTGCCCCCGGACCATTTGGTACCGAGCGCGACACCCACCACGTTCTGCCGGTTCAGCAACGCCTCCTCCTCGGCCGCCTGCACGCTCGCGAGGGAGAGGAAATCGTCCGGGATCATATTGTTTTCGATCATGTCGGCCACACTTTTCTGGTTGTCGGCGTTGACGAAGTGCGGGACTCCCGACGAAAGAGTCTTCTCCTCCTGCGGCGGGTGGCGCCATAGTGCAATCGGGTACGGCGCTTCACTATGAGACGTCAAGATTTCCCTTGTGCGGCAAGGGTTTGTTATCGCTCAACCGGACATCGCCCCGGCGTCGCCGCCGTTGAGGGACTTTGGTCACCGATCCGCCGGAAAAGGAAACGGGCGGGCTCGCCGGATCACTCCGGTGAGCCCGCCCGTTCGCGAAAGGCGGGAATCAGCCGATCGTCGCGTCGATCGCCTTGGTGATCGTCTCGTCCTCGGGTTCGGTGCGTGGGCGGAATCGCCCCACCACTTCACCGGAAGGGGCGATGAGGAACTTCTCGAAGTTCCACTGGACGTCGCCGGCGGCGCCCTCCGCGTCGGCCGCCTTGGTCAGTTCGGCGTAGAGCGGGTGACGGCTTTCCCCGTTGACATCCAGCTTTTCGAACAGCGGGAACGAAACGCCGTACGTCGTCGAGCAGAAGGTCTGGATCTCCTCCGCCGTGCCCGGCTCCTGGCCCGCGAACTGGTTGCAGGGGAACCCGACGACGGAGAAACCCTTGTCCGCGTAGCGTTCCTGGAGTTTCTCCAGCCCGGTGTACTGCGGCGTCAGCCCGCATTTCGACGCCACGTTCACCACCAGCAGCGTCTTGCCTTCGAGCGCGCCGAGCGTCGTGTCCTCGCCCGCGAGCGTCTTCAGCGGGATGTCGTGGATCCCCATGGTGCCCCTTTCGTCATTTCCTCAGCAGATCACGCGCGTCGACGTGACCGAACGGCCCGTCGTCGCGCCGGAACGCGGCCGCGGTCTCCCGCGCGCGGTCGAGTGCTCCTTCCCGGAGCAGCCCGGCGAGCGTGTCGAACCGTTCCGTGTGCACTCTCGCCCGCCGCCGCGCGTAATCGGCGGCGGAGTCCTTGGTGACCATGAACGCCCAATCGCTCGACAGCGCCAGCATCGCTTCGGCGACGGCCTGATCGCGGACGGAGTCGCGTGTCGTCGTGTCCATTCCGGTGACGAGGTCGAGCATCCGGTCCTGCAACGCGGTGTTGTCCCGCACCATGTCGGCGACCTGCTCGCCGTCCCAGACCCGCCAGTCCTTGCCAGACCCCCACGACGACGCCGGGAGGTCGACCTTCCCGCCGAGGTGACCGGCTTCGAGCGCGCCCTTGAGCGTCGTGACGCGGACGCCGGCCTCGGGCAGCGCGCGCAGGACGCCTTCGAGCCAGGCAGGGCCCTCGTGCCACCAGTGTCCGAACAGTTCCGTGTCGTACGCGGCGACGACGAGCGACTCGCGGCCGTGCTCGGCTTTGAGCGAACGCAGGCGGGCGACGACCGTGTCGACGAAGTCCTGGACGTGACCGCCGAGGGTGGCCGTCGCCATCGCCGGGTCGTACGGCGCCTTGTCCGGCGGCTCGACGGTCTTGCCGGTCACCCGCGAGGGTTTGAGGCCGACCTCGTGTGCCCAGGTGTGGAAATCGCGATAGGCGGCATGGCCGGGATATCCGGCCTTCGGCGACCAGACGCGGTACGTGACTTCGAGATCGCGGCCGAAGCACACGACGTCGGAATCGCCGACCGTCCGCGCCGCCGAGGTGTCACCGTGCAGGGAAGGCCCGTCGACCATGAACCGCTGGACACCCGCGGCGGCGTATCCGGCCTCCATGCCGGGCGCGTAGCCGCATTCGGGCGCCCAAATGCCTTCGGGACGCCGTCCGATCCGCAGCGCGGTGTCGGCCAGGCCGCCCCGCAGCATGAAGTCGCGGACCGCCGGGTCGAGCAGCGGCTGGAACGGATGCGCCAGCGGCCCGCCGAGCAGTTCGATCGTCCCGTTGTCCACAAAGGACCGAAGGATCGGGGAGAAGCCGTGACGCCAGCGGGTTTCGAGCTCTTCCGAGGCTTTGAGCGCCGTCCGGTACTCGCTCGCCGCGAGGTCGCGCAGCAGCGGATCACCGCGCCACAGCGTGGACGCGTGCCAGGAGCGCAGCTGCCAGTGGCCGAGCCAGTCGTGGAAGGCGTCGATGCAGTACGGGTCGTCGAGCTGGGCGGCGAGGATCGGCGTCATCCCGAGGGTGAGGACGTCTTCGCGGCCCTCGTCGGCGAAGCGGCGCAGGAGATCGACCATCGGCAGGTAGGAATGCGCCCACGCCTGGTAGAGCCATTCCTCGCCGACCGGCCAGGATCCGTGATGCGGCAGCCACGGCAGGTGGCTGTGCACGACGAGGCAGAACGTGCCCTCGTAGTCGCTCATCGGCGCACCGCCACGGCGACCAGGTCGAGGCTGGCGTCGAGGTCTTCACCGTGGATCGCGAAGTCCGCGGCCTGGATGCCTTCGACGTCGGCCAGCAGTTCCGCGGGCCAGGTCGCCTGTCCCGGCAGCTGCCCCATGACGACGTCGAGCTGGGCGTCGATGATCGAACCGCCGTACTTGGCGTCGAGCCTCGCGACGCCCTCGCCGTGGTGGAGACCGTGCAGGGTCTCGACCACGAAACCGGCGTCACGCAGCAATCCGTCCAATTCGGACGGTGCGAGCTCTCTGGTGTGGAACGGGTTGAGCGGGGTGTCGCTGTCCGGGGTGAAGGTCAGCCGGTTGGGCGTGGTGACGATCAGCCGTCCGCCGGGGGAGAGCACGCGGCGGCATTCGGCGAGGAAGGCGCCCTGGTCCCAGAGATGCTCGATCACCTGGAAATTGGCGACGACGTCGACCGAGGCGTCCCGCAGCGGCAGGAACACCAGGTTCGCCCTGGCCACACCGATGCCGGGGTAGCGGCGGGCGACGTGCTCGGTGGTGGGGACGTCGTAGTCGAGGGCGAGCACCCGCTCGGCCACGGTGGCGATCAGCCCGGCGCCGTAGCCCTCGCCGCAGCCGGCCTCCAGCACCGTCTTGCCCTCGCACAGCGGCAGGAGCTTGTGATACGCGGCCTCGTGGCGCCGGAACCAGTAATTCTCCTCGGCGATGCCCGGCACGGTGCGTTCACCGGTGAGGTGCAGCGCTTCGGCCCTGGTGGCTGGGGTGGTCACGCCGCGACCCTACCGGCCGGTCACTTCGGCTCGCGTGTCACGTTTCGCGGCGCCACGCAGTCCAGGAGGTATGCAACGGACATTCACCCGCGTACTGCTCGTCGTCTTCGGCCTCATCGAACTGCCCGTCGGGCTGTGGCCGCTGTTCAGCCCGGAGGGCTTCTACCGGGACTTCCCGGGGTTCCGCACCGGCTGGGTGGCGATGGACGGCCCCTTCAACGAACACCTGATCCAGGACTTCGGCGGCCTCAACCTGGCGCTTTCCGCGATCCTGATCGGCGCCGCCGTGATCGGGACGACCGCCGTGGCCAGGTTGGCGGCGCTCGCCACCTTCTGTTTCGGATTGCCGCATTTCCTGTACCACCTTGGTCACGTCTCGCATTTCGAGCCGGTGGACCAGGTGCTGATCATCGTGACGACGGCGCTGGGCGCGGTGCTCCCGGTGGTGCTGGCGCTGATCCCCTCGAAGCGGATTACACCGGCGACACCGTGATGCCGATGGCGCCGGGCCCGAGGTGGGCGCCGAGGATCATGCTGGCGTCTACCAGGGTGCTGTCGACCATATGCGGCAGCCGTGCCCGCAGCCGTCCGCCGATCTCGAGGTCGCGTTCGTCCGGTCCGAACCGGGTGATGGCGACCTCGACGTCCCGGTCGCCCGCGCATTCCACCGCGAGGTCGACGAGTTTGTTGAGCGCCCGCCGCTGGCCCGGCACCCGGGTCAGCGGGGCGACCTCGCCGTTCTTCAGCGTCAACAGGGGTTTGATCGAGAACGCGGAGCCGAGGAACGCCTGCGCCGCGCCGATCCGGCCACCGCGGCGCAGGAACTCCAGCGTGTCGACGTAGAGGATCTCCCGGCTGCCGCGGAAGCGGCGTTCGGCCGCGTCGATGACGCGAGTGGCCTGCCCGCCGGCGGCGGCGACCTTGGCCGCCGAGGTCGCCGCGAAACCGAGGCTCATCCCGGTGGTCCCGCTGTCGAGGACGTGCACCGGGATGTTCACCTGCTGGGCGGCCTCGCGGGCGGCGTTCACCGTCTCCGACATCCGTCCCGAGATGTGGACGCTGACGATCGCGGACGCGCCCTTGCTCGCGGCGTCCTGGAACGCCCAGAAGAACGCGGCGACCTCGGGCGGCGCCGTCTTCACCGGCGTCCCCGCCCGCAGATGGCCGATGATCTCCTCGCGGTCGTAGCGATTCTCCTCGTCGAACTGCTCTCCGACCTGCAGTTGGACCTGAACGACGCCGATTCCCCAGCGTTCGGCGACCGGGGCGGGAAGGCAGGCGGTCGAGTCCGTGATCACGGCGACAGGGCCGGGCATGGAACGCATGGTGGGGCAGGTTATCCCTTCACCATCTCCGGGAGTACCCCGGAATACGGCCGTTCGGGTTAGTCGGCCGGTTACACTCACTTCCGGGTGAATTACCTGGACGATGGTCCCACTAAAACGTGCATCCAGGTGAATGAGGTCACCTCGGCGGGCCGCGGCGCTGAAATGGCCCTAATCTACCGGCCAGTAGAGCTGTTGCCCCGTGGCCGACGCCGGCCACTAACGGGAGGTCGAAGTAGACCCATGACGAACATCGTTGTCCTGGTCAAGCAGGTACCGGACACCTACTCGGAGCGGAAGCTCTCCGGTGCCGACAACACTCTTGACCGCGAATCCGCCGACGCCGTGCTCGACGAGATCAACGAGAAGGCCGTCGAAGAAGCACTGAAGATCAAGGAAGCCGGCGAGGGCGAGGTCACCGTCGTCTCGGTGGGTCCCGACCGCGCGACCGACGCGATCCGCAAGGCGCTGTCCATGGGCGCCGACAAGGCCATCCACGTCTCCGACGCGGCCCTTCACGGCTCCGACGCGATCGCCACCGCCAAGGTGCTGGCCGCCGCGATCTCGAAGGTCGAAGGCTTCGACCTGGTCATCACCGGTAACGAGGCCTCCGACGGCCGCGGTGGCGCCGTGCCGGCGATCATCGCCGAGCTGCTCGGCCTGCCGCAGCTGACCCACGTGAACGAGCTGACCGTCGATGGCACCTCGATCAAGGCCGACCGCTACACCGAGGACGGCGTCACGCACCTCGAGGCGAACCTGCCCGCGGTGGTGAGCGTCGGCGAGAAGATCAACGAGCCGCGCTACCCCTCCTTCAAGGGCATCATGGCCGCCAAGAAGAAGCCGGTCGAGACGCTGACCGTCGCGGACCTGGGCGTCGACGCGGCCGAGGTCGGCCTCGGCAACGCGTGGTCGTCCGTGCTCGAAGCCTCCCCGAAGCCGCCGCGCACCGCCGGTGAGCGCGTCGAGGACGAGGGTGACGGCGGCAGCAAGGTGGCCGCCTACCTGGTCGCGCAGAAGCTCATCTGAGACAGGTTTCGAGGAGGAATAGGGAAATGGCTGAAGTACTCGTCCTCGTCGACCACGTCGACGGTGAAGTCAAGAAGGTCACGCTCGAGCTGCTGACCGCCGCTCGTGAACTGGGTGAGCCGTCCGCGGTCGTCGTCGGCCCGACCGGCACCGCCGCCAAGGCGAAGGAAGCCCTCGCCGCGCACGGCGCCGCCAAGGTGTACGTCGCCGAGGGCGACAACGCCACCGGCTTCCTGGTCACCCCGAAGGTGGACGTCCTCGCCGCGCTCGCGGAGCGGACCTCCCCGGCCGCCGTGCTCGTCGCGGCCAGCGCCGAGGGCAAGGAGGTGTCCGCCCGTGTCGCGGTCCGCCTCGGCTCCGGTCTGCTGTACGACGCCGTCGGCGTGAACGGCGACGGCAGCGTCGACCAGTCCATCTTCGGTGGCGCGTTCTCCGTGAAGTCCAAGTCCACCAAGGGTGTCCCGGTCATCTCGGTCCGCCCGGGCGCGGTCGAGGCCGCCCCGGCCGAAGGTGCGGCCGCCGAGGAGACCGTCGAGGTCCCCGCGGGTGACCCGGCGAAGTCCGCCAAGATCACCGGCGTCGAGCCGATCGTCGGCGGCGACCGGCCGGAGCTGACCGAGGCCTCGGTCGTCGTCTCCGGTGGCCGCGGTGTCGGCTCGGCCGACAAGTTCGACGTCGTCGAGGCGCTCGCCGACTCGCTCGGTGCCGCCGTCGGCGCTTCCCGCGCCGCCGTCGACTCGGGCTACTACCCGGCGCAGTTCCAGGTCGGCCAGACCGGTAAGACGGTCTCGCCGCAGCTGTACATCGCGCTGGGCATCTCCGGCGCGATCCAGCACCGCGCCGGTATGCAGACCTCGAAGACCATCATCGCGGTCAACAAGGACGCCGAGGCGCCGATCTTCGAGATCGCCGACTTCGGTGTGGTGGGCGACCTGTTCAACGTCGCGCCGCAGCTGACCGAAGAGGTCCAGAAGCGCAAGGGCTGAGTCCTTCGTTCGAAGAGGGGCCGTCCGGGATTTATTTCCCGGGCGGCCCCTTTTCCGTGACCGGGAAGTGACTTCCCACCCTGAGAGAAGCCTGAGAACCCGCAATTAACGGAACGTGCACTAATCGGCCATCGGGCGCATTGTCGTTGGTACCCCTCCAGGGGTAGACCTGGGTCATGACGACGTCACAGCTCCTCGTCAGTACTGACCAGGCAGGTGTCGAACTCCCGGCCGACGCGCCGCGTTACTCCCTTCTCGTGGCGAACGGAAACGAAGAAGTCGTCGCCGCGCAACGCCTCCGCCATCGGGTGTTCGCCGAGGAAATGGGAGCGACGCTCAATTCCCTCGAACCCGGCCTCGACGTCGACTACTTCGACGAGTTCTGCGATCACCTCGTGGTGCGCGACGACAACACCGGCGAGATCGTGGGCACGTACCGGATGTTGCCGCCCGATCGGGCCGCGCGGGCGGGAAAGCTGTATTCCGACAGCGAATTCGATCTCACCGCGCTCGATTCCCTGCGCCCTTCGCTGGTCGAGACGGGCCGTTCGTGCGTGCACCCCGACCACCGCAGCGGCGCCGTGGTGAGCCTCGTGTGGGCGGGGATCGGGCGCTACATGCTGCTGGCCGGGCACCGGTATCTCGCGGGCTGCGCGTCCGTGCCGCTGACCGACGGCGGGATCTACGCGGCGGGCGTCTGGGATGTCCTGCGCGCCAAGCACTACGCGGAGGAATCCCTTCGGGTGACGCCGCTGAACCCGTGGCCGAACGAGACGATCGAGCGGCCCTCGCGTGCGATCCTTCCGCCGCTCATCAAGGGCTACACCCGCCTCGGGGCGAAGATCTACGGGCCGCCCGCGCTGGACGCGGATTTCGGTGTCGCGGACTTCTTCGTCCTGCTGGATCTGCACAACGTCGACGAGCGGTACCTCAAGTTCTTCCTGGGAGAGCAGGGATGAGTCACGCCTGGATGCCGAAATCGCCGTGCGGCGACGGCTGCCTGACCGAAGGGGCGCCGACGGTGGCGTTCGGCCGGCGGGTCCTGCGCTTCACCGCGGCGATCGGCGTCATCTTCGGTGCCTTCCTCAGCGCGCCTCTGGTGCTCGTGCTGCGCGGCAAGCCCCGGGAACGGTTGGTACGCCTGCTTTTCGCGGGGATCCTTCGCTCGTTCGGGGTGAAGCTGCGCGTGCTCGGCGACGAGCGGTTCCGCGCCGTGCCCGGCCGTGGCGCGCTCGTGGTGAACAACCACATCTCGTGGCTGGACATCATCGCGGTCAACGCCGTCCAGCCGATGCGGGCGCTCGCGAAGAAGGAGGTCGGCGCCTGGCCGGTGCTCGGCCTGCTGGTGCGCCGCGGCGGCAGCATCTTCCTCGACCGGGAGAACCTGCGGAGCCTTCCCGCGACGATGGACGAACTCGCCGGCGCCCTGCGCGGCGGATCACTCGTCAGCGTGACACCGGAAGGCACCACCTGGTGCGGTCTCGGCTCCGGCCGGTTCCGCCCGGCGACCTTCCAGGCCGCGATCGACGGCGGTGTCCCGGTGCGGCCGCTCGCGTTGCGGTTCCGGCTCGCCGACGGGCGGGAGACGACGCAGCCGGCGTTCATCGGGCCGGAGTCGCTCATCGCTTCACTGCGGCGGGTCGCGGCTCTACGCGGTCTGGTGCTGGAGGTGCACGTGTGCCCGGAGATCGCGCCGGGCCGCGCTTCGGACCGGCGGGAACTGGCCGCGCTGGCGGAATCCGCCGTGCAGGCGGCTCTCGGCCGGGTGCAGATCCCGGCTCAACGGCGCCGCCGCCCGGTCGTCGCTCCCGCTCCTTCGGCACCCTCCGCTCCCGAGGCGGTCTCGCAGTAACTCCCGGATGTGTCATGAAAGGGTCGTTCAGGACGTTTTCCGTCCTGAACGACCCTTTCATGACATCCGCCACGGGTTGTGCGACCGCGGTGGCAGCTGTGGCTTTGGCCGAGGTGGTCGTGAGTGGCGTTTCGGGTTCTAACCCGAAACGCCACTCACGACCACCGGGTCGGGCACCTGAAGTACATGAAGGGCCCCTTCCTTGCGCTAGACGCAGTGAAGGGGGCCTTCATGTACTTGGAGAGGGTGTGAAGGCCCCCATCACTACCTTCAAGGTAGGAGGTACCTAAGGAACCCTTCGCCCTAACCCGAAACGCCACTCACGACCACCTGTACCGATCGGCCGCACTCGCGTGATCGAAGCCGTAACTCGCGTGCTCGGCGGCGGAACTCGCGTGTGCGGCTTCCAAGCACGCGAGTCGCGTCCCTGATCACGCGAGTCACGCCTTCACGCACGCCGCGCAGTCACTCACGACCCGGTCGCGAAAGTCCCTCTCAGCACCTCACGCGCGCTAGGAAAGGTCCTTTCCTGGCAAATTTCGCAAGGAAAGGACCTTTCCTGGCATCCGGGGTTGACACAGCCCCGCATCACTCCAGCGTCAGCGTGATCTTCCCGCCCGCGTGCCCGGTCGCGCTTTCCCGGTGCGCCGAGGCGGCATCGGCGAGCGCGTAACTCGACCCCAGCTTCAGCTTCAGCCCCCGCGTGACAAGATCCTCCAGCACCGCGGCGGTTTCCGAGCCGCCCGCCGAGAACTTCAGTCCCTGCTCGTAAGCCGCCGGGTCCGCGATGGTGATCAGCCGGTCGGGTGAGCCGAGCAGTTCGACGGAATCACCCAGGACGCCGTAACCGGCGGCGTCGAACACCGCGTCGACGCCGTCCGGCGCGGCCGAGCGGACCCGCGAGACCCAGCCGTCGCCGTACTGGACGGGCACCGCGCCGAGCGCCTTCACCTCGTCCAGCGACGAGGCCCCGGCGAGCCCGATGACCGTGGCGCCCAGCGCGACGGCGGCCTGCGTCGCGATCCGGCCGACCTGGCCGCTCGCGCCGTGGATCACCACGGTCTCGTCCGGCTTGACCTCGAGTTCGCCCAGTACGCGCAAGGCGGTTTCCCCGGCGATGGGCAGCGCGGCTGCTTCGGCCCACGAAAGCTCGGCCGGTTTGCGGATCACCGTGCTCGCCAGCGCGTACTCCGCGTACGTGCCGGTCTCCGACCAGCCGAAGACCTCGTCCCCGACGGCGAAATCGGCGCCTTCGCCCACCGCGTCCACCACGCCCGCCAGTTCCAGGCCGAGGATGTGCGGGAAGTCGACGGGCCGGACCTCGGCCATCGCGCCGGACCGGATCTTCCAGTCGATCGGGTTGACGCCGGCGGCCTTGACCGCCACCCGCACCTGGCCAGGGCCGGGCTCCGGCAGCGGCGCGTCGGTGAGCCGCAGGACGTCCGGTTCGCCGTACTGGGTGATGGTGATCGCTCGCATGTTCACTCCTGTTCGGATTTTCTTCGCTGCGATCAGTCAACCGGCGCCCGGACCCCGCCCGAACCAGTCGGACGAGCAGTGTTCACTAGCCGGGAGAGCAGCGTCCCCGAGCCGGGTCGCGCCTACTGTGGAGCCATGGATCCGCTGCACGTGCTGAGCCAGGTCGAGTACATGCTCGCCGCTCCGCGCCCCGAACTCCTGCCGCGTTTCTCCGCGACGGCCGCGACCGTCCTGCCGCATCGCGCCGCCGCGATGGAGACCGGCGACTGCTCGCGTCTGCCCATCAAGGTCGACGGCGACCCGGCGATCACCGGCGCGGTCACGAGCGCCGAACTGCGGCGGCTCGCCGCGCTCGGCATTCCGGGTCAGGCCGTGGTGGCCGAAGAGACGCTCGGCGGGAAGCGCCGGAAACTCGTCGTCCTGACCTCGGCGCCGGTGATCGGCAAGGGCGCGATGATCGCGCTCGTCCCCACCGAGGACGAGCCCGCCGACGCCGCGCTGGAGATCGTCGCCAAGCTGTGGGACATCGTCAGCGTGAACGCCGCCCAGCGCGCCACCGACCCCGAACCCGCCGTCCTGGAGAGCAACATCGCGGCGGCGACCGCGCGGGCGCGGGCGATCACCGATCTGGGGCAGACCCACGCCACCACCCTGACGTCGCTGCTTTCGGTGCTGCGGTCCCGCAGGCTCGGCGACGCCGCCGCCCGGCAGACCGCGACCGACCTCGCCGCGGCCGCGCTGGTCGAACTGCGCTCGATCGCCGACCGCGATCAGGAGCTCTCGGCGGAACCGGCGTCGGAGGCGTTCGGCACCCTCGTCGCGCAGCTGGATCCCTTGGTGCGCCACAACGACGTGACCGTCGACCTCGCCGGGCCGGACGACGAGCGGCCGCTCCCGCAGGACATCGCGCACACCGCCCGCACGGTCTCGCGCGGTCTGGTGCTCGCCGCGCTCGAGCGGGGCAGCACCCGCGTCCGGGCGTCCTGGCGGATCGACGGGCAGGACCTTCGCGTCACCGTGCGGGACGACGGCCCGGAGGTCGCCCGCGCCGTTCCCGCCACCGGCCTCACCGAGCGGATCACGCCGCTCGGCGGCCGCTGGGAGGTCGACGCCGTCCCGGACTGGGGCGCCACGATCACCGCCGTCCTGCCGCTGGGCGTGCAGGAAACGCCGGAACTGCGCCCGCTGGACCGGCTGAACCCGCGTGAACTCGAAGTCCTCGCCGGGATCGCGCGCGGGAAGCGGAACCGGCAGATCGCCGACGAGCTGGCGCTGACCGAGCACACGGTGAAGTTCCACGTGCGGAAGATCCTCGGGAAGCTGGAAGTCAGCTCGCGCGGTGAGGCCGCCGTGCTGGCGCGTGAGCTGCGCCTGGAGTCCGTCGGCGCTTGACCTCCACCGAACTGGAGGTTGCAGGCTCGTCGTATGACGATCACTGGGGGCAAGGCCGAACCGAAGGGTGTGCTCTGGACACCCGAGCACCGCGTGACCACCATCGGGCTGCTGCTCATGGTCACGCTCATCGCGTTCGAAAGCATGGGCGTCGCCACCGCGATGCCGACGATGGTGGCCGACCTCGACGGTCTCGCCCTCTACGCCTGGCCGTTCACCACCTTCCTGGTGGCCAGCGTGGTCGCGACCGTCCTTTCCGGACGCCTCGGCGACCGCAAGGGCCCGGCGCCCGCGTTGCTCGCCGGTACCGCGCTGTTCGCCGCCGGGCTGCTGGTCGCGGGGCTGGCGCACGACATGCCGTTGCTCCTGCTCGGCAGGGCGTTGCAGGGTTTCGGTTCCGGGCTCCTGCTGGTCTCGGTGTCCCTGCTGATCGCGCTCACCTTCACCGACCGGGAACGTCCGGTGATCTACGCGGCCAACGCCGCCGCGTGGGTGCTGCCGGCGGTGATCGGCCCGTCGGTCGCGGGCGTGGTCACCGTCAGCGTCGGCTGGCGCTGGGTGTTCCTGGGGCTGATCCCGCTGACCGGGATCGGGCTCGCCCTGCTGATCGTCGTCACGCGCAAGCTGCCCCGGCACGAGCCCGCCGAGTCCGCGCGCCGCGCCGGGGTCGTGCCCGCGGTGGTCGCCGCCCTCGGCGTCGCCGCGCTCACCTGGGCGGCGCAGCATCCGTCCCTCGTGGCGCTGGCCTACGGCGGGGCCGGCCTGATCGCGCTCGCGTACGCGCTTCGCAAACTCCTGCCCGCCGGGACGCTGTCGTCGCGGCCGGGGTTGCCCACAGTGATCGCTTCGCGCGCGTTGATCGCGGGCGCGTACGCCGGGATGGAGGCGTACCTGCCGCTCACGATGACCGAGGTCCACGGCTACAGCCCCGCGCTGGCCGGGCTGCCGCTGACGGTGACCGCGCTGGGCTGGTCGGCGGGGTCGATGCTGCAGGGCCGCATGCTCGACTGGTCGCGTGAGGCGTCCCTGAGGACCGGGTTCGCGCTGGTCGCGGCCGGTCTGGCGATCTTCGTCTTCGTCCCGCTGCCCTCGTTCCCCGGCTGGATGGCGTTCGTGGCGTCGGCGGTCGGCGGCTCCGGGATGGGCATCGCGATGCCCGCGATCTCGGTGCTGCTGCTCCGGTACTCGCCGGAGGCGGAACGCGGGTTCAACACCTCGGCGCTGCAGCTCGGCGACTGGGTCGGATCGGCCCTGACCATCGGTTTGGGTGGCGTTCTGCTCGCTTCGCTGGCGTCGGCGAAGGAGCCTTCGGTGGCGATCGTGGTGCTTTCGGTCGTGCTGACCGGCATCGCATTGCTCGGGGTGCGGGTGACCGGCCGGTGGCCGTCGGATATGAGCGCCGCCACCCGCTGATGAGGGTGGGCTTGGTCACGCCCCGGAACGGGCTACCCTGAAGGATGCGATGACCTATCTCGACCACGCGGCGACCACCCCGATGTTGCCCGAAGCCGTAGCGGCGATGTCCGAGGCGCTGTCCACAGTGGGCAACGCCTCCGCGCTGCATTCCTCGGGACGCCGCGCCCGCCGCCGGGTCGAAGAAGCCCGCGAAGTGATCGCGGAGGCACTGGGCGCCCGGCCGTCCGAGGTGATCTTCACCGCCGGTGGCACGGAGAGCGACAACCTCGCGGTCAAGGGCATCTTCTGGGCCCGCAACGGCGAGGACGCGCAGCGCCGCCGGGTGCTGTGCAGCACCGTCGAGCACCACGCCGTCCTCGAGTCCGTCGAGTGGCTGGAGCAGCACGCGGGCGCCGAGATCGGCTGGGTCGAGGTCGACGCGGCGGGCCGGGTCACCCCGGAGTCGCTGCGCGCCGCCATCGGTGACAGCCCCGAGACGGTCGCGCTGGTCACCGTGATGTGGGCGAACAACGAGGTCGGCACGGTCAACCCGATCGCCGAACTCGCCGCCGTCTGCGCCGAGCACGAGATCCCCTTGCACACCGACGCCGTCCAGGCCGTCGGCGCGGTACCCGTCGATTTCGCGGAGAGCGGCGCCGCAGCGCTGACCCTTACCGCGCACAAGCTCGGCGGCCCGTACGGCGTCGGCGCGCTGCTGCTCGGACGCGACACGGCGTGCGTGCCGGTGCTGCACGGTGGCGGCCAGGAGCGCAGCGTGCGCTCGGGCACGCTGGACGTCCCCGCGGTGATCGCGTTCGCGACGGCGGTCAAGGCCACGGTCGAGGGACGCGAGGAGTACGCGAAACGCGTCGCCGAGCTGCGCGACGACCTGATCGAGGCCGTCCGGCGCGAGGTGCCGGACGTGGTGCTCAACGGTGGCGAGGGCGAGCGCCTGCCCACGCACGCCCATTTCACCTTCCCCGGTTGCGCGGGGGACAGCCTGTTGATGCTCTTGGACGCCAAGGGCATCGAATGTTCCACCGGATCGGCGTGCACGGCGGGTGTCGCGCAGCCGAGCCACGTGCTGCTGGCCATGGGTGCCGAACCCGCGGCCGCGCGCGGGTCGCTGCGGTTCTCGTTCGGGCATACCTCGGCACCGGAAGACGTTGAAGCGGTTTCGAGGGAGATCGCGGGCGTCGTCGACAGGGCGAGGCAGGCGGGACTCGCCGGAATGCGTAAGCAGACGCAGAAGCAAGAGGTGTGAGGAAGATGCGCGTACTGGCCGCGATGAGCGGGGGAGTGGACTCGGCGGTGGCCGCCGCGCGCGCCGTGGACGCCGGGCACGAGGTCGTCGGTGTGCATCTGGCGCTGTCGGCGAAGCCCGGCACGCTGCGCACCGGATCCCGCGGCTGCTGCACGATCGAGGACTCCGGGGACGCTCGGCGAGCCGCCGACATCCTTGGCATCCCGTTCTACATCTGGGATTTCGCCGAGCGCTTCACCGAAGAGGTCATCGAGACCTTCGTCGGTGAGTACGCCGCCGGCCGGACGCCGAACCCGTGCGTCACCTGCAACGAGAAGATCAAGTTCGAGGCGTTGCTGGACAAGGCGATGGCGCTCGGCTTCGACGCCGTCGCCACCGGGCACTACGCCCGTCTGTCCCTTGTGGACGGTGTGCCGGAGCTTCGGCGCAGCGTCGACTCCGGCAAGGACCAGTCCTACGTGCTGGCGTCGCTCACCCCGGAGCAGCTGCGGCATTCGCTGTTCCCGCTGGGTGATTCGTGGAAGACCGACGTCCGCGCCGAGGCCGCGAGCCGTGGTCTGTCGGTGGCGAAGAAGCCGGACAGTCACGACATCTGCTTCATCCCGGACGGCGACACGAAGAGCTTCCTGGAGAAGCGGCTCGGGCAGCGTCCAGGGCAGCTCGTCGACGCCGAGACCGGCGCCGTGCTCGGTGAGCACACCGGGGTGCACGGCTTCACCGTCGGCCAGCGCAAGGGTCTCGGCATCGAGGCGCCGGCGCCGGACGGGCGACCGCGCTACGTGCTCTCGCTGGAGCCGGTTTCGGGCACCGTGAAGGTCGGTTCCGCGCGGGATCTCGGCGTGAACGTGATCGAGGCGGACCGCCCGATCTGGCCGAGCGAGCGGCCGCTGGACGGGCCCACGGAATGCGTCGTCCAGGTGCGTGCGCACGGCGGGATCGTCGAGGCCGTCGCGGAGGCCTCCGGCGACTCGGTCACCATTCAGCTGCGCGAGCCGCTGCGCGGCGTCGCTCCGGGGCAGGTCGTCGTGCTGTACCGCACCGATGCCGCCGAAGGCGACCTCGTGCTGGGCAGCGCGAAGATCTCCGGGACTCGCTAACCCTCTCCCGCATTTCGTCCTCTGAATGCGGTCCTTGCGCGTGCAACTACCGCATCCAGAGGACTAAATGCGGGGCAGGGGCTAGAACTTCAGCTTGAAGCCGGTGTGCGTCGCCTCGAAACCGAGGCGTTCGTAGAACCGGTGCGCGTCCTCGCGTTTCACGTCCGACGTCAGCTGCACCAGCGCGCAGCCACGCCGCCGTGATTCGTCGATGGCCCACGTCATCAGTTCGCCGCCGAGGCCGGAGCCGCGATGGCTCGCCCGCACCCGGACCGCCTCGATCTGCCCGCGCAGCGCGCCTTTCCTGGCCAGGCCGGGAATGATCGACAGCTGGAGCGTGCCGACGGCCTCCCCGTCGTCGTCGGCGACGATCAGCAGTTGCGCCGGATCGGCGTCGATCTGTTCGAAGGCCTTCAGGTACGGCGTGAGGTCGTCGGCCGAATCACGGGTGCTGCCGATCTGGTCGTCGGCGAGCATCCCGACGATCGCCGCGACGTCTTCCTGGCGCGCTTGACGGATGATCATGACGCGTAGTGTCG
The DNA here is from genome assembly GCF_000732925.1 of Amycolatopsis japonica. NCBI lineage: Bacteria > Bacillati > Actinomycetota > Actinomycetes > Pseudonocardiales > Pseudonocardiaceae > Amycolatopsis > Amycolatopsis japonica. The sequence continues at coordinate 1,627,934 of NZ_CP008953.1, forward strand.
CACCCCGCCGGTTTCGGTCGAGGTGAGTTTCCCTTGGGCCACCAGCAGATCCAGATGCGAACCGGTCTCGAGGACGGCGAGCATCTGGTTGAACGGGTCCATGTCGGGCAGCTTGCGCTGCTTGCGCGTCCAGCCCAGCCGCAGGGCGACCTCGTACGCCGTCGTGACGTCCGCGGAGATCTCGGCGCCCATGACTTCGAGCCGGTCGTGGTGGTGCTCCAGCAACTCGTCCACGCGGGCGTGGACGCTGTCGGTGACGGGGCCGTGCGCCGGGAGCATGCGCCGGTCCGGCATCTCACGCACCAGACGCAGGGAATCGAGGTAGTCGCTCAGCGGCAATTCGGTGGGCACCGGCTGGAACCCGATGGACGGCGTGATGTGCGGCAACACGTGGTCGCCCGAGAACACCAGCCCCGCCTCGTCGTCGACGAAGACGACGTGCCCGTCCGTGTGACCAGGCGTGTGCACGACGTCGAACTCGCGGCCAGGCACGATCGCGCGTTTCCCGGGGACGAGCCACTCGTCGGGCTGCTCCCACAGATGCGCCTCGGTGTGCCGCACGCCGCCGAAGGCCTTGGCGAGTTCCTCGACGACGGGATCCGCGCCACAACGCTGGAGCAGGCCGACCTGCGCCTCCATCGGGAACCGGTCCGGATCGCCGGAGCGCACCAGCGACGGCTCCTCCCGTTTCCCGAGCCCGAGTTTGCCGCCGAATTCGCGGCGCAGTTCCACGGCCAGCGTGTAGTGATCGCGATGCACGTGGGTGATCAGGAACTCGTCGATGTCGCCGAGACCGGCACCGAGTGCCTTCAGTCCGCGCGAAAGTCGTTCGCGTGCCGACTCCAATGCCCAGCCCGAGTCCACGAGGACCAGGCGGGTGCCGTCGGTGACGACGTAGACGTTGACCGCGCGCAGCGCGTCGTGCGGCAAGGGCAGCGGGATCCGATGGACCCCCGGCGAAACCGTGTAGACGCCTGGCTCGGCCCAGTCCCGTTCGCCGTCTTCCGGCAACGGCTCCATGGTGACCTCCGTCCCGGACGCACTCCGGTGTGCCGCCCAGTCCCACCACTTTGTGCCGCCGGAAGCCGAGTGTCCACTTGAGCGGGGTGAGACCCCGGTCACTCCCGATTCAGCGATCGTCCTGCTTCAGCGCGGTGTCGATCGTCAGCGCCGAAGCGACCACCATCGACGCCAGCGGATCCCGCAGCGGCCGGTGGATCTCGACGACGTAGTTGTCGGCGGTCGTGAACGCGGCCTTCACGAAACCGCCCCAGGTCTTGGTGATCCGCGCGATCTCGACGTCGGCGTGGTCCTTGATCACGAAGTTCCACGCCCGCCAGTTCTCCGCGAAGATCCCGCCGACCTTCTGGCCGTTCACCACGAAACCCAGCCGGATCTTGCCGAAGACGTTCTCCTGCACGATCTCCCCGATGGGGGAGTCGTCGGCCTTCGTCACCAGGAACCGGGATTTGAACACCTTCGCGGGCCGCGTCACCTTCAGCACGGTGCTGTGGTTCGCGTCGCGGATTTCGAAGCGGTGGGTCAGGAACTGGTCGTAGTTCGTGAGCAGCCGGATGGCCTTCTTCAACGTGCTCTGCCCGACCTGGACGACGCCGCCGAGCCGGTTCCCGTTCTGGTCGAACACGCCGAACTCGTTCGACATCTCGATGAGTTTCGCGCGCTGGTTGACCACCAGCACGGGTTCGGAGAACAGCGTTCCGCCGCCGACCACGCCGGTGGCCCGGCCTTGGGTGCCCCGCGCCGCCTGCGCCCGGATCTTGTTCGGGTCGGCCGCGCCTTCGATGTCCAGCTCGATCATCTCGGCGTCGTGCGACGGCCGCGTGTTCGCGGTCCAGGCCTGCCCGTCCCACCACCGGTACATCCGGGGGTTCTGCTGGTCGGGATACCAGCCGGCGGGCTGTGGAGAGCTCGTCATGGCAGGTCAGCGTAATGCGCTCGGTGCCGTCTCGGGCTCGTCGACGGCAATTGCGTCGAATGTCCGTGTCCTCCCGTGCCCCGCCTCCCCGCACACTCGGACCAAGGGGAGAATCCGGGTGTGAACGAACGACCTTGGCCCCTTGGCGCGGCCACCGCGATCGGTTCCCTGCCCGGTACCGATCCGGTCGAGGCCGCTTCGATCGTGTTCGGCGAACTGCCCGAATTCCCCTGTATGCCCGAACTTCCCGCCCGCGGCGTCGGCGCCGACATGATCGGCCGGACGGCGGGGTTGCTGGTCGACCTCGCCGTCGAGGTGGTGCCGAGCGGCTACCGCGTCACCGCCCGTCCCGGGCACGATCACCGCCGGGCCCTCGATCTGATGAACTGGGACCTCGACGCCGTCCAGGAAGCCAGGGAGAAGGCAGGCGCAGCGCCGCCCGCCTTCAAGATCCAGGTCGCCGGGCCGTGGACGTTGGCCGCGAACGTCGAACTCCCGCGCGGGCACCGGGTCCTCACCGACAGGGGCGCGCTGCGTGACTTCGCCGCTTCGCTGCTCGACGGACTGACAGGCCACGTCGAGGAACTGAAATCGCGCATCGGCGCGCCCGTCGTGATCCAGTTCGACGAGCCGTCACTGCCCGCTGTCCTCGCCGGTGATCTCCCGACGGCGTCCGGCTACGGCACCGTTCCCGCCGTGCCCGCGCCGGAAGCCCGTGAGCTGCTGTCGACGGTGATCTCGGGGGCGGAGCGCATCACCGGCCAGCCGGTCGCGGTGCACTGCTGCGCCGAGAAACCGCCGATCTCGTTGCTGCGCGCGGCGGGGGCGAAAGCGATCGCGTTCGACTTCGCCTTGTTGAAGGGCGCTTCGCCCGCGCTGCTCGACGAAATCGGCGAGACGCTGGACTCCGGCACGACGCTGATGCTCGGCCTCGTCCCCACCGCCGACCCCGGCGTGCCGGTGGAACTGCGTGACGTGGTCTCGCCCGTGCTCAAGCTCGTCGACCGGCTCGGCTTCCGCCGCGAAATCCTGGCGGAGCAGGTCGTGCCGACGTCGGCGTGCGGCCTCGCGGGTGCCACTCCCGAGTGGATGCGCCGCGCGCTCACGCTCAGCCGTGAGTCCGGCAAGGCTTTCACCGAACCGCCTGAAGGCTGGTGAGCGGCGCGGTAGCGTGCCCGTCATGCGTTTGTTCCGCCGTTCCCGCAAGACCGAGGACGTTCCCGACCCCCGCACCGCCTGGCCGGAGCAGCCGGTCCCCGAGGACGCGGCCGCCGCGGCGGCGACGTTCTGGGAGGCGTGGTTCGCGCTCTTGCCGGAGGTCAGCGCCGCCCTCGGCGACCGTGAACCGCATCGGGTGGAACACGACCTCTGCACCATCGTCGAGGCGCTGCATCCCCGGCTGCACTTCTCCCTCGATCGTGGGCACCGGGCGATCTACTCGCTGGTGCTGACCGGCCAGGAGGATCCGGAACTGCGCCCGTACACCGACGCGTGGAAGGCCGCGGCGCCGCCGGAGGACGCGATCTGGGAGTACCACGACTCCGTGCCGCCCGTCCCCGATCCGAGTGAAGTCACCGTCAACCTCGGCGAGACCCGCATCGCGCTCGCCGACGTCCGGGTGACCGCGAAGGTGGACGAATCAGCCGGACGGGTGGACGTGACCGTGTTCCATCCGCTGATCGAAGAGCTGGCGCCGGAGACCCGGACGACCATGACCTTCCTGCCGCTGGACGCCACGCTGGGTGAGCGTGTCGCGGCCGAACGCCTCGGCAAGGTCGAGCTGGTGACCGAGGCCCAGGACGGACAGCTGACCCTGCTCGAACTACGCGAAGTGGTCGGCGGACTCGGTTCACCGGAGCCCGGAAATGTCGGTACCCCCGACTAGGGTTACCCCCGTGAGCAGCGAACTTCCCGAAAACCTCGAGTCCGCACAGGACGTCACGGACGTGCCCGCCGACGTCCGTGAAAGGCATGCCCTGCTGGCGGAGGAGATCCGCGGCCACCAGTTCCGGTACTACGTGCTGGATTCACCGATCGTGTCCGACGGCCAGTTCGACGAGCTGCTCAACGAACTCCAGGCCATCGAGGACGAGCATCCGGGGCTGGTGACGCCGGAGTCGCCGACGCAGAACGTCGGCGGCACGTTCTCCACCGAGTTCGTCGCGCACGACCACCTCGAGCGCATGCTCAGCCTCGACAACGTCTTCGACACCGAGGAGTTCGAGGCCTGGGTCGAGCGGGTCCAGAAGGAGATCGGCGCGACGAAGTACCTCGCCGAACTGAAGATCGACGGGCTCGCGATCAACCTGCTGTACGAGAACGGCCGTCTGACCCGCGCGCTGACCAGGGGCGACGGCCGCACCGGCGAGGACGTCACGCTCAACGTCCGCACGCTGGAACAGGTGCCGGAGCGGCTGACCGCGACGGACGGGTTCCCGGTGCCCGCACTGGTCGAGGTCCGCGGCGAGGTCTTCTTCCGCGTCGAGGATTTCCTGGCGCTGAACGCGAAAATGGTCGAGGCGGGCAAGGATCCGTACGCGAACCCGCGCAACACGGCCGCCGGATCGTTGCGGCAGAAGGATCCCAAGATCACGAAGTCGCGCAACCTGCGGCTGATCTGCCACGGCCTCGGCAAACGCGAGGGTTTCGAGCCGAAGCGCCAGTCCGAGGCGTACGACGCGCTCGCCGCGTGGGGCCTGCCGGTCTCGCCGCACAGCAAGGTGCTGACGTCCGGCAAGGAGTTGCTGGAGCACATCCGGTACTGGGGAGAGCACAGGCACGACGCCGAGCACGAGATCGACGGCGTCGTCATCAAGGTCGACGAGGTCGCGCTGCAGCGCCGTCTCGGCACGACGTCGCGCGCGCCGCGCTGGGCGATCGCCTACAAGTACCCGCCGGAAGAGGCGATCACCACCCTGCTGGACATCCAGGTCAACGTCGGCCGCACCGGGCGGGTCACTCCGTTCGCGGTGATGGAGCCGGTGAAGGTGGCCGGGTCCACGGTCGCGATGGCGACGCTGCACAACCAGGAAGAGGTCAAGCGCAAGGGCGTGCTGATCGGGGACAAGGTCGTCATCCGCAAGGCGGGCGACGTCATCCCCGAGGTGCTCGGCCCGGTCGCCGACGCGCGCACCGGTGAAGAGCGCGAGTTCGTCATGCCGTTGCGCTGCCCCAACTGCGACACCGAACTGGCGTACCAGAAGGAGGGCGACATCGACATCCGTTGCCCGAACGCCCAGTTCTGCCCGGCGCAGCGGAGGGAGCGGCTGTTCCACCTGGCGAGCCGGAACGTCTTCGACATCGAGGTGGTCGGGTACGAGGCCGCGGTGGCGCTGCTGGACGCCGGCGTCGTGCACGACGAGGGCGACATCTTCGACCTGGACGAGGAGAAGCTGCTCCAGGTCGAGCTGTTCCGCACCAAGGCGGGGGAGCTCTCGGCCAACGGGCGCAAACTGCTGGACAACCTGGAAACCGTCAAGGATCGTCCACTGTGGAGGGTCATCGTCGGGCTGTCGATCCGGCACGTCGGCCCGACGGCCGCGCAGGCGCTCGCGCGGGAATTCGGTTCACTGGAACGGATCGAGAACGCTTCCGAAGAGGAGCTCGCCGCCGTCGACGGTGTCGGCCCGACCATCGTGCGAGCCGCGAAGGAATGGTTCGAAGTCGATTGGCACCGTGAGATCGTCGAGAAATGGCGTGCGGCGGGCGTGCGGATGGAGGAGGAGCGCGACGAGTCCGTCCCGCGCAACCTCGAAGGCCTGTCCATCGTCGTCACCGGCTCGCTGAACGACTACTCCCGTGACGAGGCCAAGGAGTTCATCATGGCCCGCGGCGGGAAGGCGGCCGGTTCGGTGTCGAAGAAGACGGCGTTCGTCGTCGTCGGCGACGCGCCGGGCACGAAGTACGACAAGGCCGTCCAGCTGAAGGTGCCGGTGCTCGACGAGAACGGCTTCCGTGTGCTGCTGGAAGACGGGCCCGAGGCCGCGGCCGAGCTCGCGTTGCCGACCGGCGAGGAGGAGAGCGGTGAGTGACCTGGAGATCCGGCCCGCGCGGCCGGAGGAGCTGACGGCCGTCGGCGAGCTCACGCTGGCCGCGTACTCGGCGGAGCGGAACCTCGTCGACGGCGTGGGCTACGCCACCGAGCTGCTCGACGCCGCCCGGCGGGCGGAGCTGGCGGAACTGCTGGTCGCGGTGGACGGGGACGGCACGCTCGTCGGCACGGTCACCATCGCCCACCCGGGGACGCCGTTCGCCGAGCTGTCCCGCGAAGGCGAACTGGAGTTCCGCATGCTCGGGGTGCTGCCTTCGGCGACCGGGCGCGGAATCGGCGAGGCGCTGACCAGGGCGGTCATCGCGCGGGCGAGGGAACTCGGCGCGGCCCGGGTGGTCCTGTGCAGCCTGGAAACGATGACGCGGGCCCACCGGCTCTACGAGCGGCTCGGCTTCGTGCGGCTGCCCGAACGGGACTGGGAGCCGCATCCCGGGGTGACCCTGATCGCGTACCGCCTGGAGCTCACCTAACCCCGCATTTCGTCCTCTGAATGCGGTACTTGCGCGTGCAACCACCGCATTCAGAGGACGAAATGCATGAGGTCAGCTGTCCAGTACGACGGCGACGATGCCGGCGAAATGCGCCAACCGCGCCACCTCGGCGGCCCGGAAGTTCGGCCCGCCCGGCCGTGCGACCAGCAGCGCCTTCCCCGGCTTCCCCAGCGGCGTCGCCGCGAGCTCGGTCCCCAGTTCCTTCCACGTCTCCGGCACCCAGGCCTCCTCGGCGTCGAGGATGGTGGCGCGTTCCAGCGGCAGCCACGGCAGGTCGGTGATCGGCGTCTCGGGCGCGGCGTTGGACGACGCCAGCCGGATCGCGCCGGCCTCGGCGTGCTCGACGACGACGGCCCAGCCCGCCCGGATGATCCTCGGCACACCTTCGGCGAGGATCTCCAGTCCCGAAGCGGGCTTCGCGGCGATCTCCTCGACCAGTTCGAGTTCACGATGGGTGTCCAGCACCCCGGCGTACGGCCGGACGGCGTCGACCTCGACCCCGTCGACGCTTTCGGCGGCGGTGATCAGCGCGTCCGGCAGCCTGCCGGAGGGGATTTCGACGACGAGGTCGTCGATGGCGACACCGCCGCCCCGTTCGACGACGTCCACGCTCAGGATGTCGGCGCCGACGGTGCCGAGCGCGGTGGCGACCGCGCCGAGGGTCCCCGGGGTGTCCGGTAATTGGACCCGGATCAGGAACGACACACGCGCCCCTCTCGCCTCAGGCGTCCCAGCCTCGCCGTGGAACGCGCTACGCCGGGCGCCGATTGTGACAGACCGGACGAAGTAATGGGACCCGACGTCCGGGGCGCGGGATAACGAACCAGGCACTCCTTACCCGACATGGGAGCGCAGGCCGCGGCATAACCCAGTCGAGTTCGCCGACGCCGCCACCATAGACTTGCAGCTTCCGACAGAACCCGCACAGCACACCCCGGGAGTCACCCGCGTGCCCAACATTTCCCGCGACGAGGTCGCACACCTCGCCAAGCTGGCCAGGCTTGCCGTCACCGAAGAGGAGCTGGACGTCTTCGCAGGCCAGCTCGACCAGATCCTGGACTCGGTGGCCAAGGTGAGCGAGGTCGCAGGCGAGGATGTCCCGCCCACGTCGCACGCCGTGCCGCTGACCAACGTGTTCCGTGAGGACACGGTCCGACCGGGGCTGACCCAGCAGCAGGCGCTGGCCGGTGCGCCGGCCAGCGAAGAGGGTCGTTTCCGGGTGCCGCGGATTCTGGGAGAAGAACAGTGACCGAACTCATCAAGCTCACCGCCGCCGAGCTGGCGGAGAAGATCCAGTCCCGTGAGGTCTCGGCCGTCGAGGTCGCACAGGCCCACCTGGACCGGATCGCCGAGGTCGACGACCACATCCACGCGTTCCTGCACGTCGACACCGAGGGCGCGCTCGAAGCCGCCCGCGCGGTGGACGCCGACGTCGCCGAGGGCAAGGCGCCGAAGTCGGCCCTCGCCGGTGTCCCGCTGGCGCTCAAGGACGTGCTGACCACCAAGGGCATCCCGACCACGGTCGGTTCGAAGACCCTGGAGAACTGGATCCCGCCGTACGACGCCACCGTGACGCGCAAGCTGCGCGAGGCCGGTGTCGTGGTGCTCGGCAAGACCAACATGGACGAGTTCGCGATGGGCTCCTCCACGGAGAACTCCGCGTTCGGCCCGACCCACAACCCGTGGGACCACGCCCGCATCCCGGGCGGTTCCGGCGGTGGCTCCTCGGCGTCCATCGCGGCGTTCGAGGCCGCGATCGCGATCGGCACCGACACCGGCGGCTCGATCCGCCAGCCCGGCGCGGTCACCGGCACCGTCGGCGTGAAGCCGACGTACGGCGGTGTCTCCCGCTACGGTCTCGTCGCCTTCTCCTCCTCGCTCGACCAGGCCGGTCCCTGCGCGCGGACGGTGCTCGACGCCGCCCTGCTGCACGAGGTCATCGCCGGGTACGACCCGATGGACTCGACCTCGATCGACGCGCCGGTCCCGCCGGTGGTCGCCGCGGCCCGGCAGGGCCTGACCGGTGACCTCAAGGGCGTCCGCGTCGGCGTGGTGAAGGAATTCGCCGGCGACGGCTACCAGCCGGGCGTGTTGCGGTCGTTCGAGGCCGCCGTCGAGCAGCTGCGCGCGCTCGGCGCCGAGGTCGTCGAGGTCTCGTGCCCGAACTTCACCTACGCGCTGCCCGCGTACTACCTGATCGCGCCGAGCGAGTGCTCGTCGAACCTCGCCCGGTTCGACGCCATGCGCTACGGCCTGCGCGTGTCCGACGACGGCGCGCACAGCGCCGAAGAGGTCATGTCGCTGACCCGCGAGAAGGGCTTCGGCCCCGAGGTCAAGCGCCGCATCATGCTCGGCACGTACGCGCTTTCCTCGGGCTACTACGACGCGTACTACGGCTCGGCGCAGAAGGTCCGCACGCTCATCACGCGCGACTTCGAAGCCGCGTACGAAAAGGTGGACGTGCTGGTCTCGCCGACCACGCCGACCACGGCGTTCAAGATCGGCGAGCGCGTCGACGACCCGATGGCGATGTACCTGGCGGACCTCTGCACCATCCCGTCGAACCTCGCCGGCAACGCCGCGATGAGTGTCCCGAGTGGACTGTCGCATGAGGACGGCCTGCCGGTCGGCCTGCAGATCATGGCCCCGGCGATGGCCGACGACCGGCTGTACCGCGTCGGCGCCGCCTACGAGGTCGCGCGCGACGCCGCCAACGGTGGCTCGCTGGTGCACGAGGTTCCGGAGCTGGGAGGAAAGAAGTGACCGCCGTGGTTGAGTTGATGGACTACGCCGACGTCATCGAGCGGTTCGACCCGGTGCTGGGCCTCGAGGTGCACGTCGAGCTGAACACGAACACCAAGATGTTCTGCGGCTGCGCCAACGAGTTCGGCGGCGAGCCGAACACCAAGGTGTGCCCGACCTGTCTCGGCCTGCCCGGTTCGCTGCCGGTCGTGAACGGCAAGGCGGTCGAGGGCGCGATCCGCATCGGCCTCGCGCTCAACTGCGAGATCGCCGAATGGTGCCGGTTCGCCCGGAAGAACTACTTCTACCCGGACATGCCGAAGAACTTCCAGACCTCGCAGTACGACGAGCCGATCGCCTTCAACGGCTACCTCGACGTGACGCTGGACGACGGTGAGGTCGTGCGCGTCGAGATCGAGCGTGCCCACATGGAGGAGGACACCGGCAAGTCGCTGCACGTCGGCGGCGCCACCGGCCGGATCCACGGCGCCGAGCACTCGCTGCTCGACTACAACCGCGCCGGCGTGCCGCTGATCGAGATCGTCACCAAGACGATCGAGCACACCGGCGGCCGCGCCCCCGAGGTCGCCCGCGCGTACGTGAGCGCCCTGCGTGACCTGCTGAGCGCGCTGGACGTCTCGGACGTCCGCATGGACCAGGGGTCCCTGCGCTGCGACGCGAACGTTTCGCTGATGGCCAAGGACGCGACCGAGTTCGGCACGCGTACCGAGACCAAGAACGTGAACTCCCTGCGCAGTGTCGAGCGCGCCGTGCGCTACGAGATGACCCGCCAGGCGGCGATCCTCGCCGAGGGCGGCTCCATCAAGCAGGAGACGCGGCACTTCCAGGAGGCCGACGGCACCACGTCGTCGGGCCGCACCAAGGAGACCGCCGAGGACTACCGGTACTTCCCGGAGCCCGACCTGGTCCCGATCGCGCCGTCGCGCGAATGGGTCGAGGAGTTGCGCAAGACGCTGCCGGAAATGCCGTCGGAGCGCCGCAAGCGCATCCAGCGGGAGTGGAGCCTGACCGACGAGGCGCTGCGCGACCTGCTCAACGTCGGCGCGGTCGATCTGGTCGCCGCGACCGTCGAGGCGGGCGCGACGCCGGACGAGGCCCGCAGCTGGTGGGTCAACACGCTGGCGCAGGAGGCCAACTCCCGCGAGATCGAGCTGGCCGAGCTGGCGATCACCCCGGCGCAGCTGGCCGAGGTCATCGCGCTGGTCAACGCCGGTGAGCTGACCAACAAGCTGGCCAAGGAGGTCGTGCAGGGCGTGCTCGCCGGCGAGGGATCGCCGTCCGAGGTCGTCGAGAAGCGCGGCCTGAAGGTCGTCTCCGACGACTCCGCGCTCATCGCGGCGGTCGACGAGGCGCTGGCCGCGCAGCCCGACGTCGCCGAGAAGATCCGCGGCGGCAAGGTGGCCGCGGCCGGGGCGATCGTCGGCGCGGTCATGAAGGCCACCAAGGGCCAGGCCGACGCCAAGCGCGTGCGCGAACTGATCGTCGAGCGAGTCGGTGCCTGATCTCGCTTTGAAGAAGGTCACCTGGCGTGAGTGGCTCGGCCTCGCGGCCGGGCTGCTCGCGCTGGTGGCCTTGTTCCTTCCGTGGACGACGCTGACCGCCTCGCGCCCGGAAATCGAAGACGTGCTGAGGACGTTGCCCGCCACCGACGTCACGCGCGACGCGTGGCGTTCCGGTTTTCTCGCTTGGGCGCCGGTGTTCCTCCTGTTCCTTCCCGGCCTCGCGGTCGTGCTGTTCGGCCGTGTCGACGCCGTCCGCCGGGCGGGCCTGCCGCATCTGTGGCTGATGGCGGCCATCGGCGCGCTGCTGCTGATGGTGCTCGGCTGGACCACCCTCGACTGGCAGTTCGACGCCGACCAGCGCGGGATCCTTTCCGCCGCCGGTATCGAAATCGGGAGCGGCCTCGGTCGCCATCTCGGCCTGGTGGCCGCCGCGGTCTCCGTCGTCGTGGCGTTCTTCGACGTCCGGCGCCTGCGTGCCGAGACCCGCACCCGCCGTCCCTGAGTCCCCCTTCTCGCATTTAGTCCTCTGAATGCGAGAAGGGGGCGTTGAGAAAGCGCTTTCTCTCAAGAGGAGGTCACCGTGTTCCCGCTTCCTGGTGGCATCGGACTTTCCCATCTGTGCGCTTATGAATGGGAAGCCGCGGACGGGGTGTGCGGTGGCAGCCCGCATCTTCATCTCGCCTGCACCGAGGCCTACGTCGTCACTGGCGGACGCGGCGCTGTGCAGACGCTCGACGTCGGCGGCTACCGGGAGACCGAACTCGAAGCCGGTGTCGTCGCGTGGTTCGCGCCCGGCACGGTCCATCGGATGGTGCAACGCGACGAACTCCGCATCACCGTGCTGATGCAGAACAGTGGACTGCCCGAAGCGGGTGACGCGGTGTTCACCTTCCCGCCGCCGGTCCTCGCCGACCCGGACGCGTACGCGAAGGCCGCCGCGATGCCCGCCGACGACGACGCGGCCCGTCGTCGCCGTGACCTCGCGATCGAGGGCTACCTGCCGATCCGGGACGCGCTCGTCGCGGGAGATCCCGGCCCGCTCAGGGAGTTCCATCGCGCGGCCGTCGCGTTGGTCGCGCCGAAGGTCGAGGCCTGGCTCCCGCGCTGGCGATCCGGTGCGCTGGCCGCCGCCGAGCTGACCGGCGAGCATTTGAGGGCGCTCGCGAACGGCGACGCGAGCCACTTGGAGCAGTCCGGCGTGCGGGTCGCCGGTCCGTCCGAAGAGGACGGTTACGGGATGTGCGGGAGGCGGACGGAGTACCGGATTGACATGTGACCATTTGGTCACCTATTTTGTCCTGCATGACCACTTCACGCAGGACACTCGTCACCGTGCTCGTCGCAGTCCTCCTCGGCGCGCTGTTCACCGCCGCGCCCGCGGCCGCCGGAGAGCGCCCGCGGACCCACGAGGGCACCATCGACGGCGCCGATTACCTGGTCAAAGTGCCGAAACGCTGGAACGGCACGCTGGTGCTCTACAGCCACGGGCTCTACGTGGACCCGTGGGCGCCGAAGCAGATCATGCTGGCCACCAGACCCGAGACCGAGTCTTGGTTGCTGGACCAGGGTTACGCGCTGGCCGCGTCGAACTACAAGGGCACCTTCGGGCACGCGATCGAAGAAGCCTTGACCGACCAGATCGCGCTGCTGGACTGGTTCGAGACCAACGTGGGCAAACCGCGGCGGACCGTCACGAGCGGAATGTCCATGGGCGCCGTGATCTCTTTGAAGCTGGCCGAGAACAACCCGGGCCGGTTCGACGGTGTCCTGGCGCAGTGCGGCGAGTACGACGCGCACGGAACGTGGAACAGCGCGCTGGACATGCTCTTCGCGCTCAAGACATTGCTGGCGCCGGACGCGGACATCGACCTGGTCCGGCCGCGTGATCCGCAGGCCGCGCAGGCGGCACTCGAAGCCGTCGTGGCCGAAGCGCAGAAGACCGACGCGGACCGGGCGCGGATCGCGCTGGCCGGAGCGCTGGGCGCCGTGCCGGGCTGGGCGCTCGCCCACGAGCCGGAGCCGACGGCGTCCGCCGACCGTCTGGCCCAGCAGGCGATGTGGGTCACCGGCGCCTACCTGTACGGCTACGGACCGGGCGCGCGTCCCGAAATCGAGCGCCGGGCAGGCGGGAACCCGTCGTCGAACATCGGGATCGACTACCGGCGTCAGCTCGTCCGGTCCGCCGGTCTCGACCTGGTCCGGCAGGCCTACCGGACGGGCGGCGTGGATCTGGAAGCCGACCTCGACCGGCTCGCCGCGGCCCCGCGGATTTCGGCGGATCCGAAGGCGCAGGCCTACATGCAGCGCATCACCGTGGCGCGCGGCATCACGCCGTCACCCGTGCTGACCACGCACACCACCGGTGACGGCGGCGCCGTGGCCGGCCAGGCCCGGTGGTACGGCGATCAGGTCCGGCGCAACGGCGATCCCGCTCTGCTGCGGCAGACCTACGTGAACCGGGGCGGTCATTGCTCGTTCAACGCGGCCGAGGAGATCGTCCTGCTGCGCACCCTGCTGTCCCGCGTGGACACCGGCCGCTGGCCGTCCACCGAACCGCGCCTGCTCACCGCCGCCGCGAACGCGCTGGGCCCGGACTACCGGCTCGTGCCGGAGCTGTTCGACCCGCAGGGTAAGGAAAAGGCGATGCCGCCGTCGTTCACCCGGTTCATCCCGGCGCCCCACCCGCGGCCGTCCCGCTAGGGCCGCTCAGTCCTTGCCACCCCCGCCGGAACTGGCCGACGGCGTGATGATGACGACGCGGTCGTCGCTCGAAACCGGGGAACCGCCGTCCTTGTTGACCGTCCCGGCGAGCGCGATCTGCGGGTTGACCATGCTCATCGCGGACAGCCTGCCGAAGGTCTTCGGCGGCTTGCCGACCTTGCCGTCCATGACGACGTTGGGCTTGCCGGTCACCGCCCCGTCCGGAGTGACCGGCAGGTTCTGCAGGTTGCCCGCGATGGACGTGGTGATCGAGAGATACCCGGTGGTGCCGACGAAATCCGCGCACCCCGCGACACCGGGTTTGTCGGTCCAGCTCCAGGCCGGGGTGGTCAGCGGCTGGCCGCCGCGAAGCCGGTACAGGACGTCCTTGTCGGCCAGCCGGTCGGTGAGCCACACCCGGGAACCGGCCTGGTCGCGGCAGATCCCGCCGGGGGAGTGCACGCCGGTGGAGAAGACCGCGGAACCCGCCGTGGGGTTGCCCGGCGCCGGTTTGCCGGAGGTGTCGATGCGCAGCACCTTCCCGGCCAGCGACGCCGGATCGGCCGCGAGCCCGGGGTTGCCCGCGTCGCCGGTGGCGACCAGGAGCGCGCCCTTGGCGTCGGTGCCGATCGCGCCGCGGTTGCCGGTGGCCCCCTTGGGGATCCCGGTCAGCACCGGTTTCGGAGCCTGGCCCTTCGCCAGGCGGACGACCCGGTTGTCGGTCGGCGTGGTGATGTAGGCGAAGACGAGCTGGTCTTCCGCGAAACCAGGGGAGAGCGCGAGCGAGGTGAGGCCGCCGTCGCCGGAGCCGTCCACGGGGACGGTCGCCCAGTCGGCCGGGTCCTTCTCCGCGGCGGCGAGCAGGATCCGGCCGCTCTTGCGTTCTCCGGCGAGCGCGCTGGGCGCGGTGCCGTCGCCGGGGATCGCGGCCACGGCGGCGACGGTGTCCAGGCAGGTCGCGATGACGGCCTTGTCGAAGTCCTTGCAGCCCTGCGGCGGCGGGACCGGCGTCGGTGCCTGGTTCGGCCCGTTTCCCCGGCCTGGACCGGCGTCGCCCGCTTCACCGCCCGGCCCGATCTGCGGCGGGACCTCGGGGGACGGCGGGTTGACCGGGGTGAACTTCTGCCCGGCGGCGGTGTTGTCGAATTCGGCGCAACCGGAGAGCAGCAGGGCGCCGCAGGCCAGTATGGCCAGCGGCGCGGTCCATTTCCGCCGGTACCGGGTACGCACGGGACCAGCCTAGGCGGGCGTACGTGAGCCACGGGTAAGAGCTCCTCGATACCGTTGTGATCATGACTGTGACCGTTCTCGTGCCCGACGAAGAGGGAGTGGCCGCGCTTTCGGAGATCGAGGGCGTGCGTCCGGTGGTGTACCGCCGCGGGGAGCCGGTGCCCGCCGAAGCCGCCGAGGCCGAGGTCCTGGTGACCGGCGAGGGGCCCAGCGAGGAACTCTGGCGCGAACTGCCGAACGTCAAACTCGTGCAGCTGCTGGCGGCGGGTGCCGAGGACTGGGTCGGCAAGGTACCGGACGGCGTGCTGCTCTCGACCTGCCGCGGCGCGCACGGCGGAAGCTCGGCCGAGTGGGTCGTCGCGGTCCTCTTGACCATCTACCGAGACCTCGGCGGTTTCGCCGACGGCCACCGGCGGAAGCACTGGGAACGCCGGATCACCGACACCCTGCAGGGCAAGCGGGCACTCATCGTCGGCGCGGGCGACCTCGGCAGGCATCTGCGCCGTCGGCTGGAGACGTTCGACGTGCGCTGCACGATGGTGGGCGCGACGGCCCGCGAGGGCGTCCACGGCAACGACGAACTCCCCGGGCTGCTGCCCGACCACGACATCACCGTCCTGATGGTGCCGCTCACACCGCATACGCGGGGCATGGCCGACGCGGAGTTCCTGGCCGCTATGCCGGACGACGCGATCCTCGTCAACGTGTCGAGGGGGCCGGTCGTGGACACCGGCGCGCTCGTCGCGGAACTCGCGTCGGGACGACTGCGTGCCGCCCTCGACGTCACCGACCCGGAGCCCCTGCCCGAGGGACACCCGCTGTGGGACGTGCCGGGACTGCTGCTGACGCCGCACGTCGCGGGCGCTGTGAGCGGGCGGCGGCAGCGCGCCTACGCGGTGGTGGTCCGGGAACTGAGCCACTATCTGGGCGGGGAGTTGCCGAAGAACCTGGTCCACGGCGAATACTGAGCATCGTGGCGAATCTTCATGTCGGGTGCGCGATGTGGACGCACAAGGCGTGGGCGGGCCGGTTCGTGCCGCGGTCGTCGCCCGCCGGGGAACGCCTGCGGGCCTACGCCGGCTGGTGCAACGCGGTCGAGGGCAACACGACCTTCTACGCGACCCCCGCGAGGGAAACCGTCGAGACGTGGGCGCGGCAGACCGGTCCCGGTTTCCGGTTCGTGGTCAAGCTGCCCAAGGTCGTCACGCACGAGAAACGGCTTGCCGGGGTCGAGACCGAGATGCGGGCGTTCCTCGACGCGATCGAACCCCTCGGCGAGCGGGCGGTCCTGTGGACCCAGCTGCCCGGCTCGTTCGGCCCGCCGGACGTCGACGCCCTCGGCCGCTTCCTGCGCCGTCTCCCCGCCGGCATCCGGCGCGCCGTGGAGGTGCGGCACCCCGGGTTTCACAGCGACGCCCGCGCGACGGCGCTCCTGGAGACGGCACTGACCGACGCGGGCGCCGAATGGGTGCCGTTCGACACCACGGTCTTCTTCGCGAGTCCGCCGGTCAGCGAAGCCGAACAGGACGCCTGGGCGAAGAAACCCCGTCTGCCGCGGCGGACACGGGCGCTCACCGACCGCCCGATCGTCCGCTACCTGGGCCGCGATGCGACCGAAGTGACCGTCGAGGGATGGCGGCCGTGGACCGAGGTGGTCGCCGGATGGCTGCGCGAGGGCCGGTCTCCGACGGTCTTCGTGCACACCCCCGACAACGACGACGCCCCGGCGCTCGCCCGCCGCTTCCACGACGACGTGCGCGCCTTGGTGCCCGGTCTCGACCCGCTGCCGGAGCCCGAACCGGTCGAGCCCGCGACCTTGTTCTGAGCCGCTCCGGCGGTTCGGTCGCCTGACGGGCCGGTTTCCCCTACCCTTCGCGCGTGAGCGATGACTATCAGACCAGCATGATCTCGGACGTGGCCGACGCCGACAGCGGCCCCGGCCCGGCGGAGACCAGGGGCGGGATCGATCTCGGTCTGCTCGTCCTGCGAGTGGTGCTCGGCGTGACGATGGGCGCGCACGGGCTTCAGCACCTCTTCGGTGCCTTCGGCGGCCCTGGGGTCGGCGGCTTCGCCAGGGCACTCGGCGACTTCGGCTACACCAGCCAGACCACGCTGCTTTCGTGGATCACCGGGATCAGCGAGGTGGTCGGCGGTGCGCTGGTACTGGTGGGCCTGTTCACCCCGATCGGCGCCGCCGCGCTGCTCGGCGTCTGCGCGAACATCGTCTACGTGAAGTTCGGCGGCGGGTTCTTCCAGAAGCAGGGGCAGGGCTTCGAGTTCGAGCTCCTGCTGGCCGCGGCCTCGCTGACCGTCCTGCTCGCGGGCTCCGGGCGGATCGCGCTGGACGTCAACACCCCGTGGCGGAAGCGGCCGCTTTCGTTCGGGCTGATCGGGCTGCTCCTGTCGGCCGCGGCTTCGGTCGTGGTGATCGTCCTCTGCCGCTGACCGCTCGCATTGAGAGGACTAAATGCGCTCGTTGCGCATTTAGTCCTCTCAATGCGAGCTCGTGGCCTACTTGTTCGGGTCCCGGACGGCGCCGGTGTCGGCCGAAGTCGCCATCCGCGCGTAGGCCCGCAGCGCGGCGGTGACCTTCCGGTCCCGCGAGACCGGCTGCCACGGCCGCTCGCTCGCCTCCATCTTCGCGCGCCGCTCGGCGAGCACGTCCTCGTCGACGAGCAGTTCGAGCCGCCGCTCGTGGACGTCGAGCAGGATCCGGTCGCCGTTCTGGACCAGGCCGATCGCCCCGCCCGCGGCGGCCTCGGGCGAGATGTGCCCGACCGAGATGCCCGACGAGCCGCCGGAGAACCGGCCGTCGGTGATCAGCGCGCATTTCTTGCCCAGCCCCGAGCCCTTGAGGAACGCCGTCGGGTGCAGCATCTCCTGCATCCCCGGGCCGCCCGCCGGGCCTTCGTAGCGGATCACCAGCACCTCACCGGGCTGGATCTCCTTCTTGAGGATGGCCGAGACCGCCTCCTCCTGGCTTTCCAGCACCCGGGCCGGGCCCTCGAAATGCCACAGTTCCTCGTCGATACCCGCCGACTTGATGACGGCGCCGTTCTCGGCGAGGTTGCCGCGCAGGATCGCGAGCCCACCGTCCTTGGTGTAGGCGTGCTCGACGTCGTGGATGCAGCCGCCGGCGGCATCGGTGTCCAAAGAGGACCAACGGTTCTCGGTGGAGAACGCCTCCGTGGTGCGGACCCCGCCCGGAGCGGCGTGGAACAGTTCGATCGCCCGCTCCGACGGCTCCTTCGCCCGGATGTCCCAAGTGGACAGCCACGACTCCAGATCCGGCGAGTGCACGGAGTGCACGTCGGTGTTCAGCAGCCCACCGCGGTGCAGTTCGCCGAGGATGGCCGGGATTCCGCCTGCCCGGTGGACGTCCTCCATGTGGTAGTCCGAGTTCGGCGCGACCTTCGACAGGCACGGCACGCGGCGGCCGATGGCGTCGATGTCGTCGATGGTGAAGTCGACCTCGCCCTCCTGCGCGGCGGCGAGGATGTGCAGCACCGTGTTGGTCGAACCGCCCATCGCCATGTCGAGGGCCATCGCGTTCTCGAAAGCCTTCTTCGACGCGATCGAGCGCGGGAGCACGGACTCGTCGTCCTGCTCGTACCAGCGCTTGCACAGCTCGACGACCGTGCGCCCGGCGTCCTCGAAGAGCGCCCGGCGGGCGGCGTGCGTGGCGAGGGTGGAGCCGTTGCCCGGCAGGGAGAGCCCGAGCGCCTCGGTGAGACAGTTCATCGAGTTCGCGGTGAACATGCCCGAGCACGAGCCACAGGTCGGGCAGGCCGAGCGCTCCACAATGGACAGTCCATCTTCGTCGACCTCGCTGCTGGCCGACGCGGCGATCGCGGTGATGAGGTCGGTCGGCGCCTGCGCGACCCCGCCGACGACCACGGCCTTCCCGGCCTCCATCGGTCCACCCGAGACGAACACCACCGGGATGTTCAGCCGCATGGCGGCGTTCAGCATGCCCGGGGTGATCTTGTCGCAGTTGGAGATGCAGACCAGCGCGTCGGCCTGGTGCGCGTTCACCATGTACTCGACGGAGTCGGCGATGATCTCGCGCGAGGGCAGCGAGTAGAGCATTCCGCTGTGCCCCATGGCGATCCCGTCGTCGACGGCGATCGTGTGGAACTCGCGGGCGACACCGCCCGCCTCCTTCACCGCGCCGGCCACGATCTCGCCGAGGTCCTTGAGGTGCACGTGCCCCGGCACGAACTGGGTGTAGGAGTTCGCGATGGCGACGATCGGCTTGCCGAAGTCGCTGTCGGTCATTCCGGTGGCGCGCCAGAGCGAGCGCGCGCCCGCCGCGTTGCGGCCGTGGGTGGTGGTCCGGGAACGGAGTTGAGGCACGGCTGACTCCAAGGTTCGGGATGGGGACCAGGGCGAACGAGCGCCAAACTGGTCCTACCAATCCTACTCCCCGGAATCGTCACGCTTTTCCGGAGCCTCGGCCAGGTCGTCGGTCAGCCCGGAGGGATCGGCCATCCGGCCCGCGCTGACCAGCGAGATCACCGGAAGATGACGGGTGCGCACGGCGGGCAGCGCGACCTTGGTCTCGTCCTTCAATACCGCCTGCACCTTCGCCTTGTCAGTGATGGCGAGGCCCTTGAGGGAGGTCCACGGCAGATCCTTCCGCCCGAACATCGTCCGCACCTCCAGCCCGTTGGCCGTCGCCGTCGTGCGGGTCCGGATGACGAACACCGCCAGCGCGATCGGGAAGAGGTAGAGCCACTGGAGATACGGCACGTCGCCGAACGCGACAGGCGTCACACAAACGACGAGGAAAGCGATCGCCAGCAATGCCGTGTTCGGGATTTTGAAGACGGCCTTGCGGTCCTCGTTCGCCTGTTCCCGCTGCTTTTCTTCTGCCACGTCAAAGATGGTGCACCGCCGCCTCCGTGGCCCCGAACGCGGGTCGCACCACGCGCCGAAGGTGTCCAGCATGCGGAATCGCCGTCCCGCAGAGTTGACACTCTTGACGGCGACCGGCTAGCTTCACTCTCGTGACAACGCAGACCGGCCTCGTACTTCCCAAGCGCGTCGACGCTTAGGGAAGTCTCCGCTGCGTCGACGCGCGACCCTCGTGCGACCACTCCGGTCGGCGGGGGTTTTTTGTTGCCTGGATAGAGTTTCCCTGCCGAACCAGCCAATGAATACCCGAACGAGTGACTAGACAAGACGAGGCAAACAGCGATGACTAGTGCCACCTCGCGAGCTGATGCGAACTCCGGTACCTCCGGTGCCCGACCCAAGCCGGCGCCGCCCGCCGGGACCCCGGTGCGGGTCACGGGCGCGCAGTCGCTCGTCCGCTCGCTCGAGGCGGTGGGCGCGGAGGTCGTGTTCGGTATTCCCGGCGGCACCATTCTCCCGGCGTACGACCCGCTGCTCGACTCGACGAAGGTCCGCCACGTCCTGGTCCGTCACGAACAGGGCGCCGGCCACGCCGCCACCGGGTACGCGCAGGCGACCGGCAAGGTCGGGGTGTGCATGGCCACCTCGGGTCCCGGCGCGACCAACCTGGTCACCCCGCTGGCCGACGCGAACATGGACTCGGTGCCGGTCGTCGCCATCACCGGCCAGCAGTCCCGCGCGCTGATCGGCACGGACGCCTTCCAGGAAGCCGACATCTGCGGCATCACGATGCCGATCACCAAGCACAACTTCCTGGTCACCGACCCGGCGGACATCCCGCGCACCATCGCGGAGGCGTTCCACCTCGCCTCGACCGGCCGTCCCGGCCCGGTCCTGGTGGACATTCCCAAGGACGTCCTGCAGGAGATGACCTCCTTCTCCTGGCCG
This sequence comes from Amycolatopsis japonica, assembly GCF_000732925.1. Classification (NCBI taxonomy): domain Bacteria; kingdom Bacillati; phylum Actinomycetota; class Actinomycetes; order Pseudonocardiales; family Pseudonocardiaceae; genus Amycolatopsis; species Amycolatopsis japonica. The sequence goes on from NZ_CP008953.1 coordinate 1,648,412, forward strand.
ACGGAGATGCGGCTGCCGGGGTACCGGCCCACGCTGCGCCCGCACGGCAAGCAGGTCCGCGAGGCCGCGCGGCTGATCAGCAAGTCGCGGCGCCCGGTCCTCTACGTCGGCGGTGGCGTGGTCAAGGCCGACGCCTCGCGCCAGCTGATGGAACTGGCCGAACTGACCGGCATCCCCGTCGTCACCACGCTGATGGCGCGCGGCGCGTTCCCCGATTCGCACCCGCAGCACCTCGGCATGCCGGGGATGCACGGTTCGGTCGCCGCGGTCGCCGCGATGCAGCGGGCGGACCTGCTGATCGCCCTCGGCGCGCGCTTCGACGACCGCGTCACCGGGCAGCTGTCCTCGTTCGCGCCGGACGCCGCCATCGTCCACGCCGACATCGACCCGGCCGAGATCTCCAAGAACCGCAAGGCGGACGTGCCGATCGTCGGCGACTGCGCGGAGATCATCACCGAGCTGATCGAGGCCGTCCGCGCCGAGACCGACAAGTCCGCGAAGCCGGACCTGAAGGACTGGTGGACGCAGGCGAGCGCTTGGCGCGACGACTACCCGGCCGGGTACGAGTGGCCCGAGGACGGGACGCTGTCCCCGCAGTACGTCATCGAGCGCATCGGTTCGCTCGTCGGCCCGGACGCGGTCTACACCGCGGGCGTCGGCCAGCACCAGATGTGGGCCGCGCAGTTCGTGAAGTACGAGAACCCGCGCACCTGGATCAACTCGGGCGGCCTCGGCACGATGGGCTTCGCCGTCCCCGCCGCGATGGGCGCCAAGTTCGGCGTGCCGGACAAGCAGGTCTGGGCCATCGACGGCGACGGCTGTTTCCAGATGACGAACCAGGAACTGGCCACCTGCGCCATCGAAGGCGCGCCGATCAAGGTCGCCGTCATCAACAACGGCAACCTGGGCATGGTCCGCCAGTGGCAGAACCTCTTCTACTCCGAGCGGTACTCCAACACCGATCTCGGTACCCACAAGCACCGCATCCCCGACTTCACCCTCCTCGCGGAGGCGCTCGGCTGCGCCGGGCTCCGTTGCGAGACCAAGGAGGACGTCGACGCCACCATCCGGCGCGCCATGGAGATCAACGACCGCCCCGTCGTGATCGATTTCGTGGTGGGGAAGGATGCCCAGGTGTGGCCCATGGTGGCCGCGGGCACCGGTAACGACGAAATCATGGCCGTGCGCGGGATCCGCCCGCTCTTCGACGACGACGAAGTCGCCGCCGAGGCGGAAATCAACGCGGCCGCAGAAGGAGACGCCCGATGAGCGTGCACACCCTGAGCGTTCTGGTCGAGAACAAGCCCGGTGTCCTCGCGCGGGTTTCCGGACTGTTCTCCCGGCGTGGTTTCAACATCGAATCCCTCGCCGTCGGGCCCACGGAGAATCCCGAGGTGTCCCGGATGACGATCGTGGTCGCCGTTGAGGAGCTACCGCTCGAACAGGTGACCAAACAGCTCAACAAGCTGGTCAACGTCATCAAGATCGTGGAACTGGAAAAGTCCACAGCCGTGCAGCGTGAACTGCTGCTCGTGAAGGTCCGGGCCGACAACACCGTGCGCAGCCAGGTCCTCGAAACAGTGCAGTTGTTCCGCGCGAAGGTGGTGGACGTGTCTCCCGAGGCGCTCACCGTCGAAGCCACCGGGACCTCGGACAAGATCGGTGCCCTGCTCCGGATGCTGGAGCCCTACGGCATCCGTGAACTGGTCCAGTCCGGCATGGTCGCGGTCGGCCGGGGCTCCCGCTCGATCACCGCCACCTCCGCTCGATAACTTTGTTTGTAAGTCAGGAAAGGAAGTAGTACCCCTCATGGCAGTGGAAATCTTTTACGACGACGACGCGGACCTTTCGATCATCCAGGGTCGCAAGGTCGCCGTGATCGGCTACGGCAGCCAGGGCCACGCGCACTCGCTGAGCCTGCGCGACTCCGGCGTCGACGTCCGCATCGGCCTGCCCGAGGGCTCGAAGTCGCGGGCCAAGGCCGAGGAGCAGGGTCTCCGCGTGCTCACCCCGGCCGAGGCCAGCGCCGAAGCCGACCTGATCATGATCCTCGCGCCGGACACGAAGCAGCGCTTCATCTACGAGCAGGACATCGCGCCGAACCTCAAGGACGGCGACGCGCTCTTCTTCGGGCACGGCTTCAACATCCGCTACGACCTCATCAAGCCGCCGTCGAACGTGGACGTCGCCATGGTCGCCCCGAAGGGCCCGGGCCACCTGGTCCGCCGCCAGTTCGTCGACGGCAAGGGCGTCCCGGCGCTCATCGCGGTCGAGCAGGACGCCTCCGGCAACGCGCAGGCGCTCGCGCTCTCCTACGCGGCCGCCATCGGTGGCGCCCGCGCCGGTGTCATCAAGACGACCTTCACCGAGGAGACCGAGACCGACCTCTTCGGCGAGCAGGCCGTGCTCTGCGGTGGCGCCTCCGCGCTGGTGCAGACCGGTTTCGAGGTGCTCACCGAGGCCGGCTACGCCCCGGAGATCGCCTACTTCGAGGTGCTGCACGAGCTGAAGCTGATCGTCGACCTCATGTACGAGGGCGGCATCGCGCGTCAGCGCTACTCGATCTCCGACACCGCCGAGTACGGCGACCTGACCCGCGGCCCGCGCGTCATCTCGCCGGCGGTCAAGGAAGAGATGAAGAAGATCCTCGGCGAGATCCAGGACGGCACGTTCGCCCGCGAATGGGTCGCCGAAGACGAGGCCGGGCGGCCGAACTTCACCAAGCTCGAGGAGCAGGGCAACCAGCACCCGATCGAGGAGACCGGCAAGAAGCTGCGCGACCTGATGTCGTGGGTGGACCGGCCGATCACCGAAACCGCCTAGTCGTGGGCTGAAGGGGCCCTTCACCGCATGCGATGCGGTGAAGGGCCCCTTCGTTTTGCACATCGGAAAGCGATAGCGTGGGCACCATGAGTGAGCAGCCGGTGGACGACAAGGCGCATATCCGGCCCGACCTGGACTTGAGTGACGCCGTGTGGATCCGAGGCGAACCGGAAGGCGCGAACCTCAAGGACGCCGTCGAGTACGCGCTGGTGCCGCACGCCGACGGGGTCACCTACACCGCGATGCGCCGGGTCGTCGAACCCGACGGGCATCTGCTCGTGTTCACGCCTACTGAATGGGACGCGTTCCTGAAAGGCGTTCGGGACGGCGAATTCGACCTGCCTGCCTAGAGCCGGGAGATCAGCTCGTCGAGCCGGCCGGTCGCGGCCGCGATGGCGAGATGGTCGACGTAGTCCCGTGATTCGACGATCAGTCCGTCGCGCACGCGCAGCACGAAGATGTTGGAAACGCGGAATTCCGCGCTGCCGCCCGCCGTTCCCTGGTAGTCGAACTCGCCGATCACGACCTCGGGGTCGAGGGTCTCGTGGATCGCCAGATCCCGGACCTGGAAACGGACCGCGCCCCGCTCGCCGAACTTGAAATGCTCACGCAGGTCTTCCCTCGACTTCAGGGTCTCCGCCCCGGGCAGAAACAGGTGCGTGACCTGGGTTTCCTCGGCGTAGAGCTCCGGCAATCCGGCCCAGTCGCCGTCCGCGACGCCGTACGCGAGCCGCTCGAAAACGCCGCGCGGGCTCTTCGGATCCGCCGTCGACGCGGGGCGCGGCGGCACCGGTGTGAGCTCGCGCTCCGCGGTCTCGAAGCCCTTCTTCAGATTTTCCAGGCCGTCCTGTGCCGCGATGAGCGGCAGGTAGTCGTGGTAGTCGCGTGAATGGACGATGAGCCCGTCGCGCATGCGGAGCAGCTGGATGTTGGCGATGTCGAAGGACTTCCCGGTGTCCAGCGCCTCGCCGACATTGCGGTACTCGGCGACGATCACCTCCGGGTCGGTTGTCCCGTGAATCAGGACATCCGCCCTGTCCATGCGCGCGTTCAGGCCGCCGCCGAAGTTCTTCCGCAGGGTCTCGCGGCCCTCGTACCTGGACGGAACCGGTGGTCGCTGCGGGTTTTCGACGACGGCGTCTTCCGCGTAGAGCGCGAAAATCTCGTCCCAGCGCCGGGCGGTGATGCGTTCGGAAAGCGCGTCGAAGACGTCGCGGGGTGTGGTCATGAAGGTCTCCCAGGAGGACATAAACGGAGTCTGTAGTCCGCCTTTGACGATACGGACTACAGACTCCACTTGTCCACTGGTCATTCCACGACGGAGAGCACCACCTTCCCCGTGGTCTTGCCCGCCGCCACGAGTTCTTGGGCTTTCGCGGCCTCTTCCAGCGGGAACACCGTGTCGATGGTCGGCTTGAGCCGTCCGCTGTCGACGAGTTCGGCCAGCGCGAGCAGGCCGGTGCGGTCCGGTTCGGCGAGGGTGAACCCGGCGGTGACTCCGGCCGCCTCGGCCAGTTCCGGCATCCGCTCGTCGTTCGTGCGGGTGAGCTGGACGAGCCTGCCGCCGCGGCGCAGCGTCTTGAGTGACCGGGGCCCGTACTCCAGGCCGATCGTGTCGAGGACGACGTCCACATCGCGGACCTCATCGGCGAAATCCGTCGTGCGGTAGTCGATGAGTTCGTCCGCGCCGAGACCGCGGAGGAACTCGTGTTTGGCCGCGCTGGCCGTCCCGATCACGTACGCGCCACGCGCCTTGGCGATCTGGACCGCGAGATGCCCGACGCCGCCCGCCGCCGCGTGGATCAGGACCCGTTGCCCTGGCCGGATATCCGCCGTGTCGACGAGGCTCTGCCAGACGGTCAGTCCCGCGAGCGGGACCGCGGCCGCGTGCGCATGGTCCAAAGTGGACGGCTTGCGCGCGAAGTGACGGCTCGGCGCGGCTACGAATTCCGAGTACGCGCCCGCCTGGAACGGGAACGACGGCATGCCGAAGACCTCGTCGCCGGGGGAGAACAGGGAAGCGCCCGCGCCGACCTCCTCGACCACGCCGGACACGTCCCAGCCGAGGATGAACGGCGGATCGCCCATCGGGCCGATGCCGCCGGTCTCGCGGGTCTTCCAGTCGACCGGGTTGACGCCGGCGGCGTGCACCCGGACCAGGATCTGGGTCGGGCCCGGGGTGGGTCTCTCGACGTCGACGAGTTCGAGGACTTCGGGGCCGCCCAGGCGGTTTTGGCTGATCGCTCGCATGGGTCCATTGTTCGGCGAGCGTCGTACTTTCGGCGAGGGTCTGGCGGGCCAGTGGGCATCAGGATCGGGACACGTCTCTCACGGATGTCATGAAAGGGCCGTTCCTGACGTTTTTCGTCCTGAACGACCCTTTCATGACACTCGGGGGACCGGCGGCAGTGCCATGAAAGGTCCTTTCCTTGCAAATTTTGCAAGGAAAGGACCTTTCATGGCGTTCGGGTTGGGGCGGGCGCGGCCGGTCGGGCGCCTCCGCGACCGTCCCGCCCGTCTCGGGGTTGCGAAAGCCACTTTCGCAACCTTCAACGTTGCGAAAGTGGCTTTCGCAACACCTACGGCGGGGGACTTTCGCAGGTCGGCCTCAGGGCTCAGGCGCCCCGCAACACCGCCAGGATCTCCGTCTGCCCGAAGTGCTCGGCCCACCCCAAGGCCGACGACGAGTACAGCGAGTCTTCCAGCGAAGGATCCGCTCCGACGTCGAGCAACGCCCGCACGGCGTCCACATGCCCGCCCTGCACGGCCAGATGCAGCGCCGTGACACCCTCCCCGTGCGAAAGCCCGCCGAACGTCCCCCGGTGGTCGACCGAAGCGCCCAGCTCCGCCAAGGTCTTGATCGCCGAAGCCTTCCCTTGGGCGGCGGCCCACGTCAGCGCCGTGCCGCGGTAGACGTCGGCGTCCACGTGGGCACCCCGTTCCACCAGGGTGCGCACAGCAGAGGACCGGTCGTTCCGTGCCGCCCACGAAAGCGCCTCGTCGACGATCTCGGCCGGATCCTCGCTCGGCCGCCATTCCGGGAAACCGCTGTGCGGCCGGTGGAATTCGCGATGCGCGCCCGCCGCGGGGGCGAGCGTGCCGTCCGGTGCGAGCAGTTCGTCGAGCAGGTCGGCCCGGCCGAGCCCCGCCGCCACCCGGAGGTTGCCGGGGGAGAGGCTGCGCGAAGCCAGCAGCTCCGCGGCTTCCCGATGGCCCCAGAACAGCGCGACCACCAGCGGTGTCCCGCCGTCGCCCCGGGCCGGGACGTCGATGGGGGCGCCCGCGTCGAGCAGCATCGTGACCAGCAGCGGCAATCCGACGTACCCGGCCTGGTGCAACGCCGTCCAGCCGTGCACGTTGGCGGACGCCGGATCGGCGCCGTGGTCGAGCAGGATCCGGCACAGCCGCTCGTCGCGGGTCGCGGCGGCCATACCGAGCAGATCGTTCCCGTTCTTCCCGTGCGCGTGGACAAGGGTGGGCAGGTCGCCGATCAGGCGCGCGAGCCCGGCCAGGTCTCGCGCGTCGATCAGTTCCCGTGCCTTCTCGAAGGCGAGCTCAGCCGGTGACGTCACGCTCCCGCACGCTACCCCCGACCCCCGACAGAACCCGCCATTCGGCCAGCGGGATCCGTTCGTCCCCGGTCAGGACCTGCAGGCAGACGTGGTCGGCCCCGGCGTCCAGATGCGCCTGGACCCGCGCGGAGATCTCGTCCTCCCCGACGGCGACCAGCGCGTCCACCAGCTTGTCGGAGCCGTAGTCCGCCTCGGTGAACCCGAACCGCCGCAGATTCGCCCGATGGTGGGCCGCCAGTTCCAGGTACATCGACACGTGCCGCCGCGCGATCTCCCGGTCCGATCCCAGCACGACGGCCTGTTCGACGGCGAGGAAGGACGAGGGCCCGATGGCCTCCCGCGCCAGCGCGGTGTGCTCGACGGGGACGAAGTACGAATGTGCCCCATCGGTGCGTTCCGCGGCCAGGGCGAGCATCGTCGGCCCCAGCGCGGCCAGCAGACGCCGGCGCGGGGAGTCCGGTGTGGACAGTTCGGTCCCGTCCATTTCGTCGAGGTAGCCGCGCATCCCTTCCAGCGGTTTCGCGCCAGGAAGGTGTCCGCCGAGGCCGAGGACGAATCGGCCGGGATACGCCTCGGCGAGGGTTCGCTCGGCGGCGGCCGCCGCGACGGGGGCCCGATGCGAGAACCGCGCGATGCCGGTGGCGACGGTCATCCGTGAGGTCGCCGCGAGCAGCAGACCCGCCTGCGTGAACGCCTCCCGGCCCAGATACTCCCCGAACCACAACGTGTCGTAGCCGAGCTCCTCGACTTCCGCGGCCGCCTCGCGGACTTCGCCGATTTCCTTGCCGTCGAAAGAAAACGTCCAGATGCCGACGTTCATCGGGTCACCGCCGTCAGGGCGGGGGCGAGCCGTTCCAGCTGGTCCACGATGGACGTGAGATCGTCCCCGACCGGATTGACGAGCACGGTGTCCGCTCCGGCGTCGACGAGTTCCTTGAGCCGCCCGGCGATCCGCTCCTCGTCGCCCCACGCGGTCAGCCCGTCCACGAGCCGGTCGCTGACGTCGTCGATGTCCGCGTCGGTGTAGCCGAGCCGCTTCCAGCCCTTGAAATAGTGCGGGATGCCGTACTGCTTCATCAGCCCGATGTCCCTCGCCACGCTCTTCCGCGCCTGTTCGCGGTCGCCGAGCAGAACCGAATGGGTGGGGATGAGCAGCTTGTCCCGGCCGAGGATTTCGCGCGAGTACGGCGTGTGCTCGAAGGGCTGGGCGAACGGATGCGCCCCGTCCGTGAGCTCCCGCGCGAGTTCGAGCATCTTCGGCCCGACGGCGGCCAGGACCCGCGGGAAGGGGACAGGGGAAGGGAATTCCTCCGCCGCCGCGGCCATGGCCGTGAGGTAGTCACGGGTCTGGTCGAGCGGCCGGTAGTCCGAGCCCGCCTTCGCCGCCTGATAGGAGTGGCCGATCCCGACGCCGAGCACGAAGCGGCCGGGGAACGCCTGCGCGAGTGTGCGCCCGCCGCTGTGGGCGGTGTACGCGGGCCGCGACCAGATGTTCGCGATCCCGGTGCCGACCACCACTCGCTCGGTGGCCGCGAGGGTGATGGCGCTGTAGGCGAACAGCTCCCGGTTGCCGGGCCCCTCGCCACCCCAAACGGTGCGGTAACCCAGCTCTTCCAGGCGTCGGATCGCCCGCCGTTCTTCGTCGGGTGTCGGCGTGAACATGCCGACCGGCAACCAGACACCCACCGGGCCCAGCCGCTCCCGGGTTTCTTCGATCAGGTCCATCACAGTCTCCCCAGCTAACATGAGGCAGCCTCCGCTTACGCCGCCCGACTATACGGAGGCTGCCTCCGATTTGTCGAGACTAGGCTTTGGAGCGCGATGGACACCGAGAAGAAGCCGCTGCGGGCGGACGCCCGGCGCAACTACGAGCGCCTCCTCGAAGAAGCGAGGCGCGCCTTCGCCGCGAACGGCGTCGAGGCGTCACTGGAGGAGATCGCGCGCCGGGCCGGAGTCGGGATCGGAACGCTCTACCGGCACTTCCCGACGAGGGAAGCGCTGGTCGAGACGGTGTTGCGCGAAGGCTTCGACGCGCAGGCCGAAGCGGCTCGCGACCTGCTGGGCTCCCCGGAGCCGGTGGAGGCGTTGAAGGCCTGGTTCGCCGGGATGGGTGAACAGTCGGCGCGCTACCGGGGGCTGCCCGAGCTGATGGTCGACGTCCTCAACGACGAGACCTCGCCGCTGTACGCCTCCTGCCACGCCATGCGTGACCAGGTGTCCCAACTGGTGGAAAGGGCGAAGGCTTCGGGGGAGCTCCGGGCCGACGTCACAGTGCACGAATTACTGGTGCTGCTGCACGCGCTTTCCTGGGCCAGCGAACACCTTTCGGGTGACAAGGGCCTCGAACGGCTCCTCGATCTCGTTTTCGCGGGATTACGGGCGAGTTAACAATCCCCTGTCACCAGGTCTAAACTGCGGCGCAACCGGGCACAACGGCGTGACCGTCAACAGTGAGTCGCAGGCACAGACCAGATAGTGGGAGCCGTATCGTGACCAAGCCGAACAAGCCCGTCGTCCTCATCGCCGAGAAGCTCGCGCCCTCCGTGTTGAGCGTCTTCTCCGACGAGGTCGAGGTCCAGCATGTGGACGGCACGGACCGCCCCGCGCTGCTCGAAGCCGTGAAGACGGCGGACGCGCTGCTCGTGCGGTCCGCGACGAAGGTCGACGCCGAGGTCCTCGGCGCCACCACCTTGCTCAAGGTCGTCGCCCGCGCCGGCGTCGGGCTGGACAACGTCGAGGTCCCCGCCGCCACCGAACGCGGTGTGCTGGTGGTCAACGCGCCGACCTCGAACATCGTCTCCGCCGCCGAGCACGCCGTCGCGCTGCTGCTCGCCGTCGCCCGCCGGGTCCCGGCCGCGGACCAGAGCCTCCAGGGCGGCGCGTGGAAGCGCAGCGCCTACTCCGGCGTCGAGATCCAGGGCAAGACCATCGGTGTGGTCGGCCTCGGCAAGATCGGCCAGCTGTTCGCGCAGCGGCTCGCCGCGTTCGACACCAAGATCATCGCGTACGACCCCTACGTCTCGGCCGCCCGCGCGGCGCAGCTCGGCATCGAGCTGGTCACGCTGGACGAGCTGCTGGAGCGCGCCGACGCGATCTCCATCCACCTGCCGAAGACGCCGGAGACCAAGGGCCTCATCGGCGCCGAGGCGCTCAAGAAGACCAAGCAGGGCGTCATCATCGTCAACGCCGCGCGCGGTGGCCTCATCGACGAGCAGGCGCTGGCGGACGCCGTCAGCTCCGGCCACGTCGGCGGTGCCGGTATCGACGTGTTCGTCACCGAGCCCACCACCGAGAGCCCGCTGTTCGGCCTGCCGAACGTCGTCGTCACCCCGCACCTGGGCGCGTCGACCGCCGAGGCGCAGGACCGCGCGGGCACCGACGTCGCGAAGTCCGTGCTGCTCGCGCTGCGCGGCGACTTCGTGCCGGACGCGGTGAACGTCGCGGGCGGCGGCACGGTCGGCGAGCACGTCCGGCCGTACCTCTCGCTCACCCAGAAGCTCGGCACCGTGCTGACCGCCCTGAACCCGAAGGCCCCGGCCTCGGTCACCGTCGTGGTCAAGGGCGAGCTGGCCGCCGAGGACGTCAGCGTGCTGCCGCTCGCGGCCGAGCGCGGCGTGTTCTCCGGCGTCGTCGAGGACCAGGTCACCTTCGTGAACGCGCCGCGCGTCGCCGAAGAACTGGGCGTCCAGGTCGAACTGGTCACCGAGACCGAAAGCCCCAAATTCCGCAGCCTGGTCACCGTCCGCGCGGTCCACGCCGACGGCACGACCCTTTCGGTGTCCGGTTCGGTCACCGGCAAGGACGAGGTCGAGAAGCTGGTCGAGGTCAACGGCCGTCACTTCGACCTGCGCGCCGAGGGCAACGTGCTGCTGCTCGAGTACCCGGACCGCCCGGGCATCATGGGCCGCGTCGGCACGCTGCTCGGCGAGGCGGGCCTCAACATCGAGGCCGCGCAGATCAGCCAGACCACCGACGGCGCGGACGCGGTGATGCTGCTGCGCGTCGACCGTTCCGTCGACTCGCACCTGCTGGAGCCGATCGGCGCCACCGTCGGCGCGCACACGATCCGCGCGGTCAACTTCGGCTGACCTGCGGGAATCGCACTGACGAAAGCCGCGTCCACGGACGCGGCTTTCGTTATGTGCCAACAAGTTGTTTGCGCTCTTCGCAAGTAGTCGACCACGCGCGAAGAGCAAGATTCAATAACGGTGAAAAATGCCTACTGAAGTCGGGCTGGTCCCCGGATAGGTTCTTCCGGCGAGGCCGAACCATCGCGCCGTCAAGGGCACGGCGCGGCGCCGGGGCTCACCGTCGGGGGTGTGTTCGAGCGGCAGGCAGGTTCCGAGTCGAGGCCTCGAGTGAGGGCACTTACTCATGAACAGATCCCGCGTACCCCGATGGGCCATCCGCTCATCGGCCGCGGTCTTCGCCGCGTTGCTCGCGACGTCCGTGACCGGGGCGACCGCAGCCGCGCAGGATGTCCCCCTCGCGGACGGTGTCACACCGGCGAAGATCGACCGTAACGGATTCCAGGGGAAGGTCGAGCCGAAGCTCAAGGCCGCCCAAGGGCAGATCACCGCCTTCGTCGAGCTGGCCAAGCAGCCCGCCGTCGACGCCTTCAACGCCGAGCAGAACAAGGGCGCGGGCAAGGAGAAGGCGAAGAAGGCCGCGAAGGACGCCAAGGCCGCCGCGGCCGCGACGGTGAACTCCGTCGTCGGTCAGCTCAAGGCCGCCGACGCCGGCACCCAGCTGGTCACCCAGACCGCCAACGCGGTCGCCGGCGCGGTCGTCACGGCCGACGCGGCGAAGATCCGCGAGCTGGCGAAGCGGCCGGACGTCGTCTCGGTCAAGAAGGTGGTCCCCAAGACCCGCACCAACTCCAGTGCGGTCCAGCTGACCAACACGCTCGCGTCGTGGCAGCAGACCGGCCGCTACGGCGACGGCATCCGCGTCGGCGTGATCGACGACGGCATCGACTACACCCACGCCGACTTCGGCGGCCCGGGCACGGCCGAGGCCTACAACGCGATCAACCGCGACCAGGCCACCCCGGCCTTCCCGACCGACAAGGTCGTCGGCGGTATCGACCTGGTCGGCGACGCCTACGACTCGGGCAGCGACGACCCGGCCCTCAAGACCCCGAAGCCGGACCCCAACCCGCTCGCCTGCGGCCACCACGGCACGCACGTCGCGGGCACGGTCGCCGGTTTCGGTGTCGACGAAGCGGGCAAGACCTTCACGGGCGACTACAAGAAGCTCAACAAGAAGAAGATCGAAGCGATGCAGATCGGCCCGGGCACCGCGCCCAAGGCCCTCCTGTACGCCATCAAGGTCTTCGGCTGCGACGGCTCGACCAACGTCACCTCGCAGGCGCTCGACTGGTCGCTCGACCCGGACGGCGACGGCGACTTCACCGACCACCTCGACGTGGTGAACCTGTCCCTCGGCGGCGACTTCGCCACCCCGGACGACCCGGACTCGCTGTTCGTGCGCAAGATCGCCGCGAACAACGTCGTCCCGGTGTTCTCCGCGGGCAACGGCGGCGACCTCAACGACGTCGGCGGCGCGCCGGGCAACACGCCCGAGGCGCTGACCGTCGCCAGCAGCCGTGACGCGTCCGTCCTCCGCGACGCCGTCGAAGCCGTCGCTCCCGACGGCGTCAAGGGCGCGAAGACCGGCCAGTTCAGCCAGAACTACGCGACCTACGACACGCTCGACGTCACCGCGCCGGTGGTCACGCTGTCGGCCGACAACGCCGCCGGCTGCAAGCCGTACTCCGAAGCCGACAAGGCCAAGGCCGCGGGCAAGATCGTGTTCCTCGAATGGGACGACAACGACGCGACCCGCGCCTGCGGTTCCGGCGCCCGTTCCAACAACGCGCAGGCAGCCGGTGCCAAGGGCGCGCTGTTCTCCTCGACGCTGGAGCACTTCTCGGCGGGTATCGCGGGCAACGCGGCCCTGCCGACGTTCCAGCTGACCGGCAGCGCGACCGCCTCGGTCCGCCCGGCGGTGGCCGCGGGCACGCTGCAGATCCGGATGACCGGCAAGGGCCGCGTGTCCGTGCCGACCACCGATCAGTCCATTGTGGACACCCCGAGCTCGTTCACCTCGCGTGGCGGGCGCGGCCCGGCCGTCAAGCCGGACGTCGCGGCGCCCGGTGACTCGATCTCGTCGGCGCTGGCCGGCAGCGGAGCGGGCCGCCTGGTCATCTCCGGGACGTCGATGGCGGCTCCGCACACCTCGGGCATCACCGCCCTGATCCGTCAGGCGCACCCGGACTGGTCGGTCGAGGAGGTCAAGGCCTCGGTCATCAACACCGCCGGCCACGACATCCACGACGCTTCGGGCCGGGTCTACGGTCCGCAGCGCGTCGGCAGCGGCCGGATCGACGCGAAGGCCGCGCTGGACAACCAGGTCCTGGCCTACGTCGTCGACAACCCCGGCTTCGTCTCGGTCAACTTCGGCGTCGTCGAAGCGGGCGGCCCGGTCACCCTGACCAAGACGGTCAAGGTGGTCAACAAGGGCATCAAGCCGGTCGAGTACTCGGTGGGCTACGAAGCCGTGAACTCGCTCCCCGGTGTCGAGTACACAGTGGACAAGCCGACGGTGAAGCTGAGCCCGCGCGGTATCGCGCTGGTGAAGGTGACCCTGAAGATCGCCGACCCCAAGGCGCTCCGCAAGGTCATGGACCCGACCATGGCGGCCACGCAGGTCGGCCTCGCCCGCCAGTTCGTGGCGGACGCCTCCGGCCGGATCGCGTTCACCCCGAAGAGCGGCACGACCGTTCCGCTGCGGCTCTCGGTGTACTCAGCGCCGAAGCCCGTTTCGTCCATCAACACCCCGGGCAACGTCAACTTCGGCGCCGGCCAGAACCAGGCCGTGCTGAACCTGACCGGCAAGGGCGTGGACCAGGGCTCCGGTGCGCAGCGGTACCGCTCGCTGATCAGCGTGCTCGAACTGCAGGCGGAATCCCCGCAGCTGCCCGAGTGCGACGGCGACGTCACCACCGACTGCACGCTGAACCAGACCGCCAAGGGCGCCGACCTGCGCTACATCGGCGCGGCGTCGACCGCTCCGCTGGCCAAGGCGCAGGGTGAGCCGGAGAACGCGCTGCTGGCCTTCGGTCTCACCACCTGGAGCGACCTGGCCAACCTGGGCAGCAACACCTCGCCGTTCGTGGACATCGACACCACGGGCGACGGGCAGCCGGACTTCGAGACCTATGTGACCAAGGTGACGTCGACCGACGTCCTCGTGGCGGTCACCGTGGCCCTGAAGCCGGGCTTCCCGCAGGTGGACATCCAGCCGATCAACGGCCAGCTCGGCGACGTCGACACGAACGTGTACGACACCAACGTCGTCGTGCTGCCGGTGAGCATCGCCGCGCTGGGGATCGACCCCAACGCCGCGTCGCACAAGATCAGCTACACGGTCGGGACCTCCGGGTTCTACGCGGCGCCTGGTGCGGACTCGTCGACGATCGACTACGTCGGCACGCCGCTTTCGTTCGACGCCTTGGCTCCCGCGTACACGGTCCAGGGCGGCGGCGACTCCGCGCTGGGCTACGTCGCGAAGCCGGGCACGGCGCTGGTGGTCAACCGCAACGCGGCCGCGCAGGACACCGTGCTGGGCCTGCTGGCGATCGAGCACCACAACGCCTCGGGCAACCGGGCGAACGTGGTGAAGATCCAGACGAACGCGGGTGGAGGCAACACGGGTGTCGACCGGCCGGGCAACGGCGGGCGGCACACCGGACGTCAGCCGATCGGTGTGGGCTGACGCGATAGTGCGATAACCGGCGTTCGATGAGGTGAGGGACGCCCTGGCGGCATGCTTTGCGCCAGGGCGTCCCTTCTTGTTTTCACTCTTTCGGCTGTCTCGCTCTGTGGGAGGTTCCGGCATAAGGGTGGTGCGGCTACGGCTACCGGGCTACGGCCGGTAACCTTCCGCTGCTGGCGTTTTCTTGCGGATGGGCCATCCGGACTGCCGGTGGCCTGGTCTACGGAGGTGTGTGGATGCGGCTCGCGGTGATCCCAGGAGACGGGATCGGGCCCGAAGTGGTCTCCGAGGCGCTCAAGGTGCTCGGTGAGGTCGTACCGACGGCGGAGATCACGAACTACGACCTCGGCGCCGCCCGGTGGCACTCCACCGGCGAGCTGCTCCCGGAGTCGGTACTCGGTGAACTCCGTCAGCACGACGCGATCCTGCTGGGCGCGGTGGGCGACCCGACGGTGCCGAGCGGCATCCTGGAGCGTGGCCTGTTGCTGCGGCTCAGGTTCGAACTCGACCACCACGTGAACCTGCGCCCCGCCCGGCTGTACCCGGGTGTGCGCGGACCGCTCGCCGAGGCGGGCGAGATCGACATGGTCGTCGTGCGTGAAGGCACCGAAGGCCCGTACGCGGGCAACGGTGGCCTGCTGCGCAAGGACACCGAGAACGAGATCGCGACGGAGGTCAGCGTCAACACGGCGTTCGGCGTCCGGCGCGTGGTGACCGACGCGTTCAACCGGGCCGAGGCGCGGCCCCGCAAGCACCTGACGCTCCTGCACAAGACGAACGTGCTGGAGTACGCGGGCTCGCTGTGGTCGCGGATCGTCGAAGAGGTCTCGCTGGAGCACCCGGAGGTGACGGTCGCCTATTCCCATGTGGACGCCGCGACCATCCACCTGGTGACCGACCCGTCCCGGTTCGACGTCGTGGTGACGGACAACCTGTTCGGCGACATCATCACCGACCTGGCGGCCGCCGTGACCGGCGGCATCGGGCTGGCGGCGAGCGGGAACCTCGACATCACCCGGCGGAACCCGAGCATGTTCGAGCCGGTGCACGGCAGCGCGCCGGACATCGCCGGCCAGGGTCTCGCCGACCCGACCGCCGCGGTGCTCTCGGTCTCGTTGCTGCTGGACCACTTGGGACAGAAGGAAGCGGCGCGGCGGATCGAGGCCTCGGTGGCCTTCGACCTCGCGACCCGCGACCAGGCGTCGCCCGGTGCGACGCACGCGATCGGTGACCGGCTGGCGGCCCTGGTGTCGTCGAACGTGCGCCCGGTCACTCAGTAGTTTTTTGGGCTGAAGGGGCCCTTCACCGCATCTCACGCGGTGAAGGGCCCCTTCGCTGCGTTGGTGATCCGGGAATGCGTCCCGAAGTGTGGAACCTTTCGCCCGGTTTGTGGACGCCCGGCGAAGCGTGTGCCATGATGCGTCCGTGACCTCCTGCACCATCATTATCGCCGAGCGCGCCGGATAACAGCTCCACAAGAGCCCCCGGCGCGCAACCTCTCGCACCCATGCGGGAGGTTTTTTTGTTGCCTGAACACGCTTTGCCACCACCGCGAGGAGATTCCCGTGACCCGCAAGGAGCCCGCCGATACACCGCTCGGCGACGCCTTCCACCTGTACGACACGACGTTGCGCGACGGTGCGCAGCGTGAGGGGATCTCCTACTCCGTCGCGGACAAACTGGCGGTGGCGAGGCTGCTCGACGAACTCGGGGTCGGGTTCATCGAAGGCGGATGGCCGGGCGCGCTGCCCAAGGACACGGAATTCTTCGCCCGTGCGGCTTCGGGCGAGCTGAAACTTCGCCATGCCGCGCTCGTCGCGTTCGGCGCGACGCGGAAGGCGGGCACCAAGGCCGAGCAGGATCAGCAGGTGCGGGCCCTGCTCGACTCGCAGGCACCGGTGGTCACGCTCGTGGCCAAATCCGATCTGCGGCACATCGAACGCGCGCTGCGGGTCGACGTCGACGAAGCTTGCGAGATGGTGCGCGACACCGTCGCGTTCCTCGTCGGTGAAGGACGTCGCGTCTTCCTTGACGCGGAACACTTTTTCGACGGCTACGCGTTCTCCCCGGACACCGCGCTGAAGGTGCTCGACGCGGGCGTGAACGCGGGTGCCGACGTCGCCGTGCTGTGCGACACCAACGGCGGGCAACTGCCGCTCGGACTCGCGGAAACCGTCCGCGAGGTCAAGGAAAGGACCGGATTCCGGCTCGGAATCCATTGTCAGGACGACACTTCCTGCGCGGTGGCGAATTCCGTCGCCGCCGTGCAGGCCGGCGTGACGCACGTCCAGTGCACCGCCAATGGTTACGGCGAGCGGGCGGGTAACGCCGATCTTTTCGCCGTGACAGGGAATTTGGTGACCAAGCTCGGTATGGAGGTGCTCCCGACCGGAGGCGCCGCCGAGCTCACCCGGGTCTCCCATGCCCTTGCCGAAATCGCGAACATCGCCCCCTACACCCACCAGGCTTACGTAGGGGCGTCGGCCTTCGCCCACAAGGCGGGACTGCACGCGAGCGCGATCAAGGTGGATCCGTTGCTGTACAACCACATCGATCCAGCTTCTGTCGGCAATGACATGCGGGTACTGGTCACCGAGATGGCCGGCAGGGCCAGCCTGGAGCTCAAGGGACGTGAGCTCGGGGTCGACCTTGCCGGCCAGCCCGAGGCGCTGACGAGCGCCGTGAAGAAGGTGAAACGCCTCGAATCCGAAGGCTGGTCCTTCGAAGCCGCGGACGCTTCACTGGAACTGCTGCTGCGGCGGGAGGTCGACGGCCCGCAGAGCGACGTCCTCGACGAACCGCCGTTCGAACTCGAGTCGTACCGGGTCGTCCTCGACCACCGGTCCGACGGCGAGGTCGTCTCCGAGGCGACGGTGAAGGTGCACGTCGCCGGGCAGCGCGTGATCGCGACCGCCGAGGGCAACGGGCCCGTGCACGCGCTCGACGCCGCCCTGCGCGAGGCGCTCAGCCCGCATCTGTCCTGGTTGGACAGTGTCGAGCTGGCCGACTACAAGGTGCGGATCCTGCCCGGCCATCCGGGCACCGACGCCGTCACCCGTGTGCTCGTCGAGACCAGCGACGGCGAGCGCGAGTGGACCACCGTCGGCGTGCACGGCAACATCGTCGAGGCGAGCTGGCTGGCGCTGTGCGACGCGCTCGTGCACAAGTCCCTCAGCGAGGGCCCGGCGTGAGGAGTCGTACAGTGGGGGAGTGCGTCTAGCCCGAATTGCTCATCCCGGTGGTGTCGCGTTCGCTTCGATCGAAGGGGACGGCGACGACGCCCAGGTACTGGAAATCGCCGAGCACCCCTTCGGCAACCCCAACTTCACCGGCAAACGCTGGCCGCTCGCCGACGTCCGGCTGCTCGCGCCGATCCTGCCGTCGAAGGTGATCGCGGTCGGCCGGAACTACGCCAAGCACGCGGCCGAGTTCGGCAACGAGGTCCCGCAGGACCCGATGCTGTTCATCAAGCCGTCGACCACGGTGATCGGGCCGAACGTGCCGATCCGCCGTCCGCGCGGTGTCGGCCGTGTCGACTTCGAGGGCGAACTGGCGATCGTCATCGGCCAGCCGGTCAAGAACGTGCCCGCCGCCCGCGCGGCGAGCGCGATCCTCGGCTACACCGTGGCGAACGACGTCAGCGCGCGTGACCTGCAGAAGTCCGACGGCCAGTGGGGCAGGGCGAAGGGTTTCGACACCTTCTGCCCGCTGGGCCCGTGGATCGAGACCTCGCTCGACGCGGCCGATCTCGCGCTCAAGTCCGAGGTGGACGGTGTGCTCAAGCAGGACGGCCGGACGTCGGACCTGGTGCACAAGATCCCCGAGCTGGTCGAATTCGTGTCCGGGGTGATGACCCTGTTGCCCGGTGACGTCATCCTGACCGGCACGCCCGAGGGCGTCGGCCCGATCGAGGACGGCCAGTCCGTGTCGATCACCATCGAGGGCATCGGCACCCTGACGAACCCGGTTCAAGACATCTAGCGCGCCATGAAAGGTCCTTTCCTTGCAAAATTTGCGAGGAAAGGACCTTTCCTGGCATCCGGAGGCTAACCGGCCGGTTCCATCGCCCGCCGCGCGAAGGCCGGGGCGTGCTCGGGCCGCAGCCCCAGGCCCAGCAGCCGCGCGGGGATGTAGGACAGCGCGGGGAACCGGCTGAACAGCTTCACCATCGGCGCGGGCGGGCCGTTGCGCTTGCCCGCCATCACCGGCCCCATCACGTTCTTGTGCAGAATCCGCTGCAGCCCCTGCACCAGCATCGTGGGCGCGAGACGGCGCTTGCGGACCTTCGCCAGATCCGCCACCGACGGCCTGCCGCGGCGCAGCGGTTCGGCGAGCAGGGTGGCGGCCGCGACCGCGTCCTGCACCGCGAGGTTGATGCCGACCCCGCCGACCGGCGACATCGCGTGCGCCGCGTCACCGATGCACAGCAGCCCGTCGAGATGCCACTTCCGCAGCAGGTTCATCTTGACGTCGAGGAATTTGACGTCGTCCGTCGTCTTCAGCTCGTCCACGCGGTCGGCCAGCTCGGGCAGGATCGCGGCCACGTTCTCCCGGAACGCCTCGATGCCCTTGTCGCGCAGGTCCTGGCCCTTGGGGCTGAGGTAGGCGATCTGGAAGTAGCCCTTGCGGGGCAGCGGCACGGCGAAGCGGCGATCCCGCATCTTCGGGGTCAGCATGCCTTCGCGTTCCCCGTCCCGCCGTGAGATCCGGAACCACCACGCGTCGAACGGGATGGGGTAGTCCTTCGTCATGAGCCCGGCCTCGCGGCGGGCCAGCGACCAGCGTCCGTCGGCGGCGATCACCAGGTCGGCGCGCAGTTCGCCGGCCTTCCCGTCGGCGTCGCGGTAGCGGACCCCGCTCACCCGGCCGTGTTCGAAGATCAGCCCGGTCATCTCGGTGCTCTGCCGCAGCGTGAACGTGGGTTCCTTCGCCCCGGCGTCGGCGAGCAGGTCCAGGAAGTCCCACTGCGGGACCATGGCGATGTACGGGTGCGCCACCTTCAGCCTGGTCAGGTCGGCGAGGCGCATCATCGTGCCGTCCTCGGCGGGGAAGCCGGCGTAGGCGATCTCGCTGTGCGGCAGGCTGAGGAATTTCTCGCTGAGGCCCAGCTCGTCCAGCAACGTCAACGTCGACGGGTGCACGGTGTCGCCGCGGAAGTCCCGCAGGAAGTCCTGGTGCTTCTCCAGCACGGTGACCTCGACCCCGGCCCTGGCCAGCAGCAATCCGGCGACCATACCCGCGGGGCCACCGCCGACGACCACGCAGTTCGTACGTTCGTTCATCCGTCCCACCCCTTCGAACCCTTATTCATCACTTGTTGAATAAGCTCAGGATGCACCCCTCCGACGGGCGCGTCAAGCGCCATCCGGGCGGATACGCTGTTCGGGGTATGGCCCAGGTCTCACCGGACCGCGTGAACCGGCGGACGTCGAGACGAATGTCCAAAAAGGACTTGAGGGATGCGCGACCGTCCCGGAAGGACGGCGATCGCGGAAATGCCCTTGTGGACGGTCTCGCGACCCAAGCGGGGCAAGGATTTCGTTGTCATCACAGGGCGTGCGCGCCGAGAATCGGATGGGGTGCCGCGTATCGACATTTCACCCGGCCGCCCGCGTTAGCCGTTGTCCGGTAACTAAAACACGTCATCTCACCAACTGGGAGTAGAGTGCCCGCGCCGGAACAGAGCAGCCTTAATCACCTCATCGGCAGAGTCGCGATCGCGCTGAGTGCCCTAGCCTCACTTGGTGGATTTCGCTCTCGTGCCCCGGACCTCGTCACGAACCACGCCGGACGCTCCGGACGGAGCCCCGTGGGAGCCGCCGGAGTTACGATTGGTGTGCCTCGACATCGATGACACGTTGATCGACTGCACGGCGGCGATCCGCCTCAGCCTGAGCGCCCTCACTGGCCAGAACGACCTTTGGCCGCTGTGGGATCTCATCACCGAAGAGCATGTCGCGCTGGTGGTCGCGGGCGAAATCGATTACGCGACCATGCATTACAAGCGTACGGAATGTTTCCTCGCCGAGATCGGCATTTTGGCCGACGAACAGCAGGTCAGCGGCTTCGAAAGACGTCGTCGTGAAATTCTCACCCGTTCGTGGCAATTGTTCGAAGATGTCCTCCCATGCCTTGAATGGCTGCGGGCCGCCGGTGTTCTCGTCGCCGCGGTCACGAACGCCTCGGGCGCGCATCAGCGCAAGAAGATCGCCGACCTCGGCCTCGCCCGGTTCTTCGATCACGTGGCCATCGCCGGTGAACTCGGAGTAGCCAAACCCGACCCGGCGATGTTCCACTCGGTCTGCCTCGGCCTCGGCTGCGACCCGGCGCAGGCCGTCCACGTCGGCGACAAACTCGACACCGACGCCATCGGCGCGCGCGACGCCGGCCTGGGGGCCGTCTGGCTCGACCGGGACGGCATCGCCGAGCGCGCCCCGGCGGGCGTGCACACCATCTCGGGCCTCGACGAGCTGCCTGAGCTGCTCGTTTCCGAGTTCGCGAAGCTCGGCGTGCCCGCTCAGCGCGCTACTGAGACCCCCGCTTTCACGGTGCGGAACAGCGTGCTCTAGTATTCTTTCTCGTGCGGCACCGAGCCGGTCGAGATCGGAACGGTACCTCACTGGGGTATGGTGTAATTGGCAGCACGACTGGTTCTGGTCCAGTTAGTCTAGGTTCGAGTCCTGGTACCCCAGCTGGAGAACTCTCCGGAGTGAAACACAGAGTGACCCCCCCTGCGAAGGCGGGAAACCCGGTCTGGTAAGTTTCTCCACAGCAACACAGCAGGTGAACAACTGAAAATCTCCTCCTGAAGGAGAAAATCCTAGCCCCCGTCGTCTAGCGGCCTAGGACGCCGGCCTCTCACGCCGGTAGCGTGGGTTCGAATCCCATCGGGGGTACATCGCGAAAAGCGTCGATCATTTCGATCGGCGCTTTTCGCTATTTCGGGAGCCGGCTGACGTCGGTGATCCTTTCTCAAGCTTCCGCGATCGCGGAAGCTTGTCGTTGGAGACGCGCTCGCGCGGCTGTGGTGTCCACAGTGGCCGAATCGGCTTCCGGAATGGACGTACGGTCAGGCCTCGAAGAAACCGTCCGTCCTCGACCGTCGGTGTGGTCGGGTCCGATTCGCGTGGCGCTGCTAAGCGGTCTCCGCTTTGAGTACCGGAGTGACCGGGACGTGTGCGTCGAAGGCGGCGGGGATGGTGGCGATCGCGGCGACGGAGAGCGTGAGGCCGGCCCCGGCCCCGGCGAAACCGTGTTCGACCACCACGCCGCCGTCGTTCAGCCGGCTTCCGGAAGTCACCAGCGGGTGGTCGAAGGTGGCTGGTGTCGTCTGGCGGCCTTCAACCACCGGTACAACGACGACTGGGCGGCGTTCTGGACGGCGTCGACGGGCTGGAAGCGTGACGTGTACTTCCCGGCCGCCGAACACATGAGCTTCACCGACACGTCGGATAGGTCTGCCTGGTGCTCATGGTCAAGGTCATCACGTAATGGTGTCGGGTCAGCTGCTCGGTGATCAAGGCATGCTGGTTCGGTCCGCTGGTATGGGTGAAAAGGTCTGACGACGGCTCGGGGTGCTCCCGTACCGGCTGTCCCGCTTCGGTCCAGGACTCGCCGAGTCCCATGCGGGTGGTGTCGGCCACCTGCCGGGTGTAGCCGACGCCGGGGAGGTCGCTCGCGTCGTAGACCCGGTTCGGTCCTTCCGGGCGACCCCGGAACTGGCGGTAGTAGTCGATGGGTTGTGTGATCGAGCCTGCACTTTCAGACCACTCGTGTGTCTTGACGATCTCGTCGAAAGCTCGGATCCGGTCAGGCAGTTCGCCGTCGAAGCCTGCTTGCCGCACCCAGGTCGAAGTACAGGTCACGGTGCCTGGATCAGACTGTCCGAAGGACGAAGCACGGTCGACCTCGCAGATGGTGCGGGTCGTCGCCGGGCCCCATTCCGCCCAGGAGGTGGCTTTCTCCAGTTCGGCGAATCGATCCGCGGCCCAGCGATCGTGCCGATCACGGTCAGCCACGGCATCGGCGCCCGTCGCCGCGGCCTTGTAGTCGCGGCATGTGGGCCTCGGGCATCGTCGTCGCGCTGATCGCTCGCTCATCGGCATGAGGGTGCGTCGCTCCCACCCGCACGGCGGCAAATGGGTGCGTTTGTCAGGAGTAGGGCTCGTATGCAACCTTCTCGGACCTCGACACATCCGCCCCGACCAAGGTGGAACGCCGTAGCCCGCCCCTCGACCGCAATATCGATGAAGTAGTCGATCGCCCGGTGATCAACGACGGAATCGTCACCCAACTCGGCTGGGACACAGACGGCTCCGTGGTGATCGACAGACTCAAGAATCGCGCGATCCGACAAGGTGGCTGCGCGGTCCTCGAAGTGAGTGCGTGCCGATCAGCGCAGAATGATTCCCACCTTCGGGTGGCCATCACCGTGGCGGCGGGCGGACGCGAACGCCTCGGCGATGTCTCCGAGGTCGAAGGCGTGCTCGAGGCAATGGTCGACCACTATCTCGCCGCTTCGGATCAGATCCACGGCTCGCCGGAACGACACCAGGCCCGGTTCCTTCTGCGTTCCGTTGACCCATTCCATCCGTACCGACTTGCGGAATGCCCGCTCCACCGGGAACGGGGCCGTGCCCTTGCGTTCGGGGAAGCCGAAGAACCCGATCGTGCCGCGCTCCCGGACGGCTTCGACCGCCTCCACCCTGCAGGCGTCGGGCCCGGCGGCTTCGACGACGAGGTCCACGCCGATACCGCCGGTCATCTCGCGTGCCGTGTCCGCGAGAGCCGCTCGTCGTGCGTCGACCACTTGTGCGCCCAGCCGGTCCGCGACGACGAGCCTGCCGGGATCGAGGTCCGACACGAGCACGGACTCACATCCCATGCGGCGCAGCAACTGCAAGAAGAACAATCCCGCGGAGCCCGCACCGATCACGGCCGCGGTCCGGGGTGGGGGTCCGTCGACGAATTTCGCCATCCCGAACACCGTGGTCCCGAGTTGTTGTGCGAGCAGCAGGCGGGACAGGTCGCCCTCGCGCGGAACCGGTACCAGGCTCCCCTCGTCGACGACCTGGTATTCGGCGAAGCAACCGGTGTGTTCCACAGGCGGCACGGTGAGCACAGGATCGCCGGCGGCGAAGGCTCGGCTGCGGCTTTCCGCCACCACTCCGATGCCCTCGTGCCCTGGATAGCCAGGGCTGCCCAACCGCTCTTGATCGTGGAAGCCGTCGAACACGATGTGCACGTCCGAGCCGCAGATCGAGGCGTGCCGCATTTCGACGAGCACTTGCCCTTCCTCGGGGCGCGGTATCGGGAACCGCCCGACCGCGACCACTCCGGGCTCTGCCAGATATGCCGCCCGCATGGTCATGACTCGTTCCCCTCTCCCGATCGCGACGCGGAGTCTCGTTCCGGCCGGTCACCTCGCCGGAGCGCGCCCGCGGTGTCAGCCGATGGTAGAGCGGCACCGGACTGGGGGGATCATGAAACGACCTTCTGCGGTCTAGGTACGCGCGAGTACTCGGTAGGGGCGCACGACCGCCTCGACGAACGCCGTGACCTGTTCGTCGACGTGCGCCTTTTCCTCGGCGTCGTTCTCGACGAGGAAAAGGCGGTTGGCGATGTTCTTCTGTGCCTTCAGGAGTGCGAAGTCATCCCTGCTGTACAGGGTGTCCGCGGCGTTGCTGGGCAGCCGATGCTCGTCGGACACTTCGAGACTGATCGACTGACCCGCCACCGAGATCTTCGGTGGTTCGCCCCGTCTGGCCAGCCGGGCGGAGCGCTCGGTGTCGGAGGCGCGGACGTGGATGATCTGCGACGCCGCCAGTACCTCGTCGCCGAACACCTGGAGCGCTCCGATCGTGTCGGCCCTGGCGAACTCGACGATCGTGATCGGGTTGCTCCGGCGGTTTTCCCAGACGCGGTGGCCGAGCGTGTGCAGGGCGGGCCGGAGATCGTCCTCGCGCTCCACCTGGAACGCGCCGCCCTGCTGGGCGCTGAAGCCGGCACCGCGACCGTCGCCGAGGAGCATCAAGGCGTGGAGGAATTCCTCGAACGCGTAGACGTAGTCGTTCAGCTCGTCGACCTGCATCCGCCACCGCCGAAGCTCTTCGGCGAGAGCTCGTCGAACCAGTGACTTGCCGGCACCCGGCAGGCCGGTGACGAAGACGACCGGCGCCCGGTGGCGGAACGCCAGATGCCGCAGGATCGCGTCCTCCGCCTTGGCGGGCAGCTGGTACGCCGCGCGCTGCTCCCGGATCCGGTCCGCGAGGCCGGAGTCGGGCCCGGCCAGGAGTTGCCCGGCCAGGAACGATTCGATGGGTTCGGACTCGCTCCACGTCTCGTCGAAGTGGCTGCGGAACACCTTGGCTGCGGAGATCTCGTCCAGTCGTTCGGGCCGGTCCTTCCCGCCGTTGCGGCGGTTGAGCACCGTGTGGTGTTCCGAACCGGAGAACAGGTGGTACGACAGGTGATCCGCGGTCAGTGCGCGGGACACGCGAACCTCGATCCCCGCTGCGAGCAACTCGGCTCCGGCGGTCAGGGACGCGGGCTCGGTCCGGGTGATCACCCGGACGCCGCGCCGGCCGTTGATCTGCGTCCACGACTCCTGGATCTCGACGAGCACGGGGGAGCCTTGTGCCGGCAGCAGATTCGGGACCAGTGCGTCGAGCCGGTCGACGTTGTCGTTCTTGGAGATGACGAGCATCTCCGCCAGGTAGTTCCGCCGGGTCATCCGCTGGGAGAGGCCGGTCGGCAGACGGGTGCGCCGCCACAGGAACCTGACGGTCGCCACGATGAGGGCGACGGACACACCGCTGGTCACGGGAACGAGGAGCTGACTCCAGTTCATCGGGTCACCTGTCCGCGGTGTTGTCGGGGCGCCTAAGCCAAAGTTTAGGCATGGCGAACTTTCTTTTCAAGTGCGACGGATTCTCGCAGGTGGCACAATATATCGGCTAGCGATATATTGTGCCCATGGCTGGTCGAACGATGACGGAGCAGGCGTTCTTCGTGCTCACCGCGCTGGTGGACACGCCGCGGCATGGGTACGGGATCGTCGGCGAGGTGAGCGGTCTCTCGGACGGCCGGGTGAAGCTGAAGGTCGGCACGCTGTACGGCGTGCTGGATCGGCTGGTCGCGGACGGTTTGGTCGAGCCGGATCGGGAGGAGGTCGCCAACGGGCGGCTCCGCCGGTACTACCGGCTGACCGAGGACGGCCGCACGGCGCTCGCGGCCGAGGTCCAACGGCAGGCCTCGAACGCCCGCGCCGCCTCGGAACGGCTGCGCGCGTGGCGGCCGGCGGACACCGGGGGCCTGGCGTGAACCGCCTGGAGGAGCGGTACCGGCGGGTGCTGCGGCTGCTCCCCGCCTCCTATCGTCAGGCGTGGGAGGAGGACATGGTCGCCACCTTCCTGCACAGCGAGATGCCGGAGGACGCCGAGGACGCGGAGTTCGCCGTCGACCACGGCAGGCCGAGCTGGCCGGAGGTGGCGAGCGTCGTGGCGCTGGCGGTGCGGCTGCGGCTGGGAGGCGACGGCGCGCCCCTCCGCTACCTCGTGTGGGGTGAGACGGTCCGGCGGCTGGCGCTGGTGGGGTTGCTCGTGCAGGCGGTGGCCGCGCTGGTCGGTATCGGGGCGTGGCTGTGGTCTCCCTCGGTGACGAATCCGATCCCGGCCGACGTGCAGACCCTGCTCGGCTTGGTCTGGGTGGCGGCTTATCTGTGCCTGGTGACCGGCAGGCGGCGCGCGGCGCGGTGGCTCGCGGTGACGGCGCTGGCTCAAGCCTCGGTCTTCTTCGGCGTGGATCTCGTGGCCGTCGAGGGCGCGTACGGGCTGTCCGGGACCGTCGGACTCCTGCTGGAGGCGCTGCCGGTGGTGGCACTGGTCGCGTTCCATCGGCAGGCCCCACCGGTGAAAGCGCGGCCGTGGCTCGTCGCGCTGCTTGCCGGTGTCGGCCTCCTGACGGTCGCGATGTCGGTCACCTATGTCAGCGTTCCGGCGCTCGTGGACTGGCCGGGCGTGGACTGTGCGGCGGTTTTCGTCGCCGCGGTCGTCTACTTGAGCGTGCCTCGCCTGGGCTGGCGGAGTGCCGCGGTGTCGTGGTCGACGACGCTCGCTTCGCTCGCGCTGGTCGCCCTCGTGCAGCGGGTCGTGACGCTGCTGGACTACCTCCGGCTCGCGGCCCGCACCGCGGAACTGGACATCATGATCGCGATCGCCGCCGGGCAGACCGTGGCGGTTCTGGCGATATCGGTGCCGCTCGCGATGCTCGCCGTCAAGGCCGTGCGCGCGCTGCCGCCGGTGGCTGCCCGGTGATGTCCTCGAAGGGTTGACCTGGCCGGGATTTCGGCCGCGGTCGGTCCTCGTCGTCGTTTCGTGGCCACGCGCGGACGGCCGTGACGAGGCCGATGACGCCGAGTGCGCCGAGGACGAGCCAGGTGACGGTGAACCCGGCGTCGGTGGCGAGCCGTCCGGCGATCGGGTAGGCGAGTAGCCAGCAGGCGTGGGAAAGGGAGAACCGGGCGGCGAAGATCGCGGGCCGGTCGGCGGGACGGCTGGATCTGCGCAGTACCCGGCCGACGGGAGTGAGGACGAGCCCGGTGCCGAGCCCGATGACGGCCCATACGACCGGCGCCGCGGCCCCGTGCTCCACTGTGGACAGTGCGATGGCGCCGGTCAGTCCGGCGAGCAGGGTTCCGCCGCCGGTGAGCATGACGGTGCGGTCGGGGATCCCGTCGAGTACACGGGGGAGCAGGAGCGCGGCCAGGATGGTGCCGGCGCCGTTGGCCGCCAGGAGCAGGGCGACGTCGGACTGTGTTCCGCCGAGGGTGTCTCGGACGTAGTTCACGGTATTGACCATGACCACGGAGCCGGCCGCCGCGACCACCAGGTCGAGGCCGAGGGTGCCCCGCAGGCGCGGGGTCGCGAGGTACATCTTGATCCCGGCCATGGTGCGATCCCAGGCCCCGCCGCGGTCGCCGCGCGCCGCGTCCGGGATCCGGGTGCTCAGCACCAGTGCGGCGGAGGCCGCGAAACCGAGCGAAGTGCCGGTGAACAGCCAGTGGAAGGACACGAGACTGAGCACGGCGGCGGCCAGGAGCGGACTGAGGAGGCTCTCCATCGTCGAAGCCAGCTGGGACAGCGACAGTGCCTTCGTGTAGTCGCGTTCGTCGGGAAGGAGATCGGGGAGCACGGCCTGGAACGCCGGGGTGAACGAGGCCGACGCGGACTGGAGGATCACGATCAGGACGTAGATCTGCCAGACCTGGTCGACGAAGGGCAGGGCGAGCACCACCAGCGCGCGGATCGCGTCCAGCGTGACGAGGAAGAAACGGCGCGGCACCCGGTCGCGGCGTACGCGACGGCGAGCGGCGCCACCGTGACGTAGGTGATCATCTTGATGGCCAGCGCGGTGCCCAGGACGGCGCCCGCGTCGGACCCCGCCAAGTCGTAGGCCAGCAGCCCGAGCGCTACGGTCGTCAATCCAGTGCCGAACAGCGCGACCAGCTGCGCCCCGAACAGATGCCGATAGTCACGATGACCGAACAGCGACATGCTTCACGGCTCCTCTCGCGCGGCGTTCCTTCCATGATAGGTGCTCATGTACGCACATGACGAATCAGGCGGCCAATGGTCCCGGCTGCCGCCGGACGACCAGATCGAAGCCGCGTCCACGGCGTTGCGGATGCTCGCGGATCCCACCCGGATGCGGATGCTGTGGCTGATCAGCGGCGAGGAGTACGACGTCGCGTCACTGGCGGCCGCGGTGGGCATCGCGCGTCCGGCGGTGTCCCAGCATCTGGCCAAGCTCAAGCTGGCCGGATTGGTCACCCAGCGCAGGGACGGCCGCCGGATCCTTTACCGGGCCCGCGGCGGGCACGTCCGGAGGCTGCTGGCGGAGGTCATGAACGCGGCCGATCACCACCTTCACGGGATCCCCGACCACGACTGACCACAGTGGACGGTCCGGACGCGACGCGGTCCCTTTTGCCCGCCGGATTCCAGCGGTATGGTCGGACGAAGGCGACCGCGGCTGCGGCGGGAGACGATTTGCTGGACATCATCGGTCTGAGTGAAACCGACGTCGAGGTCTACGATGCCTTCGCCGGCACCGGTTCGCTGACCGTCGCCGAAATCCGGCGGCGAACCGGGATTCCGCAACAACGGCTGCTGCGCGTACTGGGCGCGCTGACGGAAAAAGGTTTGCTCGTCAGGCTTCCCGGCCGGGCGGAGGTGTATTCGGCGGTGCGGCCGGAGATCGCGCTGGAGGCGATGCTCCGGCTGAAGGAACAGGAACTCGCGAGCGCGCGGCTGGTCGCCGACCGGTTGCGCGAGCGGTACCGGGCGACGTCCGGCGAACGCGCGGTCGATCTCATCGAAGTGATCCACGGCGACGCGCTGATCGCCGAGCGGGCGGATCAGCTGCTGCGCTCGGCCGAGCGGGAGGTCGCCTTCGTCGACAAACCGCCTTACGCGCGAACGCCGAGTGTGCTGCATCCCGCCGAACGTGATCTCCTCGGCCGGGGGGTGCGCTTTCGCGGGGTTTACGAGCGCAGTGCGCTGGAAATGCACGACCTGTCATCCGACCTGGAGGCAGGCCTCGCGCTCGGCGAGGAGGCCCGCGTGGTCACCAGCGCCCCGCTCAAGATGATCGTGGTCGACCAGCGCGTCGGACTGGTACCACTGCGGTCCGATCGCCCCGAGGTCGGCGCGGCCTTGGTGATCCACCCGTGCGCACTGCTCGACGCGCTCGGCGCGGTCTTCGCTTTCCTTTGGCAGAGCGGGCTTCCGCTGCGCCTGCCCGGTTCGGCCGAACTGGCGGACGTCGCCCCTTCCGACGACGCCCGCCTGCTCGCCTTGCTGACCACGGGCCTGCCGGACCGGAGCATCGCCAAACAACTCGGCATGAGCTACCGGACCTTCCAGCGACGGCTCCGCGACCTCATGACCGCGCTCGGCGCGACCACCCGGTTCCAGGCCGGGCTTCAGGTCGCCACGCGGGGTTGGGTCACCTTGCCGTCGACCCAACCCCCGATCGAGGACGACGTCAGCGAGCGCGCGGGTTCGCCTTCGCCACGTCCGTGAGCGCGTAGGCCCGCTGGACCGTCTGCGTCACGGTGTTGCCCGAGCTGTCCCGTGCTTCCGAGCGCAGCCAGACGAACCCGTCCGTCGCCGCGAGTGGCGGGTGGGCCACCGTCACCGACCACAGCCCGTTCGCGCCCGGCCGGACGGTCGCCGCCGTCCAGGTACGCCCGCCGTCCGTCGACGCCGACACCTGCAGCCGCGTCACCGGTCCGCCGCCCCGCGCGCCGCTGTGCGAGCCGGCGGACACGTCGAAGGTGAACGGGCGTCCGGCCGGGGCGCGGCCGCCGAGATCGAGCGGCAACCGGTGGTCCAGCTGGATGAGTGGCTGGAAGGAACACGACTTGCCCGCGTTGTGGCAGGAGAAGCCGAGCGGTGCCGCGGCGTCTGACCGCGCCGAGGCGAACGTCCACGACGTGTCCGTCCTCGGGGCGTGCTGGAACAGCGCCCCGCTCGGGATGCCGACCTGCGCCTGGCCGGGCAGCACGTCGGTCACGTCCAGCCGGTAGGTGGCGGGGGTCGGCGCGAGCCGGAACTCCGGGATGAGCGCGAGCGGATCGTCCGCATTGGACCGCGGGATCTCGGTCCCGTCCCGGTACAGCCGTGCCGTGGTCGCCGCGAAGTACCGCGCGTTCTCGTAGGGATTCGCGTAATGCCCGCCCGCCCCGGTCGTGCCGTCCATCCACTGCAGGCCGGGGAGGAACAGGTCGGGATCCGTGCCACCACGGCACATCGAGCACAGCACCGCCCAGCCGGAGGCCGTCGCCGGGTACCGGGCCGGATGATCGGCGGGCAGTTCCACCGTGCCGCTGTGCAGTGGCGCGCGGAACCAGAACTCGTCCGGTCTCGACCGCTCGCCCGCGCGGTAGACGTTCTGCGCGTTCATGCTCAGCGCGGCGCGGCGCCCCGCGGTGTCGTTGCCGGACAGGGTGACGACCCGTTTCCAGACCAGCCGATCGTTCGCCGGGCCGGTGTATTCGGTCCAGGAGCCGGGAACCGGGATCTTCGTGCCCTGCACCGCCTGTGTCTTCCACAGGCCGGTCGGGAAGGCGTACCAGTTCTTCTGTCCGGTCAGTCCCGGTTTTTCGGCCTGGTAGCCGGTTTTCGTGGCGACCAAGGTCTTCTGGTCGACCCGCCGGACGAGCTCCTTCGGCACGCCGTTGGCGTCGAGATAGCTGAGGTTGTACATCGCGTCCGGAGCCGAGCGCACCAGCAAGCGCACCGAAACGGCACCGGCGGTCCGCAACTTTTCGCCTTCGTCCCAGCCGAGGGACAAGGTCGGCACCACCGCGCTGCTGAGACCCGGAACGCTCAGCGAACCCGGAGAACCGGCGTAGGGGATCAACGCCGCCCCACCCGCGGCGGACACCGCGCGTGAAGCGTTCGCGATGCCCGCGGAGACCGCGCTCACCGGGTCCGGTGCCCCGGCCGGGACCGGAATCCTTACCAGGACGGCCTTTCCGCGGACGTCGAGACCGGTGAGATCACCCGCGCCACCGAACACGACCGGCAGCGTTCGCTCACCGGGCGACTTCGCCGTCAACGTCGGCACGTCGTACGCCGGGTTCAGCACGGCCGGACCGCCACCGACGATCCGCATCTCGACCGCGGTCTGGGACAGTGTCGCGCTGTCCTGCAACGAAATCGCGCCCGCCGAGGTGGCGGCCGCGGGGGTCACGCGCACCTCCCAGCCCGCGCCCGAAGCCAGCCCGGCTTCGCCGACGTAACCGTTCACACCGGCTCCGCCGGGGATCACGCGCCGCAGCATCACCGTGCGATCCCGCAGATCGGTGGGAGTGGGCGTGATCAGCCCCGCCGGGACGGCGTTCGCCGCGTTCAGCGCGATCTCCGCCGGGCCGCTGACAGCGACCTGCGTCGCGCTCATCGCCGACCAGCGGCGCACCGTCAGCCCGCGCTCCATCACCCAGCCGAGCGCCGAATAGCGTCCGGCTGGCACGAGCACCCGGCCGACCCCGTCCACCAGGCCGACCTGCTGGCTGACCTGGTCGAGGAACGGGTCGTTGCGGTTACCCGCACCGGCCGCGTCGTCGATCAGCTGGGCCGACGCGGACTGAGCGGGCCCGCCCGCCGAGTCCCGGACCCGGATCGTCACCGGGAACAGTTCGGCCGCGTTGTAGGTGCTCACGGGAGTCCGCACCGCGTTGGTCCCGTCCGCGGTCGTGGCCACCACGGCGCCGCCGTAGACGCCCGCCGTTCCTTCGTTCGGGTTCACGGCGAGGTCGACGGTGGTACTCGACTTCGGCGGGATCGACAGATCCGTCTTCGCCAGGCGCATCCCGGTACCCGGCGCGGCGCCGCCGTCCCAAGGTCGCACGGTCAGCTTCAGGTTGAGGTTCAGCGGCTGGTCCCCGGTGTTGGTGTAGGACAGCTGCCGGACGACCTGTGCCGAGGCGTTGGTCGTCCGTTCGTTGCGGCCGAAGCTCGCGACGGCGGTGCCGGTCGCCTTCTGAGACACGGCCCGCGCGACGTCGA
Source organism: Amycolatopsis japonica (assembly GCF_000732925.1). Lineage (NCBI taxonomy): Bacteria > Bacillati > Actinomycetota > Actinomycetes > Pseudonocardiales > Pseudonocardiaceae > Amycolatopsis > Amycolatopsis japonica. The sequence goes on from NZ_CP008953.1 coordinate 1,680,159, forward strand.
GGATTCCGGCGCCCTGCTCGAACCAGTGAAGACCGACGTCCTTGGCCGTGGTGACGAGGGTGTTCTTCAGTGCCTGCCCGGTCAGTCCCGGTCGCTGCTGCAGCAGGATCGCCGCGGCGCCCGCGACATGCGGTGTCGCCATTGAGGTGCCCGACGCGGCGGTGTAGGAGTCGTCCACCGGTTCGCCCAGCGCCGTGTCCGCAGCCCTGGCGGCGACGATCCCGACGCCGGGCGCGGTGATCTCCGGTTTGACCGAGGCGTCCCGCAACCGCGGGCCGCGGCTGCTGAACCACGCGATCTTGTCCTCCCGGTCGAGCGCTCCGACGGTGAGCGCGGACGTCGCCGCCCCCGGTGTCGTGACTGTCCGGTCGCCCGGCCCCGAGTTCCCGGCCGCGACCACGAACAGCGTGCCGGACTTCGCCGAAAGCGAGTCGATCTGCTCGCTCATCGGGTCGGCCCCGTCGCTGACGCCGGCGCCGAGGCTGAGGTTCACGATCTTCGCGCCCTGCGCGACGGCCCAGTCGATCCCGGCCATCACCTGTGCGGTGTCACCCTCGCCGGACGCGTCGAAAACCTTGGCCACCACCAGATTCGCGTCCGGTGCCACACCCTTGTACCGGCCGCCCGATGCCGCGCCGGTACCGGCGACGATCGACGCGACGTGCGTGCCGTGGCCGTGGCGGTCCACGACGTCGCCCTCGCCGCTGAAGTCCGCGGAGGCGACCGTCTTGCCCGCCAGGTCGGGATGGTTCTCGTCGATCCCGGTGTCCACCACCGCGACCGTGGTCCCCTTCCCGGTCCACCCACCGCTCCACGCCGACGGCGCACCGACCCGCGCGGTGCTCTTGTCCAGCGTCACCCGGACCTTCCTGTCCAGCCGGACTTGCGAAATCCCTTGGTTCAAAACGGGTTTCCCGCTCGCATCGAACGCGACGAGGGAACGCCAGAATTCGCCCGTCCCCGCTTTCTTGACCTGAACCCCCACTCCGTTGGCCGTGACCAGCGGGGTGAGCCGCTGGGTCTGCGGGAGCGCCTTCGCCTTCGCGTCCAGAGTCCGGGCGGACAGCCCCGACCGGTCGCCGTAACGCACGATGACGGGGATCGTGGTGCTCGCCGCGTCGTCACGCCGGTCTCCGACGAGCGTGGTGACGTTGAACAGGTCCGGGCTCAGCAGTCCCTTGCCGACGAACGGAAGCGCGTCCGACGGATACACCATCAGCCCTTCGGCCGTGGTCGTGATCTGGAACGCCGGGCTCGGCCGGTCCGGCCGCACCGCCGGTTCGACCTGTGCGGTGCCGTGCCCGGCGCCGTCTCGTTCGTAGGTCACCACGTCGCCGGTGAGCAACGTGACGCGATGGACGTCCGGCCGCCCGGTGACGGGAGCGGGGCCGGATACGGCGGCGGTCGCGGCGGTCGCGATCACCGGTAAGGGGGTGAGGGCGACCAGTGCGGAGGCCGCCAGGATCGCCACCGGGTGCCAGGGGTGTCTCGTCAGGTGAGGGGAACGGGGGAACATCGAGCCTCACTCTCCTCGGATAGTGAGAAGCGGCCGTGGGCACGGCCGCCGCGAAGATGGAGTTTCCCGAGGATGAGGCAGGAGTTCCCGGATGAACACAATTATCGTTGGCGGTATGTCGCCGTTGGCGAGATACCGCCATGGAAGGGCCCGGACCGCCGACGGCGGCCCGGGCCCGGTCGAGAGACGGGTCGGTGCTGGGGGACTTACAGACCCGGGGTGCGCAGCTGCAGCGAGAAGTCCTGCCGGTTGTTGTCGGTGTCGGTGCTCAGGATGTTGCGGGTGTTCGCCGCGTTGAGCTGATCGGTGATGACGTTCTCCGGGATCGCGGCCTGGCCTTCACGCGGGGCCACGACGGCGTTGCTGAAGGCCACACCGTCGATCTTCGCGGCCGCCATGTTCTGCAGCGAAAGGCCACCGGCCGTCGGGATGCCCTCGGCGCCGGTCAGGGTGAAGGGGATGACGTAGGTCTGGTCGACGACGGTGCCGGAGAAGTTCTGCCCGACGAGCACCGCGTACTGGCCCGCGTTGCCCTTCGGCTGCAGGATCGTGCCCGCCGGCAGGACGATCGTGTCGGTCACGACGTTCGACGGCGAGTAGATCCGGATCACGTAGCCGCTCACGTCCTGCGGCTGGTTCGAAACGTTGCGCAGCTCGATGAACTCGTCGAGCAGACCGTTCACGCCGCGGGTCGAAACCTCGTTGATGACCACGGTGGACGACACGAGCGGGGCGGCCTCGGTGCCCTCGCTCTCGCCTGCCGCGTTCGCGACACCACCGGCCATACCCATCGCCAGCATTGCGAATACCGCCGAAGCGCCCAGAATTCGTCGCACGGGAAAGTCCTTTCAGCTTGGTTTTCCGGGGGATTTGTTCCGTCGGACCGGAATCCTTTCCGCCGGTGCCGACACGACAATCATCCGAGAATCGCGGTGCCGCCGGGAAGGGGCCAGTTTTCCGGTACTTTCGCGTCACGCGATAATGTTCCGGCGCCGCCTTCTCGCGACCGCGGCGGCGAGTTCGAGCTCGCGGCTGGAGGTGTCCAGCACATCGCTGAGCCACTGCCGCCAATAGGGACCGGGAATGCGTTTTCCCCGCTCCCAGCGGGAAATCTCTTCCCTGGTGACACTGTCGTTGCCGGAGCGGGTGTGCAACTTCACGACCAGATCGCCTTGTGACCATCCTTTCGCGATTCGTTGTTCGGCGAGCAGTTCGCAAAGCGGGGCCGCGGCCCCGCGTTCGCTGTTCGCGGTCACGACCGCACCTTTCTCGTACTGGTGGAGTGCTTTCAGCCGGCCGGCCGTACACAGCCGAAGTCGGCCTTGTTGTTGTCGGTGTCGCGGCTGACGGCGTCCCTCGACTGGGCGAGCCCGGGGCAGGAGACGGCGGCCTGGTTCTCGCGGCAGGGCGACGACGGCGCCCATCCGACGCTGTCGACCCTCGCCCCGCGCCGGTCCAGCAGTATCTCGCCGTCCCCGACGATAGCCTCGACGACCACCTGCTGCATCGTCCCGCCGAAACCCTGTGCGGTGATGAGGAAATGGTCACCGGCGGGGATCTCGCTCCCGGCGGGCATGGCGGCCAGTTCGACGGGTGTCGCCCCGCCCGTGCACGCCTGAACGGACCAGCCGCCGATGTCAAGGGTGGTGGCGCCGGTGTTGTGCAGGTCGATGTAGCCTGCCGGGCCGCCGAGCACCTCGTGGATCTTGGCCGACGAAGCCCGGACGGTGTCCGGGGCCGGGGTTCCGGCGAGTGCGAGGAGCAGGAACAGGGAACCTGGCTTCGTCATGACAGCAACGCTAGAAAAATGATCTCGGTGCCACAGGATACGGCGGGTACCGAACCTCGTCCGGTCCAGGTACTTCCGGTACGTCGCTCGCCCGGCCGGGCTAGCCCCGGTACCCGTCCGCCGTGTGCAACTCGCCTTCGCGCTCGGTCGTCTCCAGGCGCGGCAACAGGTTTCCGCCCGGCCGGAAACGCAGCGCCCGGAAGAGGTCGCGTCTGCTGCCGAAGCCCAGCTTCTGCAGGATCCGGCTGACGTAGTTCTTCACGGTCTGCGTGGCGAGATGCAGTTCCTCGGCGATCTCGTCGTTCGACCACCGGTAGAGGATCAGCGCGAGGATCTCCTCCTCCCGTCTGGTCATCGCGCTCGCGTAGCGCACGGCCTCGGTGACCGCCGGCGGGGTTCCGCCCGCCTGCAGGCACACCCGCTGCCCGGCGAGCGTCGAGCGCACCGCCGACATCACCTGGCCGCCGCTGGCCGACTTGTGCACGAAGCTGTCCGCACCCGCGTTCAGCGCCATCGCGATGGCCGATGGCGACGAATCACCGGCGAAGACCAGGACGGCAGCGCGTTCGAACTGTTCCTTCACGAACCGGCAGATCGCGGTCCCGGCAGGCTCACCCCAGATCGACAGCTCGGTGATGACCATGTCGGGATGGCTCTTTTCGCACTGCCACAACGCTTCAGGCTCACTCGCGGCTTCGGCCACCGCCCCCACCCCCGCCGAATCCCGCAACAGCCTGCTGAGCGCGTATCTGATGAGGGGTTGATCGTCTACTACGAGCGTGGTGACGCGGTTCATGGTTCCCCTTGGGGTATCGACGGGCGCCCGGTGTGGCCCGGGCCGTGCGGTCGGCCCGGGCCGGGCGGCGCTCGCATTCGCCGAGAACAGGTTCGCTCGCTCGGGCGATCCGTCGAACCGACCGTCGCGGCGACGTCGGTACTCATTTTTCGCCGAATCCTCTTTCGTCGCGGTCCGGCAGTGATCTTCCCGCTTATCCGCGCGGGTGAGGACCAGCAATCGGGTGACAAGGGCGAAAAGCCGCCACGCGGGGCGCCGGATTTGGGCCGGACGGCGGAACGGGGATACAGATTCCGAACGCGCCGCGCCGGACACGTGGAAAGCCGGGGTGCGGCGCTCGGCGTAGCGGACTGGTTGATTTCGTTGGAAAACCCGATGGCGTCCGATATCGACTTCGTGAAGTCGTTTTCCCGGCTCGCTCCGGTGATTCACCGTGGGGCCATTGTGGAGGGACCGGCCCCGGGTGCGACGCTGTAGGCCGTTGGTATGACAGAAAGGCAAGCCCGTCATGGACGACTCTTACCGCCTGGAAGCAGGCTCCCCGTCGGTCGACGACTACCTGCGGCTGCGCCGCGAGGCCGGTCTCAGCGAACCGCCGAGGGAACAGGCGGAGCGCGGGGTTCGCGGCGCCTGGACGTCGGTCCGGGTGGTCCACCGGCCCACCGGCGAGACCGTCGGGATGGGCCGGGTGATCAGCGACGGTGGGTGGTACTTCCACATCGTCGACATGGCCGTTCTGCCCGCCCATCAGCGCCGCGGCATCGGGGACGCCGTCCTCGAGGCCCTTCTCGCGGCGATCGACACCGCGGCGCCGGGTGCGTACGTCAATCTGCTCGGCGATCCACCCGGATGGCGGCTCTACAAACGCCACGGTTTCGTGGAGACCGCTCCCGGGACCATCGGCATGCGGCGCCAAAACGCCGGATAAGGCGTCCGGGAATCGCGCGGCGATATCGGTCGGGTGCATTGGGCGAAATGGCCCTGCTGATTGCGCCTTTCACCGCGAAGTGGCGCGCATCCGGTAATTGCGGCGCACGCTGGTTCCCTTGCTCAGGTCGGCGCCGTACACGTGCAAGGTGATGGCGACGGTGTCGCCCGCGTTGTGCACCTGGTGGATGTCGTCGGGCGGCGCGACGCCGCTCACCGACCCCGCCGGGCGTTGCCGCTGGGCCTTCCGGACCAGCCGATCGTCGTCGATGTCGAAGATGGTCTCGGTCTCGGTTCCTTGCAGGACAAGGAATGTACACCACACCAGGTGATCGTGGATCTCGGTGAGCTGACCGGGCCGCCAGACCAGTCCGACGATCGAAAAGGCGGACTCGGCGTGCAGGGTGGTGCGGGTGTAGCCGTCGGGGGAGCCGGCGCGTTCCGTCGCGGTGAGCAGTTGCGGAGTCGGGCGGAGTTCGGTGAGAACGTTCGCCACGGCTTGTGCGGTGACAAGGGGTTCGGATGGTCTTCCGGTGCATTGGCGCAGACGTTTGATCAGCTCCGGAAGGCCTGGTCTGAGGGTCGTGACGGTCATTTTTCGTTCTCCCTTCTCGTCGCTTCTCATCGTGGCCCGCCGTCCGGGCGGCGTCCAATGACGACGTTCTTTCGTTGATATAGATATTCTTTATCCATGCTGAATCTGGTGCAGCTCACGGTGCTGGCGGCGGTCGCGCGGCACGGTTCGATGACCGCGGCGGCGAAGGAACTGCACTACACGCAGCCCGCGGTGAGCCACCATCTCGCGAGGTTGGAGGCGGCGACGGGCGCGAAGCTGGTCCAGCGGATCGGCCGCGGCATCCGGCTCACACCGGAAGGGGAACTGCTCGCCGCCCGCGCGGCCGAGATCGTCGGCCGGGTCGAAGGCGCCGAAGCCGAGTTGGCCGCGCAGGTGGGCTTGCGCGCCGGGCGGGTCCGGATGGCGGGGTTCCAGTCGATCCTGAGCACGATCGTCCCCGACGCGGCCGCGACGCTGGCCCGTGCGCATCCCGGACTCGAACTCGGGCTGGTGGACGAACATCCGGGCGAGGCGCTGCGCATGCTGCGGGAGGGGCGGATCGACGTCGCCCTGATCTTCCGGTACGCGGACACGCCCCGCGAGGAACAGGGGCTCCGGCTCGTGCACCTGCTGGAGGACCCGATCTACCTGCTCACCAGCGAACCGGGGCAGACCATCGCCGATCATCGTGACTCGACCTGGATCGGCGGCTGCGCCCGATGCCAGGACGAACTCGTCACGATCTGCGGGCGGGCCGGGTTCGCCCCGCGTATTTCGATGGTCAGCGACGACATCGTGGTCATGCAGGCGCTGGTCGCGGCCCGGATGGGCGTCACCACGCTGCCCCGGCTGGCGCTGCGTGCGCATCGGATGCCCGGTGTGCACGCCACGGAGCTGGCCGAAGACCCGCGTCAGATCTATGCCGTCACCTATGGCGACCCGCCCGATCCTCCGGCCGCAGCGGCGTTGATCGACGCGCTTCAGACGAGCATCCGGGCTTAGGGCGGGGTTCTGAAGTCCGTGAAGGGCCCCTTCATTGCGCTAGACGCGGTGAAGGGGGCCTTCACGCGCGGCCGCTGTGACTGCTGGGGCCGACGGTGTTGAAGAGCCGCAGGTGGCGCTCCTGAAGGTAGTGAAGGCCTCCTTCACTACCTTCAGGGTCAGGGTTCCGGCAAAGTCGCCTATTCGCTGGTCAAGTGGGCAACGGAGGCACTCGCCACGGTGGCCTCGCTTCCTTCTCGACTGTCCACAAGGGACTCTTCCAGGGGGAGAGTGCCCGATTTGGGCGTTTCGCAAAGGGGTCGTGAGTGGTAAAGAGGGTTAGAACGACCTTTACCACTCACGACCCCTCGGCATAATCACCCATTTCGCCATGAATGAGACATTCGGTCGCCGCGAAGTGACCACAGTGGACGGTTGGAGCCTGTTCGACTCCCGTCGACCAGGGCAATCAAGCGCTTGACCTGCGCTTATGTGACCTTGCCGGGGTCGCTACCTTCAGGGTGGGCAAGGAGGCCTTCACGGACCACTACAGAACCCGTTCGACGAAAGCCCCCACGCCCAGCAACTTCCGGTCGTCCCCGACCAGGCCGTCGAGCGCCAGCCCGGCGGGCAGGCCGTCGCGTGCGCGCCCCATCGGGACGGTCAGGCCGGGGAATCCCGCGATACTGCCGGGCTGGCAGTTGCGGATGAAGGTGGGGAAGGTCGGGACCTCGCGCCCTCGGTGCACGAAGCTCCCGACGGCCGAGAAGTCCCGGGCCGTCGCCGGTGTGGTGGGGAAGGCCAGCGCGTCGATGCCGCTCTCGTCGAAGATCTTCGCGTAGGCGCGACGCAAGGCGGAGCGGGTGGTGATGGCCGCTTCGTAGACGGCGGGTTCGACGCCCGGCACGACCGCTTCGGCGAAGATCGCCCGGACGTCGGGCGCGGCGATCTCGCGAACGAGCCGCTCGAACGAAACCTCGGGTACGTGCTCGGCGAGGTAGGAGCGGAGCCCGACGCCTGCTTCGTGGATCACCAGCGGCATTCCCTGATCGACGACGAGTTCGGCGAGCGGCGTGTCGTCGAGCGGCACCAGGGTGACGCCTGCCGCGCCCAAGCGGGCAAGCGCGGCTTCCCAGAGTTCTTCGACGTCCTCGGACAGGTCGCCGGTCAGGAAACCGTGCGGCACACCCAGCCTGACCGACGTGCTCTCGATCAGGGGTGTCGGCTCTTCCGCCGCGAGGACCGCGTCGAGGAGCGCGAGATCGGCGACCGTGCGGGCGATCGGCCCGGCCGTGTCCCGCGTGCTGCTCAGCGGCGTCATGCCGTCGGACGGGTAGCGGCCCGTGGTCGGCCGGAAGCCGCAAACCCCGTTGAGCGCGGCGGGAACACGGGCCGAACCGCCGGTGTCGGTGCCCAGACCCGCGGGCACGATGCCCGCCGCGACGGCGACCGCGGTCCCGCCGCTGCTGCCCCCGGCGAACCGGGACGGGTCGCACGCGTTGCGCACCGGGCCGAGCGGGGTCGTGTCGCAGGTGATGCCGAGGGCGAGTTCGTGCATGGTCGCCTTGCCGACGACGACGGCGCCCGCGTCGGTCAGCCGTCGGACCACGGTCGCGTGCTCGCGCGGAACGTGGCCCGCCAGCGCCGGGGTACCCGCGGTGTTCGGCATCCCGGCGACGTGGATGTTGTCCTTGACCACCAACGGGATCCCGCTGAGCGGGCCGGCCGGCGCGGCCGCGTGATCGTGCGGCGCCAGGTGGCCGATCGCGTTGAGATGCCGCACTTCTTCCGCTCGCGCGCGGCTTTCCGAAGCGCTCCAGGGTCCACTCACGGCCGCCAGCTTAGCGTGACAAGGACCACAGTCATCGATAAAGACAATCATTTTCATTAAGCTGCGGCGCGCCACCTTCCCACGAGAAAGGTCGATCGTTCATGAGCTCCGGTCCCTCGCTGCACGTACTCACGCGCTCGGATCTGCACAGCCTCGAACTCACCCCTGGCGAGGCGATCACGATGGTCGAAGACGGCTATCTGGCCTACGCGGCCGGGGCCTCGCGGAACCCGGCGAAGCTGATGGTGCCGATCCCGGATCCCGCGCGGGACGCCGTCGCGTACTCGATGCTCGGCTACGACGGTTCCCTCGAACAGGCCGCGTTCAAGACGAGCTACCGCCAAGGCAGCACGTCGGCCGAGAAGTACTACACGACCATCACCCTGTACGACGACACCACGGGCCTGCCGTTCGCGCTCATGGACTGCCACCGCGTCGGCGCCACCCGCACGCCCGCGAGCACCGCGTTGATCGCGCGGTCCTGCGCTCGGCCGGGCGCGCGATCCGCGCTCATGGTCGGCACCGGCGCGCAGGGGATCCGGACGCTGCCGTACCTGCTCACCGCGCTGCCGGAGCTGGAACGGCTGCGGCTGTTCGGCACGCATCCCGACGGTCTTCGCGACAGCGTCGCCGCGCTGAAGGAGCGCTTCCCGGACCGCGAGGTCGAACTCGTCGACGACGTGGAGGCCGCGGCGCGCGAGTCCGACATCGTGGTCGCCGCGTCGGGCCGGGCGGCCCACCCGAAGATCCGTCTCGGCTGGCTGCCGCCGGGCGGGCTGCTGATCTCCGTCGCCAGCAAGGGAGTCCAGGAAGGCACGCTCGCCGAGGCCGACTACACGGTGGCCACCAGCGGCGCGCAGGTCGAGGTGACCGGGCAGCGGATGGCGGGTCCGGACGGCGTGTTCCGGATCGACGCCGAACTCCCGGAGATCCTCGCGGGCAAGGCCCCCGGCCGCCGCGGCGACGAAGACCGGGTGTTCGCCTTCAGCAGCGGCATGATCATCACCGACATCCCGGTGGCGCACGCGCTGGCCGCCCGCGCCATCGCCGCCGGCCGCGGCCGCGAGGTGGCCCTGTGGACCTGATCGACACCCTGTCCCCGCCCCTGCCCGCGCTCGAACGTCCCTGGGCGCACCGGCTGCGTGCTTCGGAGACGCTGTGGGAGATCGCCCGCGGGGTCGGCGGCGGCCCGTTCCACGTGGTCCATCCGGCCACTTTCGCCGAGAACCTCGGGGAAATGGTCGACGCGCTCGCCGCCGAACGGGTCGAAGGCACCGTCTACTACGGGAAGAAGGCGAACAAGGCGGCGGCCTGGCTGCGGGAATGCACGCGTCCCGGCACGGGGGTCGACGTCGCGAGTGTGCCCGAACTGGTGCACGCCCTCGGAAACGGGCTGCGCGGCGAAGCGATCGGGGTCACCGGCGCCGCCAAACCCGACGGCCTCCTTTGGCTCGCCCTGCGGCATCGCTGTCTCATCGCGGTGGACGCGGCCGACGAGCTGGAACGCGTCGCCCGGCTGGCCACCGAACTCGGGGAGACCGCCGAAGTGCTGCTGCGAGTGCGGCCGCCGTCCGCGCCGGAGAGCCGGTTCGGTTTCGCGCCCGACGCGGTGAAAGCGGCCGTGCGACAGTGCGGCGGCCCGGTCGTCCTGCGGGGTTTCTCGTTCCACCTCGACGGCTACGACCCCGTGCCGAGGGCGGAACTCGCCGCATACCTGATCGATCTGTGTCACGACGCCCGCGCGCTCGGACATCCCGCGTCGAAGATCAGTGCGGGCGGCGGGATCGCTGTGTCCTATGTGGACGCCGGTGACTGGGCGCGGTTCGAGTCCGGCAGGCACGACGGCTGGTTCCACGCCGGCCGTAATCCGGCCAGGACCTATCCATACCACCAGGCGCCGACCGGGGCGGCGATGGTGACCGCGATCCTCCGGCACGAGATCGCCGGGAAGACACTGGCCGAGCGCCTGCGCGCGGCCGGGATCGAGCTGCTGCTCGAACCGGGCCGAGCCCTCGTCGACGGCGCCGGGTTCTCGGTGTTCCCGGTGCTGGGCTGCAAACCGGCCGAAGACCACCTGATCACCACGGTCGCGGGCCTGTCCATGAGCCTGTCCGAACAGTGGAAGGGCAGCGAGTTCCTGCCCGACCCGCTGCTCGTGCGCAGGGACGGACCGGGCGGTACGCCAGTGCGGACCATCGTCGCGGGGTCGAGCTGCATGGAGTACGACGTGCTGACCTGGCGCGCGGTGGAGCTGCCCGCGCAACCGAGGACCGGCGACCTGCTCGTGTACCCCAACACGGCCGGCTACCAGATGGACAAGAACGAGAGCGGTTTCCACCAGCTTCCGTTGCCGCCGAAAGTGGTGGTCGACGGCGACCGCTGGCACCTCGACACCGACCACCCGATCCAGGAGATCCGATGACGATCGTCCGGCGCGCGTCCGACCTGATCGGGAACACGCCGCTGCTGGAGCTCGCGCGTACCGGCACCGGGACGCGTCTGCTGCTCAAACTCGACCACCTCAACCCCACCGGCTCGTGCAAGGTACGCATGGCGAGGCAGATGATCGACGAGGCGGAGCTGGACGGACGGCTGCGGCCGGGCGGGCATATCGTCGAACCCACGTCCGGCAACACCGGGAACGGGCTCGCCCTGGTCGCGCTGGAACGCGGCTACCGGTTCACCGCCGTGGTCGATCACCACGCCGCCCGCGAGAAACTCGGGATGCTGCGCGCGCTCGGCGCGGAACTGGTGTTCGTCGAATGCCCGCCGGACGGCGGGGTCAGTTCGGTCCAGCGGCGGCGGGTCGCGGCCCGCATCGCCGCGGAAACCGGTGCCTACCATCCCGATCAGCACAACCATCCCGGCAACGGCAACGGGTACACCGGGCTGGCGCGGGAACTCGTCGAGCAGCTCGGCGACGTCGACGTGCTCGTCGCGGCGATCGGCACCGGCGGCTCCCTGTGCGGTACGGCCCGCGCCCTGCGCGCGGCGGGAGCGAGCACCCACGCGGTGGCGGTCGAACCTGTCGGCTCGATCATCTTCGGTGGTGCGCCGGGGATCTACCACCAGACCGGGGCGGGCAGCCCGGCCGGTTTCCCGATCGGGGACAACGTCGACCGGTCGGTGATCGGCGAAGCCCACCGCGTTTCCGACAGCGACGCGTTCGCCGGGGCCCGCGTCGTCGCCAGGCGCACCGGCGTGCTGGTCGGCGGGACCACCGGCGGCGCGATCCACGTCGCGCTGCGGCGGCTTTACGCGTATCCGGCCGGAAGCGTCGTCGTGGTGCTGTGCAACGACGCGGGGGAGAAGTACCTCGATTCGGTGTACGACGACGAATGGCTGCGCGCCAGGGGCGTACTCGACGAACTGGCCCACCGCCGGATGGACCGCTGGTTCGCCACCTACGCCGAATCCGTGAAGGTCGCCACGCGCGACCGGGCGGTGCGCCGGACCCCGGTGGCGGTGGGCGGATGAGCACGGCGGTGACGACCCGCGGCTACCGGGCCCTCGCCGGGCTGGCCGCGCCGATCGCGGGAATCCAGCTGGCACAGGTCGCGCTCACCAGCGTCGACCTGGCCATGCTCGGGCTGCTCGGGGTGACCGCGGTGGCGGCGGGCGGGCTGGCGATCCTGCTCTACAACCAGATCCGCACCATGTGCGTCGGCATGGTCACCGGCGTCGGGAACCTCGTGGCGACGGCGGCCGGGGCCGGGGAACTCCGCACCGGCACCGGCGAACTCGACGAGCGGGCGCGGGACGAGATCCGGTCGCTCCTGCGGTCGGCGCTGCTCGTCGCGACCCTGACCGCGGCGCTCGGCGCGGCCGTCCTTTGTGGACTGGCCGTCGCGCTGCCTTCGCTCGGCCAGAAACCGGAGATCGTTTCGCTCGCCGGTCCGATGATGTTCGCACTGGCCGGCGGGCTGTTCCCGATGGTGTGGCTGAACGTGGTGCGCCAGTTCGCCGTCGGGTTGCGGCGGCCGGGTTCGCTCCTCGCCGTGACGCTGGTGTCGATCGCGGTCAACGCCGCCCTCAACGCCGCCTTCATCTACGGCTGGGCGGGTCTGCCCGAGCTGGGCGTCGCCGGTATCGGCCTGGCGACGACCTTGGTCCAGTTCTTCACGCTCGCCGTGTTCGCCTCGGCCCTCCGGCGGGACCCGCTGTTGCGCCCCATGGTGTCGCTCGCGCTGTGGCGCGCGGATCGGGCGGTGGTCCGGCGCATCGTCCGGCACGGGACGCCGATCTGCTTCACCTACGGCTCGGAGGCGGCGATCACCTCGATCGCGACGATGCTGATGGGTGCGTTCGGCCCGGCGATGCTCGCCGCGTCGAACGTCGCGAACCAGCTCGCCTACATCGTCTACCAGGCCAACATCGGGCTGTCGCAAGGATCGTCCATTTTGGTCAGCCGCGCGGTCGCCCACGGTGACCGGGATCGCGCACCGGTGATCGCGCGCCAGGCGTTCACCCTCTCCTGGTCCTTGATGGCGGTGGTGAGCCTGGCGTACCTGCTGGTGCCGCAGGTGCTGCTGTGGCCGTTCCTGCACGACGAGACCGACGCGGTGGTGCTCGGCACGGCGTCGACCCTGCTGGTGTTCGCCATCGCGCAGCAGTACAGCAAGGGAACGCAGAACATCCTCGTCGGCCTGCTGCGCGGGCTCGGTGACACCGTCTCCGGCCTCCGCTGCACGCTCGTGGGGTACTGGGCGGTGGGCGTGCCCGCGATGTTCTTGTGCGCCTACGTGTTCGCCTGGGGCGGCTGGGGGGTCTGGGCCGGGCTGTGTCTCGGCTTCGCGACGACCGCGGTCCTGCTCGGACGGAGTTTCGCCGGTCAGGGAGCCGGTTCTGCGCGATAGCGGTCGATCCGGGCGAGCAGGTCGCGGGAGGCGGGATCGGCGTCTCCGCGCAGAAGTGCCGCCAGCGGTGCGAGCCGGTCCTTGGTGCGGGTGGAACCGAGGCCCCGCGCGAGGTCCAGCGCCTCGTCGCCGGTGCGGACGGCTTCGCCGAAGTCGCCCTGGAGCGCGTGGTTCTGCGCGAGCATGATCAAGGTGAGCGCGAGGCTGCGGGACATCTCGGCGCCGTAGCCGTCGACGGCGTCGCGTAACCGCTCGATCGCTTCTTCGCTGTGCCGGGAGGCGACCGTCCTGGCCAATTCGGTCAGGACGGTCCCGCGCATCGCGGCCATGTCCGTGGCGCCGAAGAAGGCTTCCCACGGTCGTGGCGCCGCCCAGGTGCCCGCGTTCTCGAACTCGCACTCCGCCCGCGCCAGGCTCGTGAGGGCCGCGCGCTCGTCACCGGCCTTGGCCAGTGCCCACGCCTCGTTGATCGTCAGGATCGCCTGGGCCCGCAGGGAACCGGAGCGGTGGGCGGCGGCTTGGCCTTGCCGGAGATGGTCCAACCCGCCTTCGACGTCGTCATGATGCAACGCCAGCCTGCCGAGGCGGTAACAGATGTTGGCCATGAGATTGTCGTTGCCCGCCGCGGCGGCGAGACCGAGCGCGCGGTCGAACCGGAGCCGTGCCGGAACGCGGCGGCCGATGTCGAATTCCGTCCAGCCCAGCAGATTGTGCAGATCCGCGAGCACGGTCAGCAACCGTGACCGGAGTCCGCCGGGGACGGCGCCCCAAGTGAGCAGCAGGCTGACCGACTTCACGACGTGCACCGCGTCGTGGGAAAAGGCGCCGCCCTGCCGATAGTCCAACGCGCGCAGAGTATCGACCGCGTTTTCGAGACATTCGACGTCGGCGATACCGATACGGCCGGTCGTTGTCATGAACTCACCTCACGCAAGTCATGGCTCGTTCCACGGCTACCCGGTGTCAAGGCGTTCGAAACCGGCCTTCACTCCCCGGGGTTCTTGATTTGACCCGTTCCAAAGACGCTCTTATCGTCCTTGGTGATGTCCGACTTCGAGGCACAGCTGCGAGCGGTTTCGTTGCGCGTGACGCGGCCTCGGCTGGCCGTGCTCGCGGCGCTGCGCGATCATCCGCACGTCGACACCGAAACGGTGATCGCGCTGGTGCGGGCCGATCTGCCGACGGTCTCGCACCAGGCGGTGTACGACGTGCTGCGGGCGCTCACCGAAACCGGTCTGATCCGGCGGATCCAGCCCGCCGGCGCGCTCGCCCGTTACGAGACCCGGGTGGGGGACAACCATCACCATGTCGTGTGCCGTTCCTGCGGTGCGATCGCGGACGTCGATTGCGCCGTCGGCCATGCCCCCTGTCTCACCGCTTCGGGCGATCACGGGTTCGTGATCGACGAGGCGGAGGTCGTCTACTGGGGCCTGTGCCCCGGCTGTGCGGCCGAACCTGTCCAGTGATGAATTCGCCTGCTCGGAAGGAAAGAAATGAGTGACAACCCGGAGAAGGGCTGCCCGGTGGCCCACGACTCCGTGACCGCGCACGGAAGTGAGAGCGAGAACCCGGCGATCGACTCGCCGACGCCGAAATCGGGCGGCCGCCCGCGTACCAACAAGGACTGGTGGCCCAACCAGCTCGACCTCTCGGTGCTGCACGCCCACTCGTCGAAGTCGAACCCGCTCGGCGCGGACTTCAGCTACGCCAAGGAATTCGCCAAACTCGACGTCGAGGCCCTCAAACGCGACATCACCGAGGTGCTCACCACCTCGCAGGACTGGTGGCCCGCAGACTTCGGCCACTACGGCGGCCTGATGATCCGGATGAGCTGGCACGCCGCGGGCACCTACCGCATCCACGACGGCCGAGGCGGCGCCGGTGACGGCGCGCAGCGGTTCGCCCCGCTCAACAGCTGGCCCGACAACGCCAACCTCGACAAGGCACGGCGGCTGCTGTGGCCGGTCAAGGAGAAGTACGGCCAGCAGATCTCGTGGGCCGACCTGCTCGTGCTCGCCGGGAACGTCGCGCTGGAGTCGATGGGGTTCAAGACGTTCGGCTTCGGTTTCGGCCGCGTGGACACCTGGGAGCCCGAGGAGATCTTCTGGGGTCCGGAAGACACCTGGCTGGGTGACGAGCGCTACGCGAGCGACACCGAGATGGTCCCCGACGTCGGCGCGACCGAAATGGGCCTCATCTACGTCAACCCCGAGGGACCCCGAGGCAACGCGGACCCGGCCGCCGCGGCGCATTTCATCCGGGAGACCTTCGCCCGGATGGCGATGAACGACGAGGAGACCGTCGCGCTCATCGCCGGGGGCCACACCTTCGGCAAGACCCACGGTGCCGGTATCGCCGACGACCACGTCGGCCCGGAACCCGAAGCCGCCCCGCTCGAGACACAGGGCCTCGGCTGGCTGAGCACCCACGGCAGCGGCAAGGGCGCCGACGCGATCACCAGCGGTCTCGAGGTGACGTGGACCGACAAGCCGACGCAGTGGAGCAACCGGTTCTTCGAGATCCTCTTCGGCTACGAATGGGAACTCACCACCAGCCCGGGCGGCGCCAAGCAGTACGTCGCCAAGGACGCCGAGGCGATCATCCCGGACGCCCACGACCCGGCCAAGAAGCACAAGCCGACCATGCTCACCACGGATCTCGCGCTGCGCGTCGACCCGGAGTACGAGAAGATCTCGCGCCGCTTCCTGGAGAACCCGGACGACTTCGCGCTCGCGTTCGCCAAGGCCTGGTACAAACTGCTGCACCGCGACATGGGCCCGGTCAGCCGTTTCCTGGGGCCGTGGGTGCCCGAACCGCAGCTGTGGCAGGACCCGGTGCCGGACGTCGACCACGAACTCGTGGGGGACGCCGACATCGCCGCGCTCAAGACGAAGGTGCTCGAGTCCGGGCTCACGGTCGAGCAGCTGGTCGGCACGGCGTGGGCGTCCGCGGCGAGCTTCCGGTCCACCGACAAACGCGGCGGCGCCAACGGGGCCCGGATCCGCCTGGCACCCCAGCGTGACTGGGAGGTCAACCGGCCGGAAGAGCTCGCGAGTGTGCTGGAGACCCTGGAGGGCATCCAGCGCGAGTTCAACGACGCCGGTGGCGCCAAGATCTCGCTGGCCGACCTGATCGTGCTGGCGGGCACTGCCGCCGTCGAGAAGGCGGCGCGCGACGCGGGCACCGACGTGACCGTGGCGTTCCACCCCGGCCGCACCGACGCCACCCAGGAGGACACCGACGTCGAGTCGTTCACGCTGCTCGAACCGCGGGCCGACGGGTTCCGCAACCACCTGCGTCCCGAGGAGAAACTGCAGCCGGAGGTCCTGCTGGTCGAGCGCGCCTACATGCTCGACCTGACCGCGCCCGAGATGACCGTCCTCGTCGGCGGCCTGCGTGCGCTCGGGATCACCGCCGGCGACACCCGGCACGGCGTCCTCACCGACCGGCCCGGCGTGCTCACCAACGACTTCTTCACCAACCTCCTCTCGCCGGGCACCCGGTGGAAGGTGTCGGAGTCCGAGGAGAACGTGTACGAGATCCGCGACGCCGGCACGGACGCGGTGAAGTGGACGGCGACCCCGGTCGACCTCGTGTTCGGCTCCAACTCGCAGCTGAGGGCGCTTTCCGAGGTCTATGCGGGTCAGGCCGGGCGGGAGCGGTTCGCCGCCGACTTCGCCAAGGCGTGGACCAAGGTCATGGAACTGGACCGGTTCGACCTCGACTGACGTCGGTCGGGTAGCCCGGTCCGTGAAGGCCTCCTTGAGGGACCCAGAGTCCCTCAAGGAGGCCTTCACGGACTTCGGACCAGTAAGAACAGGAGGCCTTCACGCGAGTCAAGGGGTGTCGAGTTCCGAATGCCGGCTGGCCAGGGTCTGGGCGACTTCGGCGAGTTTGACGTTGAGGTCCTGGGAGGTCCGGCGCAGCAGGTCGAAGGCCTCGTCGGCGGTCAGGCCGCGGCGTTGCATGAGGATCCCTTTCGCCTGCCCGATGACGTCGCGCGATTCGACGGCCCGCCGGAGATGGCTCGCCTCCAGCTCCGCCCGGCTCACGGCGGTGGTGCTCGCCAGTGCGAGCGAGCCGTGCGTGGCCAGCAGGAGCGCGGAGTCCTGGGCCTGCGAATCGAGGGCGCCGGGGCGGCGGCTGTAGATGTTCAGCGCGCCGGGAACCCTGGGCGGGGTCGCGTCGGGCATCATCACGGTGGACAGGATCGCCGTGTAGCCGTGCCGCACGGCCGCCGCGGAGAAATCCGGCCACCGCTTCTCCGCCTTCAGATCCTCACTGCGGATGTAGCCGGGGCTTCCGCTGTCGGCCGCATCGACGCAGGGGCCCGTTCCGGCGCGATACTGCACCTCGTCGAGCTCCAGCGCCACCTCGCCGGTCGAAACCGGGGTGTGGAAGGTCCCGTCCGGGGCACGGAGGGTGACCGACACCAGATCCGCGCCGGGGACCACCCGATACGCGGCGGCGACGACCTGTTCGAGGACCTGGGCCGGTGTCGAGGCGGCCAAGAGCAGGCGCGTGAGTTCGACGAACTGGCCTGCCAACGGGCCCGCCGAGGTGTACTCGCCGGAACCGAATTCGTCCTTGTCGCGTTGCCACAGTCCTTCGTCCGCCATCAGCTGACCATCCCAGTCGGGGTTCGATGTCCTTCGCCGGTTACCCGGTGGCGCCGCGGGCCAACCAGTGGATCGTCCTAAGTGGACGGTTCTACTCGCTTGCGAAGCAGGCAGAACACGTTTCCTTCGGGGTCGGCGAGCACGTGCCACGACTCCTCCCCGGTCTGTCCGACGTCGGCGGGCCGGGCCCCGGCGGCGAGCAGCCGCTCCAGCTCCGCGTCCTGGTCGCGGTCGGTGGGGTTCACGTCGATGTGCAGGGGGAGTTTGCCCGGTTTCGGGTCGTCGCCGCGGCTCAGGATCAACGTCGGCTGCGGGCCGCCGAAACCGACGCCGGGCGGGCCGATCTCGATGTCTTCGCCGTCCTTGCCGATCTCGACGTATCCGAGCACTTCGCACCAGAACGCCGCCATCCGGACAGGATCGGCGCAGTCGAGGATGAGTTCGGTGATACGGCAGGCCATACGGCCGAGGATAGCCCGGTTGAATCCGCGCGGAGCGGGTATCCGGGTGCGTCGAGTTGATCCCGAACCGAGGAGGCGGACGTGGCGGGCGACGTCGTGGACTTGATCATGCAGGACCACCGCGAGGTGGAGCGGCTGTTCCATGAACTCGAGCGGCATCCCGAGAAACGGCCGCTGCTCGTCCCGGTGCTCTCGTCGCTGCTCACCGCGCACAGCCGCGCCGAGGAGGCCGAGGTGTACCCGGCCGCCAAGGGCGAGGCGGACGAGGCCGAAGACGTCGCGCACGGCCAGAAGGAACACGCCGAAGCCGAGCAGTTGCTCGCGAAGCTGAACGAAACCGAGCCCGAATCGAAGCAGTTCGAGAAAGTGCTGTCCGACCTCGTCGAGGCCGTCACACATCACGTGAAGGAAGAGGAATCCACCGTCCTGCCGAAGATGCGGCGCGAGCTGACCGAAGCCCGGCGACGCGAGCTGGGAAAGGCCTTCGTGAGCAGCAGGACTTCCCATCTCGGCGCCCGTCCCGGTGAGGCCACCAAACGGGAGTTGCTGACCCAGGCGCGCAACGCGGGCGTGACGGGTGCTTCGAAGATGGACAAGGACGAGATCGCGCGCGAGGTGGCCAAGTCTTCCTGATCGCGACGGTTGCGGACCGGACCGCCCCCTTCTACCGTCGATGGATGGCGATCGACTCCGAAGCAGGGCAGGCCGCTCCTCTCGTCGTGGCCGAGGCGGCCCGCTCCGAAGACGCGATCACCGTCGAGGTGGCGGGTGACATCGACATTTCGACCAGTCCCCGGCTCCGCGCCGAGCTGTTCGAGTTGGTGGCGCACGGTCCCGGCACCGCGGTGGTCGACATGACCGGTGTCGGTTTCTGCGATTCGTCGGGGCTTTCCGTGCTGGTGCAACTGAACCGGCAGTGCCAGGAGTCCGGGATCGACCTGAGTTTCGCGCCGTCCAAGGTCGTGCGCCGGGCCATCGAGCTCACCGGGCTCTTGCCGACGCTGAAAATGGCGGGCGACTAGCCGACGACGCGGACGGTGCCCAGCTCGGGATCCGCGGCGTCGTAGATGAACATGCCCGTCCGCACGCCGGTGTGGAGATAATCGATGATCGCCTCGGTGAACACCTCGCCGGGAGCGATCGCCGGAACCCCTGGTGGATAAGGACTGATCATCTCCGCGCTGACGCGTCCCTCGGCCTTGTCCAGTGGTACGTGCTCGGCCTCGGCGAAGAACGCGTCGCGTGGCAGCATCCGCGTTTCCAGCTTCAGATCCGCCCCGGAGGGCAGGTCGACCGGCGGGCGCCGCTCGAAGTCGTGGTCCGTCAGCCCGCGCAAACCGTGCAGCAGGGCGGAAACGGTGTCCTCGTCGTCGGCGTGGGTGAT
This sequence comes from Amycolatopsis japonica, assembly GCF_000732925.1. NCBI lineage: Bacteria > Bacillati > Actinomycetota > Actinomycetes > Pseudonocardiales > Pseudonocardiaceae > Amycolatopsis > Amycolatopsis japonica. Next base: position 1,699,875 of record NZ_CP008953.1, read on the forward strand.
CTGTGCAGCGATCCGCCGGTGATCGGACAACCCCACGTGCAGGTGGCGTTCGGCGAGATGATCCGCCGCCTGATAGCCGGTGATGCCGAGTTCGGCGACGTCGATCACGATTTTGAGGGGATCGTGTTCGAAGGCGAGCGGGTGGAACTCCTCCGCCAGCGCGTGGAGACCGGAGATGCCTTCGATCTCTTCGCGTGCCCGGGCCGCCAGCGTCAGCGCCTTGCCCAACAGTTCTTCGCCGTGCTCGACCATCTGCCTGCGCCAGCCGTCGAGGGAGGCGAACAGCAGGGCCCGCCGCCCATCTTGTGCGTGCTGGTGACGCACAGATCGGCTTCCCCGTCCATCGCCCAGGTCGGCAGGTCGTCGTGGAACGGGTAGTGCGCGCCCCACGCCTCGTCGACGATCAGCGGCTTGTCCGCGTCGTGCAGGGCACGGGCGACGCCCCGGATGTCGGCGCAGGTACCGTAGTCGGTCGGTGTGATCAGCAGCATGCCTTTGACGTCGGGCGCCTCCGCCAGCGCCGCCTTGGTCTCTTCCGGACCGGGGGGATGCGCCACATGGTGCTCCTCGTCGTACCGGGGGCGCACCCAGACCGGATGCACCCCGCTGATCACCAGACCGGCGACGACGGATTTGTGGGCGTTGCGGGACACCAGAAGCCGTTCGCCCGGGCCGGCGACGGCGAGCATGGCGCTCTTGACCGAAAGCGAACTCCCGCAGGTGGAGAAGAAGGTGTGCTCCGCGTCCACCGCGTCGGCCATCAGCTCCTGCGCCTGGCCGAGGATGCCGCGCGACATCCTGCGGTCGTCCAAACCGTTGAGGGTCAGCAGATCCGACGCGAACGCGTCGCGGCCGAGCAGGTCCAGTACACGGGAATCGGCGCCCCTGCCCTGTTTGTGACCCGGAGGGGTGAAGGCCAGCCCGCCCGCGCGGCGGTAGTCCTCGATGGCTTCCAGTACCGGTGCGCGCGAGTGGTCCATCCTGCCTCCGATCAGCGGCCGAGGGCGTTCTGCAGTTCCTTCTTGGTCATACTGGAACGGCCCTTGATGTTGCGCTTCTTGGCCTCGTTGTAGAGCTGGTCCTTGGTCGGCCCGCCGGGACCCTTCCGGTTGCCGGACCGTTGCCCGCCGCGCTTCTGCGGGGAGGTGTCCTTGGTCGAGCTCTTGCTCGCCGTTTTCGATTCACCCGATTGCGCGCGGTTCTTGTTGACCGTCCGCGCCGCGATCTCCTCGGCACGGCCGGTGCTCGCGCCGCGTTTCTTCTGCGACGACTTGATGTGCTCGTACTGACGTTCGCGTTTGTCGCTCCAGCTCTGTTCAGGCACGGCTCCTCCTTCGTCGTGACCTGCGGATACCCCTTCCGCTCGCCGGTGAATCGGAAGATCACCCGTCCAGGTCAGCGTGGCCCGGCCCGGCGGCCGATGTTTGCCCTGCCCGCTTCCCGGGTATCAGCTCGATAACGCACGTACGGACGTATGTCAGTCCACAAGGGACGGAGGTTAACTTCGATGAGCGCCCCGCTCCTCATGGAAGACGTCGACCGGCCCGTCTCACGGGAGCCGATGCCGCCCGCTCCTCGGGACCGCCGAACGCGGCGGAAGGACGACTACTCGCATTGCCGCCCCTGGTTCGACGAAATGGCCGCACTGCCCGATGGCCACCCGGACCGGCGGCGCCTGCGGGAACGCCTGATCCTCGAACTGCTGCCGATCGCCGAGCACATCGCCGTTCGGTTCAGTGGACGCGGCCAGCCGAGGGAAGACCTGATCCAGGTGGCGCGGATCGGGCTGATGAAGGCCGTGGACCGGTTCGATCCCGCACAGGGCGGGGAATTCCTGGCGTACGCGGTGCCCACGGTGATGGGCGAGGTGCGGCGGTTCTTCCGCGACACCGGCTGGGCGGTGCACGTCCCGCGCGGGATGCAGGAACTGCGCACCCGGCTCACGCGGGCGACCACGGAACTGACCCAGACCCTCGGCCGCGCGCCGACCCCGTCCGAGCTCGCCGGGCATCTCGACGTGGACGTCGACACCGTCCGTGACGGCCTGCTCGCCGCGAACAGCTACCAGACCTCGTCCCTCGACCGGCCGGTCAACGATGGCGAGGGCTCGCTTCCCCTGTCCGATGTGATGGGGGAACTGGATTCCCGGTTCGAGCACATCGAGGACCGGCACACCGTGGTCCCGCTGCTCCGGCGGCTGCCGGAGCGGGAGCGGGCGATCGTCACGATGCGGTTCTTCGACGGGATGACCCAATCCCAGATCGCCGAACGTATCGGGATCTCGCAGATGCACGTTTCCCGCCTGCTCGCGAAGATCCTGCAGGATCTGCGCGGCAGTCTCAGCGGCTGAACAACTTCCCGAGGCCCCGCCGGACCGGCGGGGCGCCCAGTGCGTGCAGCGCGTCCCAAAGGGTGACCGCGGTGGCCGTCAGCACGGGTTTGCCGAGGGCGGTTTCGAGGTCTTCGAGCAGGGGCGTCGTGTGCAACGCGGTTTCGGGGATCAGGACGGCTTCGGCGTCTTCGTGGTCGGCCGCGTTCGCCAATTCGGTGATCCGGCGGCGACCCCAGGTGGAGAGGGCGCGGTCCGAAGGCGCGTCGGCGGAGACCGAATGAACGGTCCAGATTCCAGCCTCGGCAAGGAAATCGACGAAAGACGCCGTCGTGTCGTGGTGATAGACGGACGCGAGCGCCACCCGCTTGGTCCCGAGGTGGGCCAGTGCGGTGAGGTAGGCCAAGGAAGTACTGCGCGCGGGAACGCCGAGCCGCTCGCTGAGCACGCTCGCCTGGTCACGCGCGCCGGCGAGGCCGCGTGTGAAACTGCAGCTGGAGCAGGCCCAGCTGACGACGTCCGGTGTCGTACCGAACCGCGCGGCGGCCGCGAGCCTCTCCGGTGCACCGAGTTCGCGGACGGCTTCGTGCTTTTCGGCCGGATCGAGGTCGTCGACGCGGCCGATGTTCTCGCCCCACGGGACGTAGGCGAAGTCCACGGTGAGGTCCGGATCCAGTTTTCGCGCGCACGCGAGGAAATCGTCCTCGCCGCAGTCCCGCGTCGGGTACAGCAGGCCGATCACGGCTCACTCCTTCCGGCTCGACGCCCTTCGGAGGTACCCGACGCGAGCCGCCCTCATTCGGCGGGGACGGCGCGGAAATCCGGCGGGGTGAGCTGCCCGACGCGATGGTCGTCCTCGCGGACGGCCTTGACGAAGCGCGCGACCTCGGCGGGGCGCGGCGTGGCGGACTTCCCGCCCAGGTAGCGGAGGACGATGAGGTCCTCGCCGGAATGGGTCTCGATCGCCACGGCCCACCCGTGGACCTCGTCCCACAGCAGGGCGACGTCGCGTTCCGGATGGGTGGCGAGCCGCTCGTCGAGCGCGACGTACGCCGAGACCGGGTCGTCGAGGTCGACGGTGCAGGATTCGAGGCCGACGCCGAGCGCCTCGGTGATTTCGCCGAGATAACCCCACACGGCGTCGCGGGTGTGCGGGTGGCGGACAGGCATGGTGAGCAACGAGGATTTCCCTTCCTTCCCCGGTCTCGGTCCGGTGCGGGACCCGGCGGCCCCGCACCGGAGGCGGACACTCAGGCCTGGATCTCCTTGCGGTCGGACGTGGCGCCGGAGATTTCGATGCGCCGCGGCTTGGCCTTCTCGGCGATGGGGATCCGCAGGGTCAGCACGCCTGCTTCGTATCCGGCCGCGATGCGGTCGGTGTCGAGGGCGTCGCCGAGGAACAGCTGGCGCGAGAAGACGCCGAGCGGGCGCTCGGAAACCTGCATCTGGACATCCTTGCCGGGCGTGGGCCGCCGCTCCGCCTTGACCGTCAGGACGTTGCGTTCGACGTCCAGCTCGATGGCGTCCGCGGCCACGCCGGGAAGGTCGAAGCAGACGACGAACTCGTCGCCGTCGCGGTAGGCGTCCATCGGCATGGTGGCCGGCTTGGACCAGGTCCCCGGGTTCGCGGCGCCGAACATCTGCTGGGTCAGCCGGTCGAGCTCGCGGAACGGGTCGGTGCGCATCAACATCGGGTTCCACCTCCTGGGTTCGTCGTCTCTGGTGTCAACACGCCCTACTGTTCTAACATGTCATCGAAACGATGACAACCACCGAGTCGTCGATAGGATGACAAAGATGAACGAAGACCCCGCCCGGACCGTGCGTGCGGTGCGCGATGTCGTGGTAGAGGCACGCTCCGGCGTCTCGGACCCGGAGCGGCTGTTGGCGGCTTTGACGGCGCTGAGGGACGTACGCGAACAACTGGCAGCGTGGGAACCGGAGCTGATCGCGGCGGCACGCGCGGGCGGGACGAGCTGGACCGCGCTCGCCCCGGCCTTGGGGGTCGCGAGCCGTCAGGCGGCGGAGCGGCGGTTCCTGCGGTTGCGGCCGTCCGTCAGCGGCGAGAGCACGGGCGAGGCGCGGGTCGACGCGGAACGGGACCGGCGCGCCGGTGACCGCGCGGTCGCGGAGTGGGCTCGCCGCAATTCGGCGATCCTGCGGCAACTCGCCGGTCAGGCCGGCGCGCTGCCCGGGCTGGACGCCGAGGCCAGGGAAAGCGCGGACAGGCTGAGCGCCGTGCTCGGCGAGGACGACGTCACCGGTCTCCTCGCCCCGATGGCCGACCTGCGTGCCCGCTTGCCCCGCGAGCACACCGGATTCGCCGAACGGCTCGGGGAGATCGGCATGCACACCGAGCAGGTCCGGCGGGACGCCGTCGACGACCGGCGGGATCGCCAATCCTCACGATGACGCGGGTGTGAAACCGGTGCTTGCCGCGCAAGGACTGCGCGGGGAGGCCGCCCGTGCGGCGCTCGACGCGATGGCGCGGGAACGAGGGCTGCCGATCAAGCGGTGCGCCGCGCTCATCGTGGCGGCCGTCGACGGCCGGACGGGATAGCCCGCCGACGCGTCCGAGGTGCGTGGGCCGAAGGCTCCCTTCGCCGCGTGTGATGCGACAAAAGGAGCCTTCGCCCCCCCGCCGTCCGGGTGGTCGTGAGTGTCCGCTACTGGCAGGCTTCGCAGTCCGGGTCGTCGATGCGGCAGGCGGCGCCGTCGGTGAGCGGGAAGTCGAAATCGTCGAGCGCGGGGACGGCCAGAGCGGTCTCTTCCGGCGTGGCGGTGGCGGACATGTCTCTCCCTCGGTACGGAACTGGTCTCATCTCTCTGTAGCGCTGAAGATCGCCGGTCATTCCGTGACCCGCGCCACAACGCTCAGACCGTTCGGAACAGCGCTTCCGCGTCGTCCACCGCCTTCGCGAGGACATCCGCGCGCAACCCGGCGAGGATGGTGTCCATCTCACGCAGGCCTGCGCGCCGCAGCAGCCGTTTCTCGTTGGTGACCCACTCGCCGCGGGCTGCGAGGACCGCGTGCGCCGTCTCCATGGCGGCGGTGGCCAGCGCGCCCGCGACCTCCGTGGCCTGCCCGCGCGGGACGAAGGCGCCGCGGGTGTAGCGCAGCGTCAGTTCGGCGCGGCCCCGCCACATCGCCGGAGCCGTCTCCCGTAACGCTTCCGGGTAGTCCGGCCGCGGCAGGTCGCCGCGCAGCACGCGGTTGACCGCGAGTTCCGCGACGGGCAGGTAGCTCGGGACACCCGCGAGGTGGAACATCAGCGGCTCCCAATGGAACCGGCCTTGCCGTGCTTCGGCGAGATGGTGCTCAACGGCGTCCAGGTCGCGGTAGTGGACGTCGACCTGCCTGCCGTCGATCGTGAGCCAGGCGCCGCCGTTGAACACGCCGCCGCCCCAGGCGCCGATTTCGGAGATTTCGCCGTCCCAGCCGACGGCGCGCAGGTCGGCCGGGTCGAAGCCGCCGCGGTAGTAGACGGCGAAATCCCAGTCGCTGCCGGGACCGTGGGTGTCCTGGGCGCGGGATCCGCCGAGCGTGACGGCGTGCACGGCGGGCAGCGCGGCGAGGCCGTCGGCCACGTGGGCAAGGAAGGTGTCGTCGTTCATCGCGTGCAGATCGTAAGACCGTCTCCCGCGCCGAAGCGACGGGTTTTGAGCGCGCGAGCCCGTGTCCGCGCCCGTACGCTCGAACGATGACCACGATCCCGGGAAGACTCCGTGCGCCGCTGGCGTTCCTTCCGTTCCTGGCGGCGGTCGCGGTGGTGGCGGTCGTCGGCGGGCTCGCCGCGGCCGGCGCCCGCTCTGTCTACAGTGGACTCGAACTGCCGTCGTTCGCGCCACCCGCCTGGCTCTTCGGTCCGGTGTGGACGGTCCTGTACCTCGCGATCGCGTTGTCGGGCTGGCTGTACTGGAAATCCGGCGGCGACCGCCGGTCCTTGATCTGGTACGCGGCACAACTGGCCCTGAACGCGGCTTGGACGCCGCTGTTCTTCGCGGCGGGTGCGTACGGCGTGGCATTGGTGGACATCGTCCTGCTCGACGTCGCGATCGTCGTCACCGCGCTGTACTTCCGCCGGTCTTCCCGGGTTTCGGCCGCGTTGCTGGTGCCGTACCTCGCCTGGACGCTGTACGCGACCGCGCTCACCGCCGCGATCGTCGTGCTCAACTGATCCCGATCGGCAGGGTGGCGGCCACTCCCTTGGCGTGCCTGCCGTCGAGCCGCTCCAGCGTGATCCCGCCCCGGCGCGCGGCGAGTTCCAGGTCCCGCACCGCGTGGTCCACCGCCTGGACCCCCGCGGCCGCGACCCGGATCGCGGCGCTGACGCGGGGTTCGGTCTCGGCGGCGCTCCGGCGCGCGGTCACGGCCAGGGTCACCGCGGACCCGGGGGCGGCGGCGAGCAGACGGCGTGACAGATCCGCCGCGAGCACCGGGGGCAGCGCGTCCCAGCCGTCGAGGCGGAAAGTCGCCTGGCTGATCGGCCCGCTGTGCCAGAACCGCCAGTCTTCGCGGATCCGTGACCGGCCCGCCGTGACGTGCGCCAGCGACGCGAGGGTGCCGAGGACCTCGTTTTCGCTGAGCGCCCGCACCGGCAGGCCGTCGCGGCGAAGCTGCCGCCGCACCCGCCTGACCGTGTTCCCGAGCGCCTGCCGCACATCGGCGTCGCGGTGGACGTCGGCGGTGCGCAGTGCCTGCAGCGCGACCCAGCCCCGTGGCGGCCGGGAGCGGTCCGCGCCGACGTGGTGGATGACCTGCGCGGCGACGTCCAGGGCCTGCTCGCGGGACGGCGGCGGCAGCAACATCGGCGGCGACGGCATCGGCTGCTCGCGGGCGGCGGATTTCGGTTGCAGCACAGCGGTGATCCCGTCGGCTCGGCTGACCATGAACACCGTCTCGTCGCCGATCTCGCCGGTGATCCCCGTCGCTTCCGGCGAAAGCAGACCCAGCAGCGCACGGCCCGCTTCGCCCGCTTGCCGGAGATCCCGGTCGCGGTCGCGGGTCAGGTAGCCCGACGCCGAACCGAGCCAGGCATAGAGCCAGCGTCCGCGAATCCGCACGGCGGTCAGCGCGAGCACCACCACGGCGGCGGTGACCACCGCGGCCGCCAGCGGCCAGGGCCGCCCCGCCACCAGGACCAGCGCGACGAGCACGAGTTGCCAGCAGACGATCTGCGCCACCCCGATCCCGACCGGCCGACCTTGCCGGCGTCCTCGGCCGGGCGACGGCGGATTCGGCCGCGGCGGACCGGGCGCGGGGGCGGGAACGGGCGCCGCCGCGGACCAGCGCGGTCGCTGCTCCGCCTGTCGAGCCGCCGTGAGCGCGGCCAAAGCGGCCTCACGGGCGGCGGCCCGCGCGGCGGGTGCGGCGTAGGCGAGCGGATCGGCCATGGCCTGTGCCCGCGGTACGGCCGGGGCGATCGGGGGAAGCGGCAGAGGTGCCGCGGGGTACCGCCCGTCCGTCCTCGCCGCGCCGAGATCGGTCATCGTCCTGCCTCCTCGAACCGGGTCTGCTCAGCGTCCCCGGCGAACATGAGGTTTCGATGACACGGCGTCCGCGAGCACGGGACAGGCTGTTTCATCGAAATTTCATGGTCGCTCTCTAGCTTGATCGCGTGAACACCGACGAGCGGGGCACGAAGCGGTTCAGCGTGGTCGCCAGGACGAGAATGGCCGTTGCGCTGGTGGTCGCGGGCTGCCTGGCGCTGATCGGGCTGGCCGTGACCGGACAGGCGGCGACGCCGGAACGGCTGGAGTTCGTCCAGGTCGGCCACTGGGTCTACAACGACGCCGCCCAGTCCGCGTTCCACGTCGACGGCTCGACGAACCGCGTCGACGCGCGCGCGGACGTGCCCGGCGCGAACGGCAGCCAGGTCGCGCAGGGCGACGGCTCCGGTTACGTGGTCGAGCGGAACCGCATCACGGAGTTCGACAAGGCGACGTTGAGCGTGGAGGAGTCCACGCCGCCGCCCGCACCGGAAACACCGTTCGTGATGGAGATCGCGGGCGGCCCGTACCTGGTCTACCGCAACGCCGGGCAGATCGTGCGGCTCGGGGACCCGGCCGCGACAGTGCCCGCAGGGGGGCCACTGTCCCGGCCGGTCGCGACCACCGACGGGACGGTGTGGGCGCACCGTGTCGACAGCGGCGCGATCTGCGATCTGCCCAAGGGCACCGCCGTCATGACCTGCCCCGCGCAGCTTCCGCCGGGGCACGGCGGCGGGCTCACCCTCGTCGGCGACCGGCCGGTCGTGCTCGACACCACCGGCGACAGCCTCCACCGCGTCGGCCCGGACGGGCTCGGCGACGGACTTCCGCTCGGTATCAAGCTTTCGCCGTCGGCACAGGTCGCCAACAGCGCCGTCGGCGACCGGCTGGCCATCGCCGACCCCGAGCGCAACCAGCTCCACCTCATCGACATCAGCGGCCTCGACCAGGACCGTCCTTCCGCGAAGCCGATTTCGGTCGAGCTGACCAAGGGCAGCCGGTTCAACGGCCCGCTCTCGTCCTCGAACGTCGTCGCCATGGTCGACGAGACCCGCGGCGAGGTGCTGACCTACGACGCCGCGGGCAAGCTCAAGTCCACCGCGAAGGTGCCGGGCCAGGGCACGCCGCCGAGGCTCGCCAAGGGCGAGGACAACCGCATCTACGTCGACAGTTCCGACGGCTCGCACGTGCTGGTCGTCAACGGTGACGACGGCTCGGTGGTCGACGTCGACGTCGACAAGGCGGCCAACACCCAGACCGCCGGCGCGCCGTCGGCCGATCCGGAACCGTCCGGCGACCAGCCCCCGCCTCAGCAGGACCAGCGACAGCAGGCGCCGCCGAACACCCAGCAGGCGCCCCCGCCGGTGGCGAAGGCGACTCCGCCCGGCGCGCCGAGGAAGCTGAGCGCGAGTTCGGGGGACGGCTCGATCAAGGTCTCGTGGAGCCCGGCGGCGGACAACGGCGCGCGGATCACCGGCTACCGGGTGTCCTGGCCCGGCGGTTCGACCCGGGTGGGCGGATCGTCGCGGGGGACCACGATTTCGGGGCTGACCAACGGAACCCCGTACGTGGTCACCGTGGTCGCGGAGAACTCGGCGGGCCTCGGGGTCGGCGCCAGCGCCAAGGCGGTCATCCCGGGACCCGTGAACAGGCCTGCCACGGCACCGGTCGTCACCGCGAACGCCACCGCCGCCGGCAAGGTTTCGGTGAGCTGGACCCAGCCCGACCTCCGCGGCGGCACGCTCGTGCACTACCTGGTGAGCGTGACGGGCAAGGGGCAGCGCACGGTTTCGGCCACGTCGGCGGAGTTCACCGGGGTCACCGGCACCGCGACCGTCACGGTCCGCGCGGTGACGAAGTTCGGTTCGGGAGCGGCGATCAACGGCGCCGCCGGGAGCCGGAAGGTCACCGTGCCGGTGGCCTCGGGACCACCGACGATCACGATCACCCAGGTGCGGAGCAAGGACAACGCATTGCTGGTTTCCGTGAACGCCAACGGGAAAGGTGTCTCCGCGACCTGCACGGCCGAGTTCTTCAGCGAGACCAAGCCGACGGCCTGTTCCGGGGCAACGACCCTGACCATCTCCAACGTCGCCTGGATCGGCTCCATCACGATCACCGCGACCATCAAGACCTCCGCGGGTACCGCCACGGACACTTGGCGAGGTGTGCCCACGGTGAACGGCGGCGCGCTCGTCTGGCTCGGCCCGATGGCCTTGGTGGGCCTGCGCCGACGAAAGGAAAAGGAACTTCTGTGACGCTCACACCCAGGGTCGCCTTCGAGCAGATCGCCGAGAACGTGCAATCGGTGGTGCGCGGGAAACCGGAGGTCGTCCGGCTCACCGTGGCGGCGCTGTTCGCCGAAGGACACCTGCTGATGGAGGACGTGCCCGGCGTCGGCAAGACGACGATCGCGCGCTGCGTCGCCGCCAGCATCGGCGGCCGGTGGAGCCGGATCCAGTTCACCCCGGACCTTTTGCCCGGCGACATCACCGGCGTGATGGTGTACCACCAGAACAACGAACGGTTCCAGTTCCACCCCGGCGGCATCTTCGCCAACGTGGTGCTGGCGGACGAGATCAACCGGGGCACGCCCAAGACACAGGCCGCGCTGCTGGAGGTGATGGCCGAACGCCGGGTCACCGTGGATTCGGTCGGCCAGGCGGTGCCGAGGCCGTTCCTCGTGGTGGCCACGCAGAACCCGATCGAGCTGGAAGGCACCTACCGGCTGCCCGAAGCGCAGCTCGACCGGTTCCTCATGCGTATTTCGGTCGGCTACCCGGATCTGGAATCCGAGATGCGGGTGGTGATGGGGGACTGCGCCGGGGTGACGCCGGACGAGCTGAAGCCGGTGCTGAGCATCGCCGACGTCCAGTCGGTCATCGACGAGGTCCGCAAATCCCATCTGGCACCGGAGATCGTCAACTACGCGGTCCGGCTGGCCGCGGCGAGCCGATCGCATCCCGACGTCCGCTATGGCGCGAGCCCGCGCGGCAGTATCGCGCTGATCCGGGCGGCACAGGGACTCGCCGCCACCTTCGGCCGCGATTTCGTCACCCCGGACGACGTCAAGGACGTCGCGCATCCGGTGCTCGACCACCGGCTCGTGCTGACCCCCGACGCCGAACTCAACCAGCGGCGGACCGCGGACATCGTCGACGAACTCCTGGGCGCGACGGCCGCTCCCATGGCCGCGATGGGGAGGTAGGCGTGCGGCTCACCCGCCGCGGCGTCATCGTGCTGGCCTTCGCCGCCGGGTTCTACGCCCTCGGCGAGCTGGCCGGGTACACGTTTTTCCGTGCCTTCGCGGGGATCGCGGCCGGCGCGGTGCTGATCGCGCTGGCCACCACCAGGTTCCGGCCGAAGGTGGAGATCGGCCGGACCGTCCAGCCGGACCGGGTCGAACGCGGGAAACCCGCGCTGGCCTCGCTCGTCGTGCGCAACACCGATTCGCGGCGGCACGGCGGTTTCGCCGCGGCGGACGGCATCGGCGGCGAGACGCACGGCCTGCGGGTCCGCCCGCTCGCGCCCGGCGCGGAAGCGACGTACCACTACGAACTTCCGACGACGAAACGCGGGAAACTGCGGGTCGGCCCGCTCGTCGTGCACCGGCCCGACCTGTTCGATCTCGCGCGCGGCGACCAGACCGTCGGGGACTCCGCGTGGTTGTGGGTGCATCCGCGACGGCACGCGGTACGCGCGGCGCAGGCCGGTCATCCGCGCCACCACCACGAAGGCCCGATCACCGACCCGCCGCTGCGTGGTTCGGCGGATCTGCGCGCGGTGCGGGAGTACGTGGTCGGCGACGAGGTCCGGCATCTGCACTGGAAGGCGACCGCCAGGACCGGGCGGCTCATGGTGCGTGAATACGCCGACCCCGCGCAGCCCCGGTTCACCGCCGTGCTCGACACGCGGCCCGCGTCGATGAGCCCTGCCGTTTTCGAAGAAGCCGTCGAGGTGGCGGCCTCCCTGTTCTACGCGTCGGCGTCGGCGGGGCAGCACTGCCGCTTCATCACCTCCGCGGGCGCGGACACGCCGACCGACAGCGGGGTACGCGCGGCCAGGGCGCTGCTGGACGAACTCGCGCTCGTCACCCAGGACGCCGCGGACGACGCGCCGCTGCTGCCCTCGGCATTGGCCGCCGCCGAACGCCCTGGCGGGGTGCTGGTGCTGATCACCGGTCCCGACGCCGATCTCGGTCACGCCGCCCGCTGGCGGCCCGACACCGTGGTCCGGATCGGTGATCTCCGGCCGTCGGCGGGCTCCCGCGGCCTGATCGTCGCGGTCGACGCCGCCGGTGCCGCGGCACAGTGGAATTCCTTGGTGGGTAAGTCATGAGCGACCGATTCGACCAGATCGCGGTCGCCGCGCTGCTCGCCGTGACCGGGATCGCCGGGCTGCTGTTCGCGCCCGTGTTCGGCTGGGCGGAGCTGCTCGTCCCGGTGCTCGTGGTCGTTCTCGTCGCGTACGGCTGCGCCGAGCTGACCGCGAAATTCCCCAAGCTGACCCCGTACCGGCCGCTGCTCGTCGCGCTGCTGGGCCTGCTCGGGCTGATCGAGACGGTGCTGACCTCCACCACGCTCGCCTTCCTGCCGACCGGCGCTTCGCTGCAGGGGCTGGCGCGCGGCCTCACCGAAGGCTGGCGGCTCACGCTGCAGTCCACCTGGCCCGCGCGGCCGATCCCCGAACAACTGTTGTTCGTGCCACTTTCGGTGCTGCTCGCCGTCGTGCTCGGACTGGAACTGTTGCTGCGTCTCAAGAAGCCGCTCGTAGCGCTCGTGCCCAGCTTGGCCGTCGCCTGCCTCGCCCAGGCGTATCAGGCGTTGACGGGGGTTTTCGCGGTGGTGGCGGCGCTGGCCTACGCGCTGCCAGCCGGGCTCCTGCTGTGGTCGGGCCGTCGGGTCCGGTCGGTGAGCCGGGCACCCGGTGGACCTCGGTTCTCCTGGCGGCTGACCGGCTCGGCGGTCTGGCCCGCACTGTCCACTGTGGTCGCCCTCGTCGCCGGGGCGGTCGCGCTCGCCGGGCTCGATCCGGTCGGCCGGGATCCGTTGACGCTCAAGGACACCCAGGCCGCGCCGCCGCCGAGGAGCCGGATCGGCAACCCGCTGGACGAGATCGCCCAGCGGCTCATCCGGCCGGGCGAGGAGGTGTTCCGTTACCGCGGTGACACCCCGGTCGACCAGTGGCGCCTGATCGTGCTGAACGGTTTCGACGGGGCGAACTGGCTGTCCGACTCCCGGCTCCGGAGGCTCGGCGCGGGCCTCGAAGGCGCTCCCGGCGTGAGTGGCAGCGCGGAACTGAAGGTGCGCGGGCTCTCCGGGCCGTGGCTGCCGAGCCATCAGGATCTGACCGGTGTGGACGGTCTGACGCCGTTGGTGGACGAGTCCGCGGGCACCCTGATGACGGAATCGCCGTCGACGGGCCAGGAACGGAACTACCGGCTCAGCTGGTCGTCACCAGAGGTCGATCTCGGTTCCGGGGAGATCGACCCGCGGGCGCCGCTCGGCGGGCTCGGCGCGGTGCCGCCCGACGTGGAGAACGTGGCGAAGGACGCCGTGCGCGGCCTGCGTCCGACGTTCCAGTCCGCCTTGCAGCTGGAACGCTTCCTCAGCACGAACTATCAGGTCGCGACGGGCACGGAGGAACTGCCGACCGGGCACGGCTGGCCGCAGCTGAGGCACTTCCTGCTGGAGAGCAAGCGGGGGACGAGCGAGCAGTTCGCCGCCGCGTACGTCGTCTTGGCGCGGATGAGCGGTATCCCGGCCCGGCTCGTCGTCGGGTTCCGGGGTTCGGCCGAGACCGACGGCGGGATGCACGTCGTCCGCAACCGCGATGTCCTGGCGTGGCCCGAAGTCGCGGTCGCCGGAGCGGGCTGGGTGGCACTCGACCCGACCGCCGCGGCGGGCAAGGCGGAGCGAAGCCAGGCAGGGCCAGGCAAAGCGGTCGCCCGCGCGCGGGCGCAACTGCCCGCCGAACAGCAACTGCGGCCGCCCCAGCTCCCACCGGGCACGCCCGCGGACTCCGGCGAGGATCAGAGCACCGAAGCGGGGATGAGCTGGTGGTGGCCGTCGCTCGTCGCCGCGATCGTCCTTTTCGGACTCCTGTGGCTCGTCGGGGTTCCGGCGGCGAAGGTCGTCCGCGCCCGGCGGCGTCGTCGACGGTCCGGTGCCGAAGGCGTGCTCGGCGCGTGGGACGAGATCCGCGACCGGTTGCGCGCGCACGGCGTGCCGTTCCGGATCGGGATGACCCCGCGCGATCTCGCCGAATCGGCCGGATCGCTTGCCGGGGACGGGATCCGCGAGCCGGTCGCGCGGCTGGCCAAGGTGCTGGACGTGACGCTGTGGTCCGGCGTCCCGGTGGGGGACGGTTCGGTCCGGCGGGCGTGGCAGGAGGTCGGCGAGGTGCGACGGGGGCTGGCCACCAGACCGTTCGCGGCTCGGGTGCTGGCGGCACTCGAGCCGCGGACCCTGGTGCCGATCCGCGGCCGGGGCTCTCGCGAGGGGTGAAGGCCTGTCCGTGAAGGCCTCCTTGAGGGACCCAGGGTCCCTCAAGGAGGCCTTCACGGACTACGGGTTGCAGCGGGCGCCGCGGATCGCGACCGGCTCGGTGGTGTAGATGTGCCGTCCGTCGGTCGCCCTCAGCTGGAAGCAGTACCGGCGCGCCGGGTCGACGGGGACGTCCAGGCTGCGCTGACGGTGGGCGACGAGCTGTTTCGTCTCGAGCCGCTCGCCCGCCATGATCACGACGAAATCCAGTTCGCCTTCCGCGGTCCACGTCAGCTGCACGTGATCGCTCTGGTCCTGCGGCGGCGCGAGCGCCAGCTTGACGTCCGGCGCCGGCGCGGAAGCCGCTGCGGGAGAAGGGATCGCGGCCGCCACCGGGACGGCCTGCCCGCCGATCTCCGCCGGGCCGAGGACCAGCGGCAGCACGGCGAGCCCGGCGGCGAGCACGCCGCCGCCCGCCAGCGCGACGGGCTTCCACGGAAACCCGCGTTCGGTTTTGAGCGGACCGCTGAACTCGCGGATCAGGGTGCGGCCGCCCCTCGGCGGCGCCTGCACCACCTGAACGGGCGCCGGGGCCGAGTGGACCGGGACCGCGGGCCGGTGAACCTGGGCGAAGTCGTCGAATTCGACCTCGACCTCTTCTTCTTCGCTTGGCAGGTCTGAGGAATCGCCCGTGACGATCTCGCCACCGGGACGGCTCAGCTTCGTGAACAGCCGTGCCAGCGACGCGACGTCCTGCGGCCGGTCGGCCGGTTCCTTGGCCAGCAACCGCAGGATCGTGGCGGCGAGCTCGCCGGGGACGGCCGGATCCTGGATCGGCGCGACCGGTTCCCGCAGCACCTGGAGGATCCGCTCGCCGGGCTGCTGCCCGGTGTGGCGGGGGAACGGAGGCGTCCCGGTCAACGCGACGTAGAGCACCGCGCCGAGTCCATAAAGGTCGGACGCGGGGGAAAGCGTGTCGTCGCGCAGGGTTTCCGGCGCGGTGTACTCGACCGCGTACATCGGGTCGCGCGGGAATCGCCGCCGCAGGGCCACCCCGAAGTCGGCGAGCACGAACTCGCCGGACGCCCGGTACAACACGTTGTGCGGGCTCACACCGCCGTGCAGGACGTCCGCGCCGTGCGCCGCGGCGAGTGCCGACGCGATCGCGGCGCCGAGGGCGAGCACGTCGGGAACACCCAGCCTGGCACCGGAATCCAGTACACCGGCGAGTGAACCCGGGCACAGTTCGCGGCGGACACCGGACCGGCCGTCGGGGTGGGTCAGGACGTCGTCGATCTGCAGGACCGAACGCGTCGAGCGCACCGCCGCCAGCGCCTTCCGCTCGCGTTCGAGCCAAGCGGAGGTCTCGCGGTCGAAGGTGCTGGGGAACATCTTGATCGCGAAGTCGTTGCCCGTGGCGGGATCCTTGCCCGCGTACACGGTCGCGATGGGGCCCTGGGCGAGCAGCCCTGTCTCGATGCTCATGACCCCATTGTCGCGCAAGAAGTCCGGATCCGGAGTACTTTCACGGCGGCAGGTTCCTGCCGCCGGTGCCCGGCGGACCCGTCGCTGGCCGACCCTTTTCCCATGCAGACTGCCGGCCTGGTCAGGGTCACCATCACCACTCCGCACCGGCGCATCGACATGGCGCTGCCGGAACACGCGTCCGTCGCCGAAATCCTCCCCGGCCTGCTCGCGCGGGCGGGTGAGGGAATGGCGGACGACGGCGTCGCCGGCGGCGGCTGGCAGTTGCGCCGCGCCGACGGGACGGCCTTCGATCTGGACCGGACGCTGGGCGCGCACCGGGTCCGGGACGGGGAGATCCTCCATCTGACGCCGCGCCGCGCCGAATGGCCGGAGCCCGAGTACGACGACCTCGTGGACGCCATCGCCACCGGCTCCGGCCGCACCGGCAAGGCCTGGGGACCGCGGCACACGCGGCAGGCCGGACTGGCCGTCGGCGCGGTGGCGATGTCCTTCGGCCTGCTCGCGGTACTACGCGCCGGTCCGCCGTGGACGTCACCGGCGGCGTGGGCGCTGGCGGTCTCAGCGCTTTTGCTGGCGGCGGGTGTCCTGCTCGCGCGGGCACTGCGCGACGCCGGTGCCGGGGCGGTACTCGCCGCCGTCGCGCTCCCGTTCGCCTTCGCCGGTGGCGGTCTGCTGCTGGCGGGCGACGATCCGATCGGCGAGCTGTCCGCCGGTCACCTGTTGCTGGCGAGCGCGGCCTTGCTGCTCGCGGCCGTCGTCGGTCACCTGGGGGTGACGGCCGCGCCCGCCCTGTTCGCCGGGGCCGCCACCGTCGGGCTGCTCGGGGTGCTCGGCGGCTGGCTGGCCACCTTCGACGATCTGGCGGGCTACCGGTCGGCGGCGGTGATCGGTAGCGCGGTGCTGGTGCTCTCGACCACGTTCGCGCCGCTGTCGCTGCGGCTCGGCCGGGTGCCGATGCCGGTGCTGCCGCGGTCGACCGCGGATCTGGTCCGCGACGATCCCCAGCCACCGCTCGACCTCGTGCACGCCGCCGTCGCCAGAGCGGACGCGCTGCTCACCG
This sequence comes from Amycolatopsis japonica, assembly GCF_000732925.1. Taxonomy (NCBI): domain Bacteria; kingdom Bacillati; phylum Actinomycetota; class Actinomycetes; order Pseudonocardiales; family Pseudonocardiaceae; genus Amycolatopsis; species Amycolatopsis japonica. Next base: position 1,716,727 of record NZ_CP008953.1, read on the forward strand.
GGATGCTGGGCGGGGCGGCGATCGTCGCCATGTATTGCCAGATGCACCTGATCCGCAGCGACAGCGAGGCCGCGGTCGTCCTCGTCGCCCTGCTCGCGGCCGGATTCCTGGTGCGGGCGCGGCTGTATCCGATCCTGCGGCAACGGACGCCGATCCTGGTGGCCGGGATCTTCGGCGCCGGCTGCCTGCTGGCGGGCCCGCTCATGGCGGACCGCTCGCTGCTGCTCGTGCTGGCCGGGCCGCTTTCCTTGGCGGTGGCGGCGGGCGTGATCGCCTCCGGTGTCGTGCTGAGCACCCGCGCCGCCAACCCGTATCTCGGCCGGATCGCCGAGTACTTCGAGATCCTGGTGACGATCGCCGTCGTCCCGGTGGCGTGTTCGGTGCTCGGCCTGTACGGCTACGTGCGCGGACTGGGGGGCTGAAACCATGGCGTCCAAACGGGATCAGCTGCAGGCTTACCAATTCCTGGTGCAGCGCGCGATTTCCGCGCTCGTGACGAGGGAGACCGACCCGGAGCAGCCGCCGTTCCGCCGCCCGTCCGGTGCCGCTTTCGCCGGTGTCGCACTGGCGATCGTGGCGCTGGCGTGCGTCGGGGTCTACGGGATGATCGTGCCCGGCGGGAACAACGCGTGGCGCAAGAACGCCGCCGTCATCGTGGAGAAGGAGAGCGGGACCCGGTACGTCTATCTGGACGAACGGCTGCATCCCGTCGCGAACTACGCGTCCGCCCTGTTGCTGCTCGGCGAACACGGCACCACGGAACGGGTTTCGCGCGAGTCGCTCGCCGGAGTCCCGCGAGGACCCCGGATCGGGATCGCCGACGCGCCGGACGGCTTGCCCGGCCCCGAAAAACTGCTCACCGGATCGTGGTCGCTGTGCTCCGCGCCCGCGAGCGACCTGGCGGGCAGCAGGATCGAGGAATCGGTGCTGCTGGCAGGCGCCTCGCCGTCCGGCGGCGCGGAGCTGGGAGACCAGGCGCTGCTGGTGGAATCGACGTCGACCGGCGACCGGTTCGTCGTGTGGCGCGGGCACCGGCACCGGATCACCGACTACGGCGCCGTCGGCACCGGACTCGCGCTGACCGCCGAGCCGTGGGCGCGGGTCGGCCGGGCGTGGCTCGACGTGCTCCCGGAAGGCACGCCGATCGGCCCGCTGCCGGTGGCGGCGCCGGGCGAGGTGTCCACCGCTGTACCGGGCCGGACCGACATCCGGAACGGGATGCTGCTGATGGTGCAGACCTCCGGCGGGGGACAGCAGCACTATCTGGCCGAACGGGACGCCCTGCGGCCGATCAGCGAACTGCAGTACGACGTCCAGCGCGCGAGCGCCCAGATGCTCGCCGCCTATCCCGGCGGTGAACCGAAAACCGTGCCGCTGCCGCCTTCACTGGCGACCATGTCCCGGCAACTGGACCCCGTCCAGGCCGACGTGGGCGCCGCACCCGCCACACGCCCGGCCATCGCGCGCCTGCGTGACCAGGACACCACCGTGTGCGCGACCTTCGGCGACGGTTCCGCGGCTCCTTCACTGACCGTCGATCCCTCGATGCCGCCCGCGGATCCGATGTCCACCACCGCCCGCCGGACCGCCTCCGGAACCCCGCTCGCGGACCGCGTCCACGTGCCGCCCGGCAGTGCGATCGTCGTCGAAGCGATGCCGTCCCCTTCCGCGGCTGTCGGAACCCTCACCGTGGTGACCGACATGGGACGCCGCTATCCGCTGGCTTCGCCCGATGTACTGAAGATGCTGGGGTACCCGTCGGCGCGTCCGGTGCGGCTTCCCGCCGGTCTGGTGGCGCGGCTGCCCGAGGGCCCGAGCCTCGACCCGGCCGCCGCGCGGCGCCAGACCCTGGGCGGCTGAGGGACCCTGACGCGAAGAAGGGAGCTTTCCCCGCATGCGATGCGGGGAAAGCTCCCTTCAGCCATGTCCGGGTTCAGCGCCGCCACAGATCTTCGTCGAGCAGCTGCACCGAACCCGTGTCCGACTCATCCGACCGGCGACCGCGCGCCAAGGTGAACTCGCCGTCCGGATTACCGCTGGCGGCCCGGCCGCGCAGCTTCGCCGGAACACCGTCGCTCCGGCCGGAAGACTCCCTCCGCGCCGCCCCGTTGCGTCCGGTCGGCTGGTCGCCCGAGCCGGGCCGTAGCGTGCCTGCGGTGGCCTGACCGCCGCCGTGTGGTGGCGTCATCGGGGGTATCCCCGTGCTCGCGGACTTCGCTCCGGTGGGGCTCGCCGTGCCCGGCTGGACCTCCGACGCCAGGCTAGGGGCCCGCTTGCCGACGACCGGCTTCGCGGAGACGGGAAGACCGCCGGCTCCAGCGGCCGCCCCGATCCCGCCCAGCAGTCCCGCCGGCATGGGCGGAGTGCCGGTACCACCCGGCAGCCCGCCGATCGGGGGAACGACGCCCGCCGTTGGCACCGTCGGCAGGGAGCCGAGGCCTGCCAGCGAGAGCCCGGACGAGCCGGTGCCCGATCCGGCCCCGTCGCCGGTCGTCGGCAGGTCGATGTCCGACGATCCGCCGTCGGCGAACGACCCCGCGGTTTCGGCGAGGCTCTGGAGTTCGGTCAGCGCGGTCATTCCGGCTTCGGCGGCGGCGATGAAGTCCGCGGGGGAGTTGCCCTCCGCCGAGACGGCTTGCTGCGCGGGCAGCAGATCGGCCGGTGATTGGATACCGGCCGCCGCGCAGACGCTGAGCATCGAGAAGTCGAAGTTCCCGCCCAGTTCGGTCATTTTCATGCCTGACGCCTGCTGGAGGGCGAAAGCCGCTGCCGCGCCGAACGGAGTGAGGGTGGCGATGCGGTACTCCGCGTAGAACGTCGCCACCGCGGCCGCGGTCGCCGAAACGTCGGAGGCGAGCGTCGTCAGTTTCCCGGCGGGGTCGGCCAGATCGATCCGGTCTCCCCAGAACTTGAGCTCGGCCAGGGTCCGCTGGACCTTCTCTTCGTGCTTCCGTCCGGCTTCGTCCGTCCACTCCGGAGTGAGCTCGCCGACCCGGGTGCTGATCTCCGCGGCGGTGGTGTCGATCCAGCCACGCACGTCCCGCCACATGGTCGCGGCTTCGAGCAGGGCCGGGACTTTTTTGGCTTCGGCGCGGGCCATCACATCGTGCATCTCGATGGGGAGCAGCTGGTAGGGGATCATCGATCGCTCCTCACGCTTGGGTCTGCGAGCCGTCGGCCGCGGACGTGTCGGTCTTTTCCTCGGTGGATCCGGGTGCCTGGCCGATGGAGCCCGACGCCTGCTTCAGCAGGCTCAAACCCTGCTTTGCGAGCTTGATGGTCGACGTGGCGAGCGTCAGCGCGCTGGCCGCGTCCGCGGCGGTGTAGTCGGCGGCGATCGCCTTGACCGTCGTCGAATCGGTGGCCATGTCCTCGGTGATCTTGGCCAGTAGCGCCGCCATCTCGGCGGCGGCGGCCTTGTCCAACAGGGACATCGCGATCCCTTCGAACATCCCGGCGATGTCCGCCGTCCCCGGCCGGGTCAGTGACGACGGCTGGGCTGGAGCGGTGAGCTTGGTGGAATACGCGCTCATCGCCGTCGTGTTGCCGTTGATCTCGGTTGCGGGCATCTGCCCCTCCTCATCGTCCCGCGTGGAACCGCGGCTCTTCCTGGTTCTTGTGCACCGGGTCCACTTGCCACAGTTCTTCGTCGAGCAACTGGACGCCGTCGTTCTCCGTGTCCCAATCCCGCCGTGCGCCGGGTGGGGCGGACGGTGCCGCCGCCCCCTTCGCCGCCCGGCCCTTTCCCGCACGACCCATCAGGGACACACCTGGCGTGCCACCGGGCTTCCGCTCACGCTGCCTGCCGGTGGCCCGGTCGGCGTTTCCGGGATTCACCCCGCCGCCGCTTCCCCGCGCTCCGGCCGACTGCGGTGGATACATCGGCGGCATCGCGCCGGAGCCCGCCGTCCCGGCCGCGGACCGCGCACCGGTCCCTGTCGCGACGGGCGGTAGTGCGGTTCCGACGGCACCGGTTCCGGAAGGCGATACCGGGTTCGCCGCCGTGGTGCCCGCTCCCAGACCGGTACCCGGCCCGCCGGCACCGCCGCCGCCACCGGGTAGATCGCCGCCACCGCCTGCCAGGCTCGGCATACCCGACGGGTCACCGAGCCCGGACGGCGACATGGACGACGGATCCCACGAGGGCAGCCCGCCCGTCGGATCCGGCAGCGCCGCCGGCTCGGGGATGCTCTGTCCGCCACCTGCCAGCTGCTGCAACGATTCGAGCGCGCTGGTCAAGGCGTCCAGTGCCCCAGGTGCCGCCTCGAGTGCGTCCTGCAGCGGGTCCTCGGTGGGGCTCTGCGGCTGGTCCGGGTTCGCCGGTGTTTCCTGGCCGGGGGCCGGATTCGACGGCGAGGTGGGGGACGCCGGGTTTTGCGTGCCCGGGCCTGCCGGAGACGAACTGGTGTCGACGCCGGGGTCGACCTCGCCCCGTGCCCCGTTCCAGGGGCGACTGCGAGCGGCGAGCATGGCCTGCCCGGTGCGTAGATATTGTGTCGCCATTTCGTCGAGTTTCGCGCCGACGACCGACCTGGCCGTTTCTTCGTAGTCGGGGTCGTTGGCCGCTTTCGTAGCCTCCGAGGCGAACGTGAACGCGTTCAGGATGAGCATCGCGGTGAGCTTGTCGATATGTTCCACGACATGGGATTCCGCGGCCGCGCGTTCCCATGGACCCAGCGAGCCGGTGTGAGTGTCGCGCAGCCACTGGACCATCCGGCGCCCGGCTTCGTCGTCCCAGAACGGTTCCAGCGCGTTGGTCGACTCACGCAGGGAACGGCTCGCAGGGTTGAGCCAGGTCTGCACGGACTTCCACATCTCACTCGCCTGTTTGAGCGCGGGATAGGTGTGCGCGATCTCGCCGCGGAGGATGTTGAGCTGCTCGTCGAGGGAAAACCTCGTATAACTGGCCATTTCGTTTCTCGTCCCGGTCAGAGGCTGGGCGCGTAGGGGTTTCCGAGCAAGGGGATGTCCGGCGCGGGGGCGGAAGGTGGTTGCGGGCCACGGTTCACCTTGTCGGACAATCCCTGGATCGCCGTCGCGGCCGCTTCGCCCGCGCTCTGGTATTCGTTCGCGCATCGCCGGGCGAGGTCTTCGAAGGTCTGGAATCCTTCGGCGGCCGCGGTCATGAAGGCTTTGAGTTCGCCGGTCACGAACTTGTCCGCGGCGGCCAGTGCCTCGCATTCCTGCATGAGCGTGCAACCGGCACCCGGTTCCCGGTCGATCGTGGGCGCCGGGATGGCGTTGACCTGCTGGTGCAAATTGTTGGCGAACGTCCGAAGCGCCGGTATCCAAGCGTCGACCCTGCCACTCATGTTCCCTCCCTTTCCGTGCTCGCGTCGGTCTGCTGATCAAGCCCACCACCCCAGCCGGGCCGCCGGGGGTGGGCGGCCGGTTCCGGCCAGCCGGTCTACGCCCGCGGCTCGAGCCAGGCGAGCTGGACGAGTCCCTTGCCGCCACGGCGATCGACCAGCCAGCCCCGTCCCGGCGGGAGTACCTGCGCGCGCATACCGCCCAGCAACGGACCTTCGTCCCGGTCGCCCGACATCATCAGGCCGGGCGTGCCGACCTCGCGAAGGCGAGACAGGAACGGCTCGAACAACCCGGCTCCGGCGCCGCCCGAGCGGCGCGTGAGCACCACGTGCAGCCCGATGTCGGAGCCCTGAGCGACCAGCGGGAGCAACGGCATCAGCGGATGCTGCTTGTGCGTGGCGACCATGTCGTAGTCGTCCACCAGCACGAAGATCTCCGGCCCCTCCCACCAGCTGCGCGCGCGCAGCTGTTCGGGCGTGACGTCCTTGCCCGGCAGGCGTTTGGTCATCGCTTCGGCCACCTCCCCGAGCAGTTCGCGGCTGTGCGCGTCGTTGGTGCCGCTGCCGAGCAGGTGGTCGTCGCCGATCTCGCCGAGCAGTCCTCGCCGGTGGTCGACCACGACGATGCGGGCCTGGTCGGGCCGGTACGCGTTTTCGATCCGGCGGGCCACTGTGCGCAGGAAGGCCGTCTTCCCGCTTTCGGTGTCTGCCAGCAGGAAGAAGTGCGGGTCGGCGGCGAAGTCGAGACGCATCGGGGACAGGTCCCGCTCGTGGATGCCGACCGCGAGTCCGGCGTCGGCGCCACTCAGCTCGTCCGTGGCGGGAAGTTCCTCGTAGGCGAGCAAACCCGGCAGGAGCCGCACCGACGGGGCCGGCGGCCCCGGCCACGCGGCGCCGATCGCCCCGACCAGTTCGGCCGTGCCCTCCGCGAGGTCTTCGGTGGTGTTCCGGCCGTCCGTTCGCGGCAGGGCCAGGAGAACCTGATGCTTGCTCATCGAGACCCCCCGTCCGGGTGCGTCGGCCGGGACACTCATCGCGGCGCGCCGGTCGATGATCGAATCGATGGGATCGCCGATCTTCAGTTCCAGCCTGCTGCCGAACAGATCCCGGACGTTCATCCGGAGATCGAACGAACGGGCGGTGGCCGTCACGACGTGTACGCCGTACGACAGCCCGCGGGCGGCGATGTCACCGACCATGTCTTCGAGGCCCTCGAAGTCCCCCCTGAGTGTTTGCCAGCCGTCGATCACCAGGAACACGTCGCCGTGGGGCTGATCGCCGAAACGGCCCTCAGCCCGAAGCTTGCGATAGGTCGCGATGCCGTCGATCTGGTGCTCCGCGAACAGCTTTTCCCGGTTGGCCAGCACAGTGGCGACCTCGGCGATGGTCCGCCGCACCGCGCCGGTGTCCAGCCTGCCGGACACGCCCGCGACATGGGGCAGGCCACCGACCGAGGCGAGGGTGCCGCCACCGAAGTCCAGGCAATAGAACTGGGCCTCGCGCGGGGTGTGGGTGAGGGCGAGGCTGAGGATCAGCGTGCGCAGCGCGGTGCTTTTGCCGGTCCGCGGCGCGCCGAGGATCAGCACGTGCCCGGCCGCGCCGGAGAGATCGAGGGTGAGCGGGTCGCGCCGCTGCTCGTAGGGGCGGTCGACGATCCCGAGCACCGGCCGCAGATTCGCGACCGCGTCGGACCCGCTAGGGGACAGCCCGCGCCGGGGATGGGCGATCAGGCCGGGCAGCAGCCCGTCGAGCGTCGGAGACGCGTCCAACGGCGGCAGCCACACCTGGTGGGCAGGTGTGCCGCGACCCTCAAGCCGGTCGACCAGGATGTCCAGCAGGGTCTCGCCGACCGCGGTGTCCGGATCCTCCGCGGGTTCCGGTTCCTCCTCGTCGGCGGCGAGTTCGGCGGCGACGTAGGTCGTCGTGTACTCGTGCAGCACCAGGTGCTCCCCGCCCATCGCGACAGCGGCTCCGCCGTCGCTACCGCGCTGGTACACCCCGGAGACGTAAGCGGAGCGGAATCGGTCCATCTGTTCGGTCCCGACCTTCAGGAAGCCGTGTCCGGGAGCCCGTGGCAGTTTGAACGCGTCGGCGACGCCGAGCACCGCCCTGCTCTCCATTTCGGAGAACGTTCGCAGGCCGATCCGGTAGGACAGATGGGTTTCCAGACCACGAAGCCTGCCTTCCTCCAACCGTTGCGAAGCGAGCAAGAGATGCACTCCGAGCGATCGACCCACCCGTCCTATTTGGACGAACATGTCGATGAAGTCGGGTTTTGCGGACAGCAGTTCGGAGAACTCGTCGCAGATCACGAGCAGGGTGGGGACCTCGGGCAGTGGCGCACCCGCCGTCCTCGCCTTCTCGTAGTCGCGCAAGGAAGAGAAGTTTCCCGCCGCGCGCAGCAGTTCCTGACGGCGGATCAGCTCGCCGTTGATCGCGTCGGTCATCCGGTCGACCAGATGCAGTTCGTCGGCGAGGTTGGTGATCACCGCGCTGGTGTGCGGCAGCGCGTCCAGCCGGGTGAAGGTGGCCCCGCCCTTGAAGTCGACCAGCGCGAAGTTCAACGAGCTCGGGGGATGGGTGATGGCCAGGCCCAGCACCAGGGTGCGCAGCAGCTCCGACTTCCCGGAGCCGGTAGCCCCGATCAGCAATCCGTGCGGGCCCATCCCGTCCTGTGCGGACTCCTTGAGGTCGAGTTCGATCGGAGACCCGTCCGGCTGGATACCGACCTTGAGTCGCAGGCGGTCCCGGTTCGGCCTCGGCTCCCAGGTGTCGTCCGGGTCGAACCGGTACGGGTCACCCAGTTCCAGCAACTCCGCCAGTCCGAGCTCCGAGGTCATCGGGGCGTCGCCGCGCAGTCCCGCGGTCAGGCGGAGCGGGGCGAGCTGACGGGCGAGTCCCTCGGCCGCCGCTTGGCCAAGCCGGTCCGCCTTGCCGAGTGTGGCCTCGCCGTCGATGGTCTCGCTGAGCAATTCCCCGCCGGCGTCCACGGCCAGCACCACGGTCGTCCGGTCCAGCGCCCTCGGCGGCATGGTCGTCAGGTCCACGACGGTCACGCCTTCGACGCCGCCGCCGGTCATCAGATGGTCCGAGCCCGCTACCGAACCACCGTCGATCACCACCACCAGATGCGGGCCGGGTACTCGGCCGTCGGACTCCGGGTCGAATCTAGGCCGTTTGACCAGTTCCTCCTCCAGCATGGATTCCAGCGCCGGGACGGTGGGGGCCACCAACCGCAACGGGCCGAGCAGGTCGGTGCGTTCGGAGTGCTGGGCGTGCGGCAGCCACTTGACCCATTCCCAGTCCGCGCGGCGATCCTCGCCGGTGCACACGGCCACCCGCAGGTCGTCCGGGGAGTGCAGGGCGGCCAGCTGCGCGAGCATCGCCCGAAGCACTCCGAGTGCCGCGTCCCGGTCGCCGCGGAGGTAGACCCGGCTGAACCCGTTGACCGCGATGGCGATCGGCAGATCGCGGATGCTGGAGTAGGTGGTGAGGAACCGGCGCAACGCAAGTGCGGACAGCGGTTCCAGCTCCTCGAGCGGTTTCGTGTCGGGCGCGATCAGGGTGGCGGCCGGGTTCTGCGGGCCGCGTCCGATCCGTGCGACGCCGAAATCCACATCGTCCTTGCGGCGTTCCCAAAGCCGGTAACTCGACACCAGGGACCACAGCGACGCCGGGTCCGGGTGCAGATATTCCATCGCCTCCCGCTGGCGGCGCACCGAACGCCGCAGCCGCAGCCGATGCTGGGCGAGGTGGCGCAGATATTTGCGCCGGGCGTAGGCCATCTCCCGCTTGCTCGGGCCGCCGCCCTGCAGGAATCCCATGACGACCATGCCGAGCATGGCGACACCCATCATCCCGTAGATGACGAAGCGCAGGGAGCCGGTCATGCTGCCGGAGTACATCAGCAGCATCGCCGCCATCATGGCCACCATCGGCAGCACCGTGAGCACCTGCGCCCACTGCCTGCCCGGTGGGGGCGGGATCTCCGGCGGGGCCTGCAGGATCAGCTCGCCCGCCGGCATTTCCGGAGCGGGCCTGCGCATCGGTCTCTTCACCACGACTGTCGCCACCCACCCGATGGTTCGCGTCCGAGGGCCGCGAAAGGGGACGGTGGCAGGAACGTGCCGTCCGCCGGGGCGGAGCCTCTCCCGGAACTAGCTTCGGTGACACAGACATTTCACGTCAGAACAAGGAGGGGCGAAGAATGCCCGAAGTCAATATCGATTTCGCGATGGCGCGAGGTGGCATCAGCTTCGGTGACACCAGTCAAAGCGAACAGCTTGCCGGGGCCGACTCCCTCGGCAGGCAGATCACCGAGCTGGCCTCCGGCGGGATGGCGGGCGTCGTCCAGTCCGCGGCGTTCAGCACCAACGAGGTGACCGGGGACAGCCACAGGCGGCTCCTCAACTGGGGCCAGCAGGCCCTCGTCGAAAATCCGACGACCGCGGTGAACATCCTCGGCAGCGGTCAGGACGGTGCCCAGAACTCGCTGCACAACAGCGTCTCGCAAGTCTCGAAGGTCATCGGGAACCAGGCCTGAAAGGGGTAGGAAATGTCGGTAGACGGTCACTTCAAATGGGACTTCGCCAGCGGGGAAGCGGGCGGCCGGACGTATCGCGACGGTGGTGACAGCATCGAGAACGCCTCCGCCGAACGACTTCAGCGGGCGCGTGCCCTCGCCACCGACGGCTGGTACGACGAAAGCGGCCAGCAGTACCTTCAGGTGAACCAGCGCAGCCACAACCAGAACCTCGAAACCGCCGACGGACACCGCGCCGTGAGCCAGGGCTGGGGCAAGGCCGGCGTCGAATGCCAGGACGCGCTCGGCCGCGCGTGCAACGCCCTCGGGAACGCGGGTATGGCGTAACACGGAACACCGAATGCCCGGCGCGTCGCAGCGCCGGGCATTCGGCATGCCGGTAGGACGGAAGCCCTTCCTACCGGCCGGAAATGAGGAAAACCTGCTCCGGTGGCTCGATGATCCGCGGTTCGACGGGCACCGCTCGGGCCCGGCCCGCTCGCCAGCGGCGACGCTTGCCGCGCGGCACCACCAGCGCCATCAGCAAGGCCAAGGCGAGTGCGCCGACCACGGCCACGGTGCACCATCGCGCCGTTTCCGCGATGCTCTCTTCCGACGCGGCCCGGTCGAGCCGCGCCTGATCCGGTGGGCGGGGGGCATGGGCGGGCAGCACGTCCGGTGCACGAGTGTCGAGACCGTCGGTCACGGCACGGTAGGGATCGACCAGACCATGGCCGTAAGCCGCGCTGCCGTTCCCGCCGCGCGACGGTGCGGCCGTCGCGATCAGCCGCCGGGCGACCTCGGGTGCGGACAGCCGGGGCCAGGCGGCGCGCACCAGTGCCGCGGTGCCCGCCACGAACGGGGTGGCGAAACTGGTGCCGTCGACGTAGGCGTGGCCGTCCACTCTCGCCACGGTCAGAACCTTGGCGCCGGGGGCCACCAGGTCCACATAGGACCCGATCTGTGAGCCGGTCATCCTGGCGCCGTTGATGTCCACCGCGCCGACGCCGAGTACGCCGTCGTAGGAGGCCGGATAGGACGGGAAGGCGATCGTCGCGTCCCGCTGGCCGTTGCCCGCCGCGGCGACCACCAGAGCGTCCCGGGACACCGCGTACGCGACGGCGTCCCGGATGACGGCGAAGTCGTCGAATCCGGCCAGCGAAAGGTTGATCACCTTCGCACCCTGGTCCGCGGCGTAGCGAACGCCGTTGGCGACGACCTGCGGGTCGATCCGCAACTGCTCTCCCTGATCGCCGAGATCCCGGTCGCTCACCCGGACCGGCAGGATCTCCGCGTCCGGGGCCACCCCACGAAAACCGATGCCGGGCAAGGGATCCGCGGCGATGATGCCGGCCACACCCGTGCCATGCGAAACGCAGTCGAAAGCGCCGGGGTGGCCACCCGAAAGATAGAAATCCCTTCCCGCGCGGACTTTCCCCGGCCTGCGCAGCTGGGGATGGTCGGCGTCCACCCCGGAATCGACCACCGCGACCAGGACACCGGCTCCCCGGCTGTGCGGCCAGGCTCTTTCGGGGGCGAGGACCTGCTGCGCCCAGGGGTGCGCGCGCACCTGGGCGCGGGCGGGAGCGGCGTCATGGCAGGCCCCGGCGGGCGGAGCCGCGTTCGCCACGCTCGTGCCGCCGAGCGTCTGAGGGACAGTCATGGTCAGCACGGCGACGGCAGCCGCCATCCGAAGTCGTCTCATCGCCCTCATGTTCCGCTCGCGGGGCACCGGTTCACGCACTCGTGGCAGAAACAGGCCATGGACGCCCCGGCCCCGGTCGTCGTGGCGACACTGGACCGGAACCGATCGAGGAGGGCCGGTGGACACATCTTTGCGCCTCGGCATGTACGCCGAGTACGAGCGGATGGCCGAGGACGTCAGGGCGATGAAGAAGCGCCTGGCCGAGATCCGGGCGACCGCGGAATCCGACGACGAACTGATCAGCATCACCATCGGTGGCACCGGCGAGGTGCACGATCTCTGGCTCGATCCCCGTATCTACCGCACTCCGGATTCGGTGGCGCTGGCGCGGGCCATCGTGGAAACCTTCCAGCGGGCGGTCGTTCTGGCGAAGGAAGAGGGAGTCGCCATCGCCGGGGACTACCTCCCGCCGGACGCGACCGCCGAGACGACGGATTTGCGGCTCGACCCGTTCCTGCACGAACTCGACCGGCAGGTCGCCGGAGACCCGCGATGACGGGCGTCGACTGGAACACCGACGGGTTCATCGACATCTATCCCGTCGAGACCCAGGGCAAGCTGGACGAACTGCGCACCGCGAGCACGAATCTCGCGAACGGGTGGAAGAGCGCCCACGACCGGATCAAGGCGCCGGGCGCGCTTTTCGGCGGTCCCATGGGTATCGCGTTGAAAGGTGCACTGGAGACGCCGTCGAACGAAGTGAGCAAGATCGTCGACCAGATGCCCGGCTTCTATCAGGGAGCGGCGGACGGCGGGAAGAAGGCCGTCGGGTACTACCTGGACGGCGAAGCCGCGGCGACCGACGCCCTGTCTTCCTGAGGGACCACCGAGACCATGAGCGGCGAGGGCGACATCCGCGAGCCGGGCGGCGACCTGTGGAACGCCGTCCTCACCGAGGGCGGTTACGCCAAGGACAGCCTTTGGCCGCCGGACAGCGAGACGGCCGCTCGCGCGATGGCCACGGCGTGGAAGGACGGCGCGGCCGCGCTGAAGACGGCCGTCGACTCCTCGAACCTCATCGCGCAGGGCTTGCGCACGTCCTGGCCCGATCCCAACGGCTATGCGCTGTATGACGGCATAACCAGGATCAACAACGGCACCCTGGAAGGTCAAGGCGGTGTCAGGGAGGTCCCGCCCGCCATGGAGGGGCTGGGAAAGGCCTACGACGGCTACGCGGAGATCCTCGACTTCGTCAAGACCCAGATCCGGGAAACGATCTCCTATCACAGCTTCATCTACAGCCACCTGGATGACGGCGGATCCTTGCTCAATCCCGGAGGTGAGGCGGCACAGCGGTTCTTCGCCAGGGCCGTGGCGAAGAACATCGCGGAACTGGTGACGGCCGCGGCCGCGCTGATCACCGATCCGGACAGCGCGCCCGCCGCCACTCCCAAGATCGCCAACCCGGGTTTCGTCGGCGGGATCTACGACGGACTTGTCAACCTGGCCAAGATGATGGGTGGCCTGATCGGCTACGCGGACGGCCCCTTCGGTGGCTCCAGCTGGAGCTTGTCGAACGCCGTGCTCGCATGGGGCGGGATGGCCAAGCTCGGCGCGGCCGTGCAGGCGTACACCCATGGCCTCGGCTGGGTGGACCTCGTCGTCGGTCTGCCGGGGGGAGAGCGCGGCGAGTTGGGTGGGGTGCTGCTCGATTTCGGGAAGCAGTTCATCCATTACGGCGAGTGGGGAGAGGATCCGGGGCACGCCCTCGGCGGAACGCTCGTGAACGTCGCCGCCCTCGTCGGCCTGCGCGGGGCCGGATCCGTCACGCGCGCCGCCGGGGCGGGCATCTCGCGCGCGGGGGCGGCCGCCAGCCGGGTCTCCGGCCTTTCGGGCGTCGGCAAGGTGGTGTCGGGTGCCGGAGCGCGACTGGGGCGGGGCGGGGAGGCTCTGGTCAAGGTCCCCACGGTCACCGAACTGGCAATCAGGAACGCGCCCCACGCTCTCGAGAAGGTCCGGAGTGTCGTCAGGGGCGACCGCGGGATCAGTGCGGAGACCGCCGCGCAGGTCATCCGGAACCCGCTCGGACCGCTGCCGGGTTCGGTCGGGGAAAGCCTGGCGAGGCATGCCGGCCCCGGCGCCGATGTCCCGGTGGCCCGGCCGCACGACACCGGAGGGAACAGTCCGCGCGATCCGGACAGCGGCGTCGCAGGCCCCGGCGGCCGCCCGCCCCATACACCGGATCCGCCGTCGACCCCGCCGAAACAGTCACTCGCGGCCGAGCCGCCGCATGCCGGTCAACCCGCCCGGAACGCCGATCTCGCCGAGACACCCGGGCCGGGCGGCCGTCCGGAACACCACGCCCCCAACGGGCCGGGCGACAAACCGCCTCCGCCGCCTTCGCCGCAGCGACAGGAATCCCCGGTGAAGGCCGGGCATCCGCCGACGAACGTGTTCGACACCGTCGGCATGCACGAGCTGGCCAACGGCAAGCTGGGCGAGGCCGGCCGTGCCGGTGCGGCGGAGGCCCACGCGAGCGGAAGGTGGAAGGGAGACCCGCCGCCCGAGGTACCTCGCGGTGTGGAACCGTCCACTCCGAACACCGGGAAGGCCGATAACCCTTCAGGGCCGCCGTCGGACAACGCCGCCGCGCATCCCGTGCATCGTGAGCGTCCCCCGGCGAACACCGAGCGACTCGGTGATCAAGGCAAACAAGGGCAACCACCGGCGAAGTCGCTCACCCCGCGAGGCGGTGACAACGGCAGGACCGTTCCCCAGCACAGCAGTCACGAGGGAGGCCGTGCGCCGGGGGAACACGCCGACGGCGACGGTCCTCGCCACGGCGACGACGGACCTCCCGTGAACCCCCGGGACGTCCTCCGCCTGGACGACCTCGCGCGAGGGAAGCTGGGCGAAGCCGGGCACGTGGGCATCGAGGAGGCGCGGGCGAGCGGACAGTGGAAAGGCGACGGCGAACCCGGGCCGCGCCGCCCTGGGGACTCACCGGAGGAAGGCACGCCAGGCTCGCCGGACAGGACGCCGGACGAGCCGCCACCCAGTGGCCCCGGCGGTTCCGGTCGCGCACGGACCGACGACGGGTCGGGGCCGGCACCGGAAACGGGGGGAGGCAGCGTCGCGACCGCGGTGCTGGATCCCGTCACCCCCGCGCTCCAACGCGCGGCCGAGCAGTCGGCCGCGGGCGCCCGGGCGGAGGCACCGGTTGCGCGGGCCGAGCCTGCGCAGCCGGTCCACTCCACCCGGTCTTCGCCGAGCCCGGCCACCGCTCGGCTCGCCGAACAGGCCACCATCGGCGACGTGATTTCGGGCGCTCCCAAGCCGCTTCCACATCCGGAGGCGGAGCCGCTGACGGTGAAGCCCGATCCGGACAAGGTGCGCTCGGGTGAAGCGGGGGGCCTCCCCCGGGTGACCGATCCGAGGCTGCCCGCCATCGGCGATCCGGTCCGCCCTCCCACAAGTTTCCCGTCGCGGCCGGTCGTGGGGACCCCGCCCGCGCCGGTGGTGGGCTTCCCGCCACCGGCCACCGTGGACTTCCCACGTCCTCCCGGCGAGGTGCGGAACCCGCCGGGCCGGACGACGGTCCCGGTGGCACCCGTCGGCCCGGACCGGCCGGTGTACCCCGAGCCGCCGCGCGTACCGGAGCGGCCGCTGGAACTTCCCGCCGTTCCGGACCGCGTCGCCGATCCGGTTTCCCCGCTGACCCCCGGTGGGCCGGATCGCCCGCCCGTGGAGATCGTCCCGCCCGTCGACCCACCCGACGTCACCGTTCGCCCGGTCGACCCGGCTCCCGTCGAGCTGCCCTTGCTGCCGGACGAGTCGGTTCCCGTGCTGCCGTCGGCGAATCCGCCGTGGCCCGGCGCGCCCGTCACCTCTCCACCTCCGCGACCGTCCGCGGTGCCCGAGCACGCGGTGCCCGCCTGGCCGGTGGAGATCCCGTCCCGGCACCAGCCGATCGCGCCGGATTTCCCTCTCGGCCCCAGGGAAGACCAGCCGAGCGTGGTTCCTCCCGAAATCCGGGAATTGCTGACCGAAACCGAGCGCGACCTCCTCGACGCACTCGCCGCCGCCGGAGTGAACATCGCGTTCATCCTGGAACGCGTCCTGACGGAGTTGACGGGGAAGCCCGGTATCCCGAACCGAATCGGACTCCCGGACCGGCTCGCGTCGCTGACCGACGCGCAACGGGCGGCCTTCCGTGAACGGCTGGAGGGAATCCTCGACGCACAGCCGGTCAGGCCACGACCCGCGACCGAGGGAAAGCCCAAGCCCGAGTACCAGATCCTCGGTTCGCCCGAAGGGCTTTGGTTCCCCTACACGATTTCGCTGAACTCCGACACGATAACCGCCTACGACAAGGCGGTCCGGGAGCACGAAGAACTTCTCGAGCAGCTCATGTGGGCGGCCGGTTTCCTGCCGCCCGAGGAGGTCGAAAAGCTGCTCGAAGCGACAGGGGACCTGCCGCGGCTCAAAGAACTCCTGCGGAACTTGCGGGACAACGTGCAATCCGCCCTCGTCGCAGCCTGGGAGCTCGCCGCGAAGGGACCGCGGGGGGTGGTGATCGAGGGCGTCCGGGAACCGGTGTTCTCAGCCGAGGGTGAGCTTCTCGGCACCATCGACATCAAGGCACGGCTCGCCGATGGAACCGAGGTGTGGGTAACTGTCGGGCGGCTCGCCGGGCCCAGTGAGAAGGACGCCGCGAACTTGCTCGACAGCGCGGCGAAGTCGGTCGCGCCGTCGTCCGCCGCCGTAAAGCGGTACTTCGTGCTCAGCGCCCCGGCATCGCTCGAAGGCACCGCGGGGATCAAGCAGGTCGCCGGGGACCTGGGCGCGCTCGGTTTCGACGCGGTGCTGCCCCACGGGCGGGAAAGCCGGGTACCGGACGAACTTCCCTTGCTGGACCCGTTTTTCGCCCGCAACGTCCGGCCTCGGCACCCCCAGCGCCACGAGCCGCATCCGGCTCGGCCCGCCGCCCCCGCCCGTCCCGCCGATCTGCCGGACGAGCTGATCCCGCTCTGGGAAGAGCTGAAGGCCCGAGAACAGCGAGCTCTCGCCGATCTGGCCGCGACCGTGGGACCGAAGGCCGGCCGCTACGCCCTGGCGAATTTCGTGACCTGGCTGGCACAGGAGAAGGGGCTTTCCCGCGACGTGTCCGCTTCGCTGGCGGAGTGGCTGGCCAGGGTTCCGCCACCGGACAACCTGCCCCCCAAATTCGTTCCGGCCTGGCACAAGATGCCCGTGGACGTGCAGCAAGCGTTCGCGAAACTGATCGAGACGAAAGGCCTGCAGGTCGCGCTGTCCGAGTTCAACAACCGGATCGGGGAGCTGACCTCGGTACGAGGCACTCCACTGCAGCGGGTCGCGGACCTGGACGCAGCCCGGTTCGACATCCTGCGCCGGCTGTTCACCGAACAGGTCACGCCGACTTCCGCCGCCGAGATGGGGCGCACGCTCTTCTTCCACGACGTTCGTCCCATCCTCGACAGGTGGCTGGTCCTTCACCAGGTCATAGACAGGCTGGCCGGACACGGAGTCACCAACGTCGCCGAGCTGTACGAGGAGCTGCACCGCAACCTGAGGCTCACGTTCGAGAAACTCACCGGTCTGGATCCGGCGGGCAAGATCGCCGCGAAGGACGTGGGCGGCAATCCGGAGAACCTCAGGGGTTTCGAAGCCACTCTCCGCAGCGCGCTTCGGCTCGCGGACCTGAGTCATACGGATCCGGAAAGGCTGGCGCGGCTCGGCCTGCCGGGACTGAAGATCATCGCCTTGGACCGCAAGATCTACCGGCCGAACGGCGAAGAGTTGTCCGACATCGACATCCTCGGTGAGCTCACGGACGGCACGAGGGTGTGGATCGAGGTCAAGCGCAGCAAACTGGACTACGGGACCAAAAGGTACGAGGACGATCTGGCGGTCAAGCTCCGGAACCAGGGCGCTCATGAGGACTTCACCGCCCGCCCCACGAAGCTCTTCGTGCTGTTCGCGTCGAAGGTCGACGTTCCCTATGCCAAGCAGGTGATCTCGGACGGCGCCTACGCGGTCCTGCACCTCGATCCCCTGCAGAACGTCGATTTGGTCGCGAAAAGCAAACCGGCGCTTCCGATCAGATGGAATCAAGGACGCCGGGACCAGCTCTTCGCGGCCGGTCTGGCCGATATGGACCTGCAGGCTCCATTCGGGCCGCTGGGCGGTAAACGGCAGAAGCACCCGCAGCGCCAGTGGCCGCACCCCGAGCGTCCGCCCTCTTCGGTGAAAGCCACCACCGTGCCGGCGGCGAGGACTTCCGAGCCGTCGCTTCCGTCGAGGCCGACCCAGGTTCCGGCCAAGGTGTGGAAGCAACTCTCCGCTGACGGTCAGGCGGCGATGGCGAAGGCGGCCGCTTCGGGGCATTCGGACATCGTCCGGCTGTTGGGTGCGCACGCGGCGGAACTGGCGGGGGCGCGCAAACATCCCCAGCCGCGGCGAATCCCCAAGCTGCTCGCTTCCTTGACACCTGAACAGCACCGCGATCTCGCGTCGGCGCTGGACCGTGCGGCCGCCGAGGCGGCGAAGGCCCGCCCGGCCAGGCCGGCTCCGCCACTCGGTAGCGGCTGGACGTCGATCGAAATCCGCGGTGCCGCCGTGGCCGCGCCGGCGCGGCCGGAACTGGAAGGCGAGCTCGCGCGCGCCTTCTCCCAAGCCGTCGAGGCCGCCGGGCTGACGGTGCTCGCGGAGTACGTCCGATCGTCCATAGTGGCCGGTGACGGAGATCAGCGGTTCACGGTCGTCGCCGAAGTCGGTGACTGGCTCGGGGACCGAGCGGCGCTGTGGTCGGTAT
This sequence comes from Amycolatopsis japonica, assembly GCF_000732925.1. Classification (NCBI taxonomy): domain Bacteria; kingdom Bacillati; phylum Actinomycetota; class Actinomycetes; order Pseudonocardiales; family Pseudonocardiaceae; genus Amycolatopsis; species Amycolatopsis japonica. The sequence continues at coordinate 1,735,038 of NZ_CP008953.1, forward strand.
CAGCCCGGGGACCGGTCGGGGACCCCGCGAGGAACGTCCTCCGGATCGTCGTGTCGGCACGGCTCGCGCCCGGCGCCGTTCCCCGGGCGCTCGCTCACGCCCTCGCCGCCGGCGCGGCCGATCTCGCCGACGGCGGGTCCGCCACTCCGGGATATCTCGACCCGGAGGGAGATCTCGACCGCAGGCCGGAGCTGACTCCCACCGACCGCGGACATCTCGCACAGGTCGTCGTCCTCGACCGCGAATTCCAGCGGACCGCGCTGAATCCACCGGCGCGTGCCCGCACGCGCAAGGCGATCGTGGAACTGCTGGGCCGCCTCGGTCTCGATCCGAACCAGAGCGGGAGCGACTACCGTATTGCGGCACTGGCGGGTGAACCCGGTAGGTGGGAGGTCCGGCGCCACCTCCCGCCGAAGGTGACGGACGGCTACCTCGCGACGAAGACCCACGCGGTCACCGGCCTCTACACGAGTGTCCTCCCGTCGGGGATCTCGGCGGGTGTCTTCATGATGCTGGGCTCCGGGGGAGGCGGCATCGCCTGGGCGGTTTTCGGTCTGGTCAACGCTCTGCTCGGTGCGGGGATGGCCCGGAAATGGGAGATCGCCAAGGACGAACAGGTAGCCAAGGGACGGGTGTACGACGCCACGGCACGCAGGATCGACGCCGGCGCCGCGTCGGCCGGACAGGTACGTGGTCACCTGGCTCAGGTCGGCGTGCCCGCCCACCACGGGCCGTCCGCGCCCTCCGAACGACAGGCGGGTCTCGCACGGCTGGGGCCGCGGCCCGATCTCGCCCAGAGTCTGGGGAAGCACGTCCGGCGGTTCGCCCTGCCGCCGTTGACCGGTGCGGGTGTCGGGATCGGCGTGGGCATCCCCCTCGGACTCACAGGGGCGTCCGTGCTCAGCATCGCCGCTCTCGCGGGGGTCGCCGCGCTCTTGCAGCCCCTCGCCGAACGGCGGCGGACGCAGATCCAGAAGGGAGAAGAGCTCAGGAAGATCGATGACAACGCCAGGGAGCTGGACCACCTGCTGGCCGCCTACGACGTCCAGGTCTATGTGGACCTGGCGAAGCGTCTCGGTCTCGACCCCGGCCCAGAACCGAAGAGCCTCAGTCTCGCGCACCGCGATCCGAAGCCGCTCGGGCTGGGGAAGGCGGCCAACACACCGGACATCCTGCCCTACTTCAGTGAGATCGTCAGGCGGACGTTCCGGGGCACCGCCGCGGGGACGCTCGACCAGAGCGCGTTCCTCGCGCGGCATCTGACCCTCTTCGAATCCATGTTCGCCTATGGCGCAGGCCGCAGTCTCGCCACCTTGTTCATCGCGGTCTGGCAGTTGAACAAGCTCGACCAGACCGAACTGGAGCACACCGTCGCCAGGCGGACCTTCGATGAGCGGCAACTGCGTTATCTCGCGAGTCCACAGGTGGCGAAGGAACGCGAAGGGATTCTGAAGCTGGCCGAGTCGGCGGTCGGGCCGCGGCCCGGCTTCTGGGGGCGGTTGCGTGACGCGGCGGTTCTCTTCGGATCGCCGAAGCCGCCGCGGACGGAGCCGCGATCGGTGTCCACATCGGACGAAGCGGCGATCCGTCCCGGATTCGCTTCGAAAGCGGACTTCATGAAGGCTTACACGAGGGTTTCGGCGATCGGCGCCGCGGCCACTGTCGGGGCCGTCGAGCTGTCCGGGGCGAGTCCGGCACTCGCGGTCTCCGCCGTCGCGGTCGCGGCCGCCGGGCCGGTGATCGGCTGGCGCAAATGGTGGCACCGGAAGGCCGAACTAGAAGCGAGCGACAAGAACATCGCCGCGACCAACCAGCAGAAGGCGGACAAGAGGGCCGCGGAGCAGGCGGAGACGGAGCGGTTCGTCACCGCCAAGGTGACCATGTCCGCCGAGGCGGTCGCCGCGGAGGCACGGCGGGCCGACCGGCCCGCGGTGCTCGGCCTGGCCCCGAAGGCGTTCGACGCCATGCGGCAGGTCGCCGCGTTCATGGCGGCCCGGCCGCCGGAAAAGCCGCCCACGCCCCTCCGTAATCTGAAACCGCTCGAGATCGCCGAGTATCTGTGGCCGAACCTGGACTGGGCGGCTCCCTACGAGGCCGCACTCCTCGAAGCGCGGCGCTCCATCGCGGCGGAGTCCACCCGGCTCGACACGACGAAGGACTGGGGCGACTACGAGACGATCGGTGCGCGGCGACTGGCCGTCGTCGAACTCGCGCGGCTCGCCGACCGAGTGGTCACGCTGCTGGAACACTATCGCCGGAGTGGCAACGGCGAACCGGTCTGGGTGGGGAACGCGGACCTGAACAACGCCATCGTGAGCTACCAGCGGCTGAGTTCGGCGGACTGGGCGAAGGCGACTCAGGAACCCGCCCCGGACTGGCCGTCCGGTCCCGGCAAGACCAGTGCCGCGGCGGCGCTCCCCGCACCGTGGAGTTCGCCACCGATACTGGACACACTGGACTGGCCGGCCAGTACCGGTTGGGGGACCGTGCCCCGGGGTGCGGGGAGCTGGCTGCCGACGTGGCGGAACCGCACCGCGGCATCGGCGTCGTCACAAGCGGACTTCTCGAAGCTGGCCAAGGCGACGCCGCTCACTTCGTCGCCGTCGATCCACGACGGCTCCGTGCGGCGGGCCGACGCGGAACGGCTCATCGCGGCGGAGTTCCCCGAATTGCCCAAGACGAATCCGAACGGCCACTCGCCCGACGCCGAGCGAGACGGCTACCGGACGAACTGCACCAAGGCGGTGGTCGCCTTCGTGCTGCGCCTGCGTGGTGAAGAGGTGACGGCCGGTCCGGTCCTGCCGGAGGAAGCCGCGACGCTGGCGTATGTCTCCGACCGCCTCGGAGGTGTGTGGGAGACCGGTCACGGCGTGAGCTACGACAGTGTCATCGCCGCGATGAATTCCCGTCCGGTCGGCGCGATGGCGGTCATCGACATCGTCCACACCGGAGACGACGGACTGGCACGCGAGCACGTCGCATTGGTGGTTCGGCGGCCATACGGGATCGTGTTCCTCGACCCGCAGACGGGCTGGTTGCTGAAACTGCCCGAGCGGCCGGTCGCCCTCGCCCTGCTGCCGTTCACCGACGTTCCCTTCGAAAGCGCAGCGAAGGGCTTGAGCGGACTGAGCTCCCGGCGGCTGGCGGCGCTGGGCTTGCCGGGCCTGAAGATCGAGAAGACCGTGGAGCTCGTGGCGGGACTCGACCTGCACGGGCGGCTCGCCGACGGGACCGAGGTCCGGGTCTTCGCCAGAGGTGCCGTCTCACCGGATTCCCGCCCCTTCGACCGCGGGGTCGTACCACCCGGTGGCAAGGTGGTGTACCTCTACGTGGGGGCGGAAGGGAAACCGGCGGACGGGTTTCTCGAGGCCGGGGCGGACCTGGTCCTGAGATACGGCGGAAGCCCGGATTTCGAGCTGATCGCGGACGCCGATCCGGCGTCGCCGGGCGCCCCGGCGCGGTACGGTCCGTTCCATCGGCTGGAAAGCACGAGCCAGAACGCCGGCGTGGCCGGGATGCAGTCGGCGTCCCGCGAGATCTGGGGCAGGGCACCCGTCTACGGGGACAGCGCGCCGGTGGTGCAGGCCTACCGCGGCCCGTTGCCGGAAGGACGCAGGGGAGTCGAGTTCTGGACCGACATCAAGCCCAAATGGCACGGCACCAATGTCGCGATGCGGGCCTGGTACCCGACGCAGGGAGTCCGGATCGAGGACGACTTCGCCAAACTCGAAGTCGTGGTCACCAAGAACACGCAGACGGAGGAGTGATCGTGCACGCTGGTGAGGCGATCGCGAAGGCACAGGCGTGGCTGCGCTTCGGCACATCCGTGGATCTGACGACGGGGGAGCACGCGGTCCGGATCGAGCATGATCGGGTGCGCGAGGTTCCGGACGGCTGGCTGGTGCCCTACAACACGATTCGCGCGCTGGACGGCGGGGACCGGCTCGCCTCGCTCGTGCCGCGACCGATGTTGCTCGTGCGGGAAAACGGGGAGCTGCGCCGTCCGGATCCCGATCCGGACGGTCTCGGGCCGAGCGTCCCGGTCCCCTTCGCCGGACAGGAGGACTGGCGAGAGATCCTGGAACCCGAGTTCGCGCGCAGCGGGGTGGCCTATCTCGGAGTGCCGGCGAGTGCAGTACTGGGCTGGCGGAAGCACGATCAGGCGGGCGGGCCGACAGAGGAGATCCGGGCCAATCCCGGCTACCGGCCCGGTCCCGAGCGGCTCGGACATCCAGTCATGGAGACCCGGCTCGAACAACTCCTCGGTTGCCTTGAGGCCCGTCGCTTCAGTCGTGAGCGCTACCTCGCCGGGCTGCTCACCGCGACGGTCCACATCCCGGTCGACCCGCGGACGGAACGACCGCTTTCCTCTTTGTGGCGGGAGAATCCGCGAGCCTTGGCGGTGTTCAGTTCCAGCAGACGGGTTCCGGCGGGGACGGTGAAATGGGTGCGGATGGACGTGCTGTCGTTCGCCGCCGAGTTCCCCGGGACCGGCCTGGTCGTCAACCCCGGTTCGGTTCCTTCGGACTCTGTCACCGTCGAGGAGCTCACTTGGGCGCGAGCGCGGTGGCCGGTCCTCCGCGCGATCACGCGGGTCGTGGAGGTCCCCGCCGAGTACTCGGCGCCGGTCGTGGCCGTGATCGAACAGATCCGTGCGGCAACGGAGGGGATCGACCCCGCAGCCGGGCTCCGTGACGCGGCGGGAAAGGCCAGAACGGCCGGATTCGAACTGTCCGTCGAGGACTGTCAGCGGTTCGTGCTCGGCCGGGCGTGGGAACAGCGCAACGGGGTGGAAACCGGCGGGATCGCCTCCCCTGACGACGACATCGAGGGACAGTCCTGGCCCGAGGACCTCGGCGCGAACGGTCTCGTCGCCGGATACGACGCCGCGGGCCGGGTCCGGCCACACGCGTCGGCATCGGGGAAGTTCTTTCGCCAGGACGCCGACGGAGTCCGGTTCGCCTGGCGTCGTATCGCGGGCGCGTTCGCCGGGTTCGCCGCGGGGGAGGCGTTGGGTTCGGCCGTGGACACGGTGACCTGGCCCGAAATCAAGACGAAGTTCGGCGAGGAAGGGGTCGTCGAACCGATCTCCGACGGACGGCTCGGCCCGTTGACCCGGCGACTGCTCTTCCACACCGAAGGGCTGCTGCGCGCTTTACCGCCGCGGTTCGGTGGCGCCGCCTCAGGCAGGTTGATGGCGCTCGGCGCGCTGCTTTCGCGGCCGAGCCCGGACCTCCTCGAAGGCTGGCTCTCCCGCGTCCCGGAAATCCAGGACGGCCGGTCGGAACCGCCCCCGGTCGCGAACGACGTCACCTTTCTGGTGCTGGGAATGGTGGCGGCGCTCTGTGGCGGCGGGCCCGACTCCGATGCCGCGACCGCCGCGCAGGTCGGCAGGCTGCTCGCGACCGGTGCCGGTGCCGACGGACCCACCGCCGAGGCGGCCGGTGTGACGGCCGAGCTGTTCACCGGGCTGTTCCACACCGACGCGCCGCCGCCGCAGGTCGTCTGCCGGCGGGTGGCCGAGCGTGAAGGCGCGCGTGGCCCGGCGGTGGCCGCACTCGCCGCCGCGGTGCGCGCTCAGGTAGAGCAGATCCGTCCCGATACCGAGGAACTGGACGGTTTCGGAACCGGCGACACCGCCGTCGACGCGCTGGGCCGTGCCATGATCGCGGTGTCGCGGCGGTTCTTCGATCCACGCTGGGCGATGCGGGCCGCCGTCAATCACTCCGGGCGCAGCGCGATCACCGGGGCGATCGCCGGCGCGGTGGTGGGGGCACGGGCCGGGGTTCCCGGGCTGCCACAGGAGTGGCTCGGCGGGCTGGGAAGACCCGGCTTGGTGGAAACCGTCGCCGGCGACGCGTTCTGGCACTTCTCGGCTCGCTCTCCGGCTGAAGACGAGCGTTTCGCCGACGAGTGGGCGAGGCGGTATCCGCGGATCTGGCCGCCGTCGGACGCGGGCGGAATGGGCGCGGGCCTCGCCGGTGGCCGGCCTGGAACCTGACGACGGCGCCTTCGATGATCGGCAGCGGGGCCTCTGAACGCCGACCTCAGCCCTGATCCGGCATACCGTAGTGGTGCAGGATGGCGGCCATTTGCTCGTACGGAGGGCGCTGTCCGCCGTCCAGCCTGCACCACGCGGCCTCATGGCCGACGCCGCCGAGGATCGCCACCTTCGCGACCGGTGTCCGTTCGGCGTGTGCGACACCGTTCCTGGCGACCAGTTCGTGTCCGATGAGGACACCGTAGGGCAGGGCGGGCGGGGTCGGGCCGCTGACCCGCAAGCCGTCCGGCCTGCCGGGGTGAGCGGCGACCACCATCATCCGGGCGAAACCCGCGGCTTCGGCGGCCAGCGTCTCGACGGCGGCCCGCGGAACCGTTCCCGCGGGAGGACCGCTGAGCTCGACCTCCTCCTGCACACCGGCCTCCACCTTCCGCGTGCGCAATCGTCCCACCACTCCGGGGCCGGTCACGATCACTTCCGTGGGGGCGGGCAGCCGGTCACGGCAGAGGTTCGTGAGCGTCGCGGCAGACCACGGCTCGGTGACCGGTTCGGCGGCGCCCCATCCCGCTGGTTCGCCGTCGCCGAGCGCCGACGTCAAGATTTCGACCGCCCTGCCGAGCCGGAATGTCGCGCCGCCGTCGTGCAGCGTGGTGATCCGCACCTCCAGCGAGCCCGAGCCGGGTATCGGTTCCGCCGGCTCCGCCGCCGTGGCATCCGGTTCGGGGGCGAACCGGGTTCCGGTCCAGTGCAAGGGGAATCCGCGCGTCCCGTCGCGATGACCACCACGGGAGTCCCGGACCACCCATTCGCACCGTCCTTCGCCGAGAAGCAGTTCGAGTGGATACGTGAGACCGCTGTGCTCGGCGGTGACCACTTGGAGCAGCCGACGGCTCGCAGCCGCTTCCCCCGCGGCGGCGACGAGCCGGGGAGAAGCCGAGACGACGGCTCGGAACTGTTCGACGACGATGGCCTCCGCAGTCTCGATGTCGGCGGCGGGGGTGCCGGTCAGCGGTTCGACCACGACAGTCCTCCTGTTCTTTCGACAAGAGCCCCGATGAAGGCCCTGGCGACCGTTTCCGCTTCCGCATCGTCATCACGCGTGCGGCATTCCACCCACCACACCGGATGCGGGACCTCCACTTCGGCGTCGAGGCCGAGCAGGCGTTGTGCTTCACCGGCGACCCGGACGAGCCGGATGTCCTCGATGACCACCAGCGGCCGCCCATCGGGATGATGCAGTTGCGTGACACCGTCTTCCGCCTGCTCCGCGACCAGCAGTTCCGGGCCCGCCACCAGCAGCGCCTCGATGGTCTCCTCCGCGCCGGGTTCGTCGCGGCACAAGCCGATGATGTCGAAGGTCATGCCACTCCTCAGTTCGGGCTGACCGGGAACCGCAGTTCGAAGATCGCGCCGCCCTCGTCGGCGTTGTAAACCGCGAGCGTGCCGCCGTGCGCCTGCGCGACCCACCGCACGATCGACAGCCCGAGCCCGGAAGAGCCGCCGGTGCTGGCGAACCGGTCGAAGGCGTCGCCGGCCATCGTCGTGTCGATCCCCGGGCCGTGGTCGGCGACGGTCACGGTGCCGCCGGCGACGGTCAGGTGCACGAACGCCTTCGCGCCCGGGTGGCGGCCGTAGCGCATGGCGTTGTCGAGAAGGTTGCCGATCGCTCGTTGCAGCAGCGCGGGATCGGCGTTGACCTTCGTGGGCGCGGCGGTGACGGTGACTTCGGCGCCTTCGGTCGCGGTGTCCTCGACGATGCCCACCACCAGCTGATCGAGCCAGATCGGCTGGATGCTCAGCTGTTCCACGCCCGCGGCGAGCCGGGCGCGGACGAGCAGGTCGTCGATGATCCCGCCCATTCTCGCGGCGAGCCGGACGGTGCGCGGCAGGAGTTCCGCGGACTGCGCGGGGTTGGCCATCGCGGTTTCGGCGAGCGCGCGCAGGGCGGCGACCGGGGTGCGGAGGTCGTGCGCGGTTTCGGCGAGCAGGACCTCCTGCTGCTGCAAGGCCGCGGCCGCGGGGCGGATCGAGCGGCCGGACAGCAGGTGGCCCGCGAAGCCGAGGATCGCGATCAGCAGCACGGTGCCGCCGATCACCAGCAATGTGAACCGGGTGTGCGCGGAGTCCTCGGCCTCGGTGGACTGCACCGCGACGACGGCCGCGAACGTCTTGCCGTCGCCGTCGCGCAGCGGTTCGGCGCGGACCTTGACCATGGCGCCGTCGGACGCCTTTTGGTGGCCCTGCACCAGCTTGCCGGTCTTCACCGCCTCGGTCGCCAGGCCGTTCAGCAGTTGCGTGCTCATCGGGACGCAGTTCGCCCGGGAGAAATGCGGCTGGAACGCGGGCGCCCCGCCGGACAGGATCGCGAACTGGGGGCAGCGGTCGTTCAGCACGTCGGTGTTGACCAGACCGAAGCCGACGGTGCCGTCGAATTCGACCAGTCTGCTGACCGAAGACGTGACCTGGGTCAGCGCCGCGTCGATCCGTTCGTCACCCTGGTCGCCGTCCTCGTTGATGAGCAGCCACGCGAAGACGACCAGCCCGAGCGTGTTCATCACGGTGAACAACGCGGTCAGCGTCCAGCGCAGCCTGCGCAGCCGGTCGGCCGAGGAGTGGGTGTTCACCGGGCGCCCAGCCGGTAGCCGAGGCCGCGGACGGCGTGGATCAGCTCGGGTTCCTTCAACTTGCGGCGCAACCGCTTCACCACCACATCGACCACATTGGACATCGGATCGGCCTGCGCGTCCCAGCAGTGCTCGATCAGATCGGCCCGCTGCACGGGCAGGCCGGCCCTGGTCAGCAGGTATTCGAGCACCGCGTACTCCTTGTTGGTCAAGGTGAGCAGCACGCCCGCGCGCCGCACCTCACGCCGCGCGCAGTCCATCACCAGATCTTCGTGCTGCAGCACCGAGGGCCGGTCGAACGCCGACCGGTGGCACAGGTTCGCCACCCGCTCGGTCAGCTCGGCCATCACGAACGGCTTCACGAGGTAGTCGTCGCCGCCGTGCTCGAAACCCGCCACCCGGTCGGCGAGCGCGTCGCGCGCGGTGAGGAACAGCACCGGCGCCCGCCAGCCCAATTGCCGACGCATGTGCACGTATTCGATGGCGTCGCCGTCCGGCAGCATCCGGTCCAGCACCACGCAGTCGTGGTGCGTTCCGCGCAGCAGCCGGTCCGCGGTCGCGATGTCGCCCGCCTCGTCGACGACGAAGCCGGCCGCGCGCAGCTGCGTGACCAGTGCGAGCCGCAGATTCCCGTCGTCTTCGACGACCATCACCCGTGTCATCAAAACCTCATGTTCGGACAGCGAAAGTAGACGCGTGCAGTTCCCGGTGCCCCTGAACGCTAACGCGTCGGGTGCCCGTGACCGCCCCGGTGGCGGGGAACTGGCATGAACAGGACGTCGTCGGCGGCACCGCGCCGGGGGAAGAGGGAGGTACCTGCGATGACCGTGCAGGCCGGCCAGCTCAGTCTGGTCACGGGAGCGGGCCCGGGCGGCGACCGGGCGGGGCTCGGCGAGCTGCTCGCGGAAGCGACCGGCGAGGTGCTCGTCATGAGCACGGGAACGGACACCGCGTTCCAGCGGATCGCGCTCGGAGGCGTGCGCCCCGGCGTCCGGCACAAGGTGCTCTTCCCCGACTCCGCACGGATGTCCGGCGCGCTGAACCGGATGTCGCGGGCGGGCGCCGAGGTGCGGACCGACGCCGAGGTCCCGATGGACGCGCTGGTGATCGACCGGACCTCGGTCGTCCTTCCGGCGGAAGGCAGGCAGGCCGGTTCCGCGGTGTTCCGCCTGCCCGGCGTGGTCACCGCGACGGTCGGGCTGTTCGAGCGGATCTGGCAGGCCGCCGCCCCGCTCGTCCCGCTGGACCTCCCGGAACCCGAGAACGCTTCGATCCTGACCTGCCGCGAACAGGAACTGCTGACGCTGCTCTTCTCCGGCACGACCGACGAATCCGCCGCCGCGCGGCTCGGCGTCTCGGTGCGGACGGTGCGCCGGATGGTCGCCGACATCATGAACCGGCTCGGTGCCCGCAGCCGGTTCCAGGCAGGCGCCAAGGCCGTCGACCGCGGCTGGCTGATGGCGAAGGCGGGCTGATGACCACCTCGACCTCCGGCCGCGTCCTGCTGGTGTCCCAGCGGCCAGGCGCGTACCCGACCATCGGCGACGCCTTGGTGGACGCGTCCGACGGCGCCGTCATCACCATCGCTGGCGGCGAATACGCCGAGACCGTCGAGCTCGCGGGTCTCCGGGTGACGTTGGCCGCGGCGGACGGCGCCACCGTCGTCGTCGACGGCCGGGGGGCCGACCGGCCGGTTTTCCGCACCACAGGAGGAGCTCTCGCGCTCGACGGGATCGAAGTCCTGGCGGGCGGCGCGTCCGCGATCCAGGCCGACGACACGGAACTGGCCGTCCGGAACTGCACCGTCTCCGGCGGCCGCGGGCCGGCGATCGCGATCCGCGGCACGACGGCGTTCGCCGTGAGCGGTTGCGTGATTTCGGCGGCGGAGCAGGGGATCCTCGTCGACGGTTCGCCGGGGAGGATCGAGGACACCACCGTCGAAGACGTGCTGGGCGACGGGATCACGGTCGGGCAGGGCGCGGATCCGGTCGTCACCGGATGCACGGTGACCGGCTGCGGGCTGAGGGGCGTCTACGTCTACCAATACGCCCGGCCGGTCGTCGAAGGCTGCACCGTCTCGCACACCGGTCACGAAGGCATCGCCGTGGCGCACCACGGGGTGCCGGTGATCAAACGGTGCACGGTCACCGACACCCGGGGCCCGGGGATCTCGTTCGCGTCCGGTTGCGGTGGCGAGATCTCCGCTTGCCGGGTCTCGAACACGGCGGAACCGGGGATCGCCATCGCCGAAGGGGCGACGCCGACGGTCGGGGAGACCGCCGAGCCCGGCGCGGTGGAGGACGACGCCCTGGAGGAGATGCTCGCCGAACTCGACTCGATGATCGGCCTTCCCGGGGTCAAGGAAGAAGTCCGTTCGCTGGTCGACGAGTTGCAGGTCAACGAATGGCGCCGCCGGGCCGGACTGCCGGTCGGGGCGGCGGGGCACCATCTGATCTTCGCGGGCGCGCCCGGCACGGGGAAGACGACGGTCGCGCGGATCTACGGCAAACTGCTGAAGGCGTTGGGAGTCCTGCCGGTCGGCCAGTTCCGCGAGGTGTCCCGCCGGGATCTCGTCGGGCAGTACATCGGGCACACCGCCGAAAAGACCGCGACGGTCTTCGAGGAGGCCAAGGGTGGGGTCCTGTTCATCGACGAGGCGTACACGCTCACCCGGCTCGCCGGTTCCGGCGGCGATTTCGGCCAGGAGGCGATCGACACCTTGGTGCCGTTGATGGAGGAACATCGCGACGAGGTGGCGGTGATCGTGGCCGGGTACACCGGCGAGATGGTCGATTTCCTCGCCGCCAACCCCGGTCTCGCGTCGCGCTTCGGCAAGACGATCGAGTTCGAGAACTACAGCCCCGACGAACTGCTCGCCATCTTCGGGCGGATGGCGTCCGCCGGGGACTACGAACTCGATCCCGCCGCGGGCCCGGTGCTGACCGGCCATTTCCGGCGCGTTTCCGGCGACGTCAACTTCGGCAACGCGCGGGACGCGCGCCTGCTGTTCGAGAAGGCGCGCACGGCTCAGTCGCAACGTTTGCGGCTGCTGGGCCGGATGCCCGCGATCGAAGAACTGCGCGGGTTGCACGTGGCCGACGTGGAGGCGGCGATCACGCGATAACGTTCGGGTGTGCGGGTGCTGGTGACCGAGGACGACGAGAACTTGCGGGTGGCGCTGGAATTCGCGCTGCGCGGCGACGGCTTCGCGGTGGACACCGCCGCCGATCTGCCGGGCGCGGACGAGGCGTTGACGGTGAACGCCTACGACTGCGCGGTGTTCGACCGGATGCTGCCTTCGGGTGACGCGCTGGCCTACGTCCGCAACCGGCGCAGCGCCGGATGGCCGATGCCGGTGCTGTTCCTGACCGCGCGCGACAGTGTCGCCGACCGGATCGACGGTTTACGCGTCGGTGGCGGCGATTACCTGGTCAAGCCGTTCGCGATGCCGGAACTGATCGCGCGGGTGCGCAGCCTGTGCCGCCGGGACATGGCCGGACAGGCGGTGATCCTGCGCTGCGCCGATGTCGAACTCGACACCGGCAGGCACCAGATCTCGCGGGCGGGCGTGCTGCTCACCGTGACCCGCAAGGAGTATCTCGTCATGGAGCGGCTGATGGCCGCGACCGGGCGGCCGGTCTCGCGGCGGGAACTGATCCGGTACGCCTGGGACGAGATGGCCGATCCGGCGTCCAACGTGCTGGACGTCGTGATCGCGCGGCTGCGGCGGAAGCTCAAGGACCCGCCGCTCATCCACACCGTGCGAGGGTCGGGTTACCGCATGGCGCCGCTTCAGTAGGCCACGGGCCGCTCCCACCCCGCCCGAATGAGACCGTCGACACCCCGCGCGTCCCGGATGTGCCATGCTCGACAGCGCACGAGGCGGCGAAACCGAGAGGTGACGAGGGTGTCCATCTGGGCAGGCGTGATCAATTTCGTCCGGGCGCGGTACGAGGTGCTCGAAGAGCGGGACGGCTGGCTCCGGTTCCGCGTCGACACCGGCGACGGCCGCGGCCAGCAGGTGTCCTTGCACCACTTGCCCGACCACGACGGCGCGGAGTGGGTGGAGATCTCGTCTCCGGTCGGCTGGGCCGACAAGATCGATCTGCGGCGCCTGCTCGAACTGGCCGGCGGTGATTCGGTCGGCGGCGCGGCGGTGGTCGACGGTGTCGCGCTGCTCAAGCACACGATTCCGCTGGTCGACCTGAATCTGGTCAACGAATTCGAACATCCGCTGAAGTCCCTCGTCACGCGTGCCGACACCCTCGAACACGAGCTGACCAAGGCCGACGAGTTCTGATAGGACCCTTCGGAAGTACGTGAAGGCCCCCTGCACCGCAGGGGGCCTTCACTCGTTTCGAGGGTCAGAGGCGCTCCTGCAGCGCGTCCGCGGCGGCGAGGAGGTCCGCGGCCCAGCGCGCCCCCGGCTTACGCCCTATACGTTCGATGGGCCCGGAAACCGACACCGCGGCGACGACGGTGCCCGTCGAATCCCGTACCGGCGCCGAGACACTCGCCACACCCGGTTCCCGTTCGGCCACGCTCTGGGCCCAGCCGCGACGGCGGACTTCGAGCAGAGTGCGCTCCCCGTACACCGCCTCGGTGAGGATCGTGCGCTGTGTGTGCGGATCCGACCACGCGGCGAGCACCTTCGCGCCGGAGCCCGCGGTCATCGGCAGCCGTGAACCGATCGGCACCGTGTCACGCAGCCCGCTCGGCGGTTCCGCCGTCGAAACGCAGACCCGCTGGACGCCGTCGCGGCGGTACAGCTGAACGCTTTCGCCGGTGATGTCGCGCAGTTTCGGCAGCACCGAACTCGCCGCGTCGAGCAGCGGGTCGGTCGAACCGCCCGCCAGTTCCGCGAGTGCGGTACCCGGGCGCCAGCGGCCGTCGGGGCCGCGCCGCAACAGGCGATGCACTTCGAGGCCGACCGCGAGCCGATGCGCCGTCGCGCGCGGCAAACCGGTCCGCGTGCACAGTTCCGCCAGGCCACAAGGATCTTCGGCCACGGCCTGAAGCACGGCCACGGCCTTGTCGAGTACTCCGATACCGCTATGCTGTCCCACAAGCCGATACTATCTTCCCGAAGTTTGAGATGTCCAGATGGTGGGAAGCACCTATTCCATCGCATGTGAGGAGCCGGAAATGCCCCGGACACTGGCCGAGAAAGTGTGGGAGTCGCACCTGGTGCGGCGCGGCGAGGGGGCCGAGCCCGACCTGCTCTACATCGATCTCCACCTGCTGCACGAGGTCACCAGCCCCCAGGCGTTCGACGGACTCCGCCTGGCCGGACGGAAACTGCGCCGCCCCGACCTCACCATCGCCACCGAGGACCACAACGTCCCGACGATCGACATCGAGCTGCCGATCGCGGATCCCGTTTCCCGCACCCAGGTCGACACCCTTCGCGCCAACTGCAAGGAGTTCGGCGTCCGGCTGCACCCGATGGGCGACGCCGAGCAGGGCATCGTGCACGTCATCGGCCCGCAGCTGGGCCTGACCCAGCCCGGGATGACCGTGGTGTGCGGTGACAGTCACACTTCGACGCACGGTGCCTTCGGCGCCATGGCGTTCGGCATCGGTACCTCCGAGGTCGAACACGTGATGGCCACGCAGACCCTGCCGCTCCGTCCATTCAAGACGATGGCGATCACGGTCGACGGGCAACTGCGGCCCGGCGTCACGGCGAAGGACATCATCCTCGCGGTGATCGCGAAGATCGGCACCGGCGGCGGGCAGGGCTACGTCCTCGAGTACCGCGGCGAGGCCATCGAAAAGCTGTCGATGGAAGCCCGGATGACGGTGTGCAACATGTCCATCGAAGCCGGCGCGCGTGCCGGGCTCATCGCGCCGGACGAGACGACGTTCGCGTATCTGAAGGGCCGTCCGCACGCGCCACAGGGCGCCGATTGGGACGCCGCCGTCGAGAACTGGCGCGAACTCCGCACGGACGACGACGCCGTCTTCGACGCCGAGGTGCGCCTGAACGCCGACGAGCTCACGCCTTTCGTGACCTGGGGCACGAACCCGGGCCAGGGGCTCCCGCTGGGCGCCGAGGTGCCCGACCCGGAGCGCATCGGCGACGAGAACGAGCGCATCGCCGCTGAAAAGGCCCTGTCCTATATGGACCTGAAGCCGGGCACGCCGCTGCGCGAGATCGCGGTGGACACCGTCTTCCTCGGCTCGTGCACGAACGGCCGGATCGAGGATCTGCGGGCCGCCGCGGACGTCCTGCGCGGGCACAAGGTCGCCGATTCGGTGCGGATGCTCGTGGTCCCCGGCTCGATGCGGGTCCGCCAGGCGGCGGAAGCCGAAGGGCTGGACCGGGTCTTCACCGAAGCGGGCGCGGAATGGCGTCAGGCGGGCTGCTCGATGTGCCTCGGCATGAACCCGGACCAGCTCAAGCCGGGCGAGCGCAGCGCGTCGACCTCGAACCGCAACTTCGAAGGCAGGCAGGGCAAGGGCGGCCGGACGCATCTGGTGTCGCCGCTCGTGGCGGCCGCCACGGCCGTGCGGGGAACGCTGTCCAGCCCCGAAGACCTCCAGCCCGCCGCCGCTCGCTGACATCGCTGACATCCGCGAAGGAGTTCCCAACATGGACGCGTTCACCCACCACACCGGCGTCGGGGTCCCGCTGCGCAGGTCCAACGTGGACACTGACCAGATCATCCCGGCGGTCTACCTCAAGCGCGTGAGCCGCACCGGCTTCGAGGACGGGCTCTTCGCCGCCTGGCGGTCCGACGAGTCGTTCATCCTCAACCAAGAGCCCTTCAAGAGCGGGTCGGTCCTGGTCGCGGGCCCGGACTTCGGCACCGGTTCTTCCCGTGAGCACGCGGTGTGGGCCTTGATGGACTACGGCTTCCGGGTCGTGATCTCCTCCCGGTTCGCGGACATCTTCCGCGGCAACTCGGGCAAGCAGGGCCTTGTCGCCGCTCAGGTCGAGCAGGCGGACGTCGAACTGCTGTGGAAGCTGCTCGAAAACGAGCCCGGCACGGAGGTCACGGTGGACCTCGAGTCGAAGACGGTACGGGCCAAGGACTTCACCGCGCCCTTCCAGATCGACGACTACACCCGCTGGCGGCTCCTCGAAGGGCTCGACGACATCGCCCTGACACTCCGCCACGCGGATGAGATCGACACTTTCGAGACCGGGCGCCCCACCTGGAAGCCGGTGACCCTCCCGGCGGCCTCCTCCTAGGGCAGGTCAAAGGGGGCGGATTCCCTTGCTGAGCAGGGAATCCGCACCCCGGCCGGGAGTCCTCGGCACAGCCCCGAAACCACACCGAACGGCACCTCCGGAGGCCCTCAAGGGGTCCCTCGGGAGGCGGAACAGCCCCCGAGACAAGGGAAATTTCCGCGCGTCGTTTGGAATTTGTGCTGCATTGGTAATACCGTGTGCGCTAAGTCGGCCGACGGGGCCGTGTACAAGTAGTTCTTCTTGGAGGACTGGAATGGCCAACAAGGCCCAGCTGATCGAGGCGCTGTCGGAGCGCCTGGGCGACAAGAAGGTCGCGTCGGAGGCCGTCGATGGCCTTGTCGACATCATCATCCGGACGGTCAACAAGGGCGAGAAGGTGAACATCACCGGCTTCGGTGTGTTCGAGAAGCGCGCCCGCGCCGCCCGCACCGCGCGGAACCCGCGCACCGGTGAGACCGTTCGCGTCAAGAAGACCAACGTGCCCGCGTTCCGCGCCGGCACGACCTTCAAGGACGTCATCAGTGGTTCGAAGAAGCTGCCGAAGGCCACCGCTGTGAAGCGCGCGACCGCCGGCACCGCGACTCGCGCCACCGCCACCCGCGCGACGACGACCCGGACGGCCGCCAGCCGCCCGGCCGCGACGCGTTCCACGACCACGCGGACCCGCGCCGCCGCGACGACGACGCGCGCCGCCGCGAAGCCGGCCGCCAAGGCGACCGCGACCAAGGCCGCGGCCAAGACGACCGCGACCAAGGCCGCGCCGAAGACCGCCGCCAAGGCCACGACTCGCGCCACCACGGCCAAGAAGGCGACCGCCACCAAGGCCGCCGCGAAGCCGGCCGCCAAGGCGACCGCTGCCAAGGCTCCCGCGAAGAAGGCTCCGGCCAAGCGGACTTCGGCTGCCGCGAAGAAGAAGTAAGCTCCCTCTCCACGAGTGAGCCAACGGCAAGGCCCCGCGCACCGCGCGGGGCCTTGCCGCATTTCCAGGGCCGTGATCGACGCTGACGCACTCGCGCGCGGTCTCCGGGGATCTTGTCCCGCCACGGATCCGCGGCGGCCCTGCGGGCGAATGTGATGCGATTCTCGCGCCCTCAGGCGAAGTCGCGGAAAAGAATCCGCTTCGATCGTCACTCCGATGGACGCATGGTCCCGCTCACTGGCTCCACAGTGGAGCGACGTGCGCCGGTTCGCCTCGACACCGCCGGAGTAGGCACGTCACCCACGTGGGGGAGCGGCGCCGTCGGGTTTCCTTGAGGGGCAAGCCTGACGCGAGGGGGTTGCGAAAGCCACTTTCGCAACCTTCAACGTTGCGAAAGCCACTTTCGCAACGAGGAGGCGCGGCGGGCGCGGTCGTCGTGAGGCGCTCCCCGTCGCATGTCGCGAAAGCCACTTTCGCGACATCAGACGTCCCGAAAGTGGCTTTCGCGACATCCTCGCGGCACGCGGATACGCCCAGCCAGACCTTGAATAGCCCTGCAGCGAGTGAAGGCCTCCTTGCCTCGGCTCAGCCGAGGGAAGGAGGCCTTCACGCGCGATGAAGCCTCAGGGATGGGCGGGTGCGGGCGTGGGCAAAGGCGACGCGAAATAGTCCGCGGCCACCAGTACCGGCCCGTCCTCTTCGGTCGGGGCCCGGAACGACAGCACCCAGAACGAGCCCTTCTTCGACGGCACCACACCGCCGCGCGCGGCGGTCAGGTCGACGCCGTCGCGGTCGGCCAGCGCGCTGACGACGTCCGGGATCACCCCGCCCTGGCTGGAGATCACCGGCGTCCCACCGTCTCCGGCGATGGCCAGCAGCCGGGCGACACCGAGCACCGGGTCCGGCCAGTAGCCCTCTTCCGACAGCAGCGGCTCGTGCCGGATCTCGACCCCGAGATCCTCGGCGAGCCCGTTCACCGTCTGGACGCACCGAAGCCGCGGCGCCGAAAGCACCCTGCCGGGCGCGTAGTACCGCAGCAGCGAACGCAAAGCCTCGGCCTGACGCTGGCCCGCGTCCGACAGCGGCCGCAGATCGTCGTCGCCGTTCCACTCGTCGCGTTTACCCGCTTTGGCGTGCCGCACCAGGATCACCGTGGTGAGTTCGGGCGGCAGCGCGGAGAACTCGCGCAGCACCCGGACGTCGCCCGGCCGCGTCAACAGTTTCTCCGCCGACTCCGTGTCGAGCCAGCGCAGCTCGTCGACCTCCTCGTTCGGCGCGAACGCGCCGGAAGCCGCGTGCGCGGAGAAGTAGTCGACGGTCTTCGGCGCTCCCGCCACGGTGTATTCGGTCCGCACCAGATACCGGCCGAGCACCGCTTCGAATCCGGTCTCCTCGGCGATCTCCCGGACCGCCGCACCCGCGATGGTCTCGCCGGGATCCAGCTTTCCCTTCGGCAGCGACCAATCGTCATAGCGAGGCCGGTGGACCAGCGCGACCTCGATCCGGTCGCCCTGACGACGCCAGAGAACGGCTCCCGCCGCCCGCACGGTCCCGCTCATCCCGCCGCCCCGTGCCGCTTCGCCAGTTCGACCTGGTGGTCGCGGACGTCGTCCCCGGACGCGGGGAACGGTGTCCACTCGCCGGTGGAACCCAGCACCCAGCACCGGGTCGAGGGATGCAGCGCGGATTCGAAGATGTAGTCCAGCTGCGCCGTGAGTTTCGGATCCTTGACCCGCACCAGCGCTTCGATCCGGCGGTCGAGGTTGCGGTGCATCATGTCCGCGCTGCCGATCCAGCGCGTGCCGCCGGCGAGGAAGGTGAAGATCCGCGAGTGCTCCAGGAACCGGCCGAGGATGGAGCGCACGTGGATGTTCTCGCTCAGTCCCTCCACACCCGGCTTCAGCGCGCAGATCCCGCGCACCACGATGTCGACCGGCACCCCGGCCTGTGAGGCGTGGTACAGCGCGTCGATCACCTGCTCGTCGACGAGCGAGTTGCATTTGATCCGGATCCCGGCGGTCTGGCCCGCCCTGGCGAGCTCGATCTCCTCGCCGATCGCGCGCACGATGCCGCGCCGGATCCCGTGCGGCGACGTGAGGATGTTGCGGTAGGTGTCCTGGCGGGAGTACCCGGTCAGCACGTTGAACAGATCCGTCAGGTCCGCGCCGATCGTCGGGTCGGCGGTCAGGATGCCGAGATCCTCGTACAGCCGCGCCGTCTTCGGGTTGTAGTTGCCGGTGCCGATATGGCAGTAGCGGCGGATGGTCGAACCCTCCTGGCGCACCACCATCGACACCTTGCAATGCGTCTTCAGCCCGACGAGCCCGTAGACCACGTGCACGCCCGCGCGTTCCAGCGTACGGGCCCAGGTGATGTTGGCCTGTTCGTCGAACCGCGCCTTGATCTCGACCAGCGCGACGACCTGCTTGCCCGCCTCGGCCGCGTCGATCAGCGCGTCGACGATCGGGGAGTCGCCGGAGGTGCGGTACAGCGTTTGCTTGATCGCCAGCACCTTCGAGTCCGCGGCGGCCTGTTCGATGAACCGCTGGACGCTGGTGGAGAACGAGTCGTACGGGTGGTGCACGAGGACGTCGCCCTCGCGCAGCGTCGCGAACACCGACTTCGGCGTCTCGCGCTCACCGAACGCCGGATGCGTGGCGGGAACGAAAGGGCGGTCCTTGAGTTCCTTCCGGTCGACGCCGGACAACTGGTGCAGGCAGGTCAGATCCAGCAGACCCGGGACCTCGACGACGTCGCGCGGGTCGACCTCCAGTTCGCGCAGCAGCAGTTCGAGCATGTGCTCGCTCATGTCCTGCGCCACTTCGAGCCGCACCGGCGGGCCGAACCGCCGCTGCGCCAGTTCGCGTTCCAGCGCCTGGAGAAGATCCTCGTCCCGGTCTTCCTCGACCTCGAAGTCCGCGTTGCGGGTCACCCGGAACGCGTGGTGCTCGGTGACCTCCATCCCGGTGAACAGCTCGCCGAGATGCGCGGCGATCAGTTCCTCCAGCGGCAGGAACGTCGCGGTGCGGACCTCACGCGGCTGCTGCTCGATGCGCATCAGGCGCGGCACGTTGCTCGGCACCTTGACGCGCGCGAACCGCTCGGTGCCCGCTTCCGGGTCCCGGACGGTGATCGCGAGGTTGAGCGAAAGGCCGGAGATGTAGGGGAACGGGTGCGCGGGATCGACGGCCAGCGGTGTGAGCACCGGGAAGATCTGCTCGCTGAAGTAGTTGGACAGCCGGAGCTGGTCGGCGCCGGTCAGGTCGTTCCAGCCGACGATGTGGATGTCCTCGTCGGCCAGCTGCGGCCGCAGGTGCAGCTCGAAGGCGTTCGTGTGCCGCTCGACCAGGTCCTGGTTGCGTTTGGCGATGTACGCCAGCTGTTCGCGCGGGGTGAGCCCGTCCGCGCTGCGGACCGGGAGGCCGGTCTCGTCGCGGCGTTTCAGCCCGGCGACCCGCACCATGTAGAACTCGTCCAAATTGGACGCGAAGATCGCCAGGAACTTGGCGCGTTCGAGCAGCGGCTGCGACTCGTCCTCGGCCAGCGCGAGCACGCGCGCGTTGAAGTCCTGCCACGACAGCTCACGGTTGAAGTACCGGTCGTCGGGAAGGCTCTCGACGGCCGTGGGCGCCGACGTCACCGCGGGCGGCGCGGCGGGCAGCGCGCGGAACTCCTGGGCGGGGCGGCTCGCCGAGCCACCACGCGTCGCGCGGACGGCCGTGCGCGGGGTCGAACTGTTCGTCTTCCGCGCACGGACGGGTTTCGCCGTGCCGTTGTCCGGTTCCGGTTTCGCGGCGGAGGTCTTCCGCTTCCTTGCCGAGTTCGGGGTGCCGCCGTCATTTGTGCTCACGGGCTTCATTGTTCACCACTCGGGGCGATTATGTGCGCCGCGCGCGGGTCGGCAGGGTGAACTCTCGTCACATCACCACGCAGGGTGTTCCGAGCAGCGTTGAAGTGCGCTTTCCGACACCGAGGGTGCGGACGTGAGCGAGATCATCCGCGGTGTCGACGTCGGCGCGAAGCGATTCCGCGGCGATCGTGAGCGGGGTCGCACCGGAGGCGGTGTGCGCCCGCGCGGAACCCGTGCCGAAGCGGGGTGCCAACGCCTGCCCGGCGCCCGCGAGCAACAGCGTGGTGCCCGTTCCCTGCCGGTCCGCGACGAACGCCCGTCGTCCGGCGGCCCCGGCCAGCGCGGCGGTGAGGTCTTCGGTCCGCAGCGCGGGGAGATCGGCCTGCAGTGCGCCGACGAGACCGGACGGCCCGTCCCGGCGCAGCAGTTCCTCGCCGTGGCGCAGGGCCGCGTTCAGTCCGCCGCGCGACGGTTCGGTGACGATTTCGACGCCCAGCTCGGTGAGATCCGCCACGGACGCCGGGTCGGCGGCGACCACCAGCACCCGCCGGACCCCGTCCGCCGAGGTCGCCGCGGACAACGTGTCGTAGGCCAGCGCCAGCACCAGTTCGGCGTGCCGCTCGGGCACCACCGCGCCGCGAAGCCGCGACTTGCCCTCGGCGGGGCGTTTCATCGGCACTATCAGGTCAAAGCCCACACGGTCCACATCTCACTTCTTACCCGACCCTCCCTGGACCGCGCTCGTATGCGCGCGGCAGGATCAATGGTCTGGGACGACACGTGTGACTTCGAGGAGGACGAATTGGCCCGGCGTGAGAAGGGCGGCATCTGGGTGGGCATCGCCGCCGCACTGTTCTACCCGGCGACGGCCATCGGCAAGCGGGTCTACCGCAACGCCGAGCGGATCCCCCGCGAAGGCGGCGCGCTGCTCCTGCTCAACCACGTGTCCCACATGGACCCGGCGGTGGACGCGGTGTTCGTGCACCGGCAGAAGCGGGTGCCGCGGTTCCTCGGCAAGGAGAGCCTGACCAGGGCGCCGCTCTTCGGCAAGATCTTCGTCGGCGCCGGCCAGATCCCGGTGTCCCGCGGTTCGGCCGCCGCCGGCGACAGTCTCAAGGCCGCCCACCAGGCATTGCGTGACGGCAAGGTCGTGGTGATCTATCCGGAGGGGACGATCACCAAGGACCCGGACGGCTGGCCGAAGAAGCCGTTCACCGGGGCCGCGCGGCTCGCGCTGGAGACCGACGTGCCGGTGATCCCGATCGCCCGCTGGGGCACGAACCACATCTTCAACGGCTACACGAAGAAGTTCACGCCGTTCCCGCGCAAGAAGATCACGCACCTGGTCGGCGAGCCGATGGACCTTTCGGCGTACAAGGAAGGTTCGACCCGCAGCGCGTCCAAGCTGCGCGAGGTCACCGACCTGATGATGACGGAGATCACCGCGCTGCTCGCGGAGATCCGGCAGGAGGAACCGCCCGCGAAGAAGCCGGAGGACGACGCCTGATGGCCGAGGTCCAGCGGGTCACCGTGCTCGGCGCCGGATCGTGGGGGACGGCGTTCGCCAAGGTGCTCGGCGACGCCGGCCGCGACGTGACCATGTGGGCCCGGCGGCCCGAGGTCGCGGCCGAAATCCGGGAGCGGCATCTCAATTCGTCCTATTTACCCGGTATCGAACTGCCGGAGCGGATCACCGCGACGGCCGATCCGGCCGAGGCCCTCGACGGCGCGCAGGCCGTGGTCCTTGCGGTGCCGAGCCAGACCTTGCGGACCAATCTCTCGGAGTGGTCCGGTCTGCTGCCGCCCGACGCGATCCTCGTGAGCCTCGCGAAGGGTGTCGAGCTGGGCACGCTCAAGCGGATGAGCGAGGTCATCGCCGAGATCGCGCGGGTCGACGACGGGCAGATCGTGGTCGTGTCCGGGCCGAACCTGGCGAAGGAGATCGCGCTGGGGCAGCCCGCGGCGGCGGTGCTGGCGTGCACCGACCACGACAACGCCAAGGCGATCCAGCAGGCGAGCTTCAACCAGTACTTCCGGCCGTACACCAACACCGACGTCGTCGGCTGTGAGCTGGGCGGGGCGTGCAAGAACGTCATCGCGCTCAGCTGCGGGATGGCGGCGGGGCTGGGGCTGGGCACCAACACCACCGCGACGCTGATCACCCGCGGGCTGGCCGAAATGGCCAGGCTCGGCGCGAAACTCGGCGCCGACCCGCTGACCTTCGCCGGGCTCGCCGGTGTCGGCGACCTGGTGGCGACCTGCTCGTCGCCGTTGTCGCGCAACCGGACCTTCGGCGAGCGGCTCGGCCGGGGCGAGACGCTGGAGCAGGCGCTGGCGGCCACCGGCGGCCAGGTCGCCGAGGGCGTCAAATCGTGCACGTCGATCCGGGAACTGGCGATGGGCCTCGGTGTCGACATGCCGATCACGGACGCGATGCACCGCGTGTGCCACGAAGGTGTCGACCCGCGGCGTGCGGGGGCCGAGCTGCTCGGGCGGTCGCAGAAGCACGAGTGGTCCTGAGGGAGACCGCAATATCGCGACAGACCGGGGCGGATCCGTGTTGCGAGCATGGACGTCAGGTGCAGAACTCACGGTCCACGGTATGAGATCTGTTGACCGCCGGGCTCCGCACTGGTTCGCTGGGCGCATGTTCGCACGTGGGATGACTGTGTCGCGGGGCCTCTCGGGTCTTGGCGTGGTCGCGTGCGCGTGTCGCTGTTGTCGGTGAACCCAGCCCCGGCCCAGCTCGACACCTACTTCCTTTTGCGAGGACACCGCCATGTTCGCCGTCCCGGACAACACGCTCGTCATTCCCGAAAACCCCGCCCTGCGCCACCCGGTGCGCGTCGCGCTCGAGTTCGCCGCGGACCGTGACCGCTGGCGGCATCTGCTGCGTTACGACCCCGAGGAGCGCTTCTCGGCTCTCGTCGACGCCGATGAGCTGCAGGAGATCTGGTTGATGAGCTGGCTGCCCGGCCAGCACACCGACCTGCACGACCACGAGTTCGCCGCGGGCGCGTTCACCGTCGTCAGCGGGAAGCTGAGCGAGACCGTCGCCCGGCGCGCGGCCGGCGGACGTGCCGTGACCGAGCTGCACTCGCTGTCGGAAGGGCAGTCCCGCGTCTTCGGTCCCGGCTACATCCACGAGGTGCGCAACGACGGCCCGGATCCCGCCGTCAGCGTGCACGTCTACCGGCACCGGCCCCGCGCCATGCGGCCTTACCACCTGGACCCCGTCACCGGCCCTTCTCGCGTTTAGTCCTCTGAATGCGTTCCTTACGCATTCAGAGGACTAAACGCGGGGGTCAGGCGAGGTCGCCGCGCAGGCGGAATTCGGCTTCGACGCGTTCCCGGGAGGCGCCGGTGGCGAGCAAGGTGTGCAGCAGGAGCCGGGATTTGCGCGGGTCCAGCCAGCCCGCCATCGTCGCGCCCATCGCGATCAGATCCGACTCCGAACCCCGGAAGCCGTAGGTGCCGCGGAACGTCGGCCCGGCACCGGTGCGGCCGGCGACCACGATCGGCACCTCCGCCAGGGCCCGCTCGATCACGTCGGCGGACCCCGCCGAAACGTGCCCGGCGCCGTTGGCGGCGAGCACCACTCCCTTGACCCCGGCCTTGACCAGCGTTTCCAGGAGTTCGCCGGTGTCCTCCACGCCGCTCTCGACGATCGGCACCAGCCCGGAGAAGTCGGCGTTCTCCAGCGGCAACGCCGCCGGACGGGCGGCCGCCGGGTGGAAGTAGTGCACCAACCCCTCGCTGACCAGCGCGAGCGGGCCGGCGGGGGCCGAGGAGAACGCCTCGACGTGGCTCGAATGCGTCTTCCGGACCCAGCGTCCGGCGTGGACGTCGTCGTTGAACGCGACCAGCGAGCCGCGGCCCCGGCCGCGAGGATCGGCGGCGACGGTCAGCGCGGCGAGGATGTTCCCCGCGCCGTCGGCGCTGGGCAGGCTGGGGTTGCGCATCGCGCCGGTGACCACGATGGGCGCCTCGGAAGCCCACGTCAGCTCGAAGAAGTACGCCGTCTCTTCGAGCGTGTCCGTGCCCTGGATCACGACGACGCCTTCAGCGCCTTCGTCGACGGCCCGAGCGGCCCAGTCCCGCGTCCTGATCAGGGTCGCGAAGTCCATCGAGGCGCTGGAAATCCCCGCCAGCGTCTCCGCGCGGACGTCCATCTCGAGGTTCTCGCCCAGGTCGCCGAGCAGGTCGGCGGCGGTGAGCCGGGGGACGGCGTGGTCTTCGCCGTCACCGGGGACCATGGAGATGGTGCCGCCCAGGGCGGCGACGGCGACAAGGGGCCGTTTCTCAGGGGAGACGCTCATACGGACATCTTCCCAAAACTTTGTGGCGGGTAAGGCGAATGTGACACGGCCGCTGGGCGCCCCGGCGCGGACAGAAGCGATGCCCTGAAGGCCACCTTTGAGACATCCAGCGTCCCGAAGGGGGCCTTCAGGACGCTATGCCTGACAAGACACGTTTGATCTTCTCGACTCTGAAGTACGTGAAGGCCCCCTTCATTGCGCTAGACGCGGTGAAGGGGGCCTTCACGTACTTGGCAATAGCGAGTTTCCTCGGCTGAGCCGAGGAAGGGGGCCTTCACGCGCCACCGCTGTGACTGCCGGGACCGGTGGTGTTGCTGGGGCTGCGGGGCCGCGACCTGCGAGCCCAAGGCTCACCGTGCCTTGACGGCCTCGATGGTGAAGCTCGCCGCCAGCCGCTGCGGATCCTCGGTCAGCCGCCATTCCTCGGTCGCCTCGTTCAGGGTCATGAACCCGGGCAGCGCGTTCCACGGCACGCTGTCGTGCTCCACCAGCCGCGTCAGCGTCAACCCCGCGTCGAGCAGCGAGGTGACGATCTCGCCCAGCCCGTGGTTCCATTCGTGCGTCCGGTTGTGCTGGAACGAAACGTCGGTGTCCACATAGGTCCCCGGCTCGTCGAACACCAGCGGTTCGGCCTGTTCGAAATACGGGTACTTCGGCGTGATCTGCGGCTGCGTCTCGTCGAGAGTGCCCAGCATCGGATGCATGTCGCGGATGAACAGCCGTCCGCCCGGCTTCAGCAGCTTCCCGACGACCTGTCCCCAGCGGGCGATGTCCGGCAGCCAGCAGATCGCGCCGATCCCCGTGTAGACGAGGTCGAATTCCCCGGCGCCCAGCACGTCGGCGGCACTGTACACATCGGACTCGTGGTAGTCGATCTCCGCGCCGGTCTCGGCGGCCAGCCGTCGCGCGATCTCCAGCGCGGGCGCGGAAAAGTCGAGACCGGTCATCCGGGCGCCGAGGCGGGACAGGGAAAGCGTGTCCGTGCCGATATGGCACTGGAGGTGGACCCCGCGCGCGCCGGAGACATCGCCGAGCAGCGGCTGGTCGAAGGTGACCACGCCGCTGAGATGCGTCGGATCCGCGACGAACTTCTCGTAGCCGTAGTCGGCCGAAGCGGCGTGCGCGGGAGCGCGTTCGTCCCAGTTCGCCCGGTTGACCGTCACGTAATCCGTCACGCCGTCGCGGCCTTTTCGGCGGCGCTGCGCAGCACGCAGAATTCGTTGCCTTCGGGGTCTCCGAGGACGGCCCAGCCGGTGCCGTCGGGATTGCGCCGGTCGTGCAGGAGGGTCGCGCCGAGCTTCAGCAGGCGCTCCACCTCCTCGTCGCGCGGGATGTCCGGGGTGAGGCAGAGGTGGATCCGGTTCTTCACCGTCTTCGGCTCCGGGACCTGCCCGAAGAACAGCGTGACACCGTTGTCCATCTCGATGATCGCCTCGGGATCGCCGGGGACGTCGTCGTCGGCCATCGGTTTGCCGACGACACCGCTCCAGAAACGGCCCAGTTCGTAGGCGTCGGCGCAGTCGAAGAAGAAGTTCTGTACGACAGAGGTCATGACGCCGCAGTCTGCCCGAGCCCGCGGAACCCGGCCAACGGTTTACGCCAGCCGCAGCCCCCGCGACCGGTGCACCTGCCGTTCCGCGTCGATGACCAGGACCTGGCAGCCCGGCCGCGACGCGACCCACGCGATCCCTTCCGTCCCCATCGCGAAGGCGGCGGTAGCGAGGGAATCCGCGGTGACGAGGTCGTCGGCGGCGACCGTGACGCTCAGCAGCCCGACGGGCGGGCGCCCGGTCCGGCCGTCGAGGATATGCGCGCCGCGTTCGTATTCGGCCGACGTCGCGACCGCGCCGCCGGAGGATTCCACCACGGCGCAGACCGCGTCGGGCCGTTCGGGATGCCGGATGCCGACCCGCCAGGCGCGGCCGGGTTCCGGTTCGCCGGAGGTGATCACGTCGCCGCCGGCGTTGATGCAGAACACGTCCAACCCCTCGGCCAGCAACAGCGACGCCGCCTGCTGCACCGCCCAGCCCTTGACCACCGCGTTCGGATCGAGCCGCCGTCCGGGGAGCCGGGCGGTGAACGCCCCGCCGGACAGCCGTTCGTAGTGGTCGCACAGCGAAAGCACCTCCAGGAGGTCGTCGCTCAGTTCCGAAGGCGAGAGCTCGCCGCGGTCGTAACGGCAGACCTCGCTGTCGGCCTTGAACGGGCTGAACCGCGCGTCGACCTCCCGCAGCCAGCCGAAGACGCCGTCGATGGCGTGGTCGACGAGCCCGCCGCCCGCGCGGACGTCGACCGAGACCGGCAGCCCCATCACCTGTTCGACGCGGTTCATCTGGCGTCCAGCGCCGCCTGCAGCGATTTGACGTACGACTCGCTCGTCGACGTCGCCCCGGAGACGGTGTCGATGTCGGCGCTCTGCGCGGTCAGCGTCTCCTCCTGCAGGATCGGGATCGCGTCGACCCCTCGGCCGCTCGTCGGCCGTTGCAGCAGACGGACTTCGGAGATCTTGTCCTCGGCCGAGAGCACCAGCCGCACCTGCACGGTGCCGTACCGGTTGCTCTCCACCGAGCCGTCGAGGGTGCGTTCGGCGCCCTCGGACGCTCCACCGTCCGCGCTCGACGACGGTGCCGGAGCGGGCGCCGCGACGGCCACGGTCTCAGAGCCGAGCGGGCCGGGTTCGTACAGCCACACACCGAGGAAGCCGGCGGCCGACAGCGCGACCGTGGCCGCGACGATGGTCTTCTTCATGATCGGGTCTCCCTGGTTCAGGCGGCGAGGCTGAAACGTTCGGCGTGGACCTGGCTGCCCGGCACCCGCAGTTCCCGCAGGCTGCGCAGCGTCGCCGAGGTCATCCCGGGCGGACCGCAGACGAAGACGTCCCGGTCCGCGATATCCGGCACCAGCCGCCGCAGATTGGGGGCGCCGAGTACCGGACCGGTCTGATCGGACGGTCCACTGAGGACTCGGACGGCCGCACCGCGCGCCCGTGCCAACCCGATCAGCTCCGGCAGGAGGACGGCGTCACGTGCGTCACGGACGCGGTAAAGCACCACGACGTGCCCGGAGATCTCCTCCAGCAGCGCGCGGATCGGGGTGATCCCGACGCCGCCCGCGACCAGCAGTGCGTCCGGTTTCTGTTGGTGCATCGTGGTGAACGCGCCGTACGGGCCTTCGGCGAACACCCGGGTGCCGACCTTGAGCGACCGCAAGGACGCGCTGCCGTCGCCCGCGGCCTTCGCGGTCAGCCGCAGGGTGCGGCCGTCCGGTGCGGCGGAGAGGGAGAACGGATTCGCCTGCCACCAACGATCTCGCGTCATGAAGCGCCACAGGAAGAACTGACCCGCCCTCGCGGGCATCTTGTCGAGGTCCTTGCCGGAGATGTACACCGAGACGACGTCGTGGGATTCGGGCACCACGGCGACGACCTTCAACCGGTGCCGCAGATTCCGCGCCAGCGGCAGCACCACCCGGCCGGCGACGACGGAGCCGAGCGCGACGCCCCACACCGCCCACCAGTAGACCTGTGCTCCCGGCGAAGACGCGAACGATCCGCCCAGCGCGATTTGATGTGTGAACGCCAGCACGACCGCGGCGTAGGTGTAGAGGTGGATGAAATGCCAGGTCTCGTACGCCAGCCGTCGCCGGGCGAACCGGGCCGAAACGGCGCCGACGAGCAGGATCAGCGCGAACGCGACGACCGCACGCAGGATCCCCTCCAGTTTGGTCACCATCGTGACGAACTCGTCGACCACACCGTTGTCCTCGACCTGCGCGTAGCCGAAGACGATGAACACGAAATGGGCGAGCAGCGTCCACAGCAGGCCGAATCCGGTCCAGCGGTGCCAGCCGGTGAGCCGGTCCATGCCGAGGCGGCGGTCGAGCCACGGCAGCCGGGCGACCAGCAGCAGCTGGAACGCCATCGTCAGCGCCCCGTACAGCCCGGCGAGCCTGCCGATGCTGATGAGCACGTTGTCCGACGGCCCGGCGGCGAAGAACAGCACGGTCACGGCGGCCACGTTGGCCCCGAGGAAGAGGAAGAGCCCGGCGCGCGCGGCGATCCTGGGCCGGATCGCCGGGCGCGGTCTCACGGCGGTCTGCGTCATGGTGGTCACACGTGGCCCCTTCCAGGCTGGTTCAAGTGCCGAGCCTGCTGTGTCAACCTGTGACCTTTCTTGGCGGAAGCTGTCGGCTTGCTGTCGTGTGCGGTCCCGCCTCGCCCTCGCGCGCGCGTTCACGGAGGATGGCTTCGTGAACACCGAGAACCCCGTGCGCCTGCTGGTGGTGGACGACGAGCCGCATATCGCCGATCTGGTGGCCACCGTCGCCCGCTACGAGGGGTGGCAGGCCGTGACCGCCGGATCGGGCGAGGCCGCGCTGGCCAAGGCGGCCGAATTCGTGCCCGACATCGTCGTGCTCGACCTGATGCTGCCCGGGATCGACGGGTTCACCGTGCTGGACAAGCTCCGCGAGGCCGGGACGGCGGTGCCCGTGGTCTTCCTCACCGCGAAGGACGCGACCGCGGACCGCGTCGCCGGGCTCACCCGGGGCGGTGACGACTACCTCGTGAAGCCGTTCTCCGTCGAGGAACTGATGGCGCGGCTGCGCGCGGTCCTGCGGCGGAGCACCAACCAGGCCAAGGCCGCGGTGCTGCGGGTCGGCGACCTGACCCTCAACGAGGACACCCGCGAGGTCGCCCGTGACGGCAAACCGGCCGACCTGACCCCGACCGAGTACGAACTGCTTCGCTATCTCATGCGGCATTCGCCCTCGGTGATGACGAAGGCGCAGATCCTCGACCACGTCTGGGAGTACGACTTCGGCGGCCGGTCCAATGTGGTCGAACTCGTCATCTCGCATCTGCGCCGCAAACTCGACACGGGCGACGAGCCGCTGATCCACACCGTGCGCGGCGTGGGCTACGTCGTGCGGCAGGCGGCGAGATGAAGATGGTGCGCCGGTGGTACGACGCCTGGCGCCGGTCGAGGCTCGGGACCCGGCTGGCGCTCGGGCTAGGCGCGCTGGCGCTGGTCGTGTTCGCCGTCGTCGGCACCGTGATGGTCGGCATCATGAAGGGCTATCTGAACGACCGGCTCGACGAACAGCTCGCCAAGACCCAGATCAGCCAGGTGCCGTCGCTGCGCACCACGCATGGCGGGAAACCGCAGCAGGCCTACGGCTGGTTCTCCGCGGTCTTCGCGGTGCAGAACGGCGACGCGCTGCCGCAGGCGGGCGGTTCCCTGCCGCCGGACACGAAAGCGCTCGAAAAGGTCGCCGAGGACGCGACGCGGACCGAGGTCCTGCGCACCGTCTACATCGAGGACAAGGGCACGTACCGGGTCCGGGCCTGCCCGATCGAGCCGGCGCAGAACATCGTGCTGGTCAGCGCCGCGCCGCAGGCGGACCTGGACCGGACGGTCAGCCAGCTGATCATGGTCGAGGTCGTCGCGTTCCTGCTGGCGCTCGCGGTGCTGGTGATCGCGGGACGGCTGGTGCTGCGGCGTGGGCTGCGGCCGTTGAGCGACATGGCCGGGACGGCGCACGACATCGCGTCGCACGACCTCACCACGAACGCCGATCTCCCGGTGCGCGCGCGGGCGAACGGCGGCGGCGCCGAGGTCGAGGAACTGCGGACGGCGTTCAACGTCATGTTGGCGCACCTGGATTCCTCGCTGGTCGCGCGCCGGGAGGCGAACGAACGGCTGCGGCGGTTCATCGCCGACGCCTCCCATGAACTGCGCACGCCGCTGACGTCGATCCGGGGCTACGCCGAGCTTTTCCGCTATGCCGCGGCGAACGAACCCGCCGAACGCGAGGCGCATCTGTCGAAGATCCGGGAAGAGACGCAGCGGATGAGCGTGCTCGTCGACGACCTCCTGCTCCTCGCGCGCCTCGACGCGCCGGAGAGCGAACCACCCTTGCGACTGGTCGACGTCGACCTCGCCGAGCTGGTCACCGACGCGGGGGAGGCCTTCGCGGCCGGACGCCCAGAGCATCCGCTGAGCGTCGGCGCGTTACCGGAAGGTGTTGTCCTGCAAGCGGATCCGGTGCGCCTGCGGCAGGTGCTCGACAATCTGCTCGCCAACGCCGCGGTGCACACGCCGCCCGGGACCGCGGTGACGTTGTCGGCCGCGGCGTCGGGTTCGGAGGTCGTCCTGCGGGTGAGCGACGCCGGGCCCGGGATCCCGCCGGAAGCACGGGAACGGATTTTCGACCGGTTCTACCGGGTCGACACCGCCCGCACGCGCGGCAACGGCGGGACGGGACTCGGGCTTTCGGTGGTGCTCTCGCTGGTTTCGGCGCACGGCGGGACGATCGAGGTCGAGAGCGTGCCGGGGGCGACGACGTTCACCGTGCGGCTGCCGCGCCACCGCTCGTGACCCCGGTTCGGAACAGAGCCGCGCCCCTGGGAAAGCCTGGTCGAAGGTAAGTCCGTGAAGGCCTCCTTGAGGGACCCAGGGTCCCTCAAGGAGGCCTTCACGGACTGGCGAGTCGCCATATTCGCCCCACCTGCATCAGCAGTCACAGGAGATGCGCGTGAAGGCCTCCCCGAGTACATGAAGGCCCCCTTCAGTGCGTCTAGCGCAAGGAAGGGGGCCTTCATGTACTCGGGGAAGTGACCAAGAGCGGCGCGCGACTACCCGACCCGCCGCTTCACGTGATCCGGCACCGTCCACTCACCGACCAGGTCCACCGACGGCTCCGGTTCCCCGAACACGGTCCGCACCGGCAGCACCCCCGCCCACGCGAGATCGTCCGCGACCTCGTCCTCGGGATCGTCGGGACCTTCGCCGCGCATCTTCACCGACGCCTCGGTGAGGTCCAGTTCCAGCACCGAAACGGACGCGAACTCCTTCGCGTTGATGTCCCGCGCGTGTTCCCACGAACCGGGCGCGAGGTGGTCGGTCAGCACGTGGAGGCCGTGCATCTTCCGGTCGCGATCGGTGACCGCGGCGGCCTTCCCCAGGATCACCGCGCTGCGGTAGTTCATCGAGTGGTTGTTGATCGAGCGCGCGTAGACGATGCCGTCGAGCAGGGTCACCGTGACGCAGACCTCGACGCCGTCGGAGTCGCGCATACTCCTCGCCCCGGTCGATCCGTGCAGGTAGAGCGTGTTCCCGTCGCGGCCGTAGCCGGTCGGGATGACCAGCGGGACGCCGTCGCGCACGACGCCCAGATGGCAGATCAGGCCTTCGTCGAGCACCGCGTACAGCGCCGAGCGGTCGGTGAGCGCGCGGTTCTTCTTGCGGCCGAGGGTGGTCCGGTCGGTGGGAGAGAGCGGGGTGGACATGCGACCAGTCTCACCCACGAGAGTGGCCTGTAATAATGTCCAATTCTCCTATACTTGAGAAGTCCACTTCAGGAGTACGCCATGTCCGACACCGCCCTGCCGGTCAGTCTCGACCGCGATTCGGCCGTCCCGCTCGCGGTCCAGCTGGCCGACGCGTTGCGCGCGGCCGCGGGCGACGGGCATCTGCGCGGCGGGGACAGGCTGCCGTCGACCAGGGCGCTCGCGAGCCGTCTCGGCGTCAGCCGCACGGTGACGTCGGCCGCGTACGAGCAGCTCCACGCGGAAGGCTGGATCGCGGGCCGTCACGGCTCCGGCACGTATGTCACCACCACACCGCCCGCGGACCGGCCGTCGAAGGGGCCCGCTCCCGGAACACCCGCCGCGCCGCCCACGCTGGTCGACCTCACCCCGGGTGTCCCGTGGGCCGACGGCGTCGAGAAGGCCGCTTGGCGCCGCGCGTGGCGGGCCGCCGCCGATCCGCGCCCGACCTACCGCGAGGACCGGGCCGGGCTGCGCGCGTACCGGGACGCCGTGTCCGAACATCTGCTGCGCCACCGCGGTCTCGCGGCCGGAACGGTGCTCGCGACCGGCGGCACGACGGCCGCGGTGATCGAACTCGCGGGCGCGATGCTCTCGCGCGGTGACCGCGTCGCGATCGAAGAGCCGGGGTATCAGCGGGCCGTGCAGGCGTTCCGCCGGGCGGGGATGGAGGTCGTGCCCGTCCCGGTCGACGAAGAGGGCCTGCGCCCGGACGCCGTCCCCGCCGACGTGCGCGCGGTGTACTGCTCGCCCGCGCATCAGTATCCGCTCGGCAGCCGGATGAGCGCGTCGCGCCGCGTCGACCTGGTCGAGCTCGCCCGTGCCCAAGGCATGCTGGTGATCGAGGACGACTACGACGGCGAGCTGCGGTTCGACGTCGCGCCGCTGCCGCTGCTGGCCGCGCTCGCGCCCGACGTCGTCGCGCATCTCGGGACCACCAGCAAGATCCTCACCCCGGCGCTGGGCGCGGGCTGGATGGTCGCGCCCGCCCCGGTCGCGGCCGCGGTGCTGGAGTACCGCGAGGCGACCGGAACGCGGCCGTCGCCCGCGGGGCAGCGGGTACTCGCCGAACTGGCGCGGCACGGCGATCTCGGCAGGCATCTGCGGAAACTCCGGCGGGAACTGTCGGAGCGCCGGTCCCTGGTGTCGGCCGCGCTGACGTCCGCGGGGATACCGGTGCTCGGCGACGACGCGGGCGCGCATCTGGTCGTCCCTTGTGGATCCGCGGCGGAGGAGGCGGCGCGGATGGCGGCGGCGGAACGCGCCGGGATCCGGCTCGACGGGCTGGCCCGGCATTTCGCCGGGACGCCGACGGTGTTCGGGAACCTCATCGGTTACGCGGGCTGCTCGCGCGAGGCGCTCCACACCGCGCTCAAACCGCTGATCGCCGTGCTCGGTTGACCTCGACCAAGCTGGAGGTCATAGCTTGCGTTCATGCGTGAGATCAGAGTGTCCCGGTTCGGCGATCCCGGCGTCCTCGAGCAGGTCGAAGTGCCCACTCCCGAGCCCGGCGAGGGGGAGCTCCGAGTCGCGGTGAAGGCGGCCGGGGTCGGCTGGCTCGACGCCCTCATCCGGCGAGGTGACGGTCCCGACGTGTTCGCCGTCGAGCCGCCGTACGTCCCGGGCGGGTCGGTGGCGGGCACCGTCGACGCGGTGGGCGACGGCGTCGACGAGGACTGGCTGGGCAAGGCGGTCCTCACCCACGCGCCGGGCGGTTACGGCGGGGGATACGCGGACACGGTCGTCGCGCTGCCGGACGACACCTTCCCGATCCCGGAGAAGCTGGATCCCCGGCACGCGGTGGCCCTGTTCGACGACGGCAGTACCGCGCTGGCGTTGCTGGAGAAGACCCCGGTCGCCGCCGGCGAGCGAATCCTGGTGATGCCGGGGGTGGGCGGGCTCGGCAGTGTGCTGGTGCAGCTCGCCCGCGCCGCGGGCGCGACGGTCGTCGCGGCGGTCCGAGGCGAGGAAAAGGCGGCGATCGCGCGGAAACTGGGTGCCGAGCCGGCCGACTACTCGGCGGCGGACTGGACGGGGGAGGTCCTCGCCCGCACGGGAGGCCACCGGCTGGACGTGGTCTTCGACGGCGTCGGAGGTGAACTGGGCGCCGCCTCTTTGGCCTTGCTGGGCAACGGCGGCCGCTTCTCCGGCTACGGCATGTCCAGCGGGGCGGAGACCGTGATCGGTGACGCCGACCGTGCCCGGCTGTCCGTTGTGGACATGGCGCAGCTGGTCGGGTTCTGGCCCGACAACGCGCGCCGGGTGCGGGAGATCCTGCGGCGGGCGGCCGAAGGAACGGTGACCCCGGTCATCGGCCGGACGTATCCGCTGGCGGAGGCGTCCGCCGCGCACTCGGACATCGAGGCGCGGCGGTACACCGGGAAGAGCCTGCTCCTGCCCTGAGCGCTCAGAACCGCAGCGGCACCGCGGGGAGGTTGGCGGCGATGACGTCCGAAACCGTCTGGAGCGGCCCCGTCCCCGCGGTGTCCGGCACGGTGAGCGCGGTGTAGACGGGCCGGTCCACCGCGAACCACGTCGCGGTGCCCTCACCCTCGACCTGCAGCCACTGGACGGTGTTGATCGTCCGCAGCTGCGAGGTCCGGGTCAGCTCCGGCGGCTTGCCGAGACCGCACCGCAGGACCACCGGATCGCCGGTGCCCCAGCCGATCGTCGCCTCGGGGGCCGGATCGGCCAGCGTCCGCCGGACCAGCGTGGTGCCGGACGACGTGAGCTCGTGGGGGAGCGCACCGATGAGTTTCGCGCATTCGGGTGACCCCGACTGCGGCGCCGGGACCGGGACGAGCGGGAGCGGACCGTCCGCCACCGGGGCGTCGGAGTCCGCGCCGCGGGTCAGCCCGAACACGGCCACGCCCGCGACGAGCAGGATCGCCAGGCAGGCGGCCGCGATCAGCAGGGGTTTCGGGGGAGCGCCGGTGTCCGTGTCAGCCACCGGACCACTACACCACCTCTCAGAGATGCACCACCGGGCAGGTCAGCGTACGCGTGATGCCCTCCACGTTCTGCACCTTGGCGACCACGAGCTGACCGAGCTGGTCGACGGTGTCGGCGGCGGCCTTGACGATGACGTCGTACGGGCCGGTGACATCCTCCGAACTGGTGACACCGGAGATGGTGGAGATCTCCGCGGCGACCGCGGCGGCTTTGCCGACCTCGGTCTGGATGAGGATGTATGCGTGGACCACGGCGCGCCCCTTCGTAAAAGTCGGCTCAAGGTAGGAACGTTGTAGCAACGTATCGCCAGCCCCGGGAAAAACCTAGGGCTTCCGACTATCGGTGATCGACATTTGTCCGGACAAGGGAAAGTGGAGGTGACGGGTGTCACCGAACGACGGCACGGTCGCCGGGACCGGTGAATTCCGGTTGATCGAAGCGGTGACGGCAGGCCGGAAGCAGCCGGAGTCGACCCTGCTCGGACCGGGGGACGACGCGGCCGTCGTGGCCAGCCCGGACGGCCGGACGGTGGCGTCCACCGACGTCCTCGTGCAGGGCGTCCACTTCCGGCTCGACTGGTCCAGTGCCGAACAGGTGGGCCGCAAGGCGGTCGCGGTGAACCTCACCGACATCGCCGCGATGGGCGCCCGCCCGACGTCCGTCCTCATGGGATTCGCCTGCCCCTCGGACACCCCGACGGCACTCGTCACCGAACTCACCCAGGGCATGTGGCTCGAAGCCGATCGCGCCGGTATCGGGATCGTCGGCGGCGACATGGTGCGCGCCGACCAGATCGTGATCAGCGTCACCGCCCTGGGCGACCTCGGCGGCCGGGAGCCGGTGACGAGGTCCGGCGCGCGTCCCGGCGACGTCGTCGCGGTCTGTGGACGGCTCGGCTGGGCGGCCGCCGGTCTCGCCGTGCTCGGCCGCGGTTTCCGGTCACCGGTCAGCGTGGTCAACGCGCAGCGCTGCCCCGAACCGGACTACGAGGCGGGCATCCGCGCGGCCGACGGCGGCGCGACGTCGATGATCGACGTGTCCGACGGGCTCCTGTCCGACCTCGGTCACATCGCCGAGGCATCCGGCGTGGGGATCGACGTACGGACGGCGGACCTCGACGTGTCGAGCAGGCTGACCGAGGTCGGCACCGCGCTCGGCGCCGACCCGCTGAAATGGGTGCTCACCGGCGGCGAGGACCACGCGTTCGCGGCCACCTTCCCCTCGTTCGCCGAACTGCCGGAGGGCTGGACCGAGATCGGCGTCGTCACCATGCCGGATTCGGGGGTCACGGTGGACGGGAAGCGGTACGGCCACGACAGCGGCTGGCAGCACTGGCGTTAAGAGCGGGAAGCCCACCAGGTCGACTCGCCGGCGACGGTGAAGCCGAGGGATTCGTACAGGGGCCTGCCCGCTTTGGACGCGGTGAGGGTCACCGGCTTTTCCGCCAAGGGGACGAGGGAACCGAGCATCACGGCTCGCCCGACGCCGCGGGAGCGGAAAGCCGGCGGCGTGCCGACCCAGTAATGGCTGCCGAAGCCGTTCTCGACGACGGTGACGCACGCCCCGGCGACCTCGCCGTCGAGCCGCGCGACGAACACCTCGACCCCCGGCTCGCGGAGCAAGGCCATGGGGAACATCTCTCCGGCGCGGTAGGGCTCGAACCGGTCGAGTTCGAAGCCCGCGATGACCGCGCGTTCGGCGCCTCGCAGGTCTTCCTCCCCGTCGACCCTGACCACCTTCATCGAGGGTTCGGCGACCGGGGAGGGAGGCCGCAACATGACGGGCATCCGCCAGCTGCGCATGTCGCCGAGGTGGCTCAGATCGGTGACGCTGAAGGGATCCTCGGCGTCCACCGGGCCCTTCGCCCGCCTGGCGAGCTCCGTGATCTCCGCCACCTCGCCGTCGGTGAGGCCGGGTTCCTGGATCAGAACGCGCAATCCCGCGCGCTCGTCACCTGCGACGGCGAGAAAACCGTTGCGGCGGATCACTTCGTGACCGCGGGAGCGGCCGGTGGCCGCCCAGAAGGCGGCGGAGTTGCGGGCCTGGCGGAGTTGCGCCTCGGCGAGGCCTGCTTCGATCGACATGAGCAGAACCTAGCGCTCGCTTCCCCGGCGGGAGGGCGGATCGCTAATCTCGCGCTCATGGACCTTCGTGTGCTGGCCTACGACCACCCCGACGCGGTGAAACTGTTGGCCGAAGCCCAGCTCGAACTGGCCGCCCGGTACGGCAGCGAAGACGAGACGCCCATGGACGCGGCGCAGTTCGCCTCGCCGAAGGGACTGTTCCTGGCCGCCTACCTCGACGACGTCCCGGTCGCGTGCGGTGCCTGGCGGGCGCACGACGGTCCGGACCCGCTGCGGCCCGGCGACGCCGAGATCAAGCGGATGTTCGTGATGGCCTCGGCGCGCGGCCGTGGCCTCGCGCGGGCGCTGCTCGCCGATCTGGAGCGGACGGCCGCCGAGGCCGGGCGGCTGCGCATGGTGCTGGAGACCGGGGACAAGCAGCCGGAGGCCATCGCGCTGTACGAGTCGGCCGGTTACCTGGAGATTCCGGGTTTCGGGTACTACAAGGACGAGCCGGAAAGCATCTGTTACGGCAAGTCGCTGGTATAGGAGGACGGATGCCGATCTACGCACTGGGTGACCTCGAACCCTCGATCCACCCGGACGCCTACGTCCATCCCGACGCGACGGTGATCGGCGACGTCCGGATCGCGGCGTTCGCGTCGGTGTGGCCGCAGACGGTGTTGCGAGGCGACCACGGGTACATCGAGATCGGCGAGCGGTCCAACGTCCAGGACGGCTGCGTCCTGCACTGCACTCGCAAGGAACCGACGATCATCGGGAAGTCCTCCGCCGTCGGGCATTCCGTGCACATCGAGGGCGCGCGGATCGGCGAAGGCTGCCTGATCGCTTCGGGATCGGTGGTGCTGAACGGAACCGTCGTCGAGGACGGCGGGATGGTCGGCGCGGGCGCCGTTCTTTCCTATGGTTCCTATGTGGACAGTGGGTATATCGCGCTCGGTGTCCCGGCGAAGACACGGCCGAACACGTCGTTCGGGCCGGACATGATCAAGCTCGTGGTGGACGGGTATGTCGAGAGGGCTGCCCGGTTCCGGGTCGAACTTCGGCGGCTCGACCCACGTGAGTAAGCTCGCACGCCGTGACCGCACGACCGCTGCAGGACATCGTCGAAGCAGGCTGGGCGCAGGCCCTCGAACCGGTGGCGCCGCAGGTCGCCGCGATGGGGGAATTCCTCCGCGCGGAGATCGCCGCGGGCCGGACCTATCTCCCGGCGGGTGAACACGTGCTGCGGGCGTTCCAGCAGCCGTTCCACGACGTGCGGGTGCTGATCGTCGGGCAGGACCCGTACCCGACGCCCGGGCACGCGGTCGGGCTGAGCTTCTCGGTGGCGCCGGACGTCCGGCCGATCCCGAAGAGCCTGATCAACATCTACAAGGAGTACTGCGAAGACCTGGGGCACCCGCTGCCGTCGAATGGTGACCTGACGCCGTGGGCCGACCAGGGGGTCTTGCTGCTCAACAGGTCGCTGACCGTGCAGCCGGGCAAGTCGAACTCGCATCAGGGCAAGGGCTGGGAAGCGGTCACCGAGCAGGCCATCAAGGCCCTCGCGGCGCGGGACGAGCCGATGGTCGCGATCCTGTGGGGCCGTAACGCGCGGAATCTGAAGCCGATGCTGGGGCAGGTGCCGTGCATCGAGTCGGCGCACCCGAGCCCGCTCTCGGCGCACGCGGGCTTTTTCGGGTCGCGGCCGTTCAGCCGGGCGAATCAGCTGCTGGCGGATCAGGGCGCCGGTCCGGTGGAGTGGAAGCTCCCCTGAGCTTTTGCGCGTGAAGGCCTCCTTTCCTCGGCTGAGCCGAGGGAAGGAGGCCTTCACGCGCTTGCTTGGGCCCTTGCGTGACAGCAGTGGCCGCTGTGACTCCTGAGGTTTCGCCGAAGTCCGTGAAGGCCTCCTTCACTACCTTCAGGGTAGGGAAGGAGGCCTTCACGGACTTCCGGCTTGAGGCGGTCGCTTCCCGAGTACATGAAGGCCCCCTTCCTGTACCTAGGCGCAAGGAAGGGGTCCTTCATGTACTCGGGAAGGTGTGAAGGTCGAGTTCCCTCGGCTGAGCCGAGGGAAGGGGTCCTTCACGCGCCGCCGTTGTGACTGGTGGTGCTACTGAGGCGCGCGGGAAGGCTTTCTGTCCGTGAAGGCCTCCTTGAGGGACCCAGAGTCCCTCAAGGAGACCTTCACGGACGGTGCGGGCTGCGGCTCGGTCACAGTGGTCGTGAGTGGCGATTCGGGTTAGAACCCGAATCGCCACTCACGACGACGCCCGAGCCCACCGCACACAAAAAATGGCGGGTGCTCCGAAGAGCACCCGCCATTCCCCAAAAACCCGGCTCAGCCGCGAACGACCTTGCCCGCCTTGATGCACGAGGTGCAGGCGTTCAGGCGCTTGCGCTGGGACAGACCGATCTTGGCGTGAACGGTCTGGATGTTCGGGTTCCACCGGCGGTTGGTACGCCGGTGGGAGTGCGAGACCGACTTGCCAAAGCCCGGTCCCTTGCCACAGACGTCGCACACGGCAGCCACGTCGAACTCCTCTGGATCTGGGACAAAGAATGACGCGCCCAGCATGCTGGGCAACTCGACCATAGTAACCAGTGGCTCAGAGCCCTCCGGCACCGGGTCGATACCCTCGCTGGAACAGGTAGGAGGTTACGGGGTGCGGGTGCTGGACGTGGCGGCGGTCTCGGCTTGGTCCGCGGCCTGTGTGCACAGCTTGGCCGTGCTGCGGCCGGCGATCGACGGCATCAACGTCTACCCGGTCGCCGACTCCGACACCGGCTCCAACCTGCTGTTCACCATGACCGCGGCCCGCGACGCGCTGGCGGAGGCCGATCCCGCGACGACCGCCGAGGCGCTGGCGGCGTTCGCCAAGGGCGCGGTCGCGGCCGCCAAGGGCAACTCGGGCGTGATCATGTCGCAGGTCGTGCGCGGGATCGCCGAGTCGGCGGCCGCGAGGGAGCTCGACGGGCCGGGGCTCGCGGAGGCGCTCGGCTGCGCGGACCGGGCTGCCACGGGCGCGGTGAGCCGTCCGGTGGCCGGGACCATCCTGACCGTTCTCCACACCGTCGCGGCGGCCGTCCGCGACGCGACGGGCTCACTCGAAGAGGTGGCCGTCGAAGCCGCGCGCGTCGCCGCCGAAGCGCTCGAAGAGACCCCGAAGCAGCTGCCCGTCCTGGCGGTGGCCGGCGTGGTCGACGCGGGCGCCCGCGGCCTGGTCGCGGTCCTCGACGCCCTGTCCGGCGTGATCTCCGGCGGCGTCACCGAACCGGAGCACCCGCTCGAAGCGCATCACCATCACACGATCGACGCGCCGACCGCGTGGGAGGTCATGTACCTGCTCGACGGCGTCGACGAAGGCAGCCTCCCTGGGCTTCGCAAGACCCTCAGCGGCCTCGGCGACAGCGTCACGGTCGCCGGGGACGGCGCGGGCGCGTACGCCGTCCATGTCCATTGCGCGGACATCGGCGCGGCGCTGGAGGCCGGGATCGAGCTGGGCCGCCCACGCCGCGTCCGGGTCGAGCCGCTGATCACGCCCACCCCGGTCGAGGTCGGTGGCGGGATCGACCGGTCCGTGGTCGCCGTGGTCCACGGCGGGCAGCTGGCCGAACTCCTCCGCGCGGAGGGGGTCGCGGTGCTTTCGGTCCCGCAGGGGAGCGAGCCGACGGTCGAGGAGATGCTGGGCCTGATCAACGAGGCCGCCGGCCATCACGTCACCGTCCTTCCCGGCGGTCAGCGG
The DNA here is from genome assembly GCF_000732925.1 of Amycolatopsis japonica. Taxonomy (NCBI): domain Bacteria; kingdom Bacillati; phylum Actinomycetota; class Actinomycetes; order Pseudonocardiales; family Pseudonocardiaceae; genus Amycolatopsis; species Amycolatopsis japonica. Next base: position 1,776,037 of record NZ_CP008953.1, read on the forward strand.
CTGACCGCGGCGGCCGACGCGGCGGCGGGGCACGCGATGGCGGCGGATCGCGACGTCGTCGTCATCCCGTGCGTTTCACCCGTCCAGGTGCTCGCCGCGCTGGCCGTCCACGACAAGGACCGCCGCACCAACGACGACGTGGTCGCGATGGCCGAAGCGGCGGCCGCGACCAGGCGTGGCGAACTGCGGATAGCGCAGGAGGAGTCGCTAACCTGGGTGGGCCGGGCGCAGGCCGGTGACGTCGTCGGCCTCGTCGACGGCGAGGTCGTGTCGATCGAGCCCGCGCCCGCCTCGGAGACGAGCCTGGTCGCGGCGGCGGTCGGTGTGCTGAACCGGATGCTGGCCCTCGGCGGCGAGTTGGTCACCGTGCTGACCGGCGTGGACGCGCCGGTCCGGCTGCCCGGTGAGCTGGCCGATCAGCTCCGCGTGGAGCATCCCGAGGTCGAATTGACGAGTTACGCCGGCGGTCAGTCCGACGCCGTGCTGCTGATGGGGGTGGAGTGACCGCATGACCAACCTGCGCGCGGACCTCAAGCTGGTCGTGGGCGCGGCGACGGCGAAGGCGCTGGCCAAGGGCCTCAAGATCGAGACGGTCAGCGACCTCCTGCGCCATTACCCACGCCGCTACGCCGAGCGCGGGCAGCTCACCGACATCGCCGGTCTCGAACTCGGCGAGCACGCCACCGTGATGGCGCGGATCGAGCGGGTCAACAAGCGCCGGATGAAGGCGCGCAGCGGCACCTTGCTCGAAATGGTGATCACCGACGGCAAACGCCGCCTGCAGTGCACCTTCTTCAACCAGGCCTGGCGCGAGAAGGAGCTCGTACCCGGCAAGAACGGGCTGTTCGCGGGCAAGGTCACCGCCTTCCGCGACGTCCTCCAGCTGGCGAACCCCGAATACGAACTGTTCGACGCCGACCGGCAGGCCGAGGCGATGGACGACTTCCTCGCCGAGATCATCCCGGTGTACCCGGCGGCGCAGGGGATCCCGACCTGGGTGATCGCCAAGGCCGTCCGGCAAGTGCTGGACGTGCTGGAGGTCGACGAGGACCCGATGCCGATCGAGCTGCTCGCCCAGTACGGCCTGCCCAGCCTGGAAAGCGCGCTGCGCGGTATCCACCGTCCTTCGGGCTGGGACGCGCTGAACTCCGCGCGCCGGCGGCTCAAATGGGACGAAGCCATGGCGGTGCAGCTGATTTTCGCGCAGCGACGGCATTCCCTGGTCTCGCGGCCCGCGAAAGCCTGCCCGCACACCGAAGGCGGCATCCTCGACGCCTTCGACAAGCGGCTCCCGTTCGCGCTGACGTCGGGCCAGCAGGAGATCGGCGAAGAGATCGCCCGCGATCTGTCCACCGAGCATCCGATGAACCGGCTGCTGCAGGGTGAGGTCGGCTCCGGCAAGACGGTGGTCGCGTTGCGCGCCATGCTGCAGGTCGTCGATTCCGGACGGCAGGCGGCGATGCTCGCGCCGACGGAGGTCCTCGCCGCGCAGCACGCCCGGTCGCTGCGCGAGATGCTGGGCGACCTCGGGCAGGCGGGCGAACTCGGCGGCGCGGAGAACGCGACGCGCGTGACCCTGCTGACCGGTTCGATGGGCGCCAAGGAACGCAAGAAGGCGTTGCTGGAGACGGTCAGCGGCGAGGCCGGGATCGTCGTCGGCACACACGCGCTCATCCAGGACACCGTGTCCTTCGCGGATCTCGGCCTGGTCGTGGTCGACGAACAGCACCGCTTCGGCGTGGAGCAGCGGGACGCGCTGCGTTCCCGCGGTTCCGACGAGACCAGCCCGCACGTCCTCGTCATGACCGCGACGCCCATCCCGCGCACGGTCGCGATGACCGTCTACGGCGACCTGGAGACGTCCGCGCTGCGCGTGATGCCCGCCGGCCGGTCGCCGATCAAGACGTCGGTGGTGCCGGTCGCGGAACGGCCCGCATGGCTGGACCGGGCATGGCAGCGGGTCCGCGAGGAATGCGGCAAGGGCCATCAGGCGTACATCGTCTGCCCGCGTATCGGGGACGAACCGGCTTCGGACAAGGGGGACAAGCGGCCCGCGCTCGCCGTCCTCGACGTGGCGCCCGAGCTGGCCGAAGGACCGTTGAAGGGGCTGAAGATCGGCGCCTTGCACGGCCGGATGCCCGCCGACGACAAGGACGCCGTGATGCAGGCGTTCGCCAAAGGTGATCTGGACGTGCTCGTCGCGACCACCGTGATCGAGGTCGGCGTGAACGTGCCGAACGCGACGGCGATGGTGATCATGGACGCCGACCGCTTCGGCATCAGCCAGCTGCACCAGTTGCGTGGGCGGGTCGGCCGGGGCAGCGTGCCGGGGCTTTGCCTGCTGGTCACCGAGACCCTGGACGGGACGACCACCCGCGAGCGGCTCGCCGCCGTCGAGTCCACGACGGACGGTTTCGAACTGTCCAGAATGGACTTGGAACTGCGCCGCGAGGGCGACATCCTCGGCGCCGCGCAGTCGGGGAAGAAGTCGACGCTGAAGCTGCTTTCGTTGCTGCAGGACGAGGAGGTCATCGCCGAGGCGAGGGCCCGCGCGTCGGAAATCGTCGAAAAGGACCCGGCCTTGGGGAATTACTTGGGGCTGGCGCACATGATCGCCGACGTCGTCGACGAAGATCGTGTGGAGTACCTGGAAAAAAGCTGACGTGAACATCTCTGCCCGATCGGACCTTGCCGCCGGACGGGCCGAGGGGCTTTCCTCGATCCGTACGGGCGAGGGAGGCCGGGATGACAGCAGCGGTGCGGGTCCAGCTCGGTGAGGAGGGGGCGGACGCGGAACGGGTCGAGCGGCTCGCCGGGTACCTCCGAGGGGAACTGATCGATCGCGGCGTCTCCGACGTCAAGGCGTTGCCCGCCGGTGAGGCGCCACCAGGCGCGCGGGGCTTCGACGTGGCGACCGCGGGCGGCCTGCTCGTCACGCTCGGGAAGTCCGCCGACGGCCTGCGCTCGGTGGTGACGGCCGTGCGGGAATGGCTTTCGCGCGGCGGACGGGTGAGGCGCACGGTCCGGCTGGAGATCGACGGCGACGTGCTGGAGCTGTCCGAAGCGACGCTCACCGATCAGGACAAACTCGTCGATCTCTTCGTGAGCAGGCATTCGTCGTCATGACCGGCGAACGGCGGGCCCTGATCATCGCCAACGGGGAGTACGACAACCCCGGGCTGAGCGCGTTGCGGTCCCCGGCCGCCGACGCCGAGGCGCTCGCCGAGGTCCTCGCCGACCGTGCCGTCAGCGAGTTCGACGTCCAGGTGGTACGCGACGAGACCGCGCACGTGATCGCGGGCCGGGTCGAGGATCTGTTCGCCGACAGCGCGCCGGACGACGTCCTGCTGGTGCATTTCTCTTGCCACGGCTTGAAAAGCGAATCGGGCGAGCTGTTCTTCGCCGCCCGCAACACCCGGCCGGAGCGGCTCGCGTCGACCGCCGTCCCCGCCGACTTCGTCCAGCGCTGTATGCGGATGAGCCGGTCGCGCAGCATCGTCCTCCTGCTGGACTGCTGTTACGGCGGCGCCTTCAGCCAGGGGGTCGCCGTGCGCGCCACCGGCGAGGCCAACGTGCTCGACGCGTTCCCCGGCGGGGGTTTCGGCGGCCGAGGCAGGGCGGTGATCACCGCGTCGAACTCCATCGAGTACGCCTTCGAGGGTGATCAGCTCGCCGACGACCACGCGCGGCCGTCGGTGTTCACCTCGGCACTGGTCGACGGGCTGCGGACGGGCGACGCGGACCGCGACGAGGACGGCTGGATCGCGCTCAGCGAGCTCTACGACTACCTGTTCGACAGTGTCCGGGAGCGGAATCCGAATCAGACACCCAGTCGTGACATCGAGATGCAGGGCGAGCTGTATCTGGCCAGGAGCAGGCGCCGCCGGATCAAACCGTCGCCGGTCCCGGCGGATCTGCGCGCGGCGAGCGAGGATCCCAACATGTTCACCCGCCTCGGCGCGGTGACCGAACTCCAGCGACGGCTGACGAGTGAGAACCTGTCGGTCGCCATCGGCGCGCACGAGGTCCTCACGACGATGGCGCAGACCGACATCCGGCATATCGCCGAGGCCGCCGAACTGGCGCGGGCCGAAGCGCGGGTGCGGGCCGAGTCCGAAGTGGTCCGGTTCGGCGAGGTCGTCCGGGGGACGCGGCCGGTGGCGCGCGTCCGGCTGGCCGGGCCGCCGATCGCGCGGGCGTGCCACTTCGCCTCGTCGCATTCCTGGCTGCGGGTGACCGAGGACGCCGACGGGGCCGAGATCTCCCTGGAGCTGTCGGAACTCGGGGCGTTCGACGGGCGGATCACGGTGACCGGACCGACCGGCGAGGTCGTGGTACGGGTCGAGGGCCAGGTGGTCGCGGAACCCGCGCCGGTGCCGCCGTCGCGGCCCGAACCGGCTCCGAAACCCGCCCCGCCCGTGGAGATCCCGGAAACGACGGTCGTGGAACCCGTGCGGCCGGTCGAAGCCGCGCCGAAGTTCGAGCCGTTCGCCGTCGCCGCGAGTGTGCTCGCGTTCGCTGCCGCGGTGTACCTGCTGCCCATCAGTCTCGCGCTCAGCCGCAGCATGGAGGACTTCTTCGAAGACGGCGGCTGGACGGTCGTACCGCTCGGCATCTTCGCGATCGCGGCGGGGATCATGATGTTCCTGCCTGCCACACGCCGGTTGGCGGGGCCGGGAGCGCTGTGCGGACTCGCGCTGCTTTCGGCGATCCCGTCCGGTCCGGTGCTGCTGGTCCTCACCGACGGCTGCCTGCTCGCGGGGGCCGTCTGCGCGCTGATCTCGGTGCGGCGTGACCGGAGTTTCCGTCTCGGGCTGGGGAAGCCGAGGGGCGGACTCGCCATCGCGGCCCTCGTGGCCGGGGCCGCCGGTACGGCCGGGCTGGTGGCGGAGGCCGTCGAACTGCTCGACTACTCGTCGAGCCGGGCCGACGAGGCGGCGATCTACCTCGTGGTCTCGGTGGTGCTCCTGATCGGGACGCTGCTCGGTGTGCTGCTACGGCCGGTGGCCTTCGGGATCGCCTTCCTCGGCGGGGTGGCCGGAGGCGGCATCGTCATGGCGTGCGTGCTTTCCTACGCGATGCCGAGCAGTTCGAGCGTCACCGGCGCCGGCTGGTGGATCGCGCTGGGGGCGGTGCTCGCGTTGGCCGTCGTGACCGGTTTCGCCGCCCGCGAAGTGAAAAGCTGACGATGGCCACGATCCGCCTCGCGACCGTCGAGGACGCCTGGCCCATCGCTGAGGTGAACGTGCGGTCGTGGCAGTCGGCGTACCAGGGCCTGCTGCCCGAGCTCTACCTTCGCGATCTGTCCGTCGAGGGACGGGCGGCCCGCTGGCAGCGGACGCTCGCCGATCCCGCCAACCGGGGCGACATCCTGGTCCTGGTCGAAGACGGAAAGCTCCTCGGCTTCACCGCCGTCGACCGGGTCCGCGGGGAACTGCGCGCGATCTACCTCGAACCGGCGCGCTGGGGCACGGGACTGGGCAGGCTGCTGCTCGACACCGCCGTCGCCGCGCTGCGGGATTCGGGGCACCGCGAGGCGACGCTCTGGGTGCTCGAAACCAACGAACGCGCCCGGCGTTTCTACTCGGCCGGGGGATGGGTGCCGGACGGGGCGACGAAGACCGACACCATGCCCGGCGAGGACGTCCCGCTTGCCGAAGTGCGCTACCGGATCGCTCTCGTCAGCGCTTGAACCAGGCGGTTTCCTCGGGTTTGTTGAGGGTGACGATGATGCCGACGGCGATGCCCATGCCGATCAGCTGGGTGATCGCCCCGCCGTTGACCAGGCTGATCAGTCCCATGACGACGGAGAGCCCTTCCACCGCGATGACCGTCGGCCGCACCCAGGGCGAACCGTGGGAAATCCTTATCGCGCAAGCGATCAGCACGGCGGCGACGACGAAACCGAGGATCGCCAGCGCGAGGGCGAGGCCGGCTTCCTCGTTGCCGTGGTCGAGTTCGTTGATCGCGAGCGCGGTCACGAGCACGCTGACGAGGATGTTGAGGACCGCTTGCACCCAGAGGAAAACGCGGACGAACTTGAGCTGGCGCGGCATCTCGCGCGTCGGCTTCCGGACTTCCTCGGTCATGACGGTCCCCTCTCGTGGCACGGAGAAACCAGTCTGGCCCGGAAAGTTCCCGGCGCTGACGGTAAAACTGACCTCAAGAGCTCGGGTGTAGCGGTGTTTCTGGCTCTATCACCCTTCAGTATTGTTTCGCCGGTTTCATTGTCGCTTAAATTACGAATACAGGTTCGATTATCTTGAGATATTATCCAGAGGTGTCCAAGACTGTTCTTCCCGAGTTTCCGCAGGTTGTGCGGGAGGCGTCCGTCGGTTGGGGCGGTATCTGGCCGAGATCGAGTCCCGGGGTGTCAAAGACTTGTCTGGTCCTGGAGTCGGACACCGTATGTGAACCCGGCTCGGGGATCCGGGCCGGGTTCACTCCTGCGCGATCAACTCAGGCTGGGCCTCACGACTTGTACAGGTAGACCTCGGCTCCCTTGCTGCCTTTACCGAGATCCAAGTTGATCTTCTTGTCGGTGCCCCAGCCGCAGGCGGACACCTTCTTCGTCTTGCCTCCGGTCATGTTCGTGGCCTTCACCCGCGCACATTTGCCGTCGAGCGCGGTGTCCTTGACGTGCCCCCGGACGTGCACCCGGCCCTTTTCGCACGTGATGTCCCACTCGGCGTAGCCGCCGCTGATGCTGACCTCATTACCGGTATCCGGGCAGGCACCCAGCACGACCGGCGCGCCGGTCGTGCCACCGTCGGCGGCTGCTGCTGTCCCCGTCGTAACGCCGAACGCCAGCGCGACGCCGGCAATCGTGGACACGACAACATGCTTGGTTCGCATGATATTTCCCCTCTGTGGATGTTGCTGACGAAACCACGATCGCCGCCGCACGAATCGATCACCACACCTTTTCGCTGCAGTGAAAACCTCCTTCTCCCCGGTAAGCCGCTCGTGGCTCATGACCAGACCGAACTGGCGGGTGGTCGTGAGCGGCGATTCGGGTTATTGAGAGGTAAGCCAACGGTGGCGTGCTCAGAGCCGGGTCTCGCGTGCTTGAAAGCGGATCTCGTGTGCGTGGAGCCGGGACACCCGAGTGCGGGATCCAGGCATGGCCCTTGATCAGCGAAAATCGGGGACGTTGAGTGTTCTCGATCCTCCGTCGACCAAGCTCCATCGCCGACATAACCCACGGCCATGAAGGAATCGGGACACTCAATGTCCCGATTCCTTCATCAACAACCGATCACCGCCCCACCGCGTATTTCCGCGACTAAACGTGTGGCCGAACGAAGGCGCCTTCGCGCGCGGCGACCGCCACCGCACGTGCGGTGACCCGTGCGTCCGCCACCGTGACACTTTCCCGCGACAGGAAGAGCCGGTAGAACATCGGCCCGCACACCGCCCGCACCAGTTCGTCGCCATCCGTGCCGGCCGGGATCTCGCCCCGCGCGACGGCCCGTTCCGCGATCGGCGCCATGCGCACGTGCCGATCGGCGTAGAAGTCGTGCAGCGCCTCGGCCGCTTGCGGAGACTGGAAGGCCGCCAGGACCGACGCCGTCGGCAACTCCTTCAGCGCGGGCTCGGTGAAGTACCGCACCACCTCGGCCGCGACCTCGTACAGATCGTCCTCGAGCGACCCCGTGTCGGGCGCCTTCCAGTCGTCCTCCGCGCCCATCTGCAGCGCGGCGGCGACGAGACCGTCCGGTGAGGACCAGCGCCGGTACACCGTGGTCTTGTGCACGCCGGACCGCTCGGCGACCGCCTCCACGGTCAATTCGCCGAACCCGCGTTCGGCCAGCAGATCGAGGGTTGCGTGCAAGACGGCCTGGCGCGTGCGTTCGGTCCGGCCGCCGGGCCGCTGGGTGCCGGAGGTTGCCAATTGCTACTCCTGTTGCGTTAGTGTGGCCAGTATGCCAGACCCAGCGAAGATCGCCGAACTCGTCGGAGACGCCAAGATCGTCGCCATCGGTGAAAACAACCACCACGTCCATGAGTTCGGCGACCTGCGCAATCGTTTGCTCCAGCACCTCGTCGAGCACCACGGCTTCCGGGTCTTGGCGTTCGAATCCGGATTCGCCGAAGGAAAGCTCGTCGAAGACTGGCTGAAGGGCGCGCCCGGGGACGTCACCGACATCGGTCGCGACGGCTTCACGTTCTCGCTCGGGGAGTCCCCCGAGGCGCACGAAATGCTGACGTGGCTCCGCGAACGCGGCGACGTCGCCTACTACGGCCTCGACGTACCGAGTTCCGCGGGCTCGCCGGTGCCATCGCTCGACGCCGTCCGCGCCTATCTGTCCACTGTGGACCCGGAGGCGTCGAGCCTCGTCGACGCGGCGATCGAGGCGACCAAGGGATACGCCTCGGTCAGCAGCGCGGACGCGCCCGCCAAGTACGCCGCCCTAGACGCCGAGGCCAAGGACAAGGCGACCGCGGCGCTCACGCGGCTCAAGACCCACCTCACCTCGCTGCGTCCCGTCTACGGGGACACCGCCGTCGCGGAGCACCACGTCGAAGGCGCGGTACGCGTCGACGCGTACCTCGCCGAGGTCGCCGCGATGATGTCCGGCGCCGCGCCCGCCCTGCAGAGCGGTTCGCGCGACGCGTACATGGCCGACACCGTCCGGCTGATCCGGCGGCTTCACGGTGACGACACGAAGATCGTCGTGATGCTCCACAACGGACATCTCCAGCGCGTGCCGTTCTCGCCGTTTCCCGGCCTCACCTCGCCGTCGGCGGGGACGCATCTGGCCGCCGAATTCGGCGACGACTACTTCGCGCTCGGGCTCACCGCGGTCGAGGGCGAGACCACCGGGCTCAAGCCGGATGCGACCGCGCGGCTCGGTTTCACCGTGTACCGCCAGGAATTGGACGCTCCGGCGGACGGCAGCGTCGAAGCCGAGGGCCCCGGCCTGGTCGACCTTCGCGCGCGACGTGGAACCGAGGGACCACAGAGCATCCGGCACGCGCACCTGTTCAACCCCGTCGACGTCGTCGAGGCGTTCGACGCGCTGGTCTGCTTCCCGAAGTCGACGGTCAGCGCGCATATCGGCCAAGACCAGTCGAACGGGTGACACTCCGGGGTTGCCGCCCCACAGGTACAGGCGTAGAGCCAAGGCATGATCATTCGACTGGTACGGATCATGGCCGCGCTGGCGCTCCTGGTGCTGGTGGCGCAGCCCGCTTCCGCGACGGAAGTCCAGCAGAACCCGCCGAACTGGGGGCTGGACCGGATCGACCAGCGAACCGGTCTCGATCAGCTCTACCACTACGAGACCGACGCCAAGGACGTCACGGTCTACGTGATCGACAGCGGGGTCGACGCGGCGCATCCGGACTTCGGCGGCCGCGTCAAACCCGGTAAGGACTTCCTGAACGGCGGCACGGACACCACCGACACCAACGGTCACGGCACGTACTTGGCCGGTGTCGCCGCGTCGAGGACCTTCGGTGTCGCGAAGGCCGCGCAGATCGTCCCGGTCCGGGTGATCGACGCACAGGGCGGCGGCGCGACCGACAAGATCATCGCGGGTATCGACTGGGTGACGCAGAACGCACGGCAGCCCGCCGTCGCCGTCCTCGGCATCGGCGGCGCGGCCAACGACCAGCTCGACGCCGCCGTCCGGGCGCTCGCGGCGGTCGTCCCGATCGCCCTCCCGGCGGGCGGCGAGGCCACCGACGCGGGGAAGTTCTCACCCGGCCGGGTCACCGAAGCGCTCACCGTCGGATCGACCGACGCCAGTGACCAGGTCGGGTCGACGTCGAACTACGGCGAGGTCGTCGACCTGTTCGCGCCCGGCGTCGACGTGCCGGGACCCAACGCGGGCGGGAGCGGTGGCCGGGTGCTCAGCGGCACGTCGTCGGCCGCCGCGCACGTTGCCGGGGTGGCCGCGCTGTACCGGGCCCTGCACCCGGACGCCTCGGCGCCGGATGTCGCGAAAGCCCTCGTCGACCTCGCTTCCGTCGATGTGCTGACCGGGGTTCACGAGGGCACCGCGAACAGGTTGCTGCAGAGTCCCGGAGCGCAACTCGGCCAGGGATGATGTCCATCACCTGGGCAACAACTCCCGCCCTGCGGGAGCAAGCAGGTAACGTGCCTCACCTACCGATCCGATGATGGGAAGGACCGGCATGTTCCGCAAGGTACTGGTCGCCAACCGGGGTGAGATCGCCATCCGCGCGTTCCGCGCCGGATTCGAGCTCGGCGCGGGCACGGTGGCTGTGTTCCCGCACGAAGACCGCAATTCGCTCCACCGGCTGAAGGCCGACGAGGCCTACGAGATCGGCGAACCCGGTCACCCGGTGCGGGCCTATCTGTCGGTCGAGGAAATCGTGGCGGCCGCCAAGAAGGCGGGCGCAGACGCCGTCTACCCCGGCTACGGCTTCCTCTCCGAGAACCCGGACCTCGCGCGCGCGTGCGAGGACGAAGGAATCACCTTCGTCGGACCGAGCGCGGACATCCTCGAGCTGACCGGCAACAAGGCCCGTGCGGTCAAGGCCGCCCGCGACGCCGGTGTGCCGGTGCTGGGTTCTTCCGAACCGTCCTCCGACGTCGACGCGCTGATCGCCGCGGCCGAGGAGATCGGCTTCCCGGTGTTCGTCAAGGCCGTCGCCGGTGGTGGCGGCCGCGGTATGCGCCGCGTCCAGGAACCCGCGCAGCTGCGCGAGTCCATCGAGGCCGCCGCGCGCGAGGCCGAGTCGGCCTTCGGCGACCCGACGGTGTTCATCGAGAAGGCCGTCGTCGAGCCGCGCCACATCGAGGTCCAGATCCTCGCCGACGGCGAGGGCAACGTGATCCACCTCTACGAGCGCGACTGCTCGGTCCAGCGGCGGCACCAGAAGGTCGTCGAGCTGGCCCCGGCGCCGAACCTGCCGTCCGAACTGCGGGACCGGATCTGCGCCGACGCGGTGAAGTTCGCCCGCCAGATCGGCTACCGCAACGCCGGCACCGTCGAGTTCCTGCTCGACCGGGACGGCAATCACGTCTTCATCGAGATGAACCCGCGCATCCAGGTCGAGCACACGGTGACCGAGGAGGTCACCGACGTCGACCTCGTCCAGTCGCAGCTGCGCATCGCCTCCGGCGAGACACTCGAAGACCTCGGCCTGTCACAGGACAAGGTGTACCTGCGCGGCGCCGCCCTGCAGTGCCGCATCACCACCGAGGATCCCGCCAACGGCTTCCGCCCCGACACCGGGATGATCAGCGCTTACCGCTCGCCCGGTGGTTCCGGCATCCGCCTCGACGGCGGGACGGCGTTCGCCGGCACCGAGATCAGCGCGCACTTCGACTCGCTGCTGGTGAAGCTCAGCTGCCGCGGCCGCGACTTCAAGACCGCCGTCGGCCGCGCCCGCCGCGCGGTCGCCGAGTTCCGGATCCGCGGTGTGGCCACGAACATCCCGTTCCTGCAGGCCGTCCTCGACGACCCGGACTTCCGCGAAGGCCGCGTCACGACGTCGTTCATCGAGGAGCGCCCGCATCTGCTCACCGCGCGCCATTCGGCCGACCGCGGCACCAGGCTGCTGACCTACCTCGCCGACAAGACGGTCAACAAACCGCACGGCGAGCGTCCGCGCACCCTCGACCCGCAGGTGAAACTGCCGAAGCTGCCCAAGGGCCTCGAACCGGCGCCCGGCTCGAAGCAGAAGCTCACCGAACTGGGCCCGGAGGGCTTCGCCCGCTGGCTGCGGGAGTCGCCGACCATCGGCGTCACCGACACCACCTTCCGCGACGCGCACCAGTCGCTGCTCGCCACCCGCGTGCGGACGAAGGATCTGCTCGCCGTCGCGCCGGTCGTCGCGCGGACCACGCCGCAGCTGCTCTCGCTGGAGTGCTGGGGCGGCGCGACCTACGACGTCGCGCTGCGGTTCCTCGCCGAAGACCCGTGGGAGCGGCTGGCGAAGCTGCGGGAAGCGGTGCCGAACATCTGCCTGCAGATGCTGCTGCGCGGCCGCAACACCGTCGGCTACACGCCGTACCCCACCGAGGTGACCAACGCCTTCGTCGAGGAGGCGACGGCGACCGGCATCGACATCTTCCGGATCTTCGACGCGCTCAACGACGTCGAGCAGATGCGCCCGGCGATCGAAGCCGTCCGCGAGACCGGATCCGCCGTGGCCGAGGTGGCGCTCTGCTACACCTCGGATCTGTCGGACCCGGCCGAGAAGCTGTACACGCTGGACTACTACCTCAAGCTGGCGGAGCAGATCGTCGGCGCGGGGGCGCACGTCCTGGCCATCAAGGACATGGCGGGCCTGCTGCGGGCGCCGGCGGCGGTGCGGCTGGTTTCCGCGCTGCGCAAGGAATTCGACCTTCCGGTGCATATCCACACGCATGACACCGCGGGTGGGCAGCTGGCGACGTACCTCGCCGCGATCCAGGCCGGGGCGGACGCCGTCGACGGTGCCGTCGCGTCCATGGCGGGCACCACGTCGCAGCCGTCGCTGTCCGCGCTCGTCGCGGCCACCGACCACTCGGACCGGCCGACCGGGCTGGATCTGCAGGCCATCGGCGACCTGGAGCCGTACTGGGAGAGCGTGCGCAAGATCTACGCGCCGTTCGAGGCGGGGCTCTCGTCGCCGACCGGGCGCGTGTACCACCACGAGATCCCGGGCGGTCAGCTGTCGAACCTGCGCACGCAGGCGATTTCGCTCGGCCTCGGCGAGCGGTTCGAGGACATCGAGGCGATGTACGCGGCCGCGGACAAGATCCTCGGGCACCTGGTCAAGGTCACGCCTTCGTCCAAAGTGGTCGGTGACCTCGCGCTGCACCTCGTCGGCGCGGGTGTCTCGCCCTCGGATTTCGAGGCGGAGCCGAACAAGTTCGACATCCCCGACTCGGTGATCGGCTTCCTGCGCGGCGAACTGGGCGACCCGCCCGGCGGCTGGCCGGAGCCGTTCCGCACCAAGGCCCTCGAAGGCCGCGCGCAGCCGAAGCCGGTGCAGGAACTGTCCGAAGAGGACCACAAGGGACTCGCCGAGGACCGGCGCGCGACGCTGAACCGGCTGCTGTTCCCCGGGCCCACGAAGGACTTCGAGGCGCACCGCGAGCAGTACGGTGACACCTCCGTCCTGCCGTCCAAGGACTTCTTCTACGGCCTGCGGCCGGGCGAGGAGTACTCGGTCGACCTGGAACAGGGTGTCCGGCTGCTGATCGAGCTGGAGGCCATCGGCGAGGCCGACGAGCGCGGCCTGCGCACGGTGATGTCCACGCTCAACGGCCAGCTGCGCCCGATCCAGGTCCGCGACACCGCGATCGCGTCGGACATCCCGGCGACGGAGAAGGCCGCCAAGGGCGACCCGAAGCAGATCGCCGCGCCGTTCGCGGGCGTGGTCACGCTGCAGGTGTCCGAGGGTGACGAGGTCGAGGCCGGTGCCACGGTCGCGACCATCGAGGCGATGAAGATGGAGGCGTCGATCACGGCGTCGACCGGCGGCAAGGTGTCGCGGCGCGCGATCAACGCCGTCCAGCAGGTGGAAGGAGGGGACCTGCTGCTCGTCCTGGAGTGATTTGCCCGTGAAGGCCCCCTTCCCCCGGTCGAGTTCAGTCCTGCCGCGCGTCAGCGCGTCCGTTGAGGGCGGCGGCGGGGGCATGGATGGACGAGGAAAGGGGGCCTTCACGCGCAGTGGCGGGGCGATGGTGTCGCGAAAGCCACTTTCGGGACATCAGACGTCCCGAAAGTGGCTTTCGCGACATAGTCGCCGGGCCCAGGGGTGACCGTCGATCCCAGCCTTCGCCGACGTTGCGAAAGCCACTTTCGCAACCTTCAACGTTGCGAAAGTGGCTTTCGCAACGTCGGCCTCTCGGTCCGGCCTTCACGCACTTGCGGCCGTCGCTAACGTGGACCGGTGCTGATCAACGCCGTACCCCAGTTCCAGGGCGCACTGACCGAGCGGGCGCCGGAGTTGCCCGAGGGCTGCGTCGCGCTCGCCGAGCTCGCGGGCCACGTGCTGGGCGTGCCGGTGCACCACATCCGGCAGACGCGTGAGACCTCGCCCGCGGTCGACGGCATCGCCAACCGCGCGGTGCTCACCGGCGCGAACCGGGCCGCGCAGCTCGCCGCGCTGGAGGCGCCGGGCGGGCCGGTGCTCACCATCGGCGGCGACTGCGGTGTCGAACTGATCCCGATCGGGGTCGCGCGCTACCGCTTCGGTCCGGGGCTCGGCGTCGCCTGGTTCGACGCGCATTCCGACCTCAACACCGCGGAGACGTCGCCGTCGGGCGCGTTCCACGGCATGGTGCTGCGGTCGCTGCTCGGTGAGGGCGACCCGGAGTTCGCCGCGAATCCGCCGGTCGAACCCGGACGCGTGGTGCTCGCCGGGACGAGGGCCTTCGACGACGCCGAGCGGGCCGTGGTCGAGCGCGGGCTCGTCGTCGAGACGGCCGACGTCGCCGCCGGGCTGGCCGATGCGGACAAGGTGTACGTCCATCTCGATCTCGACGTGCTCGACCCGGCGGAGTTCGACGGGCTGAACTATCCGGAGCCCGGTGGCTTGACGATCGAACGTCTGGTGACGATGCTTCGCGGCCTGAGCGATTTCGAGGTCGTCGGCGCGGGGATCACCGAATGCGTCGGCACCGAGGTCCGCGTGCTGGCCCCCGTGCTCGAAGTACTCGGTGAATTGCTCACCGGAAAGCAGTGACGCTGCGTCACGGTCGCATCCACTTCGGCCGTTCGTACGTACCGTGCGAGGCGTTTGCCGGGCACTTGTCATCAAAATTCAGGGCTGCCCCGTGATTTTGTCACGATGGTGACAAGAAATCGGTTTCTTCTGCGAAAGGTGACACATTCACGGGCGACTTCGCGATGTGTTCGTTGTCACCTCACGACGATCGTGGGATGTCAGGACGCTGGGCGGAGCAAAGGAGCTGCGATGTCGGTGGAGCGCGGAATCGAACACGCTGCGCAGCCTCCCGCGGCACTTCCCCGCAAACTCGCCGACATTTTGCGACCGGAGCTCGGCAGTCTCGCCAACGAGATCGTCGACGAGATCCGGGCGACCATCCCCGCGTACGCGCGCCCGCTCGACGGGCCCTACGGCAAATCGATCCGCGCGGGCGTCGAGTACGCGATCACGCTCTTCGTCGCCCAGATCGCGGATCCCACCGTCTCCAAGGAACAGTCGCACGAGGTCCACCACCGGCTCGGGCAGAACGAGATGCGGGAAGGCCGCAGCCTCGACACCCTCCAGTCGGCTTATCGGGTCGGGGCCCGGGTCTCGTGGCGGCGCATCATGCGCGTCGGGCGCCGCAGCGGGCTGTCGTCCGCGGTGATGTCGCAACTGGCCGACGCGATGCTCGCGTTCATGGACGAACTCGCGTCCGTCGCGCTGGACGGGTACCTCGAAGCGAAGGCGCGCACCGCCGGCGCGCTGGACACGTGGCGCCGCAAACTGCTGCACCTGGTGCTGGAGACGCCGCCCGCGCCGTCGAAGGCGATCGCGGAACTCGCGCAGCTGACCGGCTGGACGGTGCCCGAACGCGCCACCCCGGTGGTGCTGCACCCGATCGGCGAGACCGTCAGACCCCGGCGGCACAACGCGGTGGATTCGGACGTCCTCGCCGAACTCGACTGCGCTGAGCCGCGCCTTCTCGTCCCGGGCGAGATCTCGATCGCCCGCCTGGCCACCCTGCAGGCCGCGCTGCCGGAGTACCGGCTGTCGATCGGCCCGTGCCGTCCGCTGCATTCCGTCGCCGATTCCCTTCGCTGGGCGCGCGAGGCCCTGCTCCTTTCCGAACGCGGCATCATCCAGGCCCGCCGCGTGATCCGCGCCGAAGACCACCTCGCCACCCTGCTCGTGAACGCCGACGCCGCGCTGACCTGCCAGCTGCGTGACCGGCTGTTCGCCCCACTGGCCGAGATGACCGGGAAACAGCGGGAACGGCTGCTCGAAACCCTCCGCGCTTGGCTCGACAGCCAGGGCAACGTCGTCGATATCGCCGAGCGGCTCCAGGTGCATCCGCAGACCGTCCGGTACCGCATGCGGCAGCTGCAGGCGACCTTCGGCGAGCACTTGCGCGACCCGGGGGCGCGGTTCGAGATGGAACTCGCGCTGCGGGCCGGGGTCGGCCTTTCCGCTTCGCCCGAAGGCTTCACGCTTCCGGAGGTGCTGCCGTCGCCGCGCAAGAGTCCACAGTGGACGCCGAGCGGGTCGTAGGGGCACGCCTGGATGTCATGAAAGGGTCGTTCAGGACGAAAAACGTCCTGAACGACCCTTTCATGACACGCGTCAGCGGCCCGCCGGCGGCTCGACGTTCGGGCACTTGCGCTCGGGTTCCCAAGGCAGCCCGACCTGGTTGACCCCGACGCAGGCCTGGTTCCCTGGCCCCGAAGCCATCCCGGTCAGCAGCGAGTCGAGATCCTCCTTCGCGCCACAGCCCGAGAACGGGGGCAGCGTGAAGTCTCGATAGGCGGGATCCGTCCACTTCGGATCGGTGCGCACCACGCCGCCGGTGAACATCCCGTACTTCTCCCCGCGGAGATTGATCTTGATCGGCTCCGCGGTGAGGCAGTGGTCGCCGACGTCGAGGGCGACCCCGTTGATGGTGACCCCGCTCAGTTTCCCGTAGACCTTGAGCGGGGTGAGGACGGTCGAACTGCCCTCCGGCTCCGGGATCGAAACCCCGTCGACGTCGATGATGTGATTGCCGGTCGCGTAGTCCTCCGGCAGCAGTTCCATGGTCGCGGTGATCGGGACGAACCCGAAACCGAGGAAGCTCATCTTGCTCGGCGGCATGATGACGGAGCCGGTGATCTTGCCGGGCCCTTCGGTGTTCTCGAGGTCGACATGCCACACCGCGTTGACCATGAACGCGGGCTTCAGCCGGGCGAAGGCGCCGAGCTTCGTGATCGACGACGTGCCCTGAAGCTCGAACGGCTGCAACGCGATCGGGTAGAGGGCGTCGGCGTGGACCTCGTCCGCGGCCCGCGCGTCGGTACCGGGTTTCTTCTGCTCGCCGGGTTTGCCGGACTGCGGCTTGGGTTTTCCGAGCGGCAGGAGCGCGACACTGCCGAGCAGCGTGTTCTGGTCCGGCGTCTGGGTGCAGGTGATCGGTTTGAGCGGCGTCTCCGCGGCGGTCAGCGCGAGCGACGGCGCGCCCGTGCTCAGCCGCAGTTCGGACGGCACCTTGAGCAGGATGTCGGGGACGGTACCCGTCGCGACCAGCTTCAGTTCGCCGGTGGTGGGCACCTTCGTCGTCGGGATCGTCACGGACACCGGGATCGGGGTCTTCTTGTCCCCGTTCGCGGCCGTGAGTTCGACGGTCGCGCCACCCGTGACCTCGGCGACGGTTCCGAGTGACCCTTCGCCGATGGTGAAGGTCAGCGAGAAGTCCTTGACCTGAACGGGTTTCCCGGTCGGGACGACTTTCGGCAGCGTCGCCTGGACGTCCATGGTGACCGGCCGTTCCCCGGCGGGATCCGGGAAGACGCAGGTGTTCGCGAGGCGCTGGTGTGCGGACGTGGTGCCCTGCAACGGGGCCGGCGGCGGCGTGGCCGGATCGGTCGCGGCCGAAGAGGACAGTGCCCCGCTCACACCCACGAGCAGGATGACGCCCGCCAGAACGGGAAACCTCCCGAGTGCCCGGCGAACCTGTTGCGTCATGGGTGTTCCTCTCGTGCCTTGCGCTGATGTGTCACGTGATCGGGATCGCCGGGCTGAAGGTGCGGTTCTGCGCCGGGTTGGTGTTCTTCACCGTGCAGTTGAAGATCCAGGGACTCCACGTCCCGTCCTTCTGGTGAAGGGCGCCTTCGATACGGAACGTGGTCCCGAGCCCGATGGCCGCTTGGCCGGGTGTGCCCGCCGCGAAGGTGGGGACGACGGTGCTCGTGTCCTGTTCGAAAAGGACGGAGCGCGGCCCCGGGACGTACGGCGCGATCTGTTCGGGAATCCTCAGCCGCGTCATCTCCGCCGAGGCCGGCGCGGTGTTCGTCCCGGTCAGCGAGGTGGTGATCGTGCCGCGGATACCGTCCCGGTTGCTGGCGTTGAACGTCACGGCGTTGAGCATGGCGTTGAACACGAGGCTCCCGGCGATTCCGCCCGGCGAGATGGCGCCACCGGCGGGCACCGAATCGGGGCCGGTGAAGGTCATCCTGACGTCGAGCGGCTGCTGGCCGATCGACGGGAAGCCGCACATGTACGTGACCGTCCCCGTGGCGAAGGATGTTTCGGCCGTGGCCGGTGCGGCCGTGAGCAGCGAGACCGCGCCGATCACGACGGCCGAGACCGCGCCCGCCCGGCGAACCTGCCGTCCCATGGGGTTTCCCTTCGCATCGTGTGGTGGAGACCGTGCGGGGCGGGCGTCCCCGCCCCGCACGGGTGGTTCGTCAGGTGATCGGGATCGCCGGGCTGAACGCGCGGTTCTGCGCCGGGTTGGTGTTCTTCACCGTGCAGTTGAAGTTCCACGCCGTCCAGGTGCCGTCCTTCTTGTGGAAGTCCAGCGGAGCGTTGATCGTGGTCCCGAGGGAGATCACGCCCGAACCGGGAGCGCCCGCGGTCAGCGTCGGAACACTGGTGCCGGCGTCCTGGACGATGTTGAACGACCGGGGGCCGGGCACGTACGGGTTGATCTGGGTCGGAACGTCCAGGTTGGTCACCGTCGCCGACGTCGGGGTGGCGTTGGTGGCGGTGATCGGCATGTTGGCCTTGCCGCGGACACCGTCGTAGTTGGCGGCGTTGAGCAGCGCGTTGATGGTCGCGTTGATCGTCGCGGTGCCGCCGACACTCGACGGAGTGGCGGTGCCGCCGGAGGCGACCGAGTCCGGCCCGACGAAGTTCGCCTTCACGTCCAGCTGCTGCTGGCCGATGCCGGGGAAGTTGCACATGTAGGCGACGGTGCCGGTGGCGTAGGTGGTCGCGGCGGCGGCCGTGCCGGCGGTGAGCACGGCGACGGCGCCGAGCACGATGCCGGTGGTGGCGACGCCTGCCGACAGCTTGCCAAGTCTACGGGACATACCTGTCATCTCCTTTGATCCAGTTTACGTCTCGGGCGGCTTTCCCCATGCGCCTTTCGGCGGATTTTTCTGATCAAATATGCTCGACTCGAGCGGCTTTCTCGGTGGTGGGGTAAACCGAGGTTACCCGCGAGTTATGTACGTAACAAGGATTCATGTCGACATGTTTCGAAGTGGGTGAGACGCCCGTTCTTTCTTGTCAGTGGGCGCTGAATGCGATTATGAAGTTTGTCCGTGGATGACAAAGAGACGGCCGATCGGTGCAGCCGGGTTAACATTCGGCGCATGTCTTCCGAGAATCGACGATCGGCATCACGACGGGTAGCGGGCGTCGCGATTACCGTAATGATCGCAACGGTTTCCCTTTGCGGTACGGCGAGCGCCGCGCAGACCGGCGAAGCGCGGCCATGGGGGAGCAACGACTACGGGCAGGGGACCATACCGGCCGCCGCGCTCGGCGCCAGCGCGGTCTCCGCGGGCGCGATCACCCATCTCGCGCTCAAGGACGGCGGGGTGATCGCCTGGGGGAACGACAGTTACGGCCAGTTGTCGGTTCCGGCGGCGGCCACGTCCGGCGTCTCGGCGATCGCCGCCGGCTGGGCGCACGAACTCGCGCTGAAGAACGGCGGCGTGATCGCCTGGGGCAACGGTTTCTACGGCCAGAACGTCGTGCCGTCGTCCGCGACTTCGGGGGTCACCGCGATCTCCACCAGTGCGTACTTCAACCTGGCGCTCAAAACGAACGGCAGCGTGGTGAGCTGGGGCTCGCGGACCACGGTTCCCGCGTCCGTGTCCTCCGGGGTCACCGCGATCTCGGCGGGCGGCGACCACGGGCTCGCGCTGAAGAACGGCGGCGTGATCGGATGGGGCAGCAACGGAAAGGGCCAGATCACGGTGCCCGCGGCGGCCACCTCCGGGGTTTCGGCGATCTCGGCCGGTTTCCGGCACAGCATCGCGCTGAAGAACGGTGGCGTCATCGCCTGGGGTGACAACTTCTACGGCCAGGCCACGGTTCCGCCGGAAGCGCAGTCCGGCGTGGTCGCCATCGACGCGGGCTTCAACCACAACGTCGCGCTGAAGGCCGACGGGAGTGTCTTCGCCTGGGGCAGCAACGTGAAGGCGGAGAGCCGGGACACCAGCTCGGAGCCGCCGATGGACATGTGGAAGTTCTCCGGCGTGTGCGCTCCGGTCTACGCCGTTTCCGCCGGTGACAGCACCGGCGTCGCGCTGGTCGACCCCACGGCGCCGTACTTCTGCTGACGTTCCGTGAAGGCCTCCTTGAGAGACCCAGGGTCCCTCAAGGAGGCCTTCACGGACTTGAGCGTCAGGACAGGTTGGACTTCATGCTCAGGTTGATCGTGTTGTCGGGACCGGAGATCAACGCCCCCAGCGCGAGGTCGTTGATGAAGCAGTCCTTGAACTCGGGGATGGTGAACGTCCCCGAAGACGGGATCGTCTCGGCGAACAGGTCGACGTTCTTCGAGATCAGGGTCAGGTCGAGCGGTTTGACCGTCTTGCAGGCGTTCGGCACCGTCGGCAGCGGGATGACCGGCCAGAACAGGCCGACCACGATGTTGTCGATCAGCATGTTCGCCTGCGAGTGGGTGGTCAGGTCGCCGTTGGCGAGCGTGCCGGTGACCGGGCCGGTCGGCTCGATCCGCACGCGGGCCTTGATCTTGAAGACCCCCGAGACCAGCGAGATGTTCGCCGTCGACGGCGGCAGGGCCAGATCGCCGCGGATGCCGACGTTGTCACCGTCGATGACCAGCGCGCCGTTGAGCTGACCGGGGCCGAGGTCGAGGGTGCCGCCGGTCTTCTTGACCGTGGTCTTCCCGGTGACGGTGTAGGAGACCGGGATCTCCACCGGGTCGTCCGCCAGGGCGGGGGTCGCGGCGAGACCGCCCGCCATGGCGAGCGCGGACGTGAGCGCGACGACCGTGCCGAGACGGCGGCGGGCTGTTTTAGAGCGCGTTCGACCGAACATGATTCTCCTCGTTTTCTCTCCTGGTTTACAAAGCGGATCACCTGGGGATGAGGTCGGTGATGACCCAGTTTTCGCCTTCGCGTTCCGCGGTGATCGAAAGCTGCGCCGCGGCCGCCGTCGAAGAATTGTTGTCGGCCCGGACGGCCGCTTGATCGAGGAATACCAGCAGCCTCGCTTTACCGCCGCCGAGTTCCTGGACGGCGGATGAGGAGACCCGGGTGGTGAGGACCAGTTTCTGTGCCGGAGCCTTTTCCCTGACTTGGGTGAACAGCCGGTTGTAGGACTCCAGTGCCTTTCCTCTGAGCACCGCGGCGGCCGCCTTTTCGGTGACGTCGGTCCGGTCGTAGGAATAGGAGAAGATCTTGTCGAGCGCCACCGTTACCGCGGAGTTCACCTCGGCCGTCGCCCCGACGTCGGTGAGCGCGGTGTTGGCCGCCGACGGCGTCGCCGAGACCGACTTCGCCTCCAGCGTGAACCACACCCCGGCCGCCAGCAGCACGGCCGCCGCGACCAGCAGGATCAGTGGCAGGTCCGGCCGGCGGGACGGCTTCCCGGCGGCCTCTTCGGTGGTCTCTTCGGCCGTGGTCTCGGGCTCGGTCTCCGCAGTGACATCGGCGTCGGGATCGGTGTCGGCCGTGGCGGTCATCGCGCACCCACCGGCAGCTGGTCGAGCGCGCTGAGCTTCCAGCCCTCGTCCGTCCTGGTCAGCCCGGCGGCGAAACGGTTGCGTTTCGTCGTCGGTGCCGCGCCTTCCTTCGCCATCGTGATCTCCACCGAAGCCAGCATCTTGGCCGTTCCCGCGTGGTCGTCGAGTTCGCTGATCGCCGCGTCGAGCACCTTGCCCGTCGAGACCGTCGCGTCCTTGGTGAGCGCCTGCCTCGTCGCGTCGTCGGTCTTGCCCAGCTGATCGCGCAGCGGACCGGTCGACGCGGCGAGCCAGTCGGCGATGCCCTGGTCGACCCGGTGATGATCGAGGCTCGTCAGCCGGGCGACGAGTTCGCGTCCGGATTTCAGCGCTTCGTCACGGGAGTTCCCGTAGGACACGGCTTCGGAAGCCGACGCGGTGAACCAGGTGTACCCGGCCCATCCCGCGAACGCGCAGGCCGCGGCGAACACCGCGATCGCGATCTTCAGTTTCGCAGCCACAACATCTCCTCGAGGCTGGTGGACGTCGGCTGGCCGTCGGCGCCGAAGCCGCCGGGGATCGCGGCGGGCGGCACCCCGCCCTTCGGCGCGTTCTGCGAGCCGCGGACCGAACTCGCGTTGCCCCTTTCGAGCGTGCACGCGGCACCCGTGTTGAACGGCAGTGCCGAGAGCTCCGCGCTGGTGCGGACCTTCGTGCCCTCGTAGCCCTTGGTGCACGGCATCGGGTCGAAGAAGGTCAGGACCAGCCCGATCTTCCCGGACTGCTCGTCGACGGCCGCGTCCACCGCGGACACCGCCTTCGGGGTGTTGATCAGCAGCTGCCGGAGGCCGTCGGTGCGCGCCGAGAACACGTGCGACGTGGTGAGCAGGTTCGCCAGCAGGATCGGCAGCCCCGGCTCGTTGTCGCGCAACAGCCCGGAAAGCTGCGTCGCCGCGTCGGGCGCCGTCGCGATCAGCCGCCGCAGATCACCGTCCGAACGGGACAGTTGCTCGGCGAACTGCTTGGCGTTGCTGCTGAACTGCCGCCAGGCTTGCGACGAGTCGACCTGGGTCTTCAGCACGGTCGAGCCGTCGGTGATCAGCTTCTCCGTCTGCGGAAGATGATCCGACGCCTGTTTGGTGAAGTCGGTGGTGGAGTCCAGCAGCACCTGCAGGTTCGCGCCGGAGCCACGCAGGGCGTTGTCGAGTTCGTCGACCACGGTCCGCAGATCCTCGGTCGGCACGGACGCGGTCAGCGAGTCCAGATCGGTCAGCAGGTTCTGCACCGGCAGCGGAACGGTCGTCGCCTCGCGCGGGATGACCGAACCCTCGGCCAGGAACGGCCCGTCGCCGGTCCGGGGTTGCAGGTCGACGAACTGCTCGCCGACCGCGGACCGGTTCGCCACGACCGCCCGTGAGTTCGCGGGGATCGGCGGCGCGTCGTCGTCGATCAGCAGATCCGCCTCCATCCCGCCGTCGGTGAGCCGCAGTTCGCCGACGCGGCCGACGGCGACGCCCCGGTAGGTCACCTCGCCGTTGGTGAACAGGCCCCCGCCGTCGGTCAGCGCGAGTTTCACGGTGTACCCGCCCGCCCCGAAGAGCCTGCCGAGCCCCGCGTAGCTCGCCCCGACGAACGCCGTCGTCGCCAGGGCGAGGATGACGAACGCGATCACCTGGATCCGGACACGGGTGGTGAGCATCAGCTACCTCCGGAGGACGGCAGCGGCAGGGTCGGAAGTCCCGGCGGGACCCCTTCGCCTGGGGGAGGGAGTTCGACGCCCGGTGCGGGGATCATCGTGGCGTAGACGTTCAGGTAGTCGCCCTTGATCCCGTCGCGGACGGCGTCGGTGAACGGGAACGTCGGCAGGATCTCCAGCGACTTGGGCAGGCTCTCGCCGGCGTCGGCCAGCCGTTTCAGGATCGGCGCGAGCGCGGTGAGGTCCGCGACGAGATCGGCACGGCTCTTCTTGATCACGTCGACGCCGACCCCCGAGAGCCGGTCCAGCGACTGCAGCATCGAGACGAGCTGGGTGCGCTGATCGGAGAGGCTCTGAAGGCCGGGCGTGAGATCGGTGAGCGCGCCTTCGACCTGCTTCTTCCGGTTCGCCAGCGTGGCCGAGAGCTGGTTCAGCCCATCGAGCGCCGAGGTGATCTCGGAGCGGTGGGAGTCCAGGTTGGACACCAGCTTCTCCACAGTGGACAGGAAGGACCGGATCTCCTCCTCGTTGCCGTCCATCACCTTCGACAGCTCGCGGTTGATGGTCTGCAACTGCCCGATCCCGCCGCCGTTGAGCAGCAGGGACAGCGCACCGAAGATCTCCTCGAACTCCGGGTTGCGGTTCGTGCTCGCGACGGGGATCACGCCGCCGTCGCCCAGCCTGCCCTCGGCCTTCGCCGCGCTCGGGGCGAGCTCGATGAACTTCTCGCCGAGCAGGCTGGACTGCCGCAGCCGCGCGATGGCGTTGGCGGGCAGGTGGACGTCGCCGTTGACCGCCAGGACGGTCTCGGCCGTCCAGCCGTCCTCGCCGAGCCTGATCGTCTCGACCCGGCCGACCGGGACGTCGCCGACCTTCACCGCGGCCTGCGGGACGAGGTCGAGCACGTCGGCGAACTGCACGGTCACCCGGTACGGATGGTCGCCGATGTCCGCGCCGCCGGGCAGCGGCAGGTCGTAGACCCCCTTGAAATCCGACGAGCAGGCCGTGAGTGCGACGCAGCACGCGGCGAGCGCGGCGATCGCCCGTTTCGTGGCCATCAACGCCCCCCGGTGTAGGTGTCGCCGGCGACGGGCAGCGGGAGCGGGGCGTATTCGAGCATGTTGCCGCGGCTCTGCAGTTTGCCGGTCTTCGGGTCGACGGCTTCGAGCACGTTCGTCACCGCCAGCGGGATCGTGTCGAGGGTCTCGGCCAGCGCGGCGCGTTTGTCGACCAGCGTCCCGGTCGTGACCGCGAGCTTGTCCACATTGGACTTGATCAGCGCGCGGTTCTCCTTGATGAACTGCTGGATCTCCGCGAGCGCACTACCGAGGCCGTTGAGCGCTCGGGCGAGCTCGTCCTTGTTCGCGGCCAGTGTCCCGGTCACCGAGGCGAGCTGCTTGTTGACCTCGCTGACGTTGCGGTCGTTGGTCGCCAGCATCGAGGTGAACCGCTGCAGCTCGTCGACGGTGGCGAACAGGTTCTGCGAGTTCCCGGACAGGGTCCTGGCGAGGTCGGCGAAGTTGCGCACCGACTCGTTGAACGGTTTGCCGTTGCCCTGCAGGTTCTTCGCGCCGGTGCGCAGCAGATCCGAAAGCGCGCCGTCGGCGTTCGCCCCCTTGGGGCCGAGCGCCTTGGCGAGCGTGTCGAGGCTGGAGTAGAGCTGGTCGAGTTCCACCGGGGTGCCGGTGCGCTCGACCGGGATCACCGCGCCGTCGTCCAGCCGGTTTCCCGCGCGGGTGAGCTTGGTGAACTGGACGTACCGGTCCGCCACCACGCTCGGCGCCACGACCAGGACGTTCGTGTCGGCGGCGATCGGTGTCGAGCCGTCGACGGTCAGCACGACCTTGACCCGCTCTCCTTCCGGGGCGACCGATTCCACCTGGCCGACCCGGACGCCGAGCACACGCACGTCCGATCCACTGTAGACACCGACCGCGCGCGAGAAGTACACGGTGACGCGGTCGAGCCCGCTGCCGGAGAAGATCCACCAGAGACCGCCGACGACGGCCAGCGCGAGCACGAGCGCGAGGGTGACGAATCTGCTGATCACCGGCGGCCTCCCGGGATCTTCGGGGTGCAGGGGTCCCGGTTCTCCGGGACGAGGCCGCACAGGTAGCCGTCCACCCAGCGCCCGTTGCCGAGCGAGTTGTTCACCACGCGGAAGTACGGCGCGGCGAGGTCGAGGCTCTTGGCGAGATTGTCGTTCTGCCGCTGCAGGATGTCGGTCACCTCTCCGAGCTGTCTGAGCGCTCCGCCGAGCTGGTCCTTGTTGTCCTTCACCAGTCCCGAAAGCTGGGCGGCGAGCTGCTGCGAGCCGGTCAGCAGGTCGTGGATCGCCTGCCGTCGGCGGTCCAGTTCGGTCAGCAGGAGATTGCCGTTCGAGAGGAGCTTGGCGAAGTCGTCGTTCGAATTCGCGAGCGTGGTGGTGAGGCCGTGCGCGTTGGACAGCAGGCTGGCGAGCTCGCTGTCCCTGGAGGACACGGTCTTCGACAGCGACGTCAGCCCTTCGAGCGCCTTCTTGATGTGCTCGGGCGAGTTCTTGAACGTGTCGGACAGCGTCGTGAAGCTCTCCGCGAGCTGATCGGTGTCGATCGCGCCCGCGGTGTCGGCCAGCCCGTTGAAGGCCTCGGTGACGTCGTAGGGCGTCACGGTCCTGGTGCGCGGGATGATCTGCTTCGGGTTCTGCACCGTTTCGCCGGTCGGGCGCAGCGCGAGGAACTTCCGGCCCAGCAAGGTCTTGATCTTGATCTCGGCGGCGGTCTTGTCGCCGACCCAGGCGTCCTTGACCCGGAAGCTGACCACCACGTGGTCTTCGGCGAGCCGGACGTCGCTCACCTCGCCGACCTTGATCCCGGCGATGCGGACCTCGTCGTCCTGCTGCAGGCCCGCCGCTTCGGAGAATTCGGCCTGGTAGGTGGTCCCGGAACCGATGATCGGGAGGTTCTCGTAGTTGAGCGTCGCGGTCAGCACCGCGGCCGCCACGGCACTGCCGACGAGACCGACGACGATCGGGTTCCGTTCCTTGAAGGGTTTCACGACGTGCACCTCTCCGCCGTCGCCGGGATCCCGCGGGGAGGCGTGACCTTGAGGACGGCCGAGCACAGGTAGAAGTTCATCCACGATCCGTAGGAGCTGATCCGTCCCAGTTCGTTCAGCTTCCCCGGGAGGACGGTGAGGAAGTTGTCGACCTCGGCCTTCGCCTCGTCGGTCGTCAGCTGACCGGAGAGCAGGCCCAGGCCTTCGATGCTGTCCTTGAGCGGTTTCCTGCCCTGTTCGAGCAGGCCGGCCGTGGCGGTGGTGAGTTCCGCGAGGCCGGAGACGGCTTCCCCGATCTCGGTGCGGTCACCGGCGAGCCCCGTAACCAACTCCTTGAGCGTGGAGACCAATGTGGACAGCGCGTCGCCCTTGCCGTTGATGCTCTTCAGCACCGTGTCCAGGTTCGTGATCACCTCGCCGATCACCTTGTCGCGGCCGGCGAGCGTGGTGGTCAGCGAACCGGTGTGCGCCAGCAGGCTTTCCACCGTGCCGCCTTCACCCTGCAGCACCTGGACGATCTCGCCGGAGAGCTGGTTGACGTCCTTGGGCGAGAGGGCCTGGAACAGCGGTTTGAACCCGTTGAACAGTTCCGTGAGATCCAGCGCGGGTGTCGTGCGCTCCAGCGGGATCTCCGCGCCGGGCTCCAGGAGTTCGCGCGTGCCCTTGCCGCGTTCGAGCGCGATGTAGCGCTGGCCGACCATGTTGCGGTACTTGATCACCGCGGTGACGTCGGCGGGCAGCCTGCGCTGGGAGTCGAGGGAGAACTCGACGCGGGCCAGGCTGTGGTCGGCGATCTCGAGCGCCTCGATCTGGCCGACCCGCACCCCGGAGATCCGGACGTCGTCGCCGACGTTCAGCGACGTCGCGTCGAGGAATTTGGCGCTGTAGTTCTTGGTGTCGCCGAGGCCGGTGTTCGTGATGGACACCGCCAGCAGCACTGTCGCCAGTGTCGTGACGACGACGAAGATCAGCCCCTTGATCAGGGGGCTCACGAAGTTCCTCATCGCAGGGTCACCTCCGTGCCGCGGTAGAGCGGGCCGACGAGCACGCTGCCCCAGGCGGGCACCTCGGCTGTCGGAACGCCCATGGACGGCGCGACGAGCGTCGAGATCAATTCCCGTTCCTGCGGCGAGTTCGGCAGCCCGAGGTCGCCCTGCACACCCGGCAGCGCGGCGGTCTTCTCACCGGTCGCCGCGATCCCCTGGCCCATCAGGCCGTTGGACGGATAACAGCGCGGCTCGCCGGTGGCGTCGTAGACCGGATCGTCCTTGCCCGGGACGTATTTGCCGCGAGGCTGGGTCACGACGATCTCCGCGTGCAGGCCGGGTTCGTCGGTTCCGGCGCCCAGCACCTTGTCCATCTGCGGTTTCAGTTTGGCGAGCGCGTCGAGCGTGCAGGCGAAACTGGGCGAGTACTTCGCGGCGACCTCCAGCGGAGCGCGGCTGTCGGCGGCGAGCGCGATGATGTTGGCGCGGTTGTTGGCGAGGAACGTCGTGACCTGCTGGGACGACGACGTCACCTGCTGGTACACCGACGCCAGCTCGGCCCGTTTCTCCTTGACCGTGTCGAGCGTGACGGCCGAGGCGCTCAGCGCGTCGAGCAGGTCCGGTGCGATGTCGCCGTACAGCTTCGAAACCGTGGCGAGGTCGCGAATGTTGTCGTTCAGCGCCGGGAGGTTCGGGTTGAATTCCTTGAGATACGCGGCCGCGGTGGCGAGCGTGTCGCCGATCTGGTCTCCGCGGCCTTCGAGCGCGGTGGCGACCGTGGTCAGCGTCGTCGCGAGCTTCTGCGGCTGCACGGCCTTGAGCAGCGGCAACAGATTGTCGAAGACGCGCTCCAGTTCGATCGCGTTGGCCGACCGGTCCTGGGTGATCACGTCGCCCGGGCTCAAGGATCCGGCCTTCGGTCCGTCCGGAATGGACAGTTGCACATAGCGCTCGCCGAACAGCGTCTTCGGCACGAGCAACGCGGACACGTTCTTCGGCAGCTGGGAGACCTTCCCCGGCTCCATGGCCAGGTCGATCTCCGCGCCGCCCGGCGTGGCGCGGACGTCGCGGATCTCACCGACCACCACGCCGCGCGCCTTGACCTGCCCGCCGGTGCGCAACTGGTTGCCGACGCGGTCCGCCTGCAACGTCACCGGTACGGAGTCGACGAAATCCTTCCGGTAGATCTTGATCGACAGCAGTACGAGGGCGGACATCACCACGAGGAACAGCACCCCGGCCGTCCTGACCCCGGCTTTGCGCAGCCCGCGCCGGCTCATCCGGCCACCTGCACCGTCGTGGTCGCGCCCCAGATCGCGAGGCTGAGGAAGAAGTCGAGCACGCTGACCGCCACGATCGCGGTCCGCACGCCACGGCCGACCGCGACCCCGACGCCCGCCGGGCCGCCGCTCGCGCGGAAGCCGTAGTAGCAGTGGGCGAGCACGATCACGACGCTGAACACCAGCACCTTGCCGAACGACCAGAGCACGTCGCCCGGCGGCAGGAACAGCAGGAAGTAGTGGTCGTAGGTGCCCGCGGACTGGCCGTAGAACCAGACGGTGATCTGGCGCGACGCCAGATACGAGGTCAGCAGGCCGATCGCGTACAGCGGGATGACCGCGAGGAAACCCGCGATGATCCGGGTGGTCACCAGGTACGGGACGCTGGGGATGCCCATTACTTCGAGCGCGTCGATCTCCTCGGAGATGCGCAT
This sequence comes from Amycolatopsis japonica, assembly GCF_000732925.1. Lineage (NCBI taxonomy): Bacteria > Bacillati > Actinomycetota > Actinomycetes > Pseudonocardiales > Pseudonocardiaceae > Amycolatopsis > Amycolatopsis japonica. The sequence goes on from NZ_CP008953.1 coordinate 1,805,043, forward strand.
CGCGCCCAGCTGCGCGGTGAACCCGCAGCCGACGGTCGCCGACAAGGCCAGCCCGGCCACGAGCGGCGCGATCTCGCGGGTGTTGAAGTACGCGGAGACGAACCCGGCGAACGCCGACGTCCCGACCTGGTTGAGCGCCGAATACCCCTGAAGCCCGACGACCGTGCCGGTGAACACGGTCATCCCGATCATCACGCCGATCGTGCCGCCGATGACCGCGAGCGCGCCGCTGCCGAAACTGACCTCGGCCAGCAGTCGGGTGATCTCCCGGAGATAGCGGCGCACCGCGCGCGGCACCCAGGCGAGTGCCTTGAGGAAGAAGAGGATCTGGTCGCCGAGCGTGTCCAGGAACCCGAACCGTCGATCGACGGCTTCGCGAACCCGCGTCGCACGGGTGGGTGTGGTCGTGACCATCAGCTGCCCTTCGCCGGGACGAGCTGCAGGTAAAGCGTCGTCAGCACGAGGTTCAACAGGAACAGGAGGAGGAACGTGATGACCACGGATTGGTTCACCGCGTCACCGACGCCTTTCGGGCCGCCTTTCGGATTGAGCCCGCGATAAGAGGCGACGATCGCCGCGACGAAACCGAAGATGACCGCTTTGATCTCGCTGATCCAGAGGTCCGGAAGCTGCGCGAGAGCGGAGAAACTGGCCAGATACGCACCCGGTGTCCCGTTCTGCATGATGACGTTGAAGAAATAACCGCCGAGGACGCCGACCACGCTGACCATTCCGTTGAGGAATGCGGCGACCCCCATCGCGGCGAGCACGCGCGGCACGATCAGGCGCTGGATGGGGGAGACCCCGAGCACCTCCATCGCGTCGATCTCCTCGCGGATCGTGCGGGACCCGAGGTCCGCGCACATCGCCGAACCGCCCGCGCCCGCGATCAGCAACGCGGTCACGATCGGGCTGGCCTGCTGGATGATCGCCAGCACACTGGCCGCGCCGGTGAAGGATTGCGCGCCGATCTGCGCGGTCAGCGAACCGATGTGCAGTGCGATCACCGCGCCGAACGGGATCGCGACCAGCGCCGTCGGCAGGATCGACACACTCGCGATGAACCAGAACTGCTGGATCAGTTCGCGTGCCTGGAAGGGCCGCCGGAAGGTCAGGCGGACGACGTCGAGGCCGAGCGAATAGAGCCTTCCGGTCTCCCGGATCGCACCCGCGCCGGGGAATGAGGGTGCGCCAGTCCGGACGCCCACGCCGACCCTCCCGTTTTCCGGGCACGGCGAATACACCCCAGCTTGCGCAATTCCTTTGCTCCGAATGGCGGAACGGAATCGTTGAATAGGATCAACGGGGTGTTACCGTGCTGTTTGCTACTGGTCGGTACGCTAATCACGCGCCTGCCTGGTGACAAGAACTTCGGTGTGATCAAGACGTCACGTCCTGGTAACCGGTGAATTCTTGTCTTTTTCTGACAAAGGCGGGCGGGGATCTTGTCGGTTCTTTCGTGTTCGGTGGGGCGTTGGTCCGTTCGGGGCGCGGGGTGGGTGAGTGCGCTTGTCCGTGAAGGCCTCCTTGAGGGACCCCGTTGGTAAGGGAGGGGGCAGTGAAGCTGATGCCGGCTGTCGTCTTGGGCGAGTGGGGAAGATTCCGGCCGTCCAACGTCCGGGATCTTCCCCGTTCGGTCGTCCGCCCATCGCCATTCCTCGACGACAACCGGACTCTCGCTCCCACGCAGGTCGGACGTAAGTACACAAACGTTGGTTCGCCTTGAGGGACTCTGGGTCCCTCAAGGAGGCCTTCACGGAACGGGGACCCGGCCCGCCGATATCGGCACTGAAGCCGGTCGGTCACGTGTCATGAAAGGGTCGTTCAGGGCATCTTTCGTCCTGAACGACCCTTTCATGACACGCGCCGCGGTGCTGCCACGCGCGCAACACAGCCTCCGGCCCTGCACCACCCCGGATGCCATGAAAGGTCCTTTCCTTGCAAATTTTGCAAGGAAAGGACCTTTCATGGCACCTGCGGCAGCGGGCAGGCGAGACCGCCCGGCGTCAGCGCGCCAGTTCGGCGACCAGCTCGTACGACCGCACCCGGTCCGCCTGGTCGTGCACCATCGTCGTGATCATCAGCTCGTCGGCCCCGGTATCCGCCAGCAAGGTCTCGAGTCCCTTGTGGACCGTCTCAGGCGAACCGATGACACTGCTCGAAGCCCGGTCCTCGATGAACACGCGCTCGATGTCGGTGTACGGGTACGCCGCGGCCTCCTCCGGCGTCGGCAGCGGGATCGGACGGCCCTTGCGCAGGCTCAGGAACGTCAGACCGCTCGGGGCGGCGAGATACTGGGCGCGCTCGTCGGTTTCGGCGGCGACCACGGAGACGCCGAGCATCACGTACGGCTCGTCGAGGACGTCCGACGGTTTGAACGCGTCGCGGTAGAGCGCCACGGCGGGCAGCGTGTTCTCGGCGCTGAAGTGGTGCGCGAACGAGAACGGCAGGCCCAGTTCGCCCGCCATCCGCGCGCTGAAGCCGCTCGATCCGAGCAGCCACACCTGCGGCTTGTTGCCCTCGGCGGTCACGGCGTTGACGGCGCGCTGGTCGGAGTGCTCGAAGTAGGCCAGCAGTTCCGCGAACTGCTGCGGGAAGTTCTCCGCGCTGAGCCCGCCGGGCCCGCGCAGCGCGAGCGCGGTCCGCTGGTCGGTGCCCGGGGCGCGCCCGATCCCGAGGTCGATCCGGCCGGGGTGGAACGCCTCCAGGGTGCCGAACTGCTCGGCCACCACCAGCGGCGCGTGGTTCGGCAGCATGACCCCGCCGGAGCCGACCCGGATGCGTTCGGTGGCGGCCGCGACCTGGCCGATCATCACGGCGGTCGCCGAACTCGCGATACCGGGCATGTTGTGGTGCTCGGCGAGCCAGTACCGGTGATAGCCGAGGGCCTCCGTCCGGCGGGCGAGGTCGAGGGTGTTGCGCAGCGAATCCGCCACACCGCCTCCGGCCACGACGGGCGAGAGGTCGAGCACGGACAGCGGGATGTCAGGCAAAGAGGTCACGCCCCGGTACAACGCGCCGGGACCTCGATCCCTTCCCGTGTCTGTCAATCGATCGAAATTAACCACCTCGATGTACCCGGTACTCGGCGGGGTTCCCCCGTTTCCACGGTACGGTTGCCCCCGAATGCGAGGGTGGGAAAACCACTGAAAAGAAAGGATTGAGGGTGCCGCGTCCGGAGCGACCTTTGGACCCCGGGGACGATCCGTTGCTGGAGTTCGCCGCCGATCTCCGGCGTCTGCGGGAGAAGGCCGGAAATCCGACGTACCGCGAGCTGGGCAGGCGTGCCCACTACTCCGCGGGAACCCTCTCCGAAGCCGCCGGTGGGAAGAAGATGCCCAGCTTGGCGGTGACGTTGGCCTATGTCCGGGCGTGCGACGGCCCCGAGGAGGAGTGGGAGGCCCGGTGGCACGACGTGACCGAGCGTACGCGCGCCGGAGTCCGCGATTCACCGGTTGCCCCGCTGAATGGGGAATCGGCACCTTATATCGGCCTGACCGCATTCGGACCGGACGACGCGAGCCGATTCTTCGGTCGCGAACGACTTGTCGGAAAACTCGTCGCGAGGCTTTCGGATCAACGATTCTTGGCGGTTCTGGGGGCGTCCGGTTCCGGTAAGTCGTCGTTGCTCCGGGCGGGCTTGCTCCCCGCGCTCGCCGAGACCTCCGTGACGATGCTGATGAGCCCGGGGTCGCGGCCGCTGCAGGAGTGCGCCGTCCAGTTCGGCGCCGCGCTCGGGCTCGCCCCGGGCGGGCTGCTCACCGAACTCACCGAGCATCCGCGCAACCTCGGCCTGGCCGCCCGTCAGCTGGTCGCCGACCGCGAGGGCGACGTCGTGCTGGTCGTCGACCAGTTCGAAGAGGTCTTCACGCTCTGCCAGGACGCCGACGAGCGGGCCGCCTTCCTGTCGGCGCTGGTCACCGCGACGACCGAGCCGGAGAGCCGGACGAGGGTCGTCCTCGGCATCCGCACCGACTTCTACACGCACTGCGCGCGGCATCCCGAGCTGGTCGAGGCCATGCAGGACGCGCAGATCCTCGTCGGCCCGATGAGCACCGAGGAGCTGCGACAGGCCATCTCGCGGCCGGCGATCGACGCCGGGTACCGCGTCGAGAACGCGCTGGTCTCACGGCTCGTCGCCGACGCGACCGGGCAGCCCGGCGTGCTGCCGCTGCTTTCGCACGCCCTGCTGGAGACCTGGCGCCGCCGTCACGGCAACACCCTCACGCTCACCGGCTACGAGTCCACCGGCGGGATCGAACGGTCGGTCGCCCAGACCTCCGAGCACACCTTCACCGCGCTGAGCGAACACCAGCAGCGGCTGGCGAACCAGATCTTCCTGCGGATGACCGCGCTCGGCGAAGGCACCGAGGACACCAAACGCCGCATCACCCGCGAAGAGGTGGACGCCGACGACCCGGACGTCGCCGTCGTGCTGGACAGGCTGGCGTCTTCGCGGCTGGTCACCCTCGACGACAACGGCATCGAGATCGCGCACGAGGCGCTGATCCGGGGCTGGCCGCGCCTGCGCGAATGGCTCGCCGAGGATCGCGAGGGCCTGCGCGTGCACCGCCAGCTCACCGAGGCGACCGACGCGTGGGAATCGGTCGGCCGCGACGACGGCTGGCTCTACCGCGGCGCGCGGCTGTCCATCGCCAGGGACTGGGCGGGGGAGCACGAGAGCGCGCTTTCCCAGCGTGAACGCCGGTTCCTCGAGGCGAGCGCGGCGATCGAGAACCACGAGCAGGCCGTCGCTCGGCGCCGCACCCGGCGGCTGCGCCAGCTGGTCGCGCTCCTGGCCGTCCTGCTGGTGCTGGCGACGGCCGCGATGGTGTACGCCGTCCGGGCCGAGCAGACCGCGACCGCCCAGCGCAACAGCGCGCTCGCGCAGAAGGTGGCCGGGCAGGCCATCGAGATGCGGACGACGAACCCGGCGCTGGCCGCGCAGCTCGCGCTGGCGGCGTACCGCGTCGATCCGAGCGTCGACACCCGCGGCAGCGTGCTCGGGATGTTCGAGTCGCCGTACTCGACCCGCGTCCGGGGGCACGGCCACCGCGTCAACGCGACCGCCCTGCGCGGCGACGGCCAGGTGATGGTGACCGGCAGCTGGGACCAGACGGCCAAGCTGTGGGACATCAAGGATCCCCACCGCCCGAGCGAGCTGGCCACGCTGACCGGGCACACCGGCAACGTCAACTCGGTGTCCTTCAGCGCAGACGGCGGCGCGGTCGCGACGGCGGGCTGGGACAAGACCGCGCGGGTGTGGAATGTCGCCGATCCGGCGAAACCCGGGCCGGGCGTGCTGGTCGGGGAGCATCCGGGCCGGGTCAACGCGGTGGCGTTCAGCCCGAAGGCGGCGGTGCTCGCCACCGCGGACGGCGAGGGCACGGTGCGCCTGTTCGACGTCCGCGACCTGGCGAAACCGGTGCTGACGGCCACGCTCACCGGGCACACCGGCAACGTCAATGGGCTCGCTTACGCCCCCGACGGGCGGACGCTGGTCTCGACCGGCGCCGACAAGACCGCGCGGCTGTGGGACGTGGCCGATCCGCTCCAGGCCAAACCGCTCGGAGTGGTGAACGGGCACACCGCCGGTGTCCACTCCGCGGCGTTCAGCCCGGACGGGAGGACGCTCGCCACCGCGAGCATCGACCAGACCGCGCGCCTGTGGTCCATCGCCGACCCCATGGCGCCGTCACCGCTGGGGACGATGACCGCGCACAAGTCCATCGTGCGGTCCGTGGCGTTCAGCCCCGACGGGACGACGCTGGCCACGACCGGTTTCGACCGCGCCGCGCGGCTGTGGGACATCACCGATCCGGCGAAGCCGCGCGAGAAACCGGCGCTCGTCGGGCATACCGCGGCCGTGGTCTGGGCCGTGTTCTCCCCGGACGGCCGCACGCTGGTGACCGCGAGCGACGACCAGACGGTGCGGATGTGGGATCTGCCGGGGCCCGCGATCAGCGGCCCGGCGAGGTCGGCCTGCCGGGCGGTGTTCAGCGCCGACGGGGAGCTGCTGGCCACCGGCAGCCAGGACGGCGTGGTGCGCCTGGTCGACGTGTCCGACACACGGAACCCGCGTGAGCTGGGCAAGATCACGGGCTTCGGCCAGGGCGTCTGCGGGCTCGCGTTCAGCCCGGACGGCCGCGCGCTCGCCGCCGGCTCCTGGGACCACACGATGCGGCTGATCGACGTCACCGATCCGCGCAAGCCGGTCGACGCGGGCGTCTTCTACCGCCCGGCGGACGAGATCGACCCCGTCGCGTTCAGCCCGGACGGCCGGACGCTCGCGACCGCGGGGTCCGGGCACACGATGAAGCTGTGGGACGTCGCCGACATCCGGCGGCCCGTCGAACTCGCGACCCTCACCGGGCACGAGGACGACGTCCATTCGCTCACGTTCAGCCCGGACGGCCGCACCCTGCTCAGCGGCGGGTGGGATCACACCGCCCGGCTGTGGGACGTCTCGATGCCGAAGGCGCCGAAGCAGCTTTCGGTACTGAAAGGACACTCCGACACTGTGTTCTCGGTGGCCTACAGCCCGGACGGGAAACTCGCCGCCACCGGAAGCGCCGACCGCACGGCCCGGCTCTGGGACGTGACGGATCCGGCGGCTCCCCGCGAGGCCGCACTGCTGGCGGGGCACACCGACAACGTCATCTCGGTCGCGTTCAGCGGCGACAGGAAGACCTTCTCGACCGGCAGCTACGACCGGTCCGTGCGACTATGGGACGTCTCCGATCCGGGATCCGTCCGCGAATCGGCGAACCTGAGCGACGACGTCGACCGGGTCAACGCCGTGGCGTTCGCCCCCGATGGGCACACGCTCGCGGGTTCGGTCGCGGACGGCAGCGTGCGGTTGTGGGAGACCAGCCCCGAGCGGGCGGCCGAACGCATCTGCGCGACGGTGTACCCGCGGATCACGGCGGGCGAGTGGGAACAACACCTGCCGGGGCTCGATTACCAGCCCCCGTGCCCGTGACCACGGCCGATTCGTTGTTCGGCGTTGTTGTTCGGTGAAACCGTTGTGACACCGAACAACGAAGAGGCGCTAGAAATACCCCTGGACGTGCGATGCGTCCCCACATCGTTCACTCACCGGGGGTCTGAAGGGCTCCTTCAGGGCATTCACCAGTGTCCTGAAGGAGCCCTTCAGCTTTTTCGCACGCGTTTCGTCCTCTGGATGCGGTAGTTGCACGCGCAAGCACCGCATTCAGAGGACTAAATGCGTGAGGGGATCAGGCGGCCGGGATCCAGTCGGGGTTGGACGCCAGGACGGTCAGCTGCTGGGTCGCGCGGGTCAGCGCGACGTACAGCACCCGGCGGCCGGTGGTCGACTCGGTGATGAGGTCGTTCGGCTCCACCAAGACGACGGCGTCGTACTCGAGACCCTTGGAGTCGAGGCTGCCGACGACCTTGAGCCGCTCGTCCGAAAGCCCTTCGAGCCAGCCCTCGACCTCGGGCACCCGGTCCATGGCGGTGATCACGCCGACGGTGCCTTCGACGGCCCCCATCAGTTCCTTCACCGCGGCCTGCGTCGCCGCCTCCAGTCCGGAAGCCTCGACGGGCCTGACCTCCGGCGTGATGCCGGTCTGCCGCACCGCGCGCGGAAGCTCGTCGGCCTCCGCGTGCCCCGCGACGACCTTCGCGGCCAGATCGAAGATCTCCGCCGAGTTCCGGTAGTTGGTGCGCAGGGTGAACCGGCGCCGGGTCGTCTTGAGCCCGAACGCCTGGTCCCGCGCCATCGCGGCCTCGGCGGGATCCGGCCACGAACTCTGCACCGGGTCGCCGACCACGGTCCAGCTCGCGTACTTGCCGCGCCGCCCGACCATCCGCCACTGCATCGGCGAGAGGTCCTGCGACTCGTCGACGACCACGTGCGAGTACTCGTCGTAGTGCTCGGGCCGGGTCGGGGCGCCACCGCGCTCCGGGTTGACCTCGATGCTCTGGCGGGCCCGGCGGCTCTTGGGCGGCGTGCCGATGAGGACGCGAAGCTCGTCGAGGAGCGCGACGTCCGCGATGGTCCAGCCGCGCGAGCGGTCGGCGAAGTCGGCCGCGAGCATGCTGATCTCGTTGCGGTTGAGCAGGCCCTTCGCCGCGGAGGCGAGCCGCTTCTCGGTGCCGAGCCACCGCAGGATCTGCGCCGGGTACAGGATCGGCCACCAGACCACCAGGAACCGGTGGAACTCGATGCGCTCGCCGAGCTCGGTGATCAGCTCGGCCTTGTCGATCTGACGGCCGTCGTCCTTCGCGTGCTGCTCGGCCTTCGCGGCGAGCGCGTCGAGCAGCAGTTCGGCGGCGCGGATCCGCGACCGGTTCGGCGGCCCGCCCGCGGTGTGCACCTTGCGGCGCACCTTGTCGAGCTCGCGCGCGTTGAGCCGCAGCACCTCGCCGCGGTACACGATCTTCATGTCCTCGGGCGCGTCTTCCGGCGTGTCACGCAGCGCGCGCAGCAGGATCTTCCGCATCCGCAGCGAACCCTTGATCGCCGCCAGGGGAGCCGGGTCCTGCCGGGTCGCTTCGAGGCCGTCGAGGACCTCGCCGAGCGCGCGCAGTTCGACGTTCGTCTCACCCATCGACGGCAGCACCCGCGAGATGTAGCTGGTGAACACGCCGGACGGGCCGATCACCAGCACGCCCGCGCCGCCGAGCTGACGGCGGTGGCGGTAGAGCAGGTACGCCGCGCGGTGCAGCGCGACCGCGGTCTTGCCGGTGCCGGGGCCGCCGGTGATCTCGGTGACACCGCGCCACGGCGCGCGGATGACCTCGTCCTGTTCCTTCTGGATGGTCGCGACGATGTCCCGCATCTTCTCGCCGCGCGACCGGCCGAGCGCGGCCATCAGCGCGCCTTCGCCGACGATCTGCATGTTCTCGGGGACCGCGTCGGCGATCAGGACGTCGTCGTCGACGTCGAGCACGTTCTGGCCCGAGCACCGGATCACCCGGCGCCGGACGACGTCCATCGGCTCCTCTGCCGTCGCCTGGTAGAACGCCGCGGCCGCGGGCGCGCGCCAGTCGGTGACGAGGTTGTCGAACTCGGCGTCGCGGATGCCGAGACGGCCGACGTAGATGTGGTCGTTGTCGAGGTGGTCGAGCCTGCCGAAGACCAGGCCCTCGTACTCCGCGTCGAGGGTCTGGAGGGTCTGATTGGCGTGATACACCATCATGTCCCGCTCGAACAGCATGGACGCCTGCTCGAAAATGGCTTCCCGCCCGGCGCCATGGCCGATCTCGTAGCCCTTGGTACGCATGGCCTCAGCCTGGGCTCGCAGCTCGGCGAGCCGGGTGTAGACGGTGTCCACATGGGCTTGCTCGATGGCGATCTCGGCCCGTCTGACCCGAGGTTCGGACACGCAACGCTCCTAAACGCTTCTATCGCCTCCGAGGGCGAAGGACGACTCTACGCGAGCTGGACGGAGGCTTCACCAAGTCCCGGCCAACGTCACGGCGGAAGGCGTTGAGGCACGATGCTCCAATGACCAGGATCGTGGCGGGGACCGCGGGCGGCAGGCGGCTGAAGGTCCCGCCGAAAGGCACGAGGCCGACCTCGGAACGGGTGCGCGAGGCGCTGTTCAACGCGCTGGAGGTCGCCGGCGAGCTGCAGGGGGCCCAGGTCCTCGACCTTTACGCCGGTTCGGGCGCGCTCGGGCTGGAGGCGTTGTCCCGCGGCGCGTCGGGCGCGCTGTTCGTCGAGTCGGACCGGCGCGCGGTCGAAGTGCTCAAGGGGAACGTCGCCGCGCTGGGGCTCGGCGGCGCGGTCCGGGCGGGCGCCGTCGAGTCCGTCGTGGCCGCTCCGGCGGCGGAAACGTTCGACATCGTCCTCGCCGACCCGCCCTACGCAGTGGATTCCACCCGCCTGGGGGAGGTCATGGCCGCGCTCGCGGTGAACCGGTGGATCACGGACGGGGCGCTGGTGGTCATCGAGCGGGCGGCGCGCGACGGGGAGCCGGACTGGCCGGCGGGCTTCGAGCCGATGCGGACGAAGCGCTACGGCGACACGGCGCTCTACTGGGCCGAATATCAGGTGTGACGCAACCCTGATGAGCGCGCAAGGGGCCACTCTCCTTGGTAGCGTCCGCGCCATGCGGCGTGCGGTCTGTCCCGGGTCCTACGACCCGGCCACCAATGGACATCTCGACATCATCGAGCGGGCGGCGAAGCTGTTCGACGAGGTCGTCGTCGCGGTGGGGGTGAACAAGAGCAAGAAGGGCCTGTTCACCACCGAGGAGCGGATGGACATGCTGCGCGAGATCACCGCGAAGCTGCCGAACGTGCGCGTCGATTCCTGGCAAGGACTCCTGGTCGACTACTGCCGCGAGAACGACATCATCGCGGTCGCGAAGGGCCTGCGGTCGGTCAGCGACTTCGACTACGAGCTCCAGATGGCGCAGATGAACCGCGAGCTGACCGGGCTCGAAACCCTGCTGATGGCGAACAACCCGGCGTACGGGTTCGTGTCGAGCTCGCTGGTCAAGGAGGTCACCGCGCTCGGTGGCGACATCGAGCACCTGGTGCCGCCGATAGTGTTCAAACGTCTCTCGGAGAAGTACTCCGAACGAGGTTGACCCGAACGGCCGAAGCCGTTGGTCGGGCAGTCGCGGGCGGCGATGAAGAGTTCATCTCGACGCCTTCTGGTGAATACACGATCGGGTTACGGTCCGAAAATGACCAACAAACGATCGCGGATTGCCGCCGCGCTGCTCGTTCTGCTTGTCAGCTTCTTCGGCGGGCTCAGTGCCGCGCAGGCCACGGCCGCTCCCGTCTCCATCCAGCAGAACCCGTGCGGGGATCTCGCCGGGTTCAAGCACGTGTCGTTGTCGTCGCTGCCCGCCGAGGCCTCGACGACCTACGACCTCATCAAGAAGGGCGGGCCGTTCCCGTACCCGGACAAGGACGGCACGGTCTTCTCGAACCGGGAGAACATCCTCCCGAAGTGCGCGTCGGCCTACTACCACGAGTACACGGTCCCGACGCCCGGTTCGCCGGACCGCGGCGCGCGGCGCATCGTCACCGGTAACGGCGGGGAGTTCTTCTACACCGCCGACCACTACAAGACCTTCTCCGTGATCGACGTCGACGGCACCCCGGCGCCGTCCTGCGGTGACACCTCGAAGCTGACGAAGATCGGCTACTCGACGCTGTCGTCCGCGGCCAAGTCCGTGGTGGACAAGGCCCGCGGCGGCGCGACCGGCACCGTCTACGAGAACCGCGAAGGTGTGCTGCCGTCGTGCGCCGCCGGCTACTACCAGCTGTTCCCGGTGGGCACGAGCGACCGCGTGATCTCCGGAAAGGGCGGCGAGATCGTCTACACGCCGGACCGCTACGTCACCTTCAAGCTGGTGAATCTCGCCGGTTGACCAGTCCGTGCAACATTTCGTGCCTCCTCGTCCGTGAGATACACCGGAACACGGACGAGGAGGCACGATGCGGTCTGGGGACGATGCGAGCTTCAGGGAGTTCGCCAGGGCCAAGGCGCTACCGCTCAGACGGACGGCGTATCTGCTCTGCGGCGACTGGCATCTCGCGGAGGATCTGGTCCAAACCGCGCTCATCAAGCTCTACCGGGTCTGGCCGAAGGTCCGCCGGAAAGGGCCCGTCGACAACTACACGAGGCAGATCCTGATGCGCTGCTGGCTCGACGAGCGGCGACGACCTTGGCGGAGCAGAGAGAACCGCGACGGCGTCGTCCCCGACGAGCCCGCCGCTCCGGCCACCGCCGGCATCTCGGATTCGTTGCTTCGCGCCCTCGCCGAAGTTCCCCCGAAACAGCGCGCCGCCGTCGTGCTGCGCTACTGCGCCGATCTCCCGGTCGCGGAGGTGGCCGTCGCGCTGCGCTGTTCGGAAGGGACGGTCAGGAGCCAGGCCGCGCGGGGACTCGACGTCCTCCGCGCGGCCCTGCAGAGACAGCACGACGAGGCTGTCTCCGGGAGGAGCGCGTGATGGACGAACTCGAAAACAGGCTGCGCGGGATCACACTGGCCGAGCCACCGCTCGGCTTCGACCCGGACGAGGTCGCCGGGAAGGCGGCGAAGAAGGCGCGAAACCGGCGAGGGGTCGTCGCCACGGGGGTCGCGACGCTGGCGGTGATCGCGGCGGCGGTGGTGTTCGTGGCGCCCGGGGGCGGCCCCGCGCCGCTGGCACCGGCGGCGTCGCAGGCCGCACCGAAGGACCCGCTCCAGCACCTGAAGGACGTGATGCCGAAGGTGCTCACCGGCGCGAAGGACATCCAAGTGCGGGACTTCGTGGGGTTCGGGGACCTGAAGACCTCGGAAGTCAGGTACACCGACGCCGAAGGGAGGCCGCGGGGCGTCAACCTCACGATCGCCGGTCCGGTGAGCACGAAGGACGGATATCCGCGCGAAAACCGGTGTGACCCGGCGAAGAGGGCCGACGCGATCGGGTCGGATCGCAAGCCGACGCGGTGCGTGGAACTTCCCCAGCCGGACGGGAGCTTCGTGGTGATCTCCGAAACCACGCCGAAGTCGGCGGAATCGGACGGCGACGTCATCCTCGGTCAAGGGTTCACGACCGGGAGGATCGTCACCCGCGCCGCGATCGCCTTCCCGTCCGGCGGCGGTGGCTCGGTCAACATCGCCGATCTCGGCACACTGGACGACGGCGACCGCGGTGCCCCGTCCTTGACCGACCGGCAACTGCTCGCGTTGGTCCTGGATCCGGTGTTCGCTCCGAGGTGATCATGGCGCGCGGTACCGGCGGGGACACGCCCGGTACCGCGCGCTTTCACCCCTTACGGCGGCGATGAGGGCAAACTGAACTCAGGGAATGTGGGGATCGCTGTAGGTAGGGAGTGGCCGTGTACCGGGTTTTCGAGGCGCTCGACGAGCTCGTCACCATCGTGGAGGAAGCCCGCGGCGTGCCGATGACCTCCAGTTGCGTCGTCCCGCGTGGCGACACCCTGGAGCTGCTCGACGACATCCGTGACGCCCTGCCGGGCGAGGTCGACGACGCGCAGGACGTGCTGGACAAACGTGATCAGCTGATCCAGACCGCCCGTACCGAGGCGGCGGAGACGATCACCACGGCGAACACCGAGGCCGACCGCACGGTCGCCGACGCGCAGGCCGAGGCCGAGCGCATCCTCGCCGACGCCCGGGCCCGCGCCGAGCAGATGATGAGCGACGCGCACGGCGAGGCCGAGCGCATGGTCGCCGCCGGACAGGCCGAGTTCCAGAACCTCACCGACCGCTCGCGTGCCGAGTCGGAACGGATGATCCAGGCCGGCCGCGACGCCTACGAGCGCGCAATCGAGGACGGCCGCGCCGAACAGGCCCGGCTCGTCGCCCAGACCGAGGTCGTCCAGGCCGCGCACGGCGAGGCGGCGCGCATCGTCGACGAGGCGCACGTCGAGGCCGACAAGCAGCGCGGCGACTGCGACGCCTACGTCGACGGGAAGCTGGCCGAGTTCTCCGAACTGCTGGCGACCACGCTGCGGACGGTCGACTCCGGGCGCAACCACCTGCGGTCGCCGGTCAACCTGCCGGGCAACAGCCGGACCTCGCTGTACGACTACCAGAGCTGATCGCCTGGGCATCTGAAGTACGTGAAGGCCCCCTTCATTGCGCTAGACGTAGTGAAGGGGGCCTTCACGTACTTGGGAAGGTGTGAAGGTCGAGTTTCCTCGGCTGAGCCGAGGGAAGGGGCCTTCACGCGCGGCCGTTGTGACTGCTGGTGCTTATGGGGCACAAGGTGGCGCTCCTGAAGGTAGTGAAGGCCTCCTTCACTACCTTCAGGGTAGGTAAGGAGGCCTTCACGGACGGCTCCTGCAGTAGCGACTCGCTGGCCGCCAGCTTGGGTGCTTCGCGATGGGTGAGGGGAACTTCGAGGGACCCTGGGTCCCTCAAGGGGGCCTTCACGGACTTGCCTACCACCAGTCTGCCCAGAGTCGCGGCTCCATCCGGTGCGCCCAATGTGGCATCGGAGGCGCTCAGTGTCCCCAATGCCACATTGGGCGCACTCATCCGTCGAAGACCGGTGGGTGAACAAAGACGATTCCCTCAAGGGGGCCTTCACGGACTTGCCCGGCCTCCGGCCGCCCGAAAGTGAGTGGCGGTACCTGCGTACCCTGGTGACCGATGTCTGAGAACAAGTCGCCGCAGGCCAGGCCTGCGCAGCTGGACGACCGGAACCCGTGGGTGCTCGACACCCGCGAGCTCGGCCGTCACGCCGGCCTGAGCAAGGCCGTCCAACGCTCGATCCCCGTCGAGTCCGCGCTCGGTGTGCCCGACGTCATCACCATCGACGCCGGCTCTAGCCTGGAGCTCGACCTGATGCTCGAATCCGTCGTCGAGGGTGTGCTCGTCAGCGGTACGGCGTCCGCCGTCGCGACGGGGCACTGCTCGCGGTGCCTCGACCCGATCACCGAGGACGTCGAGGTCGACCTGACCGAGCTCTTCGCCTACCCCGGCTCCGCGACCGAGGAGACCACCGACGAGGACGAGATCCCCCGCCTGGTGGACGACCGGATCGATCTCGAGCCGACCGTCCGCGACGCGGTGGTGCTGGCGCTGCCGCTGGCCCCGCTGTGCACCGAGGACTGCCGGGGACTGTGCACCGAATGCGGTGTCAAGTGGGCCGATCTCGAGCCCGGGCACGGGCATGAGAAGATAGACCCTCGGTGGGCCGCGCTGGTCGATCGTTTCGAGGACGAAACGGGCGATGACCAGGCCGATGGCCCCGGAAAGCAAGCCTGACGAGCACCAGCTCGTTCCGGAGAAGCAAGTTCGCTCGCGACCGCGGGCAGACCGTCTGAAGGAGATCTACTCGTGGCCGTCCCGAAGCGGAAGATGTCGCGATCCAACACCCGCGCGCGCCGCAGCCAGTGGAAGGCGGCTCCGGTTCAGCTGGTGCCCTGCTCCAACCGCGCCTGCAAGCAGCCGAAGCTCCAGCACATCGCGTGCCCGGCCTGCGGCCAGCACAACGGTCGCCAGGTCGTCGAGCCCGCCTGATCGGCAGCTGACGACATGGGGGGCAAGTCGGCCGGTGGACCACCCGCGGACCCCGCACCACTGCTCGAAGCACTCGGGATCACGATCGAGCCCGAGCTGCTGACGTTGTCGTTGACCCACCGTTCTTATGCCTATGAGAACGGTGGGTTGCCGCCGAACGAGCGTCTGGAGTTCCTCGGGGACGCGGTGCTGGGCCTGGTCGTCACCGACCACCTCTACAACACCCATCCCGAACTGGCCGAAGGTCAGCTCGCGAAGCTCCGTGCCAGCGTGGTCAACATGCACGCGCTGGCCAGGGTCGCGCGCGGCCTCGGCGAAGGCGGGCTGGGCAGGCACCTGTTGCTGGGCAAGGGCGAAGAGCTCACCGGCGGCCGGGACAAGGCGAGCATCCTCGCCGACGGGCTCGAAGCCGTCATCGGCGCCGCGTACCAGCAGCACGGCATCGACATCGCGCGCAAGCTCGTGCACCACCTGTTCGACGACCTGCTCGCCGAGGCGCCGCTGCGTGGCGCCGGCCTGGACTGGAAGACCAGCCTCCAGGAGCTGACGGCGTCGGCCGGGCTCGGCGTGCCCGAGTACAAGGTCGAGGACACCGGGCCCGATCACCGCAAGGAGTTCAGCGCCACCGTCCTCGTCGGCGGGCGTGAACTCGGCTACGGCTCGGGAACGACCAAGAAGGAAGCCGAGCAGAAGGCCGCCGAGACGGCCTGGCGCCAGCTTTCGTCCGAGCTCGACATCGAGCAGCCGCCGAAGACGACCTGAGTCCCCTTCACCGGGACGGTTCGTTGACGCACGAGTCGGTGAATCAGTAACCTCATCGCAGTCCGCCGCCACTGACGCGACCATTCAGGTCGCTTGTCGAGAGGTCGGCGGATGCGTCATTTCTGCCTGGTCACAGCGACGATTCTGGCGCTGGTGACAGGTCCTTCCACGGCTTCGGCCGCTCAGGTTGTCCGAGTCACATCATTGAGCGCGTTGCAGTCCGCGATCGACAAGGCCGGTCCCGGCGACGAGATCCGGCTGGCCGACGGGAGCTATTCGGCGGGCTCGGCGATCGTGATCAAACGGTCGGGAACGGCGAACGCGCCGATCACCATCACCGCGGAACACGTCGGCAAGGCCGAGATCAAGGGCTCCGCGGGCTTCTCGTTCTCTTCGGGCGCTTCGCATGTCGTGCTGCGCGGGTTCAAACTCCGGCACGGCGGCTCGATGAGCGTGCCGGTGGGCAGCACGCACAACCGGCTGACGCGGCTCGACGTCCAGCTCTCCGGCGGCGGCAACTGGGTCACGCTCAACGGCGACGACACCGAGTTCGACCACAACGTCCTGCAGAACCGCACCATCCAGGGCGTCTTCCTGCAGGTGCTCGGCCCGGAGAAGGACATGGCCAAGCGGGTCAAGGTGCACCACAACTACTTCTCGAACCACAAGTTCACCGGGTCGAACGGTGGCGAGTCGATCCGGTTCGGGCTGAGCCACCATCAGAAGTACTCGGCGGGCGGAGTCGTCGAGTACAACCTGTTCGAGAAGGCCGACGGGGATTCCGAGGCGATCTCCGTGAAGTCGTCGGACAACGTCGTCCGGTACAACACGATCCGCGACAGCCGCGGCTTCATCGTGCTGCGCCACGGGGATCGCAGCGTGGTGGAGGGCAACATTCTGCTGGGCCGGTCCGGGATCCGCTTCCACGGCAATGACCACAAGATCGTCAACAACTACGTCCACACCACGGCGGACCGCGGGATCGTGTTCGGCTCGGGCAACGAGGCGGACAGCGGGCCGGACAGCAAACTCCACGACCGGCCCGACCGGGTCGTGGTCGCGTACAACACCGTCGTCGGGACCACCGACGGCATCCACGGCGACGGCGGCGACTTCAAGCCCAAGGACTGCGTGCTCGCGAACAACATCCTGCAGGGGACCGGAAAGCTCGTGAGCATGCCGGGCGGTTCGGACGTGAAGTACGAGGGCAACATCGTCTGGGGCGGGCCGGCCGGAATGCCTTCGGGTGGCTACAAGGCCGTCGACCCCAAGCTGGTTCAGGACGGGTTGTACCGGCTGTCCGCCGGGAGCCCGGCGATCGACGCCGGTGTCGGCTCCTACCCGTACGCGGGGACCGACTTCGATCTGCAGACGCGGTCGGGGAAGTACGACGTCGGCGCCGACGAACTGCTGCCGGGAGGGACGCGGAAAGCGTTGACGCGGGCGGATGTCGGGCCGGCCGCTCCCTGACCGTCCTCACCGTTCACGAGGGCCGGTGGGAGAATCGGCGGTATGCCCGAACTCCCCGAGGTCGAGGTGGTCCGCGCCGGGCTCGAGGCGCATGTCTCCGGCCGGATGATCACCGAGGTCGAAGTCCTCCACCCCCGCGCGATCCGCCGCCACGAACTCGGCGCCGAGGACTTCAGCGGACGGCTCTCCGACGTGAAGATCACCGCCGCCCGGCGCCGCGGCAAGTACCTGTGGCTGGAGCTTTCCGACGGCCAGGCGATGCTCGCGCATCTCGGCATGAGCGGCCAGATGCTCATCCAACCCAGGGACGCGCCGGACGAGAAGCACCTTCGCGTGCGATTCCGCTTCGCCGACGAAGGACCGGAGCTGCGCTTCGTCGACCAGAGGACTTTCGGCGGGCTCGCGCTCGCGGAACTCACCGAGGTCGACGGGACGGAGTTGCCGGCCACCATCGCGCATATCGCCCGCGACCCGATGGATCCTCGGTTCGACCTCGACCAGGCGGTCCGCGCGCTGCGGTCGAGGCGGACCGAGCTCAAACGCGCCCTGCTCGACCAGACGCTCGTCTCCGGGATCGGCAACATCTACGCCGACGAGGCGCTCTGGCGGTCCAAGCTCCATTGGGCCCGCCCGACCGGCAGGCTCACCGCGGCCCAAGGACGCACTGTGCTCACCGCCGCGAGCGACGTGATGGCCGCGGCGCTGGTCGTCGGCGGGACGTCGTTCGACGCGCTTTACGTCAACATCAACGGCGAGTCCGGATACTTCGACCGCTCGCTCGACGCCTACGGCCAGGAAGGACTGCCCTGCGGACGGTGCGGGACGCCCATCCGGCGCGATCCCTTCATGAACCGTTCGTCGTTCTCCTGCCCCCGTTGCCAGCCGAGGCCGCGCACGAGGTGAAAACTGTCGTGTACGGCGCGGGGCCTGCGTCAACTAGCATGAACGGGCACGACATGTAGGGAGTGGGATGGTGGCCGCGACCGAGCCCGGTAAGACGACGCTCGCCGAGAAGATCGACAAGCTGTTCCAGATCGTGCTGAGACCCGATCGCGAGCCGTACAGCCACGAGGAGGTCGCCAAGGCCTGCCGCGAGGCCACCGGCGAGAGCTTCTCGACGACGTACCTGTGGCAGTTGCGCACCGGCCGTCGCGACAACCCGACGAAACGCCATCTCGAGGCGCTCGCCCAGTTCTTCGGCGTCTCGCCCGCGTACTTCTTCGACGACGAGCAGAGCGCCAAGATCGCCGAGGAACTCGCGCTCCTGGGCGCCCTCCGCGACGCCGGCGTCCGCGATGTCGCGCTCCGGGCCGTAACGCTTTCCCCCGACGGACTCGACACCATCAGCGACATGATCGACGCGATCGCCCGCAGGGAATCCGGACGGGGCGGCCAGAAGAAGGAGTCGTGAGTGGATCGCCGCCGTAAGGAGTTGTGGCGCCGCTGCCGGAGTCTCGCCGACGGCGTGGCGCTTCCCGAACCCTTCGACGCGGAGTCCTTCGTCGCCGAACTGGCCGCCGGACGCGGCCGTCCGATCGAATTGATGCAGGTCAGCGTCCCTTCCAGTGGCCCGTGCGGGCTGCTGATGAGCACCGAGCGCGCGGACTACATCCTCTATCCGACCAACACCACCGCCCTGCACCGGCGGCATATCCTGCTGCACGAGGTCGGCCACCTGCTGTGCGGTCACGTCGGTGCGAACGCGGGAGCCGACGGGATCGCACTCGACGCCGCCGCCAGCAAGGCCCTCATGCCGAATCTCGCGCCCGAGCTCGTCCGCCGTGTCCTCGGCCGCACGAGTTACAGCGCCGTCGAGGAGCAGGAGGCCGAACTGCTGGCCAGCCTCCTCGCGCAACGCGTCGCGCGGACGTCGGTGCGCGGCACGGCCCGGCACCACGAGGACGGAAGTGATCTCGCCGGCGGATTGGCGCGGGTCGACGACCTCTTCGGCAGCCGTAAACGGCGCCTGCCGTGACCGAGACCATCGCGTACTTCTGTTGCGTGGTGGCCTTCGCGGGTTTCGGTTACAAGCTGATCCAGGCCCGGCACACCCAGCCTCGGCGGCGGATGTGGTTCCTCAGCGCCTTCGGCATGTGCATCGCGGGCGGCATCATGCTGCTCACTCCGGCCATGGAGAACGCCGTCGGTGTCGAAGAACCCATCGGCAGCCTCCTGAATCTCGCGGCCGATCTGCTCAAGATCGGCGCGATGGCCTTCGCGGTCGCGTTCGCGCATTCGCTGAAACTGGGGGAGGGCAAGCGGATCGGCCGGCACGCGCTGCTGTCCTGGGCCGTCGTGGCCGCCGAGATCGCGCTCTTCTTCCTCTCCGGCAGTTATCGCGTCGGCGAGCACACCGCCGCCGGACCGGGCGGGCTCGGCTGGTTCGTCGCGTACAACGTTCTTTTCCTCGTCTACGGTCTGATCAGCCTGCTGACGTTCTCGATCGTCTTCGCCCGCTTCGCGCGGCATGCCGACCCCGGGCCGCTTCGCACGGGGCTGTGGCTGCTCGTCGGCGGCGGGGTTTCCGCGCTGGGCTGGACTTTCTGGGACGTCGACGACATCTACATCCTCGCCACCACGGGCGCGGTCGACGCCGGCGAGGACACGCTCTCGGCGATCCTGGCGGCGCTGAGCGTCGGGCTCGCCGGGGCGGGCGCGACGCTCAGCGTGTGGGGGCCCGCGCTGGCCACTCCGTTCCGGCTGCTCGGCACGTACCGGACGTACCGGCGGATCGAACCGTTGTGGGCCGCCTTGCGCGAAGCCGTCCCGGGCATCGCACTGGACCCGGGCCCCGGTATGCCGGGTGGCGTGGAATTCGCCTTGTACCGCAGGGTCATCGAGATCCGGGACGGCCATCTCGCACTGCGGCCCTACTTCGATCCGGACCTCCCGCCGGTCGCCGAGGCCGAAGCACGCAAGGCGAAGATCCCCGAAGCCCGCGTGGCCGCGACGGTCGAGGCCGCGACCTTGGCCGCCGCGCTCGTCGCCTCCGAGGCAGGCCGCCGGTACGCCCCCGACGACGTTCCGGCGACCTACCTCGACGAGCCGGACATCGCCACCGAAGCGGCGTGGCTGGTGGAGGTCACCCGCGAGTTCCGCCTCCAAGCACGCGAGTTCCGTGCCCAAACACGCGAGTTCCGCCGGACGGCTAGACGATCGCGGTGACGGCGGCCGCCGCCGCGACCAGCGCGAGCCAGACCGGAGGGGCGACGTCCTTGATCCCGTCGCCCGCCCGCGCGTGGGAGATCGCCGCCCCGATCAGCAACGCCACCAGGCCGATCGCCGCGGCGATCCCGAGTGGTGGCCAGAAGAATCCGGCCGCCAGGCCCGCCGCCCCGGCGATCTCCAGCGCTCCGATCCCCTGGATCCCCCGGACCGAGAAGCCGAGCCTCTCGGTCCGGGAGACCAACGCCGGCTGACGCAGGACCTTCGCCACCCCCAGTACGGCGAAGATCGCGATCAGCATCACCGACAGCACCACATGAGCCACGGCCATAACGGAACTCCTTGGTGTGGAAGGAATCTCAGACGGTGACGCGGCGCATCGTGGCGAACCCGCCCGCCCCGGCGAGGCAGACCATCAGGGCGAGCACCCCGGTCATCCCGCCGACGGTCAACGTGCTGAAGAACTCTCCGAGCTTCGGCCAGGAGTCGGTCCAGCTGAGCAGCAGCACCCCGCCCAGCAGCACCAGGACCTGCGCCGCGCCGAACAGGACGACACCCACCACCGCGGCGCGCCGGTAGATCAGGCCGTACCACATGCCGTAGACGAACATCAGCAACAGGAACACGAACGACGTGAGCAGCGTCAGGTACCAGGGACCGTCGAGCAACCAGGGAACGCGGAAGTAGTTGAGACCGAGCCCCCAGCCTCCGGTCGCGTCTTCGATCACCTGGAACACGGTGACCCCCACCGCGTACACGGCGGAGAGCCCGGCGACCAGCAGGATCGTGCCGAGGTAGTAAGACCGCCTCGACACACCGAGCGCGAGCCCGAATGGGAGCGATTTCGTCATGCTCAGTGCCCCGCAGACGAGCATGAACACGAACAGCGTGAACAGGCCGCCGGAGTAGTTCTCCTCGGGTGTTTCGGGAATCAGCGAGAAGATCGCGAGATTCACCCCGAAGGCGAAGAACGTGACGCCGACCGGGAGGACGACGTACTGGAGCCGGTCCACCAGGTGGTAGCGCGCGACGTTGACCAGGGTGTTCATGCGGACGCCTCCTCTGCGGTCTGTCCGTTGGAGGTGTGCACCATCAACTGCTGCAAGGAAAGCGGCTCCAGCTTGAGATGCAGGGCCTTCGCCTTCGCCTTGTCGGCGGGGCCGAGCGCGTCGGCGACGGTGACCGAAGCGCGCGACCCGATCCTGCGGCGGTGCAGCACCCGGCGGCCGGCGACGAAGTCGTCCACCGCGAGGGAGGGGCCGGAAACCGTGACGGCAGTGCCGCGCAGTTCGTCGGCGGGCGCGTCGAGGACGACGCGGCCCTTGTCGATCATCACCACGTGCTCCAGCAGGTCGGCGACCTCGTCGATCAGGTGTGTGGAAAGCAGGATCGTGCGGGGATGGGCCGAATAGTCGTCGAGCAACCGGTCGTAGAACAGTTGGCGTGCGACGGCGTCGAGTCCCGCGTACGGCTCGTCGAGCAGCGTGAGTTCCGCCCGGGCCGCGAGCCCGATCGTGATCGACAGCGCCGAACGCATCCCTCGCGAGAGTTTCTTGATCGGGCGTTTCGTCGGCAGATCGAAGTCGCGGAGCAGGTCTTCGGCCAGTTCCGCGTCCCAGTTCGGGTAGAACCACGACGCCGCCGAAAGGGCGTGCCGCACCTTGAAGTCCGGGAACTGCTGGTCTTCGCGGACGAGCACCAGGCGCCGCAGCACCCGCTCGTTCTCGACCGGGGTCTCGCCGAACACACGGACCGAGCCCGCGCTGGCGAACTCCTGCGCGGTCACGATCCGCAGGAAGGTGCTCTTGCCCGCACCGTTGCGGCCCAGCAGGCCGGTGATCTTTCCTTCTCCGATGTCGACCGAGACATCGCCGAGCGCGAGATGGTCGCCGTAGCGCCGGGTCAGGCCGGTGGTCGAAATGGTCGGCGTCATGCGGCGGGTCCTCCGTTCCGGTGTCCGTTCCCGCGGATGAGCGAGATCAAGGTTTCGTCGTCGATGCCGAGGCGCTTCGCTTCGATGAGCATCGGGTCGAGGTACTGCTCGGCGAACCGCTGCCGCCGGTCGGTGAGCAGTTTCTGCCGCGCGCCGGCGGCGACGAACATGCCGATACCCCGTCGCTTTTCGAGCAGGCCGTCGTCGGCCAGCACGTTGATCCCCTTGGCCGCCGTCGCCGGATTGATCCGGTAGAAGGCGGCGAGTTCGTTGGTTGACGGCACGCGTTCCCCCTCGGCCAGGCTTCCCTCGGCGATGTCGTCGGCGATCTGTTCGGCGATCTGCACGAACAGGGGTGTTCCTTCGTCGAGCACGACACCTCCGTCCCCAGTCTTCGAGCACCCTCTCGGGGTGCGGTGGTTCATTACTGGACTAAGTAACCCATGAACCACCCCTTCGGCGCAAGTGGCTTCCGCCGTGCGCACTACTGTGCAATGCGTGGTACCTTCTGTTGCGTAAGACTGGGAGGGACGCGACTGTGGAGATCAGTCAGCTACTCAAAGGCGTGCTGGACCTCGCCGTTCTCGCGGTGCTTCGCGGAGAGGACGGCTACGGCTACGACGTGCTCCGAAGACTCCGTATCGCGGGGTTGCAGGAAGTGGGCGACGCTTCGGTGTACGGGACGCTTCGGCGGCTGTACAAGGCAGGCCTGCTGACGTCCTATGTGGTGCCGAGTGAGGAAGGCCCGCACCGCAAGTACTACAGCCTCAACGAGCCGGGTCGTCAGCGCCTCGAAGAGTCGGGGCAGACCTGGCGGACTTTCGCCACGACAATGAACAGCCTGTTGGGAGAGGCAGCATGAGCACGCAGAATCCGACCGCCGTGCGGGTGTATCTGGCGAGGGTCAGGAGCGCGCTCGCCGACCTGCCCGAGAGCGAAGTCGAGGAGATCCTCGAAGACGTCCGGCCGCATCTCGCCGAGATGGAGGCGGAACTGGGGGAGAACCCCAAGGTCGACGCCTTGATCGAGCGGTTGGGGAGCCCGGAAGGCTATGCCGCCGAATTGCGGGCGTCCGGCGGCTATCCGCCGCGTCCGCCCGACGCGGGCGGCAAGACCACCGTGCTGAAGGTCAAGACCGGGATCGGCGGGGCGCGGTTCGCGTTCTGGGGCTTGGTGTTCTCAGTCGGCGGCTTCGCGTTGTTCGGTTTCGCGGCCGCGGTGTGGGTGCGGGTGGAACCGTTGCTGGGCCTGCTTTTCGTCGCGCCCGTGCTCGCGATCAGCGTCGCCTACGTGGTGCGGAAGGGGGTCGCCCCGATCGTCGAGCTGCCCGAGGTGGTCAAGCTCCGCGAGATCGCGACGTCGTTCCAGAACAACCGGAACAGCAAGGGGGTCAACTACTTCCGCACACTCAAGCCGGCGTGGTGGGTGCTGTGCGCGGCGGTGCTGGTCATCTTCGGCCTGCTGCTCGTGCTGCGCGACACCGAGGCCGTGCTGTTGCTGCCGCTGATGCTGCTGGCCGCCGTCGCGGTGGTCTGGGCGGGGCCGAAGCTGAAGACCGACCGGCGGCTGCTGTGGCTGGCCGTGCCGATCTCGGCGTTCGTCATCGGCAGCATGCTCGGCGGGGCGGGCGCGGCGGTCGATCTGATCGCGAAGCGGTCCTATGGCGGCGGTTCCTACAACAGCCCCTATGGGCCGAGCTACAACGACAGCTACGGGAACCCGCAGCTGACGTACGGCAGCCAGGACGTGGAGAACATCTACGCGTTCGACGCCGAAGGCAAACCGCTGACCGAGATCTACCTCTACGACGAGAACGGCCGCCCGCTCAGCACGACCCGGTACGCCTGCGAGCAGAGCACGGGCGAGAAGCGGAAGATCGGCGACGACAACCGCTATCCGCGGCCGCGGCTCGAGCGGGGAGTCCGGGACAACGACGGAAACCTCAACGGCTACAACGGTTACCGCAGCTACTGTCTGGAAAGGACGGACGTGCCGTTCAGCGCGGCGATCCCGAAGATCACCCCGGCGCCGCCTTCCACGACCGCCCAGGCGCCGCCGTCTTCCCCGGCGCCGCCGTCGAACTCCACCCAGCCGACGCGCTAGGTGGCCCGGGTGGAGGCGGACGTCGGGGGCCGCCTCCATCCGCGCTTCGTCCTCTGGATGCGGTGGTTCGCGATGCCAACGATCGCATTCAGAGGACGAAACGCGGCGCCTCGTGGGGTGAGGCTCAGTGGTTGAACGCGCTCCTGGCGGCCAGGTCGGCCAGCAGGGCGCGGCCCTTCTCGGCGTTGCGCGGCTGGGCCAGGACGTCGTAACGCCGGGCGACCAGCTGGCTCTGCGAGATGAACCCTCGCTTGTTCTTCGACGACGCGTACCCCAGCGCGCCGAACAGCAGGTTGAACCCGATACCGCCGACCAGGCCGACGATGATCGGCACCAGCCCGGCGCCCGGGTTCAGCAGGCTCAGCACGAGTCCGAGGAACACACCGAACATCGCGCCGGACAGCGCCGAGCTGGTCAGCACCTTGCTCCAGCCCATGCGTCCGGCGATGCGCTCCACCAGGATCGGCTCGACACCGACGATCGTGACGTCCGTGATCGGGAAGTCCGTTCCCGCGAGGTGGTCGACGGCACGCTGCGCTTCGGAGTAGGACTCGTAGGAGCCGATCGGCCACCCGCTGGGCAGCGTCGGGAGCTGAGCCCGCCCCTGGGGCTCGGTGAACGTGGTCTGCTGCGTGAATGCCTGTGTCATTCCTTCTCACCTCTCTTGATCCGTACAACGTCCCGGATGCGCGGATCTCCTCCCGGTGCGGCGGGATTCACAGCATCTTCTCAGCCGGGCATCACAGACAATCCGCCCAGGGATCAACTACGGTGAGCAATGGATAGCGAACTAGACCATTGACCGAGTTGACCGGGTCGGGTCGACCCGGTAGGAAGAAGCCGCAAAGGTACCGCTTCGAACCTTTAGGTGAGGCTGATGGCGAACAGGCGCGGCATGCTCACGCTGGATCGGCTCCGGGAACTGGTCGAGGACGGCACCGTCGACACGGTGCTGGTGGCGATCACCGACATGCAGGGCAGGCTGCAGGGCAAACGCTGCGCCGCCGAGTACTTCCTCAACGAGGTCGTCGAGCACGCCACCGAAGCGTGCAACTACCTCCTCGCCGTCGACGTGGACATGAACACCGTCGACGGCTACGCGATGTCGTCCTGGGAGACCGGCTACGGCGACTTCGTCATGCGCCCGGACTTCGACACGCTGCGCCTGCTTCCGTGGCAGGAGGGCACCGCGCTGGTCCTCGCCGACCTCGAACGGGTGCAGGGCGGCGCGGTGGCCCCCTCGCCCCGCCAGATCCTGCGCGGCCAGCTCGACAGGCTCGCCGAGCGCGGTCTCGCCGCCTACGTCGGCACCGAGCTGGAGTTCATCGTCTTCGACGACACCTTCGAATCGGCCTGGGACAAGCGCTATCAGGACCTTCGCCCGGCCAACCAGTACAACGTCGACTACTCGATGCTCGGCACCGCCCGGATCGAACCGCTGCTGCGCCGTATCCGCAACGACATGGGCGGAGCGGGGCTGTACGTCGAGTCCGCCAAGGGCGAATGCAATCCGGGCCAGCACGAGATCGCGTTCCGCTACGCCGACGCGCTGACCACCTGCGACAACCACAGCGTCTACAAGACCGGGTCCAAGGAGATCGCCGCGCAGGAAGGCAAAAGCCTCACGTTCATGGCGAAGTACAACGAACGCGAGGGCAACTCCTGTCACATCCACATCAGCTTGCGCTCGGCCGCGGGCGAGCCCGTCCTGGCAGGTGACGGTCCTGGCGGATTCTCGCCGCTGATGGAGCATTTCCTCGCCGGTCAGCTGGCCGGACTGCGTGAGCTGACCTACTTCTTCGCGCCGAACATCAACTCCTACAAGCGGTTCGTGCCCGGGAGCTTCGCACCGACGGCCGTCGCGTGGGGTACGGACAACCGCACGTGCGCGCTCCGCGTCGTCGGACACGGGGATTCGCTGCGCACGGAGAACCGCGTGCCCGGCGGCGACGTGAACCCGTACCTCGCGGTGGCCGCGCTGATCGCGGCGGGGCTGCACGGTATCGAGAACGAACTGGAGCTGGAGCCGGAGTTCCACGGCAACGCCTACGGTTCCGCCAAGCCGACCGTGCCGACCACGCTGCGGGACGCGGCGGCGCTGCTGGACGGGAGTGAACTCGCGAGGTCCGCGTTCGGGGACGAGGTCGTCGACCACTACCTGAACGCGGCGAAGGTCGAGCTCACCGCGTACGACGCCGCCGTCACCGACTGGGAGAGGATCCGTGGCTTCGAACGGCTCTGAACCCCTGATCGGGCTGACGTCCTATCTGGAGCCCGCGAAGTTCCTGGTGTGGGAGACCGAAGCGGCGCTGCTCCACCGGGTCTACGTCGACGGGATCGTCGCGGCGGGCGGGATCCCGGTCCTGCTGCCACCGGTGAGCGAGGCACACGATCGGCTGATCTCCGCCGTGGACGGTCTCGTGCTGGTCGGCGGCGCGGATGTCGACCCGGCACGTTACGGCCAGGAGCAGCACGCGACGACGTACACGAGGCCGAACCGGGACGCGTTCGAGTTCGGCCTGCTGCGGTCCGCTTTGGACAGTGGGAAACCGGTGCTCGGCGTGTGCCGCGGGCTGCAGGTGCTCAGCGTCGCGCTGGGCGGCACGCTCGTCCAGCATCTGCCGGAGACGGTGGACAATGCGGATCACCAGCCCTCGCCGGGGATCTTCGGCACCACTACGGTGACGCTTGCCGAGGGCAGCCGCGTCGCGTCGATCCTCGGCGCCGAGACCAAGGTGCCGTGTTACCACCATCAGGCGATCGACAAGCTCGGTGACGGGCTGGTCCCGGCCGGCTGGGCCGCCGACGGGACCATCGAGGCGGCCGAACTGCCCGGCGACGGGTTCGTACTCGGCGTCCAATGGCATCCCGAACAGAATCCCGACGACATCAGGCTTTTCGAAGCGCTGGTGAAAGCTGCGAAGGAGCGCGAATGACCACGTTCGAGGTGATCAACCCCGCCACCGAGGAGGTGGTGAGGTCGGTCGAACCGACCTCGGCCGAGGAGACCGACGCGGCCATCGCCCGCGCGCACGCGGCGTTCCCCGCCTGGCGCGCGGTGGCCCCCGGCGACCGGGCGCGGCTGCTGCGCCGGTTCGCCGACGCCGTCGACGCCGACATCGAGCACCTCGCCGCGCTGGAGGTCGCCAACGCCGGCCACACGATCGGCAACGCGCGCTGGGAGGCGGGCAACGTCCGCGACGTGCTGACGTACTACTCGGCATCGCCCGAACGGCTGAGCGGCAAGCAGATCCCGGTGCCCGGTGGCGTGAACATGACGTTCCACGAGCCGCTGGGCGTGGTCGGGGTGATCGTGCCGTGGAACTTCCCGATGCCCATCGCTGGCTGGGGGTTCGCGCCGGCGCTCGCCGCCGGGAACACCGTCGTGCTCAAACCCGCCGAGCTCACCCCGCTCACCGCGATCCGCCTCGGCGAACTCGCCCGCGAGGCGGGGATCCCCGAAGACGTCTTCCAGGTGCTTCCCGGCAAGGGATCCGTGGTGGGGCAGCGTTTCGTGGACCATCCGGCGGTGCGGAAGGTGGTGTTCACCGGCTCCACCGAGGTCGGCAAGCAGATCATGGCGGGCTGCGCCGCGCAGGTGAAGCGGGTGACCCTGGAACTCGGCGGCAAGAACGCGAACATCGTGTTCGCCGACGCCGACTTGGAGAAGGCCGCGGCCACCGCGCCGTACGGCGTCTTCGACAACGCCGGGCAGGACTGCTGCGCGCGGTCGCTGATCCTGGTGCAGTCGAGCGTGTACGAGAAGTTCATGGAGCTGCTGGAACCCGCCGTGAACGGTGTCGTCGTCGGGGATCCGCGGCTGGAGGTCACCGAGATGGGCCCGCTGATCTCGGCGGGGCATCACGCGAAGGTGTCGTCCTATGTGGACGATTCCGCGCCGGTCGCCTTCCGGGGCAACGCGCCCGTCGGCCCCGGGTACTGGTTCGCGCCGACCGTCGTCACCCCGCCGGATCTGCGGCATCCGCTGGCCTCGGACGAGATCTTCGGCCCGGTCGTCGCGGTGGTCCCGTTCGACGGGGAGTCGGACGCGGTGACCATGGCGAACCAGACCGAATACGGGCTGTCCGGCTCGATCTGGACCCGCGACGTCGGCCGCGCCTTCCGCGTCGCGCGCGGCGTCGAAGCCGGGAACCTGTCGGTCAACTCGCATTCGTCCGTCCGGTACTGGACGCCGTTCGGCGGATTCAAGCAGTCCGGGCTGGGCCGTGAGCTGGGTCCGGACGCCGTCGACGCCTTCACCGAGACCAAAAACGTCTTCATCAGCACGGAGGAATAGGAATGGTTCAGCGTTTCGAAGGCCGCGTCGCCGTCATCACCGGCGGCAGCAGCGGGATCGGCCTCGCCACCGCGCGGCGGCTGGCGAGCGAAGGCGCGAAGGTCGTCATCGGCGACATCTCCGCCGAGGCGGGCAAGGCCGCGGCCGATGAGGTCGGCGGCCTGTTCGTGCAGGCCGACGTCACCGACGCCGAGCAGGTCGAGGCCCTGTTCCAGACCACTGTGGACACCTTCGGCTCGGTCGACGTCGCGTTCAACAACGCCGGTATCTCCCCGCCCGAGGACGATTCGATCCTCACCACGGGCATCGACGCGTGGGAGAAGGTGCAGAAGGTCAACCTGACGTCGGTGTACCTGTGCTGCAAGGCGGTCCTGCCGCATATGCAGCGGCAGGGGAAGGGCTCGATCATCAAC
Source organism: Amycolatopsis japonica (assembly GCF_000732925.1). Classification (NCBI taxonomy): domain Bacteria; kingdom Bacillati; phylum Actinomycetota; class Actinomycetes; order Pseudonocardiales; family Pseudonocardiaceae; genus Amycolatopsis; species Amycolatopsis japonica. Next base: position 1,834,152 of record NZ_CP008953.1, read on the forward strand.
ACGGCGTCGTTCGTCGCGGTGATGGGCGCGGCGACGTCGCAGATCTCGTACACCGCGTCCAAGGGCGGGGTGCTGGCGATGAGCCGGGAACTGGGCGTGCAGTTCGCGCGGGAGAACATCCGGGTGAACGCGCTGTGCCCGGGTCCGGTGAACACGCCGCTGCTCAAGGAACTGTTCGCGAAGGACCCCGAGCGGGCCGCGCGGCGGCTGGTGCACGTGCCGGTCGGTCGGTTCGCGGAGCCGGAGGAGATCGCGGGCGCGGTCGCGTTCCTGGCGAGCGACGACGCCTCGTTCATCACCGCTTCGCAGTTCCTGGTGGACGGCGGCATCTCGGGCGCCTACGTCACGCCGCTCTGACCCCGGGCCCGCGTTTAGTCCTCTAAATGCGGTGAGGTCTGTCCGTGAAGGCCTCCTTGAGAGACCCAGAGTCCCTCAAGGAGGCCTTCACGGCCTCCGGGCCGGCCGTCGCGCCCGGGTAGGGGGCCGAAGGACGCTTTCCCCTCGTCTCATGCGGTGAAGGGCCCTTTCACCCCCGGGCTCTGCCGCGCCCCGGCGCATTTCGTCCTCTGAATGCGGTGAGGTACATGAAGGCCCCCTTCCTTGCGCCTATGTACAGGAAGGGGGCCTTCATGTACTCGGGCCGACCGTCGCGCCCGGGCCGGGGGCCGAAGGACGCTTTCCCCTCGTCTCATGCGGTGAAGGGCCCCTTCACCCCGGGCCCTGCCGCGCCCCGGCGCGTTTAGTCCTCTGAATGTGGGCCGTAACTCGCGTGATCGGGGCCGGAACTCGCGTGCTTGGAGCCGGAACTCGCAAGTGACGTGGTCGGTGGGAAGTAGACGCGCGCTGAACAGGCCAGGTACGGTGTGCGCACAACTGCAGATCGGGCCGTCGAGCTGGAGCGGGAGAGCCCCCACGAACGTGGTGGGGCACCGAAGGAGCAAACTCCCCGGAATCTCTCAGGTACCCACTACCGCTTCACGCGAGGCCACTCTGGAAAGCAGGCGCGCAAGTGCGCCTCACCCAAGGTGAAAGCCACCCTCATCGGTGGTGAAACTCTCAGGTGCCATGACAGAGGGGGAGTTCCCAGCGCACCGGTCTATCCGGCGCCTGACCCAAGGAGCTCCCTTGACCAGTACGTCCTTCGACGACCGGCACATCGGCCCCTCGGAGTCCGAGCAGGCCAAGATGCTCGCCGAGGTCGGCTTCGGCAGTCTCGATGCCCTGGTGCAGGCCGCGGTGCCGTCCGCGATCCGCGTCACCCGCGACCTCGACCTTCCCCCCGCCGCGTCCGAAGAGGACGCCATCGCCGAGCTTCGCGCGCTCGCCGCGCTCAACAAGCCGATGACGCAGATGATCGGCCTCGGCTTCCACGACACGGTCACCCCGGCGGTCATCCGCCGCAACGTGCTGGAGAACCCGGCCTGGTACACGGCGTACACGCCGTATCAGCCGGAGATCTCGCAGGGCCGTCTCGAAGCCCTCCTCAACTTCCAGACCATGGTCTCCGAGCTGGCCGGTCTCGCCACCGCGAACGCCTCCCTGCTCGACGAGTCCACCGCAGTCGCCGAGGCCGTCATGCTGATGCGCCGCGCGTCGAAGGCGAAGTCGAACAAGGTCGTCCTCGACGCCGAGTGCCTACCGCAGACCATCGCCGTCGTCCGCACCCGCGCCGAGGCCATGGGCGTCGAGGTCGAGGTCCGCGACCTGCTCACCGGCCTGCCGGAGGAGTTCTTCGGCGTCGTCGTCCAGTACCCGGGCGCTTCCGGCGTGCTGCGCGGCGCGGGCTTTTACTCCGCCATCTCCGAGACCGCGAAGGCCGCCGGCGCGCTGTACACCGTCGCCGCCGACCTGCTCGCCCTCACCCTGATCACCGCGCCGGGTGAGTTCGGCGCCGACATCGCCGCCGGTTCCACCCAGCGCTTCGGCGTCCCGCTCGGCTACGGCGGCCCGCACGCCGGGTTCATGGCCGTCCGCGCCGGGCTCGAGCGCTCGCTCCCGGGTCGCCTGGTCGGCGTCTCGGTCGACGCCGACGGCAACCCCGCGTACCGCCTCGCCCTGCAGACCCGCGAGCAGCACATCCGCCGCGAGAAGGCCACCTCCAACATCTGTACCGCGCAGGTCCTGCCCGCCGTGCTCGCCGCGATGTACGCGGTCTACCACGGTCCGGACGGCCTCAAGCGCATCGCGACCCGCGTCCACGAACTCGCCGCCGGACTGGCGGGAGCCCTCCGCGAGGGCGGCGTCGAGGTCGTCCACGAGGGCTTCTTCGACACGGTCCTCGCCCGCATGCCCGGACAGGCCGAAGCGGTCGTCGCGGTCGCGCGCGAGAACGGGATCAACCTCGGCCCGGTCGACGCCGACCACGTCCGCATCGCGGTCGACGAGGTCACCACGCCCGCGATCATCGCCAAGGTGCTCAACGCGTTCGGCGTCGACACCCCCGCGGCCGACGCCCAGGCCCTGCCCGCCGGTCTCGGCCGCCAGAGCGAGTACCTCACCCACGAGGTCTTCCACTCACACCGCTCCGAGACCGCGATGCTGCGCTACCTGCGGAGCCTTTCGGACCTCGACTACGCGCTCGACCGCGGCATGATCCCGCTCGGCTCCTGCACGATGAAGCTCAACGCCACCACGGAGATGGAGCCGATCAGCTGGCGCGAGTTCGCGGGGATCCACCCGTTCGCGCCCGCCGACCAGGCCGAGGGCTACCACACCCTGGTCGAGCAGCTGTCGGGCTGGCTGGCCGAGGTCACCGGCTACGACAAGGTGTCGCTGCAGCCGAACGCCGGCAGCCAGGGCGAGCTCGCCGGTCTGCTCGCGATCCGCGCGTACCACCACGCCAACGGCCAGACCGAACGCGAGGTCTGCCTGATCCCGTCGTCCGCGCACGGCACGAACGCCGCCTCCGCGGTGATGGCCGGGATGCGCGTCGTCGTGGTCAAGTGCACCGACGAGGGCAACGTCGACCTCGAAGACCTGCGGGCCAAGGTCGAGGCCAACCGCGACACGCTGTCCGCGATCATGGTCACGTACCCGTCCACGCACGGCGTGTACGAGAACGGCATCGACGAGCTGGCCAAGATCGTCCACGACGCGGGCGGCCAGGTCTACGTCGACGGCGCGAACCTCAACGCGCTGCTCGGGCTCGCCAAGCCGGGTGAGTTCGGCGGCGACGTCTCGCACCTGAACCTGCACAAGACCTTCTGCATCCCGCACGGCGGCGGCGGCCCCGGCGTCGGCCCGGTCGCGGTCCGCGCGCACCTCGCGCCGTACCTGCCGAACCACCCGCTGCTGGAGAAGGCCGGTCCCGAAACCGGGGTCGGCCCGATCAGCGCCGCCCCGTACGGCTCGGCGTCGATCCTGCCGATCTCGTGGGCGTACGTCCGCATGATGGGCGCGGGCGGGCTCACCGCCGCGACGCAGGTCGCCGTGCTCGCCGCGAACTACGTGGCCAAGCGCCTCAACCAGCACTACCCGGTGCTCTACACCGGACAGGACGGCCTGGTCGCGCACGAGTGCATCCTCGACCTGCGCGGGCTCACCAAGGAGACCGGCGTCAGCGTCGACGACGTCGCGAAGCGCCTGATCGACTATGGCTTCCACGCCCCGACCATGTCCTTCCCGGTCGCGGGCACGCTGATGGTCGAGCCGACCGAATCCGAGGACCTCGGCGAGATCGACCGCTTCATCGCGGCGATGATCGCCATCCGCGCGGAGATCGACGCCGTCGCGCAGGGCAAGTGGGCCGCGGACAACAGCCCGCTGCGCAACGCCCCGCACACCGCCGAGACCCTCGTCGGCGACTGGGACCTGCCCTACGACCGCGAACTGGCGGTGTACCCCGCCGGAGTGAACCGCAAGTCCAAGTACTGGCCTCCGGTGCGCCGCATCGACGGTGCGCGCGGGGACCGTAACCTCGTCTGCTCCTGCCCGCCGCTCAACGCCTACGAGAACTGAGGCACTTGATGTCGAAAGAGACGTCCCTGCACGGAGTCCACAAAGGACTGGGTGCGCTGTTCACCGATTTCGCGGGCTGGTCGATGCCGATCCGCTATTCCAGCGAACTGGCGGAGCACAAGGCGGTCCGCGAGGCCGCCGGTCTGTTCGACCTCTCGCATATGGCCGAGATCGAGGTGACCGGCCCGCAGGCCGCCGACACCCTCGACTTCGCGCTGGTCGGCAACCTGTCCGGCGTCAAGCCGGGCCGGGCGCGCTACACGATGATCTGCGACGAGAACGGCGGCGTGCTGGACGACCTGGTCGTCTACCGCCTCGCCGACGAGAAGTTCCTGGTCGTGGCCAACGCGGGCAACGCCGCCGTGGTGGCCGAAGCGCTGGCCGAGCGGGTCTCGGGTTTCGACGCGGTCGTCGAGAACAAGTCCGAGGACGTCGCGCTGATCGCCGTCCAGGGTCCGAAGGCCGTCGAGATCCTCGGCGCCGTCACCGACGCCGACCTGGGCGCGCTCAAGTACTACGCGAGCGTCCCGGCCGTGGTGAAGGGTCACGACGTCCTGCTGGCCCGCACCGGCTACACCGGCGAGGACGGCTTCGAGCTGTACGTCCCGGCCGGTGAGGCACCCGCCGTCTGGCGCATCCTCACCGAGGCCGGCGAGCCGCACGGCCTGCTCCCGGCGGGCCTCGCCTGCCGCGACACCCTGCGTCTCGAAGCCGGAATGCCGTTGTACGGCAACGAACTCAGCCTCCAGCTGAGCCCGTTCGAGGCCGGTCTCGGCCGGGTGGTCAAGTTCGAGAAGCCGAACGACTTCGTCGGCAAGGCCGCGCTCGAAGAGCTGTCCAAGAAGGACGTTCCCCGGGTCCGCGTCGGGCTCAAGGGCTCCGGCCGCCGCGCGCCGCGTCACGGCTACACCGTCCTGGCGGGCGAGACCGAGATCGGCGAGGTCACCAGCGGTGCCCTCTCGCCGACGCTGGGTTACCCGATCGCCATGGCCTACGTGGACCGGGAGCACTCCGAGCCCGGCACCGAGCTTTCCGTCGACATCCGGGGCCGTATCGAGCCCGTCGAGGTCGTCGCCCTGCCCTTCTACTCCCGCGCCTGAAAGGCCCTTCCGACATCATGAGCATCCCCCAGGACCTGAAGTACACGAAGGAACACGAGTGGCTGAACGTCGCCGACGGCGTCGCCACCGTGGGCATCACCGCCTTCGCCGCCGAGTCGCTCGGTGACATCGTGTTCGTCCAGCTCCCCTCGGTCGGCGACACCGTCACCGCGGGCGAGGTGTTCGGCGAGGTCGAGTCCACCAAATCGGTCAGCGAGCTGTACGCACCGGTGGACGGCGAGGTCGTCGAGGTGAACGAGGCCACAACGGACACCCCCGAGCTCATCAACTCGGACCCGTACGCCGAAGGATGGCTCCTGAAGGTGCGTCTGACCGGCGACGTGCCCGCCCTGCTCGACGCCCAGGCGTACGCCGTCTTGACCCAGGAGAACTGAGATGTTCAACGCTGCCCTGTCCGATGTGGACCCCGAGGTCGCCACCGCCGTCGCGGCCGAACTCGACCGGCAGCAGTCGACCCTGGAGATGATCGCCTCGGAGAACTTCGCCCCGGTGGGCGTGCTCGAGGCGCAGGGTTCGGTGCTGACGAACAAGTACGCCGAGGGCTACCCCGGCCGCCGCTACTACGGCGGTTGCGAGCACGTCGACGTCATCGAGCAGCTGGCGATCGACCGCGCGAAGGCGCTCTTCGGCGCCGAGCACGCCAACGTCCAGCCGCATTCGGGCGCGCAGGCCAACGCCGCCGCGATGGTCTCGGTGCTCAACCCCGGCGACACCATCCTCGGTCTCGACCTCGCCCACGGCGGGCACCTGACCCACGGGATGAAGATCAACTTCTCGGGCAAGCTCTACAACGTCGTCGCGTACCACGTCGACAAAGAGACCGGGATCGTCGACATCGAGGAGATCGAGCGCCTCGCCAAGGAGCACAAGCCGAAGCTGATCATCGCAGGCTGGTCGGCGTACCCGCGTCAGCTCGACTTCGCCGAGTTCCGCCGTATCGCCGACGAGGTCGGCGCGAAGGTCATGGTCGACATGGCGCACTTCGCCGGTCTGGTCGCCGCCGGGCTGCACCCGAGCCCGGTGCCCTACGCCGACATCGTCACCACGACCACGCACAAGACCCTCGGCGGTCCGCGCGGCGGCATCATCCTGTCCCGTCAGGAACTCGCCAAGAAGATCAACTCGGCGGTGTTCCCCGGTCAGCAGGGCGGCCCGCTGGAGCACGTCATCGCCGCCAAGGCCGTCGCGCTCAAGATCGCCGCGAGCGAGGAGTTCCGCGAGCGTCAGCAGCGCGTGCTCGAAGGCGCGAAGATCCTGGCCGACCGCCTGTCGCGCACGGACTGCAGCGAGGCCGGCGTCCGCGTGCTGACCGGCGGGACCGACGTGCACCTGGTGCTCGTCGATCTGGTCAACTCCACTTTGGACGGTCAGCAGGCCGAGGACCGGCTGCACTCGGTCGGTATCACGGTCAACCGCAACGCCGTCCCGTTCGACCCGCGTCCGCCGATGGTCACCTCCGGCCTGCGGATCGGCACCCCGGCGCTGGCGACCCGCGGCTTCGGTGCCGAGGACTTCGCCGAGGTGGCCGACATCATCGCCGAGGCGCTGCGCCCGGACTTCGACGAGGACCTGCGCCAGTCGCTGGCCGCCCGGGTCGAACTGCTGGCCAAGAAGCACCCGCTGTACGCGGACCTCGGCCGATGAGCGCGCTCCCCGAGGGGCGCAAACTTCTCCGGCTGGAAGTCCGCAACGCGCAGACCCCGATCGAGAAGAAGCCGCCGTGGATCAAGACCCGTGCGCGCATGGGTCCGGAATTCACGGAGCTCAAGGGCTTGGTCAAGCGTGAAGGCCTCCACACCGTCTGCGAAGAAGCCGGCTGTCCCAACATCTACGAGTGCTGGGAAGACCGTGAGGCGACGTTCCTGATCGGCGGTGACCAGTGCACGCGCCGGTGTGACTTCTGTCAGATCGACACGGGCAAGCCGGAGGCGCTGGACCGGACCGAGCCGCGCAAGGTGGCGGAGTCGGTGCAGGCCATGGGCTTGCGCTACTCGACGGTGACCGGTGTCGCGCGCGACGATCTGGAGGACGGTGGTGCGTGGCTGTACGCAGAGACCGTCCGTCAGATCCACGCGCTGAACCCCGGCACCGGTGTCGAGTTGTTGATCCCGGACTTCAACGCGGATCCGGACCAGCTGGCCGAGGTCTTCGGTTCGCGCCCGGAGGTTCTGGCGCACAACGTGGAGACGGTGCCGCGGATCTTCAAGCGCATCCGGCCCGGCTTCCGGTACGCGCGGTCGCTGGAAGTCATCACGAAGGCTCGTGAGGCCGGTCTGGTGACGAAGTCGAACCTGATCCTCGGCATGGGCGAGACCCCCGAAGAGGTCGCGCCCGCGATGAAGGACCTGGTCGACGCAGGCTGCGAGATCCTCACGATCACCCAGTACCTGCGCCCGTCACCGCGCCACCACCCCGTGGACCGCTGGGTCAAACCGGAGGAGTTCGTCGAGCATTCGAAGGCAGCCGAAGCGATGGGCTTCGCTGGTGTGATGGCCGGGCCGCTCGTACGCTCGTCGTATCGGGCCGGTCGCCTGTTCGCCCAGACGAAGGCCCACCGCGGCGAAGCGCTGTCGGAGAATTTGGCCCATCTCGCCGCCGAAGGGCCCGCGGCCCAAGAGGCCAGCTCACTGCTGGCCAGATAGGAAGGAGGGCAGATCAATGGCGATCAGCGTCTTCGACCTGTTTTCGATCGGCATCGGCCCCTCCAGCTCCCACACGGTGGGCCCGATGCGGGCCGCACTGACCTTTGTGGACGGTCTGGCGGCCGACGGTGACCTCACCGCGACGGCACGCGTCCAGAGTGAGCTTTTCGGCTCGCTCGGCGCGACCGGGTTCGGGCACGGCAGCGACAAGGCCGTGCTGCTCGGGCTGTCCGGGGAGCGTCCGGAGGAGATCGACACCGACACCGTGCCCGGCAAGATCGCGGCGATCCGCGAATCCTGCCGGTTGAAGGTGCGCGGCGAGCACGAGATCGTGTTCACCGAGGACACCGACCTGACCATGCACCGGCGGAAGTCGTTGCCTGCGCACCCGAACGGGATGATCTTCCGCGCGTTCGACGCCGACGGGAAGGTGCTGCGCGAGCGCACCTACTACTCCGTCGGCGGCGGGTTCGTCCGCGACGAGTCCTACGAGACCGACACCGTCGTCGTCGAGGACTCGACGAAGCTGGAGTTCCCGTTCCGCACCGGCGCGGACCTGCTGAAGCATTGCGAGGACACCGGGCTGTCCATCAGCGAGGTCATGCTGCGCAACGAACTCGCGTGGCGCACCCGCGAGGAGATCCGCGAAGGGCTGCTGGAGATCTGGCAGGTCATGGTGGAATGCGTGCGCAACGGCTGCGAGCACGAGGGCGTCCTGCCGGGCGGCCTGAAGGTTCCGCGTCGCGCCAAGGCGTTGCACGAGAAGCTGCTCGCCGAGGACGGCGTCGGCGATCCGTTGTACGCGATGGACTGGGTGAGCCTGTACGCGCTGGCGGTCAACGAGGAGAACGCCGCGGGTGGCCGCGTCGTCACCGCGCCGACCAACGGCGCGGCGGGGATCATCCCGGCCGTTCTGCACTACTACCAGCGGTTCATCCGGGGCTCGTCGGACGACGGCATCGTGACGTTCATGCTCACCGCGGGCGCGATCGGCTCGATCCTCAAGCAGACGGGGTCGATCTCGGGCGCCGAGGTCGGTTGCCAGGGTGAGGTCGGTTCGGCCAGCGCCATGGCCGCCGCCGGGCTCACCGAGGTCCTCGGCGGTTCACCCGCGCAGGTGGAGAACGCCGCCGAGATCGGCGTCGAGCACCACCTGGGGCTCACCTGTGACCCGGTCGGCGGGCTGGTGCAGATCCCGTGCATCGAACGCAACGCCGTCGGCGCGTCGAAGGCGATCCACGCGGCGCGGATGGCGATGCGCGGCGACGGCTCGCACGTCGTGACGCTGGACAAGGCGATCAAGACGATGCGCGAGACCGGTGCCGACATGAGCGTCAAGTACAAGGAGACCGCGCGCGGCGGCCTCGCCGTGAACGTCATCGAGTGCTGACGGCCCGCATTTAGTCCTCTGGATGCGGTAGTTGCACACGCAAGTACCGCATCCAGAGGACGAATTGCGGGCCGCCTAAACTCGAAGGGTGGAGTCGAGCACGGTCGCGAACGCGGGTGACGCGCTGTTCCGCCCGGTGCGCGCGGGCAACGCCTTCGAGGAGACCGTCGAAAGGCTGCTCCAGGCGATCCGGCTGGGCGTGGTGGGCGCGGGGGAGCGGCTGCCCTCGGAACGCGAGCTCGCCGAGCGGCTCGGGGTCAGCCGGGTGACGCTGCGCGAGGCCATCCGCGCGCTGTCCGACGCGGGCTACGTCGAGTCGCGGCGGGGACGGTACGGCGGCACGTTCGTCAACGACGTCCTGCCCGACCCGCCCGCCGCCGACGGCCGGAAGGTCGACAACGCCACGCTGGAGGACGCGCTCGGCCTCCGGCACGTCCTGGAGACCGGCGCCGCCGAAATGGCGGCCTCGCGTTCGCTCAGCCCGGCCGACCGGCAGCATCTGACCAGCACGCTCGCCGAGGCCGCGGCGGCCGACGTCGGCGATTACCGGCGCAAGGATTCGCGGCTGCATCTGGCGATCGCCGAGGTCACCGCGTCCGGCTCGCTGACCACGGCGATGGCCGACGCGCGGATGCGGGTCAACCAGCTGCTCGACATGATCCCGCTGCTGGAACCGAACCTGGAGCATTCCAACGCCCAGCACGAGGCCATCGTCGACGCGATCCTCGCCGGGGACTCCGAGGCGGCCCGCCGGGCGATGACGGAACACGTCGAAGGGACCGCGTCACTGCTTCGCGCGTTCCTCGCTTGAGGTCAGCAGCGCGTGCGCGAAATCGATGGCGTGCGGTGTATCCGGGAAGACCCGGCCCTCCGCGCGGAGCCGGTCCGCGACGCCGAGTTCGTCGAGCACCTTCTCGTGGCCGGGTTTGATCCCCGACACCAGCACCGTGATCCCGCGATGTTCGAGGCGTTCGATGGCGTCGCGCAGGACGAGGGCGCCGGTGGCGTCGATGGCCGACACCCGTGACATCCGGAGGATGACCACCCGGACGTCGGCGACCTCGGACAGCTCCAGCAGGAACTGGTGCGCCGCGGCGAAGACGAGCGGTCCGTCGAGCCGGAACGCGACGATGTGCTCGTCCAGGAGCGCCCGTTCCTCGGCGACGTGATCGGCGTGGTCGAGCGCCACCTCTTCGATGCGAGCCGCCTTCGCGATCGCCCGCAGGGCCAGGGCGCCCGCCACGACGAGGCCGAGGATGACCGCGGTGACCAGGTCCAGGATCAGTGTCGCGGCGGCGGTGAGCACGAGGACCAGCGCGTCACGCCGGGTGGAGCGCAGGAGCGCGCGGACCGAACCCGCCTCGACCATGCGGACGGCCGTGGCCAGCAGCACCCCGGCGAGCGCCGCGATCGGGATCGTGGCCACGAGCGGCGCCGCCGCGAAGACGATCACCGCCAGCACCATCGCGTGGGTGAACGAGGCCAGCCGCGATTTCGCCCCGGCGCGGACGTTGACCGCGGTGCGCGCGATCGCCGCGGTGGCGGGCACGCCGCCGAACAGCGGGGTGACGAGGTTCGCGAGGCCCTGCCCGAAGAGTTCCCGGTCCGGGTCGTGGCGTTCGTTGACGCTCATCGCGTCGGCGACCGTGGCCGACAGGAGGCTTTCCAGCGCGGCGAGCGCCGCGACCGCGACGGCGGAGGGAGCCAGCGCGCCCAAGGTCGACAGATCCAGGAAATCCAGCGAGGGCGCGGGAAGACCGTTGGGCAGTGCGCCGATCCGCGCGACCGGCAGCTGCGCGAAATGGCTCACGAGGGTCGCGACGGCCACCGCGACCAGCGAGAACGGGATCGACGGCCGCCACCTCGCGCCGAGCAGCATCAGGGCGGCGACCCCGGCGGCGATCGCGATCGACGGCCAGGCGGGATGTCCGGCGAAATCGGCCACCGCCTTCGCCGCGACGACGGCCACCTTCTCGCCTTCCGGCGTGGCGACGCCGAGCGCGGCGGGGACCTGCTGCAACGCGATCACCCCGGCGATGCCCAGCGTGAAGCCTTCGACCACCGGTGTCGGCACGTAGCGCATGTACCGGCCGGCGCGGGCGACCGCGAGCAGGAGCAGCAAGATCCCGGCGAGCAGGCCCACCGTCAGCACGCCGCCCGCCCCGTGCGTGGCCATGATCGGCACCAGCACGACGGTCATCGCGCCGGTCGGCCCGGACACCTGGAGGTTGGAGCCGCCGAAGATCGCGGCCAGTGCGCCGGCGACGATCGCGGTGACCAACCCGGCTTCCGCCCCGAGGCCGGACGAGATGCCGAAGCCCAGCGCCAGCGGCAGCGCGACGATCGCGACGGTCAGGCCCGCCGTGAGGTCGCGCCGGGGAGCGCGTTTGAGCGTCCGCAGGTCTTCACGTCCGGGCAGGAGCGAGCGCAGTTCCGAAAGTCTCAGACCCGCCACGCCGTCACTCCGCGTCGCGTAGCTGGGCGAGCAGGACGTTCTGGTCGGCCAGCAGCTCGGTGAGGATGCGCCGGGCCGCGCGCAGGAGCTCGACGACGTCGCCGCCGGCGAGCGCGTACACCACCGTCGAGCCCTCGCGGGTCGAGGTGACGATTCCCGACCGGCGCAGGACAGCCAGCTGCTGGGAGAGGTTGGAGGCCTCGACCTCGATCTCGGCGAGCAGTTCGCGGACGGCCTTCGGGCCTTCGGCGAGCAGCTCCAGTACACGGATCCGGACCGGGTGGCCCAGCATGCGGAAGAACTCCGCCTTGGCCTGGTACAGGGGGACGGGCATCTGTTCACATTATCAAATGAAGAATTCTTCAAGTCATGAACAGGAGGCAGTTTGGTGACTTTCCCACAACCTTTTCACTCGTTCGGGCGTCTAACCTGGCGTGGAAAACCCGGATGAGGCAGACGCACCCGAGTCGGAGACCACGGCCACCCCGGAGCCGAAACCGAAGAAGCGCAGGTGGCGCAAGATCGTCGCCTGGACGCTCGGCCTGGTGATCGGCATCCCGGTCGTCGCGTTCGGGCTCGCGTACGTCCTGCTCGACGTCCGCAGCCCGCAAGAGGTGCTCGCCGATCTCGACAAGACCGTCGTCCTGCAGAACGCCGACGGCTCCGAACTGCTCAAGGTGGTCCCGCCCGGCGGCGACCGGCTGTTCGTGCCCTACGACGCCGTCCCCGCGAAACTGCGCGACGCGATCGTCGCGACCGAGGACCCGACCTTCTGGGACAACGAGGGTTTCGATCTCACCGGGCTCGGCCGCGCGCTGGTGACCGGTGTCGGCGGCGGCTCGGGGATCACCCAGCAGTACATCAAGAAGTCCACCGGCAACGAGGACGCCACCCTCACGCGGAAGTTCTCCGAACTCGTGCTCGCCACGAAGATCACCCAGCAGCAGACCAAGAAGGAGATCTTCGAAAGCTACGTCAACATCATCTCGTTCGGCCGCGGCACCTACGGCCCGGCTTCGGCGATGAACGCCTACTTCGGCCGCAAACTCGACGACTCGATGACCTGGAGTGAGGCGGCCTTCCTCGCGGGGATGATCCAGTCGCCTTCGGTGCACGACCCGTACGCCTCCAGCCACGAGCACGCCATGAAGCGCTGGTCCTACGTGGTGAACAAACTGGTCGCGCGTGGCTATGTGAGCCAGGCCGAAGCGGTCGCCATGACCTATCCGGAGGACGCGATCCAGGCGCCGTCGGAGACCCGCGCCGGCCGCGTCACCTACGAGCAGTACCACATCAAGCAGCAGGTCCTCGCCGAACTCGAGCAGGTCGGCTACCCGCTCGACCGGCTGCGCGGCGGCGCGATGAAGGTCGAGACGACCATCGATCCGCGTGCCCAGGCCGAAGCCGAGAAGGCGGTCAAGGAGCGGTTGAAGGGGCAGCCTGAGCATTTCCGCGCGTCGCTGGTCGCCGTCGAACCCGGGACCGGGGCCATCCGGGCCTACAACGGCGGTGGCTGGAGCGTGCACGACTACGCGGGCACCCAGTACGGCACCGGCTCGGCGTTCCAGCCGTTGCTCCTCGCCGCCGGTCTCGAACGGGGCGTGAACGTGGACGAACCGCTGAAGGCGGCCGCGTCGGTCGATTTCCTCGGCGAGACCTTCGAGTTCCAGGACCAATGCGGCGAAGGCGGGAAGTGCACGCTGCGCGAGGCGATGGGGCGGGGCGCTCAGGGGCCGTTCGTCGACCTGGCGAAGAAGCTCGGCGCCGAAGCGGTCCGGGAAGGCGCCCGCGCGGCCGGGATCCCCGAGTCCGTCGACGGTGCGGTGACCCTGCGGGAGAAGGACGGATTCCTGATCGGCCCGGGGATCGCCGTCGGCCGGTATCCCTTACGCCCCAGCGACATGGCCGGTGCTTACGCGACCTTCGCCGCCGACGGCATGCGTGCCACCCCGCATCTGGTGTCGAAGATCCGGGACGAGAACGGCGAAATCGTGTGGGAACGGCCGTCGGACAAGACGCCCGCGTTCCAGGGCGACGAGGTGCTGAGCCGCCGGATCGCGGGCACGATGAGCCAGGTGCTGGCCACCGGTCTGAAGGATCGTCCGGCGGCGCTGAAGACCGGCGACTTCCGGTTCGAGGAGACGGACGACAACGCGGGCGGCTGGGCGGTCGGGTACACGCCGCAGCTCGCGACCGCGGTCTGGGTCGGCTCCGACGAGCCGCGCCGGATGCGGGACGCCGCCGGGGAGAAACTGACGGGCAGGACACTGCCGTCGGACATGTGGCAGCGCTTCATGAACGGTGTCCACCGAGGACAGCCGGCGCGGTGGCCGGACGGTTCCGAACCGCGGCCTGCCACGACGGCGCCGCGGTGATGCTTCGGTCCAGTGGGTCGTGAGTGGCGTTTCGTGTTCTAACCCGAATCGCCACTCACGAGCCGGGTTGTACCGAGACGGTGGCTTCGCGTGATTGGGCGGACGGCACGTGTGATCCGACGGACGACACATGTGATCAGATGGACGACACGCTCGCGGCGAAGCTTTCGCCGTGAGTGGTCCGTCCAGACACGCGTGTCGTCCGTCGGATCACGTGTGTCGTCCATCCAGTCACGCAAGACCGCCAGTAGGTACTCAGGACACGGTTGGTTCTAACCCGAAACGCCACTCACGAGCCGGGTTGTACATGAAGGCCCCCTTCCTGTACCTAGGCGCAAGGATGGGGGCCTTCATGTACTGGCATGGTCGAGTTTCCTCGGCTGAGCCGAGGCAAGAGGCCTTCACGGACCTGACCCGAAGCTTCACGCGCTGACGTGCCTACTGGCGCAGGTTGGCTCAGCCGCGATCCGCGTAGGTACCTAAGACACCGTTGGCTCTAGCGACCCGAAACACCCATGACCCGGCGGGCCGAGCGATGTCCGTCAGGGCTTCACGAGCACGACGGTCAGGCCGTCGTAGCCCTTGCTGCCGACGGTCTGGATCGCCGTCGCGTCGACGCGGGGTTCGGCGGCGATCATCTCGTGCAGCCGCCTGATGCCCTGGATGTTCGGGTCCTCGCTGGCGGCGTCGGTCACCGTGCCACCGCGGACGACGTTGTCGACCACGATCACGCCGCCGGGCCGGACGAGCTTCAGTGACGCCTCGAAGTAGGCCGGGTTGTTGGCCTTGTCGGCGTCGATGAACGCCAGGTCGATCGGGCCGTCGACCGACGGCAGCAGGTCCAGCGCTTTGCCGACGCGGACGTCGACCAGCCCGCCGAGCCCGGCCGCGTCGATGTTGCTGCGCGCGACATCGGCGTGCTTCGGGTCGTATTCGAGGGTGACGAGCCTGCCCTGCGGCGGCAGGGCGCGGGCGAGCCAGATCGTGCTGTACCCGCCGAGCGTGCCGATCTCCAGGATGGACCGGGCGCCGATCATCCGCGCCATCAGGTTGAGCAGTTTGCCCTGGTTCGGTGCGACGGCGATCGACGGCAGCCCGGCCTCGTCCGACGCCTTCCGCGCGCCTTCGAGGGCGGGGTCGGACGGGACGAGCACCCCGGACAGATAGTCGTCCACTTCGGACCACAGTTGCTGTGACATGGCACCTCCGCCGCCAACCTACTCCGAGTGCATCAGGCGGCGCGGCGGCCGGCTTTCGGGATCACCAGCGGGGTACCGGTTTCCGGGCACGGCATGACCCGGCAGGGCAGCTCGAAGATCTTTTCGACGTTGGCGGCGGTCACGACCTCTTCGGGTGCGCCGGTCGCGAGGACCTCTCCGCCGCGCATCGCGATCATGTGCGTCGCGTAGCGGGCGGCGTGGTTGAGGTCGTGCAGCACCGCGACCAGCGTCCGGCCCTGCTTCTGGTGCAGTTCCGCGCACAGGTCGAGGATGTCCATCTGGTGCGCGATGTCCAGATAGGTCGTCGGCTCGTCGAGCAGCAGGAGATCGGTCTCCTGCGCCAGCGCCATCGCCATCCACACTCGCTGCCGCTGACCACCCGACAGTTCGTCGACCAGCCGCTCGGCGAGATCGTCGACGCCGGTGGCGCGCATGGACTCCGCGACCACGGTGGCGTCCTCACGGGACCATTGGCGCAGCAGGCGCTGGTGCGGGTACCGGCCGCGCGCGACGAGGTCCGCGACGGTGATGCCGTCGGGCGCGATCGAGCTCTGCGGCAGCAGGCCGAGCCGCCGGGCGACCTCCTTGGCGGGGAAGGAGCTGATCACCTGGCCGTCGAGGAACACCGAACCCTTGCGCGGTTTGAGCATCCGCGCCAGCGCGCGCAGCAGGGTGGTCTTGCCGCAGGCGTTCGGCCCGACGATGACGGTGAACGACCGGTCGGGGATGACCACCCCGAGGTCTTCGGCCACGGTCCGGCCGTCGTAGGCGAGCGTCAGCGCGTCCGCGTGCAGACGGGACGTCGTGCTCTGCTCGGTGAGGGTTTCCACGGTCTCCACGCAGGTTAGGCTAACCTAGGAGGCCGCCGTTGTGGTGTTCCGTAGGTCGCAGTCGGCTCACGACGTGCTTCGATGGCATCATCCCCAGTGCAATCGCGTGAATGCACTCGGTGCGATCGAAGGGCGGCATGGAGGACTACCGGATAGTCGCGGACGAGATCTCCGCCGACGTCGAGGCTGGCAGGCTCCGGCCGGGCGACAGGCTGCCGCCGCAGCGGCGGTTCGCCAGGGAACGCGGGATCGCGAACTCGACGGCCGCGCGGGTCTACGGCGAACTCGTCCGGAGGGGTGTCGTGGTCGGCGAGGTCGGCCGGGGCACGTTCGTCCGCGCCGGTCGGCCGCCGTTGGAGACCGCGCTCGCCGAGCCCGGCGGTGCGACGGTCGACCTCGAACTCAACTTCGCCGTCCTTCCGGAACAGTCGGCGCTGGTCGGGAAGGCGCTGGAGCCGCTTCTGCGCGAAGACGTCCTGACAGCAGCGTTGCGGCCGGGAAGCGTCTCGGGCTCGAAGCAGGCGCGTGACGCCGTCGCCGGGCTGATCGCGAAGGACGGCTGGACACCTGAAGTCCTCTTCGCCGGGAGTGGGCGGCAGGCCATCGCGGCCGCCATCGCCGCCTTCGTGCCGATGGGGGAACGGCTCGCCGTCGAAGCCATCACCTACCCGGTGGTCAAGGCGCTCGCCGGGCGGCTAGGTGTGCAACTGGTGCCCATCGAGACCGACGACCGGGGCCTCATTCCCGAAGCGCTCGAAGCCGCGTCCGTCCGCGCGCTGTACGTCCAGCCGACGCTGCACAATCCACTTGGGTCCACAATGGACGAAGCGCGCCGGATCGAGCTGGCCGAAACCGTGCGCCGGATGGACATCCCGGTGATCGAGGACGGGATCTACACCTTCCTGCGGCCCGAGATCCGCCCCTTCGCGGCGTACGCGCCGGAACGCACGGTGTTCGCCGACAGCATGTCCAAACGGCTCGCGCCGGGGCTGACCACCGGATTCCTCGCCGTCCCGGCGGCATGGACGGAACGGCTCGCCGCGGCCGTGCGCTCGGGCGGCTGGGTCGCGCCCCGGCTCGCGGTCGAAGCAGCCACCCGGTGGATCACCGGTGGCACGCTGGAAACCGTCGAACGGGCGAAACGGCTCGACGCCGCGGAACGCCAGCGGCTGACGGCGGAACGCCTGGCCGGGTTCACCCTGCGCGCCGATCCGCAGGCGTACCACTGCTGGTGGGAGCTCCCGGAACACTGGCGCGCCGAGACCTTCGTCGCCGCGGCCGCGCGCCGCGGGATCGCGGTCACCCCGGCGGCCGCGTTCGCCGTCGTCCCCGGTCACGCCCCGAACGCGGTGCGGCTCGCCGTCTCGTCGCCGCCGCTCGAAACGCTCGCGGCCGCTTTGGACGTCCTCGCCGGACTCGCCTCCGGCCGCCCCGAGGACGCCGGCGTCGACTGACCCCCAACGCGTTTCGTCCTCTGAATGCGGTAGTTGGCAGCGCGAACTACCGCATTCAGAGGACGAAACGCGTCAGGGGCGGGGTGCCCACTTGCCGATGAAGCTGCCACAGGTGACGGTCCGCCCGGTGAGCCGTGACCGCAGCGCGTTCTCCAGCCCGAGGTAGTCGAAGATCGGGGCGTCCCCGGCGACCTGGTCGGGCACGGGGCCGCCCTTGGCCAGCACCGGCATGCTCACGGTCTGGAACAGCACGAGGTAGTCGCCGTCGCGGTTGAGCCCGTCGGCCGCCGCGAGCATGCGTTCCGGGGCGTCGGCGACGATCTCCAGCGGCAGCGGCCATTCCAGCGGGAACGGGTTGCGCAGGCCGAAGGCGGGATACGCGAACGGATTGTCGGGCAGGACGGCCGTGCGCCCGGCGGGGAAACGCGTGACGCAGTCGTGGATCTGGGAGATGTAGGTGTAGGTACCCGGATTCGTCCGGATGCCGCGCATCGACGGCGTCACCGTGCCGAGGTCGCCCGTCAGCTTCTCGTGCGCCATGTCGAGGTACGCGGCTTCGTCGTGATGCGCGACCACGGCCCAGCCCGACACCAGCACCGCGACCAGGCCCATCGCTGTCGCGCCCGCCAGCCGCACCCGGCGGGCCGGCTCCGGCATCGGCGGCAGCGCGTCCGCGAGCAGCAGGATCGCCGTCAGCGCCAGTGTTCCGGTGAACAACGTCGGGGTGTCGTTGCCCCACGACAGGCTGGTCATGAAGCCGGTCGCGAAGACCAGCGCCGCCATTCTCGGGAATCGCCGCGTCGCGACCCAGTTCACCAGCAGCGCGACACCGAGGATCCACCAGAGGACGTCCGCCCAGCGCGACGCGCCGGTGAAATGCCCGTCGACGACGGTGCCGACCACCACCGCCACCCCCGCCAGGAGCAACAGCCGGGCGAGGAGCGCCCCGGCGAAACCGGCGCGGTCGCGGAAGGTCCCGAGCAGGGCCAGGAACACCCCGGCGATCAGGAAGAACGTCAAGCCCCGCACCGGTGGACGCAGCAGGGACGCGGGATTTTCCAGCCACAGCCCGAGAAGCCGCTCGCCGTACGCGGGCAGCCCGCCGGTGAGCTGCTCGGCCATCGCGCCGAGCCCGCCGTCGAGGGTGACGATTCCGACGTAGAAGACCAGGAAAGCGCCCAGCGCCAGCAGATCCCAGGCCAGCCGTCCCCACCAGCGGCCGGTGCGGAACGCTCCCTCGCGCAGCGACGGGTGCAGCAGCAGCCAGCACAGCGCGATCAGCGGCACCGGCGCGAAACTCTGTTTGACGAACACCGAGGTGCCCAGCAGCACCAGGCCGAGCCGTCGTGGCCACGCCTTGCCGTTGCGCAGTCCCGAATCCAGCGCCCAAGCGCCGCACGCGGTCAGGAAGATCCCGTCGATCGTGTGCCACGCCATGAGCGGGAACGCGTTGAGGTTCAGCAGCGACGCGGCCGCCGTCAGCCCGGTGAGTCCCGGCCCCCAGTCACGCACGCGGCGGCGGGTGACCAGAACCGCGAACGCGATGGTCGCCAGGATGATCTCCAGCATGCTGAGCACGCTGGAGACGAAGAACAGCGGCCCCGGCAGCAGGAAGTCGACGATGTGCAGGTACGCCGAACCCAGCGGCCGCGCGGAGATGATGTCCGAATGCGGCACTTCCCCGTGCCGCACCCGCCAGGCCTGGGCGAGGATGAAACCCTGGTCCGACGGGTGGAAACCGAAGCGCCCCACCCGGAGTTCGGTGGCGACGGCGAGCGCGAGCACCCAGGCCGCGTGCAGGCACAGCCGCAGCACTGTCCTGGACGGACGTACCACCGCTGCGTCCGGTCCGGTCGACAGCGGGGGACTGGCGACGTCCACACTGCCCCTTCCCGGTCGTCCCTACCTCGGCCCGTGCCCGCCGACCCCCGGCGTATCGGAAACCGATGGTAGCGGCCGGGGGCGTCCCCCGATCGAGCCCCGGCGGCGGGACGTCAGGGACGACGGCGCCAGACCAGCCTCGTGACCGCGCCCGCCACCGACGCGAGCGGGGCCTTTCGGGGCAGGCCACGGGATTCCGGTGCGGATTCGGGCATCGCGCGATAGACGAGGTGGGCGAAGAACCGGGCCGTCTTCGGTGCGACGAGCGTCACCAGTTCGGCGGCCGTTCCCTCGGGCAGGTTCAGGATCTCCGGTCGTTTCTCCAACGCCTTCACCACGAGCGCGGCGGCGCGTTCGGGGGAGCTCGACGGCATGCCGCGATAGGAACCGGTCGGGGCGATCATGTCGGTGCGCACCAGCGGCATCCGGACCGAGGTGAAGGTGACGCCGTCGGAAAGCGTTTCCCGCCCGGCGGTCAGCCCGAACTCCTCCAACGCGGCCTTCGAAGCCAGGTAAGCGGAAAACCGCGGCGTGTCGGTCTGGAGTCCTTGGGTGGTCACGTTCACGACGTGGCCGAAACCGCGCGCGGTCATCGACGGCAGCAGGCCCAGCGTCAGCCGCACGGGTCCGAAGTAGTTGATCGCCATCGTGCGCTCGAAATCGTGGAACCGTTCGGTGGACAGCGAAAGCGATCGCCGGATCGAGCGGCCCGCGTTGTTGACCAGCATGTCGACGGCGCCGTGCGCGGCGAGCACGTCCTTGACCAGAGCGTCGACGGCGCCGCCGTCGGTGAGGTCGCACGGATACGCGGACGCCTTGCCGCCGGCCGCGACGATCTGCTCGCGGACCTCTTCGAGTTCGTCGGCGCGCCTGGCCACGAGGATCACTTCGCCGCCCTTCGCGGCGACGGCGAGCGCCGACGCGCGCCCGATACCCGAGGACGCGCCGGTGATGAGGACCTTGCGGCCGTCGAGCGGTTCCGGCCCGGGACGGCGGCGGCCGCGATCGGGATCCAGATGCGCGAGCCAGTACCGGTAGAGCGGACCGGCGTACTCCTTCAACGGGGGCAAGGTGATCCCGCTGCCTTCGAGCGCGGCCGTGGTCGCGCTGGTGTCGAAGTCGACCTCCATGCTCAGATGCGGCAGGACTTCGAGCGGGATGCCGAGTTCCGCGAGCACCGCCGCGCGGGCCGACCGTCCGCCGGGGACCCGGTCGAAGCCGGCGGCCGCGGATTTCGCCAGCCGGGTTCCCGCGCGCTTGAGCGCTCCGGAAGGCCGGGCGGGAAGAACGGCGGAGATCTTCGGCCCGCCCGCGGCCCGCGCGAACGCGTTGTAGACCTCGTGAAGCGGCTGTGGCCGGGGCGACGCGAGGTGGTACGTGCTGCCACTGGGCGCGTCGACGTGCATGAGGTGTTCCATCGCTTCGACGACGTAGTCGACCGGAACGAGATTCGTGGCGCCGAGATCCGGGGCGGCCAGTGGAAGACGGCGGGGCAGCGCGGCGAGTCGCGAGATCGCGGGAAGGAAGTAGTACGGGCCGTCGATCTTGTCCATCTCACCGGTGCGCGAATCACCGGCCACGGCCGACGGCCGGTACACGCGGAACGGCGTTTTCCCGTGCCGTCGTACGAGTTTCTCCGCCTCGAACTTCGTCGCGTGGTACGGCGACGCGAAACCCTGGCCGAGGTCGAAGTCGGCCTCGGTGAACCGTCCGGCGTACTGTCCCGCGACCGCGATCGACGAGACGTGGTGGAAGAGCCCGGCCTTCGCGGCCGCGGCGAACTCCAGGACGTTGCGCGTGCCGTCGACGTTGGCCGCGCGGTTCGCCGCTTCGTCCGCGGTGAGGTCGTAGATCGCGCCGAGATGCACGACGTGGTCGAGGGGTCCCACGCGGGCGGGATCGATGCCCAGCGAGGGTTCGGTCAGATCGCCGGTGACGGGAACGAGCTTCTCGTGGCTCGGGAGCTTCCCGCGTGAGGTCTCCCTCACGAGAACATGGACGGCTACGGTCTCCGGTCGCCGTAGTAGGCGCGCGACCAGGCGTTTTCCCAGAAAACCCGTCGCGCCCGTCACGAAGTAGGTGGTCATGGCCGGCTCCTTCCGAACGGGGCCGACTCTACCTACTCAGAAGTAGGAACGGTAGTTGTCATTCACTGTGGTCCGGATGTTCGGCCACCGCGACCACGGCGTCGCGGAGCGCGGCGCGCAGGCGCCCCACGTCCAGCGGCCCGAGTACGGCGGCCTCTCCGGGCGGCGCCACGAGCACGATCTTGTCGCTGCTCACGAACACCGTCACGTCCCTGCGCCTGCCCGCGAGATCCCGGCAGCCGACCGACCATTCGTCCCGGGGTGCCAACGTCCTCATCCTCCCGTATCCCATGATCTCCCTTTCTCGTCCGAGGCTGGGACGAGGCGCTTTCGGGGGCGTGACGCCGATTACCCCATGTTCCTACTGATGGGTTAACCGATCCTGCATATCGTGATCGACTTCCGCTCTCGCTAGGCCGGAAGGGGACGAACGGGAGTAGCGTCCGGGGGAGGGACTGCTTGGGAGGTCATGGATGTCCGAACCCAGGAAGATCGTCATCGTCGGCGCCGGTCTCGCCGGGGCGACGGCCGCCGGGACGCTGCGAGAACGCGGTTACGAGGGCGAGATCGTGCTTCTCGGCACCGATACACATCGCCCGTACGAATTGCCGCCCTTGTCCAAGGGACTTCTGATGGGCAAGACCGATGAACCCGACTGGGTGCACGGCGAAGGTTTCTACGGCGAGAAGGACATCGCGTTCCGGAGCGGGGTGACCGCGACCAGGATCGAGCTCGGCGCGCGGCTCGTGCACGACGACGCGGGCGGCGAACACCGCTTCGACCGGCTCGTCCTCGCGACCGGCTCCCGGCCGCGTTCGTTGCCGGTGCCCGGCGGGGATCTGCCGGGTCTGCGGACCCTGCGCACCCTCGACGACGCGCTCGCGCTCCGCTCGGCGTTCAAGGACGCGCGGCGGGTGGTGATCGTCGGCGCGGGCTGGATCGGGACCGAGGCCGCGGCGGCCGCCAGGGAACACGGCGCCGAGGTGACCGTGGTCGACCAGGTCGGCTCGCCGTTGCTCGCGGTACTGGGCGATCAGGTGTCCGGCGTCTTCAAGGACCTGCACACGCAGCACGGGGTGAACTGGCGTCTGGGTGAAGGCGTCGCCGGCTTCACCGGCGGCCCGGACGGGGTGACCGGTGTCCGCCTTCAGAGTGGTGACGAGCTCTCTGCCGACGTCGTGCTGGTGGCCGTCGGCGCCGCGCCGCGGGTCGACCTCGCGCACGCCGCCGGGCTGGAACTGTCCGACGACGGCGGTGTCTGCGCCGACGCAGGCCTTCGGACGGCCGCGCCCGACGTCTACGCGATCGGCGACATCGCCGCGCATTTCCATCCCCGCTACGGAAAACGTGTCCGCGTCGAGCACTGGTCGAACGCGAAGTGGCAGGGGGAGCACGTCGCCGGGAACCTGCTGGGCGAGAACGAGCCGTACTTGCGGAGTCCGTATTTCTTCTCGGACCAGTACGACCTCGGATGCGAGTACCGCGGCCTCGCCGATCCCGAGACCGACGAACTCGTGGTGCGGGGCGATCTCGCGGCGCGGGACTTCACCGCGTTCTGGCTGCGGGACGGGCAGGTGGCCGCCGCGATGAACGTCAACCAGTGGGATGACGGGGACGCCTTGAAGGCCCTGGTCGAGGGACGCGCGGCGGTGACCGCGGAGCAGCTGAGGACTGCCGATCTCACTTCGCTCGTTTGACCCCTCCGGATGCTAGGAAAGGACCGTTCCTTGCAAAATTTGCAAGGAACGGTCCTTTCCTAGCGCGCGTGAGGGGGTCAGGCCTCCTGGGGGACAGCCGCGAGAGGCACCGAAGCGCGCGAAGGCCGCGTCATGGTCCCGAAGGCCAGCAGCGCGAGCACGCCGAAGCCCGCCATCACGATCCCCATCGGGACCGCGGTGCCCGGACCGCCCAGCCCGACCAGCGGCGTCGCCAGCCCGCCGACGACGAACTGCAGCACACCCAGCAGCGCCGACGCCGAACCGGCGGACCGCGCCTGTTCGGCGAGCGCCAGCGAACTCGCGTTCGGCGCCACCATGCCGATACTCGACACCAGGATGAACAGCGGGATCAGCAGCCCGATCAGCCCGAGGTTCAGCACCGTCGCGGCCAGCACGCCGAAGCCGGCCACCGCCGCGATGACCAGGCCGACGGTCAGCAGCGTCCGCTCCGGGAAACGTCCGACGATGCGCCCGTTCAGTTGTCCGACGGCCACGATTCCGATGCCGTTGAGGCCGAACACCAGGCTGTACGCCTGCGGGCTGAGCCCGTAGACGCCCTGCAGCGCGAAGGAGGAGCCGGAGATGTAGGCGAACAGGCTGCCGAACATCAGCCCGGAGGCCAGCGCGTAGCCGAGGAAGCCGCGATCGCGGAACAGGCTCGCGTACTTCCGCAGCACCGAGCCGAACCGCGCGGGGGTGCGGCGTTCCTCGGGCAGGGGTTCCGGCAGCAGGAAGAAGACGACGGCCAGCAGGACCGCGCCGAACACGGTCAGGCAGACGAACACGCCGCGCCACGACGTCCAGTTCAGGACCTGGCCGCCGATGATCGGCGCCAGGATCGGCGCGAGCCCGTTGACCAGCATGAGCAGCGAGAAGAACTTCGTCATCGCGGTGCCGGAGTAGAGGTCGCGCACGGTCGCCCTCGCGATCACGATGCCGGCCGCGGCGCCGAAGGCCTGCACCCCGCGGGCGGCGATGAGCAGTTCGGCGGTCGGGGCGACGGCGCACAGGATCGAGCCGACCATGTAGAGCGCGAGCCCGGCCACGAGCGGTTTGCGGCGGCCGATCGCGTCGGACAGCGGTCCGAGGATCAGCTGGCCGAGCGCGAGCCCGATGATGAACGCGCTGAGCGTGAGCTGCACGGTCGCGTCCGCCGCGCGCAGTTCGCCCGCCATCTGCGGCAGCGCGGGCAGGTACATGTCGATGGACAGGGGCCCGAAGGCGGACAGGCCGCCGAGGATCAGGACGAACCGGGCGCGTCCGGTCGTGAGAGGACGCGCGACGGGTTCTTCCACTCGCTCGGGCGCGATGGTCATGCTCGTTCCTTCCCCAGTGATGGTTCCGCGAGGAACAACTTGCTTAGAGTAGGTAACTATTCCCACTGTGAGTCTCGCCACCCGGACTTCGCAAGACTGATCCGATCAATTTTCCGGACAAATCCGAGTGGCCCCTAGATCTCGTCGGAGGTCGTCGGGTATACATCGGATGTCTGTTCGTTGCTGTGGGAGCCGTTGATTGTTGACGGTTCGGCTGGAAGGGAAAATCCGTGCAGCTGTTGCGACTCGGGGAGCCGGGAAGTGAGCGTCCGTTCGTACGTGCCGGGGACGGCACGCTGCGCGACCTCTCGGCGCTGACCGCCGACATCGATGGCAGCTTCTTCGCGGGCGACGGCGTCGCCAGGGTCGCGGCCGCGCTGGCCGCCGGTGAACTGCCCGAAGCGGGCCCCGAATTCACGTCGGCCAGGGTGGGCTCGCCGATCGCGCGGCCGGGCAAGGTCGTCTGCATCGGCCTCAACTACCGGCAGCACGCCGAGGAATCCGGCGCCGAGGTCCCGACCGAACCCGTTGTCTTCATGAAGGCGCCCGACGTCGTCGTCGGCCCGGAGGACGACGTGCTCGTGCCGCGCGGCTCGACCAAGACCGACTGGGAGGTCGAGCTCGGCGTCGTCATCGGCAAGACCGCGCGCTACCTCGAAAGTGTCGAAGAGGCCTTGGAGTACGTCGCCGGCTACACCGTCTCGAACGACGTGTCCGAGCGCGAGTTCCAGCTCGAACGCGGCGGCACCTGGGACAAGGGCAAGTCGTGCGAGAACTTCAACCCGCTCGGCCCGTGGCTGGTCACCGCCGACGAGGTGGCCGACCCGCAGGACCTCGGCCTGCGGTTGTGGGTCAACGGCGAGAAGAAGCAGGACTCGTCGACCAAGGACATGATCTTCTCGGTCGCGGAGATCGTGCACTACGTGAGCCAGTACATGGTGCTGCGCCCCGGGGACCTCATCAACACCGGCACCCCGCAGGGCGTCGCGCTCGGCCAGCCCGAGCCGAAGCCGTACCTGACCGAAGGTGACGTCATCGAGCTCGAGATCGACGGCCTCGGCCGCCAGCGTCAGAACGTCAGGCAGGCGTGATGGCGAAGATCGTGGGCATGGAGGTGCTCGACGTCCGCTTCCCCACTTCGCGGGAGCTGGACGGTTCGGACGCCATGAACCCGGACCCGGACTACTCGGCCGCGTACGTCGTGCTGCACACCGACGGCGGCCCGGACGGCTACGGGCTCGCCTTCACCATCGGACGCGGCAACGACGTCCAGGCCGCGGCGATCCGCGCGCTGGAACCGCACGTCGTCGGCAGGGACGTGCCCACCGACGCGGCCGCGCTCGGCGACCTTTCACGGGCACTGGTCGGCGACTCGCAACTGCGCTGGCTCGGCCCGGAAAAGGGCGTCGCGCACATGGCGATCGGCGCGGTGGTCAACGCCGCGTGGGATCTCGCCGCGCGGATCGCCGGGCTCCCCGTCTGGCGGTTCGCCGCCGAGATGTCGCCGGAGGACCTGGTCTCCCTCGTCGATTTCCGGTATCTCTCCGACGCGCTGACCGAACAGGAGGCGCTCGACATCCTCCGCGCCGCCGAACCCGGCCGCGCCGAGCGGATCGCCAAGATCGAGCGCGACGGCTACCGCGCGTACAGCACTTCCCCCGGCTGGCTCGGCTACTCGGACGCGAAACTGGTCCGGCTCGCCGAACAGGCGGTCGCGGACGGCTTCGAGATGATCAAATTGAAGGTCGGCGGGAATCTCGAGGACGACGTCCGCCGGATGAAGCTCGCCCGCGAGACCGTCGGCCCGGACATCCGGGTCGCCGTCGACGCGAACCAGCGCTGGGACGTCTCGACCGCGATCACCTGGATGACCGCGCTGGCCCCGTACGACCCGTACTGGATCGAAGAACCCACCTCGCCGGACGACGTGCTCGGGCACGCCGCGATCGCCAAGGCGCTCGCCCCGATCCGGGTGGCCACCGGCGAGCACGTCCAGAACCGCGTGGTGTTCAAGCAGCTGCTGCAGGCGGGCGCGATCTCGGTACTGCAGCTGGACGCCGCCAGGGTCGGCGGGTTCAACGAGAACCTGGCGATCCTGTTGCTGGCGGCCAAATTCGGCGTCCCGGTCTGTCCGCACGCCGGTGGCGTCGGGCTGTGCGAACTCGTCCGGCACCTGTCGATGTTCGACTTCGTGGCCGTGTCCGGGAGCGACACCGACCGGTCCATCGAATGGGTCGACCACCTCCACGAGCACTTCACCGATCCGGCCGCCGTCGTCGACGGCCGCTACGTCGCCCCGTCCGCGCCGGGCTTCTCGGCCCGGATGCACGACGCGACCCTGCGCCGGTTCACCTTCCCCGACGGTCCAGAGTGGACGGAGACAAACCAGTGAGTGAGTTCGAAGGCCTCGTCGCCGCCGTCACCGGCGGTGCCTCGGGAATCGGCAGGGCCACCGCCGACCTGCTCGCCGCGCGAGGGGCGAAGGTCGCGGTGCTCGACCTGAATCCCGGCGACCTTCCCGAAGGCCTCACCGGATTCCGCTGCGACGTCGGCTCCGACAAGGAGGTTCGGTCGGCGATCGACGCGGTCGCCGAGCGATTCGGCAGGCTCGACGTCCTGGTCAACAACGCGGGTATCGGCGCGCAGGGCGACGTCACCGCCAACAGCGACGACGAATGGCACCGGGTGCTCGACATCAACGTCGTCGGCATGGTGCGGCTCGCGCGGGCGGCGTTGCCGCATCTGAAGAACTCGCCGTCGGCCGCGATCGTCAACACCTGTTCGATCGCCGCGTGGGCGGGCCTGCCCAACCGCGCGCTGTACTCGGCCAGCAAGGGCGCGGTGCTCTCGCTGACCCTGGCGATGGCGACCGATCACCTCGCCGACCGGATCCGCGTCAACTGCGTCTGCCCCGGCACCGCGGACACGCCGTGGGTCGGCAGGCTGCTCGACGCCGCGGGCGATCCGGAGGCCGAACGCGCCGCGCTGGCCGCCCGTCAGCCGATGGGCAGGCTGGTCACCGCGGACGAGGTCGCGAACGCGGTCGTGTATCTCGCCAGCCCGCTGTCGGCTTCGACCACCGGCACGGCGCTCGCGGTCGACGGAGGGATGTACGGGTTGCGTCCGCGCGGCCCGGTCCACCACCAGTAGTTTCGCTGCCATCAAGGAGGATGCGGTGCGTACGAGGGTGATCAAGGTGGCCGCCGCGGCCACCGCGCTCGGGCTGGCGCTGTCGGCCTGTGGGTCCACTAAGAACAACGCAGCCACTGCTCCCCAGGGCGGGGGCGGCAAGGTCGGCGCGACGATCCCGTTGCTGACCTCGCCGTTCTGGCAGGCCTACAACAACTACGTACCGCAGAAGGCGAAGGAACAGGGCGTCGAGGCGCTGCCCACGGTCAACGCGGACAGCGATCCGGCGAAGCAGATCACCGACATCAACACCTTGCTCAACCAGGGCGTCAAGGGCCTGGTCGTGACGCCGCTGGACTCCGCCGCCGTCGTGGCCGGCCTCAAGGCGGCGGAGAACAAGGGTGTCCCGGTGGTGGCCGTCGACGTGGCGCCGGAGGGCGGCAAGGTCGCGATGGTGGTGCGCGCGGACAACAAGGCGTACGGCACCAAGGCCTGCGAGGCGATCGGCGCGAAGGTCACTTCGGGCAAGGTCGTGCAGGTCATGGGCGACCTGGCCTCGGTCAACGGCCGCGACCGCTCCGAAGCGTTCCGTCAGTGCATGAAGACGAAGTTCCCGGGCGTCCAGGTGCTGGAGGTCGCCGCCGAATGGAAGGCGGACAAGGCTTCGTCCGGCCTGGACAGCCTGCTGACCGCGCACCCGGACATCAAGGCCGTGTACATGCAGGCGGGCGGGGTGTACCTGGCGCCGACGCAGCAAGCGCTCAAACGCAAGAACCTCTCCTTCCCGGTCGGCGACCCGAAGCACGTCGTGCTGGTCAGCAACGACGGCATTCCCCAGGAGCTGGCCGCGATCCGCGCGGGCGAACTCGACGCGACCGTCTCCCAGCCCGCCGACGACTACGCCAAGTACGGCATGTACTGGATCAAGAAGGCGATGGCGGGGGAGACCTTCAAGGCGGGGCCGACCGATCACGGCAGCACCGTCGTCGAGGTCCGGCCGGGGATCCTCGAAGACCAGCTCCCCGCGCCCGTCGTCACCAAGGACAACGTGGACGACAAGGCACTCTGGGGGAACAACCTGTGAGCGCGCTGCCCGCCGGGTCCGCCGCCGTGCCGGTGGTCAGCGCACAGGGTGTCGGCAAACGCTACGGACCGACCGTGGCGCTGTCCGACGTCAGCCTCACCGTGCGCCCCGGCGAGTCGCACGCGCTCGTCGGCCGCAACGGGGCCGGGAAATCGACGCTCGTCTCCATCCTCACCGGACTGTCCAAAACGGACACAGGTCACGTCGAGTTCGGCGGCGTCCCCGCGCCGCCCTTGTCCAAACAGGACGACTGGAAACGCGCGGTCGCCTGCGTCTACCAGCACGCGATGGTCGTCCCGCAGCTGACCGTCGCGGAGAACCTGTTCCTCAACCGCCAGTCCGGTAAGGGGTTCGCGATCGGCTGGCAGCGATTGCGCCGTCAGGCAAGGGATCTGCTCGACTCCTGGGACGTGGGGGTCGACGTCGACACCCCGGCGGGCGAGCTCTCGGTCGAGGACCGACAGTTCGTCGAGATCGCGAGGGCGCTCTCCTACGGCGCCCGGTTCATCGTGCTCGACGAGCCGACGGCGCAGCTGGACAGCCAGGCGATCGACCGGCTTTTCGCGCGGATGCGTCAGATGCAGGCGAACGGCGTGACGTTCCTGTTCATCTCGCACCACCTCCACGAGGTCTACGAGGTGTGCCAGGCGGTCACCGTGCTGCGCGACGCCAAGCACATCCTGACCGCGCCGGTCTCCGAGGTCGGCCGGGCCGAGCTGATCGACGCGATGACCGGCGAACAGGGCGGGCTTTCCGTCCGCGACGCCTCCACGCGCGAGGCGTTGGCCGAGGACGCCGCCGAGGTCCTGGCCGTCGACGGGCTTTCCGGTGACGGCTTCGCGGATGTGACGTTCCGGATCCACCGCGGCGAGGTGATCGGGCTCGCGGGCAGCAACGCCAGCGGCAAGCATCAGGTCGCCGAAACCGTGTACGGACTGCGTCCGCCGTCCTCCGGCACGGTCCGGGTGGACGGGAAACCGTTGAAACCGGGCGACATCCCGGCCGCGATCCGCGCCGGGATCGGCTGTGTGCCGAGGGATCGCCATCACGAAGGACTGGTGCTGGAGCATTCCATCGCCGACAACGCCACACTGTCCATTTTGGATCGCATGGGCAAGGGTGGTCTCGCGGCACCGGGCGCGCGGTACGGCCGGGCCGTGCGAGCGTTGCGGGATTACGACATCGTCGCGGCCGACGCGGACCAGCCGGTGTCCGACCTTTCCGGCGGCAACCAGCAGAAGGTCGTCCTGGCCCGCGCGCTGGCCGGTGATCCGCGCCTGGTGGTGCTGATCAACCCGACCGCGGGAGTGGACGTCAAATCGAAGGAGGCGCTGCTCGCGGTCGTCGACCGGGTGCGGGCCGAGGGCAAGGCGGTGCTGATCGTCAGCGACGAGCTGGACGATCTCCGCCTGAGCGACCGGGTGCTGGTGCTGCGTGCCGGCGCCGTGGTCGCCGAACACCGGGCGGGCTGGTCCGACGGCGACCTGGTGGCCGACATCGAAGGAGTCGAGCGGTGACCGAACTGATGACCGATCCGAAGACTTCGACGCTCGCGGCCCCGCCGAAGCGCCGGAAGTTCCGCTGGCTGCGCGAACTCGCGCTCGTGCCGGCGCTCATCGTGGTGCTGATCATCGGAGGACTGATCAGCGACACGTTCCTGACCTTCGGCAGCATCGTCGGGATCCTGTCCGCCTCGGCCGCGCTGTCGATGGTGGTGCTGGGCGAATCGCTCGTACTGCTGACCGGGAAGTTCGACCTGTCACTGGAATCCACCATGGGCATGGCGCCCGCACTGGGCGCGATGCTGGTCATCCCGGTGGCTTCTTCGGGTTTCGGCACCGAGATCCCCGGTTTCGCGGGCATCCTCGCCGTGCTGGTGGCCGGTGCCGCGGTCGGCTTCGTGAACGGTTTCCTGATCGTCAAACTGAAGCTGAACGCCTTCATCGTCACGCTCGCGATGCTGACGGTGCTGCGCGGCACGCAGATCGGCTCCACCCAGGGGAAGACGCTCTTCGACCAGCTGGACGTGTTCACCGCGCTGGCCACGACGACGTTCATCGGGCTGCCGATGTCGGTGTGGCTGGCCGCGGCGCTGTTCACCGCGTTCGGGCTGGGCCTGCGGTATCACCGGATCGGACGGTCGCTTTACGCCATCGGCGGCAACTCCGAAGCCGCGCGGGCCGCCGGTATCCGCGTCGACCGGATCTCGTGGGGCGTCTTCGTCGTGGCCGGTGTGCTGGCCGCGCTGGGTGGGCTCGCGTACACCGGCTACGTCGGTGCGCTCGGCGCGGACCAGGGCGACGGATTGATCCTTCAGGTGTTCGCCGCTGCGGTGATCGGCGGTGTCTCACTGGACGGCGGGAAGGGCACCCTGGTCGGGGCGCTCACCGGTGTGCTGCTGCTGCAGACCGTCACCAACCTGCTGCAGGTGGCGCAGGTGCCGCCGGAATGGCTCAAGGCGATCTACGGCGTGATCATCCTGGTCGCGTTGATCATTTCCCGCTATGCCGGTGGGAAGGCCCAGACCTAGCCCCCTCGCCGATGCGATGAACGGTCCTTTCCTTGCAAATTTTGCGAGGAAAGGACCGTTCCTAGCGCGCGAAGGGCCGGTTAGAGGACGTGAGAGAGGAGAGAGCGGTGTCAGGAAGCTTCGGCGGCCGTGGTGGGGTCGTCGGCGGTGCCGAGCGCGTTGCGGAGCCACTGCTCCACCCCGGCCACGTGCACGGTGGCCCACGAACGCGCGAGCTCGGGCTCACGGGCCGCGATGGCCTCGTAGATCGCCGTGTGCTGCTCGCGGGTCTTCGCGACCGCGCCCTCCTGGGTGAGCCCGCGCCAGATGCGGGCGCGCGCGGTGGGGCCGGACAGGCTGTCCAGCAGCGAGCACAGCACCGGATTGCCGGAGCCGTCGGCGATCTTGCGGTGGAACTGCAGGTCGTTCGCGACCAGCGCCTCCACCGTCGGCGAATCGGCCAGCTCGTCGAGCAGGCGGCCTAGTTCCGCGATGTCCTCGTCGCTCATGTGCAGTGCGGCCAGCGCCGTCGCCGCCGGTTCGAGGATCCGGCGGACGGCGAGGAAGTCCAGCACGGTGTCGTCGCGGTGGAAGTCCACCACGAACGTCATCGCGTCGAGCAGGAGATTCGGTTCGAGGCTGGTGACGTACGTCCCGTCGCCCTGGCGGACGTCGAGCACGCGGATCAGGCACAGCGCCTTCACCGCTTCGCGCAGCGAACTGCGGGACAGGCCGAGCCGCTGGGCCAGTTCGGCCTCCTTCGGCAGCCTGTCGCCCGGAGCAAGCTCGCCGGAGATGATCATGTCCTTGATCTTGTCGATCGCGACATCGGTGACCGGCATGTTCCACCGCCCTCCCCGAAGACCTCGGATGTTTGAGTGTTAGTTGACAGAGTGCCATGTTTCGAATGAAGGAGGCGCGGTGACCCACGGTGTCGCACTACAAAGAGTGGCACTCCACACCCGGCTGAAGCCGGGCAAGGAGGCCGAATACGAGTCGGTCCACGCCGTCATCCCGCCCGACCTGGACGAAGCCCTGCGCGGTGCGGGTGTGCGTTCGTGGCGGATCTGGCGGGACGGTCTCGACCTGTTCCACGTGGTCGAGGTCGAGGACTACGCGAAGATGCGTGCGGTCCTGCGCGATCATCCGGCCAACATTCCCTGGCAGGCGCGGATGTCCGAACTGCTCGACGTCGAAGACGACTACTCGGGCAACGATTCGGGTATCGGCCTCGTCTGGGAGCTTCCGTGAAGATTCCCCTGTCCCCGCTGGGGCTCGGCTGCGCGCAGCTGGGCAACCTCTACCACGCCATCACCGACGAAACGGCCGAAGCGACCGTCCGCCAGGCGTGGGACGAAGGCATCCGGTACTTCGACACCGCCCCGCACTACGGGCTCGGGCTGTCGGAACGACGGCTGGGCGCGGCACTTTCGGCGTATCCCCGCGCGGACTTCGTGGTGTCGACCAAGGTCGGCCGGGTACTGGAGCCCGATCCCGACGGCGCTTCGCGGACCGACTCGCAAGGTTTCGTCGTTCCCGCCGCGTACAAACGACGGTGGGACTTCAGCCGCGACGGGATCCTCCGGTCGCTTGAGGACAGTCTGGAGCGACTCGGGCTCGACCGCGTCGACGTCGTCTACGTGCACGACCCCGACGAGCACTTCGAGGACACCGTCGACGGAGCCTTCCCCGCGCTGCTCGAACTGCGCGAGCAGGGTGTCGTCGACGCCATCGGCGCCGGGATGAACCAGGCGCCGATGCTCGCGGAGTTCGTCCGCCGGTTCGATCTCGACGTGATCCTGCTGGCGGGCCGGTACACCCTGCTCGACCAGCCCGCCCTCGACGATCTCCTCCCGCTGTGCGCGGAACGCGGAGTGGACGTGGTGGCGGGCGGCGCGTTCAACGCCGGGATCCTCGCCACCGCGACGCCGGGCACGATGTACGACTACGCCGAGGCCCCCACCGAACTGGTCGAACGCGCCCAGCGGATCGCCGAGGTCTGCGCGCGGCACGGTGTCGAACTCCCGCAAGCCGCGCTGGCGCTGCCCGCCGCGCATCCGTCGGTGGTGTCCGTCGTCGTCGGCGCGCACGATCCGGGCCAGGTCCGGCTCAACGCCGAACGCTTCCGCCGCCCGGTGCCGCGCGAGTTGTGGACGGACCTGATCCGTGCGGGACTGTTGCGTGAGGACACCGTGCTGCGGGAGGAAGGACAGTCGTGATCGACGCGCACCACCACCTTTGGGACCCGTCGCGGCGGGATTACCCGTGGATGACCGGCACGGCGCTGGAACCGATCCGGCGTCCGTACACAGTGGACGATCTCCGCGCGGTGACGAAGGCGGCGGGGGTGAAGGGGACCGTGCTGGTGCAGACGGTCTCGTCGGAGGAGGAGACGCGCGAATTCCTTTCCGCGGCGCAGGATGAACCGCTGATCACCGGCGTCGTCGGCTGGACCGACCTCACCGCTCCCGACGTCGCCGAGCGCGTGGCCGCGTTTTCCGGGCCGCTGGTGGGAATCCGGCACCAGGTCGAGGACGAGCCGGACCCGTCGTGGCTGACGCGGCCCGAGGTCCTGCGCGGTCTCGCGGCCCTCGGCGAGGCCGGGCTGACGTACGACCTCCTGGTGAAACCGCCGCAGCTTCCCGCGGCCCTCGCCGCCGCGAAAGCGTTGCCGGATCAGGTTTTCGTCCTCGACCACGCCGCGAAGCCGCCGATCGCCTCGGGCGAATGGCAGCCGTGGGCGGACGGTGTCGCGGCCTTGGGGGAGCTGGACAACGTGTACTGCAAGCTTTCGGGGCTGGTGACCGAGGCGGACTGGGCACGGTGGAAGGTCGGCCAGCTGGCGCGCTGGTCCGAGCACGTGCTGGAGTCGTTCGGGGCTTCGCGGCTGATGTTCGGCTCCGACTGGCCGGTCTGCGAACTGGCGGCCGCGTACGAGGTCGTCGTGGACACGGCGTTTTCGCTGACGGGTTCGCTGAGCGACGCCGAGCGGCTGGACTTCTTCGACGGGACGGCGCGGCGGGCTTATCGCCTTACGTGAGAGGCAAGGACGTCTGGCCGAGTGGGGAGGATTCGGGACGCTGAACGTCCGAAATCTTCCCCGCTCACCGGCCTCGGCTCCGCCAGGGCGGTGTCAAGAAATCACTTTCGCAACGCCCGCCCCGCATTAGACGCAGCGAAAGCTCCCCTCAGTCCATCAGGCGCCTTCACAAGACACGACGAAACCCCGGCGGGAAACCGGGGGAAGGAAGAAAGTGGGCGGCGCGGGGTCCGGGCGCCTGAGAACCGCCGATCGACGACCTGCGGCAGGGGGAGGAAAGATCAGAACTCGTCCTGCTTGACCATCGTCCGCAGGCGGGCCAGTGCGCGGTGCTGTGTCACGCGCACGTTGCCGGCGGAGATCCCGAGTGCCTCGGCGGTCTCGGCGGCGGACAGGCCGACGGCGATCCGGAGGGCGAGGATCTCCTGCTGCACCCGCGGGAGGGTGGAGAGCAGGCGGTTGAGGCGGGCACCGAGGTCCAGGTGCAGGGCGTGGGTTTCGGGCTCGTTGTCGCCGATGGGCCGCTCCGGCAGTTCCGGTACCGGTTCCGACCGGTCGCGGGAGACGGCGCGGTAGGCGTCGGCGACCTTGTTGGCGGCGATGGCGTGCACGAGGTAGAGGAACGAACCGCCGCGATCCTGGTAGCCGGGCAATGCTTTCAGCACCGCCATGCACACTTCCTGCGCGACGTCGTCCGCCGACAGGTAGGACAGGTCGCGGCCGCCCATTCTGGCGCGGCAGTACCGGACCACGACGGGCCCGATCATCCGCAGCAGGGACTGGATCGCGGCGGGATTCCCGTCGCCCGCGTCCTTGACGAGGGGATCGAGGTCCTCCTTCGTCAGCCGTCCGCCCGGTCGAGGCAGGTGCTCCGGAGTCGTGTATCCGGGGACCGCATCGGGGGTGACGGTTCTGGACGCGCTTGAAGTTGCTTGCATGGTCGTCCTCCCCGGCCGACCCTGCGACCGTCGCTGTCGAGGGGTCAACACTCCGTAACGATTGAGGGCGGCAGATGCTCCGTAAGATCAGATTCATCTGCCGCCGTTGCGACGCAGCGTAATCGTAAGCGCCGATCGGACGGCAGTAAAGATTTCAACTAGAGATAGCCCATTCGCCGGAGTCGGCTTAATACAACCGAGACTCTGCGTCGCGAAAAGAGGCTTCGGCGTCGCTGGATGTGTGCGGGACTTAGCGCACCGCGATCAGTGCGGCCGCCGTCGCTACGACGAGTGCCGACGTTGTGACAGCAAGGATCGGGTTAAGAGGTTTCGGGGTTTCCGGACGGCGCAGTGCTCGTTCACGGATCGCGCCGACGGCGGCCAAGGTGATCACCATGGCCCCCGCGAAGGCGACCGGGATGACCGCCGTGCCCCATCCTCGCCGGGCCGCGGTGTGCAAAAGCAGGAGTGTGCAGGCAGTAGCCGCGAGCGCGGTCCGGCGCCAGGCGAGCCCCGTCCGTTCCGCTTGCGCTCCGTGATCGGCCGGGCTCACGAGAAGACGACCAGCGCCGCGGCGGTCAGGGTGATCACGAGGATTCCGGCGGTCAGCAGGAGCAGCATCCCGCTCTTCGGCAGTGGCTGCCCCGCGCGCATCGCGGTCTGCACCCGACGCCAGCGCGGATAGGCGCTCGCCGCGAGGACGGCGGCCAGTACGACGCACAGCCCCGCCAGGACGGTGCTCAGCGCGTTCGGGTCGGGGACCAGTTGGTGGACGGCGACACCGCCGGCCAGCAGGCCCAGCGCCGTCCGGAGCCAGGCGAGGAAGGTCCGTTCGTTGGCGAGCGTGAAGCGGTAGTCGGGTTCCGAACCGCCGTCGTGCGGGCCGTTGATCTCTGCCACGCGATGAAGACTAGGCGGTGTCCGGCCGGCCGGACACCGCCTAGGCGTTCCGCCGCGCGAAGACCCACCAGCGAAGAACCGCGAAGCGTGCGATGCCGCCCACGACACTGGCCGCGAGCAGCGCGCCGGTCTGTTCCAGTGCGGTCGGCTCGGTGATCACCGCGTCGAGGGACGCGAGCACGATCGAGCCGTACACGGCGTAGAAGGCGAAGGTCACCAGATCCTGGAAATGCCGCTTGCCCGCGTGACTCTTGCGGGTGGCGAAGGTGACCCGGCGGTGGAACTCGGTGTTCCCGACGGTGGTGACCGCGAGCGCGACCAGATTGGCCAATTGCGGTCCGAGGATCGGCTGCAGGAGAAGGAACAGCACCGCCTGCAGGCCGGTGGCGGCGACGCCGGCGACGACGTACCAAGCGGCGTGGTTGCCGAGTTCGTGGTGCCGCTCCGGCGCGCGCCGGATGATCCGGTGCCCTGGCGCCCACCTGGTGGTGGTCATACCGACGACGCTACTCCTTGTTTCACAAACTTGTGAAGCTAATGAACCACCTGAGAAACTGTGATCCCCGCGACAGCGCCGCCGTTTGGCCTGCGGAGACGCCGGGTAAGCCACAGGGACGGGGTCGAGTACAGCACGCCCCCGTCAACGTCCGACCAGGAGGGAGCGGCCGATGAGCGACCGTGAGACCGCGGAGCCGGAAACGTTGGATCCCAGCGAAGCGCTCGACGAGGACGAACTCCGTGTCGACCCGCTCGAAGAAGGCGTCGAACCGCCCGAGCACTGGAGCGGGGCCGACCGGTTCGGGACCACGCCGGCGGAGATCCGCGAAGGGGAGTCGCATGCCATGCGGCTGGCCGAAGAGGAGCCGGACGTCGGCGAAAAATGATCTTCACTCAGACGGCGGGCCATGCCGACACCCCCTAGCGTGGTCGGTCAAGTGCAAGACCGCGACGAAGGAAGGGCAGAGATGCTGACAGTCACCGAAGCCGCCGCCGAGGCGATCACCGCACTGACCGGGCAGGAGAACGGCCAGGACGGAGGCGGGCTGCGGTTCGCCATGCATTCCCAGCAGGGGGACAGTCCCCAGCTCGCGGTTTCCGTCGCTCCGGAGCCGGAAAGCGGCGACAAGGTCCTCGGCGCCGACGGCGGCCCGAAGGTGTTCTTGGAGCCGGAAGCGGCCGCGTTGCTCGACGACAAGGTCCTCGACGTCCAGCAGGACGAAACCGGCGAAGTCGCCTTCGCCGTACTCCCGCAGGCTCAGCCCCAGCCCGGTAGCTGAGCCCGCGGGCAGGCGTCGCTGCCCAGGCTCAAGTACGGGCCCAGGCGCGGACCAGCTCGCCGGCTCGCTCGCGCAGGAGTTCCGCCGCGTGCGCACGCGCGTGGTCGAGTGAAGGCGCGTGGTCGATCAGGGCGGCGCTGCCCACGACCCCGAGGCCGGTGAGCTGGCCCTCGTCCAGCTGGATCCGTCCGGCCAGCACCATCAGCGGTACCGCGTGTTCCCGTGCGCGGGCCGCGATGCCCGCCGGTGCCTTGCCGTCGAGGCTCTGCGCGTCCAGCGAGCCTTCGCCGGTGATGACGAGGTCGGCGTGTTCGATGGCGCCGGCGACTCCGGTGAGCCCGGCGATGAGCTGGAAACCGGATTCGACGCTCGCGCCGAGTCCCGCGATCGCGCCCGCCGCGACCCCGCCGCCCGCGCCCGCTCCGGGAACGTCGGAGACATCGGGCGCACCGGCGTTCCGCAACGCCTGCGCCCAGCGGGACAGGGACTCGTCCAGTTGCTCGACTTCGCGCGGGCCCGCGCCCTTCTGCGGGCCGAAGATCGCGGCCGCGCCACGAGGGCCGAGCAGCGGGTTCGTGACGTCGGTGGCGACGGCGACCTCGACGGAGCGGAGCCGTTCACGCACCGGGCCGAGTTCGGCCAGCGCGACCCGGCCCAGCGTGCCGCCGCCGAGCCCGACCGGCGCGCCGAACGCGTCGAAGACCCCGGCACCCAGTGCAGCCAGCATCCCGGCGCCGCCGTCGGTGCTCGCCGTCCCGCCGACGGTCAGCACCAGCCGCCGTGCGCCGTTGTCGAGCGCGTGCGCGAGCAGTTCCCCGACGCCCCAGGTGTGCGCGGCGAGCGCCACCTCCGGGCTCGGCTCGACGAACTCGATCCCGCAGGCGCGGGCCGATTCGATGTAGGCCGTGCCGTCGAGGGTCACGTAGCGGGCGTCGACGGTGTCGTCGAGCGGCCCGCGGACGGGGAGTTCCACGAGACGGCCACCCGCCGCGACGAGGACGTCGAGCGTTCCTTCGCCCCCGTCGGCGACCGGGCAGGACGAGACCTCGGCTTCGGGCAGCGCGTCGCGGACGCCGTGGGCGATCGCCTCCGCGGCCTCGACCGCGGTCAAGCTTCCCTTGAACTTGTCGGGCGCGATGACCACACGAGTCATGGACGAACCTCCGTCAGCGGGTTTCCGCCGGTGAGCACCGACGCGACGTTCTCGGCCGCGAGCACGGCCATGGCAGTACGGGTCTCGACCGTCGCCGATCCGAGATGCGGCGTCAAGACGACGTTTTCGCGATCCAGCAGGCGTGGTTCGACCTCGGGTTCGGCTTCGAACACGTCGAGGCCGGCACCGGCGATTTCCCCGGCTTCGAGCGCGTCGGCCAGCGCGGCCTCGTGGACGACGGGACCGCGCGTGGTGTTGATCAGATACGCGCCCGGTTTCATCGCCTTCAGCGCGTCCGCGTCGACGAGATGCCGGGTCTCCGGCGTCAGCGGACAGTGCAGAGACACGACGTCGGAGCTTCGCAGCAGTTCGTCGAAGGGCACGTACTTCGCGCCCAAGGTCTTCTCGACGTCTTCGGCGGCCCTCGATCGTCCTGAGTAGACGATCCGCATGCCGAAACCGAGCGCCCGCCGCGCGACCGCCTGCCCGATCTGTCCGAGCCCGACGATCCCGAGTGTCTTGTCCTGCAGTGAGGAGCCGAGCAGGAAACCCAAGTGGAACGACCAGGGCGTGCGGGAGCGGATCAGCCGTTCGCCCTCGCCGAGCCGTCGCGTGACCGCGAGGATCAGCCCGAACGCCAGATCCGCGGTGGCGTCGGTGAGCACGCCGGGGGTGTTGGTGACGGTGATGCCGCGGCCGGCCAGTGCCGGGACGTCGATGTTGTCGTAGCCGACGGCCACGTTCGCCACGACCTTCAGGTCCGGGCCCGCCGCGTCGGCGACCTCCCCGTCGATCCGGTCGTGCAGCATGCCGACGATCGCGGACGAGCCGCGGACGAACTCACGCAGTTCGTCCGGCGTCAGCGGCCGGTCGGCGCGCGACAGTTTCACCTCCCCGGCCTCGGCGAGCACTTTCAGCGCTTCGTCGGGAATCCACCGGGTCACCGCGATCGTCGAGGTCACGCGCCCAGCCTAGTGGGCGGCGGTTGGTATCCCAAATATGGAAATCCCCGTTATGAGGGAGGCGCTTCCCCTGCGCGGGGGAGTCGTCACCGTCCGGCACCCCGGGATCGTGAGAGGCGCGGAAATGCTCCGCGACCAGGGGATTCAAGGGGTGGAACATGAAACGATCACGAGAACTCGCGGCCGTCGGTGCCGCGATGGTCCTCGCCACGACACTTGTCGCGGCCGGTCCGGCGTCGGGCGAGGAAGCGGGCAAGGGCAAACCGGCCGAGCCGAGTCTCGTCGGCAGCGCCAAGATGCTGCGCAAGGACGGTCAGGACGTCCGGTTCGCCTTCGACGCGCACGGTCTCTTCCCGGAGAGCCGGGGGACGTTCCGGGTGAGCCACGTGGGCGACGGGTTCTCCGCCTACTTTCGCGGCAGGGTCGACTGCCTGGTCGTCGGCGGCCCGGTCGCCGTCGTCACCGGCATCGTCGAGGACACGGACGTCCCCGGTCTCAAGGACCGCCGGGTCGGGATGACGGTGTACGACAACGGCAAGCGCGACCGGCTCGGCTACAGCTGGGGTCCGGATCCCGAGCACCAGCAGATCGTCCCGCCGTGCCTGAGCAGCGCGACCTTCGAACGGGTCGAAAGCGGGGATTTCAAGGCCGTCGAATGGTTCCCGCCCGGCAGTGGGCTCGGCTGATCACAGAAGCTCCGCCACCTTCTTCGCCGTCTCCTTCGCGGATCCAGGGTTCTGGCCGGTGACCAGATTGCCGTCGACCACCGCGTAGGAGACGAAGGGCAGCTTGGCCTTTTCGTAGTGCGCGCCGCGTTTCTTCATCTCTTCTTCGGCGTTGTAGGGCACGAGCTTGTCCACCTTCGCGAGGACTTCCTCACGCCAGGCGAAGCCGGTGACCTTGCGGCCCGCGACGAGATATGAACCGTCGGACAGCCTCGTGTTCAGCAGGCCGCAGTAACCGTGGCAGACGGAGGAAACGATGCCGCCGCGTTCGAAGATCTCGCGGGTGATCCGTTGCAGGCCTTCGCTGTCGGGGAAGTCGTACATGACCGCGTGGCCGCCGGTGAAGTAGATCGCGTCGAAGTCCGCCGAGTCGATTTCGTCCGGGGCGGCGGTGTTCTCCAGCAACGCCATCCGGTCCGGGTCGGCGTGCCAGGCCTTGGCGGTCTTGTCGTAGTTGGGGAACTTCAGCGATCGGGGTTCGAGCGGCGATCGTCCGCCTCGCGGGCTGACGATCGTCTGCTCGAAACCGCGCTCGGCGAAGACGTGGAAGGCATGGGTGAGCTCGGACAGCCACAACCCGGTCGGGTGGGACGGATCGTCGTAGTGGCCGACGTTGGTGACGACGGTCAGAACGCGTTTGGTCATTTGCGGGCCTCCTGTTCCCGGACGGAGGTGGGGACCGGCATGTGGAGCGCGAGCTGCCCTTCGGTCATCACGTCGAGGCGGATCGGCTTGCGGGGGTTGAGCGAGCGAAGGTCATCGGAGAGGCGTCCCTCACCCAGCCGGAGGCCGACGCCGCGCGGGAACGTCGCGCTTCCGGCCGAGAGGACGTTGGTCTGGCTCAGCGTCGCATGCCACGCGTCCCCGATGGTGGTGTACGACGTGAGGCTCGAAACCTGCTCGCCGGACTTGTGCGTGGTTTGGCGTGGCGTCGCCACCGAAAGGGCGAGATCGGTTTCGCCGCGGTCGTTCGCGACGCGCGCTTCGGTGCGTTCGGCGTCGATGTCGACGTCGAGGCGCGTCACCCATTTCGGGAATCCGTAGCCGTCGTGGCCGCGGACCTGGGCGATGTCGGAGCTGACCGGAAGGGACAGCACGTACGAGTGAAGGTGTTCGTTCTTGAGACCGGTCACGAGATCGAAGAAGCCGAGCCGTCCGTGCCGGGCGGGCCGGACCGCGATGCCCACCGCTGCCTCGGTGTAGAAGTCGATGTCGCAGACGTCGTACCGGAACACCATCACCGACACCAGGCCGAGGCCCGGCGCGACCTCCAGCGGCGCGAGCTCTTCGGGGAGACGGCGCCGGATCGCCCGGGAAGGCGCCGTCAACGTCAGCCGGGCCGTCGCGATCCGGTAGTAGAAGTTGGGCGTCAGCGTCGGGCCGATCGGGGAGTCGACCCGCGCCTTGGGGAGGCGCCGGAAGAAGTCGACGCCGCTCACGCGCGGGTCGGCGGCGACGGTGTCGAGATCGGTGTCCATGTGGTAGCGGTCGTACAGGCCGCCTTTCGGGACGTCGACCGCGCGTCCACCCAGATCGACGGTGACCGTTTCCTGTGTCATCGGATCTCCCGGGATGTTTACAATGCTTACATTCGAGACCCTAAATGTCGATGTGAGCACTGTCAACACCGGTTAGCGTGCTCGTGCCGCCAGGATCGCGGTGAACGCGGCGCGCACCTGCTCGGCGATCTCGTCGTCCGACTCCACCTGGAGTTTGCCGTCCAGGAACAGGTACGCGAGCCCGTGGGCGAGTGCCCAGCCCGCCGAGGCGAGGGCGTCCGAAGGCTCGGAGAACACGTGCGTCATCGCCAGTCGCAGGAGTTCGTGGATGTCCGCCGCGGCCTGGACGCGTTCGTTGCTCCCCGTGTCACAGGCGTTCCCGAACATGAGGCGGAACAACGCCGGGCGACGCAAGGCGAAGTCGACGTAGGCGACCGCGAGTTCGGCGAGATCCTCTACTGAGGCCGGGAGTTCGCGCCCCTGTGCGAGGTCTTCTTTCAGGTCGCGCAGGCCTTGCGCGGCCAATGCCGACTCCAGGGCATCCCTGTCGGCGAAGTGCCGGTACGGCGCTGTCGCCGAAACGCCCGCTTCGCGTGCGACGGCGCGCAAGGAGAACTGTTCGCCGGCTTCGAGCATGCGCATCGCCGTGGTCAGCAGTGACGCTCTCAAGTCGCCGTGATGGTAGCCACTCTTCGTCGATGTTGACACTGCTTACATCCCCTTCCTATGCTCATGTGAGCAATGTAAACATACCTCGTTCGGGAGCAGGGATGTCATCCGCAGTCGAGAAAACCTCCTCGCCGGTCTTCGAGCCGCTCACCCTTCCCGGTGGCTCGATGTTGCCGAACCGCCTGGTGAAGGCCGCGATGGAGGAGAACATGGCGAGCCGTGGGCAGCTGCCCGGCAAGTCCTTGTTCGAGCTGTATCGCCGGTGGAGCGAGGGTGGGGCGGGCCTGCTCATCACCGGCAACGTCATGGTCCACGCGGAGGCGCTCACCGGGCCGGCCGGTGTCGTCCTCGACGCGGACTCGCCGCTGGAACCGTTCCGGCGGTGGGCGTCGGCGGCCAAGAGCGGCGGCGCGCGGGTGTGGATGCAGATCAACCATCCGGGACGTCAGGTGCGGGCGGACATGCCCGGGGTCGCCTGGGGCCCGTCGGCCGTCCGGGTCGACGTCGGCAAGAACAGCAAGCGGTTCGCCGAGCCGGTCGAGATGTCCGCGCGGCAGATCGAGGAGACCGTGGCGCGGTTCGCCGAGACCGCCCGTCGCGCCGAAGAGGCGGGTTTCGACGGCGTCGAGATCCACGCGGCGCACGGCTATCTCCTCTCGCAGTTTCTTTCCCCGCTGGCCAATCGCCGTGAAGACCGGTGGGGTGGAAGCCTGGAGAACCGGGCGGCGTTCCTGCTCGACGTCGTCCGCGCGGTCCGCGCCGTCGTGGCGCCCGGGTTCGCCGTGGCCGTCAAGCTCAACTCCGCGGATTTCCAGCGGGGTGGTTTCGATGCCGACGACGCCGCGTCGGTCATCTCGATGCTCGCGCCGCTCGGTGTCGACCTGGTCGAACTGTCGGGTGGCAGCTACGAGAGCCCGGCGATGACCGGGCAGTCCGGCGACGACCGCACCCGGGCGAGGGAGGCCTATTTCCTGTCGCTCGCCGAACAACTCGTCCGGACCAGTGCGCTGCCGCTGATGCTGACCGGTGGCGTGGTCCGCAGGCGTGTCGCGGAAGAAGTCCTGGCGAGCGGCGTGGAACTCGTCGGCATGGGCACCGCCTTGGCCGTCGACCCGGGACTGCCCGCGAAGTGGCGGCACGACGCGGACGCCGCCGTGGAACTCGCGCCGGTCCGGATCGGCGACAAGGCCGTCGCGTCCGCCGCGAGCATGGCGCGCGTCCGGCGGCAGCTTCGTCGGCTCGGCGCGGGACGGCGTACCAAGCCCGGCGTGGATCCGAAGGTGGCGCTCGTGGTGGAAACGGTTCTGCAGGCCTTGGCGCTGCGCCGCTATCGCGCTTGGTTGCACGCTCGCGTCGGCTGAGCTATGTTCATATGCAGAACATGTGTGCGCGATCCGAACAGCATCATGGACGGCCTGGGAGGGTGGGGATGGCGGAGCTGCTGTCGTTGAAGGAAGCCGTGGCACGGCTGGTGCACGACGGTGACACCGTCGCGCTCGAGGGCTTCACGCACCTCATCCCCGTGGCCGCCGGCCACGAGATCATCCGCCAGGGCCGCACCGGCCTGACGTTGGTCCGCATGACGCCGGACATCGTCTACGACCAGCTCATCGGCGCGGGCTGCGCGAGCAAGCTGATCTTCTCGTGGGGCGGCAATCCCGGGGTCGGCTCGCTGCACCGGTTCCGTGACGCGGTCC
The DNA here is from genome assembly GCF_000732925.1 of Amycolatopsis japonica. NCBI lineage: Bacteria > Bacillati > Actinomycetota > Actinomycetes > Pseudonocardiales > Pseudonocardiaceae > Amycolatopsis > Amycolatopsis japonica. Next base: position 1,878,180 of record NZ_CP008953.1, read on the forward strand.
AGCACTCCTGGCCGGTGCCACTGGAGATAGAGGAACACAGCCACGCGGGCATGGCGAATCGGTACGTCGCCGGTGCTTCGGGCCTGCCATTCGCCGTCCTGCGCGGCTACACCGGAACCGATCTCCCGATGCAGACCGACACGATCAAACCCATCACCTGCCCGTTCACCGGTGAGCGGCTGGCGGCGGTCCCCGCGCTCAACCCGGACGTCACGATCGTCCACGCCCAGCGCGCGGACAGGGCCGGAAACGTCCAGATCTGGGGCATCACCGGCGTCCAGAAGGAGGCGGTGCTCGCGGCGAAACGGTCGCTGGTCACCGTCGAAGATGTCGTCGACGAGCTGGAGCCCCGGCCGGGCGCGATCGTCCTTCCGTCGTGGGCCGTCACCGCCGTGGCCAAGGTGCCCGGCGGAGCGAGGCCGTCGTACGCGGCGGGCTACTACGAACGGGACAACGACGCCTACCAGGCATGGGACGCGATCGGCCGGGACAGGGAGAGTTTCACCCGCTGGCTCGACGAGCTGACGGGAGTGAAGGCATGACCGAGTACACCTCCGACGAGATGATGAGCGTCGCCGCGGCCCGCGCGCTCGGCGACGGGATGTCCTGTTTCGTCGGCATCGGCCTGCCCAGCACGGCCGCCAACCTGGCTCGCCGCGGGCACGCGCCGAACCTGACACTGATCTACGAATCCGGCTGCCTCGGCGCCAAACCGACCAGGCTCCCGCTGTCCATCGGCGACGGCGAACTCGCCGACACCGCGGACGCCGTGGTCAGCGTCCCCGAGGTCTTCAACTACTGGCTCCAGCCGGGGCGGATCGACGTCGGCTTCCTCGGCGCCGCCCAGCTGGACAAGTTCGGCAACATCAACACCACCGTCATCGGCCCGGACTACGCCAACCCCAAGGTGCGTCTCCCGGGCGCGGGCGGGGCGCCGGAGATCGCCGCTTCCTGTCGCGAGGTGTTCGTGGTGCTCAGGCAGAGCCCCCGCACGTTCGTCGAGAAGGTCGACTTCGTGACGTCGTTCGGCCACGGCACCGGCAAGGGCGATCGCGAACGCCTCGGCCTCCCCGGCGCCGGGCCGACGCTGGTGGTCACCGACCTCGGCCTGATGCGGCCCGACCCGGAGACCGCCGAGCTCACGCTCACCGAACTGCACCCCGGGGTAGAGGTCGATCAGGTCGTCGAAGCGACCGGGTGGAAACTGAAGGTGTCCGGCGACCTGGGCACCACCCCGGCGCCGACCGAGGCAGAACTCCGCATCCTCCGAGACCTCAAAAGGGCGAGCGCATGACCGACGTCTTCCTGTTCGACGCCATCCGTACCCCGTTCGGCAAGTACGGCGGCGCCCTGTCCGGGGTGCGCCCGGACGACCTCGCCGCCACCGTGCTGCGGGCGCTGGCCGAGCGCAACGACCTCGACCCGGCCACCGTCGACGAGGTCGTGCTCGGCGACGCCAACGGCGCGGGCGAGGACAACCGCAACGTCGCGCGGATGGCGGCGCTGCTGGCGGGCTGGCCGACCACCGTGCCCGGCGCCACGGTGAACCGGCTGTGCGGCTCGGGCCTCGACGCCGTCATGCAGGCCAGCCGGACGATCCAGGTCGGAGATGCCTCGCTCGCGGTCGCCGGCGGGGTCGAGTCGATGAGCCGCTCGCCGCTGGTCATGCAGAAACCGGAGAAGGCCTTCCCGGCGGGCAACCAGACGCTGTACTCCACCGCGCTGGGCTGGCGCATGGTCAACCCGAAGATGCCCGAGCAGTGGACGGTCTCGCTCGGCGAGTCCACCGAGCAGCTCGCGGAGCGCTACGGCATCGGCCGCGACGAGCAGGACGCGTTCGCCGTCCGCAGCCACGTCAACGCCGCCCGCGCCTGGGACGAGGGCTTCTACGACGACCACGTCGTCCCGGTCGAGGGCGTCGAACTCACCCGCGACGAAGGTATCCGGCCGGACTCCAGCCCGGAGAAGCTCGCGAAGCTGAAGCCCGTCTTCCGTCCACAAGGGACGGTCACGGCCGCGAACGCCTCGCCGCTGAACGACGGCGCCTCCGCGCTGCTGCTCGGCGACGAGGCCGCGAGCAAGCGGCTGGGCAAGGCGCCGCTGGCCCGGATCGCCGGCCGGGGCGCGGCGGGTGTCGCCCCGGACGTCTTCGGCATCGGCCCGGTGCGCGCGGCCGAGATCGCCTTGGAGCGGGCCGGGATCGGCTGGGAGGACCTGGCCGCGGTGGAGCTGAACGAGGCCTTCGCCGCACAGTCGCTGGCCTGTCTGCGGGACTGGTCGAAGCTCGACCCGGAGATCGTCAACGTGAACGGCGGCGCGATCGCGATCGGGCATCCGCTGGGCGCTTCCGGCGGCCGGATCGTCGGCACCCTGGCCCACCACCTGCGCCGCACCGGCGGCCGATGGGGTCTGGCCGCCATCTGCATCGGCGTCGGCCAGGGGCTGGCCATCGTCGTCGAAGCCCAGTGACCCACTGACCCGCGCTGGAGGGAACAGCATGTCGGCACCCGCAGAACTGAGGCTCCCGCGCTACCGGCGCGATCCGGAGGGCACGCATCCGCCGCTCGATTCCGCCGGCTACCGGTCGACGGCGCTGCGGCACCCCAAGGAGCCGTTGATCGTGCTCCCGCATCTGCTGACCGAGGTCACCGGGCCCGCGCTGGGGCCTGGCCGGATCGGCGAGTTCGACAACGACCTCACCAAGGGGCACGCGGGGGAGCCGCAGGGCCAGCGGATCATCGTCACCGGGCGGCTGCTCGACGGCGACGGCCGGCCGATCCGCGATTCGCTCGTCGAGATCTGGCAGGCGAATGCGGGCGGCCGGTACCGGCACACCGGCGACCGCTGGCCGTCGCCGCTGGACCCGAACTTCGACGGCGCGGGCCGGACGCTCACCGACTCCGAAGGGCGCTACACCTTCACCACCGTCAAACCGGGCGCGTATCCGTGGAAGAACCACGACAACGCCTGGCGGCCGGCGCATATCCACTTCTCCGTCTTCGGCAGCGCGTTCACCCAGCGGCTGGTCACCCAGATGTACTTCCCGGAAGACCCGCTGTTCTCGCAGGACCCGATCTTCAACTCCATCCCGGACGAGAAGGCGCGGCAGCGGATGATCGCGCGCTTCGACCTCGACCGCACGGAAGCCGAGTGGGCGCTGGCCTTCCAGTTCGACATCGTCGTACGCGGCCGGGAGGCTTCGGTCTTCGAAGACGAGGAGGACGAGCACTGATGCCGGAGACGACGCCTTCCCAGACCGTCGGCCCGTACCTGTCGATCGGCCTGCCCTGGGCGGACGGGCCGGACGTCGTCCCCGCGGACGAACCGGCCGCGATCCGTATCCACGGCCGTGTCCTCGACGGCGCGGGCGAACCGGTGCCGGACGCGATGATCGAGACCTGGCAGGCCGACGCCGACGGCCGGTTCGACCACCCCGACGACCCGCGCGGAGCGGTCGCGAGCGGGTTCCGGGGCTTCGGCCGCTGCCCCACCGACCCGAACGGCGACTACGAGATCCGGACGATCATGCCCGGCTCGCTGCCCGGACCGGCGGGCGGCGAGCAGGCGCCGCATATCGACGTCTCGGTATTCGCACGCGGGCTCCTGCACCGGGTGGTCACGCGGATCTACTTCGAGGACAACGACAACTCCGGGGATCCGGTGCTGGCGTCGGTCCCGGAGGAGCGCCAAGGCACCTTGATCGCCACCAAGACCGGTGAGGGCTACCGGTTCGACATCCGGTTGCAGGGCGAAGGGGAGACGGTGTTCTTCGATGTCTAGGTCTTCGAGGTCCGAGCCGGTGAAGGTGCACAGCGTCGCGGAGGGGCCCGCCGACGGCCCGGTCGTGGTGTTCAGCGGATCGCTCGGCAGCGATCACCGCATGTGGGAACCGCAGGTGAAACCCTTGGTGGCGCAGGGTTTCCGGGTGATCCGGTACGACACCCGCGGGCACGGCGCGTCCCCGGTGCCTGCCGGGCCGTACACACTCGCGGATCTCGGCGGTGACCTGCTCGCGCTGCTCGACGAGCACGGTGCCGAGCGAGCCCATGTCGTCGGGCTGTCGCTCGGCGGGATGACCGGGATGTGGCTCGGTGCCAACGCGCCGGACCGGATCGCGAGTCTCGTGTTGTGCTGCACGTCCGCGAAGCTCGGCCCGCCGAGTATGTGGGCGGACCGGGCGAAGACGGTCCGGGAGCACGGCACCGCGGTGGTCGCCGAGGCCGGGGTCGGCCGCTGGCTGACCACCGGGTACGCCGCCGCGTATCCGGAACAGGCCGAGTACCTGCGCGAGATGATCGCGGGCGTCCCCGCCGAGGGCTACGCGGCGTCCTGCCAGGCCATCGAACGGATGGACCTCGTCGACGATCTGCCCAAGATCGCGGCGCGGACCCTGGTCATCGCCGGGGCCCAGGATCCGGCCACCCCGGTCGAGCACGCCGAGGTGATCGCCGGCGGCATCCCGGACGCGCGGCTCGAAGTCGTCGAAGACGCCGCGCATCTGGGGAGTTTCGAGCAGCCGGAGCGGTTCAGCGCCTTGATCCTCGAACATCTGGAGGCCGCCCGATGAGCGAAGACCCCTACGAGACCGGCATGAGGGTGCGCCGCGAGGTCCTCGGGGACGAGCACGTCGATCGAGCCGTGGCGCGCACCACGGAGTTCAGCCGCCCGTTCCAGGACTACATCACCCGGGGCGCCTGGGGATCGGTCTGGTCACGGGACGGGCTCGACCGCAAGACCCGCAGCTGCGTCACCCTGGCCGCGCTCACCGCACTGCACGCCCACGACGAACTCGCGATGCACGTCCGCGCCGCCGTCCACAATGGACTCACCGCGCAGGAGATCTCCGAGGTGCTGCTGCACACCGCCGTCTACGCGGGTGCCCCGGCCGCCAACGCGGCGTTCGCGGTGGCCCAGCGAGTACTGGCCGAACTCGGTGAGCCTGCGGCCCGGAAGGAAGGTGACAGTTAGGGTTCTCCCATGGACGAAGGCGAGGTGACCGAGCGCGGAGCGCATCATGTCCAGTCGCTGGAGCGCGGGCTGGCCGTGATCAAGGCGTTCAACGAGGACGCGGCCGAACTCACGCTGAGCGACGTCGCCCGGGCGACCGGGCTGACCAGGGCGGCCGCCCGCCGGTTCCTGCTCACCCTCGTCGACCTGGGTTACGTGCGCACAGACGGCAAGTACTTCTCGCTCACCGCGCGGGTTCTCGAACTCGGCTACTCGTACCTGTCGAGCCTGTCACTGCCGGAGGTCGCCCAGCCTCATCTCGAACGGCTCTCCGCCGAGGTGCACGAGTCGAGTTCGATCTCCGTGCTCGAAGGCCCGGACATCGTCTACGTCGCGCGCGTGGCCGTCTCGCGGATCATGACCGTCAGCATCAACGTCGGGACCCGCTTCCCGGCTCACGCGACGTCGATGGGGCATGTCCTGCTGGCGGGCCTGGAGGACGAAGACCTGCACGGCTACTTCGACGCGGCCAAACTCGAAAAGCTGACCGCACATACGCTGACCAGGCAAAAGGATCTGCTCGCCGAGCTGGAGAAGGTGTACCGGCAGGGCTACGCGATGGTCGACCAGGAACTGGAAGAGGGCCTCCGCTCGATCGCCGCGCCGATCCGAGACCGGCGAGGGAAGGTCGTGGCCGCGGTCAACCTTTCCACCCACGCCAGCCGCACGACGCCGGAGTCGGTCGAGCAGGAACTGCTGCCGTCACTGCTCGCGGCTGCGCGGGCCATCGAAGCCGATTTGGCCTCGGCGCCGCCGACCAGGGCGAGGCATGGCTGAGGTCGCGGGGCTGCTCCTCGCGGCCGGGGCCGGGCGCCGGTTCGGTGGTCCGAAAGCACTGGCGGTCCTCGACGGCGAGCCGTTCGTCGTCCGGTCGCTGCGGGTGCTCGCCGAAGCGGGTTGCGTCCCGGTCCGGGTGGTGCTGGGCGCCTCGGCCGCGCAAGCCCGCGCGCTCCTGCCCGATCCCGAGGCCGCCGTCGTGGCCGAGGACTGGGAGTCCGGCATGGGCGCGTCACTGCGCGCCGGTCTGCGCGCGCTCACCGAAACCGATGCCGAAGCCGCCGTCGTCCATCTCGTGGATCTGCCCGGGGTCGGTGCCGAGGTGGTCCGCCGGGTCGCCGACGGGGCCGATGAGAACACCGTCGCGCGTGCCGCTTACGACGGCGTTCCCGGCCATCCCGTGGTTCTCGGCCGTCGCTGGTGGCCGGAGATCGTCGCGGGCGCGTCCGGGGACAAGGGCGCCCGCGACTGGCTCCGCGCGCGCCGAGACCTGAGGCTCGTCGAATGCGGTGACCTCGGCACCGGGCACGACGTGGACCGCCGCGAGGATCTTCCAGGCTGATCTCCGGCTCACCGGGGCTTACGATCGAGACCGTGACCGTCGAATCGCCCGAGAAACTGGCCGAAGCCCTCGAAGCGGTCGGCTATCTCGCCGACGACGGCATCGCCACGGCCGGGTTCCTCGCCGTGGCGCTCGGCCGCCCGTTGTTCTGCGAGGGCGAACCGGGTACCGGCAAGACCTCGCTCGCGCTGGGACTGGCCGAAGCGCTCGGCATGCCGCTCATCCGTCTCCAATGTCACGAGGGGATCGACGCGGCGCAGGCACTGTACGAATGGGATTTTCCCCGTCAGCTGCTCCACCTGCGGGCGCTGGAAGCGGCGGGCGACGGCGGCCTCGACGTCGAGGCCGCCGAACAGTCCCTCTACACCGAACGGTTCCTGCTCTCCCGGCCGCTGCTGAAGGCGTTGCAGACCGCGCCGTGTGTCCTGCTGGTCGACGAGATCGACCGGGCAGACGACGAGTTCGAAGCCTTCCTGCTGCAACTCCTCGACGAGAACGCGGTGACGATCCCCGAGTTCGGCGAGGTGCGCGCCGAGCATCCGCCGCTCGTGGTGCTCACCTCGAACCGGACGCGGGAGGTGCACGACGCGCTGAAACGCCGCTGTCTCTATCACTGGCTGGAACATCCGGACCTCGGCCGCGAGGTCGAGATCCTGCGCCGCAAGATCCCGCGTCTCGGCGAGACGCTCGCGGCCCAGGTCGCGACGGCGGTGCACCGGCTCCGCGCGATGGAGTTGCTGAAACCGCCCGGGGTGGCGGAATCCCTGGACTGGGCTCAGGCGCTCCTCGCGCTCGGGATGTCCGAATTGGACGCCGCGGCCGCCGCCAGGACGCTCGGCTCGGTGCTCAAGTACAGCGAAGACCTGGACAGGGTCCGGGCCAAACTGGACAAGCTGCTCGCCTGAGGTTCAGCGGCGCCGCAGCGACGCGTCGAGCAGCGCGGGCGGGGTGTCGTGTTTCTCCTCGGGGGCGAGGTCGGTGCCCGGGGCGACGATCTCGTCGATCGCGTCGAGGACGTCGGACGGCAGCACCGTGTCCGCGGCGGCGAGTTGCGACTCGAGGTGTTCCAGCGTGCGGGGCCCGATGATCGCGCTCGTCACACCCGGATGCGCGACGACGAAGCCGAGCGCGAGCTGGATCAGGCTCAGTCCCGCCTGGTCGGCGACCTTGGCCAGCCGTTCTACGGCCTCCAGCCGGGTCCGGTTGACCTGCCGGGTCAGGTCGAAACGCTGCGGCAGGACGGCCGAACGGTTCGTGTTGATCTCGCGGCCTTCCCGGACCGCGCCGGAAAGCCAGCCGGACGCCAGCGGGCTCCACGCCAGCACGCCCATCCCGTACTCCTCGGTCACCGGCAGCACATGCGTTTCGATGCCGCGCTGCAGGATCGAGTAGCCGGGCTGCTCGGTGACGTACCGGCTCAGCCGGTGCTCGCGAGCGGCCCACTGGGCCTGCACGATGCGATACGCGGGGAACGTCGACGAACCGAAGTAACGGATCTTCCCCGCGCGCTGAAGATCCGTGAGCGCGGAAAGGGTTTCCTCGTCGCTGGTCTTCGGGTCCCAGCGATGGACCTGGTAGAGATCGACGTGGTCGACCCCGAGGCGGCGCAGGCTGTTGTCCAGTTCGGTGATCAGCCAGCGGCGAGAAGCGCCCTGGTGGTTGCGCTCTTCGCCCATCGGCATGCTCGCCTTCGTGGCCAGCACGATGTCTTCGCGACGGCCGGCGATGGCCTTCCCGACCATCGTCTCCGACTCGCCGGCGCTGTACATGTCGGCGGTGTCGATGAGATTGACGCCGCCCGCCAGCGCGGCGTCGACGATGGCCGTGGCCTCGTCCTGGGTGGTGCGCCCGATCGCGCCGAAGTTCATCGCGCCCAGCGCGAGAGTGCTGACCTGCACACCGGTCCTGCCCAAGGTGCGGTACTGCATGACGAGGTCCTCCATGGCAAGATGAGCAAGCGGAACGTTGCTCCGCTAACGATACGGAGCACTGTTCCGTTTGGCAAGCTCGTGGAGGAGTGCGTGATGAGTGACGAGGGCACCAAGGCCAAACGCGCCGACGCCCGGCGCAACGAGAAGACCCTGCTCGACGCCGCCGCGGCCGTCTTCGTCACGTCAGGCGTCGAGGCGCCGGTCCGCGACATCGCGGCCAAGGCGGGCGTCGGGATGGGCACGATCTATCGCCATTTCCCGACCAGGGCCGATCTCATCATCGCCGTCTACCGGCATCAGGTCGACGCGTGCGCCGAAGCCGGACCGGAACTGCTGGCGTCGAGCGATTCCCCGTACGAGGCGTTGCGGCGCTGGATCGACCTCTTCGTCGACTTCCTGGTCACCAAACACGGTCTGGCGGCGGTACTGCAGTCGGACAACGCCGGGTTCGAGACGCTGCACGCCTACTTCCTCGACACCCTCCTGCCGGTGTGCGCCCGCTTGCTCGACGCGGCGGCGGAGGCGGGCGAGATCCGTTCCGATCTGCAGGCGCTCGAAGTCATGCGCGGCGTCGGGAACCTCTGTATCGGCGCCGAAAACGACCCGCGCTACAACGCGCGCAAGATGGTCGAGGTCCTCATCGCGGGCCTCAGGACCTAGGTCCCCTTCTCACCCGAATCCATGGCGACGGCCCATTCCGCGCGCTACAACTCGGTTATGGGACGTACACGGTGTTGTGTGGTGGGGGGCGGTCCGGCGGGGATGGTGCTCGGACTCCTGTTGGCGCGGGCCGGGGTCGAGGTCACCGTTCTCGAAAAGCACAAGGACTTCTTCCGTGATTTCCGCGGTGACACGGTGCATCCGCCGACGTTGATGTTGCTCGACGAACTCGGGCTCGGCGAACGCTTCGCGGAATTGCCTTCGCGGCGGCTGGAGAAGATGCGGATGCTGATCGGCGACGCGACCATCGTCGCCGCCGATTTCAGCCGGATTCCCGGGCCGCACAAGTACATCTCGATGGTCCCGCAATGGGATTTCCTGAATCTGCTCGCCGAAGCCGCGGCCGAGGAGCCCACGTTCACCCTGGAGATGGGTGCTGAGGTGCTCGGCCTGCGCGAAGGTGGCGGCGTGCGCTATCGCGATGCCGACGGTGAGGAGCGGGAACTGGCGGCGTCGCTCGTGGTCGGCTGCGACGGCCGGGACTCGCTGATCCGCGCGGAGGCGGGGCTCGTGCCGAAGGAGTACGAGGTGCCGATGGACGTCTGGTGGGTCCGGGTGCCGAAACTCGAGGACACCGGCAAAGAGGCCCAGGTGTTCGGCCGCTTCGAAGGCGGCCTCGCGGGCGTGACCATGGACCGCGGCGACTACTTCCAGACCTCGTACCTGATCCGGAAGGGACAGGACGCCGCGCAACGGGCCGAAGGGATCGAGAAGTTCCGGGAGCGGATCGGCGGCCTGTTCGGCTGGAACGACGAGCAGCTGAGCGAGATCCGCGGCTGGGACGACGTCAAACTGCTGAACGTGCGGATGTCCAAGCTTCCGCACTGGTACTCGGACCGCGTGCTCTGCATCGGTGACGCCGCGCACGCGATGTCACCGGTCGGCGGGATGGGCGTCAACATCGCGGTGCAGGACGCCGTGGCGGCCGCGCGGATCCTCGCCGCCCCGCTGCTGCGCGGGACGCTGACCGCCCGGGACCTCGCCCGCGTGCAGCGCCGGCGGGCCGTGGCCGTCACGCTCGCCCAGAAGCAGCAATTGGAGGAGCACAAGATGCTCATCGAACCCGCTCTGGACGGGACTTTGAACGAGCGGACGGTGCCGCTTCCGCTCCGCATTTCGGACCGGTTCCCGCAGCTCACCGCACTCGCGGCGTTCATGGGCGGCATCGGCCCCCTCCGCGAGAAGACCCCGGCCTTCGCCCGCCGAGGCTCATAATGGAGGCGTGAGCGATCCACTGGCCGGCTTCGTCGGCTTCGCGGAGACATTGCGCGAAGCCGGTTTGCCGTGTGACGCACACCGAACCCAGGCGTATCTCGAGGCAGTCGGCGCCATCGACCTTGTGGATCCGGAACAGCTGTACTGGGCCGGACGGCTGACGCTGTGCGCGGATCCCGACGACATCCCGCGCTACGACGCCGCGTTCGACGGCTGGTTCACCGAAAAGGAAGCCGCACCGCGGCGGCGAAGCCGGGAAGTGGCGCCGAAGCGAGCCAGGATCGCGACGCTCGCGCACGCGGGCCAGGGCGAATCCGGCGCGGAACCCGACGAACTCCGCGTGGCGGCGAGCGACGAGGAGCTCCTGCGCCACCGAGACCTCGCCGAGCTGAGCGTCGCCGAACGCGCTCACCTGCGGGAGCTGCTCGCGAAATTACGTCCGGCGCTCCCGCCGCGCTCGTCACCGCGCCGTCGCGCCGCCCGGCGGGGCGCACTCGACCCGTCGCGCACGCTCCGGGCGATGCTGGCCGGCGGCGGCGAGCCCGTCCGCCTGGCGTATCGGCGACGGAGCACCAAACCGCGCCGCCTCGTCCTCCTGATCGACGTTTCCGGTTCGATGGGGCCGTATGCCGACGCGCTGTTGCGGTTCGCGCACGTCGTCGCCCGGCGCGCCCCCGGCCGGGTCGAGGTGTTCACGCTGGGCACCCGGCTCACCAGGGTCTCCCGCCAGCTCCGGCTGCGCGATCCCGAGCACGCGATGCTCGCCGCGGCCGCCGCGGTCCCCGATTTCGCGGGCGGGACCCGGCTCGGCGAGACCCTGCGGGCGTTCCTCGGCCGGTGGGGACAACGCGGCGTGGCCAGGCGATCCGTGGTCACCGTGTTCTCCGACGGCTGGGAACGGGGCGACACCGCCCTGCTCGGCGAGCAGCTCGCCAGGCTGCGGCGGTTCGCGCACGTCGTATTCTGGGTGAATCCGCACGCGGGGCGGGCGGGTTACGCTCCCGTGCAGTCCGGCATCGTGGCCGCGCTCCCGTACCTCGATCGGCTGCTCGCCGGGCACAGCTTGGCCACCTTGGAACGACTTCTCGTGGAGATCGCCGATGCGTGACGTACTGGACGAACTGCACCGCCGCTGGGCGGCAGGCGAGACGGTGGGGGTCGGCACGGTGGTGGCGACGTTCTCGTCGGCGCCGCGAAGCCCCGGCGCGGCGATGCTCGTCGCCCCGGACGGCACGGTCACCGGCAGTGTCTCCGGCGGCTGCGTCGAAGGTGCCGTCTACGAACTCGCGCAGCAGGTGGTCGCCGAACGCTCGCCCGTGTTGCAGCGCTACGGCGTTTCCGACGACGACGCGTTCGCCGTCGGGCTGACCTGCGGCGGGATCATCGACATCTACGTCCAGCACATCGACCGCGACTCGATGCCCGAGCTCGGCGACGTCGTCGAATCGGTCCACAGTGGACAGCCGGTCGCCGTGGTCACGGTGATCGAGCACGAACGCGAGGGCATGGTCGGGGAGCACCTGATCGTCTGGCCGGATCGCGTCGCCGGTTCGCTCGGTTCGTCGCGGATGGACGACGCGGTCGTCGACGACGCGCGCGGCATGCTCGCCGGCGGCCGCACCGGCACGCTGCACTACGGGCCGGACGGGCAGCGGCGCGGCGAGGGGATGACGGTCTTCGTCAACTCCTTCGAGCCGCCCGCGCGCTTGCTGGTCTTCGGCGCGATCGACTTCGCGGCCGCGATGGCGAAGATGGGCGCGTACCTCGGCTACCAGGTCACGGTCTGCGACGCGCGGCCCGTCTTCGCGACGAAGAGCCGCTTCCCGGACGCGCACGAGGTCGTCGTCGACTGGCCGCATCGCTATCTCAAGGCGGAAGCCGAAGCGGGCCGGGTCGACGGCCGCACCGCGATCGCCGTGCTCACCCACGACCCGAAGTTCGACGTGCCGCTGCTGGAGGTCGCGTTGCGTCTCGACGTCGGCTATGTCGGCGCGATGGGTTCACGCAAGACCCACGACGACCGGTTCGCGCGGCTTCGCGAAGCCGGGGTCACCGAGGCGGAACTCGAACGGCTGTCTTCGCCGATCGGGCTCGACCTCGGCGCGCGGACCCCGGAGGAGACCGCGGTGTCGATCGCGGCGGAGATCATCGCGCTGCGCTGGAGCGGTTCGGGATCGCGGCTCGCCGAACTCAGCGGCCGGATCCACGGCTGACGCCGGGCACCGGGACCGCCTGGCTCGACTTGACCACCTCGAAGGCGGGCAGGGTTTCGAACCGTTTGACGTGCTCGTCGAACAGTTTCCTGGACAGGTACCGGCTCGCCTTGAGATCCGGGGTGAGCAGCACGACGACGTAGTCCCACTGCCCGACGATGCTGTAGCAGTGCTGCACGCGAGGCTCGGTCAGCATGCGCTCGCGGAAGGCCGCGTGGCTTTTCTCGTCGTCGTCGGTCAGTGCGACCAGGATGACCGACGTCATCCCCGCGCCGAGCGCTTCCGGATCGAGCACGGCGACCTCGGCGCGGATCACGCCCTCGGCGCGCAGCCGGGTCAGTCTTCGCTGGACCGCGCTGGGGGAGAGGCCGACGGCGTCGCCCAAGTCGTGCAGGGGACGGGCCGCGTCGGCCTGGACGAGGTCGAGCAGCAAGTGGTCGAGTTCGTCGAGAGGCACGCAAGAATCTTGCATGCGGGCGGGAAAATTTACAATCGACGTGATCGGCTTCCGGCCTAGCTTGAGTGTCATGGACCTGAAGCTGGACAACGTCGCCGAGGCGGCGAAGGTGATCGACCCCGTTTTCCTCGACTCCCCGCAGTACAGCGACGAACAGCTGAACGGACGGCTCGGCCGGCACGTGCTGGTGAAGATCGAAACGCTGAACCCGTTGCGCAGCTTCAAAGGCCGCGGCGCGGACTACTTCGCCGCCGGGCTGGAGCCGGGCACCACGATGGTGTGCGGGACCAGCGGCAACTTCGGGCAGGCCGTCGCGTTCGCCGCCAGGAAGCACGATCTGCGGGCCGAGGTGTTCGTCCCCGCCGACATCTCCCCGGTCAAACTGCGGCGGATGAAGACGCTGGGCGCGCGGGTGCGCCGGGTCGAGGGCGAGGCGAAGACCGCCGCGGCCGCCTTCGCCGCCGAAGCCCCCGACCGTGTCTTCGTGGTCGACGGCCGGGAGCCCGCGATCTCCGAAGGCGCGGGCACGATCGGGCTGGAACTCGCGCGGGAAGACGGGATCGACACCGTCGTGCTCCCGGTCGGCGACGGCGCGCTGATCGCCGGGGTCGCGCTGTGGCTCAAGGCGCATACGCCGGACGTCCGGATCGTCGGCGTCGGGACCACGTCGGCACCCGCGATGGCGAAGAGCTGGCTGGCGGGTGAGCCGATCACCGTCGACCGGGCCGACTCGTTCGCCGGCGGTATCTCGATCCGCACGCCGGAACCCGAATCCATCCGGCGGCTGCGGTCGCTCGTGGACGATTTCGTGCTGGTCGGGAACGACGATCTGCGGGCGGCCATGCGGCTGGGCGCGGAAACTCTCGGCGTCCTCCCGGAACCCGCCGGCGCCGCGGGCCTGGCCGCGCTGACCGTGCACGACATCCCGGGGGACCGGGTCGCCACCGTGATCACCGGTGCGAACGCCCCCTTGCCGACGGCGTGGTCGTGAGTGGCGTTTCGGGTTGGGCACAGGCGCGGCGTGATTGAAGGCGTGACTCGCGTGATCCTGGGCGCGACTCGCGTGACTGGATGGACGACACACGTGATCAGACGGACGACACGTGTGTCTGGACGGCCGACTCGCGGTGGAGGCTTCGCCGCGGTCGTGTCGTCCATCTGGTCACGCGTGTCGCCCGTCGGATCACACGTGTCGTCCGTTCAAACCCGCTGTACCGAATGGACACTCGCGCTTTCTCCGCATCTGCGCCCTTTCCTCTTTCCAGGCAACGCATCTGCGGATCCGTTCGCGAGTCACCCCCTGGTGGGGGTTGCCCTGGCAGGAGTGACGTAGCACGCTCGACTGTGAGTCCGATCACGGTCGTTCCGGGGTCGGTCCGTGACAACCGAATGACCGGCCGCTCCCGAACGACCCCGGATCAGCGCGGGGTTTCTCTTGCTTTTGGAGGCCTGATGCGCATCACCGTCACCGTCGACGGCACCAGCTACACAGACGACGTCGAGCCCCGGACCCTCCTCGTGCATCATCTGCGCGAACGGCTCGGGAAGGTAGGCACCGTGGTCGGTTGCGACACCAGCAACTGCGGCGCCTGCACCGTCCACCTCGACGGGCACAGCGTGAAATCCTGTTCGGTGCTCGCGGTCCAGGCCGACGGCTGCGAGGTCACCACGATCGAGGGACTCGCCCGCGACGGTGAACTCCACCCGGTGCAGAAGGCCTTCCACGAGAACCACGCGCTCCAGTGCGGTTTCTGCACGCCCGGCATGATCATGCAGTCGATCGACCTGCTCGCCGACAATCCAGACCCCGACGAGAAGGCCGTCCGCGAAGGACTCGAAGGCAACCTGTGCCGGTGCACGGGCTACCAGAACATCGTCCGCGCGGTCCGCGACGCCGCCCACGAGATGCGGCCCGGCGCCGGTCCCGAAGCCGAGCGGCTCGCCTCGGACACCGCCTCCCGTGTCGGCGCGGGTGGTGAGTGATGACCTCCACGATCGAACCGGAGGTCGGCAAGTCCCGCCGCCGCAAGGAGGACGAGCGCCTCATCACCGGCCGGACCCGCTGGACCGACAACCTGACGCTCCCCGGCATGCTGCACCTCGCCGTGCTCCGCAGCCCGTTCGCGCATGCCAAGATCGTCTCGATCGACGTGACCGAGGCGAAATCCGCGCCGGGCGTGGTCGCGGTCTTCACCGGGAAGGACCTCGACCCCGAGGGCGCCATCGGCATGCCGTGCGCGTGGCCGATCACCCCGGACATGAAATCGCCGAGGCGGCCCATCCTCGCCTCGGACACGGTGAACTTCGCCGGTGAGGGGGTCGCGGTGGTCGTCGCCCGTACGTCGGCCGAAGCGCACGACGCGCTCGAAGCGATCGACGTCGACTACGACGAGCTGCCGGTCGTCCTCGGCCTGGAGAACGCGCTCGCCGAGGGCGCGCCACTGGTGCACGAGGAGCTCGGCACCAACCAGAACGCGGTGTGGGTCTTCGATTCCGCCGACGCGGGAACGGGTTCCAGCGTCGAAGACGCGATCTCGAACTCCGAGGTCGTGCTCAAACGGCGGTTCCGTCAGCAGCGCCTGGTGCCGGCGTTCATGGAACCGCGGGCGTGCGTCGTGGACCCGACGGGCAATCAGCTGGTCATGTGGTCGGCCACGCAGGTCCCGCACATCCTCAAGACGATGACCGCGGCCACGCTCGGCCTGCCCGAGCACAAGGTGCGGGTGATCGCGCCGGACGTCGGCGGCGGGTTCGGCGGCAAGATCGCCGTGCTGCCCGAAGAGATGATGGCGACGCTCATCGCGCAGCGGCTCGGCAAACCGGTGAAATGGAACGAGTCCCGTTCGGAGACGATGGTCGCCGCGCACCACGGCCGCGACCAGATCCAGGACCTCACCATCACCGCGAACCGCGACGGCACGGTGACCGGCCTGAAGGTCGAACTGCTCGCCGACATGGGCGCGTACCTCGGGCTCGTCGGCCCCGGCGTGCCGATCCTCGGCGCGTTCATGTTCAACGCGATCTACAAGTTCCCGGCGTACCACTTCGCCTGCACCAACGTGTTCACCAACACCACGCTCACCGACGCCTATCGCGGCGCCGGGCGGCCGGAGGCCACGTTCGGGATCGAGCGGATGATGGACGAACTCGCCGTCGAGCTGGGCATGGACCCGATGGAGATCCGCGAGAAGAACTGGATCAAGCACGAGGAGTTCCCGTTCACCACGATCGCCGGGCTGACCTACGACTCGGGCAACTACGAGGCCGCCACCGAGAAGGCCAAGCAGCTCTTCGACTACGACGGCCTCCGCCGCGAACAGAAGGAACGGCGGGAATCGGGCGACCCGGTCCAGCTCGGCATCGGCATCTCGACGTTCACCGAGATGTGCGGTCTCGCGCCGTCGCGGGTGCTCGGCTCGCTGGACTACGCGGCGGGCGGCTGGGAGCACGCGGAGATCCGGGTGCTGCCCACCGGCAAGATCGAGGTCATCACCGGCGCCTCCGCGCACGGACAGGGCCACGAGACGGCGTGGAGCCAGATCGTCGCCGACAAACTCGGCGTCCCCTTCGAGGACATCGAGGTCATCCACGGCGACACCCAGTCCTCGCACAAGGGCATGGACACCTACGGCTCCCGGTCGCTGGTGGTCGGCGGGATCGCGGTGGTCAAGGCGGCGGACAAGGTGCTCGCCAAGGCCAAGCCGATCGCGGCGCATCTGATGGAATGCGCCGAGGACGACCTCGAATTCTCGGCGGGCAAGTTCTCGGTCAAGGGCACGGATTCCTCGACGTCCATCCAGGACATCGCGTGGGCCGTGTTCTCGGCGCACAACCTGCCGGACGGGGTCGAGCCCTCGCTCGACTCGTCGGACACGTTCGATCCGGAGAACTTCTCCTTCCCGCACGGCACGCATCTCTGCGCGGCCGAGGTCGACACGGAGACCGGGCGCGTGCGGTTGCGCTCCTACGTCTGCGTCGACGACGTCGGTGTCGCGGTCAATCCGCTGATCGTCGAAGGCCAGGTGCACGGCGGGCTCGCGCAGGGCATCGCGCAGGCGTTGTTCGAGGAGGCCGTCCACGACGAAGGCGGCACCCTGACGACGGGGACGTTCGCCGACTACCTGCTCCCGTCGGCGGCGGATCTGCCCAGCTTCACCACCGACCGCACCGAGACCCCGTCGACGACGAACCCGTTGGGCGCCAAGGGAGTCGGGGAGGCGGGCACGATCGCCTCGACCCCGGCGGTGGTCAACGCGGTGGTCGACGCCGTCCGGCACTTCGGGGTGAACGACATCGAAATGCCGTTGACCCCGATGCGGGTCTGGCACGCCATCCAGCACGGGTCGGCCGCCGCGGGCGGGCTGGGCTCGGAAGCCGGTGGCGGTCTCGGTTCGATCGACGCCACCGGAGGTGCCCAGTGATCCCGGCCCCGTTCGACTACGTCGCTCCGTCCACAGTGGACGAGGCGATCACCGCGCTCGCCGAAGCCGGTGAGGACGCCAAGGTGCTGGCGGGCGGGCAAAGCCTGCTGCCGGTGCTGCGGATGCGGCTCGCCACGCCGACCACGCTGGTCGACCTCGGGAAGGTCGCCGAGCTGCGCGGCGTCCGCGAGGACGGCGACGCACTGGTGATCGGCTCGATGACCACGCATTACGACGTCCAGCGGGACGCGTTGGTCGCCGAGCACGCCGCGCTGCTCAAGGCCGCCACCGACACGGTGGCCGATCCGCAGATCCGCCATCGCGGCACGTTCGGCGGCGCCATCGCGCACGCCGATCCCGCCGGTGACCTGCTGGCGCCGGTGCTCGCGCTCGGCTGCGAACTCGTCGTCGCCGGGCCGGGCGGACGGCGGACGGTGGCCGCGGCGGACTTCTTCCAGGACATGTTCACCACCGCGCTCGCCGCGGACGAACTGCTGGTCGAGGTCCGGGTGCCGAAGCACACCGGCTGGCACGCCCACTACGAGAAGTTCAACCGGGTCGCGCAGGCGTGGTCGATGGTCGCGGTCGCGGCCTGCGTCCGCACCGAGGCGGGCACCATCGAGGAGGCGCGGGTCGCGCTCACCAACATGGGCTCGACCCCGGTACGGGCGGCCGGGGTCGAGGAGGCGCTGGTCGGCTGCGCGGCCACCGCCGAGGCGATCCGCGGCGCGGCCGAACGCGCGGCCGAGGGCACGAACCCCACGGCCGACGGCAACTCCGACGTCGAGTACCGGCAGCACCTCGCGCGGGTGCTGACCGGCAGGGCGGTCCTCGCGGCCGCGGGTGGCTAAGACACAGAAGGGAGGTCGGCCCGTGCGGCTCGACCACGAATTCACCGTTCCCGCCCCGGTCGGCGAGGTCTGGAAGGCCGTCGTCGATCCGGAACGGGTGGCGCCGTGCATGCCGGGCGCCACCGTCACCGAGGTCGACGGGGACGCCTTCAAAGGCACGGTGAAGGTCAAGCTCGGGCCGATCTCCCTGCTCTACAAGGGAACCGGCCATTTCGTCGAGAAGGACGCCGACGCGAAGAAAGTGGTGATCAAGGCCGCGGGCAAAGACGCCCGAGGGGCGGGCACGGCGTCGGCGACCGTGACGCTCACCCTGACCGAGAAGGACGGCGTCACGCACGGCGCCGTCGCCACGGAACTGGCCGTCACCGGCAAGCCGGCGCAGTTCGGGCGAGGGATGATCTCCGAGGTCGGCGGCAAGATCCTCGACTCGTTCGCGGAGTGCCTGTCCGGCAAACTCGCCACCACGCCCGAGCCCGAGAAGACCGAGGAACGCCCGCCGTTGAAAGCGGTGAAGCCGGTGTCGGAGGGCGAAGCCATCGATCTGATGGAGTACGCGGGCGAATCCGTGGTCAAACGGGTTGCTCCGGTGCTGGTGGCCGTCGCCGGAGTGCTGCTGATCGTCGCCATCGTCAGGGCTGTGACGCAGCGGACGAAATAGTCGGGGGCCGCCACCGTTGAACCGGGTATGAAGGCGGATCACGAAGTCGACGTGGCGGTGATCGGGGCGGGCCAGGCCGGTCTGTCGGCGGCGTATCACCTGCGCCGCGCGGGATTCGCCAACGAGGCGGGTTTCGTCGTGCTCGACCACGGCAAACGGCCCGGTGGCGCGTGGCAGTACCGGTGGCCTTCGCTGATCGTCGAGAAGGTCCACGGCATCTACGACCTCCCCGGGATGGCCTTCGGCACCCCGGACCCGAAACTGCCCGCCGCCGACGTCGTCTCCGAGTATTTCGGCCGCTTCGAGCGCACGTACGACCTCCCTGTCCATCGTCCGGTCGATGTCCTGTCGGTGAGCGCGGGGGAAGATCGGCTGATGGTGGCGAGCGCGACGGAAACGTGGGCCGCGCGGGCGGTGATCAGCGCGACCGGCACCTGGGACCGGCCGTTCTGGCCGCACTATCCCGGGCAGGAGACCTTCCGGGGCCGCCAGCTGCACACCGCCGACTACACCGGCGTCGAGGCTTTCCGCGGGAAGCGGGTCGTCGTGGTCGGCGGTGGTTCGTCGGCCGTCCAGCTGCTGCTGGAGATCGCGCCGTTCGCGCGGTCGACGCGCTGGGTGACCCGGCGCCCGCCGGTGTGGCGTGAAGAGCCGTTCAGCGAGGACTGGGGCCGTGAGGCCGTCGCGAAGGTCGACAGGCGCGTCCGCGAGGGCCTGCCGCCGGAAAGCGTCGTCAGCGTGACCGATCTGGCCGTGACCCCCGAAGTGCGCGTGGGGCTGGACGCGGGCGTCCTCGACCGGCGCCCGATGTTCCACCGGATCACGCCGGACGGTGTGGAGTGGGCGGACGGCACCTTCGAGCCCGCCGACGTCATCCTGTGGGCCACCGGATTCCGTGCCGCGATCGACCATCTGGCGCCGCTGCACCTGCGCGCCACCGGGGGCGGGATCCGGATGGACGGCACCCGCGTCGTCGCCGAACCGCGGCTGCACTTGGTCGGCTACGGCCCGTCCGCCAGCACCGTCGGCGCGAACCGGGCGGGCCGCGCGGCCGTCACCGAGATCCGGCGCCTGCTCGGACGCTGAGCCGGTCGAGGATCGCGGCCAGATCGGCGGGCCGCCGGAAGAAACCGGCGTGGCTGCTCGCGAGATCGTGGACGTCGAACGGGTTGTCCGGAGTGAGCGCGTCGGCCTCGGCGATGTAGCGGTCCTGCACGGCGAGCGGCATCGACCGGTCGCCGTGCAGCCTCACGAACGAATGCGGGATCCGGCCCCAGGAATCCTTGTCGGCGCGGTGGTCCCACTCCTGACCGGTCAGCCAGGACACCTCGTCGGGCTGGCTCGTGACGACGACCTGGAGGAACTGCTCCTCGGTGAGTTCGGCGGCGATCGCCTTCCGCAGCGCCTCGCGTTGTGCGCGGTCGGCGCCACGCCAGTTGATCCGGACGAATCCCTGGTGCGCCGGATCACCGACGAAAAGGGGCGCCATCGCGGAGAAGAAGTCGCCGGAAGCCCATTCGGGCGACATCGCGTACTCGCCGGGGTGGCGGTCCACCGGGCACTGCGCGGCGACGTAGACGACCCGGTCTATCAGCTCGGGGATCGCGTTGGCGGCGGCGGTCACCGGGAGCCCGCCGAAACTGTGCGCGACGAGGACGACGGGGCCGTGGTGGCGCACCCGCTGGACCGCCTCGACGACCGGCCGGACGAAGTCGGCCGCGGTCACGTCGCTCATCACCGACGGCTCGGCCGCGAAGGTTTCGAGGTCCTGTTCGTGATAGGCCCTGGTGAATCCCGCGCCCCTGCCGGGGAGATCGATCGCGAGCGTCCGATGTCCGCGCAGCGCCATTTCCCGCTGAGTGGCCGTCCAGGCGTGTGCCGAACTTCCCGAACCGTGCACGAAGACGAAAGTGGGAATCATGCGTTCGATTGTGGCGGAATCGAACGCTCGAAACCGGCGGTCGCCCCAAAGGGTGGCAAAGAAGGGACGGCCGGGCGTTCTCGTTCATCGGCCGGTATCTCGCGAAGAGCGCATCACTCCTTTGGCAGTGGAAACGAAAACCACGGAATTCGCACTGGGGGATGACCATGCCACCGATCGACCACCTCGCACCGCCGCATCGCGTCCGTTCCGGAACCTGCCTCACGGATCTGCTCGGGCAGTGGTCCCGGACGCGGCCGGAGGCGGTGGCCGTCGTCGACGGCGACCGGGAACTGACCTTCCACGGACTCGAAGAAGCGAGCGCGGGACTCGCCGCATATCTCGCCGAGCTGGGAATCGGGGTGGACGACACCGTCGGCCTGCACGTCGAGCCCTCCGTGGACCTGATGATCGGCGCGTGGGGAATTCTCGCCTCCGGCGCGGCTTATCTGCCGTTGTCCCCGGAATATCCGGAAGACCGGCTGCGGTACATGCTCGAAGACAGCGGGACCGGCGTCGTCGTCACGCAGCCGCATCTCGCCGGGCGCCTGGCCGGGCTGGTGCCAGCCGGGACACGGATCGTCTCGGTGACGGACTCTGGAATGACCGCCGTACCGCGCGGTCCCCGGCCGGAGTCGCTCGCGTACGTCATCTACACCTCCGGCAGCACCGGGAAACCGAAGGGCGTGATGATCGAGCACCACAGTGTCGTGTCGCAGCTGCGCTGGCTGCGGGAGTGCGGTCACCTGGACGTGGACGTCACGGTGCTGCAGAAGACGCCGATGAGCTTCGACGCCGCGCAATGGGAGATCCTCGCGCCCGCCGCCGGCGCCCGCGTGGTGATGAGCGCGCCGGGGAGTTTCCGGGATCCCGAAGCCCTGATCGACACGGTGGTGAAGCACGGCGTCACGACCTTGCAGTGTGTTCCGACGCTGCTACAGGCGTTGCTCGACACCGAACGTCTCGCGACCTGCACCACGCTGCGAAAACTGTTCTCCGGAGGCGAGGCGCTTTCGCGGCGGCTCGCCAAGGATCTCGCCGGTGAGCTGCCGTCGGCACGGCTGATCAACCTCTACGGGCCGACCGAATGCACGATCAACGCGACCGCCCACGTCGTCGACCCGGACACGATCGACGAGAGCGCCGGAACGGTCCCGATCGGCGTGCCGGTCGACGACACCGAGTGCTTCGTGCTCGACGACACCCTTTCCCCGGTCGACATCGGGGAGACGGGCGAGCTGTACATCGGCGGCGTGCAGCTCGCGCGGGGCTACCTGAACCGGCCGGAGCAGACGGCCGAGAAGTTCGTGCCGAATCCGTTCGTGCCGACCGGACGGCTTTACCGCACGGGTGACCTCGTCCAGTGGAACCCCGACGGCACCCTCCAGTTCGTCGGCCGTGCCGACAACCAGGTCAAGCTGCGCGGCTACCGCGTCGAGCTGGACGAGATCGCGGTGGCGATCGAGGAGCACACCTGGGTGCGCCGGGCCGCGGCGGTGGTGACCGACGACGCGCGAACCGGCTCGAAGGCGCTCGTCGCCTGTGTGGAGCTGAATCCGCGCGAAGCCGCGGTGATGGATCAGGGCAACCACGGCGGGCACCACCAGTCGAAGGCCAGCAAGCTGCAGGTCAAGGCACAGCTGTCGAATCCCGGTGTCCGCGACCTCGCGGATCGCCCCGCCGTCGCGTTGCCGGGTAAACGGGAGACCGGGCTTCAGCGGCGGGAAGTCTTCGCCCGCAAGACGTATCGCTATTACGAGGGCGGCGCGGTCACCCGCGACGACCTCGCCGGGCTCTTGGCACCGGAACCGGTTCGCACATATTCGCGCGAACCCGGCCAGCTCGCGTTCGCCGAACTGGGTGAGCTGCTCCGATGGTTCGGCCGGTTCCACAGCGACGAGCGGCTGCTGCCGAAGTACGCGTACGCCTCACCGGGCGCGCTGTACGCGACGCAGCTCTACCTGGAGACCAGCGGTCTCGACGGTCTCGGCGCCGGGCTGTACTACCACCACCCCCTCGACCACACGCTGGTCCGGATCGGCGAGAGCACGGGCACCGGGCACTCGGTGCACTTCATCGGCCGCACCGGCGCCATCGAGCCGGTCTACAAGAACAACATCCGCGAGGTCCTCGAGTTCGAGACGGGACACATGGTCGGGGTGTTCGAGGAGATCCTGCCCGGATACGGCCTCACGATCAGCCCGGCGGCGCCCGATCCCACGGTCTCCGCGCGGGCCCGTGCCGCCGCCGAAGACCACTACCTCGGCACGTTCTCCTTGCACGCCAACGATGGCGAGCGCCGGCGGGACGATGTCGAGCTGTTCGTCCAAGCGCATCCGGACCGCGTCGAGGGCCTGCCCGCCGGCACCTACCGCTGGCGCGGCGGGGACTTCGAACGGATCTCCGGCAAGCTCATCGAGGCCAAGCACGTGATCGCGATCAACCAGCAGGTGTACGGACGCGCGGCCTTCGGTATCACCGCGGTGAGCCGCACCGCCGACGAGCGGCTGGCGTACATCGATCTCGGCGCGAAGCTGCATCACTTGCAGCGCAACGGTTCGGGGTTCGGGTTCATGTCGTCGGGTTACAGCTCGAAGAGCGGCAACCCGTTGCCGGCCGCCCGGCGGATCGACGACATCCTCGCCGGACAGGGGATCGCTCCGGGGCCGTCGTACTTCTTCGTCGGCGGCAAGGTGAGCCCGGAGCAGGTACTCAGCGAGGGCATGCGCGAAGACGCCGTGCACATGAAGGGCCCGGCTGAGATCATCCGCGACGAACTCGCGGCCACCCTGCCCGACTACATGATCCCGAACCGAGTGCTGGTGCTGGACGCGTTGCCGTTGACCGCCAACGGAAAGGTCGACGCGCACGCGCTGGCGGAGACCGACGCCGTCCGTTCCGCGAGCACGGGCGCGCCCTATGTCGCTCCCTCGACGAGCCACGAACGGTGGCTGGCCGGAGTGTGGGGCAAGGCGCTGAACTACGACGACGTCTCCGCGCGCGACGATTTCTTCGCCGCCGGAGGCAACTCGCTGACCGCGGTCTCCCTGGTGAACCGGATCAATCGCGAGTTCGGCACCCGGTTGCCGTTGCAGGTGGTCTTCGAATGCCCGAAGCTGGCCGACCTGGCCGCCCGCATCGGCGAGGACTCCGCTGGGCCGTCCTCACGGTTGGTCCCCTTGGCGACCGGCGGTGGTCGCCCGGTGTTCTGCTGGCCCGGTCTCGGCGGCTATCCCATGAACCTGCGGTCGCTGGCTGCGGAAAGCGGTCTGGGGCGGCCGTTCTACGGCGTGCAGGCCCACGGGATCAACGCGGGCGAGACACCGTACGCCACGGTCGAGGAGATGGCGAAGGCCGACGTCGCCGAGATCCGGCGCGTCCAGCCGGAGGGGCCGTACACGCTGTGGGGCTACTCGTTCGGCGCGCGGGTCGCCTTCGAAACGGCGTGGCAGCTGGAACAGCAGGGGCAACGGGTGACCGATCTGCTGCTGATCTGCCCGGGCAATCCCGAGGTCGGCGGCGAGCGGGTGGCGAGCTACGTGAACCCGGCGTACCTGACGATCCTGCTGTCGGTCTTCGTCGGCTCGATCTCCGGGCCGGAAACGGTGGCCTGCCGGGGAACCGTCCGCGACGAAGACGGCTTCGTGGCCTTCGTGGCGAAGCTGCTTCCCGCGCTTGACGAGCAGCTGATCCGGCGGATCGTCCGGATCGTCGAGGAGACTTACGAGTTCGACTACACCTTCCGTGAACTCGCGCGGCGGCGGATCGCGGCCCGGGTGACGCTGTTCAAGGCCGACGGCGACGACTACTCGTTCGTCGAGAACAGCTCCGGGTACTCGGCCACGCCACCGGAGGTGGTGACGCTCGAAGGCGATCACTACAGCGTCCTCAAGGAGAACGGGGTCGCCGAACTGGTTTCGGCGATCCGTGCCCGGCTGAGCTAAGGAGAAGCGCCAGTGCCCGACTCCCTCGGTCCCCGCCTCAAGGTCGGCGTCGTCGTCCCGTCCACCAACACCTCGGCGCAACCGGAACTGGACGCGCTGCGCCCCGACGGCGTCACCAACCACACCGGCCGGATGGTGATCGACGACGACCCGATGGTCGACGAACCCGGGTTCGAGCACGTCATGCACGGGATCCGGCGGTCGACGCGGCCGGCGATCCGCGGTGTCGTCGGCTGCGACCCCGACTGCGTGATCATCGGGGTCTCCCCGGAAAGTCATTGGGAGGGAACGAAGGCGCACGGCCGCGTGCTCGACGCGATGCGGGAGGCCGCGGGCGGGCGGCCGGTGACGATGAGCCCGGACGCGATCGACGCCGCGCTCGCGGCGCACGGCGTCCGCCGGATCGCGGTCATCACGCCGTACCTGCCGGTCGGCGACGATCCGGTGCGCCGCTTCTTCGGCGACAACGGCTACGACCTGCTGCGCGTCCACGGTCTCGGCATGCCCAGCCCGGCCAAGATCGCGCACATCTCCGAGACCGCGCTCCGCGACGCGGTCAAGGAGGTCGACGACGCCGACGTCGAGGCCATCGTCCAGGTCGGTACCAACGTCGCCATGGCGCGGCTCGCGGCGGCCGCCGAGTTCTGGCTCGGCAAACCGGTCCTCTCGAACAACGTCGTCCTGTACTGGCACGCCCTGCGGCAGAACGGTGTCGCCGATCGCGTGCGCGGCTTCGGCTCCCTGCTTGCGGAGCACTGACCGGTATTTGACTGATCGTTACAGAACGTGGGATGCTGGACGGTATGCCCCGCCCCAAGGGTTTCGATCCCACCGAGGTGCTCGACGCCGCGGTCGGCGCGTTCTGGCGCAAGGGATACGCCGCCACGTCGGCCCAGGACCTGGTCGACGGCACCGGGCTCGGGCGGGGCAGCCTGTACAACACTTTTTCGGGCAAGCAGCAGCTGTTCAGCCAGGCGCTTCGGCGCTACGAGGAGACGTCCGCGACCAGGGTCGAGGAGATGCTGGCCGCGCCGGGGACCATCCGGGCACGGATCAGACGTGTCCTGATGGACGTCGTCGACGACGAGCTGGACCCGTCCGACGCGCATCGTGGCTGCCTGGCGGTCAACGCCGCCCTCGAACTCGGCGGCATCGACGACGAGGTCACCGCCCGGGTCCGCCACAACTTCGAGCGGGTGGAGAACGCGTTCCACGCCGAGTTCGCCGCCGCGCGGGAGCAGGGTGAGATCGGCGGCGATCCGCGGGCGTTGGCACGGTTCACCCTCACCGCGATGTACGGCCTGCGGGTGCTGGGCAAGACCGCCGACAGGCAGGCGCTCATCCAAGTAGTCGAAACCACCATCCAGGCGTTGTGATGTTCCAGGTTTCGTGACAGAACCCCCGCGCTCACACGGATTTCTTTTACTCGAGTTCTTTAACGAGCATTCCACTATCGGCAAGGAGCAGGCAACTCATGACGGAGACCGTCGCGGTGCTCGGCACCGGAATCATCGGCGCCCCGGTCGCGCGCAACCTGAGCAAGGCCGGGTTCGCGGTCCGGGCCTGGAACCGCACCGCGGCCAAGGCCGAAGCCCTCTCCGAGCATGGTGTCGAGGTCGCCGGGAACGCCGCGGAAGCCGTCGAAGGCGCGCGTGTCGTGATCACGGTCCTCACGGACGGCCAGACGGTGCTGGAGTCGATCCGCGCCGCCGCCCCCGCCGCGGGCACGATCTGGGTGCAGCTCAGCACCGTCGGCGACGCCGTCGAGGAGCTGGTCGAGTACGCCGACGAGCAGGGTCTCGTCTTCGTCGACGCGCCGGTGCAGGGCACCCGCCAGCCCGCCGAACAGGGCCAGTTGATCGTGCTGGCGGCGGGCGCGGCCGACGTTCGCGAGACCGTCCAGCCGCTGTTCGACGCGATCGGCAAGCGCACGCTGTGGGTCGGCGAAGACGGCCGCACCGGCGCGGCGAGCAGGCTCAAGCTGGTGCTGAACACCTGGGTGATCGCGCTGACCCACGGCGTCGGCGAGGCGCTCGCGCTGGCCGAAGGGCTCGGTGTCGACCCGCGGCACTTCGTCGACGTCGTCACCGGCGGCCCGATGGACAACGGCTACTTCCAGGCCAAATCCGCCGCGATCCTCAACGACGACTACACCACCGCCTTCTCGGTCGACAACGCCGAGAAGGACGCCCGGCTGGTGCTGGCCGCCGCGGCCCGCGCCGGCGTCCGGATGGACGCCGTCGAAGCCGGGCGAGCCCGTTTCGCCCGCGCGTCCGAGGCCGGACACGGCGACGAAGACATGGCGGCCGGCTACTTCGCCAGCTTCACCGACCGCATTTAGTCCTCTAAATGCGGTCGGACAGGTACCGCACCTGCGCTGCCTTGCCGCGCTCGATTCCCTCCCTTCCCGAGAGGTGTTCCGGAACGCCGACTTCCCACCAGGCACCGGCCTCGGTCCACGAGTCCGGCCGGGTCCGCACCACGACCACCGCCGGTCGCTTTTCGGCCACCGCGGCTTCCCGTGCCTTCGCGTAGGACGCGCGCACGTCGTCCACAGTGGACGCCGGGAACACCGCGCACCCCAGCGACTCCGCGTGCCGCGCGAAGTCGACCCGAGGGGGAGTGGCGTGCGCGCTCCGGCAGTCTCCGAGGAGGTTGTTGAACGGTTTGCCGCCCTGCCCCTCCTGCAGCCGCGCGATGACCGCGTAACCGTCGTTGTCGCAGACCACCGCCACGAAAGGATGCCCGGCGAAGGCGGCCGAGAACAGTTCCGAGTTCAGCATCAGGTACGAACCGTCGCCGAGCATCGTGGTGACCAGGCCCTCGGTATGCGCCATCGCCGCACCCCACGCGCCAGCGAGCTCGTAACCCATGCAGGAGAACCCGTACTCGACGTCCATGCTGATCGAGCCCGATCCGCGCCAGCCGCCGATGAGTTCGCCCGGCATCCCGCCGGAAGCGGTCATCACGTAGTCGTGCGGCTCGGAGAGATCGTTGACCGCGCCGACGACCTGGGCATACGTCGGCACTTCGCCGGAAACTGCGCGCAGGGTGTCGATATGCGTGTCCCAACGGCTTCTCTCCGCCGCGGCTCGCTCTGTCCACAGTGGATCGACTCGCCAGTTTTCGAGCTGGGCCGACAGATCCACGAGACCCGCGTCAGCATCGCTCACGACGGCCAGCGCGCCGTGCTTGACGGCGTCGAACCGGGCGGCGTTCAAGGTGATCAGCCGGACATCGGGGGAGAACACCGTCCAGGACGCCGTGGTGAAGTCCTGCAACCGCGTGCCGACGGCCAGCACGACGTCGGCCTCGGCGGCGAGCACGTTCGCCGAGGCCGAGCCCGTGACGCCGAGCGGACCGGCGTGCAGGGGATGGCCGTGCGGGACGAGCGTGCGTCCCGCCGTGGTTTCGGTGACCGGGATACCGTGCCGCCCGGCGAAGGCCAGCGCACGCTCACCCGCGCCGGAATACCGGACGCCACCGCCGAGTACCAGCAACGGTTTCCGCGCGGCCCGCAGCACGCCCGCCGCTTCGGTGAGCGCCCGGCGATCGGGCCGCGGCCGCTGCGGGCGATGGGTCACCGGCGCGAACAACGCTTCCGGGAAGTCGTAGGTCTCCGCCTGGACGTCCTGGGGGAGCGCCAGCGTCACCGGCCCCGCGTCCGCCGGATCGGTCAGCACCCTGACGACCTGCGGCAACGTCGAGAGCAGCTGCTCCGGCCGGGTGATCCGGTCGAAGTACCGGCTCACCGCGCGGAAGGCGTCGTTGACCGTGGCCGTCGGATCACCGAAATGCTCCACCTGCTGGAGCACGGGATCGGGGGCGCGGCTGGTGAAGGTGTCGCCGGGGAGCAGCAGGACCGGCAGCCGGTTCGCGTGCGCGACCCCGGCCGCGGTGACCATGTTCAGCGCGCCGGGCCCGATCGACGACGTCACCACGCCCACCTGGCGCCGATGCGTCGCCTTGGCGTAGCCGACCGCCGCGAGCGCCATGCCCTGCTCGGTCTGCCCGCGCCATACGGGGAGCTCGTCGCGATACTCCTCCAGCGCGGTGCCGAGGCCGAGGACGTTGCCGTGCCCGAAGATCGCGAACACGCCGGGGAACAACGGGACTTCCCGCCCGTCCAGGGTTTCCGACCGCTGCGCGAGCAGCCAGCGCACCAGGGCCTGTGCCGTGGTCAGCTTCATGAGACCCGCCCTTCATGGCTCGTGACCGGGCAGCGCGGGTCGAGCTCCTGGTCGTCCCAGGTGTCGCGGACCCAGCCGTGCGCGGGGTCGTCGCAGAACGCCATCGACCGCTCGTCGGCGGGCCCGGCCAGGACGTTCAGGTAGTACATCGGATAGCCCGGCGCTGCGACGCAAGGACCGTGAAAGCCGCGCGGGATCAGGAAGACGTCCCCGTCCCGGACCGCGACGTCCTCGTCCAGCTCACTGTCGGAGGTGTACGTCCGGTGCAGGCCGAACCCTTCGCGGGAAGGGGTCACCCCGTCGCGGCCGGCGATGCGGAAGTAGTAGATCTCCTCGTTGACCACTTCGCATTCGGACACCTCGTCGTGTTTGTGCGGCGGGTACGACGACCAGTTGCCGCCCGGGGTGATCAGCTCGCACGCGTTCAGCTTGTCCGCGTGGTCCCAGACGCCAGGCACACCGAAGTTGGTGACCTGCCTGGTCGCCTGGCCCGCCCCGCGCACCTCCACCGGCACGTTTTCGGCCGGTCCGTAGCGCGCTTCGAGACGGCGGCCGCAGCGGGCCATCGGCAGCGCGACCTCGATCCCCGCCGCTGTCGACAACTCGACTTCGGCGTCGCGCGGAACATAGGCGAAATCCGTGACGCGGGTGAACACCGAATCCCGCCCCGCCAGCTCGAAGACCTGCCCGTCGACCCGGACCGTGCACGATCCCGCCAGCGGCAGGACGAACGCTTCGTATTCGCCGGTGCGCACCAGCCGGGTTTCCCCGGCGGCCAGCGAGAGAACCCGCAGACCGCTGTAGGTCCAGCCCG
Organism: Amycolatopsis japonica; assembly: GCF_000732925.1. NCBI lineage: Bacteria > Bacillati > Actinomycetota > Actinomycetes > Pseudonocardiales > Pseudonocardiaceae > Amycolatopsis > Amycolatopsis japonica. The sequence goes on from NZ_CP008953.1 coordinate 1,907,861, forward strand.
CCGAGTCCGGGGTGAGCCGGACCGGATCCCGCTCGTCCGAAAGCGTCCCGAGTGGACGGTGCAGCTTGCTCACAGCAACTCCTCGATCTCGTCGGCGGTGGGCATGGCGTCGGCGCAGGCGAGCCGGGAGGCGACGAGCGCGCCCGCCGCGTTGGCGTAGGTGGCGATGCGCACCGGATCCCAGCCGGAGAGCAGGCCGTGGATCAGCGCGCCGCCGAAACCGTCCCCGGCGCCGAGCCCGCAGACGACTTCGACCCGCTGGGGCGGCACCGTCCAACGGCCCTCGACGGTCGCCACCAGCACGCCCTCCGCGCCCTTCTTGATCACCGCCAGTTCGACACCCCTGGCCAGCATCCGGGACGCGGCCTCGTCGGGATCCGCCGTGCCGACGGCGACCTCCGCCTCGGCGCGGTTGCCGACCGCGACCGTGACGTGGTCGAGCATCCAACCGATCTCCGCGCGTGCCGTCGCGGTGTCCGGCCAGAACATCGGCCGGAAGTCGAGGTCCAGCACGGTATGCGACCGGCGGCCGCGCCGTTCGAGCATCCGGCGCTGGGTGGAGCGCGCCGGTTCGACCGAGACACCGGTCCCGGTGACCCACAGCAGGGGAACGGATTCCACGACGTCCCAGGGCACATCGTGTTCGCCGATGGTCAGATCCGGGGCGATCGGCGACCGGTAGAACAGCAGCGGCGGATCCGCGGGCGGGTCCAGCGAGCAGAACACCACCGGCGTCTGCAACCCTTCCGACGTCCCGACGTGCGCGGGGGAGACACCGAACTCCCGCAGCGCCTGCCGCACGTACTCGCCGAAGCCGTCCGGGCCGACCTTCGTCAGCACCGACGTCGAGCGGCCGAGCCGCGCGGCGGCGACCGCGACGTTGGTCGCGGTGCCGCCGAGCGATTTGGCGAAGGTGCTGACCCCGGCCAGCGGCACGCCGCTCTGCTCGGGGTAGAGGTCCACCCCGACCCGGCCGACGGTCAGTGCTTCGAGAACGGTCATGAAGGGGACTCCGCGGCTCGCAATTCGTGTTCCAGGGCTTCCAGTTCCGCGCCGCCCGCCATCTGCCTGGTCAGCTCCGCCAGGTCGATCTCGGACTTCTCGTAGGCGCCGAGCGAAACGCCCCGTTTGAGCAGCAGGAAGCGATCGGCCACCGGATAGGCGTGATGCGGGTTGTGCGTGATCAGCACGACGCCGAGCCCGCGGTCACGGGCCTGCGCGACGTACTTGAGCACGACCCCCGCCTGCTTGACGCCCAGCGCGGCCGTCGGCTCGTCGAGGATCAGCACCTTCGCGCCGAAGTACACGGCCCGCGCGATGGCGACGCACTGCCGCTCGCCGCCGGAGAGCGTGCCGACCGGCTGCTCGACGTCGCGCAGGTCGATGCCCATGTCGGACAACGCCTTCTTGGTCGTCTCGCGGCCCTTCTTCCGGTCCAGCGCGCGGAACGGGCCGAAACCCACCGTCGGCTCGGAGCCGAGGAAGAAGTTCCGCCACACGCTCATCAGCGGGACGACCGCAAGATCCTGGTACACCGTCGCGATCCCGCGATCGAGCGCTTCACGCGGCGAGGCGAACTTGACCGGCTCGCCCTCGACCAGGAACTCGCCCCGGTCGTGTTGATGGACTCCGGCCAGGATCTTGATCAGCGTGGACTTCCCGGCGCCGTTGTCGCCGAGCACGCAGGTGACCTCGCCCGCGTTGACCACGGTGGAGACGTCGCGCAGCGCGATCACGCTGCCGTAGGTCTTGCCGACGTCCTTCACCTCGAGGAGACGACTCATCGCCGGACCCTTTCCGCTCGCCGCCGGAAGGCGTTGTTGACCAGGACCGCGGACAGCAGCATCACCCCGAGGAACAGCATGAACCAGTCGCTGTCCCAGCGGGCGAACACGATTCCCTGCCGCGCCATACCGAAGATCAGCGCGCCGATCGCGGCGCCGATCGCCGAACCGAACCCGCCGGTCAGCAGGCAGCCGCCGATCACGGCCGCGATGATGTACTGGAACTCCAGCCCGATGCCCTGGTTCGCCTGGACACTCGCGAACCGCAGGATGTTGATCGAGCCGACCAGCCACGCGGCGAGCGCGGTGGTCATGAACAGCATGATCTTGGTGCGCACCACCGGTACGCCGACCGCGCGCGAACTCTGCGCGGAGCCGCCGACGGCGAAGATCCAGTTGCCGAAGCGGGTCCTCACCAGCAGCCAGGCGGCCAGTACGGCGAAGCCGATCCACCAGAGGATCGAGATCTGGAACGCCGTGCCTCCGATGTCCACAGTGGACGCGAAGACGAAGCCGGCGGACTCGTAGCCGTCGGTCGAACGCATCCCGGACACCTGGACGGTGCCGGTGACCAGCCTGGTGACGCCGAGGTTGAGGCCTTGCAAGGCAAGAAAGGTGCCCAGGGTGACGATGAAACTGGGCAACCCGGTGCGCATCACCAGCCAGCCGTTGAACGCGCCGACCGCGAGGGCGAAGACCAGCGAAGCGAACAGCGCGAGCCAGACGTTCCAGCCCGCCTGCGTCGCCAACGTCGCGGTGACGAGCGCGGTGGACGCCGTCATGACCCCGGCGGAGAGGTCGAACTCGCCGCCGATCATCAGCAGGGACACCGCGACCGCCATGATGCCGAGCGTCGAGGCGTCGTCCAGCCAGGTCGCCACGCCGCTGCCGCTGAAGAACTGGTCGGTGACGACGGTGAAGAACAGGAAGACGACGACGGCGCCGAGCAGCGCGCCGATCTCGGGCCGGACGACCAGCCTGTCCATCAGCCGCGGTTTCGCGATCCGTTCGTCGAGGGTGGTGGTTGTCATCGCGTGCCCCTTTGCACGTACTGGCCGACGGTGTCCACAGTGGATTTGTCGACCAGGTCGGGCCCGGTGAGCACCGGCTTCCCGCCGCCGACGACGTTCGCGTTGTCCCGGTAGAGCTTGAGGAACTGCACCGGCAGATAGCCCTGTTCGTACTGCTGCTGATCGACCGCGAAGACCACGTCGCCCGCCTTGATCGCGCCGACCACGTCGGTGTTGAGGTCGAACGTGCCGACCTGGGCCTTCGAACCGACCGCCTTGATCGCGCTCACCGCGCGGGCGGCGACCTGCGAGTTCAGCGTCAGGACGGCGTCGAGGGAGGAGTCGGTCTGCACCGCGCCCCTGATCCGGGATTCGGCGTCGGTGGGGTTGCTGATGTCGACCTGCAGGGTCTGCACGTCGCCCGCGAAACCGGTCTTGGCGCCGTCACAGCGTTGCGCCTGCCCGACGTTGCCCGCTTCGTGGACCACGCAGAGCAGCTTCTTCTTGCCGAGCGCCCGGAACTTCTTCCCGGCCTCCTCGCCCGCGATGGTCTCGTTCTGCCCGACATGGGTGAGCGCGCCGTACGCCGCGCTCTTGTCCTCGCCGGAGTTGATGGTGATGACCGGGATCCCGGCGCGGACCGCGTTCTCGATCGAGGTCTTGAGCGCCTCCGGGTTCGCCATCGACACCACCAGCCCGCCGACCCGCTGGGCGACCGCGTTGTCGATCAGCTTGGCCTGGTTGCCGGGGTCTCCGTCCGAGTTGTACTCGACCTGGACGTCGAGCTGCCTGCCAGCCTCTTCGGCGCCGTTCTTGACCACGTTCCAGAACGCGTCACCGGCCGTGCCGTGCGAGATGACCGCCACCCGCAGCGGCCCGCTGGGCTGGGTCGCCGCCGGGCCCGCGCCGGCGGCGGGTTTCTCCTCGGCCTTCGGTCCGGTGCACGCGGACAGGAGCAGCAGCCCCGCCACGACCACCAGAATCCCTTTCAAGCGATGGGACATCGTCGTCTCTCCTCGCTTCTTCCGTTACCTGGCAGCCGGGAGCCGGCTGACGATTCCGTCGAGATGCGCCAGGCTCCTGGCGACGTCCCGCTTCGGCAGATCCTCCGGGCTCCCCTCGCTCAGCGCGGTGTCCTGTTCGAGCACGTACCACCCGTCGTAGCCCGCCTCGTGGACGGACCTGACCATCGTTTCGATGTCGACGTCCCCGTCGCCCAAGGGGACATACAGACCTTTGCCCACCGCTTCGGCGTAGGGAAGCCTTCCGGCGCGGACGTCTTCGGCGAGTTCGCCGCGCACGTCCTTGAGGTGCAGGTGCCCGACCCTGCCGGGATGGCGTTTCGCCAGTGCGACCGGATCGGTCCCGCCGATCAGGAGGTGCCCGGTGTCCAGGCACAGCGGGAGATCGGAGTCGGCGAGGAAACGCTCGACCTCCCGCTCGGTCTCCACATGCGTCCCCACATGCGGGTGCAGCACGGTGCGGAGGCCGTGCCGTGCGGCGATTTCCTTGATCTCGCCGGAGGTTTTCACGAGGGTCGCCCATTCGGCGTCGCTCAGCTCCGGCCGATCGTCGTAACCGTCGAGCCCGGTCGCGGCGGCGAGCACGAGCATGTCGCCACCGCAGGCGGCGAACAACACGGCGGATTCTTCGGCCTCCGCCAGCGCGGCTTCGGGATTCTCGTGCAGGACGACGGCGAGGAAGCCGCCGACCAGTTCGAGCCGGTGGCCGTTCAGCCGTTCGCGCAGCTCGGCCGGGTCTCGCGGCAGGTATCCGGGCGGGCCGAGTTCGGTGGCGCGCACTCCCAGCTCCGCCATTTCGCCCAGTACGGTCCCCGCGTCGAGCACACGGCCCCATCCGGGGACTTCGCAGACGCCCCAAGAGATCGGGGCGGCGGCGACGCGGATCCGGGGTGTCGTGACGGTCATCGGCGGCCTCCGGGGGATCGGGGTTAGAGCGCTCTATTGATTAGAGCGCTCTAATCATGTAGCGTCCGTCACAGTAAAGTCAAGGGCAGGGGGACGAGGGAAATGGCGCGACCGACGATGGAGGACGTCGCCGCGAAAGCGGGGGTTTCCCGTGCGCTCGTGTCGCTGGTGATGCGGAACGCGCCGAACGTCTCGGACGAGCGGCGCACGCGCGTGCTCTGTGCGGCGCACGAACTGGGTTACGAGCCGCACGCGATGGCCAGGTCGCTGGCGAGCCGGACGTCGACCGTCCTCGGCGTGATGGTCTCCGATCTCCGCAACGCGTTCTTCGCCGACGTCGTCGAAGGGCTCGACGCGGCGGCCGAAGCGGCCGGGTTCCATTTGATCCTCAACACCGGTGGCCGGAGTCCCGCGCGGGAGCGTGCCGCGCTGAAGAGCCTGCTGTCATTCCGGCCCGCCGGGGTGATCCTGCTGTCGCCGGTGGTCCCCGCGTCGGCGATCGAGGAGGCGGCCGCGCAAAGTCCGGTCGTCCTGGTGTCGCGGACATCGCGCGCGGCGGGCGTGGACACGGTGAACGACGACGGAGAGGCCGGCTCCGCCCTCGCCGTCGATCACCTGGTTTCCTTGGGGCATAAGAGGATCGCCCATCTGGACGGTGGGCTCGCCGCCGGTGCGGCGGCCCGGCGCCGGGGATACCTGCAGGCCATGCGCCGGCATCGGCTGCATCCGGTCATCGTGCACAGCGAGCACACCGACACCGCGGGGGAGAAGGCCGTGCACGAGCTGCTCAGCGATCCTCCGGAAGGCGGAATGCCGACCGCGCTGGTGGCGGGCAACGACTTCAACGCCGTCGGCGCGATCTCCGCGTTGGAAGAAGTGGGCCTGCGTGTGCCGGAAGACGTTTCCGTGGTCGGCTACGACAACACCTCGCTCGCCGCGTTGCGCCATCTTTCACTGACCACCGTGGACCAGCCGCGTACGGAGATGGGCAGGCTGGCCGTCGAAGCACTGCTCGAACGGATCCGGGGTGAACGCGCCGAACCGGTCCGCCATCTGCTGCACCCGTCGCTGGTGGTCCGATCGACCACCGCCGCTCCAGAAAGGTAACCACATGAGGTTGGGACTCGCCGGCACCGGCCGGATCGGCACTTCGCACGCCGAGACCTTGAAGAGCTTCGACGAGGTTTCGTCCGTGGTCGTGGCCGACGTCGACGCCGCCCGCGCCCAGGCCGCCGCGGCGAAACTCGGCGTCGAAGCGGCGGCGGACATCCCTTCGCTGTTCGCGTCCTCTTTGGACGGTCTGGTGATCGCCGCGGCGACGGACGCGCATCCGGAGCTGATCCTCAAGGCCGTTGACGCGGGGATCCCCGTGTTCTGCGAGAAACCGGTCGCCGCCGACATCCCGGGAACACTCGCGGTGATCGACAAGATCTCCGGCGCGGACGTCCCGGTGCAGATCGGTTTCCAGCGCCGGTTCGATGCGGGCTACGCGGCCGCACGCGCGGCAGTGGCTACGGGCGACCTCGGCTGGCTGCACACCTTGCGCGCGACCACGCTCGACCCGGCACCACCTCCCGCCGAGTACGTCGCGCACTCCGGCGGCCTGTTCCGCGACTGCGGCGTGCACGACTTCGACGTCGTCCGGTTCGTGAGCGGCCGCGAGGTCGTCGAGGTCTACGCCGTGGGGACGAACAAGGGCGAGCGCTTCTTCGTCGACGCAGGTGACGTCGACACCGCGGCCGCGACCCTGACGCTGGACGACGGAACGCTCGCGGTCGTTTCGCTGACGCGCTACAACGGCGCGGGCTACGACGTCCGGCTGGAAGTACTCGGCTCGGCGGGCAACGTCGTCGTGGGCCTGGACGACCGAGCGCCGCTGACCTCGGTGGAACCGGGTGTCCAGCCGTTGCCCGGCCCGGCGTATCCCGGGTTCATGGAACGCTTCCGCCCCGCGTACGTCAGCGAGTTGAAGACGTTCCTCGATGTCGCCGCCGGTCGCGCGCCGAGCCCGTGCGGTGCGGCTGATGCGTTGGAGGCGTTCTACATCGCCGAAGCGTGCGAGGTCTCGCGCCGCGAACGCCGACCGGTGCGGGTTGACGAGGTCCGCGTCTGAGGCACGGTCGCCGCTGCGAGTCGTCCGCCCAGACACGCGTGTCGTCCCTCCTGTCACGTGTGTCGTCCATCCAGTCACGCGAAACCGCCGATTGCGCAGTCCCTCCAACGGCCCGGAAGGCCCCCTTCGTTGCGCCTAGCGCCAGGGTCCCGGCGAGGTCGCATAAGCTCCGGCCAAGCGGCGGCCAGGGGGCTCGTCACGCAGATCCCCACATCGCTCGACCGTCCACAGGGGACACTGCCAAGGCGGTCATGCCCGGTTTGGGCGTTTTCCGGGGTGGTCGTGAGTGTTTTTGGTCGTTCTAACGACAATCGCCACTCACGACCCCACTCGGAAACCGTGCAAATAAGAATCAAACGGACATTCAACCGCCTGTTGGCGTCCTTTGTGGACGGAAAAGGGTGAACCTCCTGTCCTCCGCCGTTCGCCGAGAGTGGTACTGGCCAGCACTTATGCGACTTTCCCGGGACCCTGGAGCCCGGCGCAGTGAAGGCCCCCTTCATGTACTTGGGAATGTATGAAGATCCGTTCCGAACCCGCGACAGCTTCCTGCCATCGGCCACCACCGAACCATCCCGATCGCTAGGGTGATCGCGAACGACAGGGACCGAACGCGCGAGGAGAGCGAGAGCGGATGCAGCCGAATCCACCGGGGCCCGGCTTTCCTCAGTACGGTCAGCCGCCGATGGCCGCCGGACCGATTCCGGCGGCGCGGCCCAAGCCGCGGGCCAACGCCCCGGCGGCGGTGATCGCCGGTGTCCTGGCGTTGCTCGCCGCCACCATGCTCGTCTGGTTCGCGCTCTACAACGTCTTCGTCGCCACGGAGGCGAACGGCGGCTTGTCGGGTATCACGGTGCAGAACATGGTCAGCGGCGCCCTGTCCGCTGTCGTGCTGGTGGTCGCGGCGGGATTCACGTTCGCTCGTCGGATTCCCGGCGTGTGGACGCTGTTCGGGTTTTGCGTGTTCTACGTGGTGGCCGTGTTCGTGGGGATGCCGCTCGTCTGGGGCACGCCCTTGAGCAGCCAGGTCAAGTGGCTCTTCAGCTTCGACGACAGCGACAGCACCGCGATGGCGCTGATGATCGTCTTCAGTGTCCTCGCGGCGGTCGCGGCGGCGATCGCCGGCAGCCTGAAGTCGTCCGGGACGAAGAGCTAAAGCTCGTCCAGGATCAGCTTCGCGCGTTCTTCGACGAGCCGGTAGCCGGAGCGCGCGGCGAGTTCGAGGGCCAGCTCACCGTGTGTCCGGGCTTCCGCGAGCTTCCCCAGTTTCAGCAGGGTTTCCGCGAGCCCGGTCCGCGCGGCGGCCTCACACCAGAAGAAACTGGTCGTCCGCGCGATGGACAAAGCGAGCCGGTAGTGCTCGGCCGCCTCCTCGGGCAGGCCCAGCCGCAGGCAGACCTCGCCGAGCCCGACGAGTGTCCAGGCTTCAGTGCCCCGGTCGCCGATCTTGCGGGTGAGTTCGACGGCTTCGAGCGCGTCCGCGCGGTTCTGCTCGCTCGGGTCGCGCCTGCTTTCGAGGACGGCCCTGCCGGACAGCGCGGTCGCCTCGCCGTAGGTGTAGCCCAGTTCGCGGTTGGCCGCGAGCGCGCGAGTGTAGAAGTCGTAGGCGTCGTCGGGAAGGCCGAGGTCACGGTGCACGTTGCCGAGGTCGACCAGCAGCACCGCGACGCTGAACCGTGCGCCGTCCCGTTCGGAGACCGCCAGCGCGCGCGTGAAGTTGGCGAGCGCCTCGTCGAGCTGACCCGTCTGCCAGTACGGGAAACCGAGGTTCGCCAGCGCCATCGAGACGGCGGGCATGTTCAGTTCTTCGCACAGCCGCAGGGATTCCAGTCCGCAGCGGATGGCCTCCTGCGGGTCGCCGAGCCGCTGGTGCACCGCGCTCAGGTTGTTGAGCACGGCCGCGCGGCCGGCGTCCCAGCCGTCGAGGAGGTCGCCGCGCAGAGCGCTGGTGAGGTGCTCGCGCGCTTCGTCGTAGCGGCCGCTGTTGACGCAGGCGAGCGCGATGCTCAGGTGCATCGCGGCTTGTGCCTGCCCGGCTTCGCTGCGGCGGGCGGCCTTGAGCGCCGTCGAGGCCGTGTCGATCCATTCCGCGTGATGACCGCGCTGGTGGAAGAAGGCGCGGAGCGCGTCGGCGAGATGCCACGAGAACTCGGCCGGGCCGTGTTCGGCACTGTGCTCGACGGCGGCGGCGAGGTTCGGCCACTCGGCGTCGAGCCACGCCAGCGCCTCGTCGGTGTCGGCGAAGGGTGCGTCCGCCGGTTCTTCACGCGGCAGGCGCAGGAAATGCGGGATGAGGGCGCGGCCCGCGGCGTCGGCCGTGGTCAGGTAGCTCTCGAAGAGCCGCCTCTCCGCGGCCTCCCGTTCGGCCTTCGTGTCCTCCGACAGCGTGCGGCCCGCCGCGAAACTGCGGAGAAGATCGTGGAACCGGTAGCGACCCGGCGTGTAGCGCTCGACCAGGTGCGCGGCCGCCAGCGCCTTGAGCTGCTGGTTCGCCTTCGAATGCGGAACGCCGGTCAGCGCCTGGGCGGCGGGGGCGGTGAACGTCTGTCCGGGGACGAGCGCGAGACGGCGGAACAGCTCGCGGTGCTCCTCGGGAAGCGCCCGGTAGGAGACGCCGAACGCCGTGGTCACGGCACTTTCCTCGGCGCCGTCGACGGTCAGTTCCGCCAGCGGGTCGCCACCGGCCAGCTCGCGGGCGAGTTCGGCGATCTCGGGTTCGCCGCTCGCGCCGAGGTTGGCAGCCGCGATCCGGAGGGCGAGCGGGAGATGGCCGCACAGCCGGGCCAGTTCCGCGGCCGCGCCTTCCTCGGCGGCGACGGTTTCGCTGCCGAGCACGGCTTCCAGCAGATGCCGCGCGTCCTCGGCGGGCAGCACGGACAGCGGGAGCGCGCGGGCGCCGGTGCGGGCGATGAGGTCGCCGAGCCGTTGGCGGCTGGTGACCAGGACGGTGCCCGACGGCGGCAGCAGCGGTAGCACCTGTCCGCTGTCGCGCACGTTGTCCAGCACCAGGAGCACCCGCCGGTCGGCGAGGAGGGAACGGAGCAACGCGGCCCGCGTGTCGATGTCCGGCGGGATCGCCTTGGGCGCGGTGCCGAGCGCCTGCAGGAGCTGGGTGAGCGCGACGGCCGGAGTGAGCGGTTCGTGGTCGGGATCGAAACCGCGCAGGTCGAGATAGAGCTGGCCGTCGGGGAAAGCGTCGCGGACGTGGTGGGCCCACCGGATCGCGAGCGCGGTCTTGCCGACCCCGGCGGTCCCGCTGATGACCCAGATGTCGGTGCCCTCGCCCGCGTGCCGGGTCGCCTCGTCGAGCCGCTCCAGTTCGGTCGCGCGCCCGGCGAACCCGCGGACGTCGTGCGGCAGCTGGGCGGGGCGGACCGGCTCGGGCCTGGTCGCCGGTTCCAGCGCGGGATCGGCGCCGAGGATGGCGGTTTCCAGTCGCCGCAGCTCCGGGGACGGGTCGAGCCCCAGCTCGGAGCCGAGCCGGTCCCGCAAGGCGCGGAAGGCTTCGAGGGCGTCGTCGGTGCGGCCTTCGCGGTGCAGCGCGAGCATGAGCTGCCCGACGAACCGCTGCCGCAGGGGATGCGCGGCCACCAGTTCGGTCAGCTCGGCGAGGACCTGCCTGCCGCGCCCGAGCCGCAGCTGCGCTTCGGCCCGATCCTCCAGCGCCGTCCAGCGTGCCTCGTGCACGCCGCCGCGGAGCCGTTGGGCGACCTCGCCGCTCACCACGTCGGACAACGCGTCGCCGCGCCACAGGCCGAGGGCCTCGTCCAGGAGTTCCACGGCCGTCTCGTCGTCGGCGTCGCGGGCTTGCGCCGTCAGCTCGGTGAAGCGGTGCAGGTCGACCTGGCGCGCGTCGACCTTGAGCAGGTACCGGGTCCCCTCGGAGACGATCTCCGGCCCGCCCGCGCCGCGGAACACCGCACGCAGCCTCGACACCAGCGCTTGCACGGTGTTCCGCGCACTGGCGGGCGGTTCTTCGGGCCAGAGCAGGTCGATGATCCGGTCGCGCGGCACCGGCTTGCCCGCTTCCAGCAGCAGGACCGCCAGCACGAGCCGTTGTTTGGGCGAGCCGAGATCGACCGGAACGCCACCGGCCCACGCCTCGACGGCGCCGAGGACGCGGAACTCCACCCGGCCACCTCCGCTCACCCTCGTCAGAGCCTGCAAGCGTAGTGCAAGCGCCCTGCATCCGGACGGCGTGATCCTTGCCAGGTGTCCACCGAGGACCCGTCGCCGGAACCGTGCCCAACCAACCAGACGGGCAGGACCCCCCATTCGGTTCCGGTACGACGGTGGGCACCTTCAACTTGCACAGGCACCGCCATCTGACGGCGGTGGGGGTTGGGGGTAGTGCCAGCTCGACGTCTTCCCCCGTGTCGTCGAACTGGCACTTCTTCTTGACTGGGGCTGGGGTTTTCCGTGAAGGCCCCCTTGAGGGATCCAGAGTCCCTCAAGGGGGCCTTCACGTCTTTTCCCCGTGATCACTTGACAGGCGTCGACGTCTGCCTGCACCCTTTCACTACTTAATTAGTGAAAGGGTGTTGCCAGTGGTCACCTTCCACCTGGACAAGGGCTCGGGCGTCGCGACGTACGTCCAGCTCGTCCAGCAGGTCAAGAACGCCCTGCGCCTGGGATTGCTGGAGCCGGGGGACCGGCTGCCGACGGCGAAGGAGGTGGTCGCCGAGCTGGCGATCAACCCCAACACCGTCCTCAAGGCCTATCGCGAACTGGAGCGCGAAGGGCTCGTCGAAGGGAAGCCGGGCCTCGGCACCTTCGTTCAGAAGACGCTCGGAGGCGCTTCGTTCGCGGAGCGCACGCGGTTGCGGAAAAGCCTGGGGGCTTGGGTCCGCGACGCGCGGGAATCGGGGCTGGATCAGGAAGACGTCGAGGCACTGTTCACCTCAGTGGTGGTCGACGGCTTTCGAGGGGAGCGGACCGCGTGACTGAGAAACCCGTCCTCGAGGCGACCGGCCTCGCCAAGCGCTATCTCCGCAAGTGGGCGCTGCGCGACTGCTCCCTCTCCGTCCCGAAAGGACGGGTCGTCGCACTGGTCGGGCCCAACGGCGCCGGCAAGACGACCTTCCTCCACCTGGCCGTCGGGCTGCTCGACGCGACCCTCGGCTCGGTCTCGATCCAGGGAACCGCCGCCTTCCTCGCGCAGGACAAGCCGTTGTACCCGGGCTTCAGCATCGCCGAGATGCTCAAGTTCGGCAGGCGCCTCAACCCGGGCTGGGACGACGAGTTCGCGCTCAAGCGCATCGATTCGCTCGGGCTCGCCTTGAACCACAAGGTCGGCAAGCTGTCCGGCGGGCAGCGAGCGCAGGTCGCGCTCACCCTCGCGCTCGCGAAACGCCCGGACCTGCTGGTACTCGACGAGCCGCTCGCGAACCTCGACCCGCTGGCCCGTCACGAGGTCATGCGCGGGCTGATGGAGGCGGTCGCCGAAACCGGCATGACCGTGCTGCTCTCGTCCCACGTCGTCTCCGACCTGGAGAACACGTGCGACTGGCTGATCGTCCTCAACGGCGGCCGCGTCCAGGTCAGCGGCGACATCGACGAACTCGTCGCCGGGCACCGCACGCTCACCGGACCGGTGGAGGAGGCCGACGCGCTGGCCAAGCGCGTCACGGTCGTCGACGAAGCCCGCGCCGGGAGGCAGGCGACCGTGTTCGCCCGCACCGAGCCGATTCCGCTCGGTCCACAGTGGAGCGAACGACCGGCGAACCTCGAAGAACTGGTGCTCGCGTACCTGCGGCGGCCCGAATCCGCGAGCCTGCCTCGCCCGACACTGGCTTCGGCGTAAGGGGGAACGATGTTCTGGCTCACCTACCGCCAGCACCGGATGCAGCTGCTGATCACGGCCGGTCTGCTCGTCGCCGTCGGGATCCTGTTGCTGGTCAACGGGAACGCCGCCGCGGACAGCCCGGATCCGGCGAAACTCTTCAAGGATCTGTACACCTATCTCTCCTGGCTCCAGGTCGTCCCGGTGGCGATCGGTGTCTTCTGGGGCGCCCCGCTGGTGGCGGCCGAATACGAGCGCGGCACGACGAAACTCGCCTGGACCCAGTCGATCTCGCGGTTCCGCTGGCTGGGCGTGAAGCTGGGGTTCCTCGCCGTCCTCGCCACTCTCGGCGGGCTCGCGTTCGGCGCGATGATGCAGCGCTGGGTGGAGGCCTTCCCGACCGATCGCGGCGACGTCGCCTTCACCAGCCGCTTCGACAACCCGGTCCTGTTCACGATGACCGGCGTCGCACCCGGCGCGTGGTGGCTCTTCGGGTTCGTGCTCGGCACCGCCGCGGGCGGGCTCATCCGCAAGACCCTGCCCGCCATCGCCGTCACCATCGCGGTGGCCGTCGGCCTGATGATCGGCCTGAGCAACGTCCGTGACGGCTACGCGGAACCCGAACTCGTCCCGCTCGGCAAGGAGCCCGTCGGCCGGGTCGTGGAGATGATCAGGGACGCCGCCGGGGAGATCACCGCGTTCAAGGTCCTGCCGCACGACTGGTACTGGCGTTTCCAATGGACCGAAGCCGCGATCCTGACGGGGTTCTCGCTGCTGCTCGCCGTCGCCGCGACCTTCGCCGTCCGTCGCCGCTCCTAAAAAGTGGTAAGGCAAAGGTGGCGTATTCGTCAGCTGGGCTGAAGGGGGCTTTCGCTGCGTCTGATGCGGTGATGGGCCCCTTCGCGTCTTGCCGGTCGGGCGGTTTCGCGTGACTGCAGGGACGACACGCGTGATCAGACGGACGACACGCGTGTCCAGGCAGACGACACGCGACCTTCGCCGCTCCTAGAAAGGCACTCTCGTTGCTTTGGCTCACCTGGCGGCAGCACCGCACCCAGCTGCTCGTCACCCTCGGGTTCCTCGCCGTGATCGGCGGGATCCTGCTCCTGTCCGGACAAGCCGCGCTCGGCTCCGCGAGCGGCAAGATCGCTTCGTACTGCTACGGCGGCGGCGTGCCCTGCCGCGACTACGACGCGGGGCTGGAAGACCTCTACCAGAAGATCTACCCGCTGATCGTGATCCTGCCGTTCGTCCCGTTGCTGGCGGGTGTCTTCTGGGGCGCGCCGTTGCTCGCCAAGGAATACGAACGCGGCACGTATCAGCTCGTCTGGACGCAGTCGGTGAGCCGCGGCCGCTGGCTGGCCGCCAAGCTCGGCGTCCTCGCGGTGGCCGCGGCGCTCGCCGGGCTCGCTTCGGGACAGATGTTCGGCCGGTGGCTGGAGATCTTCCCCGGCAAGGCGGAGACCCTCAACGAGACGTCGTACTTCGGTGCCGTCGGCGTCGCGCCCGCCGCGTGGTGGTTGTTCGCGTTCGTCCTCGGTACCGCGGCGGGCGTGCTGGTGCGCAAGACCTTGCCCGCCATCGCGATCACGGCCGCGGTGTTCGTCGCGGCCTCGATCACCCTGATGCTCCTGCGGCCGCACTACGCCGAGCCGGTCCGGACGGTCGGCGTCGATCCCTCCACAAAGGACGGATTGATCGTGCGGGCGGGCCGGGTCGCGCCGGACGGCCGGGAGCTGCGTCTGCTCGACGAAGTGCCCGAATGTCCTCGCGGCAAGGGGATGAACGCCTGTGTCGAGGCGGCGGGCTACCGGGACTTCACCGTCTATCAGCCCGCCGGCCGGTTCTGGCGGTTCCAGTGGACCGAGGCGGGCATCCTGCTCGCCGCGACCGCGGTGCTCGGGGGTGTCGCGGCAGGGGGCACGGTCCGCCGCCGTCGCTGAGACGGCGGCGGACCGAGACCTCAGTCCAGCTGCAGTTCGGGCCGGTACAGGTCGAACCAGTGGTAGAGGTCCAGCGCCCGGTCGATCCCCGAGCGCTGGGCCGAGGACATCGTCGCCGGGTCCACTTCGGACACCCGGTGCAGCCAGTCGCGGTCGACCAGCTCGAACACCGGGTTGTCCCGTTCGGTCAGGGCCTCCTTGGCCTGCTGCTGCAACGCCGCCGCGTAGCCGGGGTCCTGAGTGGACGGATACGGGCTCTTGACCCGGTCCCGCACCGAGGCCGGGAGCACGTGTTCGGTCGCGTGCCGCAGCAGGCTCTTCTCCCTGCCGTCGAACGTCTTCAGCGACCAAGGCGTGTTGTAGACGTACTCGACGAGGCGGTGGTCGCAGAACGGCACGCGCACTTCGAGCCCGACCGCCATCGACGCCCGGTCCTTGCGGTCCAGCAGCATCCGCACGAACCGGCTCAGGTGCAGGTTGCAGACCGTGCGCATCTTGCGGTCCTGCTCGCTTTCGCCGTCGAGGTGCTCGACCTGCGCGACGGCGGTGGCGTACTGGTCGGCGATGTAGCCGGGCAGGTCCAGCTTCTTCTGGACCTCACCGCGCAGGAGGGCGCCGCGCTCACTGGTGAGCCCCATCCGGAAGGCGAGCCAGGGGAACGTCCCCGAGTTCACCGCGGCCTCGTCGTGGAACCAGCGGTAGCCGCCGAAGACCTCGTCGGCGGATTCGCCGGACAGCGCCACCGTCGACTCCGCGCGGATCGCCTTGAACAGCAGGTACAGCGACGTGTCCATGTCGCCGAGCCCGGCCGGGATGTCCCGCGCGGCCAGCACCTTGCGGCGCACCTCCGGGTCGCTGAGCTCGGCCGGGTTCAGCACGACGTCCTTGTGGTCGGAGCCGACCAGCTGCGCGACGTCGCGGATGAAGGGCGAGTCCGGGGTGTCGCGCACCTCGTCCGGTTTGAAGTTCTCCTCCTGGCCCTGGAAATCGACGGAGAACGTGCGCAGCCGCTCGCCCTGTTCGGCCAGCCGCGCCGCGGCGAGACCGGTGACGGCGCTGGAGTCGAGCCCGCCCGAGAGCAGGACGCAACGGGGCACGTCGGCGATCAGCTGACGGTGCACGATGTCGGTCATCAGCTCGCGAACCCGCTCGACCGTGGTCTCCTGATCGTCCGTGTGCTGCTTCGCGTCGAGCTTCCAGTACGTCCGCGTACGGATCCCGGAGCGGTCGACCGTGACGATCGTGCCCGGGCCGACCTCGTGCATGCCCTTCCACAGCGACCAGCCCGGGGTTTTGGTCATGGCCATCAGTTCGCGCAGGCCGTCGGTGTCGACCACCTTGCGCGCCAAGGGATTCGCGAGGATCGCCTTCGGCTCGGAACCGAAGAGGACGCCGTCCGGGGTCGGGTAGTAGTAGAACGGCTTGATGCCCATGCGGTCGCGGATCATCACGAGCTTCTCTTCGCGCTCGTCCCAGATCGCGAAGGCGTACATGCCGTTCAGGTGGTCGACGACCTCGTCGCCCCACTCCAGATAACCGTGGAGCACGACCTCGGTGTCGCTGTCGGTCTCGAACTTGTGGCCCCGCTTGAGAAGTTCCTCGCGCAGCTCGGTGAAGTTGTACGCCTCACCGCTGTAGACCATCGCGGCCAGCCCGGCCTCGGCCATCGGCTGCCTGCCGCCCGGCAGATCGATGATCGCCAGCCGCCGGTGTCCCAGCGCCACGTTCGGCCGGACCCAGTTGCCCGAGTCGTCCGGTCCGCGGCACGCCATCGTCTCGGTCATCGCGTCGACGACCTCGCGACGTTGTGTCAGATCCGTGTCATAGGAGACCCACCCTGCGATTCCGCACATCGCTACCTCCTGGTGATTAGTTAGCACATACAACTATTCGTAACACTGGTGTAACACGGTTCGCGCCGCTTGTCTGCCCGAATTGCACGCTCCGTCCGCAGTGCGTCACGGTCTGTGGGGCACGTCACCGGGCATCAAGAAGTCGTAAAGGCACCCGATCGGGGCATCAAGAGGCCGTCAGTCCGTCGCCGGAAGCGCCCTGACCTGGCGCAGTGTTGCGAGGTCCTGGTCGCCGATGGGGTGACCTGTCCTGAGAGGTGCCTAGTGGCCGACTTGCTCTACGCCGTGCTCCTGATCGGCGTATTCGTGGTTCTCGCCCTGACCCTTCGCGGTCTGGAAAAGCTGTGACCGGCACGGGAGCCGTGGCCAACGTCGTCGGCGGACTGCTGGCGCTGGGGCTGATCGTCTATTTGTTCATCGCACTGGTCAGGCCGGAGAAATTCTGATGTCAGACACGATGGCCGGCCTCCTGCAGGCCGGCCTCCTCCTCGTCGCGCTCGCCGTGGTCTACCGGCCACTGGGCGATTACATGGCGCGCGTCTTCACTGTGTCTTCTGTCGAGAAGCACACCAAGGCCGAACGCGGCCTGTACCGCCTGTTCCGGGTGAACCCCGGATCGGAACAGCACTGGAAGACCTACGCGTCCGCCGTGATCGGCTTCTCGTTCGTCTCCGTCGTCTTCCTGTACCTGCTTCAGCGGCTCCAAGCGATCCTGCCGTGGAGCCTCGGCAAGGAACCGGTCTCGCCGGCGGTCGCCTTCAACACCGCCGTCAGCTTCGTGACGAACACGAACTGGCAGTCCTACAGCCCTGAAGCGACCATGGGTCACTTCGTGCAGATGGCCGGCTTGACCGTGCAGAACTTCCTTTCCGCCGCCGTCGGCCTTTCGGTCGCCATCGCGGTCGTCCGCGGCTTCGTCCGCTCGAAGACCGACCGCCTCGGCAACTTCTGGGTGGACCTGACGCGCGGCACGATCCGGATCCTGCTGCCGATCGCGTTCGTGGCGGCGATCGCGCTGATCGCGCTCGGCGTCGTGCAGAGCCTCAAGAGCGGCGTCGACGTCCTCAACCCGGACGGCAGCACGAGCAAGATCGCGCTCGCGCCCGCAGCGAGCCAGGAGGCGATCAAGGAACTCGGCACCAACGGCGGCGGCATCTTCAACGCCAACTCCGCGCACCCGTTCGAGAACCCGAACGCCTGGACCAACCTGATCGAGATCTTCCTGATCCTGGTCATCCCGGTCTCGCTGACCCGCACCTTCGGCAAACTCGTCGGCAACACGCGGCAGGGCTACGTCCTGCTTTCGGTGATGGCCGGGCTGTTCACCGCGATGCTCGCGGTCACCTGGCTGTCCGAAGCCAACGCGAGCGGACCGGCGTCGCTGGCCGCCGGGGCGAACCTGGAGGGCAAGGAACAGCGGTTCGGCATCGGCCTGAGTTCGCTGTTCGCCAACGCCACCACCGGCACGTCGACCGGCGCGGTCAACGGCGCGCACGACAGCTACAGCGGGCTCGGCGGCGGAGGCGCGCTGCTCAACATGCTGCTGGGCGAGATCTCGCCGGGCGGGGTGGGCACCGGTCTGTACGGCATCCTCGTGATGGCCGTGATCGCGATGTTCCTCGCCGGGCTGATGGTCGGCCGGACGCCGGAGTACCTGGGGAAGAAACTCGGCAAACGCGAGGTCACCTGCGCGGCCGTCTCCATGCTGGCGATGCCGACCGTGGTCCTGCTCGGCTCCGGTGTCGCGCTGATGCTGGCCGACACCCCGGCCGCCATGACGAACTCGGGCGCGCACGGCCTTTCCGAAGTCCTTTACGCCTACGCCTCGGCGGGCAACAACAACGGCAGCGCGTTCGGCGGGCTCACCGTGACGAACGACTGGTTCCAGTCCTCGCTGTCGGTGGCGATGCTGCTCGGCCGGTTCATCCCGATCCTGGCCGTACTGTGCCTGGCCGGATCCCTTGCCTCCCAACGGAAGGTTCCGGAGACCGCCGGCACGCTGCCCACCACCGGGCCGCTCTTCGGCACGATGCTCGCGGGCACGATCGTGCTCGTCGCGGCCCTCACCTTCATCCCGGCGCTCGCGCTCGGGCCCATAGCAGAGGCACTGGCATGACCATGACTCAAGAACGGACCCCGGAGGAGATCTCCCAGCACCACGTGGAGAACACCGGCCGGGTCGGCGCGGGGATCTTCAGCCCCCGCCAGCTGCTGACCTCGCTCCCGGAGGCGCTGCGCAAGCTCAACCCCAAGCACCAGCTCGGCAACCCGGTCATGTTCGTGGTGTGGATCGGCTCGGCGCTGACCACGATCTTCGCGATCACCGACCCGAGCGTGTTCACCATCCTCATCACGATCTGGCTGTGGTTCACCGTCCTGTTCGCGAATCTCGCCGAGGCCGTCGCGGAGGGCCGGGGCAAGGCGCAGGCGGAAACCCTGCGGCGCAGCAAGAAGGATACCGTCGCGCGCCGTCTCACCGAGGACGGCGACGAGGAGACCGTGCCCGGTGCCGACCTGCGTGTCGGTGACCTGGTGGTCGTCGAGGCCGGACAGGTCATCCCGGGCGACGGAGACGTCGTCGAGGGCATCGCGACCGTCGACGAATCGGCCATCACCGGCGAGTCGGCCCCGGTCATCCGCGAATCCGGCGGCGACCGGTGCGCGGTCACCGGCGGCACCACGGTGCTTTCCGACCGCGTCGTCGTGAAGATCACCACCAAACCCGGTGAGTCCTTTGTGGACCGCATGATCGCCTTGGTGGAGGGCGCTTCCCGGCAGAAGACGCCGAACGAGATCGCGCTGACGATCCTGCTCTCCACGCTCACGATCATCTTCCTGCTCGCCGTCGTGGCGCTGCAGCCGATGGCGGGCTACTCGGGCAGCCAGCAGTCGGTGATCGTGCTGACCGCGTTGCTGGTCTGCCTGATCCCGACGACGATCGGCGCGCTGCTGTCCGCGATCGGCATCGCGGGCATGGACCGGCTGGTGCAGCGCAACGTCCTCGCCACCAGCGGTCGCGCGGTGGAGGCCGCGGGCGACGTTTCGACACTGCTGCTGGACAAGACCGGCACGATCACCTTCGGCAACCGCAAGGCCACCGAGCTGATCCCGGTCGGCGAGTCCACTGTGGACGACATCGCCAAGGCGGCCCGGCTCTCCAGCCTCGCCGACGGCACGCCGGAGGGCCGCAGCATCGTCGAACTCGTCGCGAGGGAGCACGGGCTCGCGGAGACCGCGTCCGCCGACGAGAAGCTCGCGGACTTCGTGGAGTTCACCGCGCAGACCCGGATGAGCGGTATCGACATCGGCGGACGGCAGGTCCGCAAGGGTGCCACCGCGGCCGTCCGGGAATGGGTCCGCGAACGCGGCGGAGAGATGCCGGACGAGACCGAAAGCGTCGTCGACGAGATCAGCCAGCAGGGCGGGACCCCGCTGGTGGTCGCGGAGTACGACGGCGCGAAAGCGTTCGTGCGCGGCGTGATCCGGCTGTCCGATGTGGTCAAACCCGGGATGAGGGAGCGGTTCGTCCAGCTTCGTTCGATGGGGATCAAGACCGTCATGATCACCGGGGACAACCCGCTCACCGCCAAGGCCATCGCGCGGGACGCGGGCGTCGACGACTACCTCGCCGAGGCCAAACCCGAAGACAAGATGGCGCTGATCAAGAAGGAGCAGGAAGGCGGGCGGCTGGTCGCGATGACCGGCGACGGCACCAACGACGCGCCCGCGCTCGCGCAGTCCGACGTCGGCGTCGCGATGAACACCGGGACCTCCGCCGCCAAGGAGGCGGGGAACATGGTGGACCTCGACTCCGATCCGACGAAACTGATCGAGATCGTGGAGATCGGCAAGCAGTTGCTGATCACCCGCGGCGCGCTGACCACCTTCAGCGTCGCCAACGACCTCGCGAAGTACTTCGCGATCCTGCCCGCGATGTTCACCGGCATCTTCGCCCAGCTCGGCGCGCTCAACGTCATGCAGCTCGCGACGCCGAAGTCGGCGATCCTGTCGGCGGTCATCTTCAACGCCCTGATCATCGTCGGGCTGATCCCGCTCGCCCTGCGCGGCGTCCGGTACAAACCGTCCTCGGCCTCGGCGCTGCTGCGCCGGAACCTGCTGGTCTACGGCCTTGGCGGCATCGTCAGCCCGTTCCTCGGGATCTGGCTGATCGATCTGCTCGTCCGTCTCATCCCTGGAATCGGGTGACCTCGTGAAACCGTTGTTCAAACAGACCCTCGCCGGGCTGCGGGTCCTGCTCGTCTTCACCGTCCTGCTGGGTGTCGTCTACCCGCTCGGCGTGTGGGCGGTCTCCCGCATCCCCGGCCTCGAAGGCAACGCCGAGGGCTCGATCATCACCCAGAACGGGCAAGCCGTCGGTTCGTCGCTGATCGGCGTCGACCCGGTCGCGGCGGACCCCGCCAAGGATCCGTGGTTCCACAACCGCCCGTCCGCGGGCTCGAAGGATGTCCTCGGCCCCGGCGACCCGTCGTCGTCCGGTCCGTCGAACAAGGGCCCGTACAACGAGGACCTGGTCGCCGCGATCGGCGAACGCAAGAACCTCATCGCCGCCCGCGAAGGCGTCCAGGAGTCGCAGGTGCCGGCCGACGCGGTGACGGCGTCGGGATCGGGGATGGATCCGGCGATCAGCGTCGCCTACGCCGACCTCCAGATCCCGCGAGTGGCCAGGAACACGGGCCTGTCCGAGGAGAAGGTCCGGCAGCTCGTCGCGGAGAACACGAGCGGCGCCGGGATCGGTGTGCCGGGCGTCAATGTGCTGAAGGTCAACTTGGCCGTGCGCGACGCGGCCGGAGGAGCACACTGACAGACGTGGACGAGAACACGACCAAGCCGCGCCGGGGTGAGCTGAGGATCTACCTCGGCGCGGCCCCGGGCGTCGGCAAGACCTACGCGATGCTCGGCGAGGCGCGACGCCGCCTCGACCGGGGCACCGACGTGGTCATCGGCCTGGTCGAGACGCATGGCCGGAAGAAGACCGCGGAGCTCGTCGAAGGCCTGGAGACCGTGCCACGCCGCCGGTCCGCGCACCGGGACCGCGAGTTCGAGGAGATGGATCTCGACGCCCTGCTCGCCCGCGCCCCCGAGGTCGCGGTGGTCGACGAACTCGCGCACACCAACGTGCCGGGTTCGCGCAACGAGAAGCGCTGGCAGGACATCGACGAACTGCTCGCCGCCGGGATCGACGTCCTCTCCACGGTCAACGTGCAGCATCTGCAGAGCCTCAACGACGTCGTCGAGCGGATCACCGGCGTCACCCAGCAGGAGACGGTGCCCGACGAGGTCGTGCGGCGGGCCGAGCAGCTGGAGCTGGTCGACATCACCCCCGAAGCGCTCCGGCGGCGACTGGCGCACGGCAACGTGTACCCGGCCGAGCGGATCGACGCGGCGCTGGGCAACTACTTCCGGCCCGGCAACCTCACCGCGCTGCGGGAGCTCGCGCTGCTGTGGGTCGCCGACCAGGTCGACGTCGCGCTGCAGAGGTACCGGGCCGAGCAGAAGATCACCGACACGTGGGAAGCCCGCGAACGGGTGGTCGTGTCCATCACCGGCGGGCCGGAGAGCGAGACACTGATCCGCCGTGCGAGCCGCATCGCGAACCGCGCGGGCGCCGAACTGCAGGTGCTGCACATCCTGCGCGGCGACGGACTCGCCGGGATGGGGCCGACGGCGGTCGGCAAGTACCGGAAACTGGCCGAGGAGGTCGGCGCGACGTTCCACACCGTCGTCGGCGACGACGTGCCGACCGCGCTGCTCGACTTCGCGCAGGGGGTGAACGCCACACAGCTCGTCGTCGGGACCTCACGCCGGTCACGCGTGGCGCGGCTGTTCGACGAAGGCATCGGCGCGGCCGTGGTCCAGCGCTCCGGCCCGATCGACGTCCACATGGTCACGCACGCCCAAGCGGGCGGACGGCTGCGCGCCCGGTTCAACCGCAGCCCGCTCACGGCTTCGCGGCGCCTGACCGGCTGGGCGCTCTCGCTGGTGCTGCCCGCGTTGGCGACGCTGGTCGGTGTCCTGCTGCGGGATCACCTCGACTTCTCCACCGACGTGGTCGACTACGTCCTCGCGACGGTGCTGGTCGCGCTCGCGGGCGGGCTCGGGCCCGCGCTGCTCGCGGCGGTGGTCTCGGCCGGGCTGCTGAACTTCTTCTTCACCCCGCCGCTGTACACGCTGACCGTCCACGAACCGCGCAACGTGATCACGCTGGTCGCGATGGTGCTCGTGGCGATCCTCGTCGCGGCGGTCGTCGACACCGCGGCCCGGCGCGCGACGCAGGCCGCGCGGGCGCGGACCGAGGCGGCGCTGCTGGCGTCGTACGCGCGGACCGTGCTCACCCACACCAACCCGATCGAGCGGCTGCTGGAGAAGGTCCGCGAGAACTTCGGGATGACTTCGGTGACCCTGCTGGAAAAACGGGACGGGAAGTGGAAACGGGTGGCGAACGCCGGCACGGATCCCTGCGCGGACCCGGATCAGGCCGACGCCGACATCGCCGTCACCGCCGACGTCCACCTGACGCTGCGGGGCCGCGCGCTGCCCGCGTCGGACCGGGGAGTGCTGGAAGCCGTGGCAGGGCAGGCGTTGCTGGCCCTGCGGCAGCAGCGGACGGCGAAGGCGGCCATCCGGGCCGAACGCAAGGCCGAGGCGACCGAACTGCGCACGGCGTTGCTTTCGGCCGTGGGACACGATCTCCGGACGCCGCTGACGTCCATCAAGGCGTCCATCGGGAGCCTGCGCGCGACCGACATCTCACTGTCCGAAGAGGACACCGACGAGCTGCTCGAAGCGATCGAGGAATCGGCGGACCGGCTCGCCGGGCTGATCGACAACCTGCTCGACTCGTCGCGGCTGGCGACCGGTGCCGTACGCCCGCATCTGCGCCCCGTGGGCTACGACGAGGTCGTCTCGCACGCTTTGTCCAATGTGGACAACTCGGATTCGGTCGTGGTCGCGATCGACTCGAGGCTTCCGTCGGTGTGCGCCGATCCCGGTCTGCTGGAACGGGTGGTGGCGAACGTGATCGACAACGCCCTGCGCCACGGCGCGTCCGGCGAACCGGTCTCGGCGCGGGCCAGCACGCATTCCGAACACGTCGAACTGCGTATCGTCGACCATGGGCGCGGGCTCAAGAAGGGCACCGCGGATTCGGCTTTCGCGCCGTTCCAACGGCTCGGGGGAGACCGGGACAGCGTGCCCGGCGTGGGACTGGGGCTGTCGGTCGCCAAGGGGTTCACCGAGGCGATGGGCGGGCGGATCCGGGCGGAGGACACGCCGGGCGGCGGGCTCACCGTCGTCATCTCGCTGCCCGCATATGTTGGTCAGGATCCGGAAAAGAGCCTCCTCGCTTTCGACGACGAGGGCCTCGAGAACGAAGAGGAGGAGCGAGTGCGATGAGCGCAGACAACGCGTCGGCGACCGTGCTGGTCGTCGACGACGAACCGCAGATCGTGCGAGCCCTGCGGATCAACCTGTCCGCCCGCGGCTACAAGGTGATCACCGCGCACGACGGGACGGCCGCGCTGAAGGCCGTCGCCGAGACCAAACCCGACGTCGTCGTGCTCGACCTCGGCCTGCCCGATCTCGACGGCACCGAGGTCATCGCCGGGCTCCGCGGCTGGACGACGGTGCCGATCATCGTGCTGTCCGCCCGCGGCGACTCGGCCGACAAGGTGCAAGCCCTCGACGCCGGCGCCGACGACTACGTCACCAAACCCTTCGGCATGGACGAACTGCTCGCGCGGCTCCGCGCCGCCGTCCGCCGGTCGGCCACGTCCAGTGTGGACGGTGCGGACGCCGTGGTGGACACGGGATCCTTCCGGATCGACCTCGCGGCGAAGAAGGTGCGCAGGGACGGCAAGGAAGTGCATCTCACCAAGACCGAATGGGGTGTGCTGGAGCTGCTGGTGCGCAACCGCGGCCGTCTGGTGGCGCAGAAGCAGCTGCTGCACGAGGTGTGGGGGCCGACGTACGAGACGGAGTCGCACTACCTGCGGGTGTATCTGGCGCAGTTGCGGCGGAAACTGGAGCCGGAACCCTCGCGGCCGCGGCACCTGCTGACGGAACCGGGGATGGGGTACCGCTTCGAAATGTGACCCCCGAACGCTATGAAAGGACCTTTCCTTGCAAAATTTGCAAGGAAAGGTCCTTTCATAGCACGCGGTGAGGCCTACTGGGCGCTGCTCGTCGAGGTGTCGGTGCCGGAGGTGCTGGACCGGCCCGGAGACGACTCGCTGGGAGCGCCGCTGGTGCTGGAGCCGCCACCCGGCGGGGTCTCGCCGGTCGTGGTGGTCGTCGTAGGTGGCGGTGTCGTCGTGGTGGACGTCGGCTTCGGCGTCGTGGTGGTGGGTTTCGGAGTGGTCGACGACGGCGGCAGCACCGTACGCGTCGGCTCACCTCCGCCCGGGGTCGTCGCGGGCGGCGGCGGGGCGACGACGCTCGTCGTCTCTTTGCCGTCCGGGCCGACCGACGTCACCGTGGTCGGCGGCGCCGTCGAGCTGGACGGGGCGCCGGGGGTCGGCGAGCCGCTGACGGTCATCGGGCCGCCGGGGACGGCGTTACCCGGCACCAGCTGGACGCCGGCGGGGGCGACGCCCTGTCCGCCGCCGGGGATACCGGTGCCGCCCGCGGTGGCGGACACGCCGGGACCCGCGAGTTCGGCGATCGCGGCGAAGGCCGTCGCCACCACGAGGCCGCTGACGCCGAGTACGGCGTAGCCTGCGCGGTTGAGCTTGCCGGTGGCGCCGCGCGGGGGTGCCACGGACACGCGTGCGCTCGAATCAGACCCGTCGGGACGGGGCATGTGCTGGCTCCTCGGATGGGGGGCTTCGGGGAGTTCGGCTACCCGGGCGAGGTAGCCCGAAGTGGGGACCCGGCGCGGAGATTATCACCGCCGCTTCACCGTCTGCGAACTACAGCGAGCGTCGTGTTCACCCTCCGCGTTCATCCACATGGTGCACGATAGGGGTCGTGAGTGAAGAAGTAACACACATCAGGTTGACCGCGTGGGTGCACGGGCGGGTGCAGGGTGTCGGTTTCCGCTGGTGGACCCGCAGCAGGGCCCTTGAGCTGGGGTTGGTCGGCAGCGCGGGCAATCTGGCCGACGGGCGTGTCGAGGTGGTAGCGGAGGGTGTTCGTGAACACTGTGAGCGGCTTTTGGCTGCTTTGCGCTCCGGGGAATCACCCGGAAGTGTGGACCACGTCGTCGAACGCTGGTCGCCCGCGAAGGGCGGGCTCCGCGGGTTCGTGGAGCGCTGAGGCCCCGCGTCCCACGATCACCGTGAGCACACAGGTAGCCTGGGCCGATTGAACGACCGGTTCCCGCAGCCAGAGGGGTCAGCACGACGTGCACCTGAAGAGCCTGACGCTCAAGGGCTTCAAGTCCTTCGCCTCGGCGACGACGTTGCGTTTCGAGCCGGGCATCACCTGCGTCGTCGGACCGAACGGGTCCGGCAAGTCGAACGTCCTCGACGCGCTTCGCTGGGTCATGGGCACCCAGGGCGCGAAGGACCTTCGCGGCGGCAAGATGGAGGACGTCATCTTCGCCGGGACCGCCGGCCGTGCCCCGCTCGGGCGCGCCGAGGTCACCCTGACGATCGACAACGCCGACGGCGCGCTGCCGATCGAGTACTCCGAGGTCTCCATCACCCGCCGGATGTTCCGTGACGGCGCGAGTGAATACGAGATCAACGGCGACCGCTGCCGTCTGATGGACGTGCAGGAACTGCTGTCGGACTCCGGTATCGGCCGCGAAATGCACGTCATCGTCGGGCAGGGTCAGCTTTCGGCGATCCTCGAATCCAAGCCCGAGGAGCGCCGCGCCTTCATCGAAGAGGCCGCCGGTGTCCTCAAGCACCGCAAGCGCAAGGAACAGACCCTGCGCAAGCTCGCGAACATGCAGGGCAATCTCGACCGCCTCGGCGACCTCACCACCGAGCTGCGCCGTCAGCTCAAACCGCTGGGCAAGCAGGCCGAGATCGCCCGCAAGGCGCAGTGGGTGCAGTCCGAACTGCGTGACGCCCGGCTGCGGCTGTTCGCCCACGACCTCGTCACCCAGCGCGCGGGTATCGCCAAGGAAGAGGCCGACGAACGCGTCGCCCGCCAGCGTCGCGCCGAGGTCGAGCAGGCGCTGGAGATCGTCGCCGCCGAGGAGGCCGAGCTCGAAGCGTCGCTCGCCGAGGACGCGCCGAAGCTGGCCGCGGCCCAGGAGACTTGGTACAAGCTGTCCGCGTTGACGGAGCGGCTGCGCGGAACGGTGCGGCTCGCGCTGGAGCGTCAGCGGCATCTGTCGTCCGACGTGCAGCAGGCGAGCACCGGCCGCGACCCCGACGAGCTGCTGGCCGAGGCCGAGCAGGTCGCCGAGCGGGAGCAGGAGCTCAACGAGGCCGTCGCCGAGGCCCGTCTGGTGCTTTCGGAGACCGTCCAGCGGCGTGAGCAGCTCGAACACCTCGTCCAGGCCGCCGAGCGCGCGCATATGGCCGCCGTCCGCGCGATCGCCGACCGCCGGGAAGGGCTCGCGAAGCTCACCGGGCAGGTCGAGGCGCTGCGCAGCAAGAACGGCGCGACCTCCGACGAGATCGACCGGCTCACCGTGTCGCTCGAAGAGGCCGCCGAGCGTGCGGAGATCGCCGTCGAGGAACTCGAAGAGGCCAAGGCCGAAGGCGGTGTCGAGGAGTCCGACGACCTCGACCTGCAGGCCCACCACGATCGCGCGGTGGAGGCCAACAACGCCGCCAAGGCCCGCGTCGAAGAGCTGGTCAAGGCCGAGCGTGCCGCCGAACGCGAGATCGCGTCGGAGAAGGCGCGCGTCGAGGCGCTGTCGATGGGCTTGCGGCGCAAGGACGGCGCCGGCGCGCTGCTCGGCGCACAGCACGAACTGCCGGGCCTGCTCGGCTCGGTCGCCGCGCTGCTCACCGTCGAAGCCGGACACGAGGTCGCGCTGGCCGCGGCGCTCGGCCCGGTCGCCGACGCGGTCGCGGTCAACGGCGGCGCCGACGCGCTCGCCGCGCTGAAGTTCTTGAAGGACAACGATTCCGGTCGCGCGGGCATTCTGCTCGGCGGACTGGAATCCACTGTGGACACCAGTGCCTGGCCGTCGTTGCCCGAGGGCGCGCGCTGGGCGCGTGAAGTGGTCACGGCGCCGCCCGCGTTGCGTTCCGCCGTCGAGCACGCGCTCGATCGAGTGGCCATTGTGGACGGTCTGGAGACCGCGCGCCGGCTCGTCGAGGTGTACCCCGAGGTCAGCACGGTCACGCCCGAGGGCGATGTCTTCGGCGCGCGCTGGGCGGTCGGTGGTTCGGCTCGCAGCGAGAGTGTCATCGAGGTGCAGGCCGCGGTCGACGAGGCCGGCGACCGGCTGAACGCCGCCGAGCGCGCGCTGGAACGCACCGCCGCGGAGCTCGAAGGCGCCCGCGCAGGGCAGGCCGCCCGGCGTGAAGAGGTCGGCAGGGCCAAGGAAGCGCTCGGCGACGCGAAGGTCCGCAAGGCCCGCTCCTCCGAGCGACTCAACCGGATGCAGCAGGCCGCGCGTGCCGCGCAGGCCGAGATGGACCGGCTGAGCAACCAGCGTGCCAAGGTCGAGCAGAGCCGCGAAGAGGCGCTGCGGCAGCTCGCCGAACTGGAAGAGCGGCTGGCCGCCGTCGCCGAACAGGAAGTCGACGAGGATCCCGACACCGCCGAGCGCGACCAGGCCGCCGAAGACCTCGGCACGGTCCGCCAGGAGGAGATGGAGTCCCGGCTCGCGCTGCGCACCGCCGAGGAGCGCGCGCGGAGCATCCAGGGCAAGGCCGAATCGCTCCGCCGGGCCGCGCACGCCGAGCGGCAGGCCCGCGAACGGGCCGAAAAGTCCAGGGCCGCAAGGAAACGCGGCGCCGAGATCGCCAACGCGGTGGTCAACGGCGGCGAGATCGCGTTGGAGCGCATCGAGGTCTCCGTGCAGCGCGCCGCCCACGAGCGGGACGAGGCGCAGGCGCAGCGGCAGTCGCGGGAGACCGCGCTGACCCAGGTCCGCAGCAAGGTCCGTGAGCTGACCGGCGAACTGGAGAAGCTCACCGACGCCGTCCACCGCGACGAGGTGCTGCGTGCCGAGCAGCGGCTGCGGCTCGAACAGCTCGAAACCAAGATCGCCGAAGACTTCGGCATCGGCCTCGAGGACCTCGTCTCCGAGTACGGTCCGGACGTCCCCGTGCCGCCGAGCGCGGGGGAGATGGCCGAGTACGAGGCCGCCAAGGAACGCGGCGAGGACGTCACCCCGCCGCCGCCCATGCCGTTCGACCGCGACACCCAGGCCCGCCGGGCGAAGCGCGCGGAGAAGGACCTGAGCCTGCTGGGCAAGGTCAACCCGCTGGCGCTGGAGGAATTCGCGGCGCTGGAGGAACGCTACAAGTTCCTCTCGACCCAGCTCGAAGACCTCAAGGACACCCGCAAGGACCTCGAAGCCGTCATCAAGCAGGTCGACGAAAAGATCCTCGAGGTCTTCGCGTCGGCGTACGAGGACGTCGCGCGCGAGTTCGAGACCGTGTTCGGCGTGCTGTTCCCGGGTGGCGAGGGGCGCATGGTGCTCACGCAGCCCAACGACCTGCTCTCCACCGGCGTCGACGTCGAAGCGCGCCCGCCGGGCAAGAAGGTCAAGCGGCTCTCGCTGCTTTCCGGTGGCGAGAAGTCGCTCGTCGCCGTCGGCATGCTGGTGGCGATCTTCCGCGCCCGGCCTTCGCCCTTCTACGTCATGGACGAGGTCGAGGCCGCGCTCGACGACACCAACATGCGACGGCTGATCGGGTTGCTGGAGCAGCTGCGGGACTCTTCGCAGCTGATCATCATCACCCACCAGAAGCCGACCATGGAGATCGCCGACGCCCTGTACGGCGTTTCGATGCAGGGCGACGGCATCACCAAGGTGATCTCGCAGCGGCTCCGGACCTCCGAAGAAGAGCCGGTCACCGCCTAGCGGTTACTTCGCGACCCAGAAGGCGTAGTCGGCCGAGTACCGGACGGCCGTCTGCGTGCCACTCGCGCAGGTGCCCGCCGGAGCGAGTCCGCCGCGGGTGTCGAGCCGCTGGACGTAGGTGACCTTGCCGAAGATCCCGTCACCGCTGTTCAGATTCGCCTTCAGCAGCAGTTCCGGCACCGCGTTCGGTCTCGGGTTGGACGCCCCGGGAACGGCCGCGGCCCCGACCGTGCTTCCGTCCACAGTGGACGTCCACACCGGACCCTTGCTGTGCAGCGCGATCGTCCGCCCGCGGTGGCTCAGCGTCGCGGCGGGCTGGATCAGCGCCCACGTCCCCGCGGTGCAGCCGTAGATCTGGACGCCTTCGCCCCGATAGGTGGCGATGCGCTTGTTCCCCTCCGGCACTTTGATCGCGTCCGGCACGCCGGTGCTCGTCGCGGCGTACGCGGTCGTGCCGCCGCCGATCAGCAATGCGCCGACGGCGATGGCCACGGTTGCTCGTTTCATCGTCTCTCCCTCTCCTCGCCCGCCGTCTTCGGGCGGGTCCCGAAGCCGACACGGAGGAAAGGGAGAGACGGTTCAGAAGTGTGACTCAGGTCACACTTGCGAGGGCTCCTTCACGTCCGGTTCGGCCAGCGGATCCACGCTCCCGTGGCGCAGCGAAAGCAGCCCGCCCACGACGAGCGTGATCACCACGCCGCACAGCGTGTACCAAGGCCACGCCAGCGCCACCGTGTTCCCGGACGCCTTGCTGAAGTCGACGCCGATCAGGCTGCCGTCCGGTTTGTTGAACTTGACGCCCAGGATGATGAACGCCATCACGATCACCGTCGACACGAACGCGACGATCGCGTCCGCCTGCCTCGCCCGCTTGAACAACAGGCCCAGCAGGAACGCGCCGAGCAGCGCGCCGTAGGTGTACCCGGTGATGCCGAGCGCCTGCACGACGATCGGATCGGCCGAGGTCTTGTTGGAGGAGGCGAAGAAACCCGCGCACAGGATCAGCGCGCCCGCCCAGACGATCGTCCAGATCCGGCCGTGCCGCAGCCGGTCGGCTTCCGGGAGTTCCCGGCCGATCACCCGTTCGTAGACGTCGGTCACCGTCGACGACGCCAGCGCGCCGAGCGACGAACTCAGTGCGGCGGCGAGGATCCCGGCGATCACGAACCCGGACAGACCGCTCGGCAGGTCGTTCACGATGAAGTTCGCGAACAGTTCGTCCTTGTTGGCCAGCCCGAGGCCTTCCGGCTTCGGCTTGGTCGGGGCGAGTCCGTTGTAGAGCGCCCACAGCAGCACACCGATGAACAGGAACAGCGCGAACTGCAGGAACACCACGAAACCGCTGGCGACCAACGCCTTCCGCGCGGCACGCAGATCGTTGGTGGACTGCAGGCGCTGCACGATCAGTTGGTCGGAGCCGTGTGAGGCCATCGAAAGCACCGCGCCGCCGATCAGAGCGGTGAAGAACGCGTACTGCCCGGTGAGCATGTTCGAGGAGAAGTCGAAGATCTGGAACTTGTTCGCGTCCACGGCCTTGCCGAACCAGCCGTCCGGCAGCCTGCTGGAGATCGCCCAGATCACCACGACCGCGCCGAGGATGTACCAGAGCATCTGGATCGCGTCGACCCAGACGACCGCGCGGACACCGCCGAAGAAGCTGTAGAGCACCATCGCGATGCCGAGGCCGACCACGATGGTCCAGTACGAGACGTTCAGGCCGTAGGCCGCCATCACCACCTTGATCGGGATCGCGGTGGCGAACAGCCGGATGCCGTCGGCCAGCGTGCGGGTGAGCAGGAAGGTCACCGACGCGGTGCCCTGCAGCCCGCTGCCGAAACGCTTGCCGAGAAAGGCGTACGCGGTGACCAGGTTGCCCGCCACGTAACGCGGCAGCAGCACCATCGACACCACGATCCGGCCCGCGATGTAGCCGATGGCCAGTGCGAGGTAGGTCATCCCGCCGTCGCCGGGGGTGGCGATGTAGGCCACCGTCGGCACGGAGAGCACGGTGAGGGTGGACGTCTCCGCGGAGACCACCGAAAGGCAGGCCACCCACCAGGAGATCTTGCCTTCACCGACGAAGTAGTCGGAGCCCGATTTCTGTTTGCCGCCGATCCAGACGCCCAGCAGGGGCATGCCGACCAGGAAAAGCCCGATGATCGCGAGGTCAAGTGCGCGCATCCATATCTCCTATCGCTCGCCGGTCTTCGCCGCTACCCGTAGCCGGGTCACGGTTGAGGTATGCGGGGCGGGGAGCCGCAGGGGGCCCGCGCCCGGGGTGATGCTGCCGAGCAACCGGTGGCCGCGGGCGCCGGTCGCCGACGGGAGGTTCCCCGGGACGCCGGACCACGTCAGCCAGCCGAGCAGAATGGTCAGGTATGCCTCTTTGCCCGCGCGCGGCAGCCCGTGATCGTCACTGGTCTTCAGCGCCGTACCGGGCAGGTTCCTGGTGAGCGCGGCCATCAGCGCCGGGTTGTCGGCGCCGCCGCCGGAGATGATCAGCGTGGCGATGTCGTGGCGACGGCATTCCGCGGCGATCGTCACCGCGGTCAGTTCGGTCAGCGTCGCCAGGAGATCTTCCGCGCCGACCGGCGGGAGCCCGTCCAGCGCCGCGTCGAGATACGCGCCGTGGAACAGTTCCTTGCCGGTGGATTTCGGTGGCGCCGCGGCGTAATACGGGTCGAGCAGGAGCTTCGCCAGCAGGTCGGGCCGGACGGTGCCGCGCAGGGCGAGCGCGCCGTCGATGTCGGCACGACGGCCGGTGGCGCGGTGCGCGGCGATGTCCATCAAGGCGTTGCCGGGGCCGGTGTCGTAGGCCAGAACGGCACCGTCGGCGGGGACCACGGTGATGTTCGCGATCCCGCCGATGTTCAGCGCCGCGACCGGGCCGAGCGCGGCCATTTCCCGGAGCCACAACGCGTCCATGGTGCTGGCGAGCGGCGCGCCGTGTCCGCCGGCGGCGACGTCGCGGACGCGCAGATCGGCCACCACCGGCAGTCCGGTGCGTTCGGCGATCCACGCAGGATTCCCCAGTTGCAGCGTGCCGCGCGCGGTGCCGTCCTCGACCCAGTGGAACACCGTCTGCCCCAGGGAGGCGACGACGTCCGCTTCGCCGCCGGCCAGTTCCTCGACGCCGCGCGCGGCCGCCTCGGCGAAGGCCTGGCCCACCAGGGTGTCGAGTTTCGTGAGCTGCTCGGCGTCGCAGGGATTCGGCGGGAGGGCGGCGAGCAAGGCATCGCGGAGCGTTTCGGGATAAGGGACTTCGAGCTGGCCGAGCGGCGAGAGCACCACCGTGTCCCCGTCGGCGCGCAGTTCGGCGGCCGCCACGTCGATCCCGTCGATCGAAGTGCCGGAGATGAGCCCGATGACCCGGACCCCAGTGCCGGAGAGAACCGTCATTCGAAGTGGTCTAGCCCTCGTTCCGGAGACCGCGCAAGCAAGACCGTTTCTTCTTGTCCGAAATGAGTCCTATCCAGTGGGTGCTTGACAAGATCGGCTTCCTTCCCGTGGGGCGTCTGAGCGCGGCGGGGTGCGGATGCGAGGATGGCGCCGTGTCGAGTACCCCCTGGTTCTGGATCGTTGTCGTTGCCGTCGTGGTCCTGGTCGCCGTTCTGGTGGCCGGGCTGCTCATCGCGCGCCGCCGCCGGATCAGCCTGGACGAGTCCAAGGCTGCCGACGTCGTCGAGAAGCCGAAGGGCGGCGGTTATACCGCGACAGGCGGGATCGCGCTCGCGCCTGGTGGCGAGAAGACCGAAGAGCCGGAGCACCCGGTCGAGGACCGTCCCGAGACCGACGGCCAGCCCGCCGTCGGGGACGACGCGGCGGTGCCCCGGGATTCCGCGCAGCGCACGGTGCGCGACGTCGAACTTCCCGAACCCGCCGAGGAAGTGGCCCCCGAGCCCGCTCCCGCCGAAGAGATCGCACCGGCCACCGGACGCCTGGAGCGGCTGCGCGGCAGGCTGGGCAAATCCCGTTCGGTGTTCGGGCAGAGCCTGCTCGGCCTGCTGGGCGCCGGCGACCTGGACGAGGACTCGTGGCAGGACGTCGAGGACACGCTGCTCATGGCGGACCTGGGAGCCGCGACGACCACCGAGATCGTCGAACGTCTTCGTGACGAGCTGAAGCGCCGCGCCGTGCGGACCTCGGAGGAGGCGCGCACGGTCTTGCAGGAGGTGCTGACCGCCGCCCTGTCGACCGACGCGGTGCGAGCCGTCCGCGCGCTGCCGCACACCGTCGACGGGAAGAAACAGCCCGCCGTCGTGCTGGTCGCCGGGGTCAACGGCACCGGCAAGACCACCACCACCGGCAAACTCGCCCGCGTGCTCGTCGCGCAGGGGAGCACCGTGGTGCTCGGCGCGGCCGACACCTTCCGCGCCGCCGCGGCGGACCAGCTCCAGACTTGGGCCGAGCGCGTGGGCGCCGAGGTCGTGCGCGGCAAGGAAGGCGCGGACCCGGCGGCGGTCGCCTTCGACGCCGTCAAACGCGGCACCGAGGCGGGCGTGGACGCGGTCCTGGTCGACACCGCCGGCCGCCTGCACACCAAGACCGGCCTGATGGACGAGCTGGGCAAGGTCAAGCGAGTCGTCGAGAAGCAGGCCAAGGTCGACGAGGTGCTGCTAGTGCTCGACGCCACCACCGGGCAGAACGGGCTGATGCAGGCCCGCGTGTTCTCGGAGGTCATCGACGTCACCGGCATCGTGCTGACCAAACTGGACGGCACCGCGAAGGGCGGCATCGTCTTCCAGGTGCAGCGTGAACTCGGGGTGCCGGTGAAGCTGGTCGGCCTCGGTGAGGGGCCGGACGATCTGGCGCCGTTCGAGCCTGGCGCGTTCGTCGAGGCCCTGCTCAGCAGCTAGCGGGATGCTATGAAAGGTCCTTTCCTTGCAAAATTTGCAAGGAAAGGACCTTTCATAGCGCGCGTCAGGCAGTGACAGGGACGTTCTCGTCCGGGGAAACCGGCGCGGTCTTCTTGTCGCGCATCACCAGGAACGCGACCACCGCCGCCGCCAGCACACCGACCGCGCTCACCAGGAACGTCGTCGACATCGCCGAGGTGAACGACTCACGGGCCGCGGCGATGAGACCGTCGTTACCGGTCGCGAAGGCGTCGCCGATCGAAAGTCGCGCTTGCGCCGGGGCGTCGCCGGGCATGTGCGAGGTGAACAGGCTCGACACGATGCTGCCCAGGATCGCGATGCCGAGCGCGGCGCCCAGCTGCTGGATGGTGTCGTTGAGCGCGGAGCCGACGCCGGCCTGCTCCTCCGGGACCTCGCCCATCAATGCCGCGATCGCCGACGGCATCGCCACCCCGCCGCCCGCGCCGAGCAGGAACAGCGCGGCCGCGGGCAACAGGAAGCCCTCGTTCGCCGACATCGTCGCGAGCAGGCCGAAGCCGCCCGCCATCACGATCATCCCGGCCGTGGTCAGCGCCCGGTTGCCGATCTTCTGGCCCAGCGTGGCACCGAGGGTGTTGAACAGCAGCGACGCGACGGCCATCGGGATGAACGCGAGACCCGCCTCGGTCGGGGTGTAGCCGAGCACGAACTGCAGGTACTGGGTCAGGAGCAGCAGCAGACCGCCGTTGCCGATCTGCACCAGCGTGAGCGACAGGCTGCCGCCGCTGAAGTTGCGCTTGCGGAACAGCTTCAGCGGGACCATCGGCGACGGCGTGTGCCGCTCCCAGAACACGAAGCCGGTCAGGCACACGATCGCGACCGCCAGCGGGATCAGGGTTCCGGCTTCGGCGGGGCCGTGCTTGGGCAGCTCGATGATCGTCCAGACCAGCGAGACCATGCCCGCCGCGGAAAGGACGGCGCCGAGCGGGTCCGGCTTCTGCCACGGGCCCCGGGATTCGGGCATCAGTGTGAGCGCGGCGATCACCGCGATGACGACGATCGGCACGTTGATCAGGAACACCGCGCCCCACCAGAACCACGCGATCAGCACGCCGCCCAGCACCGGGCCGCCGATCAGGCCGATCATCGCGACCGCGCTCCACGCCGCCATCGCCTTGCGGCGCTCCTCGTCGTCGAAGACGGTGATCAGGATCGACAGGGTGCTCGGCATGATCAGCGCGCCGCCGACACCCATCACCGCGCGGGACGCGATCAGTTCGAGCGGGTTCGTGGCGAACGCCGCGACGAGTGAGGCCACCCCGAACAGGAGGAGGCCGATGATCATCACCTTCCGGCGCCCGAACCGGTCGCCGAGGCTTCCCGACGTGAGCAGCAGCCCGGCGAACACCAGGATGTAGGAGTCCAGGATCCATTGCGTGTCCTGGGCGCTCGCGCCGAGATCTTCGGCCAGCGGCGGCACGGCGACGGTCAGCACCATGTTGTCGACGACCAGCACGAGCGTGCTCAGGCAAAGGACGATCAGGATCCACCAGCGGCGTGGATCGCGGATGGGCGCGTTCATCGGGAAACCCCCAGAAGTGTTGCGTACGTTGTTCGGCTGATGCGCACACTGTACGCAGAACGAAACGCCGTACGCAAGGGGGTACTTCGTGCGCTAAAGTGGGCGGCATGTCAGTCGATGAACAGCCGATCCAGTCGGTGTGGACCCGCCCTCGCCGGAAGCGGGATCAGCCCGCGTTGAGTCAGGCGCAGATCGTCGCCGAGGCCGTCCGGCTCCTGGACGTCGAAGGTGTCGACGCGCTGAGCATGCGCAGGCTGGGCACCGCGCTGAACGCGGGCGCGACCTCGCTGTACCGGCACGTGGCCAACCGCGACGAGCTGATCGAACTGGTCGTCGACGAGGTCTACGGCGAGATCACCGTGCCGGACGGCGATGATCCGGCGCGGTGGCGTGAAGCGGCCGTCGTGGGGGCGGAAAGTGTCCGCGCGATGATCCTGCGGCACCCGTGGGTGGCTTCACTGCTCGGCTCGGTCGGCCTGTCGTACCTCGGGCCGAACGTCATGCGGCTCAACGAGCGGCTGCTGGGTGTCTTCGTGAGCGCGGGCTTCCCCGGCGACGAGGCGAACCAGGCGATCAGCGCGGTCATCTCCTACGTCATCGGCATGGGGACGACGGAGGCGGCGTGGCTCACCACCGTCGCCAAGAGCGGCCAGGGTGAGCGTGAATGGGCGGAACGTCTGCGTCCCGCCGTCGAGGAGGCCGCGCGCGAACACCCGCACCAGCGGGAAATGCTGGCCAGGGGAGAGGACGAAGCCGATCCTGTCCGGCTTCGCGACGAGAAGTTCCGCTACGGGCTGGACAGGATGCTCGACGGTTTGGAGACCAGGCTCAAACGGTGACGCCGTCCTTCGAGAGGGTCGAGCCGAGCGAGGTCGCGATCCGCTGGACGACGGGCGCGATCCGCTCGACGGCCTCCATCGTGAGCCGCCCCGAAGGCCCGGACACCGAGACCGCCGCCGGCACCGGCGCGCCCGGGACCGCGACGGCCACGCAACGGACGCCCAGTTCCTGCTCCGCTTCGTCGAGCGCGTAACCCTGTTGGGCGATCTTCGCCAGCTCCAGCAGGAGCGCGTCCTGGTCGGTGAAGGTGTGCTCGGTGTAGGAGGGCATCCCCGTCCGGGCGAGCAGCGCCGTGACGTCTTCGGACGGCAGATGCGCGAGCATCGCCTTGCCCACGCCGGTGCCGTGCGGCAGGAGCCGCCGCCCGACCTCGGTGAACATCCGCATCGAGTGCTTCGACGGCACCTGGGCGACGTACACGACCTCGTCCCGCTCCAGGACGGCGAGGTTCGCGGTCTCGCCCACCTCGTCGACCAGCTCCGCGAGCAGCGGGCGCGCCCACGAGCCGAACTGCATGCTGGCGTTCTCACCCAGCCGGATGAGCCGGGCGCCCAGGGCGTACCGGCGGTTGGTGTTCTGCCGGACGTAGCCCAGATCCACCAGGGTCCTGATCAGCCGGTGGATGGTCGGCATCGGCAGCCCGGACAGGGTCGCCAGCTCCGAAAGGCTGGCCTCCCCGCCCGTGTCCGCGAGATGCTCGAGGAGCTCGAAGGCCCGCTGAAGGGACTGGACGCCGCCATCGCGCCCGTTCTTCTCCGCTGCCACCGTGGTACTCCTTACGTCGGCGTTGATGTTCCGCTATGCAGAAACTATAGTCCGTCATGTAAAACCGTAGGGACGTTATCTTTCCGAACTCGGGGTGTTACTCATGTCTGAAGCTCAGGTGCTCGGCGATCCGGTCGAGCGCGGGGACGAAATCCTCACGCCGGAGGCGCTCGCCTTCCTCGCCGGCCTGCACGAGGCCTTCGCCGCCCGCCGCGACGAGCTGCTGCAGGCCAGGAGCAAGCGCCGCGAGGAGGCCAGGACCACCGGCAAGCTGGACTTCCTGCCCGAGACCAAGGAGATCCGCGAGGGCGACTGGCAGGTGGCCGAAGCCCCGCCCGCCCTGCGCGACCGCCGCGTCGAGATCACCGGTCCGACCGACCGCAAGATGACCATCAACGCGCTGAACTCCGGCGCCAAGGTCTGGCTCGCCGACCTCGAAGACGCCAACACGCCGCACTGGGCGAACGTCGTCTCCGGCCAGGTCAACCTGTACGACGCGGTCCGCGAGACCATCACGCTGGAGAGCGGCGGCAAGAGCTACGCGCTGAAGGACGACGTCGAGCACGCGACCATCGTCGTCCGTCCGCGCGGCTGGCACCTCGACGAGCGCGGCCTTTCCTTCGGCGGACGCCAGGCCGTCGGCGCGCTGGTCGACTTCGGCCTGCACTTCTTCCACAACGCGCAGGAGCTGCTCAACCGCGGCAAGGGCCCGTACTTCTACCTGCCGAAGATGGAGAGCCACCTCGAAGCGCGGCTCTGGAACGACGTCTTCACCCACGCGGAGAAGACGCTCGGCATCGAGCACGGCACCGTCCGCGCGACCGTGCTGATCGAGACCATCCCGGCCGCGTTCGAGATGGAGGAGATCCTCTACGAACTGCGCGAGCACGCCTCCGGCCTCAACGCCGGCCGCTGGGACTACCTGTTCAGCGTCATCAAGTACTTCCGTGACGCGGGCGAGAAGTTCGTCCTGCCGGACCGCAACTCGGTCACCATGACCGCGCCGTTCATGCGCGCGTACACCGAACTGCTGGTGCGCACCTGCCACAAGCGCGGCGCGTTCGCGATCGGCGGGATGGCCGCGTTCATCCCGAACCGCAAGGACCCGGAAGTCACCGCCGCGGCGCTCGACAAGGTCCGCGCTGACAAGAGCCGCGAGGCGGGAGACGGCTTCGACGGTTCCTGGGTCGCGCACCCCGGCATGGTGGACATCTGCCGCGAGGAGTTCGACAAGGTCCTCGGCGACAAGCCGAACCAGCTCGACCGCACCCGCGACGAGGTGTCCGTCACCGCAGACCAGCTGCTCGACGCGGCTTCGACGCCGGGTGGCGCCACCGCGGCCGGTCTGCGTGCCGCCGTCGACGTCGGCATCCGCTACATCGCCTCCTGGCTGAGCGGGAACGGCGCGGCGGCCATCCACAACCTGATGGAGGACGCGGCCACCGCGGAGATCTCGCGTTCGCAGGTGTGGCAGTGGGTGCGCAACGGCACGCAGCTCGACACCGGCGACAAGGTCACCGCCGAACTGGTGCGCGGCGTGCTGGCCGAGGTCCGCGGCGAACTCGCCGCCGAGATCAAGCCGGAACTGCTGGAGCCCGCCGTCGAGCTGTTCGAGCAGGTCGCGCTCGCCGACGAGTTCCCGGACTTCCTGACCCTGCCCGCCTACGAACGGATCAAGTAGACAAATGGGGAACGGGCGGCTCACCGAGGACGTCTACACCGCCGCTGACGCGCGCCTCGCAGAGGCCGACGCGCGCGTCACGGCCAAGTACCCCGGCGAGCCGCCCGGCCGCCAGCCCGTGCACACCGTGTACGTGCCCGCGTCGCAGTACAAGACGCGGCTCGTGGCGGATTGGGGCAAGCGGGCCCTGCGGGTCTTCGGTGAACACGCGGACCAGCTGGGCCTGGACGCCGACATCGCCGACCGGGTCCGGACCAAACTGCTGACCGAGCCGATCGAAGACCTGCGGATCGACTTCGAGGACGGCCTCGGCAGGCCCGGCGACGACGAAGAGGACGCCATCGCGCTCGCCGCGGGGCGGACCCTCGCCGTCACGGGCGGCACGCCGTTCGTCGGCATCCGGTTCAAGAGCTTCGAAGCCGCGACCCGCCGCCGTGGTATCCGCACGCTCGATCTCTTCCTGGCCGGATTACTGGAAAGCGGACCGCTGCCGGACGGTTTCGTCGTCACGCTGCCGAAGGTGACCGCCGTCGAACAGGTCGAGGTGGCGGCGGACGTCATGGAGCGTCTCGAATCCGCGTACGGCCTGGCAGAGGGCGCCTTGCGGTTCGAGGTCCAGATCGAAACCGCGCAGTCCATTGTGGACATCGATGGAACGGTGGCGGTCCCGCGGATCATCGAAGCCGCGCGCGGCCGCTGTTCCAGCCTGCACTACGGCACCTACGACTACAGCGCCGGGCTCGGGATCAGCGCCGAGTACCAGAGCATGGAACACCCGGCCGCCGATTTCGCCAAGCAGCTCATGCAGGTTTCGGCCGCGGGCACCGGCGTCCGGCTTTCGGACGGCTCGACGAACAAACTGCCCGTCGGCGACGCGATCCTCCCGGCTTGGCGCGAACACCTGCGCTTGGTGCGGCGCTCGCTGGAGCGGGGTTTCTATCAGGGCTGGGACCTGCATCCGCATCAGCTGCCGACCCGGTTCGCCGCCACGTACGCGTTCTTCCGCGAGGGTTTCCCGGCTGCGCTGGGCCGGCTGCGGGATTATGCGGACCAGACCGGGCGTGGGGTGCTGGACGAACCGGCGACCGCGCAGGCTCTGGCGAGCTTCTTGTTGCGGGGGTTGGATTGCGGGGCCGTG
The DNA here is from genome assembly GCF_000732925.1 of Amycolatopsis japonica. Taxonomy (NCBI): domain Bacteria; kingdom Bacillati; phylum Actinomycetota; class Actinomycetes; order Pseudonocardiales; family Pseudonocardiaceae; genus Amycolatopsis; species Amycolatopsis japonica. The sequence goes on from NZ_CP008953.1 coordinate 1,948,076, forward strand.
GATGCGGGGGAGCTTTCGTTTTCACGGGCGGAGTTGGACGCTTACGCGCGAAGGACCGCGTGATAGCGGGCGAGAATCTCGTCCAGTGAGCCGCGGGCGCGGATCCGGCCTTCGTCCATCCAGAGGGCGGTGGTGCACAGTTCGCGCAGCAGTGCGCAAGGGCAGGTGCAAGTAGTCGCCCAGCCCGGTGAACTCGGCGATGTCGTCGACCCGTTTCTCCATCTTCTTGCGGCTCATGCCGCGGATCAGGATGTTCTCGTGGCGGTCGCCGAGCAGGCGGGAATGTCGGTGGGCGCGATCTATCGCCGGTTTTCGGCAAGAACCAACTGCTGTACGCCGTGAAGGATCAGTTGCGATCCAGCGCGATTTCGTGGAGACGGCTCAGCCTTGTCTCGAGGAGATCCGCCTGGCGGATCGGGAAGTGGCGATCCGGATGATGAGCCGGACCATCATCGGATCCTGTGCACCGGGCCGCCAGTGGCCGGTTCTGGTCGTGGGCTTTGGCTTATCTGGAGTCGGCTTAGACCCTTTGGCGGGGAGGGCTTCGTCGCCGAGGCCGTGCCCTGAGGATCTCTACTCGGTGGTGACCGGTCCGGTGGTGATGGACTGTGTGGATTTTGGTGCGTTGGATGACCCGAAATCCACACAGTCGTGCGTGATCGGGGCTGGTGAACGACCGGATATCGGTGGAGCCCGGCGGGCATGACGAAGGGCCCGTCGCCGGCGTGGCCGACGGGCTCTTCGGGGTTCAGACGTGGTGCAGGGTGTTGCGCCGAGGTTGTCGGAGCGGATCCCGGTATTGGGGCGGGATGAACTCCGGTAGGCCATCGGCCGCCATGCGTACTTCCCAGTCGCCGTGGTGAATCAGCCGATGATGGAAACCGCAAAGCAACACGAGATTCCGAAGATCGGTCGGACCGCCGTCTGCCCAGTGCTCAATGTGATGGGCGTGGCAATTCTTGGGTTTCCGATGGCAGCCGGGGAAGGCGCAGCCACCGTCGCGAATGTTCAACGCACGTCGCTGGCCTGGGGTGACGAAGCGTCTCAGTCGTCCCATGTCCAAGGGTTCACCCGAGGCGCTCATCACGACCGGCAACATCAGGCAGTCGCAGGCGGCGAGCCGGGCTTCCCGCGCGGTCATCGTCCCCACAAAGTCGAGACAGGCGGTCCCGAGACCCGATTTGAGTTCCTCAAGCCCGATGGTGACGTGGACGAGGGTGCGGTAGCCGCTGGTGCCGGGTTGGTCGGGGCAGGCGATGGCCAGGTCGAGGAGTTCGGCCCAGGCGTCTCCCATGCGTTCGCACTTCATCCGCAGATCCGCCTGGCCGAACTCGTCCACCGGGCGTGGCTGGGCGTGTGCTTCCAGAGCGGCGGCCGTGCGTGCGCCGGTCTCGTCATCGAGGAGGCCGGTGAGTTTCCAGAAGCCGTCTTTGCGCCGCTCTAGGGTGATTTCCCGCCGTGGTTCCTTCGGCTCGGGGTCTTTGGGTTCGTTGCCGTCGGGGTTGAGCAAGCCTTGCAGGTTCGCCTCGGCCTTGGCGAGCTGCCGGGGACCGGCAGTCGGGGCGAGATTGGCGAGGATCTGCTCCGCGCCCTCCCGCTCCTCCGCCGAAATGTCGGCCGGGAGGTTCTTCAAGATCTCCAGGATCTGATCGATCCGTTCGTCCCCGACCAACCCCTGAGCGGCGACCGCAGCAGTCGCGGGAGCGACAGGCGGAACCTCCGTGCCATCCAACGCCCGCGTCGGGTTCAACGCGATGGCCCGCTTCACGATCGGACCCGCCTCACCCCGAGACAACCCCGCCAGATCTGCGAGCCAGCTGGCCGTGCTGCCATGCCCGTACAAGTCTTTGGCGCCCCGATTTTCGATCTCCGCCAGGAATCGCCCCAGACAGGCGGTCGCGATCCGGATCACCTGCAAAGCGTGCTGCACGCCATGGGCAAGCTCCAGCTTGCCGGCACGCCACAGTTCTTGCGGCAACTCGGGGAGGAAGGTCTCGGACACTTCTTCATAATACACCAATAAATCGAACACGTGTTCGTAATTTTAAGCGACAATCAAAATGCGCTAACAACACTGAAGGGTGATGCCGTCAGGCGCGGAGACCACGCGGAGAGAGCACGTGCCGCAGTTAGTCGACTAAATGCGGAATTCAAACGAGAGGCTTCGCGTAGCGCAGGCAGGGTGCGGAAACCACTCCATCCGGCCCGGCCACCTGATTGTCGAACTCGCCCTCATCGACCCATCCGCACCGTTCGTAAAACCGCCGAGCCCGCGCATTCCCCGGCACCACCGCGAGCCAAGCGCGGGAATGCCCACCCGCGCGCACCAGCCGTTCGGCTTCAACGAGCAGCGCCCCCGCAACTCCGCTCCCGCGATGGTCCGACGAAACATAGACCTGTTCGACCTCATCGCCGACGACCATCACGAAACCCGCCACCGCGTCGCCCAGCACGGCGACGGTCGTATCGGCGACGCGTTCCGCTGCCCGGGTCCAGAAAGAATCGCGGGTGCGGAGCCGGACAAGTGCGTCGGGCACGTTGCCGAGATGGCCGTCCTGCCAGCCGTGGTACCAGATCTTCGCGACGGCGTCGGCGTCCGCGGATGTAGCCGGTCGAAGGGTCATGCGCGAAGTCTAGGAAACCAGCGCGCCGATCCGCCGTTCCACCTCGTCCGCGCTCGCGTTCCCGGCGACCAGGGTCACGATCCGTTCCCCGGGCAAGTCGGCCAGCAGGGTCGGGTAGCCGGTGACGCCCAGTTCCCGCGCCCGCCGGAAGTCGTCCGCCGCGGAAACGCGGTCCAGCGCGGCCTCGACGGCGTCCGCGTCCAGGCCCGCTCGCTGCGCGACCACGCGATAGGTCGAGACCTCGGAAAGGCTCAGGCCGTCGAGATAGAACGCCTCCTGCAGCAGGGCCGCGAGCCGCACCGCGCGGTCCGGCGCGACCTCGCGCAACGCCGCCATCCCGCAGGCGGCGGCCTCGGAGTCCATGACGAACTCGCCGTCCGCGATCAGCCGTTCGTAGCTTTCCCCGAACGGCGCGCCGGTGCGGCGGGTGATCTCGGCGTTGGCTCCCTGGACGTAGCCGAACTGCCGGATCGGCACCCGGCGCCCGCCGAGGAACAGGCCGCCGGAAACCACTTCGACCGGCAGATCCGGATGCCGGTGCGCGACGTCGGCCATGGTGCGGGCGAACCCGTACGACCAGCCGCAGTACGCGTCGAAGACATAGATGAGCTTCATGTCGGGACTCAACGATATCTGACTCGTCAGGTATTCCTAACGGAGCTTGGGGAGTGCGTCACGTGCCGAGTGGCTCAGCGTCCGCAGGTCCTGGGCGAACCGGTCGCGGTGGTCGGCGGGCAGCGGATCGAGGAAGAGCCGCTGGATGTTCTCGACGTGCACCCGCGCGGCCCGCACGGTCGTCTCTTCGCCTTGCGCGGTCAGCCGGACGAGTTGTACGCGGCGGTCCTGCGAATCCGAGGACCGCACGACCAGGCCGAGCGTGGTCATCCGGTCGACCAGCCGCGTCGCGCCGCCGGTGGTCAGCACCTGCTCCTGCGCGATCGCGCGCATGCTCATCCCGGCCGCGCCCGACCTGCCGACGATCAGGAGGACTTCGAACATCAGGTGCGAGATCCCGCATTCGGCCTCCAGCGCGCGGCCGAGCAGGTATTCGAGCCGGTTCGCCGCGCCCATCATCCGGCCGAAGGCGAGCACGCGCGGGTCGTAGGCGGCTTCTTTCGCCGTGGTGATGCCCATTTCAGCTCCCTGCCGACAAGGCCAAATAGACGTCGAGCTGTTCGGTGAACTCGGTCAGATCGGTGCCGAGCAGTTCGCTCGCGCGCCCGATCCGGTACCGCAACGTGTTGACGTGGACGTGCAGCGCCCGCGCGGCCCGCGTCGGCGAGCCGGAGCATTCGAGGAAGACGCGCAGGGTGTGGACCAGATCGGTGCCCTGTTCGGCGTCGTAGCTCAGCAACGGGCCCAGCACCCGGCGCCGCAACGCCGCCCGCAGGTCGTCGGGGGTACCCGCCAGCAGCAGCCGGTGCATGCCGATCTCGCCGCCGGGGACGACCTCGATCGTGCCGGGCCGTTCCGCCGCCACGGCCAGCGCGTAGCGCGCGACCTCCTTCGCGCCCCGCAGCACGGAGACCGGGGAACGGTCGCTGATCCCGATCAGCACCCGGCGACAGGGCAGCAACGACTCCACTGTGGACAGTGTGGCGGTCACCGTGACGGGCCACTCTTCCGGCCACTCGCCGTCGTCCTCGGCCACCGCCCACGTGGTTTCACCGGCGGGGCCGACCAGTGCGCCCGATGGCAGGAGTTCCGTCAGGATGCCGCGTGCCGCTTCGGATCCTTCGGTGCGCGCGACGACGAACCGCAGATCGCCGCGCAGTCCGGTCGCGGTCAGCGCCGCATGCGGATCGCTTCCTTCGTCGAGCGCGGCGAGCAACGGTTCGAGCACCCTGTCGGTGACGGCGCGCACCTCGTCCGCCCGCGTGCGCGCGAGCCCGATCAGCCCGGCGAGCTCTTCGGCGATCTCCGCCTGGGCGGCGGTCGGCGCGCCGCCGATCGCGAGCAGCCACGGCAGCGCGTGTCTGCCTCCGACCGGCCGGACCGAGACGTCGTCCGCCTCCAGGGAACGGCCGCCCGCGGCGACGAACCGCCGCACCAGATCCGACCCCGTGCCGGCGGGTTCCACCCAGCAGGGGAGACCGATCTCGGCGCGCGCCCGCTCCAGCAGCGTCTCCACCGACGCGTCTTCCGTCGCCGCTGAAAGCAAACGTTTGCGAGCACCTTCCGCGGCCGCGGCCAACGCCAGGACGACGCGTTCGGTGACGACCGAGAACGACAGGTCCGCCGGCACCTCCAGCAACGGGATCCCGTGTCGCGTACAGGCTTCGACGAGATCGTCGGGAATGCCGTCGGAATCCGCGCCGGACGCCGCGAGCGCCGCCGCCCCGGCCTTCGCCAGCGCGGCGACGAAGGCTTCGGAATCACCCGGCCCGCGCCACCACAGCAACCCGCTCAGGACGAGTTCGCCCGCCGACACGTACCGCCCGGGATCGGGTAGTTCCGTGACGTAGATCCGGGACACCGGGCGGTCGAGCAGAGCCGTCCCGGCGCGCACGCGCAAGCGCAGGCCTGGCAGCGCCAGCAGAGTTTTCACGGTCGTCATCAGGTTTGTAGGAAAGCACAAAACGACCGGCGTGTGCAGGGGAGATTTCATGCTTCGGCACCGTTGCCGCCATACGGGCGCAGGGCGTCTACTGAGTCAGCCGTCACAGATCGCCGCCGAACCGAGGAGCCCGAGAGTGGATTTCCTGCGCCCCAGCTCGCTGACCGAGGCGCTCGCCGTCAAGGCCGAGCGACCCGACGCGGTGCCCATCGCGGGCGGTACGGACGTCATGGTGGAGCTCAACTTCGACCACCGCCGCCCCGGCGCGCTGCTCGACCTCAACCGCGTCACCGAACTCGCCGAGTGGACCGAGACCGACGGCAAGATCCGCCTCGGCGCCTCGGTGCCCTACGTCCGGGTGATCGCTGAGCTGGGTGAAGTTCTGCCCGCGTTGGCGATGGCTTCCCGCACCGTCGGCTCGCCCCAGATCCGCAACCGCGGCACGGTCGGCGGCAACCTCGGCGCCGCTTCGCCCGCCGGTGACACGCATCCCGTGCTGCTCGTGCTCGGCGCCGAGGTCGAGGCCGCGTCGGTGCGCGGGACCCGGCTCATCCCGGCCGAGGAGTTCTATCTCGGCGTCAAGCGCAACGCCCTCGAACCCGACGAACTGATCACCGCGGTGCACCTGCCCGCCGAGGTCGGGCCGCAGCAGTTCGCGAAGGTCGGCACGCGTAACGCGATGGTCATCGCGGTCTGCTCGTTCGCGCTGGCGCTGCATCTCGACACCCGCGAGATCCGCGCGGCGGTCGGCTCGGCGGCGCCGACCCCGCGTCGCGCGACCGCGGCGGAGGAGTACCTCGGCACCGAACTTCCCTGGTCCACCAAGGCGTCGCTCACGGATTCGGTCAAACGCCGGTTCGGCGAGCTGGTGGCGGAGGCGGCGTCGCCGATCGACGACGTCCGCGGCAGCGCCGACTACCGCAAGCACGCGTTGTCCGTCCTGGCGCGGCGGACGCTGACCTGGGCGTGGAACGACTTCCAGAAGGGTGAACGCGAGTGCGCGTGAACGTGACGATCAACGGCGAGTCCCGCCAGGCCGACGACGTCTGGGAGGGCGAAAGCCTGCTGTACGTGCTCCGCGAGCGGCTCGGTCTCCCGGGCTCCAAGAACGCCTGTGAACAGGGCGAATGCGGTTCCTGCACGGTCTACCTCGACGACGTCCCGGTGTGTTCGTGCCTGGTCGCGGCCGGTCAGGTCGAGGGCCGCGAGGTCCGCACGGTCGAGGGGCTCGCCGAGGGCGACAAGCTCGACCGGGTCCAGCAGTCCTTTGTGGACGCGGGTGCCGTCCAGTGTGGCTTCTGCACCCCCGGCCTCGTGGTGGCCGCGCACGATCTGCTCAACCGGGTCGAAAACCCCGCCGACGAGGAGATTCGCGAGGCGCTGGCGGGGAACCTCTGCCGGTGTACCGGATACGAGAAGATCCTCGACGCCGTCCGGTTGGCCGCGACCAGGGGAGAGACCGCGTGAAGACCGTCATCGAGAACGCCGCGATCGCCACCGTCGACGGCGCGGGCACCGAGCACGCCTCGGGCCACGTCGTCATCGAGAACGACCGCATCGCGGCGGTCGGTGCGGGCAAGGCGCCCGACGGCGAGTACGACGAACGCGTCGACGGCTCCGGCTGCCTGGTCACCCCCGGTCTGATCAACACCCACCACCACCTCTACCAGTGGGCCACGCGCGGTCTCGCCGCCGACCACACGCTCTTCGAATGGCTGGTCGCGCTGTATCCGATCTGGGGCAGGCTCGACGCCGAGATCACGCACGCGGCGGCCACGGCCGGGCTCACCCGGCTCGCGACCACCGGCTGCACCACGGTCGCCGACCATCACTACGTCTTCCCGCGTGACGGCGGCGACCAGGTCGAAGCCCTCGCCGCCGCCCGGATTCGCGTCGGCGTACGGCTGCACGTCGTACGCGGCTCGATGGACCGGGGCGAGTCCCAGGGCGGGCTGCCACCGGACAACCTCGTCGAAGAGACCGAGGCCGCGCTGCTCGGCACCGAGGCCGCGATCGACCGGTTCCACGACGACTCCGCCGGCGCACATCTGCAGATCGCGGCAGGTCCTTGTTCACCGTTCTCGGTGAGCGAGCGGCTGATGACCGGTGCCGCGGATTTGGCGCGCCGCAAGGGGGTCCGGCTCCACACGCACCTCGCCGAGACGGTCGACGAGGAGAAGCAGTGCCTCGCCGAAGTCGGCTGCACCCCGGCGGAATACGCCGACAAACTCGGCTGGCTCGCCGACGACGTCTGGCTCGCGCACTCGATCCACCTCGCCCCGGAGGCGATCAGGCGGATGGGCGCCACCGGCACCGGTGCGGCGCATTGCCCGACCTCCAACGGGCGGATCGGCGCCGGGATCGCCCCGGTGCGGCAGCTGCTCGACGCCGGGGTGCCGGTCGGGCTCGGCGCCGACGGCGCTGCGTCCAACGAATCCGGCGGCCTCGGCGAGGAACTGCACCAGGCGCTGTTGCAGGCGCGGCAGCGCGGTGGACCGCGCGGGCTGACCACGCGCGAGGCGCTGTGGATGGGCACGATGGGCGGTGCGCGCTGCCTCGGCAGGCAGCAGGACCTGGGCTCGATCGAGGTCGGCAAGCTCGCCGACCTCGCGGTCTGGAACCTGAACGGCCTGAACTACGCCGGGATCACCGACCCGGTCGCCGCCTTGGTGCTCGGCACCACTCCGCCGGTCGAGCGGCTGTTCGTCGGCGGCGCGACCGTCGTCGACGGCGGCGCGCTGCGCGAGGAATCCGAAGACGAGATCGCCCGTGAGCTGGCTGTGGCCAGTGCCCGGCTGAGGGAGACGGTATGACCACCACTGAAGTCTCCAAGCAGACCACCGAGAACGGCGTGGGGTCGAGCCCCCGGCGGCCCGACGGCACGGTCAAGGTGCGCGGCGAGTTCGCCTACTCCTCGGACCTGTGGCACGAGGACATGTTGTGGGGTGCGACGCTGCGCAGCCCGCATCCGTATGCGCGGATCACCGGTATTGACATCACCGAAGCCCTTGCCGTGCAAGGGGTATACGCGGTGTTGACGCACGAAGACGTGCCCGGCGTGAACAAGTACGGCCTGGAGCACGCGGATCAGCCGGTGCTCGCCGTCGACGTCGTGCGCTACCAGGGCGAGCCGGTCGCGCTCGTCGCCGCGGACCATCCCGAGACCGCGCGCCGCGCGATGAAACGGATCAAGGTCTCCTACGAGGTCCTGGAACCGGTGACGGATTCCGAGAAGGCCGCCGCCGGTGAGGGCGCCGAGCTGCACCCCGGCGGAAACGTCGTGCGCTATGCCAAGATCCGCCACGGCGACCAGTCGGTGAAGGCCGACGTCGTGGTGTCCGGCGTCTACGAGGTCGGCATGCAGGACCAGGCCTTCCTCGGGCCGGAATCGGGAATGGCGATCCCGGACACCGAAGGCGGTGTCGATCTGTACGTCGCCACGCAATGGCTCCACGTCGACCAGCAGCAGATCGTCGCCGCGCTGGGCCTGCCGAAGGACAAGGTCCGGCTGACGCTCGGCGGGGTCGGTGGCGCGTTCGGCGGGCGTGAGGACCTTTCGATCCAGGTCCACGCGTGTTTGCTGGCGCTGCACACCGGCAAGCCGGTCAAGATGGTCTACAACCGCGAGGAATCGTTCTACGGCCACGTGCACCGCCACCCGGCGAAGATGTACTACGAGCACGGCGCGGACAAGGACGGCCGGCTCGTCTACGTGAAGGCGAAGCTGTATCTGGACGGTGGCGCGTACGCGTCGTCCACCGGCGCGGTGGTGGCGAACGCGGCCACGCTCGGCGTCGGTCCGTACAATGTGGACAGTGCGTCGGTCGATTGCTGGGGCGTGTACACCAACAATCCGCCGTGCGGTGCGATGCGTGGTTTCGGCGCGGTACAGGCGGGTTTCGCGTACGAGTCCCAAATGGACAAGCTCGCCGAGGCGTGCGGCATCGACCCGGTGGACATCCGGATCCGCAACGCGATGGCCGAAGGCAGTGTCATGCCCACCGGCCAGATCGTCGACTCGGCCGCCCCGGTCGCAGAACTGCTGGAACGCCTGCGCGCCAAGCCGTTGCCCGTCGCACACGAAGAACTGGACCTGCGCAGGATGCCCGGCGGCGTCTCCAACACCACGCACGGCGAAGGTGTCGTCCGGGGTGTCGGATACGCGGTCGGCATCAAGAACATCTGCTTCTCCGAGGGTTTCGACGACTACTCGACGGCCCGCGTGCGGCTGCAGCTCGTCGGCGGCGAACCCGCGGCGACCGTGCACACCGCGGCCTGCGAGGTCGGCCAGGGCCTGGTGACGATCATGCAGCAGATCGTGCGGACCGAACTTGGCATCGAGCAGGTGACGATCCTGCCGATGGACACCAACATCGGCAACGGCGGTTCGACGTCGGCCTCGCGGCAGAGTTACGTCACCGGCGGCGCCGTACAGGCCGCTTGCGTCGCGGTGCGTTCCGGGCTGCACAAGCACTTGGCCGGCAAACTCGCCGCGGACGGGAAGCTGAACGTCGTCGCGAACAAGGTCGTCTCGGCCGACGGCAGTGTGCTCGCGGACCTCGCCGACGTACTCGGTGACGAGGTCTTCGACGAGACCGTCGAATGGCGGCACCGTCCGACGGCGCCCATCGATCCCGAGACAGGGCAAGGGAACGCGCACGTCCAATACGGCTTCGCGGCACACCGCGCGGTCGTGGACGTCGACACCGAACTCGGCCTGATCAAGGTCGTCGCGCTCGACTGCGCGCAGGACGTCGGCAAGGCGCTGAACCCGCAGGCGGTGCTCGGCCAGATCCAGGGCGGTTCCGCGCAGGGGCTCGGGCTCGCGGTGATGGAGGAGATCCAGACCGACGGCGGGAAGATCCGCAACCCGTCGTTCACCGACTACCTGATCCCGACCGTGCTGGACATGCCGCCGATGGACATCGACGTCCTGGAACGGCCCGACCCCAACGCCCCGTATGGTCTGCGCGGGGTCGGCGAACCGCCGACGATCTCGTCCACCCCGGCGATCGTCGCGGCCATCCGCGCGGCCACCGGGCTCGCGCTGCCCCGTGTCCCGGTGCGTCCCGAACACCTCACCGGCACCTGATTGGCTGTTGGTGAACCCGCGTCCGCGATCGACGTCGGCAGGGCGCCGCCTGGTCATTAGCCTCACGATGGCGGACAAGGCGCCCTGCCACCGCGATAGCGGGGCCTTCGGCCGGGGCGGGTTCACGCGTTGGTCGGTTTTCGGATCTACCTTTAGCTCCGCCGACCGGCACCTGACAATCCGTACTTTTTCGAGCTAGGAGCACATCCGTGGGTACCCGTCTGTCCATTTCGGAGTCCGACGAGCAGAAATGGCTCGCCGAGGCCGTCCAGCTGGCCACCGTGAACGTCGAAAACGGCGGCGGCCCGTTCGGCGCGATGATCGTCCGCGACGGTTCGGTGCTGGCCACCGGGACCAACCAGGTGACCCCGACGCTGGACCCGACGGCGCACGCCGAGGTGGTCGCGATCCGCGCGGCCTGCCAGGCGATCGGCGACTACAAACTCGACGGCTGCGTCCTCGTGACCTCCTGCGAGCCTTGTCCGCTCTGCCTTTCCGCCGCGCTCTGGGCGCGTGTCGGCAAGGTCGTCTACGCCGCGGACCGCCACGACGCGGCCGAGGCGGGCTTCGACGATCGCGAATTCTACGACCTCTTTTCCCGCCCGCGCGAGACCTGGTCACTACCCGTCGGCCAACTGTCCCTTCCGGACTCCTTCGCGCCTTTCCAGGCCTGGCTGTCGAAACCCGACAAGAAGGCTTACTAGTCTCTTCCCGCCCCACAACGTTGTGGAGTAGGCATGACCCAATTAGGTACTGAGCGTCCCCACCTGCCCTCGTCCGAGCCGAGGCGGCTGTCCGGGCTCGACCGCTGGTTCAAGATCTCCCATCGCGGCAGCACGATCGGCCGCGAGGTGCGCGGCGGGATCACCACGTTCGTCGCGATGTGTTACATCGTGTTGCTCAACCCGCTCATCCTCGGCGCGTCGGCCGACATCACCGGCGCGAAGCTGACCACCGAGGCGATCACCACCGCGACCGCGCTGGCGGCCGGCGTCACCACGATCCTGATGGGCCTGGTCGGCAACGCGCCGCTGGCGCTCGCGGCGGGCCTCGGCGTGAACGGTGTCGTCGCCTTCCAGATGGCACCGGCGATGACGTGGGCGCAGGCCTTCGGGCTCGTCGTCCTCGAAGGCTTCTGCATCGTGCTGATGGCCGTTTCCGGGGTACGGGAACGGATCATCAACGCGATCCCGATGGCGCTCAAGGTCGCGATCACCGTCGGGATCGGGCTCTACATCGCGCTGGTCGGCCTGGTCAGCGCCGGATTCGTGACCAGGACGCCGGATTCCGCGCAGTCGACGGTGCCGGTGCGGATGGGGATCGCCGGTCACCTCGAAGGCTGGCCGATCGCGATCTTCTGTCTCGGGCTGCTGCTGATGATCGTGCTCGTGAGCCGCGGGGTGCCGGGCGCGGTGCTGATCAGCATCGCGGTCGCGACCGGGCTCGCCGTGCTGGTCAACAGCGTCTTCCACGTCGAAGGCTGGGGCCTGGTCGAACCCAAGGTGCCCGACCAGGTCGTGGCGCATCCCGACTTCAGCCTCCTGGGCGACATCGATCTCTTCGGCGGATTCGGCTCGGCGGGCGCGGTGACCGCGGCGGTCTTCCTGTTCACGCTGGTGCTTTCCGGCTTCTTCGATGCGATGGGCACGATCACGTCGGTCTCGGAGGAGGCGGGCCTGGTCAAGAACGGCAAGGTCGAAGGGATGGGCCGGATCCTGCTGGTCGACGGCGCGGGCGCGCTGGCGGGCGGTGTCACCGGATCGGCGCCGAACACCGTGTTCCTCGAATCGGCGGCAGGCGTCGGCGAAGGCGCGAGGACCGGGCTGGCGAGCATCGTCACCGGCGGGTTGTTCACCGCGACCCTGTTCCTGACGCCGATCGCGGCCATCGTCCCGGCGCAGGCCGCGGCGCCCGCACTGGTGGTCATCGGCGGGATGATGATGGCGCAATGCGCGCGGATCCCTTGGCGGGACCTGGATTTCGCGATCCCGGTGTTCCTGACGATCGCGCTGATCCCGTTCACCTACTCGATCACCAACGGGATCGGCGCCGGGCTGGTCGCCTACGTGCTGATCAAGATCTGCAAGGGCAAGATCCGCGAGATCGGCTGGATCCTCGGGATCCTGGCCGCGGTGTTCGGGGTGTACTTCGGGATCGAAGGGATCATGTCGTGGTTCTGATGTTCCTCAACGGCGGCGGGATGCGTGGCGGACCGCTGCACGAACAGCTGCAGGGCGCGCCGTTGTGCTGCGTGGCCCGTTCCGCGCCCAAGTACCACTACTTCTCCGTGGGCGACCGGTTCCCGGCGATGCACGAGGGCGGCTCCGCTTCCGTCGTGGGCGAGGTCTACGACCTGCCGCTCACGGTGCTGCGGGATCACCTGGTCCCGGCCGAACCGCCGGAATTGGAGCTGGGCGTCATCGAACTGGAGGATGGCGCGGCCTGCCTCGCCACCGTCCTGCGTTCGTCCTATGTGGACTCACCCGAACTGGCCGACATCTCCTCCGTCGGCGATTGGCGGGCCTATCTCGCGTCCCGCTAGTGGTCCGTGAAGGCCTCCTTGAGGGACCCAGAGTCCCTCAAGGAGGCCTTCACGGAACGTCAGAGCACGAAGACGAGATCGCTCGCCGCGGAGTGGAACATCTCGGGCGAGCCCGCGTAGAAGGCCCGCCATACGCCGGGCTTGCGGTGCTCGGCCGAAGCCGCGAAGGCCCAGGTCGTGCCGTTCCAGGTGGCGTCGACCGTCGCCGCCGTGGTCCAGCGGTAGGTGCTGAACGAGAAGTACTGGAGCTCGACCGGGATCGGGTTCGCGGTGTACCGGCCGGGGAACTCGATCGTGCCGAAGGCGGTCACGGCCTTGTCCGCACCGCGGCCCGCCGCGAACGACGTGATCGCCACCGGGTGGAGCACGACGATCTTCGGGGTGTCGGCGCGCGAGTTCGCGATCGACGGGTCGGTGGAGAAGAAGTCGGCGTGGTAGTTGCCGGTGCGGATCGGGGTCAGCGTGGCGCTGTAGGCACCGGTGGCGTCGGTGACCGGCTTGGCCTGCGCCTCACCGCAGAAGCCGTTGAAGCAGAACGAGATGCCCACCTCGGCGCCCGCGATCGGCGTGGCGTCGGCCTTGGTGAGCTTCCCGGAGATCGTGACGGTCTTCCCGGCGTCGATCTTCGTGCTGCTGGTGGTCGCGGTGAGGGTGGACGGCTGCACCTCGGCGGCGGTCGCGGGCATCGCGCCCGCGGTGAGCAGCGCGGCCGCGGCGATGGTGCCGATCACGAGCTTCCTGATGATCATGGGCTCCCCAAACGGATTCCGGTGTTGGCGACGGCTAGGTCGGCCGGAAGCCGTTGTCCGTTGCGGGGAAATCCCTGTGTTCAGAAGCCCGCCGTCGGTGCTTCACGCATCAGGGAGCAGCGTGCGCGCGAAGGCCACGGACGACGCCCCCGCGACCTCCAGCGCTTCGGTGTTACGCAGCGAACGGCTCAACACGAACGCCCCTTCGAGGCTGTTCACCAAAGCGATCGTGAGCCGCCGAGCGGACTCCGGCCCGAGGCCGTACTTGCCGAGCTTCTCGGCCCCGGTCTCGATCCACGCGGTGAACACGTCGGCCGTCGCGATCCGCAGCTTTTCGTTGGTGCTGGCCACCTCGAGCGCGACGGTGGCGATGGGGCACGCGTCGGCGTAGTCGGTCGCCTTCAGCGTCTCGGCGGCGCTGGCGAAGCAGGCCTCGATACCGTGGATCAGGTCCGGCTCGTCGGCGAAGAAGATCTCGAACAGCGCGAGGTACATCATCCCCGAAGTGCGGATGACCTCCTCGCCGAGCTGTTCCTTGCCACCGGGGAAGAAGTGGTACAGCGAGCCGAAGGGCGCGTTCGCCGCCTCGACGATCTGCTTCACCCCGGTGCCGGTGTACCCGTTGCGCCGGAGCAGCTCGGCGCCGGCGTTCACGATGCGTTCCCGCGTTCCAGTCACGCTCTCCATGATAGAGCGTTCTATCTAGTTCCGGTGGTCCCTTCGACCTTGGTTCACCTTCCGGCGCTACCTGCGGTCGATGTTCGCGTGGTGTGCCCGGCCCTAGCGTCTGGAGCCGTTGGGAATCCGAGGAAGAAGGGGGAAGAACATGAAACGGCTACTGGCCGTCGGGTTGCTCCCGGTGATCGTGGGCGGGTTGCTCGCCGGAGCCGGCACGGCTTCGGCGGGCGTCCCGGCGCACTACACCGGCCAGAAACTGGATTGGCATCCCTGCGCGGCGGAGGAACTGGTCACGTTGCCGCCGGGCACCGATATCGGCGGGCTCGAATGCGCGACGTTCCGCACTCCCCGCGACTGGGATCGCGCGGACGAGCGGCAGGACCTGACCATCGCGGTCAGCAGGCTGAAGTCCACCGGGCCGTCGACCGCCTCGGTGCTCACCAACCCGGGTGGGCCGGGCGGTCCCGGGCGCTGGTTCCCGGTGACCTTCCGCGGGCAGGAGAAACTGCGCGAACACCAGGACGTCATCGGGATCGACGTGCGGGGGACCGGCAAGAGCACCAACGTCACCTGCCGGGGCGCGGCCGACCTCATCCGGCAGCTGGATCCGCGCGACCGTGACCCGCGCAATCTGAACCAGATCCTGGCCAACGCCGAACACGTGGCCAGGTCCTGTCAGAGCGCCGGCGGCGAACTCAGGCCGCTGATCACCACCCACCAGACGATCAGGGACTTCGATCTGCTCCGGACGCTGCTCGGCCGGGAGAAGATCAACTGGGTCGGCTACTCGGGCGGCACCTGGCTGGGAGCGCACTACGCGCAGCAATTCCCGCAGCGGACCGGGCGATTCGTACTGGACTCCTCGACGGAGTTCACCACGGACTGGCAGAAGACGTTCGACCGGCAGCCGGTCGGTTTCGAACGGCGCTGGCGGCAGGACTTCCTGCCGTGGATGGCGCGGTACGACGCCAAGTACCACTTCGGCACCAACGGCGAAGAGGTCCGGCAGACCTACGAGCGGGTCCGCTATGCCTTGTCCCGCAACCCGATGGACGGGAACGGGCCGATGGAACTCGACACCGCCATCATCTACATGCTCTACAAGAAGGCGACCTTCCCGGCGCTGGCCGAACTGCTGGTCAAGGTCCGGGACGCGATGGAGAACCCGCAGGCGAAGGCCGAGGCCAAGGCCGCCGTCGAGGCCGCGGGTGACCACCCCGACGCGCAGGACGCCACGTTCTGGAACACCCTCTGCGGGGAAGGGCGTTTCACCGGCACCCGCGAGTCGCTGATCCGCGCTTCGCAGCGGAATCTGGACCGCGGTCTGCTCCTGGCGGGTGGTGGCACGTTGAACGCGTCGGTCTGCCTGTTCTGGGACAAGGAGCCGCGTCCGCTGCCGAAAATGGACGGCAAGGGGGCCCCGCCGGTGCTGATCGTGCATTCCGAGCACGACCCGGCCACGGCGATCGAGGGGGCCAGGAAGGCGCACGCGGGGTTCGCGAACTCGCGCATGCTGACCGTGACCGGCGAGGGCGACCACGGGCTCTACGCGGACGGGAATCCCAAGGTGGACGAGATCGTGGACGCCTACCTGGTCGACGGGGTCGTCCCCGTCGACCAGAGCGTCCCCGGTATGCCGCTGCCGGTGCCTTAGAAGGCGGCGAGGGTGTGCCAGGCCAGGCCCGCGTCCTCGGCGTCGTCGCGGAGGACGACACCCTCGATCAGGCCGTACGGGCGGTCGGCGGCGTAGAAGACCTCGTTGTCGTTCTTCAGCCCGAAGGGTGACAGGTCCACCAGGAAGTGGTGCTTGTTCGGCAGTGAGAGCCGGACTTCGGCGACCTCTTCGCGTTCCTTGAGCACAGCCTCTCCCATTGCGTACAGCGTCTGCTGCAGGGAGAGGCTGTGCTTGTCCGCGAAGGTCTCCAACAGGATCCGCCGGACCTCCGCGTGACTCGTGGCCCAGTCGATCCCGTCGCCCTGGTAGCGCCAGCGCGCGGTGACGGCGGTGGCGAGGATCCGGTCGTTCGTCTCGGCCAGCGTCGTGTACTCGTCGCGCGGGAAGCCGTGGAACTCCGAGCCGGTCGACTTGAGCACCACGAGATCGTCCAAACCGGACACGACCCAGGCCTGGTCACCCTGGACGGTCACGGCGGTCGTCCGCTTTTCGCTGCCCGCCTGGGAGAACGCGTGATCGTGGCCGGAGATGCGGTTCCAGCCGTGTTCGTCGATCAGGATCCGGGCGCCGGTGATGTGCTCGAACGAGCCGACGAAATGGCGTCCGAGCCGCAGCGCGAAGTCCTCGATCTCGCCGACCGGGGCTTCCTTGGCGAAGGCGTAGACGGTGTTCTTCTGGGTGTCGGTCGCTACGACGTCGGCGTTGTCGCCGGTGAGGTGCGTCGCCGCGAGGTCGCCGCGAAGCGACGTCGAAACGGTGAGGTCCTTGAGGTGGTGGACGGTGCCTTCGCGCTGAACGGTGACGAGCCGGACTTCGGCCTTGCCGTACTGGTTGGGGCCCAGGGTGATGGCCACGGGCGATCAGCTCCCTCGATAGGTGGAATAGGCGAACGGGCTCAGCAGCAACGGCACGTGGTGGTGCTCGGTCCCGTCAGCGATGCGGAAGGTCAAGGTGACTTCGGGGAAGAAGGAGTCCGGGCCGAGATAGGCGCCGGTGTCGAAGACCAGCCGGTACACCCCGGGTTCGAGGGTGTCCGGGCCGAGGTCGCGGATCCGGCCGTCGGCGTCGGTCCGGCCTTCGGCGACGGGATCGCCCGCGCCGGTTTCGAGCCGGACGCCGACGTCCGCGGCGGGCCGTCCCGCGGCGGTGTCGAGGATGTGCGTGGTCACGAGGCTCATGCCGTCACCGCCTTCTCCAGCCGCAACGCGGCGATCTTGGCCAGCTCTTGACCGGCCACTTCGAGTTCCTTCTCAGGGTCGTTCGAAAGCCTCGAACGGAGGTTTTCCAGCAGTTCGGCGCCGCTCCGGCCGCTCGCGCAGACCAGGAAGACGTGCCCGAACGTCGCTTCGTATTCGGCGTTGGCCGCGGCGAACTCGCGCGCCGCGTCACCGTCCACTCCGGACTGTTCGGAGCGCGACCAGCCCGCTTCGGTGCTCTGCCCGCCGGCTTTCTCCCCGATCCGGGGATGGGCCGCCATGGCGCGCCGGACCTCTTCGGGGCGCAACGGGGTGAGCGCCTCGGACGCGGCGAGTAGCGCGGCGAGGTCGGCGTACGGGCGCCTGGCCAGCAGGGTTTCCACCCAGCGCGGGACGTCGAGGCAGGCGGTCAGCGCCGGCCGGACGTCCTGTGCGGGAGCCTCGTTGAACTCTCGAATGGTGAGCGGCACGGGAACTGACGGTACGGCGACGATTCCGCCGCCGTCAACATTTTGTTGAAACAGCCCTTCAGTCTTGGTCTCGGTTGAGGTAGTTGTAGACCGTGAACCTCGTGACCCCCAGTGCCTCCGCGACGGTCGACACCGACTTGCGGAGGCCGAACGCGCCGCGTTCCTTGAGCAGCCGCACCGCGCGCTGCTTGGCGGCGCGGTCGAGGGTGTCGAGTTTCCCGCCGAGTTCGCGTTCGACGTCGCCGATGAGGCGGGCGAGGGCGCTGTGCAGCTCGACGGCGGGTTCGGCAGTGTCATCGCCGACCTGGCGGAGCTGGAGGGTGACGCGTGTGGCGCCGCCGTCCAGTGCCGCCCTGGCGATGGCGGGAAGCGCGTCGAGGAGGGTGTCGGCGTCGCCGCGGACGAGGGTGCCGAGCGGGCCGAAATCGGCGGACAGGCCCGCGCCTTCCGCGGTGTCGCGGGCTTTGACGGCGTGTTCGGGTGGCGGACCCTCGCCGTGGAACGGTTCGCTGGTGAACTCGGCTTCTAACTGCACCAAGCGAAGGTAGCGCCGCTTGGGCTCGTTGACGAGCAGGGTGGCCGGAGTTAATGTCGGAGTGCGAAACCTCGATTCCACTGAGTGGAAGTTGGAGGCTTTTTGATGGACTTGGTGATCAACGCCGCCCGAGCAGTGACGGCCGCCGGAGAGGTACCCGCGACCATCGGTGTCGACGGCGGCCGCATCGTCGCGGTGGAGCCCGCCGGAGCCGGTCTGGACGGCGATCGGGTACTCGAACTCGGTGATGACGTCGTGCTGCTGCCGGGGCTCGTTGACACCCACGTGCACGTCAACGACCCGGGCCGCACCGAATGGGAGGGTTTCGCCTCGGCGACCCGCGCGGCCGCGGCGGGCGGGGTCACCACGATCGTGGACATGCCGCTGAACAGTCTGCCGCCGACGGTCGACGTCGCGTCGCTGGAGGTGAAGCGCAAGACCGCCGAGGGGCGCGTGCACGTCGACGTCGGGTTCTGGGGTGGCGCGATCCCCGGCAATCTCGCGGACCTGCGCGGCCTGCACGAGGCGGGCGTCTTCGGGTTCAAGTCCTTCCTGCTGCATTCCGGCGTCGACGAGTTCCCGCCGCTGGACGCGCGTGGGCTCGAAGAGGCGATGACCGAACTGCGGACGTTCGACGGCATGATCATCGTGCACGCGGAGGATTCCGACGCGATCGATCACGCGCCCGACCCGCATGGCGAGAAATACGAAGACTTCCTGCACTCGCGGCCGCGTGGCGCGGAGAACGTGGCGATCGCGCAGGTGATCGAACTGGCGAGGAAGACGGGCGTCCGCGCGCACATCCTGCATCTGTCGTCCTCGGACGCGCTGCCGATGGTCGAGAGCGCGCGGCGCGACGGCGTCCGGCTGACCGCCGAGACCTGCCCGCACTACCTGAGTTTCACCGCGGAGGAGATCGGCGACGGCGCCACGCAGTTCAAATGCTGCCCGCCGATCCGCGAGGCCGGGAACCGCGAACTGCTGTGGAAGGGCCTCGCGGACGGCGTCATCGACTGCGTGGTGACCGACCATTCGCCGTGCACGCCGGAGCTGAAACGCTTCGACAGCGGCGATTTCGGGCTCGCCTGGGGCGGGATCGCCGGCCTGCAGCTCGGCCTGCCCGCCGTCTGGACCCAGGCGCGGCAGCGGGGGTTCGCGCTCACCGACGTCGTCCGCTGGATGGCCGAACATCCGGCAGCGCAGGCAGGGATGCGCCGCAAGGGGCACCTCGCGCCGGGCTACGACGCCGACTTCAGTGTGTTCGCACCCGACGAGGCTTTCGTCGTCGACGTCGCGAAATTGAAGCACCGCAACCCGGTCAGCGCCTACCACGGACGGCCGCTGGCCGGTGTCGTCCGGAGCACGTGGTTGCGGGGCGAGGAGATCACCGGTGAAGACCCGGCAGGCGTTCTGCTGACCCGGGGTGATTGCTGAGATGGAGGATGCCGTGAACGACCGTCCTGAGTGGACAGCCCTGCCCGACCTGGCTTCGCGTAAGTTCGGCGGGACCGTGATGTGGGCGACGGACGAGTTGTTCGCCGAGAAGGAGAACCTGGTCAATCCCTGGGTGCCCGCGCATCAGACGGAGACCTTCGGCCCCAAGGGGCAGGTCTACGACGGCTGGGAGACCCGGCGGCACCGCGAGCCCGGCGACGACCAGGCGGTGATCCGGCTGGGCCTGGCGGGCGCGATCACCGGTGTCATCGTGGACACCGCGTTCTTCAAGGGCAACTACCCGCCGTTCGTCTCGGTCGAAGCGTGCGCCGTCGACGGCTATCCCAGCGCGGCCGAAGTCGCCGAAGCGGACTGGGACGTGCTGGTGAAACGCGGCGCGGCAGCGGGACACACGGAGAACTACTTCGAGATCGGCGGGAGCAAGCGCTACACGCACGTCCGGCTGACCATGCATCCGGACGGCGGCGTGGCCCGGCTGCGGGTGCACGGCACACCCATCCCGGATCCGCACCTGCTCGACCTCGGCGCGCTCGACCTCGCCGCGCTGGAGAACGGCGCGGTGGTCACCGGGTGCAGCAACATGTTCTATTCCTCGCCCAACAACCTCTTCTCGCCGGGACTCGCCGCGCATCAGGCCGAGGGCTGGGAGACCGCGCGGCGCCGGGACGACGGGAACGACTGGGTCACGGTGCGCCTCGCCGGCGCGGGCGTCGTCCGGTTCGCCGAGTTCGACAACAGCAACCTCAAGGGCAACGCACCGGGCTGGGCCGCGCTGAGCGGCCGGGACGGCGACGGCGAATGGGTCGAGCTGCTGCCCAAGACGCGGTTGCAGCCGGACACGCGGCACCGGTTCGCCCTCGCCGAGGGCCCCGAGGTGACCGAAGTCCGTCTCGACATCTATCCCGACGGCGGGATGGCGCGCCTACGTCTCTTCGGCGCGCTTTCGGAGCGTGGCCGCGCCGACGTCGCTTCGCGTTTCGAGGCGGCTCGCTCCTGACGCATTTCGTCCTCTGAATGCGGTAGTTGGCATCGAGAACTACCGCGTTTAGAGGACGAAATGCGGGGTCAGGGACGGGCGCCGGGCCGGTTCAGGTACGCGGAGAACAGCGAAAGGACGATACCGACCGAGAAGATCGCGGTGAGCCACCAAGCGCCGCCGATGGACAGGTTCCACACCAGGGCACCCGCCATGAGCAGTGCCATGACGATGTTCCTGAGCTGCAGCGGCGTCGGTTTGGCCATGCCGCCACCCTCTCACGGGCCGGGCGGGCCCTGGTCAGGGGGCGGACTGGCGACGTGAGCTGATCACGCCGGTGTTGAACCCGGCGAGGTGGAGCCCACCGGCGAACCGGGCGTGCTCGATCTTCACGCAGCGGTTCATCACCACGTCCAGCCCCGCCTCCTTGGCGAGGTCTGCGACGGGCTCGTGCCACAGGCCCAACTGAAGCCAGAGCGTGCGCGCTCCGGCCTCGACGACCTCCTCGGCCACGCCGGGGAGGTCGTCGTGCTTGCGGAACACGCTGACCAGGTCGGTCTCGCCGGGCACGTCGGCCAGTGACGGGTACACCGGCCGTCCGAGGAGTTCGTCCAGCCGCGGGTTCACGAAGTTGACCTCGTACTTGCTGGAGGACAGCAGGTACGTCGCGACGAAGTAGCTCGGCCGCGCGGGATTGTTCGAAGCGCCGACGATGGTCACCGACCTCGTCCGCGAGAGGATGCGGCGCCGCTCGACCGCGCCGGCGTCGTAGGTCATCCCGCCACCGCCTTGCCGAGCGCCTGATCGAGATCCCACAGGATGTCGTCGACGTCCTCCAGCCCGACCGACAGGCGGATCAGGTCCGCGCCCACCCCGGCCGAACGCAGCTGATCCTCGGAGAGCTGCTGATGGGTGGTGGACGCCGGATGGATGACCAGCGTCCGCGCGTCCCCGACGTTCGCCAGATGCGACAGCAGCTCGACCGAGTTCACGAACGTCTCCCCGGCGGTGCGGCCGCCGTCGACGCCGAAGGAGAACACGGCGCCAGGCCCGGCGGGCAGGTACTTCTTCGCGCGATCGTGGTGCGGGTGATCCGGCAGTCCCGCGTAGTTCACCCACGCCACCCGGCTGTCGTTCGCGAGGTACTCCGCGACGGCCCGCGCGTTGGCGACGTGGGCGTCCATCCGCTGCGGCAGCGTCTCGACCCCTTGCAGCAGGAGGAAGGCCGAGTGCGGCGAGAGAACGGCGCCGATGTCGCGCAACTGCTCGGCGCGAAGCCGGGTGCAGAAGGCGTACTCGCCGAAGTTCTCCCAGTACTTCAGGCCGCCGTAGCTCTCGACGGTCTCGGTCATCCGGGGGAACTTCCCGTTGCCCCAGTCGAACTTCCCGGACTCGACGACCACCCCGCCCAGGGTGGTCCCGTGCCCGCCGAGGAACTTCGTCGCCGAATGCAGCACGATGTCCGCGCCGTGCTCGATCGGGCGGCACAGGTACGGCGTCGCCAAGGTGGCGTCGACGACCAGCGGGATGTCGTGTGCGTGCGCGAGCTCCGCCAGCCCGGCGATGTCGGCGATCCCGCCGCCGGGATTGCCGATGACCTCGGTGAAAAGCAGCTTCGTCCGGTCGGTGATGGCGGCCGCGTAGTCCTCGATGCGGTCTCCGCTGACGAAGGTCGTCTCGATCCCGAAGCGGCGCAGCGTCCCGGTGAGTTGCGTGACCGTGCCGCCGTAGAGCCCGCCCGCCGAGACGATGTGGTCGCCCGCCTCGGCGAGGGCGGAGAACGTCAGGAACTCCGCCGCCTGGCCGCTGCTGGTCGCGACCCCGCCGATCGCGCCTTCGAGGCTGGCCAAGCGTTCCTCGAAGGCCGCGACCGTCGGGTTGCCGATGCGGCTGTAGATGTTGCCGTACTTCTGCAGCGCGAACAGGTTCGCCGCGTCGGCCGCGTCCTCGAAGACGAAGCTCGTGGTCTGGTAGATGGGCACGGCGCGGGCGCCGGTCGCCGGATCGGGCGTCCCGCCCGCGTGCAGGGCGCGGGTGCGGAAGCCCCAGGTGCGTTCACTCATCGCGCCCGACGCTACCTCGCGTCCCACTCCGTGGCCATCGTTCCCAGCACGTGGCTACTTGCGGTCCAGCGTGATCACGGTGCCGGGACGGTGACCGTTCCGGCGCGGGGTGACCGGACGCGGTTCACGCGACACCGCGACCCCGGCGGGCCGCTGCCGATCGATCGGCAGGACCTCTCGCGAGTTCGTCCGGTCGGCCAGCCGCAGGGACTGGGCCGAGGTAAGCCACTCCTCGGCGGGCTCCGCGATTTCGAGCAGCAACGCCTCGAATTCCGACCGGGTGGTCTCGAGGATGTGCGGCGCCGCGAGCCAGCGCAGCACCTGACGTCCGGTGACCGCCATCCGTTGGCGCGGCGAGGACACCAGTCGCTGGTCGAAGTAGCGGATCAGCACCTCGTCCACGGTGTCCCAAGCGTTGGCCGCGCCGAACAGGTCCAGCACGTCCTCCGAACCGAGGATCTTGAACGCCTCGGTCAGCAGTTGCATGACCTCGACCCGCAGCACGTTCAGGTGACCGTACGAGGTGAACTTCAGGTTGTTCCGCAGGTCGAGACCGCTGCGCCGGACGACCGCCACACTGCCGAAACTCGGGTCGTACGCGCGTTCGCGGACGACGTCGGAGATCCGCTTGTCCCGCCAGAACAAGGCGACCTGGTTGCTGAACTGGGTGAACAGCTGGTGGAAATCGGTGTTCGGCCGCGAGTTCGCCGAGCCGAGCCCCTTGCCGTAGCCGAGCACGCGCCGGTACGCGCTGACGCGATCCCGCCTGGTGTAGCGCAGGACGTCCCGCCGGTCGAACCGGTACAGGCCGAACGCGCCGGGGCCGTCCGAAAGCCGGATGGCGCCGCCCTGGAACAGCTCCTGCAGTTTCTGCACCACGCGGAACACGCCGATCCGTTCGTGCTGGTACAGGTAGTACAGATCGCCGACCGCGATGACCCGTTCCGAGGCGACGGTCTCGTCGTAGGCGTCGACACCCGGTGGCATCGCCGTCGCGCCGAGGTCCGTGGCCGAACCGTCGCCGAGCCCGACGAGCTGCGCGATCCCGCCGTCCGCCGGCCCCGGTTTGCCCCGCTGTTCCGCCTCGACGGCGGTGAGCATGTCGTCCAGCTGTTTGAGGACCGCGTCGCCGAGTTTCGGATCGCTGCCCAGTTCGTTCGCGAGCTTCCCGGCGACCTGGCCGCGCAAGGCCGCGACCCGGTCGAAGAGTTCCCGGTATTCCTTTTCCGTGCCCATCGTCTTCCTCCCGTACGGGTCCGGCTACTGCCCGGGCCGCTTGCGCGTGGTCCGGGGTTTCGGCGGTTCCTCCGCCTCGGGTGGTGTCTGGCCTTCTCCGGCGCCGTGCCCCTCGCGGAGTTCGGCGACCGAGGGCACCGCCGGCGTCCGGCCGGGCGGCGGGGTGAGCTGCGGGGTGGGCGGCGCGGGCGGATTCGGGTCGGACGACGACGGCGAGCCGTCCCGCCCGATCGGCTCGGCGATCCGGACGACCTCCTGGAGATGGTCGTCGAGTTCGTCGATGGCCCGCTGCACACGGGAGCTGAAGAATCCCGGGGGAAGCGACGCGCGGAAGTTGCCCGGCACGTCGCCGTTCGGACCGCCGGTGCTCTGCCGGGGAAGGTTCGCCACGATCCGCTGCAGCCGCTTCGCGATCTGCAGGAACGACGTGCCGACACCTTCCTTGCCCGCCGACTCGATCAGCTTGCCGCCCTCGAAGGTGGCGAACTCGCGGATCCAGCGAAGCAGCCCGCCGAGCGACATGGTCCCGCCCTGTGGATCGGGGACGCGGAGCACTTCGAGGTCTTCCTGCTGGACGAACACCGACCGCAGCATCGCGACCACCTCGTCGACCTGCGACGCGGTCGCGGACAGCAGCCGGGAAAGAGCGACCACGGCGGGACCGAAGAACGGCTGGCCGCCGGCCGGTTGCGAGAACGGGTCGATCTTGTCGCGTGCGTCCTGCCAGCCCCTGAACAACGAGACCACCCAATCCGTCAGCGTGATGAAGGAGGTCTGGATCCGTTCCTCTTCGATCGTGTTGACCTTGCCCGAGACCAGGCCGAACTCGTCCCGCAGCTGGCCGAGGTGTCCTTGTGTACGGTCCCCGGCGCCGACCGCGAGGCCGCCGTTGCCGAGCAGCAGCAGGAAGAGCTGATCGACCCGCGCCACGCGGATCAGCGGGCTCTCCAGCTCCTGCCGGATCTGTTCGAGGTCGTGCCGGACGAGCGCGCGGAAACCCTCCGCGTTCTCGGGATCCGCGTCCGTCCTCAGTGGACGGAGCGAATCGAGTAGCGCCAGCGAGTCCTTCACCGCGCTCCTGGCCCTCGCCGCGAGCGAGGCCTGGCCGCCGGTGACGGCGCCGAGGTCGGCCTGGATCGCGTATCCGCGCGGAGTCCATTTCGCCTCGGTGCGGCCTTGGACCTCGTTCAGTTCGAAACTGCCGGTCAGCGCGGCCACGAATCCTTTGGTGTCGCCTTCGCGCCACTTCCAGCCGAGCATGTCGCTGATCGTCTGTTCGGCGAGTTTGCCGGGGGCCGCCGCCTGCGGTGGGTACTGCCCGGTCGACAGCGGATACGCGCTGTCGATGTCCTGTGCGCGCGGCAACGTCGCGCCGCGGTCGTCGTTGATCGTCATCGGGTCGCCCCACATCCCTTGAATTCGGCCAGTTCCACTGCTTCACGCCAGCACCGCACCATCACGTCCTCCGCCGAGGACAAGGCGGCGGCGCACTGGTCCACCCCGGCGTGGAAGCTCTTCGCCCAGCCCCGCCATTCCTGTTCCCGTCCGTGCACCGCGCGCAGCAGCCCGGAGACCGCGTGATGCGAACGGCACTGTCCGTCCACGCGCCGCCGCAGGTTCAGCAGCGACGACGCCGTGGTGTGCAACGACTCCGCGCTCACCGGGCCCTGCGTCGCGCGCGTGGCCGCCTCGACCTCTCCGGTGCCGTCGAGGACGACCTCGGCGAGATGATCCGCCGCGGCCAGCCCGACGCCGGCGGGCCGGTCTTCGGCGACGCTGATCTCCAAGGCCCGCCAGCACGCGGCCACCTGGTTCACTTCCTTGCCCAGCCGGGAGAATTCGGTGTCGAGCGTCATCTCGCCCTCCTGCCGAGCTCTTCCATGAAGAAGCCGAAAAGCCGTTTCGGCGGGGCCATCCGTTCGTCGAGCGCGAACCGGACCGCGCCGATCAGGAACCGTTCCGGCACGACGCCGGGGGAGACCCCGTCGGCCAGCCTGCCGGCGGCTTCTTCGATCATCGCTTGTTCTTTGGCTTCGAACCGCAGCACCTTCGCCAGGGGACGGTGGCCCAGCGAGGGGAACGACGTGAAGCACATCGCGTCCACCACCACGGGGATCGCCTTGTCCGCCGTCCTCAGCAGCGCCGGTGGCGCGTTCACCAGCTTCGCCCGCGGGTACAGCTTGTGCCACATCGCCGCGTACGACTCCGCGTGCCGGGTGAAACCCATGCGGCGCAACAGCTCCACTGAGATCTTCGCGCGGAGATACGGCACCGGGTGCACCGCGCGCGGGGTGAATCCCGTCGTTTCGAGTTCGGTGCGCCCGATGACGTCGAACAGCGAACCGACGACCGCCGGGCCACCCAGCAGCAGCGCGGACAGATCGGCGAACGTCTCCCGGTTCCACCTGACCCAGACGCCGGTCACCTCCCGCGGCACCCCCGCTTCGACGAGCCTCGCCGCCACCTGCAGCGGGATCGCCCTGGCGATGCCGAGGTCGTTCTGCAGGTTGTGGCTCACCTCGTGCAGGACCGCGCCGAGCGTCCACGGGTTCACCAGCCGGTGGTACGGAAGCTGGATCAGCGGAAACGGATTGAGCCTGTTCCCCAGCCGTCGCAGGGGAATCCCGCGGCGCGAGGTGGCCGGGCCGGATCCGGTGCGCAGGTAGCAGAACGGTGGCGGGGTCGGGATCGACCGCCAGCGCCCGATCCCGAGGTAGGCGTACTGATAGCAGTCGAGCGCCACCCGGTCGCACGCCACCAGCCACGGGGCGAACGCGCCTTGCCGCTGGTTGAACAGATCCAGGTAGAAGTCCCAGACCCCTTCGGTGGTCTTGACCCAGCGCTGTGCCCGGGATTTCGCCCGCAGCAGCCGGGCGAGTTCGGCGCGTGCCGGCCGTTCCACCGCCTCGTCCGCGGCACGGCGAACCGCACGGGTCGCGGAGTACAACGGCTTCCGCAAGGTCGCCATCGTCCGGTTGACCGCCGCGAGATGCGCCCGGCTCGGGCCGGTGGCCGGGTCACCGAACTCCGACCAGCGGAACGGCCGCAGCGCCTCCAGATGCCGTTCCACGTTGGTCGCCTGGGACAGCACCCAAGCCGTCAGATCGTCGTCCCCGGACGGCCTCGCCCGCCGGAACCCGGTGGACGAGGCCGATTCACCGGATGCCGCGGGCGGTGCCTCAGCGGCGGCGCGCACGGCCGCGCGCCTTGCCACGACGGGCGGCGCCCGCCCGGCCCCGGGACTGCGTCCGGCGCCCGCCGCGGGCGGCGGGACGACGGCGGCGCTGCTGGGGACGGCCGCGGCGGCGCTGCTGCTGGTTCCGGCGGTTCGCGGGCGCGTTCTGCGTGCTGTTCACGGTGTGGCCGACCAGCCTGCGCGTGATGTACCGGGCGTTGATCGGACGGCCGTCGGCGTACCGGCGCCCGACGTCGCGTGCGGTGCGGCCGATGATCTTCGGGATGTGCCGGACGGCGCGGCGGGTCGCCGGGTTCCGCCACAGCTTGCGCCCGAGGTTGACCGCGCCGCGGATCAGCTGCGGACCGTGCTTGATGATCTTCGGCGCCGCCCATTTCGCCGCCTGGAACGCCAGCGGCGCGAGCGCGCCGAGGAAGGCCTCCGCCTCGTCCTCGGTCTCGGCGTTCTCGGCCTGGAAGGCCAGTTGCGCCATCATCTCGGCGTCGGGATAGACCCGGCGCGCCGGATGCGTGAAGTCCTCGTCCTCGGATTCCAGTTCGAACTCGTCCTCGAGTTCGCGGACGACGGCCTCGAACTCGGACTCGAATTCGTCTTCGTCCTCGTACTCGCCGTAGACCTCGTCCTCCAGCTCGTCTTCGAGCTCCCGGGCCAGGCCGCCGAGCTCGTCTTCGAACTCGTCCTCGTCCTCGAATTCGCCTTCCAGTTCGTCCTCGAGTTCGTTTTCGAACTCGGCCTCGAGTTCACGGCTCAGCTCGTCTTCCAGCTCGCCGTCCACTGCCGCATAGCCACGGCTCATAACCGTTCTCCTCTGCTCCGGTGAAAATCCGCGATCGCCGGCGCGGTGCGTCGGTGAGCACTCACCCGACACTGCCCGCGCACCCGGGGGCACCGGTAGTCACACGTTCTTGCGTGACATGAATCGACTAGTTCGTACTTGTCACACAAACCGACGATGCGCTTTTCCTGTCGGAGGGGTTTGCTAGAGAAGGAGGGAGACCTAGAGGGGGGAGGCCGGTCTATGTCCACGAGCCCGGTGATGGGATTTCCTGCTCCATCGCTACACGACGTCGCGCGGCAGCGGGCGACGGTCGTCACGGAGGACGAAGCCGTACGAAAGCTGGCGAGATCACTCGTCAGACGTGTCATGGAACTGAACGACGGGGGCGCCGTACAGCGGAAACCGCTGCTCGACGTCACCGAACACGGCGTCAGATGCCTGCTCGTTCCGGTGGCGCCGGAACCGCACGACCTGCTCAGCCCGCGCGAGCACGAGGTGGCGCGCATGGTCGGTCGCGGCTATACGAACAAGCAGATCGCCGGCGTACTGGAAATCAGCCTGAACACGGTTTCCGCGCATATGCGCCGGATCTTCACCAAACTGGGGGTCGGCTCGCGGGCGGCGATGGTGGCCGCGTTGACCGGTGAGAATCTCGCCGCCGGATGAGGCGGGATTCCCACGCGAGACCGCACTCACGTGATCGAAGGCGGAACTCGCGTGATCAGAGGCGGAACTCGCGAGTGCGGCATTCAGTCACGCGAGTCACGTCCCCGATCACGCGAGTCACGTCTTTGCTCACCGACATTCGCCTTGTCCCGTAAAGAAACCGCGCGCTAACCGAGTGCGGCGCGCAGTCGCCGATCCCGTTCTTCCGGGGTCTGCCGAGGGCAACTGGTGCACTTCGGATTGCCGGCTTCGTAGATCAGGCAACAGGAAGCACGGCGCACCACGGTGTTCCGCCCGACCCGGGAGAACCGCGGCTCCGGCAGCCCGAGCCCGATCGCGGCCACGAGCGGTGCCGCCAGCGCGATCGCCCGTTCGGTGTCGCCGGTCCACAGCAGGCGGTTGCCGATGGAATCCGTCGCGATCGCGCCCAGTGCACGCGGATTCGCTTTGGTGACAGCCGAAATCGTGCCGATCGCGGTGCTCAGCGTTCCGGCGAACGCGGCACCGAGTTCGGCCAGGCCGCCGTCGAGGGCCCGGGAAGACCTGGCTCCGGTGAAACGGCCGTCCGGGACGAGGTCGATCGTGACGGCGTCGAGTGACGGGTCCAAGGGTTCGCCGCGGACGAGGGATTCCACCGAAGGAGCGACGAGGACGGAGGAGAGCGAGTACCACCAGATCGTGCCGAGCACTTCGGGCCGTGAGCAGCCGTAGAGCTTCGCGGCGCCGCCGATGCGGGCGCTGACCCAGGCGGCGTCGGCGAGCAGTGTCGCGGGTGCCTCCATCAGGACACCGGCCGGTACAGCGTGACACTGAACGAAGTGGTGACGTCCACCGATCCGGTGATCGCGTCGAGGCGTTCACGCCTGCCGTCGCGGTGGAGATGATGTGCGCTCGGGCCCATCTCCACCACCTGACGGATCCGGTCGGGCTCCAACGCCACCTGCTGGGTGACCTCGTGCCGGTCCACCCGGGTGAAGCGTTCGCCGAGGGTGTCCTCCAGCCGCGCGTCCTTGCTGCCGTCGACGGAGATCACCAGGTCGCCCAGTTCCCGGAGGTGACCGGGGTTCGGCGTCGCGACGACCAGCAGCCCGTCCTCGGTCAGGACGCGGTGGAACTGCGGGGCGTTGCGCGGCGCGAAGACGTTGAGGATCAGCGACGCGCTCGAGTCCGCCACAGGCCACGGCTCCCAGAGATTCCACACGGCCGCGCCCGCGCGCGGGTGCGCGCGAGCGGCCCGGCGCAAGGCGACGGCGGAGACGTCGAGCGCCAGCCCGTAGGCGGCGGGGACGGCGTCGAGCACGTGCGCGAGGTAGTAGCCCGTGCCCGCGCCGGCGTCGATGACCATCCCGTCCTCGATGTGTTCCGAAGCCACTTTCGCGAGGGCGTCGGCGAGCGGCAGGTAAACGCCCGATGAGAGGAGATCGACACGGGCCGCGACCATCGGCGCCGTGTCCGCGGTGCCCGCCGGGATGCGCGCATGCAGAAGGTTGACGTAACCCTGCTTCGCCACGTCGAACGAGTGGACTCGATCGCAACGCACCGTGCGCTCGGTTACCCCGACCGGGTCACCGCAGACCGAACACCGCAACGACCGGACGATCGCCGGTGGCAGAGGGTCATGGCCGGATACACGCGCGTTCATGTCCCTATTCGACCACGAGGTTTCGCAACCGGACAGAACGCACCAGGTCAGTGGAAACCTGGCCGTAACAACGCCGCACCGACAGTTCACGCGGGTGAAACCTGAATCGCCGCCCGAGGAAACACCCCGGTCCAAAGATTCCTGCGCAGTACACCCCA
Organism: Amycolatopsis japonica; assembly: GCF_000732925.1. NCBI lineage: Bacteria > Bacillati > Actinomycetota > Actinomycetes > Pseudonocardiales > Pseudonocardiaceae > Amycolatopsis > Amycolatopsis japonica. Next base: position 1,978,364 of record NZ_CP008953.1, read on the forward strand.
GGCACGGGAGGAAGATTGTGCTGAACGCAGGAGACACCGCATGGGTGTTGATCAGCGCCGCGCTGGTCATGCTCATGACACCGGGATTGGCGTTCTTCTACGGCGGCATGGTCCGCGCGAAGAGCGTTCTGAACATGTTGATGATGAACTTCATCGCGCTCGCCGTAGTCGGTGTCCTTTGGACGCTGTACGGCTTCACGATGGCCTTCGGCAACGACGTGGGCGGCGGGTTGCTCGGGAACTTCGACTTCGCGGGTCTCTCGACCATCTCCGGCAAGCTCGCCGGATTCGCGACCGCCGCGACCAGCACCACGCCTGAGGTCGCCTGGCCCGGCGCGGACGCGCTGCCGCTGTTCGCCTTCGTGATGTTCCAGCTGATGTTCGCGATCATCACGCCCGCGCTGATCTCCGGTGCCATCGCCGACCGCGCCAAGTTCTGGGGCTGGACGCTGTTCGTCGCGGTGTGGGTGACCATCGTGTACTTCCCGGTCGCGCACTGGGTGTTCTCGTTCAACGGCTTCATCAGCGCCGATTCCGTCGGCGGCTGGATCGCCAACCAGCTCAAGGCGCTCGACTTCGCCGGCGGTACCGCGGTCCACATCAACGCCGGTGCGGCGGGTCTCGCGCTCGCGATCGTGCTCGGCAAGCGCAAGGGCTGGCCGAAGGGCACCGGACGTCCGCACAACGTGCCGTTCGTGCTCCTGGGCGCCGCGCTGCTGTGGTTCGGCTGGTACGGCTTCAACGCCGGTTCGGCCCTGGCCGCCAACGACCTCGCCGCCGTCGCGTTCACCAACACCACCGTCGCGACCGCGGCCGCCGTGCTCGGCTGGCTGATCATCGAGCAGATCAAGGTCGGCAAGCCGACCACCCTCGGCGCCGCTTCCGGTGCCGTCGCGGGTCTCGTCGCGATCACCCCGGCGGCGGGTTTCGTCAGCCCGCTGGGCGCCATCGCCATCGGTCTCATCGCCGGGGCCCTGTGCGCCCTGGCGATCAGCCTCAAATTCCGCTTCGGTTTCGACGACTCCCTCGACGTCGTCGGCGTCCACCTCGTGGGTGGTCTCGTCGGCACGCTGCTCATCGGCTTCTTCGGCACCACCAGCGTCAACTCGCTCGGCGTCGACGGCCTCTTCTACGGTGGCGGCCTCGGCCAGCTGGGCAAGCAGGCGCTCGCGGCGGCCGTGGTCCTCGGCTACTCGTTCGTGCTGACCTTCGTCATCGGCTGGGTGATCAAGAAGCTCGGCGGCTTCCGCGTCAGCGCGGAGGACGAGGTCAGTGGTATCGATGAGGCCCAGCACGCGGAGAGCGCGTACGACTTCACCGGTTCGGGCGGCGGCCTCGGCCAGCCGAGCTCCATCCCGGTCAAGACGTCCACCGGAACAGCGGCCACGAAACTCGAGGAGAGCAAGGCATGAAGCTGATCACCGCGATCGTCAAGCCGTTCACGCTCGACGACGTCCGCTCCTCGCTGGAGCAGCTGGGCGTGCTCGGCATGACGGTCAGTGAGGTACAGGGCTACGGCAGGCAGAAGGGCCACACCGAGGTCTACCGGGGTGCCGAGTACTCCGTGGACTTCGTGGCGAAGCTGCGGGTCGAGGTCGTCACCGACGATTCCAACGTCGAGAAGGTCCTCGACGCGATCACCACGGCCGCCCACACCGGCAAGATCGGTGACGGGAAGATCTGGGTGACGCCGGTGGAGACGGTCATCCGGGTACGTACCGGCGAGCGCGGCTCGGACGCCCTATAGGCGCCCACGATGGCCGACGGGGGTGAACTGGTCAAGGCCACCGAGCGTTTGCTCGAGGGCAGGCACGGGAGGTTGGGCGCGGCCGCGTTGCGCGCGGCGTGCGTCGACCTCTACGAATTCTGGTTGGGCAAGGGCGCTTCGGCGGCCGGCGTCGACACCGCTGAACCCGGTGTCGCGCTGGCCGCCGTCGGCGGCCTGGGGCGCAGTGAGCTGGTGCCCTTCTCCGACCTCGATCTGTTGTTGCTGCACAACGGGAACTCGCGGGTCGGCGAGATCGCGGACGCGATCTGGTACCCGTTGTGGGACGCCAAGATCGGCCTCGATCACTCGGTCCGCACACCGGGTGAGGCGCTGAAAGTGGCGTCGGAGGATCTGCGGACCGCGATGGGGCTGCTCGACATCCGCCACATCTCCGGGGACGCGGAGATCACCGCCAGGCTGGCGGCCGCGGCACGGGACCAGTGGCGGAGGACCGCCCGGAAACGAATGGACGACCTGTCGGACGCGGTCCGTCAGCGCTGGGCCCGAAGCGGCGAGATCGCACAGTCCGCCGAGCCGGATCTCAAGCACGGCCGAGGCGGGCTTCGCGACTTCGCCGTCCTCGAAGCGCTGGCGGCGGCACAGCTGACGGCGAGGCCCGGTGAGGAACTGCTGGCGGCCAAGAGCCTGCTGCTCGACGTCCGGACGGAACTGCGCAGGGAACTGCGCCGGGAGCGGGACATCCTCAGCGCGCCGGAAGCCGAGACGGTCGCGGGCGAACTCGGCTTCGGCGATCGGTTCACGTTGGCGCGCAAGCTTTCCGGTGCCGGGCGGACGATCGCGTACGCGGTCGACGTGGCGCTCCGGTCCACTGTGGAGCCACCGAAGGCACGGTTCGGCCGCCGTCCGGTGCGGACGCCGCTCGACGAGGGTGTCGTCCTGCACGGCAACGAGGTCGCGCTGGCGCGGGACGCCTTGCCCGCCAAGGATCCGGCCCTGCTGCTGCGGGTCGCCGCGGCGTCGGCCCGGATCCGCAAGCCCATCGCGCACGGGACCCTGCGGGCACTCGCCGACACCGCGCCCGAACTGCGTGCGCCGTGGCCCGCCGACGCCCTCAAGGCGCTGGTGGAACTGCTCGGCGCGGGCGAGGGACTCGTCGACGCCGTGGAGGCGCTGGACCGCACGGGCCTTTGGGCGCGGCTGTTCCCCGAATGGGGTGCGGTGCGGGATCTCCCGCCGAGGTCGCCGGTGCATTCGTGGACCGTCGACCGGCATCTCGTGCGGGCCGCGGTCGAGGCGTCGAAACTGACGACCACCGTTTCACGGCCGGATCTGCTGCTGATCGGCGCGTTGCTGCACGACATCGGCAAGGGCCGCGACGCGGACCATTCCGAACTCGGCGCGAAGATCAGCGCGCAGGTGGCGGCCCGGCTCGGGTTGTCGACGGCCGATTCGGCACTGGTGTCGGCGATGGTGCGGCACCACCTGTTGCTCCCGCATACCGCGACGCGGCGGGACATCAGCGATCCCGCCACGATCCAGCGGGTGACGAAGACACTCGACGAGAACCTCGTCCTCCTGGAACTGCTGCACGCCCTGACGACGGCCGATTCGCTGGCCACCGGGCCGGGCGTGTGGACGGACTGGAAGGCGCGCCTGCTCGCCGAACTGGTGTCCGGTTGCGAAGAAGCGTTGCACGGCAAGGGTTTCGTACCGCCGGAGCCGATGGGCGCCGAACAACGGGAGCTCGTCGCCGAAGCCGTCGCGTCCGGCCGCGGCGAGGTGCGCATCACCGCCGCCGGCAAGGTGGTGACGGTGGTGCTCGCGGTCCCCGCTCGCGCGGAACTGCTGGCTCCCGCGGCCGGGGTGCTCGCGCTGAACTCGCTCGAAGTCCACGCGGCGGTGCTGCGCGGGCACGACGGGGGACGGGCGGGAGTCTTCACGGCGTCACCGAAATTCGGCTCGCTGCCCGACGTCACGCTGCTCCGGGAGCAGTTCGCGCGGGCGGTGGCGGGGACCTTGCCGCTCACCCAGCGGCTCGCGGCGAAGGAACGGGACTACGGCGGCGGAGAGGCGCAGTCGGCCGGGGCGAAGGTGATCTGGTTCGACGACGAGACCAGCGGGCGCGACACGGTCGTCGTCGAACTGCGGGCCGCGAACCGGATCGGGCTGCTGTACCGGGTCGCGGGCGCGTTGCGCCGGTGCGAGGCCGAGGTGCGGTGGGCGAAGGTGGCCACGCTCGGTGGTGCCGTCGTCGACTCGTTCGCCGTCGCGCCGCGGAGTGGCTGGGTCGACCAGGCGTGGCGGTCGAAGGTCGAAGCGGCGCTGCTGGCGGCAGCTTCCTGACGTTCGGGGTGTCGTGCGGGTCACGGAAGGTGGCGGTGGCAGGATGTGCGCGGTCGGGACCTGAAGGAGCCGGAGGGGGTGAGCGCGTGCCCGGTCCACAACGTGTCACGCTGCCGCCGACCGTCGTCGCCTCCCATCTCCGCGCGTGCGCGGACGACCTCGCCGTCTCGCTCACCGCGTCCGGTCCCGCCGCGACCGTGCCCGAGCTGCTCAAAGTGGTCCGGCACCTCGTCGCCGGCCAGCAGGCGCTGGCCATCGCGCTCGAAGGTATGGCGGGCCGGGTCGAAGGGGGCGGCGAAGGCGCGCTGGCCACCGCCCCGATGGTCGACGTCGAGGTGGTCGCCGAAGTGCTCCGTGCGGCGGCCACCGCTGTCGACTGTTCGGCCGAGGCGCTCGCCGAATCGCGTCCGTCATTCGAATGTGTGAGCGATTCAGTAGCCCCTGACACCCGTTTGTAGCTGTCCCGCCGCTTCGGCGCGTGGATACGCTGACCAGGCGGAGGTGGGCCATGCGCGCGGTGTGGAAAGGCACGATCGGATTCGGGACCTACGCCATTCCGGTGAAGGCGTACAGCGCGACCGAGGAGCACAACATCCCCCTCCACCAGGTGCACGAGCCGGACGGCGGCCGGGTGCGGGTGAAGTGGGTCTGCGAGGTCGACGGCGCCGAAGTGCCCGCGGCCGAGATCGCGAAGGGGTACCCCGTCCCCAACGGCGACGTCGTGCTGCTGACCGCCGGTGATTTCGCGTCGCTGCTCGCGCCGACCACCCAGTCGATGGACGTCGTCGGCTTCACCCCGGCCGACCAGGTCGACCCGATGTACTTCGCGCGCAGCTACTACCTGGAACCGGAGCCGGCGGGCACGAAGCCGTACGTGCTGTTGAGCGAGGCGCTGCAGCAGTCCGGGCGGATCGCGATCGTCAAGGTGACGTTGCGGCAACGCGAGACGCTGGGCGCGCTGCGGGTGCGGGACCAGGTGATCCTGCTCGAGACGATGCTGTGGCCCGACGAGATCCGGCGGCCGGACTTCCCGTTCCTGCACGAAGACGTCGATCTGCGGCGCGGGGAACTGCGGAACGCGGTCTCGCTGATCGAAGACCTCACGCGGGATTTCGAGCCCGGCCGGTACACCGATCGCTACCGTGAGGCGCTCGAAGGGCTCATCCAAGCCAAACTGGACGGCGACGACGTCCTCCAGCCGACCGCGGCCGAACAGGCCGAAGGTGTGACGCGGCTGCTGGCCGCCTTGCAGCAGGGCCCGGTCGAGAAGGCCAACGAAGCGGCGGACAAGGCACGCCAGGCGCGGACGCGGGCGAAGCGCGCTTCGTCGTCGGCCAAGACCAGTTGAGTAGATCTACTCAGGGGGAGTTGAGGGTCTTCACGCTGCCGTGACCCCAGGGTGACCGGGCAAGGTTATGCCATCGCGCGGAGAGAGCGCGGGCAGCGAATCGCCTGGTACTGGGGGTCCGGCGAATTCAAGTCCCGCGAAGCTCGCCAAGTGTGCTTACGGTCGGCTCGCGGGGAGGCGAGCCTTCCGTAGGGGCTCCGGTACCGGTCTGCGAGGGGCGATCGGTCCCGGAGCCCTGTTTGCGCGCTAGAGCCGCTTGGCCGCGCGGAACGCCTTCGCGTAGGTGCCTTCGCCGTCGATCAGCGAGGTGCCACCGGCGTCGCCGAAGGTCGGCCCGTTGGCGACCTTCCGGCTGGACAGCACCCGCCGCCTGCCGTCACTGTCGAGTCCGAGATAGATGCCGGTATGCGAAACCCGGGGCCCGAGCGCCGGCTCCAGGTTGAAGAACAGCAGATCGCCGGGCTGGAGGGCCGCGTAGTCCGTGGCCTGCCCCCTGGCGTCCTCGATCAACGTCGTGCCCGGCCCGAGCTCCGACATCGCCCAGGCGCGCCGCGGCAGACCTGGCCCTTTCGTGTTGGTTCCGAGCAGCGGGTAACCCGCGCGGTAGCCGTAGACCATCCGTACGAAGCCCGAGCAGTCGAGGGAACCGAACCGGGCGCGCTCCGCCTTTTCGTGTTTGTCGGGGAAATCCCAGTCGACGCCGAGATAGTCGTAGAAGTCGGACTTTTCAAGCCGCCCTTCGGCACTGTCGGGCCCGAAGGACGCGTCACCGGCTACGCGAAGCTTCTTGGTTGTCTGGGGCGGGGCGCCTTCGGAGTACTGCAGGGCTATGGCCAGCAGATCCGGTGACGTGTCGCCGAGGGCCTTGGGCAACCAGTCGCGGAACCACCCCTCACGCTCGGCACCCGCTTTCCACGGCTCGGGCGCGAACCGGATCCACGCCGACGACGTGACGGTGACCGTGGTGAACTTCGGTTCGGCGAAGGTCCGGCTCTTGCCGGACAGCAGCACCGAGCGCGACCCGTCGGTGAAGGACGCCAGCTGGGTGCCGAGGGAATCCCGGACGACCGTCCGGGCGGGGTTCTCGAGCCGTTCGTAGGTGTACCCGCCGATCGCCGCGTCGCCGCCGGGAGGCGCGGACGCCGACACCGCGGTGATGTCCCGCGGCTCCTCCTTCGCGACGTACACTGCGGCCGTCCCGGACACGCCGATCACCGCGACCAGCACCCCGATCCGGATCGCTTTGCGCATCGACGTCCTCACAACGTGGGAACCAGCCCGACCAGCACCCCGCTGATCAGGATCGCGTAACTGGCGAGGCTCACGCCCCCGGTGGCGAGGACGGTCGCCGCCGGCGGTTGCCGCACCAGCTGGTAGGCCACCAGGCCGGGGACCACGAAGCCCAGCGTCTGGTGCACGAACAGCAGCGGGAAGTCGGCCTGCAGGACAAGCAGCAGGGTGGTCTGCAGGACGACCCCCAGCAGGACCACCGCGGCGAACAGGCGCTTGCCGTAGAGGATCACCACCCGCTGCAGGATCTTGGTGCCCACGTAGGTCAGCGCGGTCATCAGCACGATGATCGCCGCCCGCCGGAAGTCCTCGACGATGGTCAAGGCGATCCAGCCAGGGGTGATCATGCCGCCGGGGGACAGGTTCGTGGTCAGGTAACAGACCAGCGACAGCAGCAGCCCGATGGCGAGCCCGATGGTGGCGACCTCGGGGGAGAGTGAAGTGGTGAGCATCAGGAGGCGATCGTTTCCAGTTTCGCGAGTTCGTCGATGAGCAGTTCGCCCTGACCGTGGATGTTGCCGATGGCGATCAGCGACGCTTGCCGGTCGACGCCACCGATGATCTTGCGCAGCAGTTCCTCGGGAGGCCGTGAGCCGCCGAGGTCGACGACGCGGTCCTGCCATTCGCCGGGGATCGCGATCCGGGCGCTGCGCGTCGGCTCGCCGATCAGCACCACCCGTTCCGGCGCGACCCGCGGGATCAGCGCGCCCATCTGCCCGTTGCGTTCGACGCGGTCGGGGCGGCAGTTGATGATCACGTGCAGCGGATCGGCGATCGCCCCCTGCGCGCGAAGCTGATCGATGTTCATCAGGGTCGATTCGGGATCGTTCGCGGCGAAGACGTTCGCGAAGCGCACCTGGCGCCGCCCGGCGCGATAGCGGTGGACCTGGAGCACTCCGGGGTCGGGCGGGGCGGCCCACATCCCTTCGAGCGCGAGCCGCCGGTTGACCTTGAGCAGATCGGCGACGGCCAGCGCGATCGCCACGTTCTCCTTGAACGTGATCCAGCCGAATCCGCGCATCTCCTCGTCGGTGACGCTTTCCGGATCGACGGCGATCAGACGGCAGTCCCGCTTGTCGGCCTCCTCCTGGAGGATCGCGAGACGGTCCTTCTCCGCGGTGAGGCAGATCCCGCCGACCGGCATCGACCGGCTCAGTGACCGCGCCACGTCGTCCAGCGTCGGGCCCATTTCGGCGAGATGGTCCTCCCGGACGTTGCACAGCACGCCGATGGTGGACCGGATCAGCTTGCTCTGGTTGATCTCCTGGAGATCCGGCATCACCGCCATGCACTCGATCACCAGCGCGTCCGGCCGGTACGCGGCGGCACGGCGGACGATGCCGATCTGCTCGACGACGTTGGCGATGCCGAACTTGCGGTAGACCGGCTCCTCGCTGCCGTCGGGATGGATGAACCTGGCCGCCGTGCCGGTCGTCTTCGCGGTCGTCACGAGACCGCCGCCGCGCAGCGCGCCCGCGCAGAGGCGGGTGATAGACGATTTCCCGCGGATGCCGTTGACCAGCACCCGGGTCGGGATGCTGTGCAGGTTCCGGTAGTGGCGGCGCTGTTCGGCGATACCCGCGGCGAGCATCGCCGACGACGCCACGAGAAGCACGAAGTAGAGGAAGGTCATTTCCGGCCCCGTTCCGCCGGCTCGGGCCGCCGGTTTCCCTGGTGCCGCCGCGGCTGCGGGCGGGGTTTCAGCGGCTGCGGTTCGCGCCGCCGGACCGGCCGGGGGTGACCGCGGACCGGCTCGTCCTCGATCCGCTGGAGCAGTTTGGTTTCGTCGGTCGCCGCTCCGGCAGGCCGCCGGACCTCGCCGAGCCGCGTCTTGCCATCGGTCAGCGCCTGGCGGCAGATCTCGACGCAGGAGGCGATGGTCCCGATCTCGTCCTGGCGGTGGGGATAGACCACGGCGCCCATCCCGACGCCCTTCGCGATGGGCACGGCGGATTCGGCCACCCGCCGCAATGGCCGGACGACGACCAGCAGATGCCAGGCGAACAGCATCAGGGCGACGACCGCCGTGAGGAGCGCGGCGACCCTGGCCCCCGACCGGACGGTGTTGTCCGCGACACCGAGTGAGGAGACCGGCTGGTCGGCGACGACGACCCAGTTCAGGTCGGCGACGCTGCCGTCGTCGGCGAGGCGGCTCGCGACCACCAACGACGAATCGGTGCTTTCGCGGGCGTCCTCGCCGGACTGCGCGGTGGCGACGTTCTTGACCAGCACGGAGTCGGTGAGTTCGGAGAAGGCCAGATAGCCCTGGGTGTCGGCGATGGTGCGCTTGCCTTCGTCGACGACGCGTACGCGACCACCCGCCGAGCCGAGCACCGACGCCATCCTCGGGATGTCGTACTCGCCGACCACGACCTTGCCGGAGTCCGGCAGACGCGCGAAGGCGTACACCACGGGAACCCGGCCGCTGGTGTTGTGCTGGTGGATACCCGAGCCGTCGGGCAGCTTCCCGGGATCGCGCAGCGATTCGCGCCCTGCTTGGTGAACTACGTTGCCTTCTTCGTCGGTGACGTAGACGCTCCGGAACCGGTTTTCGTCCTCGGCGAGCCGTTCGAGCATGCCGTTCAGCCGGTCCGGCCGTTCCGCCGAACCGAGCCGGGCGACGGAGCGCAGGTCGCCGAGCCCCTGGGCGAGGCTGCGGCGCAGGGTCTCCGCCGAATGCGTGACGCGGCCGCCGTACTCGCCGAGCACGGCGGGGGAGACCGTGGCGTGCTGGCGGCCCAAGGTCGCGGCGACGGCGACCGACCAGCCGAGCAGCGCGAGCGTGACGACGGCGACGATCACCTGCGCGGAGACCACCGGCTTCACCTTGTCGCGGGGTCTGCGCCTGGCCAGTTTCGACCGGTACCGTTCGACCGCGCGGGTCAGCCGGTTGACTTCGCGGATCCTCGATTGCCGCACCGGTTCGTCGAGCGAGCCTGCCGCGACCGCGAGGGCGTCGGCGCGCAGACGGAGGATCGGCTTGACGACGGCGCTCCGCAACAGCACGAACCCGGCGACGGCGAGGACCAGCAGCGCGGCCGCCGGCAGCAGACCCGGCCACCGCGCCGGCGCCGGCTCGACCGGGAACCGGCTGAGCGTGACGACCGCCAGCCCCAGGCTGCCCGCGGTGCCGTCCGAGGTGATCGGGGCGTAGGACACGACCGGTGCGAGCCGCTCGCCCGAATCCGTCGCGGCGCCGCTGAGCACCCCCGATTCCCCGGCCGCGGCGGCCGTGGAGGCGCGGGCGAGCAGATCCTGTGCGACGCGGTCGGTAGCGGGCACTTCGTTCCCGGACGAGAAGAGCGGCACGCCGTCCGGGGTGACCAGCCGGATCTGCCGCACGGGGCCCTTGTCGAGTTCCGCCGAAAGACCGCGCAGCGGCGTCGAGACGACGAGGAGCCTGCCTGCGCGGTCGCCGGTGAGCGGCAGGGCGGTGAGGACGAGCGGGCTGTCGCCGGGCCGGGCGATCGGGCGGACGGTGAGGTTCGTGACGTCGACGCCACGGAGGTTTTCGACCGCGACCGGCTCGCCGTGGGTGGCCACGACCCGTTTCGCGGCGGGATCGAAGACGGCGATTCCACGCCAGTCCGGGTAGGTCTTGCCGAGGCGGGCGAGCACGGCGTCGTCGCCGCCGTTGTCGAAGACGCCGGAATCGGTGGCGACGCGGAGGTCCCCCGCCGCCGAGGTGGCCGACGTGGCCAACGATTGGGCGAGGGCGGCGGTCGCGCGTTGCCGCCCCGCGGTGACCTCGTCCGGGAGCTGCCCGCCCGAGTCGGCGCGGAGCAGTGAGAGCGGTCCGGCCGTCGACAGGTAGACGGCGGTGAAGGCCGCGATCATCACAAGGAGGACGAAGGTGGTGGCGGACGCCACCCCCACACCTCGGGGGAAACCCGCCTCCGGGATCTGGTCGCGCAGGCGCGCCGCGGGGTCGGGCTGGTCCTTCTGCCGCTTCACTGGCCCTCGTGTCTTTCGGTAATCGGCTGGTTCGCGGCGCACGTCGGCCAGTAGCGAAACGTGTTCCCGATCAGGTCACACCGAGGTATCAAAAGTGTTAGTGAGGACGTTACAACTCCGCCGAGTGTCGGCAAAATGCACCTGGCGGTACTCATTCGGGTCAGTCAGTAGAGTCCAGGTGGTGATCGGCCGAACTCGAATGTTGCTCAGCGTGACCAGTGTCGCTCTGGCTCTGGCCTTGGTGCTGACCCTCGTGCTGGTCCTCGGTGACGACGAGTCACAGCGACCCCCTCTCGACCCGGAGGCCGACCTGAGTTCACTGCTCGCCGGATTCACGTCGTCGCTTTCCGCTGAGCAGGACTACCGGTCACCCGGGGCGGGTGAACGCCGGACGGCCGCGGCCGGTTTCGCCGCGTTGCTGGACGCCTCTCCCGAGGGAACGGCGAGCCTCGGGGAGCTTGGATTCGCGGTACGCGACGGGACGGACCGGCAGACCGGGCGGCCTTACACGGTCGCGGTGAACGAATCCGGTACCGAGCGATCCTGGGGTATGTACCTGATCGACCGGTCGGCCCCGCCGTCGCTGGCCATCGAGGTCCCGCATCCCGCGTCGGATCTGCGGACCGAGTCGTTCGGTCTCGACTACTTCCGCCAGGTGCCGGGCGCGGTGCTGCTGATCGCGGGCGCGCACCGCAAGGCGGACGACGGCCGCGCGGACGTCGCGCACGAGGTGGATTCCGTGTTCCACGTGGTCGCCACCACCCTCGCCGGACGGGGGCTGCCGCAGATCCAGCTGCACGGCTTCGACGACCAGAACCTGCCCGACGACGACATCGTGCTCTCGTCCGGCGCGACCGTCGCCGGCCCGCCCGCCCACCGCGCCGCGGATCGGCTCGAAGCCGCCGGTCTCGACGTCTGCCGGGCCTGGGCGTCGTCGTGCGGGGCATTGGAAGGGACGAAGAACGTCCAGGGCAAGGCGGCGGCGAAGGACGGCACGGTCTTCCTGCATGTCGAGATGAGCCGCACCGTCCGGGAAGCCGGCACCGCGAACGTCATCCGGGCTTTGGTCGGAGCCGACCTTCGCAAAGCCTGAACGGGTCTTCGCAACCGTGTCAACGCCGGCCTCGGACACCGACTACCCTGGGAAGCCGCCGGTTCGTACCGGCGAGCCACAACGACCCAGCTGGAGCGTGCACACCCGTGTTCGACACCCTCTCCGATCGGCTCACGTCCGCCCTGCAGACCCTGTCTCGCAAGGGCAGGCTCTCCGACGCCGACATCGACGCCACCGCGCGCGAGATCCGGATCGCGCTGCTCGAGGCGGATGTCGCGCTGTCTGTGGTCAAGGACTTCATCGCCCGGATCAAGGAGCGCGCCAAGGGCGCCGAGGTGCACGGCGCGCTGAACCCGGCGCAGCAGGTCATCAAGATCGTCAACGAGGAACTCGTCACCATCCTCGGCGGCGAGACCAGGCGGCTCACGTTCGCGAAGAACCCGCCGACGGTCATCATGCTCGCGGGTCTGCAGGGTGCCGGTAAGACGACGCTCGCGGGCAAGCTCGCGATGTGGCTGAAGAAACAGGGCCACGCGCCGATGCTGGTCGCGTGTGACCTCCAGCGTCCCAACGCCGTCACGCAGCTGCAGGTCGTCGGCGAGCGGGCCGGGGTCGCGGTCTTCGCGCCCGAGCCCGGCAACGGCGTCGGCGACCCGGTCGACGTCGCCCGCCGCGCCATCGACGAGGCCAAGCGCGCCCAGCACGACATCGTCCTGGTCGACACCGCCGGCCGTCTCGGCGTCGACGAAGAGCTGATGAAGCAGGCCGCGGACATCCGCGACGCCGTTTCTCCGGACGAGACGCTGTTCGTCGTCGACGCGATGATCGGTCAGGACGCGGTCACCACGGCCGAAGCCTTCCGCGACGGCGTCGGCTTCACCGGCGTCGTGCTCACCAAGCTCGACGGTGACGCCCGCGGTGGTGCCGCGCTGTCGGTCCGCCAGGTCACCGGCCAGCCGATCCTGTTCGCCTCCAACGGCGAGAAGCTCGAAGACTTCGACCTCTTCCACCCGGACCGGATGGCCAGCCGGATCCTCGGCATGGGTGACGTGCTCAGCCTCATCGAGCAGGCCGAGCAGCACTTCGACCAGGAGAAGGCCGAGCAGACCGCGGCCAAGCTCGGCAGCGGCCAGCTCACCCTCGAAGACTTCCTCGAGCAGATGCTCGCGGTCCGCAAGATGGGCCCGATCGGCAACCTGCTCGGCATGCTGCCCGGCGCCGGTCAGATGAAGGACCAGCTCGCGCAGGTCGACGACAAGCAGCTCGACAAGCTGCAGGCGATCATCCGCGGGATGACCCCCGCCGAGCGGGCCGACCCGAAGATCATCAACGCCTCGCGTCGCGTGCGGATCTCGAAGGGGTCCGGTGTCGCCGTCCGCGACGTCAACGACCTGGTCAACCGGTTCTTCGAAGCGCGCAAGATGATGGCGCAGATGGCGGGCCGCTTCGGCTTCGGCGGCGGAGGCGGCGGCAGCAAGAACCGCAAGGGCAAGAAGGGGAAGAAGGGCAAGGGGCGCGGCCCGACGCAGCCCAAGGTCCGCGGCGGCTTTCCCGGCGGTATGCCGATGCTGCCCCCGGGCGGCGGGATGCCCGGTGGCGGGATGCCCGACCTTTCGCAGCTCGGCGGCATGAACGACGTACCCGGGTTCGACCCGAAGAAGTTCAAGCTGCCGAAGGACAAGTAGCCCGTGGAGGCGCTGCACCTGGCGGGGGTCGTCCTGCCGGACGGCGAGCACCGTGAGCTGTGGGTCACCGGCGGCCGGATCACCACCGAACCGGTGGCCGGGGCGGAAACCGTTGTCCGGGAAGGCTTTCTCGTTCCCGGACTGGTCGACGCGCATTGCCATCCCGGTATCGGGGTCGGTGGCGCGACCACGCTCGAAGAGGCCACCGAGCAGGCGATCACCGATCGCGACGCCGGGACGCTGCTGATCCGCGACTGCGGGCTGCCGATCGACGTCCGGCCGTTGCAGGAACGGGCCGACCTGCCGCGGATCATCCGCGCCGGACGGCATCTCGCCCTGCGCAAGCGCTACATCCCCGGGCTCGGTATCGAACTCGAAGACCCTTCCGAGCTGCCGAAGGCGGTCGCCGAACAGGCCCGTGACGGCGACGGCTGGGTCAAACTCGTCGGCGACTGGATCGACCGGGGCATCGGCGATCTCGCGCCGCTCTGGCCCGACGACGTGCTCGCCGAGGCCATCGCCGTCGCACACGCCGAGGGCGCCAAGGTCACGGCGCACGTGTTCGGCCAAGCCGCGTTGCCCGGTCTCATCGACGCGGGGATCGACTGCCTCGAACACGGCACGGAGCTCTCGGCGGACCAGCTGGGCGTCCTCGCCGAACGCGGCATCGCGCTCGTGCCGACCCTGATCAACATCGAGAACTTCCCCGGCATCGCGGACAAGGCGGGCAAGTACCCGGTGTACGCGGACCACATGCGGGCGCTGCACGCCGGCGTGGGGGAGATGGTCTCGACGGCGATCGAGGCCGGTGTCCAGGTGTACGCGGGAAGCGACGCGGGCGGCATGGTCGAGCACGGAAGGCTCGTCGACGAGATCGAGGCCTTGCACAAGGCGGGCATGTCCGCGGAGCAGGCGCTGGCTTCGGCTTCGTGGGCGGCTCGCGACTGGCTCGGCGTACCGGGAATCGTCGACGGCGCTTCGGCCGACCTGCTCGTTTACCCGTCCGATCCGCGCGAGGATCTCGCGGTGCTCCGCCATCCGAGCCATATCGTGCTGCGTGGCAAGATCTACGCCTGACCCGACTCCGTCCGTTACGGAAGCGGCACTTAGCGTGGAGGCGTGGTGGACGACGGGCAGGCTCGCGAGCGTCTGGTGCTCGGAGCGCACTGGGGTTTCGTAGCGTTCTTCGCGGGCATCGCCGGATACCACCTCGTCACGCTCGTCATGAGCTTCCTGATGTCGGGCCGCTTCGGCGGCTACGACCCGCTCGAACTCCGTGACGTCGGCCCGCTGCTGATCCTCGCGTTCCTGCCGACCCTCGTCCTCGGACTCGGCCCTGTGGTCGGTTCACACGTCTGGGGACAGGGGCTTCGCGCGGACTTCGGGCTCAAACCCACGTGGCGCGACGTACGGATCGGGCTCGCCTGCGGAGCCGCCGCGCTCGCCGCCGGCTACCTCCTCAATCTGCTCCTGCTGGCCGTCTACGGGACCGACAGCGACGACAGGACCTTCTCCGACGTCTCGCCCGGACCGATCACCGAACTGTCGGGAACCACCGAAGGCGACACGATCTGGCTGGTGCTGGCCGCGGTCATCGTCGTCCTCGCCGCTCCGGTCACCGAAGAACTGCTCTTCCGCGGCACGCTGTGGAACGCCATGGGCTTCCATCGCCTGCCTTCCTGGGTGATCCTGCTGGTCACCGCGCTGGTGTTCGCCCAGTTGCACGGGGAGGCCGCGCGCACGATCGCGTTGTTCGGCCAGGGCATCGCCATCGGTCTGGCCCGTTATCTGTCCGGCCGGGTGAGCGCGTCCGTGATCGCGCACGCGGCCAACAACCTCCCACCGGCTGTATTGCTCTTCGCGGCGAGGTGATCGCCGGTCCAGGCGGTTAGAGTCTTTGAGTAACCGAACGATCACCGGAGGATCGGCGTGACCGTATCTCAGCCCAGGGAGCCGATCCCCGAGGCCGCGCCGCCGGATGAGCTCCCAGAAGAAGTCATTGCCGGAGGTGAGGTGGCCGCGCCCGACACGCCACCGCCGCATCGCTGGGGATTCGGGGCCTTCCTCCTGGTGGAGGCCGTCCTGCTGGCGTCGGCGGCGTTCATCAGCGTCCTGCTCGGCGACGTCCAGCCCGGTCAGCCCCTGCCGATGCGCATGGTGCTGCTCGGCACCATGCTGCCGACGATGATCGCGGCGGGCGTGGCGCTGCTGATCACCCGGCTGCGGGGCAACGGCCCGTTCATCGACCTGCGGATCGGCTGGAGCTGGGCCGACGTCAAGGTCGGCCTCAAACTCGGGGTGCTCGGGCTCGGGTTCACCTCGCTCGCCGCCTGGGCCTGGACGCAGGTCGTGGGCAACGAGAACGCGACCTCGGCGATCAGCGCACTCGTCGAGGATCGGCGGATGTCGGTCTCGGCCGCCGTCGTCATGTTCATCTACCTGTGGCTGGTCGGGCCGATCTGCGAGGAGATCATCTACCGCGGCCTCCTGTGGGGCGCGGTCGAGCGATTGACCTGGCGCACCGAACGCTGGGGGAGGATCGCGGCGTTCCTGGTCTCCACGGCGGTTTTCGCGGCGAGCCACCTCGAACCGCTGCGCACCACGTTGCTGCTGGTGATCGCGATCCCGATCGGGCTGGCCAGGGTGTTCACCGGGCGGCTGCTCGGCAGCGTGGTCGCCCACCAGGTGAACAACTTCCTCCCGGCCGTGACCATCCTGCTCGCGTCGCTCGGGATAGCCGCGTTCTGACGGCAGTGTGCATGCACGCAAGCAACCCACGTGCACGCATGCACACAGCTCTCTGGCAGAATGTTCGCTTGCCTGCTTTGGCCGGACCCTCTCACCGCGCCCGAGCTCACCCTTCGGGTGTGCGCAGCCGTGTCCCCACTCGGCTGGCGTGCGCCTTCCACATGCATCAGAGAGAACTGAGGAGTACCCACACCCGTGGCCGTCAAGATCAAGCTGCAGCGTCTCGGCAAGATCCGTGCGCCGTACTACCGCATCATCGTCGCCGACGCGCGCACCCGCCGTGATGGCAAGGCCATCGAGACGATCGGCAAGTACCACCCCAAGGAAGAGCCGAGCTTCATCGAGGTCGACACCGAGCGGGCCCAGCACTGGCTGTCCGTCGGTGCCCAGCCGACCGAGCCGGTCCAGCGCATCCTCGAGATCACCGGTGACTGGCAGAAGTTCAAGGGCCTCCCGGGCGCCGAGGGCACCCTGAAGGTCGCCGAGCCGAAGCCGTCGAAGCAGGACCTGTTCAACGCCGCGCTCGCGGCCGCCGGTGACTCGGCCTCCGCCGAAGCCACCACGCCGAAGAAGAAGTCCGCCCCGAAGAAGGCCGAGGCCGAGAAGGCCGAAGCCGCCGAGGGTGACAAGGCCGAGGCGTGAGCTTCCTCGCTGACTCCCTCGAGCACCTGGTGCGCGGGATCGTCGACAACCCGGACGAGGTCCGGGTCGAGCTGCTGACCACTCGCCGTGGCCGCACGCTCGAGGTGCACGTGCACCCCGACGATCTCGGCAAGGTGATCGGCCGGGGCGGTCGTACCGCGACCGCCCTGCGCACCGTCATGGGCGGCATCGGTGGCCGCGGCGTCCGCGTGGACGTCGTCGACACCGATCGCTGACCAAGGACTGAACGGGATGGACGTCGTAGTCGGCCGTATCGCCAAGGCGCACGGAATCCGCGGGGAACTCGCGGTGGACGTGCGCACGGACTCGCCGGAACAGCGGTTCGCGGTCGGTTCGGCCGTCACGACGAAGCTGCGTGACGGCAGCAGCAGAGACCTCACCATCGCAGCCGCCCGCGAACACAGCGGGCGGCTGCTGGTGCGTTTCGAAGAGGTGCTGACCAGGGACGTCGCGGAGACCCTCCGCGGCGCGCTGCTGATCGCCGACACCTCGACGCTGCCGCCGACCGAAGACCCCGACGAGTTCTACGACCACGAACTCGAAGGCCTGCGGGCCGAACTCGCCGACGGCACCGTCGTCGGCAAGGTGCTCGAAATCGTGCATTCGCCCGCCGGCGAACTGCTGTCGATCGAGCACGACGGACGTGAGGTGCTGGTGCCGTTCGTGAAGGCGATCGTCCCGGCCGTCGACGTCGCGGGCGGCCGCGTGGTCCTCGACCCGCCGGAAGGCCTGCTGGACGCCTGATGCGCCTCGACGTCGTCACGATCTTCCCCGAATACCTCGATCCGCTCCGCGCCGCGCTGCTCGGGCGCGCGATCGACCGCGGCCTCATCGAGGTCGGCGTCCACGACCTGCGGAACTGGACGCACGACGTCCACCGCGCCGTCGACGACGCCCCGTACGGCGGCGGGCCCGGCATGGTGATGAAACCGCAGATCTGGGGCCCCGCCCTGGACGAGGTCTGCGGCGAGAACACCCGCCTCGTGGTCCCGACCCCCGCCGGACGGCCCTTCACCCAGGCCATGGCCCACCAGTACGCCGCCGAGGAGCACCTGGTGTTCGCCTGCGGCCGCTACGAGGGCATCGACCAGCGGGTGATCGACGACGCCGCCCGGCGGATGCCCGTCGACGAGGTCTCCATCGGCGACTACGTGCTGGTCGGCGGCGAGGCGGCGGTGCTGGTGATGGTCGAGGCCGTCGTCCGGCTGCTGCCCGGGGTGCTCGGCAACTCCCGCTCCGCCGAGGAGGACTCGTTCTCCGACGGGCTGCTCGAAGGCCCCAGCTACACCCGGCCGGAGGTTTGGCGCGACCTGGCCGTACCCGACGTACTGCGCTCGGGAAACCACGCGCTGATCGACCGCTGGCGCCGCGACCAGGCGCTGGAACGCACCGTCCGGCGCAGGCCCGAACTGATCGGCCTGCTGCCGGAAGGTAGTCTCGACAAGCACGATCTCAAGGTCCTCGACCGGTTGGACGAGGGCAGCGACCAGGCCGGGTCGAGCACCTGAGTCCTGGTCTGCAATACTTGACAGGTTGGCGTGAGTGGACGCGCGGCTTCGCAGCCGGCGCCGTACACCGGAACGCCATCAGCCCCCGGGTAGGTCGCAGTGCCCGACACTGCGCGCCCAAGCTGCACGTAAGCCATACGAAGACGAGGACGGACCACCGATGAACACCCTGGACGCGCTGGACGCGCAGTCACTGCGTTCCGACATCCCGGACTTCCGACCGGGCGACACGCTCAAGGTTCACGTCCGCGTCATCGAGGGCAACCGCGAGCGCAACCAGATCTTCCAGGGCGTCGTGCTGCGTCGCCAGGGCGGCGGCATCCGCGAGACCTTCACGGTCCGCAAGGTGTCGTTCGGCATCGGCGTGGAGCGCACCTTCCCGGTGCACTCGCCGAACATCGCCGAGGTCGAGGTCTTCAAGCGCGGCGACGTCCGCCGGGCGAAGCTGTACTACCTCCGTGAGCTGCGCGGCAAGGCCGCCAAGATCAAGGAACGCCGCGAAAACCGCGAGACGACCTCCGCCAAGTAGGTAGCCACTCGGTTACAGGTAACCTGGCGTCGTGGTCGAACCCGTGTCCCAGAACACCTCCGAAGACGAGCCCGATCGCCCCGAAGAGGAGCGCCCCACGCGGGCCTCCCGCCGGGGCCGATCCGGTTCCAAGAAATTCGGCAAGGTCAACAAGAAGCGGTCGTTCTGGAAGGAACTGCCGATCCTGATCGTCGTCGCGCTCGTGCTGACGATCTTGATCCAGCAGTTCCTCGCCAAGGTCTACATGATCCCCTCGGGATCGATGGAGACCACTTTGCACGGCTGCTCGGGATGCACGGGCGACCGGATCCTGGTCGACCGGATCACGTACGACTTCACCGATCCCGGCCCTGGCGACGTGGTGGTCTTCAAGGGCCCGCCCGCCTGGGTCGGCGAGATCGACACGCCGGAGTCCAGCAACATCTTCGTCACCGGATTCCGCACGCTGGGTTCCCTGATCGGGTTCGCGCCGCCGGACGAGCGCGACTTCGTCAAGCGGATCATCGCGGTCGGCGGCCAGACGGTCCAGTGCTGCGACAACAACCGCGTCGTCGTCGACGGCAAGGCACTCGACGAGCCGTACGTCCACTGGGAAGAGGGCATGGCCCCCACCGAGCGGACGTTCGAGCCGGTCAAGGTGCCCGCCGGCTACGTCTGGGTGATGGGCGACAACCGCAACAACTCCAGCGACTCCCGTATCCAGGGTGGCGGTGGGGTCAACGGTGCCGTCCCGGTGGACAACATCATCGGCAAGGCACGGGTCATCGTGCTCCCGCCCGGCCGCTGGGGTGGCGTTTCGGACCACAACCCGCAGGCGAACGCTCAGCCGCTGGCGCTCGGCGCCCCGGCCTGGCAGCAGGGGCTCCCCTTGGGAGTCGGTATCGCCGCGGCGTGGCCCGTGCTCTTCCTCGGCAGGCGGATGTCGGCCGGAGTGCGCAAGGCGGTCGACCGGAGGCGGTAAGGCCTTGAGAGTTCCTGTACCGCTCACACCGGCCGAGCCGCTTCGGCCACCGCGGGCAGTGGTGCGTGGCGACCTCTTCTGGGGTTTGCAGGGTGCGCTGGACCGGCGGGGCCTCGGGCCCGTCGCCGGAGTCGACGAGGCAGGGCGCGGTGCTTGCGCCGGCCCGCTCGTCGTGGCCGCCTGCGTCCTGCGTCCCGGCGACGCCGCCCGCCTGCCCGAGCTCACCGACTCGAAGGTGCTCACGGCCAAGGCCCGCGACCGGGTGTACGACCGGGTCGTCCAGCGTGCCGTCGACTACTCGGTCATCGTCATCCCGGCGGCCGAGGTCGACCTGTTCGGCATCCACGTCATGAACCTCGAAGGCATGCGGCGAGCCGTCTCGGCGCTGCGGAACACGCCAGGCTACGTCCTGACCGACGGATTCCGTGTGTCCGGGCTGCCCGCTCCGAGTGTCCCGGTGATCAAAGGCGACAAGGCCGTCGCGTGCGTGGCGGCGGCTTCCGTGCTGGCGAAGGTCACCAGGGACCGGATCATGAGCGACCTGCACGACGTCCACCCGCACTACGGTTTCGACGTGCACAAGGGGTACAGCACCACCGACCACGGCGCCGCGCTGGACACTCACGGTCCGAGTCCGGTCCATCGCTGGTCGTACGCCAACGTGGCCACCGCGGCCGCCGCGCACCGGGTGCGACCGCCTCACCCGGTCGTGCTGACCGTCGCGGCACTGGAAAACCCGAGCGTGCCGATACGTGCCCTCGGCCCGTACGTGGGTAACAATGAACGCTCCGCCGCTGGAACAGCAGCAAAATCGCGAGGAGGGGCGCGGATTTCATGAGCGCAGAGGATCTCGAGAAGTACGAGACCGAGATGGAGCTCTCGCTTTACCGCGAGTATCGCGACATAGTCGGCCAGTTCTCGTACGTGGTGGAGACCGAGCGGCGGTTCTATCTGGCCAACGCCGTCGACGTGCAGGTGCGCGACGGCGGCGGCGAGGTGTACTTCGAGGTCCGCATGTCCGACGCGTGGGTCTGGGACATGTACCGGCCCGCCCGGTTCGTCAAGCACGTCCGGGTCATCACGTTCAAGGACGTCAACGTCGAGGAGCTCGACAAACCGGATCTCCGGCTGCCGGAAGACGGACCGTTCTCAGGCTGAGCCCCCTAAGTACGTGAAGGCCCCCTTCACGGCGCTGGACGCCGTGAAGGGGGCCTTCACGTATCTACCCGGGGCCATATAGCACAGCCCACCGACGATTCCGCCCGGCAAACCCCCATGGCGGCCGAACCATCCACAACACCCCGGTTGTCCACAGGCGCCGA
Source organism: Amycolatopsis japonica (assembly GCF_000732925.1). Taxonomy (NCBI): domain Bacteria; kingdom Bacillati; phylum Actinomycetota; class Actinomycetes; order Pseudonocardiales; family Pseudonocardiaceae; genus Amycolatopsis; species Amycolatopsis japonica. The sequence goes on from NZ_CP008953.1 coordinate 1,999,498, forward strand.
AATCGGGTCTGTCCCCCACCCCCTCACCCTGGCAGCGTTGATCGCACACGCACCGTGACGATCGCTGAGGGGGATCGAGATGACGAGCACGGCCGAACAGCCGCCCGCCGGGGCACCACGGATCGAACTGGGCCGCTGGGGAGAGGACCTCGCGGTCCGGCATCTGGAGAAGAGGGGCTATGTCGTCCTGAGCCGCAACTGGCGTTGTCGTGACGGCGAACTGGATCTCATCGCGACCGACAGGAAACGCCTCGTCTTCTGCGAGGTGAAGACGAGGACGGGGCTGGGTTTCGGCACCCCGGCCGAGGCGGTGACCCCGGACAAGGCGGATCGCATCCGCCGTCTCGCTTACCAATGGCAGCGCAAGTTCATGCTCCGCTGGGCCCCGGTCCGCTACGACATCATCGCGATCGTCGCCTCGCCCGACGCCCCGCCCCGGGTGCGGCATATCAAGGCGGCGTTCTGAATGGCGCTGGCGAAGGCCTGGTCGATCGCGCTTCTCGGCGTCGAGGGCAGGATGATCGAGATCGAGGCCGACATCGGCGGCGGATCGCCGAAGGTGACGATGGTCGGCCTGCCCGACACCGGGCTGAAAGAGGCCAAGGACAGGGTCCGTTCCGCCGTGCGCAATTCCGGGCGGACCTGGCCGGACGAGAGGGTGATCCTCGGCCTGTCGCCGGCGAATCTCCCGAAGGTGGGGTCCGGCTACGACCTGGGGATCGCGGCGGCGGTCATGGCCGCCACCGGCGCGGTCCCCGCGACGAAACTGCTGAACACCGTGCTGCTCGGTGAGCTCGCCCTCGACGGCCGGGTACGGGCGGTCCGCGGGGTCCTGCCGGGACTGCTGGCGGCGCGCGACGCCGGGTACAGACGGGCCGTCGTCCCCGCCGAGTCGCTGTTCGAAGCCGCTCTCGTGGACGGGCTGGAGGTCGGTGGAGTAGCGCGGTTGAGCGACTTCGTGGACTGGCTCAAGGGCGAAGGAGAGCTCACCCTCCCTGAGCCGTCCGTCGTCCAGGCGCCGCCACAGGTACCCGACCTCGCCGACGTCGTAGGGCAGCCGGAAGCGCGATGGGCGCTGGAGGTTGCCGCGGCCGGTGGGCATCACCTGCTCATGACCGGCCCGCCAGGGGTGGGCAAGACGATGCTCGCGAAACGCCTTCCCGGCCTGCTTCCGCGACTGACCGCCGAAGAGTCGCTGCAGGTGACAGCGGTGCATTCGATCGACGGTTCGCTCTCCCGCGCCGAACCGCTCGTCACCGTGCCGCCGTTCGTCGCGCCGCATCATTCGATCAGCGTGCCCGCCCTGATCGGCGGCGGAAGCGGCCTGGCCGTGCCCGGCGCGATCAGCCGCGCGCACCGGGGAATCCTGTTCCTCGACGAGGTGTGCGAGTTCGGCCCGGAGCGGCTGGAGTCGCTGCGCACGGTGCTCGAAGAGGGCGAAGTGCGGATCGCGAGGGTCAAGGGCGCCGTGCGGTACCCGGCACGTTTCCAGTTGGTCTTGGCGACCAACCCCTGCCCTTGCGCTCCGGCGAAGGACGCCGACTGCACATGCTCGGCGACCGTGCGAAGGCGCTACTTGGGCCGTCTGTCCGGGCCATTACTCGATCGGGTGGATCTGCGGGTTCGGCTGCGCCCGCTGTCCGCGCTCAGCGCGCATCTGAGCGAGCCGCCCGAGGCGTCGGCGGCCGTCCGGGAGCGGGTGCTGGAGGCACGCGAGCGTGCCGGGAAACGCTGGGCGGAGCAAGGCTGGCTCACGAACGCGGAAGTGCCCGGTCCCGCGCTGCGCCGTGAGTTCGCCCTGCCGTCGCAGGTCACGGCGCTGCTGGACCGCGCGTTGGAGCGGGGCGCGATCACCGCGCGCGGCGCCGACCGCTGCCTTCGCATCGCTTGGACGCTCGCCGATTTGAAGGGGGCCGACAAGCCGGAGGCGGACGAGGTCGCGGCGGCGCTGAACTTCCGGGAGAGGTCATCCGGATGAGTGAACTCGAAGCCGAACGCCTCGCGCGGTCGTACCTCCTGCGTGTGGCCGAGCCTCCAGCACCCGCTTTGGCCGGTTTCGTGGGCGAATTCGGCCCTGTCGTCGCCGCGGAACGGGTGCGTCGCGCCGACTGCCCGCCGAAGGTGCGCGACGAGACGGCCGCCCGGCGAGCGCACGACTACGCCGAGCGGGATCTGGAGCGCGCCGCGGCCGACGAGACCAGGCTCGTCATCCCCGAAGACGACGAATGGCCTGCCTGGCCCTTGCTTTCGCTGGCCGTGGCGCAGGGCAGGGGCGTTTCCGGCATGGCGCCTCCGCTGGCGTTGTGGGTCCGCGGCCCGGTCAAGCTCGGCGAAGCGGTCGACCAGGCGATCGCGATCGTCGGCGCCCGCGCGGCGACCGGATACGGCGAGCACAACGCGGCCGAAGTGGGCTATCACCTCGCGAGCCGGGGGATCCCGGTGTTCTCGGGAGCGGCGTTCGGCATCGACGGCGCCGCCCACCGGGGCGCGTTGAGCGCGGACGGGACGACGGTCGCCGTGCTCGGCTGCGGAGCCGACGTCGAGTACCCGGCGCAGCACGCGACCTTGTTGCGCAACATCGGAAAGGTCGGCGCGGTGGTCAGCGAGTACCCGCCGGGGACCACGCCCGCGAGGCATCGGTTCCTCGTCCGGAACAGGCTCATCGCGGCGCTCACCGAAGGGACCGTCGTGGTCGAGGCGGGAAGGCGCAGCGGCGCGCGGAACACCGCGAGTACGGCCGGGGCCCTGGGCAAGGTCGTGATGGCCATGCCGGGCCCGGTCTCGTCGGGGATGTCCGCCGGCTGCCACGCGCTGATTCGCGAAGGCGAGGCCACGCTGGTGACCTCGGTCGACGAGATCCTCGAGACCGCCGGACGGTTCGGGGCGGAGGGGGCGGAACCGTCGAAACCGCGCCGCCGCACCGATCGGCTCGGTCCGGAGGCGCTGCGCGTGCACGACGCCCTGTCCACGCGGTCGGCGAGACCCGAGGAAAGACTCGCGGCCGAGTCGGGCATCCCGGTGGAGCGCGTCCGCTCGCTCCTTCCCGAACTGGAACTCGACGGCTTCGCGGAAAGGAGTGACGCAGGGTGGCGAAAACGAGCCGCCAAGACCTGACTGGCCTACACCTGAGACGCCATCCCGGCACGATCCGACCACGGACACCGCAACAGGGTGCGGCGATACTTGACCATCCGCCGTACATCGCGCAGCGTGATCGGCATGCCGTCGACCGAAGGTCCCCACGGCACGGGGAAACGCGCCCGCAGACCCGATCTGCGCGCCGCCCGTGCCGCGCTGCCGGAGCCTGTCCGGAAGCTGATCGACGACTACGAGCGGCACCTTTCCCTGGAACGAGGGCTCTCCGCGCACACCGTGCGTGCCTACGTCGGCGACGTGGTGTCGCTGCTGGGATTCGTCGACGGGAACGGCGGCCGGTTCGAGGATCTCGACATCGGCACACTGCGCGGCTGGCTCGCCCGGCAACGCGAAGAAGGGGCCAGCCGGACGACGCTGGCGAGGCGTGCGGCGGCGGCCCGCACCTTCACCGCCTGGGCCCACCGAGGCGGGGCCCTCGCGTCGGATCCGGGCGGACGCCTGGTGGCGCCCCGCGCGCACCGCAAGCTTCCCGGGGTCCTCCGCGCGGAGCAGGCGAGTGACGTCATGCGCTTCTCAGCCGCCGGTGCCGAACAGCGCGACCCGGTGGCTTTGAGGGACAGTGCCATCGTGGAACTGCTCTACGCGACCGGCGTACGCGTCTCGGAACTGTGCGGGCTGGATGTGGGCGACGTCGACTTCTCCCGCCGGGTCGTGCTCGTACTGGGCAAGGGTGGCAAGGAACGTGTCGTGCCGTTCGGCGTCCCCGCCGAAACGGCCTTGCGGGCATGGCTGGACGAGGGCAGGGGAAAGCTCGCCGTCGAAACGAAGGAGCCGGGGAAAGCGGCGCTCTTCCTGGGGGCGCGGGGCGGCAGGCTCGACCCGCGGGCGGCCCGGCGGATCGTCCACGACGCCGTCGGTTCGGTGCCGGGCGCGAACGACATGGGGCCGCACGGCCTGAGGCATTCCGCGGCCACCCATCTGCTCGAAGGCGGCGCTGATCTTCGAAGCGTTCAGGAACTGCTTGGTCACGCTACGCTGGCTACAACGCAGCTCTACACTCATGTGACCGTCGATCGGCTGAAGGCGATCCACGACCGCGCGCACCCCCGGGCCCGATGATGCCGGGGAGAACTCGGCAGGTGACCCGGCGGCCCGGACCGGCGGCGCACGCGCATCCGCACGAGCACGGAGACCACGCTGAGTCGCATGCTGAGAACGGCGGTCCGATGACCGCCGACCCACATGTCACCGAAGCCGCCGGGAAACATCGCCCCGGCGGGGACGGTCCTGCCGTCGCACCCGAAGCACGGACCGGCTACGAGGTGGACGCCGGCATCCAGGCGCTGTGGCGGGAGTTCACCGAGTCGCCGGACCAGGTCGTGCGCGACCGGCTCGTGCTGCACTACGCCCCGCTCGTCAAGTACGTCGCCGGCCGGGTCGGCACCGGGCTGCCGACCCACGTCGACGTCGGTGACCTGATCCAGTCCGGGATCTTCGGCCTGGTCGACGCGATCGAGAAGTTCGAACCCGCCAGAGGGCTGCGGTTCGAGACCTACGCCATGCAGCGCATCCGGGGCGCGATCCTCGACGATCTCCGGTCCCAGGACTGGGTCCCGAGGGCGGTCCGCAGCAAGGCCCGCGAGGCCGAGCGCGCCCTGGAACGCCTCGGCGCCCGGCTCAACCGCACACCGACCGACGCCGAACTCGCGGCCGAGCTCGAAATCAGCGTCGACGATCTGCGCGAGTTCTACGGGCAGATGCAGCTGACCAGCGTCATCGCGCTGGAAGACCTCGTCGCCGCGGGCAAGGACAGCGGCTCGCTGGTCGACACCCTGCCCGACGACGGCGCCGTCGACCCGGTGGCCGTCCTGGTCGACCAGGACAACCGCCGCCAGCTGGCGCAGGCGATCGCGCAGCTCACCGAACGCGACCGGATCGTGGTCGGTCTCTACTACTTCGAGAGCCTGACGCTCGCCGAGATCGGCAAGGTCCTCGGCGTCACCGAGTCACGGGTCAGCCAGCTGCACACCCGCGCCGTCATGCGGCTGCGCGCCAAACTGGTCGAGCAGGCCTAAGCCCCCACGCGCCACGGCGAGTCCCGCCTCCAATCACGCGTGTTCGCCCCCCAATCACGCGTGTGCGCCGTCCAATCACGTGTGTCCGCCGCCAGGACACGCGAATCACGGCATTGTGCGGAGAAGGAGCACGTGGCGGCACCGCCACTCGGCCGACCGAGCCCGTTCCGTAACGATCACTCAATCTCCTTCCCACGGTTTGAGCCGGATCTCGGACGGCTCGCCGATCAACGCGAGCGGATCGACGTACTCCTCGCCCCGCCGGACGCCGAAATGCAGGCACGCCGGCTCCGGGCAGCCGGGATGGCCCGCCGCGAGCGTCCCGAGCATCTGCCCCCGGTAGACCTGATCACCCGCGGTGACCGTCAGGGCGAGTGGTTGGTAGGTGGTGCGCAGCCCTCCGTCGTGGTCGATCGACACCACGCCGCGGCCCGCCACCTGCCCGGCGAACATCACCACTCCTTCGGCGGCCGCGAGCACGTTCGTGCCCGGTGCCGCCGCGAGGTCGATGCCCCGATGGCCGGGCCCGTACGGAGTCGAGGGCGGCTCGAAGTACCTGGTGACGCTCGGTACCGGCGAGAGCGGCCACGAGAGTCGCCCTTGCGGGGAGGGTGCGCCTCTGGCCGTTCCCGGCATCGCCACCGACGCGAAGATCGCGAGCAGGGTCGCGAGGATCGCGAGGCGCGGAAGCCGCCGAGGACGCCCGGGGCGGCGGTGCCTCCCGCCGGTGCGGTCGAGGGCGAAGGAGTGCCTGGTGACAGGGCGGGAACAGGTCGTCATGGTCATGTGTTCCAGGCTGGGGGACCGGCGTGGCGTGCGGGGCGCGCCGGGGGAATCTGTGGATAACCGAGGCGGTTGTGGACAACCCCTCTCATCAGGGGCTGCCGGTGCGGTACCCGGTGGCGACAGGGAGTAGACTCTTTTGCGCGGTCCGCGGCAGCGGACTGACTTCGCGTGCACGTGCGCGCTCCCGATGGCCGATCTCCTCACGGAGGGTCAGGACAGGCGGGGGCACACGGCCCGGCGGTCCCTGCGGTCACTTCGCCACAGGGTCCGGGCCCGAGCATCGGCACCAGGGCGATCGGCCACCCGGCCGAGAGCGACGAACCGAGCAAGCGCGTTCCGGCGGAGCCGGGCGCGCACGACACAGAAGAGGTTGATTCCGGCAATGGCCGTCGTCACCATGAAGCAGCTGCTCGACAGCGGCGTGCACTTCGGGCACCAGACCCGTCGGTGGAACCCGAAGATGAAGCGCTACATCTTCACCGAGCGCAACGGTATCTACATCATCGACCTGCAGCAGACGCTGACGTACATCGACCGTGCGTACGAGTTCATCAAGGAAACCGTCGCGCACGGCGGCACCATCATGTTCGTCGGCACGAAGAAGCAGGCTCAGGAAGCCATCGCCTCCGAGGCCTCGCGCGTGGGCATGCCCTACGTGAACCAGCGCTGGCTCGGCGGCATGCTGACCAACTTCCAGACGGTGCACAAGCGTCTCCTCCGCCTGAAGGAGCTCGAGTCGCAGGAGCAGACCGGTGGTTTCGCCGGCCTGACCAAGCGCGAAATCCTCACGCTCACCCGTGAGAAGGACAAGCTCGAGAAGACCCTCGGCGGTATCCGCGACATGGCCAAGGTGCCGAGCATCGTGTGGATCGTCGACACGAAGAAGGAGCACATCGCCGTCGGCGAGGCTCGCAAGCTGAACATCCCGGTCGTCGCGATCCTGGACACCAACTGCGACCCGGACGAGGTCGACTACCCGATCCCGGGTAACGACGACGCGATCCGTTCGGCCGCGCTGCTGACCAAGGTCGTGGCCGAGGCCGCCGCCGCCGGTCTGATGGCCCGCTCCAGCCGCAACGGTTCCTCCGCCGACGCCAAGCCCGAGGCGGGCGTCGCCACGGACGAGCCGCTGGCCGAGTGGGAGAAGGAGCTGCTCGCCGGCTCCGAGACCGCCGCTGCGGACGCCAAGGAAGCCGCCGCCGCGACCGAGGCCCCGGCCGAGCAGGCCACCGCCTCCTCCTGATCCACCCGCTCGTGGGGCCGCCTCCGGGCGGCCCCACGAGTGAATTCCCCAAAAGACTTTCTCGTACCTGAAAAAGGACGGACACACCCACGATGGCGAACTACACCGCCGCAGACGTGAAGCGTCTCCGGGAGCTGACCGGCTCCGGCATGATGAACTGCAAGAAGGCGCTGGAGGAGAACGACGGCGACTTCGACAAGGCCGTCGAGTTCCTGCGCATCAAGGGCGCCAAGGACGTCGGCAAGCGCGCCGAGCGCGCCACCGCCGAGGGCCTCGTCGCCGGTGACGGCGGCGTGCTGATCGAGCTCGACTCCGAGACCGACTTCGTCGCGAAGAACGAGGACTTCCAGGCCCTCGCCGCGAAGATCGTCGAGGTCGCGAAGGCCGAGAAGACCAGCGACGTCGAGAAGCTGAAGGCCGCCTCGCTCGACGGCAAGACCGTCGAGGAGCAGGTCCAGGAGCTGGCCGCCCGTATCGGTGAGAAGCTCGAGCTGCGCCGTGTCGCCGCCTACGAGGGCACCACCACCACGTACCTGCACCGTCGCGGTGCGGACCTCCCGCCCGCCGTCGGCGTGCTCATCGAGTACACCGGTGAGGGCGAAGCCGCCGCCGAGGCCGCTCGTGGCGCCGCCATGCAGGTCGCCGCGCTCAAGGCGAAGTACCTCACCCGCGAAGAGGTCCCGGCCGAGATCGTCGAGAACGAGCGCCGCGTCGCCGAGGCGACCGCCCGCGAAGAGGGCAAGCCGGAGCAGGCCATGCCCAAGATCATCGAGGGCAAGGTCAACGCCTACTACAAGGACAACGTCCTGCTCGAGCAGCCGTCGGTCAAGGACAACAAGAAGACCGTCAAGGCCCTGCTCGACGAGGCCGGCGTGGCCGTGAGCCGGTTCGCCCGGTTCGAGGTCGGCCAGGCCTGATCCAGGCGCGGAACACAAGAACCACCACTGTGCCCCGTCTCCGTCCATCGGGGACGGGGCACAGTCGGGTTTCAGAGCATTAGGGAGGGCGACATGGGTGTCCGGGTCGAAGGCGGATACCGGCGGGTGCTGCTGAAACTGGGCGGCGAGATGTTCGGCGGCGGTTCCATCGGGGTCGATCCCGATGTGGTGCACTCGGTCGCCCAGCAGATCGCCGACGTCGCGCGGACGGGCGTGCAGATCGCCGTCGTGATCGGCGGTGGCAACTACTTCCGCGGCGCGGAACTGTCGCAGCGCGGCATGGACCGCGACCGCGCGGACTACATGGCGATGCTCGGCACCGTCATGAACTGCCTGGCGTTGCAGGACTTCCTGGAGAAGGAAGGCCTGCCCACCCGGGTGCAGACCGCCATCACCATGGGGCAGGTCGCCGAGCCGTACATCCCGCGCCGCGCCGAGCGTCACCTGGAGAAGGGCCGCGTCGTCATCTTCGGCGCCGGGGTCGGCATGCCGTACTTCTCGACGGACACCGCCGCCGCGCAGCGCGCGCTCGAACTCGGCTGCGAGGCCGTCTTGATGGCGAAGGCCGTCGACGGCGTCTACACCGCGGACCCGAAGAGCGACCCGACCGCCGAGATGTTCCACGAGATCAGCCACCGCGAGGTGCTGGAACGGGACCTCAAGGTCGCCGACGCCACCGCGTTCAGCCTGTGCATGGACAACAACATGCCGATCATCGTGTTCAATCTCCTCACCGAGGGGAACATCGCCCGTGCGGTCAGCGGTGAAAGGATCGGCACCCTGGTCGACACCCCCGCCGACGGGGTGCCCGCGTAGTCCTGCTCTGATCTCCGTAATCGGTACGCATACACAACAACGGGAGTTGCCGTGATCGACGAGACCCTCCTCGACGCCGAGGAGAAGATGGAAAAAGCGGTGTCCGTCGCCAAGGAGGACCTGTCGTCGGTACGCACCGGCCGGGCCCACCCCGGGATGTTCTCGCGCGTTGTCGTCGATTACTACGGCGCGCCGACCCCGCTGAACCAGCTTGCGGGCGTCAACATCCCCGAAGCCCGGATGGCGTTGATCAAGCCTTACGACCAGACCTCGCTCAACGCCATCGAGAAGGCGATCCGCGAGTCGGACCTCGGCGTCAACCCGAGCAACGACGGCAACGTGATCCGCATCGTCATCCCGCAGCTTACCGAAGAGCGCCGCAAGGAGATGGTGAAGGTCGCCAAGTCCAAGGGGGAGGACGCCCGCGTCTCGATCCGCAGCGTCCGCCGCAAGGCCAAGGAAGAACTCGACCGGATCAAGAAGGACGGCGAGGCGGGCGAGGACGAGGTCGTCCACGCCGAGAAGGAACTCCAGAACCTCACCGACACCTACACCCACAAGGTGGACGAGCTGGTGAAACACAAGGAAGCCGAGCTACTCGAGGTCTGATGAGCCAGGTGAGCGAGGAACGCGAGGATCGGGTGGAGAACCCGGAACCGGTTCCGGCGGAGAAGCCGGAACCGGCGCAAAAGGTTTCCCGCGCCGGCCGTAACCTGCCCGCCGCGATCGGGGTGGGGCTGCTGCTGGGCGCGGCGATCGTCACGTCCCTGCTCACCGTGCGCTTTCTGTTCATCGGCATCATCGCGATCGCCATCGCGGTCGGCACGATCGAGCTGGCCGGGGCGTTGAAGCGCGCGGCGGGCATCCGGATCGCGCTGGTCCCGGTGCTCGTCGGCGGTCAGGCGATGATCTGGCTGGCCTGGCCGTATGGCCGCGAAGGCGCGCTGACGGCGTTCGTGCTGACGGTGCTCGTCTGCCTGCTGTGGCGGTTGCCCGGCGGCGCGGACGGGTATCTGCGCGACATCAGCGCGTCGGTCTTCGCCGCCGCGTACATCCCGCTTTTCGGTGCCTTCGCCGCCATGCTCGTCCCGCCGGAGGACGGCGTGGGCCGGGTGCTGGCGTTCATGATCGGCGTCGTCGCCTCGGACACCGGTGGCTACATCGCCGGTGTGCTGGGCGGAAAACACCCGATGGCGCCCACGATCAGCCCGAAGAAGACCTGGGAAGGTTTCGCCGGTTCCCTCGTGGCCGGTGTCGTCGCCGGCGCGCTGACCCTGAGCCTCCTGCTCGACGGCCACGCCTGGCAGGGTGTGCTGTTCGGCGCGGCGATCGTCTGCACGGCGACGCTGGGCGATCTCGTCGAGTCGCTGATCAAACGCGACCTCGGCGTCAAGGACATGGGGAACATGCTGCCGGGACACGGCGGCTTGATGGACCGGCTCGACTCCTTGCTTCCTTCGGCCGTCGTCTCCTGGTTGCTGCTCTCGGCGTTCGTCCCCGTCTAGCCTCTGCCCGGCTCAGTCGTCGTAGGGATCGTCGACTTCGGCGGTACCCCAGCCCTCGACGGCCCGGGAGTGGTCGATCACGGCGAAGACCGAACCGTCCGGGTCGGCGAGGATCGCCATCCGGCCGTACGGGGTGTCGTAGGGCTGGACCACGACGGCACCGCCGAGCATCAACGCCTGTCCGGCCGCGGCGTCCGCGCCGCGAGCCGGGTCGAGGGCGAGGTAGACCATCCAGTGCGGGGGAGTGTCCGGCCGGTATTCCGAGCCCATGACGTACCGGTACAGCACCGGTTCGTGCTCGATGAGCCATTCGGCGTAGTCGAGCGACGCGCCGTCGCCGATCTGGTGGCTGGTGTAGTCGAAGAGGCGGCAGTAGAAGTGATCCGCCGCCGCGCCGTCGTGGGTGTTGAGATCCGCGCCGCTGAAGGTGTTCGGCACCCCGGTCGCGAACTCCCAGGTGGCGGGAGGCTCCCAGAAGACGACGTGCGCGCCGCACGCGTCGATGGCGTGCACGATGCTGCCGCGATGGGGGATCGCCATCGGTCCGAGTGTGACCCGGCCACCGAGACTGTCCACCCATTCGGCGGCGGCGGCCGCCTGGGACACCGAGATGTGAACGCTCCAGCCGGACGGTCCGTCCGCGCCCGCGCGGTACAGACCACCGGTCGGGACGCCGTTCAGCGTCGCGATCGAATACCGGCCGGTCGGCGTCGCCGGATCACGCTGGACGGTGAACTCCCAGTCGAAAAGCCCGCTGTAGAAGGCTTGTGCGGCCGCTTCGTCTCTGCACGCGAGCTCGATCCAGCACGGGATTCCCGAAGGTATGACGGAAGTGTGGGCGGCCGAGCCAAGCGACATGCGGTTCTCCCTTACCGGTGGGAGTAAAGTCTAGTCGCTGACCGCATTGTTTCCGTCAAAGATTTCGGCCCGGATACCCCGGAACCCGGCCCGGCGTCCCTTCGTTGGAGCTTCCGTGCGCTGGTTTCCCCGAGCTCTCTCCTCCTCCCGCCGCGGCGGCGAGGAGGTGCTGCCGAGTCCGAACATCTGGTATTACCAAAAGGCCTACGAGGTCGAAAACCGCGCGCAGGACGTCGACGACGAGATCTGGCGCGTGCTCACCGGGGCCCGCGATTGGTCCGGGGCGGACGTCCTCGACATCGGCTGTGGTGACGGTTTCCACCTGCCGCGGTTCGCCGCGACGGCGCGGTCGGTGGTCGGCGTCGAACCCCATGAGCCGCTCGTCCGTGACGCGCGGAACCGCGTGGAGCGGCTGGCGAACGTCGAGGTGCGGCAGGGGCGTGCGCAGCGGCTTCCCTTGCCGGACGAGGCTTTCGACGTCGTCCACGCCCGCACCGCGTACTTCTTCGGCCCCGGTTGCGAACCCGGTCTTCGCGAAGCGGAGCGGGTGCTGCGCCCGGGTGGGCTGATGATGATCGTGGATCTCGACGTGACGAGTGAGCCCTACGGCCGCTGGATGCGGCTGGATCTGCCGCACTACGACCCGCCCGGGGTCGAGAAGTTCTTCGCGCGTCAGGGATTCGACTGCCGCAAGGTGATGACGCGGTGGCTGTTCGAAGACGCCGCCGCGATGGACGCGGTGCTGAAGATCGAGTTCAGCGCTCCGGTCGCGGCGAAGGCGATCGCGGAGGTCCGGCGGCTCAACGAGGTTTCGTCAGGTACCGGGGAGAAGCAGGTGACGCTGCCGGTGGGCTATCGCGTGCATACGCGCGCCAAGCCCACCGGCCTCGTCGTGCCGGATCACTCCGTGTCCTCGTCCGGGGCGGTGTCCTCGGCCTCGCCGAGGATGCCGTAGATCGTCCGGCGTGCCTCGTTGAGGACGTCGACGGTGCGGGCCTGCTGGCTTTCGCTGCCGGCGTGCATGACCTGCGCGACCGCCGCGGCCAGGGTCGCGCCCGCCTTGCGCAGGTTCACCTCGACCGGGTCGACGTCGTGGGCGATCTGCTCCCACGGCGGGACGGCGTCCTGCTGCTCGGCCGCGGCGCGGCCGGATTCGGTGAGCTCGAACAGCTTCTTGCCGTTCTCGTCCTTGCTGATCACCAGGCCTTCGTCGGCCAGCATCTGCAGGGTCGGGTAGACCGAGCCGGGGCTCGGCTTCCAGAAGCCGCCGCTGCGTTCGCCGATCTCACGGATGATCTCGTAGCCGTGCCTCGGCTGCTCGGAAAGCAGCGCCAGGATCGCGGCGCGGACGTCACCGCGTTTGCCGCGCCGTCCACCGGGGCCGCCGCGACGGCCGTGCCGGTGCCGGTGGCCCGGCCCACCCGGGCCCGGGGGGAAGTCGCCGAAGCCGCCGCGAGCCCAGGGCCCGAAGGCGGGTCGGCCGTGTTCTGGAGGGAAAGGTCGTCGTCGCATGATGTGAATCCTCTCTTCGTAATGTTCCGACTCGTTCACGATATATCGGAAACAGTCGTACGGCAACCCGTCTTCGGTGATCTGGGTCTCAGGAGAGGGCGAGTGCGAGCAGGTCGATGCCGCCGGAGTCGAACGCGCCGACCTTCCGCCATCCCCAACGGTGATAGAGCCGCCGCGCCGGCGCCTCGACGCGTGAGGCGAGTACGGCGAACCGTTCCGGTCGCTCTTTCAGCAGGTCGTCGAGCAGAGCGCGGCCCAGTCCGCGGCCACGGAGCTCGGGGACGAGCGCCAGTTCGTATACGTAGAACAGCTCCTCGCCGTCGAGCCACGAGGGAGCCGGAGCCGTCGCACGGCCAGGCCACCAGCCGGCTTCTCGCCGGACCCCGTAGGCGAAGCCGCCGATCGTTCCGGCTTCGCGCACCGTCGTCATGGCGAACCCGGGGAGCGCGGCGTGTTCGGCGAACAGCACGCCGAACCGGGCGACGTCGTCCTCGCCTTCGAGGTAAGGCGGTTCGCGATAGACGCGGCGGTAGACGTCGTCCAGTTCAGAGCGCACGGTTCAGTCTGCCCAGCACCACGATCGCCACGCCACAGAAGCCGATCAGCACCAGCCACGGCAGAGCCGGACCGTGCGACAGCAACCAGGTGAACATCGCCGGGGCGATCACCCGCGCCGCGCTCCACACGAGTTCTTCGAGGCCGAGATAGCGGCCGCGCAGCCGCGCCGGGGCGATCGCGACGGTCAGCGCGCTGCTGGTCGGCGCCTGGAGCAGTTCGGCGCAGGTGAAGACGATCATCGCGAGGGCGAGCACGAGGAACGCCGCCGTGGACTCTCCGGTGGGTACCAGCGCGAACAGGGCGAACGAGATCGCCCAGACCGCGGCCGAGAGCCGGAGTGTGCGCGGCATGCTTCGCCGCTCGACCCGGCGTGACACCACGGTCTGCGCGAGCACGATCAGCACCGTGTTGACCGTGAACAGGACCCCGGGCTGCCAAGCCGGCAGCTTCAGGCCGTCGAGGACGTAGGCGCTCAGCAGGACGGTCAACGCCAGGTCGCACAACGCGAAGACGAAGACGGTCACGAGAACGCCGCGAAAGATCCGGTCGGCGAACACCTTCCGGTAGCCGCCGGCGGGAGCGGCCTCCGGTTCGGTCTCGCGCGGGGTGCCCGCCGGGGCGCGCCACGACGCGACCAGAACCGCGGCGACGACGAAACTAGCGGCGTTCACCAGCACGATCGCCGTGTAGCCGGCGGTGCCGCCCCACGCGACCATCGCCGCGCCGAGGAGCCCGCCGAGCCCGATGCCGACGTTGCGCAGCGCGCGTTCCATCGCATACCAGCGGGCGCGCTGGCCGTCGTCGGCCACCTGCGCCACCAGCGCGCCGGTCGACGGCCAGAACATGCCCTCGCCCCAGAAGGTCACCGCGGCCAGGACGACCAGATGCCACGCCTCGTCGGCGAAGACGTAGCCGGTGAAGGTCACCGCCCGGATCAGGTTGGCGGTGATCACCATCCGGCCTGGTCCGAACCGGTCGATCAGCCGTCCCGCGAGCGGCCCCGACGGCAACGCGATCAGCGCCGCGATCGACAGCGCCGCTCCGACGGCCGTCAGCGAAAGGCCCTTGGCCGCGTGGAAGTACACGACGGCGAACGGGAGGAACAGACCGGTCCCGAGCGCGTCGACGCTTTGCGCCGCGATGAGCGGGAACCGCCCGCGGGTGCTGGGGAGACCGAGCAGGTCCGCGGTGGCCATCACGCGTGGGGAAGCGGGAAGACGTTGAGTTCGTGCTCGGCGAGAGGTTCGTCCCGCCAGCCGAGTTCCACGGCCGCGTCGGCGATCCTTCCGTTCCCCCACAACGGCGATCCGGCGGGGAAGTTCGAAACGAGGCCCGGCACGAGCGTATGCGCGGCGTGGAATCCGGCGGCCGCGACGTCACAGGTCGTCAGGTCGACGCTGATCACCTCGAACCCCCGGCTTTCGACGCGGGCTTGGTAGGCCTTGAGCCGCCGCTCGCCGAGGGCGGGAAGATCGGCCCAGTCGCGGCTCGGCAGGTCCATGACCCAGGGCTTCACTCGCTTCGCGGCCCGTGGGTCGAGGTAGATCTGTTGCTGGCAAAGGAGATCCGCGACATCGGCGAAATCGTGGCGATACGAGTCCAGGTAGCGCCGATCGGCCCGGTGCGGTTTGAGGTTGCCCAGATGCGGCAGGTCCCGGCGCATACCGGACAGCTCGCGTTCGTCGTCGAGTGCGTGGCAGGTGTGCTGGAGCGTGAAGCCTTCGGCGAGCGCCTTCTTGGCGGCCTCCAGTGCGTCCGGCCGGGCCGCGAAGCCGATCGACAGCCAGCGCTTCACCCGGTCGAACACCGCCGCGGCGATCACCGGGACGTCGAACTCGTTGTCCAGGTGGATGAGCGCGACCTCGTAGTCGTCGGTGGCGTCGGCGATGAGCGACCGGATCTCGTCCGGGATCGAGAGACGGCCGAGGCGTGGTGTGTTGGCCCACCAGAGCATGGTCGTGTCGCGCTCGAGAACCTCTTCGAGGCCGGACGTGACGGCGTGCTCCTCGGTGGTCCCGCTCGCGAGGCCCGCGATCAGAGGGTCGGCGAAATGCGCTTCCCCGGGTCGGCGTTCGTTCGAGAACAGGAAAGCCGGAATCCACACGGGTTCGCCGGTGGTGTGGGAGAAGCCTTCCACCCACGAACACTCCGTGTCCCGGGTGAGCGGCGCGAACGGGAAACCCGGCGACCGGTACTGCGAAGCCGAATAGAGGTTCAGCCGTCGAGGGTCGACCGCGGGTACGCCGTAGCGGAGGAACTGGTTGTAGCTGCCGAAGCACACTTCGCGCTCCGGAGCGAGCCAGCTTCCGCAGTACCGCTCGACAGCTTCGCCGATGGCCGACTGCCGCGCGAGGTCGAAGTCGTACCACGACGTGCCGAAGGCCTGACGGTCGTTGGGCCAGTTCGTCACCCGGCGCATGTCCGCGACGTCGACCGCGCAGACCCGCAGCCGGGCGGGCATTCCCGGGGTGGGCGGGATTTCGCCGACGCCGGTCACGATCCCGGTCTGATCGTCCACCAGCAGCTCGGGATCGGTCACGGTGGGAACGGTCCGGGCCCGGTCGGGGACGGGGAGGATCGGGCGGCGGATCTCGGTCAGGTCCGCAGGGTTGAGTTCGATCTCGCCGGTGGTCATGGCGGTTCGCCCGCCGGAGAGCCAGCGTCCGAGATGGACGGCGAGGGTGGTCAGCGCCCAGCGGGCGTCGCCGGGCCGAAGCGGGGTGGAGCCGGAGGGGGCGGAAAGGAACGCCTCGACGACACGCGGGTCTTGCGCGGCGGAGCGGCGCCGCGCGACGACGTCGGCGAAATCGATGCCGCCGGGCGCGATCGCGGGTCCGGCGATCACGCGGCCACGTTCGCGGCGCAACGGAAGCCAGCGCACCCCGCTTCCGGCGCACAACGCGTCCAGCGCGATCAATTCGGTGTAGGCGGGGTGATCGAAGGCGGAGACCACGACGGTGTTGTTCAGGTCCATTTCGGACAGGTCATGGAAGTAAGGGACCGTTTCGACGCTCGCGTACCCGACCGCCTCGAGGATCTCCGCCAGCGGCTCGATGAGCACGGGCGAGCCGGTGAGAACGATCGCGGTGGTGGTGACGTCGTCGGCCTCGGTGCCCCGGTCGGGACGGAGGCAGCCGTCCGCTTCGAGGATGTCCATCATTTCCGCGTAATCCGGATTCATGCCGTCCAGCAGTTCGGCGCGAGTCCGGGTGCCGTCGCAACGGCTCGCCCAGGCGCGGAATTCCCCGGTGGGCGCGGCGATGTAGAACTGTCCCCCGTTGGGGGTGACGAGAAAGCAGAGCTCTGGTTCGAGATCGGTGATCTCGATCCCGTCGAGCCGCGGTCTGACCTCTTCGGACCCCATGGCAACCCCATCGTTTCCTGGACTCCCGCCTCGCCGCCGCGATCCCCGTGGCCGGGATCGCGGCGGCGCGGGCGGCTGGTCGGCCGGTTACTTGGCGGCGGAACGGTTGTGCACGACCGCGCGGTTGTGCACGACGGCGCGGTTGTGGACGACCGCGCGGTTGTGGACCACGGCGCGGTTGTGGACGACGACGGCGGCGGGGCGCTCGAAGGTCGAGATCATGGTTCCTCCTGTAGTTCACTCGGGGTCGTCACGCTCCGTGGCGTGACATGAACAAGTCTGGCGCCGGACGTGACCTCCGGACGTCTCCTGACGTGCGATCCGCACGAGCCGGCGTGAACGACGCATGGGTCGGTCCGGGCACGGCTCACGTGACCTGGGGAACAGCGATCCAGGGCGGCCGAGGCGCGTCGCAGGTGGACGTGGGACACTGAATGAGCTATGACTGCCCTCCCTCTCGTCTTCGACGCGCCCAAGCGCGGCCTCCCGCCGCGCCACCTCGCCGATCTCACCGCCGCCGAGCGGGCCGCGGCCGTCGCCGAGCTGGGTGAGAAGCCGTTCCGCGCGAAACAGCTTTCGAACCACTACTTCTCGCGGCTCACGGTGAACCCGGAGGAGATGACCGACATCCCGGCCGCGTCGCGGGAGAAGCTCGTCGGCGATCTGATGCCGACGCTGCTCACCGAGATCAAGGCGCTCGCCTGTGATGACGGGACCACCCGCAAGACCTTGTGGCGCGCGCACGACGGGACGCTGCTGGAGAGCGTGCTGATGCGCTACCCGGACCGCGCGACCCTGTGCATCTCGAGCCAGGCGGGGTGCGGCATGGCGTGCCCCTTCTGCGCGACCGGGCAGGGCGGCCTCGACCGGAACCTGTCGACCGCGGAGATCGTCGACCAGGTCCGCTCCGCCGCCGCCGTGATGCGCGACGGACAGATGCCCGGCGGTCCCGGCCGCCTGTCGAACATCGTCTTCATGGGCATGGGCGAGCCGCTCGCGAACTACAAGCGGGTGGTGGCGGCGGTCCGGCGGATCACCGATCCCTCGCCGGAGGGACTCGGGATCGGTCAGCGTTCGGTGACCGTGTCGACGGTGGGTCTCGCGCCGGCGATCCGGAAGCTGGCGGACGAGAAGATGCAGGTGCGCCTGGCGGTTTCGCTGCACACGCCGGACGACGAACTGCGGGACACGCTGGTGCCGGTGAACGAGCGCTGGTCTGTGGACGAGGTCCTGTCCGCGGCCCGGTATTACGCGGACACT
Source organism: Amycolatopsis japonica (assembly GCF_000732925.1). NCBI lineage: Bacteria > Bacillati > Actinomycetota > Actinomycetes > Pseudonocardiales > Pseudonocardiaceae > Amycolatopsis > Amycolatopsis japonica. The sequence continues at coordinate 2,017,509 of NZ_CP008953.1, forward strand.
TCCGGCCGCCGGGTGTCGATCGAGTACGCGCTGATCCGGGACGTCAACGACCAGCCTTGGCGTGCCGAACTGCTGGCGAAGCGGCTTCGCCAGCACCTGGGCCAGTTGGTGCACGTGAACGTGATCCCGCTGAACCCGACGCCGGGAAGCAAGTGGGACGCCTCGCCGAAGCCGGTGGAGCGGGAGTTCGTCCGGCTGGTGAACGCGGGCGGTGTGGCGTGCACGGTGCGTGACACGCGTGGTCAGGAGATCGCGGCGGCGTGCGGTCAGCTCGCCGCCGAGAACTGAGTTTTCCTTTCAGTGATGGAGATTTTGTCGTGATGTATGCCCCCAGCCTGTTGGACCCGGCTGCGGAGGAGCTGAAGCTCGCGGACGTGCTCGGCCATGGCGCGACCGGTGTCGCGCGCGAGGCCAGGACGTTGCTCGGTGAGCGGTTCAGCTCGGTGACCTTCATGTACGTCCTGATGCGGGCGTTCGAGGTGGAGTACACGGCGGCGCGGGACGCTTCGCGGTGGCACGAGTTCCACGGCGGACCGTACGCGCTGTCGGACGCCGACCTCGAAGCCCTGCTGGCGCCCTGGCTCGGGGCACCGGCCGCGTCGATCACCGCGTAGGCGGGATCGACGCGACCGTCCTTTGTGGATGGTCAGTGCGGAGTCGGCCGGTAGACGAGCTCCTGGACACGCCCGTCGAACGTCCGGCTCTCGAGCAGTTCGAGGTCGAAGTCGGCCGCACCGCGGAAGATCGCGTCCGCTCCGGTCCTGCCGGTGATCACGGGGAAAACCGTCACCTGCACGCGATCCACCAGGCCGGCGGCCATCAGCGCCCGGTTCATCGACAGGCTGCCGTGCGAGCGCAGCGGCACTTCGGACTCCTCCTTGAGCCGGGCGACGACGTCGACCGCGTCCTCGCTCACGACGGTCGCGTCCGGCCAGTCGAGCGGCTCCCGCAGGGTCGTCGAGACGACCGTCGCCGGCAGGTGCTTCAGCCGGGAGACCCATGGATCCAGCGCCTCGACGTCCGGGATCTCCGCGTTGAGCATCTCCATGTTCGTCCGGAACGTGGTGGCGCCGAAGACCATCCGCTGCTCCTCGGAGTACAGGGCCAGACGGTGTTCGAGGAATTCGGGGCCTTGCTTGCCCCAGTAACCGCCCCAATCGCCGGTGTGGGCGCCGTAGCCGTCGAGGCTGGAAAAGACGTCGAACGTGTAGGTCGCGGTCATGATGCTCCTTCGGGTGAGTTCGTCTCTCACCCTGGCTACGAACGCGGGCGGCGCGGATAGACATCGTCGGCGGAAAAATCTTCGCGGGACGGCGAACTGGCAGGATGCGGGCATGTATTGCCTGCGAGCCGTCATCGTCACCGAGTCCGCACGGCGCCGAGTGCTCGATTCGCTCGAAGGCGCGAGGCTCGTGCCGCTCGGACAGAACCTGTCGCTGATGCCGGTGGCCGAGACGCGATTCGACACCGGGCCGCTCGCCGAGTGCTCCGAGCACGGCGCCGTGGCGTACGTCGAAGCCGAGTACTTCGGTGGCGCCGGGACGCAGTTCGCTCAGGTGTGGGAAGGCGGCGAGACCGTTCTCGGCCCGCTGCAGGTCGACGAAGACGAACCCGACCCGGCCGACGGCAGCCCGATCTCCCAGGCGCTTCGACGGCTGGGCGCGCTCAAGGGCGACCACTTCGACGAGTTCGACGCCGTGGGGCTCGGCAGGCATCGCGACACCGACGACTGGCTGTCCGCGTAGGCCTCCTTCGCGCTGGGCCGGACGGACCAGTCACGCGGCGGTCTTCACCGTCGGCGGCGACACTCGATGGAGACTCTGAGGAGGTGGACCGGATGTCCACGACCAAGGCGAGACAGGTGCGCCACAACAAGGCCGTCCAGGTGCTCGGACGGATCGGCATGGGCTGCTACGGGCTGGTGTACCTGCTCATCGGGTACCTGGCGGTGCGTGTCGCCGTCGGCGGTGGCGGACAGGAGGCCGACGGACGCGGCGCGATCACCGAGGTCGGTTCGACCCCGGCGGGCGGGGTGCTGTTGTGGGTATTGGCGGTGGGACTGGTGGCCTACGGCCTGTGGCAGGGGTTGCTGGCCGCCGTCGGCTACACGTGGATCGACAAGCAGCGCACTCGCACCGTCAAGCGGGTGACGTCCGGAGTGCGCTGCCTGGTGGGGATTTCGCTCGGCGTGTACGCGGCCAAGGTCGCCTTGGGGGCGGGGGAACAGGGCAGCGGCGACCAGAAGCAGCAGGAGTTCACCGCCTGGCTGCTCGGATTGCCCGCCGGCCCGTTCCTGGTGGCCGTGGTGGCCGTCATCGTGTTCGGCGTCGCGGTGGGCTCGGCGGTGAAAGGGATACGCCGGACCTTCGAGCAGGACCTCGACCTCGCGAAGCTCCCGTCGGGGACCCGGCGATGGGTGGAGCGTCTGGGCAGGATCGGTTACGTGGCAAGGGGTGTCGTGTTCGGTGTGGTCTCCGTACTGGTCGGGTACGCGGCGTTGACGCATGACCCGTCCCGTTCCGGCGGGCTCGACGCCGCCCTGCGGACCTTGGCCGCCCAGCCGTTCGGCACCGTGCTCCTCATCGTGGTGGCGGTCGGGGTCGCGGCCTTCGGTGTGTACTGCGTCGGGGCGGCACGAGCACAGCGTGGATGAGCGCCGTCAGGCGTAGTCGGAATCCGGCGAAGATTCCGCCAGGAACCCAAGGCGGCGGCGGTTTCCCTTGTGCGGCGCCGGTGACGAGTACGTTCTTGCTCATGCGATGAACTCCTTTGTTCGCCTGGGCGAGACACCGGGTTCAGAGCGCGGACGCGGCGCGGTAGTCCCTCGGTGAAGTGCCGAGAAGCCGGGTGAACATCGTCGAGAACGCGGCGGGGCTCTCGTAGCCGAGCGAGGCGGCGATCGCGGCGATGGGCAGGCCGTCCGACAGCAGTGACAGGGAATGCAGGACGCAGGCCCGTTGCCGCCAGCGGGCGAAACCCATCCCGGTCTCCGCGGTGAAGAGCCGGTTCAGCGTCCGTTCGCTCACGTGCAGACGGTTCGCCCACTCGCTCGCGGGATCGTGGATGTCCGGAGCGTCCAAAAAGGACTCACACTGGGCTCGCAGCCGTTCGTGCTTCGGCAGCGGGAGGTCGAGCCGGACCGGCGCGGACCGGCGGATCTCGTGCAGGGTCAGGCCGATGACCGCGGCGTCTCGTCCGCGAGCGGTGTACAGCTCCGGCACGCCGACGGCCTCGTTCAGGAGTTCCCGGAGCAGCGCGGACACCTCGACGACCTGGCAGCGGCGCGGGAACCACGGCACCGCCTTCGGCTCGATGTACAGGCTCCGGGTGCTCACGGTCGTCGTGAACACCTGATGGACGGTCTCCGGCGGGACGAGCACGGCGCGCCGGGTCGGGATGGTCCACGTGCCGTCGGCCGTTTCGACTCGCATCGACCCGGTCGCGCTGTAGAGGAACTGCGCCCGCCGGTGCCGATGCGGGAGGATCCGGTGCCCCGGTGGGTAATCGGTGCGGATCGCCACCACCGCGCGGTCGAGATGGTCGACCTCGTCGATGGGGATGTCACGCACCTCACCGAGGCTACGCCGGGTGTCCGATCCGCGAAAGAAACTGGCGACCTTTCGAATGCCCGCCGTGCCGCCGGGGCCTACCGTCGAGGGAGTGCTGATCGAGATCTCGGTGCTCCTCGGGTTCGGTTGCCTGAGCGGCGTCACCACCGTCCTTTTCGGATTCGGCGGCGGGTTCATCACCGTGCCCGTCGTCTACGCCTTCGCGCTCGCGGATCCGGAGCACGCACAGGATGCGATGCACGTGGCGGTGGCCACGTCGACCGCCGTGATGGTGGTCAACGCCGGGAGCGCGACCCTCGCCCAGCTGCGGACGGGCCGGCTCCGCCGCGACTATCTGTGGCCGCTCGTCGCCTTCATCGGTTTGGGCGCCGTGCTCGGCTCCTTCGCCGCCACCGTGGCCGACGAGGGTGTCCTGCGCTGGCTCTTCGTCGCCTACCTCGCGCTGACCATCGCCGACAGCGTCGCCCGGAAAGGTTTCGTGAGCAGACGGGAGGACGACGGACCGCGTGCTCTCGGCGGGGTCACCACCATCGCGGGCGGGACCGGGATCGGTGCCGTGGCGAGCTTTCTCGGCGTCGGGGGCAGCGTCCTCACCGTGCCGCTCATGCGGCGCAAGGGACTGCCGATGGCCGACGCGACCGCGCTCGCGAACCCGCTGAGCCTGCCCGTGGCGGTGATCGGCGCAGCCGTCTACGCCTTCGCGGCGACGGGCGCGTCCTCGGGCGGCGCTCACGTCGGCTACGTCGACCTCGTGGCCGCGGGCGCGCTGCTGTGCGGATCGCTCCCGACCATCGCCGTGACGCGACGCGTGGTCGGCCGGATCCCGGACCGTGCGCACGCGATCGCGTACCTCGCCCTGCTCGCCGCCGCGCTGATCGCCATAGTCATCCGATGAGTTTTCGGTAAGTCAAGTCTTGACAAGGCGTATCGAAGATGGGAAGGGGTTATCGCCAGGCAAAGATCCGACGAATCCTCTATCTCTTTTCCGGATCTTGCGCCAAGATCTCCCGCATGAAACTGAGATCGATCACCAAACGCATGTTCGTTCTCGGGCTGCTGACGGTTCTCGGCACCACCGGGGCGACGTCGGTGGCCACCGCCGAACCCCAGGCACCGCCCTCGGACGTCAACGCGACCGGGAAGCCGCGCGGCGGCTGGGAACCGGTCGGCCCGAACAGCGTCGGCGGGATGCTCGCCGTTTCGCCCGCCGGCCTCGCGATGATGCAGCCGAGCCCGCCCGCCCTGTGGCTCTCCGGCGATCGCGGCGCTTCCTGGAGTGTGCGCCGCGGACTGCCGCAGGACACCTCCATCCAGGGATTCTTCGTCGATCCGGCGAACCCGGACCGGATGCTCGCGGTGGGCAACAAACCGGCGGGCTTCCTCGGCGAATGGCGCGGCATGCTGGTGCGGACCACCGACCGCGGCCAGACCTGGGAAACCCTGCGCGAGTGGTACCCCGACGGCGCGTTCGGCATGGCCACGGACCCGACCGGCCGGGTCGTCGTGGTGCAGAACATGGATTCGCTGAGCGTCAGCACCGACGGTGGCGAGCACTGGAACGACGTGCCGAGGACCTGGCCGCGTGAGGGCAACGCCTCGCCGGTCGGCGCGCTCAAGCTCACGTTGGTCGGCGACGACGCCTACCTCACGACAGTCCTTCCCGAGTACGCCCTTTGGGTGGTCCGAGGGGTCAGCGGCAAGGAGCCGCAGGCCGAACTCGTCTACCGGGCCAACGGCGAGATCAACCAGGTCGCCTCGGACGGCAAGCGATTCGTGGTCACGGTCGGCCCCGAACTGCACGGCTCCACCGACGGCGGCAAGACCTGGACGGTACTGCGCCGCGATCCCGGCGAGCAGACCCTGCGCGAACCGCGTTTCCTCGGTGGACGGCTGTACGTGTCGACGTATAACGACATAGACGTCAGCGCGGACTTCGGCCGCACCTGGTCCCGCAAACCGGTGCCCGCGGCGGGCGAAGGCGTCAGCGACATGATCGACCTCCCCGCCGGACCGGGCAAACCCGCCACGACGCTGATCTCCTCGCTCTATCGAGGCGTGTACGCGGACGAGGGCAAGCGGGGCTACCAGCAGATCGGTGTCCCGGGCGAATCCATCCGCGACCTCGTGACGACCGGGAACCTGCTGCGCGAGAGCGTCGTCGCGGCGGGTGTGCAGGAGATCTACAACACGCCGCTCCCGCGCGGCAAGGTGGCCGCGGCGGATCGGGTCTGGCAGTCGCACCCGGCCGACCGGCTGCACGAGGACGCGCGTCTGTCCGTCTCGCCGAGCCGACCGGACGTCGTCTGGCAGGTCACCCGGAACGGTTTCTCGCTCGACGTGCTCCGCAGTGGCGACGGCGGGCGGACCTGGGAATTCGCGGCTAAGGCGAAGGAAGGCCTCCCCAGGGCGATCTTCGCCCACCCGGCCGACCCGAACCGGGTGCTCGTCTCGGCCTTCGCTCCCAGTGGCTACGTGCTCTACCGCAGCAACGATGCCGGGAAGACCTGGGAGAAGCTCGCGACCGACAACGGCTTCATCGCGTTCGCCGGTGATCCGTGGAATCCGGACCGGGTCTGGGGCGGGGACTCCGACGGCCTGTCCCGGTCGGACGACGGCGGCAAGACCTGGACCCACGTGACCAGCCAGCCGGTCAGTGCGATCTCGATCAGCCGATGGGGTGGCGGCCGCGTGCTCATCGGCGGCGCGGGCATCCACCTGAGTGAAGACGGCGGCAAGACGTTCCGCCGGGTCTTCGACGGCGAGGACCCCCGTGAGATCAGCCGGATCCTGCCGCATCCGTTCGACTTCCGGGTGTGGTTCGCGAGCAACGCGACCGGCGGCGGCGTGCTGCGCAGCACGGACTTCGGCCGCACCTGGTCGCCCGTGCCCGGCGCGCTGCCCGATTCCAGGGTGCTCTCCCTGGCGGTCAGCGCGGACGGCCGGTATCTGTTCGCCGGGACCGCGCAGTCCGGCGCGTACCGGTTGACGCTGTACTGAGTCCGAGACGCTTCGTGGCCGGAGGAAGTTCCGGCCACGAAGCGTTTACGCGTGCCTCCCTGGATGTCAGAGTCGGGGACATGGCCATCGATGTCGCCGCCCTCCGGCTCCACTTCCCCTCCCTCGCCGACGGAACCGCCTTTTTCGACGGACCCGCGGGTACCCAGACACCCCGGACCGTCGCCGACGCCATCGCCGGTACGCTGACCGGTCCGTTGTCGAACCGGGGCAAGATCAGTCCGTCCGAACTCAACGCGGAGAACGCCGTCTCGGGCTTCCGCGACGCCTACGCGGACTTCCTCGGTGTGCCTGCCGAAGGCGTCGTCCACGGCCGCAGCGCCACCCAGCTGACTTACGACTTTTCCCGGCACCTGGCCAAAAGCTGGCGCGAGGGCGACGAGATCGTCGTCAGCCGTCTCGATCACGACGCCAACGTCCGGCCGTGGGTCCAGGCCGCCGAGCGCGCCGGAATGACCGTCCGTTGGCTCGACATCGACCCGGAAACCACGGAACTCGACCTCGATTCCCTCGTCCTCACCGAACGGACGAGGCTGGTCGCGGTCACGGCGGCCTCGAACGTCCTCGGCACCAAGCCGCCGATCCGCCGGATCGCCGATCTCGCCCACGACGCCGGGGCGCTGGTGTTCGTGGACGGAGTGCACTACGCCGCCCACGAACTGGTCGACGTGCCCGCGCTCGGAGCGGATTTCTTCGTCTGCTCGCCGTACAAGTTCCTGGGCCCGCACTGCGGCGTGCTCGGCGCGTCGCCCGCCCTGCTCGAAACCGTCGAGCCGGACAAGCTCGTGCCGTCGCCCGACAGCGTGCCCGAGCGGTTCGAATTCGGCACGCTGCCCTACGAAATGCTCGCGGGTGCCACGGCGGCGGTGGACTTCCTCGCCGCGCTGGACCCCGGAGCGGGCGGATCACGGCGAGAACGGCTCGCGAATTCGATGAACTCGTTGCACGAGCACGAAAGCACGTTGCGCGCCAGGCTGGAGGAGGGGCTGGGCGACGCCGTCACCGTCCACTGCAAGGCGGCGGACCGGACCCCGACCGTGCTGATGGGCCTCGGTGGCCGGGAGCGCGAGGCGCAACGGCATCTCGCCGAAAGGAACGTCGTCGCGCCGGCGGGATCCTTCTACGCCCACGAAGTCTTCGCGGCCTTGAAGCTGGAGGATCCGGCGCTCCGGGTCGGGCTGGCACCGTACACCAGCGTCGACGACGTCGACAGGTTGCTGGACGGGCTTTCGACGTTCGGGTGAAGACCACAGTGGACAGTCGGGCGTAACTCGAACAGGTTGGATTTCCACGCCGTCACCAGGAGCCGTATTACCGTTCGGTCATGATCGACAACGGGAGGTTCGCGATGCGTTTCCGGTCGATGGCCGCTTCTGTTCTTCTCGGTTGCGCCCTGTGCGTGGCGCCCGCGGCACTCGGGGCGGGGCCCTCGTCGCTCGCGATCCAGCCCTGTCCCGAGGTCAACGATCCGCCCGACTACACGATCTCGAACGGCGCCAAGGCCTGGATGAAGACGAACCTGCGCAGTGACTACCTGCGCGGGCCGGGCACGATCACCTACAACAAGACGACGACCTCGTCGGTCAACGCCTCCATCACCGGCACGACCAGCGCCGAGGCGGGCGTCATCTTCGCGAAGGCGAGTGTCTCGCTGGCGGTGAGCGTCGGCGCGAGCTACTCGAAGGCCGATTCCTGGTCCTACGCCGCGACCGTGCCCGCGGGGAAGACGTTGCGGCTGCAGCAGTACAAGGAAGGCCGTTCCTTCACCGTGCAGAAGTACCGCATCGTCCCACCCTGCAAGGTGAAGTACCTCTGGAAGAAGAACGCCGTCGCACCGGTGAAGAGTCCGAGCTACCTGTGGCAGCTCGTCGGCTGACCCTCGCTTTGGGGCCGATCACAAGACTCGTCCGCCCGATCTTGTGATCGGCCCCATGGACGTACGGTGACCGGGCCGACACCCTGAGAGGAACGCCGTGGGCAACGGGGTCCTGGCGGAACGGGACGGGTGGCCATCATGGGGAGACTTCGCGCACGGACACTGATCGCCGGGATGGTCGCGCTCGCCACCGTCGGCCTCGCACCCGCCGCGACGGCCGCGACCGGTATCGACACCCGGTGGAGCGAACCAGGCCCCTACGCGGTGACCGTCGAAGCCCTCGACAGCGCGCACACCGTGTACCGGCCTTCGCGGCTGGAGAGGCATCCGGTCATCCTGTGGGGCAACGGGACCGGCGCGAACCCGAAGACCTATGACGGCCTGCTGCGGCATCTGGCCTCCCACGGTTTCGTCGTCGCGGCGGCCGACACCCCGAACGCCGGTTCGGGGCAGGAGATGCTGGCCGGTGCCACGACCTTGATCGCCGAGAACTCCCGTCCCGGCAGCCGCTATGAGGGGAAGATCGACACCGCGCACATCGGCGCCACCGGCCATTCCCAGGGCGGCGGCGGAGCGATCGCCGCCGGCGCCGACGCGCGCGTCACCACCACGATCCCGATCGAACCGGGGCCGCAGGGCTCCGCCACGGCACTCAAGGGTCCTTCGTTCTTCCTCGGCGGCCAGTTCGACACCATCGTCATCCCCGGGCTGCTGGTCATCCCGCGCTACCGCCTCGCGGACCAGGTCCCCGCGATCTACGGCGAACTCCGCGGCGCGACCCACTTCACGCCCGTCGGCGACGGAGGCGGGTTCCGTGGCGCCATCACGGCGTGGTTCCGGTTCTGGCTTTCCGGTGACGAGCGGGCCCGTGCGGAGTTCTTCGGCCCGTCCTGCGGATTGTGCCGGGACGGCGCGTGGTCCGCTGTCCAGCGCAACACGAAGGCGCTGGCCGTTCCGGGAGCTTGATCGCCGTTCTTGTCGGTGGTCCGGGCTAGGGTCTGCCTCAGCAGCCTGACCTGGAGGGATACCCGTCATGACCACTCTCGACAACCGGCCGAACACCGCGCTCCTCGTCGTCGACGTCCAGAACGCCGTCGTCGACGAGGGCTACGAGCGCGACGCCGTGGTCGCGAAGATCGGCGGGCTCGTCGGCAGGGCACGGCGGGAAGGCGTCCCGGTCGTCTGGGTGCAGCACTCCGACGACGGGCTCGTGCGAGGAAGCGAAGAATGGCGCATCGTCGGCGAACTGAACCAGGAGGAAGCCGAGCCGGTCGTCGAAAAGTCCTACGGTGACTCGTTCGAGGACACCGACCTGGAGAAGGTGCTGGCCGAACGCGGTGTCGGACGGCTCGTGGTCGTCGGGGCCGAGACCGACGCCTGCATCCGTTCGACGCTGCACGGCGCCATCGTCCGCGGGTACGACGCGACGCTGGTCGGCGACGCGCACACGACCGTGGACAAGACCGAGTGGGGCGGAATCGCGCCGGAACTGGTCATCGCGCACACGAACCTGTACTGGCGGTATCAGGCCGCGCCGGGCCGAAAGGGAGGGACGGTGATGAGCGAAGACGTCGATTTCAGCGGCTGAGCGGCTTCACGGCGTTCCCGGCCAGTGAGCGAGTAGCAGACCGGCGTCACCGGCGAAAGTGTCGTGGCAGTGGGACTTCGCCGCCTGCAGCACGCGGCGGGCGATCTCGGGCGGTACGTGTCCGGCGTTGGCGTCCAGGCTCCCGGCGAGAGAGAACCGTGCGCCGTCGGCGGAACGCGCCTCCGAGAGGCCTTCGGTGTGCAGGACGAGGAGATCTCCAGGCTGGAGTCGGGTGGTCGAGACCCGGCCTGGCGTCCCGGCACCGAACGGCGATCGCGGCGCACTGTCCACTGTGGACTTTTCGTGCCCGCTGCCGAACACGAGCGGTGCTTCCCCGCCCGCTTCGAGGTGGCGCACGTCCCCGTGGGCGAGGTCCACTTCGGCCAGGGTCCCGCGAACTGACCCGCCGGCACCGAACTGCGTCGAAAGCGCTTTGTCGACAGCGCTCTCCTGGCCATGCAGGCCCTGGCCCTCACGGCGGGCGGACCGGTAGGCCGCGAGTGCCGCCGACACCACCAGGCCTGAGGACTCGGTGTCGCGGCCCGCGTCGAAGATCGCCAGCCATGCCGTCGTTGCGGAAAGGGCGTAGTCGAACGTGACGCCGCGAACGTCGTAGGCGGGCTCGACTCCGCCTGCCACCACGACGTCGCGCGTCGCCGCCGTCAACGGGGGCAGGTGCTGCCAGAGCAGTTCGGCGGTGGGATCGCGCCTCCGTCGTCGGCGAGTCATGTCGAGGCCGTCGCCGTAGCGCATCGCGGCGGCGATGAGGTGGCCGGACAGCGACGCGAGCCAATGGCATTGAGTGCGTAACGAGGGGTCGTTGAGGTCGGTGTTCGGGCCGGCTTCGACCTCGAGCACGCCGACGCGCTCGTCGCCGTCCAGCAGCGTGGCCCACAAGCGCGGCCCGGCGGAGTCTGCGGCCAGCACGGTGTCCGCCTGCCGATACGCCTGACCGGCGATGCTGGTTTCGATCGCCTGCGGTACCCGGCCGGGCGCCTGCTCGGGAAACGGGATGAGCCGGTGCTGGTCGTAGTCGGCGAGGTAGACGGCTATCCGCAGGTCCAGCGCGCGCCCTGCCGCCGCGATGACCTCGGGCAGCCGCTCCGGGGCGACCCGGTGGGCGCCGTCGAGAAGTCCCACCAGCGCGGCCAGCGGACCGCGGGGGCGGGTGTCCTCACTGGGCTCGCGGCTGTACGGCGCCCGTCTCGCGCCGGAGATCTCGTCGAGGCGCTCGTTGACCGCGTGGGCCACCATGTCCCGTTGGATCCGGGGCAGGGGGAACAGTCCCTGCAGGAACGCCTCCAGTTCGACTTCGCTGACGTCACCGCCGAGCGCGAAGTACCTCAACCACAGCTGCTCCATCGTGAGCCCGGTGCGCGCGAAGCAGGCAGCGACGATCCGTCGCTGCTCCTCGGCCTGGAGCGAGGACAGAGTGACCACCCCCGGGGTTCTCGGCGATACGGCGCCTGGGTACCAACCACGGCGCTGGCTGAAACATGGCGGAGAGGACGTCGCGTTACGCCAGGTGGCCGATCGGTTCGTCGACCGCGTGCCAGGAAGAAACGATCCACGACGGGCCGAACGTGGGTCGCGGTAGGCGGGGTGATCGCATTCGGCTAAGGTCGGCTTCCGAAAGCGGTTCTGAGCGTTGAGAAGTTAGCGCCGATCCGCCGGTAACCGGGTTGGTTGCGGCGGTTGATGGTGCGCGCTCGGCGCCGGTTCCCGCCGGTGGCTCCCGTGGTGCATCACGCCGATGTGCAGAAGTGGGAGAGGCGGGCTTTGGACGATGAAATCGACTGGCAGCGGGACAAGAACCGATTCGTCGAGGATGTCGGCGACGGCGAACTGCCGGTGACCTCTGAAAACGGCGCCCGGCTCCTCGCCGGGCCACTGGTCAACCAGTTCGTCTCCCTGACCAGGGCGTTGCTGGATTCCGGTTCGATCGCGGCGGTACTCGAACGGGTGGTCTTCGCGACGCGTGATCTGGTGCCCGGTGCGGATCTGGTCAGCGTCACCCTCCTCGATCCCGACGGCGGGTTCCACACGCCGATGGGGACCGACGAGATCGCCGGCGAACTGGACCAGCTGCAGTATCAGTACGGCGAGGGTGCCTGTGTCGAAGCGGCGCGGGTTTCGGGACCGGCGGCGGCCTTCAGCGACAACCTCGCGGAAGACGCCCGGTGGCCGCGTTTCGGCCCTGCCGCCGCGGCGCTCGGGTTCCACTCGCTGGTGTCGACGGCCTTGCTGCCGGAAGCGTCGAGTTCGCAGGTGTCCGGCGCGTTGAACGTCTACTCGCGCCGTCCGCACGGCATCGCCAGGGCCGACCGCGACGTGCTGCTGCTCCTGGCGACGCACGCGTCGCTGGCTTTGGCGACGACGCACGCGGTCACGCGCGGGCAGCTCCAGGAGGAGCAGCTCCAGCAGGCGCTCGACAGCAGGGACGCGATCGGGCAGGCCAAGGGCATCCTCATGGCACGGCGCGGGATCGACGCCGCGGAGGCGTTCGAGGTGCTGCGGCATACGTCGCAGAACATGAACGTCAAACTCCGGGAGCTGGCGGAGATGCTGTCCAAACGGCATACGGAACTGCAATTGCCCGACTGAGCGGGACGGCCGCCACTACCATCGCGATCATGGGATTCGGCGAGCTGGAGTTGTCGCGGACGTTCGAGTGGCGTGGCCGTTCGGTGGCGTGGGAACGCCTCGGCGAAGGCGCCCCGGTGGTGCTGTGCCACGGGACACCGTGGTCGGCACAACTGTGGGCGCCTTTCGCGCGAGCGCTCAGCGAGGAGTTCGCCGTCCACGTCTGGGACATGCCCGGATACGGTCGTTCGTCGAAGGATCCCGGCCACGCCGTCGATCTCGGCACGCAGGGCGAGCTTTTCGCCGACCTGCTCACGTATTGGGGGCTGGCCGCCCCGCACGTGATCGCCCATGACTACGGCGGAGCCGTTTCGCTGCGCGCGAAGCTGCTGCACGGTGCGGAGTACGCCTCGCTCGCGCTGGTGGACGTCGTCGCGCTGCGGCCATGGGGTTCGGAGTTCTTCCGGCTCGTCGCCGAGAACGCCGAGGTCTTCCAGGCGCAGCCCCCGACGGTGCACAAGGGTGCGCTCGAGTCCTACATCGGGACGGCCTCCCATCGAGGTCTCACCGGCGCGCAACTGGCCACCCTGACCGGGCCTTGGCTGGACGAGGAGGGGCAACGCGCCTTCTACCGGCAGATCGCCGAGGCGGACGTCCGGTTCACCGACGAGATGCAGGACCGCTATCCGGAACTCGAGTTGCCGGTGAAGGTGATCTGGGGCGCGGACGACACGTGGATACCGGTGGATCGCGCGGAACAGCTCGCCGACGCGATTCCCGGTGCCCTTCTGGACGTCATTCCCGATGCCGGGCATCTGATCCAGTACGACGCGCCGGTCGAACTGGCGTTTTCCCTGCATCGGTGGCTCACCGCGGAAGTGGGCCGGTGGGGACCAGCCGGGAGCGGACGCTGAAAGGCGCCGTCAAGATCAACATCGTTGCATTCGGATATTAGAAGTCGTCTACGTGATATCCGGCCACGTAGGCGCTCGAAAGCAGTGCGCCGTGACATTCCGCGGTCGACGGGCCGAAACCGATCGGCACCCAATGGCCGACGGTGTACCAAAAGGAGGACCCGGACGCGCAGTGGGCGACCACTCGGTACGTTTCCGAGTGTCTCGGCAGCGAGAAGCAGGTCATCGAAATGCCCTCGCCGAAGAGGATTCCGTAGCGACTGCTGTCGCATCCGTAGGGCGGGAACTGGCCTTCGGTCGCCGCGGCGGCCGGCGAGGCGGCCAGGAGTCCGGCCGCCGAAAAGGCGGCCATGACTAAAGCGGCGATTTTCTTCTTCATTGTTTCTCCCGCGTCTGGTTCCCAGTGGAAAGGCCAGATTAGCCGCACGGAAGAATTGTCGTGAATTCATCGGGCAGGTGAAACGAGAACGCGTGCGGTGAACCGCGCTGCTCCGAAAGGGCGTCGCCGCCCCTCTTCTGAGTTCCCGGCTCCCCTTTTGGCCTAGCGCCGCCGGTACTGTGCCGGAGACGTGCTGGTGGACCGGTCCTCATAGGACCCGGCCCGGCCGCGGTCGACGTGGAACGTCGTCAGGGTGCTCACCGGGGAACGCGGGTCGCGCCGGTCGCCGATCACCCGCATGTGCGTGCTCCAGCGGCGCGGGGTGACCTCGTAGACGTCGTAGCCGTACCGGTCGCCTTCGAAGTACTTGAGGTGCGGGTTGGCCGCGCCCATCTTCGGTCCGTTCGTGGCGTTCCACTCGGGGGAGTAGGCGCCGGAGGTGACCGAGTGCGCGGTGAACTCCGTGCCGATCACGGGGGTGGCGGGATCCGCGAAGTCCGGGCGGATGTCGTCGACGAACGCGGAATGCCAGTCGCCGGTGATCACCACGAGGTCTTCGAGGCCGCTCTGTGCCACGTGGGTCAGCACCTCCTTGCGTTCGGCGAGGAAGCCGTCCCACTGGTCCGTGAACATGTAGCCGCCGCCGGGCTTCGCCAGCTGGCTCAGCATGATCGAGTTCACCCAGCAGTGCCAGGCCTCGCCGGCCCCGGTCACCTGGTCCTTGAGCCACGCCTTCTGGTCCGCGCCGAGGATCGTGCCGTCGGGCAGGTTCTGCGCCGAGCGGTACTGCCGCAGGTCCAAAATGGACAGGTCGAGGAGGTCGCCCCAGCGGCGCTGACGGTGGATCCTCGGCGTCGAGGGGTGGTCCGGGCGCACCGGCATATGCTCGAACCAGGCCTGATACGCCGCCGAGCGTCGCGCCCGCAACGACGGGGTGGTGCCGCTGTAGTCGTTGACGACCTCGTGATCGTCCCAGGTGATGAACCAGGGGTGGGCCGCGTGGGCGTCCCGCAACGAGGGGTCGGACTTGTAGAGCGCGTGGCGCCGCCGGTACGCAGGCAGGGTCAGCACCTCGGGACCTTCGTGGTCGCGCAGCGGGTTGCCGCCGACCTGACCGTGCTCGTAGACGTAGTCGCCGAGGTGGACGACGAAGTCCAGCTCCTCCCGCGCGATCCCGGCGTGCGCCGCGTAGAACCCGTCGTGGAACGCCTGGCAGTTCGCCGAGGCGAACCGCACCCGCCGGACCGGCCCGACCGGCGCGGTGCGGGTGCGGCCGATCCGGCTGACCTTGCCGAGCACGTGGAAGCGGTAGTAGTACTGCGAGCCCGGCTCCAGCCCGGACACCGGCACGTGCACGCTGTGTCCGGCCCCGGCGGTTGCGGCCGTCGTCCCACGCGCCACGCGGCGGCGGAACCCGCGGTCGGTGGCCACCTCCCAGCCGACCTCGACGGTGTCGTCGAGCGGCTGCTCGAACTCCATCGGTTTCGGCGCGAGCCTGGTCCAGAGCGCGACGCCGTACGGGACCGGGTCGCCGGACGCGACGCCGAGCGTGAACGGCGCCTCGTCCCAGGTCGCGCCCAGTGCGACGGCGGCCTCCTCGGCCTGCGCGACCGTCATCCGCGAACTCAACGGCCAGGCCAGCCCCAGCGCACCGGCGGTGGCGGCGCCTCGCAACAGGTCCCGGCGGTTGACGGACATCGGTGGTCTCCTCGGCGCTCGGCGGATCGCTCACCGATACCGAACACCGTCGAGATGGCCGGAGACCGACGCGGGGGAGAACATCAGACGGTGATGACGACCTTGCCGCTCGTATGCCCGTCCCGCACGTAGCGGACGGCTTCGGGCGCCTCGGCCAGCGAATAGGCGCGGTCGATCACCGGCGTGACCTTCCCTGCCTCGATGAGCGCGCGCAGCGTCTGCAGATCGTCCTGGTTCTCCGTGGAAATCAGGCCGCGGAGCTTCTGCTTCACGAACGGCCCGAGCATCAGCGCCCGCAGAGTGCGGCCCACCGCGCCGATCCATTTCCCTTCGGTCTCCCCGCCGACGAGGACGAGAGTGCCTCGCGGAGTCAGGGATTTCCGCAACGAGGTCAGCGACCGGTTGCCGGCGGTGTCGACGATGAGGTCGTAGCCGCCGCCGAAGTCTTCGCGGGTGTAGTCGAAGACCCGGGCCGCGCCGAGCGAACGCACCAGATCGACCTTGCCCGTGCCGCATACGCCGTCCACTTCGGCGCCGAACGCCTTGGCGATCTGCACCGCGAAGGTGCCCACGCCGCCGCCCGCGCCGATGATCAGGACCTTCTGCCGGGGCGCGACCCGGCCCCTGTCCCGGAGCGCTTGGAGCGCGGTGAAGGCCGAGATGGGGACGGCGGCCGCTTCGTCGAAGCCGAGCCGCTCCGGTTTCCGGGCGATACTGTCCACTGTGGTCAATGCGTACTCGGCGAAAGATCCTTGACAGGTACCGAAAACCTCGTCGCCGGGCCGGAATCGTGTCACATTGCCGCCGACGGCGTGCACGACACCGGCGAAGTCCATCCCGCGAACGCGGGCCTTCGGTCTCCGCACCCCGAAACCCATCAGCCGCACCAGATACGGCGAGCCTTCCATGAGGTGCCAGACGCCGGGATCGACCCCCGCCGCCCGGACTCGCACGACCACACCGTCCGGTCCCGCTTCGGGTTCGGGCAGGTCGGCGGGCTGCAGGACGTCGGTGGTGCCGTACTCGTTCTGGACGATCGCCTTCATGGCGGCCTCTTTTCCTAGTCCGGGTACTGGAAAACATCGTCGAGCCCGACGCCGAACGCCCGGGCGATCTGGAACGCCATCTCCAGCGACGGCGAGTAGCGGCCTTGCTCGATCGCGATGACCGTCTGGCGCGTCACGCCGATCCGGTTCGCGAGTTCGGCCTGGGTCATCTCGCCCTTGGCGAACCGCAGGGCGCGGATGGAGTTCGTGACCTTGGTCGGTTTCACCACGCCTGGAATCCCTCGCGGTATGCGGCGATCTTCGCGAGCGAGCCGAGCAGGGACGAGCACACGAAGGCGAGGTAGACGGTGTTGGCGATCCAGAAGTGGTCCAGTTCCGCCATCGCCATGACGAGCGCCGCGACACCGCCGATCACGACGAACGACTGTCCTATGTGGTCACTGAACCGGCCGATCTCGCGGTCTCGCTGGTCTTTGCGGTCGTCGTCACGCGGCGCGGCGATCGTCACGGCGATGTTCAGCGCGATCGTGGCCGCGATGGCCGCCCCGATCGTCCACAGCAGCGTCGCCACGTAAGGAACGTCGACGAGCGGGCCGGAGCCCGCTCGGCTGAGGACGACGATCAGATACACCACGTAGGCGCAGATCGTGACCACCGCGGTGATCCACGCGCGTTTCTCTTCCAGTGCCACGAAATCCAAGGTAAAGAGTTCTGGACATCATGTCAAAGATTCTTTACTTCGACACCGAGAACTAGTTCGTGATACAAATAGTGCGTACTACGAACTCAAGGAGTGGTGATGGCACTGTTCGGATTCGGCCTCGAGACCGGCGTCGGCGAAGTGGACGACCTTCTGCGGCACGCCGAACAGGCCGACCGCGCGGGACTCGACCTGGTCAGCTTGTCCGATCACCCGTACTTCGCCGACCGGCTGGACGCCTACGCGGCGCTGGGTGTGATCCTCGGCAGGACGTCGCGCGTGACGGCCGCCGTCAACGTCACCAACCTGCCGAGCCGTCCCGCGCCGATGCTGGCGAGGACGATCACGTCGCTTTCGGCGCTCTCGGGCGGTCGCGTCGCGCTCGGGATCGGTGCGGGCGGGCTCTGGCGGGAGATCGCCAAGCTCGGAGTGGAGCACCGGACGCCCGCCGAGGCGGTCCGGGCGATGAGCGAGGCGATCACCCTGGTCAAGGCGCTTTCCGGAGGCGGGGCACCGGTGACGTTCGAGGGGGAGTTCTACTCCGTCGACGGCTTGGTGCCTGCCGCCGCGGCCGCGCCGCCGGTCTGGACGGGCGCGGTCGGGCCCAAATCCCTCGCGGTGACCGGGAAACTGGCCGACGGCTGGATCCCGGGGCACGCCGCGGACTGGCTCAGCCCCCGGTTCGCCGAATCCCGTCCGGTGATCGACCAGGCGGCCGTCGACGCGGGCCGGGACCCCGGCGAGATCGCGACCATCTACAACTTCCCCGGCCGCATAACGGAAAACCCGCTGGCGTCCCCGCGTGACGACGACGGGCGCTGGATCGGTGGTTCACCGGAGCAATGGGCCGGGGAACTGGTCTCGGCGGTGCGCGACCACGGCGCGGCGGGGTTCATCTACTTCCCTGTCGAGGACGGAACCTCCACCGACAGCGCGCTCGGGCGCTGGGGGAACGAAGTCGTCCCCGCGGTTCGCGAGGAGCTGGCGCGGGGCTGACCACGATCGCCTCGTGAGGGACAAGCCAAAGGGGCGGAGACCCGCCGGCGTCAGGCGTCGATGGTGAGGGTCTCTTCGAGGGTCGCCCGGTGTGTCGGCTTCGCCTCTTCGTAGCGGCGACGGCCCTCGTCGGTCACGACGACGAAGATTCCGCGCCGGTCGGATTCGCAGAGCGCGCGCTGGACGAGGCCCTCACGCTCGAGACGGGCGACGAGCCGTGAGGTGGCGCTCTGGCTCAGGTGCACGACCTCGGTCAGGTCGGCCGCGCGGCATTTGCCGACCACGCAGGTGACCAGCCGTTCGAGGGCTTCGAACTCGGTGACGCCGAGCCCGTGGCGCTCCTGCAGCCGGCACTCGAGCCGACCGAAGACCGCCGCATGCCGGGTGGACAGGTCGTGCCACTCCCGCAGCAGGTCTTCTTCGGCGACGTCGCTCACGCGGCCCAAGATAGCATGCACATGAATTTTATGCAAAGTCATTAAATGCACTTGCATTAGATGCGTGTGCATGTACTGTACGGATCATGAGTTCTTCCGTGCAGCTGTCCACCAGCTCGACAAGGTGGGACGCGCGCCTCTGGGGTGTCCTGCTCACTGTGTCCGTTGTCGTCGGCCTCGACGCGCTCGACGTGTCGATGGTCGCCGTCGCCCTCCCGTCCATCCAGGCCGACATCGGCCTCTCCACCGGCGCCCTGCAGTGGATCATCAGTGCCTACGTGCTCGGCTACGGCGGCCTGCTGCTCCTCGGCGGCCGCACCGCCGACCTGCTCGGCAGGCGCCGGGTCTTCCTCGTCGCCGTCGCGGTCTTCGCGCTCGCTTCCCTGCTCGGCGGTCTCGTCGACGACGGCGCGCTGCTGATCGCCACCCGCTTCATCAAGGGGCTGGCCGCCGCGTTCACCGCACCGGCCGCGTTGTCCATCATCACCACGACCTTCCACGAAGGTCCCGCCCGCAACCGGGCGATCAGCATCTTCGCCGTGTTCGGTGCCAGCGGTTACTCCGCGGGCCTCGTCTTCTCCGGTCTGCTCACCGAGGTGGGCTGGCGCTGGACGTTCCTGCTGCCGGTGCCGATCGCGATCGCCGCACTGGTCGCCGCGATCAAGCTGATCCCGTCCTACGAGCCGCAGACGGGCGGCGGCTACGACTTCCCCGGCGCGATCACCGGTGCCGCCGGTTCGCTCCTGCTGGTCTTCGCCGTGGTCGAAGCGCCGGAGATCGGCTGGGCCGCGCCTCGGACGCTGATCTCGTTCGCCCTCGCGCTCGCCCTGCTCGCCACCTTCGTGTTCATCGAGAAGCGCAGCAAGCACCCGCTGCTCCGGCTCGGCATCCTGCGTTCGGGTCCGCTGGCCCGCGCCAACCTCGGTGGCGCGACGTTCTTCGGCGCCTACATCGGTTTCCAGTTCGTGGTGATGCTGTACCTGCAGAACGTGCTGCACTGGTCCGCGCTGCAGACCGCGCTCGGATTCCTGCCCGCCGCGCTGATCGTGGCCTTCGGTTCGCCTCGGATCGAGCCGCTGATCGACCGGCTCGGCACGCCGCGCACGATCCTCGCCGGTGTCGTCGCTCACGTCATCGGGTACGCGCTGTTCCTGCGGATCGACGAGAGTTCCAGCTACGCCGGCTCGGTGCTGCCGAGCATGATCCTGCTGGGCATCGGCTTCATGCTGGCGTTCTCGTCGCTGAACATCCAGGCGACCAACGGCATCTCCGACGACGAGCAGGGGCTCGCCGGCGGACTGCTGAACACGTCGATCCAGGTCGGCGGCGCGATCGGGCTCGCCGTGGTGACCGCGGTCCTGACCGGCAACTCCGGCGGGGCCACCGGCCCGGCGGCGCTGCTGAACGGTCTGGCGCCCGCGCTGACCGTCGTCACCGGCATCGCCGTGATCAGTGTCCTGGTGGCGCTGTCCGGAGTCGTCGGCCTGCGCAAGGCCGAAGCCCGCTCCGCCATCGCCGAGCCGGAGTACGCCGCGGCCGAATGATCAGGGGGTGAGGTGCCCCTTCCCGCGCTCGGGGGCGGGAAGGGGCCCTTCGCTACCAGCGGATCGGCAAGGATTTCAGCCCGTTCTGGAAGTTCGACCGCAACCGCACCGGTTCACCGGCGAGTTCGGCCTCGCCGAGCAGATCAAGGACCGCTTCGAACATCGCGCGCAGCTGCACCCGCGCCAGCTGGGCGCCGAGGCAGAAATGCGGACCGTGCCCGAAGGTCAGGTGATCGTTGGGAGTGCGGCCGATGTCGAAGCGATCCGGGTCCGCGAAGACGGCCTCGTCGCGATTCGCGGCGGAGAACCAGACGACCACTTCTCGCCCGCGCGGATGTCCACATCGGACAGAACGACGTCCTCGGTCGCGGTCCGGCGGAAGTGCATGACCGGCGTCCAGAAACGCAACATCTCTTCCACCGCACCGGGAAGCAGCGAACGGTCGGCCAGCAGCCGCCGGTACTGATCCGGATGCGACAGCAACGACAACATCCCACCGGGGATGCCGTTGCGCAGTGTTTCGTTGCCTGCCACGGAAAACAGCCAGAACAGGTTCTCGAACTCCGCGATGGACACCCGGCCGCCGTCTTCCACGTGCCCCATCAGATTGCTCATCACGTCTTCGCCGGGATGCCGGCGTTTGTACTCGCCGAGCGCGGTGGCGTACGCGTAGAGATCCGGCATCCCGGCCCGCGTGCGCGGATCGGGCATCGCGCCGTCCGGTCCCGGAACCGGCCGCACCGCCAGCGCCGCCCGCGCGAGATCGGTGACGTCACCCGCGTCGACCGTCGCGCTCACCGCGTAATCGGCGTCCTGGTAGCCGATCACGCGATTGCTCCAGTCGTACATCAGCCGCCGGTCCTGTTCGGGGATCCCGAAGACCTCGGCGAGCGTCAGCAACGGGAGATCGGCGGCGAGAGTGGCGAAATCGCACTCGCCGTCGTCCCGGACCCCGGCGATCAGCTCCCTGGCCCAGCCCTGGATCCGCTCGGTCAGCCTGCCGACCGCGCGCGGCGTGAACGCCTTCGTGAGCAGGCCACGCAGCCGGGCGTGCTCGGGCGGGTCCATGTTGAGCATCATCCGCTGGACGTAACCGAGATCCTGCTCGGTCGCCGGATCCCGGATCTGTGTCCCGCCGAGGTGCGACGAGAACTGCTTCGGGTTCTTCAGCACGTGCTTGACGTCCGAATGCCGCAGCACGGCCCAGAAATCGTCCACGCGCACGACCGGTGACTCCCGGCGCAGCGCCGCGAGGTGCTCGTACGGCACGCCCCGCGTGTACACGTCCGGATCGGTGATCACGGCGTCGACACTAGCCCGCGCACCGGGGACTGAGGAAAGATCCGTCCGGTGGACAAGCTGAAGATGCGCACCGCCGGAACCGAAGGCCCCGCAGTGCTCCTGTTGCACGGTCTCGGCGCGACGGGCGCGGTCTGGGACGGCCTGATGCTGCAACCCGGCTACCGCTGGCTGGCGCCCGACCTGCCAGGGCACGGGGCCTCACCGCACTCGGCGCACTACTCGTTCGGCGGGTTGGCGGCGGCGGTCGCCGAGGTGCTCCCGGAACGTGGTCCGCTGCTGGTGATCGGCCACTCCCTGGGCGGAGTGGTCGGGCTCGCGCTGGCCAGCGGGTGGTTCGGGCTCCAGGTCGACGGGTTGCTCGCGGTGGGCGTCAAGGTCGACTGGAGCGAGTCCGACCTCGCGAAGGCCGCCGACATGGCGGCGAAACCGCCCAGGGTGTTCCCGGCCCGCGAGGACGCCGAACGAGCGTTCCTCAAGATCGCCGGCTTGACCGGCCTCGCCGAAGCGGACCCCGACGGCATCGTCGAAACCGAAGGCGGCTGGCGGTTGGCCCTGGATCCCCGCGCGTTCGCCGTCGGCGCTCCCGACATGCCCGGACTGCTCGGCGCGGCGCGCTGCCCGGTCGCCCTCGCCGCCGGCGAGCACGACCCCATGAGCCGGCCCGAACAGCTTCGCGCGCTCAGCGAGGCTTCCGTGGAACTTCCCGGGCTGGGCCACAACGCCCACGTCGAAGACCCGGCCGTGCTCCTGGCCTTCCTCGGGCAATTCGTCCTCTGAATGCGGTAGTTCGCCGTCGAACCACCGCATTCAGAGGACGAAACGCGGGGGTGGCTAGCGTCGAAGGCGGCCGAGGGTCGCGATGCCCTCGGCGATGTCGCTCGCCGGGCTCGCCCCGTACCCGAGGACGAGGCCGGGATTCATCGGCCGCTGACAGTGCCACGACAGCGGCTGCACCTTCACCCCTTGCTCCAGCGCGGAGGCGGCGAAGTCGAGATCGGAGAACTCGCCGTCGAAGGTGATCGTCAGATGCAGCCCGGCGGCTGCGCCGTGCACCACGGCGTCCGGGAGATGCGTCCGGAGCGCGTCGATCATCGCGTCCCGGCGGCGGCGATGCCGCTTGCGCACGAACCGCAGCTGCCGTTCCATCTCGCCGGATTCCATCAGATGCGCCAGCACCAGCTGCGGGAGGACGGCGTTGCCGAGGTCGGCGAACCGTTTGGCCGCGACCACCTCGTCCCGGTATCGCGGCGGCACCAGCATCCAACCGACCCGGAGCGCGGGCGCGAGCCACTTCGACACGCTGCCCGCGTAACAGACCTGCTCGGCGAGCATCGAGCGCAGCGCGGGGACCGGCGGGCGGTCGTAGCGGTGCTCGGCGTCGTAGTCGTCCTCGATGATCAGCCCGCCGTCCGCGGCCCAGCGCATGAGTTCGCGACGGCGTTCCCCGCCGAGCACGACACCGGTCGGGAACTGGTGCGCGGGCGTGAGCAGCACGGCGGGCGCGCCGCTGCGGACGAGTTCGTCGACGTCGATCCCGTCTTCGTCGACCCGGATCGGCGGTGTCGCGAGCCGCCGGTCGTGCAGATGCTGCCGCGCGCCCAGTGAACTCGGATCCTCGATGGCGATCTCGGACATCCCATTGTCGCGCAGCACCTGCGCCAGCAAACCGAGACCCTGTGCGACACCGGCGACGATCAGCACGTCGTCGGCGTCGGCGGTGATGCCCCGGGTGCGGGCGATCCAGTGCGCGATGGCCAGCCGCAACGCGGGCGCGCCCCGCGGGTCGCCGTAGCCGAAGGCCGCCGCAGAGAGGTCGTTGAGCACGGTGCGTTCCGCGCGTAACCAGGCGGTTCGCGGGAACGCCGTCAGATCCGGCACGCCGGGGGACAGGTCGATCCGCGCCGGGGTCGACCGCAGCGAGTCGAAGACGCCGATCCCGGGAGCGGGCTGGAAGATCGTGCCCGCGGCCGGGGGACCGGGTGCCGTCTGCTCTTTCGTCCTCGCCGGTGCCGCGACGACCACTGTGCCCGCGCGGCCGCGTCCGGCGACGTGGCCGTCTTCGACCAGCCGTTGGTAGGCCTCGGTGACCACGCCGCGGGAGACCCGCAGGTCCGCGGCCAGCGCCCTGGTCGCGGGCAGCCTGCTGCCGACCGGCAGGCGGCCGTCGGAGATGGCGTGCCGCAACCGCGACGCCAGCCAGTCCGACCGGCGCCCCGGCGGTGCGTCCCCGATGTCCAGCTGCAGGAAGTCCGAGCCCTCGGCAGTCACGCGGTCATTGTGTCATTCGGGATCGTAGGCGAGGTTCGGGCGGAGCCACTGCTCCACAGTGGACAGTTCGAGGCCGCGACGGACCGCGTAGTCCTCGACCTGGTCCTTGCCCAGCCGCCCGACGGTGAAGTACCGCGAAGCGGGGTGGGCGAAGATCAGCCCGCTGACGCTCGCCGCCGGCGTCATCGCGAACGACTCCGTCAAGGCCATGCCGAAACTGCCCGCGTCGAGCAGGTCGAACAGCTCCTGCTTCTCGCTGTGGTCCGGGCTCGCCGGGTAACCCAGCGCCGGGCGGATGCCGCGGAACTTCTCGGCGTGCAGGTCTTCCAGCTTCGGATCGGCGTCCGGTTCGAACCAGTCCCGCCGCGCCTGGAGGTGCAGGTGCTCGGCGAACGCCTCGGCGAGCCGGTCCGCGAGCGCCTTCACCATGATGGCGCGATAGTCGTCCTGCTTCGCCTCGAACTCGGCCGCGAACTCCTCGGCGCCGAGGATGGTGACCGCGAACCCGCCGAGGTGATCGCCCGCGCCCGCCGGGGCGATGTAGTCGGACAGGCAGCGGTTCGGCCGCTCCAGCGGTTTCTTGGTCTGCTGGCGCAGCATCGGGAACTTGAGGCCCGACTCGAGGATGATGTCGTCGCCCTCGGAGTGCGCCGGCCAGAACGCGTACGCGCCCTTGGCCTGGAACCGCTCCTCCGCGATGATCTGGTCCAGCAGGGTGTTCGCGTCGTCGAACAGCTCGCGCGCCACCGGGTTGTCCAGGATCGCCGGGTACTTGCCCTTCAGCTCCCAGGCCAGGAACAGGAAGGTCCAGTCGATCATCTCGCGCAGCTCGGTGAGCGACGGCGAGACGTACCGGACGCCGGTGAACGCGGGCGTCGGGATGTCGTCGAAGGAGACCTTCTCCGGGTTGGCCCTGGCCTGCTCGACCGTCAGCAACGGCGTGCGCTGCTTGTTCGCGTGCTGCACACGCAGCTCTTCCTGATCCTCGCGGTTCTTCTTGTCGAGGATTTCGGCGCGATCCGCGTCGAGAAGGTCGCCGACGACGCCGACGACGCGGGAGGCGTCGAGGACGTGCACGGTCGTGTGTTCGTACGCGGGCGCGATGCGGACCGCGGTGTGCTGGCGCGACGTGGTCGCACCGCCGATCAGCAACGGCAGTTTCAGCCCGCGCCGCTCCATTTCGGCGGCGACGTTGACCATTTCGTCCAGCGACGGCGTGATCAGGCCGGAAAGCCCGATGGCGTCGGCGCCCTCGGACACGGCCGTGTCGAGGATGACCGAAGCCGGGACCATCACACCGAGGTCGATCACCTCGTAGTTGTTGCAGCCGAGGACGACGCCGACGATGTTCTTGCCGATGTCGTGCACGTCGCCCTTGACCGTCGCCAGTACGACCTTTCCGTTGCCCTGGCGGGTTTCGACGCGGCCTTCGAGGCGCGCCTTCTCCTTCTCGGCCTCCATGAACGGTTCGAGGTAGGCCACCGATCGCTTCATCACGCGCGCGCTCTTGACCACCTGCGGCAGGAACATCTTCCCGGAGCCGAACAGGTCGCCGACGATCTTCATGCCGTCCATCAGAGGGCCTTCGATGACCTCGAGCGGCCTCGGCAGCTTCTGCCGCGCTTCCTCGGTGTCCTCTTCGATGTAGTCGACGATGCCGTGCACCAGCGCGTGGCTGAGACGCGCCTCGACCGTGTTCTCACGCCAGGAGAGGTCGACCGTGCGCTGGGTTCCCTTGCCACTGACCGTTTCCGCGAACGTGACCAGCCTGTCGGTGGCGTCCTCGCGGCGGTCGAAGAGCACGTCCTCGACCAGTTCCAGCAGATCCTTGGGGATGTCCTCGTAGACCGCGAGCTGCCCGGCGTTGACGATGCCCATGTCCAGCCCCGCGCGCACGGCGTGCAGCAGGAAGGCCGAGTGCATCGCCTCGCGCACGACGTTGTTGCCGCGGAAGGAGAACGAGAGGTTCGAGATACCGCCGCTGATGTGCACGCCGGGACAGCGTTCCTTGATCCGCGGCAGCGCGTCGATGAACGCCTTGGCGTATCCGTTGTGCTCGGAGATACCGGTGGCGACCGCGAGCACGTTCGGGTCGAAGATGATGTCCTCGGCGACGAAACCGGCCTGCTGGGTGAGCAGGTCGAAGGCGCGGGCGCAGATCTCGACCTTGCGGTCGGCGGTGTCGGCCTGGCCCTGCTCGTCGAAGGCCATCACGACCACGCCGGCGCCGTAGTCACGGATGCGGCGGGCCTGCTGGAGGAACTGCTCCTCGCCCTCCTTGAGGCTGATGGAGTTGACGACCCCCTTGCCCTGCACGCATTTCAGCCCGGCCTCGAGGACCGTCCAGCGCGAGCTGTCGATCATGATCGGCAGCCGGGCGACCTCGGGTTCGGTGGCGATGAGGTTCAGGAACGTGGTCATCGCCTTTTCGCTGTCGAGCAGGTCGGCGTCCATGTTGACGTCCAGCAGGTTCGCCCCGCCGCGGACCTGCTCCAGCGCGACGTCGACGGCGGCCTGGTGGTCGTCGGCCTCGATCAGCTTGCGGAACTTGGCGGATCCGGTGACGTTGGTCCGCTCGCCGATCATGACGAACCCGGTGTCCTTGCCGATCTCGAACGGCTCGAGCCCGCTGAACCGGGTGTGCGCCTTCGGATCCGGGACGGTCCGCGGCGTCATCCCCCGGACGGCGTCGGCGATCTCCTTGATGTGCGCGGGGGTCGTGCCGCAGCAGCCGCCGACGACGTTGACCATCCCGGCCGTGGCGAAGTCGCCGAGCAGCCCGCCGGTCTCCTCGGGCGTCTGGTCGTATCCGCCGAACGCGTTCGGCAGGCCGGCGTTGGGGTGACAGGCCGTGTACGTGCCCGCGAGGCGGGACAGTTCGGCGATGTGCGGGCGCATCTCCTCGGCGCCCAGCGAACAGTTGACGCCGACGAGCAGTGGATCCGCGTGCTCGATGGAGCTCCAGAAGGCCTCGACCGTCTGCCCGGACAGCGTCCGGCCGCTCAGGTCGACGATCGTCACCGAGATCCACAGCGGTAGATGCGGTGCGACGTCACGGGCCGCGGCGATCGCGGCCTTGCAGTTGAGGGTGTCGAAGATCGTCTCGATGAGCAGCAGGTCGACGCCGCCCTCGGCGAGCGCCTTGATCTGGTCGGCGTACGCGGCGTACACCTCGTCGAAGGTCACCGCGCGGAACGCCGGGTCCTCGACCTTGGGCGAAAGCGACAACGTGACGTTCAGCGGTCCGACCGACCCTGCGACGAACTTCCCGCCAGCCGCGTCCGCCGCTTCGCGCGCGATCTGGGCGCCGCGGAGGTTCATCTCGTACGCGAGATGCTCGAGCCCGTAATCCGCCTGGCCGATGGTGGTGGCGGTGAACGTGTTCGTGGTCGTGATGTCCGCGCCGGCGTCCAGATACTGGCGGTGGATGTCGAGGACGACGTCCGGCCGGGTGATGTTCAGCAGGTCGGGGTCGCCGGTGATGTCACGAGGGTGATCCTGGAACCGCTCGGTGCGGTAGTCCTCTGGCTTGAGGCCGGCGTTCTGGAGCATCGACCCCCACGCGCCGTCGAGCACCACGATGCGCTCGTTCAGCAGCTTTCGCAGGGCGGTCGTTTCCATCCAGCGCTCCTCCCATGTCGTGGGAGGCGCCCTTGCGGTGAAGTCCGGGGCCGAGCGTGGCGGACCCCGCGGTCCGTTGCAGCGCCTCTCGACCTTGGCGACCAGACTACCGGACCCGCACAAGGGCGCTTCGCCTGAATTGCTCAGCCGCTGGCCAGGGCGGGTTCGGCTTCCCGGATCGTGGGACGGGGCGGCGCGGGCCTGCGCCGGGCGACCAGTTTGCGGCCGACGTCGATCATCGGCACCTCGACCCAGCGGTAGAGGACGTCGGAGATGACGAGGGCGACGACGGTCACGGCGAGCGCGGTCAGCGTCCGGTGGGTGCTCAGCTGGGGAATCGACAGCGCGACCACGGTCGCCGCCACCCCTTGCAGGAGGTAGACGGAATACGACCGCTCGCCGATGAACCGCATCGGAGGGGTGGAGAAGAGCCAGGCGATCGGGCCGCGCGGGATCAGCGACGTGACGAACAGCGCGACCAACACCGCGTACGTGGTGCCACCGATCGTGCCGCCGTCTTGGAAGAAGGCTTCGATGTCGGTGATGTGGATCTGGAGCACGACGAGCGTCGCGAGCAGGACGAAGCAGGCGATGGGATGGGTGAAGACGCGGAGGACCGCGAAGCCCTTGCGGTAGTGGAGGCCGATGGCGAGCGCGCAACCGATGATGATCGGCGAGTAAGCGCCGGCGTAGGGCATCACCGGGATCAGGGCGATCATGAGCGCGATCAGGCCGATCGCCAGGCCCAGCCGCTTCGGGAAGCTCAGCGCCGCGATGCCGAAGGCCAGGAACGGCCAGACGAGGTAGAACTTCTGCTCGACACCCAGCGTCCACGACTGACCGAAAGGTGCGTTGTGGGCGAATTCGTTGGTGAACGTCAGGAAGTACGGCATCGCTCCGGAAAGACCGCTGGACGTGTACTGGCCGCGCAGATAGGTGAACACCACGATGATGCCCAGAACCGCGAAATACACGGGAAGAATGCGAAACGCGCGACGGATATAGAAGTTCGCGAGCGAGATCCTGCCGTTTCGGTCTTCTTCACGCAGTGCGAGCGTGGTGATCAGGAAGCCGGAAAGCACGAAGAAGAGATGGACGCCGATCCAGCCGTTGGCCATGGCCCACGACGGTCCTCCGTAGTGGAACACCACCACGAGGAGCGCGGCGATCGCGCGCAGCCCGTCGAGGGCCGGGAATCTCTTCGTGGACAGGTACTGCTCGTGCGTCATCATGCTTGCCCCCAGGAACGTCACCGGTAGTCGGGCTCGATGCGGATGCGTCACTCTAAAGGGTGAAATGCTGGTTCCTGTGAGGGGGCTGTGTGTTTTCTGTGCGTAGTAAAGACTGTTACAGCGTGTTTCGTTATTTGGCAACGGTCGACCATCAACAATGGTGACCTCTTTTCTTGAAAGCGGATCACCATCTTAATGATCAAGTGTCGTTGCCGGATATCGGCAACGATGGTTTCGTGCATCCGGCGAGACATGTGGTCGCGGGACTGCTCGGTGCTCTGCCCACGCGACTCGCCGGGGTCGTCGAAGGGCGGATTGTCGTTTTCGGATCGGATGGAGGAGGGTCGATGTTCGCCTTGCGTGCGGTCTGTGGACCTGTCCACCGATTGCGGGGCGGACCTTTCCTCGACGGGGCCTACGAAGTCGATCAACAGGGACGACTTCGACTCGTTCGCCCGTGACGTCGGAGAAAGGTAGTGATGCGTTCGATCGAGCTGCGCTCGGCCGACAACCACTCCGTATGGTGGTTCCACGGCAGCAGCACCCGAAAGTACGGATGGTCATGGCAGCAGTGATCAGGCTCGGTGTCGAAAGTATCGAGCAAGGGCCTCGGGGGAAGACCGTATGCGTTGTCCGGTGTCTCGGTGAGCAGGTCTCGGTCGGCGACTTTCTCTCCACCGCGGTCTTCGAGGATGGCACGTCGACGAAGGTCGATCTGCGCATCGTCATGATCCTGCGTTACGAACGGCCGGTCGGGCTGCTGGACTCGCCGCACAGCGCGAAGATCGAACTGGCGGGCGTGGATGGGCTCGAAGGAGTCCGGGAACTCCGAGGCTGTCCGCAGTGAAACGGAATTCCCGGCGAACCAGCTGGATTTCGACGCTGATTTCCGTCATTGACGGAGGTTCGGACCGGATCGATCACCATCCGTGTCCGCGTTGCGAGAAGAACCGGTTGGAAGTCAGGTATCTCGGCTATCCGGAGAGTCGTCTCGCCACGGTCCATCTCTGGTGCAATGCGTGTCTGCACGGCATTCAGATCTCGCGTGCCCGCGCTCCGGAAGGGATGACGCTGTACCCGATCAAGGATCCGGCGTCGGCCGACGGGATTCCCGACTTCGTCCGGCATCAGCCCTGAGCGTGCTCGCCGAATTCTGCGGGTTGAGATCCCTACCCTTGATCAGAACCCGACGGTCGCCTTCTGGATCTTCACCGGCTTCGCGGGCAGTCCATCGGCAGGACCGTTCGGATCCGTCGGGATGATCCCGTTCGCCACGATCCGGTCCAGCACCTCCATGCCCCGCACGACCTTGCCCATCACCGAGTAGTTCTTCGGGATGTTCGCGAACGAGTGCACGATGAAGAACTCGCTGCCGTTGGTGCCGGGGCCCTGGTTGCCCATGGCGATGGTGCCGCGTTCGTAGGTCTCGGTGCCGTCGACCTCGTCCGGGAACTTGTAGCCCGGCCCGCCCTTTTCGGCTTCGTAGATGTCGCCGCACTGCAGGACGCCGAGGCGCGACGAGTTGGTCAGGCGCCAGCACTGGCTGCGGTCGTAGAAGCGCTGCAGGGCCAGGCTCGCCAGGTTGTGGACGGCGCACGGGGCGGCGCCGGCGCGGTTCAGGCGCACGGTCACCGGGCCGTAGTTGAAGCGGAACGTGACGTCGACGGTGCCGCGGGTCAGGGCGAAGGGGAGCGGACGCAGGACCGGGCGGGCCGCGGGGTTTTCGGGCGTCGGCGTGAATTCGCAGCGCACGATCGGCAGGGACGCCGAAGACACGGGCGCGGCGGTGGCGACGCCGGGCAGGAACACGGCGGCGAGAGCGGAAACGACAGCGGTGACACCCCAGCGCAGCTTCATGAGGGGGAACCTAACCCAAAAGGATGGTCGTCGGGTAGCCGTTCACGCGGGGGTGCCGTCCGGGTGGTCGTGAGTGGCGATTCGGGTTAGAACACGAATCGCCACTCACGACCAACGGAGCCGCATGTTCACCGCCGCGTACCTCGCCTTCTCTCTCGTCCTGCTCCCTCCCACCGAGATCCGGCCCGACCAGGTCGAACACATCGCCCTGCCGTGCGTCCAGGCGGGCACGTCCGCCGACGACACCGACTCCGCCCAAAGCCTCAACCAGCAGCTCGCCACCAAGATGCGCGGCTACATGAACCCGTACAACACCTCGTGCGCCAGAGTGATCGTCGAGACCGTGCAGAGATCGGGGCTCAACGATCGCGCCGCGGCCATCGCGATCGCCACGGTGATCGTCGAGTCGAGTATCGCCAACCTCGACGGCGGCCTCGGTGACTCGGTCGGGCTCTTCCAGCAGCGCGCGAGCTGGGGATCCTTCGAACAGCGGACCGACCCGGTGTGGGCGACCGGCCGGTTCCTCGCCGTGATGCGGCAGTTCTTCCCGAACGACTCGTGGAACAACGTCGCCATCGGGGACGTCGCCGCGGCGGTCCAGCGGCCGGCGGCGAAGTACCGGCATCGCTACGGGGTCGAGGCGGACGACGCGGTCAAGATCGTCAACGAGCTGTGGGCCCAGAACGGCGAATGGCCCCTGCCCACAAAGGTGGACAGGGGCCATTGAGCCGTGAAGGAGCTACTTGCGCCAGGCCGTGCGCTGCTTGCGGATGTCGAGCACCAGCCCGAACATCATCAGCAGCGACAGGCCGATCAGCCACAGGTTCTCGGTCCAGCCGTGGTGGTTGCCGTACAGCATCACCAGCAGGATGATCGCGCTCAGCCAGCCCGCGATCCGCGTCGCCTTCGGGAAGGAACCGTGCCAGCCCCACTCGGCCGACGGCTCGTCGCGCGGGTCGACGGTGTCGACGCCCACCCGGCCGCGCTTTTCGACCGCTTTGCTCGCCACGATCAACTCCTCAAAACCCGATGGTTCGCTTGCCCGCGAATGATCCCACACCTGGCTGCACGCGCCCGACGGGCCCCAAGCGACAATGAGCCCCGATGACTACCTCGCGAAGTGTGCTCGTGCTCGGTTCGACCGGATCGGTCGGCGCCCAGGCCCTCGACGTCGCGGCCCGCAACCCGGAGCTGTTCCGGGTCGCCGGGATCGCCGCGGGCGGCTCCGACCCCGCCGCGCTGGCCGCCCAGGCCCTGGCGCACCAGGTCGACGCCGTCGCCATCAGCAGGCCGACGGCCGTCGAAGACCTGCAGCTCGCGCTGTACGCCGAGGCGCAGAAGCGCGGCTACTCCAGCGGCGACTTCAAACTCCCGCGCATCTTCGCCGGGGCCGACGCGGTCGTCGAGATGATCGACGCCACCCCCGTCGACGTCGTGCTCAACGCGCTCCCCGGTTCCCAGGGGCTCCCGCCGACCCTGCGCGCGCTCGCCACCGGCGCCACGCTCGCGCTGGCCAACAAGGAGTCGCTGATCGCGGGCGGGCCGCTCGTGCTGGCCGCGGCCAAGCCCGGCCAGCTCGTCCCGGTGGATTCCGAGCACTCCGCGATCGCGCAGGCCCTGCGCGCCGGTCGCGAGTCCGAGGTCGCCCGGCTGGTGCTCACCGCCTCGGGCGGTCCGTTCCGCGGGCGCAAGCGCGAGGAACTGGCCGACGTCACGGTCGAGCAGGCGATGGCGCATCCGACCTGGTCGATGGGCCCGCTCATCACGATCAACTCGTCCACTTTGGTCAACAAGGGCCTGGAGCTGATCGAGGCGAAGCTCTTGTTCGACATCGAGACCGACCGCATCGACGTGGTCGTCCACCCGCAGTCGATCATCCACTCGATGGTGACCTTCGTGGACGGCTCGACGATCGCCCAGGCCAGCCCGCCCGACATGCGGCTGCCGATCGCGCTGGCACTGCACTGGCCGGATCGCGTACCCGGCGCCGCGGCCGCGTGCGTCTGGGACAAGCCCGCGAGCTGGACTTTCGAGCCGCTGGACAACGAGGCGTTCCCGGCCGTCGAGCTCGCGAGGCACGCCGGAACCGTGGGCGGTTGCGTCCCGGCGGTCTACAACGCGGCGAACGAGGAGCTGGTGGCCGCTTTCCTGGCACAGAACACCGGCTTCACCTCGATTGTGGACACTATTGCCCAGGTGGTGGAAGCCGCCGACGAATGGCGTCGCGAACCTCGCGACGTGGATGACGTACTAGCTGCCGAGCGCTGGGCTCGCGCGCGTGCCGGTGCGCTGATCGGTAAGGGGAAGTAGCGCGTGGTCTTCATTCTCGGGATCGTGCTGTTCGCGCTGGGCATCTGCCTGTCCGTCGCACTGCACGAGGCCGGTCACATGTGGGCGGCCAAAGCCTTCGGCATGAAGGTCCGGCGCTACTTCGTCGGCTTCGGGCCGACGGTCTTCTCCTTCCGCCGCGGTGAGACCGAGTACGGCCTCAAGTGGATCCCGCTCGGCGGGTTCTGCGACATCGCGGGCATGACCGCGCTCGACGAGGTCACCCCGGATGAGTCGAAGCGCGCGATGTGGCGCTTCAAGACCTGGAAGCGCACCGTCGTCATGTCGGCGGGCTCGGCGATGCACTTCATCCTCGGTTTCGTCATCCTCTACCTGATGGCCGTCACCATGGGCCTGCCGAACCCGGAAGCGGCGAACGCACCTACCGAGCCGGTGATCAGCGCCACGGCCTGCGCCCGTTCTGCCACCACCCTGGAGCAGCTCAACGACACGACCTGCCCGGCTGGCGCGCCGACCCCGGCGAAGACCGCCGGGATCCAATCCGGCGACAAGATCGTGTCGGTCGCCGGCAAGCCGACGCCGACCTGGACCGACGTGCTCGCGGCCGTCCAGGTCGCCGGTGGCCCGACGCCGTTCGTGGTCGAGCGTGGCGGGCAGCGGGTGAACTTGACCGTTGACGTGCCGCGGGTGCAGCGCCTGCTTTCCGACAAGACCACGGTCAAGGAAGTCGGCATGATCGGCGCTTCGCCGGTCCCGAAGACACTGGTGGCGACCTACGGCCCGGTCGACGCGGTCGGGGCGACGCTCGACTTCACCGGCACGATGTTCGCGGAGACCGGCAAGCGGCTGATCGAGTTCCCGTCGCGGATCCCCGCGGTGGTGGATTCCATCTTCGGCGGCGAGCGCGACCCGAACACCCCGGTCAGCGTCGTCGGCGCCAGCCGGATCGGTGGCGAGGCGGCCGAGCGTGGCCTGTGGGAGATCTTCGTGCTCCTGCTGGCGAGCCTGAACTTCTTCATCGGCGTGTTCAACCTGCTGCCGCTGCTCCCGCTCGACGGCGGGCATATCGCGGTCGTCTGGTACGAGCGGGTCCGCGACTGGATCCGGAAACTGCGCGGCAAGGCGGCGGGCGGACCGGTCGACTACACGAAGCTGTCCGCGGTCACGATGGTGCTCGTCTTCATCGGCGGCGCGGTGACTCTGCTCACCGTCACCGCCGACATCGTGAACCCGGTCAAGCTGTTTCAGTGACGCGGGGGGACGGCGACGGAGCGCGCTGTCAGCATCATTGGGCTGCCCAGGTAATGCTGCTCACCGTGACGGCTGACGTCGTGGATGTCCGCCGATCGGGGTAGGTACGCTTGACGGCGTGACTGTCGCTCTTGGTATGCCAGCGCTTCCTCCTCCCGTCCTCTCCGAGCGTCGCAAGACCCGACAGCTGCAGGTCGGGCCGGTGGGCGTCGGCAGCGAGCACCCGATTTCGGTGCAGTCGATGACCACCACGCTCACTTCCGACGTCAACGCGACGCTGCAGCAGATCGCCGAGCTCACCGCTGCGGGCTGTGACATCGTGCGCGTCGCGTGCCCGTCCGCGGACGACGCCGAAGCGCTGCCCGCGATCGCGAAGAAGTCGCAGATCCCGGTGATCGCCGACATCCACTTCCAGCCGAAGTACGTCTTCGCCGCGATCGAGGCGGGCTGCGCTGCGGTCCGGGTGAACCCGGGCAACATCCGCAAGTTCGACGACCAGGTCAAGGAGATCGCGAAGGCCGCGAAGGATCACGGCACCCCCATCCGGATCGGCGTCAACGCGGGTTCGCTGGACAAGCGGATCATGGACAAGTACGGCAAGGCGACCCCGGAGGCGCTGGCCGAGTCGGCGCTGTGGGAGGCGTCGCTGTTCGCCGAGCACGACTTCTACGACGTGAAGATCTCCGTGAAGCACAACGACCCGGTGGTCATGGTGCGCGCGTACGAGATCCTCGCCGAGCAGTGCGACTATCCGCTGCACCTCGGGGTGACCGAGGCGGGCCCGGCGTTCCAGGGCACCATCAAGTCGGCCGTCGCGTTCGGGGCGCTGCTGCGGCAGGGCATCGGCGACACCATCCGCGTCTCGCTGTCGGCGCCGCCGGTGGAAGAGGTCAAGGTCGGGATCCAGATCCTGCAGTCGCTGAACCTCAAGGAGCGCAAGCTCGAGATCGTCTCGTGCCCCTCGTGCGGCCGTGCGCAGGTGGACGTCTACACGCTCGCCGAGCAGGTCACCGCCGGCCTGGAGGGCATGGAGGTCCCGCTGCGCGTCGCGGTCATGGGCTGCGTCGTGAACGGTCCCGGCGAAGCGCGCGAGGCCGACCTCGGTGTCGCGTCGGGTAACGGCAAGGGCCAGATCTTCGTGAAGGGCGAGGTCATCAAGACCGTGCCGGAGCACGCCATCGTCGAGACGCTGATCGAAGAGGCAATGCGGATCGCCGAGGAGTCGGGCCAGACGATCGGTGAGGGAGAGCCCACCGTCACCGTCGGCTGACTGGTCGAGACCACGCTAGGAACGGTCCTTTCCTCGCAAATTTTGCGAGGAAAGGACCGTTCCTAGCACTCGGTGGCCCCGACCTGCCGAAGTTCTCTCAGCGTGTCGTGAAGCTCGCGTTCCGTTTACGCCGCTCATCTGGCACCCTGGAGTGGTGTTGCGGCTTGCAGGTGCACGGCTGCTCGATGATCGGGACTATCCCGCGGTCCGTGCCGCGCTCGCCACAGACCCGGTCGGCAGCTGCATGGTCAGTGCCAGGGTGGAGACCGCGGGTCTCGACCCCTGGCGGCTCGGTGGCGAGCTCTGGGCCGCGGATTCCCGTCCGGTGCGCGCGGGCAGGCTCCAAGGGCTGTGCTTCTCCGGGCCGAATCTGATCCCGTTGCGCGGCAACGCCTCCGCTCTGCGTTCCTTCGCCGATCGTGCTCTGCGCCGCCAGCGGAGCTGCTCGTCGCTCGTCGGCCCGGCCGAGCAGGTACTGGGGCTGTGGGACGAACTCGAGCCGGAATGGGGCCCCGCCAGGGAAGTCCGACACGACCAGCCGTTGATGGCGCTCGACGGGATCCCGTCCGTCGCCGCCGATCCGCTGGTCCGCGCGGTGCGCCCGGAGGAACTCGACCGGTACCTCCCGGCCGCGATCGCCATGTTCGTCGAGGAGGTCGGCGTCGACCCCCGCAACGGTGACGGTGGCGCCGGATATCGCGCCCGCGTCGCGGAGCTGATCGCCGGCGGCCGCGCGTTCGCGCGCTTCGAAGACGGCGAGGTCGTCTTCAAGGCCGAGATCGGCGCGATGTCCTCCACGGTCGGCCAGATCCAGGGGGTCTGGGTGCATCCGGAACGCCGCGGCGGCGGTCTCGGCACCGCCGGGACGGCGTCCGTGGTGACCAGGCTCGTCCGCGGGATGGGCCGCACGGCCAGCCTGTACGTCAACGCCTACAACAGCCCCGCGCTCGCCGCCTACCGCAAGATCGGCTTCCAGCAGGTCGGGCAGTACGCGACGGTTCTGTTCTAGATCGGCGTTGCGCCAGGGTGGACAGTGCCCGGACTGGCAGGATCCGGGCATGCAAGCAGGTCGTCGTCTCGCCGTCGTCGTGCTCGCGGGGGTGGTGGGCCTCTCGGCCGCCGGGTGCGGGCTCTTCGCCGATTCCGGGCCGGAAGACGCGATCACGGGTTTCCTCGACGGGCTCGCCTCCGGTGACGTCGCCGCCGCTGCCTTCTTCACCGATTCGCCGGACGCCGCGCGGTCTTCGGTGGAGATGACGCGGAAGGCGCTTTCCCCGGAGTCGATCAAGGTCGCGGCCGACGAGGTCCGGCACTCGTCCGGCGCGGACAACGCGACGGCGACCTATCGGCTCACCTGGAACCTCCCGCGCGGCCGGGTCTGGACGTACAAGGCCGACGCGCAGCTCCATTCCACCCAGGACGGCTGGAAGGTGCGCTGGCTGCCGACCGTCCTGCACCCGCAGCTGGCCGCGCAGCAGAGCATCGCGCTGAAGGCGGATCCGCCGGCTCTCGCACCGGTGCTGGACCGCGACGGGACGCCGTTGCTGCGCCCGCAGACAGTCGTCAGCGTCGTGCTCGACCCGGCGAAGGCGGGCGACCTGGTGGCCGTCACCGACAAACTCGGCGCGGCGCTCAACCGGTTCGAGGCGTCGGTGACCGGGCAGTCGATCCGCGACGGCGTGAAGACGCTCAAACCCGGCTCCGGGTATCCGGTGGTGAGCCTGCGGGCGAACAGCTACCAAGAGGTGAAGCCCGAGATCTACGACCTGCCCGGGGTCCGGTTCAGCCAGCAGGAAAGGCTGCTGCCGGACGACAAGAACTTCGGCAAGCAGGTGCTGCCCGCGGTCCGGTCGCTCGTCGAGGATCAGGTGGAGGGCTCGGCGGGCTGGCGCGTCGTCACCCTCGACACGGGCGGCGGCGAGATCGTCGACCTGCACTCCGAACACCCCAAACCGGCCCCCGCGGTCGTCAGCACGCTCAGCGTGAAGGCGCAGGGTTCGGCGGAACGGGCGCTCGCCCCGGTCCCGACGGCGTCCGCGCTCGTCGCGATCCAGCCGTCGACCGGCGAACTGCTCGCGGTGGCGCAGAACGCCCCGGCGGATCCGCAGGGCGCGATCGCGCTCACCGGCCGCTTCCCGCCGGGCTCCACGTTCAAGATGGCCACCGCCGTCGCGGCGCTGTCCGCGGGCTCGGTGCGGGCGGACAGCCCGGTGGATTGCCCGGGCACGGCCACCTTCGAGAACCGGACGGTGCCGAACGAGGGCAAGTTCGCCCTCGGTGTCGTCCCGCTCTCCACCGCGTTCGCCAAGTCCTGCAACACGACGTTCGCGAAGCTCTCGACCGACCTGCCTCCCGCCGCGCTGACCGACGCCGCGCGCGACCTCGGCGTCGGCGCCGACTTCGTGATCCCCGGCCTGACGACGATCACCGGTTCGTCGCCGCCGGCGAACACCGTCGCGCAGCGGGCGGAGAACGGGTTCGGTCAGGGGACCGTCGTGGCGAGCCCGTTCGGGCTGGCGGTCGCCACCGCGACGGTCCAGTCGGGGAAGGTCCCGCTGCCGACGCTGGTGCGGGGGATGGCCACCACGTCGTCCGGGCTCGGCAAACCGATCAAGCCGGAGGTGCTCGACGCGCTGCGCGGGATGATGCGCGAGGTCGTCACCGACGGCACGGCGACACTGCTCAAGCCGTTGCCGGACGTCCGGGGCAAGACCGGGACGGCGCAGTTCGGCGACGGCACGCACGCGCACGGCTGGTTCGTCGGCTACACCGGGGACCTGGCCTTCGCGGTGCTGACGACCGACGCGGGGACGTCCAGGCCCGCGGTCGAGGCCGCGCAGCGCTTCCTGGCGGGGCTCGGTTAGCCGCCAGGTCGTAGGCTGGACCCATGTCCGTTCGCTCCCCCTTGAAGCCCGGCGTCCAGACGCCGAGGCGAGTCGTCCCCGCCAGCATCGCCCGTCCCGAGTACGTCGACCGGCCGGCGCCGAAACGCGACACGGGCAACGGGGTCCGCACGCCCGAGGTGATCGAGGCGATGCGGGTCGCGAGCCGGATCGCGGCGCAGGCGCTGGAGGAGGGCGGCAAGGCCGTCAAGCCCGGTGCGACCACCGACGACATCGACAAGGTGATCCACGAGTTCCTGCTGGACAACCACGCGTACCCGTCGACACTCGGCTACCGCGCGTTCCCGAAGTCGTGCTGCACCTCGCTCAACGAGGTGATCTGCCACGGCATCCCGGATTCGACGGTGATCGAGGACGGCGACATCTGCAACATCGACGTCACCGCGTTCATCGGCGGCGTCCACGGCGACACCAACGCGACGTTCCTGGCGGGCGACGTCTCGGAGGAGGCGCGGCTGCTGGTCGAGCGCACGCGCGAGGCGACCATGCGCGCCATCAAGGCCGTCCGCCCCGGCAGGCAGCTCAACGTCATCGGCCGCGTCATCGAGGCGTACGCGAAGCGGTTCGGCTACGGGGTCGTGCGCGACTTCACCGGCCACGGTGTCGGTCCGGCGTTCCACACCGCGCCGACCGTCCTGCACTACGAGGAGCCGTCCGTCGAGACGGTGATCGAGCAGGGCATGACCTTCACGATCGAGCCGATGATCACCCTCGGCACCATCGACTACGACATCTGGGCCGACGACTGGACCGTCACCACCAAGGACAAGAAGTGGACGGCCCAGTTCGAGCACACCCTCGTGGTGACCGAGGACGGCGCGGAGATCCTCACGCTGCCGTAGGCGGGCTGAAGGGGCCCTTCACCGCATGCGATGCGGTGAAGGGCCCCTTTGCTGCGTCCTATGCGGGGAAAGTCCCCTTCAGCTCTCGTCCTGCTCCACCCTGGCCAGGAGTTCGTCCAGGAAACCGCACGCCTCGCTGGCGGCACGGTCGGCGTCGCGGTCGGCGATGGCCTCGGCGAGGCCTTCATGCCCTATCTCCGGCAGATACTCGCGCCCCGGCGTCACGTTCGACGTGGCGGCCACGCTGGCCGTGATCACTTCGGTGAGCCCGCGGTACATCTCGGTCAGCAGGGTGTTATGTCCACTTTGGACGACCGCGAAGTGGAATTCCGCGTCGAGGCGGGCGAAGTCCTCCCAATGGCCGTCGCGCAGTTCGGCGTTGCGGCGTTCGAGCAGGGACCGCAGCTCGACGACCTCCTCCTCGGTCCGCGACACGGCCGCGAGCCGGGCGCCCTCGACCTCGAGGATGCGCCGCACCTGCAGCACCTCGCGCAGTTCGGAACCGCAGAGCCGCCGGATGGCGCCCGAGACCTCGCTCGTCGCCCGCACGTAGGTTCCGTCGCCCTGGCGGACCTCGAGCAGCCCCGTGTGCGCGAGCGCGCGAACGGCCTCGCGGACGGTGTTGCGTCCGACGCCGAGTTGCCCGGCCAGCTCAGGTTCCGTCGGAATCCGCTGACCGATGGGCCATTCTCCCTGCGTGACGGCGTCACGCAGCTGCTCGATGACCTGATCGACCAGGCCGGCACGGCGCGTGGTGGCCAATGGCACAGCGTTGTCCCTTCATCCAATCATCCTATGTATGTGATACTAGCCGACGTGCGTGTCGACTCTCGAGAATCCGTGGCCCCGTTCGACGAAAGCCTTGAACTCGAAGGCTCGATCGAAACGGAGTGGCGGCCGGGAGTGATCACCGGCGGCGTTCTGCTCGGTGTCGCGGTGATCCTGGTGGCCCTCAATCTGCGGCCAGCGATCACCAGTATCGGCCCCATGCTCGGCGAAATGCGCGACGACCTCGGCGCCACGGCGACCTGGGCCGGCGTGCTCACCACGCTCCCCGGCCTCTGTTTCGCCGCCGCCGGACTCGCCGCGCCGCTGCTGGCCCGCCGGT
The DNA here is from genome assembly GCF_000732925.1 of Amycolatopsis japonica. Taxonomy (NCBI): domain Bacteria; kingdom Bacillati; phylum Actinomycetota; class Actinomycetes; order Pseudonocardiales; family Pseudonocardiaceae; genus Amycolatopsis; species Amycolatopsis japonica. The sequence continues at coordinate 2,057,758 of NZ_CP008953.1, forward strand.
TCGGCATCGGCGCGGCCATCGCGTCCGCGCTTTCGGTGCTGGCCGTCGGCCTGGTGCTGCGCGTGATCGACGGACCGTACGTCGTGCTTGGGGGAACCCTGGTCGCCACGGCGGGAATCGCCTTGGCGAACGTACTGATCCCGGTCGTCATCAGGGACTCCTTCCCGGCACGTGTCGGCATGATGACCGGCGTGTACACCGCCGCTCTGCAGGGCGGGGGCGCCCTGGGGTCCGCGCTCACCCCTCCCTTGGAGAACGCGTTCGGCGGCTGGCGCCAAGGTCTCGGCGCCTGGTCGGTCTTGGCGGTGCTCGCACTCCTCGTCTGGATTCTCGCAGCCCGCGGTGCGGGACGTGCGCCCGTTGCCGAGGCAGGCAAGCAGGGTAGCGGGCGATCGCTCCTGCGTAGCCCCCTTGCGTGGATGGTCACGCTTTTCTTCGGCACTCAGGCCTTTTTGGCCTACGTCGTGATGGGCTGGCTGCCGGAGGTGATGATCGACGCGGGGGTGAGCAAGGGTGATTCCGGGCTGCTGCTCGGGTTGATCTCGCTCATCGCCGTCCCGATCAGTCTCGTGGTGGCGCCGATGGCGGCCCGGCACAAGAGCCAGAGCCCGTGGATCGTCGGGCTGGGCGTTCCCGGCTTCGTCGGCATGGTCGGCATGATGGTCGCGCCCGCCGCTTCGCCGCTGCTCTGGTGCCTCCTCATCGGGCTCGGGATGAGCGTCTTCTCGCTCGCGCTGACGGTGATCGCGCTGCGGGCTCGCACCGGCGAGGACACCGCGCGGCTGTCGGGGATGGCGCAGGGCATCGGCTACCTGATGGCGGCCGTCGGGCCGTTCCTCTTCGGGCTGCTTCACGACCTCACCCACGGCTGGACCGTCCCCTGGATCATGATGCTCGTGGTCTTCGCCGCTCAGATGACCTTCGGTGCCTTCGCCGGTCGTCGCCGCTTCGTCTGAACGCGTTCAAAAAACTTCTTGACCCGTCCCGGGGCGGAGCCATAACCTGAGCGAGTTGAACCTGTTCAAAAACTCGGTCCTGGGGGTCGGCGTGGTGGAGGGACTGGCGTACGGCTCGGCTCTGGCGTGTTTCGCCGCGGTGTGCGTCGCCGTGGTGCCGGAGCGGGCGCCCGCGGTGCTCTCGCCGCACGAGTTCTACCGCGCCGTCGACCGGGTGTGCGTGCAGGTGTGGAAGGACAGTGGCGCCGATATCCAGCGCTACTGGCCGGATCCGGAGGGGGAGGCCGCGACGGAGCTGCGCAAGTGGCAGCACTACGTCGCGGTGAAGGTGGACGACGCCAAGGACGTCCTCAAGGGGGCGATGGGGGTCCGCACGGTGCCAGGAGGGGCGGCATCGGCGCGGGAGGAGTTCTTGGCGGCGACCCGCCGGTACGTCGAGGCGGGTGAGCGGTTCTCGGGGGAGGGGGCCCGCTCGCCCGCCCTGATGGCCGTCTCGGACACCACGGGGAACGCGGTCGGCGAGCTGGCGGCACGGAACGGGGCCCGCGCCTGCGGCCGCGTCGTCTGACCGGCGCATTTAGTCCTCTGAATGCGCCTCACCCGGGCGTCCGGGGAGCGCATTCAGAGGACTAAATGCGGCGAGGGTCAGTCCAGGGGCAGGTTCAGCAGTGCGTTCTCGACCAGTTCCGGCATCGCCGGGTGGATCCAGTACTGCCCACGCGCCATGCTCTTCGCGTCCAGCCCGAAGCTCATCGCCTGGATCAGCGGCTGGATCACCGAAGACGCCTGCGGGCCGATGATGTGCGCGCCCAGCAGCTGCCCGGTGGCCGGGTCGGCGAGCAGCTTCGCGAAGCCGGTGGTGTCCTCCATCGCCCAGCCGTAGGCGATGCCGGCGTAGTCCTGATGCGACGTCACGTACGACACGCCACGCTCGCGCGCCTCGCGTTCGGTCAGCCCGACGGAGGCGACCTGCGGCGAGGTGAACACCGCGTGCGGGACGAACCGGTGGTCGGCTTCGATCCGCTCGTCCGGGTGCAACAGGTTGTGCTGCACCACGCGCTGCTCGTGGTTCGCGACGTGCTTCAGCTCGAAGACCGACGAGATGTCGCCGAGCGCGTAGATCCCGTCGACCACGGTCTGCTGGTACTCGTCGACCACGACGTGCCCGCGCTCGCCCGTGGTCACGCCGGTGGCGGCGACGTCCAGGAGGTCGGAGTTCGGCGTGCGTCCGGTCGCGACCAGCAGCACGTCGGCCTCGACGGTTTCGGCGCCCTCCGGGCCTTCGAGGTCCAGTGCGACACCCGACGCGGTCTTGCGTGCTCGCACGGTCTTCCGGTCGAGCCGGACGTCGAACCGCTGCGCGGCCAGCTCGGTGAACCGGGCGCTGACGTCGTCGTCCTCGGACCGCAGCAGCGCGCCGGAGCGGTTGACCACGGTCACGTCCACTCCGAACGAGGCGAAGACGTGCGCGAACTCGGCCGCGATGTAGCCGCCGCCGAGGATCACGATGCTCGACGGCAGCTCGTCGAGCCGCATCACCGTGTCGGAGGTGTGGTAGCCGGTCTCGGCGAGGCCGGGGATGTCCGGGATCACCGGTCGCCCACCGGCGGCGAGCACGAACTTGTCGGCGGTGATCGTCTCGGCCGGGCGGCCGTCGGAGTAGCTCACCCGAAGTTCCTTGTGCCCGGTGAAGCGGCCTTCGCCCTCGTACACGGTGACGTTCTTGTTGTCCTCGTGCTGGACGCGGTACTCCCGGCCGCCGGCGGCGATCGGGTCGATCCGGCCGAAGATCCGGTCGCGCACGTCGCGCCAGCGGACGCCGGTCAGCTCCTCGTCGACGCCGAACTTCGACGACGTGGCGGGGGTGGCCGCGACGTTGGCGGCGTGCACGAACATCTTCGTCGGGATGCAGCCCACGTTCAGGCAGGTGCCGCCGAACGTGCCCTTCTCCACGATCGCCGTGTTCCAGTCCGCGAAACGCGGGTCGAGGATCGAGTTGCCCGATCCGGTACCGACGATCACCAGGTCGTAGTGGGGCACGCTGTCTTCCTTTGCGGCGGGAGCGGGGATGGTTCCGACTCTAGCCAACTTGTCACGGCGGCCGGTTGTTCCCGGTTCAGCGGCCGGTGGAGCTGAAGTGCATCCGGTCCGTCGGCGTCGTCCAGGAGCCGCCCCACGTCCAGCCGATCGCGGCGAAGGCGGCCACCGTCGGATCGCCGGCGGTGATCATCCCCGGCCGCCGGTTTCCCCGGTCGAGGTACGCCGACGCGAGTTCGGGCAGGACCAGGTCGCCCTTGGTGTACGGGTTGCAGAACGGGTCGACGTCGATCGCGAGCCCGTAGGCGTGCGCAGACCAGTTCGTCAGGCCGCGGGCCGGACGGCAGACGAAGGCGTTGGTGTTGTTCCCGTCACCCGTCGGGGGAGCGGTGAGTTCGGCGGGAGCGGTCACGCGCATTTCCTCGATCGGGAACTTCGCGGCGAACAACCGCCCGAACACGGTGACGACGGCGTTCGCGACCGACGCGTTCACGAGCATTTCCCCGGTGTGCGCGCGGCCGTCGAAACCCCAGAACGACAACGTGAGATAGCGCAGTTCGCCCGCCGTGACCGGGCAGGCGGGCTGCCACGTGCTGCGCGCGAGAACCCCTGCGGGAACGGGATTCACCGTGCCCGCGAACCGGTTCCCGGCGGGCGGGGGCAACAGGTCGGCGGTCGGCAGGGAACGGTTCGCCAGTACGGGAGGAGTCGGGAGGATCTGCCCGAAACCGTCACGGCGCAAGGGAAGCGGCTTCGCGCCGACCTGCCAGACCGGTGCGGGCGGCGGGACCGACGTGGCCGGAGTCGTTGCCGCCGAAGAGGTTTCCGCGGGAGGGGCGGGAACGGGGCCGGGCGGCGCGGGGCTCGAACACGAAGAAAGCAGAAGGGCCGTAGCCGCCAGAACCGTCGCCGTAGCCCGCACGACGTCCAGGGTGACAGATGCGTTCGGTGAGCACAGTTCCACCCGTTTCAGTGACACCGCATCGGGCTTTCTCCGATTAGGGTATTCGCGATCGCTCGTGTACGCGCTGGAGTCGAATGACTTCCCAGGGTTTGACCGTACGTACGCCCCGGTGAAGGGAAAGAACATGCCCAAGAAGTCACGTCGCACGCTGCTGCTCGCGGTCGGAGCGGTCCTCGCGACGGCGGTGATGGTGCCGGTCGCGGTCAACAGCGCGTCGGCGGACGACAGCGCGGTGAGCGGGCCGGATCAGGCCGCCCAGCCGCGGATCGTGGGCGGTGGCAAGGCTTCGGTCTCGCAGTATCCGTACGCGGTCTACTTGGCCGATCGCGGCGGCAACCAGTACTGCGGCGCGGTGATCGTCAGCTCCACGACGGTCGCAACGGCGGCGCACTGCGCGGTCGCGGTCAAACGCGCCGACGTCCGCGTGGTGGCGGGTCGCGAGGACAAGCGTTCGCGCGACGGCGTCGAGCTGCGGGTCTCGCGGATCTGGGTCAGCCCCGACTACAGCGGCGATCCCGGCAAGGGCGACGACATCGCGGTGATGACGGTCAGCGGTCAGCTGCCGTACCGGCCAGCGAAGGTCGCGGACAACGGCAACGCCGACCTGTACCAGGAAGGCACGAAGGCGACGGTCCTCGGCTGGGGCCGGGTCGCCGACGGCGGCGCGCGGTCGGACTACCTGCGCAGCGCGGTCGTCCCCGTGGTCAGCGACAAGACCTGCCGCACCGCGTACTCCGGCTACGACCCGAGCGACATGGTGTGCGCCGGCTACGACGAGGGCGGCGTCGACGCCTGCCAGGGCGATTCGGGCGGACCGCTCATGGTGGGGGACACGCTGATCGGCATCGTGTCGTTCGGCGAAGGCTGCGCGAAGGCGGGCAAACCCGGTGTTTACACCCGCGTCTCCCACTTCGCGAACGAGATCTCCCAGCAGAAGAACCGGGGCCTGATCGGCTGATCGGTGCCTTCTTCACGCCCGATGTGCTAACAAGTGGGCGTGAGCACCGACACCCCGATCATCGAGACCTCGTCGTTCCCGCTGTCCGTCGCCGGTGACGAGATCACCGCCGCGCAGCTGCACGGCATCCTCCGCCTGCGCGTGGACGTGTTCGTCGTCGAGCAGGACTGCGCCTATCACGAGATCGACGGACGCGACCTCCTGCCCGGCACGCGGCACCTCTGGGTCGGCGGTTCCGTCGCCGTCGACTCGTACCTGCGGGTGTTGCAGGACGCCGGCGGCACCTTCCGCATCGGCCGGGTGTGCACGGCCGTCCGCTCACGCGGCAAAGGGCTCGCGGGACGGCTGATGGAGACCGCCCTCGCGGGGATCGGGGACGCGCCGTGCGTCCTCGACGCGCAGACGTACGCGACGAAGTTCTACGCCAAGTACGGCTTCGTGGTGGAGGGCGAGGAGTTCATGGAAGACGGGATCCCGCACCTCACGATGTGGCGCCGGGAGGCGCCGCAGCCGTGATCACCCCGACCGCGCGGTCCACGTCGGCCTCGGTGAGGTCGGCCCGCGCGGTCAGGCGCAGGCGGGAGATGCCGTCGGGCACGGACGGCGGCCGGAAGCAGCCGACGCGCACGCCCTGATCCGCGCAGGCGGCCGCCCACGCGACGGCGGCCTCCGGCGACGGCGCCTGCACCGAGATCACCGCGGCGTCCGGGAGACCGACCCGGAAACCCGCCGATTTCAGTTGCATCGCAAGGTTTCCGGCGGCTTCGGTGACCTTGGTGGCCAGCTCCGGCTCGGCCTTCAGCGCGGTGAGGGCGGCCAGCGCGGCGGCGGCACTGGCGGGCGCGAGCCCGGTGTCGAAGATGAAACTGCGCGCGGTGTCCACGAGATGTTTGATCACGCGACGCGGCCCGAGCACCGCTCCGCCTTGTGCCCCAAGGGATTTCGACAGCGTGATCGTGGTGACGACGTCCGGCGCGCCGGAGAGCCCCGCCGCGTGGACGGCGCCGCGGCCGCCCTCGCCGAGGACGCCGAAACCGTGCGCGTCGTCGACGAGCAGCGACGCGCCGTGCTCCCGGCAAACACCGGCGAGCTGCTCCAACGGGGCGATGTCACCGTCGACGGAGAACACGGAATCGGTGACGACGAGGGCGCGCGGTTTGCGGCGGGTCGCCAGCGCGTGCTTGAAGGCGTTCGGGTCGCTGTGCGCGACGGCGGCGATGTCCGACCGGGACAGGCGGCAGCCCTCGATCAGCGAGGCGTGGATGTACTTGTCCGTGACGATCGCGGAATCCGCGCCGGACAGGGCCGTGACGGCGCCGAGGTTCGCGGTGAAACCGGACGAGAAGACCAGCGCGGCCTGCGTGCCGCAGAAGCGGGCGAGTTCGTGCTCGAGTTCGGCGTGGACCTCGGTGGTGCCGGAGACGAGCCGGGAGCCGGTCGCCCCCGCGCCCCACCGCAACGCGGCCGCGGCCGCCGCACCGGCGACGCGCTTGTCCCTGGCGAGCCCGAGGTAGTCGTTTCCGGCGAGGTCCAGCTCCGGCTCCTGCGCCTGCCGGATGCGCAGCTTGCGCACCAGCCCGGCCTCGGCCCGCTTCTCAGCCTCCACGTCGAGCCAGTCGAAGACCTGGTCGGGCGGGAGGTTCTGGGAGGCGGGGCCGGGAGAAGTCACGTCCCGCAGTCTCCCATCCGCCGTTTCCCGATGGACGTGGTGGTCCCCACTCCGAACGCAATGAAAGGTCCTTTCCTCGCAAATTTTGCAAGGAAAGGACCTTTCATGGCACTAGCCGCCGGAAGGACCGGCTTCAGTCACGTCAGCTGTCGTAGCTGCGACGCGGGCGTCCGCCCGGACGCTGCGGACGGCCGTTGCCGCCACCGCCCTCGCCACGACGCGGGCGGCCGCGGAAGCCACCGGGACGGCCGCCTTCGCGGTGACCGTGACCCTCGCGCGAACCCTGGTAACCGCGGTCGCCGCCACCGTAGCCGCGGCCACCGCCGCGACGCGGGGACTCACGACGACGCTCGACGACCGGCTCGCCGCTGGGCTGCTGCGCACCGGTGATGCGGGCGAGCTCGGCGTCGCCCGGGCGGACCGTGGTCTGCTCGGCGCGGACGCCGGCGCGGTCGGTCATCCGGCGCACCATGCGGCGCTGGTCGTGGGTGACCAGCGTGACCACGACACCGGACGCCCCGGCGCGCGCGGTGCGGCCGGCGCGGTGCAGGTAGTCCTTGTGGTCGGCGGCCGGGTCGACGTGCAGCACCAGCGAGATGTCGTCGACGTGGATACCGCGCGCGGCGACGTCCGTGGCGACGAGGACGGGCGCGTAGCCCTCCTTGAAGTCCGCGAGGACGCGGTTGCGCTGGCCCTGGGTCTTGCCACCGTGCAGGGCGGCCGCGTGGACGCCCTTCTCGCGCAGGCGCTCGGTCAGGCGGTCCACGTGGTGCTTGGTGCGGACGAACATGATCGTGCGGCCCTCACGGGCGCCGATCTCGGTGATGATGTCCTGCTTGTCCTGGTGCGACACCTGGAACACGTGGTGGTCCATGGTGGTGACGCTCGCGGTCGACGGGGCGACCGAGTGCGTGACCGGGTCGGTCAGGTACGCGCGGACCAGCCGGTCGACGTCACCGTCGAGAGTGGCCGAGAACAGTAGGCGCTGGCCGCGGGCCGGGGTCAGGTCGAGGATCTCGCGAACCTGCGGCATGAAGCCCATGTCGGCCATCTGGTCGGCCTCGTCGAGCGCGACGAAGTTGACGTCGGACAGCGACGCGGTGCCCTGGCGGACGTGGTCCGACAGCCGGCCGGGGGTGGCGATCAGCAGGTCGACGCCGCGGGAGAGCGCGTCGGCCTGGCGGGTGAAGGCCATGCCGCCGACGGCGGTGCGGCACCACAGGCCGAGGGCCTTGGCCAGCGGGGTCAGCGAGTCGGCGACCTGCATGGCCAGCTCGCGGGTCGGGACCAGGATCAGCGCGCGGGGGTGCTTCGGCCGGGCACGGCCGCCGTTGAGCCGGGTCAGCATCGCGAGGCCGAAGGCCAGGGTCTTGCCGGAACCGGTCTGGGCGCGGCCGAGCACGTCGCGACCGGCGAGCGCGTCGGGGATGGTCGCCGACTGGATCGGGAACGGGGTGGTGATACCGGCGTCGGCCAGCGCCCGCAGCAGCGGGTCGGGAAGGCCGAGTTCCGCCCAGGTCTTCGCCTTGACCGTCTCGACGGCGTCTTCGCGCAGCATCGCGTCACCCGCGGGGCGGGTGCGCGGCTTGCGGTGCTGACGCGCCGACGGTGAGACGTGGCCGGAGTTGAACGTGACTGTCACAAATGCCTCTCGGACGTGGCACGTCGCAAGGAGGCCCGGGCTGCCCGCACGCAGGCAGGGCAAGATGGTGTGCACAGATGGGCGTTCACAGGGACGAACCCGGCACACCGCGTCTGCGTGACACCGCGCGCCAATGGATTGATACGGATACCGCGAGCCATTCGGTTGGCTTTGGAGGCGACGGACACCAACTCATCCACGCCGCCGGTTGCGGTCTGTCACTACTGTACCGGACCGTTATCCGGCCTCCCAACTGGAGGGAGCGATTGTGGGCAGGGTCTCCACGGTGGGGTCTTTCCCGGCGTGATCTTGCCGGGAAAGACCCCTTCGAGACACTGTGGACGGTCAGCGGAGGCCCGCGATCTCCTGCAGCTCCTCGATCAGCTCCGGCACCGCCGTGAGCCGCTCCGGCAGCCCCCGCGAGTGGAACCACGTCGCGATGTTGCGCACGTCCCGCGCGAGGAACTCCAGCCCGCCCGGATTGGCCACGATGTCGACCACCTGGGGGAGGTCGATCACCATGATCCGTTCGCGGTGCACGAGCAGGTTGTACGCCGAGAGGTCACCGTGCGCGAGCCCCTGCGACGCCAGCAGTTCCAGCATCGCCGAGGTCTGGAACCACAGTTCCCGCAACTGGTCGGGCTCCGGCCGGACCTGCGCCAGCCGCGGCGCGGCCGTCTCGCCCTCGCCGAGGAATTCCAGCAGCAGTTCGGTGCCGTCGCGCTGCACCGGGTACGGCACGGGCGCGCCGACCGACCAGAGCCTGCTCAGCGCGCCGAACTCGGCGACGGCCCACTGTTCGGCGATGAGGTTGCGGCCGAAGCTGCTGCGCGACTCCATCGCCCGCATCTCCCGCGAACGCCGCATCCGCCTGCCTTCGAGGTAGCCGGCGTCACGATGGAACAGCCGGTGCTCGCCGCTGCGGTACCGCTTGGCGGCTAGCACGGTGCCCTCGGTGCCGGGCAGGTTGCGCCGGACGAGGTGGACGTCCGCCTCCTTGCCGGTTTTGAGGATGCCGAGTTCGGTGTCGACCGCCGCCAGTTCGGTGATCACCCAGTCCGGGCGCGGCAGCGGTCCTTGCTCCGCTTCTCCCCAGGTGCTCCAGCGGTCGGCGCCGTCGGGGATGGCGGTCTCGGTGTAGGCGTCCTCCCGCAACCGGGCGAGGCGGACGCGTTCGGCTTCGGTGAGCCGTCCGCCTCGGGTGGGTTCGGGTTCGTCGTCGAAACGGGCACGACGGGTACGGCGAGGACGTTGTTCGTAAGACTCTTCGAGATCGTGCTTGCGCACTGGTGGGTTCTCCTAGATCAGGGATGCCCCACCGGGCGAGCGTCGTGGCTCCGCGCTCAGCCGCGAGGGGCGAGTGGATGGGGGCGGCCAAGGCCCCGGACAGTCATCAGCACGAGGCACCTCCCTGTCGCATCCACCGGCTCCCTGCCGGATCGCGGACGATCATCCCCGAGCCCCGCGGCCGTGCGCAACCGATTTAATTTCCGGTCGCGGCCAAGTACATGAAGGCCCCCTTCCTTGCGCCAGACGCAAGGAAGGGGGCCTTCATGTACTTGCTGATCGCTACGCCGACCGCAGCCCCGCCAGCTCACTCCGCGACCGCACCTTCAGCTTCCGCAGCACGCTCGCGACGTGCTGTTCCACCGTGCGCCGGGACAGGAACAGCACCTCGGCGATCTCCCGGTTGGTGTGCCCGGCGGCCAGCAGGCGGGCGACATCGCGCTCCCGTGGCGACAGCTCGTCGCCGTAACCCCGGCGGCCGCGCCGTGAGGGAGCGACGGCGCCGGTGGACCGGAAGGCGTGGCGGCAGCGCGCGGCGTCACGCGTGGCGCCGAGGTGGTCGAAGGTCTCGGCGAGCGCCGCGAACGTCTCGGCGACGTCCTCGTTGCGGGCCAGGCGGCAGCGCGCGGCCCGTTCGGCGATCAGCGCCGCGTGATAGGGCGCGGGGAGCGCCTCGAAGCGGGTCCGCGCCTGCTCGAAGGCCTCGATCGCCTCCGCGTGGTCGCCCCGGGACGCCGCGACGAGCCCGCGGTTCGCGGCGAGCGCGGCCCGGGTCGACGGTGCGTCGAGGTCGCCGACCTCGCGTTCGAACTCGTCCGTCAGCGCTTGCGCCTCGGCGTCCCGCCCCGTGGCGCAATACGCGTCGACGGCGGCCATGACCAGATCGGCGCCCCAGGCCCAGACACCCTTGGCGCGCAAGAGTTCCAGTCCCTTCTCGGCCTGCGTCACGGCGGCTTCGCCGAGGTCCTGCGCGAGCAGCATGCCCGACATCCCGGCGTGGGCGGCGATCGCGACCGGGGTGAACGCGTTCTCGGGCTGATCCGCCGCGGTACCGGCGAACCGGGCCGCGGCCTCGTCCCATTCGCCGCGCGCGGCGGCGAGCAGGCCCAGCACCAGGCACAGTTCGCTGGTCACCGGCAGGAGATCGCGGTACTCGTCGATCAGCGCGCCCGCCCGTTCGGCGAGGCCGTCCCAGTTCCCGGTGAGCCAGTCGGTGTGGACGGCCGTCGCGCGGGCGGTGCTGACGACGTACGGCGCACCGCAGTCGGCGGCGAGCTGCATCCCGCTGCGCAGCAGGCTCCTGGCCCGCCGGTGGTGGCCGGTCCAGGCGCAGGCGTCGGCGCTGTTGCAGTGCAGCCGCGCCAGATGCCGTTGTTCGTCGGCGGAACCGACGGTGGTGGGCGCCCGGTCCAGCATGTCCCAGCCGCGTGTGTCCCCGATGTGCAGCCGTGACGCCGCGTTGTTGGCCAGCAGGATGATCTTCAATCGCCGGTCGGTCGCCCGCTCGATGAGCTCGTCCACCCGGTCCATCCAGCGCCGGTGCTCCCGCAGCGGGGTCGCGCCGACCCACGGCTGGGCGAGGACGCCCATCCCGCGGCCCGCCAGATCGGGCCGGTCGGAGAGGTCGTTGACGGCGATCTCGATCTCGGTCCGCGCCGCCTCCAGTCCGCCCGCCTGGCGCACCAGCAGGAGCCCGAGCCCCAGCCGGACCTCGCCGCTCAGGCGCCCGGACAGCCTGCCGTCGGTGAGCAGCCGCTCCAGCGCCGGGACGACTTCGGTCTGCGCGAGTCCGTTGCACGCCACCGAGCTGAACTTGACCGCGAGTCTGTCCACATCGGACGGTTGAAGGCCCGGCTCGTCGAGCAGGGTGCGGAGCAGATCGGTCGCGGTGGCGAGATCGCCGACCGTCGACGCCTGATCCGCGGCGGCTTCGCCGTACTTCAGGGCACCGGCCCGGTCGCCCGCCTTCCGGCAGTGTTCGGCCAGCCGCACCAAGGACTGCGGGAGGCGGTCGCGCAGCAGCCGCGCGGCCCGCCGGTGCAGTTCCTGGCGATCGGGACCGGGGATGGTGAGATACGCGGCTTGCCGGGCGAACGCGTGCCGGAAGCCGTACCTGCCTTCTCCGGACTCGACGAGGACGTTGCGTTCGAGCGCGAGGACCAGCGCGCGGCGGGCGCGTTCGGGGGTGAGCGCGGCCACGGCGGCCAGCAGGTCCGAAGTGGACGGTGTGCCGAGGACGGCGGCGGCCTCGGCGATCCGCCGGGCGGCGGGCGGCAGCGCCATGAGGCGTTCGACCGTCGCTTCCCGCAGCAGCGCCGGGACTTCGACGGTGTCGAGCAGACGTCGCGCGGTCGCGCCGTCGGCGTGCACCGCGCCTTCGACGCCGCCGATCGCGTGCACGATCTCCTCGACGACGAACGGGATCCCCGCGGTCCGCTCGTGCAGCCGCGCGGCGAACTCGGCCGAGACGTTCGCTTCGCCGAGCAGGGCCGAAACCAGCGCCTGGACGCCGTCGCGGTCCAACGGCCGGAGGGTGACGAGCGCGTGCGCGGTGCCGGGGGCGGGCCGGTAGGCGCTGCCGAGCGGGATGCCGCCGGGAGTCTCCTCGCGCCGGTACGTGAGCAGGAGCGTCAGGCCCGCGGGCGGTTCGGTCATCAGGAACCGCAGCAGGCGGCGGGAACCGTCGTCCGCCCAGTGGAGGTCTTCGATGAGCAGGACGTGCGGGCCCAGTGAGCCGAGCAGTTCCCGGACGGCGCGGAAGAGCTGGTGGCGTTCGGTCCTCGGATCGGACGGCCGCGGCGGCGGCTGAGGCAGGAATGCCGCGAGCTCGGGCAGGTAAGGCGCGAGGACACCGGTCACCGGGCTGAGCTCACGCGCCGGGCGGACGTCCTTCAGCGCGTCGAAGATCACGCCGTACGGGAAAGGCTCGCGCAGCGGCTGGCAGGTCGCGGTGAGGACCGGCCGTCCGGCCAGTTCGGCGCAGGCCAGCAGTTCGGTGGCGAGCCGGGTCTTGCCCACCCCCGCTTCGCCTTCGAGCATGATCACCGACGGCGAGCGCAACGCGCCGTCGAGGAGCTCGCGTAATTCCGCCTCACGGCCGACGAGTACCGGCGAACTCGTCCTGCGTCGGCAGCCACCGATCACCATGCCGGGTCACCCCCGCTTCACGAACCACACCGTTCGAGTGAACGCAGCTTAAGCGCGGTTTCGATGATCACGGAACCCGCTCGGGCGGTCACCCGACTTTCGTAGGGACGGGGGATTTCGCCATTAGATACGTAGTCCTACGGACCATTGCCTCGCTTGTTCGCGCAGGTCCCGCCACCCGAAAGTGATTCCAGCGTGACTGCACGTCACGGCGCCGGCCTGGACCTCCGCCGGCGCGAACCACCTGTTCGAGTGAACGGAGCTCAGGAAATGCGTGGAGAACTTCGACGTCACCGGATCGCGGGTGCGGTGCTGGCCGGGGCCTGTGCGGCGGCCACGGTGGCCTTCGCCGGACCGGCCACGGCCGCCGAGGGACAGATCCGCGGTGCCGGTGTGCCGGGGGCCGTCACGGACGGGTACATCGTCTCGCTCAAGAGCGGCGACGCCGGCCTCGCGGCCAAATACGGCGGCCAGGTGAAGGCGACCTACACCGCCGCGCTGAACGGCTTCTCGGCGAAGATGACCGAGGCACAGGCCAAACGCCTCGCCGCCGACCCGAACGTCGACTTCGTCCAGCAGGACGCGGTCGCGCACCTGCTCGGCACCCAGACCAACCCGACCTGGGGCCTGGACCGGATCGACCAGAAGAACCTGCCGCTGGACAAGAAGTACACCTACCCGAACACCGGTTCCGGGGCGACGGTCTACGTCCTCGACACCGGGGTCGACTACCGCCAGTCCGAATTCGGCGGCCGCGCGACCAGCGGGTACGACTTCATCGACAACGACAGCGACGCCCGCGACTGCCAGGGACACGGCACGCACGTCGCAGGCACGGTCGGCAGCGCCACTTACGGCGTGGCCAAGGGCGCCAAGATCGTCTCGGTCCGCGTCCTGAACTGCCAGGGCAGCGGCCAGTACTCGCAGATCATCTCCGGGATCGACTGGGTCGTGAAGAACGCGAAGGGCCCGTCGGTGCTCACGATGAGCCTCGGTGGCCCGGCCGACTCCGGGGTGGACTCCGCCGTGCGCCGCGCGGTCGCGGCGGGCATCACGAACACCGTGGCCTCCGGGAATTCCAACACGGACGCCTGCTCCACCAGCCCGGCCCGGGTGCGTGAGGCCATCACCGTCAACGCCACCCAGAGCGACGACCGCCGGTCCTCGTTCTCGAACTACGGCAGCTGCACCGACATCTTCGCGCCGGGCACCAGCATCACCTCCCTGCGCAACGGTGGCGGCACCCAGCAGATGAGCGGTACCTCGATGGCGACGCCGCACGTCGCCGGCGCGGCCGCGATCTACCTGACGTCGAACCCGTCGGCGACCCCCGCCGCCGTGGCCTCCGGTCTCGCCAACGCCGCCACCAACGGCGTCGTGACGAGCCCGGGTTCCGGTTCGACGAACAAGCTGCTGAACGTGGCGGGTCTCTGATGCGCCGCGGCGTGCGGGCCGGTGTGGTGGCCGTCGCGGCCACCGCGCTGGCCGCGCTCGCCGCGGGCAACGCCGTCGCCGCTCCGGCGGAAGGCGTTGTCGTGCAGGCGAATCAGCACTACGGCGACCAGTACATCGTCGTGCTCCACGAGGTCGGCACCATGGCGGTCGAGCAGTCCTCGGCCGCGCTGACCGGCCGCTACGGCGGCGAGGTCCGGTCGGCGTACAAGAACGTGCTCCGCGGGTTCTCCGTCAAGGGCATGTCCGAACAGCAGGCCCGGCGGCTCGCGGCCGATCCGGCGGTCAAGGCGGTCTACCAGGACGGCACCGCGCGTGCCGTCGGCACGCAGACCAACCCGACCTGGGGCCTCGACCGTGTCGACCAGAAGAACCTGCCGCTGGACAAGAGTTTCACCTACCCGAACACGGGCGAGGGCGTCACCGCGTACGACCTCGACACCGGGATCAACCCGGAGAACCCGGAGTACGAGGGGCGCGCGTCCATCGGCAAGGATTTCGTGGGCGGCAACGGAAAGGACTGCAACGGGCACGGCAGTCACACCGCGGGCACCATCGGCAGCAAGACCTACGGCGTGGCCAAGAAGGTCAAGCTGGTCGGGCTGAAGGTGCTGGGCAACGACTGCTCGGGCAACGGCCCGGACTCCGCCATCGTCGACGCGGCCGAATGGCTGACCTCGAACGGCACCAAACCGGCGGTGGCGAACCTGAGCCTGCGGATGGACCAGGTCGGGCTCGGCGACGACGTCATCAAGAAGTCCATCGCGGCGGGCTTCGTCTACGTGGTGGCGGCGGGCAACGAGAACCAGAACGCCTGCAACGTCAGCCCCGCCCGCATCCCCGAGGCGATCACGGTCGGCGCCTCGGACAGCAGTGACAACAAGTCCTCGTTCTCCAACCACAGTTCGTGCGTGGACATCTTCGCCCCTGGCAGCAACATCACGTCGCTGTCCACGTCCAACGGTGGTTCGGCGAACATGAGCGGGACGTCGATGGCCACGCCGCACGTGGCCGGGGCGGCGGCGCTGTACCTCGCCGCGAATTCCGGTGCCACCGCGCAGCAGACGCGGGACGCGCTGGTGAACAACGCCTCCGACGGCGTGCTCAAGGGGCTGCCGTCCGGCACGGTCAACAAGCTGCTGAACGTGTCGTTCATCGGCGGCGGTGGCCCCACCCCGACGTGCGGGGCCAAATCCAACACGACACCGGTGTCCATTCCGGACGCGGGTGACGCGGTGACCAGTTCGGTGACGCAGGAAGGCTGCGACGGCAAGGCGTCGGCGACGCTGCCGGTCAAGGTCGACATCGCGCACACCTACACCGGTGACCTGGCGATAGACCTGATCGGGCCGAGCGGTGCGGTGTTCGGCCTCAAGCAGGCGGGAGGGATCGGCGAGGCGAGCGGCGTGCACACGTCGTACACGGTGAACGCCTCGTCCGAACCGGCGAACGGGACCTGGAAGCTGCGGGTCCGTGACGTCTACCGGTTCGACAGCGGGACGATCGAAGGCTTCTCCATCACCTTCTGAGTCCTTGCGAACGGCGGTGCGCCGCGGTCACGATGGCCGCGGCGCATTGTCGTTTTCGCTGGGAGGTCTTGGATGGAGTCCTACGATGCCGTGATCGCCGGCGGCGGGCACAACGGCCTGGTGGCGGCGGCGTACCTGGCCAGGGCCGGCCGCTCGGTGCTGGTGCTGGAACGGCGCGACGAGGTCGGCGGGGCGGCGGTCTCCTTCCGGGCGTTCCCCGGCGTCGACGTCCGGCTGTCGCGGTACTCGTATCTGGTGAGCCTGCTGCCCCGCAAGATCATCGCGGAACTCGGGCTCGGACTCGATCTCCGCCGCCGGCGGATGTCGTCGTACACGCCGGTCGGCGACGGCGGTCTCCTTGTCGACACGGGCGACGACGGCCGGACTTCGGCGTCGTTCTCCGCGCTCACCGGGTCCACAAAGGACTTCGAGGCGTGGCAACGGTTCTACGCGATGACGTCCCAGGTCGCGAAACGGACTTTCCCCACCCTGACCGAGCCACTGGTCTCCAGGGAGGAGCTGCGCTCGGGTATCGAGCCGGGGGCGTGGGACGCGTTGTTCGAACGGCCGATCTCGGAAACGCTCACCGGGATGTTCGGCGACGACACCGTCCGCGGCGTCGTCCTGACCGACGCGCTGATCGGCACTTTCGCCGGGGCCGGTGATTTCCGGCAGAACCTCTGTCTGCTCTACCACGTGATCGGCAACGAGACCGGCGACTGGGACGTGCCGGTGGGCGGGATGGGCGCGGTGACCGGGGCGCTCGCGTCGGCCGCGTCTTCCGCCGGGGCTCGGCTGGTGACCGGCGCCGAGGTGCTGTCGATCGACCCGGGTGGCTCAGTGCGCTATCGGCTCGGTGACGACGAGTTCGTGGTGCGTGGCGGCCACGTACTGGCGAACGTCGCGCCGCGGACGCTCGCGCGGCTGCTGGGGGAGGAGCCGCCGGAGGCGCCGGAAGGCGCGCAGCTCAAGGTGAACATGGTGCTCTCACGGCTGCCGCGGCTGCGAGATTCGAGTGTCGATCCGCGAGAGGCGTTCGGCGGGACGTTCCATGTCAACGAGGGCTACGAGCAGCTGGCGGCGGCCTACGCCGAGGCCGCCGCGGGCCGGATCCCGTCGCTGCCGCCGTGCGAGATCTACTGCCACTCGTTGACCGATCCGTCGATCCTCGGCCCCACCGAGCAGGCGGCCGGAGTCCAGACGCTCACGTTGTTCGGGCTTCACATGCCCGCCCGGCTCTTCGAGGGCCGCAACGACGCCGCGCGCGACGAGGCGTTGCGTGCGACTTTGTCCTCTTTGGACAGTGTACTGGCCGAGCCCATCGAGGACTGTGTGCTGCGCGCGCCGGACGGCCGGTTGTGCGTCGAGGCGAAGACGCCGCTGGATCTCGAAGCCGAACTGGGGCTGCCCGCGGGACACATCTTCCATCGGGATCTTTCGTGGCCTTATGCCGCGGATGCCGATCAGGTGGGTCGCTGGGGTGTGGAGACCGCGCATGAGCGGGTGCTGGTGTGCGGCGCCGGGGCCGTGCGGGGCGGCGGGGTCTCGGGTATCCCCGGGCACAACGCGGCCATGGCGGTGCTGGCCCGATCCTGAACGTCATGAAAGGGTCGTTCAGGACGAAATATGTCCTGAACGACCCTTTCATGACATCCGCTACTGGACGGTGAGGGTGTAGGTGGCGGTGGCGCTCTTGCCCGCCGAGTCCGTCGCGGTGACGGTCACCGGATACGTGCCGCGTTGGAAGGGCGCGACCACCTGCATGGTCGAACTGCCGCCGCTCGAGATCGTCTTCGGGTTGAAGAACGGGGCGAACGGCAGTCCTTGCCCGGACGCCGACAGCGTGATCGTGCCCGTGCCGCCGGTGGCGGAAACCGTGACGTTGCTGAAGAAACCGGGTTGCGCCGTCCCGCTGGCCGGGCTCAAGCCCACCTTGAGGTCGCCGGGCTGCGGTCCGCCTGCGCCGACGGTCAGTGTCAGGTTCGTGGTCGCGGTGTCGGTGGCCCCCTTGCCCGAGATCGTGACCGCGTAATCCTTTTCGGCCGTCCCGGCGGGAACCTCGATGCTCACCTTCGCCGACTCACCCGAGGTGATGGACGAGGGCTGGAACGTCGCCGTCGCGCCTTGCGGCAGCCCCGAAGCGCTGAGATCGACCTTCTCCGCGCCGTTCTTGCCCGGCTTGCTGGTCACCGTGGCCGAAACGTACTTGCCCGGCTCGACCTTGAGCGAGGACGGCGTCACCCCGAGCGAGAACGTCTCCGGGTTCTGCGGCTCACCGATCTGCTGCTTGACCCAGTCGCCCATGTCGTTGTTGAGCCTGCCGTAGACGCTGTACCACTTGAAGTCGCTGCGGCTCCACGAAGCGACGCCGACGATCTTGCCGTCCACCACGAGCGGCCCGCCGCTGTCGCCCGGCAGGATGGTGACGTGGCCGTCGCTGTAGCCGCTGCAGATCATCGTGGCTTCCTTGAAGCCGGCACCGACACCGTTGCAGTTGCTGCCCTGCACGATCGGCAGGGTGAACTTGTGCAGTTCGACGTTGCGGGTGTCGTCGTTGAAGTCCTTCTTGCCGTAGCCGAGACCCAGACCGGACTTGCCCGGCTTGTTCAAGTCCGTGTCGGCCGACGTCGCGACCTTCGCGTACTGGCCGCCGGGCACCGGGATGTCGGCGTCCGTGGTGACCACCGCGACGTCGTAGCCCTGGTCGAAGTTGACGTACTTCGGGTGCTTTTCATAACTGACGACGCCGATCCGCGTTCCGCCACCGGCGTTCAGGTCGTCGAGCCCGTAGAGGAAGGACTTCTCACCGGCCGCGTCCTTGCAGTGCGCGGCGATCAGGATCTTGCGCGGCGCGACGACCGAGCCGGTGCAGGTCTGCCCCTGCGGTCGCGTCCCGCCTTCGCGCAGGCCCGCGATGATGAACGGATAGTCCGTGACCGAGGCCGGCGTGCCGCCGATGGAGTTCGTATGCGGTCCGGAGGGGACGACCGCTTGGTCCGTCGGGGTGACCGCGGGCAGGTCCGCGGCGGCCGCCGGCGCGGGCAGGAGGACCGAGAGGCAGCCGAGGGTGGCCGTGGCGATCCCCAGTAGCCGTTTTCTTCTGTTCACGGTGGTTCCTTTCCAGGTGGCTGGAAATCACTTTCCGCATCCGCGCCTGGTGGAACAACCGAGGAAGAAGCCCGTAGGGGTACGGAACTAATGCGGCCCGTCGCCGGTCAACAGCTCGATACTGTGGTCACCGGTGCGTTCGACGTCGAGGCCCGCCTTCGACAGCACTCGCATCAACTGCTCCACAGTGGACGGTTCGCTGCGGGACTTCACCAGCTCCGCGGCCAGTCGTCCCTTGTACGCCTTGTTGAAGTGACTCACCGTGGTCCGGTTGCCCTTCGCGTCCTCGGTCACGACGCGGACGGTCACCGCGTCCGGGCGGAGCTTCGCCAGTGCCGAGTAGGGGCCGGAACGCAGGTCGACGACGAGACCGTCGATGCCCTGGAGCACCGGTTCGAGCACCGGCTTCCACACGCTGCGGACGGTCCCCAGCGACGGGAGCGCGTTGCCGCCGGAAAGCCGGTACGCGGGGATCGGGTCGGTCGCCGCGACCACCCCGAACAATGCCGAAGCCACGGCTAGGCGCTTCTCGGCCTTCGCCAGCGTCGCCTTGGTGAAGGACTTCACGTCGAGCGCGTCGTAGAGGACCCCGGTGTAGCGGCGCAGCCCGGGCATCGTGGGCGAGGTCCACAGCTCCGCGTTGCGGGCGACCTCGTCGGTCTGCCGTGGCGTGATGCCGAGCGCGGCGACACTGGCCGGGACGTCGTCCGCCAGTTCGACCAGCGCGTCGGCCAGCTTCGCGCGGGCCGGGTTCAGTTCCGGGAACGACAGTGCGCCGAGGTCCAGCGGGCCGCCGGTGCCACCGGTGGCCTTGGTTTCGGAAGGGGGGAGCAGCACGAGCACCACGGAAGCGTAACTAAATGGAGTGCGTCACCCCGAGGCGCGGGCTTAGCCTCGTCCGCATGAGCCTGACCTGGCGCCCGCTGACCATGGACGACATGCCGCGACTGGCCGAGACCTTCGCCGAGGCGGAGCGTGTCGAGCCGATCGAGGAGCACTACAGCGCGGAGGATCTCGCCGAAGAGATCGGTACGCCGACCGTCGACCTGCCGACCGCGTCCACGAGCGCTTGGGACGGCGACACGCTGGTCGCCTACGGTCTGCTCCGCAAGCGTGACGCGGCGGATCCGGTGCACATGATGCGGGTCGAGACGCTCGTCCATCCCGCTTATCGCGACGAAGCGATCGCCGCGCACCTCACCGGGTGGTTCGAGGAAGCGGGCAAGAAGCTCCACGCGAAGTCCCATCCGGACGTGCCGCTGGAACTGCACGGCGCGGCCAACACCAAGCAACGCTGGCTCTCCGAGGTACTCGTGGGCGCCGGGTTCGGGCACGCCCGCTGGTTCGTCGACATGCGGGCCGATCTCGGCTCGATCCCGCCGGCGAAGCCGCTGCCGGAAGAGTTCCCGCTCGTCGCGTACGAGGAGAAGTACGAGGCCCTCACGCTGCGGTCCCGCAACGAGACCTTCGCGGATCACTGGGGGAGCACCGAGCAGTCGCCGGAAGCGTGGCGGCATCTGGTGGTCGGCGCGAAGGATTTCCAGCCGGACCTGTCGTTCCTGCTGCTGAGCCCGGAGCGGGACAGGGTGGTCGCGATGGTGCTGAGCGCGTTCTTCGCCTCGGACGAGGCCGCCACGGGCGTGAAGGACCTGTACGTCAGCCACGTCGCGACCGACGCGAGCCTTCGCGGGCGCGGGATCGCGGGCGCGCTGCTCGGGCACACGCTCGTCCAGGCCAAGGCCAAGGGTTTTCAGCGGGCTTCGCTCAACGTCGACCAGGACAACAGTCACCGTGCTCTCGGGGTTTACGAGCGTGTCGGGTTCAGCGAGTTCCAGCGCTGGGCCGGGTATGTGAAACCTGTTCCGACCTGACCGGTTGTCACCCGAAAGGGTGGATTTCGGTACAGTCGATCTTCTCGGAGAGATCGCTGGGGGTGGTAGGGCGTTGCCGGTTTCCGCACGCCTCGGCTGGCACGACCTCCCCTCGGCGACGCGTGACGCCGTCGAGCGTGAGCTCGGGTCGATGGTCCGTCGTTCGTTGTGGCAGACCCCGGAATTCGACGGCGGTGTCTCGGCGCGGCTCGAACTCGAACGCGGTCATCGCTGGGTCTTCCTGAAGGCGATCCCGGCGGGCAGCCCGCGCGCGGGCGGCTACCGGACGGAGGCCGCCATCGCGCGACGGCTTCCCCCGGAGGCGCCCACGCCGAAGCTGTTGTCCTTTGTGGACGGTGAATGGCTGGTGCTCGCGTTCGCCGACTTCGACGGCACCAGGCCGAACCTGCGCCCGGGATCGCCGGACCTCTCGGCGGTACTGGCCACCTTCGGCGCGCTCGGGCGCACGCTCACGCCGTGCCCGCTGCCCGACGTGCCGGACGCGCTCGACGACCTCGGCCCGCTCCTGCGCGGCTGGCACGAACTCGCGAAGGAGCGCCCCGACGACCTCGACGCGTGGGCCGTCCGCAATCTCGACCGGCTCGTCCAGCTGGAGACGTCGTGGCATCCCTGGTCGGCCGGGGACACGTTGCTGCACAACGACATCCAGCCCGAATACTTGGTACGGACCGGGCCGGGCCGGGTGCTCGTCACCAACTGGCGCTACCCGGCGAGGGGCGCGGGCTGGCTCGATCTGGTCGCGCTCGTGCCGTACCTGCTCGATGCCGGGCACGAGCCCGCCGACGTCGACCGGCTGCTCCGGCGCCGCCCCGTGCTGGCCGGCGTCCCGGTCTGGGCGGTCACCGCTTTCGGCGTCGCACTGGCCGGGCACGCCGAACGTGCTTGCCGGTTACCGGAACCGCCCGCGACGACGGGGGTGCGCGCGGCGCAACGCCGCCTCGCGGGGGCGATGCGGGAGTGGCTCGCTTACCGGACCCACTGGCAGTAGCCGCCCGGCTCGTGAGTGGTGAGGACGGTTCTGGTGAACCTGTACTTGCTCACCAATCCGGCTTGACGCCGTCCTGCTGCCGTGGCGGAGCCGATGTCGGCGAGTGGGGAGGATCGGGGACGTCCAGTGTCCGGAATCTTCCCCGCTCGGCATGACCTTGATCAACGGAGGATTTGGGACACTCAACGTCCCGATTCCTCCATCGTCGGCACACGGGAACGCCGAGACCCGCGCGACCCTCGACATTCGCCCTCCTCAGGAGTGGATGAACAAATACCGACCCGCTCTAACCATCATTAACACTCACGAGAGGTGGCGAAGGTGGCGTGGTCGTCAGCTGGGCTGAAGGGAGCTTTCGCTGCGTCCGATGCGGCGAAAGGCCCCTTCGCGTCTTGTTGGTGGCGCTCTGTCCGCCTAACCACTCCAGATTTGGCGAGGCATCGGGGCACCGATCACGTTGCGAAAGCCACTTTCGCAACCTTCAACGTTGCGAAAGATGCTCCTATTGATGTCAAGGGGTGTTGGTGAGGTTTGCTAGGTCTGTGGTGAGGGCTTTGTGGATTTCGCGGGCGACGTAGCGTTTGAGGCAGCGGATGATGTGGCGTTTGGGAATGCCTTCGGCGGTGCGGCGTTCGAGGTAGGCGCGGGTGCGGGGGCAGTGGCGTAGGCGGACGATGACGATGCGGTAGAGGGCGGCGTTGGCGTGGCGGTCGCCGCCGCGGTTGAGGCGGTGGCGGTCGGTGCGGCCGCTGCTGGCGTTGATGGGGGCGGTGCCGCAGAGGTGCGCGAACCGGGCTTCGGTGTCGATCCGGTCGGGGTTGTCCCCGGCGGTGGCCAGGAGTTGGGAGGCGGTGCCGGGGCCGACGCCGAACAGGGTGGTGGTGGCGGGCAGGACTTGCTGGGTCAGTGCTGTCAGGTCGGCTTTGGCGTCGGTGATCTCGGTGGTGAGGTGCTGGATGCGGCGTGCGAGACGGCGCAGCGCGGTCTTGGTGCCGGTGGCGGGGCTGGTGAGGTCGGAGCAGGGCCGTAGCCGGGCGCAGGCGGTGATCAGGGCCTTTCCGGTGAGCCGGGTCAAAGATTCGCGCAGCGCGGCAGGGGCGGTGACGATCAGGGCGTCGAGCTGGTTGAGGGCCGCGGTGCGGGACTTGACCGCACTGTTGAGCACCGCGCGCAGGGCGGTGATCGCCGCGGCGGGCCCGGTCCCGGCCTTGGGGGTCGCGTCGGCGCGGCCTGACACCACGGCGTGGGCGGCGTTGATCGCGTCCTGGGTGTCGGTCTTTCCTTTGCGGCGGCGGGTATGCCGGTCCGGTTGGTTGACCTCCACCACCCGGACACCCTCGGCGGCCAGGTGGCGGGCCAGCCCGGCGCCGTAGGAGCCTGTGCCCTCAACCCCGACCGCGGTCACCGTGCCGAACCCGCCCAGCCAGGCCAGCAGCGCGGTGTAGCCGGCGGTGGTAGCGGGAAACACACGCGTGTCCAGCACCCGGCCGAGCCCGTCGACCGCGGCCGCGGTGTGGGTGTCTTTATGGGTATCGACCCCGCCGGTCACCCCGGTCAGGTCGACGGCATGCTGCTGATCGGTCATCCTGGTCTCTGCCATTCCGTGTCTCGATCGGTCGACGGATGGCACGTACCGGGCCGGCGGGGATGGACAACACAGTGATGGGTGTCCTGGTGGCACAGGCTCCTATCAAGTCACATCCCCCGGCCTGGTCACGTGCATGAACAGAGCCACAGAGAGCCCACAGATCTTTCGCAAGACAACCCCAACCAGGGCGTCAGTGGCTTTCCGGGTCAAACCCTCCGCGGTCTCCATCCACACACATCATCATCACTGTGGCTTTCGCAACGCCTCGGTCGCGGGTGGCGGCACCGCGGGACGGAACTAGCCACTCACGAGGTTCAGCGGCTCGTCCCCGGCGACGTACCGGCGCAACTGCTCGGCGACCAGCCGTTTCGCGCGCGGGTAGAAGGACGCCGACCCGCCCGCGATATGCGGCGTGATGATCACGCCCGGCGAACTCCACAGCGGATGCCCGGCGGGCAGCGGTTCCGGATCGACGACGTCGAGCGCTGCGCGCAACCGCCCGGAGACGGTCTCGGCCGTGAGCGCTGAGGTGTCGATCGCTGAGCCGCGCCCGACGTTCACCACCAGGGCGTCGTCCGGCAGCGCGGCGAGTTCCGCAGCGCCGAACAGGCCCATGGTCGCGGGCGTCTCGGGCAGGATCAGGACCACGATGTCGGCGGATGGAAGCAGCTCGGTCAGTTCGCCGACGCCGTGCACCCGCTCCGCGGGCCGGGCGGTGCTCGCCACCCTGGTCACGATCGCCTCGGCCGCGACCAGCTGCCGCTCGATGGCCTGGCCGATCGAGCCGTACCCGACCAGCAGCACCCGGCTGTCGGCCAGGGAGCGCGTGTGCTCGCGCTCCCACGACGCCGTCGCCTGCTGCGCGAACCACCGCGGCAGATCCCGCTGCGAAGCGTGGATCAGCGCCAGCGCGTGCTCGGCCACGCTGAGGTCGTGCAGGCCGCGGCCATTGGCCAGCTTCACTCCCGCCGGCACCAGCGGGATCAGCTTCTCCACCCCGGCCGACAACGACTGCACGAGCTTCAGCGAAGGAAGCCGGTCGATCAGCTTCATCGGCTCGGTGCCGGTGTCGTACGGCAGCACGTAGACCTCGACGTCATCGAGGCCCGAGTCCGGCAGCGGGCCCACGCCGTCGTAGAGCCGCGCGCTCAGCCCTTCGGGCAGCTCGATGTCGGACCAGGGCAGGATGGCTCGCTCCGTCATGCCGCCATTCTGACCACCGCGACGTCCGTCAGCCCTCGTGGGTCGCGACGCAGAATTCGTTGCCGACGGGATCGGCCAGCACCGTCCAGGCGAAACCCGGCATCTCGTGCTCGTCCAGCTTCTTCGCGCCCAGTCCGATCAGACGCTCCACCTCCTTCTCCATGTCTTCGGTCCCGAAGTCCACGTGGACCCGGTTCTTGCCCACCCGCTCCTCCGGCACGCGCTGGAAGGCGAACACCGGCCCGTTCTCCTTCTTGGCGTGCAGGATCAGGAACTCGCCGCCGTGGTCCTGATCCACCTCGACCTCCAGCGCCTTCGTCCAGAACGCCGCGAGCCCGCGCGGATCCGCGCAGTCGATCGTGATCATGCCCAGTTCGATACCCATGGCGGCACGCTAGCGGCGCCCACCGACAAAACCGGGCGCCCGCGATAACCGGTTGAACCGGCCCGGGGCGGGGTGACTACGCTGCGCAGAACGTCTAAGCACGTAATTCCAGCGAGGAGCCCAGAAGTGATCACCAGGATGTCGTCGTTGTTCCTTCGCACCCTGCGTGAGGATCCGGCGGACGCCGAGGTACCGAGCCACCGGCTCCTGGTACGCGCCGGCTACGTCCGCCGGGTGGCCCCGGGTGGCTATTCCTGGCTGCCGCTGGGCCTGCGGGTGCTGCGCCGGATCGAGAACGTCGTCCGCGACGAGATGAACGCGATCGGCGCGCAGGAGATCCAGTTCCCCGCGTTGCTGCCGAAGGAGCCTTACGAGGCCACCGGCCGTTGGACCGAGTACGGCGACGCCCTGTTCCGCCTCAAGGACCGCAAGGGCGCCGATTACCTCCTCGGCCCGACGCACGAAGAGCTCTTCGCGCTCACCGTGAAGGGTGAATACAACTCGTACAAGGACTACCCGGTCGTCCTGTACCAAATCCAGACGAAGTACCGCGACGAGGCACGCCCTCGCGCCGGAATCCTGCGCGGCCGCGAGTTCGTCATGAAGGACTCCTACTCCTTCGACCTCGACGACGAGGGTCTGAGCAAGTCGTACGAGCTGCACCGCCAGGCCTACACCAAGCTGTTCGACCGCCTCGGCATCGAGTACGTCGTCGTGAAGGCGACCTCCGGCGCGATGGGCGGCTCGGCCTCCGAGGAGTTCCTCGCCGTCGCCGAGACGGGTGAGGACACCTACGTCCGCAGCACCGAATCGGGTTACGCGGCCAACGTCGAAGCGGTCACCACGCCCGCTCCCGAGGCGAAGCCGATCGAGGGCCTGCCCGAGGCGAAGGTCCACCACACGCCGGACACCCCGACCATCGAGTCCCTGGTCGCGTTTTTGAACAACGCCGACCTCGGCCGCACCTTCACCGCCGCGGACACGCTCAAGAACGTTCTGGTGAAGACCCGCCAGCCGGGCGCGAAGGAGTGGGAGCTGCTGGCCATCGGCCTCCCCGGCGACCGCGAGGTCGACACGAAGCGCCTCGAAGCGTCGCTCGAACCCGCCGAGTTCGAGCTGCTCGAAGAGGCCGACTTCGCGAAGAACCCCTTCCTCGTCAAGGGCTACATCGGCCCGAAGGCGTTGAAGGACAACGGAGTCCGCTACCTGCTCGACCCGCGCGTCGTCGACGGCACCGCCTGGGTCACCGGCGCCGACGAGCGCGACCACCACGTGGTCGACCTGGTCGCGGGCCGTGACTTCACCGGTGACGGCACGATCGAGGCCGCCGAGGTCCGCGAGGGTGACGCGTCGCCCGACGGCAAGGGCACCCTGGTCGCCGCGCGCGGTATCGAGATCGGGCACATCTTCCAGCTGGGCCGCAAGTACGCGGACGCGTTCGAACTCGACGCGCTGGGCCCGGACTCCAAGCCCATCCGCATCACCATGGGTTCGTACGGCGTCGGCGTCTCGCGGCTGGTCGGCGTGCTCGCCGAGCAGAACCACGACGACCTCGGCATCGTCTGGCCGCGCGAGGTGTCGCCGTTCGACGTGCACGTCGTCATCGCGGGCAAGGACGAGACGGTCGCCGCGGGCGCGGAGAAGCTCGCCGCCGAACTGGACGCCGCCGGGATCGAGGTCGTCCTCGACGACCGCAAGGCCACCCCGGGCGTGAAGTTCGCGGACGCCGAACTCGTCGGTGTGCCGACGATCCTCGTCGTCGGGCGCGGCCTGGCGAACGGTGTCGTCGAGGTCAAGGACCGTCGCACCGGCGACCGCGAAGAGATCGCCGTCGACGCGGTCGTCGAGCACTTGGTCAAGCTCGTCCGTTCGTAATGTTCGGCAAGAAGCGCGGGGATTCCCCGGGCTACGAGGACAACGCGGCGCTGGACGGGTTCGGGGGCTATCAGCCCTCGGACTCGTCCGGCTACACGCCCGCTCCCGAGAGCCCGGCCCCTGAGCCGGAGCCGGAGAAGCCCGCGAAGCAGCCGATGTCGCGGAGCGGGCGAAGGGCCATGTACGGCTTCTTCGCGACGCTCGGCGTCATCGCGGTCGCCGCGCTCGCGAACAACGGTGACAGGTCGTCGGAGAGCAGCGCGCCCACGCCCCGGGCTCCGATCGTCTACACGCCTTCGCCTCAGGTCATCGCGCCGCCGGTGACCGAAGGCTGGCAGTCGGTGGCCGGGAAGGACGGCGTCTACGCCTACGACGTCCCGCCGAACTGGACGCCGAAACCCGGCACGATCCACGGCTGGGAGAAGGGCACCCAGGTCCCGGGCATCACCATGGTCGCCAGCGCCTTCGTCGGGGAAGGCTATTGCCCGCAGGAGAAGCGAAGCAGGCTCGGCGGAAGCGGGGTGGCGAACATCAAGCTCGCCGATCCCGCCGCCGCGGCGAAGAAGGCGGTCGATGACCTCGCCGTCAGCGCCTACAACCCCGAAGACGGCCCGCTGACGGCCAAGATCACCGCGGAACCGCCCCAGACCACCGAGTTCACGCTCGGTACCGGCAAGAAGGTTCCCGCGAGCATCGTCCTCGCGGAGGTCGTCACTCCGCCGGGAGCGTGCGGCGCCCACCGCGCCTTGGTCGGCGTGATCGCGCCCCAGCTGGGCGAAGCCTCGGCGGCCCTGGCCGTCTATTCGGGCCAGGACGCGCCGGGCGGAGCGGATCGCGAGCTGATCCTGAAGATCCTCAAGACCTACCGCGGTGTCCCGGAGGCCGACCGCAAGACCATCACGCCGCCGCCTTCGACCCTGCGCTGAGGCTTCTTGCCCGACCGCGCGAGCTTCGCCAGCCGCAGCAGCCCGGTGTTCGGCAGGTAGGCCCGGCCGAGCGCGATCCCGATCCGCGGCAGATCCGCCTCGTCGCGGAAGGCGAGGTACAGCGGCACGTGACGCGGCTGGAACTTCGCCTTGAACGCGTGCAGCGAACGGAAACCGTAGAACGGCTCCATCATCGTGCCGAGCGCGTCGAGCACCCGCTCGACGGCGTGCGCGGGTTCGCCCGAGCTCGCCAGGGGAGCGCCGGACAGCGAAACGAACTTCGCGCCTTCTTCTCGGAAGGCCAGGCAAGACGACGCGATCAGGAACTCCATCGACGGACGGAACCCGTCGGCGCGTTTGCGCAT
Source organism: Amycolatopsis japonica (assembly GCF_000732925.1). Taxonomy (NCBI): domain Bacteria; kingdom Bacillati; phylum Actinomycetota; class Actinomycetes; order Pseudonocardiales; family Pseudonocardiaceae; genus Amycolatopsis; species Amycolatopsis japonica. The sequence goes on from NZ_CP008953.1 coordinate 2,085,729, forward strand.
GACGTCGAGCGTCCAGCCGCCGATCGCGCCCGCACCGGTGTACACCGGCAGCCACGACGTCACGCCGTGGACCACGCCGTCGGCGTCCACCGCGAGCCCCACGCGGGTCTCGGGATCCATCGCCTCGTCGACACCGCCGAGGGTGAAGCCCATTTCCGGCATGCCCTTGTCGCCGATCCACTCCTCGGAGATCGCGCGGACCTGCGAGATCACCGCGCGCGGCTGGTCGGCGAGCCGGACGAGCCGGAACTCGATGCCGTCCTTCTTGGCGCGGTTGAGCGCGGTCCGCACGTCCTGCCAGCGCTTGCCGCGGAATTCCAGCGTGTCCAGTTCGATCAGGGTGTCCTCGGCGACCTGGACCTGCTTCCAGCCGAGTTCCCCGGTTTTGGCGATGGTGTCGCCGGTGGCGGAGAAGAGGCACGGTACGAGGCCGGTGTTCTCGCACATCGTGATGAACTCGGCGATCGTCCGGTCGGCGGCGCCGTCCGGGGCGATCGGGTCGCCGAGGGCGATGGCCACTCCGGCGTGGCGCCGGTAGGCGAGGTAGGACTTGCCGTCCGCGGCCACGAAGTACGAGTTCTGCGGCCAGGTCGTCATCCACGAAAGCGTGCTTCCGCCGTGACGGCTGAGCAGGGTGCGGGCCAGCGCGGGGTTGCCCATCCGGCCGAGACGGCGGCGCTTCCTCCGCGACGGCACGCGGAAAGCGCCGCGCGAGGAGACCAGCAGCGCGAATTCGACCGTCCACAGCAGGTTGTCCACGAAGAACAGCGGCGGATCCATCAGGTCGGCGTCCTCGCCGAAGATCTCCGCGAGCGTGAGCACCCCGCCGTAGACCATCACCTGCAGGATGACGAACGAGGTCAGGATCATCGCGCACCACCAGGCGACCTGGCTGCCCTTGCGCAGGCCGTTCATGATCGGCACCACGATCAGGCACAGGACGACGACTTCCCAGGTGGACAGCGAAAGCTCTTCGGACGAACCGAAGGGACCGTTGCCCGGTACGAAGGACATCACCAGTTCGGCGACCGTCAGGACCAGCAGGCCGGCCATCACGTAGAACCGCCACTCGCGCAGGCTCGGTCGCCGTTCGCGCGAGGATTCCTTGGCACCGACGAACTTCCGCCCGAACGGCAGCGCGAGGACGAGGGCGAAGAAGTGCACGAGATCGGCGAGTGTGCCGACGAAGATGATCGCGACCCCGGCGTAGACGCAGAGCCCGGCGCGCAGGCGCAGCCGCCACGGCGGGCGCAGGGTGGCGCTGGCGACCGCGACCGCGGCGAGCGCGCCGCCGGAGAATCCGACGTCGAGGCTGCCCGCGACGCGTTCCGCCCATTCCCAGCCGGAATTGCGGCTCAGCGCCAGGAACTGGACCGCGACCAGCACGCTGACGAACTGGCCGCCGATGGCGACGGCCATCGCCCGGCGCGTGCCGAGGCGCCATTCGGCGAATCCGGCGAACAACGCGAAGCTGAGCACCATCGGCAGGTAGTACAGCGGGACGACCGCGAACAGCGGTCCGGTGAACAAGGTCCACCACCGGCCTGCTTCGAGCGACGGCAGCCCATACGCGATGTACGGATACACCGCGCGGTCCTCGGCGGCCGACCAGAGCGCGCCCGTGGCCAAGGCGAGCGCGAGCATGGTCAGCGTGACGAGGCTGGTGAAAGGCAGCCGGTGCCTCAGCACCGTGGCGATCTTGTGCGTCCGGCCCGGCGCGGCCGTCCCGCTTCCCCCTTTTGGCATGGAACTCAAATTAAGGGCGGGAGGTGCTCGGACACATCCGGCACGGGACCCATATTTCCCTTAGGGGAGTGCTACTCGCGACGGATGCTCTCACCCATCTTGAGGACGACACCGCTGGCTATCGCACCGGGGATCCCCTGGTCCGCCAGTACCAGAAGGACGTGGTAGCGGCCGGATCCGGGCAGCGCGCGCAGCGGGAGGGCGATCGCGGTGATCGCGACGGAAGGCGCCGGGCACGGTCCGTCCGGGGCGGGGACGACGGTGGTGGTCACTGCGGTGGCGGTGGTCCCGCCGTCCAGGACGGGCACCGGCCCGGCCTTGCCGATCTCCGTCTTCGGGCCGTGTCCGTACGCCGCTTCGGCCCAGCGGATCGTCGTCTCCTCGGCCGCCTGGGCGAGTCCGCCGACCTCGCCCTCGTCGATGGTGGTGAACCCCGCCATCGCGCGGGCCGAGAGATCGGAGCCGGGGCAGAAAGCGCGCCGGTAGCGCGCGACACCCTGCAGGGTGACGAGGTCACCGGACGGGGTCTCGTAGCCGATGGCGACGTCGGGCTCTTCGAGTTTCCAGTCAGGCGGGACGTCGTAGACGAGCGGGTGATCGTCGGACAGCACCGGCTGCCAGCCCGCGATCACGGGCTCGATGCGGGTGGCGGGCACCGGATCGGGCAGGACGAGATCGTGGGCGGATGGCGGTGGGGGCGCGGTCTTGGCCTGATAGGTGGCCGTCGTGCCGACGGCGAGGACGAGGATCAGCCCCAGGATCCCCAGCGTCGGCCTGAGGCGCGGGCGACGGCGCGAGGGGACGGTGTCCCGGACGACCGGGAGCGGCCTCGTCCGTTCGGTTTCGGTTTCGAGCGGTTGCCCGGTGAGCGGATCGACGAACCACTGCCGAGGTTCGTCGATGCGCCCACCGGGGCCGGTCATTGCTGAGGCCTCAGACTCGCGAGGATCTTCTGGGCGTCCGCCTCGGTCAGCGCGTCCGGGGTGCCCTGGTCCATGGCCATGACGAAGCAGATGGTCTGGTCGCCGGATTTGAACGCGGCCGAGGTGACCTTCACGCTCGGGGCGCGGCATTCCTCGGTTTCGGCCGGCGTGAACGTCCCGGTCGAGCTGACCGCCTGGATCGAGCCGCCCGCGATCGCCACCTGCGTGATGTCGGGCAGCGGGACGTCGGGCTTGCCGGTGGCGGCCTGGGTCCAGAGCCGGACGGCGCCACGGGCGGCGTTCTCGACCGGGATCTGGTCCGCGGTGGCGAAGCCGACGACACCGCGGTTCGAACCGCGGACCTCCGGGCAGGCGCCGAGTTTGTACGTCGACGCCTCGTGGATGACCATCTTGAATTCGCCCTCGTTGTAGCCGACGATCTGGCCCGGCTCGGTCTCCCAGCCCGACGCGGGCAGGTCGTAGGCGGCTTTGTCCTTGACCGACAGGATCCCCTGCCAGCCGGGCGTCGTCGAGGGCACTTTGTTGTCCTTCGGGGCACCGCTGCTCGAAGACGGCGGTTTCGTCGCCGAGGACGAAGGCGGCGGCGCGGGCGCGGAGGAGGACGGCGGTGCCGCCTGAGGCTGCGGCTCGTCGCCGTCGCGCAGGACGAAGAAGAGCGTGGCACCGACGGCGACGACCAGCACGAGCGCGCCGAGGCCGATCCACAGGCCCTTCTTGCCGCCCTTCGGTGGCTCCGGCGCGAAACCCTGGTACGACTGCTGCGGGAACTGCTGGAAGCCCTGTTGCTGGTAACTCTGGTACTGCTGCTGGGGATCCTGCGGGTATCCCTGCTGCGGGGGGTACTGCTGATAGGGCTGCTGCGGTTGCTGCTCCGGCCAGCCGTTGCCGCCGCCTGGGTATGCCATGGACCGAGCTTAGTTGGCGCCCCCGAGCACGGCCGCACGTACCGCTACCAGGTCGGACAGGTCGCCGAGCACGGTGTGCGCGCCCGCGTCGGCCAGTTCCTCCGCGCTGAACTGCCCGGTCGCCACGGCCACCGCGACGGCGCCGTTGTCGAGCGCGGCACGGACGTCGTCCGGGGTGTCGCCGATGACGACGACCGACTCGGGCGCGAACTCGGTGCCGTGTTTCGCCGAAGCGTGGCCGACGGCGGCGGGCACCAGATCGGGCCGGTGCGCCGAGAGCGAGCCGTAGCCGCCGATCTCGAAGTCGACGTGCTCGTGCAGCTCGAACGCGGTCAGCTTGTGCACCGAGATCTCCGGCAGATTCCCGGTGACCAGTGTCTGGACGATGCCGCCGTGCGTGGCGAAGGCGTTCAGCGCCTCTTTGGCGCCGGGGAGCGCCCTGCCGCTCGAAGACAGGGTCGGGGCGTGGCTTTCGGAGACCGCGATCAGTGCGAGCCACAGCTTGCGCACGTTCTCCTCGGTGGGCTCGACGCCGTGCGACGTCAGGATGTCCGCGCTGATGGCGCGTTCGGTGCGGCCGCCGAAATTCGGCAAGGCCCGCAGTTCGACGCCGGCGACCTCGGCGAGCGCGGTCGTGTACCAGGCGGCGCCCACGCCGCGCAGGTCCACGAGGGTCTGGTCGATGTCCCACAGCACGAGCCGATGCGGAGTAGTCACGCGATCGACGGTACCGGTGAGCTTATTCAACGTCTGTTGACTTCTCGGCGGCCGAGGCTTACCTTGGCAGCTAATTCAACAAGTGACGAATAAATGGAGGACGGTCATGTCGAACCGTCGCCCCGCCGGGGCCTTCGCCTTACTAGCCGCGGTGGCCGGTGCGCTGGTCGCCGCCGTACTCGGCTTCCTCACCTTCGGCGCGCAGGCGACCGTCGCGCCCGACGGTCTGCCTCTCGCCGTGGCAGCGCCTCCGGGACCGCTCCAAGCGGCCGCGAACGGGATCGCCTCCCATGGCGGAGGGCAGGTCTCGTGGCGGGTGACCTCACCCGAGGAAGGCCGGAAACTGCTGACGGACAAGGAGGTCTACGGCGTTCTCGAACTTCCGTCGACGGTCGTGCTCTCCGGGGCGGTGAACCCGTCCGGGACGCAGATCGCGCAGCAGGCGCTGACGGGCGCCGCGCAGGCGCTCGGCGGGACGCCGAAGATCGAAACACTGCATCCGGCGAGCGCGGCGGGCCGGGTCGCCCCGCTCGCGCTGAGCGCGCTGGCGTGGGTCGGCTGCCTGATCGCGGGCGCCGTGCTGGTCCTGGCCGGACGGCGGATCGGCCGGGACGCGGGAGCCGCCGCGCGCCTCACCCAGATCGTTTCGGCGGGTGTGCTGGTCACCGCCGTGCTGGCCGGGTTCCTGAAACTGTGGGACTCCGCGCTCCCGCTCGGCTGGGACGTCCTCGGCTTCCTTTTCCTGGCAGCCACCGGATTCGCCGCCCTGCAGACCGGACTGCTGAGGTTGCTGGGAGTGCGGGCGATGGCGATCCTCGGCCCGCTGTACCTGGTCGCGCCCGCCGTCGCGGGTCAGGTGCCGGAACTGCTGAACCCCGCGTACCGCGCCGTGCTGTGGTCCTGGACGCCGTTCCGGTTCTCGGCGGAAGGGCTCCGGAGCCTCTTGCAGGGCGTGCCCGGCGCGCCGGACGTCGCGACCGGGGTGTGGGTGCTCGCCGGACTGCTCGTGGTGGGACTGGTGCTCGCGCTGTGGCCGGGCCGGTCAGCCCTCCAGCAGGCTGAAGCGGACGCGCCGGACCGGGTTGTCGAGGTTGGTGTCCACTAGGCAGACCGACTGCCAGGTGCCCAGCGTCATCACCCCGCCGATCACGGGGATCGTCGCGAACGGCGGCAGCAGTGCGGGCAGGACGTGGTCACGGCCGTGACCGGGACTGCCGTGCTGGTGCCGCCAGCGGCCGTCGCGGGGGAGCAGCTCGTCGAGCGCCGTGAGCAGGTCTTCGTCGCTGCCGGCGCCGGTCTCGAGGATCGCCAGCCCGGACGTCGCGTGCGGGACGAAGACGTGCAGGATCCCGTCCTCGGCGTCCGCGTCGCGCAGGAAGGCCTCGGCGTCCTTGGTCAGGTCGTGCACCACGGCCACGCTGCCGGTGCGCACCTCGATCTCCGTGGAGTACATGCTCTTCACGGTAGTGCCCCGAAGCGCGCGACGTAGTGCCAGACGCGTTTGAGGGCCTGCGGGTCGAGGTGCCGGGCTTCGCCGAGGACGCGCGGATCGAGGTGGCCGTCTTCGGCCAGTGCCAGGCCGAGTTCGACGAATTCGGCGCCGCGGTACGCCGGATGTCGTTGGAGTTCTTCGGTGGACAGGCGGAAACCCGGATGCCATTCGACCGGGCAGCCGAGCCGTGAAGCAGCCTTTTCGACGTCGGTGCCGCGGTGGCTCGGGTCGAGAACCAGGGCCTCGACGTCCTTCGCGAGGTCGACGGGACCGTGGACGTGCGCCTCGATGTAGTCGTCGAGAAGGTCGGCGTCGTCACGGGCCGCCAGCTCGATCAGTGCGGAAACCCTGGTGCCGCAGCCGAAATCCGCCGGATTCAGCACGCTGTCCGGATAGCAGAACGTCGTCCTGCCGAGGGTGTGCGCGGCCATGCGGAAGTGAGCGGAGCCGAATCTCGGTGCGCCGCCGGCCGGGCGCCGACGGAAGTTCAATGCGCCGTACTTCGGGCGTTCGGCCGCGGGCGCGTCGTCGTAGGCGCCGCCGAACATCCGGCTTTCCCAGCGCCAGCGGTCTCCGCCGGGCCGCGCGGTCAGCCCTCCGTTGCTCGTCCCCGTTTCGAACTGGTTGCGGTAGAACCCGTCTTCGGCCATCGCTTCGAGCAGCGGGCGTCCGTCCACTGTGGATCTATCTGGGTGGAAGTGCAGTGTCACCGGCAAACCGGCCTCGTGCCCGCCGCGTGCTTTCGCCGCGACGTAGGCGAGGGCCCGAGACTGCATCGTCCGAGTATCAGGCGTGCCGGCGGGCGAGCGCGACCAGATATCGGACCGGTTCCCCGGTCGGATTGACATAGGCGCAGGGCTGCGGAGTGCCGAGCTGCAGGCAATCGCCCGCGTCGAGTTCGTGCTCGACGTCGCCCTCGCGGAACCGCAGATGCCCGTCGAGCACCCAGATCTGGTGATGGGTCAGCACGTAGGTGTGGGCGGGGAAGGCGACTTCGGCGCCCGCGGGCAGCACGACCTCGACCAGCTCCAGCGGCCCGCCGAGTGAAGGCGAGACCGCCCGGCGCACGTACCCGGTGTCGGGGTCGGTCCAGGTCGGCTGGTCGGCGGCGCGCACGAGCCGCCGGTCACCGTGCTCGGCGCGCGCGATCAGCTCGGACAACGTCATGCCGAGCGCGGCGGAAAGCCTGCCGAGCAGGACCGCAGTCGGCTGCGCCTCGCCCCGTTCGATCTTGCCGATCATCGCCCTGGACACGCCCGACGACTCGGCGAGGGCGTTGGCCGAAAGGTTCTGATCGAGCCTCGCGGCCTGGAGCGTCGCGGCGAGCGACGCGGACAAGGGATCCGACATGCTGCTCACTATAGTGGCAGCCTCGGTTACTATGGTCACCATGGTGATCAGGGAAGCGACGGAAGCCGACGCGACGGCGTGCGCGGAGATCTACGCGCCGTATGTCACCGACACGGTGATCTCGTTCGAAACCGAGCCGCCCAAACCGGACGAGATGGCCGAACGCATCGCCAAGGCGCAGCGAGCACATGCCTGGCTCGTGCTCGAAGACGACGAAGGTCGCGTCGTCGGCTACGCCTACGGAGGCCCCTTCAGCGGCCGGCCGTCGTATCGCTGGTCTTGCGAGGTCAGTATCTATCTGGAACTGGGCCGCCGGAGGACCGGCGGCGGGCGCGCGCTCTATCAGGCGCTGCTGGACGAACTGGCGTCGCGCGGTTTCCGGAACTTCTGCGCGGGAATGGTGCTGCCGAACGACGCGAGCGCCGGGCTGCATCGCGCGCTGGGCTTCGAGCCGGTGGGGACATACCGGCGGATCGGGTACAAACACGGGGCTTGGCGGGATGTCACCTGGGTGCAGCTGTGCCTACCTGAGCTGGACGGGGTTCCGGTGGAGCCGTCCTAGGACTCCAGGTACCGCAGCACGGCGAGAACCCGCCGGTTGTCCCCTTCGGACTGGGGCAGCGCCAGCTTCCCGAAGATGCTCGACACGTACTTCTCCACCGAGCCCGCCGAGAGGAACAACGCCGCCGCGATGGCCGAGTTCGACCGGCCCTCGGCCATCAGGCCCAGCACCTCACGCTCCCGCGGCGTCAGTCCCGCGAGCGCGTCCGTCTTCCGGGTGGCGGTGAACAGCTGGCTGACCACTTCCGGGTCGAGCACCGTCTCGCCCTCGGCCACCCGGCGAAGCGCATCCAGGAAGTCCGACACCTCCGCGACGCGGTCCTTCAGCAGATAGCCGACGCCGCCCGCGCGGTCGGCGAGGAGTTCCGTCGCGTACTGCGTCTCGACGTACTGCGAGAACAGCAGGATCGCGCACCCCGGCAGTTCCGCGCGCAACGCGATGGACGCGCGCAGTCCCTCGTCCGTGTGCGTCGGCGGCATCCGGATATCCACAATGGACACGTCCGGCCGATGTTCGCGTACCGCCGCGCACAGGCTGTCGCCGTCGGCGACGGCCGCGACGACCTCGTGCCCCCGAAGGTTCAGCAGTTCGACGAGCCCCGCCCGGAGGATGGCCGAATCCTCCGCGATCACGACGCGCACGCCGCCCCCTATTTCCGTAATGGTATTTCCGCGCTGATCACCGTAGGCCCTCCCGGAGGGCTGTCGATGTCGAGCCCGCCGTCCACCGTCGCGAGCCGCTCGGCGATCCCGGCGAGCCCTCCGCCGCGTACCGGCCGGGCCCCGCCTTCACCGCCGTCGCGCACCACGAGCCGCAGGTCGTCGCCGACGATACCCACGTCGACCTCGATCGCGGAGGAAGTGTGTTTGGCGGCATTCGTCAGCAGTTCCGCGACGGTGAAGTAGGCGATCGTCTCGATCGACGGGGACGGCCTGCTCGGCAGGTCCACGGTGATCCGCGCGTCGATGCCCGAGCCCGCGGCCAAAGTGGACAGCGCGACGTCGAGTCCGGCGTCGAGCGCGGCGGGATGGATGCCGCGGGCGAGGTCGCGAAGTTCGACGAGCGCCTGTTTCGCGTTGGCGTGCGCGGCGGTGACCAGGGCGGTGACCTGCTCGATGTCGCCGTCGCCCGCCAGTTCGTCCTTCGCGATGCCGAGTTTCATCGCCAGCGCGACCAGCTGCGCTTGCGCGCCGTCGTGCAGGTCGCGTTCGATCCGGCGCAGCCGCCGGGTCGCGTCGTCGACCGCGGTCGCGCGGCTGCGTTCGAGGTCGCGCACCCGCTTCGAAAGGTCCTCGGCGCCGAGGACGCCGCGCACCAGCAGCCGGTCGAATTCGGTGAGACCGCGGACCACCCACGGCATCGCCAGCAGGACGGCCAGTCCGGTGGCGGCGAGCGGCAGCGTGAGGGGCCACGTGTCGACGCGCAGGTCGAACGTCGGCATCGCCTCGCCGTGCAGGGTGAACCAGAAGAGCGGATAGCTCAGCGTGCTCACCGCGTACACGAACAGGGTCGCGACCAGGAAGAACTCGATCAACGACAGCGGCAGGCGGATCACCAGATAGGCGATCGACCGCCAGCCGAGCGGATCCCCGAGCCTGCCTTTGACGGCGTTCCAGAGACCTGGGCGCAGTTCGGGCCGGGCGGGCGGGGTGACCGTCGTCCCGAGCAGGGCACGTGCCAGGCCGACGTGGGCGATCCCGATCAGTCTCGCGCCCGCCAGGACGCCGATGAGCACCGGGACCCCGATGGTCAGCAGGCTCAGGCCCGCCCCGAGGATCAGTCCGAGAACCACGAGCACCGCGAACGCCAGCGTCAGCGGCGCGCCGATGATCACCCAGGCCAGCTCGCCCCAGTACGCGCGGCTCAGCTGTGCGCCGAGGACGCGTCCAGGCAGGGCGAGGCGGGTGATCACGGCTTCAGCTTGCCGTGGCCATCTGCCACGTGGCCATCCAGGTTTCCCTAGTCTTCGGGGCTCGATACCGGAGCCCCTTGCCACCCGAGTACATGAAGGCCCCCTTCCTTGCGCCAGGCGCAAGGAAGGGGGCCTTCATGTACTCGGGAAGTCGTGGCTGGTTGGGGCTTTCGGAGCAGCCGTGAAGGACTCCTTGCGGGACCCAGAGTCCCTCAAGGAGGCCTTCATTTGTGTACTTACGTCCGATCTGCGTGGGAGCGAGAGTCCGGTTGTCGTCGAGGGATGACAATGAAGGAATTGGGACGTTGAGTGTCCCGATTCCTTCATCGTCGCGGTGGCCGTCCTGGTCGTGAACCTTGATCGTGCCGGTCACGCCCCGGGGCGGACGATCGAGTGGGGAAGATCCTAGACGTTGGACGGCCGGAATCTTCCCCGCTCGGCCAAGACGACAGCCGGCATCAGCTTCACTGCCCCGCCTCCCTCACCGACGGGGTCGACCGTGGAGGATTCAGGACGCACAACGTCCCGAATCCTCCACACTCGGCCCCGGCCACGCCAGCGGGTCAGCGAATACGGGTTCACCAAGGAGTCCTTCACGGACCGCGCGGCACTGAGACGCCCTTGGGGCTAGTCCGAATCGCGGCTCTCGTCCGCCTGCGCCCGCTGGGACGCCTCACGCATCTCGATGACGTCCGTCAGCCAGTCGCCGGTCTCGCGGGCGATGTCCCGGATCGCGCCGGTGATGATCGTCGCGATGTTGCCGATGTGGGTGGCCGCGGACTCGGTGACCTCTTGGACCACGTCCTTGGTGCTTTCGAACTGACCGACCATGTCAGACACCTTAAGCCGCTCGGAGGGTCTTGTCGCTCTCCACGGTAGCCGGGGTGCGGGGCTCACCGTTCCACGGAAGGGCCAATTTCACGATCTTCTTGGCCACCGAGAACAGCTGCTTGTGCAGGGGACCGGTGTTGTACGGCAGGCCGTACTTCTCGCAGATCGCCCGCACCTCGCCCGCGATCTCCGGGTAGCGGCGCGCCGGGATGTCCGGGAACAGGTGGTGCTCGATCTGGTGCGAGAGGTTCCCGGTCATGACGTGGAACAGCTTGCCGCCGGTGATGTTCGCCGAGCCGAGGATCTGCCGCAGGTACCACTGGCCACGCGACTCGTTCTCGGTCTCCTCCTCGGTGAAGCTCTCGACGTCGGCGGGGAAGTGCCCGCAGAAGATGATCGAGAACGCCCACAGGTTGCGCGTCAGGTTCGCGGTGGCGTTGCCGAGGAAGGTCAGCGGCGCGAGCGGACCTGTCAGCAGCGGGAAGAGCACGTAGTCCTTGCCGACCTGACGCCCGGCCTTGCGCACGATCTTCCGCAGCACCGGCTTGTTCTCGGCCCACGTGCGTTCGCCCTTGGCGACCCGGTCGACCTCGAGGTCGTGCAGCATGACACCCCATTGGAAGAACAGCGCGAGCAGCGTCGCGTACACCGGGTTGCCCAGGTAGTACGGGTTCCACTTCTGCGCCGGGTCCATCCGCAGGATGCCGTAACCGATGTCGCGGTCCTTGTCGAGGATGTTGGTGTAGGTGTGGTGGATGTAGTTGTGGGAATGACGCCAGTTCTCCGAAGGCGCGACGGTGTCCCACTCGAACTGCTGGGAGCTCAGCGCCGGGTCGCGCGTCCAGTCGTACTGGCCGTGCATGACGTTGTGGCCGATCTCCATGTTGTCGAGGATCTTCGCCACCGAAAGCGCGGCGACACCGGCGACCCAGGCGGGCGGGAAGAATCCGGCGAACAGCAGCCCGCGGCCGGCGACCTCGAGCGCGCGCTGGGTCTTGATGACGTTGTGGATGTAGTCGACGTCCACCTGGCCGAGGTCGGCGACGATCCGCTGCCGGATCTCGTCCAGTTCGCGGCCGAAGTCCTCGACCTGCTGAGGGGTCAGCTTGTCCTGCAAGCCGGTCATGGCCTGCTCCTTTCTAAGCGTTGATCTCGACGTCCCCGACCGGGACGGAGATGCAGAGCTGGATCTCTTCGTTCTCTTCGCTGGAGGTCTCGCCGGTCTTGGCGTTGCGCACGCAACCGGAGGTCTTGATCTGCGTGCACGAGAAGCAGATGCCCATGCGGCAGCCGTGTTCCGGGCTCAGTCCCGCTTCTTCGGCCTGCTCCAGCAACGGTTTCCCGGAGTTGGCGACCTCGCGGCCGCTGCGCGCGAAGCGCACCTGGCCTTCGGCGTTCTCGGTGTCGAAGGTGAGCGCGGGCGGGGCGAACTCCTCGGTGTGCAGATGTGCACCGATGCCGTCGGCCTCGAAGACCTCGCGGACCGAGTCCATCAACGGCTTCGGACCGCACAGGAAGGTTTCGGCGTCGGGGTACCACGGAGCGGCCTCCGCGAGGTGCTCCTTCGAGAAGAAGCCGTGCAGGTCGCCGCCGGTTTTGGCGTGAGTGAACGCGTGTACCACCCGCAGGCCGGGCAGGCGGCGGGCGAGGTCTGCGAGTTCGGTGCGGTAGAGGGCGTCTTCGGCGCCGTTGGAGTAGTGCAGGAAGACGAGATCGCCCTCGTACTTCTCGGCCGCCAGCGTGCGCAGCATCGACAGGACGGGCGTGATCCCGCTTCCGCCGCTCAGCAGCAGGATCCGCCGCGGCCTCGGCGAAGGAAGGGTGAACTCACCGTCCGCAGTGGACAGTCCGAGCACCGAACCGAGGGTGACCGTGCGGTTCAGGTGTCGCGAGACCAGGCCCTGTGGGTCGGCCTTGATGGTCAGTTCCAGTGTCCCGTCGTGCTCCGAACCGGCGGGTGAGTAGCAGCGGGTGCGGCGGACGCCGTCGATCTCGACGGTCACCCGCACGTACTGGCCGGCGAGGTGACCGCGCCAGGCCCGGCTCGGCCGGACGGTCAGCGTGACCGTGTCGGGTGTCTGCCGCCGGACGCCGGTGACCAGGCCGCGGATCTCGCGGCGGACCAGCATCGGGTCGACGAGTTCGAGGTAGCGGTCCATGCCGTGGGGCGTGAGCAGGGCCTCGGCCAGCGAGGCCAGCCGCCTGGCCCTGCGCGGTACCAGTGCCGTCATCACTTCTCCCAAATTCAGTGAACGCTTGTACACTGAATAGTGAAGTGGTGAAGATCCCGCTTGTCAACGCGAGAGGAGGGCGATGTGACGTGGGTGATAGCGCGGAGGCGATTACGCTGTCCGTCGTGACAACCGAGCCCGTTTCCCGGCAGGAACGCAAGCAGCGCACCCGGCAGGCACTGCTGGACGCGGCGCTCGACCTGGTCGCGGAACGCGGGTTCTCCGGGCTCAGCCTGCGGGAGGTCGCGAAACAGGCCGGGATCGTGCCGACGGCGTTCTACCGCCATTTCGCGTCGATGGACGAACTCGGCGTGGCGCTGGTCGAGGAGTCGATGCGCACCTTGCGCACGATGATCCGCTCCGCGCGCACGAGGCCGTCGGCGTACAACGACATGATCCGCTCGTCGGTGCGCATCCTGCGTGAGCACGTACGGGCGCACGAGGACCATTTCCACTTCCTGACCAGGGAGCGCTATGGCGGCACCGGTCCGGTCCGGCAGGCGATCGGCTTCGAACTCAAGCTCTTCGTCAGCGAACTCGCCGTCGACCTCGCGCGTTTCGACTTCCTCCGCGACTGGAGCACCGAAGATCTGCACCTCCTCGCCGACCTGATCGTGACGACCATGCTCACGACGGTGCTGGAGCTGCTCGAAACACCTTCGCGTGACGACGAGATCGTGCGCACGGCCGAACGGCGGCTGCGGCTGATCTTCCTGGGCGTGCCGAACTGGCGCAGCGTTCCGTGATGCGGAAACCGTTGCCATAGCGCGCATATGACGTCGCGCACCTGGATCGATGGCTGGATCGATCGTGATGAGTGATGTCACGGAAAGATGCCGTCCGGATACGTTCAGCCAGGAAAGTTGTCGGCCGGACGTGGTAAACAGTGCGGGTTCGTGTGGTCCTCTCCAGCGAGGAGGTCGCCTGTGGCGGCAGAGAACGAGCAGCTCACGGTCGGCGTGGTCCGGGAAACCGGACAAGGTGAACGCCGCATCGCGCTGGTACCGAAACTCATCGAGCGCGTCTCAGGACGCGGACTGCGGGTGGTGGTCGAGCCCGGCGCGGGCGCCGGCGCGCTGCTCGCCGACGAGACCTTCGAGCAGGCGGGCGCGGTGATCGGCGATCCGTGGGATGCCGACATCGTGGTGAAGGTGGCGCCTCCGAGCGCGGCCGAAGTCGCGAAGCTCAAACAGGGCACCATCCTCATCGGCTTCCTGAATCCGAGGGGTGATCCCGAGGGGATCGCCGCGCTCGAAGCGGCGGGCGTCCGCGCCTTCGCCGTCGAGGCGATCCCACGGATCTCCCGCGCGCAGGCGATGGACGCGTTGTCGTCGCAGAGCAGCGTCGCGGGCTATCGCGCCGTCCTCCTCGCCGCGGAGAAGCTCACCCGCTTCTTCCCGATGCTCACCACCGCCGCCGGAACGGTGCCCCCGGCCAAGGTGCTCGTGCTCGGTGCCGGTGTCGCGGGGCTGCAGGCCTTGGCGACGGCGAAACGGCTTGGCGCGCAGACCACCGGGTACGACGTCCGGCCCGAGGTCGGCGAGCAGGTGAAGTCGCTCGGCGCGAAATTCCTCGACCTCGGCATCGAGGCGGTCGGCGAAGGCGGGTACGCCCGCGAGCTGACCGACGAGGAAAAAGCCGAGCAGCAACGCAGGCTCACCGAGGCGATCACGAAGTTCGACGCCGTGATCACCACCGCGCTCGTCCCCGGCCGCAAGGCACCGGTCCTCGTCACCGCCGACGCGGTGAAGGGGATGCCCGCCGGTGGGGTCGTGGTCGACCTCGCGGGCGAGTCCGGCGGTAACTGCGAGCTGACGAAGCCGGGTGAGGAGGTCGTCGAGCACGACGTCACCATCTGCTCGCCGCTCAACCTCGCCGCGGAGATGCCCGCGCATTCCAGCGAGCTCTACGCGCGCAACGTCACCGAGTTGCTGGAACTGCTCGTCGACAAAGAAGGCAAGCTCGCGCTCGACTTCTCCGACGAGATCGTCGCCGGGGCCTGTGTCGCCGGAAAAGAAGAAGGAGGCGAGTGATGCTCGTCGGCAGTTTGGCGATCCTCGTACTCGCCGGATTCGTGGGCTTCACGGTCATTTCCAAGGTGCCCAACACGCTGCACACCCCGCTCATGTCGGGGACCAACGCCATCCACGGCATCGTCCTGCTCGGCGGGCTGATCGTGCTCGGCCTCGGGGTGGACGGCGTGCTGAACAAGGTCCTGCTGGTGATCGCGATCGCCTTCGGCACGATCAACGTGGTCGGCGGCTTCCTCGTCACCGACCGGATGCTTTCGATGTTCAAGGCGAAGAAGCCGGAAGACGGTGGTGACAAGTGACGACCTTCATCGCCGTCCTCTACATCATTTCCTTCGCACTGTTCATCTACGGCCTCATGGGGCTGACCGGTCCGCGCACCGCGGTGCGCGGCAACTGGATCGCCGCCGTCGGCATGGCCATCGCGGTGATCGCGACGCTGCTGACCCCGGGCATGAGCAACTGGCTGCTCATCGCGCTCGGCGTGGCGATCGGTGTCGTCGTCGGCGTGCCGTCCGCGCGCAAGGTGAAGATGACCGCGATGCCGCAGATGGTGGCGCTGTTCAACGGCGTCGGCGGCGGGGCGGTCGCGCTCATCGCGTGGGTCGAGTTCCGCACCACCGAGGGCTACGCGCACGAGCCGGCGTACGTCGCGATCGCGTCGTTGTTCGCCGCGATCGTCGGATCGGTGTCCTTCTGGGGCTCGAACATCGCGTTCGGGAAACTGCAGGAGCTCATCTCCGGCCGGCCGATCACCCTGGGCAAACTGCAGCAGCCGGTGAACGCGCTGGTGCTGATCGCCGCGATCGTGCTCGCGGTCGTCATCGCGAGCGGCGGCGACGCCGAACTGCTGATGATCGGCCTGCTGGTCGCGGCGGGCGTCCTCGGTGTGGTGGTCGTGCTGCCGATCGGCGGCGCGGACATGCCGGTCGTCATCTCGTTGCTCAACGCGCTCACCGGTTTGTCGGCGGCGGCCATGGGGCTCGCGCTCGACAACACCGCGCTGATCGTGGCGGGCATGATCGTCGGCGCCTCGGGTTCCATCCTGACGAACCTGATGGCGAAGGCGATGAACCGGTCGATCCCGGCCATCGTCGCCGGCGGGTTCGGCGGCGGCACGGCGGTCGCGAGCGGCGGCTCCGGCGAGGTCCGGCCGGTCCGCAGCACCAGCGCGTCCGACACCGCGATCCAGATGGCGTACGCCAACAAGGTCGTGGTCGTGCCCGGATACGGCATGGCCGTCGCGCAGGCGCAGCACGTCGTCCGCGAGATGGCGAAACTGCTGGAGGCCAAGGGGATCACGGTCGCGTACGCCATCCATCCGGTGGCGGGCCGGATGCCGGGGCACATGAACGTGCTCCTCGCCGAGGCCGACGTCCCGTACGAACAGCTCAAGGAAATGGACGAGATCAACTCCGAGTTCGCCCAGACCGACGTCGCGCTGGTGATCGGCGCGAACGACGTCACGAACCCGGCCGCGGAGACCGATCCGGGCTCGCCCATCTACGGGATGCCGATCCTCAAGGTGAACCACAGCCGGTCGGTGATCGTGCTCAAACGCGGGATGAGCTCGGGCTTCGCCGGCATCGACAACGAGCTCTTCTACGATGCGAAGACCAGCATGCTCTTCGGCGACGCCAAATCGTCGGTGGGCGAGATCGTGGAGGAACTCAAAGCACTGTGATCGGTCCTTCGGAAGTCGTCGCCTCGTTCGACGACCCGGCCGACAACCTCGCGTTCGACGAAGCCCTCCTGCGCGCCGCACCGGAGGCGCCGGTCCTGTGGATCTGGCGCAACACCGACTGTGTGGTCGTGGGGCGGGGGCAGAAGATCGAACGCGAGGTCAAGGCAGATGTCTGCGCGAGCGACGGCGTCCCGGTGCTGCGCCGGGCCAGCGGTGGCGGCACCGTGTTCCACGATCCCGGCAATCTCAACATCACGTTGGTCCTGCCGGGACCGTCGCACAGACCGCTCGAAGCACTCGGGGAACTGATGACCGCGACGGTGGCCGAACTCGGGCTGCCGTCGCGGCTCGGTGATCGAGGTCTGTTCGTCGGTGACGCGAAGCTGTGCGGTTTCGCCGTCTTCCGGACGCGAACGGGCTTGCTCGCGCATTCCACCCTGCTCGTTTCGACCGCCGCCGAACGGGTCGGCCGGTACCTCACTTCGGCACCCGCGGATCCCCGTCCGCTCGACTCCCACCGGAGCCGCGTCGCGTCGCTCGCCGAGCACGGCCTGCGTAAAGGTGTTGCCGACGTCACGGCCGCCGTCCGCGTGGCGGCGGCCGCGCAACTGGGTGAACTCGCCACCCGGAAGCCCTCGGACGAGGAGCTGGAGTGGCACCGCTCGCTCCAGCACACGCGGTACCACTACCCGGAATGGCATGCCGAGGGCGCTCAGCGTAAATGAACTGAAACAAAAAAGGCCCTTTCGCGAATATCGCGAAAGGGCCTTTTTCGATGAATTACTTTTCGGTGGCCGAGAAAGTGACGGCGGGCACCTTGCGGGCGGCACGCGTGGTCTTCTTCGGCTCGGCGGCCTTCTTCGCCGGAGCCTTGGCCGCGGCCTTAGGTGCCGCCTTGGCGGCGGTCGTCTTCGCGGCGGCGGCCTTCGGAGCGGCCTTCGTGGCCGTCGTCTTGGCGGTGGCCTTCGCCGCCGTCTTGGCCGGGGTCTTCGCCGCGGCCGCGGCCTTCGCGCGGCCGGCCGGAGCCTTGGCCGCCGTGGTCTTCGCCGCCGCGCCGCGAGTCGTCTTCGCCTTGGCCGCGGTGGCTTTCGCCGTGGTCTTGGCGGGAGCCTTCGCCTCCGCCTTGGGGGTGGCGGCCTTCTTGGCGGCGGCGGGCTTGCGGCCGGCGACACCCTTGGCGGCGGGCTTGCGGCCCGGCTTCGCGGCCGTCTTCGCCTCGGCCTTCGCCGCGGTGGCCGCGGTCTTCGGGGTCGACTTCGACACGCGCGCGCCCTTGGGGCGCTGCACGACCCGCGGCCGCAGTTTGCGTCCGCCGATCCGGCGGCCGTTCTCCACATAGGCACGCAGGATTTCCCGGAGTGCGGTGGCGTTGTCGGCCGAAAGGTCGATGTCGTAAGCGATTCCGTCCAAACCGAAAGCGACCGTTTCCTCGGCCGCCTCGCCGGTCAGATCATCCAGCAAATGCACAGCAGTGTTCCTGGCCATGAAAAACCTCCCGCGCTCGATCGTTCTACTGCGTAACCGGCACGGTGAAACCTGAACCCGCGGCTGATGACTCACGCAGCGACACGAGGATAGCGGCAGGTTGCGCGAAGCTGCGCGGTGGTGTGCGCTGAATGCATGTCAGCACAGACTTTTGACGTGATCGTGATCGGAGGCGGCCCGGTCGGCGAGGTCGCCGCCGAACGGGCGGCACGAGGCGGCCTTCAGGTCGCGCTCGTCGAACACGAACGCTTCGGCGGCGAATGTTCTTACTGGGCCTGCATTCCGAGCAAGGCGCTGCTGCGGCCGGGGAACCTCCTCGCCGCCGCCAAACGGGTCCCCGGTGTCCCGGTGGGCGACGCGGTCGACCCGGCGGCGGTGTTCGCGCGACGGGACTGGTTCACCGGCAAGGGAGACGACACCGGACAGGTCAAGTGGGCCGAAGGCGTCGGGATCGTCCCGATCCGCGGGCACGGCCGGATCACCGGTGAGCGGAAGGTCACGGTCGACGGAGGTGACGAGCTGACCGCGCGGCACGCCGTGATCGTCGCCACGGGCAGTGTCCCGCGGACACCGTCGATCCCCGGGCTGGACACGATTTCGCCGTGGGGTTCGCGTGAGGCGACCTCGGCCGAAGCGGTCCCGCGCCGCCTCGGCGTATTGGGCGGCGGTGTCGTCGGAGTCGAAATGGCGCAGGCCTTCGCCACGCTCGGCGCCGAAGTCCACTTGATCATCTCGGGGGCGCGTCCCTTGCCGCGGCTGCCGGAATTCGCGGGCGACGCCGTGATCGCGGGGCTCCGCGAAGCCGGCGTCACCGTGCACACCGGCTCCGGTCTCGACTCCGTGTCCGCTGTGGACGGTGGTAAGGAACTGGCGTTGAAGGGCGGCGACCGGTTGGTCGTCGACGAACTGCTCGTCGCCACCGGCCGCCGCCCGGCGACCGACGGACTCGGTGTGGAGACGCTCGGGCTCGAAGCGGGCGCGCCGCTCACGACCGACGACAACGGCCGTGTGTCCGCTGTGGACGGTGACTGGCTGTTCGCCGTCGGGGACGTCACCGGCCGGGCGCCGCTGACCCATCAGGGCAAGTACGCGGCCAGGGCCGCGGGTGACTCGGTGGCCGCGCAGGCGGCGGGAAAGCCCGTCGACTCCGCCGCGTGGAGCGCGCACAGCGCCACGGCCGATCACCACGCCATCCCGCAGGTCGTCTTCACCGACCCGGAGGTCGCGTCGGTCGGGCTCGCCGGACCCGAGGAGGGCAAACCGCATCGCGTCGTCGACATCGACATCGCGGTGGCGGGATCGTCACTGCACGCGGACCGTTACGCGGGCAAGGCGCGCCTCGTCGTCGACACCGAACGCGACGTCCTGGTCGGCGCGACCTTCGTCGGGCAGGACGTCGCCGAACTCCTGCATTCGGCGACGATCGCGATCGTCGGGGAGGTCCCGCTGCCGAGGCTGTGGCACGCGGTCCCGTCGTTCCCCACGATCAGTGAAGTGTGGTTGCGCCTGCTGGAGGCGTACGGCCTCTAGCCGTTCACAGGCAGTTCGAGCGCGGCCTTCGCGCCGCGCACGAGGCCGGGATCGTCCGGAGTGGACGGTCCCGGCAGCCACACCACCTGGATCAACCGGACCGATTTCCCGTCGAGGCTGCTCTGGTAGGCGGCACCCTCGAACACCGGCACGTCGCCCTGCCATTGGTTGGTCTCGGTGGCGAGATCGAGGATGCCGCCGCCGCCCGGATTGTCGGCGATGGCCTTGAACGCGTTCGCCTGTTCCGTGTTCGGGAATTCCACGACGGCGATCGTCACCGCCGCGGCACGGCCGTCGATGGAACTGGCGAAGCTGGCCCTTCTCACCGTCGAGCAACTCGTCTGCTGAAGACTCGACTGGACGTCGCCGTACGCGTGGGACGCGCATTTCTGGTCCGCGGCCGACGCCCGCGAAGTGAACTGGATGTTTTCCACCGCGCTGCTGCTCGGCGGTGGGGGACTGGTCGCCGGGGTCGGCGGGGGAGTCTGGGTGGACGCGGTGTCGTCGCCGCCGGAAGCCACGCTGATGGCCGCGACCAGCAACACGATGAGCAGGCCGATCGCGGCGACCGGAAGCCATTTCACCGTCTTGGACTGCCGCGGCGACTTCGGGGCGGGCTCGGCGGGTGCGGGAGCAGTGGCAGCCGCCGGCGGCGGGGTCTGCCGGGCCGGGGGAACCGGCTTCTCGGGAGCGGCCTGCCGAACGGGCGGAGCGGGCTTGGCGGGAGGAACGGGCGGCGCGGCGGGTTTCGCCGGTCTCTTCCCCTTCCCCGGATGCTGGACCGGAACCGTCGGCGCGATCGCGACGAGCGGGTTCTCGCGGATCACCGTCGGCTCGTCGTCGGAGTAGGCGCTGAAACCCTCCCCGAGCAACATCTCCTCGGGCATCGGCGGCGCGTCCGGGGCGAGGGCGGCGATCAGTTCCCGCGCCTGCTGGACCGAGCGGGGCCGGGGTGCGGTGGCCAGGGACACCGTCGCGGCGAGCATCGTCGTCGCCGTCGGATAGAGGACGCGGACCGAACCGGCGAGATCCGCGGCCGGCTGGTCGACCGTCTCCACGTAGGGGCCGACGGCGATGATCGTGCCGATCGGCCCGGCGCCGGGGGCGACGTCCGCGATCTTGTGCGTGCACGCGGCGGACAGCGAGAGCGCGTCCGTGGCCGGGTTGATCGAGGTGTCGCCGTGGACCAGCGGCCAGCCGTCGGCCTTCCACGGTCCGCCGAGCGGGGCTTCGAGTTTCAGGGCCGGGTCCGGCAGGTCGACACCGATGACGATGAGGACACCCTTCGGCATGACCACGACGGCTTCGACGGGCCGTCCCTCGACCGGGCTGGCGCCGATCAGGGCGACCCCGCCGACGACGTTGCTGCCCCGGCCGAGCGAAGCCAGCGCGGCGCGGACGTCCTCGGCCACCCGGGACGGCTGTTGAGCGAGGCGAACGAGTCGCACCGAACCCCTCCCCATCTCGTCGGTCTCGCTGCACAAACTAGCGCCTCCATCCGGACTAATGCGGAGACACGTCCCAGGTAGGCGCCGTGACGTTGCTCCGAAAAGTTGTAATGCACGTGAGCACCGTCACCCGTCCGGGTGGTACTCGTTGGTAGGTGACAGTTCCTTGCCCCCTGTCACCAGGAGAAACGCAATGGCCGTATCTCGACCCTGGCGTCGACGCGCCGCGCTCGTCGTCGCCCTGCTCGCCGTCCCGGTCGCGGGGATGGTCCCCGCGCAGGCCGCGGGACCGTCGGCACCCGTCGCCCCCGGACTCGCCCGCCTCCTTTCGGCCGTCACCGGCACCGCGGGGGTGACCGCGCTCGTGCACGCCGACGACGTCGCCACCGCCGAACGCGCCGCCCGCTCGGCCGGACTTACGAAGATCACCTCGTTCGGGAAGATCGGTGTCGTCGCCGTCCGGGGCACCGCCGACCAGGTGCGCGCGGTGCGCAAGGCCGCCGGGGTCACCTACGTCGAAGGCAACGAGAAACTCAAGGCGCACGGCAGCGCAGGCACCACGGCGACGCGGAGCCTGCAGACCCAGACTCAGCTCAAGGACGCCGGTGGCGCTCCTGTGGACGGCAAGGGCGTCTCCGTCGCGATCATCGACACCGGGGTCGACCCGACGCATCCGGCGTTCAAGGGTGCCGACGGCAAGACGCGGGTGGTGCGCAGCCTCAAGAGCCTCTGCCTCGACGGCACGGCGACGAACTGCATCGTCGACGTCCCGACCTCCGTCGACACCGACACCCTCTCCCTGGGCGGCCACGGCACGCACGTCACCGGCATCGCCGCCGGCAACCGGCTGACGCTGACCGACGGCACCAAGGTCGGCGGCTCGGCACCGGGCTCGAAGATCGTCTCGGTCTCGACCGGGGCCGCGCTGCTCGTCCTGGGCACGGACGCCGCGCTGAACTGGGTGCTGGAGAACCACAAGGCGCCGTGCGGTGCGGGCGTCGCGGCGTCGGTGTGCCCGCCGATCAAGGTGACCAACAACTCCTACGGTCCCAGCGGCGGTGGCGCCTTCGACCCGAACTCGGCGACGGTGAAGCTGCAGCGCGCGCTCGCCGCGGAAGGCGTCGTCACGGTGTGGGCGAACGGGAACGACGGCGGCGACGGTTCGGCGAACCTCTCCAACCCGCCGGGGCAGGACCAGACGCCGGGCGTGCTTTCGGTGGCGTCGTTCAACGATCAGGGGACCGAAACCCGTGACGGCACGGTCTCCGACTTCTCCTCGCGTGGTCTCAAGAGCAGCCAGGCGAGCTGGCCCGACGTTTCCGCGCCGGGGGAGAACATCCTCTCGTCGTGCCGGCCGACGCAGCCGATCTGCACGCAGGGCCTGCAGCCCAAGAACGGCCCGGGGCTCCTGGATCTCGCCACCTACAACGTGATCAGCGGGACCTCGATGGCGGCGCCGCAGATCACCGGGATCGTCGCGCAGCTGTTCCAGGTCGCGCCGAACGCGAGTCCCGGTGAAATCGAGGCCGCGATCAAGGGCACCGCGTACAAGTTCGCCAATGGTTCGCCGTATGTCGCGGCCGGGCCGTACACGTCGAGCTTCGACAAGGGCACGGGTCTCGTGGACACCTTCGCCGCGGCGAAGTCCCTCGGCGCCCAGGGCTGAGCCAAGTCCGTGAAGGCCTCCTTCCCTACCCTCAGCGTAGGGAAAGAGGCCTTCACGGCATGGGGGCACAATTGCCGTCCCCGGGTTAACCCGCGTGAAGGGATCTTTTCTTCGGCTCAGCCGAAAGAAGGGGGCCTTCGCAGGAGTCTCGCGTCCCAATCAGGTGCGACTTGTGGTGTTCATGTGGCCAAACAGCACAGTTGGGGTGCACAATGTGCTCACGCGTACCGGGAGGCGGCACGAGCCACCTGACCAGCGCAGCTCGCGAGGTCGTAGGGGAAGACGCCCCTCGTCGAGTAGCGGAGGTCAGCAGTGAGCACCCGTGGCAACACCCGTGGCGTGGTGTACGTCCACTCGTCGCCGTCTGCGGTGTGTCCGCACGTCGAGTGGGCCATTTCGGGCACCCTGGGTGCCCGAGTCGAGTTGAAGTGGACGGCGCAGCCCGCCAGTCCAGGACAGCTCCGCGCCGAATGTGGTTGGCGTGCGCCTTCGGGCACCGGCGGAAAGCTGGCGTCCGCGCTCAAGGCGTGGCCGATGATCCGGTTCGAAGTCACCGAAGAGCCCAGTGCGGGGGTCGACGGGGAGAGGTTCTGTTTCGCTCCGGGCCTCGGCCTGTGGCACGGCAGGACCAGTGCCAACGGCGACATCGTCGTGGGCGAGGACCAGTTGCGCGCCTTGGTGAGCAAGGTCCGCTCCGGCGAATCGCTGGCGCACAAGCTCGACGAGCTCCTCGCCGCCAATTGGGACGAAGCGCTCGAACCGTACCGGCACGCCGGTGACGGTGCCCCGGTCACCTGGCTGCACCAAGTCGGGTAGACGCCGGTGAAGACGGAAGAGGCGGGCGGCTAACCTTTCAGGGTGACCGCCCAGCCTCGCCCCCTCTCTCGCCAGCGGTGGCTGATCCCCGTCCTCGTGGTCGTGATCTCCTTGACCGTCGGCGTCGGGTTGCTGGCACGCGATCTCTACACGCGCCCGGAGGCCGAGCCCACCCAGCCGGTCGTCAGCGAGTCGCCGACGTCGGTCGCCCCGGAGCAACAGCCCGGTTCCCCCGTCGTCGAAGTGACCCCCGACGTCTTCGCGCATCCGCAGTACCAGAGCGTCCGCCAGGTGCTGCAGGGGTATTTCGATTCCATCAACGAGCGTGACTATCCGAAGTGGACTTCGGTGGTCAGCCGTGACCGGGCCAAGAGCAAGACCTCGGCGGAGTGGAAGAAGGACTTCCAGTCCACTAAGGATGGCAGCATCCTCGTCTATCGCATCGAGCCGGGCGCGCCGAGCACGCTCCGGGTGCTCGTCGCGTTCACCAGCACGCAGGACGTCGAAGACGCGCCGGTGTACCTGCCCGAGGGATGCATCCGGTGGCGGCTGGTGCTGCCGCTGCGGCTGGAGAGCGGGTCGTGGCGCGTCGACACGACCGACGGCGGCACCAACCCCGAACACGAAAGATGCTGAAGTAAGGGGCGACATGGTCCCCGAGGCTGACGCGGGCGTGGGCCGGGCGGAATAGAGTCGCGGCATGGCAATAGATCAGCCGGCCCTGCTGACCGACGCCTCGAGGGGGCTCACCAGCGAAGAGGTCGCCCAGCGGGTGGCCGCGGGCCAGACCAACACGGTCTCGACGAAGACCAGCCGGACCACCGGCGAGATCATCCGCGCGAACGTCTTCACCCGGATCAACGCGATCTACGGTGTGCTTTTCGTGCTCATCCTGTCGACGGGGTATTTCATCGACGGGCTGTTCGGCGGACTGATCATCGTCAACAGCGCGGTCGGCATCATCCAGGAGCTCCGGGCGAAACGGACCCTGGAACGGCTCGCGATCGTCGGACAGGCGAAGCCGACCGTCCGCCGTGACGGCCAGAGCGCCGAAATCGCCCCGGAAGACGTCGTGCTCGGGGACCTCGTCGAACTGGGGCCCGGCGACAAGATCGTCGTCGACGGCCCGGCGCTGACGGCCGACGCGCTGGAGGTCGACGAGTCGCTGCTGACCGGTGAATCCGATCCGGTGGTCAAGCAACCCGGTGACAAGGTGCTCTCCGGCAGCTTCGTCGTCGCGGGCAGCGGCACCTACCGCGCGGACATCATCGGCGACGAGTCCTACGCGGCGAAACTGGCCGCGGAGGCCAGCAAGTTCACCCTGGTGAAGTCGGAGCTGCGCCAAGGCATCGACAAGATTCTCAAGTTCATCACGTACCTGCTGATCCCGGCGGGCGCGCTGACCATCTACAACCAGCTCGCGGGCGACCAGGCGTGGCCGGACGCGCTGCGCGGCATGGTCGCGGCGCTCGTGCCGATGGTGCCCGAGGGTCTGGTGCTGATGACCAGCGTCGCGCTGGCGGTCGGCGTCATCCGGCTGGGCAAGCGCCAGTGCCTGGTGCAGGAACTCCCGGCCATCGAAGGTCTCGCCCGGGTCGACGTGGTGTGCGCGGACAAGACCGGCACGCTCACCGAGAACGCGATGCGGCTTTCCGAGGTCCGCGAGATCACGCCGGGCCATCCGGTGGACGGCGCGCTGGCCGCGCTCGCCGCCGCCGATCCCCGCCCGAACGCGAGCCTGCAGGCGATCGCCGAGGCGTACCGGACCGATCCGGGCTGGCGCGTTTCCACGACGATGCCGTTCTCCTCGGCGCGCAAGTGGAGCGGCGCGTCGTTCGGCGGCGACGGCGACTGGGTGCTCGGCGCGGCCGACGTCCTGCTGCCCGAGGGCGAGCACCGGGCGGAAGCCGAGAAGATCGGCTCGCGCGGTCTGCGTGTTCTCCTGCTGGGCCGTGCCGAACGGGCCGTCGACGCGGCCGAGGGGCCCGGCGAGATCGAACCGGTCGCGCTCGTGGTGCTGGAGCAGAAGGTCCGCCCCGACGCGAAGGACACTTTGGACTTCTTCGCGCATCAGGACGTGGCGGTCAAGGTCATCTCCGGCGACAACGCCATCTCGGTGGGCGCCGTCGCGGGCACCCTGGACCTGCCGGGCGCGGACAAGCCCGTCGACGCGCGAAAGCTGCCGGAAGACGCCGAAAAGCTGGCCGACACCGTGGAGGATCGCGCCGTCTTCGGCCGCGTGACGCCGCTGCAGAAACGCGCGATGGTCGGTGCGCTGCAGTCGAAGGGGCACACCGTCGCGATGACCGGCGACGGCGTGAACGACGTCCTCGCGCTGAAGGACGCGGACATCGGCGTCGCGATGGGCGCAGGCAGCCCGGCCACCCGCGCGGTCGCGCAGATCGTGCTGCTGGACGACAAGTTCGCCACCCTGCCGCATGTCGTCGCCGAGGGGCGGCGGGTGATCGGCAACATCGAGCGCGTCTCGAACCTGTTCCTCACCAAGACGGTCTACTCGGTACTGCTGGCGCTGATGGTCGGCATCGCGCAGGTGCCGTTCCCGTTCCTGCCGAGGCACATCACGATCACCGCGTGGTTCACGATCGGCCTGCCCGCCTTCGTGCTCTCGCTGGCGCCGAACAACGAACGCGCCCGCACCGGTTTCGTCGGCCGGGTGATGCGGATGGCCGTGCCCGCCGGGCTGGTCATCGCCACCGCGACCTTCGTGAGCTATCTGCTGGTGTACAAGGGATCCGGTCAGTCCGAACTGGACAAGATCCAGGCGGGGACGACGGCCCTGATCACCCTCATCACGATCGCGCTGTGGGTGCTCGGGATCGTCGCGCGGCCGTACCGGTGGTGGAAGATCCTGCTGATCGGCGGGATGGTCGTGCTGACCCTCGCGCTGTTCCTGATCCCGTTCACGCAGAAGTTCTTCGCGCTGGACCCGAGCGTGAGCGCGTACACGCTGTCGGCCTTCGCCTGTGCCGGGGTGGGGATCGTGCTGGTGGAGATCGCCTGGTGGGCCGGGCGGCATCTGGTCAAGCGCCAGGAAGCCTGACCCAGAAGTACGTGAAGGCCCCCTTCACTGCGTCTAGCGCAGTGAAGGGGGCCTTCACGTACTTCTGGGTCAGGCCGCCGGGGTGAACAACAGCGCCGTGTTGTGCCCGCCGAAGCCGAACGAGTTGCTGATCGCCGCGCCCAGCTCCATCTTGCGAGCCTCACCGGAGACGACGTCGAGCTGCACCTTCGGGTCCAGGTCCTCGAGGTTCAGTGTCGCCGGGATGAGCCCGTGGTAGATCGCCAGGATCGTGGCGATGCCCTCGACCGCGCCCGCGCCGCCGACCAGGTGGCCGAGCGCGCCCTTGGGAGCGGTCACCACGACGTGCTCGCCGACGGCGTTGCGGATCGCCGCGGCCTCGCCGACGTCGCCGACGACCGTCGAGGTCGCGTGCGCGTTGACGTGGCCGACGTCGGCCGGGGAGACCCCGGCCATCGTCATCGCCTGCCGCATGGCGGCGATCTGGCCGACGCCCTCCGGGTGGTTGCCCGTGATGTGGTACGCGTCCGAGGTGATCCCGTACCCGCTCAGCCGAGCGTAGATCCGCGCGTTGCGGGCCTTGGCCCGGTCCGCCCGCTCCAGGATCACGACACCGGAGCCCTCGCCGAGGACGAAACCGTCACGGTTCACGTCGAACGGCCTGGACGCCTTCGCCGGGTCGTCGTTGCGGGTGGACACCGTCCGCGCCTGGGCGAAACCGGCGAGGGTGATCGGGTGGATGCACGATTCGGCACCACCGGCCACCACGACGTCTGCCCGGCCCGAGCGGATCATCTCGTAGCCGGCGGCGATGCCTTCCGCGCCCGACGCGCAGGCCGAAGCGGGCGAGTGCACACCGGCACGTGCCTTCAGGTCGATCCCGACGTGAGCGGCGGGGCCGTTCGGCATCAGCATCGGCACGGTCAGCGGGGAGACCTTGCGGAGTCCCTGCTTGTGCAGAAGGTCGTTCTGGGAGATCAGGGTGACCGGACCGCCGACACCGGTACCGATGGTCACCCCGAGGCGCTCGGGTTCCACATCCTGATGCTCGTCGGTCGGCTGCTCGAAGCCCGCGTCCGCCCAAGCCTGGCGGGCGGCGATGAGCGCCACCTGCTCACAGCGGTCCAGCCGCCGGGCCTGAACCCGCGGCAGGACCTCGGACGGGTCGACGGCGAGCATGGCGCCGATCTTCACCGGCAGCTCGAGTTCGTCGACCCAGTCGGCTTCGATGCGGCGGATCCCGCTCGCCCCGGCGAGCAGGCCGTCCCACGTGGACGCGACGTCCCCGCCGAGTGGCGTGGTCGCGCCCATCCCGGTGATCACGACGTCGTTGTTGCTCATTGGAGTCTCCCCAAGGTCGGCGCCAATCAAGAAGTCGGACTTACTTGGAGTTGGCCGACACGTAGTTCACCGCGTCGCCAACGGTCTTCAGGTTCGCCAGCTCGTCGTCCGGGATCTTGACGCCGAACTTGTCCTCGGCCTGGACAGCGATCTCCACCATGGACAGCGAGTCGATGTCGAGGTCGTCCACGAAGGACTTCTCGGCGGTCACGTCGTCCTGCGCCACACCGGCGACCTCTTCGACGATCTCGGCGAGGCCGGCGAGGATCTCTGCGTTGTCTGCCACTGGTTGTTCCCTTCTCGGTGATGCTTTCGGCTGCCCTGCGGACACGGTGCCCGCAGGGGAAGTATTCATCACGGGCAGACGAAGGCCTGGCCCGCGTAGGAGAGTCCGGCCCCGAAGCCCACGGCGAGCACGACGTCGCCCTGTTTCACGGTGCCTGCCTTGCGCATGTGGTCCAGCGCAAGCGGAATCGACGCGGACGAGGTGTTGCCCGAGTACCTGATGTCGTCGGCGACGACCATGTCCTCGCGAGCGCCCTTGGCGCGCAGCTTCTTCGCGATGGCTTCGACGATGCGCAGGTTGGCCTGGTGCGGGATCAGGACGTCCACATCGGACGGTTCGAGCCCGGCCAGTTCCAGCGCCTGCAAGGCGATCGGCGCGATCTGCGTGGTCGCCCAGCGGAAGACCGACTGGCCCTCCTGGTAGATCCACTTGTTGTCGCGCATGTAGATCAGGTCGACGTGCTCGCCCGCGCTGCCCCAGGCGACCGGGCCGATCTGCGCGGTGTCGGCCGCGCCGACCACCGCCGCACCGGCGCCGTCGGCGAAGATGATCGCGTTCGCGCGGTCGACCGGGTCGATGTGGTCGGTCAGTTTCTCGGCACCGATGACGAGCGCCTTCTTCGCGCTGCCCGCCCGGATGAGATCCGAAGCGACGCCGATGCCGTAACAGAATCCGGCGCACGCGGCGTTGAGGTCGAACGCGGCCGGATGCGTGATGCCGATCCGGTCGGCCACCTGTGCGGCGGCGTTCGGGATCTGGGTGGGCATCGTGCAGTTCGGCAGGATGACCGTGTCCACTTCGGACGGGTCCACACCGGCGTCCGCCAGCGCGGCGGTGCCCGCCTTGACCGCCATGTCGACCAGCGACTCGTCCTTCTCGGCGAACCGGCGCTCGATGATGCCGACCCGCTCGCGGATCCACTGGTCGTTGGTGTCCATGATCTTCGAGAGATCGTCGTTGGTCACGATCTTCTCGGGCTGGAAGCTCCCGACACCGAGGATGCGGGTCCCGGCGGCGCCCGGCGCCTGCCGCAAAGTGGATCGGTCGGTCACGAAGCGTCCTCCTGCCCCTGAAGCTTCGCCAGCTCGGCCGGCGTCTTCAGAGCGATCGTGGTGGTCACGGTTCCCTTGAGCTGCCGCTTGACCAGCCCGGTCAGCGTGCCCGCCGGCGGAAGTTCGAGCGTCGAGGTGACACCCGCGGTGACCAGACCGTCCATGGTCAGATCCCAGCGAACCGGGCTCGTGACCTGCTTGACCAGCCGGTCGAGGTACTCGGCCCCGCTGGTGACGACCTGGCCGTCGGCGTTCGACAGCAGCGGACGCGTCGGGTCCGCCGGGGTGATCTTCGCAGCGTGGGCGGCCAGCGCTTCACGCGCGGGTGCCATGTAGGAGGTGTGGAACGCGCCCGCGACCTTGAGCGCGCGGACCTTGGTGCCCTCCAGCGGCTCGGCCACGATCTTCTCGATCGCGTCGGCGGCGCCGGAGGCGACGATCTGGCCGGCGCCGTTGCGGTTCGCCGCGGCGAGGCCGTTGCCCTCGAGCCACGCGACGACCTGCTCCGGGTCGCCGAGCATGACCGCGGCCATGCTCGTGGGCTCCAGCGCGCACGCCTTCGCCATCTCGGCGCCGCGGACGGCGGCCAGCGCGACGGCGTCTTCGGGGCTGAGCACGCCGGCGATGGCGGCGGCCGCCAGCTCGCCGACGGAGTGACCCGCGACCGGCGCGTCCGCGGCGACGGGAGCCTCACGCTGAAGGTGTTCGAAGGCCAGCAGCGACAGCGCCACGATCAGCGGCTGCGTGATCGCGGTGTCCTGGATCTCTTCGGCGTCCGCTTCGGTGCCGAGGCGGACGAGGTCGAGACCGGCCCGCTCGGACCAGGCTTCGACGCGCGCGCGGGCGCCGTCGAGCTCGAGCCAAGGGGAGAGCATGCCTGGGGCTTGGGAACCCTGACCGGGGGCGAGGACTGCAACTGTCACCCCACTAGAGAACACTCTCGGCCACCATGGTCGTGATGCCGACGCTCACCAAGTCCGGCCGACGTAATTGTCGGAACCCTCCAAAAGCGTCTTCCTGATCTCCGCGCTTAACCCAAAAGCCTTGTCGGGTTCAACCAGCTTTCCCTATGAAGTCCGTCACTGCGCAGAGTTACCAACCGGTTCGACGCTCGGGCCACGGTGACCGAGCGACGGCACGTGTGATCAGACGGACGGCACGCTCGTGGTCGGGGCCCCACCGTGTGTCGTCCACGCAGTCACCCGCGCCGTCCGTCCAGTCACGTGTGTCGTCCACTCAGTCACGTGTGTCGTCCCTCTGGTCACGCGGCCCGACCGCGGTGCCTGAGACGAGACTGGCTTTGAGCCCGGGGGCCGTCATTCGCGTGATCGGGAGCCGATCTCACGTGATTGGAGGCGGAACTCACGTGTGCGGTGTCCGATCACGCGAGTTCCGTCTCTGATCACGCGAGTTCCGTGTCCGATCACGCGTGTGCGGTGCCCGATCACGACGGCCGTCACCAGAGGCCGCGGGCGCGGGCCAGCCGCCCGACGGTCAGCGCCACCTTCAGCACCCAGGCGTCCCGCGATTCGGCGGCGTGGCGGCCGGTCAGTTCCGCCGCCTTCCGCAGCCGGTACCGGACGGTGTTCGGATGCACGAACAGCGTCCGCGCGCAGGTCTCCAGGACGCCGCCGCTGTCGAGGTAGGTCTCCACCGTCCGCAGCAAGGCCGGGCCCGCTTCTTCGAGCGGTCGCGCGATCTGCTCCACGAGCAGGCGTTCGGCCTCGGGATCGCCGGACAACGCGCGTTCGGGCAACAGGTCGATCGATCTCGCGGGCCGGGGCGCGCCGGGCCACCCGACGACGGCGCGCAGGCCGGAGAGCGCTTCGGTCGCGCTGTGGTGCGCTTCGGCGAGGGTGGGCACCGTCGGGCCGGCGACGACCGGGCCCTCGGCGAAGGCGACCGACAGCTTGGCGAGGATCTCGCGGTCCTTGACGCTGCCGTCGGTGGGACCGGCGACCACCACGACCAGCCGGGATCCCTGCACCGAAAGCAGCACGGGGCGCCCGACCCTGGCGGCGCGGCTGCGGACCTCGAACACGACGGCGGGCGGGTCGTCCGACGTCGGGGTGCCGACCAGCGCGGTGGCGGGCGCGGCCGGATCCCAGCCGAGCGCGGCGGCCCGGGAGAGCACCGCCTCCTCGGCGTCGCCGCGGACGATGCCGTCGACGACCAGCGCCTCCAGCCGCGCGTCCCAAGCGCCGCGCGCCTCGGCGGCGGCCGCGTAGGAGTTGGCGGCGGCGAACGCGATCTCCCTGCCGTAGCGCAGGATCCCCTCGATCAGAGCGGCGCGTTCGGCCTCGTTCGCGGCGAATTCCGGCAGCTGCTCCTCGAACACCTCGATCGCCAGCCGCACCATGCCGACCGCCTGCCGCAGGCTCACCCAGCGGGAGAGTTCGGCGGGTGCTTCGCGGAAGGCCTCGGTGGTGAGGGAGAGCGCCTCCTTGGCGTCGCGGAGCCAGTCGACGAAACCGGCGGCACCCGCCTGGGTGATCAGCAGGACGCTCGCGCGCTGATCGGCGGGGAGGCGGGCGAACCAGCTCAGCCGCTCTTCCATCACCGCCACGCTCGCGCTCGCGAGCCGGCCGGAGGCGTGCTCGAGCCGCCGGAGGGTCTTGGCGGACAGCCCGTGGTGCTTGGGGACACGCCGCCCGGAAGTCGCATCAGCCATGGTCAGGCGATCCTAGTCCGGAGGGCAAAGGTGGCCTTCATCCTGCGGCGGATCGCCCATGGAGTCCGAAGTGGACGGTAATGGGAGACGAAATTGCGAAAGGTCTCCGCATAAAACTCGAGGCCGCCCGGCGCTCGCGTTTTTCGCTGCGCCGGACGGCCTCGTCTCCCCGGTCCCCACCGGTAGGACAAGTATGGGACTTGTCGATCTTTTCCCGCTAGCTCACTCACTCGATCGTGGGTCGCCGAGTTGCCGGTGCGGTGCTCGTGATCAACGATCCCTCGCAAGCCGCACCGGTGTTGGGCGCGGATGCGCAGAGGAGGGAGTTCGCCGTGGGCGAGCAGCTGAAAGACGGTCTGGGACAAGCATGGAACCTTGTCGCCACCTTCGTGCCGAAATTGATCGGTTTCCTGATCATCCTGCTGATCGGCTGGTTGATCGCGAAAGCCGTGTCGAAGGCATTGGGACTGGTTCTGTCGAAGATCGGTTTCGGCAAGCTCATCGAGAAGACCGGGCTCACCGGAACGCTCAAACAGGCGAATGTCGACGCGGGCGGGATCCTCGTCAAACTCGTGTACTACTTCATTCTCCTGATCGCGCTGCAGCTCGCGTTCGGCGTATTCGGTGAGAGCAATCCGGTCAGCGCGCTGCTCAACGACATCATCGCGTTCCTGCCGCGGATCCTGGTGGCGCTGGTGCTGGTGATCGTCGCGGCAGCCGTGGCGAAGGTCGTCCGCGACCTGGTGACCGGAGCCCTGTCGACCCGGCCCGCGGGACGGCTGCTCGGCACCATCGCCTACTGGATGATCATGGCGTTCGGCATCATCGCCGCGCTCGGTCAGGTGAACATCGCGACCGCGATCACCGGACCGGTCCTGATCACCGTGCTCGCCACCATCGGCGGCGTGATCGTCGTCGGCTTCGGCGGCGGCCTGATCAAGCCGGCGCAGGACCGCTGGCAGGGCTGGCTGGCCAATCTGCAGGGGCAGCTGGAGGCCGGTGACGCCAAGCAGGAGGTCCGTTCGGAGCCGCCGACTTCGCCCGTGGGCATCGGTCGCGTAGATTCCTGAGCATCCCGCGGGCCCGGTGATCGAGGAAGGCACCGGGCCCGCGTGGAGTCGAAGGGCCCATCGCCGCGGAACACGCGGTGAAGGGCCCTTTCGCGTCTCCTCAGCGCCCCTCGAGCCGCCCGCCTGTTCCGCACCTCACACTCACTGGGGAATGGGGCCGGAACGGAGCATGTTGGAGCGGTAGACGGAGAGGGGTGCGGACGTGGACTTCCTGCTGCACAACGGTGTCACGGTGCTCGGACAATGGATCTCCTTCGCCGAGCTGGCGGGGCAGATCTTCGCGCTCGCCGTGGTCTTCCTGGCGCAACGCCGCACGTTGTGGACGTGGCCGGTCCAGGTCGGCGCCACCGTGCTGTTGTTCTCGGTCTACGTCTCCGCGCATCTCGGCGGGCTCGCGACCAGGCAGATCGCGATCCTCGCCATCTCGATCTACGGCTGGT
The DNA here is from genome assembly GCF_000732925.1 of Amycolatopsis japonica. Taxonomy (NCBI): domain Bacteria; kingdom Bacillati; phylum Actinomycetota; class Actinomycetes; order Pseudonocardiales; family Pseudonocardiaceae; genus Amycolatopsis; species Amycolatopsis japonica. The sequence goes on from NZ_CP008953.1 coordinate 2,118,978, forward strand.
GGGCCTGGTCCCGCCGCAGCGACCCGGTCTACGGCGTCGTCGTTCGCAAGGGCCGTCTCGGCGAGCGTCTGGCGATGGCCGGCGCGTTCGCGATCGGCACCACCGTGATGGCGCTGGTCCTCGACGCGCTGGACGCTTCATGGGCGCCTTGGCCGGACGCCGCGATCTTCGTCGGCACGCTGGTGGCCTTCGCCGCCCAGGGCGCGGGTCTCGTCGAGTTCTGGCTGGTGTGGCTGGTCGTCGACGCGATCGGCGTACCGCTGCAGCTCTCGTCGGGCCTGTACTTCTCGGCGGCGGTGTACATCGTGTTCGCCGGGCTGGTCGTGCACGGCTGGTGGAGCTGGAACCGGACGGCGAAGCAGGTCAGCACCGCGCCGTCCGGGGTCTCGGCCGCGGTCTAGCGCATGGTGGCGTGTGAGGGCTTCAGGTCGGCGAGGGTGCGGACACCCAGCAGCTGCATCGTCCGGACCATCTCGGCGCGCAGGATGTCCACGCACCGCTGAACGCCGCGCTCGCCCCCGGCCATCAGGCCGTAGAGGAACGCGCGCCCGATGAGCACCGCGTCCGCGCCGCGCGCGATGGCGGCCACGATGTCGCCGCCGGACAGGATGCCGGTGTCGACCCACACCTCGGCGTCGCCCTGGATCTCGTCGAGCACCGCGGGCAGCAGTTCGATCGGCGTCGGCGCGCGGTCGAGCTGGCGGCCGCCGTGGTTGGACAGCAGCACCGCGTCGGCGCCGTGCTTGACCACGTCACGCGCGTCGTCGACGTTCTGGATCCCCTTGACCACGAGCTTGCCCGGCCAGGTCTGGCGGACCCAGTCGAGGTCGTCGAAGTTCAGGGTCGGGTCGAAGAGCTGGTTGAGCAGCTCGGCGACCGTGCCGTCGAACTGGCTCAGCGACGCGAAGGTCAGCGGCTCGGTGGTCAGCAGGTTGAACCACCACGCCGGATGCATCGCGCCGTCGACGAACGTCTTGAGGGTGAGCGCGGGCGGGATGGTCAGCCCGTTGCGGACGTCGCGCAGCCGCGCGCCCGCGACCGGCGTGTCCACCGTCAGCATGAGCGTGTCGAAGCCGGCGGCCCAGGCGCGATTCATCAGATCTTCGCCCGCCTTGTGGTCGCGCCAGACGTAGAGCTGGAACCACTTGCGGGCCTCCGGGGCGGCCGCGGCGAGGTCTTCGATGGACGTCGTCGCCATCGTCGACAGCCCCATCGGGATGCCGTTGCGCTGCGCGACGCGGGCCACCGCGGACTCGCCCTCGTGGTTCATCATCCGCGTGAACCCGGTCGGCGCGAACGCGAACGGCAGCTCCGAACGCTTGCCGAGGATCTCCTTGCTCGTGTCCACATCGGACACGCCGCGCAGGACGTTCGGGTGGAATTCCACGCTGCGGAAGGCCTGCCGGGCGCGGCGGAGGCTGTCTTCCAGCTCCGCGGCGCCGTCGGTGTAGTCGAACGCCGCCCGGGGCGTCCGCTTGCGGGCGAGCATCCGCAGATCGGCGATCGTGTGCGCGCCCGCCAGCCGCCGGTCGGTCGGGTTGAGCACGATCGGCTTCGGCCGCAGGATCTGCTTCAGCTCACTCGGCTTCGGCAGTCGACGCTTGGTCACACTCGCTCACCCTTTCCGCAAACATCCGATGTCTCACCCTAGCTGCTCCGCCGCCGGACGCAATGAAGGGACCTTTCCTTGCGAAATTTGCAAGGAAAGGTCCCTTCATCTCAGCGTCAGGCGCTACCGGAGTCCGACAACTGCGGACCCGCGGCGGCGACGTCGTCGAGACGGTACTTGCGCGCCGCCTCCGCCGCCTTCGACCGGTCGATCTCGCCGCGCTTGGCCAGCGCGCTCAGCGTGCCGACCACGATCGACTGGGCGTCGACCAGGAACTTCCGCCGGGCGGCGGGACGGGTGTCGGAGAACCCGAACCCGTCGGTGCCCAGCGTCAGCATGTCGGTCGGCACCCAGGGGCGGATGAGATCCGGCACGGCCCGCATCCAGTCCGACACCGCGACGACCGGCCCGTTCGCGCCGGACAGCTTCTGCGTGATGTACGGCACACGCGGGGAGTCGCCCGGGTGGAGCAGGTTGTCGTGGTCGACCTCGACGGCCTCGCGCCGCAGCTCGGTCCACGACGTCGCCGACCACACGGCCGCGCGTACGCCCCACTCCTCGGCCAGCATCTGCTGCGCCCGCAGCGCGTCCGGCATGGTGACGCCGGAGACCAGGATCTGCGCCTCCGGGCCGTCGCCCGACGGGGCGTCCGCGTACTTGTAGAGACCCTTGAGCAGGCCGTCGACGTCGAGGTTCTCGGGCTCGGCGGGCTGCTGGTAGGGCTCGTTGTAGATCGTCATGTAGTAGAAGATGTTCTCGCCGTTGCCGTCCGGCCCGGTCTCGCCGTACATCCGGCGAAGACCGTCCCGCACGATGTGGGCGATCTCGAACGACCACGCCGCGTCGTAGGCCACGACGGCCGGGTTGGTCGCCGCCAGCAGCAGCGAGTGCCCGTCGGCGTGCTGGAGGCCCTCACCGGTCAGCGTGGTGCGGCCGGCGGTGGCGCCGAGCACGAACCCGCGGGCCATCTGGTCGGCCGCCGCGTAGAGGCCGTCACCGGTCCGCTGGAACCCGAACATCGAGTAGAAGATGTAGATCGGGATCATCGGCTCGCCGTGCGTGGCGTACGAGGTGCCGACGGCGGTGAACGACGCGGTCGAGCCCGCCTCGTTGATGCCCTCGTGCAGGATGACGCCCTTTTCGGACTCCTTGTAGGCCAGCATCAGGCTCGCGTCGACCGACGTGTACGTCTGGCCGTGCGGGTTGTAGATCTTGGCCGTCGGGAACATCGAGTCGAGACCGAAGGTGCGCGCCTCGTCCGGGATGATCGGGACGATCCGCTTGCCGATCTCGGAGTCCTTCGCCAGCTCGCGGACGAGCCGGACGAACGCCATCGTGGTGGCGACCTCCTGCTTGCCCGAGCCCTTGCGGATGCCTTCGTAGACCTTGTCGCCGGGCAGCACGAGGGCCTTCGAGGCCTTCGGGCGGCGTTCCGGCAGGAACCCGCCGAGCGCGCGACGGCGGCCGATCATGTACTCGATCTCGGCCGATTCCTTGCCAGGGTGGTAGTACGGCGGCAGCTTCGGGTCGCGCTCGAGCTCCTCGTCGCTGATCGGGATGCGTTGGGCGTCCCGGAACAGCTTGAGGTCGTCGAGGGTGAGCTTCTTCATCTGGTGCGTGGCGTTGCGGCCCTCGAAGGACGGCCCGAGGCCGTAACCCTTGATGGTGTGGGCCAGGATCACCGTCGGCTGGCCGTGGTGCTCCAGCGACGACTTGTAGGCCGCGTAGACCTTGCGGTAGTCGTGCCCGCCGCGCTTGAGGTTCCAGACGTCGGCGTCGGTGAGGTCCTTGACGAGTTCCTTGGTCCGCGGGTCGCGGCCGAAGAAGTGCTCGCGGACGAACGCGCCGTCGTTGGCCTTGTAGGTCTGGAAATCGCCGTCCGGCGTGGTGTTCATCAGGTTGACCAGGGCGCCGTCACGGTCCGCGTGCAGCAGCGAGTCCCACTCGCGGCCCCAGATGACCTTGATGACGTTCCAGCCGGCGCCGCGGAAGTACGACTCCAGCTCCTGGATGATCTTGCCGTTGCCGCGCACCGGGCCGTCGAGCCGCTGCAGGTTGCAGTTGATCACGAAGGTCAGGTTGTCGAGGCCCTCGCTCGCGGCCACGTGGATGAGGCCGCGCGATTCCGGCTCGTCCATCTCGCCGTCGCCGAGGAACGCCCAGACGTGCTGGTCGCTGGTGTCCTTGATGCCGCGGTCGCGCAGGTAGCGGTTGAATCGCGCCTGGTAGATCGCGTTCATCGGGCCGAGGCCCATGGACACGGTCGGGTTCTCCCAGAACTCCGGCATCAGCCGCGGGTGCGGGTACGACGGCAGGCCGCCGCCCTCGCCGGCGTGCGAGAACTCCTGGCGGAAGCCGTCCAGCTGGTTCTCGGTCAGCCTGCCCTCGAGGAACGCGCGGGCGTAGATGCCGGGGGAGGCGTGGCCCTGGATGAAGATCTGGTCGCCGCCGCCCGAGTGGTCCTTGCCGCGGAAGAAGTGGTTGAAGCCCACTTCGTACAGCGCCGCGGACGAGCCGTAGGTCGAGATGTGCCCACCGACGCCGACGCCGGGACGCTGCGCGCGGTGCACCATGATCGCGGCGTTCCATCGGATGTAGGCGCGGTACCGGCGCTCGATCTCCTCGTCACCGGGGAACCAGGGTTCGTTCTCGGTGGGGATGGTGTTGACGTAGTCCGTCGACGTCAGCGCCGGGACGCCGACGTGGCGCTCCCTGGCCCGCTCGAGGATGCGCAGCATCAGGTACCGGGCGCGCTGCTGACCACCCCTGGCCAGCGCCTCGTCGAAGGAGTCCAGCCATTCGGCGGTCTCCTCCGGGTCGATGTCGGGCAGGTGCGCCGCCAATCCGTCACGGATGACGCGGACGCGTGCCGGGGTCTCCTTGCCGGAGGCGCCGTCGTTCTGCGGGGCCAAGGGGTCTCCTTGCGAAAGGTGGTAGCTGGTTGTGCTCGTACGCGGGCGTGTTCGCCGTCCATCGTCGTCCTCCGGTTCCGTTCGCGTCACCGCTACTGATCGGTAACGTTCGCGGACCCGATTGCGACACGCCTCGCACGCGCATGTACTCGCGCGCGCGTTTTCTCTCCCACCCTAAAGCAGGCCGTTCGGAGGTGCCCAGGCGCGCCCGAATTGACCCCGTGAGAGTGGGCTGAATGTCCGTACGCCGCGACACGAGTTGTTCAAGATCCGGTGTGGACGGTTGCGCGGAACGCTTCACCAGTGTTCGCTAACGGGCATCGTGTACCCGAGTGTGGTGCCCGCCCGGTCGATCAGGCCGACGCGACACCACGCTCCGTCGTAGTTGGAGGAGTGACAGCAGTGGTCGCCGCGGGAGACGCTGATCAGAGCAGCGTCGCCGAAAGGCTCGGGATCAAGCCGGACATGGTGGTCCAGGAGATCGGCTGGGACGAGGACGTCGACGACGACCTTCGTGCGGCGATCGAGGAACAGATCGGCGGCGACATCCTCGACGAGGACGCCGACGAGGTCATCGACGTGGTGCTGCTGTGGTGGCGCGAAGACGACGGTGATCTCGGTGACACGCTGATCGAGGTCCGGACTCCCCTGAACGAGAACGGCGTGATCTGGGTGCTGACCCCGAAGACGGGCCAGCCAGGGCATGTCGAGCCGAGTGACATCGCCGAGGCGGTGCCGCAGGTCGGACTGGCCCAGACGGCCAACATCAGTGCCGGCCCCAAGTGGGCGGGCACCCGGCTGGTTTCGCCGAAGTCGTCCAAGACCAAGCGGTGACTTCAGGAGCCGCGCGATCGACACGATAGGGTTGTCGTCGCAGGCCCCTGTTCGCTCTTGAGAGGAAACCGCCGGTATGGCCGTCGAGGTCGGATCGCAAGCCCCGGACTTCACGCTCAACGACTACAACAAGCAGTCCGTGACGCTGTCGTCCTTCAAGGGTGACAAGCCGGTCCTGCTCGTGTTCTACCCGTTCGCGTTCAGTGGCATCTGCACCGGCGAGCTGTGTCAGCTCCGCGACGAGTTCGCGGACTACGACGGCCAGGGCGTCCAGGTGATCGGCGTGTCCGTGGACACCCCGTTCTCGCTCAAGGCGTGGGCCGAGCAGGAGGGCTACCAGTTCCCGCTGCTTTCGGACTTCTGGCCGCACGGCGAGGTCGCGAAGGCCTACGGCGTCTTCAACGAGGCGGCCGGCCTGGCCACCCGCGGCACCTTCCTGATCGACAAGGACGGCGTCGTGCGGTTCGCCGAGGTCAACCAGCCCGGCGAGGCGCGCGACCAGCAGGCGTGGAAGAAGGCCGTGGCCTCGCTGGCCTGAGTCTTCACGGTGGCACCCGTGCGCGGGTGCCACCTCCCGGGCGCATAGCTCAGCGGGAGAGCACTCGGTTTACACCCGAGCGGTCGTAGGTTCGATCCCTACTGCGCCCACCGAAAACCCGGCGACACCCCGCTCGCGCGGGACTACCTTGAGCCGGATGCACGACCTCACGTGGCGGCCACTGCGGCCCGAGGACGCCCAGGCGTCGGCCGATCTCCTCAACGCGATGGAGACCGTCGACGAGATCGGCGAGAACTACACGGCGGAGGACACCCTCCAGGAGCTGGTCGACCCGTACGCGGACCTGGAACGGGCGAGTCTCGCCGCTTTCGACGGCGACGTGATGGCCGGCTACATGAAGATCCGCTTCAAGCCGTCCGCGGAGGAGATCCATCGGGTCTTCCTCGACGGGGGAGTCCATCCCGCGTACCGCCGGCGGGGGATCGGCGGCGCGCTCGTCGACGCGGGGGTGGCGGCGGCGAAGGTGGTGCACGCGCTGCACCACCCGGCCGCGAAACTCGTGGTCGACGTCAACCGGCCGGAGCGCATCGCCGGGCTGGCCGAACTCGTCCGGTCCCGGGGGTTCGTGCCCGTGCGCTACTTCCAGCGGATGGAGCACTCGCTCTCGGAGTTGGATGCTTCGGCGATCCCCGACGGGTTCACGGTCGAGCCGTGGTCGGAGCGGAACGACGAGGACTTCCGGGCGGTCCGGAACGCGGCGTACCGGGATTACTGGGGCGCGGTGCCGATGCCTGTCGAGCTTTGGCGGAACAAGATCACCAACCAGACCTTTCAGCCCGAGACCAGCTTCCTGCTCAGGGAGGCGGGCGCTGCGGTCGGAATGCTGGTGACCATGTGGTGGGAAGCCGACACGGAGGCCACCGGCGTCCGCGACGCGCACTTCATGGCGATCGGGACGCTTCGGGAGTACCGGCGGCGGGGTGTGGCGAGCGCGCTGATGGGGCACGCGCTGCGGGCCGCCGCCGAGCAGGGCTACGACCGCGCGAGTTTGAACGTGGACTCGGCGGATCCGGCGGGGGCGTTCGGGGTCTTCGAGAAGGCGGGCTTCGTGCCGACGATGCGGTACGTGCGCTGGGCGCTCGAAGCCTGACCGCGCTCGGGAGGCGTGCAAGTACGTGAAGGCCCCCTTCATTGCGCTAGACGCAAGGAAGGGGGCCTTCATGTACTTCGGGGTCCTTCACGGACCTGAGCCGCGTCCTGCCCCCCCCCGGAGCGCAGTTAGTCGACTAAATGCGCCCAGACACGTGAAGGCCTCCTTCACTCGGCTCAGCCGAGGGAAGGAGGCCTTCACGCACCCCCAACACCTGTGGAACGTCTTCGGTTTTCGGCGGTCTGGTCTGCCCCCTCGGCAGGCCAGACCGCCGGTGCGCCGCGCCGCGGGTGGCGAACTTTCGGCTGCACAAGACAGGAGACGGTCGGGACTGCCCAGATACATCAAGATCGGCGGCCATTGGAGTGATCCGGGCCGCGAGGGGCGATCACGGTGAGCGACTAGGCCCGGATCAGCCGGTTCGCCAGCGTCGACATCGTGTAGGCGCCGATGCCCATGACGACTTCGAGGGCGTTCCGTTCGGTGTATCCGTGCCCGAAGAAGGTCCGCAGGGTCTCGTCGTCGACGGCGCCCGCGGTTTCGAGCACCGCCAACGTGAACTGCCGGATGCCTTCCAGCCGCTCGTCGGGGACGGGCTGCTGCGAGCGAAGCGCCGCGATGACGTCGTCGTCCGCGTGATGTCCCTTCAGCTTGCCGGTGTGGATCTCGACGCAGACCTCGCAACCGTTGCGGGTCGCCACGGTCATCACGACCGTTTCCCGCGCGAGCGGGTCGAGCGTGGTCCGCTCGAAGCTCGCGCTGAGTTTCAGGAATCCGTCGAGCAGTTCGGGTGACGACGCCTGCCGGGCGACGGCGGTGGGGAGGTGGCCGAACTTCCGGATGGTCGCCTCCATGGCGCGACGCGAGGCTTCGGGCGCGGTTTCGACGGTGTGATCGGTGAACAAGGTTCCCCCTAAGATGGTCAACGTGGTTGACGAAAAGGTAAACCAGGTTGTCGAATCTGGCAAGCGGGTTCGCGAAACTCCCGGCTTCGAGCTGCCGCTCCTGCTGTTCGCGGGCTTCCGCTCGATCATCGACCGGCTGCACGCCGAGCTCGCCGAGCAGGGACATCCCGACGCCCGGCCGGCGTACGGCTTCGCCATGCAGGCGATCGGCCGCGAAGGCGCGACGGCGAGCGAGATCGGGCGGCGGCTCGGGGTCAGCAAACAGGCGGCGGGCAAGACCGTCGACAGACTGGAGCATCTCGGCTACGTCGCGCGCGTCGACGACCCGGCCGACGCGCGGCGCAAGGTCGTGCGGCTCACCAGCCGCGGGTTCGACTCACTCGGCCGGTCGGCGGCGATCTTCGACGAGTTGCGCAAGGAGTGGGCGGACACGTTGGGCATCGACAGGGTCCGCGCGCTCGAAGCCGACCTTCGCACGATGGTGCCGTCGGACGGCTTCCGCCTCGACGTCGCCGGCTGGTTCGGACCCTAGAACGGGCAACCCGGATTCGGCGCGTCCTGCGAGAGCGGGCTCCCGTGTGGCAGCACGTAGAGCACCTCCAGTACGACCGGTGTCGTCCCGAGATTTCGTCCGATGTGGACGGTGTCGCTCGGCTCGGTGAAGACGGCGCCCTTCCGGTACAGGCCGTCGAGCCCGCAGTCGGCCGAGTTGTGCGTCAGCGTGCCTGCTTTCACGTACGCGTAAAGCTTTCCGTCGTGATAGTGCCAGCCGGTGTAGCCACCGGGTTGGATGACGACCTCGCGCAGCACGTAGTCGGTGTTCCCGACCGTCCGCTGCTGGAAGATCGTCCCGGTCACCCCGGATCCGGGGGTCGCCTCGGCCGTCGCGGGGACGGCGAGCGCGAGGACGAGTGTGGCGAGCAGCGTGGTCACGGACCGCAGGCGCATGAGCGAACGGTACCGCGATCGGCACTGCCCGAAAGGGTCGTTCATTCCGCCCGAAGTGTCCGCCGCAGCATCTTGCCGCTCTCCGTCCGCGGCAGCCGGTCCCGGAAGTCGAACCGGCGCGGCGTTTTGAACCCGGCGAGCTCGGCCCGGCAGTGCTCTTCGAGTCGTTTCGCCAGCGCGGGATCCCCGGTGACGCCCTCGGTCGGCTGCACGACGGCGACGACGCGTTGGCCCCATTCGGGATCAGGCTCGCCGATCACCGCGACGTCGGCGACGTCGGGATGGCTCAGCAGCCGCGCTTCGATCTCGGCCGGATAGATGTTCACGCCACCGGAAAGGATGAGATCCGTCCGCCGGTCGCACAGGAACACCCGCCCCTCGGCGTCGAGATAGCCGACGTCCCCGACGGTCACGAACTCCCCGGATCGCGCGGCGGCCGTCTTGCCCGGATCGCCGTGATAGTCGAATCTCGTGTGCGCGGAACTGAAATAGAGCATCCCGGCTTCGCCCGCGGGGAGTTCGCGGCCGTCGTCGTCGAGAACCTTGACCCGCACGCCGTCCAATGGCTTGCCGACAGTGCCCGGTGCGGCGAGCCATTCGCGCGCGTGCACCGCCGTGATCAGCCCCTCGGAGGCGCCGTAGTACTCGTGGACCACCGGGCCGAGCCAGGCGAGTATCCGCTCCTTGACCTCCCGGGGGCACGGCGCGGCTCCGTGGATCACCGACGTCAGGCTCGACAGGTCGTGGCGCGCACACACGTCCTCGGGCAGCCGCAGCAGGCGGTGGAACATCGTGGGCACCAGATGCGTACTCGTCACGCGGTGCTTTTCGGTGAGCCGCAGCGTTTCCGCGGCGTCGAACCGGTCCATCAGGACGAGCGTGTGCCCGAGGTGCAGGGTCGCGGTCGAGAACATCCCGGGCGCCGCGTGGTAGAGCGGGCAGGCGACGAGGTGCACGCCGTGCCCCGGCCGGACGTCCAGGCGTTCGAGGGTGTGCGCGTGGATCGGGTGCAGTGCGGGCGGTTGCCCGGAAAGGGCGCGCCGGACGCCTTTGGGGCGCCCCGTGGTCCCGGACGTGTAGAGCATCGTCTGGCCGGCGGTCCGCCGCTCCGGCGTGGTCGTGGGCAGGTCCGTTCCCCAAGCCGCGTACTCGGCCCAGCCGGGTGTCTCGCCGCGCGAAAACCGGTGCAGGCCGGACAGTTCCGCGGTGCACGTCGCCGCGATGTCCGCGTCCGCGACGGCGACCTTGGCGCCGCTGTTGGCCGCGATGTAGGCGATCTCGGCGGGTGAGGACCGGTGGTTGACCGGCGTGAAATACATCCCCGCCTGCAACGTCGCCAGCAGGAGCTCGTAGTAGGTGAGTCCATTGTGGATGATCGCGACGACGCCGTCGCCCTCACCGAGACCGAGTGCCCGCAAGGCGTGGGTCAGCTGATTCGCCCGCGCCGAAAGTTCGTCGAAGGTCGTCTCGCGGCCGTCGACGTCGATCACCGCGACGCGGCCGGGCTCCTGGGCGGCGATTTCGTAGAAGGTGCTCATCCTGGGCGCCGCAGGGTTTCCAGGTGCCGCCGGAGCACCGTGCGCATCAGCTCCGGTGAAGTCCGGCCCGCCGACACCGCGAGCCCGTCCAGCAGCGCGGCGAGCCGCTCGGTCTCGACGTTCAAGTCGACGTCGGCGAGCAGACCGCCCGCTTCGTTCGCGCCCTCGAGTACCCGGCGGACGAGGAACCGGACTCCCTCGTACATGCGCTTGGCCTCCTCCGCGAGGTCTGGCCGGTTCTTCGCGGCGGCCGAGAACGCCAGCCAGACGTCGGCTTCGGCCCGGGTCTGCTCGGTGAGCGGAAGCAGTTCGCCGAGGAACGCCTCGGTGGCTTCCTGTCGCCGTGAACGTGGTGTCGCGGGGTCGAGCAGAACGGGGATGTGCCCCGCCAGTCGCGCCTCCAGCCGGTCGCCGAGTGCGCGCATGGCGAACACGATCAGCTCGTCGTGGCCGCCGAAGTAATGCCGCACCGAACCGATCGCGAGACCGGCCTCCTCGGCCACGCTCCTGAGCGACGCCTGCGCGAGGCCGTCCCGCTGGATCACCCGGAAGACGGCTTCGGCTATCTCCAGGCGGCGGGCTTCCGGGTCGACGATCTTGGGCACGTTGTCTTTATAGCACGACCTTGCTATTTTATTTGGCACATTCATGCTACAAAGGGGGAGTTCATGCGGACCTGGTTGCTGATCGCGTTGGTGGTCGCCGCGGTGATCGTGCTCATCGTGCGCAGGCTGCGCGGCGAGCCGCTGGTGGCCCGGGAGGTGTTCGGGGCGCCGGTGATCCTGCTCGGGATCGGTGTCTACGGCTTGGTCAAACTGGAGATCTTCACCTTCACCGACGGTCTCTGGCTCGCGCTGGGGTCCGCGGTCGGATGCGGTCTCGGCGCGGTGCGGGCCACCACCACGAAACTGTTCGAGCGCGACGGCGTGCTGTGGCTGCGCTACACCGGCTGGACGTTCGGCGTCTGGGTGCTCTCGCTGCTGGTGAACTTCGGGATCGGGTTCCTGGCCACCACGGCTGGGGCGCATCCCGACGCCCGGCCGGTGACGCTGTCGATCGGCGTCAGCCTGCTGGGGGAGGCGCTGGTGATCGCCAAACGCGCGAAGACGACGGGGCTGCCGTACGCCCCGCCGTCCGATTCGCTGCTTTCCCGCCGTTAGGCCAGTTTCCCGACTTCGCCGACGAGGAGCGCGATGTCGTCTTCGGTGTTGAAGTAGTGCACCGAAGACCGGACCAGCGGCGGCAGTCCGCGCTCGGCGAAGTCGAACTGGGCGGACGTCGCCTCGGTGACGCTGACGTTGATCTTCGCCGCGGCCAGGCGCTGTTTCACGTCCTGCGACGGCGTTTTCGCCACGCTGAACGTGACGATCCCGCACTGCCGCACACCCTGGTCGTGGACACGGACGCCGGGGATCTCGCGGAGCGCGTCACGCAGTTTCGCCGCGAGCGCGGCGACGCGGGCTTCGATGGCGGGCATGCCCCATTCGAGGGCGTAGTCGATCGCCGCGCCGAGACCGTGCAGGGCGGCGTGATCGCGTTCCCAGACCTCGAACATCTTCGCCGTCGGATCGACTTCGTAGCTTTCGGGCGTCGTCCACGCCGCCGAGTGAAGATCGAGCATCGCGGGCTCGACGCGTTCACGCAGTCGCGGGTGCGCGTAGAGGAATCCGGTGCCGCGCGGGCCGCGCAGGTACTTGCGGCCGGTCACGCTGAGCGCGTCGCAGTTCAGGCGCGCGACGTCGAGGTCGATCTGGCCGGCGCTCTGGCACGCGTCCAGCAGGAACGGGATCCCGGCCGCCCTGGCCACCGCGCCGATCTCCTCGGCCGGGTTCACCAGCCCGCCCTGGGTCGGCACATGCGAGACGGCGATCAGCTTGACATCGCCGTCGATGCGGCGCTTGAGGTCCTCGACGTCCAGTTGTCCGGACTCGTCGTTGTCGACCACCTCGACGACGGCGCCGGTGCGCTTCGCGATCTGCAGGAAGGAGATGACGTTGCTCGCGTACTCGGATTTCGCCGTCAGGATCCGGTCTCCGGCGGCGAACGGCAGCGCGTAGAAGACCGCCTGCCAGGATCGGGTCGCGTTGTCAGTCAGGGCGATGTCGGCGGGGTCGGCGCCGACGAGCCGGGCGGCCGACGCGTAGACGCCGTTCATCCGCTCCACGGTTGCCGCGGCCTGCTCGTATCCACCGATCAGGGCCTCTTCGCGCAGATAGTCGACGACGGTGTCGGTCACCCGCGCGGGTGGCAGCGACGATCCGGCGTTGTTGAGATGGACCACCTCCGCACAACCAGGGGTTTCGGTGCGAGCGCGGTGCACATCGAAGTCCGTCATGCCTAACTGAATACAGTACGGCTGAAGTGCATGCAATACTGCACCGATGACGAGGAACCTGCTCCGCCGCGACCTCGCGGAGGAGATCACCGCTCGCGTGCTCGACGGCCGGATCGCCGCGGACAGCCGCATCAACGAGGTGCACCTCGCCCGCGAGCTGGGCGTCAGCCGCACCCCGTTGCGTGAAGCGCTGATCGGGCTGGCCGATCGTGGTCTGCTCGTCTCGGCGCCGAACCGGGGCTTCCTCGTGCCGCCGTTCGATCCGGACGAGGCCCGGCAGCTGTACCCGCTCGTCGCGGAGCTGGAATCGCTCGCGTTGCGCTGGAGTTCGCCGCAGGACCTCGCCGGGCTCACCGGCGGCCTGGACCGGATCGCCGACGAGATGGCCGAGGAACTCGGGCGGCAGGGCGATCTGTCCACTTTGGATGATCGATGGCACGCGCTGCTCGTCTCGCGTTGCACGAACCCGCATCTGCTGCGGTTGCTGGAGCAGACGAAGCCGCTGTTGAAACGCTACGACGCGCGCTATTTCGGTGGCGTCGAGCGTTCGAGGGAGAGTATCGATGAGCACCACCGGATCGCCGAGGCGATCCGCGCCGCGGACGTCGAGGCGGCCGTCGGGCTGCTCGGGCGGAACTGGGTGAAAACGTTGGCATATCTGGACGACATGGGGTGACACGATGTTCGTGACGGCACATCTGAGCGACAACCATCTCGACGGCGGGGACCGCGCCGACGAACGGACGGCGCGGGTCATGCGGTACCTGGAGGGCTTGGCGACACCGGTCGACGCGATCCTCGTGACCGGTGACATCTCCGACCACGGCACCGTCGAGGAGTACCGGCGCGCGGCCGAGCTCTTCAAGACCGAGACTCCGCTGTTCACCTGCCCCGGCAATCACGACAAGCGCGGCCCGTTCCGGGAAGGGCTGCTCGGGCAGGCGCCGGACGAATCCCCGGTCAACGTGGCGCACACCGTCGGCGACGTCACGTTCGTCATGGCCGATTCGAGTATCCCGGGCAAACCGGACGGGCAGTTCGACGACGAGACCATGGCCTGGCTGGACAGCGTCCTCGCCGACGGGGACGGCCCCGCCTTCATCGCCTTCCACCACCCGCCGGTCCCGCTCGGCCTGCCGCTGGTGGACGCGATGCGCCAGTACGGCGAGGACAAGCTGGCGGAAGTGCTCTCCCGCCACCCGCGCGTGGTCGCCCTGCTCTGCGGGCACGTCCACACCGCGGCGTCGACGACGTTCGCCGGCGTGCCGCTGCGGTCGGCGCCCTCGGTCGGGTCGAGCATCCTGTTCCCGTGGGAGGAGAACGGTCTCCGGCACTGGAGCGAGGGCGGTCCCATCGACTACGACCTGCCGCCGTCGCTGCTGTTCCACGTGCTGCACGACGACGGCAGGCTGACCACGCACCAGCGGGTCGTGCCGTGATCCGACGGCTCACGATGGTGACCGCCCTGGCGCTGCTGCTGAGCGGATGCGCACTGTTCATTCCCGAGAAAAAACAGGCTCCCGCCCCCACGGCCACCATGACCGGTGTCGGGCCTGTCGCCGACGCGGTGCGGGCCGCGCGTCCCGAGTTCCTCCAGGTCGAGGTGGGCGAGAACCAGGACGGCTTGACGGCCGGTGTCATCGTCGATGCCGAGGTTCCGTTCGGGTACGTGGTCACGGGCGAGGTGCTCAGAACCGTGCTCGTCTCGGTGTGGAAAGCCTCCGATCCGAAGCCGGCCTTCGTGAAGTTCAACCCGTGGTCGACTTACGAAGGCCGGAAGGGCGCGATCAAGGCGCAGCGTGCCGCCGAAGAGCTCGGTATCGATTGGAGCCCGAGCCTCGCCGTGGGTGTGAACGTGCCCGACTACGAGATCAAGAAGCTCGCCGGTGGCTGAGGCGCTCCGGCCTATCCGGCGAACACCGGGAGCGTGATCCGGGACGGGTGCGCGGGGTCGTGGAAGATCTCGAACCGCGCGGGTTTCCCGTCCACCGCGCTGAACACCGGTTCGTCGGTGCCGTGGTTGCGGGCGAAGCGAGGGAACGCTCCGCCCGCGACCTGCACCCGCAGCCGGTGGCCGCGCCGGAACCGGTAGGCCGTCGGGTCGAGCAGGATCTCGGCCGCGACCACACCGTCCACATCGGACCCCGGACCGCCGGGGCGCAGGCGGAGGACGCCGTCGGTCACATTGCGGGAGACACCGCGACGGTCCACATCGCACAGCCGGACGAACACGTCGCCGTGCCCGAGGTCGGTCCGGACGTGCACCAGTGCGGAGATCTCGCCGATGACGTCGAGATCGCGCTCCAGCACGTCACCGGTGAAGAGGAGCACGTCCCGCCGCTCTTCGACTTCCTTGTTGTCCTGTTGTTTCTGCACGCCCGACAGCAACGGGCCGCCGACGGTCGGGGTGGGATCGGCCGGATCGAAGGTGAACGTGCCGGGCTTCGACTCGACGGGGTCGGCGACGGAAAGCCCGCCAGGGCGCAGGAAGTACGGGATGGCGTCGGATTCCGGCGGCCAGCTTTCGGAGTCCAGCCAGCGTCCGGAGCCCTGGAGATACAGGCGCACGGGCGACTGCCTCAGGGGCGCGCGATCGCCGAGGAGATGCGCGGAGAGGAAGCCGATCTGGTCGGTGATCAGGGTTTTCAGGCTGGCGGGCTCACCGTGCGCCCACGGTCCGATGGTGATCCGCGGTTCGCGTCCGGCCGCGGCGAGCTCCTTGAAGTCGCGCAGCTGGGCGGAGATGAACAGGTCGTACCAGCCGGTCACCATGCTCACCGGTGTCCGCAGGGCGGCGACCTCGGCGCTGTGGTCCGACGGCGCCCAGAAATCGTCGCCGGGTTCGGCGTGCCGGGAGACGTCCTGCAGGAACCGCACCTGCTTGCCGATGGCCGCGACGTCCGCGCCGGAAACCGGCAGATGTGCCATGGCCCGGCGGGTCTTCTTCGTCTGCCAGGGATTCGGCAGACCGGCGAACCGGCCTTCCTGCCGTCCGATCAGCGCCGACCACGACACCATGTTGTCGACCGCGAGGATCCCGCCGGGATAGAACGTCGAGACGAATTCCGACGCGGTGACACCGAGGCAAAGGGCCTCGAGTGGCTCGTCGAGGTACGGCGCGACGGCCCATTGCGTATGGCCGAGGTAGCTCGCGCCGGCCATCGCGACCCGGCCGTCGCACCACGGCTGGTCACGCAGCCAGGCGACGGTGGCGAGGCCGTCCTCCTTCTCCAGGTGGAACGGCCGGAATTCGCCGCCCGAGCCGAAGGTCCCGCGAGTGCTCTGGAGGACCACCTGCAGCCCGTGCCGGGCGAACGTCTCGCCGAAGATCTTGCCCATCACGCCCTTGCGGCCGTACGGCGTGCGGATCAGCACGACCGGCCGGGGCTCGTCGCCCGGAACGGCGTAGCGATCCGCCAGCAGGCGGACGCCGTCGGGCATCGGGACGGGGATCGCCTTCGTCACCGACGGGGCGGGGCCCTCGGCGGGTGGGAGGCCGAGGTACCGGTCGAGAAGTCGGTCGAGCACGCGGGCCGCCTTTCGTGCGGAGGATCACCTTCCGCTTACGACCGTACCCGCATGTCAGGAAAGTGGCTTTCAGGACGGAAAATGTCCTGAAAGCCACTTTCATGACACTGGCGCGGGGCGGACCGCCCGGTACCGCCCCGCTGGTCTCAGGAAAGCCGGGCGAGCGTCTCCGGCTTCAGCAGTTTCGCCAGTTCCTCGGCGGGCAGAAGGCCCTTCTCGACGACGAGTTCCGCCACGCCGCGCCCGGTCTCCAGGGCCTCCTTGGCGATCTCGGTCGCGGCCGCGTACCCGATGCTCGGGTTCAACGCGGTCACCAGTCCGATGGAGTTCTCGACGTAGCCCCGCATCACGCCGGCGTTCGCGGTGATCCCGGAGACACAGCGTTCCGCCAGCACCAGGCAGGCCGACCGCAGATGCGTGATGCTCTCCGAGAGCGAGTGCAGGATCAGCGGCTCGAACGCGTTGAGCTGCAACTGCCCGGCCTCGGCCGCCATCGTGACCGCGACGTCGTTGCCGATGACCTCGAACGCGACCTGGTTGACCACCTCGGGGATGACCGGGTTGATCTTGCCGGGCATGATCGACGACCCCGCCTGCACCGGTGGCAGGTTGATCTCGTTGAGCCCCGCCCGCGGCCCTGAGGAGAGCAGCCGAAGATCGTTGCAGCTCTTCGAAAGTTTCACCGCGATCCGCTTGAGCACGCCCGAAAGGTGCACGAACGCGCCGCAATCCTGCGTTGCCTCGATGAGGTCCGCGGCGGACACGACGGGCAGGCCGGTGATCTCGCGAAGGTGCGCGACGGCGGCTTCGGCGTACCCGGGCGCGGCGTTGAGCCCGGTGCCGATCGCGGTCGCGCCGAGGTTGATCTCGTGCAGCAGCGTCACCGCCTCGGTGAGCCGCAGCCGGTCTTCGCCGAGCATGACCGCGTAGGTGCCGAATTCCTGCCCCAGTGTCATCGGGACGGCGTCCTGCAACTGCGTGCGGCCCATCTTCAGCAGATCGTGGAACTCGACGGCCTTGGCCGCGAAAGCCTGCTCCAGCACGATCATCGCCTCGGCCAACTCGCGCACGGCGATGATCGTCGCGACGTTGACCGCGGTCGGGTACGCGTCGTTGGTCGACTGCCCGAGGTTCACGTGCTCGTTCGGGTGCACGCGGGCGTAATCGCCCTTCTCGAGCCCGAGCAGTTCGAGCGCGCGGTTCGCGATCACCTCGTTGGCGTTCATGTTCGTCGAGGTGCCCGCGCCGCCCTGGATGACGTCGACGACGAACTGGTCGTGCAGCGCGCCTTCGCGGATCTCACGGCACGCCCGGCGGATCGCGTCGGCGACGTCCGGCTCCAGAAGCCCCAGGTCGGCGTTGGCGTGGGCGGCGGCCTCCTTGACCGAGGCGAGCGCCTCGATCAGATGCGGATACGCGGAGATCGCGGTGCCGGTGATGGGGAAGTTCTCCCTGGCCCGTGCGGTGTGCACGCCCCAGTAGGCGTCGGCGGGGACTTCCTTGTCCCCCAGCAGATCGTGTTCCACGCGGTGCATCGAAGGCTCCTCAGGCGGCGAGGTCGAGTTCGGCCAGCGCGCCGGTCACGCGCAGTCCGGGGGTGGGCTCCAGCACGTTCGGATCGACGCCGCACAACGCGAGCGCGGCGGCGAGCACCGGACGGCGGGCGCGGTCCCCGCCGTCGGCGATCTTGATCGCGATCGCCGTCCCGTCCGGGAGCGCGGCGACCTGGACGGCTTCGAAACCGTCCTTGGCGATCAGGCCGGGGACCGCGCGCATGAGCGCGGTGACGTCGCGACGCGTGCCGGCGACCAGTTCCGGATGCTTCCGGATCCCTTCGGCGACAAGGCCTTCCGGGGTTCCCGGCGACGCCGCGGCGATCTTGCCCACCGCACGGGCGAGCCCGCGCAGCGACACCGCGAACAGGGGAGCGCCACAGCCGTCGACGGCGACCTTCGGGATCCGCTGTCCGGTCAGCTCCTCGACGCATTCCGCGATCGCGCGCTGCAGCGGATGCGCGGCGTCCAGATAGTCCTTTGTGGACCATCCGTGCAGGCGGCAGGTGGCGAGCATCGCCGCGTGTTTGCCGGAACAGTTATGCGCCAGCCTCGACGCGCTTCGTCCCGAAGCGACCCAAGCGTCGCGCTCGACCGGGTCGAACGGCAGGTCTTCCGGCGTCCGAAGGTCTTCCGCGGTGAGCCCGGCGCCGTCGAGGGTCCTGAGCACCTCCGCGAGATGGATCTCCTCACCGGAGTGGCTGGCCGCGCCGACGGCGAACCCGGCGGGGCTCAGCTCGACGCCGAGCCGCGCCATCGCCGTGGCCTGCAAGGGTTTCGCCGCCGAACGCGGATAGAACGCCGCCTCGACGTCGCCCGCGGAGAACAGCACGCGGCCGTCGGGCGCGAGCACCACGGCCGAACCGTGGTGCACCCCCTCGACCATGCCGTCGCGGAGGAGGTGCACCAGCGGTTCGTGCGCGGGCACGCGGATCTCGGGGGTCACAGCTTCGTCTTTTCGAAGACGTCCATGTTGATCCGCTTGCGGACCCCGAACCAGCCCGCCACCAGCGCGAGCCCGATGATCGGCAGGCAGTACAGGGTGATGCGGCCGACCTCGTCGAAGCCCATCAGCACGATGACCGCGGCGAGGAAGATCAGCGTCGCGATCTCGGTGTAGGGCGAGAGCGGCAGCCGGTACGACGGCCGCTCGACCTCGCCGAGCTTGGCTTTGCGGACGAACAACAGATGCGAGAGCACGATGATCGCCCAGGTGCCGAGGATGCCGACGGCGGCGAAGTTCAGCACGATCTCGAAGGCCTGGCTCGGCACGACCGCGTTCAGGCCGACACCGACCACGCAAACCGCCGAGGTGAGCAGGATCCCGCCGTAGGGCACGTGGTTCTTGTTCATCACGCCGGTGAACTTCGGCGCGGAGCCCGCCAGCGACATCGACCGGAGGATGCGGCCGGTGGAGTAGAGGCCCGAGTTCAGGCTGGACAGCGCCGCGGTCAGCACCACCAGGTTCATCACGTTGCCGGCCTGCGGCACTCCGATGTGCGAGAGCACGGTGACGAACGGGCTTTCCTGCTTCGAGTAGGCGTCCCACGGCATCAGCATCGCCAGCAGGATCACCGAGCCGACGTAGAAGATCCCGATCCGCCACATGATCGAGTTGATCGCCTTCGGCATGATCTTGCGCGGGTTCTCCGTCTCGCCGGCGGCGACGCCGACCAGCTCGACCGAGGCGTAGGCGAACACGACGCCCTGGACGATCAGCACCATCGGCAGCACCCCGGCCGGGAAGATCCCGCCGTGGTCGGAGATCAGCGAGAAGCCCGGCGTGTTGCCGTCGATCGGCTGCTGCGTGACCAGCAGGAAGATCCCGATCCCCATGAACGTCACCAGCGCGGCGACCTTGATGATGGCGAACCAGAACTCCATCTCGCCGAACAGTTTCACCGAAACCATGTTCAGCGCCAGCACCACCGCGAGCGCGACGAGCGCCAGCACCCATTGCGGGATCGGGGTGAAGAACGACCAGAAATGCGCGTACAGCGCGATCGCGGTGATATCCGCGATCCCGGTCGTCGACCAGTTCAGGAAGTGCATCCAGCCCGCGACGAAAGCGCCTTTCTCACCCATGAATTCCCGGGCGTAGGAGACGAAGGCGCCGGAGGAGGGGCGGTACAGGATGAGTTCACCGAGCGAGCGCACCACGAAGAACGCGAAAAGGCCGCAGACCGCGTACACGATCGCGAGTGCCGGGCCCGCCTGCGCGAGCCGTCCGCCCGCGCCGAGGAACAGGCCGGTGCCGATGGCGCCGCCGATCGCGATCATGTTGACGTGGCGGGGTTTCAGCGCCTTGTCGTAGCCGGCGTCACCGGCGTCGGCCGGCACCGGCGCGGCTTTGCCGTCCGCGCTGAGGGTCTGTTCGGTCACGGTGTCAGTCGTCCTTGTTCTGGTGCGTCGTGAGGCTCGGCCGCACGATGGTGGTCAGCGCGTTCTCGACGTGTTCGAGATGGGAGGTCATCGCCGCGACGGCGTCCGCTTCGGATCCGGAGGCGATGGCGGTGACGATCTCACGGTGCTCGGTGTTCGAGCGGGTCCGACGGTCCCCCAATTGGTTGAGAAAGGACGACTGGCGGGCCAGTGCGTCCCGGATCTCTTCGATGACCTTGCCGAACACCGGATTGCCGGAGGCCTGCGCGATGGTGATGTGGAAGAGAGAGTCCAGCGCCACCCACGCGGTGTTGTCGGTTTCGAGATCCATGCGCTCGACGAGGTGGCCGAGCAGGTCCAGGTCGTCGGTGCTGCGGCGCACGGCCGCGTATCCGGCGACGGGGATCTCCACGTGCCGCCGGACCTCGAACAGGTCGCGGGCCGAGTAGGTCCCGAAGGTGGGGTTCTCGACCGGTCCGGTGGCGGTCACGAAGGTCCCTTTGCCCGTTTTGGACACGGTGAGGCCGAGTGCCTGCAGTCCCCGCAAGGCTTCGCGGACGACCGAGCGGCTGACTTCGAACTCCTTGCCGAGCGCGGATTCCGACGGCAGTTTCTGGCCGACGGGGTACTCGCCACGCTCGATGGCGCCGCGGAGATGGGCCAGAACGGCCTCCATCGCGCTGACGCGTCGTGGACCACCGTGTCCGGCTGTCTGGCTGTCAGACAGGTTCATGAGACGAGATCGTGCGGTCGGTCCAACGCTTTGTCAAGCGATCAGCCGAGCGCCTCGATCCAGCCTGCGAGGTCCTCGTCGAGGGTGTATCCGCCCGAGAATGGGAAGCCGTGCTGGGCACCTTCGTAGACGCGGAGTTCCGTGGTGACACCGGATTCCAGCGTTGAGGTGGCCAGCGTCACAGGGGTCACGTTGGTCGTGAGTGGCGTTTCGGGTTAGAACCCGAAACGCCACTCACGACCCACTGGACGTCATACGCGGCTGAGCGCGATCACCGGGAACGGCCGCGTGGTCTTCGACTGGTGCTCGGCCAGCCTCGGGAACGCCTTCGCCTGCTTCGCGAACAGACGGTCCCGCGCCGCTCCGGTGACCTCGATCGCGTGAGCGGCGAAGGCCTCTCCGTCCGCCTCGACGTCGACGGACGGCTCCGAGACCAGGTTGCGGTACCAGTCCGGATGCCCGGGCGCGCCCCCGTTGGCGGCGAAGACGATGTAGCGGTCGTCGTCGGCCAGGAACAGCATCGGCGTCACGTGCCGTCGCCCGGTGCGGGCACCGGTGGTGGTGAGCAGCAAGGTCGGGAGACCGTCGCCGTGGCGGCCGTTCGCGCGGAACTCCGCGATCACGCGCTCGTTCATGGCCTGCAGGTCGATCATCAACTCTCCGGGCGTTCGGTTGATCTTGGCGGCTGGTCAGTCTGCACATCCACGCCCAGGTCGGCAAGCATTTTCCGATCGGCGCAGCTCACGACCCCGAAACTGTCGGTGCCGATGGCGATACTCGTCCCGTGTCCCCCGTCAGCCGCGGCCGCAAGCCCGCCAAAAGACCGAAGCACCAGCGCTCCCATCCGACGCGTGCGCCCCTGGACGTGTCCAGGGTGGAGCGCTGGCCGAAGCTGCTCCACGGGCCGATCGAGCTGTCCGGCTGTGTCGTCCAGGGCCAGGCGGATCAGGACCTGGTGGTCCTGGCCGCCACACTGACCGCGGGCAAACGCACGGTGGGCGTCGAAGTGGTGGTGAACGGTCGCGAGGTCGACGTGATCGAGCTCCATCCCGTCCCCGAGGACGCCCTGGCGGTGCTCCGCAACGGCTTCGAGGTGGTCGAGGCACCGCTGACCCCCGAGGAGTTCCGAAGCCAGGTCGAAGCGGCGCTGAACGTCAAAGCGGACAGCGTCGCCTGGATTCGGGAGAGGATCCCCGACCTCTTGAAGGTGGGGCGAGATCCGAGGCCCGATCTGCCCGAGCGGGCGGCCCAGCTGCGCCGGTGGCTCGGCCTTCCCGGCTACGATCCGCTGCCGCGCACACCGTCGGCCGATCCGTTGCCGCTCGTCCTGCCCTCGCCCGGGCCGGCCACCGGGCTGTGGCTGGCGGTCGCCCTGGCCGAGCCGGACGACGCGATCTGGCGAAGGGTCGAAGTCCGCTCCGACGTCACCCTCGCCGGACTGCACCGGATCCTCGCGGCCGCGTTCGACCGTGACGAACGGGAGTATCACCGGTTCGAGACCCCGTACGGAGGCTTCAGCGTCGACGCGCAGAGCTGTGATGGCGATCGTTTCGACGACGAAGTGACACTCGGCCAGGTCGTCACCTCGCCAGGCCACCGGCTCGTCTACGAGGCGGAGAGCTGGAGGCACTGGATCCGCGTCGAGCGGCTGGTCGGCCTCCCCGAGGCGCCGAGCTGCCTCGGCGGCGAACGCGCCGCGCCTCCGCCGGAATGCGAGGACGAGCGGAGTTACGAGATGTTGCTGGAGGCACGGCGTGATCCGTACGACGAAGACAACGAAGACCTGATCGAGGAACTCGGCGGCCGCGGCTTCGATCCGGAGTGGTTCGACAGGGAGGTGATCAACGAACGCTTGGCCCGGCTGAGCTGACCCGGCGAGGCGGGCTTCGCGCCCATTCGGGTGGTGATCGCTCCGGCGAGGCAGCTGGATTTGATCTCGCCGAACGAGCAGACTCGGCAGCGCGCGAAGGCCGTCCAACCCCGTAGGGCGCCGTAGAACCTCGGCGCATAAGGTGGGAGGACCGGCCCGCGTCAAGCAGCCAGGGATCCGTCTGCCTAGGGGAGGTTTTCGCTGGTGTCGAACGATTCCTTCGTCCACCTGCATGTGCACACCGAGTACTCGATGCTCGACGGTGCGGCGAAGATCGCCCCCTTGTTCAAGGAGGCGGCGCGCCTGGGCATGCCCGCGGTCGGCATGACCGACCACGGCAACATGTACGGCGCGGACGAGTTCTACCAGCAGGCGGTCAAACACGACCTCAAGCCGATCATCGGCATCGAGGCCTACATCGCGCCGGAGAGCCGCTTCCACAAGAAGCCGGTCTTCTGGGGCCAGTCGAACCAGCGCGGCGCCGACGAGTTCGGTGAGGGCGGTGACGTCTCCGGTGGTGGTGCCTACACCCACATGACGATGCTCGCCGAGAATTCCACCGGCCTGCGCAACCTGTTCAAGCTCTCCTCCCTGGCGAGCATGCAGGGCTACTACCGCAAGCCCCGGATGGACCGTGAGCTGATCGCGGAGAACCACCACGGCATCATCGCGACCACCGGCTGCCCCTCGGGCGAGGTGCAGACGCGGCTCCGGCTGGGGCAGCGCACCGAGGCGATCCAGGCGGCGTCGGACTACAAGGACATCTTCGGCGCCGACAACTTCTTCCTCGAGCTGATGGACCACGGGCTGCCGATCGAGCGGTCGGTCCGTGAAGGCCTGCTCGAGGTCGGGAAGCTGCTCGACCTCAAACCGCTGGCCACCAACGACTCGCACTACGTCACCAAGGACCAGGCCGACACCCACTCCGCGCTGCTGTGCGTGCAGGCGGGCAAGACGCTGAACGACCCGAACCGCTTCAAGTTCGACGGTGACGGCTACTACCTGAAGTCGGCCGCCGACATGCGGGAGTACTGGGACAAGGAGGTCCCCGGCGCCGCCGACTCGACGCTGCTGATCGCCGAGCGCGTCGAGTCCTACAAGGACGTGTACACGCACAAGGACCGCCTGCCGTTCTTCGAGGTCCCCGAGGGCTACGACCAGGGCACCTGGCTGCGGGAAGAGGTCGCGCGCGGCCTCAAGTGGCGGTACCCGGACGGCGTGCCGGACCCGTACTACAACGAGCGCATCGAGATCGAGCTCGACGTCATCATCGGGAAGGGCTTCCCCGCCTACTTCCTCATCGTCGCCGACCTCATCAACTACGCCCGCAAGGTCGGCATCCGCGTCGGCCCCGGCCGTGGTTCCGCCGCCGGTTCGCTGGTCGCGTACGTCCTCGGTATCACCAACCTGGACCCGATCCCGCAGAAGCTGCTGTTCGAGCGGTTCCTGAACCCCGAGCGTGTCTCGATGCCCGATATCGACATCGACTTCGACGACCGCCGTCGCGGCGAGATGATCCGCTACGCCACCGAGAAGTACGGCGTCGACAAGGTCGCGCAGGTCATCACCTTCGGCACCATTAAGACCAAGGCGGCCATCAAGGACTCCGCCCGCGTCCACTTCGGCCAGCCGGGGTACGCGATCGCGGACCGGATCTCGAAGGCGCTCCCGCCGCCGATCATGGCGAAGGACATCCCGCTCTCGGGCATCGTCGACTCGAAGCACGAGCGCTACGGCGAAGCGGCCGAGGTTCGCGCCCTCGTCGAGACCGACGAAGAGTGCAAGACGATCTTCGAGACCGCCCGCGGCCTCGAAGGCCTGATCCGCAACGCCGGCGTCCACGCCTGTGCGGTCATCATGTCGTGCGACCCGCTGACCGACGCCATCCCGCTGTGGCAGCGTGACGACGGTTCGATCATCACCGGCTGGGACTACCCGTCGTGCGAGGCCATCGGCCTGCTGAAGATGGACTTCCTCGGCCTGCGGAACCTCACCGTCATCGGTGACGCGATCGACAACATCAAGACCAACCGCGGGATCGACATCGACCTCGACACCCTCGGCGTCGAAGACCCGGAGACGTACAAGCTGCTCTCCCGCGGTGACACGCTCGGCGTGTTCCAGCTGGACGGCGGGCCGATGCGTGACCTGCTCCGCCGGATGCAGCCGACGGTGTTCGACGACATCGTGGCGGTGGGCGCGCTGTACCGCCCCGGCCCGATGGGCATGAACGCGCACAACGACTACGCCGACCGCAAGAACGCGCGGCAAAAGGTCAAACCGATCCACCCCGAGCTCGAAGAGCCCCTGAAGGAGATCCTGGCCGACACCTACGGCCTGATCGTCTATCAGGAGCAGATCATGCACATCGGCCAGAAGGTGGCCGGGTACTCCATGGGCCGCGCGGACGTGCTCCGCCGCGCCATGGGTAAGAAGAAGGCGGAGGTCCTCGAGAAGGAGTTCGTCGGCTTCGAAGAGGGCATGAAGTCGAGCGAGCTGGTTCCCGGCGGATTCTCCTCGGAGGCGATCAAGGCGCTCTGGGACACGATCCTCCCGTTCGCCGGTTACGCGTTCAACAAGAGCCACGCGGCCGCGTACGGCCTGATCTCCTACTGGACCGCGTACCTCAAGGCGAACTTCACGCCGGAGTACATGGCCGCGCTGCTCACCTCGGTGGGTGACAACAAGGACAAGTCCGCGGTCTACCTCTCGGAGTGCCGCCGCCTCGGGATCAAGGTGCTCCCGCCGGACGTCAACGAGTCGGCGCTGAGGTTCGCGGCCGTCGGGGAGGACATCCGCTTCGGCATGGGTGCCGTCCGCAACGTCGGCGCGAACGTCGTCGAGTCGATCATCAAGACCCGCGAGGAGAAGGGGAAGTACTCCTCCTTCACCGATTTCCTCGACAAGTCGGAGCTGGTGGCCTGCAACAAGCGGGTCATCGAATCGCTGATCAAGGCGGGCGGGTTCGACTCGCTCGGCAACACGCGGCTTTCGATGATCCAGGTCCACGAGGACGCGGTCGAAGCCGTGGTCCCGCTCAAGCGCCAGGAGGCGATGGGCCAGTTCGACCTCTTCGGGTTCGGCGGGGACGACGACGCGGAAGCCGCGGCGTCCTCTTCACCGCTCGCGCATCTGAAGTTCGGCGAAGAGGAGTACCCGCGCAAGCAGCTCCTGGCCTACGAACGGGAGATGCTCGGCCTGTACGTCTCGGCGCATCCGCTGGACGGCGCCGAACGCATCCTGCGCAAACACGCGCCGAGGCCGATCGCCGCGATCCTCGCCGACCCGCCGAAGGAAGGTGAGCTGGTCGTCTCCGGGCTGATCACCTCGCTGGAACGCCGGGTCAACAAGAAGGGCGAGCCCTGGGCGATCTGCACCATCGAGGACATGGACGCCTCGCTCGAGGTGCTGTACTTCCCGAAGTCCTACGCGATGTTCTCCGCCGACCTCATCGAGGACAACGCGGTCCTGGTCAAGGGCCGGGTGAACTGGCGCGAGGACAAGATGTCCATCTTCGGCGGCGGTCTCGTGCCGCTCGACCTGTCCGAGGTCGGCAACGGCGACGACGATCTGCCGCTGGTCCTGCTGGCCGCGGCGGAGAAGATCGACCAGTCGGTGGTCAGCGAGCTGAAGCAGACCTTGCTGGCGCACAAGGGCGAGACCCCGGTGCACCTCAAGCTGGTCGGCAAGAACCAGACGGTCTTCGCGCTCTACGACTATCCGGTCAAGGTGACCTCGATGCTGATCGGTGAGCTCAAGGGCATCCCCGGGATCGCCGCCAGCACCTGATGACCACCTACGAACCCGATCCCCGGCGCTGGAAGGCGCTCGCCGTCTCCCTCGCCGCCGGGTTCATGGGGCTGCTCGACGTCAGCATCGTCAACACGGCACTGCCGTCGATCCAGAAGGACCTCGGCGCGTCGAGCGGCGGGATCCAGTGGGTGGTTTCGGGTTACGCGCTGGCCTTCGGGCTGGTGCTGGTGTCCGGCGGCAGGCTCGGCGACGCGCTCGGCCGTCGCCGCATGTTCCTGTTCGCGCTCGCCGCGTTCGTGCTGACCAGCACGTTCGCCGGCGCGGCGCCGAACGAGACGACGCTGATCATCGCGCGACTCCTGCAGGGTTTCGCCTCGGGCATGATGACGCCGCAGAACAGCGGGATGATCCAGGACCTGTTCCGCGGCGCCGAACGCGGCCGTGCGTTCGGCATGTTCGGCGCCACCGTAGGGATCTCGACCGCGGTCGGGCCGGTGCTCGGCGGCGTGATCCTCGCCGTCTTCGGTGACCCGGAAGGCTGGCGCTGGGTCTTCTACGTGAACGTGCCGATCGGGATCCTGGCGTTCGCGCTGGCCTTGAGATGGCTGCCGAAGGCCGAGGCCCCGGCGAGAAGCCTGCGGGGTGAGATCGACTTCGTCGGCATCATGCTGCTGGGTGTCGCCGTGCTCGGGGTGCTGCTTCCGTTGATCGAATCCGAACAGGGCGGGCTCGGCGGCCTGTGGTGGCTGTTCGTCGTCGCGGTCGTCTTCGGCTTCGCGTTCGTGCGCTGGGAACGCTCGATGGTGCGGCGTGGTCGTCCGCCGCTGCTCGACACCCGGCTGTTCACCAGCACCCCGGGATACGCCTCGGGTGCCGCCGTCGGCGCGCTGTACTTCAGCGGATTCACCGGGATGTGGCTGGTCTTCGCCATCTTCTTCCAGCAAGGACTCGGCTACACGCCACTGCAATCCGGGCTCGCCGTCACCTCCTTCGCCCTCGGCTCGGCCGTATCGGCGGCGATCGCGGGCAGGCTGGTGCCGAAGTGGGGCCGCAAGCTGACCGTCGCGGGACTGGTCATGGTCATCGCCGGGATGGTCACGGTCGCCGTCCTCGCCGGTCAGGATCCCGGAGCCGCGGCCGGCTGGTGGTTCGCGTTGCCGTTGCTCGTCGCCGGTGTCGGTGGCGGCATGGTCATCTCGCCCAACACCACGCTCACGCTGGAATGCGTCCCGACGTCGATGGCCGGAGTGGCCGGAGGAGCGTTGCAGACCGGGCAACGGATCGGCACCGCGATCGGCACCGTCGTGCTGGCCTCGGTCTTCCACGCGGTGCTCGGCGCGAACGGCGGCTATCCGTCGGCGCTGACCGCGGCGATGCTGTGCGCCGCCGCGTTGACGAGTTCGGCGCTCTTACTCGCCGTGATCGAACTCCGTGCGCGCAGGAAGCGACGCTCGCTCACTGAGCGGGAGGAAGCCGAGCGGGCTGCCGCCGACAGTCAACGCGGTTGAGTCTTCGCACGGGCCGACGACTACGTTCGGCAAGATCGGATGCTCCATCCGAGTGACGGAGGCAGTCATCCTCTGGTGCTACTCAGAGCAACCGGGTACACCTAACGGAGCCTTCACCGCTGTGACTCGGCTACCGACAGTGGTATTTCTGTCGATCGATCGGGGATGGATCGATCGGCCGGAGCGATCGTGGTGAGTCCGGAGTTCTCAGGAATGGACACCTACGGTCACGAGCCGGTGGACAGCCGTCGGCGTCCGCGGGGGACCGTTCGGCGGCGGCCGGCTCAGCACCACTGGCGAGCCGGGTCGCGGTGAGGCATTCGCGCGGGTGGGTCCGTGCCGGGTCGCCTGGGGAGGTGCACCCGGCCCGGACCCACCCGCCGCGCGTTTCTCCGCGTGTGTCATCCGCATCCGGCTGCGAAGATCTCCGCAGATCGAGATTGCGAGGAGCACGATGGCGGAGAGTTCTGTTCGGCGGAATCGGCTGCGGGTCTGGTACCGGCCGATGACCATGCGCGATTCCGGTGAAGGGCACCGGGTCGCGACCCCGCTGGAGCTGTTGTTCGACCTGTGTTTCGTGGTCGCCGTCGCGCAGGCCGCCGCCGGGCTGCACCACGCGATCGCCGAGAACCACATCGGGCACGGGGTGCTCAGCTTCGGGATGGTGTTCTTCGCGATCTGGTGGGGCTGGCTGAACTTCAGCTGGTTCGCGTCGTCGTTCGACACCGACGACGTCCTGTACCGGCTGGTGACGCTGGTGCAGATCGCGGGAGGACTGACCGTCGCCGCCGGTGTCTCGTCCGCCTTCGATGGTGACTTCAAGATCGTCGTCGCCGGTTACGTCTTGATGCGGCTCGCGATGGTCGTGCAGTGGCTGCGTGCCGCGCGGACCGATCCGGAATGCCGCCCGGCCGCGCTGCGGTACGCCATCGGCATCACGATCGTCCAGATCTTGTGGGTCGTCCGCCTCGGCCTCCCGGAGTCGCTGGCGCTGCCGTCGTTCTTCCTGCTTCTGCTGGCGGAACTCGCGGTCCCGGTGATCGCCGAACGCAAGCGCTGGACGGGCTGGCACCCGCATCACATCGCCGAGCGCTACGGCCTGTTCACGATCATCGTGCTGGGTGAATCCATCCTCGGCGCGACCACCGCGGTCAAGGAAGGGCTGGACGAGGGCGAGCACACCGGCAGCCTGATCTCGCTCGCCGCCGCCGGGCTCGTGCTGGTCTTCTCGTTGTGGTGGCTGTACTTCGACCAGCCGGGCCACGCCCGGCTGGAGAAGGCGAAGAGCCTGTTCACCGTCGCGAGCTGGGGCTACGGGCACTACCTGATCTTCGCCTCGGCGGCCGCACTCGGTGCCGGCCTCGAAGTGGCGGTCGACTACGACACCCACACCGGGCACGTCGCTTCCCTGCCCGCCGCCATGGCGACGACCGTGCCCGTCGCGATCTACCTGTTGAGTGTCTGGCTCATGCACATCGGGCCCACCAACGAATGCCGTCCGATCGCGATCGGCTTCCCGGTGACCGCGGTGCTCGTACTCGCCGCGTCCTTCACGCCGGCGCCCATCCACATCACCGCGGGGCTCGCCGCCGCCCTCGTCGTGCTGACCGTCGTCGCGACCCACGGCGAGCCGGTACCGGGGGAGAACCAGATCGACGCAGGTCAGAGCGTCGGCGCGAAAAAAGGGACCCCCCTGTAAACGCCGGTTTCGGGCCGTGTAATGTTCTCTTCGTCGCCAGGGAAACCGAGCGGCCGCCGGGAACACGAACCAAGCTCCCACCGGATGGTGGTAGAGTGGGTGGTCCCGAACCGGAGAGGTAACTCTACCCCCGCTGAAACGGCAGTTTCGAGCAGGTGCTAGGGTGTACTCCGAACAAAAGCCAAGAAATAACTGCTTCGGATAAGGCCGCTGTGATGGTGGTGCGATTCGGGGTGTGTTGCTTGAGAACTCAACAGTGTGCTAGTGAACTAAGCCAGTAGAGCTTATATTTGAACCTCGTTTGAGGTTCCTTTGAGAGCAAGTATTTATTTGCCTCGATCAAATTTGACATTGTTGGAGAGTTTGATCCTGGCTCAGGACGAACGCTGGCGGCGTGCTTAACACATGCAAGTCGAACGATGAAGCCTTTCGGGGTGGATTAGTGGCGAACGGGTGAGTAACACGTGGGCAATCTGCCCTGTACTTTGGGATAAGCCTGGGAAACTGGGTCTAATACCGGATATGACTCTTGGCCGCATGGTTGAGAGTGGAAAGCTCCGGCGGTACGGGATGAGCCCGCGGCCTATCAGCTTGTTGGTGGGGTAATGGCCTACCAAGGCGACGACGGGTAGCCGGCCTGAGAGGGTGACCGGCCACACTGGGACTGAGACACGGCCCAGACTCCTACGGGAGGCAGCAGTGGGGAATATTGCACAATGGGCGCAAGCCTGATGCAGCGACGCCGCGTGAGGGATGACGGCCTTCGGGTTGTAAACCTCTTTCGCCAGGGACGAAGCGCAAGTGACGGTACCTGGATAAGAAGCACCGGCTAACTACGTGCCAGCAGCCGCGGTAATACGTAGGGTGCGAGCGTTGTCCGGAATTATTGGGCGTAAAGAGCTCGTAGGCGGTTTGTCGCGTCGTTCGTGAAAACTCCACGCTTAACGTGGAGCGTGCGGGCGATACGGGCAGACTTGAGTTCGGTAGGGGAGACTGGAATTCCTGGTGTAGCGGTGAAATGCGCAGATATCAGGAGGAACACCGGTGGCGAAGGCGGGTCTCTGGGCCGATACTGACGCTGAGGAGCGAAAGCGTGGGGAGCGAACAGGATTAGATACCCTGGTAGTCCACGCTGTAAACGTTGGGCGCTAGGTGTGGGCGACATCCACGTTGTCCGTGCCGTAGCTAACGCATTAAGCGCCCCGCCTGGGGAGTACGGCCGCAAGGCTAAAACTCAAAGGAATTGACGGGGGCCCGCACAAGCGGCGGAGCATGTGGATTAATTCGATGCAACGCGAAGAACCTTACCTGGGCTTGACATGCGCCAGACATCCCTAGAGATAGGGCTTCCCTTGTGGTTGGTGTACAGGTGGTGCATGGCTGTCGTCAGCTCGTGTCGTGAGATGTTGGGTTAAGTCCCGCAACGAGCGCAACCCTTATCCTACGTTGCCAGCGCGTTATGGCGGGGACTCGTGGGAGACTGCCGGGGTCAACTCGGAGGAAGGTGGGGATGACGTCAAGTCATCATGCCCCTTATGTCCAGGGCTTCACACATGCTACAATGGCTGGTACAGAGGGCTGCGATACCGCGAGGTGGAGCGAATCCCTTAAAGCCGGTCTCAGTTCGGATCGCAGTCTGCAACTCGACTGCGTGAAGTCGGAGTCGCTAGTAATCGCAGATCAGCAACGCTGCGGTGAATACGTTCCCGGGCCTTGTACACACCGCCCGTCACGTCATGAAAGTCGGTAACACCCGAAGCCCATGGCCCAACTGCTTGCAGAGGGAGTGGTCGAAGGTGGGACTGGCGATTGGGACGAAGTCGTAACAAGGTAGCCGTACCGGAAGGTGCGGCTGGATCACCTCCTTTCTAAGGAGCAACACATCCACCCCGCCGGGATACCCGGACCAACGGTTGGTGGAGTGGCCGGCACTCAACACCCGAACGTGGTGTTGTGCTGGTTGCTCAAGGAATTGTGGAACTACTGGTTTATGCCGGTTCGCTTGATGCCCGCACGGGCTAGTACTGCTTCGTAAGGAGCGTGGAACGTGTGCTGCAGGGTCAAGGGGATTTCGGTGTTCATTGGCACGCTGTTGGGTCCTGAGGCAACACGCCGAGGGGCTAACCCCCCAGGTTGTTTGTTTCTGGTGTGGTGTTTGAGAACTGTAGAGTGGATGCGAGCATCTTTGTGGTCAAGTTGTTAAGGGCACATGGTGGATGTCTTGGCTTCAGGAGCCGATGAAGGACGTGGGAGGCTGCGATATGCCTCGGGGAGCTGTCAACCGAGCTGTGATCCGAGGATTTCCGAATGGGGAAACCCAGCACCAGTTATGTGGTGTTACCCGCATCTGAATATATAGGGTGTGTGGAGGGAACGCGGGGAAGTGAAACATCTCAGTACCCGTAGGAAGAGAAAACAACCGTGATTCCGTGAGTAGTGGCGAGCGAAAGCGGAAGAGGCTAAACCATGCACATGTCAAGCTGTCAGGCGTTGTGTGTGTGGTGTTGTGGGACCCGCCTTGGAGAGACTGACATTTCTTCGGGTTGATGTGCTGGTTAGTGGAACGCCTTGGGATGGGCGACCGGAGTGGGTGAGAGTCCCGTACGCGAAAACCAGTTTCTGAGACCTTGGTGGTGTTCCCGAGTAGCAGCGAGCTCGTGGAATTTGCTGTGAATCTGCCGGGACCACCCGGTAAGCCTAAATACTTCCTGAAGACCGATAGCGGACTAGTACCGTGAGGGAAAGATGAAAAGTACCCCGGGAGGGGAGTGAAAGAGTACCTGAAACCGTGTGCCTACAAGCCGTCAGAGCCCGAGCACATCTTTGTGATGTTGAGGTGATGGCGTGCCTTTTGAAGAATGAGCCTGCGAGTTAGTGCTGCGTGGCGAGGTTAACCCGTGTGGGGTAGCCGTAGCGAAAGCGAGTCTGAATAGGGCGATTGAGTCGCGTGGTCTAGACCCGAAGCGGAGTGATCTACCCATGGCCAGGCTGAAGCGTCGGTAAGACGACGTGGAGGGCCGAACCCACTTAGGTTGAAAACTGAGGGGATGAGCTGTGGGTAGGGGTGAAAGGCCAATCAAACTCCGTGATAGCTGGTTCTCCCCGAAATGCATTTAGGTGCAGCGTCACATGTTTCACCACGGGGGTAGAGCTACTGGATGGTCTAGGGGCCTTACCGGGTTACCGAAATCAACCAAACTCCGAATACCGTGGTGTGAGAGTGTGGCAGTGAGACGGCGGGGGATAAGCTTCGTCGTCGAGAGGGAAACAGCCCAGAACACCAGCTAAGGCCCCTAAGTGTGTGCTCAGTGGGAAAGGATGTGGGATTGCCCAGACAACCAGGAGGTTGGCTTAGAAGCAGCCACCCTTGAAAGAGTGCGTAATAGCTCACTGGTCAAGTGGTCCTGCGCCGACAATGTAGCGGGGCTTAAGCACACCGCCGAAGCTGTGTCATTCATACATATACATCCATCACCTCCTTGAGAGTGTGATGCAGTGGTATGGATGGGTAGGGGAGCGTCCTGCATCCAGGGAAGCGGCGGCGGAAGCCAGTCGTGGAGGGTGTGGGAGTGAGAATGCAGGCATGAGTAGCGAATGCAGAGTGAGAAACTCTGCCGCCGGATGACCAAGGGTTCCTGGGCCAGGCTAATCCGCCCAGGGTAAGTCGGGACCTAAGGCGAGGCCGACAGGCGTAGTCGATGGATAACGGGTTGAT
Organism: Amycolatopsis japonica; assembly: GCF_000732925.1. Classification (NCBI taxonomy): domain Bacteria; kingdom Bacillati; phylum Actinomycetota; class Actinomycetes; order Pseudonocardiales; family Pseudonocardiaceae; genus Amycolatopsis; species Amycolatopsis japonica. The sequence continues at coordinate 2,152,449 of NZ_CP008953.1, forward strand.
ATTCCCGTACCCGAGCACGTGCGCCCAGGATGAGGCGGTTGATACTAACCACCCAAAGCCTCGTGTTGAAGCCTTCGGGTGGATACGCGAGTGTGGAGCGTGGGATCTGATTCCGTAGTAGTCGAGTGATGGGGTGACGCAGGAAGGTAGCTCCGCCAGTGAGTGGTAGTACTGGTGTAAGCGTGTAGACCGAATGGTAGGCAAATCCGCCATTCATATAGGTTGAGACGTGATGCGTAGCCGATTGAGGTGAAGTAGAGTGATCCTATGCTGCCGAGAAAAGCCTCTAGCGAGTGCGTGCACGGCCCGTACCCCAAACCAACACAGGTGGTCAGGTAGAGAATACTAAGGCGATCGGGTGAACTGTGGTTAAGGAACTCGGCAAAATGCCCCCGTAACTTCGGGAGAAGGGGGGCCAAACACTCTGAAGCCCTTCGCGGGCTAGGGGTGGGTGGCCGCAGAGACCAGCGGAAAGCGACTGTTTACTAAAAACACAGGTCCATGCGAAGTCGCAAGACGATGTATATGGACTGACGCCTGCCCGGTGCTGGAACGTTAAGAGGACCGGTTAACCTTTCGGGGTGAAGCTGAGAATTTAAGCGCCAGTAAACGGCGGTGGTAACTATAACCATCCTAAGGTAGCGAAATTCCTTGTCGGGTAAGTTCCGACCTGCACGAATGGCGTAACGACTTTCCGGCTGTCTCAACCACAGGCCCGGCGAAATTGCACTACGAGTAAAGATGCTCGTTACGCGCGGCAGGACGGAAAGACCCCGGGACCTTTACTATAGTTTGGTATTGGTTTTCGGTTCGGCTTGTGTAGGATAGGTGGGAGACTGTGAAGCTGGCACGCTAGTGTTGGTGGAGTCGTTGTTGAAATACCACTCTGGTCGGATTGGGAATCTGAACCTCGGACCATGATCTGGTTCAGGGACAGTGCCTGATGGGTAGTTTAACTGGGGCGGTTGCCTCCTAAAGAGTAACGGAGGCGCCCAAAGGTTCCCTCAGCCTGGTTGGCAATCAGGTGTTGAGTGCAAGTGCACAAGGGAGCTTGACTGTGAGACAGACATGTCGAGCAGGGACGAAAGTCGGGACTAGTGATCCGGCACCACCTGGTGGAAGGGGTGTCGCTCAACGGATAAAAGGTACCCCGGGGATAACAGGCTGATCTTGCCCAAGAGTCCATATCGACGGCATGGTTTGGCACCTCGATGTCGGCTCGTCGCATCCTGGGGCCGGAGTAGGTCCCAAGGGTTGGGCTGTTCGCCCATTAAAGCGGCACGCGAGCTGGGTTTAGAACGTCGTGAGACAGTTCGGTCCCTATCCGCCGCGCGCGTAGGATACTTGAGGAAGGCTGTCCCTAGTACGAGAGGACCGGGACGGACGAACCTCTGGTATGCCAGTTGTCACGCCAGTGGCATGGCTGGTTGGCCACGTTCGGAAGGGATAACCGCTGAAGGCATCTAAGCGGGAAGCCTGTTCCAAGATGAGGTATCCCACCCCTTGTGGGTTAAGGCCCCCAACAGACCATTGGGTTGATAGGCCAGAAATGGAAGCACAGTAATGTGTTGTCGAGTTGACTGGTACTAATAGGCCGAGGACTTGCCCACAAAGATGTTACGCATCCACTCTACAGCTCTGAAACACCACACCGTTCTGGAAACAGACAGTGTGTGTTGTTTCGTAGTGTTTCGGTGGTTATAGCGTCAGGGAAACGCCCGGTCCCATTCCGAACCCGGAAGCTAAGCCTGACAGCGCCGATGGTACTGCAACCGAAGGGTTGTGGGAGAGTAGGACACCGCCGGACTAACATTAGAAAAGAAGGAAAAGGGCCCAGGGCCTGGTCGAGAACCACGAGTTCTCCCAGACCTGGGCCCTTTTCTCATGCCCGAAACCGTCGCACGCGTGATCAGGCGCCGATCACGCGTGATTAGAGGGCGAACACGCGTGATCCCACGGACGACACAACCGGGCGCCGTGTCGTCCACCTGATCACGCGTGTCGTCCGTCTGATCACGCGAGATCCCTCCCCAAACACGCGAGATCCGCCTTCAATCACGCGAGTCACGGCCTCGATCACGCGAGTGACGGGATGAGGCACGTGAGGAGAGGGCGGAGCCCGGCGCATTTAGAGGACTAAATGCGGGAGGGGGCGAGGGCGGGGAGCGAGTCGGCGAGCGGGCCGCGGACGACGGCGGTGGCCATGGAGTCGTAGGGCGTTTCGGAGCCATTGCAGATGACCACCGCGGCGCCGGCGCGGGAAGCGACACTCACCAGCGAGGCGGCCGGCTGCACGCTCAGGGAAGACCCGGCCACCAGCAGGAGATCGCTGTCGGAGACGGCGGCTCGCGCGGCGCGGAGCAGGTTCTGGTCCAGGTGCTGGCCGAACGACACAGTGGCTGACTTCAGGATGCCGCCACACACCAGGCAGGGCGGGTCGGCCTCGCCTGCTCGGACCCGCTCCAGCGTCGAGCGCATGTCCCGGTGATCGTCACACGAGAGGCAGACGGACTCGAACATCGTCCCGTGCAGTTCCAGCACCCGCTCGGGCGGCGAGCCCGCCTTCTGGTGCAGCCGGTCGATGTTCTGGGTGATGATCCACGTCGGCGACAGGCGCTCGAGCGCGTAATGCGCCGCGTTCGGCACGGCGTCCCAGCCGGGATGCACCAGCCGCGCCTGCCAGGTCCGCTCCCGGACCTCGCGGCTGCCTTGGTACGCCTTGAGGTTCGACATCTTCTCCGCGCCGGGGTCGCGGGTCCACAGGCCCTGCGGGCCGCGGAAGTCGGGGATCCCCGAGTCCGTGGAGATCCCGGCGCCGGTCAGTGCGACGATCCGGCCGGCGCCGGCCACGAGGGCGCGGGCGGTGCTCAGGGTACTGGTCACCGGCCCATCATCCCTCTACTTGAGCGCGCTGCCCGCCTGCCAGTCCGCCCACGACTTCGACCAGTCGCCGTACAGGTCCCACACCGGCAGTTGCGGGCCACCGGAGTTCGTCACCTCGACGACGTCGCCGAGCCCCATGTTCTGGTAGAACCACTGCGCGTTGGCGGCGTTGAGGTTGATGCAGCCGTGCGACACGTTCGAGCTGCCCTGCGCGCCGACACTGTTCGGGTTCTCGTGGACGAACTCGCCGTCGTTGGAGATGCGCAGCGACCATTTCTCGTTCGACTTGTAGTACCCCGGCTGGCCCTGGCAGACGCCGTACGTGCACGAGTCCATCGTGTAATTCTCGTGTTTGTCCGAAATGACGTGCGCGCCCAAATGGGTCGGCGTGGCGTCCTTGCCCATGGAAATGGGCATCGATTTCGCGAGCTGACCGTTGTGGAAGATCTGCATCTGCTCGGTGTTGCCGTCGGCCTTCGCGACCCAGGAATCGTGCACTTTGTACGTTTCGGTGCGATCGGTCGCGCCGTACACGCCATTGCCGAAATCGACGCCGTAGATCATCGCCGACACCTTGAGCGTCGTCCCCGGCTGCCAATACACCTTGGGGCGGTAATGGACGTTCTTGTCGTCGATCCAGTACCAGGAGCCCTCCTGCTTCGGCGTCGACTCCACGGACAGCTTCTTCTCCACGTCGGCCTTGTTCTTCACCGGCTGGCCGAAGGTGAACACGATCGGCTGCCCGACACCGACACCGCCGGAAGCGACCGCCGAGGGCGCCGGGATCAGGTTCGGGTTCGCCTGCTGCTTCGGGCTCAGCGTGGAGACCCTGCTCTGTTGCTCGACGGGCTTTCCGTCGCTGCCCTGGGCATGCGCCACGATCTTGTAGGTGCTGCCGTAGCCGAGCGGTTCGGTGGTCTTCCAGCTGAGCCCGTCGCTCGCCAGTTCGCCCTTCACCTGGTTGCCCTTGTCGGCGTTGCTGACGGTGACGTCGATCAGCTTGCCGTGCTCGGCCTTGACCACCACCGGGGTCGCCGGATTGACGTTGGTCCCGCCCGCCGGGTCGATGGTCACCGAAACCGCGCTTTCGTCCGATCCGGCGCTCGGGCCGGATGAATTCGAGGTACCGGAGTCGCCAGTGGAAGAGCAGGCCGAGATCAGCAGTATCGCGGCGAGTATTCCGGCCGCCGAAAGTAATGTCTTCTTGGGAAACATGAGATTCTCTTTTTACTTCGCTCGATCAGCGGAAAGTTCTCTTTCAAAACTACGCGACGAAGAAGACGTGATCGATGCCGGATGGTTGCTTCTCAGTCCACGACGAGACCGGGCGCACCATAAAGACCGGGGCCATCGACACTCAATTCACCCAAATAGGTCTTCGCGGCGTCGTAGGCCTCGGCGGTCAGTGCCGCGGTGTGGCTGAAGTCCAGCGGGCTGACCCGTACCGGCTTCGGCCCCGGCACGTAGACCACGGGCACCTCGGCCGCGGCGATCGGCGCCTCCAGGACCGCCTGGTTCCGCATGCTGATCATCGCGGTGAACATCATGACCTCGGCGAAGGTCTGCGGGGTGCCGGGCATCTTGCCGGGAAAGGCGCAGTCGAGGACGACGAGCGATTTCGCGCCCATGGCGAGCGCCTGGCGCATCGGCACGTTGGCGACCAGGCCGCCGTCGTAGAGCATGCGCTCACCGAAGGGCACCGGCGGATAGATCCCCGGAATCGCGCAACTGGCCAGCAGGGGCGCCAGAACGGGCCCGGAACGGATCAGCAGAGGCTCGGCCGTGTCGACGTCCGTCGCGACGACACCCAGCGGCAGCGCGAGATCTTCGAAGCGGACGCCCTCGCCGATGTGCTCGTCGACGATCGCGGCGAGCCCGGTGTTGGGGAACAGGTTGGTCTTGCTGTGCCGCAGGGTCCGCACCTGGCTGAGCACACCGCCGGGGAACGCCTCGTGCCGCGTCATCCGCGACCAGATCCGGTCGAGCCTGCCGCTCGATTCACCCCCGAGGGCGAGCACGGCGGCGTTCAGCGAACCCACCGAGGTGCCGACGACGAGGTCGGGCGCGACGCCCGCTTCCGTGAGGGCACGCAGCATCCCGACCTGCATCGCCCCGAGACTGCCGCCGCCACCGAGGACGAAACCGATCGGCTGGGGCAGGTTCAGGGCGGTCATGCCCGGAATCTAGTCGTCCGCGCCGATCTTCGCCGGGGTGGCTTCTTCGGCTGTGACCGCGAGCGCTTTCTTCTTCTTGTAGCGCAGCAAGAAGAACACCGCGACACCGACGAGCACGCCGACGATGACCAGGCCACCGGTGTTGAGCGCGCCTTCGACTTTCTTGGCGGCCTCGCCGAGCGCGGCACCGATACCGATGTGGATGGCCGACCAGCAGGCCGCGCCCGCCGCGGCGGCGGGCAGGAACTTACGGAAGGGCAGGCCCGAGGTGCCGGAGGCGGCTGGGGTCAGCGTGCGGATCACCGGAAGGAACCGCGCGAAGAACACCGCCCACGCGCCTCTCCGTTCAAGCACCCCCGTCGCCTTGTCCCAGGCGTCGAGTCCGTACTTGCGGATCAGCTTCGTCTCGCGCAGGCGTGGGCCGAAGCGTTTGCCGATCGCGTAGCCGAGCGAGTCGCCGAGTGCGGCGCAGACCGTCACGACCGCCCACAGGGTCAGGAAGCGCGAGACCGACGTCGCCGTCGTGGCCGCGACCAGCAGCCCCGATTCACCGGGGGCGATGAAGCCCAGCCCGATGGTGCATTCGGCGAACACCAGTCCGCCGGTCGCCGCGACCAGTCCCGGTTCCGGGAGTCCCTGCAGCCAGTTCAGAAGATCGGTTACCAACGCCACCAGGTCACTTTACTGATTCGTGACCTGGTGGGTGGCGATGTCGCGAAGAGGGTGACCGGAGTCACCGGGCCAGCAGCGAGCTGGCTTCCTGCGCGGCGGGCCCTTCGGCGGCGAGGTGGGCCAGGTTCTCCGACAGCGGCTCCCCGCGGTGGGCCTTCGTCTGGGCGAACAGCCGACCGGCGCGGTACGACGAGCGGACCAGCGGCCCGGCCATGACGCCGGCGAAGCCCATGGCCTCGGCGGCGTTCGAGTGCTCGACGAACTCTTCGGGCTTGACCCAGCGGTCCACCGGGTGGTGACGCGGTGACGGGCGCAGGTACTGGGTGATCGTGAGGATCTCGCAGCCCGCGTCGACCAGGTCCTTCATCGCCGGAGCCACCTCCTCCGGCGTCTCACCCATGCCGAGGATCAGGTTCGACTTCGTCACCAGACCGGCCTCACGAGCCTTCGTGATGACCTCCAGCGACCGCGCGTACCGGAAGCCGGGCCGGATCCGCTTGAAGATCCGCGGCACGGTCTCGACGTTGTGCGCGAGCACCTCGGGACGTGAACCGAAGACCTCGGCCAGCTGCTCCGGATCCGCGTTGAAATCCGGGATCAACAGCTCGACACCGGTGCCGGGGTTCAGCGCGTGGATCTGACGGACGGTCTCGGCGTACAGCCACGCACCACCATCCTCCAGGTCATCGCGCGCGACACCGGTCACGGTCGAATAGCGCAGGCCCATCGCCTGGACGCTTTCGGCGACCTTGCGCGGCTCGGTGCGGTCCAGCTCGGCGGGTTTGCCGGTGTCGATCTGGCAGAAGTCACAGCGCCGGGTGCACTGGTCGCCGCCGATCAGGAACGTCGCCTCGCGGTCTTCCCAGCACTCGTAGATGTTGGGACAGCCGGCTTCTTCGCAGACGGTGTGGAGGCCTTCGCGGCGCACCAGGCCTTTGAGTTCGGTGAACTCCGGACCCATCCGGGCGCGCGTCTTGATCCACGACGGCTTCTTTTCGATGGGAGTCTGGGAATTCCGGACCTCGAGCCGCAACAGCTTGCGGCCATCTGGGGCAGCACTCACACCGTCACCCTACGCCCGCCGGAGCAGTGGTCGCCGCTCACGCGGGGTCGGGGGTGACGCCCGTCAACTTGGTGGTCACGTCCCACAACGCGGCGCCGAGCGATTCGCTCCGCGCGGCTGCCAGCGGGCGCACCTTGACCGGGGCGCCGCGAAGTCCGCCGAGCCCGCGAGGGCCGATGTAATCGCCGCCTTCGGCCTCCGGGGAGGTCGCCGCGAACAGCTGCGGGAGCGTGCCCTGGCGGGCGCTCTGCGCGATGAAGATCTCGCCGATCCGGTTGCCCCCGGCGACGAGCGCGCGGACCACCGGGTTGCGGTAGGAGCGGGCCATCCCCGAGCCGAGTCCGGTCCAGGTGTAGCCGGGGTGCGCCGCCACGCTGATGACGTCCTCGCCCGCGGCACGCAGCCTGCGGTCGAGTTCGAGCGCGAACACCTGATTGGCGAGTTTCGACTGGCCGTAGGCCGAGCCCGGGTTGTACATCCGGCGCTCGAAGTTCGGGTCGGCGACGTCGATGCGCGCGCCCGTCGCCGCGACACTCGACAGGGTGACGACACGCGGTCCCCAGCCGCGGCGCAGTGACGGCATCAGCAGCCAGGTCAGCACCGCGTGCCCGAGATGGTTCGTGCCGAACTGGGTTTCGAAACCGTCCTTGGTGTGGCCGCGTGGGGTCGCCATCACGCCCGCGTTGTTGACCAGGACGTCGAGCTTGCCGTCCGTCAACTCCTCGACCTTCTTCGCGGCTTCGCGGACCGAGTCGAGGTCGGCGAGGTCCAGCCGGACGAGCCCGGGCGCTTTCCCGGTCGCGGCCGCGCGTACCTGCTCCAGCGCCTTGGCGCCGCGTTCCGGCGACCGGCAGCCGAGCAGCACGCGGGCCCCCTTGCCCGCGAGCACCTCGGACATCCGCAACCCCAGCCCCGAGTTCGCGCCGGTGACGAATACGGTCCGGCCGGTCTGATCCGGGATGTCGGCCTCGGTCCAGCGCGCGTGAGCAGCCATGTCGGTACCTAACTACATCGTCGGCGGGGCCGCTACGCCGGATCAGGCGCTCGGCGCGAGCAACCTGAGCAGGTGACCCATGGGGCTGCGGCGGCGGGCGGGCTTCGCGTGCCGTCCGTGCCGGAGCAGGGTGGCGAACGCGCTGCCGACCTGGGTGATCTCGTCGACCGGTTCCTTGCCGTCGGCCAGCCCCGCCGTCAGCGCGAGCGTGCGCAGTTCGGCTTCGTGCGACGGGATCAGCGCGGGGCACCGATCGAGGGCCGCGTCGAGAACGGCGCGGAGGGTCTCGTGTTCGGTGGTGGCGCTGTTCCAGGCGCGGGTGACGGCTTCGACCCTGTCGAGCGCGAGGTCCTGGTCCGCGTAGTCCGGATCGGTCATCTCGGCGCGGAGGTGACCGGCGAACACCTGGTTCCACTTGTACCGGAGCGCGACCAGAAGCTCCTCTTCGGTCGCGAAGTACTTGGTGGCGCCGGGGATTTCTTCGAGTGAGATGGCGTCGGACGGGTGGTGACCCGCCTGGCGCAGTGCGGCTTCGAGGATGTCGCGCCGCTGGTAGAAGTCGTTCCAGCTCATGATGTGGGCTCCCCTCCGTGACCCGGTTCATACCGCAGGTTTGCGGCATACTCCCGGTACGGACCTGACAGCAGTCAACATACCATGGGTATGGAGCGGGACCGGCGGCGTAAAGTTGTGAAGGTGGCGACAATGAGGTCAAGGCGGCTGGACTATTCCGAGTCCACCCGGTCGGCGCTCGTCGAGAGTGCCGTCGAGCTGTTCACCAAACGCGGGTACGCCGGCACGTCTCTCGACGAGATCGCCAAACGGGCCAGGGTGACGAAAGGCGCGCTGTACCACCATTTCAGTGGGAAGCAGGCGTTGTTCGAGGCGGCCTTCGACACCGTCGAGAGCCAGGTCTTCGACCGGCTCGAAAAGATCATGAACGGCCCGGCCTCGCCGTGGGAGCGGGCGCTCGCGGGGTTGCGCGGCTTCCTGCAGAGCTGCCTCGACCCGGCGTACCAGCGCATCGCGATCCACGAGGCGCCGGTGGTGATGGGCTGGGAACGCTGGCGCGAGGCGGAGGAGCGGTGCAGCTTCGGCCTGGTCCGCACCGGGATCCAGTCGCTCATCGAGGTCGGCGAGGTCGACGACGTCCCGGTGGACGTCACCGCGCGGCTGCTGTTCGGCGCGTTGTCGAGCGCGGCGATCGAGATCGCTTCGTCGCCCGAGCCGAAGAAGGTCAGCGCCCAGGTCGAGGAGGTGCTGGTGCGGCTGCTCGTCGGATTCCGCCGTGTTCCGCCCGCCGAGCACGGGAAAGCGAGCTGACGAAGCCGTCTATAGGGTGGCTTTCGTGGACCTCAGGATCTTTACCGAGCCCCAGCAGGGGGCCAGTTACGAAGACCTGCTCCGGGTGGCGAAGGCCACCGAGGACGCGGGCTACGACGCCTTCTTCCGCAGCGACCACTACCTGAAGATGGGTTCGGCGACCGGGTTGCCGGGGCCGACCGACGCGTGGATCACCCTCGCGGGTCTCGCCCGCGAGACGCGCCGCGTGCGGCTGGGCACCCTCGTCACCGCCGCCACCTTCCGGCATCCGTCGGTGCTCGCGATCTCGGTCGCGCAGGTGGACCAGATGTCCGGCGGCCGCGTCGAGCTCGGCCTCGGCTCGGGCTGGTACGACGACGAGCACACCGCCTACGGCCTCGACCTGCCGCCGATCAAGGAGCGCTTCGACCGCTACGCCGAGCAACTCGCCGTCGTCACCGGGCTGTGGGAGACGCCGGAGGGGGAGACGTTCTCCTTCGACGGCGAGCACTACAAGCTCGTCGACTCGCCCGGCCTGCCCAAGCCGGCGCAGCGGCCCCGGCCGCCGGTGATCATCGGTGGTGGCGGCAAGAAGCGCACCCCGGCGCTCGCCGCCCGCTACGCGGACGAGTTCAACCTGCCGTTCGTCGGCCCGGACTTCGCCGCCGAGCAGTTCGGCCGCGTCGACGACGCCGCGCGCGAGATCGGCCGCGACCCGAAGGAGATCATCCGGTCGGCCGCGCTCGTCGTCGCCGTGGGGCGTGACGACGCCGAGGTCGCGAAGCGTGCTTCGGTGCTTGGGCGCGAGGTCTCCGAGCTGCGGGAGAACGGGCTCGCGGGGACGCCGTCGGAGGTCGTCGAGAAGGTCGGGCAGTGGCGGGAGAAGACCGGGATCACCCGGCTCTACCTGCAGCTGCTGGACCTTTCGGATCTGGACCAGGTCGAGCTGATCGCTTCCGAGGTCGCTCCTCAGCTGGACTGAAGTACATGAAGGCCCCCTTCCTTGCGCCAGGCGCAAGGAAGGGGGCCTTCATGTACTTGTCAGACGTATTCGACGTCCACGCTGGCGATGGAGCCGCCAGGGCTGAACGAGACACCCGAAGGGTTGCCGTTCACCGCCGGGTAGCCCTCTTCCCGGGTGCAGTGCACTCGGCAGTACTGGACGACGACCTTGTAGGTCCCGCTCGGACAGAAGCCCGCGGCCCAGGTCGAGCCGTTGGTTTCGGTCCAGCAGCCCGGTGGCACCGCCGAGGCGACGCCGGGGGTGGCCAGCAGTCCGCCGACGGCGGCTGCGACCGCCGCGGCATACGCGAATCTGCGCATGATCTCCTCCCAGTGGGACCGCGGCGCTTCCACGGCCCTACTGGGAGCTTGGCACAGGAATCAGCTCTGCAGAGCGAAAGTGACGCCCGGGGCGGCCGGGGCTTCGGGACGCGGCAGCCAGCGCTCGTCGTTCACCGCCAGCTCGCCTTCCAGCGCCGCGAGCACGGCCTCACGCGCCATCGGCAGCACCGACGCGACGGTGACCTCGCGGTCGAGCTCGTAGGAAAGCGAAGTCACGCCCGCGTCCCGGATGCCGCACGGGACGATCTTGTCGAAGGCGCCGAGGTCGGCGTTGCAGTTCAGCTCGAAACCGTGCATGGTCACGCCGCGCTGGACGCGGATGCCGATCGCGGCGATCTTCCGCTCCGGGCCGCGGTCGTCGGCGGGGATCCAGACGCCGCTGCGGCCCTCGACCCGGCCGGTGTGCACGCCGAGCTGGTCGCAAACGGTGATCAGGGCCTCTTCGAGACGCCGCACGTAGTGCACGACGTCGATCGGGTCGGCGAGTTTGATGATCGGGTACCCGACCAGCTGGCCGGGTCCGTGCCAGGTGATCTTGCCGCCGCGGTCGACGTCGATCACCGGGGTGCCGTCGGTCGGCCTGTCCTCGGCTTCGGTGCGCTTGCCCGCCGTGTACACGGACGGGTGTTCCAGCAGCAGCATGGTGTCGGGACCCTCGCCGTCGGCACGGGCTGTCATGTGGCGGCGCTGGAGTTCCCAGGCTTCGGTGTAGTCGATCGTCCCGATCTCGCGGACGTCGACGGGCTCGGTGGCGGCACGGCATGACGTGGTCGAAGAGCTCACGTCAGCGACACTACGCCGGGTCTTTCGGCAGGGGGAGCAGGCCCAGCCAGGCCGCCGAAATCAGGCCCACGCCACCCACCGCCAGTACGGATCCCGCGGTGTCGGTCAGCCAGTGCACGCCCAGCACGATGCGGCAGAGCGCGCCGAGCACCGTCGCGGCGGCGGCGATCGTGATCGCCAGGCGCGCGAGACGCGGCCGGGTCCACGCGCACAGCAGCACCGCGACGAATCCCGTGCACGCGACGGCGACCACGTGCCCGCTCGGGTAACTCAGATCGGGGAATTCGCGTGGCCGCTCCCGGTAGAAGGCCGGTTTCGCGATCAGGCTGGTCAGGCGGCACAACAGCAGGACGACGGCCAGCTTGACGCACAGGACGGTCAGGTCCCGGCGGCGCCAGGCGATCACCACCAGCACGGCGCCCAGCGCGAACGGCAGCACCGGGCCGAGAACGTGCGTGACCAGGCCGGCCACCTGCCCGGCGGGCCGGGTGTGCTGGTCGCGGAACGCGTCGGCGAGGGCGACGTCCACCGGCGGCGGCCGCTCGTCGACGGACAGCCCGAGTGTGACGAAGCCGACCAGCAGCAGGATTCCGGCGAGGGTGTACAGCCCGCGCTGCAAGGTCATGTCGCGGCGGCCAGCGCGTCCTCGAGGGTCGGATGGCGGAAGGCGTATCCCGCCTCCTCCAGCGCACGCGGCATGGCGCGCTGCCCGAACAGCGCCATCTCCTCCGCCGCCTGCCCGAGGGCGATCTTCATGGCGAAACCCGGTACCTGCCAGATCGCCGGGCGGTGCACGGCGCGGCCCAGCGCCTTCGTGAAGGCGGCGTTCGTGGCGGGCTGCGGCCCCGAGAGATTCACCGCGCCCGATAGCGATTCGTTCTCCAGCGCGAAAACGATCGCGCCGACCTCGTCGTCGAGCGAGATCCAGGGCATGTACTGCTTGCCGTCGCCGAGTTTCCCGCCGAGCCCCAACCGGAACAGCGGCCGCAGGACGTCCAGGAGCCCGCCCTTGCGTGCGAGCACCAGCCCGGTGCGGATACGCACGACGCGCGCTCCGGCGGTGGCCGCGGACTCGGTGGCGCCTTCCCACGCGGTGCAGAGCTCGGCGAGGAAACCGCGGCCCACCGGGCTCGTTTCGTCCACAAGGGACGGACCGGGATCGCCGTAGTAGCCCACGGCGGAAGCATTGACCAGCACCGGGATCCCGTGTTCGGCGACGGCTTCCGCGAGAACCTCCGTCGGTTCGACCCGGCTGTCGAGGAGCACCTGCTTGCGGGCCGCGCTCCAGCGTCCGGGCAGCAACGGCGCGCCCGCGAGGTTCACGACCGCGTCGACGCCGTCGAGCGCGCCGTCGGCGATCTCGCCCGCCGGGGGATCCCAGCGGCGCTCGTCGGCCGCCCGTTCCTCCCGGCGGACGAGGCGGACGACCTCGTGCCCGGAACGGCGTAACCGTGTCGTCAGGGAGGTGCCGATCAGTCCGCTCGCGCCCGCGATCAGAACTCGCATGATCCGATCGTGTCCTATCCGCGATCCGGTCGCACGCTCAGGTTCTTCAGTTGCCCGGCGACGTCCGACGCGGCGGTCAGCAGCACCAGCACCGGGATCGTCGCGGTGGGACGAAGCCGGTAACTGCCGCGCTTGTCCTGCTCGACGATCCCGGCGCCGGTCAGCGCCTTGAGATGGTGGTACAGCTGGCCGGGCGACCCGAGATCGGCGGCCTCCTGCAGGGCGGGCGCGGTCTGCGCGCCCTTCTCGGCCAGCGTCCGCACGAGCGCCACCCGCGCCGTGCTGGACAGGGCCGCGAGCACCTCGACCCGCGGCCCGTCCTCGAATGCCAGCATCGGACCGGGCGTGATGGTGATGGCCCAGCTCAGCTCGAGGGGCTCGGTCAGCTCGCCGTGGTAGCCGACGAGCCCGCCGGGGCTCGCCGCCGGCTCGGCCTGGTGCTCGCCGTGCCGGTCTTCGAGCGCGGCGACCCGTGCTTCGAGGGCGGCGATCCGGTCGGCGAGCTCAGCGTCCATGCCGGTTATCTATACCTGCGTCTCAGCAGAGCGCTCGTTCCAGGGCGCTGAAGCGTGCCGGATCGGACAATGCCGCGATCAAGACGTCGAGGAGCACCGGGGCGTTCGCGATTTCCTGATCGCTCACGCAGGTGAACAGGATGGCCGCGGTACCCGAACGTCCGCCCGGCCAGCGAACGGAAAGCCCCGTGGTCAGTGAGCGCGGCAGGCTTCCGCCCTTGAAGAGCACTTCGCTCGCTCCGGGTGGCACACGGTCCGCGAGCGGCTTCGCGAGGATCTCGCGCGCGGTCGGGTACAGCCCGTTCGCGATACCGCGGTGCAGCGCGAACAGATCCGCCGCCGAACCCTGGCCGTGCCCCTTGATCCACGGCCATTGGGCTTCGGGGGTGCTCGGCATGTCCGGCCAGCGCCTGAGCGCTTCGGCGCGGAACGCCCGATCGCGGACGAAGCGCCGCGCGACCGCGTCACCCATGGCCCGGCGGACCGCGGCCGGGCTGCCGGGCGGGGGCGCGTACTCCGGCATGATCAGCATCAGGACCTCGCCGCCGAGCGAACGGGTGTCCGGCCGGAACCAGCCGCTCCGCGCCGCCGCGCGCTGGAGGGCCGGGTCGCCGAGGCGGGTGCGGAGATAGTCCGTGGCGGCGTTGTCGCTGAAGAAGATCATCGCTTCGGCGAGCCTGGCCAGGGAGACACGCTGCTCGGGATCCTTGGCGATGCCGTAGTCGTCGCAGGGGACGCCCAGCCGGTTGAGCGCCAGGAAGTGCGCGCGGCCATCGCCCACGAACGGGTGGTGGGCGTCCCAGTCGCCCATCCTGATCTGTTCCTTCGGATCGAGCCTGCCCTCGGCGACCGCGACGGCGTACGCGCTGAGATGCACGACCTTGATCGACGAGGCCATGACGCGCCGGACGTCGGGGTTGTGCGCGGCCCGGCGGCCGTCGCCGTCGTCGATCAGGACGGAGACGTCGTACCGGTGTGCGGCGATCCAGTCGAGCCAGCCCTGTTCGGTCGTCGTGTCCGGCTGGGTCGCGCTCGCGGTCCCCGGCAGCAGCAGCGCGGCCGATCCCGCGGCGGCACCCGCCAGCAGATGGCGTCTGGTCAGCATGGTCGATACCCTCCCTCTTGTTTTCCGTAATTCCGGAATACTAGAGTTCCAGGTGGCTGTCAAACTCCTCGCATTTCGTCCTCTGAATGCGGTAGTTCGTCATGCCAACGACCGCATTCAGAGGACGAAATGCGGGAGGGGAGAGGAGAAGGGGAGGGAAAGGCGAAGGCCCCCGCCCCGCCGAAGCGGGACGAGGGCCTTCACGGACTACCGGAGGATCAGAGACCGAGCTCGTCCTCGAAGTTGCCCTCTTCCAGACGCTGCTTGATCGTCGTGACGAAGCGGCCCGCGTCGGCCCCGTCCACCAGGCGGTGGTCGTAGGTCAGCGGCAGGAACGCCATCGACCGGACGGCGATGGTGTCGTTGCCGTCGGCGTCCGCGATCACGACCGGGCGCTTCACGACCGCGCCGGTACCGAGCATGCCGGACTGCGGCTGCACGATGATCGGCGTGTCGAACAGGGCGCCGTTGGAGCCGATGTTCGTGATCGTGAAGGTGCCACCCGACAGCTCGTCCGGCTTGATCTGGCCCGAACGCGCGCGGCCCGCCAGGTCGGCGATGCGGTGCGCGAGACCGGCGAGGCTGAGCTCACCCGCGTCGTGGATGACCACCGACAGCAGACCCTTTTCGGTGTCCACCGCGATCCCCAGGTGCACCGCACCGTGGTAGGTGATCTCCTTCGTGTCCTCGTTGTAGGACGCGTTGACGTTCGGGTGCTGCTTGAGCGCCTCGACGGTGGCCTTCGCGAAGAACGGCAGGAACGTCAGGTTGACGCCCTCGCGCTCCTTGAAGGCCGCCTTCGCCCGCTGGCGGAGCTTGGCGATCTTCGTGACGTCCACCTCGTGGACCTGCGTGAGCTGCGCGGAAACCTGCAGCGACTCGCGGGTCTTCGTGGCGGTGATCTGGCGGATCCGGCTGGCCTTCTGCACGGTGCCGCGCAGGGCCGCGAGCTCCGGCGAAACCGCGGCCTTGCGCGGAGCCGACGGGGCGGCGGCCGGGGCGGCGGCAGCGGGCTGCGCGGCCGGAGCCGGGGCGGCCTTCTGCTTGGCCTCGGCGGCCGCGAGCACGTCCTGCTTGCGGATGCGGCCACCGACGCCGCTGCCGGACAGCGACGACAGGTCGATGCCGTGCTCCGAAGCGAGCTTGCGGACCAGCGGCGTCACGTACGGCGCGTTGTCCGAGCCGTTGTCGCTGCTCGCTGCCGGCTTCGGTGCCTCGGCCTTGGGGGCCGGGGCGGCCTGCGGAGCCGGGGCGGGCTTCGGCGCGGGAGCCGCTTCGGCCTTGGGCTCGGGCTTCGGTTCCGGCTTGGGCTCCGGCTTCGGCTCGGGCTTGGGTTCCGGCTTCGGCTCGGCCTTCGGGGCCGGGGCGGAACCGGCGGCACCGATCACCGCGAGCACACCGCCGACCTCGACGGTCTCGTCCTCACCGGCGCGGATCTCCAGCACGGTGCCGGCGACCGGGGACGGGACCTCGGTGTCGACCTTGTCCGTGGAGATCTCGAGCAGCGGCTCGTCGACCTCGACGCTCTCGCCGACCTGCTTGAGCCACCGGGTGACGGTGCCCTCGGTGACGCTCTCGCCCAGCTCGGGCAGCTTCACCTCGGTGCCTTCGCCGCCCGAAGCCGGCGCGGTGTCCGGCTGGGACGGCGCGGAGGCCTCTTCCTGAGCGGGCTCCGGCTCGGGCTCCGGCTGCGCCTCTTCGGCGGCCGGCTCGGCCGAACCGGAGGACTCCGGCACGCCGCCGGTCCCGTCGTCGATGACGGCGAGCTCGCCGCCGACCTCGACGGTCTCGTCTTCCTGAGCGCTGATCTTCACGACCTTGCCGGCGACCGGGGACGGGACCTCGGTGTCGACCTTGTCCGTGGAGATCTCGAGCAACGGCTCGTCGACCTCGACGGTGTCGCCCTCCTGCTTCAACCACCGGGTGACGGTGCCCTCGGTGACGCTCTCACCGAGCTCCGGCAACGTGACGGAGTAGGCCATCGTTCGCTGACTCCCTTGATATGTCTTGCTTGGTCTGGTTCTTCGACGGTGAGACGTCAGCTGTGGACGTGCAGCGGCTTGCCCGCCAGGGCGAGGAACGCTTCACCGAGGGCCTCGGTCTGCGTGGGGTGCGCGTGGATGAGCGGGGCGACGTCCTCGGGGAAGGCCTCCCAGCTGTAGATCAGCTGCGCTTCGCCGATCAGCTCGCCGACGCGGTCGCCCACCATGTGCACGCCGACGACCGGGCCGTCCGGAGCCTTGATCAGCTTGACCCCACCGGAGGTCTTGAGGATCTGGCTCTTGCCGTTGCCGCCGAGGTCGTAGGTGAAGGTGGTGACGTCGGAGCCGTACTTCTCCTTCGCCTGCGACTCGGTCAGGCCGACCGAAGCGACCTCGGGGTGCGAGTAGGTGACGCGCGGGATGCCGCTCTCGTCGATCACGCGCGGCTCCTGGCCGGCGATCTCTTCCGCGACGAAGATGCCCTGCTGGAACCCGCGGTGCGCGAGCTGCAGGCCGGGGACGATGTCACCGACGGCGTAGACGTTCGGCAGGTTGGTGCGCAGGCGGTCGTCGGTGAGGACGAAGCCGCGCTCCATCTTGACGCCGGCCTCCTCGTACCCGTGCCCGGCCGAGTTCGGGCCGCGGCCGACGGCGACCAGGAGCAGGTCGGCTTCGAGCGTCTCGCCGGACTCCAGCGACACGCTGACGCCGTTGTCGTCCTGCTTGGCGCCGGTGAACCGAACGCCGGTCTTGAAGGCGATCTTGCGACGACGGAAAGCGCGCTCGAGCTGCTTGGACGCGTACTCGTCCTCGTTCGGGACCAGGCGGGGCAGCGCCTCCACGATGGTGACGTCGACGCCGAAGGACGCCCAGACGGACGCGAATTCGACACCGATGACACCACCGCCGAGGACGATGGCCTTCTTCGGGATGTAGTCCAGCGAAAGCGCCTGCTCGCTGGCGATGATGCGCCCGCCCAGCTCCAGGCCCGGCAGCGTCCTCGAGTACGAACCGGTGGCGAGGATGACGTTCTTGCCGGTGTAGCGGGTGCCGTCGACCTCGACGGTCGTGCCGCCGACGAACGTCCCGGTGCCCTCGACGAGGTTCACCTTGTGCGCCTTGGCCAGGCCCTGGAGGCCCTTGTACAGGCGCGAGATGATCCCGTCCTTGTACTTGTTGACGCCGGCGATGTCGATGCCTTCCAGCACGGCCTTCACACCGAAGGTCTCGGCGTCGCGGGTCTCGTCGGCGACCTCCGCCGCGTGCAGGAGGGCCTTGGTCGGGATGCAGCCTCGGTGGAGGCACGTCCCGCCAAGCTTGTCCTTTTCGATCAGGGTGACGGAAAGGCCCAGCTCGGCCGCGCGGAACGCGGCGGCGTAGCCGCCCGATCCGCCACCCAGGATCACAAGGTCGGCGGAGGTGTCGGTCACTTCAATAACTCCTCGGCAAGCGGTAGGGGTGGTGCTCTGGCGCCGCTCCGCGCGGTATACGCGCGCGCGGACACTTGCCATCTTGTCACTACGTGTGGAGAGGCTGCGACCTAGGCCGCGTGCTGTGACCCACGGGACACGGTCCACGCGGACCGCCACGCTGAGCACACGCCCGCGTCGGGATAATGGACATCGGACGCGAATGGGAAGTGAGGTGGTCGGAGTGGGTCTGTTCGACTCGCTGCGCCGGCGCTCTAAGGGCGGGCAAAAGCCCGGTACGCTGCGGAAAGCCTCGTCAAACGACTTCAAGCATCTTGAGGACTGGGCGTCGTCACGGACCGGTGTCGAGGCGTACGTGGAGCCGAAGACCAACGTCACCGAGACCACGGTCGTCCTCATCGCCCATGACGGTGAGTGGACCCGGCGCCGGATCGAGAGCCTGGACGCGGCGCAGCAGTTCGGTCACAAACGGTCGATCCCCGTGTACGAGGTGGCGCGGGTCGGCTACCCGAAGCGGATGCGGGAGTACACCGAGCGGAAGAAGCGCGGCGAAGCCTGACGCCTCACGCGGATTGCGCCAAAAGGAGCAAGTGCCGCTCCAGCAGCGCCCGGAACGTCGGATGCACCGTCGTGCCCAGCGCCGGGTCGATCTCGACCGTCCGCCACTGCTCGCCCGCGGCCGTCAGCAGCACGACGGCCGGTTCCGAGATCACCACGACGCCGCCTTCCGCGCGCAGTTCCGCCGTCCCGAGCAGCCGGGGGAAGACGACGTCCGCGGGAAGGCCGTCGCAGGTCAGGAGGAATTCGCGGTAGTCGTCGGGCAGCCGGAGCCCGAGCCGTGCCTCGGCCGCGTCGATGGTGCGGAGCGACGCCGCCGGGGGAGCGGTCCCGCCGCCGCGCAACCGGAGGATGCCCCCGATCATTTCGCGCCAGGAGCCGGTGTCGGGCGGGTAGCGCTCGTACAGCGCCGCGACCAGCGCCCCGGCGCACAGTTCCGTCCAGTCGCCGAGCCCGAGCGGGTCCGCGCCCGCGGCGAGCCGTGGCGCGAGGCGCCGGGTCGCGGCGAGCACGGCGACGTCGGGGCGGCCCTGTCGCGACGCGATCTCGGCCCAGCCGTCCAGGTCGCCTCGCGCGACGGCCTCACGCAACCGATCCGGCCGCGACGGCCCGAGATGCGACACGGCCTCGCCGATCGGGGAGCCGCCGAGCAGACCGTCGAGATCGGACACGCGCCGGGCGAGGTGGTCGTCGTGGGCGCGTTCCTCGGCGTCGAGATCGAGCGGGATCATCGCCGCAGCCCAGTCCGGGTGCGCTCCCCGCGCTTCGAAGAGCATCGCCCACGCACGGGCTTGCACGGCGCCGGGGATCAGCGCCGTGATCGGGCGTTCGGTGAGCGCGTGCCAGTGCGTGACCAGCCGGTCGGCGTCCGCCATCGCCCCGGATGCGGCGAACAGCAGCGCCGCGTGCGCGATCCGGTCGTCGAGCGTCGCGTCGTCTCCGCTGAGCACGTCCCTGATCGCGCCTTCGAGATACGCGTCCCTGTCCACGGCACCGACCTTGCCATAAAGCGCGTGAAGGCCTCCTTCCCTCTGCTCAGCCGAGGGAAGGAGGCCTTCACGCGCGAAAAGGATCAGCCGTTGGCGGCGATGTCCGCGAGGACGGCGGCGATGGTGCGGACCGGGACGCCGGTGCCGCCCTTGCCGGTGTAGCCCCACGCGCCGGCGGTGTTGAACGACGGGCCCGCGATGTCGATGTGCGCCCAGGGCAGGCCCTCGGTGACGAACTCGCGCAGGAAGATGCCCGCCGCGAGCATGCCGCCCCAGCGGTGCCCGGTGACGTTGGCCAGGTCGGCGAGACGCGAGTCGAGGTCGGCGCGCAGCTCCTCCGGCAGCGGCATGGCCCAGCCGCCCTCACCGGTGGCCTGCGCGATCGAAGCGATCCGGTCGCGGAACTCGTCCGAGCCCATGACGCCCGCGGTGCGGTTGCCGAGCGCGACGACCTGCGCGCCGGTCAGCGTCGAGGTCTCGATCAGGTAGTCGGGGTTCTCCTCGCCCGCGCGCACGATCGCGTCGGCCAGCACGAGACGGCCTTCGGCGTCGGTGTTGAGCACCTCGACGGTCTTGCCGCCGTACATGCTGAGCACGTCGCCCGGCCGGTACGAGGTGGCCGAGGGCAGGTTCTCCGCCAGCGGGATGTGCGCGACGACCTCGAGCGGGTACTTCAGCTTCGCGGCCAGCACCACGGAGGCGAGCACGGCGGCCGCGCCCGACATGTCCGAGGTCATGTGGTCCATGTTCGCGGCGGGCTTGATCGAGATGCCGCCCGAGTCGAAGGTGATGCCCTTGCCGACCAGCGCGACCTTCTTCGACGCCTTCGCGGGCTTGTAGGCGATGCGCAGCAGGCGCGGCTGCCGCGACGAACCGCCGCCGACGCCGAGGATGCCGCCGAAGCCCTTGCGCTTCAACGCCTTCTCGTCGAGGACCTCGAAGTCGAGGTTGTTCGCCTCGGCCAGGGTCTTCGCGCGGTCGGCGAAGGAGGCCGGGAACAGGTCGTTCGGCGGGGTGTTGATCAGGTCGCGGGCGATGATGACCGACTCGGCGATCAGGGTGGCGGCCTTCAGCGTCGCCTTGTGGTCCTTGGCGGTGCCCTCTTCGGGGCTCACGAAGTCGACCTTCGCGACCGGGCCGTCGCCCTTCTCGGAGCGGTACTCGGTGAAGTTGTAGGCACCGAGCACGGTGCCCTCGACGGCGGCCTGGAGGTCGATCGCCGACAGCGTGACGAACGCGCGGTCGGTCCCGCTCAGCGCCCGCGCGGCGGCACCGGCGGCCCGGCGGACCTGCTCGGCGGTGACGCCGTCCGCGCCCGCCTTGCCGAGGCCGACGGCCAGCACGACACCGGCGGACAGCTTGCCCAGCGTCGGCACCTTGACGACCTCGTCGGCCTTGCCGGAGGCGCCGAGGGTGCCGAGGACCTCGGCGAGCTTGCCGTCGAAGGCGGCGTCGGCGACGGAGGAACCGGCGGCGAGAGCCAGACCGTCCTCACCCTGCAGGGCGCCGATCACGACGACGTCGGCGCGCGTCTTGGCAAGCGCCGCTTCGGCGTTCTCGGTCAGGGCAAGCTTCGGCACGGTCACTTCTGGCTCCTCGCGCGTTCGCGGTGGTACCGGGCGGCCGCCCGGTTGGATCGTGAGCCATGCTAATGACAGTGGGACCTGGGGGAACAGCGGGGCCGAGCAGGTGACTGGACGAACTGGAAGGGCGACGGCGTGCGACTGGCTGGCGGTCTGCTCATCGCCCTGGCGGTGGGCACCTCTGGAGCGGACTACTGGGTATTCGTCGCGGTCGTCGTCGCGGCCGTCCTCGCCGTCGCCGCGGAGGCGTTGCTGCCGCCGCTGGGCGACACCCGGCCCGAGCGGATCGCGGGCTCCGTTTCCCGGCTGGGCCTGGTCCTGGTCTTCGCGACGACGTTCGGGCAGTACGTCTTCCCGTCCGCGCCGGGAGCCGCCGCCGCGGTGTTCGCCGCCGTGGTGACCGTCGCCGACCTGGCCGGAGTCCGTCTCGGCGACTACGCCGCCCGCTGGGTCACCGGGCTGTCGCTGGCCGCCGCCGCGTCGCTGATCGCGATCTGCGTGGGCATTCCGCCGTTGGCGCAGTTCATCGCGCCGGATCCGCCGTCGGTGCCCGGTCTCGGCCTCGCCGTGCTGGTACTGCTGCCGTTCCTGCTGCCCCGCCGCCCCGGCGCCGGCCGGGCCGCCGCGGTGGGCGCGGTGGCCGTCGCGATCACGGCCGTCGCCCTCTACCAGCTGGGACCGATCCGGCTGGGGCTTTCGGCGACCTCGTTCCGCGAGCTCCTCGCCGCGGCCGACGCGGTCTCCCTGCTGCCGGTGCTGACCGTGGTGGCCGCCGTGGTGACCGTGCCCGTCGCGATCGACGCCTTCACCGAGGGCAGGGAACGGCTTTCCCCGGAACGTCCGAAGGCGACACTCGCTTGTGGACTGATCGTGGCCGTCGCCGCCTTCTTCGCTGGGCCGGTCGTGGCCCTCGCGCTCGCGGGAGTGGGAACGCTCGCCGAACTGGTTCTGCGGGTCCGCGCCCGTCGGTACCGTTCGAAGAGTGACCGTTCAAGGCGTGCATGATCCTCTCTGGACCCCGGGCGACACGGTCGTCGAACGTTTCCTGCGACCGGACGGCTCGATCGGCCAGCACCACCCGCTGCGTGTCATCGCCGACGACGGCACCGTGCTGCTCGGCTGGCTGCCCGCGGACACCCCGATCGTCGGCAGCAGGCTCGCCGACGGACGGCTCTTTCGTGAAGCGCCCCTGGAAGAGCGGTTCCGGGTGCCGAGGGTGCGCGTGGCCGATTTCTGGCGCGACACGTCGACGCTGCGCCGCATCGCCGACGACGAATGGTCCTCGGTCTGGTGGTTCTTCGACGCCGACGGCCACTTCCTGAACTGGTACGTCAACCTCGAGGTCCCGCTGGGGCGCACGCCGTCCGGTCCCGACCGGATCGACGGCATCCTCGACGTCGCCGTGGAGCCCGGCGGGCGCTGGCAGTGGAAGGACGAGGACGAGGCCGAGGAGGCCGTCCTCGCCGGCCGCATCACCGCGGGTCAGCTCGAACGCCTGCGCGCCGAGGGTGAGCGGATCGGGGCGCTCGCGGACGCCGGGCGGTTCCCCTTCGACGGGACGTGGACCGACTTCCGGCCCGACCCGGACTGGCCCGCGCCCGGCCTCCCCGACGGGTTGCTCTAGCTCACCTGCAGAAGCAGGAGCAGCACCAGCACGACGTTGATCACCGTGAGGACGACCACCGACTTGGTGGACAGCTCACGCGGGAACACCTTGCCGTGGATGTGCTTCCACCAGAAGATGCCGAAGAACCCGGCGATCAGGCCGAGGAACGCGCCGAAGCCGCTGTCGAGCAGGGCCCAGCCGTCCATCATCAGCACGCCGGTGCCGAAGGTGAGCAGCACGGCCGTCACGAAGGTCTTGACGTCGGCCCCCTTGCCGGGAGCGGCGGGAGCGGCCGGGTGAGCGGGCTGCATCTGGTTGTACGTCACGCCGCCATCCTAGGGGCGCGACCCCTCGCGTGTTCGTCGTGACGGACAGATCGAGGGAGGTAAAGATATGCGGACGTCCGACTAACGTGGGTCCGACCAAGCGTTATCGTCTTAGGCATGACGACCTCGACGCAGTTCAACCACCTCCCGCACCCGAGCCCCGCGAGCCCGGAACGCGTCGCGGACGTATTGGCCGCACCCGGTTTCGGGTTGCACTTCACCGACCACATGGTGACCGTGAAATGGAGCGCCGAGCAGGGCTGGCACGACGCGACCGTCGGGCCGTACGCGCCCTTCTCGCTCGACCCGGCCACCTCCGTGCTGCACTACGGCCAGGCGATCTTCGAAGGCCTCAAAGCGTACCGCCAGCCCGACGGCACGATCGCGGCGTTCCGCCCCGACGCGAACGCGATCCGCTTCCGCAACTCGGCCGAGCGCCTCGCCATGCCGCAGCTGCCGGTGGAGACCTTCCTCGACTCGATCCGCGAGCTGATCGCGGTCGACAGCCGCTGGGTGCCGACGAAGCCGGGCGAGTCGCTGTACCTGCGGCCGTTCATGATCTCCACCGAGGCCGGGCTCGGCGTCAACCGGCCCGCGAACGAGTACCTCTACGCGCTGATCGGCTCGCCCGCGGGCTCGTACTTCTCCGGCGGCGTGAAGCCGGTGAGCGTGTGGCTCTCGACCGAGTACGTGCGCGCCGTCCCCGGCGGCACCGGCGAGGCGAAATGCGCGGGCAACTACGCGGCGTCCTTCGTCGCGCAGGCGCAGGCCGTGGAGAAGGGCTGCGACCAGGTCGTGTGGCTCGACGCGGTCGAGCGGCACTGGGTCGAGGAGATGGGCGGGATGAACCTGTTCTTCGTCTTCGGGTCCGGTGACGAAGCCCGCGTCGTGACCCCGGAACTGACCGGCTCGCTGCTGCCGGGCGTGACCCGCAAGTCGCTGCTGGAGCTGGCGAAGTCCTTCGGGCACCACGTCGAGGAGCGGCGCATCTCCACCGAGGAGTGGGAGAAGGCGGCGGCTTCGGGTGAGCTGACCGAGGTGTTCGCCTGCGGGACCGCGGCGGTCATCACGCCGGTCGGGCACGTGAAGCACGCGGGCGGCGAGTTCTCCGTCGCGGGCGGGCAGCCCGGCGAGCTGACGATGAAGCTGCGCGGCGCGCTGACCGGGATCCAGGAGGGCACCCGGCAGGCTCCGGAAGGCTGGATGTACCCGCTGGGCTAGCGCCCCAAGTCCGTGAAGGCCCCCTTCCCTACCTTGAGCGTAGGGAAGGGGGCCTTCACGGACTTACGCATTTAGAGGACTAAATGCGGCGTGGGGTCAGGCGGAAGGGGTTTCGATCAGCGGCCCGCTGACCCCGGCCTGCTCGTGGGTGGCCATCTCCGCGAGCACCCGCGTCGCCATGAACACCAGCGGCAGCGCCACGACGGCACCCGTTCCCTCGCCGAGGCGTACGTCCAGGTCCAGGATCGGCTCCAGGTCGAGGTGTTCCAGTGCCAGCGCATGCGCGGGTTCGCCGCCGCGCTGGCCCGCGGTCCACCACTGCCGCGCGCCCGGGACGAGTTCCTCGGCGACCAGCGCGGCCGCGGAGGCGACCAGGCCGTCCAGGATCACCGGCGTCTTCCGCAGCGAGGCCTGCGCGAGGAAACCCGCCATCGCGGCGATGTCCGCGCCGGCGGCGGTGCGCAGCAGCGCGACCGGGTCGGCCAGCACGGTCCTCGCCCGCCGCAGCGCGTCACGGACCGCCGCGGCCTTGCGCATCCAGGCGTTGTCGTCGATACCGGAACCGCGGCCGACGACGGCCACCGGTTCGCTCCCGGTCAGCGCCGCGACCAGTACCGAGGCCGGGGTGCTGTTCCCGATCCCGAGGTCGCCCGCGATGAGCAGGTCGGCCCCGCCGTCGACCTCGGCGTCGGCGATCGCCCGGCCCGCGCGGACCGCGGCATGCGCCTCTTCGTCGGTCAGCGCGTCTTCGACGTCGATCGAGCCGGATCCGCGCCGCACCTTGAACTCGCCGATCGACCGCGTCGCGGGGGCGTCGCTGTCGACGGCCATGTCGACGACCCGGACGCTCGCGCCCGCCGAGGCGGCCAGGACGTTGATGGCCGCGCCACCGGTCAGCATGCTTCCGACGAGTTGCGCGGTGACCTCACCCGGATAAGCAGAGACGCCCTTCGCGGCGACACCGTGGTCCCCGGCGAAGACCACGACCCGCGGCCGCGTGAACGGCCGCGGCGGCGACTGGCCCTGGCAGGCCGCGACCCAGACGCCCAGTTCTTCGAGCCTGCCCAGCGAACCGGCCGGTTTGATCAGTTTCGTGTGCAGGGCGATCGCCGCCGAACGCGCGTGTTCATCAGGCTGCTCGACTTCGGCGAACTCGAGGTTTTCGTAGTCCAACGCCCTGCCCCTTCGGATCGCTTTGGTGGCCGGGCCCAACCTACCCACCCGGCTGTGCCAGAGTTGCCTGTGGCTCAGACGAAGGCCGCCGGGGTGGTGCTCGCGAGCGGAGCGGGTACCCGGGTCGGCGCGAAGCTCAACAAGGTCTATCTGCCGGTGGCGGGCAAACGGGTCGTCGCGTGGTCGCTCGACGCCTTCGCGCGCGTGCCCGGAATCGACGTGCTCGTGCTGGTCATCCGGCCGCAGGACACCGAACTCGCGCACGAGGTGCTCGCCGCGCATCCGGGCGAGGTCGAACTCGTCCACGGCGGCGCGACACGGCAGGGTTCGGAGCTGAACGCCTTGCGCCACATGGCTTCCCGCATCGAGAGCGGTGAGATCGACGCGGTACTGCTGCACGACGCGGCCCGCCCGCTCGTCACCCCGGAACTGATCGCGGACGTCCTCGACGGCACGCGGCGCCATGGGGGAGTGGTGCCCGGCGTCGCGGCGGACGACATCGTGCGCGTCGACGGCGACACCGTTTCCGGTGCGCTGCCCGGGGCGATCAGGGTGCAGACACCGCAGGGTTTCCGCGCCGCCCCGTTGCTCGAGGCGTACGAAACGGCCGAGCGTGAGGGTTTCGTCGGCACGGACACGTCTTCGTGCATGGAAAGGTTCTCCGCGCTGCCGGTGCGGTGGGTTCCGGGCAGCGCGGAGAACCTCAAGATCACCTACCCGCACGACCTCGTTGTCGCCGAGCAGGTGATCGGCCGAGGTTAGGGATCTCCCTGGTCGGCCTTGGTCGGTATGGCGGGCAGGACGGTGACCGGCCGTCGCGCCTCCATCGGGATCACGCAGTCCGGATGTGGTTGCAGCAGCTGGATCGGCGCGGCGGTGTCGCCGGGCGGCGGAATGGTGAGCACGGCGCGCAGGGTCCAGTCGGCCGTCGAGTGGTACTGCCAGGACACGAGCGCCGGCCGGAAGACGTCGGTGTCGGCGACCGTGGTGACGCGGAAGGCGCTCGCCCGTTCTTCCCCGCGGAGGATGAGGACGTCGGCGCAGGTGTCCCACTGGAACACCGCGGCACAGACCTCCGGCTCCTCCCGGGGGCCGAAGATGTAGACGACCCACCGGCGTCTTCGAAGCTCTTCGAGCAGTTCGTCGATGCTCAGATGGTTCATCGAGCCCCCCAACGGGTTTCGGGAACTTCTCGGAGAGTAACAGGTGTACTAGAGCACCGTCCAGAATGTGTACTAGTACGTAATAATGGGGTGTGAGCAGGATCCTTGGTGCTCGCCCATTGGTGTGCTAGAACGCTTGTGCGCACCGCGCGACCTTGTGAGGAGTCACCTTGCCCGCCGTCGATCGACCCGAACCGCCGTATCTCCAGATCGCGGGGAACATTCGCGACGACATCGTTTCGGGCAGGCTCAAGGAAGGCGACGCGGTTCCGTCCGCGCGCGAGATCGCCAGGAACTGGAACGTCGCGATGGCGACGGCGATGAAGGTGCTTTCGACACTTCGCGCCGAAGGTCTGGTCCGCGCGGTACGCGGGATCGGGACAGTGGTGCAGACCAGGGCGCTGCATCGGTCCGCGCACGATCGGACGATCTCGATCGCGCGAACCGGCAAGGTCTATCCGCCGGGCCACTACGCGAAAATCCGCGAAGCTGGCCTCCTGCCTGCGCCGGACAGGGTGGCGGGCGCGCTCGGAATCGATGAAGGTGCTCCGGTGATCCGGCGGCGAAGGACCACGTACGCGGCCGAAGGCAGGCCGGTGTCGACGTCGGTTTCGTGGTTCGACGGAGCTGTCGCGTCGAAGGCGCCTTTGCTGTTCGAGCCGGTGCGGATCGTCGAAGGCACGGTCAAATACGTGGCGGACCGGACGGGCCGGGTACTGACCGCGACTCATTCTCAGCACGCCGCGGGGCTGGCGGGTGCCGAGGAGGCGGCGGAACTCGGCGTGGCCGAAGGTTCGGCGATTCTGTTGAGTCGCAACAGGTTCTTGTCCGCCGAGGGTGACGTACTCGAGTACGGCGAATCGGCGGCCTTGCCGGGCCACTGGATTTTCTACGAATACAACATCGAGGACGGGGCATGAAGCACATTCACGCGGGTAAGGTCCGGGACCTTTACGAAATCGACGGCGACATTCTGCTCGTCGCGTCGGATCGCGTTTCGGTCTACGACGTCTCGCTGCCGACCCCGATCCCGGACAAGGGCGCGCTGCTGAACCAGCTTTCCGCCTGGTGGTTCGAAAAGATGGCCGACGTGGTGCCGAACCACGTCGTTTCCACGACCGACGTGCCCGCCGAATTCGCCGGCCGCGCCATGCGCTGCAAGCCGCTGAAGATGATCCAGGTCGAGTGCATCGCGCGCGGCTACCTCACCGGTCTCGGGATGCGCGAATACCAGCGTGACGGCAAGGTTTCCGGGGTCGAGCTGCCCGCCGGTCTGGTCGAGGCGGACAAGCTGCCCGAGCCGATCTTCACGCCCACGACGAAGATCTCCGACACCGGTCACGACGAGTTCATGACCTTCGCCGACGTCGTGAACGAGATCGGCCAGGAGACCGCGGACCGCATCCGCGAGCTGACGCTCGAGGTCTATACCAAGGGCGCGGAGCACGCGGCGAAGAACGGCATCATCATCGCCGACACCAAGATCGAATTCGGGTTCGACGCCGACGGCGTGCTGACGCTCGGGGACGAGGTCCTCACGTCGGACTCGTCGCGGTTCTGGCCCGCCGACGAGTACGAGCCGGGCCGGACGCAGCACGCGTTCGACAAGCAGTTCGTCCGTGACTGGTCCACCACGACCGGCTGGGACAAGACGCCGCCAGGACCCGCCATCCCGGCCGAGATCGTCGAGGCGACCCGCAAGCGCTACACCGAGGTCTACGAAAGGATCACCGGGAACACCTGGATTCCCGGTGGTGGTCATGCCTGAACAGCAGGTCTACGACCCGTACCGGCTGATCGACGACGTCGAGGGCCTGCTGATCCAGCGGGGCCACGCGCCGGAGCGGCTCGACGGCCGGACCGGTGACCGGGTCGCCGGCGCGAGCAGATTGTTGCGGGGCTTGGGAATCGATCCCTTGCGCGCGCCTGGTGACGCGCTCGACCTCGACGGTCAGATCGCGTACCAGTCCCGCGTGCACGGCGACTGAGGTGTGTCGCAGTTAGTCGGCTAAATGCGGGAAAAGCGTCCGCATTTAGCCGACTAACTGCGTTCCGGGGGATCAGGGGGAGCGGGTCAGCGTCGGGTCGGTCTCGGTGACGCCGTCGAGAGCCTCGTCGATCGCGGCGAGCAGATCCGCGTCCAGCTTCACGCCTGCCGCCTTCACGTTCTCGTGCACCTGCTCCGGCCGCGAGGCGCCGATGATCGCCGAAGCGACGTTCGGGTTCTGCAGCACCCACGCCACGGCCAGCTGGGCCATCGTCAGGCCCGCCTTCTCCGCGATGGGCTCGAGCCGTTGCACGCGCTCGAGGACGTCGTCGTTGAGGAAGCGGGCGACCATGTTGGCGCCGCCCTTCTCGTCGGTCGCGCGGGAGCCCTCGGGCAGCGGCTGACCGGGCTCGTACTTGCCGGTGAGCACGCCCTGCGCGATCGGCGACCAGACGATCTGGCTGAGCCCCTCACGCTCGGAGGCCGGGACGACCTGCGCCTCGATGACCCGCCACAGCGCGTTGTACTGCGGCTGGTTCGAGATGAGGGGCACGTTGAGCTCGCGCGCGATCGCCGCGCCCTGGGTGATCTGCTCGGCGGTCCATTCGGAGACGCCGACGTAGAGCACCTTGCCCTGGCGGACGAGGTCGGCGAAGGCGAGGAACGTCTCTTCGAGCGGGACGGTCCGGTCGAACCGGTGCGCCTGGTAGAGGTCGACGTAGTCGGTGCCGAGGCGCTTCAGCGAGGCGTGCGCCGATTCCATGATGTGCTTGCGGCCGAGGCCCTGGTCGTTCGGGCCCTTGGGGCCGGTGGGCCAGTAGACCTTGGTGAAGATCTCCAGGCTCTCGCGGCGCAGGCCCTTCAGGCCGCGGCCGAGTACCGATTCGGCGGCCGTGTTCGCGTAAACATCGGCGGTGTCGAAGGTCGTGATGCCGACGTCGAGCGCCGCCTTGATGCAGGCCTGGGCCTGGTCCTCTTCCACCTGGGACCCGTGGGTGAGCCAGTTGCCGTACGAGATCTCACTGACATTGAGGCCGCTGCGGCCCAGTCGTCGAAACTCCATGGGCGCGACTCTACCCCAGGCCGTTAGCGTCGCTAACGACCTGGGTTTCGCCTGTTCTCAGACCTTGTCGCCGGGGCTCACCCGCGGCTTGGGGACCCGCAGCTTGCGGATCTGGCTCGCCCGGATGAAGGAGTACCAGCCGACGGAGGTGCCCTTGACCGTCTCGTTCGGGAACTTCAGGCGGACCATCTTCGCGATCCGGCGCCCGCTGAGGAAGCCTTCGACGATCATGCCGAGCAGCATCACGGTGCACAGCAGCGTCGCGTACCGCTGGACCTCGGGGTACGGCAGGATCAGCGCGACGAACACCAGGATCGCCAGCGGCATGAACAGGCCGAGCAGGTTGCGCCGCGAGTCGACCAGGTCACGGATGTACGCCTTGACGGGGCCGCGGTCGCGGGGGAGCAGGTACTTGTCCTCGCCCGCCATCATCCGCTCGCGGCGTTCCTTGGCGGCGTTGCGCTGCTTCGCCTTGTACTCCGGGTCGGCTTTCGCGGACTTGCGGAGTTCCTTGTTGCGCTTCATCGCCTCCCGCATGGTGGTCGGCGGGGGCGCCACCGGGCCGCGGCGCTTGGCTTCGGCCTCACGCCGTTTGGGCGTGGCCTTGCCTTTGCCGGGCGTATACGCCTTGGCCTGGACCTCGACGGCCTCGGTGTCGGGCGTCTCGGTGTCCGTCGTGGCGGAGTCTGTGGTGCTACGGCGCAGGAACCTCACCTCACCAGGGTAGTTGCAGGCGTCACGGTGCCACGCACCAGGCCGAGCGATATGTCACCATGGAGGGGAACAGATCGGGACTCCGACGTGTTGGACCATGTGCAAGACGAGTACCCGCAGCGAGTTCGACCAGAGGGAGAACCATGACGACCGCTGAGCAGGCAGCCGCAGCTCAGGCCGAAACCGCCGAGGAGACCCACGGCGTCACGTTGACCGACGCCGCCGCCGTCAAGGCGAAGGCCCTGCTCGAGCAGGAGGGCCGCGACGACATGCACCTGCGCATCGCCGTCCAGCCCGGTGGGTGCGCCGGCCTGCGCTACCAGCTGTTCTTCGACGAGCGCACGCTCGACGGTGACCTCTTCCGTGACTTCGACGGCCTCCGCGTGGCCGTCGACCGGATGAGCGCGCCGTACGTGTCGAGCGCCGTGATCGACTTCGTCGACTCGATCGAGAAGCAGGGCTTCACGATCGACAACCCCAACGCGACGGGCAGCTGCGCCTGCGGCGACAGCTTCCACTGATCCGCGTCGAGGCATGAAGAAGGGCCGCGAACCTCACCCAGGTCGCGGCCCTTCTTCATGCTTGCGGCTTTTCGAAGCCGCCGCGGATCAGACGTAGGCGTCCAGATCGGCGACCTGGGCGAGGCAACGCTCGTCCACGGTCCAGGGCGGAGCGCTCTCCCGGGGCAGGGGCATGTTCTCGGCCTGGAGGGACGACGGGATACCGGCACAGTCGGCGATGAGTTCGCCGATCGATTCCGGTTCGAGGTGATACGCGGAAGTGGTCACGAACGACAAGCTAATGACTCATCGTGGAGTCGGACACCACTACCAACCGGTAGTGTTGATGGCCGTGCCTGAAGCAACCCGTATGGGGCATGACCTGCGGGTAACTTAGCCGTCCTCGCTCCCGCGGGGCCGACCGAACAAGGAGAACCGGTGGCAGCCAGCGCCAGGATCGCAGTATCCGGCAGTATCGCAACCGACCATCTCATGCACTTCCCGGGCAGGTTCGCCGAGCAGCTCATCGCCGAGCAGCTGCACCGGGTGTCCCTGAGCTTCCTGGCGGACGATCTCGTCGTGCGGCGGGGCGGGATCGGCGCGAACATCGCCTTCGGTCTCGGGGTGCTGGGCAAGAGCCCGATCCTGGTCGGCGCGGTGGGCTCCGACTTCGCCGACTACCGCTCGTGGCTCGAGCGGCACGGCGTCGACACGGCCGGGGTGCTGGTGTCCGAGGTCGCGCACACCGCCCGGTTCGTCTGCACCACCGACGAGGACCTCTGCCAGATCGCGACCTTCTACGCCGGCGCGATGGCCGAATCCCGCAACATCGAACTGGCGCCGGTCGCCGCGCACGCCGGTGAACTGTCGCTCGTGCTGATCAGCCCGGACGACCCCGAAGGCATGGTCCGGCACGCCGAGGAATGCCGCCAGCGCGGCTACACCTTCGCCGTCGACCCCTCGCAGCAGCTGGCCCGGATGGACGGCGCGCAGGTGCGCGGGTTCATCGAGGGCGCGAAGTACCTGTTCAGCAACGACTACGAATGGGAACTGCTGCTGCAGAAGACCGGCTGGACCGAGGCCGAGGTCCTCGACCGCGTCGGCATGCGGATCACGACGCTCGGGGAGAAGGGCGTCGAGATCATCGGCAAGGACGGCCTCGCGCTGCAGATCGGCGCCGTCCCGGAACGCGGCAAGGTCGACCCGACCGGCGTCGGCGACGGCTTCCGGGCCGGGTTCATCGCGGGTATCGACGGCGGGCTCAGCCTGGAGCGTTCGGCGCAGCTGGGCTCGCTGATCGCCGTGCTGGTGCTGGAGACCGTGGGCACACAGGAGTGGTCCTTCGACCGCGCTGACGTCCTGGGCCGGCTCAAGGAGGCCTTCGGGCCGGAGTCCGCCGAGGAGATCGCGGCGATCCTGCCGGAGTGAGCTGAAGGGGACTTTCCCCTCATGTGATGCAGCGAAGGGGCCCTTCACCGCGTGAGACGCGGGGAAGGGCCCCTTCAGCCCACCTGCGCCGGTACGACGACAAGTTCGTGATCTTCGGCGCCCACACACACCTGTATCACAGCCAACCGCAGGACGAAGCCGAGGTCACGGCAGCCGAGGCCGATCTCGGCGTCGAGTTCCCGGCCGACTATCGCGACTTTCTGTGCCGGGTCGGCGCCGGTGCCGGGCCCGATCACGGCCTGCTGGGCATGGCCGAGCTGCGAGAGTGGGCCGAGGATCTGAATCCGGCCGAAGAATTCCCGTTCACCGCGGCAGACGCTCGCCGGGTTCACCAGGAGTGGCGTGACTCGGTGCGCGATCCCGATGGTGGCTGGTTCAAGGGCATCGAGGTGAGGTCCGACCTGCCTGGTTGTGTCGCCATCAGCGAACAGGGCTGCAGCGGTTTCACGATGCTGGTCACCACCGGCGAGCTGGCGGGATCGCTGTGGGACATGGACGAGTGGGGCTGGATGCCCGCCCACGCCGACCGCTCGGGCAGCCCCGGCCCGGACGAAGTGATCGACCTAGGGCCCACGCCGACCTTCGAGGCCTGGTACGACGCCTGGCTCACCGAGTCCCTGAAGCGGCTATCGCCGTGATCCGGTCAGGATCCCGCAGATTTCGGCAGGCCGGGACATCTGCGGGCAGTGCCCCGCGTCGATCTCGATCGCGGTGACCCCGAGTCGTTCCCGGGCCGCCCGCCGCAGCCAATCCGGCCGGAGAGTGCGGTCCCGAGTGGGGACGATCACCGTCGACGGGATCTCCGGCGCCGCCCCGGCGGGATGCGCCGCGAGCACCGCCGGGTCGAACAGCCTCAGGCTGTCGAGCGCCAGCCGTTCGGTCTCGGGATCGCAGTCGTGGAAGAGGAATTCCGACGCCTTCGCGGGATCCGCCGTCGGGTCCACGCCGATCCAGTCCGGTTCGAGGACGGACCGCGCCTCGTCCCGCAGGCTCCGCCCACCGGCGAAATCGGGGATGTAGGCGGCGACCCACACCAGCGCCCGCGCGTCGAGGGCTTCGGCGATCGCGGGCAGCAGGACTCCCGCGCCGGAATGCGCCACGACCACCGGCCGCTCGCCGTCATACTGGTCTCGCGCGTGCTGCGCGTAGCCCTCGACCGGCAGTTCTCGCGGGGTCAGCAGATCCACCGCGATCGTGCGGTGCCCGGCGGCGGCGAGCAGCTTCGCCACCCTGTCCCAGCCCGCCGGGCTCTGCGTCGTGCCGTGCACGAGGACGAAGTCCATCGCTCCATGCTGGCCTCCACCGGGTGAACGGTGAAGGCCAGCCGCACGAGTCGTGACTAGAGTTTCACCGGGTAGACGGGTTCCGGAACCTCGGGCTTGATGCGGTTCTCGACGAAGATGCCGTGCCACAGCATGAACACCAGCAGCGCCCACAGCTGACGGCTGCGGTCGAGCTGCCCGGCCTTGTGCTCTTCGAGCAGCGCCAGGACGGCCTTCTTGTCGAGCAGCGCGTCGGTCTGCGAGTCCGAGATGATGCCCTTGGCCCAGTCGTACATCTCGTTGCGCAGCCACAGCCGGATCGGCACCGGGAAGCCCAGCTTGCGCCGGTTCAGGACGTGGCCGGGGATGATCTTCGCCAGTGCCTGGCGCAGCGCGTACTTCGTGGTGCCGTGCGCGAGCTTCTGGTCGAGCGGGATGGTCGAGGCGACCTTGAACACCTCGGCGTCGAGGAACGGCACGCGCAGTTCCAGCGAGTTCGCCATGGTCACCTTGTCGGCCTTGACCAGGATGTCGCCGCGCAGCCAGGTGTAGAGGTCGACGTGCTGCATGCGCGCGACCGGGTCCCAGTTCTCCGAGATCTTGTACCAAGGCGCGGTGACGTCCTTGAAGCCGATCCCGTCCTCGTACGTGCGCAGCACCTTGCGGAGCTGGTCGTCGCGGAAGTTGCGCGCGTTGCCGTAGTAGCGGTCCTCCAGCGGCAGCGCCCCGCGCCGCAGCAGGTCCTTGCCGCGGGTGCCCTCCGGGATCTTCGTGGAGACCTTGCCGATGATCTTCCGCATCCCGCCGGGGATCTTCTCGAACGGCGCCAGCGAGATCGGCTCGTTGTAGATCGTGTAGCCGCAGAAGAGCTCGTCGGCGCCTTCGCCGGACAGCACCGCCTTGACGTGCTTGCGGGCTTCGCGCGCGATGAACCAGAGCGGCACGAGCGCCGGGTCCGCCACCGGGTCGTCGAGGTACCAGACGATGAGCGGCAGCGCCTCCATCATCTCGTCCGCCGACACCGTGCGGACCACGTGCTTCACGCCGATCGCGGCGGCCGATTCGGCGGCGACGTCGACCTCGGAGTAACCCTCGCGCTCGAACCCGGTGGTGAAGGCGATCAGGTTCGGGTTGTGCTCCTTGGCCAGCGTCGCGGTCGCCGTGGAGTCGATGCCGCCGGAGAGGAACGCGCCGACCGTGACGTCCGGGTCGGAGATCATGTGCTTGCCGACCGAGTCGCGCATCACATCGGCGATGCGCTCGTACAGCTCGTCGGCCTCGGCCTGGCTGTTCACCGGCTTCGCATTGAACGTGGGGTGGAAGTAGCGCGTGAACTCGACGTCACCGCCGGGGACCACCCGGAACGACGTGCCGGACTCGACGCGGCGGATACCGGTGTGCATCGACTCGGGTTCCGGCACGTACTGCAGCACCAGGTAGTGCTGCAGGGCCGTCTTGTCCAGCTCGTCCTGGACGCCGAGCACGCTCGAAAGCTCCAGCAGGCTCTTCTTCTCGCTGGAGAAGGCGACCTTGCCGGGGCCTGCCGAGTAGAACAGCGGCTTGATGCCGAACGGGTCCCGCGCGCCGAAGACGACCTTCTCCTGCGAGTCCCAGATCAGGAAGGCGAACATGCCGCGCAGCTTCTTGACCGCTTCGTCGCCGAGGTAGTGGTACGCCGCGACGATGGCCTCGCCGTCACCTTCTGTGGCGAATTTCGCACCGTGCCCGGCGGCCAGCTCGTCACGCAGCTCTTTGTAGTTGTAGATCTCGCCGTTGAAGTTCAGCGTGTAGCGCTCCGGAGCCTCCGGCGGACCCCACACCAGTGGCTGGTGGGCGTGGTCGACGTCGATGAAGGCCAGCCGGTTGAAGCCGTAGACCACCTCGGCGTCGGCCCAGGTGTCGTGCTCGTCGGGGCCGCGGTGCCGCTGGCAGCGCATGGCCGCGTCGACGGCGTCACGGGCGCTCGCAGCGTCGGCTTCGGTCGAACAGATCAGTCCAAGCAGGCCGCACACGTCTAGTTCACACACCTCTTGTTGGCCGAGCGGGGAGAAGGGCCCAGTATGCCGGTGGGTGTGTACACCCGGATGTGGTGGGGGATACGCGTGTTGGGGTCACCCCTTGGTCAGCGCGGCGTCGCAACTCGGCTAGGCTCCGGCTGTCACAAAGATCGGTCGAGGAGGCTCTGGGTGAAAGGGCAAGGCGCAGTGGGAAATCCAGAGCGCATCCCGGTTAAGCGGGCTGGTCGCGTCGCAGCGCTCGCCGCGCTGGTGATGCTGACCGCGACGGGCTGTTCCGGGGACGAGATCCTCCGCTTCGGCTGGCCGGTCGGGGTGACCCCGCAGGCGCACGACATGCGCACCTTGTGGACGTGGACCGTCATCGCCGCGCTGGCCGTCGGTGTCATCGTGTGGGCGCTGATCTTCTGGACCGCGATCTTCCACCGCAAGAAGAAGACCGCCGACGGCGCGGAAGAGGAACTGCCCCGTCAGTTCCAGTACAACATCCCGCTGGAGATCTTCACGGTCGTCGTCCCGACGATCATGGTCTGCGTGCTGTTCTTCTTCACCGCGACCACCGAGAACCGCGTGCTCGCCGAGACGGAGAACCCGGACGTCACGGTCGACATCGTCGCGTTCCAGTGGAACTGGGAGTTCAAGTACAAGAGCGACTCCAAGAACCACGAGGACCCCGAGATCACCACGGTCGGCAGCTCGACCGAGATCCCGCTGCTGGTCCTGCCGACGAACAAGACGATCCAGTACAACCTGCGGTCGGCCGACGTCATCCACTCGTTCTGGGTGCCGGAGTTCCACTTCAAGCGGGACGTCATGCCGGACCCGGAGAAGAACAACCAGGACTTCACCTTCCAGAACTCGATCGACAAGGAAGGTTCGTTCGTCGGCCGCTGCGCCGAACTGTGCGGCACCTACCACTCGGGGATGAACTTCGAGGTCAGGGCGCTCTCGCCGGACAAGTACGCGCAGTACATCCAGCTCCGCGGCACCGTGAACCCGAAGAGCGGCAAGCCGAACACGGCTTCCGAAGCGCTGACGGCGATGAACTGCGGCGACCTGTGCTCGCCCTACGCCGTCACCACCACCCCGTTCAACACCGACCGCACCGCGCGGGTCGCGTCCAACTGACCCGGCTGTTCGAGCCCGAAACAGGAGTGAGGCAACGTCCATGAAGGTCGAAGGACGGATTTTCTTCCTCGTCGCGGTCTTCTCCGTCATCGTCGCGGGTATCTACGCGTACATGACCGGAACGATGACCCGGGACGGCGTCGAGCCGGTCGGTGTGGTGGCCCTGATCCTCACCGGTGGCCTGGCCTTCCTGGCCGGGAGCTACCTGCAGTTCGTGGCGCGGCGCATCGAGCCGCGGCCGGAGGACCGGGAAGACGCCGAGATCAGCGACGGTGCCGGTGAGCTGGGCTTCTTCAGCCCGGGCAGCTACTGGCCGATCGGTCTCGCGGCGGCCGCCGCGCTGACCGGTGTCGCGCTCGCGTTCTTCCACGTCTGGCTGCTGATCATCGCGCTGGGCCTGGTCATCATCGCCATCGGCGGGCTGGTGTTCGAGTACCACACCGGTCCGAACCACGAGTGACGTTCTGACGCCGGAAGCGGCGCCTCGGTCTTCGGACCGGGGCGCCGCTTTCCGCATTCAGAGGACTAAACGCGGGCGGGTTGGCGTGCCTCCGCGCGTTTCGGGGCCAGCGCGGCCGCCAGGACGGCCAGCATCCCCACCCCTTCCGGCCAGGTCGGCCGGTGCCCGTAGGCGAGGACGTCGACGACCACCGCGACCACCGGATAGACGTAGGACAGCAGCGCCACCGTCGTGGTCGGCAGCTTCCCGATGCTCGCGTACATGAGCACGTACATCAGCGCGGTGTGCACGGTTCCCAGCAGGACCAGCCACAGCAGCCCTGAGGTGTCCGTGGGCAGCGGCGTGACCAGCAGGGCGGGTGCGAGCACGATCGTGCCCGTCACGAGCTGTACGGCCGCGAGGACGTGCGGACGGACGTGCGTGAGCTGCTTCGCGACGAACGAGGCGCCGGCGTAGAGCGCGGCCGCGCCGAGGGCGAGCGCGATCCCCGCCAGCCGTACGGGCTTGCCGTCGGCGCCGTGCGCGGACAGTGAGATGAGGGTCACTCCGCCGAACGCGATCAGCGCCCGGACCAGCTGGCTCTTCGCCATCTTCTCGCCGAGGAACGCCGCGGCGAGACCGACCAGCATCAGCGGCTGCGTGTGGTAGACGACGGTGCTGACCCCGATCGACGACAGCGAGTACGAGGCGAACAACAGCACCCAGTTCCCGACCAGGAACAGGCCGCCGAGGACGGCGAGCAGCAGGTCGCGTCGGCTGAGCGTCCACGGGCGCAGCCAGCCGCGAGCCGCGCTCCACACCAGGAGCAGCAGACCGCCGACGAGGCTCCTCGCGAACGCCACGGCGGGGGCGTCGGCGCCGCTTTCGAGGACGACGGCGCCGATCGTGCCGGACAGCGCCATCGCGGCCGTCCACTGCAACACGGGGTTGTTCTTGTTCATGGCGACCACTTTCGCCCTCGTGTCCGCGTTCAACCAGTGTCAGAGATGACATCGACCGCAAAACTTGTGACACACTGCCCGGATGGATGTGAAGAAGGTCGCGGTGGTGCTCGCCGACCAGGTCTCGCCGTTCGAACTCGGCGTCGCCTGCGAGGTCTTCGGCACAGATCGCAGCGCCGACGGCATCGAGGGCTGGGACTTCGCGGTCTGCTCGCCCGGCGGCGCGAACGTCCTGAGCTGGTCCGGCTTCGGGCTCGACGGCCTGCGGGGCCTGGACTTCGCGGCGTCCGCCGATCTGCTGATCGTCCCGACCTGCGCACCGCGCAGCGCGAGCCCGCCGGAGCCGGTGCTCGAGGTCCTGCGCGACGCGGCGAGCCGGGGCGCCTGGGTCGCGGGCTTCTGCGCGGGCGTCTTCTCGCTCGGCTACGCGGGGCTGCTCGACGGGCGCAATTGCACCGTCCATTGGGTCTACGAACAGGAGTTCCGGTCGCGTTTCCCGACGGCGAAGGTGGATCCGAAGGCGTTGTACGTCGACGACGGCGGCGTTCTCACCAGCGCGGGAACCGTGGCCGCAGTCGACCTGTGCCTGCATCTCGTGCGGGAGCTGCGCGGTGTCGTCGCGGCCACGACGCTGGCCAGGCGGATGGTCGCGGCGCCGCACCGGGTCGGCGGGCAGGCACAGTTCGTGCAGGCGCCGGTGCCCGAGACCGCCGCGCCGGACGACACCGTGCTCGCCGAAGCGCTCGAATGGATCGAGCGGCGATTGGACCAGCCGTTCACCGTCGCGGAGCTCGCCCGTCGCAGCGGGCTGGGGGAGCGCACGTTCCTGCGCCGGTTCTCGGCGGCCACCGGGACGACGCCGCACCGATGGCTCACCGAGCGCCGCCTGGACCGTGCGCAGTCCTTGCTCGAAGAAGGCCGTCTGTCCATTGAGGACATCGCGGTCGCCTGCGGATACGCCTCGGCCGCCGCGCTGCGGCATCAGTTCGGCAAGCTGAGGGGGACCAGCCCGAGCGCGTACCGCAGGACGTTTTCCGCAGGCTAGAAGGAGATTTCCTGTCCAACTGTCACTTGGACGTGGTCGGGGACCTCGTCGTGCTCGTCGCCGACGGAGAGCGTGCCGGTCGGCTCGAACAGCAGCAGCGACGCACCGTCCACTGAGGACGGTTTGTGGAACGTCCCGCGCGGGACGACGAAAACCGAACCGCGCGGCAGCGTGACGACGCGTTCGCCGCCCTCCTCGCGCAACGCGATGTCCAAGGTGCCGTCGAGCACGAGGAAGAACTCGTCGGTGTTCTCGTGGACGTGCCAGACGTGCTCGCCCGCGACCTTGGCGAGACGGACGTCGTAGTCGTTGACGTGGGCGACGATCCGGGGGCTCCAGATCTCGTCGAACCCGGCCAGCGCGGTTTCCAGATCGATCGGCTGCTTGCTCATACCCCGATCCTCGTCACTGGACCGCCGGAGGAGTGAGTGCTAGGAATCGCATATGTCGCATGATTCCTCGCACAAGGTCGCCATCCTGGTCGACGAGGGCTCCAACCCCTTCGAAATGGGCGTCGCGACCGAGCTCTTCGGCCTGCGGCGGCCGGAGCTGGGGAGGCCCTGGTACGACTTCACGGTGTGCGCGGCCGAGCCGTCCGTGCGGATGCATCTGGGCATGTTCACCCTCAGCGGGGTCGCCGGGCTCGAAGCCGCGGAGACCGCCGACACGGTGATCGTGCCCAACCGGCCCGATCCGGAGAGCCCGGCCAGGGAATCGGTGCTGAAGGCCGTTCGCGCCGCGTCCGAGCGGGGTGCCCGGCTGGTGAGCTTCTGTACGGGCGCCTTCACCCTCGCGCAGGCGGGGGTCCTGGACGGGCGCCGCGCGACGACGCACTGGAAGTGGGCGGGGCTCTTCCGGGAGCTGTATCCCGAAGTGCTGCTGGAGCCGGACGTGCTCTTCGTCGACGACGGCGACGTCCTGACCGCGGCGGGCAGCGCGGCCGCGCTCGATCTGGGGCTGCATCTGATCAGTCGTGACCACGGCGCCGAGATCGCGAACGCGGTGAGCAGGCGGCTGGTGTTCGCCGGGCACCGTGATGGCGGGCAGCGGCAGTTCGTCGAACGTCCGCTGCCGCCGGTGCCGGACACGTCGCTGGCGCCGGTGCTCGCGTGGGCGCGCGAACGGCTGGACCGGCCGCTCACCGTCGCCGACCTCGCCGCGCGGGCGGCGGCCAGCCAGGCGACGCTGCACCGGCGGTTCCGGGCCGAACTGGGCACGACGCCGCTGGCGTGGCTCACGACGGAACGGATCGCGCTGGCGTGCCGGCTGATCGAGCGCGGGGAGCAGCGGCTGGACCGGGTGGCGCGGGCTTCGGGTTTCGGGACCGCTGCGAACCTGCGTACGCAGCTTCGGCGCGCTACGGGACTGACGCCTACGGCTTACCGGGCGCGCTTCAGCACCGCTTCGTGAGTCCGGTCGCCAACGCCATGAAAGGTCCTTTCCTTGCAAAATTTGCAAGGAAAGGACCTTTCATGGCGCTCTCTTGAGGGGTGGGGTCCGGCGGGGTGCCGACGGTCGCGGAATGTCATGAAAGGGTCGTTCAAGACGAAAAACGTCCTGACCGCCCCTTTCATGGCGTTGGCGGGACCGAGGGCAGAGCGGGCGCAGGTCAGGCGAAGGCGATCCACCGGTTCAGCAGGTCCGCCGCGGCGCCCGAATCGATGGCCGACGCCGCTCGTTCGAGCCCGGCCGCCAGATCGTCTTCCAGTGACGCCGAGAACCCGGCGAAAGCCGCCAGCGCGGCCGCCGAGTTGAGCAGCACCGCGTCCCGCACCGGCCCGGTCTTCCCGGCCATCACCTGACGGAACACGTCGGCGTTGTGGGCGGCGTCCCCGCCGCGCAGGTCGTCCGCGGTCGCCCTGGCGATGCCCAGCGAAGCGGGGTCGAAGCTCCGCTCGGTGATCTCGCCGCCGGAGATCACCCACACCGAACTCGTGGTCGTGGTGGTGAGCTCGTCCAGGCCGTCGTCGCCGCGCACGAGCAGCACGGTCATGCCGCGCCGCGCGAACACCTCGGCCAGCACGCGGGTCTTGTCCTGATAAGCGCAACCGATGAGCGAACTGCGCGGCTGCGCCGGGTTGGTCAGGGGACCCAGCAGGTTGAACGTCGTCGGCACGCCGAGCTCGCCGCGGGTCGGGCCCGCGTGGCGCAGGGCCGGGTGGAACTTCGGCGCGAAGCAGAAGCCGATGCCCAGCTCGTTGACGCTGCGCTGGACCGTCTCCGGCGGCAGGTCGATCGTGACGCCCAGCTCCTCCAGCACGTCCGCCGCGCCGGATTTCGACGACGCGCTCCGGTTGCCGTGCTTGGCCACCGGGGCACCCGCCGCGGCCGTCACCACCGTGGCCATGGTGGAGATGTTGACCGAATTCGACCGGTCGCCGCCGGTGCCGACGATGTCCACCGACGGCCGGTCGATGGTGACCCGTTTGGCGTGCGCCAGCATGGCGTCGGCCATGCCGGAGATCTCCGCCGGTGTCTCACCCTTCGCGCGCAGCGCGACGGCGAATCCGGCGATCTGGGAGGGCGTCGCCGCCCCGCTCATGATCTGGTCCATCGCCCACGCGGTGTCCTCCTCGGACAGATCCGCGCGCGCGATGAGCTGGTTGAGCAGGGACGGCCAGGTCTTGGCGGTCACGGCTCAGCCGTGCACGGCCGGCACCCGCCGGGCGCGCAGCACGTCGGCGACGGTCTCGGCGGCGGTCAGCGGGTCGAGCGGGTGGACCAGCACCGCGTCGGCCTGCGACCAGGTCGCGAGCCAGCGGTCGTCCTTGCGCCGCACCGTAACGATGATCGGCGGGCAGTCTGTGTCATCACCAGCCCGGCCCGCCCCCACCCCGATCTCGTTCTTCAGCTGACGGGTCAGCCCGATGCCACCGGTCGGCTGGGCCTCGCCGTCGAGGATGGCCAGGTCCACGTTGCCCGCGTCCATCTCGACGAGGACCTCGGAGATGCCGGACGCCTCGGTGTAGTCCACCCGGCCGAGGTCGGCGGCGGGCCTGCGGCCGACGGCGTTGATGATCGCCTCGCGCACCTCCGCCTTGTGGCTGAACACCAGGATCCGCATCGCCTGCTCGCCCATGAGCGCGCCTCCGCCTCGTCTAGTCATGTCGACCCCGCGATGTTATCCGCCATGACCGACATCACGTGGACGCACCCGACGGCTGGAGCGCGTCCCAGCCCAGGGAGTCGCCGCCGAGCCGTTGCGCGAGCCCCGCCATCCGTGACCGTTCCTGCGCGCAGTGCAGCGCGTCGAGGGTCTGGACGCGCAGTGCGTGCGCGAGGGCGAATTCCCCGTCGGGTGCCTGTTCTCGCAGCTCCCAGCCGTCCTGGGCGAGGATCGAGGCCGCCTCCGCCACCTTTTCGGGCGGCAGCTTCAAGTGATGGCGCAGGATCGCGGGCGCTTCGGCGACCCAAGCGGGTGATCTCGCCAACGCCGAAGAGTCCGCCTCGGCCGGATCGAACGCCTCCACGACGATCTCCACGCCGGGCGTGTCGATCGTCAGGCTCGGCGCGGAAGGCTTCCTGACCAGGTCACGAAGCCGATCTAGTAAACCCATGAGTAGCCCGGTTCCCACTTTCGTTCAGATGTGACCCGACACGCACGCGACCCGCCGTGGACCCACCCGGCGGGCGCCATGCGTGAGAGGACATAATGCGACGCGTGACAACGGCAGCTCCCACCATCAGCCAGCGGGTCCACTCGCTGAACCGGCCGAACATGGTCAGTGTCGGCACCATCGTGTGGCTGTCCAGCGAACTGATGTTCTTCGCCGGACTGTTCGCCATGTTCTTCACCGTGAAGGCGCAGAACGCGACCGGTCAGTGGCCGCCGCCGCTGCACGGTGAGCCCTTCGAGTTGAACATCGCCTTGGCGATCCCGTTCACGGTGATCCTCGTGGCGTCCTCGTTCACCTGCCAGTTCGGCGTGTTCGCCGCTGAAAAGGGCGACGTCTTCGGCCTTCGACGCTGGTACATCATCACGTTGATCATGGGCGCGATCTTCGTCGGCGGCCAGGGTTACGAGTACCTCCACCTGATCGAAGAGGGGATGACGATCCCGTCCGGCCCGTTCGGCACGGTCTTCTTCCTCGCGACCGGGTTCCACGGCCTGCACGTCATCGGCGGGCTCATCGCGTTCGTGTACCTGCTCATCCGCACCAAGCTGAGCAAGTTCACCCCGGCCCAGGCCACCTCGGCGATCGTGGTGTCGTACTACTGGCACTTCGTCGACATCGTGTGGGTGGGTCTGTTCGCGGTGATCTACATCCTTCCGTGAACGAAGCCGCCACCACGACCTATCGGCCTGAACTGACAGCAAGGGTTGCCGCAAGATGACCTCCAGCAAGAACAACACGGAGCGCCGCTTCCGCAAGCGGTCGAAGGCACGCAGGCGCTTCGCCGGCGCGCTGGCGCTCGGGATCGCGCTGCTCAGCGTGGGCGGGTTGTACGCCGTTTTCGCCCCGGAGCCGCAGACCGCGCAGGCGCAGGGCGAATCCGCCCTCCTGCGCGAGGGCGAGAAGCTCTACAACAACACGTGTATCGAATGTCACGGGCCGAAGCTCGAAGGTGTCACCGACCGTGGCCCGAGCCTCATCGGCATCGGCGACGCGGCCGTGTACTTCCAGACCTCCACCGGCCGCATGCCCGCGGTGCGTCAGGAAGCCCAGGCGCAGCGGAAGCCGCCGAAGCTGTCCGAGGCCGAGATCAACGCCCTCGGCGCCTACATCCAGGCCAACGGCGGCGGCGCGCAGCGTCCCGCCGAGAAGGGTGACGCGCTGCGCGGCGAGGACGTCGCGCGCGGCAGCGAACTCTTCCGCCTCAACTGCGCCTCCTGCCACGGCTTCACCGGCCGCGGCGGTGCGCTCTCCTCGGGCAAGTTCGCCCCGAACCTGGACCCGGCCACGGAAGAGCAGATCTACACCGCGATGCTCACCGGGCCGCAGAACATGCCCAAGTTCTCCGACCGGCAGCTGTCGCCGGAGGAGAAGAAGGACATCATCGCGTTCGTGAAGTCCGTGAGCGACGGGAACAACGCTCCCGGCGGTAGCTCGCTCGGCGGACTCGGCCCGGCTTCGGAGGGCGCGATCGCGTGGATCGTCGGGATCGCCGCGCTGATCGGCGTGACGTTGTGGATTGGATCGAAGGCATGAGCGCCGAAGGGCCGAAGCCGCCGACAGAGGCGGAATTGGCGGACATGGATCGCGACCAGCTCGTCAAGCTGGGTACCGCGCTCGACGGGGTCGAGATCGTGGAGTACCCGACGCCGTGGCCGGTCGAGGGGACACGGGCGGAGAAGCGCGCCGAGCGCGCGGTCGCCCTCTGGTTCGTGCTGGCCGCGCTGTCCGGCCTCGCGTTCGTGGTCCTCATCGCGTGGCCGCACTGGTTCGAGTACAAGGAGCCGGGTACGACCGGCTACACCAAGTACACGCTGTACACGCCGCTGCTCGGGGTCACCCTCGG
This sequence comes from Amycolatopsis japonica, assembly GCF_000732925.1. Taxonomy (NCBI): domain Bacteria; kingdom Bacillati; phylum Actinomycetota; class Actinomycetes; order Pseudonocardiales; family Pseudonocardiaceae; genus Amycolatopsis; species Amycolatopsis japonica. The sequence continues at coordinate 2,196,845 of NZ_CP008953.1, forward strand.
GCTGGCCGTGCTCAGCCTCGGTATCGGTGTGATCCTCTACACCAAGAAGTTCATCCCGGCCGAGGTCTCGGTCCAGGAACGCGGGGACGGCGGTTCCAAGGAGGTCGACAAGGCCACCATCGTCGCCCAGCTCGCCGACTCGGGCAGCCGCAGCACCATCGCGCGCCGCTCGATGATCAAGCGGTCCGCGGGCGCCGGTGCCGGTGTGCTCGGCCTCGCCGTCGCGGCGCTGCCGGTCGCGTCCTTCATCAAGGACCCGTGGAAGGACACCGAGAACCGCGACTCGCTGTGGCACTCGGGCTGGAAGAAGAACTTCCCGGACGAGGTCGTCTACCTGCGCCGCAACACCGGCCGTCCGCACGAGATCTCCCTGGTCAAGGCCGAGGACCTCGACGCGGGCGCGATGGAGACGGTGTTCCCGTACCGCAAGTCCGAGGAGCACGACGAGCACGCGCTGTCGGCCGCCTTCAAGCGGGTCGACAACCCGGTCATGCTGATCCGTCTCCGCCCGACCGACGCCGCCAAGGTCGTCAAGCGTCAGGGCCAGGAGGACTACAACTTCGGCGACTACTACGCGTACACGAAGATCTGCAGCCACGTGGGCTGCCCGACCTCCCTGTACGAGCAGCGGACCAACCGCATCCTCTGCCCCTGCCACCAGTCGCAGTTCGACGCGCTCCACTACGCCAAGCCGATTTTCGGGCCGGCGACGCGGCCTTTGGCCCAGCTTCCGATTACAGTGGACAAAGAGGGCTACCTGATCGCGCGCGGAGACTTCAACGAGGCCGTCGGACCGGCCTTTTGGGAGCGTAAGTCATGAGTTCACTCACCACCCCGACCAAGGGGACGAACCCGGTCGAGAAGGCCGCGGGCGCTGGTGCGAAGTGGGCCGACGACCGGTATCACCTGGCCAAGGGCATGCGGCACCAGCTCAACAAGGTGTTCCCGACGCACTGGTCGTTCCTGCTCGGCGAGATCGCGCTCTACAGCTTCATCATCCTGTTGCTGTCGGGTGTCTATCTCACGCTGTTCTTCGACCCCTCCATGGAGGAGGTCGTCTACAACGGCAGCTACACCGGTCTGCAGGGCGTCGAGATGTCGCGGGCCTTCGCGACCACGCTCGACATCTCGTTCGACGTCCGGGGCGGTCTCTTCGTCCGCCAGCTGCACCACTGGGCCGCGCTGATCTTCGTGGCTTCGATGATGGTGCACATGTTCCGGATCTTCTTCACCGGAGCGTTCCGCCGCCCGCGTGAGGCGAACTGGGTCATCGGCGCGCTGCTGCTGGTCCTGGGCATGTTCGAAGGCTTCTTCGGCTACTCGCTCCCGGACGACCTGCTCTCCGGCACCGGTATCCGCGCGACCCTGTCGGGCATCGTGCTCTCGGTGCCGGTCATGGGCACCTGGATCCACTGGGCGCTGTTCGGCGGGGAGTTCCCCGGCAACGAGATCATCCCGCGCCTGTACACGATCCACATCCTGCTGCTGCCGGGCATCATGCTCGGCCTGGTGGCCGCGCACCTCGCGCTGGTCTGGTACCAGAAGCACACGCAGTTCCCGGGCGTGCGCCGCAAGGAGACCAACGTCGTCGGCGTCCGCATCATGCCGGTCTTCGCGCTCAAGGGCGGCGCGTTCTTCGCGCTGGTCACCGGCATCATCGCGCTGATGTCGGGCCTCTTCCAGATCAACCCGATCTGGAACATCGGCCCGTACAACGCGGCGCAGGTCTCGGCGGGTTCGCAGCCTGACTGGTACATGGCCTGGGCCGACGGCATGCTGCGGATCTGGCCCGCGTGGGAGCTCTACCTCGGGAACTACACGGTCCCGGCGGTGTTCTTCCCCGGCGCGGTCGGGATGCCGCTGCTGATCGGGTTGCTGGTGATGTATCCCTGGATCGAGCGAAAGCTGTCCAAGGACACCGCGCACCACAACCTGCTGCAGCGTCCGCGCGACGTCCCGGTCCGGACCTCGCTGGGCATCATGGCCCTGACCTTCTTCGCGGTCATCATGCTGTCGGGCTTCAACGACATCATCGCGTTCGCCTTCGACATCTCGCTGAACGCGACGACGTGGGCGGGCCGGATCGGTGTCCTGCTGCTGCCGCCGATCGCGTACTACATCACCTACCGGATCTGCCTCGGCCTCCAGCGGGCCGACCGCGAGGTGCTGGAGCACGGTGTCGAAACCGGCATCATCAAGCGCCTGCCGCACGGTGAGTTCATCGAGATCCACCAGCCGCTCGGCCCGGTGGACGACCACGGCCACGCGATCCCGCTCGAGTACCAGGGCGCGTCGGTGCCGAAGAAGATGAACAAGCTCGGCTCGGCCGGACACGCCGTCGCCGGTTCGACCTGGTCCCCGGACCCGGTCGAGGAGACGATCGCGCTGGAGCGCGCCCGGTCCAACGGGCACGGCAACGGCAAGGTCGACGACATCGGTGGCGAGCCTTCCGAGGAGCGCAAGGAGATCACCTCCGGGCACTAGACCCGGGAGACACGCGTGAAGGCCCCCTTCCCTCGGCTGAGCCGAGGGAAGGGGGCCTTCACGCGTTTCGGGGGAAGCTCAGGCGCCTTCGACGCCGATGTCGAACGCGGACTCCTTGTCGGCCTTCGAGTACGAGCGGAACGCGATATGCGTGACGGTGCTCAGCACGCCGGGCACCTTGCCGATCTTCGCCGGGATCAGATCCGCGAGGTCTTCGTGGGCCGTGACCCGGACCGAAGCGACCAGATCGACGTCACCCGCGCAGGAGTAGACCTCGCGGACACCCTCGATGTCCGCGATCGCCTGCGCCGCTTCGGGGATGGCATCGGCTTCGACCTGGATCAACACGATCGCCGTGATCAAAGGGTCCTCCTACATCGGTGAATCCGGTGCTGAAATCCTAGCCCGCCACGCGTTCCAGTGCCGTCGCGCTCGCCGCGAGATCGAGCCACTCCTGCCAGCCACCCGCGACGGCGGCGGGCTCCGCCCAGGGTTGTGTCGTGCGCACGAGCCGGACGCCCGGACGGGTCAGCCAGCGCAGGAGGATGCCGATCTCCTCCGGGATCGCGCCGAAGAGCGGACCGGGACCCGGGAGCACCGTCTCCGCCGAGGCCACGAGCATCTCGACGACCGGCATCGGCGGCACCCCGCGCCGCGCGACCCCCGCCGACGCGAGCCTGCCGTGCCGGATCACCGCCAGCTCCCAGCCGCCGTTCCCGTCCGGACCGGCGGCGATCAGCTCCGGGATACCCGCCAGCGCCGACTGCCGGTGCGCCCGGCCGACCGCGCGGATCAGCCCGGCCAGCTGATCGCGATGCTGGGCGGCCTGTTCGTAGTGTTCCGCCGCGGAGAGCCGGGCCAGCTGGTCGGCGGCGGCCCGCAGCGGCCGTCCGTCCGTGCCGGCGATGAGACCGGACACCGCGAGCACTCCCGGCCGGTACGCCTCCGCCGTCTGCAGCCCGGCGCACGGCGCTCCGCAGCGGCCGAGTTCCGCGAGGACACAGGGCGTCCCGCTCGGCGCGGTCGCCGAGATGCGCTGGGTGCACGTCCGCAGCCCGGAGGCGCCGGCGAGGGTGTCCGCGGCGGACCGGGCGTCGGTCTGGGTGCGAAAGGGCCCCAGCATCCCGTCTCGCGGCATGCGGACCACCGACAGGCGTGGGAACGCCTCCTCGGTCAGCGCGACCCACCAGGCGTGCCGTGGGTTCTTGGAACGGCGGTTGTACATGGGGCGGTGGGCGGCGATCAGCCGAAGCTCCCGGACGGCGGCTTCGAGCGCGTGCGCGCATTCGACCGCGTCGACCCGCTCGGCCAGCGCGACCATCTCCCGGATCCGCCCCCGGCTCTCCGAACCGGTGAAGTACTGCCGGACCCGGCGGCGCAGATCGGACGACGTGCCGACGTAGAGGACCTCGTCGCTCGGGCCGCGGAACAGGTAGACGCCGGGCCTCGACGGCAGATGCTCGGCCAGCGACCGTTTACGGCGCTGGGCAGCGGTCACTCCGGGCAGGTAGTCCAGCAGCTCTTCGAGGGTGTGGACGCCGAGATTGCCCACCCGTTCGAGCAGCGCGTGCAGGACGTCGACGGTGGCGCGCGCGTCGGCGAGCGCGCGGTGGTTGGGCGTCGTGCGCGCCCCGAACAACGCCGCCAGCGCGGAAAGCCGGTAGCTGGGCGTCTCGTCGCGGGAGATGACCCGGCGGGCGAGCCGGACCGTGCAGACGACGGCCGTCTTGGGCCAGTGGTAGCCGTGGCCTTCGCAGGCCGCGCGCATGAATCCGGTGTCGAAGGCGGCGTTGTGCGCCACGAGCACGGCACCGGAGATGAATTCGAGGAACGCGGGGAGCACGCGCTCGATCCGGGGAGCGTCGTAGACCATCGCCCCGGTGATGCCGGTGAGCTCGACGATCTGGGGCGGGATCGGCATCCCAGGATTGACGAAGGTGGCGAACTCGCCGACCACCTCGCCCGCGCGGATCTTGACCGCGCCGATCTCGGTGATCCCGTCCGGTCCGGGTTTCGTCCCGGTGGTCTCCAGGTCGAATACGACGAAAGTGATGTCCCGCAAAGGAGTTCCCAGCTCGTCGAAGGCGAGTTGCGCCGCGCCGGGCCGCCGTCCGGTGTCCATGGTCGGGCAGAGTAGGGGCGGGCACCGACAATCCCAGGATGCGCGCACGCCGTCCCATCGAGCGCGCCCCGAGGGCATGGGGCCTACGCTGGAGCGATGCAACCGCAGCCCGCAGTGCCCGAATCGCCCGAGGACGCCACCGGCGGCCCCTCGGGTGTCGTGGCGTCGGCGGGCGCGACGGAGACGTCCGAAGAGGTGCCTGCCGAAGGCTGGACGGCCTTGCCGGAGACCGTGCGGGAGCGGATCGCCGAACTGGCGGCCGCCGCCGTCGGGAAACTGCCGGTCGCCGACGTGCCGAGGCAGCTGCGCCCGGTCGCGAAGTTCGCCCCGGCGAAACGCGCGAAACTCGGCGGGACGGCGTTGCTCACCGCGTTGGGGGAGTCTTCGCAGTTCCGGGTCGCGGTCACCGAATGGCTGCGTGATCACCGCAAGGACGCCCTCGATCCGAACGCCCCCGATTCCGTCGCCGCGGCGGCCGCCGCCGTGCTGCTCGGCGAGGCGGGCGCGGCCGGACGGGTCCGGCTGGTGGCGAAGAACGCCGAGGAGACGGCGTTGCGCGCCGAACGCGACGCCGCGCTGGCGCGCAACCAGCGGCTTGAGACCGAACTGGCGCAGCTGCGTGAAGAACTGCGCGAAGCCAAGGAGATCGCCGGTAGTGCGCGAGGCGAACGCGACGCCGAGGTCGAGAAGCTGTTGAAGCGCCTGCGGGAACAAGGTGTCCAGCTGCGCCAGGCGAAGGACGCCGTCGCCGAGGCGCACGCTCGGCTGGAGAGCGGAGGCGCCGAAAGCGCCGAAGAGATCAAGGCGCTGAAGGCCCAGTTGGACCGTGAGAGGCAGCGTGTCGCGACAGAGCGGGCGCGGGCGGAGAAGGCCGTCACGGACGCCGAGATCGCCCGTCAGTCGGCCCGTGAGGCGCGTCAGGCCGACGAGGTGAGACTCGGGCTGCTGCTGGACACGATCGAGGGCGCCGTCGGCGGGCTGCGCCGCGAACTTTCGGTGAGCGCGCGGGGTCAGCGTCCGGCGGACATGGTGCGCGGCGCGACGTCGGGTCTCGGGGCGGGCGGCAAGATCCAGGACGTCACCGCGCTCGACCGGCACCTCGCGCTGCCCAACGTGCACCTGATCGTCGACGGCTACAACGTCACGAAGACCGGTTATCCGGAGCTGGCGCTGTCCGACCAGCGCGACCGGCTGATCCACCAGCTTTCCGCGCTCGCCGCGCGGACTTCGGCCGAAGTCACCGTCGTGTTCGACGGTGCCGGCGTGCTTTCCGTGCCCGCCGCGGTGCCGCGCGGGGTGCGGGTGCTGTTCTCCGAACGCGGCGTGCTCGCGGACGACGTCATCCGGTCCCTCGTCGCGGCCGAGCCGCCGGGGCGGCCGATGGTGGTCGCGAGCACGGACCGGGCGGTGGCGGATTCGGTGCGGGGCAAGGGCGCGCATCCGGTGCCGTCGGCGGTGCTGGTGTCGCGGCTCAGCCGGGTGTGAAGCGTGTCGTGAGTGGTAAGGACGGTTAGAACCGTCCTTACCACTCACGAGCACCTCGGGCAGGTGACCCGCTCGGCCGTCGGTCGCCACCCCTCCCGCAACAGGACCGTCCGTACCTCGGCCGCGACTTGGCACGGCGAATTCCGGACGTCCCGCCAGCCGTAGACCAGACGGGCCCGGCCGGCGAGTTCGGCCGCGTTGTCCCGCCGGCGGTCCCGGAACGCGACGGCGGCCATCGCGTGGGTTGCCCGCCCATCCAGACGGACGGTCAGCGCCGCGCCTCGTGAGTCGTAGGTGACGTCTTCCCACAACGTCTTCCCGTCGACCTTGACCGCTGTCTGCCGGTCGCCCGGCGGCAGGCCGTGCCTTTCCTCCACCTGCTCTTTGAACTCCACTTCGAGCGCTGACATGAGGCCTCCGGCAACCAATTCGAGACCTCGCTGGATCTCGGCGCGGAAGCGGAAAGGCGGACGCGACGAGACGCAGTCCCGCATCGCGGAGACCGGGACTTTGCTCCGGCTGACGAGGTCGACGACGACGTTCACCGCGTCCCGTGCGCCGGCCTGGGAGACCGCCAGATCGACGATCGTGTCCGTAGGTTTGGTACGCGGCGGCCATGTCTCGGCCGCGGAGTGCGGGAGCGCTCGCGACCTGTGCACCTTCACCAGTGAAGGCTGGGAAATCGCGGAACTGGAATAGGGCACGGTGATCTCGATCGGACCTTCCTCGACCGGCAGGAGACGCCACTCCTCGGCCGCGGTGCGATGGCTCAGCACCGCGTGCCCGCCTCCGTAGCGGAGCGCGGCATGAACCCTGGCCTGCCTTGGGAGAAGACCGGTGAAAGTCGCGTAAACCCGCGGTAGTACACGCTGCCAGCGTCCTGCCTCGAGGTTCGCGACGATGGCGGCCTTGCTGTGTCCATAGGCCAGAAGCTGCGCTCTGGTCACGATGCCGTGCTGTTCCTGAATCAGGACCGGCCAGCTCGGTCGTTGTTCGGCCGGGATGGCTTCTTCCGACCAGCGTCTGTGTAGGGGCACACGTCCACGGTGGCCGGGCGACAGGGCGACAAGGAAACGCCGCCGAAAGTTGTGGATGGAAGGACCGGTTGTGGACAACTCGGGTCTCGGAGGCCCGAAACTGTCGGTGGTCGCTCTTAATGTGCACCTCACCACTGAAAGTGAGGAGTCCGAGATGGACGACAAGGCCATCGCCGATATAGCCGACATAGAGACTCTCGTCATCGATTGCGACCGGTGCGCGGTCCGCGGTGACGCATGTCATGACTGTGTCGTCAGCGTCCTTCTCGGTGCGCCGCTCGCGCTCGAATGGGACGCCGACGAGCGGAAAGCGGTCGACGCGCTCGCCGACGCCGGGATGGTCCCGCGCCTCCGGATGGTCGAGATCGTGGAGCAGGAGCGCCGGAAATCGGCCTGAGGACACGCCTCGACCGGGGTATTCGACGAGTGGTCGATCCGATCGGGTGAACGGTAGGTAGTCGTGATCGGCCCCAGGTTGTAACGCCCGTCACACCTTTCCGCTCATGCTGGTCCGAAGGTGTTTCGGCGCATCACGGAGAGTTTTTGCGCTTCCCATGGTGGACGCGGTGCCCGTGGTTTCGTAACCTGTCCGAGATCTCGTGGCCGGAAGTCGTCGCCAGACGGCGACACGGGATCGCCACTGAGGCAGCTTTGTCGGGGAGCTGCACCGGAACCAGCCACGCGCCAAACCTGTTGCGATAGCACTCGGCCAGGCGCGAGGCGGGAACGCGGGGAACCGCGCGGGCCTCACGGTCGGCGTCGCGGCTTCGCGGAAGAGGGCCCCCGACCTCTTCGTCCCGGGTTCCGAGTCGGTGGCCGACAGCAAAGGAGACACGCGCGACCGTGCAGTCGCATCCAGTCAAGCGCGTGGTGTCAGGAGCTTTGGCCGCGGCCGCGGTGATCACCGCGGTGACAGTGGCCCAGCCTTCAGCCACCGCTGCCCCAGGCCCCGCCCTCCAGCAGCCCCCGTCCGGCTCGGACGCGCTCGCCAAGTACCGCGACCTCGCGGCACAGGCCGAGAAGGCGAACGAAGACCTCCTCAAGGCGAAGGACGACCTCGCCGCGAAGCAGGGTGAGCTCGACAAGGCGACCGCCGACGCCGCCGCAGCCAAGGAGCTCGGCATCAAGGCGGCCGGTGACGAGAAGACCTTCCAGGCCGAGGTGAACAAGTTCGCCGGTGCCTCCTTCACCAGCGGTGTGCAGCTGAACAAGCTGTCGTCGCTGCTGTCGGGCGCGTCGACCCAGGACTTCCTGGAGCGTTCCTCGGCACTCGAGGTCCTCGCCGCGAACAAGAACACCGCTCTGACCAACCTGAGCGGTGCCGTCGCCCAGGCCGCGGCCGCGGCCAAGCAGGCGGCGGACGCCCAGAACACGGCCACCGCCGCCCGTGACACGGCCGCCAAGCTGACCACGGACATCGAGGCGCGCCAGAAGACGCTGAGCGACCAGCTCAAGGAGATCGAGCGGGCCGGCGGCAACCTGAGTGCCTCGGATCGCAACGCCCAGAAGGACAAGGGCGGCGCGTTCCCCAACCTGCCCGCCCCGGGTCCCGCCGCGGCGGCGGCCCTCGCGGCCGCGAAGAGCAAGCTCGGCAGCCCGTACGGCTGGGGTGACACCGGACCGTCGTCCTTCGACTGCTCCGGTCTGATGCTCTGGGCGTACAAGCAGGCCGGTCTGACCCTGCCGCGGTCCAGCCGTCAGCAGTCGACCTTCGGCGCCCCGGTGCAGAGGTCGCAGCTCCAGCCGGGCGACCTGGTGTTCTACAACTCGCCGGTCTCGCACGTCGGCATGTACGTCGGCAACGGCATGATGGTGCACGCGCCGACCACCGGTGACGTCGTCAAGGTGTCGCCGCTGCAGAACAACTACGTCGGCGCCCGTCGCCCGACGGCCTGACGAACAGACGACAAGGGGCGGTACCGCGCAAGCGGTGCCGCCCCTTTCGTATGCGGAGGGCCAAGTAGCCTGCAGGGGTGCTGAGGACCCTGCTGGTGACCAACGACTTCCCGCCCCGGCCGGGCGGTATCCAGAACTACCTGAATTCGCTGGCCACCCGCCTGCCCGCCGACGACCTGGTCGTCTACGCCCCCTCCTGGGAATCGAGCACCGGCTCGCACGGCGAGTTCGACGCCGCCGCCCCGTTCGAGGTGGTGCGCCATCCGACGTCGCTGATGCTGCCGACCCCGGACGTGCTCAAGCGGGCGAAGGAGATCATGCGCGCCCGCGACTGCGAGGCCGTCTGGTTCGGCGCCGCGGCGCCGCTGGCGTTGCTGGGGCATCCGCTGCGTTCGGCCGGCGCGCGCCGGGTGCTGGCGTCGACGCACGGCCACGAGGTCGGCTGGTCGATGCTTCCCGGTTCACGGCAGGCATTGCGGCGGATCGGCGACACCGTCGACGTCGTCACCTACGTCAGCAAGTACACGCGCTCCCGCTTTTCGGCCGCTTTCGGCCCGATGGCTGGGCTGGAGATGCTCCCGTGCGGCGTGGACACCGCGCTCTACCGGCCGGATCCGGCCGCGGGCAAGGAGATCCGCGAGCGGCACGGGCTCGCCGACCGGCCGACGATCGTCTGCGTTTCGCGTTTGGTACCGCGAAAAGGCCAGGACATGCTGATCAAGATCCTGCCCGAGCTCCGCAAGCGGATCCCGGACGTGGCGCTGCTGCTCGTCGGCGGCGGCCCGTACCGCAAGACGCTCACCGGGCTCGTCGAAGCGCTGGAGGTCGAAGACAGCGTCGTCATCACCGGATCGGTGCCCTGGAAGGAATTGCCCGCGCACTACAACGCGGGCGACGTCTTCGCGATGCCGGCGCGGACGCGCGGGAAGGGGCTCGACGTCGAGGGGCTGGGCATCGTGTACCTGGAAGCCTCCGCGACCGGATTGCCGGTCGTCGCGGGGAATTCCGGTGGTGCGCCGGAAACGGTGCTGGACGAGGTCACCGGGCACGTCGTCGACGGACGCGACGAGCAGCAGCTGAGGGAGACGCTGGCGGCGCTGCTGGCCGATCCGGTGCGGGCACGGCGGATGGGGGCCGCCGGTCGCGACTGGGTCGGCGAGAACTGGCGGTGGGACACCATGGCGAGCCGGCTCTCCGGCCTGCTCGACGGCGACCCCGTCGCGGCGGTGCGCTGAGGAATCAGGGTTCGTAGCGCGCCGGATGCTTCGGATCGTCGACGCGGATCACCACGTCCGACAGCGCCGACGGATCGACTTCCTGTTCGTAGCGCGCGTAAGCGGGGAGCGCCCAGGCGTCCGGCACCCGCCGCCTCAGCGCGCCGGGGGAGAGCCACAAATGCACGCTCAGGTCGAACGCGAGCCCCGCGCCGAACAGGAACTCCCCGTCCAGCAGGACGACGCCGCCCTCGGGCAGTTCGACGCGTTCGGCGCGTGTGGCGCGATCACGGACCGGATCCCATAGCGACGGAAGGACGAGACCGCTGCCGTCCTCGGCGAGCGGGTCGAGCACTTCGCGCCGCAGGGCGCCGAGGTCGAGCCAGTCGCTGTAGCGCGAGTCCGGGTCCTCTTTGCCGCGTTCGAAGCGCAATGAAGCGGGGCGCAGGAAGTCGTTCGCCGAGATCCGCAACACCGCGTGACCGGCGATCCGCAGGGGATCGACCAGGGCGTCGGCGAGTTCTGTGGTGTTGGTCGCACCGGCCGCGCCGTCGACGGCGACCGCGATCCGGCGGCGGCCCGTGATCGAGGTGATGCGTTCGGTCAGTTCGGACACCAGCAGAGCGGGAGAAATCGGACGGTAGCGCACGGGAAGACATCCTCCACCCGGACCGGTGACTGCCGCACGGTACACCCGATGGGATGATGGCCCGGTGACCAAGACAACGGCCAAAACAGCCGGAAGTGGTTGGCAGGTAGGCGTTTCCCAGACGGTGCCGTACAGCGGCACCCAGGTGTGGGACTTCCTGGTCGGACGCGAGGGTGTGGGCATCTGGCTCGGTCCGGGCGCCGAACTCGGCCACGAGCTGGGCGCGGCGTACGAGACGGCCAACGGGACGACCGGCGAGATCCGCGGCCGCTCCGAAGGCGACAAGCTCCGGCTGACCTGGCGCCCGAAGGACTGGGACCACGACTCGACCCTGCAGATCACGGTGAGCGGTACCGACCAGAAGACCACGCTCCGGTTCCACCAGGAATGGCTCGCGGGCGCCGACGAGCGCGAGGAACAGCGGGCATACTGGACCGAAGTGACCGAGCGAGTCGTGGCCGCGCTGGCCGAACGCTGACCGGCGCGCCGGGGAGGCGTACCGATGGGGGAACCGAAGAACCTGGACTGGGATCTCGTCCAGGAGTCACACCGGGTTTCGGCGCTGCTGCGTGAAGAGGGCCCGGCCCGCAAGGTCCGCCTGCCGCGCGGCCTCGCCACCTGGATCGTCACCGGATACGCCGAAGCCCGCGCGATCCTCGCGGATCCCCGTGTGGGCAAGGATCCGGCTGCCATCCAGCGTCTCTTCGAACGCGACGGCTTCGAATCCGCGGCCGACAGCGCCGTACGCGCGCTCGGCGCGCACATGCTCAACTCGGATCCGCCGGACCACACGCGGTTGCGCAAACTGGTCAACCAGGCCTTCACCTCGCGTACGGTTTCCCGGCTGCGGCCGAGGATCGAGCAGATCACCGCGGAACTGCTGGACGGCATCGGCGACGCCGAGCGCGTCGACCTGCTGCCCGTTTTCGCCGTCCCGTTGCCGATCCGGGTGATCTGCGAACTGCTCGGCGTCCACGCGGGCGACCAGCCGGCGTTCGCGACCTGGTCGAACACGATGGTCGCCTGGTCAACGCCGGAGGAACTGCAGGCCGCGGCCGCGAAGATGCACGCGTACCTCGTCGACCTCATCGAAGAGAAACGCGCCGAGCCCGCCGAAGACCTGCTTTCGGGTCTGATCCACGCCAGCGACGAAGGCGATTCACTCACCGCGGACGAATTGCTGGCCATGGCGTTCCTGCTGCTGGTGGCCGGGTTCGAGACGACGGTCAACCTGATCGCGAACAGTGTCTTGGCGCTGCTTCGCGAGCCGGAACAGCTGGCCGCCCTGCGCGCCGATCCCACGCTGCTGCCCGGCGCGGTCGAGGAGTTCCTGCGCTACGACGGCGCGATCCACCTGGCGACCATCCGGTTCACCAAGGAAGCCGTGCCCGTCGGCGAAGTCGAGATCCCGGCGGGCGAGTTCGTGCTCGTCTCCCTGCTCGGCGCGAACCGGGACGCCGGACGGTTCGAAGACCCGCACCGCCTGGACGTCACACGGTCGGCGGCGGGGCATCTCGCGTTCGGGCACGGCATCCACCACTGCGTCGGCGCCCCGCTGGCCCGTCTGGAGGCCGAGATCGCCTTGCGCGGGCTGCTGGAGCGGTTCCCCGACCTCGGCCTGGACGCCGAACCGGAAACGTTGCGGTGGCGGGAAAGCACCCTGGTCCACGGGCTGGAGACCCTCCCTGTGCGCCTGCGCTGAGGAGGGCGTGTCGTAGGGTCGCCGGATGGACGCCGCCGAACTCCTCGCGCTCGACGCGGAACACGTCTGGCACCCGTACGGGCCGATGCCGAGCACGATCGACTCCCTGCTGGTCCGCGAGGCGAGCGGGGTCCGGCTCACCCTCGACGACGGCCGCGAACTGGTCGACGGCATGTCGTCCTGGTGGGCGGCGATCCACGGCTACCGGAACCCGGTGCTGGACGCGGCGCTGGCGGAGCAGGCGGGCCGGATGAGTCACGTGATGTTCGGCGGGCTCACCCACGAACCGGCCATCAGGCTGGCCAAGACCCTGGTCGACCTCGCGCCGGAGGGGTTGCGGCACGTCTTCCTGTGCGACTCGGGTTCGGTGTCGGTCGAGGTCGCCGTCAAGATGTGCCTGCAGTACTGGCAGTCGGTGGGGCGCAAGGAAAAGCGGCGCCTGATGACCTGGCGCGGCGGCTACCACGGCGACACGTTCACGCCGATGAGCGTCTGCGACCCCGAGGGCGGGATGCACTCGCTGTGGCGCGGGATCCTGCCGGACCAGCTGTTCCTGCCCAGGCCGCCCGGCGGGTTCGCCGACGAGCCGGATCAGGACTACCTCGACCTGCTCGCCACCGAGATCGGGCGGCACGCGGGCGAACTGGCCGCGATCATCGTCGAGCCGGTCGTGCAGGGCGCCGGCGGTATGCGGTTCCACCCGCCCGCGTATCTGCGCGCGCTGCGCGAGATCACCGAAGCGAACGGCGTCCTGCTCATCTTCGACGAGATCGCCACCGGTTTCGGCCGCACCGGCCGGATGTTCGCCGCCGAGCACGCCGGGGTCACGCCCGACGTCCTGTGCCTCGGCAAGGCGCTGACCGGTGGGTACCTGACGATGGCGGCGGCGCTGTGCACGCCGGAGATCGCCGACGGGATCTCGCGCGGTGAGCTGCCCGTGCTGGCGCACGGCCCGACGTTCATGGCGAACCCGCTGTCCTCGGCCGTCGCCAATGCCTCCCTGGGGATCCTGGCCGAAGGCGGCTGGAAGTCCGACGTGCCGCGGATCGAGGCCGCGCTGAAGGCCGGGCTCGAACCGGCTCGCGAGCTGCCGTCGGTCGCCGACGTGCGGGTGCTCGGCGCGATCGGCGTGATCGAACTGGACCATCCCGTGGACATGGCGGTGGCGACGGAGGTCCTCACCGGGAACGGGGTCTGGCTGCGCCCGTTCCGGAACCTGATCTACACGATGCCGCCCTACATCTCCGAGGCGGAAGACCTCGTCGCGATCACTTCCGCAATGGTCTCGGCCGCACAAAAAGCGTAAAAACGGCGAAGTTCAGCCCAAAGAGTGTGACAGCGGCCACAGCAATCCGGAGAGGCCACGCTGGGTACAGAGCGTGGTCGGGAGTTGATCTTGGTCAAGCGAACGGGCGAGTCCGATCGGGGTCCTTCTCGGGCGGTTTGCCCCGAAAGCCTGGTATGCCCTAGTTCTCGGGTGCACAAGCAAACCTGAGAAACCTTTGCGTAGCGGACTTTTGCGCGCGGATCGGGTTTCCTGCCCCCATGATCGACATCGTTGGTGACGAGCACGACACCGGGCCTCCGGGCCGCCGCAATCCCGCATCGACCCTCCTGAAGAACCTTCGCCACGACGTTCCGGCTTCGGTCGTCGTCTTTCTCGTGGCCGTCCCGCTTTCGCTCGGCGTCGCCCATGCCGCCGGAGCACCCTTGCTCGCCGGACTCGTCTCCGCCGTCGTCGGCGGGATCGTCGCGAGCTTCTTCGGCGCCTCCGCCCTCCAGGTCAGCGGTCCCTCCGCCGCGCTGACCATCGTCATCGCGGAGACCATCGCCACCTTCGGCTGGGCCGCCACCTGCGCGATGACCGCCGCGGCGGGCGTGGTCCAGATCCTCTTCGGCCTCACCCGCGTGGCACGGGCGACGCTGGCGATCTCACCCGCGATCGTGCACGGCCTGCTCGCCGGGATCGGCCTGATCCTCGTCCTCGGCCAGTTGCACGTGGTTCTCGGCGGTGCGGCGCGGAGTTCCACGATCGAGAACATCCTGGCGCTGCCGGGCCGGATCGTCGGTCACCACGACCAAGCCGCGCTGGTCGGCGTGGTCACCGTCGGCGTCCTGCTGGCGTGGACCCGGCTGCCGCGTACGGTGCGCCGCGTCCCCGGCCCGCTGGCCGCCGTCGCGCTGGCGACCGGCCTTTCCGTCGCGGCGGGGATGGACCTGCCGCGCGTCGACCTCCCGAACGGGCTGCCGGGGCTGGGTTTCGTCCCCCAGGCGCCGTCCGGATCCTTGGCGGCGATCATCGCCGCCGTCCTCTCCATCGCGCTCATCGCCAGCCTGGAGAGCCTGCTTTCCGCCGTCGCCATCGACAAACTCCGCGACGGGCCGCGCACCGACCTCAACCGCGAACTGGTCGGCCAGGGCCTCGCGAACGTCGCCGCCGGTTCGCTCGGCGGCTTCCCGGTCACCGGCGTCGTCGTGCGCACCATGACCAACTTCGAAGCGGGCGCCCGCACCCGGATGTCGGCGATCCTGCACAGCGTCTGGATCCTCGGCTGCTGCCTGTTCCTGGCGGGCGCGCTGCGGTTGATCCCGCTCGCCGCGCTGGCCGGCCTCCTCGTCCACGTCGGCGCCAAACTGGTCAACATCACCAGCCTCCGCGAGGTCCGCCGCCACGGCGACCTGCCGGTCTATCTCGCGACCCTGATCGGCGCGGTCGCCGTCAACCTGCTGACCGGCGTCGCCGCGGGGATCGCGGTGGCGCTCGCCTTGATGCTGCGCCGGATGCTGTTCTCCGGGATCCACGTCGAACGGGACGGCTCGCGGACCCGCGTCGTCATCGAAGGTGCGCTCACTTTCCTTTCCGTGCCAAGGCTCACGACCGTCCTGGCCGAAGTCCCCGAGCGGGCGGAGGTGACGCTGGAGCTGTTCGTCGACTACCTCGACCACGCCGCTTTCGACTGCCTGCGCGGCTGGCAGCGCGCGTACGAACGCGCAGGGGGAACGGTGATCGTCGACGAGATCGGGCATCCGTGGTTCGAACGCGGCAAGGCGGGCGTGCCGACCGTGCGCCGCGGCGTCGCGTCCCGGGTGGTGCCGCGCTGGCTGGCGCCATGGTCGCAATGGCAGGCCGAACATCTCGAACTGCCGAGCCAGCGCGGCGGCAGTGTCCCGTTGTGCCGCGGCGCTTCGGAGTTCCAGCGGCGGACGGCGCCGCTGCTGCGCAGCACCTGGGACGGGCTGGCGAACGGGCAACAGCCGCATACGCTTTTCATCACCTGTGGCGACGCGCGGATCGTGCCGAACCTGATCACCACGAGCGGACCCGGCGACCTGTTCACCGTGCGGAACATCGGGAATCTCGTCCCGCGCGCGGAAGCGGATTTCTCGGTGGGGGCGGCGATCGAGTACGCCGTCGGGCTGCTGCGGGTGCGGGAAGTGGTGGTGTGCGGGCATTCCGGCTGCGGCGCGATGAAGGCGCTGCTCGGGGACGCGCCCGACGGCCTCGCGCATCTCGGCGGCTGGCTCCGCCACGGCGAGGCGACCATGCGGCGCAGGGAAAGCGAAGGGCCGGTGCTGCTCGACGGCGAACGACCGGCGCACGAAGGCGATCGGCTCGCGCTGCACAACGTTGTGCAGCAACTGGAGAACCTGCGCTCGTACCCGGTGGTCGACGCCTCGCTGGCGTGCGGGGAACTGCGGCTGACGGGGATGTACTTCGACGTCGGGAAGGCGAACGTGTACCTGCTCGACGAAGCGCTGCGGTCGTTCACGTCGGCGGCGGCCCCGGTGAAGTCCTGAGTTAGGGCGATCACGCGTAATCGGAGCTTTCGCGTGACGGGAGGGACGGCACACGTGATCAGACGGACGACACGTGTGTCCAGGCGGACGGCTCGCGTGTGTCGTCCCTCCAGTCACGCGTGTCGTCCGATGGATCACGTGTGTCGTCCGACCGGTCATCTGAAGCCCGGTTCAGCCAGACGTTGCGAAAGCGGCTTTCGCAACACGGCACCTTGCCTTACCCCTCACGAGAACCCGAGTCGCCACTCATGTCGGGGGCGGCCCCGGTGAAGTCCTGAGGTAGGGCCATCACGCGAGATCGGGGCGTGGCTTGGCCGGGCGCCCAACCGATATTTCCCAGGATTCGGGACCGGATAAGGCTTTTCGCAACGCGGGGGACATCTCCGGGCAACGAATCGGGCCGAAAGTGGGCCACGCCACCCGTCCGTTGGGTGATATTCACTCGATCAGGTGGTGCATATCGGACAATTCACCAGTTTCCTGGTGATCATGAAACAACCTCTCGCCGTGCTTCGTCACGACCTGCCCGCCTCGTTGGTGGTGTTCCTCGTCGCCGTCCCGCTTTCACTCGGGATCGCTCTCGCGTCAGGGGCGCCGATCGTCGCGGGGCTGATCGCGGCCGTGGTGGGAGGTGTGGTCGCCGGGGCGCTCGGCGGCTCGGCGCTTCAGGTGAGCGGCCCCGCCGCCGGCCTGACGGTGATCATGGCCGAGACCATCGCGACCTTCGGCTGGGCGACCACCTGTGCGATCACCGTCGCCGCGGGCGCGCTGCAGATCCTGCTGGGGCTGAGCCGCATCGCCCGCGCGGCGCTCGCCATCTCGCCCGCCATCGTCCACGGCATGCTGGCCGGAATCGGCGTCACGATCGTCCTCGGCCAGCTCCATGTCGTGCTGGGCGGATCGGCGCAGAGTTCGGCGCTCGAGAACATCGCGCAACTGCCCGCGCAGATCGTCGGCCACCACGACACCGCCGCGCTGATCGGCGTGCTCACGATCGGCATCCTGCTCGTGTGGCCGCGGCTGCCCAAGGCCGTCCGCAAGGTGCCCGGCCCGCTCGCCGCGATCGCGCTGGTGACCGTGCTTTCCGTCGCCACCGCGATGACCCTGCCCCGCGTCAACCTGCCGGGTGACCTGCTCAACATCCGCTTCGCGCCCGAATTCCCGGACACCGGCTGGGGCGCGTTCGCCGTCGCGGTGGTCACCATCGCCCTGATCGCGAGCGTGGAAAGCCTGCTGTCGGCCGTCGCCGTCGACAAGATGCACACGGGGCCGCGGTCGAACCTCGACCGCGAACTGATCGGCCAGGGTGCCGCGAACATGACTTCCGGCGCGCTCGGCGGCCTCCCGGTCACCGGTGTGATC
Organism: Amycolatopsis japonica; assembly: GCF_000732925.1. Lineage (NCBI taxonomy): Bacteria > Bacillati > Actinomycetota > Actinomycetes > Pseudonocardiales > Pseudonocardiaceae > Amycolatopsis > Amycolatopsis japonica. The sequence continues at coordinate 2,214,594 of NZ_CP008953.1, forward strand.
GTCCGCAGTTCGACCAACGTCACCGCCGGCGCCCGCACCCGGGCGTCCGCGATCCTGCACGGCGTCTGGATCCTGGTGTTCGTCGCCGCGTTCGCCGGGCTCATCCAGAACATCCCGCTCGCCGCGCTGGCCGGCCTGCTCGTCCACGTCGGCGCGAAACTGGTGAACCCCGGCCACATGAAGCAGGTCCTCAAACACGGCGACCTGGGGCTGTACCTGGTGACGCTCGCCGGTGTCGTCGTCTTCGACCTGCTCACCGGCGTCCTGCTCGGTATCGCGCTTTCGGTGCTGCTGATGCTGCGTCGCACGGTGTGGTCCGGGATCCACGCCGAGCGCGACGGCGGCGAATGGCGCGTCGTCGTCGAGGGCGTCCTGACGTTCCTTTCCGTGCCGAGGCTCAGCCGTGTGCTCGCGACCGTGCCCGACGGCGCGAAGGTGACCCTGGAACTGGTCGTCGACTACCTCGACCACGCCGCCTTCGAGAGCCTGTCGAACTGGCAGCAGGGCCATGAACGCGCCGGCGGCACGGTGATCGTCGACGAGGTCGGGCATCCGTGGTTCGCCAAGGGCAAGTCCGGCGACCCCACGCTGACCCGGACGGCGGCGGCGCGGTCGGTGCCGCGGTTCCTCGCGCCGTGGTCCGACTGGCAGGCCAAGGACGTCGAACTGCCCGGCCAGCGCGGCGGGCCCACCCTGCGCGGGGCGACCGAGTTCCAGCGGCGCACGGCCGCGCTCATGCAGCCGGCGCTCAGCAAACTGGCGGGCGGCCAGTCGCCGCACACCCTCTTCATCACCTGCGGGGACGCGCGGATCGTGCCGAACATGATCACCACGAGCGGTCCCGGCGACCTGTTCACCGTGCGCAACATCGGGAACCTGGTGCCCGCCCGCCGGGCCGATCCGTCTATGGGCGCCACCGTCGAGTTCGCCGTCGGCGTGCTGAAGGTGCGCGAGATCGTGGTCTGCGGTCATTCCGGCTGCGGCGCGATGCAGGCGCTGGCCACCGGAGCCCCGGACGGCGCGCCGATGCTGGCCTCCTGGCTGCGGCACGCCGAGCCGAGCGCGCACCGCGACGCCACGGTGACCCTCGACGGCGAACGCCCGGACACCGAGGTCGACCGGCTGGCGCTGAAGAACGTGCTGCAGCAGCTGGAGCACCTGCGGCACTATCCGCTGATCGCCGAGGCGGAGGCGCGCGGCGAGCTGCACCTGACCGGGATGTACTTCGACGTCGGGGCGGCGCAGGTCTACCTGTCGGACGAGGGGAGCCCGTCGTTCACCCCGGTCGGGGCCGTCACCACATCCGGGGGCTAACGGAAGCCGTTCAGCGGGACTCGATCCGGACCCACTAAGTTCAACGCACGTGAGCATGCTGGTCATGACCGGCACCGGTACGGGTGTCGGCAAGACGATCTCCACCGCCGCCATCGCCGCTCTGGCCGCCGGTCAGGGCCAGCGTGTCGCCGTGCTGAAACCGGCGCAGACCGGAGTGGGCCCGGACGAGCCGGGCGACCTCTCCGACGTCCTCCGCCTCGCCGGCCCGGTCACCACCCGCGAGCTGCGGAGGTACCCGGATCCGCTGTCGCCGGAGGCGGCGGCCAGGCTTTCGGGACTGCCGACGCTCGCCCCGAGCGAGATCGCCGCCGCGGCGAGCGACCTCGACGGCGACCACGACCTGACCCTCATCGAGGGCGCGGGCGGGCTGCTGGTCCGGTTCGACGCCGACGGGGCCACGCTGGCCGACGTCGCGTGGTCGCTGGGCGCGCTGGTCATCATCGTCGCCGAGGCCGGGCTGGGCACGCTCAACGCGACCGCCCTGACCGCCGAGGTCGCCACCAAACGCGGGCTGACCGTGGCCGGGGTGATCATCGGATCCTGGCCGGACGAGCCGGATCTGGCGGCGGTGTCGAACCTGCGGGACCTGCCGGTCGCCGCCGGGGCCCCGCTGCTGGGCGTGCTGCCCGCCGGGCTGGGCACGGCCGGGCCCGAGGAGTTCGCGGACCGGGCCAAGGCGGGTCTCTCGCCGTGGTTCGGCGGGGAGTTCGATCCGGAATGCTTCGTCGGCCGCGCGTCGGCACAGAAGTGACCTGCGTCGCTGTGGCCGAGCCGCCCGGTCGTGCACGATGATGTGCCTTCGCTTCACCGCCCCACCCCGAACAGGAGCCGCCTCGTGACCACTGCCCCGGAGACCGTCGACATCCTCGCCGTGGCGCGTGACCAGGTCCTCGAGCGTGGTGTCGGGCTCGGCGAGGAGCAGATCCTCGAAGTCCTGCGGCTCGACGACGACCACCTGACGGACCTGCTGGCGCTGGCCCACGAGGTCCGGATGCGCTGGTGCGGCCCCGAGGTCGAGGTCGAGGGCATCATCAGCCTCAAGACCGGCGGCTGCCCGGAGGACTGCCACTTCTGCTCGCAGTCCGGCCGGTTCCCGACGCCGGTGCGGTCGGCGTGGCTGGATATCCCCGGCCTGGTCAAGGCCGCCCGCCAGACCGCCGAGACCGGCGCGACCGAGTTCTGCATCGTCGCCGCCGTCCGCGGCCCCGACAAGCGGCTGCTCTCGCAGGTCCGCGAGGGGATCAAGGCCATCCGCGAGGACGGCAACGACATCCAGATCGCCTGCTCGCTCGGCATGCTCACCCAGGAGCAGGTCGACGAGCTCGTCGAGATGGGCGTGCACCGCTACAACCACAACCTGGAGACCGCGCGCTCGCACTTCGCGAACGTCGTCACCACGCACACGTGGGAAGAGCGCTGGGAGACCCTGCGCATGATCCGCGAGGCGGGCATGGAGGTCTGCTGCGGCGGCATCATCGGCATGGGGGAGAGCATCGAGCAGCGCGCCGAGTTCGCCGCGCAGCTGGCCGAGCTGAACCCGGACGAGTGCACGATGAACTTCCTCATCCCGCAGCCGGGCACGCCGTACGAGGGCTACGAGGTCGTCGAGGGCAAGGACGCGCTGCGCACCGTGGCCGCGTTCCGGCTCGCGATGCCCCGCCCGCTGCTCCGCTTCTCCGGCGGCCGTGAGCTGACCTTCGGCGACCTGGGTACCAAGCAGGGCATGCTCGGCGGTATCAACGCGATCATCGTCGGCAACTACCTGACCAACCTCGGCCGCCCGGCCACCGCGGATCTGGCGATGCTCGACGAGCTGAAGATGCCGGTGAAGGCGATCAGTGACGTCCTCTGACCCAGCGGCGTACTGCGTCCACTGTGGACAGACGTCCGACGGTGGCGCGGAACATCCGGCCTGCCACAACCCCAGAACGGCACTCGAGCCGCCGCGGTACTGCACGTACTGCGCGCGGCGGATGGTCGTCCAGATCACCCCGGTCGGCTGGACGGCCCGATGCAGCCGTCACGGTGAACTCGCCGGCTGACTTCCCGCATTTAGTCCTCTGAATGCGGTAGTTGCACGCGCAAGCATCGCGTTCAGAGGACGAAACGCGGGGCGATATGTGCCGGGTCGCGTGCGCAGGGGGCGTCATTGGTTACGCTCTGCACAAGCAGCTCGAGGGAGGAGTCCGGGGTTGGGCGAGACGACGGGTAAACCGGCGCACCTGTCTTCCAGCGTGCCCGACCCCTGGTCGGTGCCCGTACTGCCGAGGCCACGCCGCCCGTTCCCCAAGGTCGTCGTCAAGGCCGATCTGCTGCCGGCGGTCAGCGTCCTGTCCACGGCGGGGCTGCTCGGCTTCCCGCTGGCCTGGCTGTGGGCGCGGCTGGCGCCGCCCCAGCGGATGCGGGTGATCAACGACCACGGCGGCCTCGCCCCGCTGGAGCTGGAGAGCTGGCACCGCTTCGACGACCTCGCCGTCTACGGTTTCCTCGCGCTCGGCGCCGGGCTGCTGATCGGCATCGTGACCTGGCTGCTGCGGGAACGCCGCGGGCCGGTCGTGCTGATCGCCGCGACCGGCGGCGCGACCCTCGCGGGCTGGCTGGGGACCACGATGGGCGTCTCGTTCGCCAACGGCCGCTACGAGATCGGCGCGGCGCCCGCCGTCGGCGACGTCATCGCGAAGGCGCCGCAGATCGAATCCCCGTGGATCATGCTCGCCGCGCCGTTGATGACGACGCTGGCGTACACGCTGCTGACCGCGTGGAACGGACGGGAAGACCTGGGTCGCCGCCTCGGCTGACGAAATTCCTCTAGGGTGGGGCAGGACACATCTCTAGGGGGCTTTCTCTTGACCGACGACATCGAGGTTTCCCGGCACAACGCCGTCCGCTTCCCAGGTATCAGCCCGCGCGCGTACGAACACCCCGTCGACCGCGGCGCACTGGCCACCCTGCGCGCCGTTCCGGGGTTCGCGCAGGTCGTGAAGGCGGTTTCAGGCTTCTACGCCGAACGCGGCGAGCGGCTCATGGCGCTCGCGTCCGCGATCCGGGTCGGCCCGAAGCAGTATCCGGAACTGGACAAGCTGCGCAACGAATGCGCCGAAACACTCGACCTCGACCGCGTGCCGAATCTGTTCGTCGCCCGCAGTCCCGAGGTCAACGCGCAGACGATCGGGATGGACGAGCCGTTCATCGTGCTCAACACCGCGGCCGTCGAGGCGATGGACCTCGCGTCGCTGCGGTTCGTGATCGGGCACGAGATGGGGCACGTGCTGTCCGGGCACGCGGTGTACCGCACGATCATGATCCGGCTGATCGGCCTGCAGATGTCGATGTCGTGGACGCCGGTGAGCGCCATCGGCATCCGCGTCGTCATCGCGGCGCTGCGCGAGTGGTACCGCAAGGCCGAACTGTCCTGCGACCGCGCCGGGCTGCTGTGCTCGCAGGACCCGACGGCGGCGTTGCGTTCGCAGATCCTGGTCGCGGGCGGGATCGACCCGTCGAAGATCGACATTCCGGCGTTCCTGCAGCAGGCGTCGGAGTACGAGTCGGTCGACGACATCCGCGACAGCTACCTGAAGCTGCGTTACGTCGAGACGATGTCGCATCCGCTGGCCGTCGTGCGTGCCGCCCAGTTGCAGAAATGGGCGGCGTCCGAGGAGTACCGGGGGATCCTGGCCGGCGAGTACCCACGCCGTGACGAGGACGCGCCTTCGTCCACCTGGACCGACGACCTGAAGTCGGCCGCGAAGTCGTACAAGGACTCCTGGAACAGCTCGACCGACCCGCTGACGAAGGTGTTCAGCGACGTCGGCGAGGCGGTGTCCGGGGCGGCGGGCAAGGTGTGGAGCAAGTTCGGTACCGGCAACGGGTCGGACGAGGGGTCTTCGTCGGAGCCGGGCAAGTAGCGCTTCGCGAGTGCTATGAAAGGTCCTTTCCTTGCAAATTTTGCAAGGAAAGGACCTTTCATAGCGTCAGGGGCAGGGGAGGGCGGGCTGAAGGGGACTTTCACCGCGCCTCGTGTGGTGAGGGGAGCTTTCGTCGCGTGGCATGCGGGGAAAGCGTCCTTCACCCCTCCCCGGAGGGGCTCAGTTCAGGTTCGAGGGGCGCGTGAACTCGCCGAGTTCCCCCGGCGGCATCGGGACCGCGCCCAGTGTGCTCAGGAACCCGGCCTCCCGCGTCAGCAGGCGGCACGCGATCCGCAGCCGCCGCAGCGGGTTCGTCTCCTCCAGCAGGCGCTGCCGGTCCTCCAGCGGGAGCAGGCAGTCGGCGGTGAGCCGGTAGGCGAGCGCCGCGATGTCGCCGTCTTCGGGCGGGGTGGTCCAGTCTTCGTCGTTCCAGGCGGACTCGCAGTAGCGCCGGTGCGCGGCCTTCGCGACGTCGGCGAGCCTGGTCACGGTGTCGCCGTGCACCGTGGCGACGCGGTCGTCGGGCACCCATTCGACCGAGCCGATCAGGTACGGCGCGGAAACACGGTCGATCTCCAGCAGCCGGAACCGGCGCCGCGCGGTGGTGACGACGTCGAATCTGCCGTCCGGCAGCCGTTTCGCCTCGCGCAACACCGTGCTGCAGCCGAATTCGTGGACGTGTTCGGGCCCGCTGACCTCCCTGATCATCGCCGAACGCAGCGCGACTACCCCGAACTCGCGGTCCGGGACGACTTCGGCGACGAGGTCGGCCATCAGCTGCCGGTACCGCGGTTCGAAGATGTGCAACGGAAGGTGTGTTCCGGGCAGAAGCACGGTCTGTAGCGGGAACAGCGGCAAGATCGCCTTCCCGGTGGACTCCTCGCTCGGCTCGGTCACCCGTTCAAGGTACGGGGACCGGGAGGACTTCGCAGGACGGTCACTTCCCGGTGGGCGGACGGAACACCGCGAACGGGTCGGTGATCTGCATCCCCTTGCCCGCGAAGGAGAACAGCGCCGCCGGACGGCCGCCGCTGCGCCCGGGCGGAGCGGTGTGGCCGGTGGGCAGGAGCAGCCCGCGCCGGGACAGCACACGCTGCAGGTTCGTCGCGGAGACGCGGTAACCCAGCGCAGCCGAGTACAGCCTCCGCAAAGCCGAAACGGTGAACTCTTCCGGGGCGAGGGCGAAGCCGAGGTTCGTGTAGCAGAGCTTCGAGCGGAGCCGGTCCCGCGCGCGCAGGACGATGGACTCGTGGTCGAACGCCGTCCGGGGGAGCTCGGAAACGTCGTGCCACTCGGTGTCTTCGGGGATCTCGGGGTCCACATCGGACGGTACGAGGCCGAGGAACGCCGTCGCGACGACGCGGGGGCCCGGCACCCGGTCCGGCGCGCTGAAGACCGCCAATTGCTCCACATGCTTCAGCTGGCGTACGTCGACCTTCTCCGCGAGCTGCCGCCGGATGGACGCCTCGACGTCTTCATCCGGGCGAAGCCTGCCGCCGGGAAGGGACCAGCGACCCAGGTGCGGATCGAGCGCGCGCCGCCACAGCAGGACCCGGAGTGTGTCCGAGCGCACTTGAAGGACCGCTCCCAAGACCTCGTGGGCGAGGGGGGTCTGGGTGTTAAGATGACTTCGCACGGTTTTCGATTATAAGGCGAAAACCGGAGACAGGTCCAGGAGGGCCAGAACGATGACGAGCACTCTGCAGAACGACTTGACCCCGTACGGTGGCGTGGTCGCCGACGCGGCTTGGGCGGAGGAGGTGCGCAGCCTCGCGCGCAAACGCGACGCCGTCCTGCTCGCGCACAACTACCAGGTCCCCGAGATCCAGGACATCGCCGATTTCACCGGCGACTCCCTCGCGCTCAGCCGTATCGCGGCGAGCAGTGACGCGTCCACCATCGTCTTCTGCGGCGTGCACTTCATGGCCGAGACGGCGAAGATCCTGGCGCCGGAGAAGACGGTCCTGATCCCGGACGCGCGGGCGGGCTGCTCGCTGGCGGACTCGATCACCGGCGACCAGCTCCGTGCCTGGAAGGCCGAGCACCCCGGCGCGGTCGTCGTGTCGTACGTGAACACCACGGCCGAGGTCAAGGCGGAGACCGACATCTGCTGCACGTCGTCGAACGCCGTTGACGTCGTCGCCTCCATCCCCGCTGACCAGGAAGTTCTCTTCCTGCCGGACCAGTTCCTCGGCGCGCACGTCAAACGCGTGACCGGCCGGGAGAACATGCACATCTGGGCCGGGGAGTGCCACGTGCACGCCGGGATCAACGGCGCCGAGCTGGCCGAGCGGGCCTCGGAGAACCCGGACGCCGACCTGTTCATCCACCCGGAATGCGGCTGCGCGACCTCGGCGCTGTACCTGGCGGGCGAGGGTGCCGTCGCCCCTGAGCGGGTCAAGATCCTCTCGACCGGCGACATGGTCCACGCCGCCCGTGACACCAAGGCGAAGTCGGTCCTCGTGGCCACCGAGATCGGGATGATCCACCAGCTGCGCAAGGCCGCGCCGGAGATCGACTTCCGCGCGGTGAACGACCGGGCGTCCTGCCGGTACATGAAGATGATCACGCCGGCCGCCCTGCTGCGGTCGCTGCGCGAGGGAGCCGACGAGGTCCACGTCGACGCCGAAACCGCCGCCCGTGCCCGCGCTTCCGTGCAGCGCATGATCGAGATCGGGCAGCCTGGCGGCGGAGAATGACCGACCCGGTTACCGCTCTCCAGGCGAAAACCCACCCGGTCTGGGAGGCCGCCGCTGATCTCGTGGTGATCGGCAGCGGGGTGGCCGGGCTCACCGCCGCGCTGCGCGCGCAGGAGCTCGGCCTGCACGTCCTGGTGGTCACCAAGGCGACGGTCTCCGACGGCAACACCCGCTGGGCGCAGGGCGGTATCGCGGTCGTGCTGGAGGGCGAGCACGAGCGGGGCGATTCGGTCGGCAAGCACGCCGAGGACACGCTCACCGCTGGTGCCGGGCTCTGCGACGAGGACGCCGTCCGGTCGATCATCGCCGGCGGCCCGGCCGCGGTGGCCCGGCTGCGGGCCGAGGGGGCGCGCTTCGACCCCGCGGCAGAAGGGCGGCCCGAACTGGCCCGCACCCGGGAAGGCGGGCACAGCGCGTTCCGCGTCATCCACGCGGGTGGCGACGCGACCGGCGCCGAGGTCGAGCGGACGCTGGTCGCGACGGCCGGAGGACGGCGGATCCCGGTGCTGGAGCACCACATCGCCGTCGACGCGATCCGCACGCCCGCGGGCGAGGTCGTCGGGGTGACCGTCCTGGACCACAACGGTGTGCCCGGTGTCGTCCGGGCGCCCGCGGTGCTGCTGGCCAGCGGCGGACTGGGGCAGCTTTATCAGGCGACGTCCAATCCGGAACTCGCCACGGGGGACGGGTTGGCGCTGGCGTTGCGCGCGGGAGCGCAGGTCGCGGACGTGGAGTTCGTCCAGTTCCACCCGACGGTCCTGTTTACGCCCGGCGCGCGTGGCCGGCTCCCGCTGGTCACCGAGGCGGTACGCGGCGAGGGCGCGACCCTGCACGACGCGACGGGTGCCTCGGTGATGCGCGGGGTCCACCCGCTCGGGGATCTCGCGCCCCGGGATGTCGTTTCCGCGGCCATCACGCGCCGCATGGTGCAGGCGCCCGGCGGTGTCGACGACCACGTCTTCCTCGACGCCACCGGGATTTCCGGCTTCGCCAAAAGGTTCCCGACCGTGCACGCGGCGTGCGCGGCGATCGGTCTGGACCCGGCGAAGGAGCCGATCCCGGTCACGCCCGCAGCGCATTTCGCGTGCGGCGGTGTGGTGACCACTGTGGACGGACGGTCCGGTGTTCGCGGTCTCTACGCCGCGGGCGAGGTCGCGAGGACGGGTCTGCACGGCGCGAACCGCTTGGCCTCCAACAGTTTGCTCGAAGGCCTCGTGGTCGGGCGGCGGGTGGCCGACGCGATCGCCGCCGATTTCGCCATCGGGCGGCTGGCCGATCCGCGTCGCGGTGTGCTCGCGCCTCCGGTGCAGGCGCCGGTGGCCGACCGTGACGCGTTGCAGCGGGCGATGAGCCGGTACGCCGCCATCGGCCGCGACGCCGAAGGGTTGTCGGTCGTCGGTTCGGTGCTGGATCTTTCGGTCGTCGAGAGTCCTTTGTGGACGCCTCGGATCGTCGAGGACGCGGCGCTCACCCTGGTGGCGGAGGCCTTGGTCGCGGCGGCCGCGCGCCGGACGGAATCCCGCGGCTGTCACGTACGGACCGATTTCCCCGAACGCGACGACGACAGCTGGCAGCGCGGTCAGCTCATCCGGCTCAGCCCGTCGGGGCAGCCGGTACTGGCCGATCCGATCGCCTTGGAGGGTGTGGCATGAGCGAATTCTCCCCGTGGGTCGTCAAGGCGCTGGCCGATCACGGCCTCGACGTCGCCGACGTGCAGCGCGTCGTCACGACGGCACTGGCCGAGGATCTGCGATACGGGCCCGACGCGACGACGAACGCCACCGTGCCCGAATCCGCGCGTGCGCTGGCCGAACTCACGCCGAGGACGGCCGGGGTGGTCGCCGGGATCCCGGTGGCGCTGGCGGTGTTCGACGTCGTGCTCGGTTCGAGCCTGGAGATCCTGGCCGCCCGTGACGACGGCGACCGGCTGACCGCCGGTGAGCCCGCACTGGTCGTGCGCGGTCCGGTGCGGGGCCTGCTCACCGCCGAACGCACCGCGCTGAACCTGCTGTGTCACCTGTCCGGCATCGCCACCGCGACCGCCGCCTGGGTGGCCGCGGTGGAGGGAACCGGTTGCCGGGTCAGGGATTCCCGCAAGACGCTGCCCGGGCTGCGGTTGCTGGAGAAGTACGCCGTCCGCGCGGGCGGCGGGGTGAACCACCGGCTGGGGCTCGGCGACGCGGTGCTGATCAAGGACAACCACGTGGTCGCCGCCGGTTCGGTGACCGCCGCGCTCGCCGCCGCGCGCGAGCACGCGCCCGAACTGCACTGCGAGGTCGAGGTCGACGACCTCGCGCAGCTGGAGGAGGCGCTCACCGCGGGCGCCGACGAGGTGCTGCTGGACAACTTCACGCCCGACGAATGCGCGAAAGCGGTCGACCGGCGTGACGAGGTTTCCCCGAAGACCCGCCTGGAATCCTCGGGTGGTCTGCGGCTCGACGTCGCGCGGGCGTACGCGGAGTCCGGTGTGGACTTCCTCGCCGTCGGGGCGCTCACGCATTCCTCACCCGCACTCGACCTCGGGATGGACCTGCGCTGACCTCCGGCACTAGAATTCCCTTGTGTGACAAGGGGATTCTGGAGGAATGGTGGGCTTTGCCGGTAAAAGTGCCGTCGCGGGATGCGTCGGTTTCATGGCACTGCTCGGCACCCCCGTCCCGTCGACGGCGGTCGCTGAGCAGTGCGCCAACCCGACGGGCACCTACACCGCGGCAGTTCCGTGGGGCCAGCGGCTGATCGATCCGGTGCGGCTCTGGCCGCTGTCCCGCGGCGCCGGCCAGCTGGTCGCGGTGATCGGCACCGGCGTCGACGGCGGAAACGGCCAGTTCGCGCCGGGGCAGCTGCTCGGCGGGCCGGGCACCGAGGCCGAAGACTGCGACGGCCGGGGCACGATCGCCGCCGGGATCGTCGGCGCGCAACCGGATCCGTCCACGACGTTCACCGGGATCGCGCCCGGCGCCAAGATCCTGCCGATCCGCTACACCCAGGTGAACGGCGGCGGCGATCCCGGGCAGCTCGCGGGCGCCATCGAAACCGCGCTGAACCGCGGCGCCGGGATCATCCTGATCGCCGTCCCGGCCGCCTCCGACAGCCCCGCGCTGACCGGCGCCGTCTCGCGCGCCAAGGAGAAGGGCGCGCTGATCGTCTCGCCCGCCGCGGGGACCCAACAGGGCCAGACGTCGTACCCGACGGCCACGCCGGGCGTGCTCGCCGTGGGTTCGACGAACCAGGCAGGCGAGGCCGTACAGACGGAATCCGGTTCGTACGTGGGGATTTCCGCGCCCGGCGCCGAGCTGGTCAGCACGTCCGCCGGCGCGGGCGGGACGGTGGCGCACCGGTGGCCGGTGAGCGACCCGAGCCTGGCCGCCGCGCACGTCGCCGGGGTCGCCGCGCTCGTGCGCGCGTATCACCCCGAGCTGTCGCCGGAGCAGGTCGTCGCGCGGCTGACGCTGACCGCGCACCGGGGCCCGAGCGGTGGGCACGATCCCCGCCGGGGCTGGGGTGCGATCGACGCCTACGCCGCCGTTTCCGCCTCGATCCCCGCAGGTACACCCGGCCCGGGAGGACCGCCGAGCGTCGGTCCGGACACCTTCGTGGTCCCCGCGGCGGCTCCGGCACCGACCAGGGCGGACAAGGTCTCCGGTGTGCTCGCCATCTCCGGGGTGGCCCTCGCCATCGCGGCGGGCGTCGTGGTGGCGGCGGTCCGGCGGGGCAAGCGCCGGGGCTGGAAACCTTCGCGATTCCGCGCCTCGTGAGCGGCAGCGGTGTACTGGGGGACACCGCCACCGCCCACGAGGTCTTTCGCGACCCCCTGGGGGTAAGTGTCCTGCGTCGGAAATCCGGCGCGTATCTCGGCGGCCCAGGTTACTGACGGCTGCGTTGCCGGTTCGCCCGAGTACAACCCGGTACGAGGACGAACCGGCGCCTTGCCGTCAGCAACCTGGATCCACCGATATACGCACCACATTTCCGACGCAGGACACTAGGGGACGGATACGCAGGCGGTCGAGCCCACGATGGCCACGCCGTCGCCGACGCGGGAGACGTGCACGTTGAAGTCGGCGCCGTCGCGGCTGAACTGCGCGATCAGCTCACGCGGGTTGCTGCGGTCGCGCCACCGCCAGCCCTGGCCCTCCAGCATGGGCAGGACGTCGTCGACGAGTTTGCGGATCGCGTCGGTCGCGTCGTCCACGCGGAGGCCGTACTGCCAGCAGAGCGACCGGCCCGGCTGGGTGGGGTCGCAGTCCAGTTCGCCTTCCACGGTGCGCTCCGCGGTGGTGCCGAAGGTGCCCGCGACACCGTCGATGACCGCCGTGAGGTCCTCGGCCAGCGGATCGAGTTCGGTGTGCTTCGTGATCATGAACAGTCCCTCACAAGCCTCGTCCGACGCCTTCGATGACCATCTCGCGCAGCGAGCCGCCGGTGAAGCCTTCGTGCGTGACCGCGCCGCCCGTGATCACACCGTAGATGTTGTTCCACGAATCGGAACCCGGTTTGAGCACTCCGCTATGGGAATCGAAACCCCACTGCAGATCGCCGTTCGCGTCGCGGCCGGTTTCCAGTTCGACGACGCCGGGGAAGCGGTCGGGGTCCGCTCCGTGCCCGGCGCCGAGCCATTCGATGAGGCCGGCGTTGCCCTGCGCGACCACGATCGGGTCGAAGGGGGCCGTCATGGAGTACCGCTGCACACCGGCCTGGCTGGCCGGGAGGTCGCTCGGGCTCCAGATCCCGTGTCCCATGCCCGCGGACTCGACGTGCAGCACCTGATCGGCCCTGAGCCCCAGCTGCTCGGCGAGGCCCACGGTCGCGCCGCCATAGCTGTGCCCGACGGCGGTGACCACCACACCCGGTCCGGCGTGGCTGTCGATCTGGCCGCGCAGTTCGTCGCCGAACGCCTTGAGATCGGGCGCCATCGTCTGCGCGTAGTGCGCGGCCGGGCCTTCGGTGACGACGTTCTGGGGGAAGACCCCGTCGGCCCAGACCACCATCGCGGTCCGGCCGGTGGCGTCCGCGGCGACCAGGCTCTTGCCGAGGTCGGCGTAGCTCTGGAAGTTGTCGAACGACGTGTTGACGCCGGGGACGAACAACCCGACGTTGCGGGTGCCCGGCTCGATGCGGCCGACCAGTTCGACGATGCGCCCGTTCCCGGACGGGTCGAACCGCAGGATCTGCCGGTCGTTGGCGAGGATGTCCTCGTAGAGCGCGATCCGCGTACGTGCGCTCGCGATGTCGTCGGCTTTCCCGCCCTGTGCCAGGAGGTTCGCGAGCCGCTCGCGTTCGGCGGTCAGCGCGTCGGTGACCTTCGTGCGGTTCTCGGCGATCGCGGTGGCCCACGATCCGGTGTCGGCCGCGCCGCCGACGCCTGCCGGATTCCCGGCCTTGGGCAACGGGTTCTCCGGCATCAGCGACCGGTACGAGGCGGCGACCTGGACGTCGGCGCGCCGGTATCCGCCACCCGCGGCCGTCAGTCCCTGATGGATCACCGTCGCCTTGGTGATCTGCCCGTCGAGTTTGCCCGAGACGTCTTTGATCGTCTTGGTGTACGTGGCCGAAGCCGCGCTGGAGGCCGAAACCTGGCCGAACGCGGTCGCGGGGACGTTCTCACCCGCCAGCGCGGTCTGCGCGGTCTTGAGCACGCCGGCGCGCTGTTCGAGTTCGGCCGCCGCCGCTTCGAGCCTGGCGGGGGCGACTCGGTAACCGCCCGCACTGGATGCCATCACCGAGCCGCCTCTCCTGGTCGGGAAAATCAGTACTGTTCGGGTTCTTCGCCGAGCACGGCGGGAGCGACCGGGGACGACTGGCCCCAGACGTTCTCGGTCTCCACGAGCCACGGCGGGATCCGCCGTCCGGAACCCATGTCGCCGCCCGCGCCCATGCCCATCGGCATCATGGGCATCATCGGCATCGCGCCCTTGGCCGCCGCCGCGCCCGCGGCACCGGCGGCTCCGCCGGCGAGCCCGCTCATCGCGCTGCCCGAGCCGCCGTCGCCAGCCAGACCGGAGAACGCGGCCGGGGCCTCGCCGGGGCCGGAGAACCCGCCACCGCCACCGGCGCCGATCGCGCCACCGTCCAGCGACGGCGCGCCGCCACCACCGACCGGGATACCGCCACCGGCGCCACCCGCGGTCGCGCCCGCCGCACCGGCACCGCCGCCCGCGGGCTCGCCGTTCTTGTCCTTGTCGTTCTTGCCGTTCGCCCACGCGGGCACCCGCGGCATGATCGAGCCGAACCGGCCGAACGCGGCGGCCGAGGCCGCGGCGAGACCGGCGGTGAACATGTCGCCGAACAACGGGTTCGACTTGGGCGGCTGGCCGGGCTGCCCGGCGGTGGGCGGCGTGGAGCCGTCCGAGGGCAGCGGATGCGTGTTGTCGCCCGGAACGACGCCGACGTTCGGCGTCCCGCCGATGTTGTTGCCGATCGAACCGCCAGGGGCCGTGCCGCCACCGGTGACCGGAGGCGGGGCGACGGCGTTCGGCGAGGCCGGAATCGACTCCTCGGCCGTGGAGTACTCGCCCGCGAGCTGCGTCATCACCACGATCGCCTTGCTGTGCGCCGCGCTGGCCGCGCCCGCCGCCTGCTGCTGCGCTTCGACGTTCGCGATGGCCTGCTGACGCTGCTGGGCGGCGTTGATGATCGTCGCCTGCGACGAATCCGGCGGCAGGAGCGGCGGATTGACGGCCAGCGCGAGATCGGCGGGGGAGACGTCCGGCACCGCGACCGGCGGCGGCATCTCCTTCTTGGCCTTCACCAGCGCGTCCGCCGCGTCCTCGAGGAGGTGGTTCATCGCGTTCGCGGTCTGGGCGACCTTGCGGATTCCGCCGACGAGGTCGGTGATCATCGTGTGGTACTTGTCGGCCGCTCCGCCGGTCCAGCTGGTGGAGAAGTCCTTCAGCTCGCCGGTCAGGTTTTCGGCCTGTTCGAACAGCCCGGAGCCGGTGGACTGCCATTTGTGGGCCGCGTGGCGGGCCGTGTTGGGGTCGCCCGCCTGAAGCATCGCGTAGAGCTGCTGGTGCGAATACGCGGCGAAGTTCGTGTGAGCGGTGTCGGTCATCCCTTGTTCCCCCCGCCGTTCGAGCCGCTGTTACCGCCCAGCACGCCCCCGAGGACGTTGAGCAGCGGATCGAGCAGCCCGGTCTGCTGGCTCGAGTGGTTCATGTCGCCCGCCACCGAATCGTCGGCCGCCGCGTAACCGTCGGCGACGGTCGTCGTGACGTCCTGCGCGAACGTGATCGCGCCCTTGACCTGATCCAGCAGGCCCTGCATCTCGGCGACGGCCGCCTGGTGCGCCTTGTTGAGTGAACCCGCCTCCCCGAACTCGCCGAACAGCAACGGCTGTTCGCTCAGGGTCAGCAGGAAGTCGTTCGGCTTGGACATCGCGTGGATCTGGGTCTCCAGTTCCCGCACGAAGTCCTTCAGTGATTCCAGATGGACGTAGTACGACTGGTCTTGCATTGATCCCGGCTCTCTCGAAATCGGCCATGCCAACAAGGGACGACTACGCGCAAAGCCGGCCGGCCGGTGCCGAGGGGGGTGAAAGCACCGGCCGGCCGACGGTTGGGGATCAGCCGGCGAACAGGCCCTGGTTGCGGTTCTCCAGGCTGTGCTGGAGATCGTGGGCGTCGCCGACCTTGCCACCGAACTGCGCGATGATCGCCACGATGTCCGCGGTGGCCTGGCGCAGGCGGGTTTCAGACGCACGGGCGGCCTCACCGGCGGAGCTGCCGGAGGCGTACCAGGTCTGGGTGATCGGCTGCAGGTTGGTGTGCAGCTGTTCGAGCTGTGAGGTGAGCGCCTTGGCCTTGGCGGCCAGCGAGGCCGAGCTGTGCTGCAGCGCGGCGAAGTTGATTTCGACGACGTCAGCCATGATTGGTGGTCCTCTCGCGGATCAGGGGTTCAGCCGGTGGATCACGGTCTGGTCGACGGTTCCGCTGACCCCGGTGAGGCTTTCCCGGACCTGCTCGTCACCCGAGTTGTAGTTCCGGTTGCTCTCGTGAACGAGGCGCGACATCGTGTTGAGCTCGTTCACGGCGATGGTCATCTTCTCCTGCAGGCGGCGCTGCAGGTCCCAGAACGCGACCGCCTGGTCACCCTTGTAGTTGTGCAGGGTCTGGGTCAGCTCGCTCTCCAGGCTGGCCATCGTGGTCTTGGCGTTCGACGCGGTTTCCTCGAACCCCTGGACGGCGCGCGCCATCGCAGCTGCGTCTGCCTGATATCCCGTACCGGTCATTGATGGGCCACCTCCTCTCATCTCGCTGGAAATCCCGGTGAGCACCAGGGGACGCCCTGTCTGCTCTTGTGAAGGACACGCTAGAAAAGAGGGGAGTGCGGTCAAACGGCACAACTGCCGGTCGCGGTGACGGCACTATTACCCACAGGTCGGCGGTAGGGCTTTCCCCACCCCCGATCAGGGGGAGTACTCCAGTGTCCGGATCGGAGCTTCCCGGCACGCTCGAATCCATGGTGGACAAGGGATCCAGGGCAGTACTGCATCGTCCGTTGATGATCTTGGCGGCGGCGATGGCAGTGCTCGGCGTCATCGCGCTCGGGGGCCTGGTCTTCGACGATCGCAGCCTCGTCAACGCGCCCATTTGGCTCAAACCGCTCAAGTTCACGATTTCCGTGGGGCTCTACGCGGTCACGCTGGCCTGGCTGATCGGACAGCTGACCCGTGGCAAACGGATCGGCTGGTGGCTCGGGACGGTGTTCGCGGTCGGCCTCGGCATGGACATGGCGCTGCTGTTCTGGCAGATCGCCGTCCGCGGGCGGACGCTGCACTTCAACCGCGAGACCCCGGTCGACCAGTGGATCAACAACATGGTCGCGAACGGTGCCTTCACCGGCTGGGCTGCGACGGCGGCCATCGCGATTCTCCTGCTGTTCCAACGTCTTCCCGACCGGGCGATGAATTCCGCGTTGCGCGCGGGTGCCGCGTTGTCGGTCGCCGGGATCGGGATCGCGCTGCTGATGTTCGGGCCGAACGAACAGCAAATGGCTCAGTTCCGCGCCGGTGAACGGCCGTCGATCGTCGGCGCCCACGCGGTCGGCGTGCCCGACGGCGGACCGGGGCTGCCGGTGCTGGGGTGGAGCACGGTCGGCGGGGACATGCGGATCCCGCACTTCTTCGGCATCCACGCGATCCAGGTGCTGCCGCTGGTCGCTTTCGGGCTGCTCAAACTCGCCAGGCGGTATCCGGTGCTCGAATCGGAATTCGTCCGGCGGAACCTGGTGCGGACCGCTTCGGTGGGCTTCGCGGGATTGCTCGTGCTGCTCACTTGGCAGGCTCAGCGAGGACAGTCCATCGTGCACCCGGACTTCTGGACGCTGGTCGCCGGCACCGGGATCATCGCCGTCGTGGCGGCGGGTTCGGCGCTTTCGCTTCGGGCGAGGCGGCCGATGCACCAACTGGTCTGACGCTCAGTATGTCCACATTGGACTGGGGCCGTTCGCCAGCGAACGGCCCCAGCCGGTCGTCTCAGACTCCCGCGGTGGTGCGGATCCAGCTGCGGCTCGCCGCGACACTGGCGTAGTTCTGGGTGCCCTGCGGGTTCGTGCCGGAGTTGCTGCCGGTCGAGCAGACGCCGACCTGGACGCCGTTCGCGAGCTGCGGTCCGCCCGAGTCGCCGTGCCAGGCGGAACCGTTGATGCCGACGCTGGCGATGGCCTGGCCGCCGTACGCGTCGCTGCTGGTGCCGGTGATGCGGACGTTGGCCGTCTTCAGGACGCTCGAAGGCGGGTTGTTGCCCTGGGTGCGGCCCCAGCCGTAGATCTGGTTCGTGGTGCCGTTGGCCGGGTTCGCGGAGCCGAGCTTCATGTACGTCGTGCTGACCGCGGTCGTGAGGTGCAGCAGGGCGATGTCGCCGCTCGGGGCGGCCTTCTGCTGGTCGACGTCGGCCTCGGTGCCCTGGTTCAGGTTGACGTTGCCGACCTTGACGTGCATTCCGGGCTTGTTGAGGCAGTGCTTCGCGGTGAGGACCCACTGCGGCGCGATGATCGTGCCGGAGCAGTTGAAGCCGCCGAACGCGGTGGCGTCGTCCCAGTAGATCTGGGCGCCCCACGGAGCGGAGCTCACGGTGCCGCCGCCGATGATGTCCTGGCCCGCGTTCGCGGCGGGGGTGGCGGCAAGGGTCAGCGCCGCGGCGGCGCCCGCCACCGTTGCGACGATCTTGGACATACGCATGAATACGCCCTTCGGCCTGCGTCGGGGAAACCGTTTCGAGTCGAAACGGTTTCACCAAGTTAGGTCGCGGTAAGGGTTTTAGTAACCTACCGAAGTCGGTAACCGCCGTGAGGAATGTATTGGCGCGTCCGTTGTATCCGTTTTGCTGGAAAAGTGTTCGTCTTTAGGCTGTCGGAGTGACGACCAGGGTGATCGTGTTGAACGGCGGCTCCAGTTCCGGCAAATCGGGGATCGCCCGGTGCCTGCAAGCGGTGCTGCCGGATCCCTGGCTCACCCTCGGCGTGGACACCTTGATCGGCGCCATGCCCGCCGCGGTCGACGAGGGGATCGACTTCGCCGGTGACGGCGGGGTGAGCGTCGGATCCGGTTTCCGGCGGCTCGAGGACGCGTGGATGGCCGGTGTCGCGGCGATGGTGCGGGCGGGGGCCAGGGTCGTCATCGACGACGTTTTCCTGGGTGGCGCCGCGTCGCAGCAGCGGTGGCGCGACGCGTTGGACGGGCTCGAAGTGCTCTGGGTCGGCGTCCGGTGTGACGGTGCCGTGGCCGCCGGGCGGGAGACGGCGCGCGGGGACCGGGTCGCGGGAATGGCGGAGGCACAGGCCGAGATCGTGCACCGGGGCGTGGTCTACGACGTCGAGGTGGACACCGGAGTGAACGAGGCTCTGGCCTGTGCCAGGGTGATCGCCTCCGCTATTGGAAGGTGAGCTGCACCTTGACCAATTCGCCGCCTGTCGAGAAATCGCTGCCGACGACCGAGCAACCCCCGCTCAAGGTCTTGCAATCGTAAGCGCGGTCGTCGAACGACATATGCCGGTAGACCGTGGCGGTGGTCGAGATGACGCCGTTGGCGTCCGCTGTCGGATATCCGATGATGTAACAGCTGCCGTCCTCGGTGGGGCATTCGAGCAGCAGGATCTGGCGGTTGGCGTCGAGGCCGCCGGCCGTGACGGTCACGGTCTGCTCGGCGGCGAGATTCGTCGACGGTGACACGGACATCGTCCAGGCTTGCGCCTGGGCCGTCGCCGTGCCGGACAGGCCGACGACGGCGATCGCCGCGGTGACCGCAGTGGTGACCGCAGTGGTGATTGCGCGCCTCGGAAGTTTCATAATTCCCCCTCGTGTCTGATTCGCTTTCCCAGCCTGCCGTCGTTATGCGAGAGGCGTCAACCCCTTCGATTCGTTATCACGCGCGTCACAATCGAGTGCGTCGGATTTCTGAGGCGGATGACAAGCGCGCGGGTATGGATTGCCTTGCGCGAACGGCGCCGAGTACGGTTCGGTTCGCTACCTCGATTCCGTTGGCTGTGAAGGATTTGAGCCCTATGACTCTGGCGAATCGACGCGCCTTCCGGCTGCTCACGGCCGGCGTGGTGCTCTCGCTGGGAGCCTTTTCGCTGAGCTCGGCTTCCGCCGCCCAGGGCGAGGTCGACGCTCCGCGTGCGGACGCGCCCGCCATGGCCGCGGGTTTGAAGGCGTCGTATTTCGTGCGGAATACCGTATCGCGCATTGCGAAGCTGAACTCTCAACTGGCTACCGGTGAGGGACGTTTCGATGGCACTGTCGACTCGGTGAAAGAAACCCTGACGGGTTCGATCACTCTGCCGCCCACTGTGAACGCGTATTTCGTGGCTTTTCGCTTCATGCCGGTGACGAGCACCGTCAGCCTGGTTTCCGAGGGCGACCAACACGGGGTATTGGTGAAGAACCCCGGCGACGCGGGTGTGGTGGCTCCCCGGCTTTTCCCGGACGGCAAGAAGTACCTGTCGGTGATCATCGACCTGACGCTCAGCCTCGGCCTTCGCCTGAGCGACACCAAGGTCGATGGCAAGGTGCTCGATCTGGGGCCTAATTGCAAAACGGCGGCTCCGCTGACGATCAAGGTCAAGGGGCTGACCGGGCTGCAGGACACGGCGCCGCCGACAGTGCTCACGAGCAGCTTCGAGATCCCGCCGTTCTCGGGGTGTGGGGTGCGGGAGGATCTGGACAAGCTGCTGACCGGCATGATCTCCGGGCCTGGCAACGAGATGAGCACCACGATCGCGGTGCGTTGTATCAGCACTTGTCCTGAGGGGTAGTTGTTCGTCGGGGTCGTGGCTGAGGCGCTGTTCTTTGTGGTTGGTTTGTTGATGGACAAGGGTTTTGTTCGTGGGAGCGTGAGTCGGCCGATGGTCTCGGGCGGCTTGGCGCGTGGTCGCCGAGTCTCGGATCGGTGGTAGGTCTGGGCTCTTGTCGTGGTAAGACGAGGGCTCGGGACGCGGTCGTTCCGGGCCTTGCCCACGACGAAGGGCGTGTCGGTGTTGCCGCCCGGTATGTAGCTGAGTAGCCGTCAAGGTGCTGTGCCGCATGGCTTGCAGCCGGGCAGGCCGCATGGGTGCCGGTGTCACCGGCCGACATGCTCCCGGAGTGGCGCCGCACAGCTGCCAGGCCGGATTTGGGCTCGCCGGTGTCGCCGCCCGGAGTGTGTCCGGGTGGCCCCGAGTGTGTCTGCGCCGGTTAGAAGGGCGGGGTTTCGTCCTCCGGTTCCGGCCGTGGGTCGTGGAGTGGTTCGGGGGCTGCGGTGTAGGTGTGGCCGGTGGGGGTGGTGATGGTCATGCCGCCGTTGCCGGTGGGTTCTGCCGACCAGCCGGGCTCCTCTTTGAGCATGTTGTGGATCTTGCAGGCGGCGTGGCAGTTGTGGTGGTCGGTGTCGCCGTTCCGCGCCCAGGTGGTGATGTGGTCGATCTCAGAGAATTCGGCAGGGCGGTGACAGCCGGGGTGGGTGCATTCGCGGTCCCGCGCCTTGATCAGACGAGCGAGTGAGGCCGGGGGCCGGTAGGTGCCGGGGCTGGCTTCGAGGAGCTGTCCGGTGGTGGGGTCGGTGATCAACCGGGACCAGGTCGAGCCGGGGGCGGCGGCGATCTCCCGGGTAAGCCAACCGGGGATGGGCCCGTAACCAGCCAGCGTCGCGGGATCCTCCCGCGCACCGGTCAAGGTCAACAGGTCGACATAGACGTGGACGTGCGCGCGAGGTGTGCCGTGACCATCCTCGGCCAGCAGCCGCTCGGCGAAGATATCCGCCCGGTGCTGATCGAGAGTGCGGGTCTTGTCGGATTGGCGGCGGGCTTTGGCCGCACGGGCCAATGAGGCGTAGATCGAGCCGGCCACTTCGGAAGGCAAGAAACCGCTGAGGGTGGACATGGTGTCGTCCTCGTGTTTTAACGAGACATGTCGCGACGCGCGCTTTCTCGCGGCCCGTACCCGATAGCCGTCGGGGTCGAACTTCTGCACGGCGTAACTCACCGATTTGCCGATCGCTCCGGGATCTCGCTCGGCGAGCCGTCCGGCCATGAAATCGTCCACCAGGGCGGCGACCTCATCGGAGACCTCGCGGGTCAGCCGGCAGACCTTCGACGCCTTGTACAGATCGATGTCGCCCAGTTCCAGTGCCCGCAACGTGTTCGGCAACCGGCGAACCAACGCGCACGAGGTTTCGACCAGCAGGAAAGCGTGATTGCGGGAGACCGAGAAGGCCAGAGCGACCTCCTCGGTCACCGATCTTCGTGAGCCACCCACCGCGGCGAATCCGGCTAACGAACGCACCTGTCGGCCTTGTGCGCGGCGAAGCACGATCTCCTCGTCGTGGGCGGCATCGAGAAGCTGAGCGGCTTTCGGATTGAAAGCAAGTGATTGGGTCATGACCAAGATCATACTCGAACATGAGTTCGACCGCCACTGAATCCGCCGGATGGTTTCAGCTGGTGAGCGCGCCGCCTCTGGGTTGGCATCCCGGCGCCTGCCGTAGCCGGTCGTCAAATTTTCCTGTGATGCCAACGAGTTTTGCCTCGCAAGTATCCTGGCAAGTCGGATCGTTTGGGGATATTGGTGCAGTGGCCCGTAAATCTGCCGAGACTCGGCGCGCCGCCGACCTGATCAACCAATCCGTGAACCCATCCACGTATCCCCAAAATCCCGCCCAACAAAGGCAAGTAGCCGCCAATGAGCGGCAACCCCGTCCGGAGCTGCAAGCTCGGGCCCGAACATCCCAGGCCGCCGAAAAGCCCCAAAGTCCATATCCCGCATAGTGTCCAGAAGTTCCGCGCACTGACGCTGGTCGACAAGCTCCTCCTGTCCGGTCGTGACAGCGAGGTCGACACCGTGGACGACGACTTCGGTGAGATGGATGAGCGCGGCCAAATGTCCGGGTACGCGTCCGAATCCCAAGTGGACGGTGGTGTGCAACGCGTCCGGACGGTGCCAGGCTGCCCGGTCGAGTTCGGCGGCGGTCTTGAAGGCGGCGTGATGGTCGGCGCCGAGCCAGTCGTCGTGGTGGTCCCTGTCGACCGAGGCGCCCGACAGTTCCCCGGCGAAGATCCGCATGCCGCCCACGAGGTGGTTGAGCTCGAAGCGGTTGTCCCAGCCGGAACACAGTGACGGTGCCGGTAATTGGTCGGCGTGGATGCCCTCGACGATGGCGGCGGTGACGTCGATGGCGCTGTCGATGCGGTTGATCATGCCGTGCTCCAGAGTCTCTAAAGCAGCTGAAGACTGCTTTAGCAACGGACCCTAGCAAACAAACGCAACCACGAGCTGCGTTAGGCTGAGTTTCATGGCGGAACCGACACGAAGGCCCGGAGGGCGCAGCGAACGGGTGCGCGCGGCGGTGCACCAGGCGGTCATGGACCTGGTGGTCGAACGCGGCTACGGCATGTTCACCGTCGGGGACGTGGCCGCGCGAGCCGGCGTGGCGGACACGAGCATCTACCGTCGTTGGGGCACCCTCGAAGACCTGACCGCCGACGTGGCCTTGACCTGGCTCACCACGAACTCACCGATCCCGGACACCGGCAGTTTGGACGGCGACCTGCGCGCCTACGCGTCCGGCGTGGCGCGCGACATCGGCGGACCCGCGGGGTTGGCGATCCTGCGCCTGGTCATCGCCTTGCCCAAGGAAGGCGAGGCCCGCGACCAGTTCCTCGCCGAACGCGGCAAGCAACTCCAGACGATGCTCGACCGCGCACGCACCAGGGGCGAACACCCACCCGACGCCCTCGAGGTGCTCGATCACATCCTGGCGCCTCTCTACATCCGAACCCTGTTCGGCACCGGCCCGCTCACGCCGGAGTACGTCGACGCGCTCGTCGACCGGTTGTGAGCGGCGCTCAGTCCTCCACCGGCTTCGTCCACGCCACCTGCACCAGCCCGGTCCCATCCCGCCGCGAGACCAGTACACCCCGCCCGGCGGGCTGCGGTCCCGGCTTCACGTCGCCGAGCAGCGCCCCTTCGTCCCGCGAGCCGGACATCACGAGGCCGGGCGAACCCAGCTCCCGGATCCGTTGCAGCACGGGCTCGAACAGGGACCGTCCGGCGCCGCCACTGCCGCGCGCGATGACGAGGTGGAGGCCGATGTCCCGAGCCTGCGGCAGGAATTCCAGCAGCGGCTGCAACGGGTTCCGGCCGACGGTCGCGACCATCTCGTAGTCGTCGACGAGCACGAACAGCTCCGGACCGCGCCACCAGGACCGGTTCCGCAACTGCTCCGGCGTGACGTCCGCGCCGGGCAGCCGGTTCCGCATCGCCTGCTGGCACTGCTCGATCAGCCCGCTCAGCACGGTTTCCGAACCCGCGTAGCCGAGCAGATGCGAATCCGGCACCGCGCCCAGCATCCCTCGCCGGTAGTCGGCGACCACGATGGCCGCTTCTTCCGGGGAGTACTTCGACACGATGCCTTGAGCGATCGCGCGCAGGAGCGAACTCTTGCCGGATTCCACGTCGCCGAAGGCCAGGAAATGCGGTTCGGTGGCGAAATCAAGGTGCACCGGCCGCAGGTTCGATTCCGCGATGCCGAGCGTGATCTGCTTGCGCGGCCCGGATTCCAGCGAGTCGAGCGGGACCTCCGGCGGCAGCAGCCGCACGGAAGGTGCCGCCGCACCCTTCCAAGCCGCCGAAATCCGGCGGTTCAGATCCAGCCCACCGACGCCGACGGTGTCCGGCCGCTGGTCCGAGTCGATCCGCGGGAGCGCCGCGAGGAAGTGCAGCTTGTCCGCGGTCAACCCGCGCCCCGGCCGGTCCGCCGGGACGTTCTGCGCGATCTTGCGGTCGATCAGCGAGTCCGCCGGTTCACCGAGCCGCAGTTCGAACTTGGTGCCGATCGCGTCCCGCAACGGCGCCCGCATGCCCATCCACTGGTTGATCGAGACGACGACGTGGATGCCGAAACCGAGCCCGCGTGACGCGAGGCTGGTGATCTGCTCCTCCAGCTGCTCGTATTCCTGGCGGATCGTGGTCCAGTTGTCCACGAACAGGAAGACGTCGCCGAACTCGCGGCCTTCCGTACTCTCCCGGAACTCCGAGCGCCGCTGGCGGAACGTCGTGATCGACTCGATCCCGTTGGCGGAGAAGAACTCCTCGCGCTGTTCGAGCAGGGTCGTCAGCTCCGCCACCACCCGGCGGCATCGCTGGGCGTCGCGCCGCGTCGCGTAGCCGGACACGTGGGGCAACCCGGCGATCGGTGCCAGCGCGCCACCACCCATGTCCAGCACGAACAACTGGACCTCTTCCGGTGTGTGGGTCAGCGCGAGCATCGCGGCGATGTCGCGCATCAGCGTGCTCTTGCCGCTCTGCGGCGCCCCGACGATCAGCGCGTGCCCGGCGGCGCCGGAGAAATCGGCCCACAGCATGTCGCGCCGCTGCTCGAAGGGCTTGTCCACCAACGCGACCGGGATCATCAGCTTGCCGTTGCCGCCCCAGCCCAGCGGGCACAGGCCGCGTTCGGGGTCTTCACCGAGCGGCGGCAGCAGCTGGTCCAGGGTGGGCGGTTCGGCCAGCGGCGGAAGCCAGATCTGGTGCGCCTCCGGGCCTTTGCCTTCGATCCGCGAGATCATCGCGCCGATGATCGTCTCGCCGGTGCCCTTTTCGACCGGTTCCTCGGCCTCGACGGTCACCGGGATCTCGACCGGCGCCAGCGTGAACGGCATCAGGCCGAGACTCCGGCCGTCCTTGCGCACGATCTTGCTGCGCGGCGGCAGTTCCCCCGAGACGTACGCGGCCTTGAGCCGGATGAGGGTGTCGTTGTCGGACTTCAGATACGCCGAACCCGGCACGGGCGGCAGCTGGTAGGCGTCCGCGACGCCGAGCACCGCGCGGCTCTCCGACGCGGAGAAGGTCCGCAGGCCGATCCGGTACGACAGATGCGAATCGAGCCCGCGCAGCCGTCCTTCCTCCAGGCGCTGCGAGGCCAGCAGCAGATGGATCCCGAGGCTCCGGCCCAGCCGCCCGATCGCGACGAACAGGTCGATGAACTCCGGCCGCGACGACAGCAGCTCGCTGAATTCGTCGATGATCACCAGCAGCGACGGCAGCGGCCGCAGGTTGACACCCGATTCCCTGGCCTTTTCGTAGTCCCGCACCGACGCGTAGTTCCCGGCGGCGTGCAGGAGCTCCTGACGCCGCAACAGTTCGCCGTTCAGCGCGTCCGCCATGCGGTCGACCAGCGCGAGGTCGTCGGACAGGTTGGTGATGACGGCGCAGGTGTGCGGCAGCCCGGTCATCCCCGCGAACGTCGCGCCGCCCTTGAAGTCGATCAGCGCGAGGTTGAGCTTCTCCGAAGAATGCGTGACGGCGAGCGCGGTGACCAGTGTCCGCAGCAGCTCGCTCTTGCCGGATCCGGTCGCGCCGATGACGAGGCCGTGCGGACCCATGCCGCCTTCCGCCGACTCCTTGAGGTCGAGGTCGACGGGCCTGCCTTCGGGGTTGACGCCCAACGGGATCCGCAGCCGGTCCCGCGCCGAACGCGGTGCCCAGGTGACCGCGGTGTCGGTGTCGCGCGGATCGCCGATGCCGAGCAGCCCCGCCAGCCCGAACGTCGCCGACATTGGCGCCTCGCTGACCACCGCCGCCCCCTGGAACAGCGGCGTCAGCATCCGGGACAGCGCTTCGGCGGCCCCGCGGTCCAAGGTGTCCGGCTTGCCGAGGAACCCGAGCCGCTGCTCCGTCCCGTCGCCGACGACCATGCCGAGCTGTTCGGGACTCATGTGCAGGCTCAACAACCGTTCCGACGAGACCGAGCGCGGCTGCTCCGTGCCGATCTCCACCACGGTGACGCCGAGCCTGCCTTCTTCGGCGACGAGCCGGGTGTCGCCGTGGACGTGCCCGCCGTCGACGATCACGACGACGTGCGGCAGGTCCAGCCGGGCGTCCGGCCGCCGGGTGAACGCGGGCCGGTCGGCGAGGTCGGGGCCGAGGAGATCGGCGAGCTTCCCGGAGTCCGCGTCGACGAGCCGTCGCGGGCCGGCGGCGTCGGCCGCGGTCGAGGCGACATGCGGCAGCCACTTCGCCCATTCCCAGTCGTGCAGCCTGTCGTCCTTGACGCACAACGCGATCCGCAGGTCACCGGGCGAGTGGAAGGTCGCGAGCTGGGTCAGCAGCGCCCGCGCCGTGCCGAGGGTGTCCGGACGGCGGCCGGACAGGCTGACCTGCGCGAACGACCGCAGCGAGATCGCGACCGGAAGACCGTCCACCGTCGAGTAGGTGCGGATGAAGTGCTTGAGGTTCGTCGAGCACACCGGGTCGAGGTCTTCCAGTGGCACGGTCTGCGGCGCCTTCAGCGGTGTCGCCAGCCGCTGCGGCCCTGTCCCGACGCGCACCTGCCCGAACTGCGGATCGGATTTGCGGCGATCCCACAGCTTCCCCGTCTCGATGTACGCCCACAGATCCGCCGGGTCGGGCTGCAACGCGGCCATCGCCGCCCGCTGGTTGTCCGCGATCTCGCGGACCTGGCCGCGCAAACCGGTCAGATACCGCTGGTAGTCCCGGCGTTCCTCGTTGATCTGCGCCTTCTTCTGCGCGCCGCCGCGGCCGAGCGACATCACCACCATGCCCACCATCGCGGTGAGGAACAACGCGCCGAAGATGTAGGTCATGACCCCGCCGTCGCGTCCGATGTAGACGAACGACATGGCGCCCATGCCCAGCATCATCGGCATGAACATCAGCAGCTGCATGGCTCCGCCGGAGGAGCCCTTCGGCAGCATCGGCGGGGACTGCAGGACGATCTCACCGGGCTGCTCGCCCAGGGCCGGCAGGCGGTCGCGAGTGGCGCTCATCAGGGTCTTTCTGGCCGCTTGTGGGTAATCCTGCCGATCATTCTGGCCACTCGTGCCGCCCTTGCGGTGGGTACTTTTGCCGTCCGCTCACGTCTGGTGGCGAACTTACGCTGCTGGTCACGCAGACGTGGGGGAACGAGAGAAGGAGAGCCATGGTCGGCACGGGCGAGTACCGGGCGGAGCCCGAGGCCATGCGCTCGGCGGTCGGGAACCTGGGCGGCATCATCATGCAGGGCATCAACGTCGTCGCCGACCTCGAACGCACCGTCCTGCAGCCGATGTCGTTCGCCACGTTCGGCAGCGCGGTGGCGGCGGCCAACACGGCGATGCAGAGCCAGCAGGTGGTCGCGGTCCGCACCCTGCTCCAGCTGCTGCAGCAGATCAACGGCTTCATCAAGAGCAGCGCCGACGCGTACCAGGCCGCCGACGAGGCGGTCGCGGGCGGATACGGCGGCCGCCCCGGCGGCGGTGCCGGATCGACGTCTTCGTCGATCTGGGGGAACTCGCACGCCTCCGAGCTGGCGACACTGGCCATCAACGACAGCGCCGGCGCCAACGGCGAGCCGTCTTCGGTCGGCAACGTGCTGCGCTACCTGGAGGACGCGCGGCTGGGACAGCTCGGCGACCACCCGATCACCGACACGCGGTTCCACGGCGTCTCGGACTTCAACGACTGGCTGGCCGGTGACGCCGACAACCAGGCGCGGGTCGGGGTCATCGAGGTCTACGCGGGTACGGCTCGCAACTTCGGCGACGTGCCGGGCGGTGTGCACAGCGGCGACGTCGTCGTGGTCGAACCGCTCCTGTTCTCCGACAGCAAGCCGATCATCGCCATCGCCGGAGAGGGCGGGCTGCTCTACAACCACGGACTCGTCGAAGCGGACATCAACGGCCTGGCGAAGGTCAGCGTCTACCGCCCGGCTTCCGTCTGACTTCCGGCCTGAGGAGCGACATGCTGACTTACCCCAATTCCAGCGCGATGGACGCCACGGCGTCCTCGGGCGGGCCGATCACCATCCTGCCGCAGATCCTCACCGGCCAGCCGGAGCAGATCGCGAAGCACGTGCTCGAGGTGCTCAAGAAGGCCAACGAGTTCCTCACCATGTACAACGAGGTGACGAAGGCCGCCGAGCAGCTGGGCAAGATCTGGTCCGGCGGCGCGTCGGACTCCGCGCTGAAGAAGATCACCGATTCCCTGAACTCGCTGACCAAGATCATCCAGGTCGTGCAGAAGGGTGCCGAGCTGCTCGGCATCGCCGGGACGCTGATCAAGACCGCGCAGACCGCGTACAAGGCGGTGGTCTCGGCGGTGAACCCGACGGTCGCCGGCCTGATGTCGAATCCGTGGACCTACGGCGCCGCGGTCGCGCTTTCCACCGCCACCAGTGCTTCGCTGCGCGCGTTCATCACCGCGATCGGCGCGCTGCTGAAAGCGCTCGGCGTGGTCGACCTCGCCAACCAGATCACCCAGATCGCCACCATCATCGGCGAGGTCCAGAAACTGTTCGGGCACAACGACGCCGGTGACAACGGCGCGGCGGGCAACTCGGCGGTCTCCGGCACCCCGGTCACCAACCCGCAGGCCCCGGGTTCGGTCGCCAGCGGTTCGGGGCAGGCCGCGATCGGTGGTTCCGGTGGCGGCGCGGGCGGTGGTTCGACGCCGGGCGAGACGCCGCCGTTCACCCAGTACCGGCCGCCGGCGTTGGGCGGCAACGGATCCCAGGGCAACTGGCCGGGTGGCGCCGACGCCTGGATCCCGGTGGACAGACCCTCGGGCGGCGGCGCGGGTTCGCCGGGCTCGTTCCCGGGAGCGGGCGCGGGTGCGGGCAACGGGAACACCGTCACCATCACCACCGACCTGAGCACCGGCAAGTCCACCGTGCAGGCGCCGGGTGGTCAGGACATCGATATCGACATCGACATGAACTACGGCGGCAAGCATTTCGAGCAGCACATCGACATCGACGCAGGCGCGGATTCACCGGCGAAGGGCAGGTAAACCGTGTGGGGGAGCGGTGTGGTCGACGCTTCGGGCGTCGTCAGCTCGATCCTGTCGAATTACCGGCGGCTCGTGGTCGAGTACCAGCGGCGGGTCACCGGTGACCCTTCGGCGCTGACCGCGGCCGGTCAGCGGTGCGGCGACCGGGCGTCGACGGTTTCCGGCCGGGCGGACGAGATCGGCAAGGCGTCGAAGGCGCTCAACGCGTCTTGGGAAGGCGACGCCTACACGGCGTTTTCCGTCTCCGCCACGAAACTGTGCCAGGAACTCGGCGAGCTCGGCGCGAAACTGAGCGACCAGTCGAACCGGCTGAGGGCGGGAGCGCAGGCGCTGCAGGGCGCGAAGTCCTGTGTGGACTCGATCCTCGCGCAGTTCGACCAGTACGCCGCGCAACTCACCAGCCAGGCGCGGACGGCGAACGCGAACGCGGTCAACGCGTTCATCTCCGCCGCCCGCCAGCTCGGTGAACGCGCCGCGCAGGCGGCGCAGGAGATCGCCGAGGAGCTGAGCGAGGAACTCGCGCGGCTGTTCCCGCCGGGGGGCACCGGCCGGATCGAGCACGAGCTCGGCAAATGGGGCCGCGGCCCGTTGTACTGGCTCAACGGCGAAGCGCTCGACGGCCGCAAGCGCCCGCGTTCGCATCCTTCGTGGTTCGGCAATTCCGGCTGGAAGAAGCTCACCTGGGACGGCCTCGAAGGCACGCGCGCCCCGCGGGCGGGCGACACCCCGTTCGGCAGGCCGAAGCCGGAGAGCCTGGGCGAAAAGGCCTGGGGCAACACCGAGATCACCTACGCCAAGTGGAAGCAGGAGCAGGACGGCTTCACCCCGGGGTGGGACGCCAAGATCTCCACACAGGGCTGGGACTTCAAGGCGTCCGGGCACGCCGAATTGGCCGCCTTCAAGGAAGAACTCGAAGGCAAGAAGGAATGGGGCGTCGCTTCGGCCAGTGCCAAGGGGACCGCGTTCGTCGGCGGCGAGGTGAACGGATCGCTGCAGGCGGGCGCGCACGGGGTCGGCGTGCACGCCAACGCCTTCGTGGGCGGCAAGATCGAAGGCGAGCTCGCGGCGGACGTGGCGGGCGTGGGCGTCGGTGCGAGCGGCACCCTCCAATACGGACTCGGCGCGCAGCTCGACGGCCAGGCCGTCTACGACGCCGGGCACATCAAGGTCAACTTCAAGGCGGGTGTCGCGCTCGGGCTCGGTGCCGGGATCGGCGCGAAGATCGACATCGACCTGCCGAAGATCGCGGACACCTTCGGCGAGTACGGCGGCGCGGCCGTCGACGCGGTGAGCGGTGCGGCCGGCCAGGCGGCCGACGCCGTCGGCGAGGCATGGGACGACGCGATCTCCTACGTGGGCACGTGGTGACGGGGATGAACGACATGGCGACACAGGACCGGGTCTCCCTTCCGCTCGGCTTCGACATCCCCGACGGCTGGGTGCCGGTCGAGCCGTCGTCCGTGGGTGCCGAGGGCGCCGTCTTCGTGGCGGTGCATCGCGGGACCGCGTCGGAGTTCACCCCGAACATCACCCTGAGCGTCGGGCAACGGCCGGACCAGGCGCAGATCACCGACATCGCCGACGAGGCCGTCGAACGTCTCGGCCGGTCCATGGCCGCGCTCGAAGTGGTGCGGCGCAAGGTGATCGGCACCGGCATCGCGCCGGGCGTGACGCAGGTGCTGCGTATCCGCACCGGCGAAGGACAGGACCTCGTCCAGACGCAGGTGCAGCTGACCGTGCCGGGGGCGAGCCCGGCCGAGCGGCTGATCCTCGAGATCGCCTGCACCGCGACCCCCGAGGCGGCCCGCGGCCTCGGCGACGACTTCCGGCGGTTCGTGGGCAGTGTCCACGTCCGGCGGGATACCACCGCAGATGAAGGAGAAGACTCGTGACCACCGACCCCTACGCCATGCCGGACATGGACGAGTTGCTGGACCAGGTCCGCAAGCAGACCGAAGAGGTACAGCGCATCCAGCGTTCGGTCGAGGCGATGGAGGTCAAGGCGCATTCCCGGCAGAACGAGGTCACCGTCGTGCTGCGCGGGGACGGCCGGTTCACCTCGATCGACATCGACCCGCGCGCGGTGCGTCAGTACGACGCGCGCAACCTCTCGGAGATCGTGCTGGAGGCGGTCAACAACGGGCTGCAGAAGCTGGCCGAGGCCAGCAGCGCGAAGTTCGCCCCGGTCATCGAGTCCGCCAAGTCGATCGAAGCATGACGGCCGCGATCGCGGGCTCCACCCGGCGCGTCACGGTGGTGACACCGCGGGCGCGCGTCGATGTGGCGCTGCCGCAGCAGAGCACGTTCGCCGAACTCGTCCCGCAGCTCGTGCGGCTCGCGGGTGCCTCGGGGCAGGCGTCGGCCGAACATCCCGGCTGGGTGCTGTCCCGCCTCGGCGGCGCGCCGCTCGCGCTCGGGCTCACCGTGGCCGCCGCGCAGGTGCGCGACGGCGAAGTACTCCATCTGACCCCGCGGGAACGCCCGCGGGGTCCGCTGCTGTTCGACGACGTCGTCGATTCGATCGCCAGCGTCGCCGAGGCGGGCACCGGCCGCTGGGGACCGTCGGTGGCACGCAAGGCGGGCATCGTCGCGTCCGTGGTGCTGTTGCTCGCCGGTGGGCTGCTGGTGCAGGCGGCGGCGTCCGGGAGTGTGCTCGCGCCGATCGGGACCGGGCTGCTCGCGCTGGTCCTGGTGCTGGGCGGCGGTGCGCTGAGCCGCGCGTACGGCGACGCGGAGGCCGGTGCCGCCGGTGCCCTCGCCGGGGTCGGCGCGGCCCTGCTGGCCGGGATGTCGATCCTGTCGCCGCATCCGCTGTTCTCCCTGTCGGCGGGACCGCTGGCCGCGGGGCTCGCGGTGGTGACCGTGTACGGCGTGATCGCGGCCGTTTCGGTGGCGGACCGGTTGCCGTGGTTCGTCGCGGTGACCGTCGCGGCCGGGCTCGGCGCGATCACCACCGCCGTCGTCCTGCTGGCCGACGTCCGCCCGGTTTCGGCGGCCGCCGTGGTCGCCGTCGTGGCGACGGCACTGGCCGCGGTGGCGCCGATGATGGCGCTGCGGCTCGGCAGGCTGCCGCTGCCGCGGGTGCCGGACGACATGGACTCGTTCCGCGCCGACGAGAACCCTTCGCTCGGCGAGGACATGGTCGGCGGGACGACGTACGCGCAGGCGTTGCTGACCGGGCTGCTCGTCGCGCTCGGGCTCGTCGTGGTCTCGGCGTCGGTGGTCCTGTCGTCGTCCGACGGGGCCTGGGAAGCGGGGCTGTGCGCGCTGCTGGGCCTGGCGCTGATGCTGCGCTCGCGCGCGTTCGCCGGCCGTTCGCAGCGGCTCGTGCTCGTCGGTTTCGGCGCGGCGGCCTTGGCGGCGGCCGGTTTCTGGCTCGCGGCGGGTGGTCCGCGCTCGTTCGTCTTCGCCGCCGGCTGTGCCGTCGTCGTCGCGGCGGGCGTCTGTCTCACCTACGCGACGCGTGTCGCGAAGGGACGGCGTTCCCCTTACTGGGCAAGGACTCTCGATATCGTCGAGTTCCTGGTGCTGCTCTCGCTGATCCCGTTCGTCGGCATGATCGCGGGCGTTTACGAGGCCGTGCGAGGCTGATCCCTCTTCCCGCATTTCGTCCTCTGAATGCGATCGTTGCGCGACGCAACGACCGCATTCAGAGGACGAAATGCGTCACGTCCGTGGAGGATTCCTTCCCTACCCTCAGAGAAGAAAGGAACCCTCCACGGACCGTCCCCTCAGTTCTCCAGCGCCAGCGGCAGGGTCCGCCGGACCGCAGCCGCGTGCCGTCCGTGCAGTGGGGTCACCGCGATCCCGTTCGGCCGCACCGTTTCCGCCCCCGGTCGCCCGCCGACCCGGATGGTCACCTCGGACTTCTCGCGCCCGCCGGGGGAGCGGTACAGCGTGTACGAAGTTGCGGTGAACGCCGAGCCGGGGACGTGAAGGTCCAGTGTCCGCGCGAGACCCCGCTCGGACCGCGGCCGGTAGCAGACCTGCGACGCGCCGCCCCAGTCCCAGGAACGCCAGCCGTCGACCGGCGCGCCCTGGCCGCTGCCGAGCGCGACGCGCAGGTTTTCCGCCACTTCACCGGCTTCGAGCACGGTGCTCTCGAACCCGGCTTCGGCCAGCGCGCCCATGAGGGACAGCGCCGCGCAGGCGGTGCTCCGCAGCGCGCCCAGTTCCCCGCCGCCCCTGGCGAGCGCCGCGATCGGCGCGTCCTCTGGCCGGTACCGGACGGTGAGCCAGCGGACGCGCAACACCGACTGTCCATTGGGGACGGTCCAGGTCAGCAGTTGCGCGCTGGACAAAGGGATTCCGGTGTTCGTGTACGCGTCACGCAGGATGCCGACGAGCAGGTCCGGCGTCGGCGCCACGGCGCCGGGGGTGAGCCGGACGATGGCGCTCCATCCCTCGCTCACCTCGGCGACGCCGAACCGGTTGCCCGCGCGGTCGACGTGCTGACGCACCCTGGCTGGTCCGGCGAGCCGGTGCAGCGGATCGGGGACTTCGGGCTTTTCCCGGCGCTTCAGCCGGTAACCGGCCCAAGTGAGCAGCCAGCCCGCGGCATGGCGTCCGGCGAAACGGACCGAAGTCGTCAGCACGAGGACGCCGGCGACGGCGGTGATGCTGATCCGCGCGGCCTGCGGGATCCCGTCGACGGTGAAGGCCAGCAGGATCGCGATCCCGGCGATCTCCCAGAGCGCCGCCTGCAGCGGGCGGACCGGCAGCAGCCAAGGCAGTGGCGCCGCACCCGCGACACCTCGCGCGGGAGCGTGTTCCTGGGCCGGGCGGGCCGGGGCATCAACCGACAAGGACTTCCCCTTCTCCGTGCACGCGCCCGACGGTAACCCCGCCCCGCGCGGGGGAGGGGCGTAAAAAATACCCTCACCGCGAACCTGGGCCGGACCTAACGTGAGCACCCTCGAAACGGGTGGGCACGAACGGCGGGGGACGGGAGCGTGTGGACGCAGCGGGACCAGATCCAGGCCTACCAATTCCTCCGCAGGAGACTGGTTTCGGCACTGGTCTCGGCTGACGCCAACCATCCGGTCGCCCCGAGCCGCAGGCTCGTCATCGGCACCCTGTGCGGACTCGGCGTGGCGTTGCTGGTCACCGCGGTGTTCGGCGTGATCGGCCTGCTGAACCCCTCCGGCGGCAAGGACTGGCTGGCGGGCGGCAAGGTGATCGTCGAGGAGGGCACCGGCGCGCGCTACATCCTCGGCCAGGACGGCGCTCTGCATCCGGTGCTCAACTACGCCTCCGCGCGGCTGATGGCGGGCGGCAACGGCGAGGCCACTGTGACCGTCCCATCGGACAAGCTCGCGAAGGCGCCGAGGGGTTCGCAGATCGGCATCCCCGGCGCCCCCGACTCGCTGCCCGCGGCGGCCGCGCTCGTGAACACCCCGTGGACGAGCTGCTCGCGCACGACCCAGGACGCGCCCGCGTCGGCCGAACCGGAGACGACGGTGCTCCTCGGCGCGCCCGCCGCCGGGATCGACCTGCCGAGGGATCAGGCCGTCGTGGTCCGCGTCCCCGAGGGGGAGCGCTACCTCGTGACGGCAGGGCGCCGCTACAAGCTCACTTCCGAAGCCGCCACGGCGTTGCAGTTCGACACCTACCCGGCGATCGCGGTGTCCTCCCGGTGGGTCGGCACCGTCGCCGCCGGACGCGATCTGGCCTACCGCGCGGTCGACGACGCCGGACGGCCCGGCCCGAAGGTCGGCGGCGTCTCGACGAAGGTCGGCTCGGTGCTCGGCGTCATCGACACGATGGCGTCGCCCAACGACGCGACGTCGTACTACCTCGTCCGTGCCGAAGGGCTCGAACCGATCGGCCAGACCGAGGCGAGCCTGCTGATCAACACCCCGCAGAACGCCGACGCCTACACGGGCGTCCCGGCGCCCGTCGCGGTGCGCGCGGCCGACGTCGCCGCGGTGGCGAAGGTCGGCACGGCGAGGGCGGGCGGGGCCGATCCCGCGGAGTATCCGGACCGGATCCCGCGAAAAGCGCCCGTTACCGGACAGTCCGTGACGTTATGCGCACAGGGTTCTCGAATCGTTATCTCCGCACAGGTCCCGTTGCCGCAAGGTGCGAAGGCGATCCCGGTGACGGCGCGGACGGACGCGTTGGTCGCCGACGCCGTCTTCGTGCCCCCGTCGGGGGGCGCGGTGGTGGCGGAATCCGGTTCCGGCACGGTCTACGTCGTCACCGACACGGGCCAGAAGTACCCGGTGGCGAGCACTGAGGCACTCGCTTCCCTCGGCTACGGCCAAGCCGAACGGCAACCGGTTCCGAATGGATTGCTGGCACTGGTTCCGCGCGGTCCCGCGCTGGATCCGGCGCAAGCGGGTCGTGCGGTGTCCGCGGCGGGTGGGACGGGGTGATCGGGAACGTGCAGGTGACCGAAGACAGGCCGGAGACCGACCGGGTCGACGTCGCGGTGATCGAAGACCATCCGTTGTACCGGCACGCCGTCGTCCGGGTCCTCACCGAGGCCGAAGGCATCGAACTGGGCGCGGTGGTCGATTCGGTCGCCCGGTTCCACGTCCACCCGCAGCCGCCCGGCAGCGTGGTACTGCTCGACCTCGGCCTGCCGGGGATCGCCGGGGCGGCGGCCGTGCTCCAGGTGTGCGAACTGGGGCATCACGTGCTCGTGGTGTCCGCGCAG
The DNA here is from genome assembly GCF_000732925.1 of Amycolatopsis japonica. Classification (NCBI taxonomy): domain Bacteria; kingdom Bacillati; phylum Actinomycetota; class Actinomycetes; order Pseudonocardiales; family Pseudonocardiaceae; genus Amycolatopsis; species Amycolatopsis japonica. The sequence goes on from NZ_CP008953.1 coordinate 2,250,450, forward strand.
GCCGAGCCCGAGCAGGTGCTCGGCGCGATCGCGGCCGGTGCCAAGGGTTTCCTGTCCAAGGACGTCGACGTCGACGAGCTGCTGACCGCGATCAGGACGGTCGCGCGCGGCCGGGCCTACGTTTCCGCGGTGGTGGCCGGAATGATCATCAAGGACAACGCCGACCGTCCCGTGGCGGCTCCGGACGTCGCGCTCTCCGCGCGGGAGAAGCAGGTGCTGCGGCTCGTCGCTGCGGGCGAACGCGACGTCGACATCGCCCGCATCCTGGGCATCGGAGTTCGGACGGTCCGCGGTTATCTGGACCGGATCCGTGACAAACTCGGAGAGAGAAGGCGGGCCGGTCTGGTCCGCAAGGCCATCCAGCTCGGGCTCGCGTCTCCGCCGGAGGTGCCCGGTCCGTCTCGGCCGGTCGCGCCCCGCGCCGACGCGGGCGGATTCGAAGGACGCCGGTGAACGCAGACGAGCAGCAGCCGAAACGCGGTAAAACGATCAACGTCGGGGTGATCGAGGATCATCCGCTGTACCGGGACGCCGTCGCGCGTGTCCTCACCGAAGCGCCCGACATCGAGCTGGGCGCCGTCGCGGACTCCGTCGCGCGGTTCGCCGTCCAGGAGCAGCCGCCCGGCAGCGTGGTCGTCCTCGACCTCAAGCTGCGCGGTGTCCAGGACGCCGCCGCGGTGCTCGAAGTGGGGCAGATGGGGCACAAGGTGCTCGTGGTGTCCGCGCACGCCGAGCAGCCCGAGGTCCTGGGCGCCATGCAGGCCGGGGCGAAGGGCTTCCTGTCCAAGGACGTCGACGGCGACGAACTCCTGCGCGCCATCCGCACCATCGCCGACGACAACGCGTACGTGTCGCCGACGTTGGCCGGGATGATCATCCAGGACAGCGAAGACCGCCACGCCGGGCCCAAGATCGTCCTCTCCGAGCGGGAGAAGCAGGTCCTGCGCCTCGTCGCGGCCGGCGAACGGGACGTCGACGTGGCGGAGATCCTGAACATCAGCGTGCGGACCGTGCGGTCCTACCTCGACCGGATCCGGGACAAGACCGGCGAGCGGCGGCGCGCCGGCTTCGTCCGCGTGGCGATCCGGGAAGGCCTGCTGCGCTAGACCCCCTCCGCGTTTCGTCCTCTAAACGCGGGGGGCCGAGAAGTTCACCCGCAGCGTGTACACCGAACTGGACGCGGTGATGAACAGGTCGTTCCGCCGCGGCCCGCCGAAGGTCAGGTTCGAACAGACCTCCGGCACCCGCAGCTTCCCGATCCGCGTGCCGTCCGGTGCGAAGCAGTGCAGGCCGTCGTGCGCGGCGGCCCAGACCCGCCCGGCGGCGTCCAGGCGCACGCCGTCGAAACCGCCGGCGTCACTCGTCGCGAAGACCTCACCGCCGGAAAGCCGGCCGTCGTCCACCGAGAAAACCCTGATGTGGCTGGGATTCTGCCGCGTGTCCGCGATGTAGAGCAGCGACTCGTCGAGCGAGAACGCCAGCCCGTTCGGACGCGAGAAGTCGTCCGCGACGATCCGCACCGAACCGTCCACCGGATCGACGCGATAGACGTGACAGGCGCCGATCTCGCTCTCGGCTTGATGGCCCTCGTAATCGCTGTCGATGCCGTAACTCGGGTCGGTGAACCAGATCGCGCCGTCCGAGGACTCGACGACGTCGTTGGGGCTGTTGAACCTCTTGCCCTGATAGGTCCCCGCGAGGACGGTCGTCGTGCCGTCGTGCTCGGTGCGCGTCACCCGGCGGTTGCCCTGTTCGCAGCTGACGAGCCTGCCCTGCCGGTCGACGGTGTGCCCGTTGTGGAATCCGGCGGGCTCGCGGAACACCCCGACCGCGCCCGTGGTCTCGTCCCAGCGCAGGACCCGGTCGTTCGGGATGTCGCTGAACACCAGGTACCGCCCGGCGGGGAAGTAGGCGGGCCCCTCGGTCCACCGGCAGCCGGTGTGCAGCCGCTGCATCCACTCGTCCCCGTTGACGCGGGCGAACCGCTCGTCGAGCATTTCGAACTGCGCCTTGACCATGTCCATGAGAACCCCAGTGTTCCGAATGAGATATTGCGATCATCATGAACCGCCGAACTTGATATGGTCAACCCATGGATGACGTGGATCGCATGTTGCTCACCGCCTTGCAGCAGGACGCGACTCAGGCGTACGCCGCGCTCGGCAAGGCGGTCGGGCTGTCCGCGGGCGCCGCGCACGAGCGGGTCCGCAAACTGCGCGAACAGGGCGTCATCCGGCGCACGACCGTCGATGTCGATCCGGCGGCCGTCGGCCGGGGCGTGATGGCGTTCGTGCTGGTCGAGGCGGGCTCGTGGATGGGCGATCCGCCGACCAAGGCGGCGCTGGAAGCGCTGCCGGAGGTCGTCGAGGCGCACATCATCGCGGGCCCGGCTTCGCTGCTGGTGAAGGTGCGCACGCCGACCACCGAAGAGCTGCAAGCGTCCTTGCGCAGGCTGTACGCGATCGAGGGCGTGACCGGGACGCAGACGATCGTGGTGCTCGAATCCTTCTTCGAGCGCCCGGTGGACGCTAGAGGCGACGGTTCGCCAGAACCCCCGTCGCCGCCCGGGCCTTCCCGCTGACCGCGGGGTCGACGTCGATGATCACCAGTTCCGGCCCGGCGCCCAGCTGGGTGTGGAGGCGGCCGAAACCGTCGGACACCGTGGAGTAGCCGATCCCGGTCGGCGCCTTGGGGTTCACCGGGGTCGAGGTCGTGGCCGGATCGGCCTGCCCGCAGCCCAGCACCCAGCAGCCGGAGTCGAGCGCGCGGGCGCGCACCAGCACCTCCCACTGCTCGCGTTTGCCCTCGCCCGCGCCCCAGGACGTGGGCACGAGGACGATGTCGGCGCCGTCGTCGGCCAGCTTCCGGAACAGTTCGGGGAAGCGGATGTCGTAACAGGTCGCGACGCCGAAGGTCACGCCGTCGACCTCGAAGGTGGCCGGGGCGGTCCCCGGGGCGACCGTGTCCGACTCGGCGAACCCGAACGCGTCGTACAGATGGATCTTGTCGTAGCCGAAGTGATGCCCGGCGCCGGTGACGAGCAGCGTGTTGCTCACGCGCCCGTCGGGCGACGGCGTGAACATGCCCGCGACGACCACGACGCCGTGTTCGTCGGCGAGTGCCGTCACTGTGGACGCCCAGGGACCGTCCAAGGGTTGCGCGACGGGCGCGAGCGGGATGCCGAAGCGCGCCATCGCCGCCTCGGGGAACACCACGATCCGCGCGCCCTCGGCCGCCGCGGCCGTCACGCCTTCGCGAATCAGCTTCAGGTTCGTCTCGGGATCCTCGGCCGCCGTGAGCTGGCACAACCCGATTCGCGGCACGGAGGCCTCCCTCATCGTGGGATCGCTGGTCACCACCCCAGTGTGCCTGCTCGGGGCGATCCGGCCACCTCGTACCCTTGACCCATGCTGAACCGTACCGACCTGCGTGGACAGGTCCCGTCCGTTGCCGAACTCAGGAGCACGCTCCCGCGTGCCGAGTACGACGTGGACGCGGCGCTGCATCACGTACGGCCGGTGGTCGAGGCGGTCCGCGATCGCGGCGTCGACGCGGTCCTCGAGTACACCGAGAAGTTCGACAAGGTCCGTCCCGCCGGTGTCCGCGTGGCCGCCTCGGAACTCACCAGCGCGCTCGCGAACCTGGACCCGGCCGTCCGCGAGGCGCTGGAGGAGTCCATCGTCCGCGCCCGCAAGGTCCACGGCGATCAGCGCCGTCAGGACGTCACGACCGAGGTCGTCGACGGCGGCACCGTCACCGAGCGCTGGATCCCGGTCGAGCGCGTCGGGCTGTACGCGCCGGGCGGGCTCGCGGTGTACCCCTCGACCGTGGTGATGAACGTCGTCCCGGCGCAGATCGCCGGCGTCGGCACGCTCGTCCTGTGCTCACCGCCGCAGGCCGCGTTCGGCGGGCTCCCGCACCCGACGATCCTGGCCGCCGCCGAACTCCTCGGCGTCGACGAGGTCTGGGCCGTCGGCGGCGCGCAGGCCGTCGCGCTGCTCGCGTACGGCGGCACCGACACCGACGGCACGACTCTGGAGCCCGTCGACATCGTCACCGGGCCCGGCAACATCTACCTCACCGCGGCCAAACGGCTGCTGCGCGGCATCATCGGCATCGACTCCGAGGCGGGCCCGACCGAGATCGCGATCCTCGCCGACGAGACCGCGGACCCGGTGCACGTCGCCGCCGACCTGATCAGCCAGGCCGAACACGACCCGCTCGCCGCGAGTGTGCTCGTCACCACGTCCGAGGAACTCGCGGACGCCGTCGACAAGGAGCTCACCGGTCGCGTGGCCGCGACCAAGCACTCCGAGCGAGTGACGGAGGCCTTGGGCGGCAAGCAGTCCGGCATCATCCTCGTGTCCACTGTGGACGACGGGATCCGGGTTGTGGACGCCTACGCGGCGGAGCACTTGGAGATCCAGACCGCGGACGCGCGTGCGGTGGCGGCCCGTGTGCGCAACGCCGGCGCGATCTTCGTCGGGGCGTACGCGCCGGTCTCGCTCGGCGACTACTGCGCCGGGTCCAACCACGTGCTGCCCACCGGCGGATTCGCGCGGCACTCGTCCGGGCTTTCGGTGCAGAGCTTCCTCAAGGGCGTGCACGTCGTCGACTACAGCCAGGACGCGTTGCGCGAGATCGCCGGCCGCGTCGTCGCGCTGGCGAACGCCGAAGACCTGCCCGCGCACGGCGAGGCCATCACGGCGCGGTTCGAGGGGGAGCGGGCATGAGCATCGGCGAGGAGATCACGCTCGACGCGCTCCCGCTGCGGGAGGACCTGAGGGGCAAGACCCCGTACGGCGCACCGCAGCTTGACGTGCCGATCCGGCTCAACACCAACGAAAACCCGTACCCGCCGCCGGACGCGCTGGTGGCCGACGTCGCCGAGGCCGTCCGCGCCGAGGCCGCTTCGCTGCACCGGTACCCGGATCGCGACGCCGTCGCGCTGCGCCAGGACCTCGCGGACTACCTCGCGGTGTCCACCGGTGTGCTGGTGTCGGAGTCGAACGTGTGGGCCGCCAACGGATCCAACGAGATCCTGCAGCAGATCCTGCAGGCCTTCGGCGGTCCCGGCCGGTCGGCACTGGGCTTCGAGCCGTCGTACTCGATGCACCCGATCATCTCGGCGGGCACCCGCACCGACTGGCTGCCGGTGCCGCGCCGCGACGATTTCACGCTCGACACCGAGAAGGCGGCCGCGCTGGTGGGCGAACGCCGTCCGGACATCGTGTTCGTGACCAGCCCGAACAACCCGACCGGCGGGTCGATCCCGTTCGGAGAGTTGCGCGGGCTGCTCGAAGCGGCGCCGGGCATCGTGGTGGTCGACGAGGCGTACGCGGAGTTCTCGTCGCAGCCGAGCGCTGTCGAGCTGATCGAGGAGTACCCGGCGAAGCTGATCGTGTCGCGCACGATGAGCAAGGCGTTCGCCTTCGCGGGCGGACGGCTCGGCTATCTCGCGGCGGCGCCCGCGATCGTCGACGCGCTGCAGCTGGTGCGTCTGCCGTATCACCTCTCGAAGCTCACGCAGGCCGCCGCGCGCGCCGCGCTGCGGCACGCGGACGCCACCCTCGCCTCGGTCGCCAAACTCGCGGCCGAACGCGACCGCGTGGTGGAATCGTTGCTGGGCTTGGGATTCACGCCGGTCCCGAGCGACGCGAACTTCGTCCTCTTCGGACGGTTCGCGGACGCGCCCGCGACCTGGAAGTCCTATTTGGACAACGGTGTGCTGATCAGGGACGTCGGCATCGCCGGGCACCTGCGGGTGACCATCGGCACACCGGAAGAGAACGACGCCTTTCTCGAGGCCAGCAAGGAGGTGCCGCGATGAGTCGCGTCGGCAAGGTGGACCGCACCACCAAGGAATCGTCCATTTCGGTCCAGCTCGATCTGGACGGCACGGGCCAGGTGGAGATCGACACCGGTGTCCCGTTCTACGACCACATGCTCACCGCGTTCGGCGTGCACGGCTCGCTCGACCTGAAGGTGCAGGCGACCGGTGACGTGCACATCGACGCGCACCACACCGTCGAGGACACCGCGATCGTGCTCGGCCAGGCGCTGCGGCAGGCGCTCGGCGACAAGAGCGGTATCCGGCGGTTCGGCGACGCGTGGATTCCGATGGACGAGACCCTCGCGCACGCCGCGATCGACGTCTCCGGGCGGCCGTACTGCGTGCACCTGGGCGAGCCCGAGCAGTTCAACAGCTTCACCATCGGCGGGAACTACCCGTTCGTGCTGACGCGGCACGTGTTCGACTCGCTGTCGTTCCACGCGCAGATCGCGTTGCACGTGCGGGTTCTGCACGGCCGGGACCCGCACCACATCGCGGAGGCCGAGTACAAGGCCGTCGCGCGGGCACTGCGTGCCGCGACCGAGCCGGACCCGCGGGCGGGCGGCATCCCGTCCACGAAGGGCGTCCTCTAACCCCCGCATTTAGTCCTCTGGATACGTTCCTTGCGCATTTAGAGGACTAAATGCGGCCCGTGGGGCGGTAGGTGGTGAGCTGGACGCCGGACGGAGTCGTCGTGGAGCCGACGAAGTCCAGGGTCTGGGCGGGCGTTCCTTCGGCGAAGAAACGCTTGCCCGTGCCCAAAAGAAGCGGATAGACGGCCAGCACGACTTCGTCCGCGAGCCCGTTTTCGAGCAGTGTCGACGTCAGCGTGGAACTGCCCGAGAGGATGAGGTCCGGGCCGTCCTGCGCCTTGAGGCGGCGTACGCCTTCGACGACGTCCGGGCCGACCCCCTCGAACGGGCCCCAGTTCAGGCTTTCCGGCCGGTGGGTGACGACGAACTTCGTCGCCGTCTTGAGCCGGTCCGCGAAGGGGTCGCTCGGCGCGTCCGGCCAGTATTCCGACCAGAGGTCGTAGGTGTGGCGGCCCAGCAGCAGGTCGAAGCTTTCGGTGTGCGCGGCCAGGAGGGCTTCCCGGCCGGCGGGGGTCCGGTAGGGCATGTTCCAGCCGCTGTACGGGAAGCCGTTCTCGTCCTCAGAATGCTGGATCACGCCGTCGAGCGAGATGTGCTCGATGATCTTGAGCTTCCTCATCATGCCTCCAGCAGCGCGTCGAGCTGGGGCATCGCGGCGCGGAACCCCTCTTCCATCCCGGGAATCGTCTTCTCCATGGCTTCGACGCTGGAAAAGCGCGTCACATGGATCATCCGGGATCCCGTGGCTGTCGTCTCGAAGGTGAAAGTCATGGACGTGGGCATGTCGTCGCCGTCGCCGTCCTCCGCCTCGAAGAAGTCGATGGGATTCACCGCGGCGAACTTCCAGGAATTGGGCCACTTCTCGCCGTTGGGTCCGGTCAGGAAGTATTCGGCGCGGCCGCCCGTCCGGAAATCGTGATGGGTGAACGTGGCGGGCGCGAACGGCGGCCCCCAGAAACGTTCCAGTTGTCTTGGATCCTCCCAAGCCGCCCAGAGGCGTTCTTGCGAAACGGGAAAGTCCGCCACGACGGTGAGCGAGAGTTTCTCGGGATCTTTGGTGACCGAGGTGATCGGCATCGTCATTCCCCTTCCCGGAGGACATCGTCGAGCTGCGCCACCCGTTGGCGCCAAAGGACTTCGTAGGAATCGAGAAGCTCGGTAGCGCGCTTGAGCCGCTCGTGATCGGTCGACACCAGCTGTTCGCGGCCGTTGGCGCGCTTCCGCACGAGCCCGGCGCGCTGGAGCACGGCGACGTGTTTCTGCACGGCGGCGAAGCTCATCTCGTAGTGCGCGGCGAGCCCGGACACCGTCGGCGCTTCCACGATCGCCCGCGCCAGGATGTCGCGGCGGGTGCCGTCGGCCAAGGCGCGGAAGAGCTGATTGAGCGACTCCTCGCTCTCCTCACGAAGTACAACCATGTGGTTGTACGTTAGCCGGGTCCGGTCCCGGTGACAAGGGGCGAGCCCGGCGCGGTCCGGCTCGCGGGCGTGTGGCAGGGTGGCGGTCGTGAGTAACACGACCATCGCTGTGCTGCTGTTCGCGCTCGGCGGCTTCCTGATCGGCGGCGTCTACGCGACCTGGAAGAGCGTCAAGTTCATGGCCGTCGTGCTGGGGATCGGCGCGTTGCTGGCCATCGGCGGCGCGATCGCCTGGCTGGCCTGACTTTGCGGCTTCTCTGACCCAAGTACGTGAAGGCCCCCTTCACTGCGTCTAGCGCAGTGAAGGGGGGCCTTCACGTACTTATGCGGGTGCCGCGCCGCAACGGCGGCTACTTCGAGGCGTCGACCAGCTCCCGCTCATCAGGCGCATCAAGCTGCTTCGCGAGCTTCTCGCCTTCGACGTCGACATCGGGCAGCACGCGATCCAGCCACTTCGGCAGCCACCACGCACCGCGGCCGAGCAGCGACATCAGCGCCGGCACGATGGTCATCCGGATCACGAACGCGTCCACCAGCACCCCGAAGGCCAGCGCGAACCCGATCGACTGGATCAGCGAGGATTCCGCGAGCACGAAGCCGGCGAACACGCTGATCATGATCAGCGCGGCGGCGACCACGACGCGGGAGCCGTGCCGGAAACCGGTCACCATCGCCTGCTGCGGGTCGGCGCCGTGGACGTATTCCTCCCGCATCCGCGTCACCAGGAACACCTGGTAGTCCATCGCGAGCCCGAACAGCACGCCGATCAGCAGGATCGGCAGCATGCTCATGATCGGCCCGGTCGTCTTCACGCCGAGCAGGTCGGTGAGCCAGCCCCACTGGAACACGGCCACCACGGCACCGAACGTCGCGACCACGGAGCCGAGGAAGCCCAGCGTCGCCTTCAGCGGGACGACGATCGAGCGGAACACCAGCATCAGCAACAGGAACGCGAGCCCGACGATCAGCGCGAGATACGGCAGCATCGCGTCGGCGAGTTTCTCCGAGACGTCGATGTTGGCCGCGGTCTGGCCGGTCACGGCCAGCGACGCGCCGGTGGCCGAACCCAGTCCCGCATTCAGGCCGCGGATGTCGCTGACGAGGTCTTCGGTCGCGGTGCTGCTCGGGCCACTCTTCGGGATGACGGTCAGCAACGCCAGGTCACCGGCGCGGTTGGTCTTGGGCGGCGTGACGATCGGGCGTTCGGGGAGGCCGCCGATACCCGCGGCCGCCTGCTGGAGCGCGGCTTGCCGGTCGGTGCTGCCGCTCAGGTCGACGACGATCACCAGCGGGCCGTTGGCGCCTTCGCCGAAGCTGCGGGCGACGGTGTCGTAGGCCTTGCGCTGGGTGGTGTCCGGCGCTGCGGTGCTGTCGTTCGGCAAGCCGAGCTGCATGCTCGCGGCGGGCACGGCGACGATCGCGAGCCCGGCGATCGCGGCGATCAGCACCGGGATCCGGTGGCGGGCGACGAACTTCGCCCAGCGCTCGCCGTGCGTCGTCGTGCTTTCCTTGCGGCGCAAGCGGATCTTGCCGCCCGCCAGCTTGCCGCCCGCGAAACCGAGGATGGCGGGAAGCAGGGTGAGCGCGATGACGACCGCGATCGCGACGGTGATCGCCGCGGCGATCCCCATCTCGCCGAGGAACGGGATGCCGACGACGGTGAGGCCCGCCAGCGCGATGATGACGGTCAGTCCGGCGAACACCACGGCGGAGCCCGCGGTACCGGTGGCGCGTCCGGCGGCCTCCTCCGGATCGCGGCCGATGGTGAGTTCGTGCCGATACCGGGAAACGATGAAGAGCGCGTAGTCGATGCCGACGGCCAGGCCGATCATCAGCGCGAGCACCGGCGTGTTCGTGTTCAGTTCGAGGAAACCGGACGCCGTGGTGATACCCGCCATGCCGATGCCGACGCCGATGAGCGCGGTCAGCAGCGGGATCCCGGCCGCGAGCAGCGAGCCGAAGGTGATGATCAGGACGACCGCGGCGACGGCGACACCGAGGCCTTCGGTGGCGTTGGTCGCGGGCATCGCCTGCACGGCGTCACCGCCGAAGTCCACTGTGTACCCGGCCGCCTTGGCGGCGTCCGCGGCGGCCATCAAGCCCTCGCGGTCGGCGTCGGTGAGCTCGAAACCCGGCACGCGGTAGCTGACCTGAGCCAGCGCCACGTGCTTGTCGGGCGAGATCGCCTGCACCTGCAGCGGGTTGACCACGCCGGCGACCTTCGGGGCGTTTTCGAGTCCCTTGACGAGACCCGTGATCGCCGCCTGTCCGGCGGGGTCGGTGATGTCGCCGGGGGTCGAGATGACGACGCGTCCCGTCGCGCCACCGGCGGCGGCCTCCGGGAACCGGTCGGCGAGCTGGTCGATCGCCTTCTGCGACTCGGTGCCGGGGATGGTCACCGAGTTCGAAAGCTGGCCGGACAGGGTCAGCGCTCCCGCGCCGAGGGCCACCAGGACGGCGGCCCACACCGCCGTCACCAGTGCCCGGCGCCGGAACGAGAACCGGCCCAGGCGGTAGAGGAAGCTGGCCACGAAAGTCTCCCGTTCACTCGATCAGGTTCATTCCAAGCTAGCCGATCGGCTAGGGGCCTACAAGCCGATCGGCAAGTGTGTGACTAGCCGCACGGCTAGTACTCGTTTGGCCGCGCGGGCACGCTTGACGTAATCTCCGACGGCTGAACGAGGAGGGAACATGGACGTCGTCCACGCGGAGGACACCCGCACGCGACTACTGGGCACGGCGTTGCGGTTGTTCACCGAACACGGCGTGGAAGGCACCTCGCTGCAGATGATCGCGGACGCCCTCGGCGTCACGAAGGCCGCCGTCTACTACCACTTCAAGACGAAGGCGGAGATCACCGAGTCGGTCGCCGAGCCGGTGCTGCGCGAGCTGGAGGGCATCGTCGACGACGCCCGCGCCCAGCGCACCCGGGGCGCGCAGATCGACCATCTGCTGGACGGTTTCGTCGATCTCGTGGTGCGGCACCGTTCGCTGGTCGCGCTGTTCTCCAGCGACCCCGGCATCGCCCGTGCGATCGAGAAGTCCGTGCACAGCTCGGACAGTTTCAAGAACCGGCTGCTGGAGATCCTGGTCGGCCCGGATCCGGATCTCACCGCGATCGTGACCGCGCAGGTGCTGCTGGCGGGGATCGCCGTCGCCGGCGGCTCGCCCGAGGTCGCGTCGCTCGATGACGAAACACTGCGCGAAACGCTCCTGGCCGTCGGGCGCAAGCTCTACAACCGCCCGCGCCGCCGTTCGTGACCGATGCGTTCAAGACGGCGGCCGCGATCCACGCGACCCTGTCGGTATGAACATCGATCTGACGACGGCGGCCACGTTCATGGCCACCCAGGCCCGGCTGCTCGACAGGCGGCGCTTCGAGGTCCTTTTCCGCGACGGTGACCCGGCGGCGGCGCTCGCCGCGCTGGAGGCGTACCGCAATCCCGACGGCGGTTACGGCCACGGATTGGAACCCGACTGCCGCTCGGCGACGAGCCAGCCCGGTGGCGCGCTGCACGCTTTCGAGGTCTTCGCCGACGTCGGCCCGGCGACCAGTCCGCGCGCGGCCGAACTCTGCGACTGGCTCGAATCGATCTCCCTGCCGGACGGCGGGATCCCGTTCGCGGTCCCGATGCCGGATCCGTTCGGCAGCGCGCCGTTCTGGGCGAACGCGGATCCGTCGGTCTCTTCGCTGCAGATCACCGCGATCGTCGCGGTCACCGCCCATCGCGTCGCGGCGCACGATCCCGCGGTGGCCGCGCATCCCTGGCTGGCGAAGGCGACGAGCTACTGCCTCGGCGCGATCGAAAAGCTCGACGAGGCACCGCACGCGCTCGTGCTCGCCTTCGCGATGAAGCTGGTGGACGCCCTGGGCGACACGCGTCTGGTCGAGAAGCTCGGCCGGTTCCTCCCGGCCGACGGGGTGGTCGCCGTCGGCGGCGGCATCGAGGGCGAGGCCATGCGCCCGCTCGATTTCGCCCCGGAACCCGGCGGCCCGGCACGGAAGCTGTTCCGGCCCGACGTCATCGAAGCGGATCTGCGGCGGGTGGCGGGCGGACAGCACGAAGACGGGGGCTGGCGGGTCGACTACACCAGCTATTCGCCCGCGGCCGCCCTGGAGTGGAACGGCATGCTCACCGTGGGCACACTGGGGCTACTGCGGGCCAACGGCCTGATCTAGGGGAGCCGCCGCAGGAACTCCGGCGGAACGGCGGCGGTGAGCCAGACACCGTTGGCGCTCACCTGGAATTCGTGCCCGGCGGCGGTCATCTCCCGTGCGTCGACGGCGAGCAGCACCGGGACGCCGCGCCGCGCCCCGACGGCCCGCGCGGTGTCCACGGTCGCCGAGAGATGCACGGCGTGCCGGTTCATCGGCCGGAGCCCCTCGCGCCGTTTGTCGTTGCCGTCGACGACTTCGTCGAGTTCGGCGCGGGTGAGCTTCAAGCCGTTGCGCCGCAAGGCCGCCAAAAGCGTGTCGACTTCGACCCAGCCGTCGGGGGTGAGGGTGATCCCGATGTCGCCGGGTGCGTGCCGCAGATGCCGGGAGAGTCGTTTCGAGACCCGGATGAGGTGTTTCTTGTCCATTTCGAGTCACAGTGACCCATATCCGGCCCCGGCGGCGCAACGGAATTCAGATGCCGCCCTCGGAAGCCGGGCGCAGTTTGCCCGCGCCGGGGCCGAACCGCGACATCTGGTCGTCGGCGTTGTAGAGCCCGCAGCTGCGCAGGGAAAGGCAGCCGCAGCCGACGCAGCCGGTCAGCCGGTCGCGCAGGCGCTGCAAAGCGTCGATCCGCGCGTCGAGCTCGTCCTGCCAGCCCCGCGAAAGGCGGGCCCAGTCGGCCTTGGTGGGGGCGTGGTCCTTGGGTAGGGTCTCCAGTGCCGAGCTGATGTCGTCCAGGCTGAGGCCGACCCGTTGCGCGGCGCGGATGAAGGCGATCCGGCGCAGCACCGAACGCGAGTACCGCCGCTGGTTGCCCGCCGAGCGTTCGGAGCTGATCAGCCCTTTGTCCTCGTAGAAACGCAAAGCCGTATGGGGCACGCCGCTGCGGTCGGCGACCTGTCCGATGCTCAGGTGTTCAGCCAGTCTCGTCACGTCGCCAGGCTAGCCTTGACTTCGACCTAAGTCGAGGTTGCAACCTCGGTTCATGACCACTGACATCAAGACCGGCTACGAGGATCTGCCGCGGCTGATCTCGCTGATGACCGGGGACGAGAAGCATCAGGCCGCCGCTGAGTCCACTGTGGACGTCTTATGGGTGCTCTACGACCGTGTGCTCGACATCACCCCGGAGAACGTCCGCGAGCCCGGCCGCGACCGTTTCCTGCTGTCGAAGGGCCACGGCCCGATGGCCTATTACGCGGTGCTGGCGCAGAAGGGCTTCATCCACGAGGAGGAACTCGCGGACTGGACTTCGGCCGAGTCCCGCCTCGGCCACCATCCGGACCGGGCGAGGCTGCCGGTGGCCGAGATCTCCAGCGGCTCGCTCGGGCACGGGCTCCCGCTGGCCATCGGCACCGTGTTCGGCCTGCGCGCCAAGGGATTCCGTGACGCCAAGGTCGTCACCCTCGTCGGCGACGCGGAACTCGATGAGGGCTCCAACCAAGAGGCCATCGCGGTCGCCGGCCGCATCGGCATGCCGCAGCTGACCGCCGTCGTCGTCGACAACTCCTCGGCGACGCACGGCTGGCCCGGCGGGATCGCGCGCCGGTTCGAGGTCGAGGGCTGGACGACGCGCACCGTCGACGGCCGCGACCACGACGCGCTCCACGAAGCCCTCACCACACCCCATCCGGACCGGCCGCTCGCCGTGGTCGCGACCGTCGAGCGAAAGGCCTGAACCCGTGAACATGCGCGAAACGTTCCTGGAAGCCGCCGCCGAAGTGCTCGACACCGACGCGAACGTCGCCGTCGTGCTCGCCGACATCTCCGCGGCACAACTCGCCTTCGCCGCGCGGAAACATCCCGACCGGGTGCTCAACGTCGGCATCCGCGAACAACTGATGATGAGCACCGCGGGTGGACTCGCGCTGGCCGGGATGCGCCCGATCGTCCACACCTTCTCGTCGTTCCTCGTGGAGCGGGCCTTCGAGCAGGTCAAACTCGACCTCGGACATCAGGACGTCGGCGCCGTGCTGGTGTCGTCGGGCGCGTCCTACGACATGCCGACCGCCGGGCGGACACATCAGGCGCCCGGCGACGTCGCCCTCATCGACACGTTGCCGGGCTGGACCGTGCACGTGCCGGGTCACCCCGAGGAAGCACGGCGGCTGCTGCTCGAGTCCATCCCCGGCACCGGGCGCGTCTATCTCCGGCTTTCCGCGCAGGAGAACGCGAAAGCGCATCTGGGCGCGGGCCTGCAGACACTGCGGGAAGGCGGGCGGGGTGTGGTGGTGGCCGTCGGGCCGATGCTCGACAGGGCGCTCGAAGCGACAGCCGATCTCGACGTCACCGTGCTCTACACCTCGACGATCCGGCCGTTCGACGCCGCCGGACTGCGTTCGGCCGTCGAGGCCGCGGGCAGCAACGACGTCGTACTGGTCGAGCCCTATCTCGCGGGAACCTCGGCACACGCGGTGGCGGACGCCTTGTCCGAAACGCCGCACCGGCTGCTGTCCCTGGGCGTCCGGCGCGACGCGGAAGTCCGGATCTACGGCGAAATGGCCGATCACGACCTCGCGCACGGTCTCGACGCCGGTTCGATCGCCTTGTCCGTCAAGGAATTCCTCCGCTAGCGTCACCGGGATGACGAAGATCCGCCCGCTCGCGCTCGGGGTGATCTGCCGCGGCGATGACCTTCTCGTGTTCGAAGGCCGCGACCACGCCAAAGGCGAGACCTACCACCGTCCGCTCGGCGGCGGGATCGAGTTCGGTGAGACCGCCGCCGAGGCGCTGCACCGCGAATTCCAGGAGGAACTCGCGGCGGAGCTGACCTCGGTCGAGCAGATCGCCGTGCTGGAGAACGTGTTCACCTTCGAAGGCAGGCCGGGGCACGAGATCGTGTTCCTGTTCACCGCCGACCTCATCGACAAGGCGTTCTACGAGCGCGACGAGGTCGGCGTCGTCCTCGACGACGGCGCCCGCGTGCACTGGCTGCCGATGGCCGACGTGGCGAGCGGCAAGGCGATCCTCTACCCGGACGGGCTCGCGGATCTCCTCGCGGCGCGGGACTGATCGCCGCTCAGCGGAAAGCGGCCAGCCCGGTGACCGACTGGCCGAGCGAGAGCGCGTGCATCTCTTCGGTGCCCTCGTAGGTCAGCACGGTTTCCAGATTCGACATATGCCGCATCACCGGGTATTCCAGCGAGATCCCGTTGGCACCGAGCATGCCGCGCGCGGTCCTGGCGACCTCCAGCGCGGAGCGGACGTTGGCGAGCTTGCCGAAGCTGACGTGGTTGTGGTGCAGCGTCCCGGCGTCCTTGAGCCGCCCGATCCGCAGCGCGACCAGCCCGGCGCGGTTGACCTCGACGACGAGGTCGGCGAGTTTGCGCTGGGTGAGCTGGAATCCGGCCAGCGGTTTGCCGAACTGTTCCCGGCTCAGCGTGTACTCCAGCGCGGACTCGTAGCAGGAGCGAGCGGCGCCGACGACGCCGAACAGGATCCCGTAGCGCGCCTCGTTCAGGCAGGACAGCGGTCCGCGCAGCCCCCTGACCTCGGGGAACGCCGCCGAATCCGGCAGGCGGACGCCATCGAGCACGAGTTCCGCGGTCAGCGAGGCCCGCAGCGACAGCTTGTGCTTGACCTCGTTCGCGGTGAAGCCCGGCGTGTTCGTGGGGACGACGAAGCCGCGCACGCCTTCGTCGGTCTGCGCCCAGACGACCGCGACGTCGGCCACGGTTCCGTTGGTGATCCACATCTTCGTGCCGCTCAGCACCCAATCGGAGCCGTCGCGCACCGCGCGCGTCCGCATGCTGCCGGGGTCGCTGCCGGCGTCCGGTTCGGTCAGGCCGAAGCAGCCGAGCGCCTCACCGGCGGCCATCCGCGGCAGCCACTCCTGCTTGTGCTCCTCGGTGCCCCATTTGTGGATCGCGTACATCGCCAGCGAACCCTGTACAGAGACGAAGCTGCGCAGCCCGGAGTCGACGGCCTCCAGTTCGCGGCAGGCGATGCCGTAGGCGACCGCGCTGGTGCCCGCGCAGCCGTAGCCCTCCAGATGCATGCCGAGCAGCCCGAGCTGCCCGAACCCCTTGGCGAGCTCGGCGGCGGGCAGGGCGCCCGTTTCGTACCATTCGGCGACGTGCGGCAGGAGCTGGTCGTGCGCGTAGGAACGCACGGCGTCCCGCATGGCCCGGTCCTCGGCGGAGAGCTCGGCGTCGAGATCGAGGAAGTCGCGCGGATCCGGGCTGCTGCTCATGCGTCACTCCTGGTCGGCTCGGTGGGTCACCTTCCTATGAAGAAAACCACACACATGACCGGAGTCGAGTGTCAGCGATCGCGCCATCCGGTGGTCTTCGTCACCTGAACCGATGCCGTGGCCGTCCGGGCCGGGGCGGAGCGCCGCTTCTGCGCCGGGATCAGCAGCTCCGCGAAGGTAGGGAAAGGCACGCTGTCGATGTCCTCGCGCCAGGCGCTGAGCAGGCGGGTCAGGTCGTCGGCGTCCTGCATCGTTCCTCCATAAGTGCAGGGCGGTCCTGCGCCGGCCTTTCACTCGGAGTCGCTATTACCCAGAAGAGTGAAGGTCGAAACAGGGAATCCGGGGAAAATCCGGTCCGCTAGCCTGGAGAGCGTGGCTACTCCTCGCGTGGTGATCCTGGACTACGGGTCCGGCAATCTCCGGTCCGCCGAACGCGCCGTCGAGCGCGCCGGCGCCGACGTCGAGGTCACCGCCGACCCGCATGCCGCGCTCGAGGCCGACGGCCTGGTCGTTCCCGGTGTCGGCGCCTTCTCCGCCTGCATGGAGGGGCTGCGGTCGGTGTCGGGGGAGAAGATCATCGGCAAACGTCTCGCCGGTGGCCGCCCCGTGCTGGGCATCTGCGTCGGCATGCAGATCCTGTTCGAACGCGGGGTCGAGCACGGCGTGGAGGCCGAAGGCGCGGGTGAATGGCCGGGCACGGTGGACCGGCTGGAGGCCGACGTCCTCCCCCACATGGGGTGGAACACCGTCCGCGCACCGGAGGATTCGCAGCTGTTCGCCGGGCTCGACGCGGACACGCGGTTCTATTTCGTGCACTCCTACGCCGCGCGGACCTGGGACCTGGACTCCGGCCTCGCCGGGCAGCAACCCAAGGTGACCTGGGCGAACCACGGTCAGGACTTCGTCGCCGCCGTCGAGAACGGGCCGCTGTGGGCCACCCAGTTCCACCCGGAGAAGTCCGGGGACGCGGGTGCGCACCTGCTGCGCAACTGGCTGAACACCCTCGCTTAGAGTGGGCGCGTGACTTTCACGCTCCTTCCCGCCGTTGATGTGGCCGATGGCCAGGCCGTGCGACTCGTCCAGGGCGAGGCCGGCACCGAAACCTCCTATGGCAGCCCGCTGGAGGCGGCGCTCGCCTGGCAGCGTGACGGGGCGGAATGGATCCATCTGGTGGATCTCGACGCCGCGTTCGGCAAGGGCTCCAACCGCGAGCTGCTCGCCGACGTCGTGGCGAAGCTCGACGTCCAGGTGGAGCTCTCCGGCGGCATCCGCGACGACGCGTCGCTGGAGGCCGCGCTGGCCACCGGCGCCCGCCGGGTCAATCTCGGCACAGCGGCGCTGGAGGACCCGGAGTGGACCGCGAAGGTCGTCTCCTCCTACGGCGACCGGGTCGCCATCGGGCTGGACGTGCGGATCACCGAGGCCGGGCACCGGCTGTCCGCGCGCGGCTGGACGCAGGACGGCGGTGACCTCTGGGAGGTCCTCGACCGGCTCGACCGCGACGGCGCGCAGCGCTACGTCGTCACCGACGTGAGCAAGGACGGCACCCTCCAGGGCCCGAACATCGACCTGCTCCGCGAGGTCGCCGCCCGCACCGACGCGCCGGTCATCGCTTCCGGCGGTGTGTCCAGTGTGGACGATCTGCGCGCACTGGCCGCGCTGGCCCGCGACGGTGTCGAGGGTTCCATCGTCGGCAAGGCGCTCTACGCCGGCGCGTTCACCCTGCCCGAGGCGCTCGCCGCCGTCGCGGAGTTCTGAGCTTTACCTCCCGGGTAATCGACGCCGCGCGCCCGTTCGGTCAGGATTCCTTCCAGGACAACGAAACCTGGGAGGACATCATGACCGCGTACGGCATCGCCCACCTTCGCCCCACCGGAGCACCGACAGAAGAGGTACTCGAGTACCTGGAGCGGATCCAGGACACGCTCGACCCCTTCGGCGGGAAGTTCCTCGTGCACGGGAACGAGATCGAGGTCGTCGAGGGGGAGTGGCCGGGAGCGCTGGTGATGATCGGCTTCCCGAGCCTGGCCGTGGCCCGGGAGTGGTACGCGTCGGCCGCTTACCAGGAGATCCTGCATCTGCGGGCGGACCACATCCCGGGCGATCTGATCCTGGTGGAGGGCTGCGGGCCGGACCACGACTCGGCGGCGATGGCGGCGGAGCTGCGGGAGGCTCAGCTCACTCGGCCAGCTTGATCGCGATCCCCACGGTCCGGTCCTTCGGTCCCCGCAGCTTGCTGAAGAACATCGTGACCCGGCCGGTGATCCCGTATTTCCGCGCGATCACCTTGCGCACGCGTTCGGTCCCGTCGAGGTCCAGCAGCCGCGCCTCGCCCGCGACGACGTCGCCGTGGGTCTTGTTGCCGCGGAAGTCGCAGGCCTGGACCTCGACCCGCCCGCTGTTGCGGATGCGCTTGACCTTGCCCGCCTTCCGCTCGGACCAGAGCACCAGCTCGCCGCCGTCGCCCGCCGCCCAGACCGGCGTCGGCACCGGGGTGCCGTTCTTGCGGAAGGTGGTCAGGACGACGTACTTCTCGGCGGCGATCCGCTCGAACTCCGATCCCATGTGGAAAGTCTAGGGTGTCCGCCTGCGCAAGGTCGCCGCGCCGAGGACCAGCGCCGCCAGGGCACACGCCCCGACGATGATCAGGTTCCGGATCAGCGTCGCGTCCACGGTGCCCGACGTGGTGACCCGGGTGAGGGCCTCGACGGCGTACGAAAGCGGCATCACGTTCGAAAGCCAGTTCAGGAGCCAGCCCATTTCCCCGCGCGGCACGAACAGGCCGCACAGCAGGATCTGCGGCAGCACGAACAGCGGCATGAACTGCACCGCCTGGAATTCGGTCCGCGCGAACGCGCTCACGAACAGGCCGAGCGCCATCCCGAGGAGCGCGTCGAGGACGGCGATGAGCAGCAGCATCCCGATCGAGCCCGCGATGTCGAGGCCCAGCCAGGCGAGCGACACCCCGGCGGCGACGCCGACCTGCACTATCGCGATCGAGCCGAACGCGAGCGCGTAACCGAAGAGCAGGTCCATCCTGCCGATCGGCAGGGTCATCAGCCGTTCCAGCGTGGCCGTGGTGCGCTCGCGCAGGGTCGTGATCGAGGTGATCAGGAACATGATCAAGAACGGGAAGACACCGAGCAACGCCGGCGCGACGCGGCTGAACACCGCTTCGGAGTTGAAGACGAAGCGCAGCAGCACCATCAGCAGCGACGGCACGACGATCAGCATCGCGACGGTGCGTGGATCGTGCCGGAGCTGCAGGAGGATTCGGCGGGCCGTGGCGAGGGTCAAGGCGGGGTTCATGACGGGCTCACCTCGGTCTCGCGGACCAGCCGCAGGAACGCCTGCTCCAGATCGGTCGTGCCGGTGCGCTCGCGCAGCCCGGCCGGGGTGTCGTCGGCGAGGATCCGGCCTTCGCGCATGAGCAGCAGACGGTCGCAGCGCGCGGCCTCGTCCATGACGTGGCTGGACACCAGCAGTGTCGCCCCGCCCTCGGCGAGACGGCGGAAAAGTGCCCAGAGTTCGTCGCGGAGCACGGGATCCAGGCCGACGGTCGGTTCGTCGAGGACGAGCAGTTCGGGCTTCCCGAGCAACGCGACCGCGAGGTTGGCGCGGCTGTGCTGGCCACCCGACAGGGCGCCGACGAGCTTGCCCGCGTGATCGGCGAGCCCGACCTCGCCGATCACTCTGTCCACATCGGACATCGGCGCGCGGAGCACGGAAGCGAAGTAGCGCAAGGCTTCCGTGATGGTCAGGTCGGCGTAGATGGCCGGGTTCTGGGTGGCGTAGCCGATCAACCGCCGCAGCGGCGGGCTGCCCGCGGGATGGTCGAGCACGGTGACCTCGCCCGCGGCGACGATCTGCACGCCGACGATCGAGCGCATCAGCGTCGTCTTGCCGCAGCCACTGGGACCGAGCAGGCCGGTGATCCGGCCGCGCGGCGTCGCGAAACCGATGTCCCTGACGACCTCACGGCCGCCGCGGACGACCCGCAGGCCGGTCACTGAGATCGCTGAATTAGCCATGCGTTTAATTCTGCGCCCGTTGAGAAGCACGAGTCAAGAGGGTCGTGGGGCGTTGAATGTCCTGGCTCCTCCGCACAGGGATTCGTTGATGAAGGATTTGGGACAGTGAACGTCCCAAATCCTTCATCGACAACGCTCGCCCCGGTCTGGAACGAATCCCGCCCATGTCCGGTTCAGACGTAGATCACCGAATACCGGTCCGTGAAGCCCTCCTTGAGGGACTCTGGGTCCCTCAAGGAGGCCTTCACGGACTTGCGGATCGCCACACTCGCCCCAGTAGCCGCATCAGCTGTACATGAAGGCCCCCTTCACTGCGTCTAGCGCAATAAAGGGGGCCTTCATGTACCTCAAGCGGGGCGCGTCACGAGGGGAGGCTCATGGCACCAGGACGAGCTTGCCCCGGACGTGGCCCGCCTCGCTCTCGTCCTGGGCCGCGGCCGCCTCGGCGAGCGGGTAGACCCGGGCGATCGGCAGGTCGAGCTTGCCTTCGGCGGCGAGCGCGGCGCCTTCGGCCAGCGAGCCGGGCACCTGCTCGGCCGGAGTCCCCGACGTGAAGCGGACACCGTGGTCGGCCGCGTCCGGAGCGGCGATGGTGATGACCCGCTTCGGGCCACCGGTCAGTTCGACCAGGGTGGCCAGCGAGCCACGCCCGGAAGCGTCGAAGGACGCGTCGACGCCCTGCGGTGCGACGCCGCGTACGCGCGCGGAGAGTCCTTCGCCGTACTGCACCGGCACAGCGCCCAGAGAGCGCAGGTACTCGTGGTTCCCTTCGCTCGCGGTGCCCACCACGGTCAGCCCGCGCGCGACGGCGAGCTGCACGGCGATGGTGCCGACACCTCCCGCGGCGCCGTCGATGAGCAGCGTCTCGCCCTTCTGGAGATCCAGCAGGTTGAGCGCGCGATAGGCGGTGCTGACGACAGCGGGCAGCGCCGCGGCCAGCTCCCACGAGAGCGACTCGGGCTTGCGGATCAGGCTCGCGGGCTTCGCGAGGACGTACTCCGCGTATCCGCCCGCCCCGGAGCCGAGCACCTCGTCACCGGCCGCGAACTCGGACACGCCCTCGCCGACCGCGTCGATCACGCCGGCGATGTCGCCACCGGGGATGGCGGGGAACTCCGTCGGGAACACCTCGGCCATCAGCCCGGAGCGGATCTTCCAGTCGATCGGGTTCACGCTCGCGGCCCGGACGGCGACCCGCACCTGGCCGGGGCCCGGCTCGGGCAGCTCCCGCTCGAGGACGCGCAGGACCCCGGAGTCGCCGTACTCGGTGAACGCGATGGAGCGGTAGGTGTCCGTCATGCCGTCGACAACCCCCGCCCGTCCGTCACTATTCCGGCGGCTTCCCGAACCAGCTGTAATCGCCGGGGATCAGCTGGACGCCGTTCGCGATGTCGAGCAGGGTCGCCTGGTCCCGTTTGCCGGACACGGTGAGCCACCGCCCGCCCTCCACCTGGACGGCGACCGTTTCGTCCTGCTGCCCGAGCCGCCCGGTCCGCTGCGGCAGGAAGAAGCCGTCGGCACCCCTGACCTTGAGCGGCACGGGCGTGGCGTCGCCCGAGTCCGGCCGTTCGGCGCGGAGCGACGCCGTGACGACCGCCGCCGCGGTGGGTTGCCCGGTACGGGTGGCTTCGAGTTCGGTCGCGCCCCCGCCGACGGTCATGAACAGGTTCACCCCGGACAGCTCCAGGTCGGTGGGCAGCCTGCCGAACCGCAGTTCGCCCGAAACCCGGGCACGGTCGTCCCTGACCATCTCGTCCGCGATCCGCTGGCCGACGCCGCGCGGGTCCTTCACCCCGACCAGCGTCAAGCTCAGCAGGTACGTGTCGTCGGGCGACCAGGTCAGCATCGTCCCGTCGCCGTAGACCTCCGCGACCATCCCGACGCGGCCGTGCACGATGATCTGGTTCGGCGCGGGCGCGATCGTCCACGGTCCGCCCCGGTCGTCCAGCGGTGTGGTGGTCAGCCGCAGCTGCCCGACCTCGCCGTTGCTCCACGTCCTGGTCTGCGGTCCCGGGTAGGGCTTCGCGCTCCGGGTCAGCTCCTTGAAGCCGTCGGGCAGCCAGCCGGGTTTGTACGGCAGCACCGCCCAATCGGCGTTGCGCGGCGAGGCGGGGGTGACCGTGGTGTAGGCCCGCAGGCCCAGCGGGACGCCGAGCGCGATGATCGCGACCGCCGCCGCGACCAGTGCCAAGGCCATCGTCGGACGGCGTGACGGCCGCTGGGCCAGCGCGTCGCGGATCTCGGCACCGTCGGGCGCCCGCGCCGCCAGGTGTTCGAGGCTCTCCCGGATCAGGTCCTCGGTGTGCTCGTCACTCAGTCGGGTCATTTGCGGGCTCCCGTGGGCTGCACGGACGAGGACGGCCCGGTTTCCCGCAGCGTCGAGAGCGCGCGCGAAATCTGGCTGCGCACGGTCGACGTCGCGCAGCGGAGCACCGCGCCGATCTCCTCGTCGGAGTAGTTCTCGTAGTAGCGGAGCACGATCGCGGCGCGTTGTTTGCGCGGGAGCTTCGCGAGCCGGTCCAGCATCGCGTCGCGTTCGTCGTACTCGATGGCGTGATCGGAGACCGGTGGGCTCACCAGGTCGAGCACTTCCGGTGACGACGGTGTCACCCGGCGGACCGCCAGCCGCCTTCGCCACGAGAGGTACTCGTTGGTCACCATCCGGCGGACGTAGGTCGGTGGCGAGTCGATCTTCGGCCAGCGTTGCTGAGCACGCAGCAGCACGTCCTGGACGATGTCCTGCGCCAGGTACGGATCGTCGGTCAGGACGGTCGCGTAGCGCAGGAGCCCGTCCAGGCGATCCGCGACGAACTCGTCGAAGCTCGCAGGCACGTGTCCCCCTCAGCCGGTGGTCTCCCTCTAAGGACGCGCGAGACCACCCGGCTGATGCATCGGGAGCGGAACTTTCTCGGTGAACGTGATCACCGCACGGCGGTCTCCAGCCGGACGAAGGCGAACCCGGTCGTCGCGAGTTCCTCACCCGCGGGGTCGGTGGCCGCCGGGCGGCGTTCGCCGTCGTGCACCACCAGCAGGCCGTGCGGGAACAGCGGCCCCAGCGGCCGGGTGGTGATCGCGGCGCCGTCGGAGTGCTCGACCGAGTCGGTCCCGCGTCCGGCGACGATCCGGAAATCGCGCCGCGGGGTGCCGTCACGGTCGTAGACCACGAACCGCGAGTCGCCCTGGCTCGACGCGAGCAGCTTGCCGTCGGCCAGGGCCAGCCCCTCGGCGTCCGCCGTCAGCCACTCGCCGCCGAAGCCGGGGTCGGGGCCGTCGGCGACGCATTCCTCGGTCGCCTCGTCGAAGCGTTGCGGAACCCCGAACGACCGCACCTTGTCGATCAGTTCCGGACGGCCGAAACCGGCGCCGTGCACCGGGATCCGCCAGATCCCGACGTCCTCCTGCGCGGTGTAGAGCACGTGGTTCCCGGCGTCGAGGATCGACCCCTCCAGCTGCGGCCGCTCGTCCGGTTCGCCGCAGGGCGACCACGTCTTCCCGTTCGGCAGCCGGAACTCCGACGGCAGGTCGATCGTGCCGATCGGCGCCGTGCCGACCGTGCCGTCCGCTTTGTCGACAAGTCGCAAGAGCGCCACGCGGGTCTCGTGCCGCCGGGTCACCGCGACCCAGCGCGCGCCGGTGCGCGGATCACGACCGGCGGTGAGGCCGTACGCGGTCCGCTGTTCGTCTACTTCGGACTCCGACGCGGAGAAGACCGGTGGGGCGTAAGGATCCGTGACGTCACGCAGCACCCGCGAGCCGGCCGCGGCACCGGCCGGGTCGATCCGGTAGACGCGCACGCGGTCCCGGCCGCGGTCGCTCACCACGGCGAGATCGCCGACGACGTCGACGTTGTTGAACCGGCCGCCCCCGGGAACGGCGAGATGCTGCAACTGCCGCGCCTTCAGGTCGAACGCGGCCAGCCCGCCTTCCTTGAGCGTGCCGAGTACGACGCTGGCCGAAGGGTCCTTCGGGTGGACCCAGATCGCCGGGTCGTCGGCGTCGGCGTTCGCCGGGTCCGCGCCCTTGTCGTCGACGTACGCCCCGGTCTGTGCCACGGGAGAGGGGTTCTGGCCAGCTTCGGCCGGCACTCCGGCGAGAAGGGAGGCCGCCAGCAAGGGGAGTAGGGCAGCGATGCGCATTCCCGGGAAGTTAGCCGCGTGGAGTGTCCGGCCGGTGAACGTCGGGGGTCAGGTAGTACTGCGCGACCGGCGCCAGCATCGCGACGATCTCGTCCTCCGAGGCGGCGGCCAGCGGCGGGAGCCCGATGACGTAGCGCAGCAGCGCGAACCCGATCATCTGCGCGGCGATCCCGGCCACCCGGACCTTCGGCACGCCGCGCGCCTCGGCGACCCGCGCCAGCACCGCCCGCTCCAGGAACTGCCGCATCATGGTCGCGACCTGCTCGTTGGTGGTCGCGGACCGGATCATCGCCAGGAACGGCGCGCGGCCCTCGGGAACCTGCCAGAGGCCGAGGAACGCGCGGACGAGGCGCTCGCCGATCTCGTCCTCGGGGCCATCGAGGATCCGGGGGACCAGCTCGCCCGGGTCGACCGGCAGGTTCATCGACATGGCGAAGAGCCGTTGCTTGGTGCCGAAGAAATGGTGCAGCAGCGCGGCGTTGACCCCGGCGTCGGCCGCGATTCCGCGGACGGTCGCCCCGTCGTAGCCCTGTTCGGCGAACCTGCGCCGTGCCGCGTCGAGGATCACCTCCCGCGTCTCGGTCTGCCCCGGCCGCCGCCCCGCCTGTGCCATTCCGCGAGCTTAGAACGCCCTTGACTACGCTTGTCCCCATGTCAGTCGCAGTCAGGGTCATCCCGTGTCTCGACGTCGACGCGGGCCGTGTGGTGAAGGGCGTCAACTTCGCCGACCTGCGCGACGCCGGCGACCCCGTCGAACTCGCCCGCCTGTACGACGCCGAGGGCGCGGACGAGCTCACGTTCCTCGACGTCACGGCCTCCTCCGGGGACCGCGAGACCACCTTCGACGTGGTCCGCCGGACCGCGGAGCAGGTGTTCATCCCGCTCACCGTCGGTGGCGGCGTGCGCACGAACGACGACGTCAACCGGCTGCTGCGCACCGGTGCGGACAAGGTGAGCATCAACACCGCCGCCATCGCCCGGCCGGAGTTCCTGCGCGAGGCGTCCCGCCGGTTCGGCGCGCAGTGCGTCGTGCTGTCGGTGGACGCGCGCCGGGTCCCCGAGGGCACCGAACCGACCCCGTCCGGCTTCGAGGTGACCACCCACGGCGGTCGCCGCGGCACCGGGATCGACGCCGTCGAATGGGCCGCGCGCGGCGAGGAACTCGGTGTCGGCGAGATCCTGCTCAACTCGATGGACGCCGACGGCACGAAGAACGGCTTCGACCTCGAACTCCTCACCCAGGTGCGCGCGGCCGTCCGTGTCCCGGTGATCGCCAGCGGCGGCGCCGGCGCGCTGGAGCATTTCCTGCCCGCCGTCGAAGCGGGCGCGGACGCGGTGCTCGCGGCCAGCGTGTTCCACTTCGGACAGTTGAAGATCGGCGAGGTCAAGGGCGCGCTGCGCGCCGGGGGAGTCGTGGTCCGGTGATCGCGGGCAAGTGGAAGGCCGCCACCGAGGTCAAGGTCGTCTGCGCGCTGCTGCTCGGGCTCGCCGTCGCGTACCTCGCGATGGCCGGGATCCTCATGTTCGCGCCGTATTCGTCCGCGCGGACGTTCCTGCTGCCGGGGACGTCGCTGGTCCTCGGCGGTCTCGTCGTCGCGGGCCTGGTGCTCAAGATGTCGTCCGCGCGGTTCGCCGGGTTCGCGGTCAGCTTCCTTTTCGGGCTGCTGCACGCGCTGTCGATGCTGGCGGCGGAACTCTTCTGGGTGAAGATCGTCTCCGGGATCCTCTTCGCCGGGTACATCTACACGGCGGTCCTGCTCAACTCGATGCCGGTGAAACGGCACCTTCTCGGAGCCACGAATGACGCTTGACCCCGCCCTCTCGGATCGCTTGAAGCGCAACGCCGACGGGCTCATCGCGGCCGTCGTCGTCGAACACTCCACATCGGACGTGCTGATGATGGCGTGGATGAACGACGAGGCCCTCGAACGCACGCTCACGACCCGGCGGGGGACCTACTACTCGCGCAGCCGCAAGGAACTGTGGGTCAAGGGCGAGACGTCGGGCCACGTCCAGCACGTGCGCGAAGTGCGGATCGACTGCGACGGCGATACCGTCCTGCTGCGCGTCGACCAGACCGGCCCGGCCTGTCACACCGGCACGCACACCTGTTTCGACACCGACGAACGGCTGCTGCTGGCCGACGAGAGCGAGTAACCCGTGAATGTCGTCGCCAACGTGCTGGTCGGCATCGTCGCGCTGATCCATCTGTACATCGTCGTGCTCGAGATGTTCCTGTGGACCACCCCGCGCGCTCGCGCCTCCTTCGGCACCACCGAGGAGTTCGCGAAGGAGAGCTCGGCGCTCGCGGCGAATCAGGGGCTGTACAACGGTTTCCTCGCCGCCGCGCTGATCTGGGGCCTGATCGCGACCGGCAGTACGGCGTGGCAGTTCAAGATCTACGGACTCGCGTGCGTGATCGTGGCCGGGCTCTACGGGACGGCGACGGCGAGCAAGAAGATCTTCTTCGTCCAGGTGGTGCCGGGCACGCTGGCGCTGATCGCGGTGCTGGTCGCGGGCTGACGCCGTCGGGACCTTGGTCCTATCCCCGAATTCCCCTTGCGGGCGTACGCTTTTTCCATGTCACTGGGGACTGGGGAAGGGCCGGCGGAAAAGCATCTCCGCCGTAGATTGGGCTACCGCGTCACCGCGGTGGTGAGCTTGATACCGGTGGGTGGCGGGGTCATCGGTCTCGCCGTCCAGGCTTTCGAAAAAGATCCGATTTGGGGCTTCGAGGGCTTTTTCGACGAATTCGCCCTCATCTGCGTGGGGCTCTTGGTGGCCCTGTTCGCGCGACACCGGGCGCGGGTCCATGCCGGGCTCGCCGAAGCCGCGCCCGACGACCGGAGGGCCGACGACGCCGCGCTCGTCGCCATCGACCCCGAGCGTGAGACCGCGAAGCTGCGTCTGTTGGGTCTTCGCTCCGCCTGGATCGCCCCGATCTGGCCCGCCGTCTTCGCCGCCGGGGTCCTCCTGCTCGTCCTGGGCGGGTCGGGCGAAGACGGGTTCGGCAAGCTGGGCGTGCTGCCCACGGCGTTCGGTCTCGTCGGGTCCGTGGGCTCGCTGATGTCCGCGGCGGGCTGGCGGGCCAGGCACCGCTCCGTCCAGGCCACCGGATGGCGTCCGGCGCGGGCGACGGTACGGCCGGATTACGAGGGGCTGGGCAACCGGCTCCCGCCCGCCACGTACCTCACTTTCGACGACGGCACCGAAACCGTGGTCCGCTCGGTGGGCTGGTCGATCCGCTCGTGCCGCCGCTTCCGGAAGAATCCCGGCCTCCGGGTCTGGATCGGTGGCGAAGGCGCGAACATGGTCGTCCTTTTCCCGCGGGGGAGGGTTTCCCGCCGCCCGTACGCGTTTCCGGCCCGACCTGAACTTGTACGCTCGCTGAGCACTCAGGGTTGCCCCGAAGCGAGACGCGACTCGTTATCCGGAAAACCCGCTCTTCTCGATTAACCTCGGTGCATGAAACTGGGGCGAGGGAAAAAGAAGATCGACCGTCCGAGAAGACGTCCAAGGGTCGCCGGGCGACCTCGCTCCAGTGCGGACGACGACTTCGCCGAAAGCTACGAGCCGCCGACGGTCCACGAAGAAGTGGCCGACCCCTTGATCGAGAAAATGTCGCTTCTCGAACAACGGGCGACGGCTTGGGCGGTGTTCTGGATGGCTTACTTCGTCGTGTGTCAGATAGTTTCGGACGATCGACGATTCGAGGTGCTGGTCCCGCTTTCTTTGGTGGCCTTCTACGGTATTCCGGCATGTCTGTACGCCGCCTGGCTCTGGAAGAGCCGCCGTCGGTCCGCCGAGAAGACCGGTTTGCGCGAGGCCATGGCGACGGTGCGGCCCGGCTGGCTGTTCCCCCGGATAGACGTCTATCTCGAAGGCGGCTACAAGCTGCTCCAGACGCGACGCTCGCTGCGGATCGCTCCCCGTTTCAAAGGGCTCGAGAAGGTTCCCGTCTTCATCGGCGGCGAGGAAACGGACATGATCGTGATCTTCCCGCGCGGGCGCTTCTCGAAGGACACGCTGTACACGGTTCCCGTCAAGGAAATCGAACCGGACACTGCGTGAGCCACCACCTCGCGACGCCGGCCCCGGATGCTATGAAAGGTCCTTTCCTTGCAAAATTTGCAAGGAAAGGACCTTTCATGGCACGGGCTGGGGGCATCGAGTGGCGTTTCGGGTGGCTCCCAACGTGAGCGAAGGCGTGACTCGCGTGATCGAAGCCGGAACTCGCGTGTTCGGAGACGGAACTCAGTCGATGTCGCCGGTGAGGTAACGCTGTACGGTCGGCGCGATCGCGGTCACCAGCGGCTCGATCTCGCTCGAAGCCATCGGCTCGAACTTCGCGACGTAGCGCACCAGCCCCATCCCGACGAGCTGGGAAGCGCAGAGCGTGGTCCGCAGTTCGACGCGGTCCGAGCCCAGTCCGCCGATGACCTTCGTGAAGAAGTTCTGGAAGAAACCGCGCAGCACGGCTGCGGCCTGTTCATGTCCGGCGACGCTGCGGACGAGGGCCTGGAACACCTCGCCGCCAGCGCCGTCCCATCGGGTGAGGAAGGTGCGGACGATCCGGCGGCCGAACTCGTCGTCGGGTCCGTTCTGGAGTTCCGCGAGCAGTTCGTGCGGGTCGAAGGGGAGCTTCAGGATGGCTTGGGCGAACAGCCCTTCCTTGCTGCCGAACCAGTGGTTCACCATCGCCGCGTCGACCCCGGCCCGCGTCGCGATCGCGCGCACGGTCGCGCCGTCGAAACCGCTCTCGCCGAACACCGCGCGCGCCGCTTCGATCAGCGCGGTCCGGGTGTCCTGTCCGCCGGGCCGCCGTCCCCGCCGCCGCACGGTAGTGTCTTCACCAGCCATGGCGTCATCATGAACGGACCCGGCCAGAAATTCAACAATCTTTGAATTCATCCCCCCGTCCCGGGCCGTGCGGCCGTTGCAGCACAATGAGCGACATGGTCAGCGCCGCAAACGCCAGCCCCTCGGGGCTCGGCTCGGTCAGCCCTTCGCGCGACGAGTTCCGCGCGCTCGCCGAGGGCCGTCGCGTCATCCCCGTCGTCCGTCGCGTGCTCGCCGACGGTGAGACCCCCATCGGGGTCTACCGCAAGCTCGCCGCCGACCGGCCGGGGACGTTCCTGTTCGAATCGGCGGAGAACGGCGCTTCCTGGAGCCGATGGTCGTTCATCGGCGTCGACAGCCCCGCCGCGCTGACCGTGCGTGACGGCGAGGCCGTGTGGACCGGCACCCCGCCGGTCGGCCTGCCGACCGAGGGCGACCCGCTCACCGTCCTGCGCGAGACCGTCGCCGCGCTCCACACCGAACAGCTGCCCGGGATGCCGCCGCTCACCGGCGGCATGGTCGGCTACATCGGCTACGACGCCGTCCGCTGGCTCGAACGGCTCCCCGAGCTCGCCGAGCGTGACCTCGACATCCCCGAGCTCACCATGCTGCTGGCGACCGACCTGGCCGCCTTCGACCACCACGAGGGCACCGTCACACTGATCGCCAACGCGGTCAACTGGGACGACTCGGCCGAGCGCGTCGACGCCGCGTACGACGACGCCGTCGCGCGCCTGAACGCGATGACCAAGCAGCTGCACGTCGCCGCCCCGGCCACGGCCGCCGTCTTCGACCGTCCCGCGCCCGAATTCACGCGCCGCCGGTCCAAGCCGGACTTCCACGCGGCGGTCGAGAAGGCGGTCGAGGCGATCAAGGCGGGCGAAGCGTTCCAGATCGTGCCGTCGCAACGCTTCGAGATCGAGACCCAGGCCGACGCGCTCGACGTCTACCGCGTGCTGCGCACGTCCAACCCGAGCCCGTACATGTACCTGCTGCGCCTGGACGGCTTCGACATCGTCGGATCCAGCCCGGAGTCGCTGGTCACCGTGCGGGACGGCCGCGCGACCACGCATCCGATCGCGGGCACCCGCTGGCGCGGCGCCGATCCGGAGGAGGACGCGCAGCTGGCCAAGGACCTGCTCGCGGACGAGAAGGAGCGCGCCGAGCACCTCATGCTCGTCGACCTCGGCCGCAACGACCTCGGCAAGGTCTGCAAGCCGGGCACCGTGCGCGTCGTCGACTTCTTCGACGTCGAGCGCTACAGCCACGTCATGCATATCGTCTCCACGGTCACCGGGGAACTTCTCGACGACAAGACGGCTTTCGACGCCGTCACCGCCTGTTTCCCGGCGGGGACGCTCTCGGGCGCGCCGAAGGTCCGCGCGATGCAGCTGATCGAGGAGCTGGAGCCGACCCGCAGGGCGCTCTACGGCGGCGTCGTCGGGTATCTCGACTTCGCCGGGGACGCCGACACCGCGATCGCGATCCGCACCGCGCTGATGAAGGACGGCACCGCGTACGTCCAGGCGGGCGGGGGAGTCGTCGCGGACTCGGTGGCCGACTACGAGGACAACGAGTCGCTCAACAAGGCCCGTACGGTGCTTTCCGCCGTCGCGGCGGCGCAGACGATGATCGCGGCGGACGAGCTCGACCCGGCGGGTGACCGCACTCGTGTCTGAGGTCCCGGCGAAGAAAGCCAAGCGTCCACTGTGGATCGCCGTGGTGGGCCTGCTGCTGGGCGCGGTCGCGTTGTGGGGTTCCTCGCAGCTCGTGTGGTTCGCGGAGTTCCGCGACGGCGGAGTGCGCGGCACCGTGCTGTACACGGAAACCGGTTCACAGCGCGCGGTTGCGCTGATTCCCCTCGCGTTGCTGGCGCTCGCCGGCACGGCGGGGCTGATCGCCACCGGCGGCTGGCCACGCCGGGTGCTCGGCGTGGTACTCGCCGTGTCCGGCCTCGCCGCGGTGTGGATCGGCGTGGCGGGCGGCTCGTTCAGCGGGTTCGCCGACGGACTGCCCGTCGCCCAGATGCTGGGAGCCCGCGGCCTCGCGATTCTCGGGGGAATTCTCGTGACGGCGGGCGGGTTGGCAGCCATCAAGGGCGCGGGCCGGATGCCGCGCCTCGGCGCTAAGTATTCGGCGCCGGGGGCGAAGAAGAAGGCCGCGAAGGATCCCGAGACCGAGCTGTGGGAGGCGCTGTCCGACGGCGAAGATCCCACCGCGACCCGGTGACGACGGCGGAATTCGCGGGTTTCGGAGATCCACGCCGGGAAAGATGACACGGTGGGCATTCGGAGTAACGGACATACCCGGAACCAGGCCGTATCCGTGCGGGGGTTAGCATCGTTTCGGCGGGAAGGGGAAGGTTTTTGTGAGCGACCTTGCGAAGGAATCCGTGAGTACGACGGCCGGTGAGGGACTCCGGTGAGCGTGCTCGAAGACATCGTCGCCGGCGTCCGTGCCGATCTCGCCGAGCGCGAGGCGGCTCTGCCGTTCGACGAATTGAAGAAGCGCGCGACCCAGGTCGCGCCCCCACGTGACGTCCTCGCGGCCTTGCGCGAGTCCGGTATCGGTGTCATCGCCGAGGTGAAGCGGCGCAGCCCCTCCAAGGGCGATCTGGCCGAGATCCCGGATCCGGCCGCGCTGGCGAAGGACTACGCCGACGGCGGCGCCCGGGTGATCAGCGTGCTGACCGAACAGCGGCGGTTCGGTGGCTCGCTCGCCGACCTCGACGCGGTCCGCGCGGCGGTCGACATCCCGGTGCTGCGCAAGGACTTCATCGTCAGCCCGTACCAGGTGCACGAGGCGCGGCTGCACGGCGCGGACATGGTCCTGCTGATCGTGGCGGCGCTGGAGCAGAACGCCCTGATCGCGTTGCTGGACCGCGTCGAATCCCTCGGGATGACCGCGCTGGTCGAGATCCACAACGCCGAAGAGGCCGACAAGGCGCTCGAAGCCGGCGCGAAGGTGATCGGCGTCAACGCCCGCAACCTGCACACCCTCGAGGTCGACCGGGACGTCTTCTCGCGGCTGGCCCCCGGCCTGCCGATGGACGTCTTCAAGATCGCCGAGTCCGGTGTCCGCGGCCCCGGTGACCTGATGTCCTACGCGGGTCACGGCGCCGACGCCGTCCTCGTGGGCGAAGGGCTCGTTGCTTCGGGAGACCCGAAGGGCGCCCTGGTCAAGCTCGTGACCGCCGGTTCGCACCCCGCTTGCCCGAGGCCTTCTCGATGAGCGTGGAGTACACCGAAACGCCGCACGGCGAGCACGACCCTGACGGCCGGGGCTACTACGGCCCGTACGGCGGCCGGTTCATGCCCGAGGCCCTGATCGGCGTCGTCGACGAGGTCGCGGCGGAATACGACAAGGCGAGGACCGACCCGGACTTCGTCAACGAGTTCCGGCGCCTGCTGCGTGAGTACGCCGGTCGCCCGTCGCTGCTCACCGAGGCCAAGCGCTTCGGTGAGCACGCCGGCGGCGCCCGGATCTTCCTCAAACGCGAGGATCTGAACCACACCGGTTCGCACAAGATCAACAACGTGCTCGGCCAGGCGCTGCTCACCAAGCGGATGGGCAAGAAGCGGGTCATCGCCGAGACCGGGGCCGGACAGCACGGCGTGGCCACCGCCACCGCCTGCGCGCTGCTGGACCTGGAATGCATCGTCTACATGGGCGAGGTCGACACCGAGCGGCAGGCGCTGAACGTCGCCCGCATGAAGCTGCTCGGCGCCGAGGTCGTCCCGGTGAAGACCGGTTCGCGCACGCTCAAGGACGCGATCAACGAGGCGCTGCGCGACTGGGTCACCAACGCCGACACCACGCATTACTTGTTCGGCACGGCGGCGGGCCCGTATCCCTTCCCGATGATGGTGCGGAACTTCCACAAGATCATCGGCGAGGAGGCCCGCGCCCAGATCCTGGAGCAGGCTGGACGCCTGCCCGACGCCGTCGCGGCCTGCGTCGGCGGCGGATCGAACGCGATCGGGATCTTCCACGGCTTCATCGACGACACGTCGGTGCGCCTGGTCGGTCTCGAACCGGGTGGCGAAGGTGTCGAGGGCAATCGTCACGGCGCCACGCTGACCAAGGGCACCCCGGGCAACCTGCACGGCGCGATGACGTACCTGCTGCAGGACGAGGACGGCCAGACCGTCGAGTCGCACTCGATCTCCGCGGGGCTGGACTACCCGGGCGTCGGCCCGGAGCACGCGTGGCTCAAGGACAGCGGCCGCGCCGAGTACCGGCCGGTGACCGACGCCGAGGCGATGGACGCGTTCAAGCTGCTTTCGCGCACCGAGGGCATCATCCCGGCGATCGAGTCGGCGCACGCGCTGGCCGGTGCGCTGGTGCTCGGCCGTGAACTCGGCCCCGAGGGGCTGATCATCGTGAACCTGTCCGGTCGCGGCGACAAGGACATGGACACGGCCGCGAAGTACTTCGGCCTGGTGGAGAACGCATGAGCGCGCTGGACGACCTCTTCGCGAAGACGAAGGCCGAGGGGCGCGGCGCGCTGATCGGTTACCTTCCGGCGGGCTTCCCGACGGTCGACGGGTCCAAGGATCTGCTGGCCGCCGTGGTCGACGGCGGCGCCGACCTGGTCGAGGTGGGCGTGCCCTACTCGGACCCAGTGATGGACGGCCCGACCATCCAGGCCGCGTCGGTGAGCGCGCTCTCCGGCGGCTTCAAACTCAAGCACCTGTTCGAGGTCGTCGAGTCGGTGTCGGCGCGCGGCGGCAAGGCCGTCGTGATGACGTACTGGAACCCGGTGCACCGCTACGGCGTCGACCGTTTCGCGCGGGACCTCGCCGCCGCGGGCGGGCTCGGGATGATCACCCCGGACCTGATCCCGGACGAGGCCGACGAGTGGATGGCCGCCTCCGAGCAGCATGGTCTGGACCGGATCTTCCTGGTCGCGCCGTCCTCCTCGGAGGAGCGGATCGCGAAGACCGTCGCGGCCGCTTCCGGCTTCGTGTACGCCACCGCGGTGATGGGTGTGACGGGTGCTCGCGACCAGGTCGGCGTGCACGCCGAGGATCTGGTCGAGCGGACCCGCGCGCATACGGAACTGCCGATCGGCGTCGGGATCGGCGTCCGGTCCGGCGAGCAGGCGGCGCAGGTCGCGGGCTTCGCGGACGGCGTCATCGTCGGCTCGGCGCTGGTGACGGCCGCGGCGAGCGGCACCGACGCGGTGCGCGAGCTTTCGGCCGAACTGGCCGCGGGGGTACGGAAGGCCGTCGCCCCCGCTTGATCTGACGTGAGCCGAAGGGGCCCTTCATCGCATCTCAGGCGGTGAAGGGCCCCTTCGCTGCATCAGATGCCGCAGTCGGTGATCGACGACGGCGACGAGTAGAAGCTGGTGTACCAGGTGAATCCAGCGACGTTGTTCGCGTGGTCGAGGTACAGGTCCCATCGGCGGTTGCTGCCGTCGGACACGTCGGTGAGGAACCCGAGCGTGCAGATCGCCGCGACGTCGTGGCCCGGGTACATGACCTCGTGAGCCCAGTTCGCCTGTGGGTAGAGGTGCACCCAGGTCTCGCCCTTGGCCCCGCCGGTTCCCTGGCCGACGTTCCCGCACCATTGGCCGGACGGCGCGGTGAGGTACGACGCGTAGGTGTACCCGACCTTGACCGCGTGGTCGTCGTAGACCAGGTTCCAGAGCCCGTCGGCGGCGGACACGTAGCAGAGGGCTCTGAGGCTGACGTCGCTGACCACGACATACGCGGAATCCATGGCGGGCCGGAAATGCACCCATGCCTCACGGATCCCGGGCTGGAACTTCGTCGGATTCCCGGCCGCCGCACTCGCCGCGGTGGCGGTCGAGACCAGGGCCGTCAGGGCGAGCAGGACTGTGACGAGGACGGCTTTCAGTTTCTTCATCGGCTGAGTTCCCCAGTTCGCACAAAGCCCACCCGACCTGGGCGGGCGAGCGTCACTTTAGAGAGCGGCCAGGTCACCGGACAGAGCTGTTCCGGTGACCCGCCTCAGTGCCGCCACCGCTGCGCTTCGGTGATCTCCTCCGGGCTCGCGTCCGCGAACCGCTCGATCTCCGCCCGCCGCACGTCCACGATCGTCGTCGCCAGCGGAGCGCCGAACGCGGCCGCCAGGTCCTTGTCCGCCTCGAACGCGGCGACGGCGTCCGCCAGCCGCTGAGGCAAGCGCTCGACCCCGCGGGCGGCGCGTTCCTCTTCGGTCAGAACTCCGGGGTCGACGTCGAGGGGCTCCGGCAGTGACGCCTCCTCGTCGGCACCGGCCATCCCGGCGAACAGCAGCGCGGCCGCCAGCAGATACGGATTCGCGGTCAGGTCGAAACATTTGACCTCGAGATTCGCCGCCGACGCGCGATTCCCGGCGACGCCGCGCACCAGCCGCAGCGGCGTCTCCCGGTTCTCCAGGCCCCACGCGGTGTACACCCCCGCCCAATGGTGCGGCTCCAGGCGCAGATAGCTGACCACCGAAGGCGCCCCGATCGCGTGCAGCGCGGGCAGCCGTTTCAGGATGCCGGCGCTGAACGACTCCGCGAGCGGTGTCAGCCCGAAAACCCTTTCCCCGCCCGAAAAAAGATTCCGCGCTCCGTCCCAAACGCTCAGATGCACGTGCCCGCCGTTGCCCACCCCGGCGGGCGCGAACTTCGGGGTGAAGGACGCCTTGAGCCCGTGCCGGTGGCTGAGCGCGCGGATCGTCTCCTTCGTCAGCACGGCGATGTCGGCCGCCCGCACCGGATCGGCGGCGGCGACGGATAGTTCGAACTGGCCGTCCGCGTACTCGGGATGGATCTGCTCCACCCCGACGCCCTGTTGGTCCAAAGTGGACACCAGGGCGCGAAGGTAGTCCGCGCGCTCGGAAAGCCTCGCGTAACCGTAGGCCGGGCCCGCCGTGGCCGACTTCGCGTCGTCGGGGGCGTCGGCGCTGGTGATCACCCATTCGATCTCGAAACTCATCCGCGCGCGGTGACCGCGTGCGGCCAGCCGGTCCACCGCCGTCGTCAGCAGGGCACGCGGATCCTGCGGATGCGGTTCGCCCTCCTGATCGAGTTTCGTCACCGGCGCCCAGGCCCAGCCTGGCTGCCCGGCGAGCACGGTCAGCGCGTCGAGGTCCGGATGCAGCCGCAGGTCGCCGACCGGCCCGAGGGAATGCTCACCGCCGGTGATGATGTCGTCGAAGCCGAAGAAATCGAAGGAATTCGAAGCGCCAACACCCCACGCGGCCGCCGACGGCAGCTTCCGCAGCGGCACCGCCTTGACCCGCGCTATCCCGGCGTTGTCCACGAAGGTCAGCGCCACGAGCTCGACACCCCGTGCCCGGAGTTCCCCGGTGAGGGCGGTCGCGCGGGCGGTCAGTGCTTCCCGGTTCACCATGGTTCCTCATCCTGGCCTGTTCTCCAGCCCCTTGCCACGCCCCGATCCGGCCATAGGGTGAGGCCGCACTCGTCGATCACGAGAAGGGACGCGCTCATGCCGGGAACCCCGATCCTGCCGTTCGTGGCCCGGACGCGGCTGGTGGACCACCACTGCCACGGCGTCGTCACCGGTGACCTCGGCCGGATCGAGTTCGAGCAGATGCTCACCGAGGCCGACACCGTCTCGTCACTGGGCACCACCCTGTTCGATTCGCTGATCGGGCTCGCGGTGCGCGCCCGCTGCGCACCCGTGCTCGACCTGCCGCCGCACGTCCCGGCCGAGGTCTATCTGGCCCGCCGCGCCGAACTGGGCGCCACGGAGGTCAACGCGCGATTCCTGCGCGCCACCGGCACGACCGAATTCCTGCTCGACGGCGGTTTCCTGCCGGACACGCTGACCACGACCGAGCAGTTCGCGGCACTGTCCGGCGCCCGCGCGCGGGACATCGTCCGCCTCGAACAGGTCGCCGAAACGGTGATCGGAGCCACCACCGCGGCCGGATTCATCGAGGCCTTCACCAGGGAACTGGCGAAACGCGCCACGACGGCCGTCGGGTTCAAATCCATCGCCGCTTACCGGGTCGGCCTCGACCTGGCGGAGGAGCGGCCGACGGAGGCCGAAGTCACCGAAGCGGCGGGCCGCTGGCTCGCGCGGATCGAGGCGGGCGAACCGGTCCGGCTCGCGGACGAGGTGCTGCACCGCTTCCTGATCTGGACCGGGATCGACCTGGCGTTGCCGATCCAGTTCCACGTCGGCTTCGGCGATTCCGACGTCGACCTGCACCGCTGCGATCCGCTGCTGCTCACCGGGCTGCTGCGGGCCACCCGCTCACACGGGGTGCCGATCATGCTGCTGCACAACTATCCCTTCCACCGGAACGCCGCGTATCTGGCGCAGGTGTTCGAGCACGTGTTCGTCGACGTGGGACTCGCGACGCACAACGCCGGTCATCGTGCGCCCGCGATCATCGCGGAGACAATGGAGATCGTGCCGTTCGGGAAGCTGCTGTTCTCCACGGACGCGTTCGGGCTGGCCGAGCTGTACCACCTCGGCACCGCGCTGTTCCGGCAAGGACTGTCCGACTTCCTGTACGCGGGACTCACTTCGGACGTACTGTCCGAAGTGGACGCGCATCGGATAGCGGCGCTGGTGGGGCACCGCAACGCCGAACGGGTGTACGGGCTGGAGGGGACATGACGGAGCTGGACGAACTGCAGGACCGGTGGGAGGCCGCGGTCGAAGCGGAGCTGCCTTCCGCGATCGGGCTGCGGCACCGCGTACACGCCGATCCGCGCGCGTCGGGGGACGAGGAGGACACCGCGCGGGTCGTCGTCGAGGCGCTGGACATCGACGACGGGGTCCGGGTCGCCAAGACCGGACGCGCCGTCCTGCTCCCCGGCACCCGGCCGGGACCGGCCGTGGCACTGCGCACCGAACTGGACGCGCTGCCGGTCACCGAGCGCACCGGGGTGCCGTGGGCTTCGGAGACGCCGCTGATGCACGCGTGCGGACACGACGTCCACATGGCCGCGCTCGTCGCCACCGTCCGCGCGGCCGCCGTGGTCGGGGTGCCCCGGCCGCTCGTGGCGCTCCTGCAGCCGCGTGAGGAGACGTCGCCGTCCGGTGCGCTGGACATCGTCGAGTCGGGCGTGCTCACCGAGTACGGCGTCGAGTCGGTCATCGGCGCGCACGTCCAGCCCCGGCTCGCGGCGGGCGTGGTGTCGGCGGTGCCGGGACCGGTCAACGCCTCCACCGACGAGTTCGACGTCGTCGTCCGCGGCCAGGGCGGGCACGCCGGGTATCCGCACCTGCTGCGGGACCCGATCCTCGCGCTCAGCCAGATCGTGGTGAGCCTGCAGCAGCTCGCGAGCCGCCGGGTCGACCCGGTGTTCGGCGCGGTCTGCTCGGTCGGCCGGATCGAAGCCGGGACCACGGCGAACGTCGTGCCGAACGAGGCCCGTCTGTCGGGCTCGCTGCGGCTGATGCGCGCCGAGGACCGCGACCTCGCGCTGGAGGGGCTCGCCGAGGTCGTCCACGGCACCGCCAAGGCGCACGGCTGCCGGGCGGAACTGGAGATCAGCCCGTGCGAACCGGTGCTGCACAACGACGCCGGGCTCACCCAGCGCGCGCACCGGCGGCTCGTCCGGACCGGGGCGGCCGTGGACACCGACTTCCGGTCTTTCGGCGCCGACGACTTCGCGCACTACTGCGGGATGACGCGCGGGCTGATGATGTTCGTCGGCCTCGGCGACACCGCGGGCGCGCCGAGCCTGCACGACGAACTGTTCCTGCCGCCCGACGCCGCCATCGGGCAGGTCGCGTCCGCGCTGATCGCGGGCTATTTGGCCGCCGTCGAGGGCTGACGCCCCCAAGAAGTCGACGAAGCGCTACGGTGGCCGACGTGAATACCGCCTCGGCAGCGTTCCTCGCGACCATCCCCAGCCCCGACCAGGGCGTCTGGCATATCGGGCCGGTCCCGATCCGGGCATACGCGCTCTGCATCATCGCCGGCATCATCGTGGCGATCTGGCTGGGCGAGCGGCGCTGGGTGAACCGCGGCGGCACGAAGGGCACCGTCATCGACGTCGCCGTCTTCGCGGTGCCGTTCGGCCTGGTCGGCGGCCGGTTGTACCACGTCATCACCGACAACCAGCTGTACTTCGGCGAGGGCAAGAACCCGCTCAACGCGCTGAAGATCTGGGACGGCGGCCTCGGGATCTGGGGCGCCATCGCGCTCGGCGCCGTCGGCGCGCTGATCGCCTGCCGCCGCCGGGGCATCCCGCTGCCCGCGATGGCGGACGCGCTCGCGCCGGGGATCGTGATCGCGCAGGCGATCGGGCGGCTCGGCAACTACTTCAACCAGGAGCTCTACGGCGCGCACACCGATCTGCCGTGGGGGCTGGAGATCTACCAGCGCTACAACCCGACCAACCCGGACGACTTCCTGAACGGGATCGCGATCGGGCACGTCCCGCTGCCGGACAGCCCGGTGCACCCGACGTTCCTCTACGAGCTGATCTGGAACCTCGGTGTCGCGCTGCTGGTCATCTGGGCGGACAAGAAGTTCCGCCTCGGCCACGGCCGCGTGTTCGCGCTGTACGTCGCCGGGTACACCGCGGGCCGGTTCTGGATCGAGATGATGCGGACCGACACCGCGAACCACATCCTCGGCCTGCGGGTCAACGTGTGGACCTCGATCCTGCTGTTCGCCGCGGCGATCGCGTACTTCGTACTGGCCGCCAAGCGTGGGCCGAGGGAAGCGCCGGAAACGCTGTGGAGCAAGGATGTGCCGCGGGACGACGCCGACTCCGCCTCGGGCGCCTCCGCTTCGGCCGACTCCGAGACCGCTGAGCCTTCCGAGACCCACGCGGAGGTCGCCGCGGCTCCGGACACCGTCCGGGACTCCGCCGCCGACAAGGCGACCGAGGACCCGAAGCCCGACGCCGAGAAGTAGCGCTCTTTGGTACGTGAAGGCCCCCTTCATTGCGCTAGACGCAATGAAGGGGGCCTTCACGTACTTCCGCCCTTCCGTCGCGAGTGCCATGAAAGGTCCTTTCCTTGCAAAATTTGCAAGGAAAGGACCTTTCATGGCATCGGGACTCGCTGCGGTGAGTCGCGTGTCCAGACGGACGACACATGTGTCCAGACGGACGACACGCGTGATCACGTGGACGGCACGCGAGAGGACCTGGCCGCGACCCGTGTCGTCCGTCCCGTCACGCGTGTCGTCCGTCTGATCACGCGTGTCGTCCAGGCAGTCACGTGAAAGTGCCGCGCCTCAGGGAGAGACCAGGCCCCGTCCCGTCACCAAAGGCAGGTCCAGCGCCGTCAGCAGCCCCGGCGGAGCCGCCACCACCGCCGGGATCGCGTTCACCAGCCGCATCGCGGTCGCCTTCAGCCCGGCGGTGTTGTGGTCGCCATCGGTCCCGACCAGCCGCAGGTCCAGCACGTAC
The DNA here is from genome assembly GCF_000732925.1 of Amycolatopsis japonica. Taxonomy (NCBI): domain Bacteria; kingdom Bacillati; phylum Actinomycetota; class Actinomycetes; order Pseudonocardiales; family Pseudonocardiaceae; genus Amycolatopsis; species Amycolatopsis japonica. The sequence continues at coordinate 2,290,998 of NZ_CP008953.1, forward strand.
TCGGGCTCGCCGGTCACCTGGACGCGGTAGCAGCCCTGCCCGGTCGGCTGCGGCCAGTCCGGCCCGAGGTCGCCGCGCAGCCGCGTGATGTGCTCCAGCACGCACACCGCCCGTCCGCCGCGCATGCCACGCACCTCGAACCGTAGCGCCGCCGCCGTGCCCTCCTTGATGGTTCCCGAGGCGATCTCGAACGTCTCAGGCGCAGGGAGCCGCTCGTAGACCTCCTCGACGCCGTCGAGTTCGACGTCCAGCCCGGCCGCGAGCTGCCGCACGACGCTGCCCCAAGCCAGCGACAGCACGCCAGGCTGCAGCAACAGCGGCAGGTCGTCCATCTCGCGGCCGAAGCCCATGATGTCGAACAAGACCTTGCCGTTGTCGTACGTCGAATAGTCGAGGATCTCCAGGCAGCGCACCTCGTCGATCCGTTCGCACACGCCGGTGAGCACCAGCGGCAGCCAGTCGTTGGCGAAGCCGGGGTCGACACCGTTGACCCACAGCGAAGCGCCGCCTTCGCGGGCCGCCTCACGGATCGGCTCGATCATCTCCGGCGGCACGACACCTTCGGGGTACTGGAGGAACACCGGACTGCTGGACACCACGTTGATCCCCGCGCGCAGAAAGCGTTTCAGGTCCTCGACGGCCTCGACGAGCCTGTCGTCGGCCATAGCCGTGTAGAGCACGCAGTCCGGCTTCAGCGCGATGAGCGCGTCCGCGTCGGTGGTGGCCGCGACACCGAGCGGGCGCCCGAGCCCGGCCAGTTCCCCGGCGTCCACGCCCGCCTTGGCCTCGCTCGACACCCAGACCCCGGCGAGTTCGAGATCGGGCCGCGCGGCTATCCCGGCCAGCGCGTGGCGGCCGACGTTCCCGGTACTCCACTGGACCACGCGCAAGGCGCTCGCCTCCTATAGATCGGGCAGGCCCAGCTCCAGGTTCGGGGCCTGCAGTCCACCGTCGACTTCGATGATCTTGCCGGTGACATACCGGCCCGCGCCCGACGCCAGGAACACGACGGTGGCCGCGATGTCCTCGGCCTCGCCGATCCGGCGCAGGGGAGTGGCGGCCTCCATCCGGCCGCGCAGTTCGTCGTTGCCCACCACCACTTCGAGCGCGGAGGTCGCCACCGAGCCGACCGAGATCGCGTTCACGCGCACCTTCGGCGCGAGGTCTGCCGCGGCGAGCCGGGTGTAGTGCGCCAGCGCGGCCTTCGCCGTCCCGTACGCGGCGAAACCGCGGCCGGTCACACGGCCCATCACCGACGAGATGTTGACGACCGAGCCACCCGACTCCAGTAAGGACGGTGCCGCCGCGACGGTCAGCGCGTGCGCGGTGGAGACGTTGAAACGAAAGGCTTCTTCGAGGAAGTCGGAAGTGGTTTCCAGGAGCGGCCGGGGATAGGTGCCGCCGACGTTGTTGACCACCAGGTCCAGCCGCCCGAACTCCGCCGTCGCGATGCGCGCCAGCTCGCCGGCGGCGGCCGGGTCGCTCAGATCGGCGGGCACCACGTGGGCGCGCCGTCCGGTGGCGGCGACCAGGGCCGCCACGTCGTCGAGCTGGGTTTCGGTGCGGGAGGAGATCACCACGTCGGCACCGGCCTCGGCGAGCGCCACGGCGGTCGCCGCGCCGATCCCGCGTCCGGCGCCGGTGACCACGGCGACCTGGTCGGTGAGCCGGAAACGGTCCAGGATCATGGCCGGAACTGTAACACGTTCTATTTCCGATGTCCTGGGCTCGCGCCGGGCGCCGGGAGTGACTAGGGTCGCCTCACCGCTTCTCGTGACATCCCGGAACAGGACATATACTTAGCGGAACGAACTACTGTGACCTCATCAGGAACTGTGTCGTTCCGGGCGTCCAGATCGTTACCCGTCGGCGGGCTTTCGCGCCCGCCGAACTGATGCCGACGTGTTTCACAGGTGTTAAAGTCTCGCTAACGAACGGGCCATCGTCGTCCCGTGCGCATCCCCCGGCCGGCCCCGCCCGGCCGCTGAGCACAGACGACGAAGGAGGTCCCTTCATGATCTTCTCCGCCATTCCAGGCAAACAGGGTCTCTACGATCCCGAATCCGAACAGGACTCCTGCGGTGTGGCCATGGTGGCCGACGTCCGCGGGCGGCGCTCGCACGGCATCGTCACCGACGGCCTGTCCGCGCTGACGAACCTCGACCACCGCGGGGCCGCCGGAGCGGAGCCGACCAGTGGCGACGGCGCGGGCATCCTGCTGCAGCTCCCGGACGAGCTGCTGCGGGCGGAAGTGGACTTCCCCCTGCCCGCGGCGGACGCCGACGGCCACCAGACCTACGCGACCGGGATCGGTTTCCTGCCCTCGGACGTCGAGGAGCGGAACAAGGCCATCGCCCTGATCGAGCGGATCGCCACGGAAGAGGGCCTCGACGTCCTCGGCTGGCGTGAGGTACCGGTCGACGCCGACCGCGCCGACATCGGCCCGACGGCGCGTTCGGTCATGCCGCATTTCGCGATGCTGTTCGTCGCGGGCGCCGAGTCCGACGGGCGATGTCCCGCCGGGCTCGAACTGGACCGGCTGGCCTTCTGCCTCCGCAAGCGCGTCGAGAACGAGAGCGTGACCGCGGGCTGCGGCATCTACTTCCCGTCGCTGTCCTCGCGGACCATCGTCTACAAGGGAATGCTGACCCCCGAGCAGCTCCCGCTCTTCTTCGCCGACCTGACCGACACCCGGCTCACCAGCGCCATCGCGCTCGTGCACTCCCGGTTCTCCACCAACACCTTCCCGTCGTGGCCGCTGGCGCATCCGTTCCGGTTCGTCGCGCACAACGGCGAGATCAACACCATCCGGGGCAACCGCAACCGCATGCGCGCCCGTGAGGCGCTGCTCGAATCGGACCTCATCCCCGGCGATCTCACCCGCCTGTACCCGATCTGCTCGGCCGACGCGTCGGACTCCGCCTCCTTCGACGAGGTGCTGGAGCTGCTGCACCTCGGCGGGCGGTCGCTGCCGCACGCGGTGCTGATGATGATCCCCGAAGCGTGGGAGAACCACGCCGGGATGGACGCACAACGTCGTGCGTTCTACCAGTTCCACGCCAGCCTCATGGAGCCGTGGGACGGCCCGGCCTGTGTCACCTTCACCGACGGCACGCTCGTCGGCGCGGTGCTGGACCGCAACGGCCTGCGGCCCGCGCGATGGTGGCGCACCGCGGACGACCGGGTCGTGCTCGCCAGTGAGGCGGGCGTCCTCGACGTCGCCCCCGCGGACGTCGTGGCCAAGGGCCGCCTCAAGCCCGGCCGCATGTTCCTGGTGGACACCGAGGCGGGCCGGATCGTCGACGACGAAGAGGTCAAGTCGGCGCTGGCCAAGGAACTCCCGTACGAGGGCTGGCTGCACGCCGGTCTCCTGCAGATCGCCGACCTGCCGGACCGCGACCACATCGTGCAGAGCCACGATTCCGTGCTGCGGCGCCAGCTTTCCTTCGGCTACACCGAAGAAGAGCTGAAGATCCTCCTCGCGCCGATGGCGGTCAAGGCGGCCGAGCCGATCGGTTCGATGGGCTCCGACACCCCGCCCGCCGTGCTGTCGCAGCGTTCGCGGCTGCTCTACGACTACTTCAAGCAGAACTTCGCGCAGGTCACCAACCCGCCGCTGGACGCGATCCGCGAAGAGCTCGTCACCTCGATGAGCCGGATCATGGGCCCCGAGCGCAACCTGCTCGCCCCCGGCCCGGCCTCCTGCCGCCACGTGCAGCTGCCGTATCCGGTGATCGACAACGACGAACTCGCCAAGCTGATCCACATCAACGACGACGGCGACCTTCCCGGCTTCGCGTGCAGTGTCCTTTCCGGACTGTACGAAGTGGACGGTGGCGCCGACGCGCTGGCGTCCGCGATCGAGCGGGTCCGGCGCGAGGCGTCGGAGGCGATCGCGGCGGGCGCGCGCACGCTCGTGCTGTCCGATCGCGACTCCGACCACCGCATGGCGCCGATCCCGTCGCTGCTGCTGGTGTCCGCGGTGCACCACCACCTGGTGCGCACCAAGGAGCGGCTCCGCGTCGCGCTGGTCGTCGAGACCGGCGACGCCCGCGAGGTCCACCACATCGCGCTGCTGCTCGGTTACGGCGCCGCGGCGGTGAACCCCTACCTGGCCTTCGAGACCATCGAGGACATGATCTCGACCGGTGCGGTCACCGGGATCGAGCCGGCCAAGGCGATCCGCAACTACGTCAAGGCGCTCGTGAAGGGCGTCCTGAAGATCATGTCGAAGATGGGCATCTCGACCGTCGGCGCGTACACCGCGGCGCAGGTCTTCGAATCCTTCGGCCTGGCGCAGGATCTGCTCGACGAGTACTTCACCGGGACGTCGTCGAAGCTCGGCGGGGTCGGGCTGACCGTGCTCGCCGAAGAGGTCGCCACGCGGCATCGCCGCGCGTACCCGGACAACCCGACCGATCGAGTCCACCGTGGACTCGAGACCGGCGGCGAGTACGCGTACCGCCGCGAGGGCGAGCTGCACCTGTTCACCCCCGAAACCGTTTTCCTGTTGCAGCACGCGACGAAGACCGGCCGGGAAGAGGTGTACAAGAAGTACTCCGACGAGGTGCACCGCCTGTACCGCCAGGGTGGCGCGCTGCGCGGGCTGTTCGCCTTCCGCGAGGGCGTTCGCGAGCCCGTCCCGCTGGACGAGGTCGAGCCCGTCGAGGCGATCTTCAAGCGCTTCAACACCGGCGCGATGTCCTACGGTTCGATTTCGGCCGAGGCGCACGAAACGCTCGCCATCGCGATGAACCGCATCGGCGGCCGGTCGAACACCGGTGAGGGCGGGGAGGATCCCGAGCGGCTGTACGACCCGGCGCGGCGCAGCGCGATCAAGCAGGTCGCGAGCGGCCGCTTCGGCGTCACGAGCGAATACCTCGTCAACGCCGACGACATCCAGATCAAGATGGCGCAGGGCGCGAAGCCGGGCGAGGGCGGGCAGCTGCCGCCCAACAAGGTGTACCCGTGGATCGCGCGCACGCGGCACTCGACGCCGGGCGTCGGGCTCATCTCGCCGCCGCCGCACCACGACATCTACTCGATCGAGGATCTCGCCCAGCTGATCCACGACCTCAAGAACGCCAACGAGAACGCCCGCATCCACGTGAAGCTGGTGTCCTCGCTCGGCGTCGGCACGGTCGCGGCCGGGGTGTCCAAGGCGCACGCCGACGTCGTGCTGATCTCCGGCCACGACGGCGGCACCGGCGCCTCCCCGATGAACTCGCTCAAGCACGCGGGCACCCCGTGGGAGATCGGCCTCGCCGAGACCCAGCAGACGTTGCTGCTCAACGGTTTGCGCGACCGGATCACCGTGCAGGTCGACGGCGCGATGAAAACCGGCAAGGACGTCGTCATCGCCGCGCTGCTCGGCGCGGAGGAGTACGGCTTCGCGACGGCGCCGCTGATCGTCGAAGGCTGCGTCATGATGCGCGTCTGCCACCTCGACACCTGCCCGGTCGGCGTCGCGACCCAGAGCCCGGATCTGCGCAAGCGGTACACCGGCCAGGCCGACCACGTCGTGAACTACTTCCGGTTCGTCGCCGAAGAGGTCCGGGAAACGTTGGCGGCACTCGGTTTCCGCACCCTCGACGAAGCCATCGGGCACGCCGAGGTGCTGAACACCGACGAGGCGATCGAGCACTGGAAGGCATCCGGTCTCGACCTGGCGCCGATCTTCGAGATGCCCGCCGAGACCCCGTACGGCGGGGCGAAGCGGCGCACGCGGGGGCAGGACCACGGCCTGGAGCACGCCCTCGACCGGACGCTGATCCAGCTCGCCGAGGCGGCGCTGGAGGACGCGCATCCGGTGCGCCTGGAACTGCCGGTGCGGAACGTGAACCGGACCGTCGGCACGCTGCTCGGTTCCGAGATCACCCGTCGCTACGGCGGTGAGGGCCTGCCCGAGGACACGATCCACGTGCTGCTGACCGGTTCCGCCGGGCAGTCGCTCGGGGCGTTCCTGCCGCGCGGCATCACGCTCGACATGGTCGGCGACGCGAACGACTACGTCGGCAAGGGGCTTTCGGGCGGGCGGATCATCGTGCGCCCGCATCCGGACGCGAAATTCGCCGCGGAGGGCCAGACCATCGCCGGGAACACGCTGGCCTACGGTGCGACCGGCGGCGAGATGTTCCTGCGCGGCCAGGTCGGCGAACGGTTCTGCGTGCGGAACTCCGGTGCGGTGGTCGTCGCCGAGGGCGTCGGCGACCACGCCTTCGAGTACATGACCGGCGGGCAGGCCGTGGTGCTCGGCCCGACCGGGCGCAACCTCGCGGCCGGGATGTCCGGTGGCGAGGCGTACGTGCTCGACCTCGACCGCGGCAAGGTCAACGAGGAGATGGTGAACCTCCAGACGCCGTCGTCCGAGGACCTCGCCTGGCTCAAGAAGACCGTGCAGAAGCACTACGACCTCACACGTTCGGCCGTGGCCGCGTCGCTGCTCGGCGACTGGCCGCGTCGCTCGGCGGCGTTCACCAAGGTGATGCCCCGCGACTACCAGCGTGTCCTTGACGCGGCGAAGGCGGCGCGTGCCGCTGGCCGCGACGTCGACGAAGCGATCATGGAGGCCGCTCGTGGCTGATCCGACGGGTTTCCTGAAGTACGACCGTGAAGAGCCGAAGAAGAAGTCCAAAGAGGACCGTCTCGCCACCTGGGGAGAGGTCTACGCCGACGTGGAACCCGGCGAGCGCAACGAACAGGTGCGCAAGCAGGCTTCGCGATGCATGGATTGCGGCATCCCGTTCTGTCACTCCGGTGGTTCCGGCTGCCCGCTGGGCAACCTGATCCCGGAGTGGAACGACCTGGTGCGCCGCGGCGACTGGGCCGCGGCGAGCGACCGGCTGCACGCGACCAACAACTTCCCCGAATTCACCGGGAAGCTGTGCCCCGCGCCGTGCGAGGCGGGCTGCGTCCTGTCGATCTCGCCCCTGTCCGGCGGTCCGGTGTCGATCAAGCGGGTCGAGCAGACGATCGCCGACCAGTCCTGGGAGGCGGGCTACGTGCAGCCGCAGGTCTCGGCGGTTTCGTCGGGGCAGCGGGTCGCGGTCGTCGGCTCCGGCCCGGCCGGGCTCGCCGCCGCGCAGCAGCTGACCCGCGCCGGCCACGAGGTGACCGTCTTCGAACGGGACGACCGGCTCGGCGGCCTGCTGCGGTACGGCATCCCCGAGTTCAAGATGGAGAAGAAGGTCCTCGACCGGCGGCTCGCGCAGCTCCGCAAGGAGGGCACGAAGTTCGTCACCGGCTGCGAGGTCGGCGTCGACCTGACCGTCGAGGAACTGCGGGCGGAGTACGACGCGGTGGTCCTCGCCGTGGGCGCGCTGCGCGGCCGCGACGACAAGACCACACCCGGCCGTGAGCTCGCCGGGATCCACCTGGCGATGGAACATCTGGTCCCGGCCAACAAGTACGTCGAGGGCGACGGCCCGTCGCCGGTCGACGCGGCGGGCAAGCACGTCGTCATCATCGGCGGCGGCGACACCGGGGCCGACTCCTACGGCACCGCGACCCGGCAGGGCGCGCTTTCGGTGACCCAGCTGGACCAGTACCCGACGCCACCGTCCACAAGGGACGACGAACGCTCGCCGTGGCCGACCTGGCCGTACATCCTGCGCACCTACCCGGCGCACGAGGAGGCGGGCGAGCGCAAGTTCGCCGTCGCGGTCACCCGGTTCATCGGTGACGACGAGGGCAACGTGCGCGCCGTGGAGCTCCGTCAGGTGCGCGTGGTCAAGGACCCCGAGACCGGCAAGCGCATGGTGACCCCGGTCAACGACGAGGTCGAGGAACTGCCCGCCGACCTCGTACTGCTCGCGATCGGGTTCGAGGGGGTCGAGCACATGCCGCTGCTGGACGGGCTCGGTCTCTCGCTGACCCAGCGGGGCACGCTCTCGTGCGGCGCGGACTGGCAGACCTCCTCGCCCGGCGTGTTCGTCTGCGGCGACGCGCACCGCGGTGCCTCGCTGGTGGTGTGGGCGATCGCCGAGGGACGTTCGGTGGCGAGCGCCGTCGACGCGTACCTCACCGGCGCTTCGGACCTGCCCGCTCCGGTGCACCCGACGGCGTTGCCGCTCGCGGTGGTCTGAGCCCGGTGCGCGCCGACAGCGTGGTCGGCGCGTTCCTTCCTGCCCAAGGTGGAGGGCGGGGATCAACCTCCGGGCCGACGCGGTAGGGCGGCCGGTCACGCCACGCTTTCCGCATGAGAAAAACGTTGGCGATACTGGCTTTCCTGCCACTGGCGGTAGCCGTCCCGGCGACCGCCGATGCGGCTCCGGCACTACGGTGGACGTCTCCCTGCCCGGACTACGGCATGACACCCTCACCGACCGAGGGCCTCGAATGCGCGAAACTCCAGGTGCCGCTGGACTACGCCGATCCCGGCGGCCGGACCATCGAACTCACCGTTTCCCGTAAGGCGAGTAAATCGCCGAAGCGGCGAGGCGTGCTGCTCATGAACCCCGGCGGCCCGGGGAGCCCAGGACTGGCGATGCCCGCGCAACTCGCGCAGCGACAGGAACAGTCCGGCCTGCTCGACAGCTACGACGTCATCGGTTTCGACCCGCGCGGGACGGTCTACAGCACTCCGGTGACCTGTGACCTGAGCGAGGAACAGCAGTTCATCCTCGTCGGCCCGTACGCGGAGGGCCCGCGCGACGTCGCCGAGAAGGCGGCGAAGTCCCGCGTCGTGGCGAAGCAATGCGCCGAGTCGAAGACCGCGGACCTCCTGCCGCATATGACCACCGCCAACACCGCGCGCGACATGGACCGGATCCGCGCGGCGTTGGGGGAGCGGAAGATCTCGTACTACGGCGTTTCGTACGGGAGTTACCTGGGCGCGGCGTATTCCTCACCTGCTCGGCCCCGACGGGCTCGACGTCCGGGCACATCAGCGTTTCGCGGACGGCTTCGATGACCGCTTCGGCGACTTCACGGCGTGGGCGGCGGCGCGCGACGACGTCTACCACCTCGGGCGGACACAGGCCGAGGTGACGGCGAAGTTCCTCGAGCTGGCCGAAAAGCGCCCGGGAATTCGAATCGACACTTGGGGCGCGCTGTACGACGACGCGAACTTCCCCGGTCTCGCCGAGCAGTGGGCCGCTCCGGCAGCGAAGGCGCAGGGCGGTCCGCTCGACACCGACAATCACGCCGCGCTCCAGCTGCAGGTGCTCTGCAACGACTCCGACTGGCCGGAAAGCGTTCGCTACTACCGAAAAGCGGTCGAACGCGCCCGCGTGACGCAGCCGATGTTCGGCCCCGCGGCCGCGAACATCACGCCCTGCGCGTTCTGGCCGGTCGAGCGCCGCGAACCACCCGTGCGGATCCACGACCGCGGGCCGTCGAACATCCTGCTGGTGCAGAACCTCCGTGACCCGGCGACGCCGTTGTCCGGTGCGCGGGAGCTGCGTTCGGCGTTGGGTGGACGGGCGAAGTTCGTCACCGTGGACGCCGGCGGGCACGGCGTCTTCACCAAGGAGAACGCCTGCGGCAACGACTTCGTGGTCCGGTACCTGCGGGACGGTGTCCTCCCGGCGGCCGACGCGCACTGCCGCTAGACCGAACGGCCCATACGCCACCCCGGATGCGGCCGAACGGCCGCTTGTACCCCCGGTAGCAGGACAAATACTTTCGAAATGTCGTGCAAGTCATACGGCAATTCACCGGTGGCGAAAGGTGGTACGCCATGAAGAGGACGGCTTCCCGGACGGGGATACTGGCGGCGCTCGTGGGGCTGGCGGTGACGGCGCTGACGGCCGTCGCGAATCCCGCCCACGCCGGGCCGGTCCAGCATCAGACGGTCACCGACGCGCAAGCGGTCGCGGCCTACTGGACCCCGGAGCGGATGCGGTCGGCGGTGCCGATCGAACAGCTGGTCCAGGCGCCTGCCTTCACCCCGAAGGACGTCGCGAAGGGCACGAGCACGATCATCCAGAGCATCCCCAACGGCGGGGGCGCGTGGACCGGCGCGGGCAAGGTCGTGCAGACCGCGGGCCGGGTGTTCTTCACCATGGGCGGGCGGAACGCGTCGTGCTCCGGTGACGCGGTCACCAGCACGAACGGCAGCGTCGTGATCACCGCCGGGCACTGCGTGAAGTACCAGGGCGCCTGGCACACCAACTGGACCTTCGCTCCCGGCTACAACAACGGCAACACGCCCTACGGCACGTGGGCCGCGAAGAGCACGCTGACCACTCCTCAGTGGGAAGCGAGCGAGGACATGAACTACGACATCGGCGCCGCTGTGGTGAACCCGCTCAACGGGCAGAAGCTGACCGACGTCGTCGGCGCGCAGGGGATCGCGTTCAACCAGGCGCGCAACCAGTCGATGTACACGTTCGGGTACCCGGCGGCCGCCCCGTACGACGGCACGAAGCTGATCTACTGCAGCGGGAGCACGTTCACCGACTTCCTGCTCACCAAGGACCACGGGATGAACTGCAACATGACCGGTGGTTCGAGCGGCGGCCCGTGGTTCCTCAACTTCAGCGAGGCGACCGGGGCGGGCGTCCAGGCCTCGGTGAACAGCTTCGGCTACAACTTCCTGCCCGGCTACATGTTCGGTCCGTACTTCGGCACGGACGCGCAGAACCTCTACAACAAGGCCCAGGCCGCCTGATCCCTTCCGCCGCCCGTCCACGTTCTGGGACTTTCGTCCCGGTGGGCGGGCGGCTTTCGGCGCGGCATATCCTGGTGCCTGTGAACTGGACAGTGGACGTTCCCGTCGACACGCTCCCCGAACTGCCACCCCTGCCGCCCGAGCTGCGTGACCGGCTCGACGACGCGCTTTCCCGGCCCGCCGCGCAGCAGCCCGAGTGGCCGGACGCCGAGCTGACGAAGCGCGTACGCGGCGTGCTGGAGAGCGTGCCGCCGATCACCGTCCCCGCCGAGATCGACCGCCTTTCGGACCGGCTCGCCATGGTCGCCCGCGGTGAGGCCTTCCTGCTGCAGGGCGGCGACTGCGCGGAGACGTTCGAGTCGAACACCGAGCCGCATATCCGCGCCAACCTGCGCACCCTGCTGCAGATGGCCGTCGTCCTCACCTACGGCGCGAGCCTGCCGGTGGTGAAGGTCGGCCGGATCGCCGGCCAGTACGCGAAGCCGCGTTCGGCGTCCACCGACGCGCTCGGCCTGCCGGTGTACCGCGGCGACATCATCAACTCGCTCGTCGCCAAGCCCGAACTGCGCGTGCCCGACCCCGGCCGGATGATCCGCGCCTACGCGAACGCGGGCGCCGCGATGAACCTCGTCCGCGCCCTCACCGGCGCCGGCATGGCGGATCTGCACCAGGTGCACGACTGGAACAAGGACTTCGTGAAGTCCTCGCCCGCCAGCGAGCGCTACGAGGCGCTGGCCGCGGAAATCGACCGCGGCCTGCGGTTCATGTCGGCCTGCGGCGTCACCGACAGCTCGCTCCAGTCCACCGAGATCTTCGCCAGCCACGAGGCGCTGCTGCTGGACTACGAGCGCTCCATGCTGCGGATGGACCGCGCGGACGCGGCGAACCCCAAGCTGTACAACCTGTCCTCGCACTTCCTCTGGGTCGGCGAGCGGACGCGGCAGCTCGACGGCGCGCACATCGCCTTCGCCGAGCTGCTGGCGAACCCGATCGGCCTCAAGATCGGCCCGACGACCACGCCCGAGCAGGCCGTCGAGTACGTCCGGCGGCTCGACCCGCGCAACGAGCCCGGCCGCCTGACGCTGATCGCCCGCATGGGCAACGGCAAGGTGCGCGAGGTGCTGCCCGCGATCGTCGAGAAGGTCGAGGCGTCCGGGCACAAGGTCATCTGGCAGTGCGACCCGATGCACGGCAACACGCACGAGGCTTCGACCGGCTACAAGACCCGGCACTTCGACCGGATCGTGGACGAGGTGCAGGGCTTCTTCGAGGTGCACCGCAAACTCGGCACCTACCCGGGTGGCATCCACGTCGAGCTGACCGGCGAGGACGTCACCGAATGCCTCGGCGGCGCGCAGGAGATCTCGGATCTGGACCTTTCGGGCCGGTACGAGACCGCGTGCGACCCGCGGCTGAACACGCAGCAGTCGCTGGAGCTGGCGTTCCTGGTCGCGGAGATGCTGCGCGGCTGACCTGCCCCCTTACGCGCGCCATGAAAGGTCCTTTCCTTGCAAAATTTGCAAGGAAAGGACCTTTCATGGCATTCGCTAGGCGGTGTCCAGCAGGCGCGAAGCGGACTTGAGCACGCCGTCCCGCAGCGAACCCACGTCCGAGACCGCCGCCCCGTTCGCCTGCAGTCCGATGTGGACCGAGTCGCGGTAGGTCGCCACCGCGATCCCGACCGCCTGCCGCGGCGCCAGCGGCACGAACGGGTACACGCCCGAAACCTGCGTCCCGTCCAGGGTGAGCCGGTTGGGCGGCACCGGCACCGTGGTCACCACGAGGTCGAACAGCAGCGGCGCGGCCAGCCCGGCGGCCTTCGAACCGAGCCGGTGCAGCATCGGCGGCATCCGGTCGGCGAGCAGCGGGAAGGCGCCCGCGCCCCGCGCCGGGCCCGCGGCCTTGTTCCGGCTCATCTCGCGCTGGACGGCCAGCAGCCTCTCCACCGGATCGTCGAGGCCGACCGGCAGCTCGCAGAGGTACCCGGACAGCTTGTTCCCGCCGAGCTGCTCGGCGGACCGCCCGCGCACGCTGACCGGGATGAGCGCCCGCAGGGTCCGGTCGTCGGCGCGCTGGCCGCGGTTGATCATCCATTCCCGCAGCGCGCCGCTGAGGATCGCCAGCACGACGTCGTTCGCGGTCCCGCCGTGGGTCCGGCGGATCCGGCGGATCTCGGCCGTGTCCAGCCGGACGAGGCCGAGCCGTCGTTCGGTCGACGGCGGCGCGCTGATCGGGGACAGCGGCGAACGCGTCGCGCGCACCACCGACGACGCGATCCCGGCCTGGGTCAGCGTCGAGCCGACCGCTTCCTTCACAGCGTCCACAGGGGACCGTGGCGGGGGCGGTGCGGCACCGCTGTGGGCGCGCCGGGCAGGCCGGGGGAGCCCGTCGAGCAGGCCGACGGCGACGGCGTACGCGCCCGCCCCGTCGGTCAGCGCGTGGTGCAGTTTCAGCAGCAACGCGAACTCGCCGTCCGGCAGGCCGGTGACGAGATGCAAGTCCCACAACGGTTTTCCGGTGTCGAGCGGCCGCCCCATCCACCGTGACGCGTAGGCGGAGAGCGGGTCCGGTTCGTACAGGGAACTCAGGTGGTGATGTGAAATATGTTCACTGGCAACGAAATCCGGGTCGTCGGCCCAGATCGCGGCGCCGGGCGGGAACAGCGCGGTGCGGGGACGCTGACGCAGTTTGGGGAGGCGTGCCGCCCGCTCGGCGAGCAGCGTGGTCAGCTCGCGCGCGTGCACCTGCCCGTGCGGGCGGAAGGTGACCACCGCCCCCATGTGCATGGGCGTCGTTTCGCTTTCCAGGCAAAGGAAAGCGACATCGAGTGCGCTCAGCTGCAGGCCTGACATCATCTGCCTTTCATCGACACTCCGGCTAGGCACAACTGCACCAGCCTGACATGACGGGCGGGTGGTCGTCATGTTTCCTGGGCGCTAACTACCGTCGGGTTCACTCGAACGATGGGATCACGTTCGGACACGGACCACCGCTCTGCGACAGATGGTGGACAGTGCCTCCCCGGGTAACTCGTTAGCGGATCATCCGAGGAAACCGGCAGACTGCACGACCATGACCGACGAACCGAAGCGCCCCGAACCGCCGCTCACCGGCGACGAGCGCACCCAGCTGAACGGCTTCCTCGACTTCCTCCGCGCCACCGTCGTGTGGAAGTGCTCCGGCCTCACCGACGAGCAGGCCCGGCGGCCGCTCGTCCCCAGCGAACTGACCACCGTCGCCGGTCTGCTCGGGCATCTGACCCTCGTCGAGCAGTACTGGTTCACCGTGGTACTCAACGGACAGGAGGACGTCTGGAAGGAGGCACTGGAAGCCGATCCGGACGCCGAGTTCCGGGTCGCCATGCAGACCCCGATCGAGCAGCTGATCGCCGCCTACGAGGCCGAGTGCGAGCGGAGCCGCAAGATCGTCGAAGCGATGGGGCTGGACGACGAGGTCCCCTTCCGCGGCGACCGCAAGGTCAACGTCCGGTTCGTGGTCGCGCACATGATCGAGGAGACCGGCAGGCACGCCGGCCACCTCGACCTGTTGCGCGAGCTGACGGACGGTCTCACCGGGGAGTGACGCGGCGAGGGGGCAGCGGGAAGAATCCGCTGGTCCGCTCGACGTACGTCGCGTATCCCGGCCGCGAACGCCGCAAACCCTTCTCCAGCAAAGGTTTTCCGGTCCCCTTGGCCAGCGTGTACGTCATCGCGATCGGCGACAGCACGGTCGCCGCCCCCACCCAGCTCGAACACGCCAGCAGGTACAGGCCCCACCACACGCACGCGTCCCCGAAGTAGTTGGGATGCCGGGTGTAGCGCCACAGCCCGCTGTCGAGCACCTTCCCCTTGTTGCCCGGGTCGGCCTTGAAGCGGCGCAACTGCTCGTCGCCGATCGTCTCGAACCCGAAGCCGACCAGCCACACCGCGACGCCCAGCCACGCCGTCACCCCGAAGGTGTCGCCGTACATCGCGAACTGGACCGGCAGCGAGACGAACCAGAGCACCACGGCCTGCACGAGGTACACGCGGATGAACAGCTTGAGCGCCGGATTCGGGCCGGCGCTCTCGGCCATCCGCACATAGCGCGGGTCCTCGGGCAACTTGTGGTTTCGCAGGTGGAGGTGGACGCCGAGGCGTATGCCCCAGATCGCGGTCAGCAGCGCGGTGACCACGCGCAGCGCGACCGACCCGTCCCCGAGCGGGGCCGCCACCAGCGCGACGAGCGCGAAGCCCGGCCCCCACAGCGTGTCGACGGTGTCGTACCGCTTCCGCCACCGCGCGATGCCGAAGGTGACGACGAAGGCCAGCAGCGTCGCGCCCGCCGTGACCGCGAGGGTCCCGCCGAGGGGCATCAGGACCACTCCCGGGTGGCGGGCAGCGCGCTCAAGCCTTCTTCCGACGACCGGACCGCGAGGATCTGGTCGACGCCCATCCGGTTCTCCTCGAACGCGAGCGCCCCGCCGACCAAGTACAGCCGCCAGACGCGCGCGCCGGATTCACCGATCAGCGCGACGACGTCGTCCCAGTTGCTTTCGAGCGTCTTCTCCCAGGCCCGTACCGTGCGCACGTAGTGCTCTCGCAACGCGTGGACGTCGCGGATCTCGAACCCGGCGGTCTCCAGATGCCCGAGCGTGCGGCTCAGCGGCCGCATCGTCATGTCGGGGGCGATGTAGCGCTCGATGAACGCGCCTCCGCCGGGCGCCACCGCGCCGCGTGACATCTGCTGCAGGACCAGCCGTCCGGTGGGCTTGAGCATCCGGTACAGCGTCCGCGTGTACTCGGGGTAGTTCTCCTCGCCGACGTGCTCACCCATCTCGATGGAGGCGACGGCGTCGAAGGGCTCGTCACGCAGTTCGCGGTAGTCCTGCCGCCGGACTTCGACGCGATCCTCCAGATCGTGCTGGACGAGGCGGCCGCGGACGTGCTGCAGCTGCTCCGCCGACAGCGTGATCCCGACGGCGGTCACGCCGTGATGTTTCGCCGCGTGCACCAGGAGCGAGCCCCAGCCGCAGCCGACGTCGAGCAGCCGCATCCCCGGGCGCAGGCCGAGCTTGCGGCAGATCAGTTCGAGCTTGTCCCACTGAGCCTGTTCGAGGTCGTAACCCTCCTCCTCGGACGTCCAGTACGCCGACGAGTAGGCCATCGATTCATCCATCAACAGCTGGTAGAAGGCGTTGCCGAGGTCGTAGTGGTGCGCGATCGCCGACTTGTCGCGGAGCAGGGTGTGCAGCTTCCCGGACAGCCGGGCCTCCTCGGCGGGCGGTTTGGGCGGCGGCCCGACGACACCGAGGCCCACGGCGAGACGCAGGGCCTCGGCCCAGTCGCGCGGGCCGAGCTTCGCACCGCGCACGGCGCCCGAACGGGTCAGCGCCCAGATCCGGCGGAATCCGTCGGCGAGATCGCCATCGACGTCGAGATCACCAGAGACGTACGCCCTGGCCAGGCCCAATTCGCCGGGGGCGTAGAGGAGACGGCGCAGGGCACGGCGGTTGTGGAGCACCACGGTCGGGGCATCCGGCGGACCGGCGCGTACGCCATCCCAGGTACGCAGACCGACCGGAAGGGCGCCACCGAGGAGCCGCTCGACGAACGGGGCTAGGCGGGACACGGGACTGTTCGGCATAGTCGTCATTCGCTCCCGGACCGGAAAGGGATGGGTCGGATGCCGCGCCGGTTCACGAGATCCAATCCTCGCCCGATCCGGCTCCGAATGCTTCACGTGCACACCAAGGGTCAACGCATCGGAGTCATCGGCAGCGGCGTGGCCGGCCTCACGGCCGCCTATCTGCTGCAACGCCGCTACGAGGTACTGCTGTTCGAAGCCGAGGACAGGCTGGGCGGGCACGCGCACACCCACGACGTCCCGAGCGCGCACGGCGGCACCGTCGGCGTCGACTCCGGATTCATCGTGCACAACGAGCGTACCTATCCGAACCTGCTCCGCCTGTTCGCCGAACTGGGCGTCGCCACCCGCGACACCGAGATGTCGATGAGCATCCGCTGCGACGGCTGCGGGCTCCAGTACGCCGGCGCGAAGGGCCTGAAAGGCCTGTTCGCGCAGCCGCGCAACGTCGCACGAGGCCGCTACCTGCGGATGCTCGCCGACGTCAAGCGCTTCCACCGGCACGCGAGGCGCGTCCTCGAAGCGCCCGAGGCCGGAGACGTCACCCTCGGTGCCTTCCTCGCGATCGGCGGGTACACGAAGTACTTCGTCGACCACTTCATGCTCCCGGTCGTTTCGACCGTCTGGTCCGCCGACCGGACCGACACGCTCAAGTACCCCGCGCGTTACCTGTTCGAGTTCCTCCGCAACCACGGGATGCTGTCGGTCGGCGGGTCCCCGAAGTGGCGCACCGTCGTCGGCGGCTCCCGCGAGTACGTCGAGCGGGCGGCCAAACAGCTGACCGCCGTGCATCTGTCGACTCCGGTCCGCTCGGTCAAGCGCACCGCGCGCGGCATCGAGGTCCGCGACGACGCCGACACACGGCACCGGCTCGACAAGGTCGTCCTGGCCACGCACGCGGACCAGGCGCTGAAGCTGCTCGCGTCGCCGACCGCGGCCGAGCAAGACCTCCTCGGGACCTTCCGGTACTCCAGCAACGAGGCGTGGCTGCACACCGACACCGGCGTGCTCCCGACGGCGGAATCGGCGCGGGCGGGCTGGAACTACGCGACGCCGTTCTGCGGCGCCCACCACGGCGCGGTCCAGGTGTCCTACGACATGAACCGCCTGATGCGGCTCGACGAGCCGACCGGCTACGTCGTCACGCTCAACCCGGGCGCCGGCCCGGCCGACGGGTCGGTGCTGGCCAAGATGACCTACGAACATCCCGTCTACACGCCGGAATCCGTGGCCGCCCAGCGTCGTCTGCCCGAACTGAACGACGGCACGGTCGCCTTCGCCGGCGCGTACCACGGCTGGGGGTTCCACGAGGACGGCTGCGCGTCCGGTGTCCGCGCGGCCGAGAACTTCGGAGTGCGATGGTGACCGTCATGGCCGTGCTCTACGACTCCACGGTGGCGCATGTCCGGCGCATCGAGCCGCCGATCTCGTTCGCCCATCGGATCTACCTGTGGTTCGTCGACCTCGATGTGCCGCCGAAGCTGCCGTGGTGGCTTCGCCCCTTCGCACGCTTCGACCCGCGAGACCACTTCGCGCCCGAGGACCCCTCCAGCATCCGGTCCAAATTGGACCGCTGGCTCGCGGCGCGCGGCGTCGACCTCCGCGGCGGCCGGGTGCTGATGCTGGCAGGCGCGCGGATGCTCGGCCACAACTTCAACCCGATCACCCTGTACTGGTGCCACCGGCCCGACGGCGAACTCGAATGCGTCGTCGCCGAGGTGCACAACACCTACGGGGGCAGGCACGCGTACCTCCTTCGCCCCGACGAGGACGGGAACGCCTTCGCGGACAAGGAGTTCTACGTCTCGCCGTTCCAGTCGATGGACGGCGAGTACCGGATGGCGGTACCTCGGCCGGAGTCGCTGCTTTCGGTCAAGATCGCCCTGCATCAGGACGGGAAGACGCCGTTGACCGCGTCGCTGCGCGGTGTGCGGCGCCCGGCCACCGCCAGGTGGCTGGCGCACATGCTGATCACCCGTCCGCTCATGCCGCACCGGGTCTCCGCGCTGATCCGGCGGCACGGGGTCAAACTGTGGTTGAAGAAGGCGCCGATGACACAGCGGACGCCCCAGACGGCCGGAGGCAGGCTTGATGGATGAATCGGCACGCCCGCGCCGGATGGCGCCCGTTCCCGGAAGCAGCGGTGAACCGGCCGGACCGACGGCCGAGGATCTGCTCGTCCGGGTCGCGAAGGGGGACGAGCGGGCCTTCGACGCCTTGTACGACCGGCTCGCCGGTCCGGTCCTCGGCCTCGTGCGGCGGGTCCTCCGTGACGCCGCACAGTCCGAAGAGGTCACGCAGGAGGTCATGGTGGAGCTGTGGCGCACGGCCACGCGCTACTCCCCGGAGCGGGGGAGCGCGCTGAACTGGGCCATGACGCTCGCGCACCGCCGCGCCGTCGACCGCGTCCGCTCGGCACGCGCCAGCTCGGACCGCGAGGTGAAGGCGACTTTCGAGGCCGCCCGCGCGCGGCCCTTCGACGAGGTGGCCGAGGCCGTCGCGGCTCGCTGGGAGCGTTCGCAGGTACGCCGCTGCCTGACCACCCTCACCGAGCTGCAGCGGGAATCCGTCCTGCTCGCCTACTACCAGGGCTATACCTATCGTGAGGTCTCAGAGGTACTGCAGACCCCGCACGGAACCATCAAGACCCGGCTCCGGGACGGCCTGATCAGGCTCCGGGACTGTTTGGGGGTGACGGCATGACCATGCCCGAAATGCACACGCTCACCGGCGCGTACGCCGTCGACGCGCTGTCCGAAGTGGAGCGAGCGCAGTTCCAGCGCCACCTCGCCGAGTGCGCCTCGTGCGCGCAAGAGGTCCTCGAACTGCAGATGACGGCGACCCGGCTCGGTGCCGCGCTGGCCGAAGACCCGCCGCCCGAACTCAAACGCCGCGTGCTCGCCGAGGCGATGGCGACCAGGCAGCAGCCGCCGAAGACGCGCTTCGGCGCGGGCGAGCGCGTCAAGGACCGGCGTCGCGCCCCGCGCTGGGCGATCGCCGCGGTGGCCGCGGCCGTCGTCGGGCTCGCGGGCACCGCCGTGTTCGGCGGGATCGCCTACGACAACCACTCGCAGCTGACGGCCGCGCGGGAGCGTGCGGCGCAGTACGCGGAGCGCTACGCCCCGGTCGCCGACGTCCTTTCGGCCGTCGATCTCCGGACCGGGCACGCCGAGACCTCGGCGGGCGGCGGTGGCACCGTGATGATGTCGCGCGCGAAGGACCGGCTGGTCTTCATGGCGGCGCAGCTGCCGGCGAACGAACCGGGCCGGACCTATCAGGCCTGGCTCATGTACCCGGGTGCCGCGCCCAAGCCCGCCGGGCTCATTTCCGGTGGTCAGGACGGTGCGCTGCTGGTCGCCGACGGGCTCGGCGGGGCGGAGAAGTTCGCGCTCAGCGTCGAACAGGCCGGTGGATCACCGACCGGGTCGCCGTCGAAGGACGTCGTCATGGTCATGTCCATGCCCACCTGATCTTCGCCTTTACCAGGCCGCCGTTCGCCGCCGCGACCGGGTCTCGCTCTTGCGCCCGCGAACATGTTGTGGCAAAACACCTTTGCGACACACGGCGTGGCTACTGGATTCGAGCCAGCCTGGTGCATACCGTCCTGCTTCAACGTCGGCAGTTGACATAACTCTCAATCTGAACTTCAGCTCGAGGGTTCGGTACAGGCTCAGCGACCGGCGGGCAGCACGGGCACACACGATCAGGAAGGCGGCCCCGATGACGCCCCCGCACAACTACCTTGCGGTGATCAAGGTCGTCGGTATCGGCGGCGGCGGCGTGAACGCCGTGAACCGCATGATCGAGGTCGGCCTCAAGGGCGTCGAGTTCATCGCGGTGAACACCGACGCGCAGGCACTGCTCATGTCCGACGCCGACGTCAAACTCGACATCGGCCGGGAACTGACCCGCGGCCTCGGTGCCGGCGCCGCCCCCGAGGTGGGGCAGAAGGCCGCCGAGGACCACCGCGAAGAGATCGAAGAGGTCATCAAGGGCGCCGACATGGTGTTCGTGACCGCGGGCGAGGGCGGTGGCACCGGCACCGGTGGCGCGCCGGTCGTCGCCCAGATCGCCCGCAAACTCGGCGCGCTGACCATCGGCGTCGTCACCCGCCCGTTCACCTTCGAGGGCAAGCGCCGCAGCAAGCAGGCCGAAGAGGGCATCCAGCAGCTGCGCAACGAATGCGACACGCTCATCGTGATCCCGAACGACCGGCTGCTGCAGCTGGGCGACATCGGCGTCTCGCTGATGGACGCCTTCCGTTCGGCGGACGAGGTGCTGCTGTCCGGTGTCCAGGGCATCACCGACCTGATCACCACGCCGGGTCTGATCAACCTGGACTTCGCCGACGTCAAGAGCGTCATGTCCGGCGCGGGTTCCGCGCTGATGGGCATCGGCTCGGCGCGCGGCGAGGGCCGGGCGATCCAGGCCGCGGAGAAGGCGATCAACTCGCCGCTGCTGGAAGCGTCGATGGACGGGGCGCACGGCGCGCTGCTGTCGATCGCGGGCGGATCGGACCTCGGCCTGTTCGAGATCAACGAAGCCGCGTCGCTGGTGCAGGAGTCCGCGCACCCCGACGCCAACATCATCTTCGGGACGATCATCGACGACTCGCTCGGCGACGAGGTCCGGGTCACCGTGATCGCGGCCGGTTTCGACGCCGGCACCCCGACGCACAAGAAGCTCGACCCGCCGGCGTTCGGCTCCCGCACGAACTCGACCGCGTCCGCGCAGGCCGGCCAGGTCAACGGTGGCGGGGCGACCCCGGTGCAGAGCCCGCCTTCGGGTGCCACGCCGGTGCCGTCGACCGGTTCGAACGGCTACCCGGTCGCGCCGCCGCGCACGCACACGCCGATGCTGTCCACCCGTAACGAGGGGAACGGTTCGCTGAGCGGCGGGCTCCCGCAGCCCGGCGGCGGTTCGCGCGGCTACTCGCCGATCGGGTCGAACACGAACCACGGCAGCCTGCCCGGCCGTGCCACCCCGGTGCACGACGACCCGTCGGACGACGAGGTCGACGTGCCGCCGTTCATGCGCCGGTAGTTCGCCAGTACGTTCCGTGAAGGCCTCCTTGACTACAGTCGAGGGGGCCTTCACTCAGGTCTAGGAGGAAAAGCGTGCGGGTACGGCGGGTCGTCACGACACGGGCGGGCGGGGCCTCCCGCGCGCCTTACGACACCTTCAACCTCGGTGATCACGTCGGCGACGACGCGGGCGACGTCTACGCCAACCGCAAGCGCCTCGCCACCGAACTCGGCCTCGCCGAGGACAGGCTGGCCTGGATGGAGCAGGTCCACGGCCGGACCGCGACCGTCGTGGACGGCTCGGAGACCTCCGCCGCCGAAGCGACCGACGCGCTCGTAACGGCCGAGCCCGGCCTCGCGCTCGTGGTGCTCGTCGCCGACTGCGTGCCTCTTCTGCTGGCCGACGCCGAAGCCGGTGTCGTCGCCGCCGTCCACGCGGGCCGCGTCGGCGCCAGGGTCGGCGTCGTCCCCGCCGCGGTCGAGGCGATGCGTTCGCTCGGCGCCGAACCGGCCAGGACCGAAGCGCTGCTCGGTCCCGCGATCTGCGGCGACTGTTACGAAGTCCCCGCGGACATGGCCGCCGACGTCGAAAAGCACGTGCCGGGCAGTGCCTGCAAAACCCGCAAGGGCACGCCGGGGCTCGATCTGCGCGCCGGTCTCTGGCGGCAGCTGGCCGACCTCGGCGTCGGCAAGATCGGTGTGGATCCGCGCTGTACCAACGAAGACAAGACGTTGTTCAGCTTCCGCCGCGACGGCACGACGGGCCGGATCGCCGGGATCACGTGGCTGGACGCGTCGTGAGTGACGCCCGCAAGGGGGAACTCGCCGCTTCCCTCGCCGAAGTGGAAGAGCGGATCGCGGCCGCGTGCGAGTCCGCCGGCCGGGCCCGCGACGAGGTCAAACTGCTCGCGGTCACCAAGACCTTCCCGGCGCTCGACGCCGCGCTGCTCGCCGACCTCGGCGCGCTCGATCTCGCCGAGAACCGCGATCAGGAAGCGGGCGCGAAGGCCGAAGAGGTCGCCGAGCTGCGCCCGGACGCCCGGATCCGCTGGCATATGGTCGGCAGCCTGCAGCGGAACAAGGCCAAATCGGTCGTGCGGTGGGCCGACGAGGTCCAGTCCGTCGACTCCGAACGGCTGGCCGAGGCGCTCGCGAAAGCGACCAAGTCGGCCCTCGAATCCGGGCAACGCGAGCACCCGTTGGACGTCCTCATTCAAGTAAGTCTCGATGACGATCCGAAGCGCGGGGGCATTCGGTTGAGCGACGTGAGCCATTTGGCGGAGCGGATAGCCCATGTGGGTGATATTCGCCTCCGGGGGCTTATGGCGGTCGCGCCGCTGGGTACTGATCCCGCGGAGGCGTTCGGGAAACTCGCCCGAGCGTCGGAGCGTCTACGGGAAGAACACCCAAATGCCCGTGAGATCTCCGCCGGAATGAGCAATGATCTCGAGCAGGCGATCGCGCACGGGTCGACCTGTGTGCGTGTCGGAACCGCGTTGCTCGGTGGACGCGGTTTAGCCTCGCCTTAGGGAATACCGTCCCGTCGTTACGGGGAGTGGCGGCGAGGGCGGGGGAGTACGTGCGGGACGCGGCTAAGGCTAGGGAGAGGCATGAGCGCGCTGCAGAAGCTGAAGGCCTACTTCGGGATGGTGCCCGCGGACGAAGACGGCTATGACGTCGAGGATGAGTACCGGCGAGGCTACACCGACGACGAGTACGACTACGACGACGAGCCGCCGGCCCGGTCACGGGGTGGACGTTACCGGGACGAAGTTGACACTTACGACGAGCCCGCGCCCCGGCCCCGGTCACGCTCCGTGGCCAGTCCGGAGCCGGCCGTCCACGGAGCGCTGGCGATGGACCGTCAGCCGGAGCCGGTCGCGCGGCTGCGGCCGGTCACCGAGCCGGTGCGTCCGGCGGTGCGTGACCCGTTGAGCCGGATCACGACGCTGCACCCGACGAGCTACGCGGAAGCGCGCGCGATCGGGGAGCACTACCGGGAGGGCATCCCGGTGATCATGAACCTCACGGAGATGGAGAACGCGGACGCGAAGCGTCTCGTCGACTTCGCCGCGGGGCTCGCTTTCGCGTTGCGCGGATCGATGGACAAGGTCACCAACAAGGTGTTCCTTCTCTCACCGCCCGATGTGGATGTCACCGCGGAGGACCGTCGGCGGATTGCCGAAGGCGGATTATTCCTGCGCGGCTGATCACCCGGTGACCGCTGAGCGCAGCCGGATGTGATTTTGTCGACTCATCGGCATCCGCGGCCCGTCAACTGCGTCTTTTGACGTGAGGCATGGCAGAGTGGTTACGTGAATGCTGTGTTGCTGGTCGTCTGGTACGTGCTGTTCGCCTTCTGGCTCCTGCTGACGGCACGGATCGTCGTCGAGCTCGTGCGTGCTTTCGCTCGCGAGTGGCGTCCTGCCGGAGGGGTTGCGGTAACGCTCGAGACCATCTACACAGTGACCGACCCACCGGTTCGTCTGTTCAGACGAATCATCCCGACCGTACGAATCGGCGGCGTCGGACTGGACTTATCGATTATGGTGCTGCTGTTGGTTGTGTTCTTCGCGATGCAGCTGGCAACGCCAGGGTGATTTTCGGGGAAGCCCCGGTGGACCTGCAGGCCATGGAGTGCGTGAGGTGATCTGATGTCGTTGACCCCCGCTGACGTGCATAACGTCGCGTTCAGCAAGCCGCCCATTGGCAAAAGGGGCTACAACGAGGACGAGGTGGACGCGTTCCTCGACCTGGTGGAGACCGAGCTTGCCCGGTTGATCGAGGACAACAACGAGCTGCGGCAGCAGGTCGAGCAGCTCGACAACGAGCTCGAGACCACGCGTGGTGAGCTCGAAAACGCCAAGGCCGGCGCCGTCGGCCCGCCGCCGCAGGTACGCGACGAGCCGTCGCGCCGCCTGGCGCCGGTGCCGCCGCCGCAGTCGGCGATGGAGCAGACCCAGGCCCACTCGATGGTGCCGGACAACGGGGAGCCCAACGTCCAGGCCGCGAAGGTGCTCGGGCTGGCGCAGGAAATGGCCGACCGGCTCACCGCCGAGGCCAAGACCGAGTCGGACGGCATGCTCGCCGAAGCCCGGACCAAGTCCGAGCAGCTGCTGTCGGACGCGCGGTCCAAGTCGGACTCGATGGTGAACGAGGCGCGTACGCGTGCCGAGACGATGCTGAACGACGCGCGGACCCGTGCCGAGACCTTGGAGCGCCAGGCGCGCGACAAGGCGACGACCATGGAGCGCGAGGCTCAGCGCAAGTACACCGAGACCATGAACAACATGAACGCGGAGAAGGGCTCGCTGGGCAAGAAGATCGAAGAGCTGCGCACGATCGAGCGGGAGTACCGCACGAGGCTGCGCGGGTTCCTCGAGTCCCAGCTGCGTGAGCTCGACGACCGCGGTTCGGCCGCTCCCGCCTCGGCGTCCTCGTCGAACTCGGGGCAGTCGTCGTCCTCCGGTAGCGGACAGGGTTACTCGTTCGGCCCCCGGGCCGAAGCGGGCTGATCTCTGCCCCGGTTTGTTTCTACAGCGGTTTGTTTCTACACAGTGGAACGGCCTCGGCACTCTCCGGAGGGTCGGGGCCGTTTCCCTGTGCGCTCGTGTTGTAATTCACCGTGCTCTTCATCGTCCTGGTACTGGTACTGGCGGCTCTGGGGCTGCTCGTCGCGGCGCTCATCACCGCGAACTCCCTGTGGGCTTGGATCTCCATCGGTCTCTCCGTCGTCGCGGGGTTGCTGCTCCTCTTCGACCTGCTGCGCCGCCGGAAGAAGCGCGCGGCCGAGGCCCCCGCTGAAGAAGCGGCGGAGGAAGCCCCGGCCGAAGAGGACGAGCCCGCCGAGGGTGAGGAAAAGAAACCCGAGGACGTCGAGCAGACCGTCCTGATGCCCGCCGCGGGTGAACTCGGCGACGCGGAGGACACCCCCGAGCCTCAGCAGAACGGCGACCCCGGCGAGGAGAAGAGCGACCCCGCGGATGTGGCGGTCGTCTCCGAACTCGAGATCGAGGTCGTCGTCGTCGACGAGTACCCGCGCTATCACGTGACTTCGTGCGAGTGGCTCGAGACCCGGGACACCATCCCGCTCGGCATCGGCGAGGCGCGGCAGCTCGGGTTCACCCCGTGCGCGCTGTGCACCCCCGATGCCGAAATCGCCGGGAAGCACCGCGAGAAGGGCTAGAGCTTCTGCGCCGCTTCGCCGACCGCCACGACGTCGGCGGCGATCGTGTCGAGCACCAGGCGCTGTTCCTCGTCGGCGTCCCGTGGCACAGGGATCTCCGCGGCTTCATCGGTGCCGAGCGTGCGCGCGGCCTCGTCCACGGCGTCCGCCGCTTCGGTCGATCCGGGCCGCAGCAAGAGCGACGACGCCGTGACGGACAGGCCACGCAAGGCTTCGGCGGCCTTCTCCAGCGCGTCCCGTTGACCGGGCGCGGGTTCCTTGGTGCCCGGCTCCGCCGCGAGCAGACCGTGATGGGCGATGGTGGCGGCGCGGAACTCGCGGCCGAGCGTCCGCGGATCGACGTCTTCGCCGCGTAGTTTCCGCGCCACCGAACCGAGTAGCTCCCGGGTGGCGCCGACGGCGTTCTCGAACCGTTCCGCCGGACCGGGTTTCGGCACCCCGGGGATCGCGGCGAAGCCGAACAGCAACGCGATGACGCCGGCGAGGATCATCAGAAGCAGGTACTCGACGAGGACGTAGCGCGGGTCGAGATGTCTGGTGGTCGCGTTCATGCCGACCGACATCAGGACCATGCAGCCGTTGAACACCGCCGGCCGCGTCTGCATGAACGAGAACCCGCCGAGGAGCGCGACGAGCCCGATCGGCAGCAGGAATCCTTGCGGCAGAAGCCAAAGAACGAGACTCAGGACGACGGCGCCGCCGAGTGAACCGCCGATCCGCTGCCAGGCCTTGCCGAGGCTGTCCCGCCATTCCGGTTGCAGGATGGCGAAGGTGCCGAGCAGGAACGACACGGTGAGCGGGTCGCCTGGCCGGAAACTCGCGACCACCAAGGCCAAACCGACGCCGAGCCCGCAGCGGAGCGCGTGCCGGAACTGCGCCGACTGCCAGGAGAAAGCGCCGCCCAACTCGATCCTGCGCAGTTCCTTGCGGAGTCCCTTCGGAACGTCCACACGCGACTCGTCACGTTCGGTCGTCGCGGTCCGGATGGTTTCGAGCGCCTCCCAAAGCGCGGTGACGAGCCTCGCCGTGGCGCCGGGCAGACCGCCGGGTTCGTTACGCCGCACCGGTTCGACGTCGTTCGGCGCAGCGGGGCTTCGGACGGCTTCGGCCAGCCTGGCGGCTTCTTCCGTGGCGGCGTCGAGTGTTTCGCCGATTTCCTTGCTGTCCAGACGTTTCCGGCGGATCTCCAGCAACCCCGTGGCCGCGCGATACCGGAACAGGCCGCCGAGGACCCCCGCCGGTCCAGCGCCGGGGCCGATCCGCGAGCCAAAGCCTCGCCGCCCGCACCTGGGTTTCGGAAGTACCCGTCGAGAGCGCGTCGGCCAGCGCGTCACGGGTCGGCTTGGCGGGATCCTTCGCGCCCATCAGCACCCGCAACAGGATCACGACCCCCACCGCGATCGCGGGCGCGCCCAGGATCTGCCCGGCCGACGCCGTGCCCGTCAACTGAAAGCCGTACCCGAACAGCGACGCCATCCCGAGCCCCAGCCCGACCGTCACGAACCGCGGCCCGAGCACGGGCACCAGACCGGCGACGACCACGATCGCCACCAGCAGCCCGATCGCCGCCCACTGCGACACCGCGCCCAGCAACCGCGGCACCCCGACCGCGAGGATCAGCGCGGGCGCGAACCACGCCAGCAGCCGCAGATCCGCCCAGAGCGGCCCGCCGACCGCCGCGATGAGACAGAAGAGCGCGGTGAGGGCGGCCAGGACGGCCGCGTTGCCCAGTCCCAAGAGGAACCCGAGCCCGCTGACGCCACCGAGGACGACCAGCAGGACGACGAGGAGTCCGGGCCCTTTCATCGGGCCACGCAGATCGGCATACCGTCAACCTAGAGGCGGTGGCGGGGACGGCAACTCGGGGCCTTGCGTGGTGGGTTGGCGTTGGTCGCGCTCGTGAGTGCAATTCGTGCCTTAAGGCTATCTAGTGCTTAAGGCGCCTTCGTGCCCTTAAGGTGCTTCGCTGCTTTAAGACTCCCTTCGCTGTTGCCATTTTTCGGCAATTCTTCACGTTGGTCTGTTCGGGCTAGCGCAAGTGTTCGGTTCGGCGTAGCTTTGAGGTCGTGGCCAGCAACGATGCACCTCCAGAGACGCCCATCGAGTGGTGGCGCGTCGATACCGCGACGCTGCATGCCCGCAAACAAGAACTCGAAGTCCTGAAGCGCCGGATGGATGCGGAGCAGAATGCGATCCTCGCGGAAATCAATTCCCGCGGGGTGCGGGGATGTTCGGGTCATTCGACGTTGGCGGCGTTGATTTTCGAGGACTTCCTCGTGACCGACAAGGAAGCCAACGCCCGCGCCGACCGCGTGCTGGCCCTGCATCCCGGCCCTGCCCTCGGCGGAGACCCCGAACCACCCCTGGCCCCGTTGACCGCCCAGGCCGCCGCTGAGGGGGCGATCGGGGGCAGTCAGATCGACGCCATCATCCGGACCCTGGCCCGTATCCCTTCTTCGGTTCCCGACGAAGACGTGCGAGCGGGAGAGAAAATCCTCGTCGAGCTGGCTCGTCGGGCGGGCCCTCGGCAGATCGCCCGTGCCGGACGTCGCCTGCTGGACGAACTCGACCCCGACGGAAAAGAGCCCCGCAACGAGGATCCGAAAGACATCCGCCCGGAGCTGCGGTTCGTCAAACACCGCGACGGCTCACTCGGCCTCAAGGCCCGGCTTGATCTGGAAACCTATGCTCGGTTGAAGTCCGACCTGGATCCGATGGCCAAACCTCACAAAGCCATCGACGGCATCCGGGACTCCCGCACGCAGGACGAACGCTACGGGGATGCCTTCACCGACTACGTGCGGTTGAAAACCACCAGCCGCAACCTTCCCGGCCAAGCCGGCGAGGCGACCCACATTTTGGTCACCATGTCGTACGAGGACCTGATCAACGACCTCGGCGAAGCCCACCTGGATCTGGTCGGGTCGATCAGTGCGACCGACGCCCGAATCCTCGCCTGCGACGCCCGTGTGCGGCCCGGCGTTCTCGGTACCGCAGGTGAACCACTGGACATCGGCCGCTCCAAACGCACCGTGTCATTGGCGCAGAAGTACGCGTTGACCCTCCGCGACGGAGGCTGCGCCTTCCCTGGCTGCGACATGCCGGTGCCCCGGTGCACCGCCCACCACATCGTTTTCTGGCGACACCACGGCGAAACGAAGATCGACAACCTCGTGCTGCTGTGTACCCGGCATCACCGGCTGATCCACCGCAGCGAATGGAAAGTCCAGATCGCCCAGGACGGCCGACCCGAATTCACCCCGCCCGCTTACCTCGACTCGACCGGAACGCCAAGGAGGAACACCATGCACCTCAGAGCATAGGCCGAAACCTGTATAACGACCTACACGCTCCCGCTTTCAGAAGCGGCGGATCTGTCGCGCCATGTTCCAGGCGGCACGTGCGACAGCAACAAAATCAGTGACAACGAGGGCGGGGTTCGTCGAGCCGTTGGACAGCAATCCACCCGCGGGCGTCGTCTCCAGCTCGCCCGCGACCAGTGCAAGCGACCGTGTTCCGATCCGGACGTGCACTTCGGCCAGGAAGCGCTCTTCGAGGAAACGGATACGTGCTCGACCGAACCGGCAGGCAACTCGGGAAAGGATCGCCAACGATAGATCCCGTTTCCCCGGCCGTCGTCCAGCCAAGCCTGAAGCCAATACGGCTGCAGGCAAGGGACTTCGGGATCGGCGAAGTGCGGCCCATGGCCGCATTATCGCCGAAACTGTCGGTCCCTCACGGCACACTGCCGCCGTGACCATCACGCGGACTCATTCCTGGGTCGAATCCCTTGGCGGCCCGCTCATCGTCGTACCCGTTTCCGTCTGGCGCACTGGAAGGGAAGCCTTGAAGGAGTGAGGACGACTACGACCGCGCCTGTGCGGTGAACGCGCTCGCGGGCACGCTCTCCATCGGCGGGGCGACGGGCCTGGTCCTCGACGACGAACCAGCCGCCACCTGTTACCTCCCGGAGCACCGCGCGTTCCTTCGCTGGCTCGCCGCCGACTCCGACGACGAGTTGCGCACCGAGGCCGAGCGGATCCTCGCCGATCCCGTCACGCTGTGGGAGTTTCGCGATCAGGGCCGTCCACGCCCGAGGCGTCGGCCTGGTGCAGATGACCGGGTGACAACCCGGTTGCCCCCGCGCGCTACCCTTGAATCAACTGGCACCGATCCGGCCATCACCGGGGAGCCTCCGGAAGAACAGGGCCCATGTCCTCAGCGGCTGAGCCCTCAGTAGAACCGGACGGGTACGGCCCGTCACAGCCGTCGAATGAGCGGCCCAGCCGGAACACCAACCGGCCGGGCAAGCGGGGTGGTACCGCGGAACGCGCCGGAAACGGCCGTCTCGTCCCCGTGTGGGTGAAAGCCCGTACGAGAGACGAACCGCGAGGAGCACCGAAGATGTATCCCAAGGCACAGCTGGACGGCGAGACCGGCGTCCCGTCCCAGCCTTCGTTCCCCGAGTCGGAAAAGCGCGTCCTCGCGTACTGGGAAGCCGATCGGACCTTCCAGGCGTCGATCGACGCCCGCGACCCCGGCGTCAACGGTTCGAACGAGTACGTCTTCTACGACGGTCCGCCGTTCGCCAACGGTCTCCCGCACTACGGTCACCTGCTCACCGGGTACGTGAAGGACCTGGTGCCGCGTTACCAGACCATGAAGGGCAAGCGCGTCGAGCGCCGCTTCGGATGGGACACCCACGGCCTGCCCGCCGAACTCGAGGCCATGCGCCAGCTCGGGATCACCGAGAAGTCCGAGATCGACGCGATGGGCATCGACGTCTTCAACGAGGCGTGCCGCGAGTCCGTGCTGCGCTACACCGGCGAATGGCAGGACTACGTCACCCGCCAGGCCCGCTGGGTCGACTTCGACAACGACTACAAGACGCTCGACCTGTCCTACATGGAGTCGGTCATCTGGGCGTTCAAACAGCTGTGGGACAAGGGCCTGGTCTACGAGGGCTACCGCGTCCTGCCCTACTGCTGGCGCGACGAGACCCCGCTGTCCAACCACGAGCTGCGGATGGACGACGACGTCTACGCCAGCCGCCAGGACCCGGCCGTCACGGTCGGTTTCCGCTTGGAGGGCAACGACAACGAGCTCGACGGCACCTACCTGCTGATCTGGACCACGACACCGTGGACGCTGCCGTCCAACCTCGCGACCGCGGTCCACCCGGACGTGCGTTACGTCGTGGTGGAAAGCGAAGGCAAGCGGTTCCTGCTCGCCGAAGCGCGCGTCGCCTCGTACGCCCGCGAGCTCGGCGAAGAGCCGACCGTCGTCGGGCACTACACCGGCACCGAGCTGCTCGGAACCCGTTACGCCCCACCGTTCCCGTACTTCGCCGGGCACGAGAACGCGCACCGCGTGCTCTCCGCGGACTACGTCACCACCGAGGACGGCACCGGTGTCGTCCACATCGCGCCCGCCTACGGTGAAGAGGACAAGGTCGTCACCGACGCTGCCGGCATCGTCCCGGTCACCCCGGTGGACGCGCAGGGCAAGTTCGACGCGACCGTCTCGGACTACGCGGGCCAGCAGGTCTTCGACGCCAACCCGAACATCATCAAGGACCTCAAGAACGGCACCGGTTCCGCCGCCCGTCAGGGCGCGGTGCTGCTGCGCCACGAGACCTACGAGCACCCGTATCCGCACTGCTGGCGCTGCCGGAACCCGCTGATCTACCGCGCCGTCTCGTCGTGGTTCGTCGCGGTGACCGAGTTCAAGGACCGGATGGTCGAGCTGAACCAGCAGATCACCTGGTACCCGGAGAACGTCAAGGACGGCCAGTTCGGCAAGTGGCTGGAGAACGCCCGCGACTGGTCGGTCTCCCGCAACCGGTACTTCGGCACGCCGATCCCGGTGTGGCAGTCGGACGACCCGGCGTACCCGCGCACGGACGTCTACGGCTCCCTCGACGAACTCGAGCGCGACTTCGGTGTGCGCCTGGAAAACCTGCACCGGCCGTTCATCGACGAGCTGACCCGGCCCAACCCGGACGACCCGACCGGGAAGTCCACCATGCGCCGGATCGAGGACGTGTTCGACGTCTGGTTCGACTCGGGTTCGATGCCGTACGCGCAGGTGCACTACCCGTTCGAGAACACCGAGTGGTTCGAGCACCACTACCCGGGTGACTTCATCGTCGAGTACATCGGGCAGACGCGCGGCTGGTTCTACCTGCTGCACGTGCTGGCGACCGCGTTGTTCGACCGGCCGGCGTTCCGCACCTGCATCTCGCACGGGATCGTGCTCGGCTCGGACGGCCAGAAGATGTCCAAGTCGCTGCGCAACTACCCGGACGTCAACGAGGTCTTCGACCGCGACGGCTCCGACGCGATGCGCTGGTACCTGATGGCGAGCCCGATCCTGCGCGGCGGGAACCTGGTCGTCACCGACAAGGGCATCCGCGACGCCGTCCGCCAGGCCGTGCTGCCGTTGTGGAACTCGTACTACTTCCTCGCGCTCTACGCGAACGCCGAGGGCGTGGAAGGCAAGTGGCGCACGGATTCGAAGCACATCCTCGACCGGTATGTGCTGGCGAAGACGCACGAACTGGTGACCGACGTCGAGCACGCGCTCGACACCTACGACGTCGCCGGTGCCTGCTCGACCGTCCGCGACTTCCTCGAGGTGCTGACGAACTGGTACGTGCGCCGGTCGCGCGACCGGTTCTGGGCGGGCGAGCAGGACGCGATCGACACCCTGCACACCGTGCTGGAAGTGACGTCGCGGGTGGTGGCGCCGCTGCTGCCGCTGACCACGGAGGTCGTCTGGCGCGGGCTGACCGGCGGCCGTTCGGTGCATCTGGCCGACTGGCCGAACGCGCTCGACCTGCCCGCCGACGCGGCGCTGGTGACGGCGATGGACCGGGTGCGCCAGGTGGCGTCTTCGGCGCTGTCGCTGCGGAAGTCGAACAAGCTGCGCGTGCGGCTGCCGCTGGCCAAGCTGGTCGTCGCCGCGCACGAGGCGGACTCGCTGCGCGACTTCACCGACATCCTGCGCGACGAGGTCAACGTCAAATCCGTCGAGCTGACCACGGACGTCGCCGCGCACGGCGGTTTCGAGGTCGCGGTGAACGCCCGTGCCGCCGGACCGCGGCTGGGCAAGGACGTCCAGACGGTGATCAAGGCCGTCAAGGCCGGTGAGTGGACGACGTCCGAGAGCGGCGCCGTCGTGGCGGCCGGGATCGAGCTCGTCGAAGGCGAGTACGACCGGCGTCTGGTCGCCAAGGGCGGCGGCGCGGCCGCGGAACTGCCGGGCGGGGCCGGACTGGTGCTGCTCGACACCGAGGTGACCGACGAGCTGGCGGCCGAGGGCCTGGCCCGCGACCTGGTGCGGGTCGTGCAGCAGGCCCGCCGTGACGCCGGGCTCGACGTCGCCGACCGCATCGCGCTGACGGTGGACGCGCCGGAGGACGTGGTCACGGCCGCGAAGACGCACGAGGAGTTCATCGCTTCGGAGACGCTGGCGACTTCGGTGGCGTACGGCGCCGTCGCCGACGGCTCGGCCGGGACGGTCGGTGAGGGCACGAAGGTGACCGTGGCGGTCACCAAGGCCTGACCCTCGCGAACGCTATGAAAGGTCCTTTCCTTGCAAAATTTGCGAGGAAAGGACCTTTCATTGCATTCCGGGGCGGGGTCTCGATCACCGGGATCACGAAACGGATTCGGAACCGTCGCTTTCTCGCCGTCGCCCCGCCTTGCGCGGGGGAAATCGGCAGGCTGGCGCCCGGGGGCGCGCGAGGGTGCGCGCCGTATGGGGGGAGAGCGAATCCATGAGTCCTGCCCGGAAAAGAGGGATCCTGATCGGCGCCGCGCTGGCGGTGGTCGCCATCGTGGTGGCCGCGGTGGTGCTGCTGGTCAGGGAGGATCGGGCGCCGGCGGCCTCCGGCGGTGGCCAGGGTGACTCCACCGAGAGCGCGCAGGAGAGCCCGGCGCAGGTCGCCGGCCGGTTCCTGCGGTTGTTCGACATGGGCGACCTGAACACCGCCCCGGTCGACGACCCGGCGGCGGCCACGACGGCCCTGTCCGGGACGCGCGCGGCGCTCAACGGGGCGTCGGTGAGGACGTCGCTCGGCGAGGTCCCGACGACGCCGGGCAACGCGACCACGACGTCGGCCACGTTCCACGTCGCGTGGACGTTCGCGGGCACCAGCGTCTGGAAGTACGAGGGCAAGCTCGAACTGGTGCGCAACGCCGGGAAATGGGTCGTCCGCTGGGCGATGTCGGTGATCCACCCGAAACTCGAAGCCGGGCAGAGGCTTTCCGTCGCCCCCGTTTCGGCCAAGCCGGTCGTGGCCGACCGCGACGGCAAGGCGCTTGTCGGCGGTGACGCGACGGGGGTCGCGCCGATCCTGCAGGGAGCGTTGTCCAAGGTCGCCTCCGGGGAGAGCAGCGGCGCCGGAGCGACCGTCACCGTGTCGCGCGTCGACGTCTCCGGCAAACCGGTCGAGACGCTCTTCGGGCAGGCCGCCGAGACCGACAAGCCGCTGGTTTCGACCTTGAGCGTGGCGTCCCAGAACGCCGCTCAGAAGGCCGTCGACGGCTTCGGGGGACCGGCGATCATCGTCGCGATGAAGACCTCGGGCGAACTCCTGGCGGTCGCGCAGAACGGCGCCGCCGGGAACCAGCCGAAGGCGCTCAACGGCCTGTACTCGCCGGGTTCGGCCTTCAAGATCGCCACGGCGACCGCGGCGCTGCAGCAGGGTGGCGTCTCCGCCGACTCCCAGGTGGCGTGCCCGGGCAGTGAGCAGATCGGGACCCGCACGCTCAAGAACGACAACGGGTTCGACCTGGGGACCGTCTCGCTGAAGACGGCGTTCGCCGCGTCGTGCAACACGACCTTCGGACGGCTCGCCGGGCAGTTGCCCGCGGACGGCCTCGCGAAGGCGGCGACGCAGCTCGGCCTCAACGCCGACTTCGAAATCCCGGGCCTGTCGACGGAGGCCGGGAAGGTGGAGCCGTCGGGCAGCGGTGACGAGCAGGTCGAGGCCGGGATCGGCCAGGGCAGGGTGCAGGTCAGCCCGCTGGGCGCGGCGCTCATGGCCGCGACGGTCGCGACGGGGAAACCGGTCGTGCCGAAGCTGTGGCAGGGGCTGGAGACCAAGGTCAACGCCGGTTACCAGGCTCCGCCTGCCGGGGTGCTGAACCAGGTCCGCGCGATGATGCGCGAGGTCTGCACGACGGGGACCGCGAAAGCGTTGAAGGGCAGCGGAGCCGTCTTCGGCAAGACCGGTACGGCGCAGTTCGGCTCGGGCGCCGACGCCAACGGCTGGTTCGTCGGCTATCGCGGTGACGTCGCCTTCGCCGTCATGCTCGAAGGGTCCAACGACTCCAAGCCCGCGGTCCAGCTGGCGGCGAAGTTCCTGGCGGGCTGACGCTTCGGCCGCCGCCGAACCGTGCGTCTTCTACGGTGAAGGCATGGAAACGATCGCACTGGCCGAGGTCGCGGCCGTGCTCGCCGATCCGAGCCGCGCGTCGATGTGT
This sequence comes from Amycolatopsis japonica, assembly GCF_000732925.1. NCBI lineage: Bacteria > Bacillati > Actinomycetota > Actinomycetes > Pseudonocardiales > Pseudonocardiaceae > Amycolatopsis > Amycolatopsis japonica. The sequence goes on from NZ_CP008953.1 coordinate 2,325,936, forward strand.
CTCGCGCTGCTCGACGGGCGCGCCTGGACGGTGACCGAGCTGGCGGGTGCGGCCGAGGTGACCGCGTCGACGGCGAGCGAGCACGTGACGAAGCTGACCGATGCCGGTTTCGTCGTGCGGGTCAAGCAGGGGAGACACAGTTACGTCCGGATAGCCGACCCCCGGGTGGCCGAGCTGATCGAGCATTTGGCCCAGCACGCCGAACACCGGCCGGTGAAGGGACTGCGGTCTTCCGTGCGGGTGAAGCGGCTCGAATTCGCCAGGACCTGCTACGACCACCTCGCCGGGACGGTCGGTGTCGCGCTGCGGGACGGGATGCTCACCACCGGGCTGATCGACGACGCCGGCGGTTTGACGCTGACCGGGCGCGGGCGCGAGGTGCTCGACACGCTGGGGGTGGAGATCGACGGCGGCCGCCGCCCGATGCTGCGCGACTGTCTGGATTGGACAGTGCGCCGTGATCATTTGGCGGGCCGGGTCGCCGCGGCGTTACTGTCTCACGGAGTGAGCGCCGGCTGGTTGTCCCGTGAGGGCAACCGCGCGGTGAAAGTCCTTCCCGCGGCGGAAGAACCGTTCGCGGAACTCGGTGTCGACCTGGTGGCCCTGCGCAGTCCGTAGTGGACAGTCTGTAACACAGGTTATCCGGACGCTTTTCGACCGGTACACGAACGTGTGACGATCACCGCCTCACTATTCTGGAGCCCTCACGGCGACCGGAACGGGAGGCGACATGGAGCAGCTCCCGCTCATCCTCGGCACCGGTGGTGCGGTGCTTCTCGTCGCCGTCATCGCCGTCCGGGTGTCGATCCGCGTCGGCCTTCCCTCGCTGCTGCTGTACCTGGGGATGGGTGTCCTGCTCGGCGAAGCCGGGTTCGGCATCCAGTACGACAACCCCGAGCTCACCCAGTCGCTCGGCCTCGCCGCGCTGGTGATGATCCTGTCCGAAGGTGGCCTCACCACCCGGTGGACGGCCGTGAAACCCTCGCTGGGCATCGGAATCGCACTGTCCACAGTGGCCGTCGCGGTGAGTATCGCGGTCACCGGCGCGGCTTTGCACTGGTTGCTGGGCCTGGACTGGCGGATGGCGTTGCTGTGGGGCGCGGTCCTCGCTTCGACCGACGCCGCCGCGGTCTTCTCCGTGCTGAGATCGGCGGGCATCGGGAAGCGGCTCGTGGGCGCGCTGGAGATCGAGTCCGGGATCAACGACGCCCCGGCCTACATTGCGGTCGTCGTCCTCGCCGAGGGCGCGACCGTCGACTGGTCGCTGCCGCTGCTGGTGGTCTACGAACTCGCCGCCGGGTTGGTGATCGGCCTGGCCTTCGGCTGGGGCGGGGCGTTCGCGCTGCGCCGGGCGGCGCTGCCCGCCACCGGTCTGTACCCGCTGGCCACCGTCGCGGTGTGCGTCGTGGCGTACTCGAGCGGGCAGCTCGCCCACGCGTCGGGCCTGCTCGCCACTTACGTCGCGGCCCTGGTGCTGGGGAATTCGAAGCTGCCGCACCGGTCGGACACGCTTTCCTTCGCCGAAGGGCTCGGCTGGCTCGCGCAGATCGGCCTGTTCGTGCTTCTCGGCCTGTTCGCGTCGCCGAGCAGGATCTTCGAGAGCCTGGTCCAGGGCCTGGTCGCGGGAGCGGTCGTGTTGCTGCTGGCGCGCCCGTTGTCGGTGCTCCTGTCGGCGCTGCCGTTCAAGATCCCCTGGCGAGAACAGGTGTTCCTGTCGTGGGCCGGGTTGCGCGGTGCGGTCCCGATCGTGCTCGCGCTGATCCCGCTGTCGTCCGGGGTGCCCGGCGCACAGGAGCTGGTCGACGCGGTGTTCGTGCTGGTCATCGTGCTGACGCTGCTCCAAGGGGCGACGTTGACCCCGCTCGCGCGAGCGCTCGGGCTGGCCCAGCACGCCGAAGCGCACGAGATCGACGTCGACTCCGCGCCGCTCGACGAGATGGGCGCGGAACTCCTGCAAGTCCGGATCAACACCGGGTCGAAGATGCACGGCGTCTACCTGGCCGAGCTGCGGCTGCCGGTGGGGGCGACGATCAGCCTCCTCGTCCGCGACGGCACCGGCTTCACGCCGAACAAGAACACGCGGCTTCAGGAACGCGACCAGTTACTCGTCGTGACCACCTCCGAAGCCCGTGACGCGGCCGAACGACGCCTGCGGGCCGTCGACCGCGCGGGCCGTCTGGCCAGGTGGAAGGGCGAATCCGGCCAGTAGGTCACGTACCGGCACCAGCTGTTCGTCGGTTGATCTCAGAAAATTCTTCCCTTCTGTACTCCTTTTGGATTACTTTCCCCGCAATCGACTCCATCGAATGGGTGAGTGTCACGGGGTAAGGAGTACGCAAGGTGACGAAACTTCCTGCGCGGTTCGCCGGTCTGGGGGCCTCGGTGGCACTCGTCGGGGTGGTTCTCGCCGCCCCGACGGCCACGGCGGCCGGTGCCTTTCCCGCGTTCGGGCTGCCCTTCGAGACGGGCCAATCGGTCTACTCGGCGGGGATCCACTCGGACAACGGGAACTCCGGCGTGAAGAACGCCATCGACTTCAGCCCCGGCGACAGGACCGTTCGCGCCCCGCTGGCGGGCACCGTCCGGATCCAGCACTGCTCCGGCGGCGACTGGGTGACCGTCGACCACGACGGCGGCTGGCGCACCGGGTACTACCACATGGAGAACATTTCGGTCACCGACGGCCAGAAGGTCGCCCCCGGCGACGCCCTCGGCCGGACCGGCAACGCGCTGCCCTGCGGTGGCAGCAGCACCGGCGCCCATGTGCACTTCACCTTGTGGACCCTGCCCACGGCCGCCGCCCAGGGTGGCGACTCGCGCGACTTCGGGGTCGGCGCCGGCAACTGGAACGGCAAGTCCTACGACGAGGTCTCGACCACGGTCGCCGAGGCCTACGGCGAGGCGGTCGACGGCAAGACCTTCGGCGGCTGGCAGTTCACCGCGGGCACCGATCAGTACTCGGGTACCGCGACCGAGGTCTCCTCCCGCGCGACCATCGGACTGCCCGGCCGTTTCCGGGTCTGACCTGCCGTTGCCCGGCGCGGCGCGGCGCCGGGCAACGGCTCTTCCCGCTTGCGGAGTACGTGAGCGGCGTCTCAAGATGCGGACGAGGGCTGGCTCGATCGCCCGCCCATCCGCTAACTTCGTCCGTAGGTCACGAGTGTCAGCGTCAAGCCCCGGCTAGCTGACCGGCAACCCTCCTTCCGCGGTGGGGTGCCCCGGGTGAGGACCTGGCTCGTCGCGTGGTGCGACGGGCAAGCGCGGGATCCTCGTCGGGTCCCCTGGCCCGGAGGATGATGATGACCCTCGCTCTCGAACGCACCGGCACCCCTGCTGAAACCGTTGCCACGCAAGAAATCCCGACGGTCGCGGGTGCCGGTCTGCGGGTTCCGCTGGTCACCGGCGGCGACATCGGTTACGCCAACCTCGATCACGCGGCGAGCGCCCCCTGTCTGGACAAGGTGCGGGCCGCGGTCGACGAGTTCCTGCCCTGGTACGCCAGCGTGCACCGCGGGGCCGGGTTCGCCTCGCAGGTCTCCACCAAGCTCTACGAGCGCACCCGCGGAATCCTGCGAAACTTCGTCGACGCTCGATCGACCGACACCGTCGTGTTCACCCGCAACACCACCGATTCCTTCAACCTTCTCGCCCGCAGCCTGCCGAAGCACACGTCGGTCGTCGTGTTCGACACTGAGCACCACGCCGCGCTGCTGCCGTGGAAGGGGCCGAACGTTCGCCGGATCGAGACGCCGCGCACCCGCCTCGCCGCGGTGTCCGCTGTGGACGAAGCGCTCGCGGACTGCCCGCAGGGGCCGCGGCTGGTCGTGCTCACCGGCGCGTCCAACGTGACCGGGGAACTGTTGCCGGTCAAGGAGATCGCGGCCGTCGCGCGGCGGCACGGCGCCCGGATCGCGCTCGACGCGGCGCAGCTCGCGCCGCACCGGAAGATCTCGGTGCGCGAACTGGACGTCGACTACGTCGCGCTGTCGGGCCACAAGCTGTACGCGCCTTTCGGTGCCGGCGCGCTGATCGGCCGCGCCGACTGGCTGCGCGCGGCCCAGCCGTACCTCGCCGGCGGCGGAGCGACGAAGCTCGTCAGCCGTGACTCCGTGGTCTGGAATTCCGGACCTGAGCGGCACGAAGCCGGTTCCCCCAACACTGTCGGCGTCTACGCGCTCGGTGTCGCCTGCGAGACGCTGGCCGCGAACTGGGACGGCGTCGTCGCCCACGAAGAGGAACTGCTGGCGCGGCTGCGTCGCGGTCTCGCCGCCATCCCCGGCTTCGCCGAACTGCGGCTGTTCGACGCGCCGGTCGACCGCGTCGGCACGCTCAGCTTCGTCGTCGACGGCTTCGACCCTGGCTGGCTCGCCGCGGTCCTTTCCGCGGAGTACGGCATCGGCGTGCGGGACGGCGCGTTCTGCGCGCACGTGGCGACCAAACGGCTGATCGCCGTCGCCGGTTCGACGGGCCAGCAGGCCGTGCGCGTGAGCCTCGGCCTGGGCAGCACGACCGAACACGTGGACCGGATCGTCCTGGCGCTGCGCCAGATCGTCGCCCGCGGCGCGCGCTGGCAGTACGAGAAGCCGGAAGGCCGCTGGGTGCCGGAAAACGATCCGCGCGAACTGCCCCCGTTCTGCGCCTGACCCACTACCCTCACCCCGCATGGGGAACGAGCGACCGCGTTACTGGTTTCCGCTGGCGCTGCTGGGATTCGCCCAGCTGGCCGTGGTGGCCCTGTCCGTCGGCTCGCGCCGGTCCGAAGGGTGGTTCGCCTACGTGCCCAACGGGGACGGCGGCATGTTCGGCTCCGTCCAGAGCGCGGGGACGCCCCTGACCGCGGTTTCGGCCGGGGCCATCGGCAGGATGGACAACTGGCTGTTCGCCGTGTTCGCGGTCTACCTCGGCACGGTGCTGTTCTACGCCCTTCGGACGAAGACCATGCCGTGGTGGAAGGTCGCCGCGATCGCGGTCGGCGGACTGGTCGCCATCGCGCTGGCCGACCTGGTCGGCTACTGGGAATTCGAACTCGACGGCGACACCCGGAGCGCGATCCTGCTGACGGTCGGCCTGGTGCTGCTGGCCTGGCTGGAACGCAGTGTGCTGGTGCTCGTCGTGGCGGCGGCGTTCGTGGTCTGCGCGGTCGTGCCGCCGCAAGGACAGCTCGCGCTGGTGCTGTCGTCGCTGGTCGCGCTCGCCGGGGCGTTCGCGGCCCTGCTGAGCAGGCCGAAGGCGGCCGCCGAGGAGGCCTGAACCCGCTCAGTGGACAATGGGGGAGTGAGTACAGAGCCCGAAACCGCGCCACCATCGCCGCCGCTGCCCAAGAAGCGCGTCGCCGTGGTGTTCGTCGTCGCCGCGGTGCTGTGGGGGATCGACCTCCTCACCAAGCAGATCGCCGTGTCCACGCTCGAGGGCAAGCAGCCGGTCGAGTTCCTCGGCGGGCTCGTGTACTTCCAGCTGGTGCGCAACCCCGGTGCCGCCTTCTCGATGGCGACCGGGCTGACCTGGGTGCTCGCGCTGGTCGCGATCGCCGTCGTGATCGCCATCGTCTGGCTGTCGCGGCGGCTGCGCTCGGTCGGCTGGGCGATCGGCCTCGGCCTGGTGCTGGCCGGCGCGCTCGGCAACCTGACCGACCGCATCTTCCGCGCCCCCGGCCCGCTGCAGGGGCACGTGGTCGACATGATCTCCGCCTTCGCGCCGAACGGGCAGGGCTGGGCGATCTTCAACGTCGCCGACTCCGCGATCTGCGTCGGCGGCGTGCTCATCGTGATCCTTTCCTTGCTGGGCAAGGACTACGACGGAACATCCACAAAGGACAAGAAGAAGGCGGCGACCGAATGAGCGCGCGCATGCTGCCCGTCCCCGACGGGCTCGACGGAATGCGCGTCGACGCGGGGCTGGCGAAGCTGCTGGGACTTTCCCGCACCGTCGTGGCGGAACTGGCCGAATCCGGCGAGATCCACCTCGACGGCAAGCCCGCCGGGAAGTCGGACCGGCTGACCGCCGGCGGACTGCTCGAAGTGACGCTGCCCGATCCGGCCTCGGCCGTCGAGGTCGTCGCGGAACCCGTCGAGGGCATGAAGATCCTGCACGACGATGACGACATCGTGGTGATCTCGAAGCCGGTCGGCGTCGCCGTGCACCCGAGCCCCGGCTGGACCGGGCCGACCGTCGTCGGCGGGCTCGCCGCCGCCGGGCTGCGGATCGCGACCTCCGGCGCGGCCGAACGCCAGGGCGTCGTGCACCGGCTGGACGCCGGCACCACCGGCGTGATGGTCGTCGCGAAGAGCGAGCACGCGTACACCGTGCTGAAGCGGGCGTTCAAGGAACGCACCGTCGACAAGGGCTACCACGCCATCGTGCAGGGCCACCCGGACCCGACGCGCGGCACCATCGACGCGCCGATCGACCGGCACCCCCGGCACGACTACAAGTTCGCCGTCGTCCAGGGCGGGCGGCCCAGCGTCACGCACTACGAGGTCGTCGAGGCCTTCCGTGCCGCGTCGCTGGCGCAGATCAAGCTGGAGACCGGCCGCACGCACCAGATCCGCGTGCACTTCTCGGCGCTCAAGCATCCGTGCGTCGGCGATCTGACCTACGGCGCCGACCCCGTGCTGGCGCGCAAGCTCGGGCTTTCGCGGCAGTGGCTGCACGCGAAGACGCTCGGCTTCGCGCACCCGGCCGACGGGCGCTGGGTCGAGTTCGAGTCGGAGTACCCGGACGACCTGGCGAACGCGCTGCGGATCCTGCAGGACGAGAACTAGCCCCTTTCCGCATTTAGTCCTCTGAATGCGGGCGGGTACGTGAAGGACCCCTTCATTGCGTCTAGCGCAGTGAAGGGGTCCTTCACGTACTTGTGAGGCGACAGAATCGGTGCCGGATGTCATGAAAGGGCTGTTCAGGACGAAATGTGTCCTGAACGGCCCTTTCATGACATCCGGGCAGCCGCGAAGGCCGAGTCCGCTTGTCCGTGAAGGCCTCCTTGAGGGACCCAGAGTCCCTCAAGGAGGCCTTCACTGCCGTTGCCTCGCCGTGACCTGAAGAGCCGCATTTAGTCCTCTGAATGCGGAAAGGGGGCGCGCTAGTCCTCGATCGACCAGGTCAGCGTGCGCTCGTCGGGCTCCGGCCGCGGCGACCAGCGCACGGCGACCACGCGGGTGGCGTCCGGCAGCACGTAGACGGTGTGCCCGCCGAGGGTTTCGCCGGGCCGGACGCCGATCTTGTGCGGCGGCCGCGACGTCAGCGAGACCGGCGCCTTCGCGATCGGCTTGCCGTCCGCGGTGAGCAGTTCGAGGTAGTTGTCCGGAAGCGACACGAACGGGATGTTCCCGCGGTTGGTGATCTCCGTGTGCACCACGACCGACCGTTCCCCGGCCTCCAGTGAGTAGCCCGCCGCGCTGAACAGGTAGTCCGCCGGGTCCTGGACCTCGAGCAACTGGACGGTGAGCTGCTCGCCCTCCAGGCCCTGGGTCTCCATCACGTCGCCGGTCCGGCCCTTCTTGCCCTCCGGGGCGGCCTGCGGGGTGACCTGCTGTTCGTCGCCGCGTGCCCAGGACGCGGTCTGGGGCACACCCCAGGTGCTCATCACCGGGTCGGCGGGCGCCATCGGCGGCGGGGCGAACTGCTGCTGCGGCGGGGCGGGCGGACGCGGCGGTGGCTGCGGCGGCGCCATCGGCTGGCGCACCGGGGCCGACGGCGGACCGGGGTAGCGGCCCGAAGGCGTGCCGTGCACGTTGTACGCGCCCGAAGGCGTCCCCTGGACGTTGTACGGCCCCGAGGGAGTGCCCTGGATGTTGTGCGGTCCGGAGTGCCCCGGCGGACGCTGGGGTTGTTGAGGGGGCTGCTGGGCCCAGGAGGGCGGCGAGCCGGCGATGGCGGAGCGTAGCCCGTTCGGGTCGCTCTCCACGCCCACGAGCAGGGGCAACCCGCTGCCCGAGAGGGCGACCAGGCGGTACGCGACCTCGCGCGGATCCATCCCGACCTTCGCCGCGAGTTCGTGTACGGCCGCCTTGCCCAGGTCCGCGAGGGCGGCGAGCAGGCGGATGTCCACGGGATCGGTCACGGCCACGTCGGGGAACGCTACCGTCTCGCCTCCGGCGCCGCGGGGAGAGGCCGCAAATCCCGGCTTCGGTAGTACTCGCTCTCCATTAGGGTCGGGGATACCGCCTCCAACGACCACTGGGGAAAGAAAACATGAGCGAAGTCTCCGCCCTCGCCGACGAGTTCGTCGAAGCCCTCTTCGACGCCGAGCCGGTCATGCCCGCTTTGCAGGGCTTCCGTCCGGAATCGACCGGGCTCACCGATCTCAGCGAGGCCGCGGGGGACGCTTTCCGCGCGCGGCTGGCCGGGCTCGCCGAGCGGGCCGAGGCACTCGCCACCGACGGTTTGAGCGCGGAGGAGAAGACCACCCGTGACGTCCTGATCGCGATGGCGCGGGCGAGGATCGCCCTGCTGGACTCGCGGTTCGTCGAGTTCACCATCAGCGACCTGTTCATCTCGCCCGCCGCCGAGGTGCTCACCGTGCTGCCGATGATGTCGGTCGGCACGGACGCGCAGGCGGAGGCCCATCTCGGGCGGATCGCCGCGATCCCGGAGTACCTGCGGCAGGCCGCGCAGCGGCACCGGGACGGCGTCGCCCGCGGCCTGGTCCCGGTCGCTTACCTGGTCGACGCCGCCGTCGCGTACCTCGACCGCCACCTCGCCGAGCCCTCGGCCGATCCGCTGCTGCGCCAGCCCGCGCCGAACGAGGACTTCGAGACCCGCCGCGCCGACCTGCTGCGCGACACCGTCCGTCCCGCGATCGCCGAGTACCGGGAGGTGCTCGCGAAGGAGATCGCGCCGCACGGCCGCCCCGAGGACAAGCCCGGCGTCTGCTGGCTGCCCGACGGCGAGCGCCTCTACGCCCTGCTCGCCGAGATGCACACCACGACCGTCCGCACCCCGCGTGAGCTGCACCAGACCGGTCTCGACGTGATCGCGGGCCTCGCCGGCGAGTACCGCGAGTACGGCTCCCGGGTGTTCGGCACCAGCGACCTCCAGGAGATCTTCACCAAGCTCCGCACCGACCCGGACCTGCGCTGGTCCAGCGCAGACGAGATGCTCGACTCGGCCCGCGCGGCCATCACCAGGGCCGAGGCCGAGGCACCGAACTGGTTCGGCCGGATCCCGCCGCAGCCGTGGACGGTCGAGGCGGTCCCCGCCGAATCCGCGCCCGGCGCGCCCGCCGCGTACTACATGTGGCCCGCGGTCGACGGCTCCCGCCCCGGCATCTACTTCGCCAACACCCACAAGGCGGAGGAGCGGTTCCGGCACGCGGCCGAGGCGACGGCCTTCCACGAGGCCATCCCCGGCCACCACTTCCAGCTGAGCCTCGCGCAGGGGCTCACCGAGCTCCCGTTGCTGCGCCGCATCGGCGACTTCACCGCGTACGCCGAGGGCTGGGGCCTGTACACCGAGCGCCTCGCCGACGAGATGGGCCTGTATTCCGACGACATCGCGAAGCTCGGCATGCTGACCATGGATTCGATGCGCGCCGGACGGCTGGTCGTCGACACCGGGCTGCACGCGCTGGGCTGGAGCCGCCGCCAGGCCATCGACTTCCTCACCGAGAACACACCGATGGCGCTCGTGGAGATCGAGTCCGAAGTGGACCGGTACATCGCCTTCCCCGGCCAGGCGCTGTCGTACATGGTGGGACGGCTGGAGATCCAGCGCATCCGCGCCGCGGCCGAGCTGACGCTGGGCAGCCGGTTCGACATCAAGGCGTTCCACGACGTCGTGCTCGGCGGCGGTTCGCTGCCGCTTTCGGTGCTGGACGGTGTGGTCCGCGACTGGGTGAAGGGCCACGGCGACACCCCGAACGGCCTCGCCGAGGAGCTGATGGAGCTCAAGTTCGAGGAGCTTCCGCTGTGGCGCTCCCTGCTCGGCCTCCCCGGCGACGAAGGCTCCCTGCCGGACCCGAGCGCGGAGGCCGCTGCCGCTCAGCGCGCGTCGGCGGTCGCCATCGCCGAGCGGGCCGAAGCCCTTGCCGCCGAAGGACTTTCCCCGGCCGAGGCGGTCACCCGCGAGGTCGTGATCCAGCAGGCGAAGGCGATGGTCGACGTCATCGATTCGCGCGCCGCGGAGTTCTCGGTCAGCGACGGGCTGGCCTCGCCCGCGCTGTTCCTGCTCAACGAGCTCGCGGTGCTGTCGCTGAACGACGAGGAGAAGGTCCGCGGTTACCTGAAGCGGCTGGAGGGCCTCGGCGCCTACCTGGACGCCCTGATCGTGCGCCAGCGCGCGGCCGCGGCCGACGGGCTGGTCCCGCCCGGCTTCCTCGTCGAAGGCGGGATCGCTTACGTGGAGCGCTATCTCGGCGACGAGGCGGGCGATCCGCTGGCGCTCACCGCGTCCGTTTCCGTGGAGGGCTACGAGACCGAACGGGACCGGTTGCTGGCCGAGGTCGTCCGGCCCGCCTACACCCGGTATCGCGACTTCCTCGCCACCGAGCTGCGTCCCGTGGCGAAGTCCGAAAAGGAGCCGGGTCTCTGCGCGCTTCCCGGCGGGCAGGAGAAGTACGCCGCGCTGATCCGGGCGCACACGTCCACGGAGCGCACGGCGCAGGATCTGCACGACACCGGCCTCGGCATGATCGCGAAACTGGCCGACCAGTATCGCGAGCTGGGCGAGAAGATCTTCGGTACCAAGGATCTCGACGAGATCTTCGAACGGCTGCGTACCGACCCGGCGCTGCGCTGGCGAGACGGCGACGAGCTGCTCACCGCCGCGCGTGACGCCATCCTGCGTGCCGAAGCCGTCGCGCCGGAGTGGTTCTCGACCGTTCCCGAGGAACGGTGCGAGGTCGAGCCGGTCCCGCCCGCGGAGGCACCCGGCGGCACGCTGGCGTACTACATCGAGGCGTCGCTCGACGGTTCGCGGCCGGGTACCTACTACGCGAACACCTACGAGGCCGAGCAGCGCCCGAAGCACACGAGCGAGGCGATCGCCTTCCACGAAGCCGTTCCGGGGCACCACTTCCAGATCTGCATCGCGCACAAGCTCAAGGGCCTGCCGATGTTGCGCGGACACGCCGACGTCAACGCCTACGTCGAAGGCTGGGGTCTCTACTCCGAGCGCCTCGCCGACGAGATGGGCCTGTACTCGAGCGACCTGACCAGGTTCGGCATGCTCACCCAGGATTCGATGCGCGCCGGGCGGCTGGTCGTCGACACCGGGATGCACGCGCTCGGCTGGAGCCGTCAGCAGGCCGTCGACTACCTGGCCGAGAACACGCCGATGGCCAGGATGGAGATCGAGGCCGAGATCGACCGCTACGCCGCCGTTCCGGGGCAGGCGCTGTCGTACATGGTGGGACGGCTGGAGATCGAGCGGATCCGCGCCGAGGCCGAGGCCGCGCTCGGGGACCGGTTCGACATCAAGGGCTTCCACGAGGTCGTGCTGAGCAACGGCATCCTGCCGCTGCGGGTCCTGGACGACGTGGTGAAGGAGTGGGTGGCCGCGCAGTGAGCCGGAACACAGGCGAAGTGCGTGGTCCCGGCGCATACTGTCGCTAAGCGAGCGCTCAGTAACTTCACGAGGAGATGCGGATGAGGATCGGGACCGCGATCAGCTACGCCGGCGGGTTCGCCGAGAGCGTGGCCGACATCGTCGAACTGGAGAAGGCCGGGCTGGACATCGTCTTCGTCCCCGAGGCCTATTCGTTCGACGCGGTCAGCCAGCTCGGCTACGTCGCGGCGAAGACCGATCGCGTCCAGATCGCGTCCGGCATCTTCCAGATCTACACGCGGACGCCGACGCTGACCGCGATGACCGCCGCCGGGCTCGACTTCGTGTCCGACGGCCGGTTCACGCTCGGCATCGGCGCCTCGGGTCCGCAGGTCATCGAGGGTTTCCACGGCGTGAAGTACGACGCTCCGCTCGGGCGCACGCGCGAGATCATCGACATCTGCCGTCAGGTGTGGCGGCGGGAGAAGGTGGTGCACTCCGGTACGCACTACTCGATCCCGCTGCCACCCGAGCAGGGCACGGGGCTCGGCAAACCGCTGAAGCTGATCAACCACCCGGTGCGCGAGCGGATCCCGATCCTGCTGGCGTCCATCGGCCCGAAGAACGTCGCGCTCACCGCCGAGCTCGCCGAAGGCTGGGAGCCGATCTTCTTCCACCCCGAGAAGGCCGCGGATGTCTGGGGCGCGTCCCTGGCCGAGGGCAAGGCGAAGCGCGACCCGTCGCTGGGCGAGCTGGACACCTTCGTCGGCACAGCGCTGGCGATCGGTGATGACGTCGAAGGGATGCTGGACCACCTTCGCGGCATGCTGGCGCTCTACATCGGCGGTATGGGTGCGCGCGGCAAGAACTTCTACAACAGTCTCGCCCAGCGGTACGGCTACGAGGCCGAGGCGAAGCTCATCCAGGACCTTTACCTGGACGGAAAGAAGGAAGAAGCCGCCGCGGCGGTGCCGAAGGAACTGATCAGGGCGATCTCGCTGATCGGTCCCGAGGGTTACGTCAAGGAGCGGCTGGCCGCCTTCCGCGAGGCCGGTGCGACCACGCTGGTGGTCAACCCGCTGCTGCCCGGCCGAGAGGCCCGCGTGGCGCAGGTTTCGAAGCTGCGCGAACTCGTCGACTAGGCGCGCAGGGGGAGGCGAACCTCTCACCTGTATCGATACGGTATACTTGACCTGCGCCGGTGTACCCCCTTCGTGGTCAAAAAACGGCCTCCCGGTGGAAAGAGAACGTGAATCACGCCTGAACGGCGGGGAAATCCGCCATTATCAGGAGTGAAAGCGAGACCTCGGGGGAATCCGTTCGCGACGAAGGTGAGGTGCCTCGCGTGCGCAAGCAGATCGGCGAGCCGTCCGCCGCGGTCCTGGACGTCGGGTCGTTCAGTGCACGGCTGGTCGTCCTGGCCAAGGGTGGTTCGCCACTCGACCCCGTGCTGAGCCACCAGACGCGGCTGCGGCTGGACCGGGAACTCGACGATGACGGGAACCTGACCCGGCGCGGCATCGACGCGGTCTCCTCCGCGGTCGAGGCCGGGATGACCATGGCCGCCAAGCACGGCGTCGAGGACGTTTACCCGCTCGCCACGTCGTCGATCCGCGACGCGGCCAACGTGAAGCAGGTCGTCTGCGACGTCGCGAAGGCGACCGGGGTCAAACTGCGCTTCCTCACCGGCCGCCGCGAGGCGGAGTTGGCTTACGTCGGCGCGCGCCGCTGGTACGGGGCTTCCGCCGGACGGCTGCTCGTGCTCGACATCGGCGGCGGGACCGTCGAACTCGCCGCGGGGGACGCCGAGGAGGCCGGGTTCGCGCATTCGCTGCCGCTCGGCGCGCGCTCGCTGACCCGGGACTGGTTCAGCACCGAATGCCCGTCGCCCAAGGTCGTGCGGGCGATGCGGGAACACGTGCTCGACGAGGTCAGCGACGCGATGCGGGACGTCCTGCCGCAGATCCGCGACCATCACGCCGTCGGCTGCTCCAAGGTGCTGCGGCAGCTCGCCCGGCTCGCCGGCGACCGGCCGTCCCGCTCCAGGGAACTGCACCTGGACGACCTCCGCGCGTGGATCCCGCGGCTGGCGAAGCTGCCCGCGAAACGCCGCGCCGAACTGCCGGGCATTTCGCGCCAGCGTTCGCATCAGGCGCTCGCGGGCGCGATCGTCGCCGAGGCGTTGCTGACGCTTTCGGGTGGTCAGGTCGCCATCTGCCCGTGGTCCACCAGGGACGGACTGCTGCTCGGCATGCTCGACGGGTTGGTCACGCTGGACGGCAAACCGGCGAAAGCCGCCTGAAGACTGGCGCATCCGGCCGCGAACGGGTACCCCGGACACATGAGGGAAAGCAAGAAGAGCTTCGGGCAGGACGACGAAGAAGACCTCGACGACCTCCGCGGGATCCAGCCGAAGACCGACGTGCCGAGCGCGCCCAACCGTGACGTCGGGCCGCACGGCACCAAGGAGGTCGACGACGTGCCGGGTGGCGGCGAGGCGCCGATCGAACCGCCGGACTGACGGGTATCACGCGTCCTTCGGCTGCCTCCTCGCCGGAGCGCGGCCCGCGGGCTGTGTCGGCGCCGGGCCCGGGTCGATCGCCGGGATCGGCAGCCGCACCGGCTCGGCGGTCACCGTGAACGTCTCGCCGTGGTGCGCCAGTTCCAGTGGTTCCCCGGTGATCACGTGGTAGGTCGCGCTCTCGCCGTCGATCTCGACCTGGAACCGGGTGCCGCGGAAGGTCAGCCGGAACGCGATCCGCCGCAGTTGTGGCGGCAGCCGCGGCGCGAAGGTCAGCCGCCCGCCGTGGTCACGCAGCCCGCCGAATCCGGCGACGGTGCCTTGCCACGCGCCGGCCAGCGAGGCAAGGTGCAGTCCGTTGCGGACGTTGTTGTGCACGTCGTGCAGGTCGGTGAGCGCCGCCTCGGCGAGGTAGTCGTAGGCCAGTTCGAGATGCCCGACCTCGGCCGCCACCACGGCCTGCGTTCCCGCGGACAGCGAGGAATCCCGCACGGTGATCGCCTCGTAGTAGGCGAAGTCGCGCGCTTTCTGTTCAGGGGTGAAGGAATCCCCGCACAGATGCAGCGCCAGCACCAGATCGGCCTGTTTGACCACCTGCTTGCGGTACAGGTCGAAGTACGGGAAGTTCAGCAGCAGCGGGTAGAAATCCAGGTCCGTGGCCGCGAAATCCCACTCGTCGTGCTCCAGGAACCCTTCGGACTGCGGATGCACGCCGAGGTCCTCGTCGTAGGGCACCAGCATCGCGTCGGCGGCCTTGCGCCACAACGCGACCTCGTCTTCGCCGACCTCGAACCGCCGGGCGATGTCGTCGTGCTGGCCGACGATTTCCGCGGCGTAGAACAGATTCCGGCGGGCCATCAGATTCGTGTAGACGTTGTTGTCCGCCACCGCGGAGTACTCGTCCGGCCCGGTGACCCCGTCGATCCGGAACCGGCCCCGCCGGTCGAAATGCCCCAGTGACAACCACATCCGCGCGGTCTCGAGGAGCAGCTCCGCGCCGCAGGTCCGCATGAACTCGTCGTCGCCGGTGGCGTTGAGATACCGCACGACGGCGTCGGAGATGTCCGCGCTGACGTGGAACGCCGCCGTGCCCGCCGGCCAGTACGCCGAACATTCCGCGCCGTTGATGGACCGCCAGGGGAACGCGGCTCCGCGTAAACCCAGCTGTGTCGCCCTTTCCCGCGCTTTGTCCAAAGTGGAGTGGCGCCAGCGCAGGGCGTCGCGGGCGGCGTCCGGCATGCTGTAGGTGAGCACGGGCAGGACGAAGGTCTCGGTGTCCCAGAACGCGTGGCCGTCGTAGCCGGGGCCGGTCAAACCCTTGCCCGCCAACGCCCTCGTCTCACCGCGGGCCCCGGCCTGCAGGAGATGGAAGAGCGCGAACCGCACGGCCTGCTGCAGTTCCGGGTCGCCGTCGATCTCGATGTCCGAGGTCTCCCAGAAATCGTCGAGGAACTCCTTCTGTTCGGCGAGCAGTCCCTTCCAGCCGGTCTGCCGGGCCCCGGCCAGCGCGGCCTCGACCTGCGCGCGCACCGCGGGCACCGAACGCTGCGCGGACCAGCCGTAGGCGAGGAACTTGGTGATCCGCAGGCGGCCGCCCTTGGGCACGTCGACGGCGATGGTGAGCCGCGCGAGGTCGTCCTCGGCCTCGATATGCGTGCGCACGCCGTCGGAGACGTCGATCTTATGGTCCATCGCGGCGGCCATCCGCAACCCGGATCGCCGGGTCTGGTGCACCAGCACCGCGTGATACGCCTCCGCGTGGTGATATTCGCCGACCAGCGGCGATTCCAGCGCCGCCGCGACCCGCGGATCGCGCGTGTCGGACTCGATGGGCTCGTTCGCCAGCAGATCCGACTGCACCACCAGCTGGAGATCGTCGTCGAGCGGTTCGACCTCGTACCGGATCGCGGCGACGGCGCGCTGGGTGAACGAGACCAGGCGTTCGGTCTTCACCCGGACGCGGCGACCGGTCGGCGAGGACCAGACGGTGTCGCGCGCGAGGGTGCCCTTCCGGAAGTCGAGCACGCGGTCGTGTTCGGTGGCCTGGCCGTAGCGCATGTCGAGCGGTTCGTCCTCGACCAGCAGCCGGAGGATCTTGCCGTCGGTCACGTTGACGACGGTCTGGCCTTCTTCGGGGTAGCCGTATCCGGTTTCCGCGTACGGAAGGTCGTGCTGCTCGTAGAAACCGTTGAGATAGGTGCCCGGCAGGCCGCGCGGCTCCGCCTCCTCCAGCGTGCCGCGCAGGCCGATGTGCCCGTTGGACACCGCGAACGCCGATTCGGTGCGCTGCAACGCGTCGACGTCCATCCCGTGCCAGCGCAGTTCCCAGGGCGCGACCTCGTAGCCGCGGAAAAGCGCTTCGCTCACTTGCGGTCCTCCAGGAGTTCGGCGAGGTCGTCCACCACGACGTCGGCACCGTGCGCGAGCAGTTCGCCCGCCTGGTGCGCGCGGTTCACCCCGACCACGTAACCGAAACCGCCGTCCTTGCCCGCCTGCACACCCGCGAGCGCGTCCTCGAAGACGGCCGCGTTCGCCGGTGCGACCTCGAACGCCTCGGCGCCGGCGAGGAAGGAATCGGGCGCGGGTTTGCCGCGCAGGTTCTTCTCGGCGATCACGATCCCGTCGATCCGCGTTTCGACGAACTTGGTCAGGTCGGCGGCGTCGAGCACCTTGGCGCCGTTGGCCGACGAAGTGACGACGCCGATACGCAGTCCCGCCGCCTTCGCCGCTTCCAGATACCGGACGGAACCGGGGTACGGCGTCACGCCCTCCTCGTCGATGATCTTCAGCACCAGCTGGTTCTTCCGGTTCCCGACCCCGTTGACGGTGGCGGCGTCGATGTCGTCGTCGGGGTTGCCTTCGGGCAGTTCGATCCCGCGTGAGGTGAGGAAGGTGCGGACGCCGTCGGCCCTGGGCCTTCCGTCGACGTAGGCCGCGTAGTCGGTGTCGGTGAACGGCGAGAACGCGTCACCGTCGCGGGCGCGCAGGAACTCGTCGAACGTGCGCTTCCACGCCGCGCGATGCTGGGCCGCGGTTCCGGTCAGCACGCCGTCGAGGTCGAAGAGACAGGCCGTGATGGTGTCGGGCAGACCGATCATGCCTGGCAACGCTACCCGCGCTCGCCGGTGGGCGCTCGGCTTCGTCAGGCCGCGCGGACCACGAGCGCGACGTGCCGCGCGGCCCGCTCCAGCGGTTCCGGCGACCGATGGACCCGGCTGACCAGCAGGGCGCCTTCGAGGTTGTTCATGATGGCCGTCGCGACGTCTTCGGGATCCTCGACGTCGCCGAGCAGTTCGACGAGCAGCTTGTGCCAGGCGGCGAACGCGTCCTGGCACGCCTTGGTGATCGCGGGGGAGGCGTGCGTCATCTCCAGCGTGATCGTGGCGAGCGGGCAGCCACCGCGGTAGTCGTCGGCGGCCAGTGCTTCACCCGCCTTGCGATACCACCAGGCCACGGCGTCTTCGACCGTCTCGTTGCGCTCGAAGGCTCGGCGGACCGTCTTCGCCACGACGGCGGTGCCGAGTTCGATCGCGGCGACCGCGAGTTGCTCCTTGCCGCCAGGGAAGTGGTGGTACGCCGACCCCCAGGGCGTGCCCGCCTGTTCGACCAGCCGCCGCCACGAAGTCGCCTGGTAGCCCTCACGGCGGAAGAGCGTCATCGCGGTCGAGATCATCCGCTCGCGGGTGGTGGTGTCGGACACGTGGCCCAGCATAGTCCTTGACTAGGACGACCGTCTTAGGAAAGTCTAGGACGATCGTCTTAGGAGGCAGCCATGACCATCGACGTCACCGGGCAGACCAGGCAGAAGACCGTGACCTGGCAGGATCCGCTGCCCACCGCCCGGCTCGGCCGGGAGCTGTCCGGGCTCGAATACCTGACCGGCATCGCCGAGGGCCGGATCCCGCCCGCGCCGATCTCGGCGCATTTCGGCATGCGCTGGGTGAGTGTGGCCGAGGGTGACGTCGTGATCGCCGCGACGCCGGACGAGTCGCTCTACAACCCGATCGGCACCGTGCACGGCGGCGTCGCGGCGACCCTGCTGGATTCGGCGGTGGCGTGCGCGGTGCATTCGACCCTCCCCGCCGGTGTCGGCTACACCTCGGTGGAGCTGAAGGTGAACTACCTGCGCGCGATTTCCGGTTCGGTGGGGGAGATCCGCGCGCACGGCTGGGTCGTGAAGGCCGGTTCGCGCGTCGCGTTCGCCGAGGGCGACATCCGTGACGGGCAGGGCAAGGTGCTCGCGACGGCGTCGAGCACCTGCCTGATCATCAAGCCCTAGAACATTTCCGCGCCGGACGGCACCGGCTGCTTGACGTCCCAGTGCTCCACGATGAGCTCGTCCGCCACGCGGACGATGTCGACGACGGCGGCCCCGGGTTCCTCACCCGGCCGGACGACGTGCAGGTGGACGACGACGTGCTCGTCGTCGGCGATCACGCGTTTCACCGCGACGTCCGCGTCCGCCATCGGTGAATTCCGCATGGCTTCGACGAAAGCGTCACGGCCCGAGGGGAAACCCGGGCTGTGGGTGACGAAATCCGGGTGCACGTTCGCGCCCGCGGCGACGAAGTCCTTGTGCACGAACATGTTCTCGAAGCAGTCGAGGACGATCTTCTTGGCTGTGGTCATAGGAACAGCGTGCACCCGCTGTCGATTACCGCGGAGGTAATGCCTCAGGCCGCGCCCACCTTGCGTTCGAAGACCAGGCCCTCGGCGGCGCGCAACCCGACGCTGATCGCACCGGTCAGCACGCCGTCGTCGCCCAGTTCGCCCTGGACGACCGAAGGGACCAGGGGGGTGAACGAGCGCAGGGCACGGTCGATCGGGTCGAGCAGCAGATCGGCCGCGGTGCCGATGCCGCCGCCGAGCACGATGAGTTCGGGGTCGATCACCGCCGCCACCGACGCCACGGTGTACGCGAGCCTGTCGGCCTCCGCCTCGACGGCGCGCAGGGCGAGTTCGTCCCCGTCGCGGGCGAGGCGGAAGACCTCGCGGGCCGATTTCGCCGTGCCGAGGCCGAGTTCCCGCGCGCCGCGCACGACGGACTGCGCCGCCGTCGCCTCTTCGAGGTGGCCGCGGACCGGCGGGGCGTCCTCGCCCTCACTCGCCGCGTGCGACTGGCCGTAGGGCAGGTAGCCGATCTCGCCCGCCGCACCCGTCGCGCCGCGGAAGACCTGACCGTTCACCATCACGCCCATCCCGACGCCGGTGCCGATGGTGATGCAGCCGAACACGGACGCGCCGCGCGCGGCACCGCGTTCCCATTCGCCGACGGCGGTGAGGTTCGCGTCGTTCTCGACCATGAGGTCCGGGCCGAGGACGCCTTCGAGTTCGTCGAGCAGGCCCGCCTTGCCCCAGCCGGGCAGGTTCGGCGCGTGCCGGAAGCAGCGTTTGTCCGGGTCGGCGACGCCGGGGGAGCCGAGGACCCGCACGACGATGTCCGCCTGCGACAGCCCCGCTTCGCGCACCGTCGCCGCCGCGAGGGCGCCGACGGCGCTGACGAGCGCGGTGCCCGAACGCGAGGTGTTCCGCTCGTCACGGCGGGCGACCACGGTGTGGCCGAGATCCGAGACGGCGACGCGGAGGTGCTCGCGTCCGATGTCGACACCGAGGACGTAACCCGCCGTGGGATCCGCTTCGTAGAGGACGGCGGACCGGCCGGTGCCGGTCGAGGTGTGCCCGGTCGCCCTGGCGAGACCGGCCGCTTCGAGGGCCAGTAACGCTTGGCTCACCGTGGGTTTCGAAAGACCGGTGTCCTTGGCGACTTGGGGCCGCGTCGCCGGGCCGCTGCGGCGCAGGAGGTCCAGCACGGCGCGCTGATTGATCTTCCGCATCCCGGCGGGGGTGCCGACGGGTGGGTTTTCTGCGCCAACCACGAGCTTCGCCTCCTGTCGAACCAAGGTGTTCCACCAAAGTTATCCGCCTCCGGCCCGAAATGGGCAAGAAGGTTTACATTCGGTGGTCCCAGGCGACGATAAACGTGCCCGCGCCGCGAATCGCGCACGCCGCGCGCGAAAAACCGCGATTCACCCGGTATCCGGACGCGTGCTCCCAGTGACCGGTAATGGTCTAGACCAGATGGCGTCAGGCGACGTGACGGCTCGCCGGCCGCCGGAATCCCCTGTGCTGCCGGGGTCGTTCGGGGGCTTCGCCGGTCTCGTGGCCGGTTTCCGCGCTGTGGGAACCCGGATGGTCGGCCGTCGTCGCCGGGCTGGGGCGGTTGCGGAGCCGGTGCTGCCGGTTCACCACGTACAGCAACAGCAGTCCGGCGACGACCAACCCATGGGTGAGCACGCGTCCGGCGGTCACCTGACCGGTGACGAGGTCGCCCGCCGACAACGCCAGCAGGAGTGCGACGAAACCGGTCAGCGCGGGCAGCTGCCCGGACGCCGCCTTCGTGCGGAAGGCCGCCCAGCCGAGCCCGACGCCGACGGCGAGGTTCCACGCGCTGCTTTCGTGGGAAAGGTGCCCGATCAGGGATTCCGTGCCGTGTCCCGCGGTGTGGTCTTCGACGCCCAGCAGCTGGGCGAAGGCGAGGCCGAGCTGCGCGATCGCGACCAGGGCGAGCGCGATCCTGGCCGGCCAGCCCTCACTCGGCGGGGCGGGGGTGCGTTCGAGGATGACGGCGGTGAGGTCCGGGACCGGGGGCGCCGGACGCAGCAGCAGCGTCCGGTGCAGCCGTTCGGCGCGCGAGAGCCAGGACCGGCAGGCGGCGCAGCCTGCCACGTGCCGGTCGACCACCTCGGGCGGGGCGGGTTCGGTTTCGCCGTCGAGCCGGGCCGACAGGGCCTCGCGGCAGGTCTCGCACTTCACGTCTCACTTGTCGGGCGCGGGCCTGCCCCGGTTCCCGGGACGCTGCTACGTTTCTCGTATGGCCGGGGCGCGCAACCACGACGACGAGCGGGTGACCGAGCTCGCTCTCGCCGCCGCCCGCGGCGACCGGCGGGCGCTCGAGGACTGGGTGCGTGCCACCCAGGCGGACGTCTGGCGTTTCGTCGCGCACCTCGCCGACGTCGCCGCCGCCGACGATCTCACCCAGGAGACGTACCTCCGCGCGTTCGGCAGCCTGCGCCGGTTCGCCGGCCGGTCGTCCTCGCGGACCTGGCTCCTGTCGATCGCGCGCCGGGTGGTCGTCGACCGTATCCGGGCGGCTTCGGCGCGCCCGAAGCTCGCCGACGTCGACTGGGAGGCCACCGCCGAACGTCGCGGCGCCCGCCAGGCCGAGGGGGTCGCCGGGTTCGAAGACCTGGTGGAGCTGCGGATGCTGCTCGACGGGCTCGACCCGGAGCGGCGCGAGGTCCTCGTGCTCACCCAGGTGCTGGGCCTCTCCTACGCCGAGGCCGCCGAGATCTGCGGCTGCCCGGTCGGCACCGTGCGTTCGCGCGTCGCGCGCGCCCGCGAAGACCTGCTCGAAGCGGGCCGGGAGCGCGACTCCATCTGACGCCCGCCTGTGGCGCGTCACACATTTGAGCCCTTCCGCTGTCACCTCGTCACACAGATGGGGCGACACGACTACTCCGCGTTGACTAGGCCGAATGCCGATGCCTAGCGTGTCGCCATCCAACCCCAGGCCGCGCGAGGGTCCCCGCCTGCTCCGCGCGCTCTCGAAGGGATCTTCCCGATGGCCAGTCCCACCACCGCTGAGGGCCACGGCAGCGAGGCTCCGGACCCCGGAGGCCTCGGCCGCCGCCGGTTCCTGACCTTCCTCGTCGCCGCGCCCACCCTCACGATCGCCACGAAGATCGGCATCGACACCGTCGCGCCCGAAGAAGCCGAAGCCGTCATCCCCACCCCGCCGGGGCCGGCCGAGATCCTCGACCTCGGCGACGTGCTGATCCTGTCGAACGCCCCGACCGCGAACCTGCTGGTCCTCGAAGTCCGCGAAGACGGCCGGGTCCGGCTGGAACTGCCGCGGACCGAGGTCGGCCAGGGCATCACCACGGCGAACGCGATGCTGGTCGCCGAAGAAATGGACCTCCCGCTCGACCAGGTCGACGTCGTCCTCTCCGACGCCCGCTCGGAACTGCTGTTCAACCAGCTGACCGGCGGCTCCAACACGATGCGCTCGCTCTACACCCCGGTGCGCACCGCGGCGGCCGCCGCCCGCGCCCGCCTGGTCGCGACCGCCGCTCAGCAGTGGGGCGCCAAGGCGGACCGGCTGTCCACAAGGGACGGTTCGGTGATCGCCCCCGACGGCCGCCGCGCGGACTACGGCGCATTGGCCAAGCCCGCCGCCCGTGCCGACCTCGGCAAGCTCACCGCGACCCCGAAGGCGGAGTCGGCGCACAAGCTGATCGGCACGCCGCAATCGCGCAAGGACGCCCGCGCGATGGTCACCGGGCAGCTGAAGTACACCCTCGACCTGGACATCCCCGGCGCGAAGCCGGTGATGGTCCGCCGCCCGCCGACGATCAACGGCACGGTCGCGAAGGTCAACAACGAGGCCGCCGTCCGCGCGATGCCGGGCATCATCGACATCGCGGTCATCAAAACCGGTGTCGCGGTGATGGCCGAGACCTTCGGCCAGGCGCTGGACGGCAAGAACGCCCTCGACGTCAGCTGGAACGGCGGCACCGTCGACGGGGAGAACAACGCGACGATCAAGAAGAAGCTGCAGGCCGCGGCGCTCCCGTTCGTCGTTCCGCCGCTGCTGACCCAGTACGTCGACGGCGAGTTCGACTTCGCCTTCGCCAGCCACGCCCCGCTGGAGACCAACTCGGCGGTCGCCGACGTCCGCGAGGACGGCGCGACCATCTGGTCCGGGATGAAGGTGCCGATCCTCGCGAAGCAGAACATCGCGCAGGAACTCGGGCTGCCCGAGAACAAGGTCGTCGTGCATGTCCAGCAGGCGGGCGGATCGTTCGGACGGCGGCTGTTCTCCGACGGCGCCATCGAGGCCGCGCGTGCCTCCAAGGCGTTCAAGCGGCCGGTGCGGCTGATGTGGAGCCGCATCGACGACATGCGCCACGGCCGTGCCCGCGCCGCGAGCCACCACAAGATCCGCGCCACCTTCGCCCTCGGCCAGGTGCTCACCTTCGAACACCGCGTCGCCAGCGTGGAGACCGACTGGAGCCACGGGCTCGGCGAGGTCCTGACCGCCTTCGCCGCCGAACTCCCGGTCGGCGGCAACCTGAGCTTCGCGCAGACGGTGTTCCTGCTGACGGTCAAGTCGCCGTACAACTTCGGCGTCACCACGCAGCTGCTCAACGAGGTTCCGGTGGACTTCCACACCGGTGCCTGGCGGTCGGTGTACTCGTCGAGCACGCGCGGCGCGGAAGAGATCATGGTCGACGAGATCGCCGCGAAGCTCGGCAAGGACCCGGTGGAGTTCCGGCGCGAGTTCATCAAGAACGACCGGCAGCGTGCCGTGCTGGACAAGGTCGCGGAACTCGGCGAGTGGGGCAAGAAGATGCCCAAGGGTTTCGCACAGGGTGTCGCCGTGCACGGCGAGTACAAGTCGTACACCGCGTGTCTCGTCGAAATGGACGCCCGCGACCCGAAGAAGCCGCGTGTCACCAAGGCGACCATCGCGGTCGACGTCGGCAAGCCGATCAACCCGCGCGGGATCGAGGCGCAGATGCTCGGCGGCCTGACCGACGGCATCTCCACCACGCTGACCGCGGGCCTGCACATCGACAAGGGGCTGCCGCTGGAGGGCAGCTACTCGCAGTTCCACTACGCGCGGCAGAAGAACTCGCCGATGGACGTCAAGGTGTTCGTCATGCCGGAGACGGGCGAGATCGGCGGTGCCGGGGAGCTCGGCGTGCCGGCGCCGGTCGGCGCGATCGGGAACGCCTACGCGCGGGCGACCGGGATCAAACCGCGTAGTTTCCCGATCAACTTCCCGATCGACTTCGACCCGTTCCCTCGCTGACTTTCCTTCCCCGCCAAGGAGTTTCGATGCCCAACTACACCTTCACGGTGAACGGGAAGACCGTCACCGTCGACGCGCCCGCGGATCTGCCCATGCTGTGGGCGCTGCGGGACAAACTCGGCGTCCGCGGGCCGAAGTACGGCTGCGGGATCAACGTCTGCAAGGCCTGCACCAGCCACCTCGACGGCGAGGCGTTCAACCCGTGCGTGACGCCGGTGTCCGACTGCTCGGGCAAGGACGTCACCACGATCGAAGGCCTCGCCGACGGTGAGGACCTGCACCCGGTGCAGGAGGCCTGGCTGGAGCAGGACGTCGCGCAGTGCGGCTACTGCCAGCCGGGGCAGATCATGGCCGCGGTGGCGCTGCTGAAGAAGACGAAGAACCCGACGGACGCCGAGATCGACGCGATCCAGAACGTCTGCCGGTGCGGCACCTACTTCCGGATCCGCGAAGCCATCAAGAGCGCGGCCGCGAAGATGTAAAAATCCCGCTGGTGCGGCGGGAATCCCGATTTCCCGCCGCATCAGCGGATTCTTTTCGCTTCGACAGGCCACCTCCGGACAAGTCGTGTTAGATGACGGCCCCAGGGGCTCGACGAGGAGTCCCTGCCCCGGAGGACGTCCATGCACTACGAAACTGTGCTCCGCGAAGGCTCGGCCGTCATCGTCGCCGAACTGGCTGTCGAGGTCGAAAAGCAGCTGCCCGGGCTCATCGACGGCACCGTCGAGCAGATCCGCGCCGAAATGCCGGTGTACCGCGACGCGCAGTTCGTCACCCTCGCCGAACTGCGGACGTCGGTGCGGAACAACCTCGAGTTCGTCATGCGGACCCTGCGCGGCACGGAGGAACCCGACCTCGCGCAGGCGCGGGCGACCGGGCGCGCACGGGCGCTGCAGGGCGCTCCGCTGCCGGAACTCCTGCGGGCCTACCGCATCGGGCTCACCGAAGTGTGGAACCGGTTCGTCGAACTGACCGCTTCGGGCGAGCATCAGGACCTCCGCGGCCTCGTCGCCGCGACGTCGGCGATCTGGGCGCTGATCGACGACTACGCCGAGGCGCTGACGACGACTTACCGCGACACCACCGCCGAAGTCATGCTGGCGCACCAAAGCAGGCGCTCGGCGTTGGTCGAGGCGCTGTTCGCCGGTGGCGCGGCCACCGAAGGCACGCTGTGGGACATCGCGCGCGTGCTGGAACTCTCGCTCGACGGGACCTACGTGGTCGTCGCGGCGGAGACCCCGCGCGTCGGGCACGAACCGTTGCCACAGATCGAAAACCGGCTGCGCGAACGGCATCACGCGTCCGCCTGGCGGCTCACCCCGGACCTGCAGGTCGGGGTCGTCTCGATGCGGGATCCGGCGGCGTCCCAGGTGATCATCGGGCTGCTGCGGGAGAACCAGACCGGCCGGATCGGCGTCAGCCCGGTGTTCACCGGTCTCGGGAACACCTCCCGCGCCCTCCATCTCGCGCGGGTCGCGCTCTCCAGCATGATGCCGGGGACGACGGGAATGGTGCAGTTCAACGAATCCCCGCTCGCCGGCCTCGTCGCCAGCGCGCCGGAGGCGTCGGTCCAGCTCGCGCACCACGTGCTCCGGCCGATCCTCGACCTGCCCGGCGACGACCGGAACGTGCTGCTGCTGACGTTGCGGGCGTGGTTCGAATGCCAGGGCTCCACGAAACTGACGTCGGAGCGGATGTTCTGTCACCCCAACACGATCCGGCACCGCCTGAAGCGGATCTCCGAAGAGCTCGGCCGTTCGCTGACCGACCCGGCCGACATCGCCGAACTCGGCGCGGCCCTGCGCGCGCTCCACATGTTCCCGGACACTTCGCATCTGCCCTCGCCGCGGGACCCGCTGCGCTAGCGCGCCGGGCACACGGGGGAGCGGAGCCGCGCCATGGCGATCACGCCCAGTAGCGGCCCGACGGCCAGTACAGGGGCGGCCGCCCGCCAGCCGACGGCGTCCGCGAGCACCGGCAGGCCCTGGATGGTCAGCGCGCTGAGCAGGAAACCGATCGCGGTCTGCGCGGTGAGCGCGGTACCGACGTAGCGGGCGTCCGCGGCCTCGCTCAACGCGGCGGAGAACTGGCCGGAGTCGGCGATCGCGGCGATACCCCAGACGAACAGCAGTGTGCCCAGCATCGCGGGGTGACCGCCGAAAACGAGGGCCGAGACCAGACAGCACGTCCCGCTGACGGCCAGCGCCGCGAGCGCGACGTCGATCCGCCCGAACCGGTCCGACAGCGCGCCGCCGAGCAGGCAGCCGATCGCCCCGCCGACGCCGATGACGGTGAACGCGAGCAGGCTCACCGTGCCCGGCGAGGTCTTCGACGCCGCGGCCGCGTAGGCCGGGATCCAGGTCCAGAACGCGTAAAGCTCCCACATGTGGCCGAAGTAACCGAACGCGATCAGCCGCTGACGCCGGTCGCGCGCCATGGTGAGCAGGTACCGCGGTTCCCACGGCGGCGAACGCCGGGCGGCTGGGCCGACGCGGACGAAGAGCACGGCCAGCGCCGCCGCGCCGAGGGCGAGAAGGGACGCGACCACGAGTACCGTCCGCCACCCCGGGAGGTTCCCGGCCAGCAGATGGGGTGATGCCGAGCCGAGCGCGAGCGCGGCCAACAGAACACCGAGGGCGAGCCCGCGGCTGTTCGGAAACCACGAGACGACGATCTTCATCCCGACCGGGTAGACCCCCGCCAGTGCCATCCCGGTGCCGAAGCGCAGCAGTACCGCGAGCCAGAACTGGTTTCCGCACAAGGGAAAGAGCAACGTCAGCAAGGCGCCCGTCGCGGCGCTCGCGGCCAGCAGACGCTCGGGCCGGAGCCGGTCCGCGAGATTGGCGACGGCCGACACCAGCGCGCCCGCCGCGAAGCCGACCTGCACCGAAGCGGTGAGCAGCACAGTGCCCTGAGTGGACAGTGCCCACTCGCCGCGCAAAGCGGGGACGACACTCGACGCGGAGAACCACAGGCCCATGGCGAGGATCTGGGCCGCGGAGGTGAGCGCCAGCTGGCGCGGTGCGGAGCTGGACACGCCCGCAGGTATCGCACCCGCGAGCGCGTCCACTCAAGACATCGAGTCGGTGATCACCCGAACGTGTGGCCGGGCTTGACGGCGTCGCCTCGACGCGAAGCACTTCAGGCGGTCGGCCAGGTGAGCGTGGTGGTCGACGTGGGAATCTTGCTCGGGTCGGAGCCGACCAGCAGGATGTGGACGTCGGACTCGGATGAGCCCGCCGGTTGCCGATAACAGGCGTAGACCACGGTGTGGACGGTCGCGCCGGAGGGCGCGTTCTCGCGAGCCCAGTGCAGTGCGTCGTGGACGTCGCATTCGGTGAGTTCGTATTCGACGGCAGTCCACGCGTCATGCCCGGTGCCGTCGGCGGTGGCGCGCCAGAATTCGACCAAGTAGCTGGGCGCATCGGTGCTGACGACATTCCCGGATCCCGTGTATCCATCGGTCACCTTCATTGCGGGAGGATGTCATACCCCGCACGGAAGAGTCGCCGTCGGGCTGTCCACGACCGCGGCTTGGGGGATGCCGCGCCAGACCGCGTTCACTGAAGCCCTGCCGAACCAGACCGTGTTTCCGGTGCCGTTGCAGTTGTATCCGATCTGCTTGTTCTCGACGGAAACCTGGCCGGCGTTGGTCGAGGTCGGTGCATCACCGTGCGCGGTTGTCGTCCCGCCGATCACGGCGTACATCTGGCCGGTCAAAGAGATGGTGTCCATGACCTCGTCGCAGGTTATTTTCGGCTTGAAGCCGACGACTTTCTTGGCTCCTGAAGTGCGTAGGTAGGTGTTTCCGGTTTTGAGCTCGCAATGCGGCGCGGGGATCACGTTGCCGATGGAGCTCGTGAAGGTGACGGCGTGAGTGACTTCTATAGTGGCAGCGGCAGTTCCCGGTGTGAGAAGGAGCGGAGCGAGAGCGAAAGCTACGAGAATCATCGAGTGCGTTCGATTGATCACGTAGCCCGACGTTACTGGGTGGATAGAGCCCGGCGAAGTTATTCCGGCGGAGATCGCGCGATGGCATGACAACGACTTAACGACTTGCGAAATGTGTTCTGTCACCCGAACGTGTGGCCGGGCTTGACGGCCTCCACGAGCACCCGCCGCGAGTGCGCGACGAACTTCCCGTCGGTCTCGATCATCCGGTGGAGTTCCGCGAGTTCGTCGCGGTACTTCCGGACCTCGAACCCCGGCACGATCCAGATCACCTTCCGGAGGAAGTGGACGACCGCGGCGAGGTCGAAGAACTCCATCCGCAGTTTCGCCGGTTCGAGCCGCTCCACCCGGAGCCCGACGGCTTCGGCCTCGACGCGCAGCACGTCGGGCGTCCAGTCGCCGTAGTCCTGCGGGCCGAGGAAGAACTCCTTCAGTTCCCGCACGGTGCCTGCGCCGATCTGCTGCGACAGGAACGTGCCGCCCGGGCGCAGCACGCGGGCGATCTCTCGCCACGGATTCGCGATCGGATGGCGGCTGCTCACCAGATCGAAGGACTCGTCGGGGAAGGGCAGCGGCGCGTCGTACTCGGCCTCGACCACCTGTCCGCCGAGGGGCGCGAGAGTCTTCCGCGCCACCTCGACGTTCGGCGGCCAGCCTTCGGTGGCGGCGAGGACCTGCGGCGGTTTCGGGATGCCCGCGAGCACCTCGCCGCCGCCGGTCTGCAGATCCAGCCCGGCGGCGGCCGCCGCCATCCGCTCGCCGAGCAACCGCGAGTAGCCCCACGGCGGCCGTTCCTCGGTGGCCCGGCCTTCGAACCACGAGAAATCCCAGCCTTCGACCGGGACAGCTTCTCCTTCGGCGAGCTGATCTTCGAAAGTCATTCTCGCAGTCTCGGCTCCCCGGCCCGGCGGGGCAACGCGATTAGCTAGCCCGCGTCGGTCGAGCGCTTCCAGAGGTTGATGTCGGCCTCGGTGGCGTAGCGGTCGATCTCGGCCAGCTCCTCGTGCGTGAAGTGCAGGTTCTTCAGCGCGCCGACGTTGTCCTCCAGCTGGGCGACGCTGCTCGCGCCGATCAGCACGGACGTCATCCGCGGGTCGCGCAGGCCCCACGCGAGCGCGAGCTGCGCCAGCGTCTGACCGCGCCGCTGGCCGATCTCGTTCAGCGCCCGGATCTTGCCGAGGGTGCTCTCGGTGATCGTGTCCGGGTTGAGCGACTTCCCTTGTGCCGCACGGGAATTCTCGGGAACGCCGTCGAGGTAGCGGCTGGTCAGCAGTCCCTGCGCCAGCGGTGAGAACGCGATGCAGCCCGCGCCTTCGGTTTCGAGTGTGTCGAGCAGTTTGTCGCCTTCGAGCCAGCGGTTGAACATCGAGTACGACGGCTGGTGGATCAGCAGCGGGGTGCCCAGTTCGTGCAGGAGCCGGGCGGCCTCGGCGGTCTTCTCCGACGAGTACGACGAGATGCCGACGTACAGTGCGCGTCCGGACCGGACGGCGGTGTCGAGCGCGCCGACCGTCTCTTCGAGCGGCGTCTCGGGGTCGAAGCGGTGCGAATAGAAGATGTCGACGTAGTCCAGGCCCATCCGGCCGAGCGATTGGTCCAAAGAGGACAGCAGGTATTTGCGCGAGCCCCATTCGCCGTACGGGCCGGGCCACATGTCGTAGCCCGCCTTGGTCGAGATGACCAGTTCGTCCCGGTACGGCTTGAAGTCCGACGCCAGCAGCCTGCCGAAGTTCTCCTCCGCCGAGCCGTAGGGCGGGCCGTAGTTGTTGGCGAGGTCGAAATGGGTGATGCCCAGGTCGAACGCGCGCCGCGCGATGTCCCGCTGCGTGCCCAGCGGCTTGTCGTTCCCGAAGTTGTGCCACAGGCCCAGCGAGATGGCGGGCAGCTTCAGGCCGCTGCGCCCGGTGCGGCGGTAGGGGATGCTCTCGTATCGGCCCTCGGCCGCGACATAGGTGCTCACGGCCCGATGCTAGCCGTCTTGAAGAGGGCGGCGACGGACGCGAGGTGGTCTTTGAACGCCGAGGGGCTCTCGACCTCGAAAGGCGCGCCGATGGCGGCGAGGATCAGCACGGGCCAGTCGAAGGTGTCGACGTTCATCGTCAGACGGCAGGACGTCCCGTCGATCGCTTCGAGCGCGCCGCCGAGGTACCGCACCGCCGCTTCGACCCGGTCCTTCGGCGCTTCGACCCGGATCACCAGCGTGTGCGTGGTCGGCCTGGCCTTGATCTGGGCCTCGACG
Organism: Amycolatopsis japonica; assembly: GCF_000732925.1. Taxonomy (NCBI): domain Bacteria; kingdom Bacillati; phylum Actinomycetota; class Actinomycetes; order Pseudonocardiales; family Pseudonocardiaceae; genus Amycolatopsis; species Amycolatopsis japonica. Next base: position 2,356,002 of record NZ_CP008953.1, read on the forward strand.
AACTTGACCGCGTCGCCGCCCGGGATCTCGCGCGGCCGGTAGCGGGCGCCGGTGGTGCGCGGCTCGCTGAGCCTGTCGACGCGGAAGGTGCGCCAGTCCACCCGGTCGAGATCCCACGCCACCAGATACCAGCGCCGTCCGAGTGAGACGAGCCGGTGCGGCTCGACCAGCCGCGCGGACTCCTCGCCGCCGCGTGCCGCGTAGTCGAACTTCAGCCGCTCGTCGTCCCGGCACGCCTGCGCGATCACCGTCAGGCTGGCGGCGTTGACGCGAGGGCCCGTGACGGCCGCCGGAGTCGTGTACGCCTGGAGCGCGTCGACCCGTCTGCGCAGCCGCGGCGGCATCACCTGGACGACCTTCGTCAGCGCCCGGACCGACGTCTCCTCGATGCCCTCCACCGAACCGCTCGCCGCCGTCCGGAGGCCGACCGCGATCGCCACGGCCTCCTCGTCGTCCAGCAGCAGCGGCGGCATGACCGTGCCCGACCGAAGCTGGTAGCCGCCCGCGACGCCGCGGCTCGCGTTGACCGGATAGCCCAGCTCGCGGAGCCGTTCGACGTCGCGCCGCAGCGTCCGTTCGCTCACTTCGAGCCTGTCGCTCAGCTCGATCCCCGACCAGAAGCGGTGTGTCTGCAGAAGGGAGAGCAACCGCAGCATCCGCGCACTCGTGTTCGCCATGAATCCAGGTTCGCTCGCATTCCGGTCAGAAAGTGGCCGGAATTGACTTTAGCGTTGTTCCCATGACGATGACACTGGACACCCCGAGTGGTGTGACCTCGGAAAACACGCCCTCGGCGAAGCCGTACCGCTGGCGCTGGCCCGCGCTGTTCGTGATCCTGACCGGCTCGGTGATGGAACTGCTCGACATGACGGTCACGAGCATCGCCGGACCGGTCATGCGGGCGTCGCTCGGCGGCGGCACGGCGATGATCCAGTGGCTCGGCGTGGCCTACACCCTCGCGATGGTGTCCGGTCTGCTCACCGGCGGACGGCTCGGCGACATCTTCGGCCGCAAGCGCATGTTCCTGATCGGCGCGATCGGTTTCGTCGCCGGCTCGCTGTTCTGCGCGGTCGCGGTGAACCCCGAGATGATCATCACCGCACGGGTGGTGCAGGGCCTCTTCGGTGCCGCGATGGTGCCGCAGGGCCTCGGCATGATGAAGGAGATGTTCGCCGGCAAGGAACTCCAGTCCGCGTTCGGCATGTTCGGCCCGGTGATGGGGCTCGCCGCGGTCGGCGGCCCGATCCTCGCCGGCTGGCTGGTCGACGCGGATCTCTTCGGTACCGGCTGGCGGATGATCTTCCTGATCAACCTCCCGATCGGCGCGCTGGCGGTACTCGCCGCGATCAAGTTCCTTCCCGAGTCCCGTCCCGGCGGTTCGCTCACCCTCGACATCCCCGGTGCGCTGCTCGCGACGACCGGCGCGCTGCTGATCGTCTTCCCGCTGGTGCAGGGGCGTGAGTACGGCTGGCCGCTGTGGACGTTCGCGATGATGGCCGCCGCGGTCGTGGTGTTCGGCGTGTTCGCGTGGTTCGAGAAGCGCAAGAGCCGCCGCGGCGGCGACCCGCTGGTCGAGCCGAGCCTGTTCCGCAAGCGCAGCTTCCTCGCCGGGATGGCGACCGGGACGATCTACTTCGCGGCGTTCTCCGGCTTCGGTCTGGTCTTCACGCTGTATCTGCAGCTCGGGCTCGGTTTCTCGCCGCTCAAGGCCGGGCTGACCGGGGTGCCGATGTCGCTGGGGATGATCGTCGGGATGGGCCTCGTGCAGGCGGTGCGCAAGCACGGCCGCAAGGTGCTGCACACCGGTGCGCTGATCATGACCGCCGGAGTGATCGCCCTGCTGCTGCTCCTCGGCCCGGAGACGGGTCCGTGGCAGATCGCGCCGGCGTTGCTGGTGGTCGGGATCGGCTCCGGGCTGATCATGGGGCCGTACTTCGAGATCGCCCTGTCCGGAGTGGAGCCGGCCGAGGCCGGATCGGCGTCGGGCGCGCTGACCTCGCTCCAGCAGGTCGGCGGCGCGCTGGGGCTCGCGTTGCTGGGCACGGTGTTCTTCGACGCGGGGACCGCCGACCCGACCGCCGCCGCCCAGCGGACGTTCTGGGTGGTCGCGGTGATGGTGGTGCTCACCTTCGCGGTCGGGTTCCTGCTGCCGAAGCGGATCCGCGACGTAGAGTCGGCCGGGTAGGCGATCGAGCTGGGAGGCCGCGTGGCTGGGACCGGGTACTTCACATCCGTCGAAGACGTGACGGCGAAGCTCGCCGACACCGGCTACCTGGCCTCCGCGGCCGTCGCCACCACGGTGTTCCTCGCGGACGCCCTCGGCAAGCCGTTGCTGATCGAGGGCCCCGCGGGGGTCGGCAAGACCGAGCTGGCGAAGGCGGTCGCGCAGGCGAGCGGCTCCCGGCTCGTGCGGCTGCAGTGCTACGAAGGCGTCGACGAGTCCCGCGCGCTGTACGAGTGGAACCACGCGAAGCAGCTTCTCCGGATCACCGCCGGAAAGGACGAGACGTGGGACGAAGCCCGCAACGACATCTTCGGTGAAGAGTTCCTGCTGGCCAGGCCGCTGCTGACGGCGATCAAGGGCGACGAGCCGACCGTCCTGCTCATCGACGAGACCGACAAGGCCGACGTCGAGATCGAAGGGCTGTTGCTGGAGGTGCTCGGCGACTTCCAGATCACCGTCCCGGAGCTCGGCACCATCACCGCCGGGCGCAAACCGTTCGTGGTGCTGACCTCCAACGCGACGCGGGAGCTGTCGGAGGCGTTGCGGCGCCGGTGCCTGTTCCTGCACATCGACTTCCCCGACGCGGCGCTGGAGCAGCGCATCGTGCGGCTCAAGGTGCCGGGCGTCGACGACGCGCTCGCCGCGTCCGTGGTCAAGGTGATCACCGCGTTGCGGGCGATGGAGCTGCGGAAGGCGCCGTCGGTCGCCGAGACCATCGACTGGGCGCGGACCCTGCTGGCGCTCGGCGCGGACAGCCTCGGCGAGGACGTCGTCCGCGCGAGCCTCGGCGTCATCCTCAAACACCAGGACGACGTCGTGAAGGCGGACGCACGGCTGGAACTCGGCAAGGTCCTCGACTCGTGAGCGGCGTGCCGGGCAGGCTCGTCGAATTCGTGGAAGCGTTGCGGGAACACGGAATCCCGGCGGGGCCCAGTGAGACGGTCGACGCCGCCGCGGCACTGGAAGTGCTGGGCCTCGACTCCCGCGAGCAGATGCGGGAAGGGCTCGCGGCGGCGCTCGTCCGGCGCGGCGGCCAGCGCGCGGTGTTCGACGCGACCTTCGACATCTACTTCCCGCTTGGCGTCGGCGCGCCGTCGCAGGACCCCGTCGACGATCTGGCGGCGCTGCGCGACCGGCTCGCCACGGCGCTCGCGGCGAACGACCAGCCGGAACTGACGCAGCTGGCCGGGCTCGCCGTCGACATGCTGGGGGAGTACGGCGGCACGGCGGGCAGCGGCGGCTGGTCGGCGCATCAGACGCTCGAACGGCTTCAGCCGCAGACCCTCGTGGTCCGCGTGCTCGAAGCGATCCGCGCCGGTTCGCCGCCAGAGGATTTCACCGACCGGCTGGACCGCGACGACGTCCGGCGCCGCGTCGAGGGTTTCCGCGGTCTCGTGCGGACCGAGGCACGGCGGCGCGTGGCGGAAGTCCGTGGCAGGGAACGGGTTTCGCGGCATGCCGTGCCACCCGCCGCCGACCGCGTCGACTTCCTGCTCGCCAGCCGGGCGCAACTCGCCGAACTCCGCCGGGTCGTGCAGCCGTTGTCACGCAAGCTCGCCACCCGGCTGGCCGCGCGGCGACGGCGGCACGCGCGCGGGCACATCGACCTGCGGCGGACACTGCGGCGCTCGCTGTCCACCGGCGGCGTCCCGATGCGGCCGTCGTACCGGCGGCACCGGCCGGGAAGGCCGGAAATCGTGCTGCTGTGCGACATGTCGGGCTCGGTGGCCGGTTTCGCGAACTTCACCATGCTGCTGGTGCAGGCCCTGCGTGACCAGTTCAGCAAGGTGCGGGTGTTCGCGTTCATCGACGCCTGCGACGAGATCACCCACCTCGTCGACACCGGCGCCGCCGATCCCGAAGACCTCGGTGCGCGCATCCTCGCCGACGCGGAGCTGACCCGGTGGGACGGGCACAGCGATTACGGGCACGCGCTCGGCGAGTTCGTCGAGCGCTACTCGGACGCGGTGGGCCCCAGGACGTCCATGCTCATCCTCGGTGACGCGAGGACCAACGGCGGCGACCCGAACCTCGACGCGGTCCGCGGGATCGCTTCCGCGGCAAGGCATACGTACTGGCTCAACCCGGAGCGGACCGCGCTCTGGTCCACCGGCGACTCCGAGGCGCACGCGTACGCGGAGGTCGTCGAGATGTACGAATGCCGGAACGTGCACCAGCTGACCCGGCTGGTCACGCGGCTGTTGCCCGCCTAGGGCTTCAGCGCGGCTTTCCCATAGGCGTCGGCGTTGCTGAACACTTCCTGCCCGTACTGGGTGGAGTTGTTGTAGGTCAGCACCGCGGTCCACCAGCCGGAGGGATCGCCGAGGTCGCCGCCCCGCGCGCACATGTACCGCGCGGTCGTCAGCGCCGCGTCGTCGATGTTCTGCGGGTCCGGCGCGGCGCCGTCACCGCTCGCGCGGACGCCGTACCGCTTCCAGGTGGCGGGCAGGAACTGCATCGGCCCGACCGCGCGGTCCCATTTCGGGTCGCCGTCGAGCGCGCCCTTGTCGGTGTCGACGACCGCCAGCACACCGGGGGAGCCGTCGAGCGGGATGCCGATGATCGGCGGCGTCACGATGCCGTCCTCACCGGCGCGGGAACCGTCGTGCCGGGCGTGCTGGGACTCGGTGCGCCCGATCCCGGCGATGGTCGCCCAGGTGATCTCGCAACGCGGAGTGGTCTTCGCGGTCTTCTCGGCCGCGTTCACGTACGCCCGCAGCGTGCGCGAAGGGATGTCCGTGTTCTCCGACACCTTCGCGATCCAGGCGTCCTTCGCGGGCTCCGCGGGCAGCGGTCCGGCGTCACCGGGGATCGCCGAACGTGGGGCGGGCTTGAGCGAGGGGACCACGAATTCCGGTTTGACCGGCACCGGCTCACGGTCGTTGAGGCTGATCACGACCCAGACGGCACCGGCGACCAAGGCGCCCACGACCAGCAGAACGAGCATCACGCAGCCACGCGGGCCGCGTTTCGGGGGCGGCTGCTGCCACTGATCCATCAGGTCCAGGGTCGAAGGGGACGAAGCGGTCACCGGTTCCACGGTACGTGACGAATGTGGAGAACTTGTGTGGCCCGCCGTCCGGGTGATGCGGGCCACGACCCGCATTTCGTCCTCTGAATGCGGTCCTTGCGCGTGCAACTACCGCAAGTAGAGGACCGACTGCGGGGCGCGATCGCCCCCTTTGCCCTGTTGACAGCGCTTCATCCCGATGGTGAGACTAGTCCGCGTTAGGAAGGTTTCTTAACAAGGGCTCGCCGCGCCCCTGCTCCACGGAACGCAACGATGCTTCTGAAGGAGGCACAAAGTGGTACGCCCAAGATGGCGGGCGGCGCTGGTCACGGTGCTCGCGGCCGCCTCGGTCCCGATCTCCGCCCAGGCCGCTTCCGCGGCTCCCGTCCTGTACGAATCCGAGGACGCGACGATCTCGCGCGGCGTGGTCGAAGCCAATCACACCGGCTTCACCGGATCCGGCTTCGTCAACTACGACAACGTCACCGGTAGCTACGTCGAGTACACCGTCAACGCGGCGCAGGCGGGGCAGCACACGCTGACCTTCCGCTACGCCAACGGCACCACGGTCAACCGCCCGCTCGACATCACCGTCAACGGCTCCCTCGCCGTCGACGACCTCGGGTTCGCCGGCACCGGCGCGTGGACGACCTGGCGCACCGTCACCACCACGGTGAACCTCGCCGCGGGCAGCAACAAGATCCGCACCACCGCCGTCACGGCGAACGGCGGCCCCAACGCGGACTCGCTGTCGGTCGAAGGCGGTGGCGGTTCGAACACCGGGACACCGGTGTCCATCAACGGAAAGCTCCACGTCTGCGGCGTCAAACTCTGCAACCAGTACGGCAAGCCCATCCAGCTGCGGGGCATGAGCACGCACGGGATCCAGTGGTACAGCCAGTGTGTGAAGACCGCTTCGCTGGACGCGCTGGCCAACGACTGGAAGGCCGACATCCTGCGGGTCGCCATGTACATCCAGGACGACGGCTACGAGAGCAACCCACGCAAGTTCACCGACATGGTGCACAACTACATCGAAGAGGCGACGAAACGCGGGATGTACGTCCTCGTCGACTGGCACCAGCTCGACCCCGGTGACCCGAACGAGAACACCGACCTGGCCAAGACGTTCTTCGCCGAGATCGCCCAGCGGCACAAGGACAAGGTCAACATCATCTACGACGTCGCGAACGAGCCCAACGGCGTCAGCTGGGCGGACGTGAAGCGTTACGCCGAGGAGGTCATCCCGGTGATCCGCGCCCAGGACCCGGACAGCGTCGTCCTCCTCGGTACGCACGGTTGGTCGACCTTCGGCATCTCCGACGGCCGCGACGAGAACGACATCCTGGACAACCCGGTGAACGCGACCAACATCATGTACACGTTCCACTTCTACGCGGCGTCGCACCAGGACGAGCATTACGACGCGCTGGCGCGGACCGCCGACAAGATCCCGGTGTTCGTCACGGAATTCGGCACCCAGACCTACACGGGTGACGGCGGGAACGACTTCACGTACTCGCAGAAGTACCTGGATCTGCTGGCCGCCAAGAAGATCGGCTGGACGAACTGGAACTTCTCCGACGACTTCCGCTCCGGTGCCGTGTTCAAGACCGGAACCTGCGCCGGGAACTCCTTCACCGGCACTTCGATGCTGAAGCCCGCCGGTGTCTGGGTGCGGGACCGCATCCGCACGCCGGACGACTTCCCGACCGGCTGACCCCTCGCGTTTCGTCCTCTGGATGCGGTACTTGCACGCGCAAGTACCGCATTCAGAGGACTAATTGCGTCAGGTGAGCCAGGCGTCGATCTCCGCGTGGAGGGAGCGCTTGAGCTCGGCGGGCGCGAAGGACGCGTCGACGGACGCGCGGGCGAGCCCGGCGAGCGCGTGATCGTGGTAGGCGTACGCCTCCCGGGTGCGCAGGAACTCGTCGGTCAGCGTCGTTCCGGTGATCGACGGGACGTCGGTGCTGAGGGTGACCACGAGCCCGGCGTCGACCAGCCGGGGGAGCGGGTGCTCCTCGAACGACGGCACGAGCCCGAGCGTCACGTTCGACGAGGGGCAGACCTCCAGCGCGATTCCGCGTTCCCGCACTTCGGCGACCAGCGCGAGATCCTCCAGGATCCGGATGCCGTGGCCGATCCGTTCGCTGTGCCCGACTTCCAATGCCTCGCGGATGCTGGCCGGGCCGGCGTCCTCCCCGGCGTGGTGGATCAGGTGCAGCCCGGCCTCCTCGGCCTCGTCGCAGATCCCGGCGAACGGCGCGAGCGGGTACTTCTCCTCGCCGGCGAGCCCGATCGCGAACACCCCGTCCGGGGCGTACCGGCGGGCGAGATCGAGGGTGAGCCGGGCACGTTCGACCGGACGGCGGCGCGAATGGTCCAGGATCACCCGCCAGTGGAGCCCGTGTTCGGCGGCGCCCGCCGACAGTCCTTTGAGGACGGACTCCAGCGGCATGTCCGGCTCGCCCAGCCGTTCGCCGTGCGAAGCCGCCGTGAAGGTGACTTCGGCGTAGCGGACGCCGTCCGCGACCTGGTCCTCGCAGAACTCGCGGGCCACCCGTTCGAAGTCCTCCGGTCTCCGCAGGCAGGACCGGATCAGCCCGTTGTAGTCACCGAACGCGCGGAATCCGTCGAACACGGGTTGTTCCACGGGGACGGCGATGCCGTTCGCCTCGCCGATGTCACGGAGCGTGTCCGGCCGGATGGTGCTTTCGAGGTGGACGTGCAGATGGGCCTTGGGCAGCAGCGAAAGATCCCGCATGAGCACGAATTTAGTGGTCGTGACCGTCGGCGCGCGCCCCGTTTTCCGGCGGAATGAGTGATTCGGCTCGCCGCGGGGAACCCAGGAGCCATCACCGGTCGTTGAGCAGGACAACCAGACGACCCCGACGAAAGGGACCACCGTGGCTCTACTGCGGAAGTTGACCGCCCTGGCCGGCACCGCCACGGCCGTGCGCGCCTACGTGCGGAAGAACCCCGAGAAGGTCTCCAAGGCCGTGAACAAGGCCGCGACCTTCGTCGACCACAAGACCAAGGGCAAGTACCACAGCCAGATCGACGGCGCGGTGCGCAAGGTCGACGGGATGACCGGACGCCCGCCGCACCGCCCCTACGAGCACTAGGCGTCCGCGAGCGTCTCGAGGATCTGCTCGCCGTACTTCGCGAGCTTGTTCTCGCCGACGCCGCTGACCGTGCCCAGCTCCTGCAGCGTGGCCGGCCGTTTGGTGGCGATCTGGCGCAGGGTCGCGTCGTGGAAGATCACGTACGCGGGCACTCCCTGTTCCTTCGCCGCCGCGGCCCGCCACGACCGCAGCAGTTCGAACACCGGCGCCGCCTCGGCGGGCATGTCGGCGGCCGCGGCCTTCTTCGCGCTCGACCGGGCCGCGGCCTTCGCCGCCCGCTCCGGCTCGCGCCGCAGCTGGACCTTTCTCGTCCCGTTCAGCACCTCGGCGCTGCCCTCGGTCAGCACCAGCGAGCCGTAGTCGCCCTCGACCGCCGCGAGCCCCTGCGCCAGGAGCTGCCGCACGACGGCCCGCCACTCCGGCTCCTTCAGCTCCGTGCCGATGCCGAAGACCTTCAACGAGTCGTGCCGGTGCTGGGTCACCTTCGGGGTCGTTTTGCCGAGCAGGATGTCGATGATCTGCCCGGCGCCGAACTTCTGCCGCCGCTCGTTCTGCAGCCGGACGATGGTCGAGAGGAGCTTCTGCGCCGGGATGGTGCCGTCCCAGGTCTCCGGCGGCGCCAGGCAGGTGTCGCAGTTGCCGCAGGGCTCGCTCCGTTGCCCGAAGTAGCTCAGCACCTGCACACGGCGGCATTCGACCGTCTCGCACAGCGCCAGCATCGCGTTGAGGTGCGCGCTCAGCTGCCGTTTGTGCGCGTCGGATCCCTCCGAGGTGTCGATCATCTTGCGCTGCTGGACGACGTCTTGGAGGCCGTACGCCAGCCATGCCGTCGACGGCAGCCCGTCGCGGCCCGCGCGACCGGTCTCCTGGTAGTAGCCCTCGACGGACTTCGGCAGGTCCAGATGCGCGACAAACCGGACGTCCGGCTTGTCGATGCCCATGCCGAAGGCGATCGTCGCGACGACGATCAGCCCGTCTTCGCGCAGGAACCGCGACTGATGCTTCGCGCGGGTGCGCGCGTCGAGGCCGGCGTGATAGGGCACCGCCGGGATCCCGTTCTCCACCAGGAAGTCCGCGGTCTTCTCGACCGAGTTCCGGGACAGGCAGTAGACGATCCCCGCGTCGCCCTTGTGCTCGGTGCGCAGCAACTCCAGCAGCTGCCGCTGCGGCGAGTTCTTGCCGACGATGCGGTACTGGATGTTCGGCCGGTCGAAGCTCGCGACGAAATGCCGCGCGTCCTCCAGGTTGAGCCGGGAAGCGATCTCGGCGTGCGTCGCCTTCGTGGCGGTCGCGGTGAGCGCGATCCGCGGCACGTCCGGCCAGCGCTCGTGCACCGCGGACAGCATCAGGTAGTCGGGACGGAAGTCGTGACCCCACTGGGAGACGCAGTGCGCCTCATCGATCGCGAACAGCGAGATCTTGCCGCGGTCGAGCAGCCGGACCGTCGATTCGACCGAAAGCCGCTCGGGCGCCAGGTACAGCAGGTCCAGCTCGCCGGAGAGGAACGCGGCCTCGACCCGGTTCCGCTCGGCGTAATCCTGCGTCGAGTTCAGGAATCCCGCGCGCACGCCGAGGTTGCGCAGCGCGTCGACCTGGTCCTGCATCAACGCGATCAGCGGCGAGATCACCACGCCGACACCCGGCCGGACCAGGGCGGGGATCTGGTAGCACAGCGACTTCCCGCCGCCGGTGGGCATGAGGACGAGCGCGTCACCGCCTGCGATGACGTGTTCGACGATGGCGTGCTGGTCGCCGCGGAAGTCGTCGTAGCCGAAGACGCGGTTCAGCGTTTCGAGGGCTTCCGAGGTACCGATGTCGGGGGCTGCCACCCGGACGATTCTAGGGGCGGGGTCCGACAGTCCCCGCGCGCCTAGTCTTCGGCCGCCTTGCGGCGTTCCCGGCGGCCTCGGGCGATCTCGGTGGCGAGCGCGTCGAGCGGCCCGGCCCAGAATCGCCGGTACTGCTCCAGCCAGCCGTCGATCTCCTTGAGCGGGCCCGGATCGACCGAGTACAGCCGCCGCGCGCCCTCGGCACGGACCGTGGTGAAGCCGTTTTCGCGCAGGACGCGCAGATGCTGGGAGACCGCGGGCTGCGAGATCCCGAACTCGGCGCGGACCACGGTGGTCACGTCGCCGGAACTCTGTTCCCCGCCCGCCAGCAGTTCCAGGATCCGGCGGCGTACCGGATCACCGAGGACGTCGAACGCGTGCATCCGGCAACTATCACGGCCTGGGCTTATATAAGTCAAGGTTGTAAGGCCGGGGTCACCTCGCGGTGGCATCGTGGGCCGGAGACGCCGGAAGGGGAATCGATGAAACTGGCCGAAGTGGTGGCCGACGGGTTCGGCCGCGTCCAGGAAGTAGTGCACGCCGCAGTCGAGGGCCTGAGCGCCGATCAGCTGATCGCGAGCCCGGCACCGGGCGCGAACACGATCGCGTGGCTGGTCTGGCATCTGGCCCGGGTGCAGGACGATCACGTCGCCGATCTGATGGGCACCGAGCAGCTCTGGACCGCGCAGGACTGGGACGGCCGCTTCGGGCTGCCCTTCCCGGCGTCGGACATCGGGTACGGGCATCGCCCCGAGGACGTCGACGCGGTCCGTGTCGGCTCCGCCGACCTGCTGACCGGGTACTACGACGCGGTGCACGAGGCGACGGCGGCCTGGGTCGCCGGACTCGGTGAGGCCGATCTCGACCGTATCGTCGACGAGGCGTGGGATCCGCCCGTCACCCTCGGGGTTCGCCTGGTCAGCGTGCTGTCCGACGATCTCCAGCACGCCGGGCAGGCGGCGTACGTCCGGGGGCTCGTACTCCGCGATACGTAGGCGAGGTGCCGCTCCACGACGGACGACGAGAGCCTCGCCCGCGGAAACACTGGTCGCATGAGTACTTCCACAGTGCGGCGACCGCTCACCCCGCGGTGGCGGAAACTCGTCCTCGTCGTCCATGTCGTTTCGTCACTCGGCTGGCTCGGGATCACCATGGTGAACGCGGTCCTGACCTTCACCTCCGTGTTCACCGACGACGCGCGGCGCCAGCACGCCGCCATCCTGATGATGGAGCAGATCGGCGGCTACCTGCTGCTGCCGGTCAGCCTGACCGCACTGGTCAGCGGGATCGTGCTCAGCGTCGGCACGAAATGGGGACTGATCCGGTACAAGTGGGTCGCGATCAAACTCGTGCTGACCCTGATCGCCGCCGGGCTGACGTTGTTCTCGCTGCTGCCGGGGATCAGGGAGCTGGCGGCCGCGGCCGAGTCCACTATGGACGGTGTGTTCGTGGAAGCGGGCCGTCGCGTGGACGGGTTCTATCCGATCATCGTGTCCACGACGATGTACGTGACCATGACCGTGCTGTCGGTCTACAAGCCGGGCGGCAAGACGCCGTACGGACGCCGTGTGACCGCCACGCGCGTTCGTGACCGGCAACCGGCCTAGAACTGCTCGAGGGCTTCGTCGATTCGTGCCGCCTCGGCGCGCAGATCGTCCAAGACGGTCTGCGCGGACGCGGTCTCGCCGTTCGCCGTCTCTTCCTCGAGTTCGGCGTCGGCGAGGCGCCGCCGGAGGTCGTTCGTCTTCTCCGTGACCTTCTCGGCCCGGCGTTCGGCGCGGGAAAGATCGATCTCGGCCTGCTTGCAGGCCTTCGCGAGATCGGCGGCCTCGCGCCGGAGCCGGTTGAACTCCGCTACCCGCTTCTGTTCGCGTTCGGCCTCTTCGCGGGCCTTGTCGATCCGCTCCTGTTCGGCCTTCTCGGCGGCCGCGCGTTTGGCCTTCCGCCGATCGTCCAAATGCGACACGGTGGCCGGCTTTTCGCGCTCAGGCGCGGGTTTCCGCTTCGGTTGCGGGGTGAAGCCGCTGGTCAGCCATTGGTCGCCGGTGCTGTCCGCGCCACTGCTCAGCCGTCCGGCGAGGGCGAGCGCCGCCACCTCGGGATCGGCCACGACGGCTTCGAGGGTGGCTTCGACGTCGCGGCTGACGGACTCGCTCATCGAACGTTCGTCCCGCAGGATCCGGTTCACCAGCTCCTGGCGCCGCTTGGCGAGTTTGCGCAGGTCTTCACCGGCCAGCGCCGAATGCGCCTTGCGGAGCTCGTCGCCCAGCTTGGCCAGTTCCGCCAGCTCGGGGGAGCCGGCACGGCGATTGAGGATCGTGGCGGCGAGCGTCGGTTTCCGCAGGGCGCGGATACGCTCGGCCAAGGCCGCGTCACCCGCCGCCTTGGCTTCTTTCGCCCGTTGGTTGCGCACCGCGACGAACTCGGCCGGATCGCCGGCGTAGAGCTCGTCCGCGACCTCGTCGAAGTCCATCGCCCTCCGCAGGTTCAGTGGCCGTACACGTCCGCCGATGATCCCACGAGACTCCGCGGCTTTCACCTTTTCGGAGTTACCCGGAGCCGGTCGGAGCAAGGGTGGATCGGCACTTTGGAGGTGGCGCGACCCGGACATCGGAACAACGATGAGCAGCGGGGGAAATCATCAGCCGCTGGAGGTACGAATGTCTGTGACCGAACGCGCTCCTGTTTCCCCTCAGACGAATTTCCTGGGCTCAGGCCCCTATCCGGAACACAAAGGGCGCATCGTCCTCTGGTCCGTCCTCATCGGCTTCGCGCTGACGGTGATCTGGTCGGCACCCTTTGTGGACAGTGTGATCGGCGACAGCGTCGCCAACACCCTCCTGGGACACGACGCCAAGGCGACCCCGATCGGCGGGGTGCTGGCCGGAACGTTCTTCGCCTTCGTTTCGGGTCTCGCCGGAACCTTCACCGCGTGCAACATCGCCGCTTTCGGTGCCGTCGCCCCGCTTGTCGGCGGCGGAACCGCCGGACGGCCCAAGTTCGCCCACACCTTGAAGCCGCTGGGCTGGATCGCGGCGGGAATGCTGACGGTTTCCGTGGTGTACGGCGTCATCGTGGCGCTCGTGGGCACCCGGATGCCGCAGTTCTCGACCGCTTCGTCGCCGGGCGGGCTCACGCCGCGGAACATCCAGTCGATGATCGTCTACGGCGTGATCGGGATCGTGTTCATCGTGCTGGGTCTGGCTTCCGTCGGTCTCGTCCGCAACCCGATCGCCGGTCTCACCCGCCGGTTCCCGCCCGCGCCGCTCGTCCTGATGGGGGCGCTCATCGGCGGGTTCCTGATCGGGAGGCCGTTCCCGCTGTTCCGGATGATGTTCCGCAGCGCGGCCGAAAGCCACAACGTCTTCTACGGCGCCGCCGCGTTCGCCCTGCAGTCGGTGGGCAACATCCTGGTGATGGCGCTGTTGTTCCTGGTGCTCACCCACGGCACGGGCGGGCGGCTGCAGCGATGGATGCTCGCGAAGCCCACCAGGATCGCCGTGGTGACCGGTGCCGCGTTGCTGGTCGCCGGCACGTTCACGCTGCTGTACTGGGACCTGCGGGTACTCGGCCGGACCGGCGTCATCTGGTATCCGACCATCAAGTGGTGAACAGCCGCGCCAGCACCTGCTCGACCGAGTCCTGAAGGCACCTCGCCGCGTCCTCCCGGCCGGCGAGGTGCCTCAGCAGACCTTGCTGGAACAGACCGTCGAAGAGCGCGTACGTCGTCGAGGGCGCGAAATCCGCCGGCTTGCCCAGCAGTTCCGCGTACCGGGACACGACCCGCCAGATCATCAGTTCGAGTGCCTCGTCGATGGCCAGCACCTCGGCCTGGAACAGTTTCTCGAACAGACTCTGGTTGCGCAGGTCGTACCAGAGCCTGTGCAACCGGGCGTTTTCACACAGCGTGGCAGCGGTCGCGGCACCGAATGCCGCCTTCAGTTCTTCGGCCGTCTCCGCGGTCTCGACCATCCGGTCGTACCGGGTGACGCATTCGGCCTTGTACTGCTTGACGCAGTAGGTGATCAGCTCGGCCTTGTTGCGGAAGTAGTAGTGCAGCACCCCGTGGGAGAACTCGGAGTTCTGCGCTATCTCCCGCAGGCTCGTGCGCGCGTAGCCCAGTTCGGACAACGTGACCAGCGCCGACATCGCCAGCTGCGCGCGTCGTTGGTCGAATCTGTCCACCTGGCGGGTTTTGTCACCATTGCGGTCCGCCACGTCGGTCACGATTCCCGGTTCCCGTCGCCTCGGGTGCCCGCCCGTCCACGAGCACGTCGTCGGATTCTAGACCGGGAAAGGGTTTTCTGGCGTCCGACAGAATTACTCGAGCCATTCGGTGATGAAATGGTCGCTTTCGTGGATGTGGACGGCTTCGTAGACTTCCGGGCCGATCACGGCGAACTTGTGCGGGGCCTCCGCCGGCACGACCAGGACGTCGCCCGCCCCGCCTTCGCGCTCGGAGTCGCCGATGGTGAACCTGGCCCGGCCGTGGATGATGACGAAGGTTTCGCGATACGGATGCTGGTGCAGCCTCGGTCCGGAACCGTCGACGTCGGTCCGTTCGCGGATGATCGAGACTCCGGAGCCGATGTCGCGGCCTTCGACGTTTTCCAGGGTTTCGGTGGTCATTCCGCCACTGTAACCCTGGTCGCGGGCACCGTGGTCCTATTCGCCGCGGTCGACCACGAACGCCGAAAGGCCGACGAGCAGCGCTCGGGCGGGCCGGTCGGGGAGGCTGAGCGCGAGGTCCTTCGCCTTGGCCGCGTACCCGTGTGCTTCGGCGAGGGCACGCATGACGCCGGCGGAGTCGCGCAAGAGCCCCAGCGCCTCCTGGCGGACCGCCGGATCGGGAACCGGCCCGTGCCCGATGATCTCGCGCAGGCGAGCCGCACCGGGCCCCTCGTCGTCGAGCGCGTGGAGCATCGGCAAGGTGACGATGCCTTCGCGGAGATCCGTGCCCGCGGACTTGCCGAGGTCGGTGGTGGACGCCGAGATGTCGAGGACGTCGTCGGAGATCTGGAACGCCACGCCGATCAGTTCGCCGTACTGGCCCAACGTTTCGATGGTCCGCTCGTCCGCGCCCGACACCTGTGCGCCGAGCCTGCCCGCCATCGCGATCAGCGACGCGGACTTGTCGGCCATCACCTGGATGTGGTGCTCGTACGGCGCGTGACGGCCACAGTCTTCGAACGGCCCTGTCGTCTCCAGGAACTGGCCGCGCACGAGCCTGCCGAACGTCTCCGCCTGCGAACGCAACGCGTAATCACCGAGCCCGGCCCCGACCCGCGCCGCGCAGGCGAGCACATAGTCTCCGAGCAAGACGGCCTTCTTGTTGCCCCACAAGGAGTTCGCGCTGGTGACCCCGTGCCGCATCGGCGCTTCGTCCATGACGTCGTCGTGGTAGAGCGTCGCCACGTGGACGAGCTCGACGAGCACGGCCGCGGAGATCGCCTCGTCCCGCCCGTCGCCGAACGCGGCTCCGGCCAACGCCATCAACGGGCGCAGCCTCTTCCCGCCCGCGCGGACGAGATGAGTGGCGGCTTCGGTGAGTTCCGGATGACCTGGGCTGCGCAACACCTCCTGAAGTCTTTCCTCGACCAGGGTGAGCCCGGTGCGGAGTTCGGCGGCGAACCGCATGTGCCGCTCGAGGGCCGGGTCCAGCCCGAGTTCCGTGACGATCGTGGTCGTGTTCACGCCCTCCAGCATCCGAGCCGGAGGCGCGCGACCGCCTGACGCGCGGGAGGGAGACCGCTCCCTCCCGAGAGGGAAAGCGCCCGGTCAGAAGGGCGGCTCCGGATTTCCGGCGGCCACCGGCGTTCGCTCCCACGCGCCGTCCGTCGGCGTGCCCGCCGAACTCCGGCCCGCCTTGTTGACCTTCGCCGTGGCATACCGCAACGACGGTCCGATCTCGTCGACGTCGAGCTCCACCACCGTGCGTTTCTCGCCGTCCTTGGTTTCGAACGATCGCTGTTTCAGCCTGCCCTGCACGATCACCCTGGTCCCCCTGGTGAGCGATTCGGCCAGGTTCTCCGCGGCCTGCTTCCAGAGCGCGCAGCGCAGGAACAGCGGGTCTCCGTCACGCCATTCCCCGCTCGCGCGGTCCAGGACGCGGGGCGTCGACGCGACCGTGAAGTTCGCTACCGCGGCTCCCGACGGGGTGAACTTCAGCTCCGGGTCGGTCGTCAGATTGCCGATCACCGTGAGCACCGTTTCTCCGGCCATGGGACTTCCTCCTCTGCTTCCGCGCGCGGCCCCGGACGGGCCCGCTGTCGCCTGGGAACAGGAGAGCACCGGGGTACGACAGTTTTCGGCGTCCCGCGGCGAACGGATGTCAGGAAAGGGTCGTTCAGGACGGAAAGTGTCCTGAACGACCCTTTCATGACATCCTGGCGGCCGAAACGCACTCGCCGAGCCGAGCGAGCCCTTCGTCGATGCGGTCGGAACCGACCAGCCCGTAACCGATCACCAGGCCGCCGCGCGTTCCTCCGTACGTGGACAGGCTTTCGACGGCTACCCCGGCCCGAGCCGCTTCGGTGACCGCACTGTCCACAGTGACCGTCGCTTGTGGAGAGACCGGCGCGCATAAATGGAGTCCGGCGCTGGACGAGACGACTTCCAGCACGTCACGCAATTCGTCGCGTACGAAGGCCAGGATCCGGTCCCGTCGTGCCGAATACTCCCGGGTGGCCTTGCGTACGTGCCGGGCGAGCAGTCCCTCGTCGATGAAACTCGCCAACGCCGACTGGGTGACGAGGTCGCCGTGCCAGTCCATGAGCTGCTTCGCCTGCCGCAGCGCCGGTCGCAGCGAGGCGGGTGCGACGAGGAAACCCAATCGCAGCAAGGGAAGCAGTGTCTTCGAGAAGGATCCGACGTAGAGCACCCTGCCGTCGTGGTCCAGGCTTTGGAGCGGTTCGAGCGGCCGATCCGAGAAGCGGTACTCGCTGTCGTAGTCGTCCTCGATGATCACCGCGTCGTTCCGTTCCGCCCACGCCAGCAACGCCGTCCTCCTGGCGAGTGACATCGGCGTGCCGAGCGGGAACTGGTGCGAGGGCGTCGTATAGATCAATCGAGTGCCCTTCACGAGCGCGGTGACGTCGAGACCCTCGGCGTCCACCGGCACCTTCGCGATCCGGGCTCCGTGGGCGGTGAAAAGCCGTTCGGCCGGGGGATAGCCGGGGTCTTCGACGGCGACACGCGTTCCGGGTTCGATCAGGACCCGGCCGATCAGGTCGAGTGCCTGTTGCGCGCCTTGGGTGACCAGGACGTCCTCGACGCCGGCTCGCACGGATCTGGCGGCGCCGATGTGCCGGGCGATCGCCACTCGCAACGCTTCGAGCCCGGCGGGATCGGCGTACCCCGATGGCGGAAGCAGCGACGGCCGGAGCGCCTGGCTGACCAGCCGTCGCCAGGTCCGCAACGGGAACAGGGCCGGATCCGGAGTGCCGACCCGGAAGTCGAACGCGGGCCGGTCATCGCCGGGAGGGTCCGGCAGCGAACTCCACCGCGCGACGGGCCGCACCCCGGTGCCCGCGGGCGCGGCGCGCTTCGAACGCGCCACGAAGCCGGGGCTGACGAAGGTCCCGCGTCCGACGTGGCTGTCGAGGAAGCCTTCGGCGGTGAGCCGTTCGTAGGCGACCGCGACGGTATTGCGCGAGACGTCGAGCTCGCGGGCCAGTTCCCGGGTCGGGGGCAGGCGTTCCCCGGCGCGCAGGCGTCCGTCGAGGATGCCGTCACGGAGCTGGCGGTAGATCCGGGCGGCCAGGTCGGTGTGGCCGTCGAGGCTGATGTGGAACGGCACGCGCCCGAGCCTATATTGGCCCAACGCGATTGGCTGATATTGGCGCTGGGATGTGGCCAATCCAGTGCCTAGTTTGGGCCTATGAAGCGACTGACCTCGGCCCAGCTGATCAGCTCCGTCGGCGACGGCGCCTACTACGTCAGCTCGGCCCTGTACTTCACGCTGATCGTCGGGCTTTCGCCCGCGCAGGTGGGGCTCGGCCTCACCGTGGGCTGGGCGGTCGGCTCGGCGGCCGGGGTCGCGCTGGGGCAACTGGCCGACCGCCGCGGGCCGAAGGGCACGGCCGTCCTGCTGGCGCTGGGCACCGCAGCGTCGGTCACGGCGTTCCTCTTCGTGGACTCGGTCTTCGCGTTCGTGATCGCGGCCTGCGTCTACGCCTGTTTCCAATGCGGTCTCGGCGCGGCACGGCAGGCGCTGCTCGCCGGCCTGATCGACCCCGCCGGGCGCACGACGTTCCGCGCCCGGCTGCAGGCGATGTCCAACGCGGGGATCGCGATCGGCGCGGCGCTCGGCGGGATCGCGCTGGCGATCGGGACGCGGGAAGCGTTCCTGACGGTGTTCGTCGTCGACGCGCTGGCCTTCGCCGCCGCGGCGCTCGTGCTCCGCAAGGTGCCTTCGGTGGCTCCGGTGCCGATGCGGGCGGGCGAGCCGTCCGTGGCCGTACTCCGCGACCGCCCGTATGCGCTTCTGGCGCTGCTCAACATGATCATGCTGCTCTACATGCCGTTGTTCAGCCTGGTCCTCCCGCTGTGGATCTCGACCCGGACCGCGGCGCCGAGCTGGCTGGTCTCGGCGATGTTGGTGCTCAACACGGCGAGCGTGGTGGTGTTCCAGGTGCGGGTGGCGCGCGGCGTGACCGGCCTGCGCGGCGCCTCCCGCTACGTCCGCCACGCGGGACTGCTGCTTTTCGTCTCCTGCCTGATCTTCTCGTTCTCCGCGATGGGCGACTCCGCGTGGGCGGCGGCGCTCGTGCTGCTCGCGGGGGCCGCGTTGCAGGTGGTGGGGGAGATGGCGCAGGCGGCGGGCTCCTGGGAGATCGGCTTCGGTCTCGCGCCCGACGGCAAACAGGGGCAGTACCAAGGACTTTTCGGTGCGGGGACGGCCATCGCCCGGATGCTCGGCCCGGTACTGCTGACCGGTCTGATCCTGGTCGGCGGGACGGTCGGCTGGATCGTGCTGGGCGGCTTGTTCCTGCTGGCGGGGACGCTCACCGCGCCCGCCGTCCGCTGGGCGGAGCGGACCAGGCCGGAGGCCGCCCTCGAAGTCAGTCCTCCAGTGCCCGCCTGAAGTGCTCCGCGAGATCGAGCTCCGCGGCTTCTTCCCGGTCACACCAGACGAAGGCGTCGTGTTCCTCGGGATCGAGCACGACTTCGCCCGGAACCTCCTCGGCGAGCGCGTACACCGCGGCGTGGATCCGCATCGGCCTGCCCGCGACGTCGTCCCAGCTGTGGGTGCCGCGTTCGCCGGTGACGTGGACGGTCAGCCCGGTCTCCTCGGCGAACTCGCGGACCACGGTCTCGGCCGGTCGCTCGCCGGGCTCGACGGTCCCGCCCGGCAGTTCCCAGCGGCCGCCCAGGAACGACGACGGCTGCCGCCGGATGAACAGGATCTTCCCGTCGCGGATGAGCCTGCCGTATGCCAAGTACTTGTCCGTCACGAGCGAATCTTCCCGCACTCGGAATACCTTCCCGATCGAGGACCGAACCTGTCCTCAATGGCTCGTAACGTGGGCTTTATGGAAAACACCGAGCTCCGTCCCTTCCGCCTCGACGTCCCCCAGGAGCAGCTGGACGAGCTGCACGCGAAGCTCGACGGCACGCGCTGGCCCGCGCCGCTCCCCGGCGACGGCTGGGACACCGGAGTGCCGGTGACCTGGCTGCGCGGACTCGCCGAATACTGGCGCGACGGCTACGACTGGCGCGCCGCCGAACGCGAGATCAACCGCCATCCGCAGTTCACCACGGTCATCGACGGGCAGCGGATCCACTTCCTGCACGTCCGCTCGCCCGAAGCCGGCGCGACGCCGCTGATCCTCACGCACGGCTGGCCGGGTTCGGTGGTGGAGTTCCTCGACGTCATCGGGCCGCTCACGGACCCGAAGGCGTACGGCGGCGACCCGGCGGACGCGTTCCACCTCGTGATCCCGTCGCTTCCGGGCTTCGGCTTTTCGGGCCCTGTCTCGGATTCAGGGTGGACCATGCCGCGGATCGGCCGGGCATGGGCGGAACTGATGCGCCGGCTCGGCTACGAACGCTACGGCGTGCAGGGCGGCGACCTCGGCGCCTCGGTGTCGCCGGAAGTGGCGAGGTTCGCGCCGGACAAGGTGATCGGCGTGCACGTCAACGGCGGGCTGACGCCGATGCCCCCGATGTCGTTGTCGGACGAGGAACTCGCTTCGCTGACCGACATCGAACGCGATCGCATCGACCGGATCAGGGCATTCATGCGGGAGGAGTTCGGGTACATCGCGATCCAGTCGACGCGGCCGCAGACCCTCGGCTACGGGCTCGTCGACTCCCCGGTCGCGCAGCTGGCCTGGATCATGGACAAATTCCGCGAGTGGACGCATCCGCGCCCCACGCTGCCGGAGGAGATCATCGGCAGGGACCGGCTGCTGACCAACGTCATGTTCACCTGGCTGACCGGAACGGCGGCTTCGTCCGCGTACGTCGGCTACGCGCAGGCAGAAACCTGGGGAGCCGTCGAGAAGAACTCCGGCGTGCCGACGGCGGCGCTGATCTTCGCGCACGACGTCGGGATCCGGCGGTACTCCGAGCACGCCCACACGATCGTGCGGTGGACCGACGTCGATCGCGGCGGGCATTTCGCGGCGCTGGAGGAGCCCGAGATCCTGGTCTCGGACGTGCGGGAGTTCTTCCGGTCCCTCAAATGACGAGGACGGCCGCCTCGCCGAGAAACCGGCTGTAATCGTCCACTTCGGACTCCAGGCCGGTGATGGCGGATCGCGATAGCACGGCGAAGGGCTCCACGACGACCTTCGTCTGCTTCGCGGTCCGCTTGGTGTGCCAGGTTCCGGCGATCCGGCCGTCGACCAGTACGGTCGGCGCGATCATCCCGCCGCCGGCGTTGACGCGTTTCGCCTCGGCCGGGTCGAGGAGCAGAGCGCGGTCGCGGTAGCCCAGCAGGTACGTGTCGAAGGCGCCGAGCAGACGCGGAGGGCATGGGGGAGCGGACAGCTCGGTCCGCGCAAGGGCGTGGCCGCCGCGGACGGAAACGAGGTCCAGCGCCGCGAGAGCCTTGCGGCAGAGGCCGAGTGGGAGCCCGGACCAAGCGACGAAGTCTTCGACGGTCGCGATGCCGTACGCGGTCAGGTACCGGTGGGCGAGTTCCGTATGCGGTTCCGCCGGATCGTGGCCTTCTGGGGCCCATTCGTCGAGGAGCACGTACGTCGCCTCCGCTCCGGCGTCGTGGCCTCGGCACAGCAGCCCGCGATTGGCCGCGTACGCCAGAAGATGGGCCGGGGCCTGGGACTTCGCGTCGAGCACGATGCCGTCGGCGGCCAAGCCGTCGAGGATCTCTTGCCGGGTGAGTGCCTTGCCGGGCAAGAGATCCTGAAGCTTCTCGAGCGCGCGTTCGCAGAGTTCGTCGGTGAGACCCAGCTGACGGCGGCGACCCTGCCCCGCCTGGACGTTCCGCGGACCGAACAGCCGGTTCAGCCAGCGGAGGTCCGCCGTCGGCACCAAGTGGAGCGTCTTGCGCATCAGCCAGGTGCGCGTCACCTCACGGGACGCGTCGACGTCCTGCGAGGTCAGGCCACGGCTACGGGCCCGGAACGCGAGCCGCGCGGCGGGCGTCGACTGTGCCTGGACGGCGGCGACGGATCCGGTGACGGCGAGCACGTCCGTCGCCGGAACGGTCAGCAGTTGCGCGCGGGCACGGACGGCGCGGATGTCGTTGTCGGACGGCGTCACCCGTTGACGATCTCATGGGCGTTCACCGGTTCGGTGTGTACGACCGCTTCCGCGAGCCGCGGGAGGACCTCGCGCAGCCTTGCCTCGACACGATGGGCGAGGCGGTGCGCCTCGGTGACGGTCAGCCCGGCCTCGACCGACACCGCGAGTTCCGCGCGCAGGCTGTGCCCGATCCAGCGCATCCGCAGGTCCCGTGTGCCGAGCACGCCGGGGACCTCGGCGGCCGCGCGTTCGGCGCGATCGACGTCGGCCGGGTCGACGGCGTCCATCAGGCGGCGGAAGACCTCCTTGGCCGCGTCGCGCAGGACGAACAGGATCGCGACGGTGATGGCGAGACCGATGATCGGGTCGGCCATCGGGAAGCCGAACGCGACACCGGCGGCGCCGAGCACGACCGCGAGCGACGTGAACCCGTCGGTGCGGGCGTGCAGGCCGTCCGCGACCAGTGCGGCAGACCCGATCTCGCGGCCGACGGTGATCCGGTACCTGGCCACGAGTTCGTTGCCCGCGAAGCCGATGACACCCGCCGCCGCGACCACCCACAGATGCTGGACCGGACGCGGATCGAGCAGCCGCTGGACGGATTCGTACCCGGCGAGGAAGGCCGAGGCGGCGATGAGCAGGACGACGAGCACGCCGGCCAGGTCTTCGGCGCGGCCGAGCCCATAGGTGTAGCGGCGGGTGGCGGCGCGGCGGCCGAGCAGGAAGGCGATGCCGAGCGGAAGCGCGGTGAGCGCGTCGGCGAAGTTGTGGATCGTGTCGCCGAGCAGGGCGACGGAGCCGGTGATCAGCACGAGCACGAGTTGGGCGACGGCGGTGACGAACAGGGCGGCGAACGACCAGATCAGCGTCCGGACGCCGCGTTTGCTGGTCTCCAACGCGCTGTCGACACGGTCGGCGCTGTCGTGGCTGTGGGGAGTCAGGAGGTGCCGGAGACGGCTCTTCGCCGTCCGGTGGCCATGACTGTGTCCATGCCCTGGCATCTTCCACCTCACTGTCATGCTACCTGCGCAGTCATGCAGGTACGCAGGCAGAAGGATAGCGGCTATCCTCCTGGCATGCACGAGTCGGTTCCGGATTTCGAGATGCCCACCGAGGAGCAGGTCCACCTGGCCGCGGAGACGTTCCGGCTGCTCGCGGATCCGACGAGGGTGAAGGTCCTCTGGGCGCTTCTGCAGGGCGAGTCCTCGGTCGCCTGTCTCGCGGAGCTGGCGGGCGCGGCGCCGACGGCGGTCAGCCAGCACCTCGCGAAACTGCGGCTCGCGGGCCTGGTGAAGGGGCGGCGTGAGGGGACGTTCGTCTACTACTCGGCGGCCAACGATCACGTCCGCGGCCTGCTCGCGCAGGCGCTGTTCCACGCCGACCACATCGATCGCGACATCCCGGCACTGCATTCGGCGGCGAAACCCCACCGTCCGGCGGCGCACTGAATCCGGCTACGGTGGAGCCGTGACCCAGTCCTCGTGCCCGGCGACCCTGCGGTGGCTGCTGCTGTGCGTCGTGGCGCTGGGGCTCGTCGGCATGCACCACGTCGTCGCCGAGTCCGGCCACGGCACGGGGCATTCCGTCGTCGCGATGGCGGATCCGTGTTGCGCGGACACGCCTTCGCACGACGACGGTGGACACAATGGACTGCATCTGTGCCTCGCGGTGCTCGCCGCGGGAGTACTGCTGATCGTCACCTGGCTGCTCGTCCGCAATGGACGGACGGTGACGACGTGGAAGTCGCGGCGGGCGGCCGGTTCGGCCTCCGGCCGTGATCCGCCGCGCTGGAGACCGGTACCGGAGAAGTTGTCCTTCCTTTGCGTGTTGCGGGTGTGACAGGCGGGTTCGTCCCGCCCTACCCGAAACCGATTCGAGGAAGAAACCATGACCAGCAGGAAACTGGTCGGAGCGGCGCTCGCCGCTCTGGCCTCCTTCGCCGTGCTCACCGGATGCGCCAGTTCCGACACCGCTTCCACCGGGCACGACATGTCCACGGTGAAGGCGCCGGACCCTCAGCAGGCCGGCCACAACCAGGCCGACGTCACGTTCGCGCAAGGGATGATCCCGCATCACGAACAGGCGCTCGCGATGGCGAAACTCGTCGACGGCCGCACTCGCAACGCGAAGGTCGTCGACCTCGCCGCCCGGATCCAGGAGGCGCAGGATCCGGAGATCCAGCAGCTGAACGGATTGTTGAAGGGCTGGGGAGTGGCGCCGTCGGGTGAGCACTCCGGGCACGGCTCCGCGGCCGGCATGATGACCGAGGACGATCTCGCGAAACTCGGCAAGGCCAAGGACGCCGCCTTCGACAAGCAGTGGCTGGAGATGATGGTCAAACATCACGAAGGCGCGCTCGAAATGGCGAAGACCGCGCTGCAGCAGGGTAGTAACGCCGAAGTGAAGGCCTTGGCGCAGAAGGTGATCGACGGTCAGCAGACCGAGATCACCGAGATGCGCGCGCTGCTCGGCTGAGTGGGACGGTGGCACGGGCCCGGATCAACCGGCCCGTGCCACCGCCTCCCGGAAGTGCGCGCACTGGGTGAAGTCGTCGTGCTCGCACCCGAGAGCGCAGTCGACGATCGCGAGCGAGGCCTGTGCGGCCGCGATACGCCGCTCGAGTTCTCGCTTGTGCTCCTTGAGGATCGCTTCGCGCTCGCGGGGTTTCTGGAACATCTCACGGATGCCGTCAAGGCTCAGTCCCGCCTCCTTCGCGCGCAGGATGATCGCGATCCGGTAGACGTCGTTGTCGTCGTACCGCCGCCGATCGCCCGCACGCGCGGGCTTGAGGAGGCCTACGGATTCCCAATGCCGCAGGACGTGCGTCGCCAGGCCGAAGCGCTCCGCGACCTCACCGACGCTCAAGGTGCTTGACTTCATGTCGCCATTAAGGCGGACGATCCGGGGTATGTCCATGTTGCAGCGGCTTGACGCCGCCGATGCCCTGCCGGGAGCCGCCGAACTGCGGGCCCGGACCTATGACCTGCTCCGGCTCGAACCCGGCGCCGCGGTGATCGACGTCGGTTGCGGTGCCGGACTGGCCGTCTCGGAGTTGTCGGCGCGGGGTTTCCGCGCTGTCGGCGCCGACCTTTCGGCCGAGATGATCGACGAGGCCCACCGACGGTGGCCTGAAGGGGATTTCCTGCTCGGCGACGCCTACGCGCTGCCGGTGGACGGCGGGTTCGCGGGCTACCGGGCGGACAAGGTGTTCCATGAACTGGCGGAGCCGGAGCTCGCTCTCGCGGAGGCGCGGCGGGTCCTGGTCCCAGGTGGACGGATCGTCTTGTCCGGGCCCGACTGGGAAGGGCTGATGATCGACTCCTCCTATCCGGCATTGACGCGGGAGATCGTGCGTGCTCGGGCTTCGGAGGTCGCCGCGCCCCGGATCGCGCGCGGGTTTCGGCGGCTGCTCGACGGATGCGGTTTTCGTGACGTCGAGGTGGAGGGTGTCGTCGGGTTTCTCAGTGGGGAGCCGTTCCTTCGTGGGCTGGTGGAGGTTGCTGTCCGAGTGGGGGCGATTTCCGTTGCGGAGGGGGATCTTTGGCTAGCTGAACAGGTCGATGGTGTTGCTGTGCCGCAGTTTTTGGCTTCGGGGATCGCTTAGCGGGTGTTGCCGACGCTCTTGGCGCCGGAAACTGTCGGTGGTCGGTTGTACGTTCTGCGTGTGGACACACTCAACGCCACTGTGGCGCGTTTGAAGGAAATCACCTCGTCGGATGTTTTGCGGGAGGTTAATGCTTCGCTGGATTCGTTGGGGGACAACGATGCCGTAGAAGCTGCCGTCGCGGCGTCGGAGGGCATCGCACGGCTGGAGGCGGTCCGGTTCCGCGCGTTGGGACGACTGAGCCGTCACCGTGACGGTGCGTCGAGTGTGGTGCAGGAGGTCGCGTTCGCTCTGTCCGTTGTGGACGGACATGCCGCCGGGCTGGTGTCCGCCGCTCAGGCGCTGACCACCCGCCTGCCACGCACACTGGGACTCCTGGATGCCGGGAAGGTCGGTGGCTACGGAGCGATGAAAGTCGCGACAGCCACCGCTTGGCTCTCGGACGACGACGCCCGCGCGGTGGACGCGGTGCTGGAGGATCGGTTGCCGGGCCGGAACTCCGATCAGATCCGGAAAGCGGCGAACCATGCGGCGATGATGGCCGACCGTGCTGGGGCGGCTCGTCGTGCCGAACGGAACCGCGGCGGACGTCGTCTATCGATCCGGCAGGGTGAGACCGGGGTGGCGTCCATCGAGGTCGAAGACGGGCCGGTGGAGAAGGTGGCTGCCGCCTATGCGCGGATCGACCGTGAGGCTCGGGCGCTGCGGGCCGGTGGGGAGACCCGCACCCTGGATCAGCTGCGTGCGGATGTCGCCCTTGATCTTCTGTTGGGCGGTCAGGGTGGGAAGAGTGAACGGTCGGAGGTGTTCCTCTACATGGACTTGAACACCTACCTCGGGTTGAACGATGATCCCGCGGAGATGGCCGGGCATGGGCATATTCCGGCGTCGTTGGCGCGGGAGATCGCTGGTGGGTCGAATACGGTGTTGCGGCGGATCATCACGGACCCGCTCTCGGGGCAGGTTCTCGACCTCGGCCGCGACCGGTATCGACCCACCGCCGGTCTCGACGAATTCGTTCGGGTGCGGGATCGTGAGTGCCGAAGACCCGGGTGTCATCGTGTGGCCCAGGCCTGCGACCTCGATCATTCGCTGCCCTGGCAACACGGTGGCCACACCGCGGATACCGAACTGATCGATCTATGCCGCCGTGATCATCGGTTGAAGGACGAGCCCGGCTGGAACTATCGGCTGGGTTCTGATGGGACCCTGACGATCACGACGCCTACAGGGCGGAGTTACGACAGCTCGCCTCCGCCGCTGCACGAACCCCGTGACGAGGCGCCACCGTTCTGAGCCGTCGCCGGAAAACGGCAACGGCGCGCCCCTCGGAAGAACGCGACGTTCTGGCTTCGTCGCCGAAATACGGCCACGGGTCGATCGAGGACCGCCATCACAGCGCACTGGGCCGAAGCTGCCTCTACCTAGGAAGCCACTACGGCTCGCCGTCGCCGAAATCCGGCCACGCCTCACCGCCGAAACCAACCACCTGCCATCACAAGCGATTACCCACCACCGACATACCGAGCACCAGCTCGTTCGCCGGATCACACCCGAGGAGGTCCTCGACCAGTTCGTCGCGAAGCGCGGCGGTGAACGTGACGTTCAGGCCCAGCGCGGTCGCCAGCAGGTACACGGTTTGGCTGAGGTGGCCGACGTCCATCAGCAGCACGCGATACGTGCGGCTCACCGGGTACTTCCACTGGTTCCGCTCGATGACGCTCGTGTAGATCAGCAGCGCGCCGGCGTTCCCGGTCCACTGCTGGTCGCCGGCGAGCGCGATCAGCTGGTCGTCGTCGATCTTGCCGTCCAGCGGCGTGAGGCCGTGCCGGAAGCCGTTGTAGTGGTAGACGCCCGGGGCCAGGCCCTCGACGTTCCTCGCGTAGACGTACACCTCCGTCGGGTGCCGCGCCCCGCCCGACGGGCTCGTCTTGAAGACGTTCCCGGTGGCGGGGATGTCGGGATGCGTTTCCGGCCTCGTCGGCCTCGCCGCGGTGAGAAGCGCGCTCAAATCGCGCAGCCGCAAGGGTTCTTCACCGAACTCGCGGACGCTTCTGCGCCGGCTCAGCGCCTCGCCCAGCCCGATGGTGTTCAGTGGTTCCGGTGACGGTTCGGGCAACGCGATCGTGTGGTGTTCACCCGTTGGCCTCACCGGAGAAGGCGGAGGGCTGACCTTCGCCTTCTCCAGCAAGGTTTTCGCCGTCGTTTCGCTGGTGGTGAACTCGGTCTCGCGCAACGAACGCGTGCCGAAGTGAAACGCCCGCGCGGACGTTCCCCAAGGGCCCCAATCCCGAAGGATCTCTTCTTCGCGTTGTTGCCGGTGAGAACCTTTGACCACCAGTACTTCGTACCGGATCATCGCTCGCGCGATACGGACGAGCCTTTCCCCGATCTCGGGATTCTCATCCGCATCGCGGACCGATTCCGGTTCTCGCCAAGAACTGAACCATCGCAGGACGCGTTCGGTTCCATCGGCGAGTTTCAGCTGGCGATGTCCGAGGTGATCGTCCCAGACGACGTCACCATCGGACCAATAGAGCGTTCCGCATGAGGAAACCCTGACCAGCATCGAATGTCTTGTGCCCCAGTCCCCAGTAAATACTTTCCGAATACGTCAGGTGATTCAGCGTCGCGAGCGGAAAGGAGGCCCGCCGTGCGGCGGCGGCTCGAACCCGCCCCAGGTGCTCTGTGCCTTGTACTCCGCTTCGAGCTCGTACAAGAACTCGTCGTCGTCCTCATCGTGCATGCCGTTGATCCTCTCCGTGAACGGTTACTCCGGTCAAGCGAATATACCTACGCCAACAGAGTACCGGAGCAGAACGGCTAATTACGCCGAGTAATCGTTCAGGCGCTGTTTGAGTTCGCGAACCTCGGGCGACTCCGAAATGCCGAGATCGGTGTAGAGGCGCAATGCGAACCGGCGATGACGGTCCGCATTCAGTCGCTCACCGAGAATGTCGAACGCGAACGCCATCTCCTTGTGGGCGATGGGCAGCATGCTGCGATTCCCGGTCGATTCCAGCACTTCCACCGCGGTCGTCAACTGACTGACCGCGAGCGCGCCGTCACCGAGTCCGCGCGAATTGATACCGAGGGCGAGAAAGCATTCCGCCTCGAGATCGGGCGATTCGTTCTCCTGCGCCAGTCGCAGTGCCTGGTCGAGTTCCTCGGCGGCTTCGGGATAGCGCCTGTTCTCGGTGTGGATCAGCCCGATCCGGTGCCTGGCGCGGGCTTCGATGAGCACGCTGCCGTGCGTGTGGGCGGTCTCCCGGACCCAGCCGAGGTGTTCGATCGCCTCGTCCGACTCGCCCTTGAGCCAGTGGGTGACCCCCGAGTTGCCCCTGGCCCGGCACTGCATCCGGATGTC
This sequence comes from Amycolatopsis japonica, assembly GCF_000732925.1. Lineage (NCBI taxonomy): Bacteria > Bacillati > Actinomycetota > Actinomycetes > Pseudonocardiales > Pseudonocardiaceae > Amycolatopsis > Amycolatopsis japonica. The sequence continues at coordinate 2,384,873 of NZ_CP008953.1, forward strand.
GCCGGTGGTCGCGGCCAGTTCGAACACCTCGTTGAACAGCCGGTTCGCCTCGGTGAACTCGTTGAGCCGCCACAGGGTCAGCGCGTACATGTGCAGGGCCTGGTACTCGAGGACGACGTTCCCGGTGACCCGCGCGGCGGACAGGGCGAGGGTCTCCAGCTCCCTGGCCTGCCGGTAGTAGCCGCGGTTGTCGAAGTAGCGCCACACCGCCGAGCAGAAGGGCACGAGGTCCGAGTACTGCTGATGGTTGTTCATCGCGACGGCCACCGGCAGCACGTTCTGCCATTGCGCGTCCATCCAGTGCGCGGCCTGGTCGTAGTCGGCGAAGGACTGTCCGAACTCGCTCTTCGGCACTTCGAGGCCGCCCGGTTCCTCCTCGGAATCCGGGTCGATGAAGTCCATCGCGGCCGCGACGGTGCTGCGGTAGTAGTCGAACAGCCGCCGCATCATCGCCTCGCGCTGGTACTCGGGCTCCTCGGCGAGCAGGAGTTCGCGACCGTAGCTGCGGAGGAGGTCGTGCATCTCGTAGCGGTCCATCGACGGCTGACGCAGGAGGTTCACGTCGACGAGGCGTTCGGCGAGCCGTCGGGCCTCGGCGAGGTCGACCTCGGCCAAGGCCGCCGTCGAGTGCAGATCGAACGCCGCACCGGGATGATGGCTCAACCGGCGGAACACCCGCCGTTCGGTCTCGGTCAAGTTCAGATAGGACACTCGGAACGCGCCCGCGACGTCGCGTTCGCCGGCGGTGAGCTCGCCGAACCGGTTCCGCTCGTCGCGCAGCTGCCTGGCGACGAAGTCGAGCGTCCACGACGCCCGCGCGCGCAGCCTGCTCGCCGTGACGGCCAGCGCGAGCGGGAGATCGCCGCACAGGCTCGCGACCTGATCGGCCGCGTCCGGGGACTCCCGCTTCAACCGGGAGGGCCCGACGATCCGGCCGAGCAGATCCACCGCGTCGGCCCGGCTGAACGGTTCCAGCGAGAGCAGTTCGGCGCCGTCGAGGTCCACGAGCCGGGTCCGGCTGGTGATCAGCACACAGCAGCTCGCCGCGCCGGGCAGCAGCGGGCTCACCTGCGTCGCCCCGATGGCGTTGTCCAGCACCAGGAGCACCCGTTTGCCGGCGAGGCAGCTGCGGAACAGCGCCGCGCGCTGCTCGGTCCCGGCGGGGATGTCCGAACCCTGGATGCCGAGCGACCGCAGCAGCGCCTCGAGCGCGGTCCCCGGATCGACGGGGTCTCCGGCGGGCGAGAACCCTTCGAGGTTCACGAACAACTGACCGTCCGGGAACAGCGGGGCGAGCCGGTGCGCGGCGTGGACGGCCAGCGCGGTCTTCCCGACACCGGGCATGCCGTCGATCGCGATCAGCCGCGGCCCCGCCGAGGAGTCGTCCTGGCCGATTTCGAGGACGGTCCGCAGTTCGGTGGCGCGGCCGCCGAACGCGGGGAGGTCCGCGGGAAGCTGCGCGGGCCGGGGGAAGAGCGCCTTCTGCGCGTCCGCGTCCTCGCGTCGCCCGCCGGTGTCCATCCCGGCCCGGAGCCCGCCGACGCCGTACCGGACGAGGGCGCCGTCCTCCATCAGCTCGGCGTCGGCGCGCAGGATCTGCTGGTGGAGCGCGCTCAGCTCGGCGCTGGGGTCGACGCCGAGCTCCTCGGCGAGCGCGGTCCTGGTCCGATCGAACGTCCGGAGCGCGTCGGCGCCGCGGCCTGCCCGGTAGAGCGCCAGCATGGTGAGACATTGCAGGGTCTCGCGGGTGGGATGCCAGGCGGCGAGGTCGAAGGCCTCGCGAGCCGCCGCCTCGGTCTCGCCGAGCCGGAGCCTGGCGCCGATGAGGAGCTCACTGGCGGCGAGACGTTCTTCGTCGAGGCGTCGCGCCGTCTGCTCGATGGCGTCGCCTTCGAGGCCGTCGAACGCCGGGCCGCGCCAGAGCGCGAGCGCGTCGGCCAGTTTGGCGGCCGCCTGGGAGATCAGCCCGGCCGCGAGGAGTTCGGCGCCCTGGTTGTAGTCGGCTTCGAAGCGGACCGAGTCGAGCGAGGCGCTGCTGATGACGACGCGGTACGCCGAGCCGGTGGTGACCACGGCGGACCGGGCCACCCCGAGGTCGTGCCGGAGCCGCGCGATCGCGTTGCTGACCTGGCGGACCGCGGTCTTCGGCGGATTTTCGGGCCACATCGTGCCGACCAGGTACGAAACCGGGACCAGCCGGCCCGCGTTGATCAGCAGAGCGGCGAGAAGACGCTGTTCGCGGCGTCCACCCAGCCGGACGGGGACACCGTCGACTTCGGCTTCGAGCGGACCGAGAACGGAGAAGCCGAGCTGGGAACTCTGGACAGTGGTTCGAGGCGATCCCGCCGAATCGGGTAAACGATCAGCGGTCATATGCGACTATGTCGTCCGAGGCCGTGAGCGTGCTCACGCACTACCTCCAGTCCGTTCGCCGGCTGATCGGCACCCTAGCCCACCGCTTCGGCCTCCAGCCAGGTCGGCGCGGGGCGCGCCGTACTGCATTCGGCCTAACGGGCGTGCGCGGGCCTGCCCTGAAACCTTCCCGATTCTACGCCCCGCGGCCCCTGAACTGCGCGGATGTCCGGCGGTGGAGAGCCGATGTAATTCCGATGCAGGCCCTTGGAAAGCTGAAGGTACAGCTGCGGCTCGGCGCGACGGGGCAGCGCGCCGAACCGCGTGTAGGGGCTCCGCGGCGGTTGGCCTTCGTACTGGGGGTGGCCAACCGCCCTGGTAGCCCCTTCTCCGCGTCACAGGTCGTTCCCAGCCGAGCACGGCACACTGGTCTGAAGAGGAGTGTGCCGTCATGAGTGCTCTTGGTGATATCGCAGGTGTCCTGCTCACCCTGTTCCTGATCGTGCTCATCGTCCGGATGGTGCTGGACTGGGCCGTCAATCTCGCCACCCGGCTGCCCGCCTGGGCGTTCCGGGTCCGCGACTTCGCTCATCGGCTGACCGAGCCCGCGCTGGCACCGGTCCGTCGTGTGGTCCGCCCGGTGCGGGCCGGTGGGGTGGCGTTCGATCTCGCCTTCACCCTCGTGTTCCTCGGGGTGGTGCTCCTGCAGTCCCTCGCCTTCAGTCTCTGACCAGGTGTGATCCTCCGCGATCACGGGTACCAGGTCGGTGGAGGAGAGGAGTGTGCCCATGCGCCCGGTCTGGAGCGGTTCGCTTTCGCTCGGTCTGGTGACCGTCCCGGTCCGCCTGTACAGCGCGGTCGAGGACCATACGGTGCACTTCCGCCAGTTCCAGCGCGGCACCGAAGACCGCATCCGGTACCGGCGGGTGAACGAGCGCACCGGCAAGGAAGTCGGCTACGAAGACATCGTCAAGGGTTACGAGCTCGACAGCGGCGAGTATGTCGTCGTCGAGCCGGAGGAGCTGGACGAGATCGCGCCGGGCCGGTCGAAGTCGCTCGACATCGAGAGCTTCGTCGAGCTGGACGCCATCGACCCGATGTTCTTCGACAAGACCTATTGGCTCGCGCCCGCGAAGGACGAGTTCGAGCGTCCGTACGCGCTGCTGCTCGAGGCGATGGACTCGTCGGGCAAGGCGGGGATCGCCAAATTCGTCATGCGTGGCCGCGAATACCTGGCGCTGGTGCGCTCCGGTGACGGCGTGATGGTGCTCAACACCCTCCATTTCGCGGCCGACCTGCGGGATCCCGCCGAGCAACTGCCGGACCTCCCCGGCAAGGCGAAGGCGCGCGGCAAGGAACTCGACATGGCCGTCAACCTGATCGACGCGATGAGCGACGACTGGCGGCCCGAGGAGTACCGCGACACCTACACCGACCGTGTCCGGGAGCTGATCAAGGCCAAGAAGAAGGGCGACACCATCACACCGGCCACCGAACCCGGGGAGCCGACGAAGGTCGTCGACCTGTTCGAGGCGCTTTCGAAGAGCGTGGAGAGCGGAAAGGCCAAGAAGAAGTCCGGGGCGAAGAAGCCGGCAGCGAAGAAGGACCTCTCCTCGCTGTCGAAGGCCGACCTGGACAAGCTGGCCAGGGAGCGGGACATCAAGGGCCGGTCGAAGATGACCCGCGCGAGCCTGGAGAAGGCGCTCAAAGCCTCGTGACGATGCCTGCCGCCGAGAGTTCGCCCGCGATCGCCTCGATCAGCAGCCGGACGTCCTCCGCCGCCGTCGCGTGCAGCCCTTCGGAGACGATCAGCACGTCGGACGTCGTCGCGGAGACCGCGGAGTGCCCGCTCTGCCGGTTCGTCCATCGCCGCGCGTGAGCCTGACCGTCCTCGTCGGCGAAGATCACCTCACCGGCGTTCGGCTGTTCGACCGTGCCGGCGAAGGTCACGTACTTCTCGTCGCCGCGCGCGTGACGGACTTCCAGCGAGCCGCTGATCTTCGCGATGTCGAGCACCGCGACCGGGATGGCGTAGGCGACCGACACCGCGTTGCACAGGTCGATCACCGGATGGATGCGGGGGAGCGTGCCTTCCTTCCGCAGCCTGCGCAGCAAGGACTCCGACGCGCAGCGGTACTGCGTCGGCTTCAGGCCCATCTTGGCGAACGCCCGCCGCCACGCCTGGATCTCGGGGAACTCCGATTCCGGGCCGTCGGCGAGCCGCCGCGTCGCCCGCGCGACGAATTTCTCGAGATCGACCGGCAGGTCCGGGGTGATCCCGGTGGCTTGGAGTGTGCCGACGGCGAGGCCGGGGTGGGCGGACCGGATGTCCGGGTGGTGCTGGAGTCGCATGCTGGACCTGTCTACTGGGTGGTGAACGCGAGTTTGGCGCCGAGCGCGGCGAAGGAACCGGCGAAGATCCGCCGGAGCCAGGCGAGCACGCGCGGCCGGGACAGAACGTGGTGCCGCACGCCGGCGGCGAGGACGCCGTACACGCTGAACACCACGAACGTCGCCAGCATGAACACCCCGCTCAGCAGCAGCATCCGGGGGAGCGAACCGGGCTCGCCCGCCGGGACGAACTGGGGCAGGAACGCGAAGAAGAACAGTGTCAGCTTCGGGTTCAGGACGTTGATCAGCACACCGGAGGTGATCGTCCGCAGCGCCGACGTGGGCTCGGGATCGCCCTCCACGACGATGGCTTCCCGGTCCTTCAGCGTCGACCACGCCATGTAGAGCAGGTACGCCACGCCGAGGTACTTCAGGATCTCGAACGCCACCGCGCTGGCGTGCAGCAGCGCCGCGAGACCGGTGATCGCGGCGATCATGTGCGGGATGATGCCGAGGGTGCAGGCGGTCGCGGCGAGGACGCTCGCGCGTCTTCCCCTGGCCAGCCCGGCGGAAAGGGTGTAGACCACGCCGGTGCCGGGCGTGGCGACCACGACCAGCGTGGTGATCAGGAAGGCGATGCTCACGCCGACCACTGTGCGCGCTGTTTGGCCTCGTGGACAGAGCCAAACCCGTGCCACTCCACTGGACCAAAGGGTTGATCGACGGGTTCACCGGATGGAGTGGCATGATGCACGCTCGCACGTCGACGAGGAAGGCCTTGGTTTGAGCGCGCGCACTTCCCAGGTGGACGACCTCCGGCTGGTGGCACAACCGAACGCCGTGTTGTGTTCCGAGCTCTTCGTCCGTCTCATCTTGTCGGATTGGTCCTTGCGGCCGTTGCTCGATCAGGCGAAGACCGCCGCCGCCAGACTGGTGGGCACGCTGGTCGACGCGGCCGATCCGAAGGAGCCGCCGTTCCTCACGCTGAGACTGCGTCTGCGGTCGGACGTGCTGGTCATCGAGGTCGACCACGAACTGGACGGGCTTCCGGTGCCGACGCCCGCGCCGGGCGAGCGGACCGGCGTGGCGCCGAGCGCGACCGGCGGGGTGACCGTCTGGTGTGAACTGCCGCTGCCCGGCGGCCTGTCGGCCGGACAGGTCCGGCTGCCGAGGCGAGGCGACCGGCGCACGCTGGTGGACGAACCCGTCTCCGGTGAGCCCGTCGGCGCCGATCCCGAAGTCCTGGAACGGCTTTTGACGAGGTTGAGCGGCTGGTCCGGCTGATGGCGACGAAGCGCGTCACGACGCCGGTCCTGGAGATCGAATACGAACAGGCCGGCGAGGCGGGCGGGCCGCCGGTGGTCCTGCTGCACGGGTTCCCGTACGACGTCCGCGCTTACGACGAGGTCGCCGCGGTCCTCGCGGCGGGCGGTGCCTCGGTGTACGTCCCGTATCTCCGCGGGTTCGGGGGGACGCGGTTCCTCGACGACGCCACGCCCCGCTCCGGGCAGCAGGCCGCGCTCGCGCAGGATCTGCTCGACTTCATGGACGTGCTGGGGCTGGAGAACGCCGTCGTCGCCGGATACGACTGGGGCGGCCGCGCGGCGTGCATCGTGGCCGCGCTCCGGCCCGAGCGTGTGCGCGGACTGGTGTCGGTGGACGGCTACAACGTCCAGAATCTCGCTTACGCCGGAGAACCGGCGCCGCCGGAATGGGAACGCACGTACTGGTACCAGTACTACTTCCATTCCGAGCGCGGCCGCCGAGGGTTGACGGAGAACCGAGACGAGCTGTGCGCGTTGTTGTGGCGCACCTGGTCGCCGACGTGGACCGGCGCCGACGCGGCGTTCCCGGCGAGCGCGCGGAGCCTCCACAATCCGGATTTCGTCGACGTCGTCATCCACTCGTACCGGCACCGGTTCGGGCTGGCGGAGGGTGATCCGCGGTATCAGGCGCTCGAAGACCTGATCGCGCGGGAGCCCGCCATCACGGTGTCGTCGGTCGTGCTGGAAAGCGGGGACGACGGCGTCGGCGGGCCCAGTGCGGAGGGCGACCGCGAGTACTTCACCGGGCCGTACGCGCATCGGGTTCTGCCGGGTGTGGGCCACAACGTCCCACAGGAAGCCCCTGAAGCGTTCGCCACCGCGGTGACCTCTCTGCTCGGGTGAGGGCGATCACCCGTCCGTGTGCGTGACGAATCCTGATCTTCGCTTGTCCTTCGGAGGTAAGGCGCACGATCCGGAGGAGGAACGATGTCTTTGGGCGACAAGATCAGCAACAAGGCCGAAGAGTTCGGCGGTAAGGCCAAGGAGGCCGCCGGCGACGCCACCGGCAACGACGAACTGCGCGCGGAAGGTCAGGCGGATCAGGCGAAGGCCGGTCTCAAGGGCGCCGTCGAAAACGTGAAGGACGCCGTCGGCGACGCGGCGGACAAGATCCGCGACACCTTCAAGAAGTAGCGGTCCTTTCGGGCCGGGGCGGCGGTTTCGCGCCCCGGCCCGGTTCAGCCGCGCAGCCGTACCGGCAGGCTCGTGAGCCGCGTGCCCTGGATGCCACCGAGGAACGTCTGCCGGAGTTCGCCGTACGGTACTGCGAGCCGGGCTTCGGGGAAGTCCGTGCGCAGCACCGTCGCCACCGCCCGCAATTCGAGCTGCGCGAGCTGGGCGCCGACGCAGAAATGCGGTCCCGCGCCGAAAGTCAGGTCCGGGCCCGGTTTCTTCGCCGGGTCCGTGTTGATGCCCTGGATGTCGACGAGCACCGGCGCCCCGGCGGGGAGCCGGATCCCGGCTAGGTCGAGCTCCACGGTGGTGAACCGCCACAGCGTGAACGGCGCGGGCGGATGGTCCTTGAGCGTTTCGCGGACGAGGTCGTTCACGGATGCCTTGTCCCCGTTCAGAAGCCGCGAGATCAGGAAGCCGATCGAGGCGTCGGTGGTCAGCTGCCCGGCGAAGATCAACGCGAACAGGTGATACCGCAGGTCCTTTTCGGACGTTCCGGCCGGGAGGCTGTCGCGTAGTTCCGTCGCGAGCCCGTTCCGGTTCGGCGTCAGCCCCGCGGCGGCGAGGTCCGCGATCGCGGCGATGGCCTTGCCCTGGCCACCCGGTTCGGGATCCGACATGCGGCGGCAGGCGTCCACGGCGGCGTCGAGCAGGTGGAGCGGGATGCCGAGCAGGTCGAGCAGCACCGTCAACGGGAAACGGGTGGAGAACCCGTCCATGAGGTCGACGGTCTCGCCGCCGAGGTCGGTCAGCAGAGCCCGCGCGACCCCGTGGATCCGGTCCGCCTGCGCCTGGATCCGTTTGGCGCTCAGCAGCGGGGCGTGCGCTCGCCGCAAACGGGTGTGTTCGGGCCCGTCCAGGGTGGTGAGGGACGGCTGTTCGGCGGCGGTCTGTTCGAGCGCCGTCCAGCCCGCGGGGGCCAGCGCCGGATCCTTGGCGATGCGGGGATCGGAGAGGACTTCGCGGGCCAGCTTCTCCTCGGTGACGATCCACGCGCTTCCGCCCTCGGGGGCGGCCACTTCGACCAGGGGGCCGGCGGCTCGCAGCGCGGGACGGACAGGGTCGGGTTCGGTGATGCCGCGGGTCGACGCGGCGAACGGATCGGGGAGCACAGGAACTCCTTCATGAGAAAGTAGCTTCACCATGAAGGTATATTTGTGGCCGGTAGGTTGTCAAAGCACGGAACCGAGGAGGGGCGATGGCGGACGATGTCGCGGCGCGGAGCGCGTCGCTCCTGGACGGCCTCCGGAGTTTCGGGGCGAACTACACCGAGTTCACCCGGCGGTTCGCGGACTGGCTCGGCCTCCACGCCACCGACGCCGCCGCGCTGGTGGAGATCCTCTACGCCGAAGACACCGGCTCGCCGCTGTCCCCGGCCCGGCTCGGCGAACGCATCGCCCTGACCTCCGGCGCGACCACGAATCTGCTGAACCGGCTGGAGAACCTCGGCTATGTGGTGCGGACCAGGGAGAACAGCGACCGCCGGGTGGTGACCCTGCGCAGCGGTACCGACATCCAGGCGCCCGCGCGGGAGTTCTTCGGCCCGTTCAGCGCCGGGCTGGCGGCTCTCGTGGCGGAATACCCGCCGGAAGAGATAGAACGCTTCGAGGCCTTCCTCCGGCAGCTGAAGTCCACAATGGACAACGTGCTCGAAGAACATTCCTGACCGGCGGACCAGTCCGATCCGCTCTCGGCACCGAATCCCTCCCGGACGCCCTGGCAAACCGCGTAGCCGGGCGTCGGGTGAGGTGGAGGCAGCTTGATGGTCGAGGGTGTGCGGACGAGTCCGCGCGGAAGCGGCGGCACCGGAACGGAGCCCGCCGAGACGAGTTTGATGCAACGGGTCGCGGCCGGCGACGAACAGGCGTTCGCCGACCTCTACGACGTCGTGGCGGGACCGGTGTGGGGTGTGGTGAACAGGGTCGTGCGCAACGGCACGTTCGCCGAGGAGGTCACGCAAGAGGTCCTGGTGGAGGTGTGGCGGACGGCGGCGCGGTTCAAACCGGGCAAGGGGAGCACGCTGGCCTGGGTGCTCACCATCGCGCACCGGCGGGCGGTGGACAGGGTGCGGTCGCATCAGGCCGCGCTCGACCGGGACGACCGGGCGGGCAGGCTCGATTTCCGGCGCCCCTTCGACGAGGTCGCCGAGTCGACGATCACCAACCTGGAACAGCAGCGGGTGCGCCAGTGCCTGTCCGCGCTGACCGACCTGCAACGCGAATCGGTGGTGCTGGCCTACTACAACGGCTACACGTACCCGGAGGTCGCGGAGGTGCTCGACACCGCGCCCGGCACGGTGAAGACCCGCATCCGCGACGGCCTGATCCGGCTGCGCGACTGCCTGGGGGTGGGGCAATGACCGCCGAGCTGCACACGTTGACCGGGGCCTACGCCCTGGACGCCGTCCCGGCGGAGGAGGCCGCGGCGTTCGAACGGCACCTGCGGGGTTGTCCCGCGTGCGGCCAGGAAGTCCGGGAGCTCCGGGAGACCGCCGCGCGGCTCGGAAGGGCGCTGGCCACCGTGCCACCGCCGAGGCTGCGGGAAGCGACGCTCACGCGGGTCGCCCACACCCGTCAGTGGCCGCCCTCGCTCGCGCGTCGCGGCGGGGTCGTGAAGACCCGGGTCGCCCTTTGGGGCGCCGCGGCGGCCGCCGTCGGAGCGCTGGTGTTCGGCTTGGTCACCACGACCACCGACCCGGGAGCCGACCCCGCGCAACAGCAGCTGGCGTCCGTCAACGCCGTGCTCACCGCGCCGGACGCCTCGACGGTCAAGGGTGCCGAATCCGGGACGACCACGGTCGTGACCTCGCGGAGCCAGGGCAAGATCGTGGTACTGGCCGGTGAACTCCCGCCGTTGGCGGCGGGCAAGGCGTATCAGGTGTGGCTCATCGGGGCGAGCGGGGTGCATTCCGCCGGTCTGCTGGCGCCGGACGGTCCACATCGGACTCGGCCGGTGCTCGCGGAGCTGCCGGGCGGGATCGACCGGGTCGGTATCACCGCGGAACCGGCCGGAGGTTCGCCCGCGCCGACGGTTCCGGCGGTCGTCATGGTGAATCTGTCTTAGCGCCGGTCAGCCGCTCGCAGGCCTGCCAGAGTTCCTGGCGCTGCGCGGCGGTTTCCCGGGTCTTGCCGAGGTAGTGGGTCGGGCGCTGGACGCGGTCGTGCCAGAACATGCCGTTGTACCGGCCGGGTTCCTCGGCGGCGGCGAGCCAGACGAACGTGTCCGCGCCCTGCTCCGGGTTGCGCAGGAGCGGGCCCGTCAGCTTCCGGAACGTCGGCAGGGAGGTCGCGACCCCGGGCGTGTCGGCCCAGCCGGGATGGGCGCTGTGCACGGTGACGCCGGAACCGTCCAGCCGGTCCGCCCAGAGTTCGGCGAGCACCACCTGCATCCGTTTGGTGCGGGCGTAGCCGGCGGCCGGTTTGTACTCGTCACGGCGGTACTGCAGGTCGTCGGCACGCAGCGGCTGGCCGTACATGCCGCCGGAGCTGACCCAGATCACCCTCGCGCCGTCGGCGAGCTTCGGCCGGAGCGACGCGGTCAGCAGATGGGGGCCGAGCACATGCGTGGCCAGCATGAGTTCGTTGCCCTCGGCCGTTTCCGTGCGTTCGGCGGGCATGACCCCGGCGTTGTGCACGAGGACGTCGACCTCGCCGTCGAGATTCTTGGCGTAGTCGCGCACGGAGGAGATCAGGCTGACGTCGCAGTGGTCGGCGATGATCCGCGAACCGGGGACGGCGCGCTCGATCTCGGCGCGGGCGGCGTCACCGTCGCCGCGGATCGCGATGCGCACGGTCGCGCCCAGCTTCGCCAGACCGATGGCCGTCGCCTTGCCCAGGCCCGCCTTCGCGCCGGTCACCACGGCGACCTTGCCCGCGAGCGCGTCCGGCGCGGGATCCTCCGGCCACCAGGTCCGGCGCAGGAGGTATCCGATGTTGCCGTACCCGAGCAGGGTCCGGTCGAGCACGGTGTCGGCGGCGCGGGTCACGGTGGACATGCGGATGCTCCTCCTCGGTCGTGGTACGCGACTTCCCGGCGAGGCCGCCGCGGAAACCTTTTACCGGATGCGGGGCCCGGCCTTCGCGGAAAAGCGGAACTCGATGGTCATCGGAAGCTCGTCGAGATCCAGTGCCTGACGCAGCCTCGGCAAGCCCTCCTCGGTGATCCGTTCACGGATCGCGGCCAGATCACCGTCCTGTTCGGCGCTCAGCACCACGGCCAGCACCGGCGCGTCCTGGGTGCCGCCGAGCGTGGCGTGCGCCGCGTGGACGCCGGAATAGGTCGCGACCTCCGCCGTGAAGGGGTCCACCGCGGTGCTCGCGGCCAGCGCGGTCCGGCCGGTGTCCTGCTCGAAGCGCCAGGTGTGGGATTTGGGTTTGCGGACGGGCTGCGCGATGAGCCAGCGCAGAGCCAGCAGCCCGAGGAGCACGGCGCCCCCGGCGACGGCGTACCAGACCCACGCGGGCGGCATGGCGGTGCCGGGGACGAGCGTGGTGCCGGGATCCAGCACTGGGATGCGGCCGAAATGGGTGCCGACGGCGAATCCGCCACCGGCGATCAGCACGAGCCCGGTCAGCACCAGCAGGGTGCGGTTCAGCCGGGCGGGACGGTTGAGGTCGGTCATGACGCGCTCCTCGTGGCCTTGACCCGGACCCGCACGGCGGGAACGGCGGCGGGGCCGATCTGGGCGAGACGGTGCTCGATGGCGGCGCGGACGGCGTCGGCGAGCCCGGCGGTGTTCGTCCGCCCGGTGGTCACCACCGAGACGATCGCGCGCCGCTTCACCTTGAGCTTCGCCGCCGAGACACCGTCCACAGTGGATGCGGCGGTGCGCAGGGTCGATCGGTAGCTGCGGCGGGAGGCGCCTGAATCCGTGCCGCCTTCGAGCGGCAGCACGGTCGGCTTCCCCGGGACGACCGCGCTCACGAGGAGCAGCAGACCGAGGAGCGCGACCACGCCGCCGGCGATCGCCGGAAGGGGATCACTCCATCGGAGATCGTGCAGCGCGGACGCGATGGCGTCGTAGCCGATCCACGGTGTCTCCCCGATGATCGTCTGGACCGCGACGACGGCGGCCAGGACACAGCCGGCGAGCACCACGAGGGCGACCAGCACGGCCGGGGCGCTGCGGCGTGGACGCCGTTTCATCGGACCCTCCTCGTCTCGGTCTCCTCGGAATGCAGGGCGGTGACGGTGATGTCGACCCGCGTGACGGTCAGGCCCGAGAGCCCGCCGACGCGGCTGATCAGATGCTCGCGCACGGCCTCGGTGGTGGCGCGCACCGAAAGCGGGTACTTCACCGAAAGCCGGACGTCCAAAGTGGTCGTCGAACCGGTGACGTGCGCGCTCACCTTGGCGCCCTGGTCGAGGTCTTCGCCGCCGACCGCGATCCCGAGCACCCGGGAGGCCGCGCCGCCGGCGCCGTCGACCTCGGTGATCGCCCGCGCGGCGATCCGTTCGACGGCGCCGTCGGCCACGGTCAGCCCGCCGCGCCCGTCCGTCCCGGGCGCGGCGGCGGTCATCGTCGTCATGGCGATCAGCCCCTGTCGCGGCCCGCCAGGGCCGAAAGGTCGAGCTTGCCGTCGAGGAACCTGCCGACCAGCAGGCCGAGCGCGGCGAGCACGAGCACGACGAGGAAGGCGCCGAAGCCGCCGAACGCGCCGGCCACGCCGAGCACGAGACCGGTCAACAGGCCGAGTTGGGTGGCGTTCATGAACGTTCTCCTTGCTGTCTGGCGCGGACCGGCGCCGATGGTCACTGGACGCGGCCGGACTCGGTGCTCTCGTCGGCGTCGTCGTCGCCCGGGATGTGCACGTCGGACACGTTGATGTTGACCTCGACGACCTCGAGCCCGGTCATCTGCTCGACCGCGCCGATCACGTTGCGGCGCACCGACTTCGCCAGATCAGCGATCGCGACGCCGTATTCGACGACGATCTGCAGGTCGACCGCGGCCTGGCGCTCGCCGACCTCGACGGAGACGCCCTGCCCGGCGGACGCGGTGGCACCCGGGATGCGCTCACGCAGCGCGTTGAACGCCCGCACGGCGCCGCCGCCCAGCGCGTGGACACCGGTGATCTCCCGGGTCGCGAGGCCCGCGACCTTCTGGACGACGGTGTCGGCGATCGTGGTCACGCCCTGGGTGGAGACGAGCGCGCTGTTCTCGGCCGGGGCGGTGGAGTTCGAGTTCGGCTTGGCGGTGGTGGCGGTGTTCGTCATCGCGATCTCCTCAATTCGGATTCCGTTGCCTGCGGTGGAAGTTCTTCGCTTCCACACTCAATAGACCCAGCCGCGCGAAGATCGTCACGACCCGATCGTGTGGTCTGGATCTCATCGCTCGTGGGTATGTCTTTCGGCCTAGTCCCCGCGGCCGACACCGCCGCCCCTTTTCATCCCGTCGAGGGTCGTGCGCACGGCGGGCCGCGGGGTTGGATCGTCCGGTGTCCCGAAGGCAGGAGTTACGAGTGAGCTGGAAATGCGTGATGCTGTCGATCGCGCTCGTCGCCGGATGTACCACATCGCAAGGAACTCCGGCGCCGGTGACCAAAGTGGACGAACCGGAGCGCGAGGCGGCGCTGACGTCGTTCTACCGGCAGACCCTGGACTGGCGCCCCTGCGAAGCCCTGCAGTGCGCGAAGCTGACCGTGCCCGTGGACTACCGGCGGCCGGACGGGCCGAAGTTCACGCTGCCGGTGATCAAGGCCGCGGCGACCCGGCCGGGGGAGCGGATCGGCACGCTCGTCGCCGGTGCGGGCGGCCCCGGGCAGTCCGGCGTCGCCATGGTGAAGGACATCGCGGGCACCTGGCCCGCCCCGGTCCGGGCCAGGTTCGATCTGGTCGGCTTCGATCCGCGGGGGATCGGCGGCAGCGAACCGCGGCTCCGCTGCGACACCGAGAGAGAGCCCGCTTCGAAGGCTCCCGAGGGCCTGCCGCTGATCGGCGCCGAGGTTCCGAGCACCCGGCAGTACGCCGAGGCGTGCCTCAAGAACACCGGGGAGAACGTGCTGCGGCACCTGGGCACCGACGACGTCGTCAGCGACCTCGACGTCCTGCGGGTGGTCACCGGCCAGGAGAAACTGACCTACCTCGGCTACTCCTACGGCACGCGGATCGGCCAGCTGTACGCCGACCGGTTCCCGAAGAAGGTCCGCGCCATGGTGCTCGACGGCGTCGACAACACCTATCTCGATTGGCGGGCCGACACCGTCGAGCAGGCGAAGGGCGTGGAAGACACCCTGCTGACCTACGCGAAGCAATGTGCCACGAGGACCGGCAAACCGTGCCCCGGCCAGGACGCGACCGAAATCCTCGCCACCGTGGACCGAGTGCTGGCCAAAGCGGACAAAGCGGGTGAAGGGAGCGCTCTTCGTTCGGAGATCTCCGCGAAACTCACCTTTCCGGCGGACTGGGCGGAGCTGTCGGAAATCATCCTCGGCGCCGACGCTCCCTCGGACGGCTCGTCGGACGAGCCCGCCGACGAGCCGGAGACCTCGACCGACACGACCGACGCGCTCACCGTCGTCAACTGCCTGGACCGGACCCATCCCACCGATCTGGCGGCGTACGAGGACGCCGCGCGAGAGCTTCGCCGTGTTTCCCGGCTCTCGTCCGGTACGGAAGCGCTCGGCTGCGCCTTCCTGCCCACCGGTGCCGCTCCGTCCAGGACGATCCGGGCGGACGGCGCGCCGCCCATCCTGCTCGTCGGGACCACGAAGGACGCCGCGACACCCTATGGCTGGGCGCGGCGGCTGCCGGAAAGCCTCAAATCCGCGGTGCTTCTGTCCAATGAGGACGTCGGGCACGCCGTCTTCGGCGGCGGATCGTCCTGTGTGGACGATGCGGTGAGCCGGTATCTGGTCGATTCGACGATTCCCGCCGCCCCGGCCCGCTGTACCGGCGGTCCCGTGTGATGCTGGGAGCGTGAAGATGCTCGACCGGCGGCTCGGCGCG